>NZ_CP040330.1:0-2400000 GCF_005576615.1 Natrinema versiforme
AGATAGTTGCTGCGAAGATGAGTCGAATTTCGATAATCGGGATACTCGTTGCCGAAGAACGATACCGGCGCTCTCACTCGAGACGAGTACGCATTGTGATAGTTTCTCGGCCAGCAACAGAGAAAGGGAAGTGAGAATAAATATCATTCTAGTACTCCGGAGACCATCTCGAAGCCCCCACCCCTTCGTTTCAACTGGAGACTGTCGAGGGCGTGGCTGGTCGGACGGATTGATTCGGAGTGATTGGAGAGGTTCCTCACCCTCCTTTCGACTCGAGCCGCCGTTCAGGGGGATGAGACGGGCGAATCGGTTGAAAGAGACGGTTCTAGTAACCCTGACGCTGGTCTAGTAACACATGGAACAATGAGAACCGATTCTAGCAGGAACTAGCAACAACAAAAACAACTCTAGTAGAATTATTTGGTCTGCTAGTTCTGCGGATACTGTTTCTAGCCTATCCAAATAAAGCTTCCCGTCCTAAATGCCCGTCCTCCCCCTCCCCCGCCCTTTGGCTCGTTCCACTCGAAACAAAGGGGTGGGGGGCTTCCACCCTTGGGAGCTAACCGTTAGCGTGGAACACACTCTAATTCGATCTCCGAGATCGTTTTCCGTCTGATCGCATGAACCTGACTGATATCTTATACAAAGACACAGTTCGAATCCGATACCTCCCGAATGAGTCATCTCGCCGTCGACTCACAGATCGCCTGAACAGAGGGGGAGTCGAAGCCACCGGTCAACCAGCGGGTCGAATCTTGATACGAACTTCGCACACAGTAGCAGTCGCTGTACTCGCTCGAGAGAAGAGACCCTATGTAACTGAGTCCCGTCGACTCGAAACGATCCCCAATGGGACACCGTTTCGGCCGTCACCACGACCGAGAGTTGACGAGAACAGCAGCGGAGTGACACGCATCCCGATCTTCACCGTGACCGGTCCCGTTTCGTCTCGAGCGAGAACATCCTCGTGTCGCTCGTACGCACGTTCAATTATATATTTATCTTCAAACGATATCGTTCGGCAGCGTTGCGATCGAACACCGGACGTGACTTTCAGAGACCGATAGACGTGGCGGCGAAACAGTTCGGTCGATCGGAACGAGGGGGGAAGGGAAGGCTTTATTAGCGTGGTTTTCCTCTGTTTCGTTTGCATCAACTGGACCCGAATCGGGTATCTGGAACCGTGGATCATCCCACGGAGGCCATCATACCGTAATATTCCTGCTCCCCGGTCCGGCGTTCCACTCGAAATAAGGGGGTGCTGAATGACGGATGTCAGACGATAACTCAGAGATCACTGGCTCAGACGAGGTCGAGGTCGACGGAACGAGCGGGTTCTCGTCGAATTTCGAGAACGCGGATCTCGGCGACGAAGAGTCGAATCAGGGGTTATTCGACGACCTTCTCAGCGGAGAACCGATCTTCGAGAACAAGGAGGTTCTCCGCCCGTCCTATACGCCACACGAACTCCCCCATCGGAGCGACCAGATCAACAAGATGGCGACGATTCTCGTCGCCGCGCTTCGGGGCGAAACGCCGTCGAACATCCTCATCTACGGGAAGACGGGGACCGGCAAGACCGCCAGTGCGAAGTTCGTCAGCAAGGAACTCGAGAGCACCTCCCAGAAGTACAGCGTCCCGTGTGACGTCGAGTACATCAACTGCGAGGTCACCGATACCCAGTACCGCGTGCTCGCACAGCTCGCGAACAAGTTCATCGAGAAGAACAAAGAGCGTATCGACGATCGAGTCGCGGACCTCGAGTCGCTGTTCGAGGCCCTCGAGGAGTACGACGCCGATGCGGAACGCCGGCGTGCTGACACGGCCGACTCGACCGATCGAACTGACGAGGGAACGGCATCGGACCCCTTCGATTTCGTCTCGAGCGAGGAGACGCGAACAGAGACCGAGAAGACGGTGTCGGAGACCGACATTTCGACTGGAGACAATATAAGCGACATCGACGCGACGTCGAGCGATCTTCCACTCGAAGCAGGGGGGTCTTCGGACGAGCCATCACAGCCGCCCGATACATCGCCCGCGGAGAACCCCGTGCCGACGGATACCGACGCTTCCGATCGCGACGAGGCGATGACCGATTCGGCCGCGCTCCCGCCGGATCACCCACTCGAGTCGACGCCGTTCGGGAGCCGATCCGAGGTCGAAGACCGGATCGACGAACTCGAGGCCGACAAGGACTCCTTCGAGGAGGTCCCGATGACCGGCTGGCCGACCGATCGGGTCTACAGCGTCTTCTTCGACGCCGTCGACTACGACGAGCGGGTCGTCGTCATCATGTTAGACGAGATCGACAAACTCGTCGAGAAAAGCGGTGACGACACGCTCTATAACCTCTCGCGGATGAACTCCGAACTGGAGAACTCGCGGGTGTCGATCATCGGCATCTCGAACGATCTGAAGTTCACCGACTTCCTCGATCCGCGGGTCAAGTCCTCGCTGGGCGAGGAAGAGATCGTCTTCCCGCCCTACGACGCGAATCAGCTGCGGGATATCCTCAAACACCGATCGGAGGTCGCGTTCAAGGGCAACGCACTCTCCGACGACGTGATCCCGCTGTGTGCGGCCTTCGCCGCGCAGGAACACGGCGACGCGCGACGCGCGCTGGATCTGCTTCGGACCGCGGGCGAACTGGCCGAGCGATCGCAGGCCGAAACGATCATCGAGGAACACGTCCGGCAGGCCCAGGACAAGATCGAACTCGACCGCGTCGTCGAGGTCGTCCGCACCCTGCCCACCCAGAGCAAGCTCGTCCTCTTCGCGATCATCCTCCTCGAGAAAAACGGCGTCCACAGCATCAACACGGGCGAGGTGTTCAACATCTACAAGCGCCTCTGCGAGGAGATCGACGCGGACGTCCTGACCCAGCGGCGCGTGACGGATCTGATCAGCGAACTCGACATGCTCGGGATCGTCAACGCCGTCGTCGTCTCGAAGGGGCGGTACGGCCGGACTAAGGAAATCAGTCTCTCCGTTCCACTCGAAGAGACGGAGGCTGTCTTACTGAGCGACTCCCGACTGAGCGATATCGACGACATCCAGCCGTTCGTTCAGGCGCGGTTCGAGAACTGACGAACTGCCGCCCGTCGGCCAGTCGCCCACTGTCTGTCCCGTTCAGTGTCACTCTCTCGTCACCTATCCTTCGTGACTGCTCACTGTTATCGGCCTGTCCGGGCCGGTGAGAACACTCAATCTGTGGTTCGCGGCAACCCCCTTGCTTCCACTCGAGACCGTCCTACTCTAGGCCGTTGTCGCTGTCGTTGACTGTCGTCGGCTACTCAGTCAACTCGCCACATTGAGATGGACGCGGGAGAACGAGTCGGGCGACGAGCGAGTACGAGGATGCTCAGAGAGAAAGAGAGCGGCGAACCGGAACGAGACGAGTCGAAGCGACCACGCGGCCGACTCAGCGACGGGACCGGCCGATCGCGACCGTGGCACCGGCTCCGACACTGGCGATGCCGACGACGCCGGCTAGTTCACCGTGCAGGCCGGAGCCGGAAGCATCGGGACCGTTCGGCGTCGGCGTCGATGTCATCGTCGCCGATGCCGGGTCCTGTAGCGGCTGGCTCGAGGGCGACGTGGGAGCGAGCATCCCGCCGAGGAGTTTATCGAACGTCAGGCGGACGTTGCCGAGCCACGGAATGCGGTACATCGCTTTGCCGGTGACCCACTCGGGTTTGACGACGTCGCTGATCCCGTTCCCGTACTGATCGTAGCCGTCGTTGGCGTCACCTTTCGTGACGAAACCGGCGTGATCGGCGGGACAGGTGGTGACTTCCGCACAGGTCGCGTCGCCGACGATTTCTTCGCTCGCCTTCGTATCGACCCAGTGCTCGTCCTCCTCGACCCAGAAGTGGGCGCGATGGATTACCGGAACCTCCGATGCATCGCCGTTCGGTTGATAGACGATCACGTCTCCGGGGTTGCTGAACTTATCGTAGCCGCTTTCCTGGCCGTTCTCGAGCGTGACGACGCCAGTTCCGGCAGCGGGGTTGTCACCGACGAATCGGTCATCGTCGACGACGAAGATGAGGTCGCCCGTGTGCATGTTCGGTTCCATGCTCCCGCTCTCGACGGCGACCAGTGGCGGCCAGATGCCGCTGACCGCGAACAGGAGGAGACCGACGGCTGCGACGATGGCGACGCTGCTCAGCACGTCTCGAGCCATCATCACGGTCTCGTCGTCGGTTTTGAGGAACCAGCGGAGAACACCGTCGTCCTCGATCGTTACGGCATCGGCGTCGGAATCGGAAACGGAAGCGGGGTCGCGTTCGGGACCGTTCCGTGACGGTTCCTCGGCCGCGGGTGGTGACTGTGACGCGCCGGCGCTTCGATCCCGTTGCTCGCGATCGTTGTCGCCGGAATCGTCCGGGGGATCCCCGGAGTTAGAACCGCTCATCGTCACCCGTTTTACCGGGCCCGACAATCAACTTTCTGTTCGAACGAGTCGGTACCGATCGGCGGCGACTCCGTGCCACCGATACCGTTACGGGTCGCGCTCGCTGGCGGCCATCGCGAACAGAACGAGTGCGAGGACGCCCGCCCCGGCGAGGACGGCGATCGAGCCGACGCCGGTCAGCGACCGCACCGAACCGACCGCGAGCGTGATTCCGCCGATCCACGGCACTCGAGCCATTGCTTTCCCGGTGACCCAGTCCGCGCTGACGACGGTCGTGTCCGCGCCCGACCGCGGCAGTTGGTCGTAGCCGGGATTGGCGTCGCCTTTCGTGATGAAGCCGTCGTGCGGTGCCGGACACGAGACGATCTCGTTGCAGGTCGCACCGTTCGTGAAACTGGAATCGGCCTTGGTCTCGATCCAGTTTTCGCCCGTCTCGACCCAGAAGTGGGCGCGGTGGATCGTCGGCGTCTCGGTCGGATCGCCGTTCGGCAGGAAGACGATCACGTCCCCGCTGGTGGCGAATTTCTCGTGATCGGTCGCCTGCCCGCTCTGGAACGTGACTATACCGGTTCCCGCGACGGCACCGTCCCCGACGAACCGGTCATCGTCGGCAATAAAGACGAGGTCTCCCTGCGCGATATTCGGTTCCATGCTCCCGCTCTCGACGGCGACGAACGCCGGCCAGACGCCGCTGCTGCCGAACAGGAGGAGGCTGATGACCGCCACGATAGCGAGACACGTCGCGATATCTCGACCGACGGTGACCGTCCAGTCGTCAGTCTCGAGCAGCCAGCGGACGATCCCGTCGTCCTCGATCGTGACCGTCTCGTCGCGATCGGCTCGCGCTCGAGTGCCCGGCTTCGGTTGGCGGTCGGCAGCGGCGTTCGGATCGCGATGATCGGGAGACTCCGTCGGAAACGGCTTCGATCCGGAGCGTTCGTCGCGAGTTCCGGACCGCTCGCCGTTCCGTTCGCCGCCGTCGGGGCCGTCCATCGGTAGTCGGTTTCGCGGACCGAGCTATCAACCTTCCGGCAGACTCGTCGCCGCGTGCGGGTCGCTCGCGAGAACGCGGCACCCGCCTGAGACGGCGAGTCGCTACCCTTTTTGCCTCCCTCGCGAATGCGAGGTGTGTGCCACTCGAGGCCCCCGCTCGGATCGTCAGCGAACTCACGAGCCGCGGGTACAACGCCGAACGCGAGGCGGTGACCCGGCTCGCGTCGGCGGCGGACCCCGGCGCGGCCCTCGAGCGCGTGCTCGAGGACATCCCGAACGACGCGCTGGTCGTCCGTACCGAGCACGTGGAGGCGGCCCTCTCGACGGACGACGCGGGCGGCTCGGCCGAACCCAGTTCCGAGTCCGCCGCCGTCGGAGACGGTCCCACGCCTGTGGACCACTCCTCCACGGACCCCTCCCCAACCCCCTCCGCTTCGACTGGAACTGGTGGGGCCAGCGGCGGCGAACGGGCCGATCCCGCTCCAGTTGAAACGGAGGGGTCCCCGTCGGCGAATCGGTCCGCCGATCCGGCCCAACGGTCGGTCGAGATCGTCGGCGATATGACCGGCCAGAGCACGGGAACGGGCGAATACAGCGACTTCGTCTCCGTCTTTCGGGATCGCCTCGATCGACTCGGAGCGAAACTGCGCGGGCGGATCAATCACCGACCGGCGACGGCAATTCAGAGTATGCCGGGCGGCAGCGAGGTCGCGATGGTCGGGTTGGTCAACGACATCCGCTCGACGGCCAGCGGCCACTGGCTGGTCGAACTCGAGGACGCGACCGGGACCTTCCCGTGGCTGGTGATGAAGGATCGGGAGTACGTCGATCTGGTCGACGAACTGCTCTGTGACGAGGTGTTGGCGATGGAGGGGACGCTGGCGGACGATTCGGGAATCGCCTTCGTCGACTCGATGCACTTCCCGGACGTTCCGCGGACCCACGAGCCGTCGACGGCGGACCGTCACGTGCAGGCGGCGCTGATCAGCGACGTCCACGTCGGCAGTCAGGAGTTCATGGCCGACGCGTGGAACGCCTTCGCCGACTGGTTGCACACGCCGGAGGCCGAACACGTCGAGTACCTGCTGCTCGCCGGCGATATGGTCGAGGGCGTCGGCGTCTATCCCGATCAGGACGACGAACTCGACATCGTCGACATCTACGAGCAGTACGAGGCGTTCAGCGAGCATCTGAAGAAGATCCCCGGCGACATCGAGATCGTCATGATCCCGGGGAACCACGACGCGGTCCGTCTCGCCGAACCCCAGCCCGGCTTCGACGAGGAGCTCCGGGAGATCATGTCCGCACACGACCCCCAGATCGTGAGCAACCCGTCGATGGTGACCGTCGAGGGCGTCTCCGTACTGATGTACCACGGCGTCTCGCTGGACGAGGTCATCGCGGAACTGCCCGAGGACAAAGCGAGCTACGACGACCCGCACAAGGCGATGTACCACCTCCTCAAGAAGCGCCACGTCGCGCCCCAGTTCGGGGGCCACACCCGGCTCGCACCCGAGGAGAAAGACTATCTGATCATCGACGAGGTGCCCGACATCTTCCATACGGGCCACGTCCACAAACTCGGCTTCGGCAAGTACCACGACGTGCTCGCGATCAACTCCGGCTGCTGGCAGGCTCAGACCGACTTCCAGAAGAGCGTCAACATCGATCCCGACGCCGGCTTCGCACCGATCGTCGATCTGGACACGCTCGACGTGACGGTCCAGAAGTTCTCCTAACGAAATTTTGCTCTGCGGTCGCGGCGAAGCCGCTCCCTCGGCAAAATTTCGATCAAAAGCACTCCTCTTTCCCCTCCGCTACGCTCCGGGTCAGTCGTCGGCCCGCTCGTTCGCTTCGCTCACTCGCGGTACGAATACGCTGTTCTCCTCGCTATGGCTCGAGTCGGAACCGCGTCGTCGGCGAGCCGTTGAACCGCGGACCTCGGCCGCGGCGGTCGAAGCCGAGGTCTTCGGCGGCGTTCTCGATGGGGTCGGCGTCCTGTGACGCCAGCACTTCGACGGCCATCGACTCGCGTTCGGCGAATCGGACGGGTTCGGCCAGCAGCCGCTTGCAGGCCTCGTCCGTGCCGTCGAGTTGGGTGACGTGGACGGTGTCCTCGCGCGCGTCGAAGCTGATGAAGCCGAGCAGGTCCTCCGGATCGGAGCCGTCGTACTGCGATCCCGAGACGTCCGCGTTGGGATCGTTGCTCCCGTCCTCCGCGACGCGCACCGTTCGGTCGTGGACGAGATTCCGCATCACGTCCGTCGGGGAGTCGGCGATCGACGCGAGCGCGTCGGCATCGGCCTCGAGTGCGTCCCGTACGTTCATCGACGTATGGTAATGCGGCGCACGAACATAAATCCCGTCGCGGATCACCGTCGACAGCGATCGTTCGGGACCGATCGTCGGCCCGGTCGGGCGGCCCCGCGCTCGAGCGGGGGCGGATAAAAATGCGAACGATGGGACACAGTTATCTGCACGCTCTGGTAACGGACCGAGTATGAGTCATACCACCGTAACGCACGCGGCCAGTGAGGTGTCGGCATGCGCGTCGTAGCCAAGTTCGGCGGGACGAGTCTCGGTAGCGGGGACCGGATCAACCGCGCCGCGGATTCGATCGCCGCGGCCGTCGAGGACGGCCACGAGATCGCCGTCGTCGCCAGCGCGATGGGGTCGACCACCGACGAACTGCTCGACGAGATTTCCTTCGAGACCGACGAGGCAGACCGCGCCCAGATCGTCAGCATGGGCGAGCGGACCTCCGTTCGCATGCTCAAGGCCGCGCTGTCGGCCCGCGGCATCGACGCGATCTTCCTCGAGCCCGGCAGCGATCGGTGGCCCGTGGTCACCGACGAGTACGGCGAGGTCAACGTCGAGGAAACCCGAGAACGCGCCGCGGAGGTCGCGGCGGATCTCGACGGTACGGTTCCGGTCATCACCGGCTTCCTCGCGGAGGGGCCGGACGGCTCGATCACGACGCTGGGACGGGGCGGCAGCGATACCACGGCGGTCATGATGGGCAAGTACATGGACGCCGACGAGGTCGTCATCGTGACCGACGTCGAGGGCGTCATGACCGGCGACCCCCACGTCGTCGAAGGGGCCCGGAACGTCGGCGAGATTTCGGTCGACGAACTCCGGAACCTCTCCTTCCGCGGGGCCGAGGTCGTCGCGCCCTCCGCGCTCTCCTACAAGGAGGGCAACTTGGACGTCCGCGTCGTCCACTACCAGCACGGCGACCTGCTCTCGGGCGGGACGAGTATCGAAGGCGAATTCAAGAACCTCGTCGACCTGCGCGAGCGGCCGCTGGCCTGCCTGACCGTCGCCGGTCGGGCGATCCGAAACGAGCCCGGTATCTTCCATCACCTCTCGGAGGCGCTCGACGAGAGCGACGTCAACATCGACGCCGTCGCCAGCGGAATGGACACCATCACGTTCTACATCGACGAGGAGGAGGCCGAACGCGCAGAGAACATCCTCCACCGCGAGGTCATCGCACGCGACGAACTCTCGAGTGTCACCGTCGACTCGCCGATCGCCGTCATCCGCGTGACCGGCGGCGAACTTCCCAACCAGCCGGGGATCATCAGCGAGATCGTCAACCCCCTCGCCGAGGCCCGCATCCACCTGCAGGACATCATCACGAGCGCGACCAGCGTCGCCCTCTTCGTCAACTGGGACGACCGCGAGGAGACCCTCGAGTTGACCCAGGACCTGTTCTAGGGAGCGCGCCTCGAGTCGGGACCGGAACCGATCCCGTCGGCCGATTTCGCGGCGACGTTCTCGCGATCGAAACACTGTTTTAGTCGTTGATTAGCCGCTCGAAATCTCGGTAACGGGGTCGTAACGAAGGGGAACGGGATGGGAGTCGCACCTATGAGCACAGAGCAGCCGGGCACGGACGTGTTCGAAGAGATCGACCCCGATCCCGACGCGGTGCTGGCCGAGTTCGGCGTCGAATCGCCCGACGAACTCGCCGCCGAGGGCGGCGCACACGATACGGTCCCGGACGACCGGATCGATGTCGACGACACGACGGCCGCCGAACTGTTCGCCGATCTCGAGGCCCAGGCCACTGAGACTCGAGCGGCCGAGCTCGAGGACCGGGACTCCGACGGCTCGACCGACTCGACCGACTCGACCGACGCGCCGGCCGATCAGATCGACGGAGCATCCCCGTCCGAATTCGAGGAGTTCGAGGCGGCTGTCGTCGCCGGCCGCGAGGACGAGGGCCTCGTCGAGTCGACGGCTGCTGAACTCAACGCGGTCGCCGAGCGCGTGGTCGGGTCCGACGAGACGGCCGCTGCCGACGAGACCGAAGCGCCGCTCGAGTCCGGAGTGATACTCGAGGCCGAAGCGCCGACCGGTTCCGAAGAACCGGCTGCTGCGGACGAGGGCGACGGCGAACCGGTGCCAGAGGCCCGAAGCGCCGCGGGGACGGACACTCGAGACACTGCTCGGAGCGACGATTCCGCGTCCGACCGGTCGCTCACCGTTTCCCACGCGACGGCGGACGAGCTGGAACTCGTCGGTCCCGACCCGACGACGACGCGAATCGATACCGACGCCTTCGGTCGCGCCGGCGCGGACGGGAACTGATGGGGTCGCACAACGGGCCGTCGCTACGTTCGCCCGTCGATGATCCGATCCGGTCCGAAACGGACGGTTCGACTCATCGATGAACACGAACTCTCAGCTAGACTGAACACGCGCGACGGCGTTGCGTGGGTATGGTCGCGTACAAGACGAAAGTAGCCGAACGAATCCGGCTCCCCTCGCGGGACCAGCGCGAACGAGCACTCGCCGAAGCCGGGTACAACGCCTTCAATCTCGACGCCGAGGACGTCTTCGTCGATCTCCTGACCGACAGCGGTACCGGTGCGATGAGCGACGCCCAGTGGGCGGCGCTGATGCGCGGCGACGAGTCCTACGCCGGCTCGCGGAGCTTCGACGAACTCGAGTCGGCCGTCCGGGACGTGATGGGATTCGAGCGGGTCGTGCCGACCCATCAGGGACGGGGCGCGGAGAACGTCCTCTACGGCACCCTCCTCGAGGAGGGCGATGTCGCGCTCAACAACACCCACTTCGACACGACGCGGGCCCACGTCGCGAATCAGGGGGCCGACCCGGTTGACTGCCCGGCCGAGGGGGCTCACGACCTCGCAACCGACGCGCCGTTCAAGGGAAACCTCTCGCTCGAGCGCGCCCGGTCGGTCGTCGACGAGGTAGGCACCGAGCGCGTGCCGCTGGTGATTTCGACGATCACGAACAACTCGACGGCGGGGCAACCGGTCTCCGTCGAGAACACCCGTCGCGTACGGGACTTCGCCGACGAGATCGACGCGACGTTCGTCATCGACGCTTGCCGGTTCGCCGAGAACGCCGGCTTCGTCCGGCGGCGCGAAGCGGAGTTCGCCGGGGCCGATATCGACGAAATCGCCCGCGAACAGCTCTCCTACGCCGACGCCATCGTCATGAGCGGCAAGAAGGACGGACTGGCCAACGCGGGCGGCTTCGTCGCGACCGACGACGAGGCGCTGTTCGAGCGGTGCAAGCAGCGAGCGATCCTCTACGAGGGCTTCCCCACCTACGGCGGGATGTCCGGACGAGACGTCGCCGCGCTGGCTGTCGGTCTCCGCGAGGCCGTCGAGGAGGCGTACGTGGCCGACCGCCTCGACGGCGTCCGGGAGTTCGCCGCGCTGCTCGAGGACGCCGGCGTGCCGATCTACACGCCGCCCGGCGGCCACGCCGTCTACCTCGACGCCGGCGCGGCGCTCCCCCACCTCTCGGACGACGAGTTCCCGGGGCAGGCGCTGGTCTGCGAACTGTATCGAGAGGGCGGCGTCCGCGGGGTCGAACTCGGGAGCTTCGCGTTCCCCGATACGGACCGACCGGAACTGGTCCGCCTCGCGGTGCCGCGCCGTACGTATCACACCGAACACTTCGAACACGTCGCGGAGACCGCCGCAGCCGTCCTCGAGAAGCGCGAGGGGGTCGACGGACTCGAGATCGTCTCCGAACCCGAAAACCGCGAGTTACGTCACTTTACGGCCGACCTCGAGCCGGTTTTGGCCTGACAGTAGCAGTACTACGGCTTCGGTATCGAGAATCTTCTGTAAAGCCCTGTTCAGTCCAAATGGGGTATATTCCAAATCTCTATGTTCTAACGATTTCTGCCCGTCGCTGAGTAATCCACCTCTATAATCGCTATGCAGAAAATTGGGGCCCGACTATCGGATCGCTACCCAAATCAGAGCGATCAAAGCGAGTAGGCCGTTTATCGCCCCTGTCACGAAGATGGACGTTTCCCAAAAGCTTTCCACCTCCACGATTCCATCCCAGCCCACGAAATGAACGGCTGAGGCCATGAGAAAGATGGAGAAAAAGATCATGAACACGGACAGCTTCGGGTATTTCGTGTATCCTGTTTCAAATGTCATTATATTTTTTACTATGGATAGAGTGAAGTATTTTGTGGTGGAGTGTGCTGTTCGAATTACTGCGGTTCGAGTCCTTTTGGGGTCAGATCATCGCCCAGAATACCAGATGTCGCTATGATTACGATGCCTTCTCCCTCATCATTGTTGTCGATTAGCTGTTTCCCAACCCGAAGGAGGAACGTTGCGGTTGCACTCGCAACTACCACCGGGAGGTTTCCAACATAACCACTGATAACCGTCGCGAGCGCCCCTGCCTCAACGCCGACAGTCAGCATATCGATAATGTCGTTACAGTTGCAGTGATCCACATAGAGTCTATGCTCCATCTCAGAGCCGGTCAATTTCGTTTTGTAGTCGTTATCTCCTTCGCACCCGGTGGTAGTAACACTGTTCGGAGTGGCGACACTCTTGGTGGTCGTTGCTTCGTCATCACAGTCCCGTTCTCCATCGAGAACTCTATCTCGCCTTTGTCATGCTTCTTATTCAGGCCCTCGACTGCTGCGGCCATGTAGGACTTATCGCCATTGTAGGCGAGATCGCCGTCTTCGGTAATCACATAGCCGTACTTTCCTCGAGTACCACTAGATGTCGCCGCTCCTGTGCCGGAAGCAAAGAGGGAGACACCGCCCAAACTGGCTATCCCTGCTGTTGAACGAATAATACTCCTCCGCGATCGGCCATTTCTATTGGATGCCACGTCTGTAAATAATGGGAAGTTATATTCAATCTTCCCGGTATTTTCTGACATAGAATACTCTCATTGGTGATGTCATGTGCTACCGGAAACGTTGTAGAAAAGCCTCCTCAATCTAGCAGTGCCCACCCTCAACTATTCTAATTCCTTGAGAATGCCGTTATGAGTTGATTCCGGTATGATATGCGATAGTGACCGTACGTGTTTCATCCGTAGACGTAGCTATCGAACGACTCGACCCAATTTTTAATCCGTAGTAAGAATCCGAGGCCCGCTCGAGACGCTCCCAGACCCGTGATCAGCGACTCAAGAGCGCGCGCTGGGCCCGATCCTTCAGGCTCGGCTCCGGTTCGGACTGCCGCCCCATCCGCTGTTTCGCAAGGCTCCGGACGCCCTGCTGGGCCTGTTCGGAGGTCGCGATGTCGATCGCCCAGTCGGGGACCTGCGATTCGAGCTCCTGTCGTTTCTCGGCTTTGAGCTGACTGTACTGGCGCAACGCGAGGCCGACGCCGATGAACATAGCGGCGTCGGTCAGTTCCCGCCGGAACCGGTTTCGGTCGTTGCGGACCGCGACCGCCTTCACCAGCGAGACGAGACCGATCCCGAGGTAGAGTTTGGCGTTTCGCGACGGATTGCCGCTGAGTAACCCTTTGAGTGCCATGCGGCGGTGGCTACCACGTTCTCTCGGGAGAAAGCTCCGCCAGCAGGCGACGGGTCGTTAGTCGGACTCGGTCTCGGGACTGCCCTTGATGCCGCGGTGTCGCTGCTCGTCGATCGGTTCGATCGCGAAGCCGACCCGCTCGTAGAACGGGCGGACGCCGTCGTCGAACCGCGCCGTCAGCCGCCCTTCTCGGTCGATGGCGCGGTCGATCAACGCCCGGCCGATGCCGCGCCCGCGGTGACGGCGACGAACACCGATCGCCGAGACGTGGGCACCGCGGTCGCCGTCTTCGCCCTCCTCGAGGGACTCGAGCACGACCGTGCCGAGCACCCGTTCGCGGTTCGTGTCGGTCGTCCCGCCGCGCTCGTCGCCGGCGACCAGAACGTTTCCCTCCGCGATTCGGCTCTCAACGTTTCCCGGCTCGAGCATGGCCGCGTCGAGGATGCGCCGCACCTCGAGGGCGTCGTCCGGGGTGGCGGTGCGGACGAACATTCGTCAGGAGCGTCGGTCGGCGTGGGCTAACAACGCGTCGATCGCGGGTCGGTCGAGCATCGTTCGGCCGCGGTAGGCCGCGGTGACCGCCAGCTCGTCGGGATCCGCGGCCCGGACGTCGAAGATGATCGCGGCCGGCATCCGGCCGACGAGATCGAAGCGGCGACCGAGCGACCCGAGGCGAACGGGCTGGTCGAAGGCGTCGCCGAGGGTCGCGTCCGGATCCGCACAGATGGGATAGGGGAGGTCGTACCGCTCTTGCCACTCTCGGACTCGCTCGCGCGGTTCGGGAACGACCGAGACGACCGCACAGCCCCGCTCGCGGAACTCGTCGTAGCGGTCGGCGACGGCCCGGACCTGCCGGCGACACTGTCCCGCGTGGTGGTCGCGGTGGAGCAACAGAACGACGGCGTCGTAGGCGGGGTCCGGCTCGTCGCCCGTCGTCGGGTCCGCCGGTTCGACCGGTGCCGTCAGGTCCGCGAGCGCCAGTCGATCCGGTCCCGAGCCGACGTTCGGCAGCGTCACCTCGAGGGCGGGTTCGGCCATACGCCGCGTACCGTGTCGACCGGGAAAGCGACTGGGCTTTCACCGGTGGCTCGGAGAGCGTTCCCCGGGAGCCGACGATGAACCGATACCGGTTTCGTTCGTCGTGTTACGTCCGAAGTAACGATTAAGTAATCGTGTGTGGTACTGTCTGACAGTATGGGTGCCGAACACGTCCGCTTCGTTGACAGTCAGTCGAAAAACAGCCGTTCGGAAGTCGATCTCCGAACCGAAACGCGCCACGAAGAGCCGATGTGACAACCCGTGAGTCTGATCGCAATCCTCGATGTCGCCCACCCCGATCTCGCGCTGACGCCGACGATTCGCGACTGCCCGGAGGCGTCCATCGAGGTCGTGCCCCACTCCACGACGGACCCCGAGACGGGACTGTTCTTCTACCTCGTCGAGGGTGCGGACGAGACGTTCGAGGATGTCCTCGAGCGCGATCACACGGTCGCGGACTGGATGCTCGTCGACGACCTCGGATCGACGCGCATCTATCGGCTCCAGCACCCTGCAGACACTACGCTGATCTCGCCGATGACGACCGAACTCGGCGGGCTACTGTTGAAAGCCCAGAGCAACGACCGAGGGTGGACCAATCGCCTCCACCTCCCCGATCGAGAAGCCCTCGCCGAACTCTGGGAGTGCTGCGAGGAAACGGACATCGCCTTCGATCTCCACCGGATGTTCCGGCAGGACGAGTGGACCGGCGAGGCGGTCCCGGCGGTGACCGACGAACAGCGCGCCGCGCTGGTGACCGCCTACGAGGAGGGCTACTTCGAGGAACCCCGCGAAACGTCGCTCGAGGAACTCGCAGACAGCCTCGGCATCTCCCCGACGGCCGTCGGCGGGCGCATCCGTCGCGGAACCGGCCAACTGGTCGAGACGACGCTCCTCGAGGAGTAACGCGGCCGCGAAACCGAGACGGTGCGAACGGTTCGGTCCGCTCCGCTCAGACGGCGGCGAGGTGGTCGTCCCGGGGCTCGTAGAGCGCACCGGTCATCCGAACGTCGTAAATCTCCGCGAGCGTGTCGCCGACGGAGACGCCCTGCTCGTCCATCGCCGCGGCGACGACGCCGATCGGGACGCCGTCATCGTAGCGGCTCTCGAGGTCGGCGACGACGGTCTCGAGGTCGCCGTCGGTCGGCAGTTCGAACGCGAGGTCGACACGCGTGATCGTCGCGTCGTGGCCCGTCAACCGGTGATGTCGGCGGTAGAAGTCGACGATTCCGTTCGCCGACTCGAGGTCCGCGTCGACGCCGCACTCCTCGCACGCGACCGTGAACGCGGGGCGTTGGTGGCTCATAGTAGAAAGCTGTGGCTCGATCAGGCCTCGTAGGCCTCCTGTGCGAGGCGGTGGAGCTTGTGGACGGTGTGTTCGTTCGGCCCGAGTCTGGCTTGGGCGATTGCGCCCGACTCGAGGCCGCGTTGCTGGCGCTCGACGAGTTCGAAGTCCTCCTCCTGGAGTTGCCTGCTCGTCCGAACGAACGTCTCCTCTTCGTCGGTCAGGTCGGGGTTCCTAAAGTAGTAGTCCGCGACGAGTTGGAACCGCCCCTCGTCGATGGGGTCGATGATGTAGGTGCCGTAGCCGTCGGCGGTCCCGTACATGTTGACCGTGAAGTTCGGCCAGAAGTAGTAGAACTTCGCCTCGTGTTCCTCGTGGATACGCATCTCGTCGTCGACGTCTTCCTTGTGCTGGTAGTGGAGGATCCAGTGGTAGTCGTTGACCTCGAGTTTGGAGTCGAGGAGTTCGAGGTCTTTCACCCAGTCCTGGTGGTTCGCCTGACAGTGGTCGCACTCGGAGTAGTTGCCGCCGAAGACCTTCCAGTTGCACTCGACCTCCGAGACGATGCGTCTGGCGAGGTGGTACTCCTCGAGCGGGAGCGCCTCGAGTTCGGTCTTCATCGAGCCGGCCTGTTCGGCGAGGGACATCGGCTCCTCGGCGAAGTTGACGAAGACGAACGGCCCGATTCGATCCGTGTGAACGTCCATAAGGGCGTTTTCCTCGGCGTCTAACTCGGGGACGTCGTCGTCCTCGAGGTCGGGGTTCAGCCGCGCCTCCTCGAAGCTCTTCGGCGTGCTCGCGAGGTCGCCCTCGAGGTCGTACGTCCAGAGGTGGTACGGACACTGGATGCGGTTCGCGTTGCCCGGATCGGTTATCGGCGTCTCCTCGACCATCGCCGACCCGCGGTGGGCGCAGACGTTGTAAAACGCCTGCACGTCGCCGCCGTTGGTCCGGACGACGATGATCTCTCGATCGCCGACCGTCCGGGTGAAGTAATCGCCCGGCTCGGGAATACAGTTCGTGTGACCCGCGTACACCCAGTACCGACCGAACACCGTCTCCTTCTCCATCTCGTGGACGTCCGGATCGGTGAAGTACCGCGCCGGCAGCGCGTTCGTCTCGTCGGTGATGTCGGGACTGACCGGTTCGACCTCGTCGCGGCCGTTGTTCCACCGTGACATACTATGTGGTATGTCTTGCCGTATCGTTCAATAAGGGTTGATCGCAGGTAGTTCGTACCTATAAGTGATGACCGACGAGACGGTCCGCAGAGACCGCCGACGGCTCGAGGTGGGAATCAAGCCGCGTCGCTATCGACGGACGAGCTCGAGGCGCGTCGCGAATGGGAAGACCAGTACGTCGGTGGGTTGTTGTCGGACAGGGAGTCGAACCGGCGGCTGCCGCGGTTGAATGGTACGGATACACGCGACCGGTGGGCTTTTTCTGCCGCCCGACCAACCGGATGGGTGTGGTCTCTGACCACTTCACGTACGGCTGAATTACGTGGCTAAACAAGAGAGTCAGCAGGGGTGAGAATCGATCACTCCGAAAGTGAAAGCGGCGTTCGCGACAGGCGGCATTGCCCTGATAGGACAGGGAAATCATCTTGGCTGGATGTTCGTTGCCGTCGCGATCGCCGCACCGACTGAGGAATCGGCCGACGACTAATCTGACCGTGGCCGCGGTCAGATTCCTTTTCTCGATCGAGTGTAGGCTGCGTTGGTATGCCGACTGGCCTACAGGTAGTAGTAGTAGTACCACCACCAAAAAGTATTGCTATACTTTCTCCCGATTGCATAGCCTAGAAATGTCCACGCGACCGATAGACGGTTTCAAACGGCACTGTCTAGTTGAGCCGGTTTGAGAAACGAGCCCCGGAGACTGCCAACCGCCGTTCCCGACCCGGTCGCTCGCCGACGCTTCAAAAAGGCACGATATGAGACGGACTAACAATCAAGGGCTGTGTCGTCGAATCGGTCGGCAGTATGAGCGCGAGCGAAGACCGATACGACGTCGTCGTGATCGGCGTCGGCGGGATGGGCAGCGCGACGACGGCCCACCTCGCCGACCGCGGACTCGATGTGCTGGGACTCGAGCGCTACGACGTGCCCCACACGATGGGCTCGTCACACGGCATCACGCGGATCATCCGGCGGGCCTACTACGAGCACCCCTCCTACATTCCGCTGATCGAGCGGGCCTACGAGCTCTGGGACGATCTCGCGGCGGAAACCGGCCGCGAGGTGATCCACCGGACGGGCTCGATCGACGCCGGCCCCTCGGACAACGTCGTCTTCGAGGGATCGCTGCGCTCCTGCGAGGAACACGACATCCCCCACGAAGTGCTCACGAGCGAGGCAGTCTCCGAGCGGTTCCCCGGCTACGACCTCCCGGAGGGGTACAGAGCGTTGTACCAGCCCGACGGCGGGTTCGTCGTCCCCGAACAGTCGATCGTCGGCCACGTCGAGACGGCCCAAGCGGCGGGTGCCGAGGTCCGCGCCCGCGAGCGGGTCCTCGAGTGGGAGCCGACGCCCGACGGCGGCGTCCGGGTCGAGACCGACCGCGGCACCTACGCGGCCGAGCGGCTGGTGCTCGCCGCCGGGGCGTGGAACTACAAGTTCACCGACGCGCTCTCGGGCCTCGCGGTCCCCGAGCGGCAGGTGCTCGGTTGGTTCCAGCCCGACCGCCCGGCGACGTTCGAACCGGAGAACTTCCCGGTCTGGAACCTCAAAGTGCCCGAGGGGCGGTTCTACGGGCTGCCGATCTACGACGTGCCGGGGTTCAAGATCGGCAAGTACCACCACCGCGACGAGCGGGTCGATCCGGACGACTACGACACCGAGCCCGGTCCGGAAGACGAGCGACTCCTCCGCGAGGTCACGACGAACTACTTCCCCGAGGCGGCCGGGCCGACGATGCGGCTCGCGACCTGCATGTTCACGAACTCCCCCGACGAGCACTTCATCCTCGACACGCTGCCCGACCACCCGCAGGTGGCCGTCGGCGCGGGCTTTTCGGGCCACGGATTCAAGTTCGCCAGCGTCATCGGCGAGATCCTCGCCGATCTCGCGGTCGACGGCGAGACCGACCACCCGATCGAGATGTTTCGGCTGGATCGGTTCGACGACGAGTAGTCTCCCGCCGTTCGGTCCCCGATTCGATACCATCGATTCCCCCGCTCACAGCGTCGGAACCGCCGCTCGAGTCGATTTTCGTCGCCGTCGTCCGGTTCGAGTTTCGGTGATCGCGTTCCGATCCCACGCCGTCCGGTTGTTATACGGCACAGATTATCCACCCGGATAGCTATGCTCGGCCGTCTGGCAGTAACCATGACACATGAGTACAGGGACCACGATTCCCGACAGCGCAGGAACCGTTATCGTCGGTGCCGGTTGCGTCGGCTGTAGCGCCGCCTACCACCTCGCCGCCCTCGGGCGCGAAGACGTCGTCGTCGTCGATCAGGGGCCGCTATTCGAGACCGGCGGCTCCACCTCCCACGCCCCGGGGCTGGTCTTCCAGACGGGCGGCAACAAGCTGATGACGCGGATGGCGTCGTACACGCGCGAACTGTACGAGGACCTCGAGAGCTTCCGGACCTGCGGGGGCATCGAGGTCGCCTACACCGAGGACCGCTGGGAGTTCCTCAAACGAAAGCGCGAGCGGGGCCAGTCCTACGGGATCGAGGACGGTGAACTCCTCTCGCCCGCCGAGGTGGCCGACCGCGTTCCCCAGATCGACGAATCGGTCATCCGCGGCGGCTACTACGTTCCGACGGACGGCAAGGCCCACGCCGTCGACGCCTCGGCCGCGATGGCCGAACGGGCTCGAGCGGCCGGCGTCGAGTTCTACGGCGAGACGACGGTGACCGACCTCGCGGTCGAGGGCGGCGAGATCCGGGCGGTCGACACGGACCGCGGACGCATCGCGGCCGACGAGGTGCTGCTGGCAACGAACATCTGGGGGCCGCTGTTCGGCGACATGGTCGACATCGACGTGCCGCTGGTGCCCTGTGCCCACCAGTACCTCGTCTCGGACGACCTCCCGGAACTCGCGGGCGCGAGCGGCGAGATCGAACAGCCGCTGCTTCGGCATCAGGACCGGTCGCTGTACTTCCGCCAGCACGGCGAGCGCTACGGGATCGGTTCGTACAATCACGAACCGCTGCTCGTCGATCCCGCGGACATCTACGGCCCGGACAAACTCGAGGATCTGGGCCTCGAGTACCCGTCGCTGCGGGAGTTCACGTCGGAGCACTTCTACGAGAACACCCACCCGGACCACGAGCAGACGGCTTACGACGCGGCCTGCGAACTCGTCCCTTCTCTGCGGGACGCCGAGTTCGAGTCCGGCATCAACGGAATGTTCTGTTTCACCCCAGACGGGATGCCGATCCTCGGGCCGACCGAGGAGATCGACGGGCTCTGGTGGGCGCTCGCGATCTGGGTCACCCAGTCGGGCGGGGCCGGGAACATCGTGGCCCACTGGATGGAAGACGGCGTCCCCCGCCTCGACGGCGAGCGCGTCGACCCCACGGGCGCACATATTTCGCGGTTCCAGCCCCACGCGGGGTCGCGGGAGTACACGCAGGGTCGCGGCGCACAGCAGTATCAGGAGGTCTACCAACTGATCCACCCGCGCGAACAGCCCGAGGGTCAGCGCGGGCTTCGCCGGAGCCCGTTCTACCGCCGACAGGACGAACTCGGCGCGGAGTTCTACGACTCAGGCGGCTGGGAGACCCCGCAGTGGTACGAGACGAACGAGGCCCTGCTCGAGGAGTACGACGTGCCGGACAGGCCCGACTGGCTCGAGCGCGGCTGGTCGAAGGCTCACGGCGTCGAACATCAGGCCGTCCGCGACCGCGTCGGAATGGTCGACATGACCACCTACACCGGAATCGAGGTGACCGGCGAGGGCGCGACCGACCTCCTCCAGGGGCTGCTGACCAACGATGTCGACGTCTCGCCGGGCCGGATCCGCTACGCGGCGATGTGCAACGAGGACGGCGGGGTTCTCGCGGACGTGACCGTCGCGCGGCTCGCCGAGGATCGCTACACGGTGTTTACGGGCGGCGGCAACTCCGCGACGCTGCACTCGCGGTGGATCCGCGAGCACGCGCCCGACGACGGCTCGGTGTCGGTGCGGACCCGCGACTCGGACATGTGCGGCATCGGCGTCTTCGGCCCCGAGGCGCGCAACGTCCTCTCGTCGCTCGTCGAGACGGACCTCTCGAACGACGCGTTCCCGTTCTACACCGCCGAGGAGACCTACCTCGAGGGCGTTCCGGTCACGATGCTCCGGCTCTCCTACGCCGGCGAACTGGGCTGGGAACTGTACGCGCCGACGGAGTACGGCGCGCGGCTCTGGGAGCTGATCGAGGACGCCGGCGAGGAGCACGGCATCGTTCCGATCGGCTGGGCGGCGCTCGACTCGACGAGCATGGAGAAGGGATACCGGCTGTGGGGGACCGACGTGACCCCCGAGTACGACCCCTACGAGGCCGGGATCGGTTTCGCGGTCGACCTCGAGACGGACTTCGTCGGGAAAGACGCGCTGCTCGAGGCCCGGGAGAACGGGATCGACCGCGAGCTCGTTCCGATCACGCTCGACGAGCGGGGCGCGATCGTCGACACTGGACATCCGGTGCTCGAGCCCGGCGGCGACGACGCGCTCGGCTACGTCACGCGGGCGGACTATGGCTACTCGATCGACGCCGGGATCGCGTACGCCTACCTGCCGACGAATGACGCCGAACCCGGCCGCGAGGTCGAGATCAGTTACGAGAACGAACGCCACGCCGCGACGGTACGGGACGAACCGCTGTTCGATCCCGACCGCGAGAAGCTGATCCGCTGACCCATGAACCGAGAGCGACACGCCGTCGCGTTCGAGGACATCGAAGCGGCCCGGGACCGCCTCGACGACGAGTCGGTCGTCAAGCCCACGCCGGTCGAACGGAGCACGTCGCTCGACGAACTGACCGGCGGCGAGGTCCACCTCAAGATGGAGCACCTGCAGTGGACGGGGTCGTTCAAGACTCGCGGCGCGTACAACAAGATCGCCCAGTGCGTCGCCGAGGGCGAGACCGAGCGGGTCGTCGCGGCCAGCGCCGGCAACCACGCCCAAGGCGTCGCGCTCGCCGCGACGGAACTCGGCGTCGACTCGACCATCGTCATGCCCCGCGGCGCGCCGCAGGCGAAAGTCGACGCGACCCGCGGCTACGGTGCCGACGTCGAACTCGTCGGCAGCGACTTCCGCGAGGCGATGGCACACGCGCGGGGACTCGTCGACGACGAGCGGACGACGTTCGTCCACGCCTACGACGATCCGGCGATCGTCGCCGGGCAGGGGACCCTCGGCCTCGAGATGTACGACGACCTCTCGTCGGTCGACACGGTCGTCGTCCCGATCGGCGGCGGCGGGCTGATCTCGGGGATCGCGACGGCCTTCGCCGAGCGCTCGCCGGAGACGCGCATCGTCGGCGTGCAGGCGGCCGGTGCGTCGACCGTCTCCGAGAGCCTCCGGAAGGGAACGGCCGTCTCGCTCGACTCGGTCGACACGATCGCTGACGGCATCGCGACGGGCGGTATCTCCGACCTGACGCTCTCGCTGATCGAGGACCGCGTCGACGAGGTCGTCACCGTCACCGACGGCGAGATCGCCCGTGCAGTGCTCCTCCTACTCGAGCGGGCGAAACAGGTGGTCGAGGGGGCCGGAGCGGCGTCGGTCGCCGCGATCGTCAGCGACGAACTCGACGTGCGCGGCGAGACGGTGATGCCGCTGCTGAGCGGCGGCAACCTCGACATGACGATGTTACAGACGGTGCTCGTCCACGCGCTGACCGACCGCGAGCAACTGTTGCGGCTCCGGGTCAGGATCGACGACCGACCCGGCAAGATGGAGGAGGTGTCGGGACTCATCGCGGAACGCGGTGCGAACATCCAGACCGTCCGCCACGACCGCTCGGCGCCCGAACTCGACGTGGGTGAAGCCCACCTCGTCTTCCAGATCGAGACGAGCGGCTCGGGCCAATCGCGGGCGATCGTTCGGTCGATACGCGACCGCGGCTACGAGGTCAAGCACGTGAACGCGTGACCACGTTTTCGATCCTCCGGATCTCGTTTCGTCACCGAAACCGTCCGGGCCGCTACTATGTTCGGTCCTGAGTATAAAAGTGGCACCGGTTATTAAGATAAACGTTGATTGATACCCTTGGTATCTTATGCCGTGGTGCATGTCACCATGGAATGGAACGACGCGGAACCGGTGCCGTCGCGGGGCGACGGTGCGTCCGTCGGCCCGTCAGCGAGTGTGACTGAATCGAACACGACCGCCGTCTCACCGTCGCTGGCGCGTGATCCCCCATGAGCGATGCCGATCGCACGACGGACGAAACCGGGCCGATCCGTACCTTTCTCGACGAACTCGACCCCGTCGTCTTCGGGGTCGGCTTCGTCGTCGCCGCGCTGATCGTCGTGGCGTTTCTCTTCCGGGAGAGTCGAACGCTCGAGGTCATGGAGGGGACGAACGAGTTCCTGTGGACGAGCTTCGGTTGGGCGTACCTCGTGTCGATGTTCGCCCTCGTGGCGTTCGTGTTGTACCTCATCTTCGGCCCGTGGGGCAATATCAAGCTGGGGGAGGACGACGAAGATCCGGAGTTCAGTTTCCTCGGATACTTCGCGATGTTGTACTCCGCGGGGATCGCCGCCGGTATCGTCTTCTGGGGGCCGGCGGAGGCGATCTTCCACTACTCGACGCCCTCGCCGTTTTCCGGGGCCGAAGCCGAGTCGACGGGGGCCGCCGTCAGCGCGCTCCAGTACACGTTCTTCCACTGGGGGCTCTCGGCGTGGTCGGCCTACGTGATCGTGGCGATCCCGATCGCCTACTTCGCGTACCGCCGGGACGCGCCGCTGCGCATCTCGACGATCATCGGCCCGATCGTCGGGTTCGACAACCTCGACGGCCCGTGGGCGAAACTCGTGGACGTCCTCGCCGTCTTCGCCACCATCGGCGGCATCGCGACGACGCTGGGGCTGGTCGGCAACCAGTTCCTCATCGGCCTCGAGTACGCCGCCGGCGTCTCCTTCGGCGACGCCGGCACGGTGCTCGTGATCACGGGGCTGACGGTGGCCTTTACGATCTCGGTCGCGCTGGGCGTCGAGCGAGGCATCCGCCGCATTTCGTACTTCAACATGGGGCTGTTCGTCGTCCTGACGGCCGCGGCGTTCGTCCTCGGACCGACGGTGTACATCATGACCGTCGGCACGCAGGCGCTGGGGGCGTACATCAACGAGTTCGTCTCGATGAGCTTCTTCATGGGTGCGGGCGAGACCGGCGGGCAGGGTGCCGACGCCGGCTTCGTCGGCGCGTGGACCGTCTTCTACTGGGCGTGGTGGTTCTCGTGGGCCCCGTTCGTCGGCCTCTTTATCGCCCGCATTTCCCGAGGGCGAACCGTCCGGCAGGTCGCCGCCACCGGCGTCGTCGCCTCGACGGCCATCACGATCCCGTGGTTCGCGACGATGGGCGGCACCTCGATCTTCATGCAGTCGAGCGGGCAGGCCGACATCCTCGGCACGCTCGAGGCGTGGGGCTACCAGGAGGCCGTCGCCGGCTACCCGCTGTTCGAGGCGCTGCCGGCCGGCGAGTTGCTCACCGCCCTCTTCTTGGTGCTGGTGACGACGTTCTTCGTGACATCGGCGGACTCCTCGACGCTCGCGCTGGGGATGCTCACCACCGGGGGCAAGGAGAAGCCGTCGACGATCAACCGGGTCATCTGGAGCGTTCTCATGGGGACGCTGGCCTCGCTGCTGATGGTCGCCGGCGGCACCGCCGCGTTGCAACAGGCCGCGATCATCGCCGGCGGCCCCTTCGCGATCATCACGCTGCTCGCCGTCGGCGTCATGATCTGGGTCTTCGGCAGCCGTCGGGCGGTCTTCCTCCGCGAAGAGGACCGGTCGACCACTCCGACCGGTTCGGCCGCCTCCGACGACGATTGAGCGGGGACGCGTCGGAGCGACCGTCTCGGCCTGCGCTCGTCTTTCTCGCTTCGTCTCGGATAGCCGTGATCAGTCGCGATCCGCTCGCGTGACTCGCGATCCGAGAATACCACTGTGCGTTTCGCTATCGGTCCCGACGAACGATCCGTACAGAATGTATTGATAGCGTCAGCTTGGACGTGTAACCGTCTGAAAAATCAAGGTCGTTGTTCGTCGCTGTGAGCGACGGTGTGTCTCGGTCTTACTGCCGGACGACGTTCGCCGCGCGAGGGCCCTTCGGTGAGGACTCGATGTCGAACTCGACCTCAGTACCTTCTTCGAGGTCCGGACCGCCGACATCCTCCATGTGGAAGAAAACGTCTTCGTCGTCGTCGAGGTCGCCGTCATCCGTCGAAATGAAACCGTAGCCGCCTGTGTCGTTGAAGAAATCAACGTTACCGTTTGCCATTACAAACAAGTGTAGGGGTGACTGAGGGATAACCCTTCCGAGAGTCGAGGTACCACGACCCTCCATAATACATTCGACCACATACCTGACGGAGATTTCGAAACCAAGGTTGGTGAAACATAGTTCGAGAGTTCCTCCAAAGTCGGACAGCAACTTCGTTCAATACAGGCGGAGGCGTTACCGCTGCGGTCGAAACGCAAGCGCTGCACCCGCGAGCGACCGAAGGGAGTGAGCGGCCTTTTTAGCGTAGATTTTTGCGCCGAGAGGTGAGTGAGCACAGCGAACGAACCCGAGGCGGAAAAAGGTACTTGCGCATCTGTAGTGTGCGACTGATTCGCCGAAACTCGAGTGGAAGCGTTTCGCGGAAGAATGCGATAGTATCCTCATACTGCTCGTTCAGGATCGATCCCCGCTCCAGCGGTCTTCCTGAGACAGTCCCTCGAGTCGACCGCGGCTGTCGCGGCGGCTACCCGTATACGGGGAACGAGTCACAGAGGTCGTCGACCGCCGTCGAGACCCGCTCGAGCGTCGCGTCGTCGTCGGGCGCGTCGATGACGTCGGCGATGCAGTGGGCGACCGTCTCGATCTCCTCGGGGCCGAACCCGCGGGTCGTCAGCGCGGGTGTGCCGATCCGGATTCCGCTGGTGACGAACGGCGACCGGGTCTCCCCCGGGACGGTGTTCTTGTTGATGACGATGCCGACCTCCGAGAGCGCCGCTTCCGCGTCGTCGCCGGTGAGGTCGGGGTGGGACTCCCGCAGATCGACGAGTACGAGGTGCTTGTCGGTGCCGCCGGAGACCAGCGACAGCCCCCGGTCGCGGAGGACGGCCGCGAGCGTGGCCGCGTTCTCGACGGTTCGTTCGGCGTAGTCCTCAAATTCGGGCTCGAGGGCGTCCCCGAAGCCGACGGCCTTGCCGGCGATGTTGTGCATGAGCGGGCCGCCCTGACTCCCGGGGAAGACGGCGCTGTCGACGTCGTCGGCGTAGGCCTCGTCGCACATGATGATCCCGCCCCGACCGGCGCGGACGGTCTTGTGCGTGCTGCCGGTGACGAAGTCCGCGTGCTCGACCGGACTCGAGTGGACGCCGGCCGCGACGAGGCCGGTGATGTGGGCGATGTCGGCGAGGTGGACGGCGTCGACGGCGTCGGCGATTTCGCCGACGCGCTCCCAGTCGAACTCGCGGGGGTACGCCGAGGAGCCGCTGACGATCATCGCCGGCTCGACCTCGCGGGCCCGTTCTTCGAGCGCGGCGTAGTCGATGTAGCCCGTCTCCGGATCGACCTCGTACTGGTCGACGTCGTAGAGCTGTCCGGAGAAGTTGACGTGGTGGCCGTGACTGAGGTGGCCGCCGTGGGCGAGATCCAGCGAGAGGATCGTCTCGCCCGGCTCGAGGGCGGCGAAGTAGACGCCCATGTTCGCCTGCGTTCCGGAGTGGGGCTGGACGTTGACGTGGTCGGCTCCCCACAGCGACTTCGCCCGCTCGATCGCCGTTCGCTCGACCTCATCGACGTGTTCGCAGCCGCCGTAGTAGCGCGCGCCGGGGTACCCCTCGGCGTACTTGTTGGTCAGTGCGGTCCCCTGTGCGGCGAGGACGGCTTCGGAGGCGTGGTTCTCCGAGGCGATCATTCCCAGCGTCGACTCCTGCCGGTCGCGCTCGCGGTCGACGGCGTCGGCGACCGACGGGTCGGACTCCCTGAGCGGGTTCGACATACCACGCTAATCAGGGACGCCGACCAAGTATCTTGATCGCAGGTGATCGACCCGTTCAAGGGCGTCTCGAGCCGTTCGGTGGAACCCCTCGAAGCCGCCGCGGCGCTCACGTCGCCGCGCGAGTCGACGGCGTTACCCGCCCTTGATCAGCCGCAGTACCGTCACGTGGTCGCTCTCGACGGGCTGGTCCTCGGGGACCGGGCGACCGTCGACGAGGACGCTCACCTCGTGGGGGCTCAGGTCGACCTCGCGGAGCAGGTCCGCGTAGGTCGGCGTTGCGCCGGCGGGACCGCTGGCGTCGTCGGCGTCGTCGACCCCGCCAGCGGTATCAGCGTCGGCGGCTGCGGCCCCCGCCACCGCCTCGAGATCGAGTTCGTAGGTGTCCTCGCCCTTGATGTCGACGGTGACGTGCATACCTCGCGTTACGCGAGCGCGGCCTTGAGCGCATCGCTCGAGGCCCGCGGATCGGCCTCAATCGGCGGTCGGTTCGTCCGGATCGGGACCGACGGGCCGGTCCTGCTCGCGGTTTCGGGCGGCCCGCCAGTGGCCGACCAGCCCGCGAACGAGCGCCCCGAGGCCGAGCAGGAGGACGAGCAGGTTGATCGCGTCGCCGACGATCGGTATCGGCAGCCGACCGAGGGCGGCACCGGCGACCAGCCCGACGACGAGTGCGAGCCAGCGGTTGCCCAGGCCGACCAGCGAGAGGAGCCACGCGGCGATGGCAAAACGGCCGTAGATGACGCCGATCCAGAGCAACAGGGCGAACGCGAAGCCGCCGATCAGCGACAGCGGGATGCCGACGACGGTGATCGCGAGTGCGACCAAGAGCACGGGAACCCCGACGAGGACCCCCAGTCCGACCAGCCCGGAACGGAGCGGTCCCGACGCGACGCGGTCGGCGACGCCGTCGGAGAACCGCGGGAACAGCGCGAGCAACAGGGCACCGATCAGCAGGTTCACCGCGAGGACGTAGGCTGCGAACAGCCACGACGCGAAGGGCTGGATCGTCGGCGCGACGTCGACGCCGAGCGAGGCGTCCTCCTCGATCTCGCCCGCGACCGCGTCGGTGTTGCCCTCGAGGTCGCCGTCGTAGCGCAGATCGCCCGCGATCGAGGCGCTCTCGCCCAGCCGGATCGTCTCGGCCCCGATTTCGGCGTCGCCCTCGATCGTGCCGTCGATCGTCGCGCTCCCGACGCCGGCCATCACGGTACCGCCGACGGTGCCAGACTCGGTGATCGTGAGACTCCCCGCACCGGTCTCGACGTCACCGTCGACGGTGCCGGCGATGGTCACGCTCCCGCCGGCCGCCTCGAGGTCGCCGCCGACCTCGCCAGTGTTTTCGATTCGCACATCGCCCCCGACGGCGCTGACGTCGCCGGTGACGGTGCCGCGCACGACGACGCTTCCGCCGAACGCCTCGAGGCTGTCGACGGTTTCGTCCTCCTCGACGACGACCGTCCCGCCGGTCTGGCCGTTCGTCTGGGCGGCGGCCGTGGCCGGGACGATGCTACAGGCGACGAGCGCGACCAACACCACGACGACGAGTTGCGATAGTGAATGTGTCCCACACATCTCGTCTCTCGCTTCGCCGAGCAGGGAGTAAAACCTGTTACACAGATATCAGGAATCGGACCGGTCACGCGGCGGTAGATCGGCTCTCGAGCGATTTCTCGGGTGCGGTCGTCAGTCGCGGGGCTCCCCGTCCGTCGCCGCCGACCGGTCGCCGCTGGCCGGTCGACATAGGTAGTCGCCGTCGGCGCTCGATGCGGTTGCGATCGGACGGACTCGAGAGCGACCTTCGGGCGATTTATCTTCCGGCCGCCCCTTCGGCCGGTATGAGCGAGGCCGACGCCGAGGCGGCGGAGCCCACACCCGGGAAGACCGAAGTCTGGATCGAGAAGTACCGACCGGAGCGCCTCGACGAGATCAAGGGCCACGAGAACATCGTTCCGCGCCTGCAAAACTACGTCGAGCAGGACGACCTCCCGCATCTCATGTTCGCGGGGCCGGCGGGCACGGGGAAGTGTGTCACCGGCGAGACACCGGTGCTGACGAACAAAGGTGTCGCTCCGATCTCCACTGTCGTCGGTGATGTCGACGGATTCGGAACGCCGGACGACGACCTCGAGATTCTGACGTACGACAACGACGGTTCGTTCGAATACGTCTCCCCATCTCACGTCTTCTCGAAGGAAGCGACCAATCTCGTCTCGATTACAACGCGAGACGGAAACGAGTTCACGGTCACGCCGGAACACAAACTTCTCGTGGCCGACGAGACAGGCCTCGAGTGGCGGGAAGCCGGATCGCTGTCCGGCGATGAGCGGATCGTCCGGCCACTGGAAACGCCACTCGCTCCTGACGACACATCCGCATCGCTCGACTGGCTCTCGTCGATGGATGGCGACAGAACGTTCGTCACCGTCTCGGAATCGTTCGCCGAGCGATACGAAATCCCAGCCGAAGAGAATTACGTCGGACAGAAGAAGACAGTAATTGGCTGTCTTCGACGAGGCTATTCGGTCGCCGAGATCGCCACCGAATACGAGATCACTCGTAAGACGGCGCAGAATTACGCACGAGACGTCTCGATCGATCTCGAGGAGCCGTCGGCAACCTGTTCGCTTGCGTACCTCCGATCGCTCGATGTTGCAGAATCCGAGCTTCGATCCAACGTAGAGGCCGTACAGTACGTCACGCCGTACAACAAACGATCCGGTCCGATCACGCCGCCGTGGGAACTCACGCCGGATCTGGCGCGGTTCGTCGGGCTGGCGATCAGCGAAGCACGTATCGAGAACGGCCGTATCAAATTCTACAATACGGACGAGGCTCTCCGTGAGTCGTTCGAACGCATCGCACAGGAACTGTTCGACCTCGAGACGACCCGGGGCATACAGAAAGACGTCCCGTACGTCGAACTGCGGACCAAGTCGCTTCACCACTTCCTCGAATCTTGTTTCGACGTCTTCGGTGAGTCGTCGGAATCGGGGATCGGCTCGACACTCGTTCACGCTCCTGACGACGCTCGGGCAGCGTTCTTGCAGGCCGTCTTCGATTCGGAAGCGTACGTCGCGGAGCAGGGAACGATCGAACTGACACAGAAAGACGAATCGCTGATCACGCTCTGTTCGTACCTGCTCGCTTCGTTTGGGATTCCGACGCGGCGAAAGCGCGTCGAGAAGGCGGCGACGAACGGTTCAGGATCGAAAACGGAGTACCACCAGTTGTACGTTTCCGGAGTTTCGGCGCTCTCGCGTTTCGAAGATGCAGTCGGATTCACGCTCTCTCATAAACGGGACCGGCTCGCTGACGCGACGACCGGTTCCGGGAATCCGAATTACGACACGATGCCCGCACAGACGTCCGTCGACGACCTCTGTCGAACGCTCGCACTGAAAAAGGAGCCGTTGGTGAGGGAGACGCTGAATCCTGATAACCCCGGTCGTGAGGCCTATCTCGAGGATGTCGACAGCGTGCTTGAGGCTGCGTCGGACCGTCTCGAGGCCGCCCAACAGGTCAAGCAGGAAATCGAACAGGTTCGATCCGACCTTCGTTCGTTGAGTGCCGTTCCAACTGAATGGATCAGCCAGCGGGATGCGTTGGAACCGATCGAGGCGCGAAAGGAAGTCGAAGCGTCAACCGATATTCGGACGGATCGGCTTCTCGAATACGCTGACGGCCGACGGTCGCCGACTGCGAGTCGTACTGGGGAGTTACTCGTCACGCTCGACTCCCGTACCGAAACGCCGGAGACCGATTCAGTCCAGGAATCGCTCCGGAATGCGATTGACGCACTCGGCGTCTCAGACAATCGAATCGCGGAAGAGACGGAGTTACTCGGCAGTGATGTCCGTGCCCTCGTTGAGAACGACGATCACGACCTCGCGTCACTACCGCGGTTCGAGACTGTTGCCGATCGAGTTCTCGATGTGGCCGACGAGATGTGCTCGATGGCGGTCGTCGAACAGTTGGTCACACTCGACCGACTCTCGCGTGAAACGCTTTATTTCGACCGCGTGACGGATATCGAGCGAATACAGGACGAGCAGCGTGTTTACGACCTGACGGTACCCGGAACGCGGAACTACGTTGCAGGGGACGTTCCAACGGTCATGCACAACACGACGGCCGCGCAGGCCATCGCCCGCGAGGTCTACGACGACGACTGGCGCGAGAACTTCCTCGAGTTGAACGCCTCCGACCAGCGCGGGATCGACGTCGTCCGCGACCGGATCAAGGACTTCGCGCGCTCTTCGTTCGGCGGCTACGACCACCGCATCATCTTCCTGGACGAGGCCGACGCGCTGACCTCCGACGCCCAGTCCGCGCTGCGCCGGACGATGGAGCAGTTCTCCAACAACACCCGCTTCATCCTCTCGTGTAACTACTCGAGCCAGATCATCGACCCCATCCAATCTCGCTGTGCGGTCTTCCGCTTTACCGAACTCTCCGGAAAAGCAATCGAAGCGCAGGTCCGGGAGATCGCCGCCACCGAGGACATCGAAGTGACCGACGACGGCGTCGACGCGCTGGTCTACGCGGCCGACGGCGACATGCGGAAGGCGATCAACGCCCTGCAGGCCGCCGCCGTGATGGGCGAGACCGTCGACGAGGAAACTGTCTTCGCGATCACCGCGACCGCCCGTCCCGAGGAGGTCGAGGCGATGGTCGACCACGCCATCGACGGCGACTTCACCGCCGCCCGCGCCGCCTTGGAGGACCTGCTGACCGAGCGCGGTCTCGCCGGCGGCGACGTCATCGACCAACTCCACCGCTCCGCGTGGGAGTTCGACATCCCCGAGCAGGCGACGGTCCGCCTGCTCGAGCGACTCGGCGAGGTTGACTTCCGGATCACCGAGGGCGCGAACGAGCGCCTGCAACTCGAGGCGATGCTGGCGTCGCTGGCGCTCGACGACGACAATTAACGGTCACTCTTTGCTGCTGCGTCTCCGCCGCCACCGTTGACGCCGCGGAACGCGAACGCGACGCGGTCGTCGTCCTCGGCGACCCCGACGCTCCAGCCGTGAGCGTCGGCGATGCGCTCGACGGTACCGAGCCCGAACCCGGTGCCGTCAGCCGCGGCCAGTCGGCCGGGGACGGCGTTCGTCTCGAGTCCGTCGTCGACGGTCGCGGCGTCGCCGTCGGGGGTGCGCCGGGCGACGTAGAAGCCGTCCTCGGTCGCGCCGACGGTGACGACCGGTGCGCCGTCGCCCGCGTCACCCGCCCCGATTTCGGCGTCGGCGTCTTCCTCCGCGCCGTCGACGACGGCCTGCAGCAGGTGTTCGAACAGTTCTCGCAGCCGCGCTTTGTCCGCCTCGAGCACGCGATCGTTCGCCGCCCGGGTGACGAGCCGCGCGTCGCCGGTGTCGACGGCGACCCACGCTCGCCGCGCGACGTCGTGGACGGCGACGGGTTCGGTCTCGACGAGCACGTCGTCCCGCCGGGCGATCGCGACCAACTGATCGACGAGTTCGCGGAGCCGCTCCTGTGCGTCGTCGACCTCCGCGAAGTGCTCCGGATCGCCGGTCTCGGCGGCCAACTCGAGGTAGCCCCGGGCGACGTTCAGCGGCGTTCGGATGTCGTCGTCGACCAGTTCCGCGATCGTCTCGAGGCGCGCTTCGGCGGCGGCGGCCTCACGCTCCCGGCGGTTCGCCTCGGTCACGTCGCTGTAGACGATCAGCCCCTCGGGGTTGTGATCGGGCGTCCGCTCCGCCCCGTTCTCGTCGGTGGCCGCGTCTCCGCTCGCGCCCGCCTCGACCGGCACCAGCGTCAGCAGGAATTCGCGGACGCCGTCGTCGGTCACCCGGCGACTGACGAACTGACGGCGCTCGCCCGCCCGCAGCGACTCGAGCAGCGTCGCCCGCCGGGCCTCGAGGCCCGGCGGGACGGTGTCCTCGTCGACGGGCGCGCCGACGATCGCCTCGGGATCGGTGCCAAAGACATCGGCGAAGGTGTCGTTGACCGTCCGGACGATCGGCCGCCCGTCGTCGATCTCGTAGCGGACCGCCGGTTCCGGCACGTTCGCGAACAGGGTTCGGAGACGGTCGCGTTCGGTCGCTATCCGGTCCCGTTCCGTCCGCAGTCGATCGCGCTCCCGGCGCAGCCGTTCGCGCGCCGTGTCGTGGCTCGCGTCGGCGTCGATCCGCTCGAGGACCGCGGCGGCACCTCGACACCACGTCGCGAGCAGGTCGCAGTCGCCCTCGTCGAACGCCGCCTGCTCCGCGGCGGCGATCTGCAGGATACCCACGTCGCCGACCGGGACACAGCACAGCGACGCGATCCCCTCGAGCGGGGTCGGTAGCCGGTCGTCGGCCGTGATATCGTCGATCCGAAGCACCTCGCCCGTTCGGAGGGCCTCGCCGAGCGGTCCCTCGCGCGACAGCGGCTCGAGGTCGGCCTCGGAAACCGTCGGCGCGGTCGCTCGCGGCGTGAACTCCCCGAAGTGTACGGTCGACAGCCAGCAGGACTCGCGCTCGAGGGCGTCGGCCGCGCTCTCGACCAGCAACTCGAAGAGCCGGTCGCGGTCGCGACAGGCCACCAGTTCGGGGACCGACTCGAGGAGCCGGGCGGCCGGCCCGGTCGAGTCGGCCGGATCGCCGGTCGACGGCGCTCGCTCGCCGCCCATCGCGATCACGTCGTCTTCGCTATCTGTCTCCGGTTCCGTCTCGGTATCGGCGTCGGCGGTCGCCCCGTTCTCGCCCCTGCAGACCCACTCGATCTCGTCCGCGAGATGTGCGACGGCGTCGTCGGTATCACGGCGGACGTAGCCGTCGATCCCGCCCGTCGAGCGGGCGGCCGTCGGCGCGAACGACGACTCGGTAAAGAGGATCACGGGCGTCGCGCCGCAGGCGTCGACGACCTCGAGCAGCGCGGAGCCGGCCGCCGTCGTCGGCGTCTCGGCGAAGACGACGCAGTCGGCCTCCGGGGCCCAACTCCGGACCCGCTCGACCGCGGTGATGGCGTGGACCGACCGCTTCGGACCCGAGGGATGGGCCTCGAGTTGCGCAGCGCCGTCGCTGGCGGCGCTCTCCGAGCCGGCCACGTAGAGTACCGTCCGCGGTCGCGGGTTCGCCGGTGTGGTCGTCGTGCCGTCGCCGTTCAAGTGTCTGTGTTGCGTGAGACTCTCGCCCGGTAAAACGGTATCCCCGATATCGATCGCTGAGTCGTCCCTCGCGATCACCGGATTCAAACCGAGACGACGGTGACCGGTTCGCAGTCGGAGCGGGGCTACGAATCCGCCGGATCGTGACCGCCGGCAGCCCCCAGCGCCGATCGAGCCCAGACGATCCAGTAGCCGCCGACGAGCGCGGCGGTCACGAGCCAGCAGCCGCCGAGGGGCGCGTACCACTCGAGCATGTAGGCGGGTGCGGTGTCGACGAAGCGGCCGACGCCGACGGCGGCGACGACCGCGGCTGCGGTGACGAACAGCAACCGGTCCTCGTCCACGCCGGCCCGCCAGAACCGCAGCGAGTCGGCCCGGCGGACGTCCACGGCGACGAGCGCGACTGCGGCCGCGGTCGCGCCGACGGTCAGGCCGATCGCGATGTCGAGATCGAGCACGTACGCGCCGGCGATGACGTCTCCGATACCGACCGGCACGAGCGGGAGGACGAAGGAGAGTCCCGGTCCACCGTTCCAGATTGCATAGCACAACGGCACGAGCAGGATCGTCGGGGTCACCAGCGCGATGAAGACCATGCTGAGCGTGTCCAGCCCCGTCGTCAGCGTATTGCGCAGCGCGTCGGTGACCGGCACCCGCGTTCCGAGGTAGCTGGCCCAGAACATCGCGACCAGCCCCAACAGGTACACCACGGTGAGCGCCGTTCGTCGCCGCTCGAGTCCGAGCAGCGGGTGCTCGAGGACGGTCCCGATAGCCGCTCGCGTGTCGAGCGATCGACGGTCGTCGGTTTCGGTGCTCACGGCTCCTCCGCGATGACCGTCGCGAGCCCGTCGTGGTCGGGCCCCTTTTCGTTTCGCAGGTCGATCGTGCCGGGGGAGATTTCCCAGCCGTCCTCGGCGAAGATCGCCTCGACGGTGTCCCGACCGCGCTCGTAGGAGGCGATACCGTGTTTCGGGCGGGCGCTCGTGTCCTCGTGGGCCTGCATCGAGACGATGCTCTCGAACGACCAGCACCGGACGTGTCGCCGGCCGTTGGTCCCGTAGTAGGTCTGGGCGGCCGTCGCCTGTTGGCGCACGAACGCCTCGCGTTCCCGATCCCACGCGAACCGGGTGTACTCTTCGGGACTGCGGACCCACCCCTCGTCGTCGAGGACGGACATGACGCGCTCGAGGCCCCGTTCGCCGTCGGCCTCGGGGAGGAGCACGACGTTGAACGGTGCGGTCGCGCGGAACCCGTTTCTGGTCGGCTCGTAGTGGTAGCGGCCGATCGGCGCGTCGCTCTCGTCGGTGATCGGTTCGTCGAGCCAGTCGGCGACTTCCTCGGGGGGTTCGGCGGCCTCGACCGTGCCGCTGGGGTCCGTCGCGTTCGGCGGCGAGGGGAGGAGCGTCACGCCGATCGTCGTTCCGATACCGGTCAGGCCCGCCTTCCGGAGCAGGGACCGTCGCGTCGACATGATCAGCGGTCGCCCCTGTTTCGGGACCCGTCACCGCGCCCGTGTCCGTCCGCAGGAGGGTTCGGAACCGTCCGATCGCACCTCCCGGATCGACTCACCTGTCCACCCGTCCGACTCCGTTCCATTCCCACCATTATCCGTGTATTTTATCGGCAGATACTTATTATTTTCCTATCACTTCTCTCGGCACTGGCGGCGCAACTGTGCATCGACGAGCCGCCGCGCGAGCGCCGCGAGGGATTGACGGACACCGTCTATCCGCGGTACCGGCGTTCCGGTACGAGGTGTTCCCGTTCACAACTGTCTCGCTCATAGTCGCGTCGGATGCTGGTTTCGCGACGGCAGTTGCGGAACTGTTTTACGCGCTGCAGGGCGAATACACGCGTAATGAGCGAACTGGCGGAGGAATACCGCCTCGAGTACTTCGAGGAAGAAGGGTTCGAGCGCAAGGAGTGCCCGGAGTGTGGCGCTCACTTCTGGACGCGCGACCACGACCGGGTGACCTGCGGTGAGCCGCCCTGCGAAGAGTACGGCTTCATCGACAACTCGGGCTTCGATGGGTCGTACAGCCTCACCGAGATGCGCGAGGCCTTTCTCTCTTACTTCGAGGCCAACGACCACGAGCGAATCGATCCCTACCCCGTCGCGGCGAACCGCTGGCGCGACGACGTCCTGTTGACCCAGGCGTCGATCTACGACTTCCAGCCGCTGGTCACCAGCGGCGAGACGCCGCCGCCGGCGAACCCGCTGACGGTCTCCCAGCCCTGCATTCGGATGCAGGACATCGACAACGTCGGCAAGACCGGCCGACACACGATGGCCTTCGAGATGATGGCCCACCACGCGTTCAACACGCGCGAGGATGTCCCCGAGGACAAGTACGCCTACCACGGCGAGGTCTACTGGAAGGACCACACCGTCGAACTCTGCGACGGCTTCTTCGACTCGATGGGCGTCGACCTCGAGGAAGTCATCTACATCGAGGACCCGTGGGTCGGCGGCGGCAACGCCGGCCCCGCCATCGAGGTCATCTACCGCGGCGTCGAACTCGCCACGCTGGTCTTCATGTCCATGGAGCAAGACCCCGACGGCGAGTACGAGATGAAAGACGGGAACCGCTACAGCCCGATGGACACCTACATCGTCGACACCGGCTACGGGCTCGAGCGGTGGACGTGGGTCTCCCAAGGGACGCCGACCGTCTACGAGGCGGTCTACCCCGACATGATCGCCTTTTTGAAGGAGAACGCCGGGCTCGACCACACCGACGAGCAGGAGGAACTGATCCATCGGGCCGCGAAACTCGCGGGCCACATGGACATCGACGAGGCCGAGGACATGGAGACCGCCCGCGGCGATATCGCCGCCGAACTCGACGTCGACATCGCGGAACTCGAGGCGCTGATGGAACCCCTCGAGGACATCTACGCCATCGCCGACCACTGCCGCACGCTCGCCTATATGCTGGGCGACGGCATCGTTCCCTCGAACGTCGGCACGGGCTATCTCGCGCGGATGGTCCTCCGACGCACCAAGCGGCTCTGTGACACCGTCGGCATCGACGCGCCGCTGGACGAACTGGTCGACATGCAGGCCGAGCGCCTCGAGTACGAGAACCGCGACACGATCCGGGACATCGTCCGCACCGAGGTCGAGAAGTACCGCGAGACGCTCGAGCGGGGCGGTCGCCGGGTCGAGACGCTGGCCGAGGAGTACGCGAAGAAAGGCGAGCCCATTCCGACCGAGGAGTTGATCGAACTCTACGACTCCCACGGCATCCAGCCCGATATGGTCGCCGAGATCGCCGAGGAGACGGGCGCGGACGTCGATATCCCCGACGACTTCTACAGCCTCGTCGCGAAGCGCCACGACACGCCCGAGGCGGCCGCCGAAGACGAGGACGAGGCGGACGAGCGCTTCGAGGACCTGCCAGAGACGGAGAAACTCTACTACGACGACCAGCAGCGCACGCAGTTCGAGGCGGTCGTGCTCGATGTCTTCGAGCGCGAGGACGGCTACGACGTCGTCTTGGACCAGACGATGTTCTATCCCGAGGGCGGTGGCCAACCGGCCGATACGGGGACGCTCTCGACCGACGATACGACCGTGGAGGTCGCGGACGTCCAGATCGAGGACGGCGTCATCCTCCACCGGACCGACGAGGATCCCGGCAAGGGCGAACTGGTCAACGGACAGATCGACGGCGGTCGACGCCGTCAGCTCATGCGCCACCACACGGCGACCCACATCGTCATCCACGCCGCGCGACAGGTGCTGGGCGAGCACATCCGGCAGGCCGGTGCCCAGAAGGGCGTCGAGAGTTCGCGGATCGACGTTCGCCACTACGACCGGATCTCCCGCGAGGACGTCAAGCGGATCGAGCAACGGGCAAACGAGATCGTCATGGACAACACGCAGGTCACCCAGGAGTGGCCCGACCGCCACGATGCCGAGTCCGAACACGGCTTCGACCTCTATCAGGGCGGCATCCCCCCGGGCGAGCAGATCCGGCTGATTCACGTCGAGGAAGACGTCCAGGCCTGCGGTGGCACACACGTCGCCCGAACCGGCGATATCGGCTCGATCAAGGTCCTCAACACCGAGCGAGTCCAAGACGGCGTCGAGCGAATCACCTTCGCCGCCGGCGAGGCCGCCATCGAGGCCACCCAGACCAAAGAGGACGCGCTGTACGACGCCGCCGCGGTCCTCGACGTGTCCCCCGAAGACGTGCCCGAGACCGCCGAACGGTTCTTCGACGAGTGGAAGGCTCGAGGCAAGGAGATCGAGGACCTCAAAGAACAACTCGCCGAGGCCCGCGCCGGCGGCGGTGGCGGCGGCGAGGAAGTCGACATCGGCGAGACGACGGCCGTCATCGACCGGATCGACGCCGATATGGGCGAACTCCGTGCGACCGCCAACGCCCTCGTCGAAGAGGGCAAAATCGCAGTGCTGGGCAGCGGCGAGAGCGGCGCCCAGTTCGTCGTCGCGGTGCCCGACGACGTGGGCGTCAACGCCGGCGAGGTCGTCGGCGAACTCGCCGCCAAGGTCGGCGGCGGCGGCGGCGGCCCGCCGGACTTCGCACAGGGCGGCGGCCCGAACGTCGATGACTTAGACGCGGCGCTCGAGGACGCCCCGGACGTGTTGCGCCAGATCCTGAACGCCTGATTCGGCGGTCTCGCTAGGCCGATCGCTCGAGTCGAAATCGATCCCTTCTTTCGGTACCCGTCCCGTCGATTCTCCCATGCCCACTGCATCGAACGGATCGGTCTCGCTGTACTACGATCGCGCGGGGGAGGGCGAGCCCGTCGTCTTCGTCCCCGAGGCCGGCCTCGGCGGCTGGCTCTGGGGCTGGCAACACGCTGCCATCGTCGGCCCCCACGAGGCCGTCGTCTGGGATCTCCGCGGAACCGGCCGCTCGGACGCACCGCCCGGACCGTATTCCCTCGAGGCGCTCGTCGCCGACCTCGAGGCGGTCCTCGCCGACTGCGAGATCACCAACGCTCACCTCGTGGGCTGCGGGCTCGGCGGCGCGATCGCGCTGGCGGCGGCCCGGACCTCGAGTCGCGTCGAGACGCTGACGCTGTTCGGGACGGGGGCTGAGGGATCGGCGTTCGACCTTGAACCCCTCTTCGCGCCCCCGGGCGATCCCGATGCGCTCCGGGAATCGCTCGAGGCGGCCCTCTCCGCGGACTTCCACGAGGCCCAGCCCGACGCAGTGGAAGGAATCGTCGACTGGCGGGCCGACGGCGACGCCGACCGGGCGGGCTGGGCGGCACAGGTCGCGGCCCTCGAGGAGTTCGACGCGACCGAGTGGCTGGTCGAGGTGACCCAGCCGACGCGGGTGATCCACGGCGAGGCGGACGAACTGGTGTCGCCCGCGGCCGGACGGGAACTGGCTCGCGGGCTTCCGCGCGGGGAGTTCAGCGGACTCGAGGATGCGGGCCACCTCGCATTCGTCGAGCGCTCGCGGACGGTCAACGATCTGTTGCTGGGGGCTCTCGCGGAACACACTGACGACGACTGAGTCGACTCGCCGCTGCTCGGTGCGCGGTCTCTCTGTACACGTCGCCGTCCCGTGCTTGCGACTGACCCCCTATCTACTACGTACTCGAGCGTTGGAGGTCCCGCCGTGACCCTCTCGTTGGCTCGCCGGGCCGAGCAGTTCCCGGATCGGACGGCGGTCGTCGATATCTCAGAGCAGCGGCTGTACGCGCCGGCGGAGACGATCCACGAGGATCGGGTCTCCTACGACGAGTTATCGACGATCGCGACGCGGACGGCCGAGCGGCTCGCGGCGCTGGATGTCGGCCCGGGAGACACCGTCTGTCTCGTCACGCGAAACCGGGTCGCCGCGCTCGCGCTGGTTTTCGCCTGTCGGCGACTCGGTGCGACGTTCGCGCCAATTTCGCACCTGCTGACGCCGGCCTCCGTCGAGCGCCCGTTCGACGTCCTCGATCCCGATCTGGTCGTTTCGGAGGCGGCCCAACGGGATCTGGTGCGGTCGATTCCCTTCGATCGGACGGTGACACTCGCGGAACTCGCCGACGCTGACCGCGCCGCTGTCGATTTCGACGAGCGGCACGCGGCGGCGGGCGACAACCCACTACTGGCTCTCCACGGCGACACGGGGCGTCCGATCGCCGGGTATTCCGCCGCGGCCGTCGAGCGCAACTGCTCTACGGCCGTCGCGGCGTGGGGGCTCGCCGCGAACGATATCGTCCCGCTGACCACACCGCTGTCGGCCGCGGACGCCCTCGTTCGCGTCGCACTGTCGGTGCTATACGCCGGCGGCACCCTCTTGCTCGATCGTGCGTTCGATCCCGGTGACACGCTCGCCGCGATCGAGTCCGAGTCGGCGACGTTCTTGCCCGGCCGGGCGACGACCCTTCGTGATCTCGCCGCCGAATCCGGTTTCGACGCCGCCGTCGACTCGCTCGAGCGAGCGGTCTGTGCGGCCCCGGTCAGCGAGGACGTGATCGCGGCCTACCGCGATCGGGCGGTTCCGGTCGCGCGGGTCTACGGCCGCCTCGAGTGTCCGACCGCGCTGAGCCAGGGGTTCGAGACGGGGACGAACGGAGCCGATACCGACGAGACCGCCGTCGGCCGGCCGGTTCCCGACTGTCGAGTTCGCCTGGTCGACGACGACGGAACGGTGCTGGACGGTCAGGCGACCGGCCGACTTCAGCTCTCCGGGCCGATGGTCGCCGACGGATACGTCAACGCCGCCGGGACCGAGGAGGAGAACTGGTACGAGCCCGCGGAACTGCACAGTGAGGACCACGACGAGGCCGATGATCGCGGCGAGTTTGCCGACGGGTGGTTCGACGCCGGCGACCGAGTCCGCCGCGACGCGGACGGTCGGTATTATCTCCAGTGAGGCGTCGCGGATCGGCCGCGGTCGTTTCGCGTCGGATTTTCGACTGCGACCGCGACCGGCTTCCATTCACTCGACGGCCACGGAACGCCGGTCCTAGCCGTCAGCGGTTGCGGCAACGGCGGCGTGGGACGGAAAGTCTATGCGTCTCGAGTGGCCACTAGCGTCCCGTGAGTCAGCTCCGAATTGCCGTCCTGAACGCGGCCCATCGGGACGAGAACACGACGCGGAACTTCCGACGCGAACTCGACGCTTCGCTCGCCGAATTCGACGCCACCGACGGCACGGTCCCCGACGACTTCGCGTACGACGGGGCCGTCGTCACCGGCTCTCGAGCGTCGGTCTACTGGGACGAAGAGTGGATGGCCCCCATCAAGGAGTGGGTCGGCGAGGCGATCGATCGCGGCGTTCCCTTCCTCGGCGTCTGTTGGGGCCACCAGCTACTGGCCGACGTCCTCGGCGGAACCGTCGCGGACATGGGCGTCTACGAAGTCGGCTACAGCGAGATCGAGCACACCGGCGAGTCGCGGCTGTTCGACGGCATCGACGAGTCCTTTACCGCCTTCACCAGCCACTCCGACGAGGTCGCCGACCTCCCGCCGGGTGCCGAGCCCCTCGCCGAAAACGACTACTCGAACCACGGCTTCCGCAAGGACCGGGTCTTCGGCGTCCAGTTCCACCCCGAGTACGACACCAAGACCGCCCGCGAACTCGTCCACCGGAAGGAACTCTCCGACGAGCGCCTCGAGTCGATCCTCGGCGAGATTACCGAGGCGAACTACCAGCAGGCGTGCGAGGCGAAACTGGTCTTCGACAACTTCCTCGAGTTCGTCCGGGAGGTAAAAGAACAGATAGAGAGCAGGCCAATGGTATGATTATATATTATTAAAAATTGCAAAAATAGCATTTTGACGTATATGTGGTCTCATTCTCCATTGTAAATAATATCTATTTTTTGTGAGGATTTCACTATGGCGCAGGCCGTAGTCTCTGAAACTTTGAACTCTGCATCAAGTGATTCGACTTTAAGTGTGACTTCATATTCCTTCAGAGAAGATAATAAATGACTGAAATCCTTTTGTTTATTTGGGCCAACTGCCCTGACCTCTTCAAATACTATCTCTGAGGTTTCTGAATCTGTTATTTTTATTTCTATGTTATGGGTGATATCATCATTATTTTTTATAATGAATCGTCTCTCAGTCGGACAACTGACAGAGTCCTCCCGAAAATAGCCACACCCTGATAACGCTGCTAGTATGGAAATAGCGAACGTCCTACGATATTCTCGTCCCATAATTATAAAGAAACAATATATTATCTACCGGTAATTCACGTTGGCCAATACCAAACTTCCTTTGGTTTCGTTGCTAGAGACTTAACCTCAAATCGTACAGGAAGTTGCGTCTTGATCGTTCATTATAAGTTGCTCTCCTTCTTCATTCGTATGGCGTTGCCATGCTATTGGATCATTAGCTGTTGAATATGATATGGCCCCAAAGTTCAGTTGGAGATCACCCAGGTATTTCGCGACATTTTGATGGCTATAAACTGCCCAAACTTGGCGAGACCCAGGTTCGAAGTCACCGTCTGCGAATTTGAGAGGGGCAGCGAAATACCAGTGCTTTCCTTTGTTTTCTTTATCACAGACTTCCCCTAATGATTCATCATCAAACTTACATGCAATTCCGTTTTCTTGATAGTATTTTGGTGAAACTGAGACCTTGTCGGACATCCAAGATCCGTCAGCCCCATCTGGGACATACCACGCATCCTCTTTGTATGTCAGACCTATACAGTCTTTCGCACCGAATGTATTACTCCGGCCACACTCACTTTCGTTGCCGTCAAATTCCCAGCCAATATATGCGTAAAATGAGTCCTCATACCCATGTTCATTAGCTCTTTCACATGATGGGCCGAATAGTGAAATATAAATATCTAGAGATGATTTGTTTATTTCTGATTGTTGTGTCGATACACCATTTCTTTCATTGATGTAATTCTAGGTTATTCTTCCCCTAAGACTGTCATGACCGTGACCTCTTTTTTCCATATATTTAATCATTTTATCTACACTAGATGTTTCCTCAACAATTTCTAATGCATTTTCGAAAACACGATGTTCATTATCCGGTGATCCACTGACGGAGTTTGCGGATAGACCGATAATTGCTGCACTACTAACCGACTTCAATATGGTCCTTCTGGATTCTCTCATGCTCCATATAATAGGTTGGTAATCCTGAATAAAAATCTTTCTAACTATATTGAATTAAATAATATCTACTAAATAGGGCGCTGTTTAGTCCTGTACCTCCTCGATTGGTGTCTTTCCGTCGAGAGCGTGGTACGGTCCCTGACGGTTGTAGTAGTGTATTAATTGTTCAAAGCATTCGCGTGCGCTCAACCGACTTCCCACCCACGAGTTTGGAAGCGGTCGATGCGAATTTTGAGGGTGTGAAACTACGTTTCGATGAGGTTTCGCTCGGTGTAGTTGACCCGCCCGCTTAATCTGAATCGAGCAAGGGCAGTCCGATTGCCGAATTGGTCCACGAGAAATACGGTATCGGTGAGATCGTATTTCTCGTCGAGTCGATGCAGAAACGCAGCTGCCGGATCGGTGGCATGCCGACCAAATAACAGGACATCGAGAATCAGCTTCGTCTCAGTGTCTATTGCAGCGTATAACCAAGACCACTCGCTGTTGATCTTGACAGCAGTCTCGTCAACTGCGACCCGCTTCGGTTGCGCCTCAGGCGGGTCGTACCCGCTGTCAGCCAGCCGATGCACCAATTCTAATCCGCTCCATGCGAGCGTTCAACGCTTAATTCCGCCAAGTTGTTGTTGTCTCGCGGAGCGAACAACCGGTTTCGTGGAGGCGGACGGCGAATGTCCTGACGGGCGTCGCCGTCCGCTCATTCTTCCAAGGTCCTTTTAAATCTGCGTCATAGAACTCGCTGAGCAGGTCTGCGAGCATTCTAGTTCAAGTCACTCAACGACCAGCTCGTTCCTCAAATTGGCTCAACTGGTAAGATTATAAGAATAGTTAGAATAGAGATATTTTGACAAAGTACGTCAGTCTCAGGAGGGAGCGATCGAAACGGTAGCGTTGCAAAACCCGAGGTGGCTGCGAATCGATCAGTCCGCCGTGACTTCGACTTGTGCCTCGTCTGCCTTCCCGATCGCTTCGACGATGAGTTCGGCCACGTCGACGACCTCGATCTCGTCCTCGTAGCCGCCGGTCTTGCGGCCGTCCTCGTACATCGTCATGCACATCGGACAGGCGACGACGAACTTCTCGACGCCGCTGCCGGCGTCGGTGTCCTCGAGCGCTTCCCGGATCCGCTCCTCGCTGGGTTTGGGCTCCTCTTCGAAGTCCATCCAGAGGCCGCCACCGCCGCCGCCACAGCAGAAGGAGTTGCTGCGGTTGCGGGGCATCTCGTCTAACGTACAGCCCGTGGCCGTGATGAGTTCGCGCGGGGCCTCGTACTCGTCGTTGTACCGCCCGAGGTGACACGGGTCGTGGTAGGTGACGGTGTAGTCGAGTTCGGTACCGTTCAGGTCGAGCTTGCCCTCCTCGACGAGTTCCTCGACGGCTTGGGTCCAGTGGTAGACGTCGATCTCGCCGTCCTCGTTCCACTGCTCTTCGTAGTCGAAGGGCATCATTGGGTCGTCGGCGAACTCCTCGAAGTCGACCTCCGGATACTCGTTCTTGAAGGTGTTGTACGAGTGGGGATCGGTACAGACGATCTTGTCGAACTCGCAGTCGTCCCACGTCTCGACGTGGTGGCCGGCGAGTTCGATGTAGAGGAACTCCTCGCCGACGCGGCGGATGTCGTTGCCGTCGAACTTCTCGTCGTCGAAGAGGATGCCGAAGCTCACGTCGGCCTCTTTGAGGATGGTCGCCAGCGAGCGGGCGACCTGCTTGTTGCGCTCGTCGTAGCTCGGAAAGTCGCCGACGTACCAGAGGTAGTCGACTTCCTCCTCGCGGGCGTCGGTGACGTCGAACTCGAGTTCGTCGGCCCAGTCACCGCGATTGCGCGGCGAGTCGCCGAAGGTGTTGCCGTTTTGCATGACGTTCTGGAAGACGTCCTGCATGCTGGGGGCGACGTCGCCCTGATCGGCCATCTGGCGGTTGAGCCGCGTAAAGCTCTTGAGGTGCTCGATTTCGACGGGGCAGGCGTCCATACAGGCCATACAGGCCATGCAGGACTCCATGGTCTCCGAGTTGATGACGCTCGTCCCGCCGTCGGCGATGATGGGTTGCTCCTCGCCGCCGGCCTCGAGGTCCTCGCGGTAGGATTTCAGGTCGAGGATGACGTTGCGCGGGTCGAGCGGGCGGTCGGACGCCTTCGCGGGACAGACCGAGGAACACCGGCCGCACTTGGTACAGGCGTCCTGATCGAGGATTTCCTTCCACGTGAAGTCGTCGATGGACTCGGCGTTGGTCGCGTCCAGATCCGAGGGGATATTCGGCAGGCGCTGGCCGGCCTTCTCGTCGCGCGTGACGACGTTCGCGAAGGAGGAGATCATGTGAAACGGCTTGGCGTAGGGGATCCACGCGATGAAGAAGAACGCGATCAGCGAGTGAGACCACCACGCGAGCCAGTGGAGGTTCTCGACGTTCAGCCCGGCCCCGTTGAGGCCGGCCTGTTCGGGCCCGAGCGTCGGGAGACCGATCGCGTCGAAGCCCAGCGCCATGCCGTAGGCGACGAAACTGACGATTTCGTGGTCCGGGATCCCGGCGCTGTAGACACGGAGGCCTTCGAGCAGGAAGCCGCCAACACCGAGCGCGAACAGCGTCCAGATGAAAAGATCGTCCTCGCTCGAGGTGTGGCGGTCCCAGAGGCGATGGTTGCGGACCCAGTACCGTCGGTACATGGCCATCCCGATGCCGACGACGAACAGCAGCCCCATGGCGTCGACGATGAACTGGTAGGCGAGATAGAAGTCACCGTTCCAGAAGGAGAGGTGGAGGAGTTTCTCCGCGGCGTACTCCTCGGCCATGAGGATGAGCGTCGCGATAAACAGCGTCAGGAATCCCCAGAGGATAAACGAGTGCATCAGGCCGCCGTAGAGATCCCTGTTGAACTGTTTCTCGTTCGAGAGCACGATCTTGGCCGCGCTCGCGATACGGTTCTGCAGATCGTTCACACGAGGGAACGAATCGTCGTCGCCCGCCGCATAGCGGGCGAACCGCCGGTAGACGCCGTACATGAAGACGGCGACGGCGGTAAACGCGAGGAGGTAGAACACCGCGTATTCCACGCTGGTGATTCCCCAGTACGTGTCCCTCGCGACATCTGACTGTGCTAACGCGTGCATGTCCATTGAGGGGGAGGGCTGTAACTTAATTCTTGCCACACTGCTCGGCAGACCACCCCTACGCCGTCTTGCGGAAATTTTCGGACTATTTCGAGTTCATAATTGTCGACCATGTCAGTAGTCCGACCCAACGTGATCTGGCAACAGGTTTAAATAGACTCCCGTCTGGAGTGTCCACCCATGAACGATAAGACCGAGGAACTCCGGGATATCTTCACCGACGTCACCGACGGCGAGGAAACCGTCACCGAGTCCCAAGAGAACACGCGCGGCTCCCTCGAGCGAGACGAGCGATCGGACGAGGATCGCCTCGAGAGTGTCGTCCAGCAGATGCGGGAACGCTATGCGTTCGAAACGCAGTTATCGGACGACGAGTTGATTGCGGTCGCCAGAGCGTTCTACGACGGCCGGAGCGACGAGGCGATCGCCGACGATCTCGGCGTCGATGCCGCGGACATCTTCGAGGCCCGAATGTCGCTGCACCTCGTCGGCGAGGACGACGCCGACGAAGTCGATCTCGCAGCGATCCGCAATCGCGAGGAAGACGACGCCACGCTCGCGGCGGAGTACGACGTCAGCGCCGACCGGATCCGTCGCTACCGGCGCATCGCCGCGGCCGAAGACGAGTCTCGAGCGGCCAACGACCGCTACCGCGACGAGTTCGACAGCATCCTCGCGGACTCGGAACTCTCCGAGCAGATGACCTCTGACCTCCGCGAGGACGGCCTCGAGGACGCGACCGAGGGGATGGAGACGAACGTGGACTTCTAGAACCCACCTTTTACGCTGCGTGAGGTTTCGCTGGTTACTACCAGCGAAACCTCCCTCGGTAAAAGCTGGACCAAAAGCACTCCTCTTTCCCCTCCACTCGCTTCGCTCGCTCCGGATCAGTCGTCGGCCCGCTCGCTCACTCGACTCGCGGCTTAGCCGCTCGTCTTTTCGCGGCGCTACGCGCCGCGCTTTCGTTCGCTCGCGGATGCATCGACGTTCGCTCCGCCTACCTGTAAGCTCACGAGACTTCTTATGCGAAGGCGCGGCCAGACGGTTCGTGACTGACACTCGAGTCTCATTTAGCGATTTGCGGACCGCAGCCTACTGCGCCCGGAAGTGTTACTACGAGCGGACCCGCGACGATGTCAACCGCGAGCCACCGCCCGAGGTCGAGCGGGTTCGAGATCTCGAGCCCCGGTACGAATCCCTGCTCGAGGCCCCGCCGGACGACCTCGCGGCGGAACCGATCGCCCGCTCGCCGACCCAATACCGCGATCGGCTGGCTGCGACCAAAGGGCGACTCGAGGACGCGGGCCAGTGGGACCGGCTCCGGAATCCCCGCGATCGGGAAGTGCTCGCGACCGGCCGGGACTGTCGCGGGATCGTCCACAAGGTACTCGCAGAGCCGCTCGAGCCGGTGGTTGTCTCGCCGGGCGAACCGCCCGACAACGGCGTCTGGCGATCCCAATCGGTCCACGCGGTCGCGGCCGCCAAGGCGCTGGCGTGGGAGCACCAGGAACCGGTCGAACGGGCGTGGCTCGAGTATCCGGCCGCCGGGGTGATTCGGTCGGTGCGGATGACGACGCGACGGAAAGCCCAGTATCGGAGCGCGCTCCGTGCGGTTCGGGAACTGGACGGGCCGCCGTCCCGGACGAACAATCGCTCGAAGTGCGAGTCCTGCGAGTTCGCGGCGGAGTGTGGCGTCAAAACCCGGACCGTGCGGTCGCTGCTGGGATTGTAGCCCGTCGGCGCGAGCTACCGACCTAGCGCGTATTTCAGGATCGCGGTCGTGACGGCGAAGACGAGCCCGAAGGTGATGCCGATCAGCACCGCGCTCTCGAGGGACTGCCCGGCGAATACGATCCCACTGCCGGCGTACACACCGCCGGGGACCGCGACGGCGAGGAGGAACCACAGCACTGGTTGCGTCCCGAACCACGACTCGTTGGTGGGATGACTGCTCATGGGGCGACGTATGCGAACCTATTGGATCGTTGTCTTATATAGCTACCGTCGCCCAACGGGACGGCAGCAGCGGGTACCGGGCGATCGGCAGTCGCGGCTGTCGAGGTTCAGTGTCGCTCGAGCCAGACCTCTATCTCGTCGGCCATCGCGCCGCGTCGGTGGATCGTTTCGCTCGAGACGTCGACGACGGTGCTCTCGGTCCCGCCGTCGGTCTCCCCGTCGTCGAGGACGACGGCCGCGGCCTCGCGGATCTCGGGATCGAGCTCGGCGGGTCGGCGGGCGCTCTCCCGCCCGCTGACGTTCGCGCTGGTCGACGTGATCGGCGTTCCGGCCCGCTCACAGAGTCGCAGCGCGACGGCGTGGTCCGGCACCCTGACTCCGACGCGGTCCCGCCCCGCCGTGAGTTCGTCGGGGACGGAGTCGCGTCGCCGGCAGAGGACCGTCACGGGGCCGGGGAGAAACGTTCCCATGAACTGTCGCTCCCGCTCGGTCGCGCGGACGTGTCGCAGCGCCGACGGGACCGAGGGCACCGCGAAGGAGATCGGTTTCGAGCGGTCCCGGCCTTTCACCTCGAAGACGCGCTCGACGGCGGCGGGATCGAGGGCGTCCGCGGCGAGGCCGTAGACCGTCTCGGTCGGGTAGACGACGAGCTCCCCCGCCTCGATCGCCTCGGCTGCGCGGTCGAACTCGCTCATTCGATTCGAAATCGGTGGATCGCGCGCAAAAAGCTGTCGCTCAGCGCCGGTTACTCGAGGCCGAGTTCCGCCTCGAGGGCGTCGTAGTCGGGGAAGTCGGGCCAGTCGGTGGCGACCCACGTGCCCTCGACCGTTCGATCGTCGCCGAGCGCGAAGAAGGCGACCCGCGGTTCGCTGATACCGGTCATGCCGTCGAGGTCGTGGTCGATCCCGTACGATTCCGCGACCCTGTTGCCGGGGTCGGCGAAGAACGCGAAGGGGTAGTCGTTGTCCTCGAGGAACCGCTTGACGCCGTAGGGCGTCGAGGCCGTGACGCCAACGACGCGGTCCGCACGTTCGTCCCAGTTGCGTTCTTCGAGTTCGTCCCAGACGTACTTGGCGAGGAACGAGCCGGTCATCGGGGTGAAGACGAGGATGGTTCGACTCTCGCCATCGCCGACGAGGTCCGACAGCGTTCGATCCTCCCAGAACTCGTCGGTGACGAACGGTCGGGTGAACTCGGGGGCTTCCTCGCCGGGTTCGGGGTGGTCCGCCGGACCCAATTCGACGACATCGAACTCCGGCATCAGTCGTCACCTCCGGCACCCGCCGCGGCCGCGTCGGGCCGGTCGCGCCCGTAGGTCGACTCGAGGTAGTCCACGATGTTGGCGCTCTCCGCCATCGTGACGCCGGTGTTCTCGTCGACGACGACGGGAACGGTCCGGACGCCGGCGACGCGCTTGACGACGTTCCGTTCGGAGTGCATCGGTTCGACGAACCGCGACCGGTACGAGAGGTCGTACTCGTTGAGCAGCCGGGCGACCCGCTCGCAGTACGGACAGCCTTGGAGCCGGTAGAACGTGATCGGTGGCTCGGCGGTCTCGCTCATACTCGAACGTAGGGGAACGGACCGGGTAAACGTGTCGTCGCCGGCGGCGATGTCCGTAACCCGTTGTAAAATGGGAAACGGTTAACCGATCCGGCTATAAGGCTGTATATCAATGGCGTTGTCTCCGCTGTTTGCGGTTCCGTTGGCTGCCTATGAAGTCCCGTTCGTGGGACTCGAGTTCGATCAGTCGGTAGTGACGACTCTCGGCGCGCTCGCCGTCGTCGTCCTCATCGCCCTCTCCGGGTTCTTCTCCTCGTCCGAGATCGCGATGTTCAACCTGCCGAAACACCGGCTCGAGGGGATGATCGAGGACGACATCCCGGGTGCGGAGTTGGTCAAGGGGCTCAAGAACGACCCCCACCGGCTGCTCGTGACGATTCTGGTCGGCAACAACATCGTCAACATCGCGATGTCCTCGATCGCGACGGCGATCCTGTCGATGCACTTCGGCGGGCTGGTCGGGGTCTTGCTGGCGACGTTCGGGATCACCGCGCTCGTTCTCCTCTTCGGCGAGAGCGTCCCCAAGTCCTACGCCGTCGAGAACGCCGAGACGTGGTCGATTCGCATCGCGAGGCCGCTGAAGGCGACGGAGTACTTGCTTTATCCGCTGATCGCCCTCTTCGATTACCTGACGCGCCAGATCAACAACCTCATCGGATCGACGGGTGCGATCGAGTCACCGTACGTGACCCGTGACGAAATTCAGGAGATGATCGAGTCCGGCGAGCGCGAGGGGGTCTTAGAGGAGGAGGAACACGAGATGCTCCAGCGGATCTTCCGCTTTAACAACACGATCGTCAAGGAGGTGATGACCCCGCGACTCGACATGACGGCGGTTCCGAAAGACGCCGACATCGACGAGGCGATCGAGACCTGTATCCAGAGCGGTCACGCCCGCGTCCCCGTCTACGAGGGCAGCCTCGACAACGTCCAAGGCGTCGTCCACATCCGCGATCTGGTCCGCGACCTCAACTACGGCGAGACCGGCGACGCCGAACTCGAGCTGGCGGATCTCATCCAGCCGACCCTGCACGTGCCCGAATCGAAGAACGTCGACGAACTCCTGACCGAGATGCGGGAAAATCGGATGCACATGGCGATCGTCATCGACGAGTTCGGGACCACGGAGGGGCTGGTGACGATGGAGGACATGATCGAGGAGATCATCGGCGAGATCCTCGAGGGCGGCGAGGAACAGCCCATCGAGGCAATCGACGACGACACCGTCCTCGTCCGCGGCGAGGTCAACATCGAGGACGTCAACGAATCCCTCGAGATCGACCTCCCCGAGGGCCAGGAGTTCGAGACCATCGCCGGCTTCATCTTCAACCGCGCGGGCCGGCTGGTCGAGGAAGGCGAGGAGATAACCTACGACGGCGTCCGAATTACGGTCGAAACCGTCGAGAACACCCGCATTCTGAAAGCCCGGCTCAAGAAACTCGAGGTGCCGGACGAGGAGAGCGAAGCGGAGCCGGAAAGCGAGGCTGCGCCGATGGAAATCGACGAAAACGACGAGTGAGCCGCGTCGTCCGAGTTCTTCGACCGGTCAGTCCCGCGATTCGACGATCGCCGCGATGTCGCGAGCGACCGCCGGCGGAACGACGATCCGGCGCGGCCCCTGTACGTACTGGCCGTCCGGCTGCGCGTACGTGAGCCCCAGCACTGCGGCGTCCCCGATTTCTCGGACCGACACGGCATCGATCACCGCGAGGTCGATCGCCTGCTCCGGTTCGTAGAGGTAGATCGTCCCCTCGTCGCGGTCGAGCGCGCCGACGGACTGCAGGAACGAGGCGAGGACGAGGGCGATGAGCGCGAGCGGGAGACAGAGGGCCGCCAGCCCGGTAAAGGGGCCGGCACCGGCCAGTAACCCGGTCTGGGAGACGTATCGGCCGATTCCCATCAGCCCGCCGATGACCGACCCCATCACGACCGTCCCAACGGCGGCGTCCATCGCCCGATTCAGGCTCGTTCCTGAGGGCACGTCGACCGGGAGCCGCCGGACGAGTCGCTCGAGGTGTCGTTCGGTTTGACTCGAGGCGGCCAGCGCGAGGACGGTCGCAGCGAGCGCGACGACGAGAGCAGTGACGACGGTTCGGCCGACTCCGCCGGCGGCTTCGCCGGCGACTCTGTACAGTCGCCACCAGATGACGATGCCGATCGCGGCGAAGAAGGTGCCGACCCCGAGCATCCACAGGAGGCGCACGGTGCGGGAGGTGCTCGCGTCCCGCCGCCACTGGATCGTCTCGTCGGGAGTGTCGGTGACATCGACGGCGTCCTCGTCCATACTCGAACTCACGATCCGTCGTGTAAAGACCGTTCGATGTCGGCCCGCTCAGAGGAGGATCGCGCCGACGGCGGTGTAGCCGACGTAGGAGACGACGATCGCACCGGCGAGCGACCCGATCCACGCGAGTACGGTAACGCCCATCTTGCGGGCACTGACGCCGCCGCCGCTGCCGGCCGCGGCGTAGCCGCTCCCGATGATCGCGCTGACGATAATTTCGTTGAACGAGACCGGAATGCCGTACAGGACCGCGGCCTGCGCGATGATAAAGGAGGGGATGAGCGCGGCGATCGACCGCCGCGGCCCCAGCGAGGAGTAGTCCTGCGAGATCGCCTTGATCATTCGCGGCGCGCCGGTCCACGACCCCAGTAACAGGCCGAAGCCGCCGCCGACGAGCATCGCGATCAGCGGCAGGTCCAGTTCGCCCGACAGCGGGATCAGCGGCCCGATCGCGAGCCCGACCTGACTGCCGCCGGCGGAGAACGCGACGAGCCCGCCGAGGATCAGCAGGAAGTGGCGCTCGCCGCGTTCGGTTCCGCTTCTGAGATCGACCGCGATCGCGCCCGCCCACAGCGCCGCGATCACGAGCGTCGCGGCGGCGGTTCCGGCGACCGCCGGTCCGGGAATCCAGCCGCTCGAGGCCTGTGCGATCGACGCCCCGCCGGACCCCGACCCGAGGAGCGCGAACTCGATGTTGGCGACGATCGCGCCGACGACGGCGGCCAAGACGATGATGAGGTACTCCTCGGCGACCACCTCGGCGCGGAGCGCTCGGGCGACCGCGTAGGCGATCGAGCCCCCGACAAAGGGTGTCAGGACCCACAGCGTGGCGATCTGGGTGTACTTCGGCCACGCCGGGTCACCGCCCATCGCGAGACCGGTCCCGATGACTGCGCCGGTAACCGTAAACGCCGTCGCTATCGGATAGCCAGTGAAGATACCGATCGCGACCAGTCCGGCCGCGATGAGCAGGGCGAGCGTGGCGGCAAGCGACGAGAGCGTCACGTCGCCGGCGATCAGTCCGGTCCCGACCGCCTCGGAGACGTTCGCCCCCTGCAGAACTGCGCCGGCGAAACCCAGCAGTCCGACGAGAAAGCCCGCTCGCATCACCGAAATCGCGTTCGCGCCGACGGCCGGTGCGAACGGGGTGGAGCCGCTCGAGCCGGCACCGATCGCCCAGGCCATGAAGAGACTCGCGAGTGCGGCCACGAGAAAGGTTCCGAGCGTGGCGATTTCGACCATCTACTCGCCTCCTATTAGCGGATCGTACAAGTGTGTGCCGACCTGTGACTGCCAGCGGCGGCCGAGCAGAGAGCGCAATCGCACAGGTTCTGCTCGAGTCAATGCGGTTGGGAGATCCGCGAGCATCTGCCCGATTATCGTGTCCGTTTTCCGCCGCATCGGAACCTCGCGCGCATTACTCGACTGGCTCGGACTCGGTCGCGACGTGCTCGAGAAAGAACTCCCTGTGTTTGTACAGGATCCAGAGGCCGGTCAGCCAGAGCGTCGTGGCAGTCACGATACCCAGTAGTAGATCGGTATTATCTTCGACGGTACCTGCGTTGAGAACGCCGAAGAACCCCGCTATAACGTGGTAACTCCAGGTAAGGAATCCGCCGGCGAGACCGATCGGTCGGCCGGTAATGATCGTCCAACCGAGAGCGACCGTGCACCCGCCTACGACGATCGATGGCCACGTCCCGAGAGAGGGAGCCCCACTACTGCCTCGAATAGCGATTCGGATCCCGTTGAGAAGGATGAGCCAGCCCAGTATTCCGACGCTGAGTGGGGCTTTATTCATAGTTATTTGAGTGCCCATTTCTCTGTCCCGATATGAGTAAATACTATGCCAATAGTTATGATTTTCTAAGAGGTGGCTTACAGACGGTCATGGCTGAGGGGCTCGCAGACGGACTGATGGCTGCCACACTCACAGGGGTGTTACTCTAGAGAGTGCGCACCCGATTAGAGCGAGTCGCGACTTCTGCTGGCGAGTGATGTCGGTACCGTACCCGACGTCGAAGACTGTCGCACGTCGGTTTCGTCTGCACCCCCTGATCGCTAGGTTCGGCTAGCTATTCGTCACGCTGGTGCGTTCGAGATATCACTCCGCGTGGTAGGCTCGCCGATCCCGATACCATGATCTGCGTTCTCGCTCAGTTCGTCGTCGACCGCGAGTTATCGTCGGGCTCTGGCGGCGGCTCGGCGCCCTCGATGGCTTCGGCCGCGTCGGTGTCCTTCTCGATCTCGACGTGCCAGCGGTCGACCTCGTCCTCGTAGTCGGCGAGCCGGTCGGAGACGCTCTCCTTGAGCACGTCGTCGTTGACGTTGACCTCGAAGACGAACTGCTCGCCGTTCCCGCCGTTGCGCGCGGCCTGCTGGATGTTGGCGCTAATGAGTTCGTTGTCGAAGTAGTAGGGCGCGAGTTGAGTCATCACGTTCTGATAGACCGTGTCCTCAACGCGGCGCAGTGCCTTCCGGCTCGCGGAGTCGGCCGCGCGCGCGACGTAATCGATCGACTCCTTCCAGTTGTCGACCGCGGCCTCGGCGTCGTCGTCCTCGAGTTGCTCGTAGGACTCCGAGAGCTTCTCGCCGGCGGTCTTGATGTCTTCGTCCGGCTCTTTGCCGGCTTTCTCGCCTTTCCCTTCCTCGACGCTGGCCTGATCGGCGGTCTTTTCGCTGACGTCGGAATCGAGGGTTTCGTGGGCCTTGGGACGCCACTCGTCCCACTCCTCGAAGGCGCGTGCAAAGCGCGCGCCGTACTCCTGGTCAGGATCATGGACATCGACGTCTCGAAGCGCGCGCGTGATGCGCTCGCCGTGTTCGACGATGTCGCCCCAGTCACCGCGAACTTTGAACCCCGAGATACTCTCTTCCATTCGGCTGGCCGAGTGGTAGCGTGCGGATAGGTATAAACTTCTCTGCCGTGACTCGCCTGTCCGGCCGGTGGCCTTAGCGCTGGCCGCCCCGCTGCTGGCCGCCACTCATCGGTTGCTGTCCGCCCATTTGCTGGCTCCCCATGGGTTGCTGTCCGCTCATCTGTTGGCCGCCCATGGGTTGCTGTCCGCTCATCTGTTGGCCGCCCATGGGTTGCTGTCCGCTCATCTGCTGGCCGCCCATCTGCTGGCCGCCACCGACCATCTCGAGGAGCGTCGTACAGGAGTCGATCGTGCGGTCGATCGCCGAAATCGTCTCGGCGACGTGGGGGTGCTGCTGGAACTGCTGGAGTTCGGGCAGGCTCTCCTGAGCGATCCGGACGAACGTGTCCGCGATCTCGGGCCCGAACATCGAGTCGCGCGCGATCAGCTTCTCGTTGAACTCGGCCAGCTCCGCGATGTCGCGACAGATAGCCGCACACGTCGCGAGCTGTGGCCCCTCCGACGCGCACATCTTCGCACACCAGTCGGCGATGTGGGACAGTTCGGTGAAGTCCTCGAGCGCGATCCGGAGCTCGTTCGTGAGGTGGTTCTCGAACGACTGTCGGCCCTGCGTTCCCTGTCCGGCCATCCCCTGACCGCCCATTTGCTGGCCGCTCCCCATCGACTGCTGACCGCCCGTCTGTTGGCCGCCCATGGGTTGCTGGCCGCCGCTCATCCCTTGGCCCCCCATCTGTTGGCCGCCGGGGGTCCCGCGCTCGCCCGTCATCCGTGTCGGCTGCTGTCCGCCCTGCCGTGGCTGTTGGTTCTGGTGACTCATTGGAATGCAGTGCCCGTGATGGAGCGTCGGGGCCTACGCCGATCGAGCGATTAAACCGGTCCCACCGTTTCGTCCGTTTCCGGTACCCAAGCACGGTTTTCGATCCGTGCGATCAGCGCTCGAATTCGACCCGCAGCGTCGATCACAGCTCGGTAACATCGGATTAGCGGTCTCAAGCCGATCTTTCGCGAGCCGTCGATGCCTCGAGATCGCGTTCCGGCGCGGGGCTCGTGGGTGATCGATACTGTGAACTACCCGGCGAGTGGCTGTAGGGATATGCCGATCGAAGACCGGGACAACGCGTATCTCATCACGCATGCATTGGCGAAGGACACGCTCTCGCGTCTGCGCGACGTCGAGACCGAACAGGTCAGCTTCCGAAAGGGGCTGGTCAAACTCGGCCGGATCTGTGGCTACGAGATCATCGACGGCCGCATGGAGACCGAGTACGTCGAGATCGAGACGCCCCTCGAGCAGACGATGGGCGAGCGCGTCCGCGGGCTCGACGACGTCGTGATCATCAACGTGCTCCGCGCCGCGACGCCCTTTGTCGAGGGACTGCTGAAGGCGTTCCCGCGAGCGCGACAGGGCGTCATCAGCGCGAGCCGCAACGAGGAGGCCGGCCGCGCCGAGGACGGCTCGTTCCCCATCACCGTCGACTACGTGAAACTGCCCGAGATCCACGAGGAGGACACGGTCATCATCGCCGATCCGATGCTCGCGACGGGGAGTACGATGTGTACCGTCCTCGAGCACGTCGTCGAGAACGCCGTGCAACCGGAGAACCTGATCGTCCTCTCCGCGGTGTCGGCACCCGAAGGACTGCTCCGGGTCAACGAAGCGGTCGACGAGGCCGACCTGCTGACGGTCTCGATCGACGATCGCCTCGACGAGGACGGCTTCATCGTCCCCGGCCTCGGCGACGCCGGTGACCGGGCGTTCCGGACGACCTGAGCGGCGAAGCGGCGGATATGGCGTCCCGAACGGGTGGCGACGGACTTTTGCTGATCGCTCCGAATCGACTTCCTATGAGTTACACCGTCGTCGATCCGGACGACCTCGAGCGAGTCGATGAACGGCCCTGCGATCTCCGCCGACTGAGCGACGCGGCGGGCATGGAAACCGTCGCGATCAATCGGTTCGACGCCGAACCGGGCGAGCAGTTGCCGCTCGCCTACCACTATCACGAAACCCAAGAGGAGGCGTTCGTCGTCCTCTCGGGAACGCTTCACGTCGAGACGCCCGACGAGGAGTTTACGGTCCCGCAGGGGTCGCTGTTCGCGGTCGAACCCGGCGCGCCCCAGCGAGCGTACAACCCCGCCGACGCCGACGACGCGGTCTCGGTGATCGCGGTCGGCGCGCCGCCGGTCGACGGCGACGCCGTCCCGTACGAGCCCGAGGAGTGAGCGTCGCGCGATTCTCGACCGGTCTCGAGCGGTTGTCTCGCCTCGTGCACCCGGTCGTCTCGTCCCAGATCGTTACTCTCTGGTCCCGCAGGTGTCGATTCCCAGCACCGCGTTCGCCGGACACCGCTGGATGATCGCGGTTGCGAGGACGTCGCTACCGGCGATGAACGCCAGCGTGCCGAGCGTTCGATCCCGATTTCGGTAGCCGACGACGAGGAGTATCGCCGCGAGGACGAGGCGGCCGAGCCGGTCGAATCCGCCGACGTTTCGGTCCATGGGCGAGCGGACGACCCCGATGCGGGAATAACTGGTCCCGAGTTCCGCCGTTTCGATCACGTTCGGCCAGTTCATGGCCATAATACACGTTTAAGGATATAAGGTTATGAGAACTGATTTACTAGTGAACGAACATCTGCTAATCAACCTCAACCGTGTGTGTATCCGTAGCAGTATCCGAATTATGATTGACAATCAAAAATCTATATATGGTTCCGTTACTACGGCATGGAGTATGTCACATGATTTCAACAGACGATCTTTCGTGAAGGCGGCAGGTATTACTGGGATTGCCGGCCTCGCCGGCTGTCTCGGTGGGGACGGTAACACGCTCTCGTGGGACGCCGGCGGCACCGGCGGAACGTACTATCCGCTTTCGGGGAATTTCAAGGATATCCTCGAGGACAACACGGATTACTCTCTGCAGGTGAAGTCGACCGGGGCCAGCGTCGAGAACGTCAGCAGCCTCAACCGAGAGGAGGCCGACTTCGCGCTGATCCAGAACGATATCGCGTACTTCGCGACGAACGGAACCGGTATCGAGGAACTCCAAGGCGAGGGGATGGATAACATCCGCGGCGTCGCGACGCTGTACCCCGAGACGATCCACGTCATCACGCAGGCCGATTCGGGAATCGAGTCCGTCGAGGATCTCGACGGCGCGGCGATCAACACCGGCGCTCCCGGTAGCGGGACGCAGGTCAACGCCCTCCAGATCCTCGAGACCGCGGGGATCACGGAAGACGACTTCGAGGAGCAAAACGCCAACTTCGATACGGCGGCCGACCAGATCCGGGACGGCGATATCGACGCGGCGTTCGTCGTCGGCGGCTGGCCGGTCGGTTCCATCGAGGACCTCGCGACGAGCAACGATATCAGTCTGGTCGAAATCTCGGGCGACCTCCGAGAGGACATTCGATCCGAGGCCGAGTGGTTCGCCGACGATACCGTTCCCGCCGGCACCTACAACGGCGTCGACGCCGATGTCGAGACCGTCTCCGTCCAGGCGATGATCGCGACCCACGACGGGGTCGAAGACGATGTCGTCGAAACGGTGACGGCGGCGATCTTCGACAACACTGACGATCTCAACTACAAGGCGGACTTCATCAGCGCCGACTCGGCCCAAGAGGGGATGCCGATCGACCTCCACCCCGGCGCCGAAGCGTACTTCGGATAACGCACCGGGTCACCTTCGATAAGTTATATGCAACGACCGACCAGACGGTCCGTCGCTATCGCCGCACTCGTAGTGGTTGCCGCCCTCCTCGGATCGGCAGCCGTCGTGTCATCGGCTTCGGGCGGGCAGACGCTCGTCGTCACCGATGCCGATTCGGGCGAGCGCCTGCTCGAGGTCCCCGTCGACGACGGTGACGAGGTAACGCTGGCGTACACCCATAGTGTCGAAAAGACGCCGGTCGAGGACGTGTACGTCGTCGAGGATGACATCCTCCGGATGGATCGGATGGTGTTCCATTCTCACGGCGCGGGGCTCCCGGCCGCCGAGTCGATGGAACGGACCGACGAGGGACTCGTCGTGACGCGCAACGATACCTACGAGGCGGTCCCGGTCGCGCCCGGCTCGATCGCCGGTCACGAACTCGTGATCGACGGCGAGCGGTACGATCTGGTCGAGCGGTCCGACGGGCCCGTCGATATCTCCGTCGACGGCGGACTGTTCGATACGACCCTCCTGACCGACCGTTTCACGGCGGCCGATTCGAAACTCGACGACGGACGATATTCTGACTCCCTATGAGCATTGATACGAATACGGACGCGGTTTCGGAAGAAGAGCAAGAAGAAATCATGCAGGAAGTCGAGCGCCGCCGCACCCTTCAGGGCCCCGCGGTCGTCGCCGTCGCGCTGGTCGGCATCCTGTTTTCGGCGTTTCAACTGTGGCTCGCCGCGCGCAGCCGTGAGTTCGGCGCGACGCTGCCGGTCGTCGGCGAATTCTCCCTCGGTTCGCTCCAACAGCTACAGGTCAACGCGATCCACGTCACGTTCGCGTTGATCCTCGCGTTCCTGCTCTTCCCGGGGAGCCGGGGAGACGGGTTCGTCGCCAGACGGCTCGGTCGGATTCCGCCCGCCGTCCGGTCGAGATTCGGGCCGGAGCACCCGCTCTCGAGAGCGGCGACGCGACTTGCAGACGGGATACGCTGGGCCGCCGTCGATCCCTCGATGAACCGGATCACTCCGGTGGACATCGCGCTCGTCGTCCTCTCGGTCCTTCCCACGTACTACATCGTCACCGAGATCGACGAGATTCAGCGGCTCGCGATCCTCGGGATCCACGGTGCCCGCCCGATACACGAGATGTATCCCGCGCTCGAGCCGCTGGTCACTGCCGCCACGATGGTCGGCATTCCGCTCGATAGCGTCTCCTACGCGTTCCTCCTCGGGACGCTCGGCATCCTGCTGGTCCTCGAGGCGACCAGACGGACCCTCGGTGTGCACCTCATGTCGCTAGTCGGCCTGTTCATCGTCTACGCCCGGTGGGGATACGTCATCCCGAGCGATTCGCCGATCGGCGCGCTCTCGATCCTCCCCGAAACGTGGGGCAGCATCGTCTACAACCTCTGGTACACGGTCGAAGCGGGCGTCTTCAGCGTGCCCGTCACCGTCAGCGTTCGGTTCATCTACATCTTCGTCCTCTTCGGCGCGTTCCTCGAGATGAGCGGTGCCGGCAAGTGGTTCATCGACCTCGCCTACTCGGCGACCGGGACCCGGAAGGGCGGCCCGGCGAAGGCGAGCGTCGTCTCGAGCGGGTTCATGGGGATGCTCAGCGGCTCGTCGATCGCGAACACGGTCACGACCGGCGCGTTCACGATTCCGCTGATGAAGCGGTCGGGCTACTCGCCCGAGTTCTCCGGGGCCGTCGAATCCTCCGCCTCGTCGGGCGGGCAGATCCTGCCGCCGGTGATGGGGGCGGCCGCGTTCCTCATCGTCGAGTACACCGGCACACCGTACCCGGACGTGATCGTTGCCGCGACCCTGCCCGCCATCGCGTTCTTCTTCGGGATGTGGGTGATGGTCCACTTCGAGGCCGTCCGCGGCGGTATCGGCGGACTGCCGCGCGCGGAACTGCCCGACGCCCTCGACGCGCTCCGGACCGGCTGGTTCTATCTGGTGCCGATCGCGCTCCTGATCTACTTCCTCGTCTTCGCCCGCCTCTCGATCGCCCGCGCCGGCTGGTACACGATCGTCGCCATCGTCGCGCTGATCGCAGTCGTCGCCGCCTACAACGAGCGGAACGCCGTCCCGCTTCTGGGATCGATCGCCGCGCTCTTCGTCGCCCAAACCGCGGCCTTCGCGACCTACGGAGTCGGACTCGCGAGTGCGGGACAGGTCCTCCTCGGCCTCGAGTCGGCGGCCGATCCGTACTCGCTCGGTGCCGCAGCGACCGCCGCGGTGTCGGATCTCGGGCTGATCGCGATCCTCGTCAGCGTCGCCTTCCTGCTCGCTCGCCCGCACGCGGACTCGCCGCTGCTCGAGTTGGACGAGGCGGTCGACGAGTCCGCACAGCGGTCCGCGGCGGCGATCAACCGGCCGTCGCTCGCCGAGAACACCGGCTATCGACTCGGCGCGTTCGTGCTGAAATCGATGGAGTCCGGCGCACGCACCGCGACGACGGTCGTTATCGCGGTCGCCGCGGCGGGCGTCGTCCCCGGCGTCATCAGCGTCTCCGGACTGGGGCCGAACCTCGCCGCGCTCATCTCGGCCGTCAGCGGCGGTTCGATCCTGCTCTTGCTCGTCCTCACCGGGATCGCGTCGATCATCTTCGGGATGGGGATGCCCACGACCGCGATGTACATCATCCTGGTCGCGATGCTCGGCGGGCCGATCGAGGAGGCCGTCGGTACGGTCCTCGCTGCCCACCTCTTCGTGCTCTACTTCGGGCTGATGGCGGACGTGACACCGCCCGTCGCCGTCGCCGCCTTCGCCGGTGCGGGCATCGCCAAGGCCGACGAACTCAAGACCGCGATCAGCGCGTTCCTGCTCTCGCTGAACAAGATCCTCGTCCCCTTCGCCTTCGTCTTCTCGCCGGGCGTCCTGCTCGTCCGCGAAACGGGCGACGGGTGGGGCGTTATCGGCTGGGCCGACGTCTCGGATCTCGGCTTCTTCCTCCCCGAAGTCGTGGTCCCGGTCCTCGGGATGTTCCTCGGGGTCTACGCCCTCGGCGTGACGATCATCGGCTGTCAGTTCTCGCCGGTCGACTCCGGTAATCGCACGCTGTACGCGATCGCGTCGATCCTGCTGATGGTCCCCGAGATTCCCCTGCTCATCGTCGAGGCAGTCCTCTCGCTGGCCGGCGTCTCCGTCGGCCTCACCGGTCTCACGGTCACGCTCCTGTTGCGGGCCGTCGGGCTGGTGATCCTCGTCACGCTGTCCCAGCGCAACCGCTCTCGACTGACGGGGTCCGAGACGGACGTCTCCGTGCCGACTCCGGACGCGTAACCCGCTCTCCGATTCGGTTACTATTTTAACACGAGCGGTCGAACGCGTACCCGTGTCCGACCGGAAGCCGATCGCCTCGAGCGACACCGCTGGCAGCACCGACGACCGACCGGACGCGGCATTTCAACTCGCGTTCGGTGGATACGTCGGCGCGCTCCTCGCGGGCATCGCGGCGGTCGTCGCCGCGCTCACTACCGCCCCGTTACTGTTCGTGCCCGGTGCGGCCGTCGCCGGGTTCTCGAGTGGCTGTCTCGTTGGAATCGCGATCGCGAGGCGCGTCCGCGGCCTCGCGGAGCGGATCGGTCGAACCCGTCGCCGTCGGGCGGCGCTTGTCGTGTTTTCCGTCCCGTTCGGGGCGGCAGCCCTCGCGTCGCTGGTCGGAGTTCTCGAGTCGCGGCTCGCGCCCGTTGCGCTCGTCGTGGCGGTCGCCGTCGCCGTCACCGGCTCGCTGCTGGGGTGGGTCGCACAGACCCGGTACGTCGACGCGATCACAGGTGACGACCCCGCGGCCGCGTGGCCGTGGACCCCGCCGGGCAATCCGATACTGGATGTTGTCGTGTTCGCGATGTGGCTCCTGTTGGGTGGGACGAACGCCGCCGCGGGCGACTGGCTGCAGTCGATCGTGTGGTTCGGACTGGCGATATTCTGGGTCTGTGGCGGCCTCGCCGAGGGCCGCTGGCGCGTGGGATCGCTCGGCGACGCGCCCGAAGTCCGCATCTACGACGCCGGCCTCGTCAAACGACGGCCGTACACGCGCTCGCTCGTCCCGTGGACCGACATCTCGCACGTGCGGCTGCGCGAGGACGAACTCGTGGTGGATCGCGGCTTCTTCGACGTTCGCTTCGACCGCGACGAACTCGAGGACCTCGAGGCGCTTCAGACCGAAATCGAGGGCCGCCTGCCGGACGACGCACCCGGCGTTTGGACACGGTAACGGTCCGCCAGCGGCCGCCGTCTTTCAGCCGTCGGCCGCCTCACTCGAGGTCGGCGCGGTCGCTCGTCGCGCTCCGAATCCGGTCCCGGAGCGCCTCGCCGTCGGCGAGTGGCACACGCACGTCGAAACTGACCGCGGCCGCGTAGTCGGCTTCGAACTCGTAGCCCTCGCTTTCTAGAATCGACCGCACGGTCCCCGAATCGTCGTACTCGACGGTGATCCGCAGTTGCTCGTGGGGGTGTTCCTCGACGATACCGGCTTTCTCGACCGCCTCTTTCACCGCGCGGGAGTACGCCCGGACGAGGCCGCCGACGCCGAGGTTCGTCCCGCCGTAGTAGCGGGTCACGACGACCGCGCAGTTCTCGAGGTCCTGCTGGGTCAGGACGTTCAGCGCCGGCTTGCCGGCCGAGCCGGAGGGCTCGCCGTCGTCGCTCGAGTACTCCCGGAGGAAGTGGCCCTCGGTCCCGTCGTCGCCGGTCCGCACGCGGTAGGCGGGGACGTTGTGGGTGGCATCGGCGTACTCCTCGCGGACGGTTTCGACGAACGATTCGGCGGCGTCGACTGATTCGACGGGCCGAACGTGGCCGAGGAACTCGGACCCCTGGACGACGAACTCGGCGGTGGCGGATTCCGAGACGGTTCGGTACGCGTCGCTCACGCCCGCTCACGCTCCGCGTCTCGTCGGCCGTGTCGCCGGTCTCGGTGCTCGAGGCTGGCCATAGCGATGGTCGGTGCTACCTCGGCCGGCGAAAAGAGCCCGTCGGTCCCCGCGGTTCGGTCGTCGGGGACGGTTGCAGGACGTTTCGCCCCGACCCGTACGCTATTACTGTTCCATGTGTTATCTGCACACATGGACGGCGAGACTATCGACGCCGAACTGGCGGACGAACTCCGCAGCGTTTGCCGGACGACGGTCGGAGACGAACTGCGCAGTATCACCTACTTCACCGAGGCCGACGTCGAGCAATTGTATCTGCGGTCGGACTTGGAGCAGACCGCCGACCTCATCGGCTTCGCCGAACACGAGCGGCTGGGCTTTCGCTCCCAGTCGGCCTACCGGAACACGCAACTCGGCGAGTATCAGGCAACGATCCGCATGTTCGAGAACGGCTACCTGTCGCGGGTCATCCGCGGCCCACACGGCGTCTGGGTGACGACCGACGACATGTCCATGGAGCGCTTCGAGGAACTCACGACCGCCCTCGAGTCGATCCTCGACGACTTCGCGGACACCGTCGTCATCGACGGGGGCGGGGACTGACCCCGGCCCGAACGCCGGTCACTGGATTTCGATCTTCCGGACGAACTCGAGGTCGCGGATCGCGGTGATCGTCTCGCCGGGGAGTTCCTCGTCGGTGATCAGGTAGAGCCGGGGCTCATCCGTGAACTCGGGGTCCTCGCTGATCGTCTGGCGGATCGAGATGCCGTGATCAGCCAGCGTCCCGGTGACCTGCGCGACGATCCCTTCCCGCTCGGCGTCGATCACCTCGATCGAGAGCACCGTCAGGTCCAAGACCGGCGCTAAATCCATCAGGCTCGGCACCTGCGAGATGTTCTGGAAGATGCGGCGCAGTTCGTCGTCCTCGAGGATGACATCGGTCGTCGAGTCGACGACCCGTCGGTCGACACCGATCTCGCGGGCGATCCCCGTGTTCGGGATCTCGATCCCGCCGGAGACGACCCGCCCGTCGTCGTTGACGGAGAACCCCCGCTCGAGCAGCAGCCGGATCACCGCCTGCTGGCTCGGCGATCCCTCGAATTTCTCCATGATCTCGTCGAACATTCGTTGCCGAGTGTACGGCCGCACCGGTATAATGTCCGGTGATCGGTCTCGAGCGGCGATTCCCCGATCCCTCGCAGCCCCGAGCGATCCGTGCGACACTCCGTCTGACGGATGCTTTTTTACCGTCCCCGTGAGAGCCGACACTATGCGCGAACTCCGGAGCTGTGACTTCTGTGACGCCGAGGCCGTCGGCGCGTTCGAGATTGTCCCGCCCGAACTCGAGCCGACCGAGGCCGAACAGCGCCGCGTCGTCCCCTGTGCCGACTGCAAAGATCGACTCGAGACGCTGCTCGAACCGCTGCTCGCCCGCGCTGGGGCCGAGAGCGGGGCCGGGGCCGGACCCGCCGACGGCGACCCCGACTCGACCGGCGACGACGAGACCGACGGTTCGGGAGCCGTCGTCGCTACCGCCGACGAATCGACGGAGAAACGACCGCGGACGACCAGCCCGAACGCGACCGTCTCGGAGACGCCCGCGGAGTCCGAAGACGGGACGACATCCCAGCCCGCCGACGAGGCCGATCCCGATTCCGACTCCGAATCGGACGCAGAGCCGGGACTCGAGGGCGGCATCACCTTCGAACGCGACGAGCGAACGGACGACGCCGCCGCTGGGTCGGCGGGCGAAGACGGCGACGAACCGGCGGACGGAGCGACGTCGAAAGAGGCGGCGGAGACGGGAGACGCGTCGAACGCAGCGGCCGCGGACGACGCCGAGTCGACTGGCTCGAGCAATCGCCCGCCGACGGCGTACAACAAGGTCGTCCGACTCCTTCGCAACCGCGAGTTCCCGATGAAACGGACCGCCGTCGAAGAGTTGGCCGCGGGCGCCTACGACCTCGAGAGTCACGAGGTCGAGGCGATCGTCGACTACGCCGTCGAGGACGGCGAGTTCGTCGAGAAAGGGGGACTGCTCCGCCGTCCCTGAATCGCGACCGGTCCGACCGCCGGCGCGACCGACTGCGCACGGTTCGTCCGCTACGGAGCGTCGGCGCTGTGGTGGCTGCTCGAGGAGGGCGATATCGCGGCCCACGACGGTACCGGACGGCTGACGCGCGACGACCCGGCCGAGTACCGGTGGCCGGTCGTCGACGACTAGAGGGTTCCCTTCGTACTGGGCGTCCCGTCCCGCCGCTCGTCGAGCCGCGTCGCGTCGTCGAGGCTTCGTGCGAGCGCCTTGAACAGCGCCTCGACCTCGTGGTGGGCATTCTCACCGTCGACCTCGAGGTGCAGCGTCAGACCGGCGTTCATCGCGAGCGATTCCCCGAAGTGACGCGCCATGTCGCTGGTGAACTCGCCGATTTCCGCCTGCGAGAACTCCCCGTCGAAATAGAACCGCGGTCGCCCGCTCACGTCGACGACCGCGCCCGCGACGGCCTCGTCCAGCGGCACCCGCCGGTCCGCGTACCGGACGATCCCCGAGCGATCGCCCAGCGCCTCGTCGACGGCCTCCCCGAGCACGATCGCGACATCCTCGACCGTGTGGTGGTCGTCGATCTCGAGGTCGCCGTCGCAGTCGACCTCGAGGTCGAACAGGCCGTGTTTGGCGAACGACGTCAGCATGTGATCGAAGAAGCCGATCCCGGTGTCGATCGCGGCCGCGCCGCTCCCGTCGATCTCGAGCGTACACTCGATTGCCGTCTCGGCCGTCTCGCGCGTGACCGTTGCCGTTCGCTCGCTCATGCTGGACCCATGCCGCCCCCGGTACAAGGGGATTCCGCTCGCCGCCGGCAGCGATTCGATGATCGAGGTCGACCATCGAATTCGCCTCGTTCGGGCAAAAACTACGAAAACGGAGTACAAAGAGCTATAAAATGTCTAACGGTATCTGCGGGCGTTTAAAAACGTCATTTCGATCCCATTACGGGGGTGAAACGGACCGAAACCACGCCAATCTTCAGCCGATTATATGATGGGTAGGGTGAATGTCGTAGTTGAGAAGAGGTGTCCCGATCCCATGTCCAACCCCTCCCCCGTTTCGAACGAATCGATCCCCCCGTCGAGCCCTGAGACGGAGCCCCAGCGCACCCGCCGCGTCGTCCGCTCGATCAAAGGCCCTGCCCAGTTCCTGTCGTTCTGGGTCGCCATCGCTCTGCCCTTCGTGCACCTCCCCCTCCTCGCACAGGGACTCGGCGATCCGACCGTCACGCTGACCTTCGGGGTCCTGTTGCTGGCTAACGTCTTCGCCCTCTACGCCGGCCACGGCTACGATAGCTGAGTCCGCCGCGTCGAATTCGAGCCCCGTCCCCCGGATTTCGACTGTTCCGTCCGGACCGTTTTCTTCCGAACTGTTATCCCGTCTCGCAGTACACGTGCAGACAGTCGATGACGATTCGCGTCGATTGGCGCTCGAGTTGTAGCCTCACCGGGACGGTCCTGAAGTGGCTCGCCGTCCCACTGGGTGGACCGCTCGCCCTCGCTCTCGTCGACGGCGACGATCCGGTCCCGTTTTTCCTCACCATCGTCGTCACCGTCGTCTTCGGGACCGCCCTCGAGAGACTGACCGCCGATCGCGAGATTCAACAACGGGAGGCGTTCCTGATGGTCGCCCTGACGTGGCTCGGGGTCGCGCTGGTCGGCGCGATCCCGTTTCTCGTCGCGGGCGACGGGGTGCTCGCACGACCCGTCAACGCCGTCTTCGAGAGCACCAGCGGCGTAACGACGACGGGCGCGACCGTCATCGAGGACTTCGGCGCACACTCGCGGGCGATCATGCTCTGGCGGGCGGTCCTCCAGTGGCTCGGCGGCCTCGGGATCCTGATCGTCGCCATCGGCCTGTTCTCGCACCTGCTCGTCGGCGGTGCCCAGCTGATGGAGACCGAATCGCAGACCCAGAACGTCCACAAGCTCCGCCCCCATCTCGACGAGACCGCACGGCTTATCTGGGGGTTGTACATCGGCCTGACGGTCCTCACGACGCTCGCGCTCTTCGCGCTCTCCCTCGTCGGTCTCGCGCCGGAGATGGACCTCTACAACGCCGTCGCGCACGCGCTTACCAGCGTCTCCACCGCCGGATTCTCGCCCCAACCCGACAGCATCGGCGCGTTCTCCGCGTCGGTCCAGTGGACGCTGATCCCGGTCATGTTCCTCGGCGCGACCAACTTCGTGCTCCTCTATGCCGTGACCCAAGGCGATATCCGCCGGCCGCTCGAGTCCGACGAATTCCGGTTCTACGCCGGCCTCCTCGCGTCGATTACGGCGATCGTCGTTGCCATGCTCGTGCTCGACCCCGATCTCGCGATGGGGCTCGAGCCGACGGTCCGTCACGGGCTGTTCAACGTGGTCTCGATGCTGACGACGACGGGCTACGCCTCGGTCAACTTCGATCTCTGGTCGCCCGGCGCGAAGCACATGCTGTTCCTCTGTATGTTCACCGGCGGGATGGCCGGATCGACGACGTGTTCGATCAAGTCGCTCCGCTGGCTGGTCATTCTGAAGGGGTTCCGCCGGACCCTGTTCACCGCCGTTCATCCGAACGCCGTGCGGCCGCTCCGGCTCGACGACTCGGTGGTCGACGAGGAGACGATCGGCGACGTCTTCACGTACGTCACCCTCGCGCTGGTCATCTTCTTCCTGCTCACGGTCGTGATCGTCGTCGACGCTGCCCGCGTCGGGAACCCGGTCGACGAGTTCGACGCCCTCGGCGCGGCCGCCTCGATCTTCCTCAACATCGGCCCCGCGTTCGGCGTCGCCGGCCCGTTCGACAACTACCTGGCCTTTTCGCCGCTGACCCGTGCGATCATGATCGTCATGATGTGGATCGGCCGCATCGAGATCATCCCCGTTCTCGTGCTGTTGACGCCGGAGTTCTGGCGTTCCTAACAAACTTTTGCGCTGCGTGCGGTCGCTTCGCGACCGCACTCGGCAAAACTTTGATGAAAAGCACTCCTCCCTCCCTTACAGGTCGGTCGTCGGCCCGCTCGCTCAGCCTGCGGCTTCGCTCACGGCGGATTTCGGTGAACTGCCTGCCTTTCCCCGAGTCGCACGGCTCTCGCAGTGCTCGACCCGTGCTCCCGGCCACCGAACGTAGCCTGTTCTCAGTCGCTTATGCCGTCCCGGACAGCGCACCGTCGTTCGAGTCGCCGTCGGGACAGAGGAACAGTCCGACTGCGAGTCCGAGAATCGCGGCGAGCGGGCCGACGAATACCATCGCCGGCAGGAGGGCGAACACGGCAGCCATCCGGACGTGATCGGCCCAGTGGTAGTCGCGGTCGGCCATCGGTTTTCGATTCGATAGTCGATATCTCCAATTTATCGTCACTCGAGGGGACGACTCGCCGGATCGAGACGGTGGGAGACCGGCGCGATTACTCGCCCGCGTCGACCGCAGCCTGCGCTTCCGCGAGCGTGAAGTTGCCCTCGTACAGCGCGCTGCCGACGACGACGGCCGCCGCGCCGGCCGCCTCGAGGTCGCGCACGTCCGCGAGCGTCGCCACCCCGCCGCTGGCGATCACGGGGATCTCGGTCGCATCGACCAGTTCGCGGACGGGATCGGTCGCGACGCCCTCGAGTCGGCCCTCGACGTCGACGTTGGTGAAGAGAATCGCGGCGGCCCCCAGTTCCGCGTATCGCTCGGCGGCCTCGACCGGCGAAATCCCGGCGCCTTCGGTCCAGCCCTCGACGACGACCTCGCCGTCTTTCGCGTCGAGGCTGACGACCACGCTGTCGGGGTGCGTTTCACTGATTTCCGCGACGATCTCCGGATTCTCGACCGCCGCAGTGCCGAGGATGACGCGGTCGACGCCGCGCTCGAGGAGGTCCGTGGCGTCCTCGGCCGTACGGATTCCCCCGCCGAGTTGCGTCGGCACGTCGACGGCGTCGATCACCGCCTCGATGGCGTCGGCGTTCGCCCGCTCGCCCTCGAACGCGCCGTCGAGGTCGACGAGGTGGAGCGTTTCCGCGCCGGCCTCGATCCACCGTTGGGCGGCCTCGACGGGATCACCGTAGCTCTTCTCCGTCCCGCGCTCTCCCTGCACGAGTTGGACGACTTCGCCATCTTGAATGTCGACCGCCGGAATCACCTCGAACGCCCCGAACTCGCCGCTCGTGTCGTCGCTGGTCATACCCGTGTCCGCGAGGCCGACGCGAGTAAAGGCGACGGTTTCGCCGACCGACATCGCCGCGACACTGTCCCCTATCTCAACAGAATTGTTACATGTGCAGTCGATGTGGGTCGTCTCATGGCGCTGTCGGCGTGCGATTTCCTCGCGCAAGCGATCGCGACCCAGTCCGACGTGACGACCGACATGCTCGTCGTCTTCGGCGTCGTCGCCGTCGCGCTTGTCCTCTTTCTCACCGAGCGCCTGCCGATCGACGTGACCGCGATCCTGTTGATCGTGATCCTCGTCGTCCTCGAGCCGTGGACCGGCGTCGATCCCGAGACGGGCATCTCCGGGTTCGCGAACGAGGCGACGATCACCGTGCTGGCGATGTTGATCCTGAGCGGCGGCATCAGTCGGACGGGGATCGTCCAGGAACTCGGGCGCCGAATGGCGGATTTCGCGGGCGACAGCCTCCGAAAGCAGCTGTTCGCGGTCGTCGCCGCGACCAGTCCCGTCTCCGGCTTCCTGAACAACACGCCGGTCGTCGCGCTCTTGGTGCCGGTCGTCACCGATGTCGCGAACAGGGGGAACACGTCGCCCTCGAAACTGCTCATCCCGCTTTCCTACGCCTCGCAGATGGGCGGCATGCTCACGCTTATCGGCACCTCGACGAACATCCTCGCGAGCGATGTCAGTGCCCGTCTCGGCTCCGAGTATCCCGAACTCCACCGGTTCTCGATGTTCGAGTTCACCCAACTCGGTGCCATCGTCGTCGTCGTCGGCTCGCTGTACCTGATCTTCGTCGGCCACTACCTCCTGCCCGAGCGGGTCCCACCGCGTGCCGACTACCTCGAGTCTTACGCGGTCGGCGATTACGTGGCCGACGTGGCCGTCGTCCCCGGCTCCCCGCTGGTCGGCGAGACGGTCCGCGACGCGAGCGAGATGCTCGGCCCCGACATCGACGTCGTGCAGGTGGTCCGCGACGAGGTGCGCTCGGTCGCCCCGCGACAGGCGACTTCCCTTCGGGAGGGCGACGTGCTCGTCGTCCGGACGGACCGGGACGCGATCACGACGCTCGAGGACGCCGAGGGGGTCGAACCCGTCGGCCGACCGAACGGTGCGGCGGACCTCTCGACTTCTGACGGCGTGCTCACGGAACTGGTCGTCTCGCTCGACTCGCGGCTCGTGGGCGAGCGCCTCGACCTCGAGGCGTTCCGCGAGGAGTACGACGCCGCCGTCCTCGGACTGCGGAGCCGCGGCGAACTCGTCGGCGAGCGCATCGTCGGACGACGGCTCGGCGTCGGCGATACGCTGCTCGTACAGGCCCCGCCGGATACACTCGACCGACTCGCTCGCGGGGAGGACGTGATCGTCGCCCGCGAACCGCCCTGCCCCGACTACCGGACCGACAAGGCACCGATCGCCGTCGCCATCATGCTCGGCGTCGTCGCCGTCGCCGCCCTCGAGATCTACCCGATCCTCATCGCCGCACTCGCCGGCGTCGTCGCGATGGTCGTCACGGGCGTCCTCGAGCCGAACGAGCTCTACGACGCCGTCGAGTGGGACATCATCTTCCTGCTCGCGGGGGTGATCCCGCTGGGGGTCGCCCTCGAGGGGTCGGGCGCGGCCGGCTACCTCGCGTGGCTGGTCGTCCAGTCGGCGGGCTTTCTGCCGCCGATCGCGGTGCTGTGGCTGTTCTACATCCTGACCGGGCTGCTCACGGAAGTCATCAGTAACAACGCGAGCGTCGTGCTGCTCATCCCGGTCGCGGCGGCCGCCGCGGCGGGCATCGGCGCGAACCCGTTCGCGTTCGTGCTGGCGGTGACCTTCGCCGCGAGCACCGCCTTTCTGGGCCCGATCGGCTACCAGACGAACCTGTTCGTCTACGGCCCCGGCGGCTACCGCTTCGGCGACTACGCGCGGATCGGCGCGCCGCTACAGTTCGTGCTCTCGATCGTGACCGTCCTCGGCATCGCGTTCTTCTGGGGCGTCTGAGCCCCGCCCCGATCCATGCGGCCGCCTCCCGCTCGTTGATCGAACCGCACTTCCGGACGTGCGTCGGATTCACCGACAATGACGATACTCGAGACGCGGAGCCTGACGCGGGTCGTCGACGGCGACCGGATCGTCGACGACGTCTCCGTCGCGGTGGCCGAATCCGAGGTGCTGGTCGTGGTCGGTCCCTCGGGCGCGGGCAAGTCGTCGCTGCTCCGACTGCTCAACCGACTCGACGAACCCACGGAGGGAACGGTGCTACTCGAGGGGACGGACTACCGGTCGATCCCGCCGCAGACGCTCCGACAGCGAGTCGGCCTCGTACCGCAGGACCCCGCGCTGGTTCCCGGAACCGTCTCGGAAAACGTCGCCCGAAGCGCCCTGCTCCGCGACGAGCCGGTCGACGACGCCGCCGTCGGCCGACTGCTCGAGCGCCTCGGCCTCGAGGGGTACGCCGAGCGCGACGTTGCGGACCTCTCGGGCGGCGAGCAACAGCGCGTCGCCATCGCTCGGACCCTCTACAACGAGCCCGACGTACTTCTGCTCGACGAGCCGACCTCGCACCTCGATTCCGCGTCCGAGGAGCGCGTCGAGACCCTCCTCGCGGAGCTCATCCGCGACCTCGATCTCACCGTCGTGATGGTCACCCACGACGAGCCACAGGCCCGGCGACTCGCCGACCGGGTGCTGTCGCTCCGCGACGGACGCGTCGATCGCCTCGGGCCGGTCGCGGAGGTGCTCGCTTGATGGCGGCGCTGTCGTCGGCCGCCGAGTTCGGCGCGCAGTTTGCCGACCCCGTCCTCCGCAGGGGACTCGGACAGGTCGCCGTCGCGGCCGTCCTCGCCGCGCTCGTGGTCGGCCTCTCGCATCTCCGCGGGCTCTCGCTCGAGCGGGAACTCGGCGTCGCGCTCGTCCGCGGGTTCGTCCAGATCGTGGCGATGGGGTCGATCGTCGGCCTCCTGCTCACCGCCGAGTTCGTGTGGAGCATCGTCATCCTCCTCGGAATGATGACCGGCGCGACCTGGATCTCGAAGAACCGCGGCGAGGGGCTTCCGGGAGTGATCCGGGTCTCGTTCGTCGCGATCGTCGTCGGCTCGGGGCTGGTCATCTCCACGATGGCACTCGCGGGGGCGATCGAGACTACCGTGCGCAATCTGGTCCCCGTCGGGAGCATGATCATCGCCAACGCGATGAAGGCGAACTCGCTCGCGCTGGACCGGTTCAAAAACGAGATCGAGGACAACCGGACCGAGATCGAGGCCGGCCTCGCGCTCGGCGCGCCGCCTCATGCAGTCGTCTCGAGACACATCAAGACCGGCGTTCGGGCGTCGCTGATCCCGACCATCGACTCGCTGAAGAGCCTCGGTTGGGTCTGGATCCCGGGCATCATGGCGGGGATGATCCTCGGCGGCGAGAACCCGCTGTATGCCGCGCTCTACCAGTTCGTCATCATGGCGATGATATTCGCCGCGGGCGGGCTGACGAGTATGACCAGCAGCCTGCTGATCGGCAAGTACGTCTTCACCGACGCCGAGCAGCTAAAGCGGATCGACGGGGAATCCGCGTAGACTCCGCCAACCCGTCGACCCGAGCGAGGCCGGTCGCGGCGCTCGTCTCACGATCCGGAACGAATAGGCGTATTTTTAGTATCGGATCGCGTGACTACCGAGCGTGAACGCGGAACCGCTGCTCATTGTCGGCATTCTGACTGCAATCTTCGTCGGCTACAACATCGGCGGCTCGACGACCGGTCCTGCGTTCGGTCCGGCCGTCGGTGCGAACGTGATCACGAAGGTGATGGCCGCCGGCTTGATGTCGATCTTCTTCTTTCTCGGAGCCTATACGATCGGTCCGAAGGTGGTCATGACGCTCGGCGAGAAACTCGTTACCGACACCTCTATCTTCACGCTGCGCTCGAACGTCGCCGTGCTCTTTTTCATCGGCGGCGCGCTGTTCGTCGGTAACTACGCCGGCGTCCCCGCCTCGACGTCGATGACCGCCGTCGGCGCGATCGCCGCGCTGGGCTTTGCGACCGGCGAACTCAACTGGAACGAGCTCGGCGAGATCGCCGTCTGGTGGATCGTCGCGCCGATCCTCGGGTTCTGGGTGGCCGGCGTGGTCGGTCGGTACTTCTATCCACAGATCAACGCCTGGATCGCTATCGAAAGCAAGCAGGGCGGTCGACCGATGGTCTCGATCGATCGATCCGGGGTCGTCCCGCGACTCCGGTTCGGCGCCGACGCCGACCGCCGGGAGATCACCGGCGCGCTCGTCGTCGTCGGGATCGGCTGTCTCATGGGCTTCGCCTCGGGGACGAGTAACATCGCCAACGCGATCGCGCCGATCTACGGCACCGGTGACATCGATATGATCCCGCTGATCCTGATCGGCTCGGCGGCGGTCGCGGTCGGCTGCTTTACGATCGCTCGCCGCACCCTCGATACGCTGGGCAACGACATCACGAACCTCCCGTTGACCGCGGCGATCGTCGTCGCCGTCATCAGTTCCGGGATCGTCATCGGCCTCTCGTCGATCGGGATCCCCGCGAGTTTCGTCGTCATCGCGACGATGAGCATCGTCGGGCTGGGCTGGGGGCGAGCCACGCGGACGACGACCCTCTCGGGCGTTCGCGCCGGCGAGGAGACCCGCGTCTCCGTCGGCGCGTTGACCGCCGAGGAGGAGGGTGAACGCTCCCCCGAGATCGGCGAGGAGGACGTCGAGGACATCCCGAAGGCCTCGGACCTGTTCGACCCCTCGACGACGGCCCGCGTGATCCTCATGCAGAACGTCGTGCCGGCCATCTCGACGATCGGGGCCTACCTCACGTTCCGGTTCGTACCGATCTTCGGCTTCTGATCGGATCGGTGTTCGACTGGACGATGGCCTCTCTATCGTCCGGTTGACGCCTTTCTCACCCAAAGTTACAGATATACGTCGTATGCCTTTGCTGCAGTTATGGCTACGCATGCAGCGACAGCCCCGGAAATTAATGCTTCCTCAACAACGAACATGGAAAGCAGAATACATAATACCAGAACTACTGGTAGCTCTATCAAGGGTCTCAGTGACAGCCTATCGACGAAATATACCGACAGACCGACTCCGAGACCGAAAATACTGGCGAGATAGCTTACATGCATTCCGTTCGTAACCCAAACAAAGGAAATCACGACCGTCACTAGCAGAAACAGAACCACTTCTGTCCACCCCTCACGCCGAATTGATTTCTCATCAGACATTATGTGGGAACTACAAATGCGATACGAAAAATATTTCTATTCTATCAGCAGAGAATTTAATAAATAGCTACGTCGACTGACCGCCTCTCTGTACGGTCTCATCCTCCTGTTCCTTCCACTCATTCGGTACCAAATGCGGTCCTCGGTTCAGTGTCCCAGAAGGTGGTCTGATTTACAGTAATTATAGGGTGCAGTATAAATTTAGAATTATTGATAATAATAACGCTCGTCCGGAAGCGTTGCTCGGAACGCTCGAGTTCACCTCGAGCGTGGTCCTTCTCGACAGAACCGACGGCCCGCATCTATCGCAGCCGATGACAGTCATATCGGCTTCCCGAAACGTCTTTTCGGGCGGGTAGAATGGCTTCGGGTATGGTTTCCGCGATTCTCCTCGTCGGGATCGTCGTGGCCGTCTTCGTCGGGTTCAACATCGGCGGTTCCTCGACTGGGATCGCGTGGGGTCCGGCCGTCGGCGCGGGCGTCATCGGCAAGACATCGGCCGCGGCGCTCATGTCGATTTTCGTCTTCATCGGCGGCTGGACCGTCGGCCGGAACGTCATCGACACGATGGGCGGCGACATCGTCCCGGCGGAGGTCTTCACGCTGCAGGCCAGCATCGTCGTCCTGTTTTTCATCGGGCTGGGGATGCTGCTCGCGAACCTCTTCGGCGTCCCCGTTCCGACGTCGATGACGGCGGTCGGCGCGATCGCCGGCCTCGGGCTGGCGACCGAAACGCTGGACATGGTCGTGATGGGCCGGATCGTCTCGTGGTGGGTCGTCACCCCGATCATCGCCTTCTGGATCGGCGGGATCGTCGGTCGCTACGTCTACCCGCATCTCGACCGCTACTTCGAGATCCGCCAGTCCGAGGGCCCGCTGCTCACCCTCGAGCGCTCCGGTCTCGTTCCCACCCCGGCGATGGGCCCGGGGACGACGGGGAAGGAGCTTACGACGACGATCCTGATCGTCGTCATCGCGTGTTACATGGCCTTCGGCGCGGGCGCGAGCAACGTCGCGAACGCGGTCGCGCCGCTGGTCGGCAGCGGCGCGCTCGACGTCGGCGGCTACGACGGCACGGACCTCGGCATCGCCATCGGCGCGCTCGCGATCAGCCTCGGCGGCTTCACGATCGCCCGCCGGACGATGGAGGCCGTCGGCAACGACCTCACCGAACTCCCGCTGCTGGCGGCGCTGATCGTCGCCGTCACCGCCGCCTCGATCACCACCTTCCTCTCGGCGATCGGCATCCCGATCAGCCTCGTGATGGCGACCGTAATGACCATCGTCGGGCTGGGCTGGGGCCGGGCCAGCCGCACCGCCAGCATCGCCGGGCTCGCACGCGGCGAGGACACGCTCGAGCTCTCGACGAACGTCCTGACACAGGAGACGCCCGACGTGCCCAAAATCGGCCAGGAAGAACCGGACGATGTCCTCGAGGCGGACGATCTAGTCAGACCGGACGCCGTCGCGCGGTTCGTCGCGTTCTGGATCATCGGCCCCTCGGCCTCGGCCGGGCTGGCGTACGGGTTCTTCCTCTTCGTGCCGCTGTAACGAGTCCTGGAACCGAGCGGCCAGCGTCTGGCCTACAGCCCGACGAGACCGCCGATTTCGGCTTCGGCAACAAACGCGACGCTGCGTCGAACAGGTTCGGACGTTTCTTTTTCCTCTCCCGTTCGATCCCCGTTCTTGTCACGAATCACCGCGTTCTTTCCTTCGAATTGGCCAATTCTGGCTCAAAGACAATTTAGGACTGAACAGCAAGCTATACCAGTGCGGCCCTCGAATCGCCGAGTGATGCCCACGGTAGAATACCTCAACTACGAAGTACTGGACGACCAGGGCTGGGACATGGACGACGACGACCTCTTCGGGCAGGCCGCAGACGCCGGCCTCGACGAGGAGGACTACGGCACGCTCGACGTCGCCGAGGGCGAATACATCCTCGAGGCGGCCGAGGCTCAGGGCTACGATTGGCCGTTCTCGTGTCGCGCCGGTGCCTGTGCGAACTGTGCAGCGATCGTCTTCGAGGGCGAGATCGACATGGACATGCAGCAGATCCTCTCGGACGAGGAGGTCGAGGAGAAGAACGTCCGTCTGACCTGTATCGGATCGGCCGAGACCGACGAGGTCAAGATCGTCTACAACGCAAAGCACCTCGACTACCTGCAGAACCGCGTCATTTAAACTGACACCGGCGCTTCGTGCGCTGTTGCCGGCGATCCCGACTTCGGGATCGCGTTTTCACTCTCGTTACTGACGTGTCCGCGACCGGCGCGTTCTCGAGGCTGACCGCGGTGCCGGTGCTCGGCGACTGTCGAGAACGGCCTCGAGACGTTCCGGACAGCGTTCTCACTGTGCAGACGGTCGCCGTCCGCGATCACGTCCCCGTCTCGTTCCGGCAGGAATCCCTCGACGAAACAGCAATCCGACTCCTCGGTCCGTCGATCGAACGCACCGTAAACGCCGTTCCGTCTCGCTGTTTCCGAACCGGTTCGCTCACGCGTGAGACAAACGCGGGATCGGGTGGTCGATTCGTTCGATATAGAGTTGTGAATTCACTCAATTGACGAGGACCGACTGGTTGCCAGATAGTCCGATAATATTCCACTGGTTACCATTTCAATGGCATAACCCGCTACCGGACCGAAGATATTAATTGAACTACTACTCAACTCGAGGCTGATGGGACAAGCCACGGACCGATTACAACGCTATCTCGAGGATGAACTCGACGCGTGTCGCGAGGAGGACGTCGAACGGCGGCTGGGTGAACTCGAGACGCTCGAGGCGGCGATCGGCGCGGAGCGGGTCGAGACGGAGCTCGACGTGCTCTCGGCGCTGGCAAACGAGACGCGGTACACGCTCGTCCGCGTCCTCGTCGCGGCCGAGGCGGAACTCTGTGTCTGCGAGCTACAGGCGGTCGTCGACGTGACCGAGAGCGGGCTCAGTCACGCGCTCTCGCAACTCGTCGACGCCGGACTCGTCGACGGCCGGAAGGACGGCCGCTGGAAGAAGTACCGGGCGACCAACCGTGCCGTCGCCCTCGTGACCGTCCTCGAAGGGACTGTTCATGAGTAACGCGACCCACGAGCACGGGCCGGACTGCGGCTGCGAGAGCTGCGGTGACCCGAGTTCGATGGACTTTCTGGACAAGTATCTCACCGTGTGGATCTTCGCGGCGATGGCTGTCGGCGTCGGCCTCGGCTCGTTCGTCCCGCCGGTGACCGAGCCGATCCGAGACCTCCACCTCGTGGAGATCGGGCTCGTGGCGATGATGTATCCGCCGTTGGCGAAGGCGGATTACTCGCGGCTCCCGACAGTGTTCAGCAACTGGCGCGTGCTCGGGCTGAGCCTCGTCCAGAACTGGCTGATCGGCCCGACGCTGATGTTCGGGCTCGCGGTGTTCTTCTTCAGCGGGCTCGTCCCCGGCCTGCCGGCCCGCCCCGAGTACTTCCTCGGACTCGTGTTCATCGGGATGGCCCGGTGTATCGCGATGGTGCTCGTCTGGAACGAACTCGCGGAGGGGTCGACCGAGTACGTGACCGGTCTCGTAGCGTTCAACAGTCTCTTCCAGATCGTCACCTACGGGGTGTACGTCTGGTTCTTCGGCCTCTTCCTCCCGCCGCTGCTCGGCATGGAGTCGCTCGTCGCCGGGATCACGACCTTCGACGTCTCGCCCGTGCAGGTCTTCAGAGCCATCGTCGTCTTCCTCGGCATTCCCTTCGCCGGCGGATTGCTCACTCGCTACGTCGGCACCCGAACGAGAGGCGAGGAGTGGTACGACGAGGCGTTCATCCCGACGATCGATCCCCTGACGCTGGTCGCCCTGCTGTTTACCGTCATCGTCATGTTCGCCACGCAGGGCGAGAACATCGTCGCCGCGCCGGGCGACGTCCTGCTGATCGCGGTGCCGCTGACGATCTACTTCGTCGTCATGTTCTTCGTGAGCTTCGGGATGGGTCGCGGTATCGGTGCCGATTACTCGACGACGACCGCGATCGGCTTCACCGCGGCTTCGAACAACTTCGAACTGGCAATCGCCGTCGCCGTGGCGGTGTTCGGCGTCGGTTCCGGTGTCGCCTTCGCGACCGTCGTCGGCCCGCTCATCGAGGTCCCCGTGTTGCTCGCGCTGGTTAACGTCGCGCTGTACTTCCAGCGCCGCTTCGACTGGCGTGGCTTCGACACCGGCAACCTCGAGCCGACGACGGCCGACTCACCGACCGACGACTAACGAGACACGACCCACGATCATGGCAACGGAACCCACCGCAGACGACTCGATTCGTATCGCCTTCATGTGCGTCCAAAATGCAGGCCGCTCCCAGATGGCCACCGCGTTCGCCGAGCGCGAACGCGACCGGCGCGGCCTCGAGGACGGCGTCGAAATCCGCACCGGCGGGACCCGTCCCGCCGACAGCGTCCACGAGGAAGTGATCGAGGTGATGGACGAGGCGGGGTTCGATATCACCGACCGAACGCCGCGGGAGATCTCGCTCGAGGAACTCCGGTCGTGTGCCACCGTCGCGACGATGGGCTGTTCGACGCTCGACGTCGGCGAGGTCGGCGACGACGTCGATATCCGCGACTGGGCGCTCGAGGATCCCGACGGGAGCGACCTCGAGGACGTCCGCGAGACCCGCGACGAGATCGAGCGGCGGGTCGTGGCGCTGTTCGACGAGTTCAGCGATCCCGCGTAACCCGAACGCTCCCGTCGTTCGGTTCAGGTCGGTACGTAATCGCCGAACGAGCGGTCGTGAGTGACGAGTTCGTGGACGCCGACGAGGACGACGACGGCGACGACGATCAGCGCGCCGTCGGCGAGCGAGGGGAGCAGGCCGAGCGCGACGATCAGCGTCGTCGCGCAGGCGGGCGGGTGGACCGTCTCGGTCGCGAGCATCCCGCCCGAAGTGAGGACGACGGCGACCACGCCGCTGGCGACGAAGCGGAGCTGTGCAGTCGCGAGCATCGGCGCGGCCGTGGTCACGCTCACGCCGAGTTCGGGCGCGATAGCGTGATATGCCACCAGTCCGGCCGCGACGCCGATGACGTGACCGCCGATCACGCGTCGAGGCGCGGTCACCTCCCCCTCACGGACCGTCGCGAGCAGGAAAGCGGAGGGGCCGAGACTCGGGAAGATAAACGCCTGCCCGGTCACCCAGGCCAGCAGTCCCGGAACCGCGAGTAAAACGCCGACGTACAGGGTCGAGAACGCCGCACCCTCCCTCATTATCGTCGCTTTGGCGGGACGGCCTGATATGCCGTTCGCTGTCACGATTTCCACCGATTCGGTCGATTAATCGCCCGAAGTCGACCGATCGCCGCCACAACCGGTCGCAGCGTTCACTTTTAGCGGTATCTCCCGTGACACGCCGGTACTCCCGGGAGTCAGCCGCCGTTGAGTCCCTCGAGTCCGAGGCCGACACGGCTCACCCGCCGACGCCGGCGGGTCGGGAGGCCGAAAACGTAACGGTACCGCGCTTCGGAGGAACGGTCGTGACGATCGCTGGTGCCGTCGCGACGGGTCCGGACCTCCTTCGACTCGTCGCCGTTCCCGTCTTCGCGTTGGTCGCCTACCGCGACATCGAGACCCGGCGCGTCTCGAGTACCGTCTGGATCCCCCTCGCGCTCCTCGGAGCCGTCCTCCTCTGCTGGGACGCCCGACTGGCGTGGGCCGCCGGCGGGAACGCGTGGACCTTCGAGTTCCTCATTCCGACGGCGATCAGCCTCGGGTTGGTCGTGCCGATCGCCTACCTGTTCTGGTGGGTCGGCGGCTTCGGCGGGGCCGATGCGAAGGCCCTGCTCGTCCTCGCCGTGCTCTTTCCGACGTTCCCCGAGTACGCGCTGGGATCGCGGACGCTCCCGCTCGCCGGGGCGACGGACATCGGGACGTTCTCGTTTACCATCCTGACGAACGCCGTCCTCGTGGGCGTCGCGCTGCCGGTTGCCCTCGCCGTCCGCAACGCCGCCGCGGGCCGGGTCGCCCCGGTCATGTTCGTCGGCTGGCCGATTTCGTGGGCTCGGATTCCGGAGACCCACGGCCGCCTGCTCTCGACGCCGACGGGGCTCTCTCGAGGGGGTCTCGACCTCGACGCACTGCGGATGTACCTGCGCTGGCGGGGCCTCTCGCTGGCCGATGTCCGCAACGTGCCCGCGCGCTACCGGAATCCGGACACGCTCCCTGCTGAGCCGAACCCGCCGACCGATGGCGCGGTGACCGCGGATGCGCCTCGGAGCGACGGCGGCGAGATTGAGTCGGCTGCCGCCGATGAAACCCCTGCGGCGGAGTCGGAACCGGAATCGCAACCAGCCGACTACGACGACCCGTGGGGAGCCGACGCGTTCCTCGCGGACATCGACGGTTCGGCCTACGGCACGACCCCCGAGACGCTGCGCGAGGGCCTCGAGGTGCTCGCCGAGGAGGAGACGGTCTGGATCTCGCCGGGAACGCCGTTCCTCGTCCCGGTGTTCGCCGGACTGGTAATCGCGCTGGTCTACGGCGACCTGCTGCTGGGAACGTTGTTCTGACAGTCGCTGTACGTGCCTTTTCACGTTCGAGCTATCCGCGGAGCCCGCGGTAAATTTCGGCCAGCGATATCCTATCCCGTCCGATCAACCGAGTGTGGTGGCGCGCGCTGTGCCGTGGTGAGGGTGCGAGGCCGAGCAAAGCGAGGCCTCGAAAAACGAGCGGTGACCGCAGGGAACCGCGAGTAGATACCGAACCACGGCACGACGCTGCGCGAGGTCTTCGCGAATGGAGTGAGCGAAGGCTTGGAAGACTCAGAGAGTCTTCCAGTGGATGAGCGAGCGAACGAAGTGAGCAAGCGAATCGGCTGGGGAGGGCGTGGCGATTCCTTGCCGCCACGATAGCAGGACGCTCGTTTTCGTCCTCAGCGCCCGCTCCGTTCGAGGGTTCCGTTCAACAGAATCGCTACAGCGTCCGCTCGTACAGCGGCACGACGACGGTCCAGAAGAGCACGAAGGCGACGCCGACGCCGATCAGCGCCAGCCACGGGTCGCCCCTGCCGGTCGGCACTCCGCTCGAGAGGAGGACGAACGTCCCGGCGAACAGCAGACAGCAGACGAGGACGCTCCCGACCTCGAGGACTGTGGCGACGGGGTGGGCGCGAAGTTGAGCGACGATGCCGGCGAGGGTCATACCCGAGACTCGTCCGGTGATCGTAAAAACGTCACGGCGGCCTGCGACGGCAGCCAACGGCGGTCGGCGGGGTCAGTCCACGACGTACGACTGGTGGTCGCCGCGGGTCCGCGTGTCGACGAACTGGTGGCGCGTCCCGCCGTCCAGATCGCCCGCGAACGACGGGTTCTCGCCGCCGGTTCCGTACACCTCGTTGGCCCCGCGAAGGTCGTGATCGACGAGCAGTTCGCGGACCGCCCGTGGAACCGACTCGCCCGCCTCGAGGTCGAGGATCTGGTGGCGATCGGTGAAACTCTTCGCGAGGAAGGCGTCGCTGACGGCGTCGTATCCGCGGAGCCTCGTTGCGAGGTCCTCGAGGGTCGCCTCTCGATCGCTCATGTCTCCCCGATCACGACGGCGGCGCAAGGATCTCGCTGCGAACATCTTCGCCGATGTCGGCCGTCGATCGAGTCCAACTCGAGTCTCCGGGCGACTCAGACTCGAGACTCGATGTCGTCGGCGATGTCGTCGAGTTCGTCGTCGGCGAGGCTGGGTCGGTCGCCCGCGACGGCGTGGATGGGGCCGCCGCCGTCGCCCTCGAAGCGCGGGATGATGTGACAGTGGACGTGTGGGACCTCCTGTCCGGCCTCCTCGCCGTTGTTGAACGCGACGGTGGTCGCGTCGGCGTCGACCGATTCCTCGACGGCGGGGACCATGCGATGAATCGTCGCGTAGAGGTCCGTCGCGACGTCGTCGGGCACGTCGTTAAGCTGCTCGTATTCCGATTTCGGGATCACGAGCGTGTGGCCCGGCGCGAGCGGATTCGCGTCCAGAAAGGCGACCGTCTCCTCGTCCTCGTACACGATTCGCGCGGGGATCTCTCCCTCCACGATCTGGCTGAAGATCGTACTCATACTCGAGTGTGCGTCGTCTCGTCGTATGAAAGTTACCCGACGATTCGGAGCGGTTGCGGGGATCAGCTACTCGTGCTCGCCGGGAGCACACAGGTCGTCGAGCGTCTCCCCGATCGCCTCGAGGTATTCTTCCGGCTCGTACCCCAGCCGGCCGATCCAGACGTCCTGATAGGACGGATGCAGGATCGGCACGAGGTGAACGTCGAGCCGTTCACACCACACCGGCTCGAGGACGCTGTCGATAAAGCCCTCGAGTTCTCGATCCTCAGCGGCGAGCACTGTTTTCGTCGCGTGCTTGCCGGTCGCGAGCACACACGGGGATACGTCTGCGACGAGTTATAAAATCAAAGAGAATACCCGCGCCTTCAGGCGCGGGATGAATCCGACAACTCTGACACACTCCACCATCGATAGCAGGCTTGGATATTCCACCGTTCTCAACCAGAAATTTTACTTAAGACGTAACTATAACCAGTTATAGAGCGTTCCAAATGCTGGAAGTCCACCGAACTCACCAAGCGAAAATCCTCAACCACGGTCAGGTAGAGGAGTCGCTTGACAGGCACGGGTGGTCGGCCAGCAAGCTCTGGAACGTCGCTAACTACCACTCCCGCGAAGTATGGGATGAAACGGGCGAAATCCCCGACCACGGAGACCTCAAAGATGAGTTGAAGACTCACAACAAGTACAAAGGACTGCATAGTCAGTCCAGTCAGCGCGTTCTGGAGGAACTCGCTGAAGCCTTCAACTCGTGGTACGGCTCCGACGATGACAGAGACAACCCACCCGGCTACCGCAAGGAAAACTACTACGACACGGAAGGTCGTCGCGTCCACGAAGAACACCCACGTAGCACGGTGACGTGGAAACAGAAAGGCATCCGCCACGACTCGAAAAACAACCGCGTTCGACTCTCAAAAGGCCGCAATCACAAGGAATACCCCCGAGCAAGAGAGTACATTCTCGTTGAGTACGAAACCGCGCCTGGCGTCTCCGTCGAAAAACTGCAACAGGTTCGCGCCGTCTACGACCAATCACAAGAACGGTGGGAATTACACCTCGTCTGCAAAGACGAAGTTGAGACTCCCGACGCGCCCGGCAACGAGACAGCGGGAATCGACCTTGGAATCTGTAACTTCGCCGCGGTTGCGTACAGCACCGAAGAAGCCGACCTGTATCCCGGCAATCGCTTGAAGCAGGACGGCTACTACTTTCCGAAGGAAATTGCCAAGTGTGACGACTCAGGCGGCGAAGAAGCCACGTGACTCCATCACAAATGGTCGGAACGTCGAACCCACTTCTTCCACAGTCTCGCCAAACATATCGTTCAACGGTGTGTTGAAAAACAAGTTGGTCGTATCAACGTCGGGGACTTGGAGGGCGTCCGAGAGGACGAAGACGGTGGCTCGAAGAACTGGGGGCGGCACGGCAATCTTGACCTACATGGGTGGGCGTTCGACCGCTTCACGGACATTCTCGAATACAAGGCGAAAGTGGAGGGCATCGAAGTCGTAGAAGTGTCCGAGCGCGATACGAGTAAAACGTGTTGTGTATGCGGTAGAGAGGACGATACTCAGCGTGTTGAACGCGGCCTGTACGCGTGCGAAGAGTGTGATGCGGCGTTCAACGCAGACGTGAACGGGGCGGAGAACATTCGTCTCAACATCAACAAAAGTAACTCTGAGTCATCACCCGATTTGGGTGAGGATAGGAGTACCGGCTGGTTGGCACAGCCCGGTGTCTACCTTCATGACTTGTCCAGCGGATTCCAACCGCAGGAACAAGTGGTAGACTGCAAACCGTAATATCCCAATCCAGCGGTGCGGTGCCGTGGGATTCCCGCGTCTTCAGGCGCGGGAGGATGTCAAGCGAATCGGTTCGCGCGGCCCGTCGTGCGGTCGCGTCGCACGCGAGGGGACAGGTTTACGTTCGATGGGCGGGTAACAGCGGGCTAATGACATCGATCGGTCCGGAATTACTCGCGGAATCACTCCAACTGCTCCTCTATACCGTCGTCGCCGGTGCGTTGACGGTCGGCGGCGTCCTCGTCGAACAGGCGAGCCTGCAACACTACGGGGCCGGCGAGGCGATGATCGCGCTGTGGCTGGCCGCCCTCGGCGGCGTCATGCTCTATGCCGGCGCGTACGGACTGGGGTACCAGAAGGTCCTCTCACAGTACGTCTGAGCGGGCGCAATCGGCGTTCGAGTTCTCGAGTACGACTTCTGGGCGGTGGCGACGCCGAGCGGTTCGCAATATCGATTCCTCTTTACTCTCGGAGGCGATTGGGTCCGGTATGAGCAGGTTCGACGAGGTCGACGACCAGTACGACCCACATGAACTCGAGCAGCGGGTCTTCGAGTACTGGGACGACGTCGACGCCTACGAGCAGACGGTCGAGCACCGATCGGACGGCGAGTCCTACTTCTTCGTCGACGGCCCGCCGTACACGTCGGGATCGGCGCACATGGGGACCACGTGGAACAAGTCGCTGAAGGACGTCTACCTGCGCTTCCTGCGGATGCAGGGGTACGACGTCACCGATCGGCCGGGCTACGACATGCACGGGCTCCCCATCGAGACCCGCGTCGAGGAGCGACTGGGCTTCGAGAACAAGAAGGACATCGAGGAGTTCGGCGAGGAGAACTTCATTCAGGAGTGTAAGGACTACGCCGAGGAGCAACTCGAGGGCCTGCAGTCGGACTTTCAGGACTTCGGCGTCTGGATGGACTGGGACGACCCCTACAAGACGGTCGAACCCGAGTACATGGAAGCGGCGTGGTGGGGCTTTTCGAAGGCCGCCGACCGCGGCTTAGTCGAGAAGGGCCACCGCTCGATCTCGCAGTGTCCCCGCTGTGAGACCGCCATCGCGAACAACGAGGTCGAGTACGAGGACGTCGAGGACCCCTCGATCTACGTCAAATTCGACCTCGCCGAGCGCGAGGGCAAACTCGTCATCTGGACGACGACCCCGTGGACGGTCCCGGCGAACACCTTCGTCGCCGTCGACGAGGAGGGCGACTACGTCGGCGTCCGCGCGGAGAAAGACGGCGAGGAGGAACTGCTGTACGTCGCCGAGGCCAAACACGAGGAGGTCCTGCGTGAGGGCCGCTACGACGACTACGAGGTCGTCGAGGAGCACACGGGCGAGGACCTGCTCGGCTGGTCCTACGAGCACCCGCTCGCCGAGGAGGTTCCCGACCACGTCGACGCCGAGGGCGCGTTCGAGGTCTACGCGGCCGACTACGTCGACACGGACGGCGACGGCACCGGACTCGTCCACTCCGCGCCCGGCCACGGTGAGGTGGACTTCGAGCGCGGCCGCGAACTCGGCTTCCCGATCTTCTGTCCCGTCGGCGGCGACGGCGTCTACACCGAGGAAGCCGGCAAGTACGAAGGGCAGTTCGTCAAGGACGCCGACCCGGAGATCACGGCCGACCTCGAGGACAACGGCGCGTTGCTCGCGTCGGGGACCGTCCAGCACAGCTACGGTCACTGCTGGCGCTGTGACACGGGTATCCTCCAGATCGTCACCGACCAGTGGTTCATCACGATCACCGACGTCAAGGACGAACTCCTCGAGAACATCGAGGACAGCGAGTGGCACCCCGAGTGGGCCCGCGACAACCGCTTCCGGGACTTCGTCGAGGAGGCCCCCGACTGGAACGTCTCGCGACAGCGCTACTGGGGTATCCCCCTCCCGGTGTGGACCCCCGAAGACCGCGACGACGATGAAGACATGATCGTCGTCGGCGACCGCGAGGAACTCGCCGAGCGCGTCGATCAGGATATCGACCCCGACGCGGTCGACCTCCACAAGGACACCGTCGACGACTTGACGATCACCGAGGACGGGACGACCTACACACGCGTCCAGGACGTGTTCGACGTCTGGCTCGACTCCTCGGTCGCGTCGTGGGGGACGCTCAACTACCCCGCCGACGACAGCGAGTTCGACGAACTCTGGCCCGCCGACTTCATCCTCGAGGCCCACGACCAGACGCGGGGCTGGTTCTGGTCCCAGTTGGGGATGGGCACCGCCGCGCTCGGCGAGAGTCCCTATCAGGAAGTGCTGATGCACGGCCACGCGCTCATGCCCGACGGCCGCGCGATGAGCAAGTCCAAGGACATCCTGATCGATCCCCACGAGGCGATCGACCGCCACGGCCGGGACACCATGCGGCTGTTCCTCCTGTCGAACAACCCGCAGGGCGAGGACATGCGCTTCGACTGGGACGGGATGCAGACGATGGAGAACCACCTCCGGACTCTGTGGAACGTCTTCCGATTCCCGCTGCCGTACATGCGCTTGGACGAGTTCGACCCGCAGGAGACCACCTTGGACGATGTCGACTCGGACCTCGAGCTCATCGACGAGTGGGTGCTCGCCCGCCTCCAGTCGACGAAAGCCGAGATGACCGAGCACTTCGAGGACTTCCGCCAGGACAAGGCGATCGACGCGCTCCTCGAGTTCGTCGTCGAAGACGTCTCGCGGTTCTACGTGCAGGCGGTCCGCGAACGCATGTGGGCCGAGGAGGACAGCGGCTCGAAGCAGGCGGCTTACGCGACGATCTACCGGGTCCTCCGGGAGAGCGTCGCGCTGCTCGCGCCGTACGCACCGTTCATCAGCGAGGAGATCTATGGCACGCTGACCGGCGAGAACGGGTTCGACACCGTCCACATGGAGGACTGGCCCGAAGTCGACGAGTACTGGCAGGACGAACAGCTCGAGGTCGACGTTGCCCTCCTCCGCGCGATCGAGGAGGCCGGCGCGAACGCCCGCCAGCAGGCCGGCCGCAAGCTCCGCTGGCCCGTCCCGCGCGTCGTCGTCGCCGCCGACGACGACCGGGTCGTCGAGGCCGTCGAGCGCCACACCGGGCTGCTCGAGGACCGGCTCAACGCCCGCGAGATCGAACTCGTCTCGCCCGAGGACCGCTGGGGCGAACTGCAGTACAGCGCCGAAGCGGACATGAGCGAACTCGGGCCGGCCTTCGGCGACCGCGCCGGGCAGGTCATGAACGCGCTCAATGAGGCCCGCATCGACGAGCCGAGCCTCGAGGCGATCGAGGACGCCGTCGCGGACGCGCTCGAGGACGGCGAGGAGATCACCGACGAGATGGTTTCCTTCGTCACCCAGACGCCCGACGACGTCGCCGGCACCGCCTTCGGCACCGACGGCGACGACCGCGGCGTGGCCTACGTCGACGCCTCGCTCACCGACGACATCGAGAGCGAAGGCTACGCCCGCGAGGTCATCCGCCGGGTCCAAGAGATGCGCAAGGACCTCGATCTCGACGTGGAGGAGCGGATCGCGCTCGACCTCGAGATCGACGACGACCGCATCGCCGACCTCGTCGCCGACCACGAGGACCTGATCAGCGAGGAAGTCCGCGCCGACGAGCGCCGCGCGGTCGAGGACGGCCATCGCAAGGAGTGGGATGTCGAAGGCGTGACGATGGAAATCGCGATCGAGCCGCTGGCGGCGGCGGAAGCATCTGACTAGTCCGCCGAACGTAGTGAGGCGGCTTTTTGGACCAGATTTTTGCGCGAGAGGTGACGACCGGAGGGAGTCACCCGAGCGGAAAAAGGTGGATGCCGAGATCGCGATCGAGCCGCTGGCAGCGGCGGAAGCATCTGACTAGTCCGCCGAACGTAGTGAGGCGGCTTTTTGGACCAGATTTTTGCGCGAGAGGTGACGACCGGAGGGAGTCACCCGAGCGGAAAAAGGTGGATGCCGAGATCGCGATCGAGCCGCTGGCGGCGGTTGAAGCGTCGGACTGACTCGCCGCGATACTCTCGTTTTTCGTTTGGTCTCGTCTACGCTTGTTTCTTCAAAACGTGACAGTGACGCTGCCATAAACGTCTTGAGCGCTGACTGGCCAGCATTGGCTAGTGAAATCCCGGGTCGCCGTCTTCGCGTTCGTCGTCTTGCTCGCTACCAGTCTACCCGCCGGCGCTGTCACCCTCGAGTCGGGGAGCGCCATCGAACCCTCGGCGACTGCTGATTCCGCGTCGGGGTCCGAACTCGGGTCGAGCCGGTCTCTCGCGTCGGTCGGGACGAGTGTCGGCGCTGACGACGTCTTCCACCGGACGACCGTCCTCCGGCATCGGCCGGACGACCCCGAGACGTTCGGGACGGAGATGACCTTCCGGGTCCCCGATCCCGTCACGGAGTTCGAGATCGAACTCGAGCGGGGCGCGACCGTCGAGTCCGTCGCGGGCTTCGAGCGGACGGGCGAGCGGACCTTCCAGTGGGACGAGGAAACCGCCGAGCCGACGATCCGGTACGCGATGCCGGCGGATCAGCGCGGCGGCGGCGAGCAGCGGGGGACCGACTCGAGCGCGGGGTACACGTTCGTCGACACCGGCGAGTGGGGCGTCGTGGGGGTCCCCGACGTCGCGATCTCGCTGCGTCGGACCGAGCCGGTCGGCATCGAGGAGACGGTGACCGTCGACGGCCTGGGCGCGACCGGCGGCGACATCGCGTTCTTCGGCGAGGTACAGGAGTACGAACGCGACGTCGACGGGGAGACGTTCCGGCTGGCCGTGCCCGAGGTCGTGGATCTCGAGGAGTCGCCGGACGCGATCCTCACGGCCCTCGCGGACGCGAGCGGGCGGCTTGAGGTCGGCATGCGAAGCGACGAGGTGTTTATGGTCGCAGTTCCGAGCGATGTCGACTGGGGCTCGAATCGGGGGATTCAGTACGGCCAGTCGGACGCGTGGGTCGTCGAGGACGCCACGCTCGACGAGCGGAACCCGGTCTGGTTCCACGAGTACGTCCACGTCCGCCAGCGCTTCTCGGCGACGGCGGTCGCCACCGCGCCCGAGGCCGACTGGATCGTCGAGGGGCAGGCCGACTACTACGCGGGCCTGCTCGCCCTCGAGAGCGGGCGCACCGAGTTCGGCGAGTTCAGCACCCTCCTCGAGCGGGGCCAGCGATCGCGCTACACCGACGGGGTTCTCACCGACAGGTCGACGTGGGACGATCCGGAGACCGACTACGCGAAAGGGGCACTCGTCGCCGGCGAGATCGACCGCCGGCTCCGGCTCGCCACCGACGGCGATCGCACGCTCGAGGACGTGTTCCGGACGCTGAACGCACGGGAGGAGACGGTGACCCAGACGGACTTCCTGCGAGCGGTCGAGGACGCCGGCGGGGCGGAGGTCCGCGCCGCCGCGGAGCGGTACACGCAAACCGAGGCGACGCCGGAGATGTGGAACCGAAGCCAGCACGAGGCCGCCTTCGGGCAGTCGGTCGCGGCCTTCGAGTACGAAACCGAGGCCGAATCGCTCACGGTGGCCGGACAGGAGTGGCCCCGCTGGAGCACGTCGGACCTCGGCCGCACCGACGGCGAGGATCGCGCCGTCATCGCGGTCCCGGCGGGCGAGTCCGTGACGATCCCGACGACGGTCGAAAACACCGGCAAACGGGCGGGAACCTACGACGCGACGCTACAGGCCGGCGGACGGGTGGTCGATAGCCGACGGGGGACCCTCGAGCCCGGAGCGACGGCGACCCACGCCCTCTCATGGACGCCGTCCGAGCCGGGCGAGTACACGATTCGGATCGGCTCGGAGCGACTGACCGCCGTCGTCAGGTCGTCCGGGAGCGTGGCCGTTACCGACGTGCAGCACGCGCCCGACGGTATCGACGCCGGCGAGTCGGTGACCGCGACCGCGACGATCGAGGCCGCCGGCGATCGACCGGGGGCGGCCGTCCTCGCGTTCCGGACCGTCGACGGCGTCGTCGCCGAGCGCCCGGTCGCGATTCGGCCCGGCGAGACGACGACGGTCGACGCCGAGATCCGGTTCGACGAGGACGGTCGGTACGAGATCGCGGTCCACGACCGGGTGACGACCATCGATGTCGGCGGCGGCGCGGTCGCGGGCCTCGAGGCGGTCCCCGGCTTCGGCGTCCCGGCGGCGCTGGTCGCCGTCGCGGCGGCGCTGCTGGGTGCACTGGTGGCTCGTCACCGGTGACGGTTGGGGAGGTGCGCGGATTCGTAGCTCTCCCGTCAACCCCGATGAGAAGTCGAATCTGCTGAGAACGGTCTCGGAATCAGACTCCCGCCGATCACTCGAGGTCGACGCGGAACCGGCAGGCGTCGGCACCGTCGTCGACGCAGGCGGTTTTCGTCACGGGCGCGTCCGCGTCGAACGCGGCGACGGTGCCCTCGAGGATGCCGTGGGCGAGCCCGCAGTATCGCTGCTCGCGGTGGGTGTCATACGTGACGATCGCGTGGTCGTCCTCGCGAGTACAGGAGAGGTCCGGGAGTTCGGTGTTATCCGTGGCGGTCTCGATGTTGTCGTAGACGTCCTCGAAGCCGGTGAGCAGTTCGGGAAGCTCCCAGTCGCGCCGGATGTGGGCGCTGAACGTCGAGAGCAGTTCGGGGGCGAGCGTCTTGCCGAAGTCGCGCTCGATTGCCTGTCTGTCTTGGGTGGCCATCGTCGAGAGCGTCTCGAGGATGGCATCGACCTCCTCGTCGTCGTAGTTCGAGACGGGGAGATATAGCTGCGGCTCGAGGCCGGACTGCTCGACGATCGTGTCCCAGGTGCCGTCGTCGGTCCGCTCGACGACGTATTCCTTGAGGGTCTTGTGGACGATTCCGTGCATCTGGCTGCTGTGGTCCGTTGTCCGCGGCTTCTCGTGTGGCCGAGCCGGTCTCGTGCCACGCGCTAACAACTAAGCCAGTGTATGGATACTACTTAATCGTTTAGTTACAGGTGTGCCGCGAGCGTCGGTGCGACCGAGACGGTCTCGACGCCGCGCTCGATGGTATCGGTGCCGTAGATCGCCTCGACGCCGGCCCGCGAGAGCTTCGTGACGGCGTCGCGGGCGAGCAGCGGGTGGACACAGGTGACGAAGACGCGACCGACGTCCCGATCGCGGAGGACGGCGACGGCCTCGCTCATCGTCGACCCCGTCGCGATGATGTCGTCGACGACGACGACGTCGCGGCCGGCCACGTCGACGTCGCTCGGCGAGATTTCGACCTCGGTGCCGGAGTGGCGGGTCTTCTCGAAGTAGTCGGTCTCGCCCGCACCGTAGGTGTCTCGGACCGTCTCGGCGAGTTCGATGGCTCCCGCATCGGGCGAGAGAAAGACGGGGTCAGCAAGGGTTTCAGGCAGGGGCTCGGCCAGTCTCCCGGCCGCATCGACGGCGGTCGCCGTCGGCTCGAAGAAGTCACAGACGCCCTCTTCGTGAGGATTGACCGTCAGCACACGGTCCGCGCCGGTCGAAATCGCGCGGGCGACCGCACGCGCGGAGACGGGATGGCCCGGCTCGAAGGCGTCGTCCTGTCGCCCGTAGCCCATGTACGGCAGGACGGTGACAATCTCCTCGACACCAGCCTCGCGGACGGCGTCCTGTAGCTGAAGCACCTCGAGGTGGGCGTCGCTCGAGACGGTCGAGGCGACGATCACCGCTCGGTCCGGCTCGGCCTCGGCGACGCCGGGGACGGCCGCGAGCAGTTCGCCGTCGGGAAAGCGGTCGTACTCGACGGCGGCGAGCGGTTCCTCGAGGTCGCGTGCGAGCGCCGCGGCGAGAGCCTGCGACGCCGATCCGCTGACGATCATAGTCGGTTCGACAGCGCGGGGGCTAAACCAGTTTTCGTTCTCGGACCGAGAGCAGTGGCTCGTCCGTCGGTTTCGTCTCCCGCGAAAATCTCCTCGTAGCTTCACCTTGTGACCAGAAGTACTTAAACGACTACTCGACGCGACTCGAAGCGAGTCCGTTTGTGATCGTGTCGGTCCTCGCCGACTCGCTCGTTCACTCCTCGGCGTCGTCTAAGGTCGCATCGCCGTCGCCGCAGGGACCGCCGTCAGTGGTGCTCGGGACCGTCAGTTCGCCGTTGCGACCGATCATCGCGAAGACGTTGACACAGTCCGGATTGTTCCACCGCGCCGGCGTTACCTGCGTCGGCTCGCCGCCGTCGAGTCGGAACATGACGCTGAACGATCCCGGTTCGGTCGGCCAGTTTCGCTCGAGTTCCGCGCCATCGTTCTCGGCGAGTTCGTTGGTCGACCAGTGCTCGGGCCCGTCGCCGAACTCGACGATGACGTCGATCGTGTGCGCCTCGTCGTCTACGTTCTCGAGGGAGATCTCTCCGAGCAGCGTGCCGCTGGCTGCCTCGGTGGTTTCGCTCCCGGTTTCCGGGTCCGCGCTCTCGTCCCCGTCCCCGTTCCCGTTTCCGCCGTCTCCGTTTCCGTCGTCACCGCCCATACAGCCGGCGACCGCGCCGGTGAGCGCGGTGCCGGTCGCGGCCAGTAGTCGTCGCCGCGGTAGCTCGTTCATGTACTGAAAGCGAGTGATCCTGGCTAAATAAACGTCCGTCAGACATCGGCCGCAATCTCGGTCTCGTACTCGAGATCAGCGTTCTGCCCGCCGCGGTGGGACGGCGAGGCCCGTGACGCCGGTGATCCCCAGCGTTCGCGTCCGCCACTCCCCCTCGCTCACCGAGCAGAACGTCCCCGACTCCGTGACGGCGTACACCGTGTCGCCGTAGCCGACGCCCACGATCCGGCCCCTCGAGCGGTCCCCCGACCGCTCCCGCCACTCGTCGTCGTCGGCTGCGTACTCGTAGACCGCGTCGCCGGCGACCGCGTGGGCGCGGACGAGCTGACCGGGCTCCGAGCGCGGGTCCGCCGCGACGGCGTCGAACTGCCCCTCGAGGATCTCCATCCAGCCGTTGCCGAGCTTGTAGAGGCCGTCGGCCGTGGCCGCGAGCGGGACGCCGGCGGCCGAGACGTCCCGCACGTCCGTCAGCCCGGCGTGATCGAGCCCGCCGTCGTGGGCGCGGTAGACGCCGCTGTCGGTGCCGACGAGGTCGCCGTCGATCGCCCGCACCGCGGCGACGGTCTCGTCCTCGAGGGGGGTCCACTCCTCGGACCCGGCCGCTCGACACGCGAGGCGACCGTCCGGGTCGGCGGCGATCAGATCGCCATCGTCGTCGTAGCCGACGGCGACCGCCGGACCGAAGCCCGTTTCGACGAAGGGGTCGTCGCCCGCGTCGTCGGTGTCGGCTCCGTCCTCGAGCGTGCGTATCCGAACGTCCTCGTCGGTCGCGACGGCGACGGCGTCGCGGGTCGCTGCGATATCCCGGGCCTCACAGCGCTCGCAGAGGCCGAACTCGCCGACGGTGTCGCCGGCGACGCGGACGCGGACGACGCCGATCGCGCTCGCGACGTAGGCGGTGATCGCCCCCTCGCGGTCGCCGTAGACGCGTTTCTCTTCGATCGAGTCCATACGGGAACGTTGCGGGGGCGGGCCGAAAACGTTCCGTCCCGCGTCGGAATCGGGTTGCGGAATCCCTTTGAGGAGTCCGGTTAGACTAGCGCGTGATGCAAGTCTTCGGATCGAGCGGGACGCGGGGCGTCGCCAACGAGGAGTTGACGCCCGCGTTCGTCCTGCGCGTCGCGAAAGCGGCGGGGACGATCTGGCGCGACGGCCGCGGTGGGGGCCGAGTCGCGATCGCTCGCGACACGCGCCACACGGGACGGATGCTGGCCGATGCGGCCGCCAGCGGACTGGCGAGTACCGGCACCGACGTCGACCGTCTCGGGATCGTCCCCACGCCGGGGGCACAGGCCTACGCCGAACGGGAAGGGGTCCCAGTGATCGTCATCACGGCCTCGCACAACCCGCCACCGTACAACGGCGTCAAACTAATCGGCAGCGACGGCGTCGAGCTCTCGATCGCCGCCCTCGAGACGATCGAAGAGACGCTGCTCGCGGAGTCCTTCGCCGTCGCCCCGTGGGACGAGACGGGGCGCGTCCGCGAGATCGACGGCGTTCGACGGGAGTACGTGGACGAACTGCTCGCGGCCGCGGATCGGGAGACGATCGCCGACGCCAATCTCACCGTGGCGCTCGACCCGGGCCACGGCGCGGGGTCGCTGACCAGTCCCGAATTCTTCCGGGAACTCGGCTGTCGCGTCGTCACCGTCAACGGTCAACCCGACGGCCACTTCCCCGGCCGCGACCCCGAGCCGGTCCCCGACAACCTCACCGATCTCGGCCGGCTCGTCCGCGCGACCGACGCCGATGTCGGCATCGCCCACGACGGCGACGCCGATCGGGCCATCTTCTTCGACGAAACCGGCGAGTACGTCGAGGGCGACGCCACCTTCGCCGCGCTCGCCGCCGCCGAACTCGAGGCCGGAGACACCACCGTCTCCGCCGTCAACGTCTCCCAGCGGCTCGTGGACGTGGTTGACGAGGTCGGGGCCGAACTCGAGCTCACCCCCATCGGCTCGACGAACATCATCACGCGTATCGAGGAACTCGAGGCCGACGGCCAGCGGGTGCCGATCGCGGGCGAGGGCAACGGCGGGATCTTCTTCCCCGACTACCGGCTCTCGCGGGACGGGGCCTTCACGGCCGCGCGATTCCTCGAACTGGTCGCCCAGCGGCCAGTCAGCGAGATCGTCGCGCCCTACGACGGCTACGTGAACGTGCGGCGCAACGTCGAGTACGAGTCGACGGCCGAACGCGACGCGATGCTCGACGCCGCGGCCAATCAGGCCCACGCCGCAGATGCCGAACTCAACACCCGCGACGGCTACCGGCTGGACCACGGCGACGCGTGGGTGCTCGCCCGCCCCTCCGGGACCGAACCGCTGGTCCGGATCTACGCCGAGGCCCGCGACGGCGACCGCGCCGCGGAACTCGCCGGCGACATGTACGACGCGCTCGCCGCCGCGAAGGCCGACGTTTGAACCCGGGTTCTGCTGACAGATCCGAGCCGCGAACCGTACGGCCATCATGTCTCGCTCCGTCCCGTGCAGTCGGCATGCGGTGGCGCGCGCTATCGCTCGTCCGAACGAGAGTGAGGACGACCGATGACACTGCGCGAGGGATGAGCGAGGACATAGTCCGAGCGAATCGGTTGGGGAGGGCGTGGCGATTCCTTGTTGCCACGATAGCAGGACGGTCTTTCCTGTTCGTCTCTTTTCGAAGCCTATTGTCCAGATTCCGGATCAGTTACGACCGGTCTATCACGGAACGATCGTCACCGGAATCTCCGCACGCCGCGTGACTGCCTCCGCGACGCTGCCGAGCAACACCCGCGAGACGCCGGCTTTCCCCTCGCTGCCCATGACGATCGCGTCGACGCTCTCTTCGGCCGCGTACTCGAGGATCGCGTCCGCCGCCCCGCTCCCCGTGACGACGGCCGTCTCGACCGCCTCGTCGTACTCGTCGGCGAGCGCGCGAACGTCGGCGAAGAAAGCTGGCTCGTCGTCCCCCGCGACGACGCTGCCGTAGTCCGCCTCGAGGTCGTCGACCGCGTGGACGACCGTCATGCGATCGGCCGGCACCCACTCGAGGGCGTGCTCGAGTGCCGCTCGCGCCGGATCGGAGCCGTCCATCGGGACGAGGACGTGTCTGGTCATACGCGACCATTCGGAGAGTAGCGGCTAAAACCCGGGGTCGGTGGCGTCTCCTGTTCGGGCTCCCGGACTCAGACCGGATCTTCGGTCTCGAGCGCGTCCTCGAGTCGCTCCCGTTCGGTCCGGAGGGCCTCGAGTTCGTCCGCGACGCGACCGTCGGTCAGGCGCTCGCGCTCGGCGGGGCTGAGTTGGGCGACCGCCTGCGCGGCGGTCTGCAGGCGGTCGTAGTCGGGATCGGTCGCGAGCAGGCGAACCTCGCGCAGCGCCGCGACGGTGTCTTCGTCGGCGATCCGGGTGACGAACGGGCGGTACTCCCGCGCCCGACGGCGCAGTGCGCCGGCCGGCTCAGGGGGCCAGTCGATCGTCAGCGGCTCGGCGTCGATCCCGTCGAGATACGTCTGCTGAGTCGCCACATTGCGCTTGAGTTCGTCCGCGCTGTCGACGTAGTGCGAGAGCTTCGACCGGGAGTAGTCGGCGTACTCGAGCAGTTCGGGGATCGTGTACTCGCCGGCCGAATTCTCGCGCACGTAGCCCGCCAGATCCTCGGGCGGCCGCTCATAATTCACGAACGGATACCACTGACTGCGCTCGAGCAGGTCGAACACCTCGCGCGCGCTGGCCTCGAGTCGGTACGCCGCGAACGCCTCGCGGACGGCCTCGTTGTAGGTCTCGATCGGCGCTCGCAGGCGCTCGACCGGCGCGTCGAGATCCGCGTTCGCCAACTCGAGCAGCCGTTCGCGCTCGTCGATCTCGTCGCCCAGTCCCCGCAGGCGTTTGGCGGCCGCTTTTCGGGCCTCAGCCAACTCCTCGCGGGCGGCCTCGCGGTCCTCGAGCAGGTCGGCGTACTCGGCGGCCGGCTCGAGGCACTCGCGGGCGCGCTCGAAGTCCGATTCGCTGAGCCGGCGCTTGTCAATCGCCTCGAGGGCGTCCTCGAAGGCCTCGTACTCGGGGAGATCCTCGGACAGCCCGGAGACGAGCCCGTCGAACTTCCCCTCGAGTTCGATGTAGGCCTGGAAGTTCTCCTTGCCGGTCCCGGTCGCGCGGTCGACGTAGTCCTCGAGGAGGGTCGTCGCGTTCCGGTAGGCCGCCGTCACTTCCTCGACGGTCTCTTCGCCGTGGTCCGCGATCCGTTCGTCGGCCGTCGCGAGTCGCTTCCGGGCGGCTTCGAGGGACTCGAGTGGCGTCGGCTCGCCGGTACGCCGGTCGGGAGCGCTCGAGCCGGCGTCGGCGGGAGGGGCGCGTTCGCTCATCTCACTCGTAGACTGCGTCGGGATCGAACACCTGTTCGCCGACGTTCTCGCCGTCGATCGTCCGGTAGAAACACGACCGGTGGCCGGTGTGACACGCGCCGCCCTCCTGGTCGACCAGATAGAGGAGCGTATCGGCGTCGCAGTCCACCCGGACCTCTTCGACGGCTTGGACGTGGCCGCTCGTCGCGCCCTTCTCCCAGAGCTCGTCCCGACTCCGGGAGTAGTAGTGCGCTCGACCGGTCTCGCGCGTCCGCTCGAGGGCGTCCGGCGAGACGTACGCGAGCATCAGTACCTCGCCGGTGTCGGCGTCCTGTGCCACGGCGGGGACGAGTCCGTCCTCGCCGAAGTCGACCGAAACGTCGTCGTCCATACTCGCGGTATCGGTCGGCCGAGCGATAGGTCTTTTGCCGCTGGTGGCGGCACGCATCGCTGCTCGAAAACGGCGGAATCAAAAAAAGTCGGAGCGGTGTTAGCGGCCGGTCCAACTCCAGCGGCCGAGGAGGAATCGGACGGCCGCGTACACTCGGAACCTGCGACGTCCTCGAGGGCGCTCTTCGTCGGTTGCTGTACTGGACCGCGGTACGGAATCGCCATGTCTCTCGCCTCCTACGGGAAATAGGCTCCCGGAGGCAGTAAAGCGCGCTCATGAACGGACTGACTGCCTGAGTGAGGAGACCGAGTACGATTTTGGAATAGCACTCGTTTCGAATCCGTCCTCTACTGACCTATAGCGGTGCTTTTAGTAATGATCGGCCCTAGATGTACAACTAACAATGAGTAGTAATACGCACACTCCAGAAGTTGTACGCGTCTCCCAGAAGGGCCAGACGACGATTCCGAAGGCACTCCGAGAGAAGTTCGGCATCGAGACGCCGGGCGAGGTGTTCGTCTACGAGGAGGGCGAACGGATCGTCATCGAACCCGTCCCATCACCCGAGGAACTCCACGGGATTCACGCCGGCGGGCGCGAATCCGGAACGGTTACCGATCGAGTCCGAGAACTCAAAGACGCCGACCATCGCCGCGAGGAGGAGACCCTCGAACGCCTCCGGCCGGATAGTGACGAATGAGCGATTGCTACGTTTTCGATACCGAGGCGATTATCGCGTATCTTTACGGCGAACCCGGCCACGAAACCGTTGCGACGGTCCTTTCTGCTGTCTTCGACGGCGATGCTGACGGCTTTCTCGCGGAGCCAAATGCCACCGAAGTATTCTATCTCGTCGCCCGTTTCGAAGGGACGGAAACCGAAACGCCGACCACCGACTCGTTTCGCATCGCCGATCGAGATCTCCGCGCGATCGAGCGCCGAGGACTGACCGTTACGTCTGCTGACTGGCGACTCACCGGGCGGGTCAAAGCTGACGGTCACATTTCACTGGCCGACGCGGCTGCTGTTGCACTCGCATATGAACGAGATGCGACGCTTCTCGTCGGTGGTGACGACGATTTCGACGAACTCCCTCTCGAAGTATCGTGCAAACGATTCCGCGACCACGGCGTATAGCCCCTGATTCTGAGACATGACGGGACACCGCTTCGGATCGAGACGAAAAATAGCGCTCCGTCAGTCGGTTCGACTCCTCGAGGCCGATCAGGCCTGTCCGTTCAGCGTGATGTCGCTGACGCCGATGACGCGCTCGTCGTCCTCGAGTTCCGCTTTGGCTTCGGCGGGAACTTCGCTGTCGACGTTGTAGACGGTGAGCGCTTCGCCGCCGATGGTCTCGCGGGCGTTGAACATGCCGGCGATGTTGACGCCGTGGTTGCCCATGACGGAGCCGATGAGGCCGATGACGCCGGGCTCGTCGGTGTTTCGCGTGACGACCATCCGGCCGTGGGGGATGGCGTCGACGCGGTAGCCGTCGATGCGGACGATGCGCGGGTCGTCGCCCGCGAAGAGGGTTCCGTCGACGGAGACCTCGTCGTCGTCGTTGCTGACGGTCACGGAGATCAGGCTCTGGAAATCCTCGGCCTGTCGGGTCTTGGATTCGGTGACGTCGACGCCGCGGTCCTCGGCGATCTGGGGCGCGTTGACGGCGTTGACCTGCCACTCGAGGGGCTGGAAGACGCCCTTGAGCGCGCTCGCGGTGACGAACTCGACGTCCTCGTCGGCGATGTCGCCCTCGTAGGTGACCTCGACGGTCTCGATGCGGCCCTCGAGCAGTTGGGCGGCGACCTTGCCGGCGGTTTCGGCGAGGTCGATGTAGGGCTCGACGCGGGGGAACGCGCTCTCGTCGATCGAGGGCGCGTTGAGCGCGTTCGCGACCGGCTCGCCGACCAGCGCGGCGTTGACCTGCTCGGCGGTGGAGGTGGCGACGTTCTCCTGTGCGGCCTCCGTCGAGGCCCCGAGGTGGGGCGTGACGATGATGTCGTCGTGCTCGAGCAGCGGCGAGTCCGCGGCGAGCGGTTCCTCGGCGAAGACGTCGAGCGCCGCGCCGGCGAGGGTGCCGTCCTCGACTTTCGCCGCGAGGGCGTCCTCGTCGACGACGCCGCCGCGGGCGCAGTTGATCAGGTAGCCGTCGCCCAGCAGATCGAGTTCGTCCTCACCGATCAGCCCCTCCGTTTCGGGGGTCAGCGGCGTGTGAACGGTCACGAAGTCGGCGGCCTCGAGACACGGCTCGAACTCGACGAGTTCGGCGCCGATGCGCTCGGCGCGCTCCTCGCTGATGTAGGGGTCGTAGGCGACGATGTCCATGCCCAGCGAGTCGAGTTTCTTGGCGACCTCCTGCCCGACGCGGCCGAGGCCGACGACGCCCAGCGTCTTGCCGTCGAGTTCGGCGCCGAGGTAGTCGCTTTTCGCCCACTCGCCGTTCTTCAGGCGGATGTGGGCCTGTGGGATCGAGCGCGCGGCTGCGAACGTCATCGCGACGGTGTGTTCGGCCGCCGCGCGAACGTTCCCCTCGGGAGCGTTGGCGACGATGACGCCGTTGTCTTTCGCGGCGTCGATGTCGATGTTGTCGACGCCGATCCCCGCTCGGCCGACGATGACCAGTTCCTCGGCGGCGTCGAGGACGTCTTCGGTGACCTCCGTCCCCGAGCGAACGATCATGCCGTTCGCGTCGGCAACCGCCTCGAGGAGGTCGTCGTCCTCGAGTTCGTAGCCCGTCTCGACCTCGTGGCCGGCGTCTCTGAGTACGTCCAGACCCGCATCGGCGATGGGATCCGTGACGAGAACCTTCATGCGCGAGACAACCGTGTGGAGCATGTAAACCCTTCCGTTGTGGTCGGAGGTGGCAAAAAATACCGCGGTCGACCGCGTGTCCGTTTCCGGACTGACAGCTCCGTGCCGTTCTCCCGGCGTCGTCCGTCTCGTGTTGCTGACACGAGCGGTCGATCCGTGCTCGAGCCGACGGCGGTCGCCGGGCAGTTCGGAGCCGTGTGCCAGCGGGTGGGCCCGTCGCTGTCGATCGGGCGTCGCGGATCGTCTTCCCAGTGAGATCCCGACCGGTGACGATCGTCAAGACCCCGGTCGACGAAAGTGCGTAGTCGTTTCAGCACCGGATCTCGAGCGCCCATCTCAGCCGACCGCCGGCCTTAGCGGTCATCGGCCAGCAGTCGCGGGACGGCGGCGACGGCGGCTCCGATCGCGACGAAGACAACGACGGTCCCGCCAATCGTCAGAAAGAAGGACACGTCGGTCGGCACGGTGATCGGCTCCGGATTAGTCCCTTCGGGCGTCCACGTGGCGATCAGCGAGAGGCCGACCGCTATCGCGAGGTAGCTCAGTCCGAACGAGCCGAGCGCGAGGCCGGCGTCCGAACGCGTCTCGAGGCGGACGGAGCGAACGAGCAGATAGCCGGCGACCAGCAACACGACGACCGGAACGAGCGCGGTAACGTGGCTGAGGAAGCCTTGACCCATTCTAAATCCGAAGCCGATCGATTCGCCGCCCTGTTCGATCGGTGCACCGTGGCTCCCCAGCGTCACGAGCCCCGCGAGGATCCACCGGCTCGGCTCGTCGTCCGCTCCCGTTCCCGACACTGCGATCAGTACGCTCACGAAGTGATAGGCCACCGCGTAGACGACCGCGAAGGCACTCACGCCCGACGCGAGCCCGGCTTTCCACGGCGAAACGGCCAGTTTTCGCCGCCTGCGACGCGGACCGTCGGTCGGATCGTCGCCATTTCCGCCGTCCCCGCCGTCCTCGCTCTCGTCGGGTTCCCGTTCGTCCTCGAGCGAGGGCCCCGTCTCGTACTGCTGATTCGATGACATGTGCCCGGCAACGAACGACGACCGGGAATACGTTTCGGTCGTTCGACGCGTGGAACCAGCACCGTCTCGAGCGACCGTCCGCGGCCTCGACGGCGAGCCGTCGCGGAACCGAAACCTGAACTGGTTTATCCGGGGACCGACAATCGGTGCGCAATGACAGTCGTCGCTTTCGACTTCGACGGGACGCTTTCCGACTCCGAAATGACCGTGCTGCTCGGCGACCGCCGCGGCGTCGCCGCGGACATGGACGAGATCACCGAGCGCGCGATGAACGACGAGATCGAGTACGCCGAGAGCCTGCGCAAGCGCGCGGCCCTGCTCGAGGGGCTCCCGGAGGCTGAGGCCGAGGCGGCCTTCGACGAGGTCGTCCTCCGCGAGGGTGCGGCCGACCTCATCGCGGAACTGAACGACGCCGGCGTCACCACCGCCATCCTCACGGGCGGGTTCGAACGCGGCGTCGCGGCCGCTCTCGAGCGCGAGGGCGTTGCCGTCGATCACATCGTCTCGAACCGACTCCCGATGAAAGCGGACGAACTCACGGGCGCGGTCGAGGGACCGCTGATCGAGGGCACCAAGGACGACGCGCTCGAGGACCTCGCCGACGACGTCGGCGTCGACCTCGCGGACACCGTGGCGGTCGGCGACGGCGCGAACGACCTGCCGATGCTCGAGGTCGCAGGACTGGCGATCGGCTTCGAGCCGAAGCCGGCGGTCGAACCCCACTGTGACGTCGTCGTCACGTCGATGGCCGAGGCCCGCGAGACGTTGGTCGACGACGGCGTGCTCGCCCACCACTGAGCCGTCGGCGATACGCACGATTTATCGTTCGTAACCGGCTGTTGTCGGTTCGCATCTCTCGCCCGATTCCGGACAGTCGGTCGCTATTCACCGTTCTCGTTAATCGAGCCGAACCGTCAATTTCCGGCGACTCTCAGGCCTAACGACCCATTTCTCCACCGAGAGAGTTTTAACTCATAGCCGAGTAAGTGCTCTTGATGATGTGGCAAGACTTCGTATTCATGCTCGGAAGCGGCCTCTCGATCGTCTTTCTCGCGCCGACCCTGCGCGACTCGAGTGCGCGGGTCCCGCTCGGCACGAGCCTCCCGTCGATGGGGATCGGGTTCATTTACAGTATGACCTTCTTCACGCTCGGGATGACCTTCTCCGCGACGGGCGCGTTCGCCGCCGGGTCGATGTGGTCGCTGATCGCCCTGTTCCGGTCGCCCCAGGGCATCTCGATGAAACTCGTCGCCCGCGAAAACCTCGCGCTGTTCGTCTCCGACGTGCAGTACTGGCTCGCCCGCCGACGGTCGGACACGACTCACGCCGAACAGTACGCCCCGTTCGAGCACAGTCCCGACCAGCAGCAGTACTAATCTTCCGGCGCGCAGTCTGAATTCGTTCCCGTTCCCGTTCTTCTCGACAGCGGACCGCTCGATAATCGTCCGACGATCGCTCTCAGCGGTGCGATTCGGACGCGGATCCGTTCTCAGCGTCGGTCGCGGCGAAAAATGAATCGTCCTGCGACACTGTCCGTCTCGAGAGCAACGTCTCCTCGTCCCGTTACTGGACCTTCGCCATCACGGTCTCGAGCGCGTCACGAGGCTGGGTGAGCAGGCCACCGACGGCACCGAGGATCGCCGGCACGATGATTCCCGCAAAGAGGATCGCGTCGGTGGTCGACGGGCCGAACTCGACGCCGGAGGGAACCGAGTCTCCCGCGTCGTTGAGGTAGTCTCCCTGCTCGAGTCCGAGAACACCGGACGTCTCGCTACCGATGAGCGAGGTGACGGTCGGTACCTCGGAGTAGGCGTGGGTCATCAGGAACGCCGCGAGAGCGGCGAAGACGAGGTACGGGAGGGTGACGGTGACGCCGGCTTTGACGGCGTCGACGGCGTTGTCAGCGTCTGTATACTTGGCGACTCCGTACCCCGCAGCGACGATACTGCCGATCGTTCCAAGGAACAGGACCAGTGTCGCCAACTCGAACGCACCGTTGAGGCCGTAAATCACGCCGTTAGCACTATTTATGATGGGACTCGCGAACGCAGCACCGTGATTCGGCGCGTCACCGAGCGTCGCGACTTCACCATCAACTTCGAAGCCCGTCCCGAACACGCTTAGATAACTCCAGCCGGCTGCTTTCCAAGAGGCGACCATGTCTGTCACGACTACAGATGCATCCTCTCCTGTCCCAACCGACTGTGCGATCGGGGATGTCTGTGCCGTGACGATCATTGTCATGAGCAAATGTGCGAGATACGTGGCGACCACGCTGATAGCACCGAACACTGCCCCCTCCTTGAGCGGTAGACCGGACCCGTCGTCTAGTGCTCCCTGTCGCTGTGCCTGCGACTGCTGTTGTTGCCCTGCCGGTTCGTCGTCGTAATCCAGTTGCTTCCCGTCTGACATCATCGAATCATCAAACAGAGAGATATTATACCTTTCGGCACTATTTTTCACGAATCTCGGTTATCGACCGTGAAACGCCGTTTAGAAGCGTCTTCCGACCTACCTAATATCCATAATATATAGCCAACACTAACGCATTACTTCGAAAAGAGGCTCGTGTGGACCGGGGCGAACTCACCGGAGTCGTCGGTCTCGGGTTCGGTGTCGGTGATCGCGCGGCCGGCGAGTCCCGTCCCGAGCAGGTCGGCGACCGGTGGCCCGACTTTTTCGGGTTCGACGAGGAACGCGTCGTGGCCGTGGTCGGATTCGACGACGTGGTGGGCGACGTCGACCGTGGCCTCGCGACAGGCCTCGGCCAGCGCCTCGGCCTGTTCGGTCGTGAAGTGCCAGTCGCCGGTAAACGAGAGGAGCAGGAGTTCGCCCTCGAAGGCGGCCAGCGCGTCGGCGTCGGACTCGTAGCCCGCCGAGAGGTCGAAGTCGTCCATCGCACGGGTCATGTAGAGGTAGCTGTTCGCGTCGAACCGATCGGTGAACTTGTCGGCCTGATAGTCCAGATAGGACTCGACCTCCCGGTAGGGGAAGAAGGCGGCCGCGGGGTCGGGCGGCTCCTCGCGAACGGCCTCTCGTCCCGCGGAGCGGCGGCCGAACTTGCGGCCCATCGAGGCCTTCGAGAGGTACATGATGTGGCCGATCTGGCGCGCTCGAGCCAACCCCTCCTTGGGTCCGGGCCCGGGCCCGTCGTAGTAGTGGCCGCCGTTCCAGTTGGGGTCGCCCGTGATCGCCCGCCGGGCGACGGTGTCGAGCGCGAGACACTGGGCGTCGAGCCGGGCGGCGCTGGCGACCACGCCGGCGCGTTCGACGTCGTCGGGGAAGCGCTGCAGCCAATCGAGGACGTTCATGCCGCCGACGCTGCCGCCGACGACGGCGTGGAGCCGGCCGACGCCGAGTTCGTCCAGCAGTTTCCGCTGGGCGCGGGTCCAGTCGCCGACCGTGACCGGCGGGAAGTTGGTGCCGTAGGGCTCGCCGGTCTCGGGATTCTCGCTCGAGGGTCCCGTCGTTCCGTAACACGACCCCGGCGCGTTCGCACAGATGACGTAGTATTCGGTCGTGTCGATCGCCTTCCCGGGGCCGACCACGTCGCCCCACCACGCGCGGGCCTGCCCGGCCGTCTCGCCGCCCGCGTCCGGCCGGCGGGCGACGTGGGCGCTGCCGGTCAGCGCGTGACAGACCAGGACCGCGTTGTCGCCGGTGAACTCGCCGTAGGTCTCGTAGGCCACTTCGAGGTTCGGAATCGACTCCCCCGAGAGGAACTGGAACTCGCCCAGATCGGTCGTGTTCTTCGTCGTCACGGACGCTCACCCTCGTCCCGACAGGCCCGCGTCGCCGCCGCGATAGCTTGCTCGAGGTCGGCCAGAACATCCTCGGGGTCCTCGATTCCGACCGACATCCGGATCAAGTCTTCCGTCACGCCCGCCTCCTCGCGCTCTTCGGGCGAGAGCTGACCGTGAGTGGTGCTCGCGGGATGGATCACGAGCGTCTTCGCGTCGCCGATGTTCGCGAGGAACTGCGCGACCTCGACGTTCTCACAGAACGCCTTGCCCGCCTCGAATCCCGCCTCGAGGCCGAACGCGACCATGCCGCCGAAGTCCTCGAGATATCGCGTCGCGTTGTCGTGCGTGGGATGATCTTCGAGTCCCGGATGCGTGACCCACGCGACATCGTCGTGGTCGGCGAGGTACTCCGCGACGATCGCGGCGTTCTCGCAGTGCTTCTCGACGCGCAGGGGCATCGACTCGAGGCCCTGGAGGGTCTGCCACGCGTCGAACGGCGACTGCTGATTGCCCAGACTGCGCAGCGAGCGGAATCTGGCCGCGGCGGCGAAGGGTGCCTCGGGGAAGTCCCGCGAGAAGTCGACGTCGTGGTAGGCGTGGTTCGGCCCCGCGATCTCGTCGTAGCCGTGCTCGCCCCACGGGAAGGTGCCGCCGTCGACGAGGACGCCGCCGACGGTCGTCCCGGAGCCGTGGAGCCACTTGGTCGTCGACTCCCAGACCACGTCGGCTCCGTGCTCGAGCGGCCGGCAGAGGGCGGGGGTCGCGAAGGTGTTGTCCACCACGAGCGGCACGCCGTTGTCGTGGGCGATCTCGGCGACTCGCTCGAAGTCCGGCGTCACGAGCGAGGGGTTGCCGATCGTCTCGACGTGGACGAAGGCGGTGTCCTCGTCGATCGCCTCCTCGTAGGCGTCGTACTCCAGCGTCGGGACGAATTTCGGTTCGATGTCCCGGCGGGTCGCGGTCTTCGAGAAGTAGGCGGTCGTCCCGCCGTAGGTGTCCGTCGAGCAGACCACGTTGTCGCCCGCTTCGGCGAGGATCAGGACCGCGGAGTCCAGCGCGGCCATGCCGCTGCCCGTCGCGACCGCGCCCGCGCCGCCCTCGAGATCGGCGAGGCGATCCTCGAGCGTCGTGACGGTCGGGTTGGCGATGCGAGAGTAGATGTAGCCGTCGTCCTCGAGCGCGTAGCGGTCGGCCGCGGTATCGGCGTCCTCGAAGACGTAGGAGGTCGTCTGGTAGAGCGGCGGTGCCATCGCGCCGGTCTCCGGATCGGGGGACTGGCCGGCGTGGACGCTGCGCGTTCCGAGTCCGCGCTCGACCCGCTCGCCGTCCGCATCGTGCCCGTCGCTCGCGTCGTCGCTCATGTTTAGTATGCATACTACTCCACGTTCATATGCACCGCAGTAACGGCAAAAACCGCAGACTAGAGAATATCATGCACGGATAACTCAGCCGCTCGAGCCGGAACCGACGGTTCTCACGACCGCTTCGCTTGCAGGCTCAAACGCTATTGTCGGACGACGGCGCTAATTGCGTGTGCAGACAGTCTTCCATCTCATCGCCGACGAACCCGAACAGCAACAGACCGCGCTCACGATCGCCGAGAACCTCACGAAGGACGACTCCGTCGAGATCGACGACATCGCCATCGTCGCACAGGCCGACGGCATCGAGCCGCTGACGGCCGGCGGCGACGGCAGCGACATGGTCGAATCACTGCTCGAGACCGGCATCTCGGTCAAGGCCTGCGGGAACACGCTCGACCTGAAAGACCTCGCGGAGTCCGACCTCGTCGAGGGCGTCGAGACCGTCCCGTCCGGCGGCGGCGAACTCACGCGCTTGCAGAGCGAGGGCTACGCCTACATCCGTCCGTAGGTCCGTCTCCAACCCGAGAGCCGTTTTCGAAACCCAACTGATCCGGTTCGGTACGGGCGAACACTGTCCTATTCCAGTCTGGTCAATCGATACACGATGGCGCGCTGTGGCCGGCCGAGCGAAAGCGAGGACGGCCGACATATTGCGCGAGGGATGAACGAACGACCAGCGGGAGTGAGTGAATCGGTTGGGGAGGGCGTGGCGATTGCCTGCTGCCACGATAGCAGACCACTCGTCTTCGTCGGAACCACTCCGGAAACCCAGTCAGTCGATTTCACTCGTGCTCGAGCGACTCGAGCATCGTCCGCACGGCCTCGGATTCGGTCTCGAAGCCGTTGACCTGCGGCGAGACCGCGACGCAGATCACGAAATCGTCGCCGTGGGCGACGGGGTCGCTGACTTTCACGGAGACGTCGAGCGTGGTCCCGGTCTCGATCAGTCGAGCGCTCGCCTCGTACCGGGCGAGCGTCGTCTCGGTCCCCAGCATCGAAATCGACCGCTCGTCGACGAACTGGACGTCCTCGAGTCGGTCGTACCGCTCCTGAATCATTGCGACGAGGTCGTCCGTCGAGTACTCGCCGACGGGATTGAACGTCTTCCCCAGTACGGTCACCTGCGGCGTCGTGAGGACGGCGACGACCGCCGCCTGTACGCGCGTCAGCCCGACCCTATCGAGTGCGATCGCCCGGTCGTACTCGGCGTACCAGTTCCGGGCCTCGATCGAGCGCTCGATGCCAAAGCGGCTGACGGTCCGCTCGACGACGACCTCCTCGACGGTGTGTTCCTCGTAGCCGGTCTCCTCGAGCGCCGCCCGCGAGACGGTCCCGACGGTCGACGAGAGCGAGTCCTCGGCGACCCCGGTACAGCCGGCGACGATCCCCGTCCCGGCGGTCGCTCCCGCGGCGAGTAACTCGCGGCGCGTGACTGTCATCGATAGCCACAGGTCGCCGGCGAACGAAAACGCGTCGATTCCGCGCGTCTCCGCGATCGGCGCTGACGGTATTGGCGGACGGAGTCGGGGACCGCCCGAGACGAACGGCTTCATACTCCCGCAGTCCCAAGGGGCGCTCGTGCACTCGAGTGACCGGGACCGGATCGTACTCGCCGCCCTCGTCTTCGCGGTATTGTTCTCGCAGGTGCTACTCTATCCGGGTGTCGCAACGCTCGTGGACGCGCTGGGTGCCGACGCGGCGACGTCGGCGTTCGCGGCGACGCCGCTCGACGCGAGCATGTGGTTTCTGGTCGCCGAATTCGCCGCCTACGTCGCGTTCGTCGGCGTCTGGGGCGTCGCGAGCGACGCGACCGGCCGGCGCACGCCGTTTATCGTGGTCGGCGCGCTGGCCGGCGCGGTCGGCTACGCCGTTCTTGCCGCCGCCCCGGCGCTCGGATCGGTCCCCTTCGGCGGCGTCCTCCTCCTGCGCGTCTTTCAGGGGGCGATGACCATCGGCGCGTTCTCCCTGACGATGACCATGCTGATGGACCTTGAGGGGGGCCACGGCCGGAACATGGGCGCGGCGGGGATCGCCATCGGACTCGGCGCGGCGCTCGGCGCGCCGATCGGCGGCCAACTGACGGAGTTCAGCCCGCTCGCGCCGCTGCTCGTCGCCGCCGGCCTGCTGGTCTGTGTCGGTGCGCTCGTCTCGCTGGTCGAGGACCGCGCGGTCGACGACCGCCGGAGCGCTCGAGCGCTCGTGGACGGCATCCGCCGGCAACCGACCCTCTCGATCCCGTACGCGTTCGGCTTCGTCGACCGGCTCACGGCGGGCTTTTTCGCGCTGGTGGGAACCCTCTACTTTCAGGAGACGTTCGGGCTCGACGCCGGGACGACCGGCCTCATGCTGGCGTGCTTTTTCGCGCCCTTCGCCCTGTTGCAGTATCCGATGGGTGCCCTCTCGGACCGGATCGGCCGCACCGTTCCGATCGTCGTCGGCTCGATCTGTTACGGCGGCGGTATCCTCCTCGTCGGCGCCTCGCCGTCGGTTCCGACCGCCGCGATCGCGATGGGCGGCGTCGGCGTCCTCGGCGCGCTGGTCGCCCCCGCGACGATGGCGCTCGTCACCGATCTCGCCGACGAGAGCGAGCGCGGGATCGCCATGGCCGGGTTCAACGTCGCCGGGAGCCTCGGCTTCCTCGGCGGCTTCCTCATCGGCGGCACCGTCGCCGGCACCTACGGCTACGACCTAGCGTTCCTCGTCGTCGGTGGCCTCGAGATCGCCATCGCCGTCGTCACAGTACCCGTCTTCCTGCGCCTCTCGCTCGAGCCGACTGAGCGGTTTCGATCGGGCGACAGCCGGGATACCTAATCCCTCTGTAACAGGTCTGGCAGCGGTGACTCTCCTATCTTGTGGTATGGATTCGCATAACGTTGTATCGGGAGAAGGTATCAATTTTTATGTGCACAGGGCCAACCTCCGGTGATGGCACGAGATAATCCGGTTTCGCGGCGGACAGCACTGAAGCTCACCGGTGCGGCAGCGTCGACGGCGCTCATCGCCGGTTGTAGCAGCGATGACGGCAACGGCAACGGTAACGGAAACGGCGGCGGCGCAAGCGAGTACGAAGCCGAGCCGGAGGACGAGATTCACTTCGAAGCGACGACCGGTGACTGGACGGGTATCAAGCCGTCGGAGATCGAGGGCTCGTCGAACCCGACGCTCATCCTCGAGGAAGGCGAGACCTATTATATCGGCTGGACAGAGGGCAACAATACGGAACACAACATCGAAATCTGGGACGAGAACGACGAGGTCGTCGAAGAGTACGAGACCGAGGAGGTCTCCGAGCCCGACGACGACCAGATTCTCGAGGTCACGGCGACTTCCGATATGGTCGCGTACGTCTGCGATCCGCACTCCTCCCAGATGCACGGCGAAATTCAGGTCGAATAACTGACTGCGGATTCTTCCGTTTTCGAGAGTCGCCCCGCTGTTGATCGACCGGCGGTCTCGACCGCGAGCGAAACTGCCGATCGCTGCTGACTATTTCCGTTTTGGGACTCGGTATTCGACTCCTGTCTATCCCGATTCCTGTCGAGTCACGGTCGATCGAATAAAGTGCTGTACTTATATAATTCACCGAACAGAGCCCCCTCTGACCCTCTCGATGAGACTCTTGCTCGTCGCCGGTGTGTACCTCGCCGGGAGTAGGGCACCGAGACCGACCGCGCGACGGAGTCAGGAGCGACGACCGTCGTCGAAGCTGGCGCGGGTCCCGAATTCGCCGGTGGTGCGGTATCAAAAGTACCATACCGTCTCGCGACGCAGTGGACCGCATTCAGGTGGTTCCATGACCGAGAAACGCGAATACAAAGACGACTACCCCGACAAGACGCTGTATATCCCGGGTCCGACCGAGGTACGCGAGGACGTTATCGAGGCGATGGGCGAGCCCATGTTCGGCCACCGCATGGACCGGATGACCGACCTCTATACGACCATCGTCGAGGACACGAAGGAGTTCCTCGGCACCGACAACGACGTCGTCATCCTCACGGGGTCGGGGACCGAGTTCTGGGAGGCCTCGACGCTCAACCTCGTCGACGAGAACATCCTCGTGCCGACCTGCGGGAGCTTCAGCGAGCGCCACGCCAACGTGGCCGAGCGACTGGGCAAGAACGTTGACCGGCTCGAGTACGACTGGGGACAGGCCATCAAGCCAGAAGACATCCGCGAGACGCTTGAGGAGAGCGACAACCACTACGATGTCGTCGCGACCGTCATGAACGAGTCCTCGACGGGCGTGCGCAACCCGATCGAGGAGATCGGCGACGTTATCGCCGAGTATCCGGACACCTACTTCGTCGTCGACGCGGTCTCCTCGCTGGGCGGGGACGCCGTCGACATCGACGAGCACAACATCGACGTGATCTTCGCCTCGAGTCAGAAGGCATTCGCGATGCCGCCGGGACTGGCCGTCTGCGTCGTCAGCGACGACGCCTACGACCGCGAACTCGAGAAAGACTCCGCGTCGTGGTACGGCGGCTTCCAGCGCACGATCGACTACTACGACCGCAAAGGTCAGACCCACTCCACGCCGGCGATTCCGATCATGCTGGCCTATCGCAAACAGATGAAACACATGCTCGAGGAGGGCCACGAGGCCCGAGACGAGCGCCACCGGGAGATGGCCGAGTACACCCGCGAGTGGGCTCGTGAGCACTTCGACATGTTCCCCGAGGAGGGGTACGAATCGCAGACGGTGAGCTGTATCGAGAACACGCAGGACATCGATGTCGCCGCGACCATCGACGCCGTCAGCGAGGAGTACGACTTCGTCTTCTCGAACGGCTACGGCTCGCAACTCGGCGAGGAGACGTTCCGCATCGGCCACATGGGCGAACACGACCTCGAGTCGATCAAGGAACTGACCGACGCGATCGAGGACGTCGCCGGGCTGTAGAACCCCGACGTCGAACGATAGCGACGACGGTGTACTCGAAACACGGTCGGCCGAAGCGCGTCGACGCTGCGGAAGTAGTTATTTGTTTTCGGACGGGAACGTTGGCAGTAAAGCAGTATGAAAGGGTCCAAGTACACCTTCGAGACGGGGTCCAGACCGGCCGACGAGATCGCGGCCGAGATCGAAGCCGTCATCGACCGGCTCGACGACGACGGCTATGTCAACAGCTGTCTGGACAACATCTACTGGCGACCCGGCGGAAGCACCTATAGCGGGGCGTGGGACGACAACGCCCCGCCGGGAGAGATCGAGGCGCCGCAGGTGGCGAAAACGTCGACAGAAGACCACAGTTACAGCGGCGAGGCGCGGCTGTACCGCCGGTTCGACGGCGAGTACGTTGCCGTCGACGTCTTCAGAACGCTCGCGCGCAGTTTCTGGGCAATCGCGGACTACCTGGCCGCCAACTACGGCCTCGTCCCGGCCCTCAACAACGGGAGCTACCGACTGTTCCCTGCGGATCGACAGCTTCCTGGCTGTCACGAACTCCCGCCGGAGGACCCGCAGTCGGAGCGAGAAGCGACGCTGTTCGCCGTCCTGCGAGACGGGCGTGACGACCTCTCGCTCGAGGAGGCCGCGACGGTGCTGGACGTCGATGAGTACTACCACCTGTTCGCGACGAAAGTACCCGACGCGGTCGAGGATTCGGAGATCGATCGGCGAGTCATCGAGTGGCTCGAGAGCGACGATCCGGACCTGCGGGCGCGGGCCGTCCGATGGATCGGCACCGTCGCGACACGGCCGACGAATCGCTCGTGGGGGACCACACCTCTTGGCAAAACCGTGTCGAGTCATACTCCGGACGACATCCCCTCGCTCGACGGGACCGATACGTTCGAACGGTTCGTCCGCACGCTTCCGGCGGTCGATACGGCGACACAGCGGCTGGTCGCGCGTACGCTCTGGGAACCGTGGCTACTGAGTACCGACAGATCCCCGAAGCCGGACCACGTGAGTGTCCTCGCGGGACATCTCGACGCCGAGTTGCCGGAGGTACGGGTAGGGGCACTCCACGGTGCCAGTCGCGTCCTCGGCGAACTCGTCGTCACCGCCGAGAACAGCGCCGACGGTCCCGACTCCCTCGAGGCGCTGGCCCCCGCAATCGAGGCGTTCTACGACGCGTACGTCGCCGCGCTGTCCGACGAGCATCCGATCGTGCGAGCGCGGGCCGCCGACCTGATGGTGTCCGTTCTCGCGGGAGAGCGCGGCGACGGTGTGATGCTCATCGCCGAGCGGCTACTGAACGCAGTCCCTCTCGAGACGCGAACGGAGATGGTCCGCGGTCTCGCCCGACTGAACGAAGAGCGGGAATCAGTCGCGACCCGGATTACCGACCGAAACGTCGAGCGCCTGGCCGAGCGCGTGTTTGACGAGGACGCGACCGGAGAGCGCTCGAACGAATAGACAGAACGTCACTACTCGTGGCGAGCAACCGGGCACAGTCGGTGACCGGCCGTCATCGAACGTCCCGCCTACCCTGCGACTCTCGCGGTTCCGAACGATCGAGCCGAGTCTCGGCGTCTTCGGTCGACCGCTGAGGGGAAGCTGAGCGACGGAGCCACCGATCGAAGCGCGACGAGTCAGTTCGCGCGATCGGCACCGCCGGTCATTCGAACAGCCCGAAGAGCCACTCGAAGACGCCGGCGATCAGGTCGACAAACCACTGGACGATCGACCGGAATCCGCCGACGGGACCGTCGCTCCACTCCCTGCCCTCAGTCGCACGCTCGTCGCCGAGGGCCGCGCGGGCGTTCACGAGCCCGTCTCCTTCTGCGCAGGTTCCGAGCACCGTCTCCGCCGTCTCGCCGAGGATCTTCCGGACCGGGTCGGTCGGTCCCGGGCCGTCCTCCTCGCGAGTCTCCCAGACGAGCGCCGCGACGCCGGTAACGAACGGGGTGGCGACGCTCGTGCCGCTGGCCTCGGCGTACTCGTTGTCGACGGTGCTCGAGGTGATGGCCGTCCCCGGTGCTAGCAGGTCGACGGCCGAGCCGACGCTGCTGTAGGATGCCAGCCGGTCGTTTTCGTCCATCGCGGTCACCGCGACGACGTTCTCGTGGGTCGCCGGATAGGTCATCGTCTCCGCGGCACACGAGTCGCTGCCGTCGTTGCCGTCATTCCCGGCCGCACAGAGCAGGAGGTGGCCATCCGAGTGTGCGGCGTCGATCGCCCGGGCGAGCGTGGCACTCTCGGCGTCGCCGCCGAGGCTCATCGAGATGATCTCGATGTCGTTCGACATGCACCAGTCGATCCCGGCGATCAGTTCGCTGTACCGGCCGGAGCCGTCGTCGCCGAGCACCTTCACCGCGTACAGATTCGCCGCTGGAGCGACGCCCACGACGCCGCGGTCGTTGTCGTCGGCACCGGCGACCCCGGCGACGTGGGTCCCGTGGCCGTGGCGGTCCTCGTAGTCCCCGGCCGTTCCGTCGGCGGTGAAGTTCCGACCGCCGGCGACCGACAGGCTGCAGTGGTCCGACTGAATTCCCGTGTCGAGAATTCCCACGTCGACGCCCGATCCGTCCGGTTCGACGGCGTCGGCACCGATCCGTTCGACGCCCCACGACGCTCGTTGGTCGGGATGGGTCGCACAATCCGACCCGCCGGGCGGATCGAAGAGGTTCGGCAGGGACGGCGACCAGTCCGACGGAATTCCCGTCTCGTCGTCCTCTTCGACGGTCGCTACGCGACGATCCTGACGCAGTTGGTCCAGTCCGGTCGACGGCACCTCCGCGACGACGAACTCGAAGTTGTCGAACTCGAGGACCGTCGTGCCGTCGACGGCCTCGATCACGTCAAGAAGTTCGCCGAGTTCGTCCAGCAACCCCGTCTTCGGATGTATGAATACCCGCTCGGTGTCGGTGGCGATACCGTCCTCCGCTGCCGACGCCGGCATCCCAAGCAGCCCCGCCGCGGCACCGGCTCCGATCCCACCGAGTACCCGTCGCCGGCTGAGTTTCATGCGCAGGTGGATGAACAAGGGCGGAATAAGTCTTCTGTGTCGACTGACAGTCAGTAGATACGATGGATTGCGCTTTCTCGAGCGCCATCGGGTTGTATTCGCTCGGACACGAGCCTCGAGAACGCGGATATGAACCTAGTTCATGCGTCCCGTCGGCGAGTGAGCGGTTCGGAGAACCCGAGCGGTGCGCGGTTCGGAGCCCGTAGGGCGAGAACCGCGGAAAGCGAACGGGGAACGAAGTGGCCCATGAGCACCGCCGTTCACCGCGAGCAGCCGACAGGCTGCGAGCGGGCTGACGACTGACCCAGAATGAACGTAGTGAATGGCGGGGAAGGAGGAACGCTTTTGATCGAAATTTTACCGAGAGCGCGGCGCTGCCGCGCTCTCGGTAAAATTTCGCAGCGTAAAATTTCGTTTTATGGAATATGGCCTTCGTCGCGCAACTGGTCCGCTTCGCTCTTCTCGTAGCGCCACGTGATGTCGGCTTTCTCGTCTTGCCAGTCCCAGGGCTCGACGAGGACGACGTCGTCCTCACGGATCCAGATGCGTTTCTGCATCTTGCCGGGAATGCGAGCGGTGCGCTCTGTCCCGTCAGCACAGCGTACTTTGACCCGATTCGCCCCGAGCATGTTCGTGACGGTCGCGAAGACCTCGTCGTCCTCGGGCATCCGGAGGTTCTTCCGACCACCCTCACCGTCGTCGCTCATGGCCGTGGATTGGCGGTCGAGCGGTTTAACCCTTTACTGATTCGATCGGCCGAATCACGTCCTGCTGGGGCGCATGTGACCGCGGTGAGACCCCGAAACCATGCCGTTTATTTCGCTCGGCTCTGGAATCCCGCGTATGTTGAAAAACCTCGGTGCACTCGGTATCGCCGGTATCGTGATCCTGCTCGCCGGTATCGGTCTCATCGCGTCTCAGAATCCCCTGATCGCAGCGGGAATGGCGCTCATCGTCGCCGGCCTCGGGCTGGTCGTCAAGTCCCTGATTTCGGGGATGCTCCAGAGTTTCGGCATGTTTTGACCGCTCGCTCGTCTGCCCCGGGGTACTGAGGCTCAAGCGTTTTGCGCCTGCGTCTCGTTGTCTCCGTATGGGACACACGCTCCAGTACTACGATCTCGTGTTGATCGCGATCGCGACGAGTCTGGGGACCGGAGCCGTCGTCGGCTACGCGACGCCCGTCCCGCTCCCGGTTGCGATCGTCGGCCTCGGGATCGTCGCGATCGCCTTTATCGGCCACGCGCTGTTCGTCAACGGGCCGGTCGACGATACCGAGGATCTGAGCGAGGAGGTCGCACTTGAGGACGTGCCGACGGTGCTGTCGCCGGTCGAGTCGGGACCCGAACCGTAACCGATCGATCTATACTTCGTTGTCGCCAGCTCGGTGTTCGCTGATGAGCTGGTCGACCATCGCCGCTTTGCGATCCCGTTTCCGGTCTTCGGCTCGCTCGTGCCAGTCGTCGATGGCCGCCTCGACGTCGGCCTCGCGAGCGACGGCGAGTTCGTCGACCTCCTGCATGGCGACGTCGTCCGCGGGGCCGACCGGAATCTCGCTCTCGAAGAGGATTTCGTCGGCGATTTCGGAGAGGCCGCCGTCTTTGAGAATCACGCGGGGGTCGAACTCCGCGAGCAGTTCGGCCGTCGAACGGCCCGCACCGCTGGCGTCGCGGATGTAGACCACGTCGCCGCTGGCGATGCCGTACTGCTCGTCGGCCTCGCGGATCGCGCCCTTCGTAAACTTCTCGACGACCTTGACCGGGACCAGCCCCTCCTTCTCCGCGGAGACGTCGCTGAAGTTCGAGTGATCGAGCTTCCAGAGGGCTTTCATCCGCTCGACTTTCCGCTCGAGCGTCTCGACCTCCTCGCGGGCCTCGTCGCGCTCGCGTTCGAGTCGGTTCGCCTTCCGCTCGAGGCGGCTCACCTCGCGGTCCCGGCGGACCTCCTTGCGCTCTTCGCGACGGGCGACCCCCAGTTCGGTCTCGAGTTCGTCGATCCGGTCGTCGCGGTCCTCGACGCGGCCCTCGAGGCGCTCGACGTGTGACTGCAGCCGCTCGACCTGTCGCTCGAGGTCCTTGATCCGTTTTTCCTCCTCGCTCAGTTCGCGGGGCTGGTGCTCGGTGGATTCCTCTTGGGATTCGTCGTCGTCGTTCAGGTCGGTGAGGACGGCCTCGACGCTCTCCTCGCCGGCGACGACGCGGGCGGTGACCTCGCCGCGGTCGATCCCCGGCGGGAGTTTGTCGGCGATCCGCGCGAACTGGTCCTCGTGAGCGTCGAGGGCGTACAGCGCGGCGGCCATCGCGTCGCGCTGATGGTCGTTATCGTAGGGGTGCTCGCGCGTGCGGTGTTGTTTCTCGTCGACCGGCAGATCGGTTTCGGGGGCCCAGCCCGCGGCGTCGAAGCTCCGGCGGAACTTCTCGACGGTCTCGGGCATCGGCGTCACGTCCGCCGCGACGATGACGGGCCGGCCGCGCTCGACGATCCACTCGATTACGTCGGCGGTGTCGCTGGTGCGGGAACTCCAGACGTCTAACACCTCGCCCTCGAGGCCGACGATGGCGACGGCGGTCGTCGTCCCGGGATCGATCCCGACGATGACGTGATCGCGGCGCTTGACCAGCGGCCGGAACTCGATGCCGTCGCGGCGCTGGCGCTCGATCTCGACGCGGACGTCGCCCGACCGATTGCGCGAGACGGGGATGTCGCTCGGCCGGGCTTGGACGGTGAAGATGGCGTTTGCGAGGCCGCCGTAGGACTCTCGGGCGTCCTTCTCGAACTCGAGGTTCGCGTCCTCGAGTTCGGACTCGACCTCGCGGGCCCGTTTCCGGACCGAGCCGTGGATGCGGCGGGTGTAGCGGTCCTCGCTCCAGCCGCCGCTGCCGGTCGAGCGCCCGCGTGCGACCTTGACTTCGGTCGTGTCGGTAAAGGCCGAGACCTCGTGGCCGACGTTGTGGGCGGCCAGTCGGGCCGCGGCCTCGGCCTCCTGCATCGGGTCCTTTCCGTACGGGATGTTGTGTCGCTTCGCGACGCGGGAGAGCGGCTCGGGCTGTTCGGCACCCGTCACTTGGACGAGCATGGTCCCGGCGGGCAGCGAGCCGAGGAAGTGGATGAGCTGGTCCTTGTCGGCGGCCAACTCGTACATGTTGTCCGTCGCGATGATCGCCGGCTCCTCGTCGTCGATCAGTCGCCTGAGCTTTCGGTGGCTGACGACGTCCCGGGTGACGTCTTCCCCGTCGTAGACGGCCAGTGCGTACGATGGCGCATCGCCGCGCACGTCACCACTTTGGATGTCGACGCCGAAGACGACTGCATCGAGCGCACTCGTTCGCGTACTCACAGAGAGCTATAGGAACGAGACGGCTATAAATCCGACGCGGGTTCGCACGCCGCTCGAATCGCGGACCGCCGGCGCTCGAACGAGATCGCGACCGTGGTCACGGCGACGGGGACCCGTCGATCACTGCTCGTCGTCGTCCGGATACGGAATCTCGAGGTACTGTCCGTCTTGGGGAACGAACACGTCGTCCGCATCACCCGCGAAGACCTCGCGGGCCTGTCGTTCGTGGTCCTCGGTCCGCCCGGCGTAGCGCGAGGAGAGGTGCATCAGCGCGAGCCGGTCCGCCCCGGCTCGGTTCGCGATTTCGGCGGCTTGGCGGGCCGTCGAGTGGGCGGTATCGGTGGCGCGGTCGGCGCGGTCATCGGCGAAGGTGGCGTCGTGGATCAGCAGGTCCGGCCCGTCGGCGGCTGCGATCGTCGCCTCGGCGGGGCGAGTGTCGCCGGTGTAGACGATCGACCGGCCCGGGCGGGGGTCGCCGACGACCTGCTCGGGGTCGACCACGGTACCGTCCTCGAGTTCGACGGGTTCGCCCTCGTGGAGTTTCGAGAACTTCGGTCCCACCGGCACGCCTAATTCCTCAGCGCGTTCGCGATCGAACCGGCCCTTGCGGTCGTCTTCGACGAGTGCGTAGCCGACCGAGCGGGTGTCGTGGTCGGTCTCGAACGCGCGGACCTCGTACTCCTCGGCGCGGTAGGCAACGTCGCCGCCGCCGACTTCGCTGATCCGCACGGGAAACGAGGGACGATTCCCGAGGGCGTTGACCAGCGATTTGAGCTGTTGGCGCGTGCCGTGGGGCGTGTGGATCGCCAGCGGTTCCTCGCGGTCGTTGAAGGCCATCGTCTGGAGCAGCCCCGGAATCCCGAGGACGTGATCGCCGTGGAGGTGCGTGACGAACAGGTGGGAGACCGAAAAGCCGGTGCCAAAGCGCATCATCTGACGCTGGGTCCCCTCGCCGGCGTCGAACAGCAACCCCTCGCCCTCGCGGGCGACGAAGACGCTGCTCGGATTCCGTTCGGTCGTCGGAATCGCCCCGGCCGTCCCCAGAAACGTCACGCGCAGTGCCATCGGTACCCCTTCGGCGGGCCGCGGCTAAACCGGCTTCGGATCGCTCGAGCCGTATTTCCGGTCCGGAACCGACTCCAGTCCGTGGGAATCGTCGCCGTCAGTGTTCGAGTCGGTCGTTCGGTTCGAATTTCTATCGGTTCAGCTGGGGCGACGAACAGGGTTCGTGAACTGTGGTAAGTGGCGACTATTCACGTAAACTGTCTCGGAACGATCTACCGGCCTGCGAACGGACTGTGCGTTTTACGTCGGTCCAGTCCCAACACGGGAACGACAACACCCCCAATGAGTTCGAGACTGACGTTCGGCACGCTCAAGCGGATCGTCGCCATCCTGATCGCGATCGCGATCGTGCTCGCCGCCGGTATCGTCGTCGGGCAGGCCCCCGCCATCTTCGGCGTCGAAGAGGACCCCGAGGCGTCGATCACGTTCGAGGACCAGCAGGGCGACGGCACTACTGTCACGATTCGGGAGGTCTCCCTCTCCGACGGCGGCTACGTCGTGCTCACCGACGGCGGCGACGAGCCGCTCGCGGTCTCCGAGCGACTCGAGGCGGGGACCCACGAGAACGTCACCGTCGAGCGCAAGGACGATTCCACCCGTGAACTGGTCGGCCAGCTCACGGCGACGGTCCACCGGGACACCTCCGACGACGAGGGCTACGCGTACGAGGCGACCGACGGCGAGGAAGACCAACCCTACCTCGAGAACGGGGTTCCGGTCAGCGACACCGCGACGGTGACGACCACCGAGGAAGACGCGCTCGGCGACTCGTTCCTCGTCGAATCGATCGACGCGCCCGCGACGGCGACGACCAACGAGACGGTTCAGGTGAACGCGACGATCCGCAACCCGACCGAGTTCCAGACCCAGCAGTCGGTGACGGTCCGCATCGACGGGGCCGTCTTCGAGCGACAGGTGCTGGAACTCGAGGGCGGCGAGTCCCGGACCGTGACCTTCGAGACGGACACGAGCGGCGCGCCGCCGGGCAACCGGACGATCGGTATCTACACCGACGGCGACGGCGCAGTCTCGGACATCGACCTCGAGTTCCACACCGATCCGAGCGTCTCGGTCACCGATGCCTCCGACGGGACCGTGACGGCCGCCGCGGCGATCCCCGAGCGGGGATTCGTGGCCGTCGAGCAGAACGGTACGACGGTCGGTACGAGCGACCAACTTGCGCCCGGCGAACACGAGAACGTGACCGTCGCGCTGTCCGACGACGCGTCGATCGCCGAGGACGACGAACTCACCGCCGCTCTCTACGCGGGCTCGCCGGGCGAAGCCGACGCCGCGTCGCCGATCGAGTTCGAGGGCGAGCCGGTCGAAACGACGTTCACGATCGCGGACGCGAGCGCGGACGACTCGACAGACGGGAGCGGCGACGGAAACGAGTCGACCGGCGAGTAATCCCCCGCCTCGAGCGACGACTAACCGACCGATTCTTACCCGCCCCGCACCTATCGGCTGGCGATGGACGCGCCGCTGTGGACCGAAACCCACGCCCCGGAGCTGGCCGAGTTGCCACAGGACGACGCTCGCGAGTACTTGGAGCGAGCCGTCGAGGAGCCGATCAACCTCCTCCTGCAGGGACCGCCCGGGAGCGGGAAGACGGCCGCAGCGCGCGCACTGGCCCGCGAGGCCCACGGGGTTTCCGAATCGTCGCTCGACGATTCGGAAGCACGCCGGACCTCGTCCGGCGGTGGTCCGGACAACGACTTCGTCGAGATCAACGTCGCCGACTTCTTCGGCCGGACCAAGACCGAGATCAAGAACGACCCCCGGTTCGAGCACTTCCTCGTCGGCCGCTCGTCGATGTCCAAACGGGACATGATCAACCACGTCCTCAAGGAGTCCGCGAGCTACGCCCCGGTCTCGGGCGGCTACACAACTATCCTGCTCGACAACGCCGAGGACGTCCGCGAGGACTTCCAGCAGGCCCTGCGCCGGATCATGGAACAACACCACCGGACGACGCAGTTTATCGTCGCGACCCGCCAGCCGACCAAGCTCATCCCACCGATCCGCTCGCGGTGTTTCCCCGTCTCCTTCCCCTCGCCCAGCAGCGACGAGATCGTCGCCGTCCTCGAGCGCATCGTCGAGCGCGAGGGCGTCGACTACGACGACGACGGCCTCGAGTTCGTCGCGGGCTACGCGAACGGGAACCTCCGACAGGCGATTCTGGCGGCCCAGACGACCGTCGAGGACGAGGGGGAACTCACGATGAGCGCGGCCTACGAGACCATCGGCGAGGTCGGACTGGACGACGAGATCGAGTCGATGTTGGACGACGCCGAGGCCGGCGACTTTACCGACGCCCGCTCGACGCTTGACGACCTGCTGGTCGACGAGGGATTAGACGGCAACGAGGTGCTCGAGGAGGTCCTCCGCATCGCCCGCAAGCGGTATCAGGGCGACCGGCTCGCGCGGATTCACCGGCTGGCCGCCGATGTCGACTTCGAGATGCACGAGGGGACGAGCGACCGCGTTCACGTCTCGCACTTGCTGGCGGAACTGGGCCGAGACGCCTGACTCCCGTTTTCGGGACTCCCGACACCGGTGACGGACGAGTCACCGGCCAATCTCTCGCCGACACCGACCGTTATCCCCCTCCCGTGAGAACGATCCGGCATGCCGACGCTTCTCGAGACCCACATCAAGAACCGGTTTCGCGTCCAGCCGAATCACGCGAACAACAACGACACGCTCCACGGCGGCAATCTGATGAAGTGGCTCGACGAGGTGAGCGCGATGTCGGCGATGCGCTTTGCCGGCGAGACCTGCGTCACTGCCCGCGTGAACGAACTCGACTTCGAGCGCCCGATCGAAATCGGCGACACCGCCCTCGTCGAGGCCTACGTCTACGACGCCGGCAAAACGAGCGTCCACGTCGCGTTACGCGCGTGGCGCGAGGAACCCCGGACGGGAGAGAGCGAGAAAACGACCGAGTCCACGTTCACGTTCGTCGCGATCGACGAGAACGGCGAGAAGGTCCCCGTTCCCGACCTCTCGATCGAGAGCGAGGAAGGGGAGCGGCTTCGGGACCGCGTCGATAAAATCGACCGCTGATTCGCCGTCTACGCCGTTCGCCGCTCGAGGACCATCACGTACCGCGTCAGCGACCGATGGACGCGTCGCTCGAACGTCGACTCGAGTTCCCAGCCCGCCGCTCGCGCCTCGCTTCGCCACGATCGATCCGCGATCACGACCGCGCGCGGCGCGACCCGCCGGGCCTCGGCGAGCGCGCCCGAGACGAGGTCCTCGAGCCGGTGGGTCTCGATTTTCGACTGGCGGCCGTAGGGGGCGTCGAAGACCACGCCGTCGACCGCGTCGTCCGCCAGCGGTAGCTGGGTCGCGTCGCCGCGACCGACGTGCCACGAGCCCCGCGAAACGCCGGTCGGCGAGGGCTCGTCGGTCGCGAGGAAGTGCTCCAGATTCTCCTGCGCTCCGGCGGCCATCTTCGCCTGCGCGTCCGTGCCGACCACGTCAGCGCCGACCAGCCCCGCCTCCACGAGTACGCCACCGGTGCCACACATCGGGTCCAGAATCGTCGCGCCCGGCCGAGCGCCCGCGACGTTCGCCACGGCGCGCGCGAGCAGCGGATCCATGCTGCCGGGCTGGAAGAACGGTTTGTCCGTCGGTGCTCGAGTGCCGAAATCCCGAACGCTCTCGGCTGCGAGCCAGCCGAGCGCGCAGGCCGAAACGTGCTCGCCCGCAGACTCCTCGCCGTCCGCACGCTCCTCGTGCTCGAGAGAGCCCGCGTCCGAATCGGCCGCAAGTACACCTTCCGAAAACGCGACCCGCAGGAGATGGTCCGGATCGTCGAGATCCACCGCGAACCCGCGGTCGACCAGCACTTGTCCCAGTTCGCGCTCCGCGCGCTCGGTGCTCACGCCGCTCGAGCCGTGGACGTCCGTCGCTCGCACCGCGACGGTTCCCTCCCGGTCGATCGAGGCGGCCTCGAGGACGGTGCGAGCGCTCGCGAGGTCGGCGTCGCCGCGGCCGAGAAGCTCGCTCGCGCGCCGGGTGTAGGCGAGTCCGCGGACGCGCTCGGGGACGATTCCGCCCGCAACGGCGAGCCCGGGTGCGATTCGGCGGATGCCGGTCGCCGCGCTGGCCGCCTCGCGGGCCGCGAACGCGTCGTCTTCGCCGCCGAACTCGAGCAGATACACGGTCGAATCATCGCTTCGGACCGGCCATGAGCCTACCGCTTTCCGCGAACCGGCCGGTTATGCACGATACCAAATATCACACCTGCGACCCGTCTACCACCCGGAAATCGGCCGTCCCGGAAATCGCAGGGAGCGTATAAACCGGATATATCAGGTGGCGGTACTAACCTTTATAAACCTTAAATACGTCTTTTTAAGCGACTAATGACGGATCCGAAGGACACCATCAACATCGAAAACGTGGTGGCGTCGACCGGCATCGGACAGGAACTCGACCTCCAGAGCGTTGCCATGGACCTCGAGGGGGCCGACTACGACCCCGAGCAGTTCCCCGGTCTCGTCTACCGAACGCAGAATCCCAAATCCGCCGCCCTGATCTTCCGCTCCGGGAAGATCGTCTGTACCGGCGCGAAAAGCACTGACGACGTTCACGAGAGCCTGCGAATCGTCTTCGACAAGCTCCGCGAACTCCAAATTCAGGTCAACGAGGACCCCGAGATCGTCGTCCAGAACATCGTCACCTCGGCCGATCTGGGCCGCAACCTCAACCTGAACGCGATCGCCATCGGGCTGGGCCTCGAGAACATCGAGTACGAGCCCGAGCAGTTCCCGGGTCTCGTCTATCGGCTCGACGAACCGGAAGTCGTCGCCCTGCTCTTCGGCTCCGGGAAGCTCGTCATCACCGGCGGCAAAAAGCCCGAAGACGCCGAACACGCGGTCGACAAGATCGTCTCCCGGCTCGAGGACCTCGGCCTGCTCGAGTAACGCCGCCCGTTTTCGGCCGCCTTCGACCGCCTCGAGCGGTGCCCGCGCCACCAGTCCGTTTTCCGCTCACGGACACGTCCTCGCGCCCACCGACAGCAGGCGCCGTGTCCGTGAGATCACATTGTTCGACCACCCGCCGATCGTGCGCCAGTAGCGACTTCTTACCCGTCCGCGCGAAGCGACCCGCGACTCGAGCGATCGCCGATCTCGCCGATTGTCACACACCCCGTCGTCCCTTTCACCGGATTATCGACCGTTCAATCCCGCCCGAGCGGGGCCGACTCGCCTGAATCGAGCCAGACTCGTCAAAACGACCGTTCGCGTTTATCCGGGAACCCGTTCCTGACTCTCACGTGTCCATGACGATCCACCCAGATCGAACGACGCCGGTTTCGGATCGGTTTCACCTCGGGAGCGACGCCGCGATCGGCCGCCGCCCGCTCGCGCGGGAGACGATCCGGCACGTCGTCGACAGCGACCGCCGGCGCGAAGTGGTCCGCTGCGTACTCGCCGCCGACGATCCGATCGCGTTGCGAACGCTGGTCGGGCGACTCGCCGACGCCGAGCACGATCCGACGGTCGGGACGACGATCCACCGACTGCGCCAACGGATCCACACCTCGCTCTGTGAAACGCACCTCCCGCTGCTCGAGGAACACGATATCATCCACTTCGATCGGGTGCGGAGCCTCGTCGGCCCGGCGGCCAACTGCGCCGCGTTCGACTCCCTCCTCGAGTTCGAGTCCCTCGAGCGACCGATCGCCGCCCGACTCGAGTAGCGCGGGCCGCGACCGCCCGCGACTACTCGACGAGGCGCTCGATCTCGGTCACTAAAATATCGCTCGCGCCGGCGTTTTTCACCTCAGTAATCGTCTCGAAGACATCTCCCTCGTCGACGACGGCGTGGACCGCGACCTTCGCCCCGTCGTCCTCGTCGGCGATGTCCATGATCGTCGGCCCGCCCAGCCCCGGGATGACATCGCGGACGGCCTCGAGTCGATCCCGCGGCACGTTCATCATCAGGTAGCGCTTGCCCTCGGCGTGTTTGACCGAGGAGAGCGCGGTCCGGACTTCGCCGATCTTCGGCTCGTCGAGGACGTCCTCGCGACCGAACAGGCGAACCGAACTCGAGAGGACCTCGTCGACGACGGCTAGCCGGTTCATCTTCAGCGTGGTCCCGGTGCTCGTGATGTCGACGATGGCGTCGGCCATCTCCACGTGGGGCGTGAGTTCCGTCGCGCCCGAGACCTCGACGATGTCGGGATCGACGCCGGTCTCGGCGAAGAAGTCCGCCGTGATGTTTGGGAACTCGGTTGCGACGGTCTTGCCCGCCAGATCCTCGACGCCGTCGATGCCGCCGTCTTCCGGGGCCGCGAGCACCAGCCGACAGCGCCCGAACTCGAGGTCGAGCAGTTCCGAGACGTTGTCGACGCGCGCTTCTTGCACCTGATCGAAGCCCGTGATCCCGAGGTCGGCCGCGCCGTCGGAGACGTACTCCGGGATGTCGGCCGCGCGGGCGAACAGCACGGTCACGTCGGGATCGACGGTGTCCGCGTAGAGCTTCCGGTCGGCCCCGTTCTCGAGGTGGAGCCCCGCCCGCTCGAGGAGGTCGATCGTCGGCTCGTGCAGGCGGCCCTTGTTGGGAACGGCGATTCGCATATGCTGGCCCCTTGGCGGCGGCGGGGGAATTGTCTTTTCATCCGGGCGAGTCGCCGGTTCGGCCCGTTTCGGCGGCTGCCACCCCCAGTCCCTTGGGCCTCGGCGGCGTAGTGGTTCCGATGGACGACCACGACCACCGATCCGAGGACGGCTCGGAGACGGCCGATACCGGTCCTGGCGACGATCGGACCGATCGGACGAAGGAGTCGCTGCTCGAGGACGAGGCCGACGACGCCGAACGGGGGCGAGACGAGATCCGCGACCGGCACGAACAGGGGGAGGCCCGCGCCGGTCACGGTACACGCAGCCCGGACGGTCACGACGCCGGCGGTGCTCACGGTGATAGCGGTCACGAAGACGGCGGAGACGGCAGGCACGGCGACCACGGTGGCGGCATGCACGCCGGTCACGAAACGATGTTCCGACGGCGGTTTTTCGTCTCCGTGCTGCTCTCGGTTCCCGTCTTGCTCTACAGCGAGACGCTGCAGGACTGGCTCGGCTTTTCGATGCCGGCGTTTCCCGGCAGCGAGTGGCTCACCCCCGTCTTCGCGGTGATCGTCTTCGCCTACGGCGGGGTTCCCTTCCTCAGAATGGCCGTTCCGGAACTACGCGACCGCGCGCCCGGGATGATGACGCTCATCTCGATGGCGATCACCGTCGCCTTCGTCTACAGCCTCGCGAGCGTCGTCGTCCCCGCAGAGTCGGCCTTCTTCTGGGAACTCGTGACGCTGATCGACATCATGCTGCTCGGCCACTGGATCGAAATGCGCTCGGTTCGGCGGGCCTCGAGCGCGCTGGACGAACTGGCGAAACTGATGCCCGACACCGCCGAGCGGATCACGGACGATGGCGAGACCGAGGCGGTTCCGGCGAGCGAACTCGAGGAGGGAGACCTCGTCCTCGTCCGGCCCGGCGCGAGCGTGCCGGCCGACGGCGTCGTCGAGGACGGCGAGTCGGACGTCAACGAGTCGATGATCACCGGCGAGTCGACGCCGGTTTCGAAGGGACCCGACGACGAGGTTATCGGCGGAACGGTCAACGGCGACGGCAGCCTCCGGGTGCGGATCAGCGCGACGGGCGAGGAGACGACCCTGGCCGGCATCATGCGGCTGGTCGAGGAGGCGCAGGGTAGCGAGTCCCGGACGCAGGCGCTGGCCGACCGCGCGGCGGGCTGGCTGTTCTACGTCGCCCTCGGTGCGGCCGTCGTCACGGCGATCGCGTGGACGATCGCGACGGGATTCGATTCGGCGGTGATCGAACGCGTCGTCACCGTCCTCGTCATCGCCTGCCCGCACGCCCTCGGGCTGGCGATCCCCTTGGTGGTCGCGATCAACACCTCGCTGGCCGCGCGCAACGGGATGCTCGTCCGGGACCGAATCGCGATGGAGCGGGCCCGGACCCTCGATACCGTCGTCTTCGACAAGACCGGGACGCTCACCGAGGGCGAACAGGGCGTGGTCGATATCGCGACCGTCGACGGCGTCTCCGCGGACGAGGCGATCGCGCTGGCGGCCACCGTCGAGGGCGACTCCGAACACATGATCGCCCGAGCGATCCGCGAGGCGGCCGACGAGCGCGGCCTCGAGCGGGGAACTGCTACCGATTTCGAGGCGCTGAAAGGCAAAGGGGTTCGCGCGACGGTCGACGGGGCGGCGCTCCGCGCCGCCGGACTGTCTCGCGGCGACGAGCCGCGAGACGGGGAGCGAGTCTACGTCGGCGGGCCGAACTTGCTCTCGGAACTCGAGGGCGACGTTCCGGCGGCGCTCGAGCGATTTGCCGACAGAGCCGGTGAGAACGCGCAGACGGTCGTTTATGTAATCCGCGAGGGCGAGCAGATCGCCGCATTCGCGCTTGCGGACGTGATCCGCGAGGAGAGCTACCGGGTCGTCGACGCGCTCCACGAACTGGGACTCGAGGTGGCGATGCTGACCGGGGATTCCGAAGACGTGGCTCGAGCGGTCGCGGCCGATCTCGGGATCGACACGGTCTTCGCCGAGGTGTTGCCCGAGGACAAGGACGAGAAGATCACGGAGCTACAGGAGCAGGGCAAAACCGTCGCGATGGTCGGCGACGGGGTCAACGACGCGCCGGCGCTCACCAGAGCCGACATCGGCATCGCGATCGGGAGCGGGACGGACGTGGCCGTCCAGTCGGCGGACATCATCCTCGTCAAGAACAATCCGATGGACGCGGTCCGACTCGTCAAGTTGAGTCGCGCGAGCTACCGGAAGATGCAACAGAACCTCGTCTGGGCCGCGGGCTACAACGTCTTCGCGCTCCCGCTGGCGGCCGGCGTCCTCGCGCCGATCGGCATCCTCCTCTCGCCCGCGGTCGGCGCGTTGCTCATGTCGCTCAGCACGGTGATCGTCGCGATCAACGCGCAGTTCCTCCGCCGGACCGACCTCTCCGTGCCGAGCCTGTCGGGAGTTGCCGCGCCGCGGGAACCCCAGCCGGCTGACTGACACTCTACGCCGACGCGTCGTAGCCGGCCTCGTCGACCGCGCGAACCAGTTCCTGCGGGTCCGCGTCGCCGTCGACGGTGGCCCGCTCCGCCTCGCGGTCGACGTCGACCGATTCGACGCCCGAGACGCCCTCGAGTGCGTCTTCGACGGTCTGTTCGCAGTGTTCACAGGACATGCCTTCGACGGTGATGGTTCGACTCATAGTGGACCATAGGGGCGTCCGGTCTTTGTGCGTTACTGCTTTCGATGGTAACGCGATCGGAGGATCAGCTTTCGATTCCAAAGCGACGGTCGCTATATTCTTTGCTCCTGCGTTCGAACCGGACGTATGCGCGACCTCGATGAGACCGATATGCAGATCCTGCGGCTGCTGGGCGAGGATGCCCGCCGGCCGTACAGCGAAATCGCCGAGCGCGTCGACCTCTCCGGACCCGCCGTCTCCGACCGCGTCCAGCGCCTCGAGGAGGCGGGCGTTATCAACGGCTTCACCGTCGACGTGGACCAGTCACAGCTCCGGGCGGGGGTGCCGGTGTTCGTCCGGGCGACCGTTCCCGCGGCTGCCGTCGACGACTGCAGAGCGGCCGTCGCGGATTCCGACGCCGTCGAACACGTGTTCGTCACCGCCGACGGCGAAATCTGGTTCTACGCCCGCGCACAAGTCCAGCGCGTCCGCGAGTGGCTCGAGGGACTCCTGCCCGCCGACGGCGTCGAGTACGACGTGACGCTGGTCGACGACGCGGAGTGGACGCCCTCGCTCGAGGGGACGCAGTTCGCGCTCACCTGCGCGGAGTGTGGCAATACGGTCGACAGCGAGGGCGAGTCGACTCGAATCGATAGCGAGGTGTACCACTTCTGCTGTCCGTCCTGTCGAGGCCGGTTCGAAGATCGGTACGACCGGTTCGAGGCGGGCGCCTGACTTTCGACTCGAAGGTTCTCGGCCCCGCACAGTTTGGATTTCGATCAGCAAAGGGGGTAAGACGGGAGCCCCTACTAGTTACCAATGAGTACCCGGACCGCACACGTGGACATCCGGGGCATGAGCTGTGCGAACTGTTCGCAGACGATCAGCGAGGCCCTGGAGTCCCGAGACGGCGTGGCGGAAGCGACCGCCAACTTCGCGACCGACGATGGAACCGTCGAGTACGATCCCGAGACGATCTCGCTGGCCGAGATCTACGAGGCGATCGACGAGGCCGGCTACGAAGCCGACCGCGCGAGTCGCTCGATCGGGATCACGGACATGAGCTGTGCGAACTGCGCCGAAACCAACGAGGCTGCCCTCGAGGACGTACCCGGCGTCATCGACGCGGAGGTCAACTACGCCACCGACGAGGCGACCGTCGAGTACAACCCGTCGGACGTCTCGCTCGAGGCCCTCTACGCGGCCATCGAGTCGGCCGGCTACACGCCGGTCCGCGACGAGGGCGACGCGGAGGAGTCGGATCAGGATCGGCGCAACGCGGCCCGGCAGGCCGAGATCCGCAAACAGCGCCGGCTGACGATCTTCGGCGCGGTGCTTTCGGCCCCGTTCCTGTTCTTCCTCGCCGACACGTTCCTGCTCGGCGGGACCTACGTTCCGGAGACGGTCTTCGGCGTCTCCTTCGGCTGGGTCGAGTTCCTGCTCGCCACCCCGGTCTACGTCCTGCTGGGCCGCGAATTCCTCGAGAACTCCTACACAGCGCTTGCGAAGAACCGGACCGCCAACATGGACGTGCTGATCGCGCTCGGCTCCTCGACGGCGTACCTCTACAGCCTCGTGGTCCTGCTGGATCTGCTGGCGGGCAATCTCTACTTCGACACCGCCGCGATGATCCTCGTGTTCATCACGCTGGGGAACTACCTCGAGGCGCGTTCGAAAGGACAGGCGAGCGACGCCCTCCGGAAACTCCTCGAGATGGAGGCCGAGACGGCCACGCTGGTCGACGAGGACGGGACCGAACGGGAGGTCGACCTCGAGGACGTCGCGGTCGGCGACCGGATGAAAGTCCGGCCCGGCGAGAAGGTGCCGACGGACGGCGTCGTCGTGGACGGCCAGTCCGCGGTCGACGAGTCGATGGTCACCGGCGAGTCCGTCCCCGTCGAGAAGGAGGCGGGCGACGAGGTGATCGGCTCGACGATCAACGAGAACGGCGTACTGGTCGTCGAGGCGACTAAGGTCGGCTCGGACACGGCCCTGCAGGGGATCGTCCAGACCGTCAAGGAGGCCCAGTCGCGCCAGCCGGACATCCAGAACCTCGCCGACCGCATCTCGGCGTATTTCGTCCCCGCGGTCATCCTCAACGCCCTGTTCTGGGGGCTCGTCTGGTTCCTCTTCCCCGAGGCGCTCGCGGGTGTCGTCGACGCGGTGCCCGTGCTGGGGCTGGTCGGCGGCGGCCCCGCGGTCCTCTCGAAATTCGAGTTCGCGGTCGTCGTCTTCGCCTCCGCGGTGCTGATCGCCTGTCCCTGCGCGCTGGGGCTCGCCACGCCCGCCGCGACGATGGTCGGTTCCACGCTGGGCGCACAGAACGGCGTCCTGTTCAAGGGCGGCGACGTGCTCGAGCGGGCACGAGACGTCGATACCGTCGTCTTCGACAAGACCGGCACGCTGACGACCGGCGAGATGACGCTGACCGACGTGGTCGCGCTTGAGGCTGACGGCGATCGAGCAGCCGCTGACGGCGGCGAAACGGCGGCCGACGGCGGCGCGGTGGCGACTCGAGCGCGGCTCGACGAGAGCGAGGTGCTCCGTCTGGCCGCCAGCGCCGAGCGCAACAGCGAACACCCGCTCGCACAGGCTATCGCCCAGGGGGCCGAGGAACGCGGCCTCGAGCTAGCCGATCCCGAGGACTTCGAGAACGTCCCCGGACAGGGCGTCCGGGCGACCCTCGAGGGCCGCGAGGTGCTGGTCGGCAACCGGCGGCTGCTCGAGGCGCGGGGCGTCGATCCCGCGCCCGCCGAAGACGAGATGGAGCGCCTCGAGCGCGAGGGCAAGACCGCGATGTTGGTCGCGGTCGACGGCGCGGTTGTGGGCGTGGTGGCCGACGCCGACACTGTCAAGGAGAGTTCCGCCGACGCGGTCGGCGAACTGCGCGAGCGCGGTCTCGATGTCATGCTGATCACCGGCGACAACGAGCGGACGGCCCGCGCCGTCGCCGAGCGGGTCGGGATCGACCCCGACAACGTCCGGGCCGGCGTGTTGCCCGAGGACAAAGCCGACGCCCTCGAGGACATCCAGTCGACGGGCCGCAAGGCGATGATGGTCGGCGACGGGGTCAACGACGCGCCCGCACTCGCCGTCGCCCACGTCGGCACCGCTATCGGCTCCGGGACCGACGTGGCCATCGAGGCCGCGGACGTGACGCTGATGCGCGACGATCCGCTCGATGTTGTGAAGGCGATCCGCATCTCCGAGGCCACGCTGGCGAAGATCAAGCAGAACCTCGTCTGGGCACTCGGCTACAACACCGCGATGATCCCGCTTGCCTCGCTGGGCCTGCTCCAGCCAGTGCTCGCGGCCGGCGCGATGGCGTTATCGTCGGTGTCCGTGCTCTCGAACAGCCTGCTGTTCCGCCGGTACACACCGGACCGCGACTACGAACTGCTCGGCCGATTCCGCCGCTGATCGGTCCTCGAGCGGCTGCCGGCGCATCGTTCCTCGAAGAAGAAGAAGTTCCGACGCGTCACGGCCCTCGAGCCTGAGTCGACGGCGCGCTCGAGGCGTCGTTACAGCGTCGTCGACTATTCGTCAGTCTCGTCCGCTTCGGGCGCACCGTTTCCGTTCCCGCCGTTGCCGCGGTTCTCGTCTTCGTCGTCGCCTTCGTTCTCATCTTTCTTGTCGACATCGCGAATCTCGACCTTGTCGCCCGTTCCGCTCTCGCTGATCACCGGCTTGAGGATGTACTTCCCGCTCTTGCCGGCTTTGTGGGGTGCGATGTCGTAGACGAAGTCGACCCGCTCGCCATCGCCGACGGTGAACTTCGAGTTGAGTTGGAGCTTGCTGCTCGGGAGTTTCACTCGCGTCGTACTCCCGTCGTTCAGGACGCCCTCGGTGTCGCTGACGTAGATGAAGACCTTCTCGTAGTCGCCGGCCGGGAGGTCGAACTCGTCGATCATCGAGGCGTTCGCGCCCTTCAGTTCGGTGAGGTCGACCGTCCGTTCGTCGACGTCGTACTCGACCCACTCGTCACCGCCGTCGCCGTCCGCCTTGTCACCGTCTTTCTCATCGTCACCGTCCTCGTCTTTCCCGTCGCCGTCTTCTTCGTCCGTCTCTTCCCCGTCACTGTCGTTCTCACCGTCGCCGTCCGTTTGCGCTTCCCCTTCGGCGTCGGTTTCGTTCGCCGCGCCGTCGTCGGCTTCGTCCTCCTCGCCATCCGTCTCGTCGTCGGTCTCGTTCCCGTCGTCCGCATCGTCGCTCTCACCGTCCGTCTCGGACGACCCGCCGGCCTTCTTGAACCCGACCTTCGTGATCGTCACGTTCAGGTGTTCGAAGTCGTCGATTACGTTCGGTTCGTCGCTGACGTAGAAGGCGGCCGTTCCCATGCCGCCGTCACTCGAGTCGTCCACGCTCGAGGGATCGTCGCCTGCCGATTCGCTCGCCGGTTGTCCGCCCATGCCACCGGCACAGCCGGCGACGGCCACGAGAGCCGCGACCAGTATCAGTTGGATTGCGCGTCTGTTCATACCGAGTGACAGTCATCCGGCAGGGAAAAAGGGGGTCGACGGTTGGGGCCGTTCATATCGTTCAGCGGGCGAAACGGTCGAGACGGTGGCTCGGCCCCAACGGCGAGTCAGGGCGTGCTCAGGCCCTCGAGTCGTTCGGCGAACAGGGCCTCGAGCAGCGCGGGCGTGACGAAGGCCTCGACGAAGGCGGCGACGACCAATAGGAGCCAGCCGGCGAGCACGAGGAGGGCGGTCCGGTAGAGGTAGGGTTTGGTAAAGACCGCGTCGCGGCTACCCCGAATCCGCTGTCCGAACCGGTACAGGAGCCGGAAGCCGACGCCGGCGGCGATGAAGAGGGCGGGGAGTTCGAAGATCCCGTGGGGAAGGAGGCCCACGAGGATGTAATCGAGGCCGACGTTGGTGGCGACGGCGGCGCCGACGTTGCCGACGATGATCCCGTTGAACACCATCGCCCACGCGGTGAGGAGCCCGAGCGACAGCGCGCCGCCGATCGACAGGAAAAACGCCTGCGAGTTGTTCACCAGCAGGAATCGCGCTAACTCGAGTCCGCCGAACTCGTCGACATCCTCCGGGAAGAGACTCTCGCCGAGCAGGTCGGCGATGATCTCGAGCAGGTTGTAGCCGGCCGCCAAGAGGAGGACCCCGACGACGACGCCGAGCGCGAACAGGCCGGCCGCGAAGCCGACGTACCGGCGGTGTTCGTCCCATGCGTCGGCCAGCGCCGCCTGCGGCGGATAGCTGCTGAGAAAGCCGCCGCCCTCAGCGTGCGGCGATCGTTCGGTCATACCGGCTATTCCGCGACCGAAATGTTAAATCCGCCGACTAGTCTCTATCCTCGTCGCGCCGGCGGCTGGCGGTGATCGTTCGAATCGACACAATAAGGCCGCCCGGCGAGAACCGTGTGGCAATGACGACGCTTGCGATCACCGACGGCCGGGTCCTCCGACCCGACCTGACGGTGACGACCGCGGACGTACTGATCGATCAGGAGAACGGCACCATCCTCGAAATCGCTCCCGACCTCGCGGGCGAGGCGGACGAGACGCTCGACGCCGCGGACTCCCTCGTGACGCCGGGGTTCGTCAACGGCCACTGCCACGTCGCGATGGCGCTCCTACGCGGGTACGCCGACGACAAGCCGCTGGACGCGTGGCTGCAGGAGGACATCTGGCCCGCCGAGGCCGAACTGACGGCCGACGACATCCGCGTCGGTGCGGAACTGGGCCTGCTCGAGTTGATCAAGTCCGGGACGACGGCCTTCGCGGACATGTACTTCGATGTCCCCGAAATCGCCGCTGCAGTCGAGAAGAGCGGTCTCCGTGCCCGCCTCGGCCACGGCGTCGTCACCGTCGTCAAGGACGACGAGGGTGCCCGCGAGGACGCCCGGACGAGCCTCGAGGTCGCCCGCGAGTACGACGGCGCGGCCGACGGCCGGCTCTCGACGGCGTTCATGCCACACTCGCTGACGACCGTCGGGAGCGAGTATCTCGAGGAGTTCGTCCCCGAAGCCCGGAACGCCGGCGTGCCGATCCACTACCACGCGAACGAGACCGCCGACGAGGTCGCCCCGATCGTCGATGAGCACGGGATTCGGCCGCTCGAGTACGCCGCCGAACACGGAATGCTCGAACCCGAGGACTTCGTCGCTCACGGCGTCCACGTCGACGAGACCGAGATCGACCTGCTCGCCGAGGCCGGCACCGGCGTGATCCACTGCCCGGCCTCGAACATGAAACTCGCCAGCGGGATGGCCCCGGTCGAGCGAATGCGCGAGGCCGGCGTCACCCTCGGCCTCGGAACCGACGGCGCGGCCTCGAACAACGACCTCTCGATGCTCGACGAGGCCCGCGACGCGGCCATGCTCGGCAAGCTCGCGGCCGACGACGCCAGCGCGGTGCCCGCCGAGACGGTCGTCGAGATGCTGACTCGGGGCAGCGCCGACGCGATCGGCCTCGATTCGGGCCGCCTCGAGGCGGGCGCACCGGCCGATCTCGCCGTCATCGACCTCGAGAAACCCCACCTGACGCCGCGCCACGACCTCGTGAGCCACCTCGCGTACGCGGCCGCCGCGGCAGACGTGCGCCACACCGTCTGTGACGGCCGGGTGCTCATGCGCGACCGCGAGGTACTCTCGCTCGACGAAGCGGCGGTCCGGGAGCGAGCGCTCGAGGCGGCCGAGTCGCTGGTCGCTCGAGCCGAGTGATGAACGACTGCTGAACGCTCACAAGTCTCGATAAACTGTATAAACGATTCTTATTGCTCGAAACGAATCGGCGAACTGATCGAACTGCCGACGGGGTTTATTCAGGGATCCGTGAATGTTCGACTCGGAATGAGACAAAAACGGCTATTCGCACTCGTACTGGCGGTCGCGATGTGTGCGTCCGTGCTCGCACCGATGACCGCGGCAGCGAATACGGGGACCGCTGACGCGGGATCCGTCGATAGCGTCGATGTCAACCCCTCGTTGGTCCAGCAAAACGAGACGGTTGACGGCAACGAGACCAGCGAGGTAGAGGAGAACGAGACGACTGACGACAACGAGTCGGATGACCTCAACGAGACGGACGAGGTAGAGGAGAACGAGACGACTGATGACAACGAGTCGGATGACCTCAATGAGACCGACGAGGTAGCGGAGAACGAAACCGCGGACAACGAGACGGACAACGAAACCGCGACGAACTTCGGTGCGCTCGTCTCCGAGTACGCCGAGAGCCAGCAAAACGACTCCAACGAGTCGATCGGTCTCTCGGTCGCGAGCTTCGTCGTCGCGAACAACCCGGGTAACGCGCCGAGCCACGCCGGCCCGCCGAGTCACGCCGGCCCGCCTAGCGACGCTGATGACGACGAAGACGCCGATGACGACGACAAACGCGGCCCGCCGACTGACGACGACGATGAGCGAGGCCCGCCGAGCCACGCCGGTCCGTCGGATGGAGATGACACTGCCAACGATGATGTTGAAGATGCCGACGACGCTGAAGATACCGACGAGGATGATGTCGAGGATGCCGACGATGATGACGACGACTCCGACGACGATGACGACGACGGCGGCAGCGGTGGCGGCCCGCCGAGTCACGCCGGCCCCAAGTAACGACCGCGATCGCGTCGATCGAACAGGCACGTAGTATCCGCGGCCCACCCACCATTCTCGCCGATCGTTTTTAACCCGTGACGGCGCAGTTTTGCCCCCGGAACCGAGTCGCCGCTCGAGTCGGCCGTCGGAACGGTTCGGTACCGTTTTGGCTACGGTCCCACTCTGTCGATCCATGACCGAGACCGAGTACCCCCCGATCAGCGAGCAACTGGACGACCTCGAGTCCGCTCGCGAAGAGGGTCGCCGGAAGATGGACTGGGCCGCCCAACACATGCCGATCTTGGAACACGTCCGCGAGGAGTTCGTCGCGGAGCAGCCCTTCGAGGGCGAGCGCATCGGCATGGCGATGCACGTCGAGGCGAAGACGGCGATGCTCGTCGAGACGCTCGCGGAGGGCGGCGCGGAGGTCGCGGTGACCGGCTGTAACCCGCTCTCGACCCACGACGATGTCTCGGCGGCGCTGGACACCCACGAAAACATCACGAGCTACGCCAAGCGCGGCGTCGACGACGAGGAGTACTACGCCGCCATCGAGGCCGTCATCGCCCACGAGCCCACGATCACCGTCGACGACGGGATGGACCTCGTCGCCGCGATCCACGAGGACTACCCCGAACTGATCGACGGCATCGTCGGCGGGGCCGAGGAGACCACCACCGGCGTCCACCGCCTGCGCGCGATGGACCGTGATGGGGCGCTTGACTATCCCGTATTTGCTGTGAACGACACGCCGATGAAGCGCCTGTTCGACAACGTTCACGGCACCGGCGAGTCCTCGCTGGCCTCCATCGCCATGACCACGAACCTCTCGTGGGCCGGCAAGAACGTCGTCGTCGCGGGCTACGGCTACTGCGGGAAGGGCGTCGCACAGAAGGCGTCGGGCCAGAACGCGAACGTCATCGTCACCGAAGTCGAGCCCCGGCGCGCGCTCGAGGCCCACATGGAGGGCTACGAGGTCATGCCCATGTCGGAAGCGGCCGAAGTCGGCGACGTCTTCCTGACGACGACGGGCAACCGAGACGTCATCGTCGAGGAGCACTTCGAGAAGATGCAAGACGGCGTTCTCCTCGCGAACGCGGGCCACTTCGACATCGAGATCGATCTGGACGCGCTCGACGACCTCGCGGTCGACCGCTACGAAGCACGGGATGGGGTCGAGGCCTACGAACTCGCGGACGGCCGCAAGCTGAACGTCATCGCCGAGGGCCGACTCGTCAACCTCGCCGCGCCCGTTTCGCTCGGACACCCCGTCGAGGTCATGGACCAGAGCTTCGGGATTCAGGCCGTCTGCGTGCGAGAAATGCTCGAGAACGGTGACGCCTACGACGCGGGCGTCCACGACGTTCCCGACGACCTCGACAAGGAGATCGCCGAGATCAAACTCGAGGCGGAGGGCGTCGACTTCGACTCGCTGACCGACACCCAGCGCGAGTACATGGACAGCTGGGACCACGGCACGTAACCTGCCGAACTCCCGATCGAGCGTTCTTCGCCCGTTTTCAGCCGGTAAAAGCCAGTTCGTTCCGTTCCGAACCGACAGTCACTCCTCGAGTTCGCTCTGCTCGGACTCGTCGACGACGAACACCAGTCCGCCGTCCTCGAGGCCGCCGAGGCGAACGCGAGCCGCGAACGTGTCGCCCGAGTTCCGCCGGCCGGTACAGGTGCCGGTCCACCGCCACCCCTCAGTAATGGTCGGGAGCGCCGCCGATTCGAGATGGTCGACGGCGTCGTCGGTGAACAGCTCCCGCCACGGCGTCCCGGGGAGAGAGGCGTGATCGAAGCCGAACTGCATCGCGAAGGAGCGACTCGCGAACTGGATCTCGTCGTCCGTATCCACGATCGCGACGGCGTCGCCCGCGAATTCGATGCTCGCCAACGACCGCCGTGACAGCGTCGCTAGCCGGTGGCGCTCGAGGAGATCGTGGACGCGGTCGGCGAGCCGCCCGGTCGCCTCGGACCGTTCGATGACGGCGGTCCAGTCGTACGATCGGACCGCGGCCGCGAGGTCGGCCGTCCGCTCGTCCGCGAGGACGACGACGGGCAGTTCGGCTGCGGTGGTTCTGACCATCTCAAGGTGATCGTCGACGGCTGCGACGATGTCACCGTCCGCTCCGTGGGGGTCGGTCTCTTCAGCCGCCTGCGGCGTGACGATGAGGCAGTCGATCGCCTCGAGTCGTTCCCACGCGTCCACGAGCGTGGCCGCCGTTTCCACGGTGAGGTCGGTCCCGTCGTCGAACGCGCGTTCGATGCGGTCGCGATCCGAATCGGCGGCGACTACCAGGAGGGTCAGTTGTGACCGACGCGTGCGTTTGGTCGGATCGGCCATCTCCGTCGTGGGAATTAGCATCGGGATCGACCTCGGGTAGAACCCGTTCGATCGCGCCTTCGTGGCTCGAGCCGGCTCGTCGTGGCACCTCGTCGTGGCTGGCTACTGGTGACCGTCGGTCTCGAGTCGAACCGTCGCCGGTTATCCGCTCTCATGGACTGCCCCGTCGACCGCGACGGTTCCGTCGCTGCCGACCTCGACCAGCACTCCGTCGTACTCGAACTCGACGCGAACCCCGCCGCTCGAGTCGGGGCCACAGAGCCGGTCGAGTGCCTCGGGATCGACGACGTTGTACAGTGGCTCGAGTTCGTGTGCGTCGGTATTGGTCGCGTCCGCGAGGGCCTCGATGATCCGCAGACTGATAGAGTCGCTGTGGTAGTCCAGTGTGGTTTCGTGCATCTTAGTTCGAACGAGGCGACCGACCGGTATCCACCTGCCCGTTATACACGTAATTTCGTCGCGGATGCGACACTACGTGTATAGTGTCCGCGTGGAATCGCGGGCCGGCGGCGTTCGATCAGCCGATGGCTCGAATCGGCGTGACCGTGGCCCACGGCCGGAGCTGGCGTTCCTGCTCGCTATTCCGTTATACCTCACTGGTGAAATTTACGATATATCACGAGGAACGAACCGCTCGTATCATTGTCGGTCGTTCCATAGGTGGGGTATGGATGTTACCGCGGTCCACACCGGGACGCTCGCGGATGCTCCGCGACACCTGCTTGCCGCCCTCCTCGTGGTCGTCGGCGTACTGATCGCCGTCGGGACCGGAACGCCGCTTCCCGACCTCGCGGCGATTGGGATCGGGTCGGAACCGGGATCGGGCCTCTTCTTTTTGGGTCTCGCCGCACGGCGCGGCTCTGACCGGACGGACGATATCGAACGGTTGACCGACGATCTGCGGCGGTTCGTCTCGCGGATCGACGGCGACGAACCCGCCCCGTTCGCCGACGAGCCCGCGACCGTCGCCGAGCCTGATGACTGCTCCGCCGGCGACGAGCCGGTCGATTTCACGATCGACCGGGACGACGAGGTCGGCAAGCTTGCGGCGGTCGTCGATGATCTGGCCGCGTCGGTCCGTGAACGCGAGCGCCGGCGCGCCGAGAGCGAACGCTACCGCCGGGACCTGTATCGGATCACGTCCGATCCCGACCTGCAGGGCGAGGCGAAAGTCCGCCGGCTGCTCGAGCTCGGCTGTGATCGACTGGGCGTCGAGACGGGGATCGTTTCGCGAATCGACGAGGCTGACGGCCGATATGCAGTCGAAACCGCGATCGGACGCGACGGCGAACTCGAGGGCACCGAACTGGATCTGTCGACGATCTACTGCCGAGACACCGTCACGTCGGACGACATCCTCGGAATCTACGATGCCGCGGCGACGGGACGGGAGGATCATCCGGCGGCCGAGGAACTCGGAATCAGCTGCTACGTCGGCGGGAAGATCGTCGTCGAAGGCGAACTCTACGGGACGCTGTGCTTTCTGAACCGCGAGCCGCGAGACGAACCGTTCACGCCGGCCGAAACGTCGTTCGTCGACCTGATGACCCGCTGGATCAGCCACTCGTTCGAACGCCACGCGTCCGTTCGGACTATCAGGGAGCGAGAGCGACGCCTCGAGCGGGCACAGGCGTTCACCGACGACATACTGGACGCGTTAGACGACGTGTTCTACATCCTCGACGAGGACGGCGAGGTACGACGCTGGAACGAGAGCCTCGCCGCGGTGACCGGCTATACGGACGCCGAGATCGCGGAGATGCACGCGCTCGACTTCTTCGACGAAACGGATCGCTCGCGGATCTCGACCGCGATCGAGGACGCCTACGAGACGGGCGATACCCGGACAGAAGCGGAGCTCGTGACGACCGCCGGCGAGCGGATCCCCTACGAGTTCGTCGCCTCGCCGCTCGAGGCGCCGACGGGAGAGACGGTACTCGCCGGAATCGGCCGTGATATCAGCGAGCGCGAGGAGACCGAACGCCGGCTCCGCGAGCGCGAGGCGCGCCTCGAGCGGACCACGCGCCTGCTCGAGCAGTCCCAGCAGCTGGCGGCCGTCGGCGCGTGGCAACTCGATGTGACGACAGCACCCGCCGAGATGCAATGGACCGACGAGGTCTACCGGATCCACGGCCTCTCGCCGGACGAGGAGATCGATCTCGAGCGCGCGATCGAGTTCTATCATCCGGACGACCGACCGCAGATTCGCCGGGCCGTCGAGCGCGCACTCGAAGACGGCGAGGCATACGATCTGGAACATCGCGTCCAGACGATCGACGGCGACGTTCGCTGGGTCCGTTCGATCGGCGAACCCGTTCGAGCTGACGGCGATGACGGCGAGATAATCGCGCTCCGCGGGGCGTTTCAGGACATCACCGAGCGCAAGGAGCGCGAACGCGAACTCGAGCGCGCCGAGACGATCATTCAGGCGCTCGACGAACTGGTGTACACGCTCGACGCGGACGGGCAGTTTCGCTTCCTGAACGATGCCACGGCCTCGGTCGCCGGCTACGACCCCGAGGAACTGCTCGGCGAACACGTCTCGACGGTGATGGCCGAGGGCGACCTCGAGATCGCACGAGAGCGCGTCCGCGAGTTACTCCACGCCGACGAACCGTCCCGGACGTTCGAGATGGCCCTCGAGACCGCCGACGGCGACGTGATCGACGCGGAGAACCACATGGCGCTGTTGCCGACGGTCGACGGCGAGTTCAGCGGGACGGCGGGGGTCCTCCGCGATATCACCGAGCGCAAGGAGCGCGAGCGCGACCTCGAGCGAACGACGGAACTGCTCGAGCAGGCCGAGCGGCTCGCGGGGATGGGCGGCTGGGAACTCGATGTCCGCGACGACTCACAGGAGGTGACGCTTACCGGCGGACTGCGTCGGCTGTACGAACTCCCGCCGGGCGCGGCGATCGACGCCGAACGGGCGGCCTCGTTCCTGCACCCGGACGACCGGGCGGCCGTTCTCGACACCGTCGACGCGGCGCTCGAGAACGGCGAGAGTTACGAGATCGAACACCGCATGCTGACGGCCGACGGGAACGAACGGTGGATCCGATCGGTCGGCGAACCCGTCCGAGAGGACCGGGAGGGACGCCGCCCTGCCGACGCCCGATCGGCGGCCGACGGCGACGAGATCGTCGGCGTCCGCGGGACGATCCAGGACATCACCGACCACAAGGAACGCGAACTGGCGCTCGAGTCGCTCCACGGCGCCGCCCGCGACCTCCTCGGGACCGAGACCGACCGGGAGGTCGCGGAGCTGGTCGTCGAGACGGCCGCGGAGATCCTCGAGCCCTCGAGCGTGGCCGTCTACGGCCTCGACTCAGACGTGAATCGACTCGAGCCGATCGCCGTCACCGACGGGTTCGAACGGCTCTGTGACGGCGCGTCGTCGGTCGCCGTCGGCGACGGCGACTCCGTCCTCTGGAACGCCTACGTGACGGGGACGGGGACGGTCGTCGACGATCCGGCCTCGTTCGATCGGTCGCCGGTCTTCGGCCCGGACGTCGAGAGCGGAATCGTCGTGCCGATCGGCGACCACGGCGTCTTCGCGGTCGCGTCGGGCGGCGACCCGATCGACGCCGCGGCCCGGCAGTTGATCGAGACGCTCGTGGCCACGACCGAGGCCGCGTTCGACCGCCTCGAGAGCGAGACCAGCCTCCGCGAGCGGGAAACCGAACTCGAGGAACGGAACCGGCGGCTCAACCGCCAGATCGAGATCACGGAACTCATCAGACGGATCGATCAGGTGCTCATCGGCGCGGACGGCCGCGAGGAGATCGAACGGACCGTCCCCGAACGGCTGCTCGAGGCCGACGCCGTCTCCTTTGCGTGGATCGGGGCCCTCGACGCCAGCGGCACCCGCCTCGAGCCCCGCGCGTGGGCCGGCTCCGGGCAGGCGTACTTAGACGACGTGCCCCTCGAGTACGACGCGTCGGCCGAGCCGTCGGTTCGGACCGCCCGAAGCGAAACGCCGACGGTCGTCTCGAACACCGTCGACGGACTGCAGGGCGAGGGCTGGCGGCGACGGGCGCTGGATCGCGGATTCCAGTCGGTTATCAGCGTCCCGCTCACCTACGCGGAGTACACCTACGGCGTCCTCACGGTCTACGCCGACGAGCCGGACGCGTTCGGCGACCTCGAGCGGACGGTCGTGACGGAGCTCGGAGAGGGGATCGCGAACGCGATCACCGCCGTCAAAACGCGGGAGGCACTGCACGCCGAGACGCTGCTCGAACTCACGCTCCGGATCGAGGGCTCGGACGACATCCTCTCGCGGCTCGCGACGGCGACGGGGGCCCGCGTCGAGTACGAGGGCCTCGGTGCCCACTCGTCCGACGAGACGCTCCTGTTCTTCGAGACCGGCGGCGTCCCGGCCGACGACGTGCGGGCGGCCCTCGACGACCTCGTCTCGGTCACGTCGTATCGACTGATCAGCGATGCGGACGGCGGCTGTCGCTTCGAGGCGACCGTCGCGAGCGATGTCCTCGCCGCGCGGCTGGTCCGCCGCGGCGGCAGCCCGCGCTCGATGCACGCCGACGGCGACCAATTGGAGCTCACTGTCGACGTGCCGACGGGCACCGACGTTCGCGAGTTCGTCGACGTGCTCCGAGAACAGTACGCGACCGTTGAACTGCAGGCTCGCCGCCACGTCGAGCGCTCCATGGGCACGCGGAGCGAACTCGTCACCTCCCTGTTCGACGTGCTGACCGACCGGCAACTCGAGGTGCTGCGGACGGCCTACTTCGCCGGCTTCTTCGACTGGCCCCGCGAGAGCACCGGCGAGGAGATCGCCGAGATGCTCGGCGTGACCCAGCCGACGGTCAACCGACACCTGCGGATCGGCCAGCGGCGGCTGTTAGCGCAGTTGTTCGAGGACGAGTCCGCCGTCCCGGCGGAGTGAGCGGCTGGGTCGCGCGGCCACGTCGGCTCGAGTCCCGGGAGAGGAACGCCCAAGGGGCCGGTGACCGTACCACGGCGCATGGCAACACCGTCCCGCCGTCGGACCGACGGGCCGCTCCGTTCGATACTCGTCGCCGCCGGGCTCGCGATCGTCGGACTCGGGTCCCAACAGGTGACGACGATCCCCGCGTTCCTGTTGGATTCGCAGTTGATCTACGCGCCGGCGCAGGCGTCGATCGGCAGCCGCGCGCTGGTGTTGATCCTCGGGTTCGTCGGGTTCGTCCTCGTCGGCGGCCTCTATCTCGCCGTCACCGACCGCGGCTGGTCGTACGTCGACCTCCGAACGCCGACGCGCCGGGACTGGGGCTACGTCCTCGCCGGCATCGTCGGCAGCCTCGCCTTTTACGTCCTCATCAGCGTACTCGTGCAGTTTCTCTCGCTGCCGACCGCGGACAACTCGGTCACGACCTATATCGGCGACGACCAGACGATGGTGCTGGTCATGATCGTCATCGTCTTCGTCTTCAACGCGCCGACCGAGGAGTTCCTCTACCGGAACATCGTCCAGAAGCGCCTCTACGACGCCTTCTCGCGCCCGCAGGCGGTCGTCATCGCCAGCGCCATCTTCGGGCTGATTCACTTCCCGGTGTACGCCGTCCTCTCCGAGTCGCTGCTCGCGACCGCCGTTCCGGTCGCGGTCGTCTTCGGCGGCGCGATGATCTTCGGATACCTCTACGCGAAAACGGACAACCTCTTCGTTCCGATCGCCGCCCACGCCGCCTTCAACGCCGTCCAGTTCGGACTGCTCTACATCGCGATGGAGTACGACCTCGAGACCGCCGACCCGTCGACGTCGATGCTGGTCGAACTCGCGTCGGCCGCGCCGCTGTAGACCGCGATCGCTCACGACCGCCGCGCCGTCCGGTCCTTTATTACCGACCGGCGGTGAGGGAGTGGTATGTCTCAGGCGAAGGGCGACCGCCGCGAGCGGGAACTCGTCAACGAACTCGACGAGGCCGGCTTCGCGGTGATGCGTGCGCCCGCCAGCGGCTCCGCGACCGAGCGCGAACTCCCCGACGTGCTCGCCGGTGACGGCGAGCAGTTCTACGCGATCGAAGCGAAGTCGAGTTCCGGCGATCCGATCTACCTCACCGGCGAAGAAGTCGAGGCGCTGACCTTCTTCGCCCAGAATTTCGGCGCGAAACCCCGCATCGGCGTCCGCTTCGACCGTGAGGACTGGTACTTCTTCCACCCCGGCGACCTCCACGTCACCGACGGCGGGAACTACCGCGTCAAGAAGGAGACGGCCCTCGCCGACGGCACCGACTTCCCCGAGTTCACCGGCGAGTCCGAGAAGGTCACGCTCGAGGAAGTCGCCGACGGCGGCGACGACGGACCGGACGAGGACACCCTGCGCGTGCTCAACGCCGTCCAGCAGGGCGTCATGGACGTCGACGAGGCCGCGGACCTGCTCGAGTGAGCGGTCCTCGGAGCCCACGAGTCGGCCGTCGTTCTCGGCGCGTAACCGGGTAATTTATCCGGGATAGTTAGAATTCCTACGTATGTCGACGGGCTCCGGATGGGGGTCCCCGGTCGCCACCGGCGTTTCCGTCGTAGCGTTCGCGTTCGCGACGATCGGGGTGGCCGCGATCGGCTGGATAACGAGTCTGCTCCTGTGGACGGTCGCGATCGGTCCCGGTTCAGCGCTGACTGCGGCGACCGTCTTCGCGGCCGTTCCGCTGCTCGTCCTCGGGTACGTCGCCGTCTCCGCGGAGGGCTACCCCACGCTTTCGATGGCCGCCTACGTGGTCTGTCTCGCGGGTGCGACGGTCGCCTTCCTCGCCGCCGTCTGGACGACGGTGTTCCTGTTCGTCGTGATCCCGCTCGGAATCGACGGTGCGGCGACCGCGGCGGGGATCGTTACGCTCGCGCTCGCCGTCGCCATCGCGGCGGTCTCGGTGGCGGCCGTCACCGCGGTCGGGGAGTCGACGGACTGGACGCTCGTGTTTCGAATGGCCGTCGCGGTTCTCCTGCTCGTGCTCGTCACCGTCGGCTTTCTCGCGACGCTCTGGCTCCTCGCGTTCGCCCTCTCGGCGCTGGTCGTCGGGCCGATCCTCGGGGTGTATACGGCCGGCGGGATCACGCTCCTCGTGCTAATCGCGCTCGGTTACCGCGAGTACACGCAGGTCGCGTCCATCGAACAACGGGCGGACGCGACGCCGACGACCGCCGACGACCTGCCCGGCATCCACGCGACGACGACGGCGGTCGCATCCCAGCTCGGCGTGCCGCTGCCGACGATTTCCATCTCCGAAACCCACGCTCCGGAAGCGATGGTCGTCGGCTTCCGGCCGAGCGAGACCCACCTCATCCTCTCCTACGGTGCCGTCACCGCCCTCTCGGACGACGAACTCGAGGCGGTCATCGCCCACGAACTCGCCCACGTGGCGAACAGGGACGCGATGGTGATGACGGCCGTCTCGACGCCGGTCGTCCTCGCCGACGGCCTGCGGGCGCGGGTCCGCGACGATCTGCCGTTCCGCGGCGGTCGACGGCGAGTCGAGGAAGAGGAGTGGGAACCGCCCGCGGCGGAACCCGACCCCGAAACGGAGTGGGGCGACGAGGAGATTTTCGGGCCGAACGACGAGTGGCGAGCGGCGACGCATTCGCCCGATCCGGACGACGACGAGGACGACGAGAGCGACGGTTGGCTCCTCAGTCTGGTGTTGTTCGTCGCCGCGACCGCCGCGTGGCTCGGAAGCCGCGCGATCACCGCCGTCCTCTCGCGGGCGAGGGAGACGGCCGCGGATCGCACCGCCGTCGAGGTGACCGGGTCGCCGGCCGCCCTCGCCGGCGCGCTGCGGGCGCTTGACGACCGCATCGCGGCGACGCCGAACCGAGACCTGCGCGAGGTTGCGAGCGTCTCGTCGCTGTCGATCCTGCCGCTCGAGCCGATGACGACCGACCCGGAGACTCCCGATTCTGTCCTCGGCGGGCTCCGACACCGGCTCTCCCGACTCCGGGTCCGGCTGTTCCGGACCCATCCGCCGACCGAACAGCGCCTCGCCGAACTCGAGGCACTCGAGCGGGAGCGCCGCTGATCGATCGGCGTCGAACTCGGAAAATCGGAACCCGGGAACCGGTCTACGCCGCCGTCTCGAGGCGGGTCCGCGGGAAGACGTAGACCTTCAGCGACGATGGGACGACGCCGTTTCGGGCGACGGTGGCGTGGGGGTAGACCGCGCCGACGACGGGCACGTCGGGGTCGTAGCCCTCGTTCGTCCCGTACTCGGCGACGGTGCAGTCGGCCGAGCCGATTTCGACGGCGTCGGCCCGTAGGTCAGAGACGTCGACGACGGTGAGGCGGTCGCCCGTCTCGCGGTCGATAACGGTGTCGCCGGGGCCGATCGCGTGCTCGTCGCAGTAGAACGGCGCGGTCGCGTCCTCCGCGACGAACATCGTCTCGTCGCAGTCGTGGCAGGTGACCGAGACCTCGCCCGGTGGCGGGGTGCGCCCCTCCGTGATCTCGATCGCGACCCGGCGGATGTGCTTGCAGCGGGCCTCGCGGAAGACGTGATCCGGACAGGTACACCTGCCCGCCTCGAGATCGACGAGGTAGGTGTGGTCGCTCGCGGACTCGACCTCGTAGAGGCCGTCGCCGAGGGGCAACACCGACATCGGTTCGGTGCGCGCCCGGCGCGAGCGCTCCGTGAGATGGTCGGCAGACGGTACGTGAAGCGGCGCTTTCGGTGACGCTATTGTTTTCATGGGTGCGTCGGGATGGGGTTCGCTGGTCGGCTGGCTATTCGACGCAGATAGGGCCTCGAGGGCAATAACGGCCGCGCCTGCATGCTCAAGTGCGACCTTTATGCCGGGTGCACCCGCCGCGATCAGCCTCCAGCTAACGCCGCTTGCCCCCCTTCGAAGCGCTTTTCACCGGGCCGACGAAAGCGATTAGTCAATGGTCGAACGCGAACAGCTCATCGAAATCGCCGTGTCCGTGGGTTCGGTCGTCCTGATGATCGCGGCCATGGTCTACGTCGGCTCCGCCTACGGAACCGAAAACAGTACGCTCTCGCCGGAGGGCGGTCAGATGCTCGTCGGGGTTATCATCGGGTTTATCCTCCTGATGACCGCGGTCGGCATCGCGCTGGCCTACCTGCTGAACGATCCCGAGGACGGCCTCGAGACGAACGACGATGACGATGTCGACGCACAGGGCACGTTCTGAACCCGTCGGTACGTTTTTCTCCTTGGGCAGTTGACATTCGGTATGGTGCGTTCCGACGACACGCCGACCCGACGCTATCGCTCCCGACTCGGCCGAGTCGCCGCCGTCGTCACGGTCGCGTTGCTCGGTTCGTCGCTGCTCGTGCGGTCGACAGCGATCGTCGACCCCGTCACCGCCATCGGCGGGTTGATCGTCTTCTCGGCGCTTGCAATCGGCCTCGAGTGGCGACGATCCGCGACGGACGATCCGTCGTCCGCTGACGAGTCCGAGGACGAGGATCGCTCGAACGTCTGGGACGCGATTCCGTCGTGGCAGTACGGGGGCCGTCACGTCGAGTCCGGCGGTATCACCCGCGGCGAACAGGAACGGGCGCTGCAGGACATTCAACGGCAGGCCGAGGAACTGTCGGACGAACCGCCGGAAAACTAATCGGTCGATGGTTTCGATCGAGCGCGGACCGACCGCGGAGTCAGTCGCCGCTCGCTGACTGGCCGTCGTCCTCCGCTTCTCGCCAGTCCTCGAGTTCCTCGTCGTCGGCGTCGTCGATCCGCTGCTCGTAGTAGGCCATCGGGTGCGGAATCCGCTCGCAGAGGTCGTCTTTGTTCACGCAGTCGCCGTAGGACTGCATGGTCGCACACGAGGGGGCCGAGTACTCCGTCGGCGAGCTATCACCGCGGATGTGGTCGGTCTGGTAGCGGGTCATCTCCTCGCCGAACGACGAGTTGACGCGATAGAGGTCGACGACCTGGTCGGTGGTCATCCCGATGCTCGTCAGGAAGGCGGTGATCGCGAACCGGGAGTGGTGGGGCAGGTGCTCGCCCTTCTGGATCTGGTCGAGCAGGGCCTTCATACACGGCGGGAACAGGTCCGGCACGACGGTATCGATGTCCTGTGTCAACTCGAGGTCGGCCAGTACCTCTCGGATCTCGGCGGTCTCGTCCTCGAGTGCGGACCCGATCGCCTCGGGCACCTCGAAGGGAAGCCCGTCCTCGATGCGACCCCGGATCGCCTCCCGGAGAAGCGTGAGCAGTTCCTCCTCGTCGACGGGGACTTCGCCGGCTTCTAACGGCTGGTTGACGAGTCGCCACTCGTCGTCCCAGAGGTCTTCGGCCAGCGGCAGGTAGGTGCCGACATCGATTCGGTACGCGTCGCCGCTCGTCTCGCGGACCGCATCCCGGAGGTCGAACTCCGCGAGCAGTTCGTCGAGTTCCAGCCCCGTCGACTCGACGCTTTTCAGTTCGGTGGTATCGGCCATGTCGGCGGTGAACCGCTCGTAGGCCGTCGCGGCCTCGGCCCGGGCGTACTTGCGGACGAGCACGCGTTCGTCGACCATCGATACGAGGACCCGGGCGACGGGGTAGGAAAGCAGTTCGATGCGGGCGTCGCGGTGTGGCTCCCCGGTCTCACCCGACTCGAGCGCGGTAATAACGCGTTGGCGCGCGCGATCGACGACCGCCCGATCCTGTTCGACGACGGTCGCCAGATCGACCGCCTCCGTCGCGACGGACTCGCGGGCCGCCTCGAGAAACGGGTATCGGGCGTGAAGTCGCTGCATCGGTAAAACGATATTACTCCGATGGGATAAACGCGCTGATTAGCATAATCATCTCTTATTACGACCGTCGTTCCGGCGGACGTATCTCGCCGCCCGTTGCCCGGGAATAGTCGGCGACGCCGCAGGTAATAAAGTCGGCACCGGCAGTCGACGGCGGCACGCGAGATCGCCCGACGTCGTTTGGCTCCCGTTTCGATGATCGATTTCAAGGGAGTCCGACACGTCGTCTCGAGTATGCCACAGGCGACGAGAGACGGCGTGTCGATCTACTACGAGTACGACCGGAGCGACGGCGAGCGGCGAGCGCCGGTCGTGTTCGTGCAGGGACTCGGATTCGGCCGGTGGATGTGGCGCTGGCAGCGCGAGGCCGTCGCCAGCGAGTACGACGTGGTGGCCCCCGATAACCGGGGGACCGGCCGGTCGGATACCGGCCTCCCGCCGCTGGTTCCGCGGCTCCCGGCCAAACTCCGCGCCCCGGTCCTCCGCAAACTGGCCGGCTACTCGATCGGCGGACTGGCCGCCGATTTGGAGGCCGTCCTCGACGATGCGGGGATCTACGACGCCCACATCGTCGGCGCGAGCATGGGCGGGATGATCGCCCAACGCTACGCGATCGAGTACTCCCGAGCGAAGTCGCTGACGCTCTGTTGTACGTCCCACGGCGGCCCCGACGCGGCCCCGGTGCCCGACGAGACCCAAGCCCACATGTTCGACACGCCCGACGGCGCGAGCGAGCGGGAGACGCTCCGCCACCGGATGCGGCCCGCGTTCAACGAGCGGTTCACCAACCGGAACCCACATCTCATCGACCGGATTCTCGAGTGGCGACTGGAGCAGGACGCCGACGACCCCGCTCGCGAGGCCCAAGCCGCCGCCGTCCTGAACTTTGACGTCAGCGATCGCCTCGACGGACTTCGAATCCCGACGCTCATCCTCCACGGGACGGACGACCGGGTCGTCCCCGTCGAGAACGCGCGGCTGCTCGAGGAGAAGATCTCAGACAGCCGTCTCGAACTCGTCGAGGGCGGCTCGCACCTCTTCTTCATCGAGAACGCCGACGACGTGAACGAGCAGTTGCTCGCGTTTCTGGACGAACAGGAGTAACGAGAGTCGCGCCGGCGGCGGGGACTCGAGTGAGGGTGCGGTCGAGAGAACTCGTCCTCAACTGGCCGTCGCGGTGGCGTCTCGAATCCGTATCTCGCCGTCGGTTCGGACGCCGATATCGAACGCGTCGTAGGTGAACCACACCTCGTGGGTCCCCGCGTCGCCGACGCGTTGGCCGTGCTCGACGAGGGAGTCGAGCGCGTCGGGATCGACGGCCTCGTACAGCGGCGGGAGGTCGGCCGGCTCCGCCTCTCGGAGCGCGGCGACCGCGGTGACGACGGCCTCGCTCGGCCGCTCGCTGGCGGGATCGAACGTTGCGACGCAACTCGTGTCGCGTGGCTCCGACTCGTCCGTGGAATCGTTCGCGGAGGGCATATGTCATCCGAGAACGAGTGTCCCGGTAGCCGCTCTCCTTTCCATATCGAATTTTTAAGTAGTCCGACGGACGGAACGGCATCGAGTCGCTCCCTCACACCGATGGAGTCGGCGGCGGGAGCCGATACCGAGAAACTGCGAAAACGGCAGTGCGTTACTCGCTCTGGATGCGCGGCGCGAGCATGTAGGTGACCTGTCCCTGCCCCTCCGCGAAGCCGAAGTAGATCTTGACGGGGAACTCCTCGCCGAGGTCGAGCGTGACCTCGGTGTCTTTCGGGATCGCCTTGTTCATGTCTTTGAGATAGTCGAGCGAGAACAGCGAGTGAGCGGGGCCGACCTGCAGGTCGATCAGATCGTCTCGAGTAAGCTCGAGGTGGACGTCGTCGGTGTCGCCCGCCGCGTCGACGTAGAAGTACTCTTCAGTCTCGTCGACGCCGAGCGCGATGTGGTCGGAGACCATATCCGCGGCGGTCACCGAGCGGTTGACGTCTTTGCCCTCGAGGACGACCTCTCCGGGGAGATCGAGGTCCGGAATGTCCGGTTCCTGTCGGATCGAATCGGGGTCGATGAGCGCGAGCGTGTACTCGAGGCCGTCGATCTGGATCTGGAGTTTGCGGGTCTCCTCGTCGAGTTCGAGTTGGATGAGTTGGCCGGATTCGGCCATGCCAGCGATGTCTTCGAGCCGCGAGAGGTCGACACCGATCAGCCCGCCGTCGGCTTCGTACGATTCGAACGCAGCCGCATCGAGCGAGAGGTCGACCATCCCGACGTTCGCGGGGTCGACGGCCCGGATTTCCAGACCGTCCTCCTCGAGGTGGATCTTGCACTCGTCGACCAGCACGCTGATCGAATCCAGCGCGCTGGTGAGCGTTTCGGCGCTCACGATGGCCTTGAACATATAGGTCGGGGTACGGACGGTCGACATAAAAAGCCACCCTTTACGCGCGGACGGAACCGCGGTCGGCGGCGCGGAGGGTGGTTCGGACGGTCGCTCGACGGACGGGGAATTCGCATGCTCACTCGAGAGGATATCGCGAAGACGAGACGCGAGACTTCCCGATCCGGTTCCGCCCGCGATCGCGTCTCGTATCGCCCCACTCGCCTCAGTATTCGCCGCGCAACCGGATCTCTTCGTCGGTGATCTCGCCGATCGCGTCGTTTCGGAGGGGATACCGGCTCCCGGTGTCCGGGCCCCAGCCGAGTCTGGTCTTGAGTTCGCCGCCGATCTCGTCGTTCGGGTCGACGTAGGCCGTTCCGTCCTCAACGTCGAGGACGACCCCGATTTCGGTGCCGTTGCTGTCGATGACGCGCTTTCCGCCGTCCTCGGTCGTGATCTCGTCGCCCATGGTCGCCGGTCCACGCTTCGGCGGGATAACTGCTGGCCCGGCGTTCGAAACCCGCCGGACCGGTCGGAGCCGACTGCAGAACGGATCGCCGAAACGAAAGGGTTGATAGTTCGGTAGCGGAGATTCCCGGCTAGCGAATGCCTATCGATCAGTTGGTGGCGCTCCTCGAGAACGAGTCGGTCCGAGAGGCCCTTGTGATCGTCTACGAACGATCGGACGGTGGCACGGAGGAACTCGAGTGGAGCGACGTCAGGGACTCCCTGTCGAGCGATCAGTGGGGAACACTCATCGAACGAGAGGTGCTCGTCAGCGCCGGGACCGGATTCGCGATCGCGGAGCCCGACCAGGTCGAGCGCCTTCTCGCGGGAGACGATTCGTCCGAGCGCACAGGGACGGGAGACGAGCCCTCCGAGCACACGGGGCTGGACGATATCGAGTCACCGTCCTGGACCTCCGCAGACAAGGCCGCGGGCGTGTTCGCACTCTTTCTGTTCGCCGGCTACTGGAACGCCCAGATCCGGAACATCGTCGCGTCGGTCGAGAGCGTCGTACTCGGCCCCGTCGCCGAATTCGTGCCGTTTCACCTCATCATCGTCTTCCTCGCGGTCGTCACCGGGCTCTATTCGACCATCTTACAGTCCCGCCTGATGGACCGCGAGAAACTCGAGGAGTACAAACAGCGGATGGAGGACCTCCGAGAGCGAAAGGAGGCGGCGACAGAGCGCGGCGACGACGCGGCCCTCGAGCGGATTCAGGAGGAGCAGATCGCGGCCGCCGGCGACCAGTTCGGCATGTTCAAGCTACAGTTTCGGCCGATGGTCTGGATCATGCTGTTGACGATTCCGGTCTTTCTCTGGCTCCGTTGGAAAGTCCGCGGTGGCCATCTCGGTGCCGGGGAAACGGGGCTGGTCGTCCCGCTCGCGGGCTCGGTCACGTGGCAGCAATCCCTCGTCGGCCCGATGCAGACGTGGATCGTCTGGTATTTCGTCTGCTCGATGGCGGCCCGACAGCTCATTCAGAAGACGCTCGATCTCCGGACCGGGTCGTCCTCGTAGCCCTCCGACTGCGGATTCGGCCGTCGAAACGACGAGTCGCGACACCTATCCGTCTCGACCGGCTAGTCGCGATAACTGAGTGACACGCTGATGGCAGGCAAAGACCACTACTACAACAAAGCGAAACAGGAGGGGTATCGCTCGCGAGCGGCCTACAAGCTCAAACAACTCGACGAACTCGAGAACGTCATCGACCGCGGCGACACGGTCGTCGACCTCGGTGCGGCACCGGGCGGCTGGCTCGAGGTCGCGGCTGAGGAAGTCGGTCCGGAGGGGAACGTCATCGGCGTCGACTTCCAGCGGATCAAGGAATTCGACGATCACGACAACGTCGAGACGCTCCGCGGGGACATGACCGAGGACAAGACCCGGGACCGGGTCATCGACGCCGCCGGCGGTCCGGTCGATGCCGTGATTTCGGACATGGCCCCCAACATGTCCGGCGAGTACTCGCTCGATCAGGCCCGCTCGCTGCACCTCGCGCGACAGGCCTTCGAGACCGCGCTCGAACTCCTCGACAACGGCGGGGACTTCGTCGTGAAGGTCTTCGAGGGCCCGGACGTCGACGACTTCCGGGCGGACGTCGAGGAGGAGTTCCAGTACGTCCGCGCGACCTCGCCGAAGGCCAGCCGCGACGAGTCCTCCGAGGTCTACTTCATCGCCAAGGGTCGGCTCACCGCCTCGGTGCGGCCGGGCGACGAACTCGAGGTCGAGATCGAGGCCGTCGGCGGCGAAGGCGACGGGATGGCGAGCGTCGACGGCTACCGGCTGTTCGTCCCGAACACCGAGGAAGGAGAGACGGTCTCCGTCCGCGTCGAGGACGTCAAGCCGAACTTCGGGTTCGCACAGCGGATCGACCGGGACTGACCGATTGAGCGGGCCGACCGCTGCTATTCCTGGTCCTCGAGGCGGTCGTGGCGTTTGTCGATCTCGTCTAAGATATCCAGGTTCTTGCGGATCGAGGAACGGATCGCGTCGCTGCGGTTGACGAACTTGCCGTCGTCGCCGACGTGGTCGTCTAAGTCGTTGAGGAGTTCCTGCGGGATTTCGACGCTGATCTTGGGCATCAGTCTGGGTAGTCGTTCGCACGTCGCCGACTTAAGCCGTCGGCTCGCGGCACCGCGTTACTCGACGACGGTCGCACCGGCGTCGCCGTCCGGGTCCGCGTCGGCCGCCGAGCCGCCGCCACCGCCGCCGAACAACCGGCCGCCACCGGTCAGGACGTAGAGGACGGCGAGGCCGATCAGGTACGTGAGCGCGATCGGGATGGAAAACAGCAACATCATCAGCACGCCCTTCGGGCTGAAGAAGGCCGCGATGACGAAGATTCCGACCACGACCGGCCGCCACCGCTCGAGCATCGAGCGGTAGCTGACGATTCCGCCGGCGTGGAACAGCGCCATCGTGACGATGATGTTCAGCAGGAAGCCGATGCCGACAGTGGTGAAGATCACGAGCCAGAAGAAGCTCTTGATCCGGTAGGAGATGACCATCCCGTTACTGAGCGCGTCCGAGACCAGATACGAGATGATCGTCGGCGCGACGTAGAAGAAGCCGAGGTAGGTCCCGACCGCGAAGCCGGCCAGAAGGCCGCCGCCCCAGACGACGAACGTGCGACGGTCGCCGTAGACCAACCCGCGCTCTTTGGCGGCCGGCCAGGCGTAGAACAGCGCCAGCGGCATGGAGAAGACGAGGCCGGCGAGCGCGCTGATCTTCGCCTCGAAGATGAGCACCTCGACCGGATTCAGGGCGATGACGATGTCCATCTCCGCGATGAGCTCCTGAAGGGTCAACGTGGACGGATCGACGCCGTCGGCGACGACCTCCTCGAGTACGTCTCGGGGGACCTGATCGAGGAAGAGCCTGAGCACGTCCCTGAGCCCACCCGAGTAGAGCCAGAAGAAGGTCCCGCCCATGACGATCATGAACAGCCCCACGATGTGAAACACCTTCGAGGTGAGACTGTTGAGAACGAACGCGATGTCGTAAGCGTAGCCGCCGATGTCGTCCTCGGTGGTCTCGTCCTCGGTGAACGGGTCGAGCATGCCGGCGGCGGTGCTCGCGAAGAGGTCGCCTTCGTCCTCGTCTGCGGCGGCTCCGCCGCCCGCTGCGGCCGCGTCGCCCGCGTCCGCCGACTCACCCTTGCTCCCCATCTCCTGGACCGTATCGAAGCGATCGAGGATCGCCTCGGCCTTCGCTCGGTTGTCGTCGTACATCGCCTGCCGGGAGTACTCGAGAGCCTGATCCTCGCTCATGGTCCGGAAGACCTGCGTCGAGAGGTCCGTGATGTCCTCGGACGCGAGCGTCTCGAAGTCGACGTCCTCGTGTGAGTCCGCCCGCCGGATATCGCCCGGTCGCGGGTAGACCGGCTGCTGGAGGACGTGAATCGTGTAGCCGAGCAGGACGACGAAGCCGACGACGGCGGCGACGAGCAGACCGACCGCGATCTCGCCGAGGAGTCCGTGTTCGATCGCCACGGTCTCGAGCCCGGTGGTTCCGTCGGGGCGCAGCCACGACGGGAACGTGGGATAGACCGACTCGCGGAGGTAGCCGAAGCCGCCCTGATTGACGGCGACGGTGATCGCGGCGGCGACGGCGGCGAGCGCGCCGCCGAACTGGAGGAGACGTCGTTTGACGTGTTCCGTCCCCGTTCCGGCGGAGTTCGCCGCGCCGCGCCGGCGGATGTTCGTGACCACCTTGGCCAGCCCGAGGCTGAAGACGTAGAGGACGACCATCGGCATCGCCCACATGACCTGCGTGAACGGGTCCGGCGGTGAGAACAGGGCCCCGAAGACGACGATCCCGACGACGGCGTGTCGCCACTTGTCACGGAACGTTTCGTAGGGGATGATCTCGGTGTAGGACAGGACGCCCATCAACAGCGGCAGCTGAGCGGCGAGTCCGAACGACAGCGTCAGCAGCGCCATGAACTCGGTGAACTCGGTGATACCGTAACTGGGCTTGACGCCGGCCTTGACGGCGTTTCCAGCGAGGAACTCGAAGGCATACGGGAAGAAGATGCTGTAGGCGTAGATGACGCCAGCGAGAAACAGCGACAGCGACATGGTTATTAGCCCGGCGATGTAGCCCTTCGAAATCGGGACGGCGCTCGTGTAGCCGCGACGGCGGAGGGCTTTCCGGGAGAAAAAGAGCAGGGCCGGGATCGCGACGATAATTCCCGCGATCATCCCGATCTTGGCCTGAAGCAGAATGACCTCGAACGGCGTCCGGGTGATGACATCGGTCGAGCCGGCGATCTCTTCGTTCATCTGTCCCGTCGCGGTCGCCTTGAGAAAGTCCCAGACGACCACGCGGAGCGCGTAGAAGGAGCCGACGAAGCCCAGCAAGAAGACGATAAACACCTTCTGGAGGTGTTGCTGGGCGCCCGAGAGTAGTGCGCCGAGCGTCTCCCGGCCGGTATTGATGGCCTTGGCAGTGTCCTCGTCGACGGCAGAACTCATTGGGTAAACGGTAACTGACATCCAGTTATCAACCTTTCGAGTGGGTGTGCGGTTCGAGGACCGATCGAGCGGCCTTCTCACTCTCGAGGGGTGTTCGTAAGAAAAAGGCCTATAACCGGTGCCCTATCACTATCCCGTAGATGTCGGACGAGCCGGCGGACGACCGCGACGTGGAGGGCACCCGAGAGTCGGGGGACGACCTTGACGAGCGACGGCCAGCCGCCGATGCGTCCGATGCCGATGCCGATCCCGTATCCGACGACGGATCGGCCGACCACGACGAGCCGGACGAACCCAGTCTCGAGACCGACGGCGAAGGCGTCGTCGGCGACCGGCACAACCCCGAGCCGACGTATCCCGACTCCGACGACGATATCGGCGGGATCTCGACGCCGCCGGACGACGAGGAGATGCCGCTTGCCGACCACATCGAGGAGATGGTCCTCCGGCTCGCGGTCGTCCTCTTGTTCGGAGCCGGCGGGACGGCGATCGGACTTCTGTGGGCCTCCCAAGCCATCGAATTCGTCTGGTTCAACGTCTTTCCCTACGAGGTCAGCGAGGTCCCGCCGCCGCACGTGTACAACCCGCTCGAGCTGTGGCTGACGCGGATCAAGATCTCGTCGCTGCTGGGGATCATGTTCGCCCTGCCGGTGTTGGTCTACGAGTGTTACCTGTTCATGCGGCCCGGGCTGTATCCCAACGAGCGCAAGTACTACCTCGCGGCCGTCCCGACGAGCGTCGTGCTCGCTGCGGGTGGGATGCTGTTCTCGTACGTCCTCGTCCTCCCGATCCTCTTCGAGTACTTCACCTACTACGCCGAGGAGAGCGCCATGATCGCGTACGCGCTCGGCGAGACGTTCAACCTGATCATCACGCTGACCGGCTTCCTCGCGATCGTCTTCCAGATTCCGCTGTTCATCATGCTGGCGATCATGATGGGTGTGACGACCCGCCGTTGGCTGGCCCAGAAGCGGCTGTACTTCTGGGCGGCTTTCGCGGGGCTGTCGTTCATGTTCACCATCGACCCGACGATGATGGCTCCCATCCTCGTCGCCATCACGATGATCCTGCTGTTCGAGGGGACGCTGTTCGTCCTCAAGTGGGTCGGGCGCGAGTAAGTCGACTCGAGTCCGGTTCCGTTTTTCCACGCGGCGTTCTCGACATCAATTCCGCAGACGAGTCGAGAATCCGTGGACATTCGTTTGGTCGCCAGCCGGTACACCCGTCATATAATGGCCTTATATTGTATGCATCCGTTCGCATATTGCGGACTCCGTCTCGTTCTCGAGATAAAATTCATAGTTCGTAAACGATCACCGTTTAGTAGGTGCATATGTTCTCCTAATCTGTGAACATTTGAATGATGTTGCGCCAATATCGCTTTGATGGGTGTGATTGTAAATCACATAATCCCATTCGCGCCGACGCGGCGGGGTGGGACCCGTGACCGAACTCGTCCCGACCACGTGTATGCGGTGTGCGGTCGGCTGCGGCCACGTCCAGCAGGCCCCCGAGCGGGGGTACGGCCTCGAGACCGTCCGCGGCGACGCCGCGCATCCGGTCAATCAGGGACTGGCGTGCCAGCGCGGCGTCAGTGAGACCGCCGATCCGGGCGGCGAGTGGCTGACCCGCCCCCTCGAGCGGAAAGACGGCGAACTCGTCCCGACGACGTGGGAGTCCGCCCTCCAGCGCGCGGCGGGCGGACTCGGGAGCGCGCTCGAGTCGGGCGGCGACAGCGTCGCCGTCTTGGGGAGCGGCCAGCAGACCAACGAGGCCGCCTACGCGCTCGGGAAACTCGCCCGCGGTGGGTTCGGTACCCGGTACTACGACGCCAACACGACGCTGTGTATGGCCTCGGCCGTCACCGCCTACTACGACGCCTTCGGCAGCGACGCGCCGCCGCCGACCTACGACGACATCCCCGAGGCCGAGAGCCACGTCGTCTGGGGCGCGAACCCGGCGGCCGCCCATCCGGTCATGTTCCGGTGGATTCGCCAGTCCGCCGACGAGGACGACTCCGAGCTGATCGTCGTCGATCCCGTCCACAGCGAGACCGCCGAGGTGGCCGACCACCACGTCCCGCTCGAGCCGGGCGGTGACCTCGCGCTCGCTCGAGCAGTCCTCGCTCGCGTCGTCGAGACGGACCGCGTCGACGAGGCGTTCGTCGCCGAGGCGACGGTCGGCTTCGAGGAGCTCCGCGCGGAGCTGCCCGACGCGGCCGAGGCCGCCGAGATGGCGGGCGTCTCGATGGACGACGTCGACCGCCTTGCCGACGCGCTCGAGGACCGCACCCTCTGTTACTGGGGGATGGGGATCAACCAGAGCGTCAACGGGACCGCGGCCGCGGGCGCGCTGATCGATCTGTGTCTCGCGACCGGCAACCTCCGGCCGGGCTCGGGGCCGTTCTCGCTGACCGGACAGGCCAACTCGATGGGGACCCGCGTCTGCTCCTCGAAGGGGTCGTGGCCCGGCCACCGCCCCTTCGCCGATCCGGACCATCGTCGGGAGGTCGCCGAGACGTGGGACGTGTCGGTCTCGCGGTTCCCCGACGACCCGGGCCCGGGACCGGTCGGGATCGTCGACGCGATCGGCGACGACATCGACGCGGTCTACGCGGTCGCGACCAACCCCGTCGCGGGCATGCCCGACGCGACCCGCGTCCGCGAGAAACTCGAGGACTCGTTCCTCGTCGTCCAGGACGCCTTCCGCAGCGAGACGGTCGAGTACGCCGACGTCGTCCTGCCCGCGGCGACGTGGGGCGAGTCCGAGGGGACGACGACCAACATGGAACGGACGATCTCCCGGGTCCGAGCCGCAACGGAGACGCCCGGCGGCGTCCGAACCGATCTCACGCTGATCGGCCAACTCGCCGATCGCCTCGTCCCCGACCTGTTCGACAACCGGCCGGAGCCAGAAGCCGTCTTCGACGAACTCGCCGCGCTGACGGCCGGTACGCCGGCCGATCTCTCGGGGATCAGCTACGACCGCCTCGAGGCCGAACGTGCAGTCCGCTGGCCGGCACCGGAGCCGGACGTGTCGGCGGGCTACCGGTACTACGAGGGCGACGAGTCCGACGAGAGCGACGCCGCCGACGATTCGTGGTCGTTCCCGACCCAGTCGGGCCGCGCGCGGTTCTCGACGGGCGAGGCCCGCCCGCTTCCCGAGCCGACCGACGAGTCCTACCCGTTCACGCTGACGACCGCGCGCCGCCCGGACGCCTACAACACCGGGGTTCGGACCCGCGAAGACGAGCCGCCGACGGCCCGGGTCAGCCCGGCGACGGCCGCCGCCTTCGCGGAGGAACTCGAGGCCCCGGCGGACGACCTCGAGGACGGCGACGACGAGCAGTTCGCTCGCGTCGTCTCCCGCCGGGCGTCGGTCACGGTCAGCGTCGAGACCGACGAAGCGATCCCCGACGGCGTCGTCTGGCTGCCGATCCACCACCCCGACGTGAACGACCTCACGCTGCCCGATGTCGACCCGCGCTCGAACGAACCCAACTTCAAGCAGTGCGCGGTTCGCCTCGAGTCGCTTCGGGAACGGGACGTCAGGTCGGTCGCCGAAGCGAGCGCCTGACAGTTCATGACGGCGAGATCGGATTCCGAGGCTATCGACGACGCGCTCGAGATTCGGGGGAACGCCCGACGGGGCGTCGCGTCCGCGACCCTCGGGTTCTTCGTGGGCTTCGCCGGCGTCGTCCTCTACGGTCCCGTCGCGACCGAACTCGAGGGAGCGATGGGACTGTCCGGCATCGCGCTCGGACTGCTGGTCGCCGCGCCGCAACTCACCGGTTCGCTGCTCCGGGTTCCCTTCGGCGCATGGGTCGAAGACGTCGGCGCGGCGAAGCCGTTTCTCGTCTTGCTCGGCTGTGCGGTCGTTGGAATGGCCGGCCTGTCCACGATTCTCGTCACGCTCGGGACCGACGGGTTGACGATGGCTCACTACCCGCTCGTGTTCCTGTTCGGCTCGCTGTCGGGCTGTGGAATCGCGACGTTTTCGGTCGGGGCCGCCCAGACGTCGTACTGGTCCCCGGAGGAGCGACAGGGAACGATGCTCGCGGTGTACGCGGGGCTGGGCAACAGTTCGCCGGGGATCTTCACGCTCGTCGTCCCCGTCGCGCTCGCCGCGCTCGGCCTGACCGGCGCGTATCTGGCGTGGTTCGGTTTCCTCGTTTGCGGGACGCTCGCCTACGCGGTCGTCGCCGTCGACGCGCCGTTCTTCCAGTTCCGGAAACAGGGACTTGCGGCCGACGCCGCGAAACGGCGCGCCGAAACGCGGGGACAGGAACTGTTCCCCAGCGGCGACGCGATGGCCTCGATCCGCGAGGCGGCGAGCATCTGGCGGACGTGGGTCCTCGTCGCGCTGTTTTTCACCTCCTTCGGCGGCTTTCTCGCGCTGACGACGTGGTTTCCGTCCTACTGGGCGGCCGTCCACGATCTGTCCGTGCAACGTGCGGGAGCCCTCACGGCGCTCGCGTTCACCCTGCTCGCGGCGCTCGTCCGCGTGCCGGGCGGCGTCGTCAGCGACCGATTCGGCGGCGAACCCACTGCAATCGCGAGCTTCGTCGTCGTCGGCGTCGCCGCGGCCGTACTGATCGCGGCGCGAACCGTCCCGCTCGCGATCGGCGGGACGGTCTTGCTCGGGATCGGGATCGGCGTCGCCAACGCGGCGGTGTTCGGACTCGTCCCCGAGTACGTGCCGGAGGCCGTCGGCGGCGCGTCCGGGCTGGTCGGCGGCCTCGGAGCGTTCGGCGGCTTCGTCATCCCACCGGTGCTCGGCCTCTTCGTCGACCTGCAGGGGCCCGCCGGCTACGCCAACGGCTACGTCGTGTTCCTCGTCCTCGCGGTCGTCTCGATCGGGCTCTCCGGCGGGTTGTATCGGACTCGAGTGGAGCCGACCCCGGACACGGCGGTCCCGTCCGACGATTGAAGCCGTTCGTTTTTCGCCCCGTCTCCTGCCCGTTCGTCGAGTTCTCGAGCAGTCGCGATCCCCCGCGACGCGTCACACCGGCCGAGCCGCGTCGGTCGCGGCCCGGTGTGCGCGCTGAAAGCGAGATTGCCGTCCGATCCCACCCCTAATCGGGGGGTTGGCCGCCCGGACCGGGTGTGTAATCGCCCATTCTCCGCCCCGGTCAGCCGTGATATACGTCCTAATACAGTGCATATGTCATTGGAGATACCACGTCCGGCCCCGAAACCACGTCGAAAAACTGATTTTGTAAACGATTACTGTTATATGTTTTAGGACCATGTCGTCAAAACGTGAATTACGACATGTTTGGCGAGGAACTCTGCGGATTCGAGGCCGATCGTTCGGTCAGTGAGGTGAGCGCCGATGGCGCATAAGAAAGAGGAACTCAAGGAGGGCTGTTACGGCGACGAGGTCCGCGAACACATCCTCGAGTTCGCGGACAACGGCGGCTACGAGGCGATTCCGGAGGACGAACACGAGAAGTGGTTCACCCGGTTCAAGTTCTGGGGGCTGTTCCACCAGCGCTCCGGGCAGGAATCGTACTTCATGATGCGGCTGACCAACGCCAGCGGCATCTTAGAGCCCGACCAACTGCGGACGATCGGCGAGGTCGCCCGCGAGTACGCCAAAGGCCCCGTCGAAAACCCCGAGTTCGGCAACGGGTGGATCGACCTGACCACCCGCCAGTCGGTGCAACTGCACTGGCTCAAACTCGAGGACGTGCCCGAGATCTGGGAGAAACTCGAGGCCGCCGGCGTCCACTCCCGCTCGGCGGGCGGGGACACGATGCGCAACATCTCGGGGTGTCCGCTCCACGGGAAGGCCGAGGAGTTCGTCGAGGCCGGCCCGCTGCTCGAGCGCTTCGAGGAGGACCTGCGCAAGGACGACGCGCTCGCGAACATGCCCCGGAAGTTCAACATTAGCGCGTCGGGCTGTACGGTCGGCTGCGCACAGGACTCGCTCAACGACATCGGGTTCGAGCCGGCGACCAAGGAGATCGACGTCTCCGGCGGAGCCGGAGGCTCGTCGGACTCGTCCGACGGTGGCGAGGAAGTCCGTGGGTTCAACGTCTGTATCGGCGGCGGGCTCGGCGGCCGTCAGCCCCGCGCCGCGACGCCGCTCGACGTCTTCGTCCGTCCCGAGAACGCCTACGAGGTCGGCCGCGGCTTCGTCGAACTCTACCACGACTACGGCAACCGCCAGAACCGTTCGAAGAACCGCGCCCGGTTCTTCGCCGAGGACTGGGGCATGGAGAAAATCCGCGAGACGCTCCAAGAGGAGTACGTCGACTTCGAAATGCACACCGAAGGCGAGGACTTCCGCGAGGAGTACACCTACAATGCCGGCCGCCCCGTCGAAGCGGGCCAGCACGACCACGTCGGCGTCGGCGATCAGAAGGACGGACAGAACTACGTCGGCCTGAGCGTTCCCGTCGGCCGCCTGCCGGCCGAGGACGCCATCGAACTCGCCGATCTTGCCGACGAGTACGGCTCCGGCGAGGTCCGCCTGACCCGCCGCCAGAACCCCGTCATCGTCGACGTCGCCGACGAGGACCTCGAGGGGCTGCTCGCGGAACCGATCCTCGAGGAGTACCCCGCCGAGCCCAGCCCCTTCGAGCGCGGGGCGATGGCCTGTACCGGCACGGAATTCTGCTCGATCGCGCTGACCGAGACGAAGGGTCGGATGGCTCGCATGCTGCGCTGGTTCAACAAGAACGTCGAACTGCCCGACGATGTCGGCAAGATCAAGATGCACTACTCCGGCTGTACGGCCGACTGCGGGCAGGCGATGACCGCCGATATCGGTCTGCAGGGCATGCGCGCCCGCAAGAACGGCGAGATGGTCGAGGCCTTCGACATCGGCGTCGGCGGCGGCGTCGGCGAGGACCCCTCCTTCATCGACTGGGTCCAACAGCGCGTGCCCGCCGACGAAGCGCCGGGCGCGATCCGCAACCTGCTCGAGGCCTACGCGGCCCACCGCGAGGACGGTCAGACGTTCCGCCAGTGGGTCGAGGCGACGGCCGAGGAACAGCTCGTGGAGTTCTGCGAGCCCGAGGAGACGGACTTCGAGGCGCCGTACATGGCCGACGCCAAGCAGTCGTGGTACCCCTTCGCCGAGAGCGAGTCCGCGGCGGCCGCCACCGGCGAGGAGTCCGCGGCCCCGTCCGACGACTGACGCGGTTTCGGTCCGCCCGAGACGATCGCCCCGATTTCTCGAGCGCGTATTTATCAGCTCCCGGTCCGTACGGTCTCGTATGCCCGAAGACGTACTCTTCGAATCCGAGAGCGACCGGGACCGAGCGGAAATCGCGTCACTGCTCCGCCGCGTCGCGGACAACTTAGACGCCGGCGAGGCGATCACGCTTACAGCCGGTTCCGAGTCCGTGACTCTCGAGCCGCCCGCCCGGCCGACATTCGAGGTCAAAGCCGAACGCGAGGGGCCGGCCGACGGCCCCGGCGAATTGAGCGTCGAGTTCGAACTCGAGTGGGACGAGGTCGAGGAGGGCGAGGACGAGAGTAGCGACGGAGCGTTAGAAATCGAGTGAGGGACTCTCCGGCCGTCGTTGCGAGGTATCCGATCGACGAGAAATCGGCTCCAGCCGCCGCTAGCGGTGCTCGCGCGTTCGCTCGTAGGCGTAGTCCAGCGCATCCTCGAGCGAGCCCGGGCCGTCGTAGCTGGCGGAGAACAGGTCCATGAACTCGCGGGCGGTCCGCTCGCACCGTTCGAATGTCAGGACGGTTCTGACCCGTATCGTTTCCGAGAGGTCGAGCCCCGGGTAGCTCGTCGCCGTCAGCGCGTAGCCGGGGTGGTCCTCGCCGTCGAGCGAGGCGGGCGCGACCTTTAGCCGCAGATCGCCTGATTCGTGGAGGTACGTCCGATACTGCATTTCCCGGTCCGTGTCGGCCGGGGTATAGGTCCGACACTCTTCCGTGTTCCACTCGAGCGGCACGTCGGCTTCCATCGATCACTGATACCAACCCGAGTGCTACGTTCGTATCGCAACGAGCAATATTATCGACCGATAGTCCAGATACTTCATCATTGGTGGGTTCTCCGCGTAAATAGTGGTTATATTCTGAATATTTGTCTTCTAACAGCCATGTAATTCGGATGACCGTCGAATCTACGCTTGTCGCGGCGGTCGACTCCCGTCCGCGTTCGACCCCGGCTACCGCGTTCGTCCGTCGCTCAATCGTCGCTCGAGGACTCCGTCGCGAAGACGTCCTCGACGACCGGCTCCTCGTCTTCGGTTTCGGGGCTGACGCTGCCCGTGCGGTAGCCGTGGAGATCCAGCGTGACGTGATCGAAGCCCAGGTTCGAGAGTTCGGCCCGAACCGTCTCGACGAACTCGAGTTCCAGCGCCCGCTCGAGTTCGTCGGGCGCGACCTCGATGCGGGCGAGGCCGTCGTGGTCGCGCACCCGGAACTGCTCGAAGCCCCACTGTCGCAACAGCGCTTCGGCCCGCTCGATCCGCGTGAGTCGGTCTTCGGTGACCTCGAGTCCGGTCGGGATCCGCGAGGAGAGACAGGCCATCGAGGGTTTCTCGGCGACCGAGAGGTCATAGTGGTCGGCGATCGCCCGCACTTCGTCCTTCGTGATGTCGTGGGCCAGCAGCGGCGAGTGAACGTCGAGTTCCTCGACCGCTTGCAGCCCGGGCCGGTGCCCCGCGCCCGGATCGTCGGCGTTCGTCCCGTCGCAAACGGTTCCGACGCCGAGGTCGCGGGCGGTCTCGAGCATCTCGCCGAGTCGCATCGTCCGGCAGTGATAGCAGCGATCGTCGTCGTTCTCGACGAAGTCGTCGCTCTCGAGTTCGGAGAAGGAGACGATCTCGTGGCGGATGCCGATCTCGTCGGCGACTCGTCGGGCGTCCTCGAGTTCGGCCTCGGGTAAGGTCTCGCTTTTCGCGGTACAGGCGACCGCGTCCTCGCCGAGCGCGTCGTGGGCGATCGCGGCCACGGCGCTCGAGTCGACCCCGCCGGAGAAGGCGACGACGACCCCGTCGCGAGCCGCGAGGTCCTCGCGGGCGGCCTCGAGTTTCGCCTCGACCGTTGTCATGGCTCGAGGTTCGAACCGGACGGGCAAAAGGACGTTGCGTCGGTCGTGCGGTGTTTCGACGGGCCGAGGGCTCGACTCCTCGACGGGTCGACGACTCGGCAGAGGACCGCTCACCCGGCGCGGGCGCTCAGCTATCGAGGTCGACGACTCGCCCCTCCGCGGCGCTTTCCGACAGCGCGTCGAGGACTCGCATGTTCGCGATCGCTTCGTCGCCGTCCGTCCGCGGCGTTCGGCCGGCGGCGACGCAGTCGGCGAAGTGCTCGATCTCGAGGCGGAACTGGTCGACCGGCGCGAACGTCTCGACGCCGTGGCGGCCGTCGATCCGGTACTCGAGCGACAGTTCCCCTTCGGGGATGTCGAACGCGTCCTGGACCTCGACCCAGCCGTTGGTCGCCTCGATGCGGTAGCGCTGGACGCCTTCCGTGTCGAAGCCCGACGAGACCCGGCCGGTCACGCCGTCCGCGTACTCGAGGACGCCGGTCAGTTCCGTGTCGACGCCGGCGTCGCGGGTGTCGGCCGCGGTCGCGTACGCCCGCTCCGGCTCGCCGAGGGCTTGCCGAACCACCGAGACGGCGTAACAGCCGACGTCCATCAGGCTCCCGCCGGCCAGTTCGGGCGAGAGGCGGATGTCCTCGGTCCGGTCGAGCCGGTACTTGAACGTCGCCGTCACCGAGCGCACGTCCTCGAGTTCGTCGCGGGCCAGCGCGAACGCGCGCTCGGTCCGCGGGTGGTACTGGTACATGAACGCCTCCATCAGGGTCACGCCTTGCTCTTGGCAGTAGTCGACGACCTCGCGCGCCTCCGCGGCGTCGACCGCCAGCGGCTTCTCACAGAGGACGTCGAGTCCCGCGTCGGCCCCGCGTTTCGTCCACTCCGCGTGGAGCGAGTTCGGTAGCGGGACGTAGAGCGCGTCGACGTCGGCGTTGGCGATGAGGTCGCCGTAGTCGCCGTAGGTCTCCTCGATCCCGTACTCCGCCGCGACGGCGCGCGCGTCGGCCTCGTCGCGGGACGCGATGGCCGTCACGTCGTGGTCGCTGGCCGCGATTCCCGGGAGGAACGCTTTCTGTGCGATACCGGCCGTACTGAGAACGCCGAAATCCATGTCGGTGTGTTTCGCGAACTCGTATAAATATTCAAGCAGTCGTCCGCGAGCGGTGACCGACGCGACTGCTGGGACATCCGATCGGCGACGGTTCTCGTCGCTCGATCCGTCGCGGCCGCGACGCGGGGACCAGTAAACAGCGCGCCGGACGGTTAAGGAGCCGTCCGTGGTAGGAGCGTCATCCGGATCACTATGGCTGTATCAGACCAACTCCAACGGCTGCGCTCGATTGCCGACACCGAGGGGCAGCCGAGCGAGGCCGACGACCACCAGCGCGAAGAACACGTCGCCGACGCCGTGGCTCGCGGGGTGCAGGCCGGCTTCGTCGCGACGCTCATCATGACCGCCTTTCGCCTGCCGATCCTCAGATCACTGCCGCCGTCGGCGAACTTCTGGTCGCAGTACGTCGCCGACGGCGATCCCGACGACCACCCCGTCGCCGGCCTCGCTCTGCACCTCGTCTACGGGATCAGTTCGGGCGTGGTCTTCGGCGCGTTGTTTTCCCTGTACGACGCCGGACGGGAGATCGAACCCGAACAGCGCGGGCTCGTCTGGGGTTCGATCTACGGGATGGTCCTGTCGGCCTTCGGCGCGCAGTTCATGCTGAAAGAACTGCTCGACATCCGCCTCGAGGCGGACGAACTCGCGCTCTTTCACGCCGGACATCTCGTCTACGGACTCTCGCTCGGCGCGTGGATCGGCTCCCGGACCGAGGGCGTCGAGGATCCCGAACGGGAGTACGAGTACGACGACGGCAACTAACCGTCCTCGCTCAGTTCCGCGACATCCGCTTCGAGCCGGCTCGCGTACTCGAGTCGCAGCTCGCGGGCGTCGGCTTTCGTCACATACTGTCGGCCGTCGATCTGCATCGCGATCGGGTGGTAGTCGCCGACGGTAAAGCCCATCCGCTCGAGGTAGCCCGCGACGGCCGCCGACTCGAGGCCGTCGTGGATCGCCGATTCGGCGAGGTCACGGACGGTTTCGAACGCGGGAAGGGCGATTTCCTCGTCCGTGACGTGGCCGGGGCGGGCGGTCGGCTCGTCCTCGATCCCGGTGAGCGCGCCCTCGTTCGCTCGCCGTCCGCCGTCGCGGTCGCCGTCGCCTGCACCGGCACCGTCGATCCGAACGTTGGTGTGGTGGAGCCGTTCCATGACCGTCTCGAGTTCGCCGGCCAGTCGGAGTATCTGGCTCGGCAGGGCGGCGTCGGGCGAGCGCCACTCGACGGTCGGCATCGAATCGCGCAGCCGAACGGGCGTCCAGACCACGTCGTCGGGCGAGAAGTGTTCCTCGACCGCGTCCGCGTCGACACCCGCCTCGAGGGCCGCGTCTCTGAACTCCTCGTAGCGGTGCTCGAGTCGGCGGTGCCACTCGCCGACGTTCTCGACGTAGCGCCAGAGCTGGCCGTGTTTCGGGTACGACTCGTAGCTTTGCTTTCGGTAACAGTGGGCGCGGGCTCCGTTGGCGATCCGCTCGCCGCCGTAGTACGGCGAGGAGTTGACCAGCGCGAGCGCCGGGTCGAGCGCGATGAGCGCGTTGAGCTGGTCGGTCACGTTCCGCTTCTCGACGTGGATGTGCGTGCCGGCGCAGTACTTCGCGTGATCGAAGTCGTCGCCGATCACTGCCTTCTGAATGCGGCCCCGCTCGCCGGGGCGACGGTCGATCCCGTCGCCGTTGATCGGCGTGCCCAGCGGGACGAGGCGTTTGTCCAGTTCCGCCGCCCTCGAGAGGACGGCCTCGAGTTCCTCGACGAGCGCCGTTCGGAGCTTCGACACCGACTCGCAGGGCGGCGTCTTCAGCTCGAACAGCGGCTCGACGAACTCCCGTTCGGTTCGGTCCGATACGTCCGCGAGCGGCCCCGGTTCGGTGAGGGTACCGTCGCTATCGACGACCCAGTACTCGACTTCGATGCTCGTTTTCATTGTCGGGCGATTTCCGTCGGGCGGCCAATCGGGCGATGCAGGGCAGTCGATTTCGCTTCCACAGAAGACGCGATTCGGGTCGGTCGGCGGCTCGAGTTCCGTATTTCGGTGTCTCGATGATCGACGCGTTTTCCCGAAGCGGCCGTGCCTGCAGCCGCCTGCCGTATTTCTCCCGTTGCGGTCCCAACGGAGCCGATCAATTCAGCCGGCACGTGTCGGCCCCGTCACACATTTGCCGGGACGAACCGTATCGGGAGGAAATGAGTCCCGTGAAACGTCTCTACGACCGCAGCGATACGTGGTTGCGGGGACTCTCTCAACGGTCGTACGCGGCCTTCTTGGGAGCGTCGGCCGGTACCGGCGTTCTCGTGGTCGGTCTCGTGACGGGGGAACTCCTCCTCGTCCGGACGCTTACGATGGCTTTCGTCATGTTCGGTTTGGAGTGTGTCTTCGGGCTCCACCAGCCGACCGACGAGTGACCGCTGCCCTCCCGCGGGTCGTAGGGCGATTTCCGCACGTCGACCGCGCTCTTCGCTACTGCTCCGTGCGCCCCGTTTCCAGCGAGTCGACGATCGATATCTCCGTCTCGAGGGCCTCGAGTCGCCGGCGTGTCGCCCGTTCTTCCTCGAGGGTCTCCTCGAGCGGTTCGACGATATCGTCCGCGTAGGCGAGCCGCCCCGCCAGCCTGAGCAGTCCCTCGTAGGACCGGACCTCGAGGCGCTCCGCCGCGAGCCCGATCTCGAGATCGACGTACGTCGGCGGCGACTCGCCGTCGGCTCCATCGAAGCGAGTCCGGCGCGATTCGGCGAGGCCGTCGGCCGTCTGCGACCGACTCGCTCGCGGCCGCCGGCCGAGCGCCTCGAAGACGCGCTCGAGTCGCTCGACGTGTCGCTCGGTCTCGTCGCGGTGAGTCTCGAACTGCGCCGCGAGGTCGTCGTTCGCGGCGTCGGTCGCCATCTCGGCGAGCAGTTCGACGTGGGCGCGTTCGACGTAGTATGCGCGCTGTAGCTGATATCCGAACACGTCCTCGAGGGTTTCGATATTCATGGGCTGATCGGTGCGATCATCGTCGATCGAGGGACCCGCGACTGGCGTCGTCGACCGGGCTCGCCGCGAGTAGCGTCTCGAGGGCGTCGCCGTCCGACAGCGACTCGAGATCGGCCCGCATCGCCCGTTCGTCGTCGTAGTTCGGTCGGAGCGCGTCGACGACGGCGTCGGCGTCCTCACCTTCGATGGCGCTCGCGAGCGCCATTGCCGTCTCGTAGGCCGTACACTCGAGGGCCTCGAGTTTCAGCGCGGTCTCGAGGTAGTACAGCGGCCGGAGCGCGTCGTTCAGGACGACGTTGTTGAACGCCTCCTTGTCGGCGATCAGGCCGTCGAACTCCGGGGCGCGTCGCGTGTCGGGCTCCTCGCCGAGCGCGTCGAAGGCCCGCTCGATCCGCTCGCAGTGTCGCTGGGTCTCGTAGCAGTGCTCGTCGACCGCTTCCCACAGCCGCTCTCGACACTCCGTCGCGCGGGTGTCGGCTACCGCGTCGATCGAGACGTCGCCCGCCAGCGTCTCGAGTTCGTCACAGAGCTCCCGTTCGATGTAGTACAGTCGTTCCAACTCGGTCGCGAGCGCGTCGCGCGGTGTGGTTGCTGTCGTGCTCATGGCTGTGTCTCGGTCGCGAGTCGGTCGTTCAGAACGACTGCTGATCTCGCATGTGCTCGTCGGTATTGTGCGGGCTGTCGCCGCGGTCGCTGTACCGCGGCCGCCCCACGGCGTCTCGCCTGACGCCGTTGAGAATCGCTAACTCGAGTTCGTCCTGCGTCCCGTAGGTCTCGTGGCCCGACGTCTCGAGGATCGTCTCGAGGGAATCCGACCGCCGCGGGTACGTGATTTCGACGTCGTCGAACTCCGCGAGCACCTCGTCGGTGGTCATCGGGAACGTCGCGTCCCCGAACAGGTCGTTGATAGCGCCGACGTCCAGCGACCGGATCTCGTCCGTGGTCTCGTCGATGTGGTTCATCGGGTGGACCTATCCCGATGGGCGGGAAAGTACCACAGCTTGCAGGCGACGACAGGACGATTAAACCGTCCTTCTGGCACCTCTACGGCCGTATATCGACACTTCAGTAATTCACGGTCACTGCTCGAGCGAGGCCGTGGAACGGGTTGCCGGCAGGCCAAGCCATAGGCCGATCCGTGCGAATGGTCGCACATGAACTATCGACGACTCGGTTCGATCGACAGCGACGTCTCCGAGGTCGGCCTCGGGACGTGGAACATCGGCGGCGACTGGGGCGATGTCGACGACGAAACCGGTCGCGATGTCGTCCGCGCCGCGATCGATGCGGACATCGACTTCATCGACACCGCGGATGTCTACGGCGACGGCCGCAGCGAACGCCACATCGGGCACGTCCTCGACGAGCGCGGGGCTCACGACGACGTGTTCGTCGCGACGAAGGCCGGCCGTCGGCTCGAGCCACACGAGGCCGACCGCTACGACGACGACCGCCTCTCCTCGTTCGTCGACCGGAGCCGCGAGAACCTCGGCGAGGAGACGCTGAATCTCCTCCAGTTGCACTGTCCGCCGACCGAGGCGTACTACCAGCCGTCGACGTTCGACGCGCTCGAGCGACTGAAAGCCGAGAACAAGATCGCTCACGCCGGCGTGAGCGTCGAAACGGTCGAGGAAGCCCTGAAGGCCATCGAGTACGACGTCGTCGAGACCGTCCAGATCATCTTTAACCCGTTCCGCCAGCGCCCGAACGAACTGTTCTTCGAGCGGGCGAAACGGAACGATATCGGCGTGATCGTCCGGGTGCCGTACGCGTCGGGGCTCTTGACCGGCGCGCTCGAGCGCGACCAGGAGTTCGCCGAGGACGACCACCGGAACTTCAACCGCGAGGGCGAGGCCTTCGACGTCGGCGAGACGTTCGCCGGCGTCCCCTACGAGACGGGCCACGACGCCGTCGACGCGCTCGACCCCCACGTCCCCGAGGACCTGTCGCTGGCCGACCTCACCCTCCGGTGGATCCTCGATCACGAAGCGGTCTCGACGGTCATTCCGGGGACGACCTCGCCGGAGCACGTCCGGAGCAACGCCGCCGTTTCGGACCTGTCGCCGCTCTCGAATCAGGTCCACGGTGCGGTCCGAGACGTCTACGAGGAGTACGTGTTCGAACACGTCCACCACCGCTGGTAGCGCCGGAAGCAGCCACTGAGACGGCCGCTGCGTTGCTCGGCTGAGACGCTTCGCGGCGAGCCTTCGAGTTCGACTCGAGGCCGTGAGTACGCAAGGACCACGCCGATTTTCCGGCGCGGCGTACCCTCGCGTATGACCGACTACGAGCTGCACGAGCCCGATTTTTCGGACACGACGACCGAAGAGTGGGACGAACCGCGACTCGAGGACTTCGATATCTCCGAGCGGAGCTCGGATGGTCAGCGAGACTCGTCAGAGTCTCGCCAGACCGACGATCTGAGCGAGGTGTCGGACCACTTCATCCTCTCGGCGTCGGGCTTTCCGCCGGAGAACTTCACGGATCTGAAACTCCCGGTCGTCGATCCCGACGGGAACCTCAACAAGAACGCGCTGCAGACGGCGAAAAGCGGCGGTCACGGCGTCGGTGCGGTCGACGACCTCGACGACGAGAAGGCGGAAAATATCGAGGACATGATCGACGACCTCGCGAACGAACACTTCGAGGACGCCGACTTCGGCGACTGAGCAGCGTCGGTCGCGATCGGCGGTGGATTACCGCGCCGCGTCGGAAACTCGTCGTGCCGTCGGATCGATGAATCTCCCCAGTCGCGCGAGGACGACGAGGCCGAGCAGCACGCATCCGCGGCCCCAGTTGCCGCGGTCGAACTCCCGCTTTGCCGCCGCCACGACCGCGCGGATCGGCGGTGATCGCGTCGGTTTCGTCCCGAGGAGAGCCGTGACTGGCATACTCGTTCTAGACGCGACGACGAAATAGCGCCGGTCCCAGCGGTTGCAAGTACTATTCTATCCGCAGAGTCGAGATCCCGGCCCGGTTACTCCGGATCGAACCCGCCGACGAGGTGCTCGAGCGCGAACAGGACGATTGCCCCGAGTGCGGCCCACGCGGCCGTCAGCGCCATCGTTTCCGTCGTCCACGCGTGCGCCTCGCCGATGTTGTGCAACGGCGCGGGAACGGAGCCGGCGATCAGACTCACCAGGAAGACGAGGGTCACGCCGCGGTGGCGGGCCAGCGCGGCGCGCACGACGCGGGCGATGGTGACGAGGCCGATGACGCCGCCGGCGACGAACAGCGCCACGGTCGTCCCCGGGTCGGTGACCGCCGCGAGCGAGCCGCCGCCGAGCAGGTCCGCCCCGGCGCGGACGAACGCGCTCAGTTCGTCGGAGAGGAAGACGTACTGGCCAAGCAGGATCAGGATCAACGAGCCCGAAATGCCCGGCAGGATCATCGCGCTGATCGCGATCGCGCCGGCGACGAAGATCACGACCGGCCCGCCGCCGGGCAGTTGGACGATGTCGGCGGCGACCAGCAGTGCGAGCGTCGCGCCCGCCGCTGCAGCGCTGAGGTGTGCCGGTGAGGAGAACTCGAGGCTCCGGCCGAGCGCGATCGCCGAGGCGGCGATCAGCCCGGTGAAGAAGCCGAATATCGCCACCGGATGGGACTCTGCGAGCGACGAGACGATATCGGCGATGAGGACGACCGCGGTGACCATCCCGACCCCCAGCGGCACCAGAAACTGGAGGTCCATCTCGAGCAGCGCTTCCCGGGCTCGCGACCGGTTCTCGGGATGATACCCCCGGAGGACGGCGATCCCCCGACGAGGCGTGAGTGCGGTGACGGCGGCGATCAGCCGCCCGTAGAAACCAAGCAGGAGCGCGACGGTCCCGCCGGAGACGCCGGGCAGCGCGTCCGCTGCACCCATACAGAGCCCGTAGCCGTAGGCCCGGAGCAGTTCGATGCGGTCGCCGACGATGTCGGTTCGCTCATGCGCCATGTCTCAGTTCCCGCGGGTTTCGGCTCGACTGTCGGCTCGCTCGCGTCCGAACTCGTCGTCTCGAGCCCGAGCGATCGGGCCGCCGTGTCGGCTGCATGCTCGATGGGGCGACGTGCGGCCGTATAAAAGTGCGACAACCGCGTCAGCGCGTGCCGTCTCCGCACGTGACCGTCGTTACCGGCCTATTTCTGCCAGTCTCGTCGAAAAACGCGGGGTACTGGACGAGCGCCGCTCTACACAGCGATCGGACAGGCGGTGAAGTCCCGATATTACCGGGTTCGGAATCGTTTTCCACGCTGATAGAAAACGTGTACGTGATTTCTATGGACACAGTGCCAACGCGATCGCTCCCGAGCGGTGACGAGATCCCGGTCGTCGGTGCCGGCACGTGGGACGTCGGCGGCGACGCCGTGAAAGAGACGGTCCGAACCGCGCTGGACCGCGGCTATACCCACGTCGACACGGCGGAGGGATACAAGAACGAGGCCGAGATCGGCGAGGTCCTCTCCGAGCACGACCGCGAGGACCTCTTTCTCACGTCGAAGGTGCTCCCGTCGAACCTGCATTACGACAACGTCCTCGAGTCGCTGGAGGCGTCGCTCGATAAACTCGGCGTCTCCGCGCTGGACCTGTATCTCATCCACTGGCCGAACCCCGCGATCTCGCTGCGGGAGACGTTCGACGCGCTCGAGCGCGCTCACGAGGAGGGGCTGATCCGAAACGTCGGCGTCAGCAACTTCAGCAAGTACCAGCTCATGTTCGCCCGGAAGGTGGCCGACGTGCCGATCGCGGTCAATCAGATCGAGCTCCACCCGTGGTACTACCGCGAGGAGTTGCTCGAGTACTGCCACGAACACGACATCGTCGTCGAGGCGTCCGCGCCGCTCGCCAGAACCGAACTCTTCGACGATCCGGTGTTGAACGACGTCGCCGAGGCCTACGAGAAGACGCCGGCACAGGTCGCCCTGAAATGGGCGCTCCAGAAGGACATCGTCGTGTTGCCGAAGTCGACCTCGGAACCGCACCTCCGGCAGAACATCGACCTCTTCGGCTGGGAACTCGACGCCGACGACGTCGCCCGCATTGACGACATCGATCGGATGGACAACGTCTACATGATCGACCTCGACGACGACACCTACGGCATTCGGTCCTGACGGCGGGGATCGTCGCCACTAATCTCTATTTCGACAGCTATCCGCCGCTTACACACCGGTTTCGATTCCGCGCCGAGCGGCTCGAGGCGCGTGCCTCGTGATACCATGGACGGACGCTCCGGGCGGGAACTTTTTCTCGCTCCGGTTTGATACGCCGGTCGAGAACATGGACCTCGAGTCGATTCCGGGCGTCGGCGAAAAGACGGCCCGAGCGCTGTCCGCACTCGACGATCCCGAGCGCGCGCTTCGGGCGGGCGACGTGGAGGCGATCGCGACCGCGCCGGGAATCTCGCAGGGCCGGGCGGCCCGCATCGCGCGCGGCGCGATCCGGCTCGAGCACGACGATCCCGGCGGCTTCCTCGCGACGGACCGCGCCCGCGAGGTCTACCGCGAACTCCTCGGGCGGCTCGAGGAGCGCACCGTGACCGACTACGCGGCCCAGCGACTCGAGACGATCTATCCGAGCCCCCGGCGCTCGCGCATCGAGGAGGTGCAGTCGTTCGCGGCCGACGCGCTCGAGCGCGAGCCGGAGCCGGCCGTGCTCGCGGCGCTCGAGGGGGTCGAACCGCTCCGGGAGCCGGGCGACGTGCGGGTCCGCGAGCGCTGTCTGGCGACGACCGACGCCGAGCGCTACTCCGAGGCCCGGGAGGCGATCCCGGAGCTCTCCGTCGAGATCGTCGAGGACGCACAGGGGCTGGCCGAACTCGCGCGGGGGTACGCCACCGTGATCGCCCTCGACGAGTCCTTCGCCGGCGTCACCCTCGATGGCGACGTGCAGGTCCGGCCCGACGCGCTCGAGACGCCGGCGGAGGTCGTCCCGGAGCGCCCGCTCGCCTTCTTCGCGCGCAACCGGGACCGGCTGCAGGCGGCCATCGAGGTCCACCGGGAGGCCGGCCTCGACGCGCCCTGCGATCTCGCCGCGCTCGAGGACGGCCTCTCGCGGCTCGACGAGGACGGTACAGTTGCGGGCGACGACGAACTCGACCGGCTGACGACGGCGGTCGACGACCTCGACGCGGCGGCCGGAGCGGCCGAGAGCGTCGCCAACGACCACCTGCGGGAGGCCATCCGCGAACAGGACGTGACGATCGAGGGCTCCGACCTGCTCTCGCTGGTCGAACGCGGGGCCGGCGTCGATTCGCTGCTCTCCCGCGAACTCGCGGACGAGTACGCCGCGGCCGTCGAGGCCGCCCGGGACCACCTCGTCGACGCGCTCGACCTCGAGCAGGGCGAGGCCGAGATCGCCCGCCGCGCGTTCAGCGACGAGCCGACGTTTCCGGTCGAGCGCGACGACGATGTCATCGGCCGCCTGCGCGACGAGCTGACGGCGGCCAAGGAGCGCCGCGCGGGCCGGCTCAAACGCGAACTCGCGGCCGACCTCGCCGACCAGCGCGATGGGGCCCGCCAACTCGTCCGCGACGCCCTCGAGTTAGACGTCGAACTCGCGATCGCCCGGTTCGCCCGGGAGTACGACTGTACGATACCCGAGTTCGTTGCGCCGGGCGAGAGCGAGGGCGGCGGCGACGCCGTCGGCTTCGCAATCGCGGGCGGCCGCTCGCCGCTGCTCGACGAACCGCTCGAGGCGATCGACCCCGTCGACTACGAGGTTTCCGGCGTCGCCCTGCTGTCAGGGGTCAACAGCGGCGGGAAGACCTCCACGCTGGACCTGGTCGCGAGCGTGGTGATTCTGGCGCACATGGGGCTGCCGGTCCCCGCCGAGCGCGTTCGCCTGCGGCGGTTCGACGATCTGCACTACCACGCGAAGACGCAGGGAACCCTCGACGCAGGGGCCTTCGAGTCCACCGTGCGGGAGTTCGCGGACCTCGCCGAGGGCGGCGAGGGCTCGCTCGTGCTGGTCGACGAACTCGAGAGCATCACCGAACCCGGCGCGTCGGCGAAGATCATCGCCGGGATCTTGGAGGCGCTGGCCGAGAACGGCGCGACGGCGGTGTTCGTCTCCCATCTGGCCGACGAGATCAGCGAGATGGCCGCGTTCGACGTGACCGTCGACGGGATCGAAGCCGTCGGGCTGGTCGACGGGGAACTCGAGGTGAACCGTTCGCCGGTCAAGGATCACCTCGCGCGGTCGACGCCGGAACTGATCGTCGAGAAACTGGCCGACGAGGCTCGAGACGATCGGATAGCGACAAATGGCGGCGCGCCGGACGGCGGCGAACCCGAACCCGTTTTCTACGATCGGCTGCTCGAGAAGTTCGACTAGTTCGATCCCTCCGTTTCCCGTCGACGGGTCCCAGTCCACTCCGCTCGATTCCCGCCAGCAGCCCGGTCGGAACCGGCGAGAGTCGCCATACTGCACTGGGGCATGCAAGTACAACACCTACGACTGCGCGGAGTCTGTGGTATCACATGCCATATCAGTTCGAGTGTCCCAGGGACGGCTGTTCCTTCGAGCTGCGCTGTGATGCCGATTACGAGGCGGCGCGGCTCGCGAGAGCCCACGCCCGCGTCGCACATCGCACCCGAATCGCGCCGGCGGATCTCGATCGGTGGCTCGAGCGAATCGAGGTCGCCTGAATCGCCGACTGCCCGACGGCTACCGTTGCCGCCCGCCGCCGTGCCACTCCAGTATCCGTTTGTGACCCCACTTCTCTTCCTCGTCGCTCGGGTCGCCGGTGATCTCTCTGAGCGAGTCGGCGTCTCGCTCCGCGAGGAACTCGGCGAGCGCGTCGGCGTAGTCGGCGATCGCCGCGACCGTCTCGTCGTCCTGTAACGCCAAGGCCGTCGACATCGAATCCGGCATCTCGTCGGGTTTGACGTACGTTTCCTCGCGAGCGTACTCGGCGATCCCCCGCAGGGTCTTCGGGGAGAGATCGTCGAACTGCTCGAGCAGGAAGTCGGGAATCGCGTCTGGGGGTTCCGGTGGCGTCATCGCTACGAGCTAAATAGATATAATGAATATTAATGTTTGTGACCGTGTGAAACACTAACTGGTGACAGTGGTATCGAGCGAGGGATCGACCCACCGAAGCATTAAGACGCTGCGGAAGCAGGGTGAAAGTGATGGCAGACGACCCCGAAGAGGGGATGTTGTCGTGGGACGAATCCGTGTTCCGGGACGAGCACGTCTTCGAGATCGACTACGTCCCCGAGACGTTCAAGCACCGCGAGGGCCAAACCCAGAGCCTGACCTACGCCTTGCGCCCGGCGGTGCGGGGGTCGCGACCGCTAAACGTCGTGGTTCGGGGGCCGCCCGGGACCGGGAAGACGACGGCGATCCAGAAACTGTTCGACGAGGTTGGGGCCCAGACGAGTGAGGTCCGAACGATTAGAGTCAACTGTCAGGTCAACGCGACCCGCTACTCCGTGTTCTCGCGGCTCTTCGAAGGCACGTTCGACTACGAGCCGCCCTCGTCGGGCATCTCCTTCAAGAAGCTGTTCGGCCAGATCGCCGAGAAACTCGTCGAGGAGGACAAGGTACTGGTCGTCGCCTTGGACGACATTAATTACCTCTTCTACGAGAACGAGGCCAGCGATACGCTCTACTCGCTGCTGCGGGCCCACGAGGAGTACCCCGGCGCGAAGATCGGCGTCGTCGTCGTCTCCTCCGATCCCGCACTCGACGTGATCGACGAACTCGATTCGCGGGTCCAGAGCGTGTTCCGCCCCGAAGACGTCTACTTCCCCGTCTACGACCAGCCCGAGATCGTCGACATCCTCGAGGAGCGGGTCACGCGCGGCTTCCACGAAGGCGTCATCGGTCGGGAGACGTTGGAGTACGTCGCGGAACTGACCGCCGAGAGCGGCGACCTGCGGGTCGGGATCGACCTGTTGCGCCGGGCGGGGCTCAATGCCGAGATGCGGGCCAGCCGCACTGTCGAGCGCCAGGACGTCGAGGACGCCTACGAGAAGTCCAAGTACATCAACCTCTCGCGGAGTCTCTCGGGACTGACCGACACCGAGCAGGCCCTGCTCGAGGTGATCGCTGAACGCGACGGCGATCAGGCCGGCGAGGTCTACGAGGCCTTCCACGACCGGACCGACCTGGGCTACACCCGCTACTCCGAAATCGTCAACAAACTCGACCAGCTCGGGCTGATCGACGCCGACTACGCCGACGTCGACGGCCGCGGCCGCTCGCGGTCGCTCTCCCTGTCCTACGAGAAAGAGGCGGTGTTAGACCGGCTCGAGTGAGCGGCAACCGCGCCCTCGAGTGACCCGTTTTCGAGGGGCGACGGCCCGAGACCGATGACTATTCTGGCCGGTCGCTTACCCGTTGACGACCTGTACGCGGGGTATGCCCTCGCTCCTCTGTTACGGCTCGTACGGGTTCGTCGGGAGTCTCATCGCTCGCGAGGCGATCGACCGCGGACTGGATCCGATTCTGGCCGGTCGCGACCGCGATCGGCTCCGTGAACAGGTCGACGATCTCGGACAGCCGGGCCGACGATTCGATCTCGAGGACCCCGCGGTCGTCGCGGCGGCCCTCGCGGACGTCGACTGTGTCTTGAACTGCGCCGGCCCGTTCTCGAACACCGCCGACGCGCTCGTCGAGGGCTGTCTCCGAAGCGGGACCGACTACGTCGACATCACCGGCGAGATCCCCGTCATCGAGGGGATCGAAGACCGGGACGATGCGGCGGCCGACGCCGGCGTCACGCTCCTCCCGGCCGCCGCGTTCTCGGCGGTGCCGATGGACTGTCTCGCCGTCCACCTCGCCGAGCGGCTCCCGGACGCGACCGACCTCGCGCTGGGTGTCGACTCGTTTCGCGTGCCGTCGATCGGGACGATACGGACGGTCCTCGAGGGTGCCGATACCGGCGGTGCCGTTCGCCGCGACGGCCGACTCGAGAGCGTGCCGACGGCGTGGCGGACCCGCGAGATCGACTTCGGTCGCGGCGAGCGGCCGGCGGTCACGATGCCGATGGGAGACGTATCGACGGCCCACTACACGACCGGGGTTCCGAACGTCGAGGTGTACGCGGTGATGCCCCAGCCCGCTCGGCTGGCACTGCGATCGCACCGCTATCTCGCGCCGCTGTTCGAATCGAAGTCGGTTCGATGGGCGCTGAAGCAGGTGGCCGGCGTCCGCGAGGGGCCGTCGGAACGAGCCCGCGAACGCGGGTCGGCGTATATCTGGGGCGAGGCCAGTACCGACGACGAACGGGTCGTCTCCCGACTGCGGACGCCCGACCCGTACGTCGTGACCGTCGATGCGGCCGTGACGACCGCGCGGCGAGTACTCGCCCGCGGGGTCGACGACGGGTTCCAGACCCCGGCCGGTGCGTTCGGCCCCGACTTCGTACTGGAACTCGACGGCGTCGACGGCTACTTCGACGAGTCGACGCCGAACGCGTCCTCACCGGTGAGTCCGCTGCTCAGGTGACGACGCGTTCGGAGAGCGCTCTCGTCGATCCGGGACCACAACGCTATACCCGCTCCCGTTCGTACCCTGCGATCTACCCAGAATGGACACCGATCCCTCGGCCGATCGTCTCGAGGACGGCGCGGGCCGTCTCGAGTCGCACTCGACGCCCGCCCACGTCGAGGATCTCTTCGACGGGCTCACCGACTTCGCGGCCGACACCGAATCGAGCGACGCTCACGAGGAGATCCGCGAACTCGAGGGGCTCCTGTCGGCGGCCCACGAGCGGGGGCTGATCGATTCGCGGATCCGGGGGCTCCGGGTCAGCGACGCGATCGAAGCGTTCGTCGGGAGCGTGATCTTCACGTCCCCGCTGCTCGTCGAGGACGGGGTCTTCGATATCGCCGACTACCTCTTCGGCGTAACTGTCCATTCGATCCCGTTCTTCCTGATCGCGAACACGCTGTTTGTCGTGACGATGACGTACGCGCTCGTCGAGTGGACGGGCCGGGACAAGACGGAGGCCGAACTCCTCTTCGGCCGCGTCCCGACGCGGGTGATCATGATCCTCGTCGTCTCCTTTCTCACCGCGGCCGTCCTGATGACCGTCTGGGGCCGGGTCGGGAACTGGCAGCCGCCGACCGAAGCCCTCGCCCGCATCAACGTGCTCTGGACCGTCGGCTCGCTCGGCGCCGCGCTCGGCGATATCCTCTCGGTCCAAGAGTCCGCGTCGTCCGCTGTGGCCGATCGGGACGGCTTCCGAGCCGGCCGAGACGGGGCCCGCGACGGACAGCAGTCGGCTTCGACCGCGACCCAGACCCCGACCGCGGCCTCGAGCCATCGGCTGACCGATGTCGAACTCGTCGACGCGATCCTCGAGCGGTTCCACGGCCTCGAGTCCCACGCCGACGATCACGAGGAACGCCACGAAATGCGGCGTCTCAGGGAACGAACGAGACACGCGACTCTCGACGACACGTTCGGCGATCGGATCCGGAAGTACACCACCCGCGATATCGCGGAGGCGTTCGTCGGGAGCATCTTCTTCGCCGTGCCGTTTCTGGTCGAGGACGGCGTCTTCGACATCGCCGAGTACTTCCTCTCCTTTCGGGTCGGCGGGTTCCCCGTCTTCTTCCTCGCGAACGCGGCGTTCGTCTTGCTGATGGTGATGGCGCTCGTCTACTGGGCCGGACCACAGGACGTCCAGGTGCACCGGCCGATATTCGGCCTCGTTCCGCGCCGCATGGTCGGCATTTCGATCGTCTCGTTTCTGACCGCGGCGGCGCTGATGACGATGTGGGGACGGGTCGCCGACTGGCACGATCCCGTCGTCGCGATCGCCCGCATCAGCGTCGTCTGGACCGTCGCCTCGTTCGGCGCCGCACTCGGCGACATTCTGCCCGGTGAGAGCTCCGGTGACGACATCAACGACGACCTCGCGGAGTTCGGCGGTCGGCTCGAGGACATCGTCGAGTGATCCGCGGGGCACCCGCTCGCGGCTCCGCAACCGACGCTTGAACACTCCGGCACGGGATACAAACCGGCCGTCGCTCCTATCTCCGGGGACGAATGTACGCGCTCGTTTCCCTGATCGTCATCATCTCGCTGTCGATGCTCGTCGTTCGGACGGGGACCGTCGCGCTGACGATGACCGGTCTCTCGCAGGAGGTCGCCTCCTTTCAGTCGCTGTCCGCGTACTCGGGAGCCGGCTTCACGACCGACGAGGCCGAGGAGATCACCGCCTATCCGAGTCGCCGTCGGACCGTCAAGATGCTGATGCGGCTGGGGAACGTCGGACTCGTCACGACGATCGCCTCGCTGGTCATCTCGCTGACCGATCCCGTAACGCGGTCCCGGCGGCTGGTCCTTCTCGTGGCCGCCTGTCTCGTCCTGCTCGCGCTCGCTCGCAGCACGTGGTTCAACGAGTTGCTCACGCCCGTGATCGAGCGGGCGCTGTCGCGGTCCGCCCGGTTCCGACTGCGCGATTACACCGGTCTGCTCAACCTTGACCGGGAGTACCGCGTGGCCGACATCGCCGTCGACGAGGGCGAGTGGCTGGCCGGCGAACGGCTGGGCGACCTCGAGTTGCGCTCGGCGGAGGGGGTGACGATCCTCGGCATCGAGCGCGATGACGGCACCTACATCGGCGCGCCGTCGGGCGAGCACAGGATCCATTCCGGCGATCGCGTCATCGCCTACGGGCAGGAAGAGCGCCTGCGGGAGTTGGCCGACCGAGCCGAGGACGACGACGCGGCTCACGAGGCGGCAAAGCGCGCTCACGACCGACAGGTCGACCAGGAGCGCGATCTCGATCCGAAACGGCCGCTGTCCGCGATTGGGGAGTGATTCGACTGCGCTCCCGACCGCGCCGTTGCCGGCAGTCGCTGGCCAAATCCCAAGGGACGGCTCCGTCCAACGGCCGGTATGGAACGCCACGACTTCTACCAGTCGGTCGAACAGCAGGCGGCTCTCGCCGACGAAGCCGACGCGAGAGACGCGACCCACGCGGTGCTGTCCGCGCTGGGCGAACGGCTGGACGACACTCGCTCACAGCGTCTCGACGGCGAGTTGCCCTCGGAGCTCGGGGAGCAGCTCGCCGAGGGGCCGTCGGGCCGCTCGCTCTCGTACGACGAGTTCCTCGATCGCGTCGAGACGCAGACCGACCGCGCCGATACCGGTGATCCCGAGGCGGTCTCGCAGGCTGTCGTCGGAACGCTGCTCGAGCACGTCGACGAGGACGAGGCCGACGACCTGCGCGACCGACTCGAGGCGTTCGGCTACGAGGCGACCGTCCCGGAGTCGGGGCCCGGCGCGGGGGGCTAACGCCGACGGCGGCGCGACCCCGGCAGGTGCCGCCCGAACCGTGACGTGGCGAGTCGCCGTGGCCACGGACATGGACCAGGAAGCACTGCTCGAGACGGTGGGCGACCGCGCCGCCGCCGACGCGGACGAGGACGCGGCAACGGACGCGACGCGGGCGGTCCTCGAGACGCTCGGCGAACGGCTGAGCGAGGACGAGGCCGCGGACCTCGCCGCACAACTTCCGGGAGATCTGAGCCAGCACCTCACGCGGGGCGAGTCGGGCCAGCGCTTCTCCGAGGAGGAGTTCGTCTCTCGGATCGACCAGCGCATGGACACCGTCGAGTTACACGGCGAGGAAGCGGCGACGACCGTCCTCGGAACGGTCCTCGAGGCGGTCGACGAGAGCGAGCGCGCGGCCGTCGTCGACCAGTTCGAGCACTACGGCTTCGAGGAACTGCTCGCGGAGACGGACGCGGACGTCGACGCGGCCGATCGCACGCCGGGAGAATACTGATCGTCGCGGTTCGGTACCGCCGTCCGTTCGTGTTCTCAGGCCTGATCGACCGTTTCGCGGTAGTCCTCGACGGACTCGATCGCCGATTCGACTTTGTCCTCGGTGTTGCCGTCCGCCTGCTCGCGGACCTGTCGGAGCGTGTTGAGTCGCTCGTCGAGGATCGCGTGATCGGGCGCCGTGTCGCTCATCACGTAGTCGGCGAACGCGTCGGTGGTCTCGCGGATGTCCTCGCGGACGTCGTCGCTGTCGGCCGATTTCGCTGCCTCCTCGAGATCGTCGCGGGCCTGCTGGAGTTGCTCCGTCATGGGCGGACTGACGGGGACTCGAGTCATAACGGTTGGGCGAGCAATCGCCACGTCCGTCCGAGACCCGAACGCGTCAGTTCCTGCTGAACGTTTCGCGGGTCACGGCCGGGGGTCGATATACCGACCGACTGATCAGCCGCGCAGTTCGTCTCCGGTACTGGCGCCTATCTCTCTCCCTGCTACTGGCGCATTCGGCCGCCATAGCCTTCGAACCGAGTAGATCGTCGAATGTCGACAAAATCGGGATTTCGCTTCCTCGAGCCATGACGCTCTCGAAATCGTCCGTCAGTGCCATATCTTGTGGCTTATATGGGGAGCCATCCTGTTCAGTATTGAATACATGTCGTCTCGGTTACGCCATCCGCTCGTCGCCGTCATCGTCACGCTGCTCTTGACCGTTCCGTGGATCGGGACGTTCCTTTCCTACGGCGGTTACGGAACCGTCCATCCGAGCGAAAACATCGCGGCCGGTCTCGCCGTCGCCGTCGCCGGAACCGCGATCCTCGGCGCGGCGTTCCTGCTTGCGTGGGCGGCCGAAACCGCCGAGAAAGACGTTCCGCAGGCGTTCGCCATCGCGGTGCTGGCAGTCCTAGCCGTGGCTCCCGAATACGCCGTCGACGCGCTGTACGCCTGGCAGGCCGGCGCCGGCTCCAGCGAGGCGGGCAACCTCGCGGTCGCCAACATGACCGGTGCGAACCGGATTCTCATCGGTCTCGGCTGGTCGGGGATCGCGCTGTTCAGCATCTACCGCGCGACGTACACGGCCGATCCGGCGGTCGAACACCGCTCGGGAACCCTCGCGGACGTGGTCACGCTGGACCGCGCGATCTCCCTCGAGATCGTGTTCCTCCTCGTGGCGACGGCCTTTGCGTTTCTCGTCCCGCTGGGCGGCGGTATCGGGATGGTCGATACGCTCGTTCTCGTCGGCCTCTACCTGCTCTACCTCCTCGTGATTATTCGGAGTGACGTCGACGAAACCGAAGCACACGTCGGTGTGCCCGCATACTTCCAGGGCCTTCCCACGCTCCAGCGGGTGGCAGTCGTCCTCTTCGGATTCGCGTTTTCGGGGGCGATCATCTTCACTGCGGTACATCCGTTCGCGGAGGGCCTCGAGCAGGTGGGCCTCCAGTACGGCATCCCCGAGTTCTTCATGATCCAGTGGCTCGCTCCGCTGGCCTCGGAAAGCCCCGAGTTGATCGTCGTCGCCTATCTCGTGAACAAAGCGCGGACGACCGCGGGATTCAACGCGCTCATCTCCTCGAAGCTCAATCAGTGGACGCTGCTCATCGGGACGCTCGCGGTCGTCTACTCGATCTCCGCCGGGAGCGTCGGAACGCTCCCGTTCGATTCGAAGCAGGTCGCAGAGATCTGGATCACCGCGGCCCAGAGCTTCTTCGCGATCGCCATCCTGACGAACTTCGAGATCAGCACCCGCGAGGCGCTCGCGGTGCTCGGACTGTTCGTCACGCAGGTCCTCGCGGAGTTCTACGTCATCCGGGCGTACACCGAGCCGGTCGTGACGGAGCTCAGTATGACCATCCTCTACGGCTACACCGCCGTGTACGTCCTGCTCGGTCTCGCCTTGTTCGTCCGGCGACGCGACAGCGTCCGCGAACTCCTCGAGCGGACCGCGTTGACTACGCGGGCAGCGATCGGTCGAGGGCCCAGACCGTCCCAGACGGAGCACGCGGACTGACTCATCGGTCGCCGTCGTCTCCGCTCGCGGTCGCGTAATGCGAGCGCGTAAAGTGCCTTGACCTCTTGATACCGATAATGAGTGACGCGCAAGGTCCCCTCCAGCCGGACCGTCCGGATGTCGATCGGCCGTTTCGGGTCGATGCCCCCTTCGAACCCGCGGGCGATCAGCCCGAGGCGATCGAGCAACTAGCCGACGGATTCCAGTCGGGGATGGACAGACAGACCCTGCTCGGCGTGACCGGCTCCGGGAAGACCAACACCGTCTCGTGGACCGTCGAGGAGATTCAGAAGCCGACGCTGGTCATCGCCCACAACAAGACGCTGGCGGCCCAGCTCTACGAGGAGTTCCGGAACCTGTTTCCGGACAACGCCGTCGAGTACTTCGTCTCCTACTACGACTACTACCAGCCCGAGGCCTACGTCGAGCAGAGCGACACCTACATCGACAAGGACGCTTCGATCAACGACGAGATCGACCGCCTGCGCCACTCCGCCACCCGGTCCCTCCTCACGCGCGAGGACGTCATCGTCGTCGCCTCGGTCTCCGCGATCTACGGCCTCGGCGACCCGCGAAACTACATCGACATGTCCCTGCGACTCGAGGTCGGCGAGGAGGTCGGCCGCGACGAGTTACTCGCACAGCTCGTGGACCTGAACTACGAGCGCAACGACGTCGACTTCACGCAGGGCACCTTCCGGGTGCGGGGCGACACCGTCGAGATCTACCCGATGTACGGCCGCTACGCGGTCCGCGTCGAACTCTGGGGCGACGAGATCGATCGCATGGTCAAGGTCGATCCGCTCGAGGGGACGACCCACGGCGACCAGCAGGCGGTGTTGATCCACCCCGCGGAGCACTACTCGATTCCGGAGACGAAACTCGAGCAGGCGATGGACGAGATCCGCGACGATCTGGACTCCCGGATCTCCTACTTCGAGCGGAAAGGCGACATGATCGCGGCCCAGCGCATCGAAGAGCGAACGACCTTCGACCTCGAGATGATGCAGGAGACGGGCTACTGTTCGGGGATCGAGAACTACTCGCTGTACCTCTCCGACCGCGAGTCGGGCGAGGCCCCCTACACCCTCATGGACTACTTCCCCGACGACTTCCTGACCGTGGTCGACGAGTCCCACGTGACTCTCCCCCAGATCCGGGGCCAGTACGCCGGCGACAAGTCCCGGAAGGAATCGCTGGTCGAGAACGGCTTCCGGCTACCGACCGCCTACGACAACCGCCCGCTCACCTTCGAGGAGTTCGAGGAAAAGACCGACCAGACGCTGTACGTCAGCGCGACGCCAAGCGACTACGAGCGCGAGGAGAGCGAGCGGATCGTCGAACAGATCGTTCGGCCGACCCACCTCGTCGACCCGGCGATCGAGGTGTCGGACGCCAGCGGACAGGTCGACGACCTCATGGACCGCATCGACGACCGGATCGACCGCGACGAGCGCACTCTCGTCACCACCCTCACCAAGCGCATGGCCGAGGACCTGACCGAGTACCTCGAGGAAGCGGGCGTCGACGTGGCCTACATGCACGACGAGACCGACACCTTGGAGCGCCACGAGATCATCCGCTCGTTGCGATTGGGTGAAATCGACGTGCTCGTCGGGATCAACCTCCTGCGGGAGGGACTGGACATCCCCGAGGTCTCGCTGGTCGCGATCCTCGACGCCGATCAGGAGGGCTTTCTGCGCTCCGAGACGACGCTCGTCCAGACGATGGGCCGGGCGGCCCGGAACGTCAACGGCGAGGTCGTCCTCTACGCCGACGAGCCATCCAACGCGATGGAATCCGCGATCGAGGAGACCCAGCGCCGCCGCGAGATCCAGCAGGAATACAACGAGGAACACGGCTTCGAACCGACCACGATCGAGAAGGAGATCGGCGAGACCAATCTGCCCGGGTCGAAGACCGACACCAGCGAGGTCTCCGGTCGGGAACTAGAAGACGAGGACGACGCCGCCCGCTACATCGACGAACTCGAGGCCCAGATGGAGGAAGCCGCGGGCAACCTCGAGTTCGAATTGGCCGCTGATATTCGCGACCGGATTCGCGAAGTGCGCGAGGAGTTCGAACTCGAGGGCAGCGATGATGGAATTGCGCCGCCGAGCGAAGAATTCTAGGCGTAGTGGCCGGCAGACAGGGCCCCGCGAGCGCAGGCGCTCGCGGACGCCGTCACACCCTCGAACCGGTAATCACTCGCGCTCGAGGGTGCCCGGAGCCACCGAGCAGCCACAGGGAGAGGCGGTGGCCGTGATGGGGCCGGTGACGGTCACGACCCAGACGGGGCGACCACAACGAGGGCAGTCGGGAACTGCCCACTCCTCGCCGTCTATCTCGTCGGCCGGCTCACCGGCGGATTCGACCGGTTCCGGGCCGGAATCCTTGGTCATCGTTCCCCCCGCGGGTAGCGTGGCTGGTACCGGAGATCGAGGGCTGTCGCTCGTCGTTGATTCCATCGCCGTGCGGGACGTTTATATCCCGGTAGAATGTACGCAATCATGGCTTGCAAATCCCGCTTAGGGGATTGGAAGCCAGTCTCGGGTGTTCTGAGCACCCGGGGCGTTTCGACGGCCGCCCCCAACCGGTCGTGCGTTCGGAGACGGGCTTCCGGTTGAATGTTGGTTCGTTGTCTCTTATAACTACTGGTGGTGGATGAGAAAGTATCGTCTGCGGCCCGAGTACCGCGGATCGCTACGGGCTGTCGTTCCCGCGGAACGACGAGAGTGCGGATCGGTCACTGCGGCTTGATACGGCAGTCGCCCGTCTCGACGAGCGGATCGTTCGCTCCGCGAGCCGTTCCGAACGAACCCGGCCCGTTCGGCCGTTTGACCGCTCTCGAGAGCGGGAGAGCGCCGAGTTGCCGATCAGTCCGTCCGAATCGCGGCGATCGCTCCCTCGGCGAGGGCGTAGACGTCGCCGTCTACCTCGAGTAACGTGTCGATAGCGGCCTCGAGCGAGAGGGCCCAGCGCTGCGTGCCCGTGTTACTGTCCCACTTTTCCACTCTGTTACTGCCGGCCGACGCCGCGACGAACGCGTCCTCGAGCGCGAGGACTTCCAGCGGTGCGTAGACGAACTCGTCGGCACTGTGGCTCTTCGACTGCACTGTGACGGACAGCCCGTCCTCCCACGCGACGGTTCCGTCCGGTCGGCGTCCGACGAACGTCCCGTCTCCGTGGGCCAGAACGATCAGTTCTGACGTCGTCGTGACGACGCCGCGACCGGATTCGGTCCAATCGACCGTTCCCGTCGACCGATCGATCCACGCGGTCGTCGGAAGGCGTTGCTTCCAGCCGGTCAGGTTCCCAGTCGTCCACGGCGTACTCACGAGGACCGCTTCGTCGACGGCGGCCACCGGTTCCACCTCCGAGATGTCGAACTCGCTGTCCAGTTCCGTCGACCACCGTTCCCGTCCGGACTCGAAGTCGATCGCGTGGAGGCGGCGCGGCTCGGTTTCGGTCTTGGTAGCGGCGTACACCGTCCCGTCGATCACACCGCAGTCCCAACTGCGGACTGCGGGGGCTTCGAATCGCCACTGTTCGGTGCCGCCGTCGACGAGCGCGAGGAATTCCCCCGACGAGTCGTCGGGTATCGACAGCACGATGTTCTCGTCGGCGACGGCTTCCACCAGGCTCCCTTGACCGGCCCGAAACCGCCACTCGGTGGTCCCGTCGTTCAAGTCGACGCCCCTGTACTCCTCGTCGGTGACGATCCCGAACGTAGCGGTGTACGCGTCGACCGCGCCCCCGTCCCACGTCCACAGTCGATCTCCCGTTTCCGGGTCGAACCCGACGGTCTTCCGGTCGTCGAAGTCGTAACAGACGAGCGCCGATTCGGCTCGATGGAGGGAGGTGTACCGTTCGTCGACCTGCCAGCGTTTCGCACCGCTCGAGCGATCGATGGCGACGACGCCGCCGTCGCCGTGGCCGTAGTACCCCGACTCGTCACGTTCGAGGCCGGTAATCGACCCGACTCGGTGCCGCCATGCGACCTCACCGTTCGCTCGATCGAGGCCGACGATCTCCCGCTCGGTAGCGATGACTGTCTGCGTTTCGTCGCCATCGATAGCTTGGATGTCCGGCGCGTCGTACCGCCACGCGACTGACGGCGACTCGGAACTGGTCGATCCCATGCAACCGGCTCCTGTCGCGACCGCGCTGACCCCTATCGTTTCGAGAATATCACGGCGACGCATCTCTCACACGTACGAACTATTATTTCAAGAACCTTTACATCCGTACCGAGAGCGGGAGGACCGTCTTACAACACGCCGAAGCCGAACTCCGCCATGCCGAAGACAGGCCCCCACAGGAAGTGGAGCGCGACGCCGACGACGACGGCAGGTAGGAAGTTGTAGATCGAGGCGACGATCGCCGCCTTGGCGTCGACGGCCAGCAGCGGGAACAGGGCGTCCCCGTCCTGACAGATCGCGTTGGCGGTGAGCGCGGAGAAGGGGAGCTCGCCCCCGGCGTAGACGCTCGCCAGCAGGATCTGCGGGCCGCAGCCGGGGATCAGCCCGACGACCGCGCCGCCGATCGGGGCGAGGACGCCGGCCGCCGCGGCGAGGCTGGCGACGTTCACCCCGGTCAGGAGGACGCCGTACTCGTAGAGCAGGAAGGCCGCGAGCACCCAGACGGTGACGAAGCTCGTCTCCATCGCCGCGTGGGTGAGCGTGTCGTAGACCGACCCGAAGGAGTCTCGAGCGCGGGCGATCTCCCCTTCGCCGACGTAGTGGCGGCCGATCGCGTAGAGGTACAGCGACAGCGCGGAGCCGACGATGCCGACGACGGTGAACAGACCGTCGAAGCCGACGCCGAGCGTGATCGGTACCTCGGGGCCGCCGCGGAGCAGGTAGAGCGTGCCGAGGACGAGTCCCGCGACGGCGATGGCCCACCACGCGACGTGTGCGAGATGGGAGAGCGGCGTGAGCACTCGAGAGCGTCGATCCGGTCCCGTTTCGTGGGCGTGGGTCGGTGCCGGGCCGCCGTAGTCGTGGGCGGGGTTCGGCCCGACGCCGCCGTTGACCACTGCTCCGCCGTCCGGGGTCGCGTCGGGCGAGAGGTGCGCGACGGCGGCGTCGATTCTCGAGACGCCCAGCCCAACCGAATCGACGAGGTAGCCGGTCGCGACGGAGGCGACGAAGGCGATGGCGTAGGCGTACAGCGCCGCTTCGGGAGCCAGCGCGAGGATGACGAACGCCGAGTCACCCGCGGTCGCGCCCAGCGTCGCGACGACGGTGCCGAAACTGACCGTCCCGCGGACGTACAGCGGCATGACGACGATCGCGCCGCCACAGCCGGGCGTGAGCCCGAGCAGGCCGCCAAACAGCACCTGCAGTCGCTCGTTGTCCTCGATCGCGGCGATCACGGCCCCGTCGGTCCAGTACTGGAGCAGCCCGAACGCGAGCACCGTCACGGCGACGAACGCACTCACCTGCACGTAGCCGTCCCGCAGCGACTCGAGGAGAACCGTTAGAAGCTCGTTCATGGCCGGTCACTCGCGGGGTGCGAGTTCGCGGCTCGAAGATTAGACATCTCTAAACAAGAGTTTAGCAGCATAGAATAAATAGTTGCTGGTGGTGGCAGTCTCTCGAGAGAATCACCGAACGAGCGCTCACGCGGCCTCGTCAGTGTGCCGGTGGTGACGACGACGGATGGACTGGCTCGCGTAACGGTCGGCGAAACGGGAGCGGCGAGGGCAACGTCTCACGTCGCTATTCGTGATCGTCCCGGAGGTGTTCGATCGCGTGAAGCTCGACGACGGGGAACACTTTGGCGACGGTGAGGAAGAAGAGTCCGACCATTCCGATCGTGCCGATGATCGACAAGATCTCGATCAGGCTCGGGACGTAGACGCCGGGCGTCGCGTGGTAGATGTCGAACGTCGGGTGCAGAAAGCCCTCGACGACGAACAGCACCTTCTCGATGATCGTCGCGGTGAGGACCGCGATCCCGGAGACGGCGGCTCGGCGCTTGGTGAACAGTTCCGGGCGGATCGACTGCGCGAAGATGTAGGCGAGCACGACGAAGACCAGACTCATCGCGAAGACGTAGATGGGGGTGGTGGCTCTGGCGACCGCGGCGTGTGTGAGATCGACGGGAGCCGTGAACAGCCCGGTGATGTTCTGCTGGAGCTGCAGCCACAGGAAGAGCAGACAGAAGAAGCCCAGCCACAGGAGCAACCCGCGGAAGATGTCGTCGGTGATGATGTGTTCCCAGTCGTAGGCGCGACGGAACACAAAGGAGAGGAGGATCACGCCGCTGATCGCCGAGGTCAGCGCGATGGTGAGGAACTGCGGCCCTTGGACGCCCCCGAACCACGTCGGCATGGTCGGAATCACGGCGAACAGCCACGGAATCACGCCGCCGTGGAGCAAGAGCGGTGCCATGATGATGATCGCGAGCGCGAGCCACCAGACCATCCGTTCGACGGCCGCGTCTTCTCTCTCGGTGTAGCCGATCGTCATGAGACTGTAGATCGGACCGAGCCGGTCCGGGAGCTGATCGCGCAGTCGGCTGATATCGTAGCGTAAGGTGAGCGAGAGATAGGTCGCCGTCAGGACGAAGTAGGCCGTGATGACGGTCACGTCCCATACCAACGGCGATGCGTGGACCGTCACGTGATAGTGGCCGAGGACGCTCGTGACCATCCGGTCCGGCCGGCCGAGGTGGACGATGATGTAAAAGCCGGCCGCCGAGAGCCCGGCGATCGTCAGCAACTCGGCGAGTCGCGCGACGGGCATGTAGCGGTCCATGCCCAACAGCCTGACCGCGGCCGAGAGGATAATGCCGCCGTGGGCGATGCCGACCCACCAGATGAACGCGCCGATGTACACTCCCCACGTCGCGCCGCCCCCGCTCCCCCAGTCGCCGAGGCCGGTGACGGCCAGTCCCCGCTGTAACTGGAAGGCCCAGCCGATCAGGAAGGCGACGAAGGCCAGTCCCGCGACCGCGACCAGTATGAAATACGTTTTCGATACCTGTCCGATCGGTCGCAAGATGTCGGCCTCGCTGGGCGTTTTCGTCCCCATCGTGCTACGGTGGAACTCACCGGCGGCTCACTTGCGTCCCTGCGATGCATTTGCAAGGTCGAGTCGGCGGATCGACCGGCCGCCGGCGGCGACTCGTCCTCGAGGCCGGGCCGGCTACAACTCGAGCGTGTAGACCACTTCCCGTCGCCGCTCGCCGCCGATCTCGACGTCGTCCTCGTCGGTCAGTTCGAAGCCGTGTTGCTCGTAGAACTCCCGGCCGCCGTCGTTCGAGGCGAGGTCGATCGCGCGCATCCGCTCCATGTTGAAGTCCCGGAGGTCCTCGCGCAGCCGCTCGTACAGCGCGGTGCCGATCCCCTCCCCCTGATGATCGGGATGGACGGACATGCGGAGTACGTCCCCTTCTTCCTCGGAGACGACGCCGTGGGTGAAGCCGACGATTTTGCCGTCCGTTTCCGAGGCGCGTTGCGCCTCGCGCTTCTCTGCGACGAGAAAAGCGGTTCCCGGTTTCGACAGCGCCGTCTCGAGCGCCTCGTCGCCGTACCACTCGTCGATGGTTTCGTCGATCGTCTCGGCGTCGAGTTCGTCGTAGGTCTCGTGCCACGTCTCGCGGGCGACGGCCCTGATCCGGTCGCGGTCGTCGAGAGTCGCGGGTCTGATCTCCATACCGCGCGCTACGACAGCGAGTGACAAAGTGGTTGCACCGTCTCAGTTAGGTGCCGCCGCGGACCCGCGACGCGAACCGGCGACCCGGGCTCGAGTTCCTGACTCACCGCTCGCGTTCAGCGCCGATTGAGGAAGACGAAGACGGCGATTACGGCGGCCGCGACGCCGATGATCGTCGGGAGGAGCTGTCCGGAGCCCCACTCCCACCCGAGGACCTGCGTGCCGACGATCGCCACGAGCGCGACGGCGAGGCCGATCGCCGTGAGTAGCGGGGACGAGTTTCGACCGAGCGAACGCGCCATATCGGCTGTAAAACGTCTAACATAATAATTTCAGGGGGCAAACCCCGTCCGACCGCTCAGTCCGGCAACCGCCGGGCGATCGCCGCAAGCGACTCGCGTCCTTGCACCTCCCCCTCGAGAGCCGGCAGTGTCGCGACCACGAGGTCCGGAAACGCCGTTCGGATCTCCGCCAGCCGCTCCTCGTGGCGGTCCCGCCGCGACCGACAGCGCGGGCAGCCGTCGTGGGGGTCCTTGAGCACCCGGTTCACGACCAGCCGTTCGACCGGCACGCCGGTCTCGCGGAGTCGCTCGACGAGGCGTTCCGTCTCCGCGATGGCCATCGATTCCGGGACGAGCACGACGCGGAACTCGGTTCGCTCGGGATCGACGAGCAGGTCGCGTGCGCGCTCGAGGCGGTCCCGAAACGCCGCGAGACTCTCCTCTTCGTCGTCGCTGGTGCCGGTCATCATCGACATCGGTCCGAGGACCGCCGTCCGGGCCGCGTTTCCGATCCGCTTTGCCTGGCCGCGCAGCGAGTGTGCCGTCTCGAGTGCCAGCCCCATCACCTCGGGCATCTCGAACAGTCGCAGGGTGTGGCCCGTCGGTGCGGTGTCGAAGACGACGGTATCCCACTCGCCGGCGTCGACGTACTCGACCAGCAGATCGAGCGCCGCGATCTCGTCGCTGCCGGCCGGCGCACCCGTCGCGAAGAGCCGCTCGACTTCCGCGTCCGAGAGACTGATCCCGGCGCTGCGGAGGTCCGCGGCCAGCGTCCGTGCCAGTTTCTCGTAGCGCTCTCGTTGGGTCTCGGGATCGACTTCGACGGCCCAGAGGCCGCCCGCGGGGTCCGAGTCGGCCCCGTCGACCGCCTCGAGCGCCCCCTCCAGTTCGGTCGGCTCCGGGCCGATCTCGGCCTCGAGCGAGTCCGCGAGCGAGTGGGCCGGATCGGTGGAGACGACGAGCGTCTCTCGCTCGGCGGCGGCCAACGAGAGGCCGGTCGCGGCCGCACAGGTCGTCTTACCGACGCCGCCCTTGCCGCCGTAGAAGATGCAGTCGGTCATAGCCCACGTCCCACGGCCACGACTGTAAACGAATCCCGCGACGGAAACCGAGTCGCCGCTCTGCGAGGACGGTGCCGATCAGATGTCGACGCGGTCGAACCGGTAAAGCGCGACGGCGATCGGGACGACGATCCAGAACAGCAGGATGATACAGGAGAACCAGTCCTGCAGGAAGAACGGGAAGCCGTTCGGGAACGCGGCCTCGTTGAACGTCGTCCCGATCGAGTCACTCGAGAGGGAACTGAACAGCGTGATCGTGTTCTGGTAGGCGTTGCCGGGGTCGACCATGTTGATGAACAGCGCCCAGTCGGGCAATCGGGTCGGCTCGACTTGCTGTCCGGCGAAGTTCGTCGTCGTGTAGCTGACTCCCTCGATGAACCCTCGGTCCATCAGGAGTCCCAGCGCCCTCTGGATCGAGTTCCAGACGATGTAGAACAGGACGAAGACGCCGAACATCGCCGCGCCGGCCATCGTCGTCGAACGGGTCAGCGACGAGAGCGAGACGGCGATGCTCATGTACGCGAGCCCGTAGACGATCGTCATCGCCAGGAAGGCGATGTACGCCGGGAAGGAGAACTCCGAGACGGCGAACGCGACGGCGACCATGCCGATGAGAAAGCCGATGATCAGCGACAGGGTGAGCACGGCCGTCCGACCCAGCAGCTTGCCGAGGAGGACGTCCTTCCGCGAGTGGGGCAGCGACAGCAAGACCTTGATGCTCCCCGTCTCGCGTTCGCCGGCGATGGACTTCCACCCGAGAATGAGCGCGATCAGCGGGATGACGAGCTTACACACCTGACTGACCAGCGAGATGAATCCGATCGTCGTGAGATCGTCCGGATTCGCCCACGAGATGAAGCCGGCCAAGGCGGCCATGAGGGTGAAAAAGAACACGCTCAGCCCCCAGAACAGCCACGAGCGGATCGAGTCCTGAAAGTCCTTCTTCGCGACCGCACGCACGCTCTCGAGGTTGACCGAACTCGAGGCCGATCCGCCCGTCGAATCGGACGCGGTACCGGTTTCGGTACTCATCGCGCATGCACCCCCGTATCCGTGGTGTACGACTGGAAGACGTCGTCGAGCGACGCCTCAGTCGTCGTGAAGTCCCGGACCTCGATGCCACGGTCCTCGAGCGTCGAGAGAACCGCCGTCTTCGAGCCGTCGACGGCGACGACGACCGTCGGCGGGTCCCGGCCCTCGACGGTGGCGTTCGTCACGTCTGGCAGCGAGCGGACCGCCTGCAGGGCGTCGTCGTCGATTCGGTCGACGGTGACCCGCAGCGTCGTGCCGCCCTCGACGGAGTCGCGCAGTCCCTCGACGGAGTCGACGGCGACCATCTCGCCGTCCCGGAGGATGCCGACGCGGTCACAGACCGCCTCGACCTGCTCCATGATGTGACTCGAGAAGAAGACGGTCGCGCCCCGCTCGTTCTCCTCGCGGACGATGTCTCGCATTTCGCGGGCGCCGTTCGGGTCGAGTCCGGTGGAGGGCTCGTCCAGAATCAGCAGGTCCGGTTCGCCGACCAGCGCCATCGCGAGCATGAGCCGCTGGGCCATCCCCTTCGAGTAGCCGCCGGCTTTCTTGTCGATCGCGTCGACCAAGCCGACGCGCTCGAGCAGCGCCTCGGGGTCCGCGTCGGCGTTTTTGGACTCGATCGCGAACTGGAGGTGTTGGCGGGCGGTCAGCCGGTCGTAGGTCTTGACGCCCTCGGGGAGGACGCCGGTCCGTTGCCGGATGTCCCGGCTGTACTGCTGGGCGTCCATGCCGAGGACGCTGACCTCGCCCGCAGTCGGGCGGGCGAAATCGAGGATGATGTTGATCGTCGTCGACTTGCCAGCGCCGTTGGGACCGAGGAAGCCGAACACCTCGCCTTCCTTGACTTGGAAGGAGAGCTCCTCGAGTGCGAGGGTCTGACCGAACGACTTGGTCAGGTTGTCGACTGTAATAGCGGGCATGTCCGTGTGGACACAGCGTTGCCCGATAAGGTTTTTGACATCACGACTACAGCTGAAACCATCGGTTTACGCGCGGTGGGCATCTCGCCGATCGTGATTTCACGATCCCGAGTCCGAAACGATCGAGGCGGGTAACATTGCGGTTAGATCGGATCGTCCGGATCGTACCGCTCCGCCGTTCGGTCGACCTCCTCGGCGTACCGCTTTCGGGTCTCGTCGTCCGGTACCGGCTCGAGTTCGTCTTCGGGGATTTCGGTCGCCGCGGTGACGGTCGGCCCGGTCCGCAGCGCCGTCGACGACCGCTCGTGTTGCTGATAGCGCGAGCCGTCCGGCGTCGCGTAGACGAGGGTTACGAAGTCCCGATCCCCGATCTCCCGTTCGACGAGCCAGCACTGCACCGTCGAGTCACTCATACCGACGGGTTCGGCGTCGACCACCGAGAATGTACCGAGTCGGCACGATCGGAAGGCGGGGCCTACTCCCGGGAACGGGCCCCGACGTACTTGGTGGTCGGCGTCGGAGCGGGGACAACGAGTGCTCATGGCCGACTCTCGGAGCGAACGCGTCGAGCAGTGGCGCGAACACGTCGACGAACTGTGCCACGACGGGGAGACCGTCGAGCACCGGGCCGACCTCGAGGGCGCGACGGTCGTCGTCACGAACCAGCGCGTACTGGCGTTTCCGTCCGACTCGAGCGGGCCGACCGTTCGCCATGTGGACCGGCCGAACGTCGGGACCATCGCCGTCGAAACCGACCACCGACTGCGCGATCTCTGCGTGGGATTCGTCGCCGCGTTCGTCGGAATCGGACTGATCGAACTGACGAGGGGCGTCAGCTTCGCGACGCTGATTCCGGGCGTCGACCTCGGGTGGAGCGAATCGACACCGGGCGCGACACAGCTCGCCGGCGTCGTCGAGTCCGCCATCGAATTCCTCGAGACCGCCCTCCTGCTGGTCGAATGGGGCGTGCTCCTGGGCGGCGTCGCCGCGCTCGCTCTCGTCGCCCGGTACATCCGATCGCGCTCGCGGCGGCTCGTCTGCAGGGTCCACGGCGGGGACGACCTCGCGTTCGCCGTCAGCGACGCGGATCTCGAGGCCGATGCCGTCGCCGACCTCGAGCGCGCGATTCGACCGGGAGACGGGTCGGCGCTCGAGGGAGCGGGCGGGAGCGAGAGCGGCAGCCGGAGCGACGGGAGAAGCGACGACGGACGCGATCGAGCGATGGGCGACGACCCGGCGGCGAGCGACTGAGCGGTCGGCGTCGGCGCGGCAGCGAGCACGACCGTCCAGTGTGCCGACCGGTGTCGAGGAGTCAGGCTGAAACCTCCTGACTCCGTAGGGCCGCCGATGAACGCCGACGGGGTTCGCGAGCGGGCCGGGTCGTTGCCGCGAGAGCCCGGCGTCTACCAGTTTCGCGAGGGAGACACCACGCTCTACGTCGGGAAGGCGGTCGATCTCCGCGATCGGGTGCGGTCCTACGCCGACCCGCGCAGCGCGCGGATCCGGCGGATGGTCGACCGCGCCGACGACATCGAGATCGCCGTCACCGACACCGAGACCCAAGCGTTGCTGCTCGAGGCGAACCTGATCAAGCGCCACCAGCCGCGGTACAACGTCCGGCTCAAGGACGACAAATCGTATCCGATGGTGCAGTTGACCGACCACGCCGCGCCGCGGATCGAGGTCACCCGCGATCCCGACGAGTCGGCGACCGTGTTCGGCCCCTACACCAGCAAGGGGCAGGTCGAGACGGTCGTCAAAGCCCTGCGAGAGACCTACGGCGTCCGCGGGTGTTCGGACCACAAGTACATCGGCCGGGAGCGGCCGTGTCTGGACTACGAGATGGGGCTCTGTACCGCCCCCTGTACCCGCGAGATCGACCTCGAGAGCTACGGCGAGGACGTCACCGCCGTCGAGCGCTTTCTCGAGGGCGAGACCGGCATCCTCGCGGACCCGCTGCGCCGGGAGATGGAAGCCGCCGCGGAGGAACAGAACTTCGAGCGCGCGGCGAACCTGCGGGACCGCCTCGAGACCGTCGCGGCGTTCCACGGCGAGGGCGGCGAGGCGGTCCAGTCGGTCGGCGACGAGCAGGGCGTCGACGTCCTCGGCGTGGCGATCGAAGGCGAGGACGCGACCGTCGCCCGGCTGCGCGCCGAGGACGGCAAACTGGTCGATCGGGATCGGCACACGCTCGAGGCACCCGGCTCCGACGGGGGAGTCGGTGGCGAGGCGGACGGCGTCCCAGCCGTCCTCGCGGCCTTCATCGTCCAATACTACGCCGAACGCGACCTCCCCGATGCCCTGCTCCTGCCCGAGCGCCACGACGACGAGGAGGTCGCCGCGTGGCTCGAGGCCGAGGGCGTCTCGGTCCGCGTGCCGGGCGCGGGCCGGGAGGCCAAACTCGTCGAACTCGCGCTGAAGAACGCCCGGCGCAACGTGGGCCGGCGCGACGAGTGTGGCATGCTCGCGGACGCCCTCGAGATCGAGTCGGCCCGGCGGATCGAGGGCTTCGACGTGAGCCACGCGCAGGGAAAAGCGGCAGTCGGCAGCAACGTCACCTTCGTCGACGGCAGCGCCGAGAAGGCCGATTACCGCCGGAAGAAGCTGACCGACCAGAACGACGATTACGATAATATGCACGCCTTACTCGAGTGGCGCGCCCGCCGCGCCGTCGAGGACCGGGACGACCGGCCGGACCCCGACCTGCTCCTGATCGACGGGGGCGAGGGCCAACTCGAGGCGGCTCGAGACGCGCTCTCGGCGGTCGGCTGGGACGTGCCGGCGGTCGCGCTGGCGAAAGCCGAGGAGCGCGTGGTCACGCCCCACCGAACGTTTTCGTGGCCGAGCGACGCGCCGCACCTGCACCTCCTCCAGCGCGTGCGCGACGAGTCCCACCGCTTTGCCGTGCAGTACCACCAGACGGTCCGGGACGAGGTCAAAACGGTTCTCGACGACGTACAGGGGGTCGGCCCCGAGACGCGAAAGCGGCTGCTCGGGCGCTTCGGCAGCGTCGAGAACGTCCGGGAGGCGAGTCTCGCGGACCTCGAGAGCATCGAGGGAATCGGCGAGAAGACGGCGGAGACGCTCAAATCGAGACTCTGACAGCCGTTGAATACGATTTACTGTCTTCGCCCGCTTTTCGGATAGAACGGTCGAGTTCACAGCGAGTAACGACAGAGACGAGTGTCCTGCTATCGTGGCAACAGTGAATCGCCACGTCCTCCCCAACCGATTCGCTCACTCACACGGTTCGTTCGCTCATCCCTCGCACGGCTTTGTTCTGCGGTTCGCCGAGGGCGAACCGCAACACAGCGCGCGCCACTGCAGTAGCGGGCACCAGTCCGGTTCTCGAGGCGTCACCGAGGCCGGCGTGTAACGCGACCGTTGCGAAGGCAAGGACAGGGCTATCCCCCGGCCTGATCCATGTGTGAATATGGCAGACGAAGACGACCTCGACGACTTGCTCGACGAACTCGACAGTCAGGGCGACCTCGAGACCTCCCAGCAGGTGTTATCGATCCGGACCGAGAGCCGCCGGTACGACAAGCCGGTGACGATCATCGAGGGCTTCGACCTCACGAAATCCGAGATCGAATCGACCGCCTCGGACCTCAAGAGTTCGCTCGGGACGGGCGGCACGGTCGACGAGGGCCGGATCGAACTGCAGGGCGACCACCGCGACCGCGTCCCGGATCTGCTCCGGGACCGGGGATTCGACGTTCGCGAGTGAAGACGGGACGGCCTGCCCCGCTCGCCGCCGCTCGAGGAACGTTCGCCGCCGAATCGGTCGCTTCGGGCAACGGGCTATTTATGTTCCACGTTCGATAATGACGTATGCACGTTCGACCCGCCACGACCGACGACTTCGAGGCGATCACGGCCGTCGCTCGCGCCACGTGGCACGACACTTACGACGAACTCGAGGCGGACGTGATCGACCGGACGGTCGACGACTGGTACACTGACGATTCGATGCCGCTCGAGGCTCCGGGGACGATCGTTCTCGTTGCGGAAGAGCGCGAGGCGCAACGCGCCTCGGAACGAAGCGGTAACGCCGCTGACAACGACGAGGTCGTCGGCTTCACCCACGCGGTCGCACAGGGCGATAAAGCCGACATTCTCCGGATGTACGTCCGCCCGGACCGGCAGGGCGAGGGCATCGGATCGCAACTCCACGAGCGACTGATCGCCGAACTCGAGGCCTATGATATCGAGCGAATTCGGTCGATCGACTTCGCGTTCAACGACGCCAGCCGCGCCTTCTACGAGGGACTCGGCTTCGAACAGACGGACGAGGGCGAGGTCGAAACCGACGGCGACTTCTACCCCGAGGCGGTCTACACGCTCGAGTTGTAATCCGGGCCGCTGAACTGTCTGCCGCGCTGTCGAACTGTCTCCGGGCCGCTGAACTGTCTGCCGCGCTGTTGAACTATCGCCTCGGCTCCGGGTGTCCCGATTCGCCCGATACTCGCTACTCGAGGTCGATCCCGTGGTCCGCGAGCAGCACCCGGAACTCGCTCTCGTCGAGGATCGGCACGTCGTTGTCTTCCGCATCCTGTCGTTTCGTTGCGCCCGGGTTTTCGCCGGCGACGAGGTAATCCGTGTTCCCGGAGACGCTACCTGTCGCGTTCGCGCCGTGGGTTTCGACGAGATCTTGTGCCTCGCCTCTGGTCATCTCGGCGAGCGAGCCGGTGAAAACGAACGTGAGCCCCTCGAGTTCGCCGCCGGTGTCGGTATCGACTGCGACTTCCTGCGGGGAGACGTGCTCGAGCACGTCGTCGACCACGGCGGCGTTGGCCTCGCTCGCGAAGAACTCGTGGATCGTCTCGGCGACGGTCTCACCGACGTCGTCGACGCCCTCGAGCCGGTCGGGCTCGTCCTCGGCGGCCTCGCGGACGGCCTCGAAGGTGCCGAACTCGCGGGCGAGTTCGCGGGCCGTCGTCGGGCCGACGTGGGGGATGCCCAGCGCGGAGAGAAAGTCGGGCAGGGGCGGATCGCGGCTGGCGTCGATCTCCGCGAGCAGGTTCTCGGCGCTGGTCTCGCCCCAGCCCTCGAGGTCGGTGAGGGCCTCCCGATCGAGTTCGTAGAGGTCCGCGACGGTCTCGAGCAGGCCGGCCTCGACGAGCTGACGGACGCTCTTCTCGCCCAGTCCCTCGAGATCGAGGCCGTCGTCGCCGGCGTAGTACTCGATCGACCGCCGGAGCTGGGCGTCGCAGCCGAGGCCGCCGGTGCAGAACGCGATCGGGCCGTCGCGCTCGACGGGGCTGTCGCAGACGGGACACGTCTCCGGCAGTTCGTAGTGGCCCTCGCTGCCCTTCTCGACGACCTCCTCGACGTAGGGGATCACGTCGCCCGCGCGCTGCACGCGGACGGTGTCGCCGACGTTGACGTTCTTCGCCTCGATCTCGTCGGGGTTGTGTAGACTCGCCCGCGAGACGGTGACGCCGCCCACGTCGACCGGCTCGAGCAGGGCGACGGGGGTCAGCCGACCCGTTCGGCCGACCTGTACCGCGACGTCGGCGATCGGGGTGACCTCCGCGCGGGCGGGGAACTTGTAGGCGAACGCCCAGCGGTCGTGGCGCGCCGTCCGCCCGAGTTCCTCGCGGGCCTCGCGGTCGTCGACCTTGATCACGACGCCGTCGATCTCGTAGTCCAGTTCGTCGCGGGCCTCGAGCAGGCGATTGCGGTAGTCGATCGCACCGTCGATGTCGTCGACCACTTCGACGCGGTCGTTCGTCCGCAGTCCGAACTCGGGGAAGCGCTCGAGTTCCTCTCGATGGGTGTCCTCGAGTTCGCTGGCCGCAAGTACGTCGAAGTAGAAGACCGCGAGCGGGCGCTCGGCGACGACCGAGGGATCGAGTTGGCGGATCGTGCCGGCGGTCGCGTTGCGCGGGTTCGCGAAGGGATCCTCGCCGCGCTCGATTCGCTCGCGGTTGTGTCTCTGGAACTCGTCTTTGGGCATGTAGACCTCGCCTCGCACCGCGAGGGTCTCGGGGTAGTCGCCGTGGAGGTGCTGGGGCACCGAGCCGATCGTGCGAGCGTTGCGGGTCACGTCGTCGCCCTCGCGGCCGTCCCCGCGGGTGACCGCCCGCTCTAAGCTGCCCTCCTCGTAGACGAACTCCATCGAGACGCCGTCGAACTTGGGCTCGCAGACGTACCGAACGTCGCCCGCGTGCCCGCTGGCGCGTAACTCGCGGCGCACCCGCTCGTCGAACTCCCGGACGTCGTCTTCCTCGCCGCTGTTGTCGATCGACAGCATCGGCGCGACGTGCTCGACCGTGTCGAACGCCTCGATGGGCTCGCCGCCGACGCTTCGCGTGGGGCTGTCGGGATGGGAGAGATCGAACGCGTCCTCGAGGTCGCGCAGTCGGGCGAAGAGCGCGTCGTACGTGCGGTCGGCGATCAGCGGCTCGCTCTCGACGTAGTACCGGCGGTCGTGCTCGCGGATCGCCTCCCGGAGCAGTTCGACCTGCCGTTCGGCCTCGGCCGCCGAGAGTTCCTCGAGCGGCGCGAAATCGGTCGGCGGGTCCCGGAGATACGGGTTGTCCTCGTCTGCAGTCTCGTGTGTGAGCGACATCGATATCGGTCTTGCTCGGGGCTTGCCCCGCGGAGCCGTTAACGTTACTGCAGTTGCTTCGGCCCGAATCCCGCGTGCCGGCGGGGGCCTACGCCCACGGACTGTCACCGACTTCGGCGCGGACTCGCGGCCCGACCTCGATGCGGCAGTCGGCTCGCGGCGATGCGATACACAACAGGACGTAGCCGTCCGCCCCTTCCTGCTCGGTCAGCGCCTGCGGCGACCGCCGGTACGTGAATCCCTCCGCGGCGTCGATCGGTTCGTTCGGTTCGTCCGCTCCGTTCTCATCGCGGTCGCCGTCTCCGTCCTCGAGCGCGACCAGTCGGCCGACGCAGGTGATGCAGGTTCCGGCCCGGCAGTCGTACGGAAGCCGGATGCGGTCCCGCTGGGCCGCCTCGAGGACCGTCTCGTCCTCGGCGACGACGACCGACTCGGTCCGGCCGTCGGCCCACTCGAGGGTTACGTCGTAGTCCGTCATCGTCCCCCCGTCGGCCGCGCTCGTCGTTCGGATCGGTCGATCATAGCGTGGGTACGGTCCGCGACGGCAAAAGTCCGTGCGCGCGAGCCACGGGTGAGACGCGAAACACGATCACCGTGTGACCGGTGTGGTTCTCCGTCTAAAACGGGGCGACCGCGATCCGGCGAGCGGTCTCAGTCCACGGTTGGCGTCGATTCGCCCGTTGTCTCGGCGGCGTCCCGGTCGGTGTCTTCCGTGTAGACGATTCCCCAACCGGTTGCCCCCATCAGGATCAGGACCAGCGGCGAGAGGATCCCGAAGAAGTAGTACGGGGCGTACTCGATCACCGGTACGCCGAGCGCCGAGGCCATGAAGGCGCCGCCCGAGCCCCACGGCACGAACGCCGATGTCGTCGTCCCCGACGCTTCGACCGCCCGCGAGAGGTTCCGGCTGTCGAGGTTGTACTCGTCGTACAGGTTCTGCAGCGTCATGCCGGGCACGACGATCGCCATGTACTGCTCCGCGGCGAGGAAGTTCATCGCGACCGTCCCCACGGCCGTCCCGGCGGTCAGTCCGGCGACGCTGCTGACGGCCCGGCCGATATGGTACGCGATCGCCGCCAGCACGCCGGTTTCCTGCAAAATCCCGCCCAGCGCCAGCGCGGCGACGACGATCGAGATCACCCACACGGAGCCCTCGAGGCCGCCGCTCGCGAGCAGTTCGTCCGTAAGGTCGACTCCTGTTTCGGGGCCGGTCCCGAAGTGGATGGTTTCCCATGCGGCGGCGAAGCCGACGCCCTGCAGCGTGGTACTGACCGCGACGCCGGCGAAGATACCGGCTCCGAGCGACGGCAACGCCGGGAAGCCATACAGCGCGAGCGCGAACGTGATGATCAGCGGGACGAAGGTGATCGGCGAGATGACGTAGCTACTCGAGAGTCCGCCTTGAATCTCGGCGACGCGGCCGGCGGGGATCGTCCCGCTCGCGCTCAGGCCCAAGACGACGAACAGGAGCAGCGAGATCACAAAGGAGATCGCGGTCCCGGGACGCATCGCGCGGATGTGATCCATCAGGTCCGTGTTCGTCACCGCGGCGGCGAGGTTCGTGGTGTCGGAAAGCGGCGAGTTCTTGTCGCCGGTGTAGGCTCCCGACAGGACGGCGCCGGCCGTCATCGCCTCCGAAATCCCGAGCCCGGAGCCGATCCCGATCATCGCGACGCCGAGGGTCCCAGCCGTCGTCCACGACGACCCGATCGCGAAGGCGACGACCGCCGAGAGGACGACGGTAAAGGGGAGGAATATCCGCGGCGACAGGAACTCCAGCCCGTAGTACATGAGCGTCGGGATCGTCCCGGAATCGATCCACGACGAGATGAGCATGTAGATGACGAACAGGATGAGAATGGCTTGAAGCCCGGTCAGAATACTGCGCCCGATCCCGTCGTAGAGGTCGCCCCACGAGTAGCCGAAGTAGTACCGTCCGAACAGTCCCGCGAAGGCGATCCCCCACAGCAGCGGCATCTGCGGGTCCATATCGAGCCAAATCATCCCGACCGAGAGGAACAAGAGCATTCCCGTGATGGGGACGAGCGCTTCCCCCAACGACGGCTGCTTGTCCTCTGGGATTTCGTCGTAGGTCTTCGGTGTGAAATCCAGTCCCATGTTCGGGTCGACCCGAGTTTGCGACAGCGGGTATAAATAAACCGTCATTCGCCGGTCGACTTCCGGCGTCGCAGCGACCGAACCGAGCCGGCGACCAGACCCAGTACTTTACCCGTCGGAGAGCCTACGACCGAGTAGATGGGACAGGGAACGGAGTTCGGACTGGTCGACCTCGAGGAAGCCGATACCCCGGGCGACGAGTGGGAGGAGATCGACGTCTCGGACACCGAGGCGGACCGGATCGCCCGCAAACGCGACCGCGAGTTCGAGCAGTTCGAGGAGCGGATCAAAGACGCCGAGCAGTTCAAGGTCGAGCAGTCGGTGTTCGACGACGCGACCTTCGCGGCGTTGTACAAGCTCGTCCAGGACGGCTACGTCGAGGCCTTCGGTGGGCCGCTCTCGACGGGCAAGGAGGCCAACGTCTACCACGCGCTGGGCGACGACCGCGAGGTCGCGGTCAAGATCTACCGAATCAACGCCTCGAACTTCCGGCAGATGCGTGACTATCTCGAGGGCGATCCCCGATTCGAGGGACTGGGCGGGAAGAAGAAAGACGTCGTCCTCGCGTGGACGAAAAAGGAACTGGCGAACTTAGAGCGCGCGAAAGCGGCCGGCGTGCGGGTACCGGAACCGATCGCGACCGAGCGCAACGTGCTGGTCATGGAGTACATCGGAACCGAAGACGGCCGCGCGAAGCGGCTCGGCGAGGTCCAGATCGAGAACCCCCAGACCGCCTACGAGGTCATGCGCGAGTACATGCGCCGGCTCTACTCGGCCGGCCTGATCCACGGCGACCTGAGCGAGTACAACGTCGTCTTCGACGAGGACGAGGGCCAACTCGTCTTCATCGACCTCGGACAGGCCGTCACCGTCCACCACCCCAACAGCCGCGAGTTCCTCGAGCGGGACTGCCGAAACGTCGCGAGTTTCTTCTCCCGGCAAGGCCTCGAGGTGACCGAGGACGACCTCCTCGAGTTCGTCACGAGTCCGGAACCGGACCCGTCTCGAGACTGATTCTCGAGGCGATCCCCGAAATCTTCTTTACCACCGACTGAAAATGGGCGGACAGTGATCTCCGCTCTCGAGTGGCAGTGGCGCTGGCAGCCCCTCTCGAGAGCGGACAGTGTCGTCGCGGCGGACGACGCGGCCTAACCCGGCGACCGCGGCGGTGGCGCTCCCTTCGCTCGTTTTCCGTTTGAATCGTCTTCCAGCCGCTGCAGTCGACTCCGAGACACGAATGACAGACTCACGCGAAACCGCAGATACCACCGAAACGACACGCACGGATTCGAGTTCGCCCGCTGACCAGTTCACCGTCACTCCCTACGCCGTCGACGGTGAGATCGACTACGAGAAACTGCTCGAGCGGTTCGGGGCCGACCGGCTCACCGACGAGCAGATCGAACGCTTCCCCGACCACCCGCTGCTCAGACGGCGGACGTTCTACGCGGGCCGAGACATCGACGAGTACCTCGAGGCCGCCGCGGCCGGCGATCCGCACGCGATCGTCACCGGTCGCGGCCCCTCGGGACCGATGCATCTGGGCCACGTCCTCCCGCTGTACCTCGCGAAGCGGTTCCAGCGGAAGACCGGCGCGACGGTCTATATCCCGCTCTCCGACGACGAGAAGTTCCTCGCGAAGGACCAGTCGTTCGACGCCATCGGCGAGCACACCCGCGAGAACCTGCGCGATATCCTCGCCGTCGGCTTCGATCCCGACCGGACGCGGATCGTCGTCGACACCGCCGACGCGGACGTGGTCTACCCGATCGCGGTCCGCCTCGCGAAGCACCTCACGCCGGCTACGGTCGAGGCCGTTTACGGCGAGCAGGACACCGTCGGCCTACAGTTCTATCCCGCCGTGCAGGCGACTCACCTCCTGCTCCCGCAACTCGTCGCGGGCCGGCAGCCGACGCTGGTCCCCATCGCCATTGATCAGGACCCTCACGTCCGCGTCTGTCGCGATGTCGCCGCAAAGGAGGCGCTGCCGGTCGAAAAGCCGGGTGCGCTGCTCGGCCGGTTCCTCCCGAGTCTCGAGGGACCGGGCAAAATGAGTTCCTCCGGCGACGCACCGTCGATCGAACTCACCGCCGATCCCGAAACGGTCGCCGAGACGATTCGGACCCACGCCTACACCGGCGGCCGGGCAACCATCGAGGAACACCGCGAGAAGGGCGGTGACCCGACCGTCGACGTCCCCTTCCAGTACCTCCGATACTTCTTCGAACCCGACGACGCCGAACTCGAGCGCATCGCGGCCGACTACCGGTCTGGCGACCTGCTCAGCGGGGAGTTGAAGGAACTCGCGATCGAGCGAATTACAGCGTTTCTCGCCGATCACCAGCGCCGGCGCGAAGAACTGGGATCGATCGAGGCCGAACTCGAGCCCTACCGACTGACGGACGGAGAGCGGCAGCGGGCGCTCGAGCGGGCCGGCGTGCCGACGGGACTCGATCGATAGCCGTTCGATCGCGCAGTGTCTCCCGAATCGGCGTTCCCCGAACGCCTTAGTGGCTCGCTCCCACGCGAACGCGTATGAACATCGGCATCGTCTCCGACACTCACGATAACGTCGAAGCCATCGAACGGGCGACCGAGGTCTTCGCCGAGGAGGGCGTCGAGATCGTCGTTCACTGCGGCGATTTCGTCGCACCCCTGATGATCGATTACTTCGAGGGGTTCGAACTCCACGGCGTCCTCGGGAACAACGACGGCGACGTCGCGAACATCCAGGCGGCGTTCGACCGGCTCGGCGACGAGAGCCGACTCCACGGCCGCTTCGCCGACCTCGAGTTCGACGGGCTCTCGTTCGCAGTTCTCCACGGCGAGAGTAAGGCGGAGGTCGCGGCGATCGCGGCCGGCGACAGCTACGATTTCGTCTGTTACGGACACCACCACGAGCGCGAACTGTCGGAGGACGGGCGGACGACGGTACTCAATCCCGGTGCGCACGTGCTGGCGTCCGAGGCGGATCGAACGGTCGCGATCGTCGACACCCGCTCGGAGTCGGTGCGGTTCCGTTCGGTCCGCGAGTAGCGGGCTTCGACCGCGCCGCGCCTCGAGACGCGTGTGACGGTGCCACGGAACACCCGGTACTCGCGGACCAAGCGCTTAACCTCGACCAGCGAGTACCGGACTGTATGCAGCACGTGAAGATTCCGCAGGACCGCATCGGCGTTCTCATCGGTGAAGGAGGCGAGACGATGCGCGAGATCGAGGCGGAAGCCGAAGTGCGACTCGACATCGACTCGGAGAACGGCTCCGTCGCCGTCGAAACCGTCGGCGATCCCGTACTCGGCCTCAAAGGCCCCGAGATCGTCCGCGCCATCGGCCGAGGCTTCGCACCGGAGGACGCCCTGCGACTGCTCGAGGACGACATGATGTTGTTCGACGTGGTCGACATCGACGCCGCCTCGCGCAACAAGACCGACATGAAACGCAAGAAGGGCCGGCTCATCGGCGAGGGCGGCCGGACCCGGGAACTGATGGAGGAACTGACCGGTGCCGATGTCGTCATCTACGGCTCGACGCTCGGTGTCATCGGCGCGCCACAGGAGGTCGACGTCGTCCGCAGCGCCGCCGAGATGCTGCTCGACGGCGCGCCCCACGGCGCGGTCTACTCCTTCCTCGAGGAGAAGCACAACGAGATGAAACACAAGGGAATGGAGTACCACCGGTTCCCCGGCGGTCAGTCCTGATCCGTCTGTTCGCCCCGATTTCTGCTCCGTCGACCGTCTTCTCCCGCGCTCGGAGGAGTCGCCGTGTGAACCGCTTTTCGACCGATAGCTGAACCCGTTCGAATCCCCGCCGACACGTCATCTGTGCGGTGGTTCTCACACAGTGCAAGTATAAATACCCGAACAGCCACCGGTTCGAAAACGCACGACAGGGGCCACCTCTAGCGCCCCTACCTATTCAATAGGGTAAGATTTATATAGAATAGCAAACAATCCCTCGAGTGACTATGGCTCAACAGCAGATGGGCAACCAGCCCCTTATCGTACTCTCGGAGGACAGCCAGCGCACCTCCGGGGAGGACGCGCAGTCGATGAACGTGCAGGCCGGGAAGGCGGTCGCCGAATCGGTTCGGACGACCCTCGGCCCGAAGGGGATGGACAAGATGCTCGTCGACTCCTCGGGCAACGTCATCGTCACCAACGACGGTGTCACCCTGCTCTCGGAGATGGAGATCGACCATCCCGCGGCCGACATGATCGTCGAAGTCGCCGAGACCCAGGAAGAGGAAGTCGGTGACGGCACCACCAGCGCGGTCGTCATCGCCGGCGAACTCCTCAGTCAGGCCGAGAACCTGCTGGACCAGGACATCCACGCGACCACCCTCGCACAGGGATACCGAGAGGCCGCCGAAGAGGCCACCGAGGCCCTCGAGGAAATCGCCATCGATGTCGACGAGGACGACACCGAGATCCTCGAGCAGATCGCCGCGACGGCGATGACCGGCAAGGGCGCGGAGAACGCCAAGGACCTGCTCTCCGAGCTCATCGTCGAGGCCGTTCGCGCGGTCTCCGACGACGACGGCGTCGACACGGACAACATCAAAGTCGAGAAGGTCGTCGGCGGCTCCATCGAGAACTCCGAGCTCGTCGAGGGCGTCATCGTCGACAAGGAGCGCGTCTCCGAGAACATGCCGTACTTCGCCGAGGACGCCAACGTCGCGATCATCGGCGGCGACCTCGAGATCAAGGAGACCGAGATCGACGCCGAGGTCAACGTCACCGACCCCGACCAGCTCGAGCAGTTCCTCGAGCAGGAAGAGGCCCAGCTGCGAGAGATGGCCGAGCAGATCGCCGACGTCGGTGCTGACGTCGTCTTCGTCGACGGCGGCATCGACGACATGGCCCAGCACTACCTCGCACAGGAGGGCATCATCGCCGTCCGCCGCGTCAAGTCCAGCGACCAGGGTCAGCTCGCACGCGCGACCGGCGCAACGACGGTCTCGAGCGTTGACGACCTGACCGAGGACGACCTCGGCGTCGCCGGCAGCGTCGCCCAGAAGGAGATCGCCGGCGACCAGCGCATCTTCGTCGAGGACGTCGACGACGCACAGGCCGTCACCCTGATCCTCCGCGGTGGCACCGAGCACGTCATCGACGAGATCGACCGCGCCGTCGAGGACTCGCTGGGCGTCGTCCGAACGACCATCGAGGACGGCAAGGTCCTCGCCGGCGGCGGCGCGCCCGAGATCGACCTCTCGCTCGCGCTCCGTGACTACGCCGACTCCGTCGGCGGCCGCGAGCAGCTCGCCGTCGAAGCCTTCGCCGACGCGCTCGAGGTCATCCCGCGCACGCTGGCCGAGAACGCGGGCCTCGATCCCATCGACTCGCTGGTCGAACTCCGCAGTGCCCACGACGGCGGCGACACGGGTGCCGGCCTCGACGCCTACACCGGCGACACCATCGACATGGACGCCGAGGGCGTCTACGAGCCGCTCCGCGTGAAGACCCAAGCTATCGAGTCCGCCACCGAGGCGGCCGTAATGCTGCTGCGCATCGACGACGTCATCGCCGCGGGCGACCTCGCGGTCTCCCACGACGACGATGACGAAGAGATGCCGCCGGGCGGCGGTGGTATGGGCGGCGGCATGGGCGGTATGGGCGGCGGCATGGGCGGCATGATGTAAAACGAAGTTTTGCTCTGTCGTTCGAGAGAGCAAAGCTCTCTCGTGATGACGAAAGGCGCTTCGCGCCTTTCGAACCACGGGCCAGCAAGCTGGCCCTCGGCAAAAATTCGATTAAAAGCACTCCTCCCTCCGTTTCGGCCCCTTCGGGGCCTCCACATCGGTCGTCGGCCCGCTCGGGCCTGCGGCCCTCGCGGTGGGAGTCGTCGTACATCACCGCTCCAGCTACCGTCTCCGCCGTTTCGAGTCGGCCCATCTTTGCTTTTTGCCGTTTCGCGTCGCTTCGATTCCTCTCGAGTGAGCAGAGCGTACGATTCTGAGACTGGCTCGAGTCCCCGTGAGCAGTGATAGCGTAGCATGTATCGGACGGTCCCGTATCCCACGCTGCCGTCGAGTCACGACGAACTAAGTGCGAGCCCGCAATATTCGCGGGTATGAACACGCTCCTTCTGGACAGCGACGACGTCGACGAGCACGCCGCGCTCGCGGCCGTCATCGACGCGGTCGAGGAGGCCTTCGGGGCCTTCGAGCGCGGGACCACGCAGATGCCCGCGAAATCGTACATCGACCTCCCACAGTACAACGGCGACTTCCGGTCGATGCCGGCGTACCTCGATACGGGCGACTGGGACGCCGCCGGGATCAAGTGGGTCAACGTCCACCCCGACAACCCCGAGGATCACGGGCTGCCGACCGTGCTGGGGACGATGATCTACTCCGACCCCGAGACCGCGTTCCCGCTTGCCATCATGGACGGGACGACGCTCACGATGAAACGAACGGGTGCCGCGGCGGCCGTCGCCACCGACTATCTGGCCGTCGAGGACGCCACGACGCTCGGACTCGTCGGAGCCGGGGTTCAGTCGTACACCCAACTCGAGGCGATCAGCGAGGTGCGGCCGATCGAGGAGGTCGTCGTCTCGGACCCCGACGAGGACCGCGTCCGGCGGTTCGTCGAGAGCTACGAGGACCGGTTCGACGTTCGCGGCGGCTCGATTTCGGAGGCGGGTCACTGCGACGTCTTGTCGACCGTGACGCCGGTCGAGGACCCGATCGTGGGACTCGAGGATGTCGGCGAGCAGACGCACATCAACGCGATCGGGGCCGACGCGGCGGGGAAACACGAACTGAGCGACGACCTACTGGGTGCGGCGCGGATCGTGATCGACGATCACGAGCAGTGTACTCACTCCGGCGAGATCAACGTCCCTTACGGCGAGGGGGCCCTGACCGACGCGGACATCCACGGCGAAATCGGCGAACTCGTCGTCGGTGCGAAAGCGGGTCGAACGGAGGAGACGGGCGTCTCCGTCTTCGACTCGACCGGGCTCGCCATTCAGGATGTCGCGGCCGCCCGCGTGGTCTACGAAAACGCTCGCGAGACCGATTCCGGATACGACTTCGGGATGATCGACACCGACCAGTAACGGTTCCGACCGCCGGTCTGCGACCAGCGCCGAATCCCGAGTGTCGTCTCGCGAAAAATACGGAACGCGGTTTTTCTCGGCCGTTAGTCGTCCGTCTCGACGGCGGGGGACCGTTCGCTGGTCTCGCTACCGAACGCCGTTTCGCGGAGGTCGGCTTCGATTTCCTCGAGCGACCGCCCTTTCGTTTCGGGGACGAGCCGGTAACAGAAGACGAGCGCGAACAGCGAGAGCACGCCGTAGAGCCAGAACGTGCCGGTCTGGCCGATGCCGTCGACCAGTCGGAGGAAGGTCAGCGAGACGATCAGGTTGCCGGCCCAGTTGACGACGGTGACGACGCCCATCGCCGTCCCGCGGACCTCCATCGGGTAGATCTCGGAGATCATTAGCCAGAAGACCGGGCCGAGTCCGATCGCGAAGAAGGCGACGTACAGCATCAGGCTCCCGGTCGCGACCCAGCCGATCGCACCCGAGAGGCCGGGCAGGTAGAACACGATTCCGAGGACGGCGAGCATGACGGTCATTCCGGCCAGTCCGGTCAGCAACAGCGGACGGCGGCCGGAGCGGTCCATCAGGAACACTGCGACGACGGTCATGACGACGTTGACGGCACCGATTCCCACGGTCGCGAGGATCGAGGCGGTGTCAGCGAAGCCGGTCGACTCGAGGATCGTCGGCGCGTAGTACATGACCGTGTTGATACCGGTGACCTGCTGGAACGCCGCGAGCCCGACGCCGACGATCAGCATCGGCCGCACCCACGGCTCGAACAGGTCCTGCAGCGTCCCGGACTCGGTGCGTACCGTCTGCTTGATCTCGCGGAGTTCGTCCTCGACGTGGCTCTCGACGCGAGTGGTTGCCAGCACCTCGCGGGCGTCCGATTCGCGTCCGTGCTCGTAGAGCCACCGGGGACTCTCCGGCATGAACAGCATTCCGAGGAACAGGACGGTCGCGGGGACCATGCCGAGACCGAGCATCCAGCGCCACCCGCCGCCGCTTGCGAACACCTCCTCAGGGACCGTTCCGAGGCCGACCCAGCGCCACAGTTGGGCGCTGGAAAACGCGTAGTTCACGAGGTAGGCGATGAGGATACCGCTGGTGATCGTCAGTTGATTCAGCGAAACCAGCGAGCCGCGGATCTTGGGCGGTGAGATCTCCGAGATGTACAGCGGTCCGACGACCGACGCGAAGCCCACGCCGATCCCGTCGACGATTCGACCGACGATCAGGATCTCGACGGTCGGGGCGATCGCCATGATGAACGACCCGACGAAGAAGATGACGGCACCGACGAGGATGAGCCGTCGCCGACCGAGCCGATCGGCGAGCCGACCGCCGAGGGCCGCGCCGACGATTGCACCGATCATTGCGCCGCTGACGACGATCCCCTCGACGAACGAGGCGTTCATCGACACGCCAAACACCGTCGTCAGTTCGAACGTGTTCCGGATGTACAACATCGCGCCGGAGATAACGCCGGTGTCGAATCCGAACAGTAACCCGTTGAGTGCGGCCAAGGCCGCGACGACGTAGACGAACGAATTCCGGCCGCTGCCGGTCGTTCCTGAGTGTGTCGTAGACATTGCTACTCTGTGTAAATTATTGTCTCACACTGTAGTTAACAAATCTAACGATATGCGTCCGTCGTAGCCGGAGTCGACGCTCTCCCGCACGGAAAGTCTCGGCGGCTTTCCGGTGTCTGGCCGGTATTACCGCGTCGAAATCGGTCGTACAGGCCTCTCACCGAGACTCGGTTACGTTCCGATTCGGCGCGGAATCGAGCCCGTCATCGACAGTTCGTCGGCGTAGTGGACGACCGGATCGCCGGTCGGCGTCGGCAGGCCGTTGGCCTCGAACAGCGTGTTCTCGTGGATCGTCACCGCGGCCGGCTGGAGCGGCCACGGATCGTGGGCGATCTCGCCGGTCAGGACGCCGTCGGCTTCCGGAGCGTAGAACCGGCGACGAGCCGTGAGCCAGTGCTCGAGCGTGTTCGGCTCGGCGGTGAAGACCTCGCCGTTCGGGCAGTAGGTCGCAGCGAACCGGGCGGCGGTATCGCCCGCCGACTCACTCGATCGGCGCTCGCTTTCGAAGGCGACGTGATTATCCTCGGTGGCTCCGACGCGCATCTTGGCGCGATAGACGGGTAATCTGGTCGTTCGACCGACGCTCGTCGCGACGAGCGAGTTCCCGATGTCGATGCTGAAGAAAAACAGGCCGGGATCGCCGCGATACCGGACGTAGGTCCGGACGTTGAGTTCGGGAAAGGCGAGCCGGGTGATCGACGGCGTCCCCCGGAGCCCTACGTTCGTGAGCACGAACGGGAGCACGCTCAGCCACGCGCGGCCGTCTCGAGTCTCGAGGGTCACCTGTCCGGGGACGTGGGGCCGGAGGTCGTCGGGATCGACCGGCCAGTGGACGAACAACCCGTCTCGCCATATCATCGAGGCGACGTGTGGTGCTTTCGGCGACGACCCGTCTGCGAACGACCATCGGAAGGGATCCGTACGTTGTGCGTTCATCCTCGACCAACAGTTGCTGTCCGGACCCTACGACGAGCCGGCGTATAAAATAGATAGTCTGCTGTCAGATCCGATGGTGTTTCGGCCGGCGTCGTCAGTCCGCCGGATCGACCGCGGTCCCGTCGGTCTTCTCGAGGGTGACGCCGTCCGAGCCGTCGTCTCCATCGGACGACTCGGTCGCCGCGATCACCTGATCGACGGCGTCGGTTGCCCGGAGTAACAGGACGCCGAACCCGATCCGGGTGAGGGCGTCGATGTACGCCGTGACGAAGATTCCGCCGAAGGCGTCGAGCAGTCCCAGTCCCTGCCGCGAGACGAATCCCATGACCAGGTAGAAGACCCAGAGCAACAGGAGCAGGTTCCGGAGCTTCCCGAAGAGGAGCACTCGTTCGCCGCTCTGCTGGCCGGAGCGTGTCGTAATCGGCCAGATCATCAGGTACATGAGAGCCCCGAGCGAGGCGAACGTGACGCCCATCGCGGCCGTACTCAACGACCCCTCGATGAAATACCGGACGGCCGTCGAGCCGACCCACGTCACGGTCAGGACGGAGACCGCGGCCAATTGCCGACGGGTGGCTCCGGCGATTCGGCCGGCGACGACGACCATGATGACCGTCGCGACCAGATAGTCGATGTATCGGGTCATCGGAATCGGCTGTCCTCCCGCCGTCGTGATTCGGAACAGCTCGAGCGACATCCCGACGTTCGAGAGCGCGAGCGTCCCGGTGACGATCGGCGCCGGAAGGTAGTACCGCCGTTTCCCCGCCGGCATCCGGGCGATCCACGCGAGGAAGCCGACGGTCGCAGCCGCCATCGCGTAGAACGCGAAGCGGTAGAGTTGGAGTTCGGGGATCATCGCGCGTCACCTCCCTGTCCGACGGGAGTCGTAGTCGCACCGGTCGGCGTCGCCGCGACGGTGAACTCGTCGACGGCGTCGGCCAGATCCGCGGCCCGCTCGTCGAGTCGGGTCGCCTCGTCGGAGACGTCCGTAATCGTCGCGGTCGTCTCCTCGGCGGCCGCCGCGACCTGCTGGGCCTGCGACGTCGTCTCGTCGGCGACGCTCGCGACGTCCTGGACGATCGTCGCCAACTCCTCCGCGGAGCTGGCCTGTTCGTCGGTCGCCTGATCGATCTCCTGGACGCCGGCCGTTACCTGTTCGATCTCCGTCTCGATCCGTTCGAGTTTGTCCGTGAGGGAGTCGACCCGGTCGGTCGCCGACCCGATCGTCGATTCGGTCTCCTCGATCTGCGTCGCGCTCTTCGTCGCCCGCTGCTGTATCGATTCGATCATTGTTTCGACGTCTTCGACTGCCGTCTGGGTCTGCTCTGCGAGTTCCTTGACCTCGTCGGCGACGGCCTGGAACCCACCGCTCTCGCTCGAGGCGCTCTCGGATCGCGCGGACTCGATGGCCGCGTTCAACGCGAGCATGTTGGTCTGGCCGGCGATCTCGTCGATCAGTTCGACGATCTCTTGGATCTGTTCGGCCTCCTCGTCCAGCGAGCGGATCGTCTCCGCGAGCGCTTCCGTCCGTTCGCTCGCCGCGTGCATCTCCGCGGTCGTCTCCTCGGCCGCCCGCTTCCCGTCCGTGGCCAGTTCGCCGACCTGTCCGGTCTGTTCGGCGATGGTACTCGTCGCGGCAGCGACCTCCTCGACGGTCGCCGACATCTCCTTGACCTCGGTCGTCGCGACCGACAGGTCCTCGGCCTGCTTCGAGGACCCGTCCGAAATCTCCTGGACCGACGAACTGACCTCCTCGCTCGCTCGTCGGATCTCGTCGGAACTGCTCTGGACCTCGGTACTCGTCCGGGCGACCTCCGCCGAGATCGCCTTGACCTGCCCGACCGTCTCCTCCAGATCGGCGATCATCTCGTTGAACGCCTCGGCGATCGAGACCATCGCCTCGTGGTCCGTCTCGGGCTCGAGGCGGTTCTCGAGGTCGCCGTCGGCACACGCCGACATGACCTCGCTGTAGCGTTCGGCCTCGGCCTCGAGTTTACGGTTGTACTTCTCGGTCTGCTGTTGGGCCTCGCGAGCGCGTTCGCGTTCCTTCTCGAGATCGGAGAGCGTCTCCATGAGCGAGTTCCGCATCGAGTCGAAGGAGCCGTAGAGCGTCCCGACCTCGTCGATCCGGTCCGTCTCGAGGTCGACCTCGAGGTCGCCGTTCCCCATCCGCTCGGCCTTGGACGCGAGCCGACGGAGGTTCAACGAGATGTTGCCGCCGAGAACGACGCCGACGAGCCCGAGATGGAGGATGAAGATCAGCAGTAGTGCAAGCACCGACGAGGTCGCGGTCCCCTGTGGCCCGTAGACGGCCGCCGCGGTATCGTAGGTCGTGACCGTCAGCGACTCGCCGCCGCTGTCGATCGTCGCCGCCGTCCCCGCGAACTCCGTCTCCGAGCCGTCGGGGGTGCCGGTCGCGACCCCGTCCGAATCCGGTGTGACCGCGGCGAGGACGGCGTCGTCGCCGACCGGGGCCTCCTCGCCGACCGCCGCGATCGTCTCGCCGTCGGCGTTCGTGACGACCGTTCGACGCGAGTCGCCGTCGGTCTCGAGAACGGACGCGAACGCGCTCGTGGGGGCCGAAACGGCGACGTATCGCTCGTCTTCGCCCTCGACGCTCGAGACGAACGAGAGCACCGAGTCCCCGCTCCCGACCGCGTCGTGGGTGCGGGGGCCGTCGGTCGCGCCCTGCACACCGGCCGTCTCGAAGAAGTTCCTGTCGACCGCGCCGTCCGCGCTGCTCGCGCGTATCTCGCCGTCGCCGTCGAGATAGTGAATTTCAGCGATCCGATCCCCGCGAGTCGACTGGGCCGTCGCGAGTCGATCGCTGATCTCGTCGTCCGTTCCCGCTCGGACGGTCGCGTCCGCGGCGAGCCCGTTCGCCGTTTCGGCCGTCGTCTCGAGCCAGTTCGCTGCGACGTCGCTCCGGTCGTCGGTGCGATCGCTGAAGTGGTCTTCCGCGGCCGGGCCGACCGTGCCCGAGACGTGTCCCAAGAAGAGCGCGGAGACGGCGATCGTCATCACGGCGACCAGCAGGAAAATGAGACCGATCTTTACACTGTACGTTTCTCTGAGCCGATCAGGGAGATAGTCCTCGAGTGCCATAGTGTCAAACGGCGGGTGGGTAGCGCGAGGCTGCCCGACGCCTTCGTTATCCGTGGTCACCCGCGCCAATTGAATGTATCGGTTGGAGTGACTATCACAGCTGATAATTAATCGCTGCCTCGTCTGAGTGCTGCCGACAGGTGGTAGCAACCGGACCTCTGTTCGGCGACAAGTATGAAAAATAAACGATAATTCTGTTTCCGGGCGAGTGATACCGGCACGGTCGGAGCGACTCGCCGTGATCGACCCGATCCGATTCGGGAGAAGCCGTCGATCCCGGGGTCGCCGAGGAACGGGCTCAGTCGTCGATCTCGATCGCTGGCCGACCGGGCTCAGCGTTCGCGAGCACGTCCTCGTCGGCGTCCTCGGCTCGGACGACGCGAACCGGCGCGTCGAACTCGCGTTCGATCAGCCACGCGGCGGACTCAAGGGCCGCGTGTTCGGCCTCCGGACCGAGCGTCATCGAGAGCGCTTCCCGCTCTGCCTGCAGGTCCTGTCCGTAATCGGCGGCCGCGTCGCCCTGGTCGCGGATGTGTGACTCCTGCATGAGTTCGCCGATCAGGTTGTCGGCGTCGCTCTCGATCGCGATCTCGAGGGCGTCGTACTTCCAGTCGGGCGCGATGACGACGTCGATCGCGTTCGGATCCTCGATCCCGGCGACCTCGACGATGTCGCGGATGTCCTCGCGGGTGTTCGCGACCAGCCGACGGCGTTTGGCGACGTAGTCGCGGTCGACCTCGGCGGTCGGCCACTCGGCCTCGGCGACGAACCCGTCGTTGCCGAGCGTCTCGTAGAGTTCTTCGGTGAGGTGCGGTGCGACCGGCGAGAGCAGTCGGACGACGGCCGACAGCCCGCGCTCGTACGTCTCGGCGTGGGGGTCGGTGTACTCCGCGTACTGCCGGAGCGTTCGAACGAGATCCTGGGTCTCGCGCAGCGCCTTGTTGAACGTCAGCTCGTCGTACTCGCCGCTGGCGATAGCGATCGTCGCGTCGATCTCTGCGTCGACGTAGCTCGCGATCGCGTCGTCGTCGCCGTCGGGCTCGTCGGCGATATAGCCCTCGACCATCCCCTTCAACCGGTCGAGGAAGGCGTAGGTCGATCGAACGCCCTCCTCGCTCCAGTCGAAGTCCCGCTCGGGCTGGGCGGCCTGCATCATGAACAGCCGTGCGGTGTCGGCGCCGTACTCCTCGACGATCCGCTGGGGGGAGACGACGTTGCCCTTCGACTTGGACATCTTCTCGCCCTCAAGTTGGACCATCCCCTGTGCCAGCAGGTTCGTGAACGGCTCGCGGTGCTCGAGTCCCTCGTGGTCCGCCAGGACCTTCGTGAAAAAGCGGGAGTACAGCAGGTGCATCACGGCGTGTTCGATGCCACCGACGTACTGGTCGACCGGCATCCAGTCGTTGGCCTGCTCGCGGTCGAACGGGGCCTCGTCCAGTCCGGGCGAGACGTACCGCAGGAAGTACCACGAGGAGTCGACGAAGGTGTCCATCGTGTCCGTCTCGCGGGTCGCATCGCCGCCGCAGTCCGGACAGGTCGTCTGCTTCCACTCCTCGGCGGCGTCCAGCGGATTCCCGGTGGTGTTGATGAACTCCGGCAGTTCGACCGGCAGGTCTTCCTCGGGCACCATCACGGGACCGCAGTCGTCGCAGTGGATCACCGGAATCGGCGTTCCCCAGTAGCGCTGGCGGGAAATTCCCCAGTCGCGGAGCTGATACTGCTCGGTCCACTCGGCGCTGTCGATGTCTTCGGTCAGGCGATCGCGGGCGGTCTCGCTGTCGAGGCCGTCGTACTCGCCGGAGTTGATCAGGACGCCGTCTTCCGTGTAGGCGCCTTCCGCTACGTCGGGTGCGGTCGGCTCCTCGTCGCCCTCGGGTTCGGGGGCGATGACGGGGACGATGTCGATACCGTGTTTCTCGGCGAACGCGTGGTCGCGCTCGTCGTGGCCGGGAACGGCCATCAGCGCGCCGGTCCCGACGTCCGAGAGGACGAAGTCCGCGACGTAGACGGGAATTTCCTCGCCGGTGACGGGATTCGTCGCGGTCAGGCCCGTCTCGACGCCGTTGGGCTCGTCGCCCTCGGGGTCGGCTTCCGCCTCGATGAAGTGCCGAACGTCGGCGTCTTCTTCCGCCAACTCCTCGCTGATCGGGTGGTCGGGTGCGAGCGCGAAGAAGGTCGCGCCGTGGATGGTGTCGACGCGGGTGGTGAAGGCTTCGACCGAACCGTAGCCGTCGATGCTGAACTCGAGTTCCGTCCCCTCCTGCCGGCCGATCCAGTTGCGCTGCATCTGGCGCACCGAGTTGGGCCACCCCTCCAAGTCGTCGATGTCCTCGAGCAACTCGTCTGCGTACTCGGTGATCTTCAGGAACCACTGCTCGAGTTCGCGCTGTTCGACGGGGGTGTCACAGCGCCAGCAGAGTTCGGCTTCGCCCTCAACCTGCTCGTCTGCCAACACCGTCTCGCAGTGGGGACACCAGTTGACTTCGGCGTCGCGGCGCTCGACCAACCCTTCCTCGTGGAATCGGGAGAAGAGCCACTGGTTCCACTGGTAGTAGTCGGGTGTACAGGTGGTGATCTCTCGGTCCCAGTCGTAGCCAAACCCCATCGACTCCATCTGATCGGTCATGGTCTCGATGCAGTCGATGGTCCAGTCGCGCGGGTTCGTGTCGCGCTCTTTGGCCGCGTTCTCAGCGGGGAGGCCGAACGCGTCCCACCCCATCGGGTGAAGGACGTCGTCGCCGCGCATCCGGCGGTAGCGGGCGTACGCGTCCGTAATGGTGTAATTACGGACGTGACCCATGTGGAGTTTGCCCGAGGGGTACGGGTACATCCCGAGGACGTACGTCGGATCCTCGACGTCGTCGGGCGTCCGATAGACGTCCGCATCGTCCCACGCCTCTTGCCAGCGCCGTTCGACCGTCGCGTGGTCGTATCCCGCGTCGCTCATTTGCTTATATACCTCTAGGGCGGGACGCCACCCTATACCTTTCCATACCGCGGCCCACCGGGCCGTCGAACGGCTCCAGCGCCGGTCTCTCGAGAGCAACGCTTACGGCGACCCGCCCCCAGCTCGAGCTCGTGGGCGAACTCGCACGCGAGACCCAAGAACGCCTCCGCGACGCGTTCGCCGAGCGCCGCCCCGGCCTCGAGTGGCGCGTCGAACACCGACTCGCCGGAACGCCCGTCGACGTCGCGGGGATCGGCGACTCGAATCTCGCGCTCATCGAACTCGAGTGGCGGCGGGCCGATCCCGCCGACAACGCGGCGAAGCTGTTTCGCCACCTCGAGGCGGGGCTGCTCGACGAGTACGATTCGATCACCGTCTGTCACTGCTTTACCGAGTACTACGACCTCGCCTCGGGCGGCGTCTCCTCGAAGCGGGCAAACGCCGAGTTCGTCGGCGCGATTGCGGCCCGAGCCGTCGAGCGGTTCGCGTATCACCCCGTCGAACTCCCCCTCGAGCCGCCGAAACGGGGCGGCGACCGCCCCGACGACCTTCCCGGGGCCGTCGATGCCACCGTCGAATCGATCGACGCACGCCTCGAGTTCTAACGTCGACGAGGCCCGCGACGCGTGGGCGGAACGTTTTATCCTCGTCCCCGCAACTCTCGAGTCATGGTAGCAGATTCCACTGTCTTCGTCACGGGAGCGAGTCAGGGTCTCGGCCGCGAAATCGCCGTCGCGTTCGCCGATGCGGGCGCGAACGTCGTTCTCGCAGCCCGGAGCGACGGCATCCACGAAACCGCGGACGCGATCGACGCGCCCGAGCGGACGCTGGCCGTCGAGACCGACGTAACCGATACCGAATCGGTCGCCGACGCTATCGACGAGACCGTCGAGACCTTCGGCGGACTGGACTGTCTCGTGAACAACGCGGGGATCGCCGGCCCGACCGCGCCGATCGAGGAAACGACCGACGGCGAGTGGCTCGAGACGCTGGACGTCAACGTCGTCGGGATCGCCCGCGTTACGCGCGCGGCGGCACCACACCTGCGCGAGTCAGAGCGGGGGAGCGTCGTCAACATCTCCTCGATCGGCGGTAAGCGACCGTACGCGAACCGGACGCCCTACGCCGCCTCGAAGATGGGCGTGATCGGGCTGACCCGGGCGCTGGCCGCCGAGTTCGGCGACGACGGCGTCACCGTCAACGCAATCTGTCCCGGCCCGGTCGAGGGCGATCGGATCCGGGGCGTCTTCGAGCGACAGGCCGAGGAAGCGGATGTCCCCGTCGAGGCCGTCGAGGACGAGGTGCTCGAGAGTCTCATGATCGACGATCTCGTCCCGCCCGAGGAAGTAGCCGAGGTGGCCGTCCACCTCGCGAGTTCGGCATCGCAACACGTCACCGGACAGGATATCAACGTCTCCTCGGGCGGGGCGTGGTACTAGTCGGATTACCGGCTCGAGCGGCGGTCCAGTCCGGTCGAACTACTCGATGTCGATCTGTCGCGAGTCCTCACCGCTCGACACCTTCGGTAGCCGCACCGTCAACACGCCGTTCTCGAAGCCGGCTGCGACTTCCTCCTCGTCGACCGGTTCCGGGAGGCGGATCCGCCGGCTCGCCGAGGTTTCGGTCCGCTCGCGCCGGATATAGCGCCCCTCGGCGTAGTCGTCCGCGTCGGTCCGGTTGGCCTCGAGGCGGAGCGTGCCGTTCGACAGCGTCAGTTCGATGTCGTCGGTCTCGTAGCCGGGCAGGTCGGCCGTGACGACGTACTCCTCGTCCGTGTCGGCGACGTCGACCGGGACCGACCCGGGGACCTGCAGGCCACCGGCGGTCATTCCCTCCTCGACCTGACGGCTGACGCGGTCGAGCATTTCCTCGATGTTGTCGAACGGATTGCGTCGCATACTCGGTCGTAGGAGCCCGACGGGGATAAATTCTGCCCGCAGCGTGACGACAGAAGATATCGACTACTCGGGGAGGGTCACGAGGCCGTCCTCGAGCGCATCGAGCAAGACCTCGCGCGCGTGGCCGTCCGGATCGACGCCCTCGTAGACGGCTTTGACCTCGCCGTCGGCCAGCAGGAACGTCGTCCGCGCGGTCGCGCCGTCTCGCAGTTCGACGTCGAAGGCCTCGGCGACCTCCCCGTCGGGGTCCGCGAGCAGGTCGAACTCGAGGCCCTCCGAGTCACAGAAGGACCGATGGGAGTCGACGTCGTCCGTCGAGACGCCGTAGACGTCGACGCCGGCGTCCAGATACGTCTCGCGCTCGCGCTGGAACTGGTTCGCCTCGATCGTACAGCCGGGCGTGTCGTCCCGCGGATAGAAGTAGAGGACCGTCGGCTCCTCGAAGTCGGGGCTGACGGCGTCGCCGTCCTGATTCGGCGCGGTCACGGTCGGCGCGTCGTCGCCCGCAGCGAGTACCATACTCGTGGTACCGGGAGACGAGGAAAAACAAGTTGCGGTCGGTCGCCTCGCCATCGGCCGGGTAGTCTGCTCCGTTCGCGCCTCAAGTACTTCGCCGTGATTTACAGCTCGTGAGGAGTCTCCGAACTTATTATAGATCTGCCGTCGTAGCCGTGAGTGCAGCGTGCTCGTGTCCGGGTTGGGGTAGTGGCCTATCCTTCAGCCTGTGCGGCTGAGACGCGTAGTTCGATTCTCGCACCCGGACTTTTTCGCGACGAGTAAAACGAGAGCGGAAACGCCGGACAGCGAGATCGAATCAGACGAGTCGCGCGCAGCGAAGCGAGCACGTCTCGGCGTGGTTCGATTCTCGCACCCGGACTTCGACGCCGTGATAGCCGTACCGTCTCGAGTCGGTAATGGAGAGTCCTGCCAAATCCGGTTCTCTTATACCCGTCGTGCCGATTGCTTCGAGTATGATCGACACCGTCCTTCACACCGGTTCGGAGCACCCCAATCTTCTCTGGATTCTCGTCCCGAGTTTCCTCTCGTTCGTCGCGGGGCTCGGCGCGGCGACGTACGCCGACCGCATCCGTACGTGGATCGGCCGCGAGAACGCCGCGACGACCGATTGACGCTCCGTTTCGAGCGACCGCACTTACTCGACGACGTGTTCGGTATCGTACGAGCCGAGCCGCCGGACCCAGCCGTTCTCCGCGAGGTCCTCGAGATCAGCGATCGCGTCCGCCGTCCGCGACTCGTAGAGCCCGGCCTCGAAGTCGATGTGGAAGACGTAATCGCCCAGCCGCTGGCCGCTCGGCCGCGATTCGACGCGGGTCAGGTTGATGTCCCGGTCCGCGAACGGCTCGAGCAACTCGAGCAGCAATCCGGGGTAGTTCGCGTTCGGGTAGACCACGAGCGAGGTTTTCCCGCCGCCCGTCGAGCGTTCGTCGGCGGGCGCGAGCGCGAAAAAGCGCGTCGCGTTCGAGTCCTGATCCTGAATGTCCTCGGCTAACACCTCGAGGTCGCCACTCGCGTTCGCCGGGTGGCCGATCCCCGCGACCGAGGGATCGTCGCGGGCGAACTCGACGCCCTGTGCCGTGCTCGCGACGGCCTCTAGGGTGGCGCCGGGGTACTCGCGGTCGAGGTAGGACCGACACTGGGCCAGCGCCTGCGAGTGGCTGGCGACGGTGTCGAACTCCGGACCCTGCGCGAGTAAGGCGTGCCTGATCGGGGTGACGATCTCGCGGACGACGGCGACCTCATAGTCGGCGACGGCGTCGAGGCTCTCGGTAACGCTGCCCTCGATACTGTTCTCGATCGGGATGACGCCGCGGTCGTACTCGCCGCTCGCGACGGCGTCGACGATCGCCGTGACCGACTGCCGGAAGTCGATCTCGTCGTCGTCGGCGATCGCGCTCGCCGCTCTGTGAGAGTAGGTCCCTTCGGGTCCGAGCGTAACTGCAGTCATTACCCGACGATAGCAGGGAACGGGTCAAAAGACCGTCGGGTTTTCCGACGCGCGGATCGACCGTCGATCGGTGCGGCCGCGATCGGTCGCAGTCCGTCTCAGTCGTCGGTCGGCGCGCCGGACGGACGCTCGCTCGAGACGAGCCAGCCACCTGAGGTCGCCCGCTCGGCGACGTGGGGCTGGAAGACCCACGCGCACAGGAGGACGATGGGGAGCATCGTCGCCGCGACGACGGAGTAGCCGGTGTGCAGACTCGGCATCAGCGGCGCGGCGTAGACGAGCGGGTAGACGATCCCGCCGACGGTACCGACGCCGCCGACGACGCCGGCAACGCTCCCCGAACTGTTGGGGAACATGGCCGGAACCTGCGCGAAGATCGCGCCCTCGGCGAACGCACAGCCCATCCCGACGACGAAGCCGGCCCCGACGGCCAGCATGACCTCGCCGGTCAGGCCGGCCAGGGTCATGCCGACCATCGCGACGACGATGAAACACAGCGAGACGAACGTCCACTGCTCGCGGTATCTGCCGGTGAAGATCGGCAGGATGTTCTTCTCCTTGCGGGCCAGCAGGTCGCTGACGTAGCCGCCGATCGGTCGCAACAGGCCGGCCGCGACGGAGAACGTCGCGGCGAACGTGCTCGCGAGCACGAGGTTGTTCGTGTTGAACCCTTCGCGGTAGTAGGTCGCGAGCCAGCCGTTCATCGAGAGCTCGAGGCCGAAGCTCATCACGTAGGCCAGCGCGAGCACGACGGTTCCGTAGCGCGTGGCGGTGTAGAGCCAGTCTCTGAGATTCGCGCTCGCCTTGGTCGCCTGCCGTTTCTCCTCGCTCTTCGCGGCCTCGCCGAGCACGAAGTAGGTGATCGCGAGCAGGATCGAGACGATTCCGGTGTAGAAGAACGCGGCCCGCCAGTTGCTCTCGAAGAGGGGGCCGCTCCAGCTCTCGCCGAACACGCGGGGGAGGATGAGCGCTCCGCCGGCCGCGCCGGCGTTGCCGATGCCGGCGTAGACCCCTTCGGCGGTTCCCAGTTCACCCTCCTCGAACCACTCGGAGACGTGCTGGATGCCGATGACGAACGTGATCCCCGCCGTCGCGACGATCATCCGCTCGACGAAGAAGACGGTGTACGACTGCGCGAACGCCGACGCGATCGAGAACACGCCGACGTACGCTAACACGATCGCGAACACCGTCGGCGCGCCCCAGCGGTCGGAGAGCCAGCCGGTCAGGATCCGACCGAACGGGGCCAGCCAGATGTTCGCGCTGGCCAGCAGGCCGAGTTCGGCCACTGAGAGGCCGAACTCGTCGGCCATCGGGCCGGTAAAGGGGGCGAAGGAGAACCAGATCAGGAACGAGAAGTTGAATCCGATCGTCGCCAGCACCAGCGTCCGCCACTTGGTCATCTTGATCACGACCAGTCACCCCGGATGCCGCCGGTGACTCCACAGTCTGCTCGCGTCCACGACCACGGCGAATGTGGCACAATAGTTTTTGATATTCCGTGTATCTTCCTCCTTCTCTCGATCAATGAACTCTTCCCTTCGATGTTTCTCCACATGTGTCACTCGGATGGTCCGGCGACTGCCGTATATACTTGATTATTAGAACCCATCCAACTATAGGGCAGTGATGGCACAAACTCAGCTAGTACTATCCCGTTTATACTTCGAACAAACGTAACATTTTCAGCAATGATGGACAGATTCTAAAATTAGACGTTGCTCCTTCGTCGAGGCATCCGCTCCGTATTCATCCCCTCTCCGTGCGCTCCGCTAGTGCTGTGACCTCTCAGCGCCGCTCTCGATCCCTGCCGACCGAGACGTATCGCTTCCGGTCGATCTGCTGCCGGAGAAAGCTACCGATCGGCCGCCTCACTCCTCGAGGTGTTCGATTCCTTTCTTCGCGACGTTGGCCTCCGTGATCTCGTTTGGCATCCAGTCCGGCTTGTCGTCGGGGGCCGTCTCCTCCCACGCCCAGCCGTCGTAGATGTGGACCTTGTCCGTTCCTTTCTCTCGGAGCTGTAACTCGACCCGTTCCGCATCCTCCTCGCTCGAGCCCGGCTCGAGCCGTCGGGCCGCTTTGAGCGCCGCCTGTCGGGGCGTGTTGCCCGAGAAGACGCTCGACTCGTCACCGCCCGATTCGCGCAGTGCAAAGTTCCGTTTACCGTCTTCGCGTACCATGATTTTCGCCTCCGTGTCAATTCAGCACACGATCCGACATAAAGATATCCCCGCAAATCGACCGACTGCGGCGGTATATTTAAGTGAGTTGCGTGACCATTTCCCCCGCAGTAGCTGCGTTTCGAGTGCGTCGCCGTCTCGTATTTCCGGCACACTGGTCGCGTCCCGAAGTCATTCGTTGTGGCGTCGAAAACACTTAAGTATATCCTGCGGCGAAGTTCGGAATAGAATCCCGCGATGGTACGGAAAAAGAAGCTGAGTCCAAGCGGTGCGAAAGACGACGACGGTAACTACCACAACGTCCACCTCAACCTCCACGAGGACGAACTCGAGGTCGCGGGCATGGATATCGGCGACGAGGTCTTCGTCCGAGTCCGGGACGGCAAAATAATCATCCAGAAAGCAGACGACGACGACGTCGAACACGAGTTCTAACGAAATTTTGCTCTGCGGTCTATCGCGCTTGCGGCTTCGCCGCAAGCGCGATGTCACTCGGCAAAATTTCGATCAAAAGCACTCCTCCTTCCTCTCCGCTCACTTCGTTCGCTCCGAGTCAGTCGTCGGCCCGCTCGCTCCCTGCGGTCGCTCGCGGAACAGTACGCTGGACCACAGCGACCGCAAACCGGAGCTGGACCCGAGAAAACCGCCTTTCGCTCTCTTTCGGCCGATCAGCGCAGCGCCTCGAGATCGAACTCGAAGGCCGAGACCGGCACCTCGAGGTCGTGTTCGACGAGTACCTTCGGGTGGACCTCGCCGATCACGCCGACTTCCTCGCCGTCGATGACGACCGCCGCGGTTCGACCCGAAATGAAGGTCGGGTGGTCGGTCGGCGGCGTCTCGAGGTCGACGTCGAAGTTGCGAGCGAGCGCCTGCAGGCGCGCCTTGGCGTCCTCGTAGCCGGCCTCGTGGTGGGCGAGGACGGCACCGACGCGGCGGCTCTCTGCGACGCCGGTGTTTTCGCTCTCGTCGACCTCGGCCGCGAAGCCGATCTCGGCGAGGTTCTGCGGATACGAGCGGTGCGTGTTCCGCTCGAGGACCATCAGCAGCGAGGGCGTGACCCAGGTCCGCAGCATGGTGAAGTCCTCGCTGTAGGGCTCTTTGATGGTCGCCGGCTCGCCGGCTCCGTAGGCATCGTCGCCGGGCGCGATATCGAGCCGGTCGTAGTTCTCGCCCTCGCTGATCATGTGGAAGTTCAGCATGTCCTCGAAGCTGAGGCCGACGAGTTGCTCGCGGACCGACCGCTCGAGCCGGGAGCGCTCGTGGCGGCCGCCGACGGTCCCGATGTCGGGATAGCGCGGCTCGAGTTCGTTGAAGCCGTAGGCCCGCCCGAGGTCGTCGATGACGTCCAGCGGGTGGAGCACGTCGACGCGGTAGGGCGGGATCGTGACCTCGTAGACGAGGTCACCGTCGTCGTTCTCCTCTTTCGTGGCCCCGAGACCGGACCGCTCGGCGAGGTCGATCACCTCGTCGGGATCGAGCCCGATGCCGAGGATGGTCTCGATACGGTCGTGAGCGACCGTCTTCGTCTTCATCGAGAGGTCGGGCCGGACGAGTTCGTAATCGGGGTACTCGACGCGCACCTCCTCGATGGTGGCCCCGCGGGCCGACAGCGCGTAGCAGACGATGTTCAGCATCTTGTCGATCGTCCACTGGTCGGTGCCCGTCATCTCGACGAACAGGTCACGGGAGTCCGTCGAGACCTCGGTCCGGCGGCCGTTGATCACCGGCGGGAACGAGAACAGCCCGATACTGTCGTAGATCGCCGGATACCGCTCGTACTCGCTGACCAGGTCGGCGTAGGTCTGCCCCGTCTGGTGGCGCTCGAGCACGTCGGCCGGCGTCATCTCTTCGTCGGAATCGAGCGGGACGAACCGGTCCTCGTCGGGTTCGACGCCGACGTACTGAATCGTCGGGTTGCCCTCGGTCGCGGAGTTGCCCTTCAGCATCGTCAGGTCGTGAATCCCGATCGCGCCCTTCGCGCGCTTGCGCCCCATCGTCGCGTGGAGCTTCTCTTGGAGTTGGATGAGCGACTCGAGGCTCTCCTCGTCCAAATCGATGTCGCGGACGACCGCGCCCGTGACGTAGGGTCGCTCGTCGGGGACCGATTCGTCCACTTCGATGGTCCACTCCGGCGAGTTCGGCGAGGGGACGTGGGTCCCTCGCGCGTCGCCGTACTGGTAGCGCATCGAGCGGGCGACCCCCTCGACGGAGAGCCGGTCGAGCCGGTCGGGCGCGAACTCGAGTTCGAACGCCCCCTCCTCGGTGCGGCCCTCGAACTCGAGGCCGAGGCCGAACAGGTCGTCGATCAGTTCGTCGTCGCTCTTCTCGTCGTGACCGGTCAGGTCACGCAGTTCGTCGGGGTCGATATCGACCGTGGGCATCAGTAGGTCACCTCCGTCTCGCGAAGCAGTTCCAGGTCACACAGCGTCCCGTGGATGTCCCGGATGTCCTCGAAGCCGTACATCAGCATGAGCAGTCGCTCGAGGGCGAGTCCCCACGCCATCACGTCGCACTCCACACCGAGGGGCTCGAGCATCTCCTCGCGGAAGATCCCCGAGTTCCCGATCTCGACGAGTTCGCCGGTCGTCGGGTGGGTGCCGAACAGCTCGAACGACGGCTCGGTGTAGGGGTTGTAGTGGGGTTTGAACCGGATGTCCTCGATGCCGAACTGGGCGTAGAACTCCTCGAAGGTACCCATCAGATCGCGCACCGAGAGGTTCTCGGCCATCACCCAGCCCTCGATCTGGAAGAACTCGAGCAGGTGCGTCGGGTCGAGCGTGTCGTTGCGATACACTTTCTCGACGCTGAAATAGCGCTGTGGCGGCTCGAGGTCGCCGATCTCCTCGCCCGAGAGGTAGCGCGTCGACAGCGAGGTGGTGTGCCCGCGCAGTGCGAGCGCCCGCGCGAAGTCCTCGTCCCACGGCGAGTGATAGCCCTCGCCGTCCTCGCCGACGCCCTCCTTGTGCGCCCGCTCGACGCGGTCGACGAGGTCGTCCGGAAGCTCGTCGATGTGGGTCGGCTGCTCCAAGGCGAACCGGTCCCAGTGCGTGCGCGCCGGATGGTCCTGGGGCATGAACAGGCAGTCGTTGATCCAGAAGTCCGCGTCGACGTGGGGACCTTCCATCTCCTGAAAGCCCATCCCGACGAGAACGTCCTTGACGCGCTCGGACGTCTGGCGCAGGATGTGGACCTTGCCGCCGTCGAACTGTTCGGCGTCGGCCTCGACGTTGTACTCGGAGAACTCGACGTCCTCCCACTCGCCGCTCGTGAGCAGTTCGGGAGTGACCTGTCCGACCGTCTCGGCGGTCTCGATCCCCGCCATCAGCTCCGTGACGGCGTGCTCGGTCAGGGTCGCCTCGCGGACCGTCGACTCGCGTCGGTCCAGCAGACCGCGGCGCTCGAGCGACTCGAGGGTCTCCGAATCCACGTCGACGCTGTCGACCGGCGCGTCGTCCGCGTCGGCGAGTTCCTCGAGCGCGGTCGCCTCGGCGTCCGCGTCCGGATCGGCGTCGGGATCGGCGGTGATCTCGCCGCTGTCGATCACGCCGTAGCCCTTGCGCGCGTAGTTCGAGAGCGCGATGTCGACCGCGCCGCCCTCGAGCCCCGACGCGCCGATGACCTGTCCCATCGAGACGGGGTCGGCGTCGGCCCCGGCCTCGAGTGCGGCCTCGTAGAGCCGAACCTCGGGAAGGCTGTCGGTGACGTACTCGCGCCCCTCGTCGGTGAGCGCGACCGTTTCGTCGACGCGTTCGCTGACGGCGAGTAGCCCCTCGTCCTCGAGTTCGAAGACGGCCCCGGTGACGGTTTCGGGGGGGAGCTCGGTCGCCGCGGCGAGGGCATCGACGGACGTTGCCTCGTCCGCAGTCGCGGCCTCTAAGACCGCGACCTGTTGTGCTGGCAGTTGCATTCGCTTATCCGAATTGGCGTGGGTCGGTCAGTTAGCGGTTCCGACTCGAGTCGACTCGAGACCGTTGCAGTCGCCGTCGTGACGTGACGACCGATCCCATCTCTCGAGCCGACGGCGCTGACGCGGACGGTTTCGCCGCGAGCGACTGATATGGCCGCCCTCGGATCCACCGGCCCGGGTTACCGGGCGAAGAAGAAGAAGCCGGACCCCAGGACCGAACGCGGTGGCTGATCGCCGACACCGACTGCGTGGGATCCGGTTGCCATACGCGGAGGATACGACGAACAGTATAAAAACGTTGTGTTACGAGTCACCACACGACACTCGGCTGTCAGTGGCTACTATAGCCCCCTTCGACGTCCCGGCGACCCGCGTCAGCTGTTCGATATCCGCGTCGTCTCGAGCGAGCCGGTCTCGACCCATTCGAATCCCGACTGCTCGGCGGCGGCGCTCCTCTCGGGAACCGTTACGGGCCCACACCGGTCGGCGAACTCGATTCGGGTCTCCGCGGACTCGGTCGCCGGCAGTTCGGGGAGGAACTCGTCGTCCTCGAGCAGCCCGCGGACGGAGACGTTGCCGCCCGCGTCGAGCGCCGCACCGAGCGCGCGGTAGCGGTCGTCTTCGGACGGACTGTCGAGATCCGTTCCAAACGAGTCGTTGCCGACGCGGGCGGTCGTACTGGTTCCGGAGAGCGTCCCGAACTCGTCCGTCTCGTCGGTTCGACTCGAGTCGTCGACCGCGCTCGAATCGTCGGCCGAACTCGAGTCGCCGGACCCTGCGGTTCCGGAGTCCCGCTTCTCGGACGGGTCGGTCTCGGTACTCCGACGCCGCGAGACCGACGGAGTCCCACGAATTTCGAACCCGTCGATCTCGCTCGAGGGGGCCGCCGTTCGCTCCGAGGGTTCCGACGGTGACGCAGTCGCCGCGTCGCTCGAGCCGCCGGTCGCCGTCGCCCTCGAATCTGCCCCCGAGTCCCCACCCGGACCGGTGGCCTGCTCCGTGCCCGGGCCCGCGCTCGGTTCCGCTTCGTCGATGAGCGAGTCGACGGTCGGAGCCGGATCCGTCGGTCGGCGAGCGCCGCCCTCGAGCGCCCACGGCGGCCACGGGTCGCCGTCGCCAGCGGTGGCTCCGAGCGGTGGTGCTGTCCCGCCGTCGACATCGGTGTCGGGAACGTACGCCTCGAGCCCGTACTTCGGCAACAACGGCCGATCGAACGCGCCGATTCGCGGGCCGTAACGATCCCGCAGCCGCTCGAGTTCGCTCGTTTCGACCAGCGCGGCCCGCCAGCGGTCGATACCCGACGAGAGGAGGACGAACCGCGCGTCGGTCGCCGCGAGGACGGTTTCGTTGATCGTCCACAGGACGGCGGGGAAGTTATCGCCCGCGAGCGGCGTTTCGGGGTACGTAACGGCGGCCTCACGGCTTCGATCGTACGGATCGGTCGCGGTCAGTGCCAGTCCGTCCCGCGTCCCCGTGACCGAGAGCGACCACCCGATCGCCTCGAAGACGGTGGTGAGTTCGCGCTCGAGGGCCGCCTGCGAGTAGCGGGCCGCACAGTCGATCCCGCGGTCGCTCCGGCAGATCGTTCGCCGGAGTACCGTCGTCCGGTCGACCGGTGTCGCGAGCGCGTCGGCCAGCGCCGACTCGAGACTGTCGCTCTCGGCCGCGGTTCGTCGAATGTCTGCCGCCGTGACGCCGACTGCACCGAGGACGTCGGCAGAGACCAGTAGGTCGCGGTCCGAGTCACGGGAGGGCCGAGCCATCGATAGCTCACGGTTCCACAACCGGCCCTATATATCTACGTCAGACATCAAAACGCATCTCGGGTCGGATTCGAAAAAACCGGCAGCGTCGAGCCAGCGCTGGTGTTCGGCGGTTCCGTGCCGAGTCGATCCGGCTCAGCGACGGCGCGGCGACTCGAGTTCGATGTCGGCCGCCTCGAGCAACTCCTCGACCTCGTCGCGTTTCTCTTGGTGCTCCTCAAGGAACTCCGTCATGAGTTGGGCGGCCTGTTCCTTGCAGTCGCCACAGAGGCGCTCGCCGCCGACGCACTCGTCGTAGACGCGCTTTGCGAACTCGTCGTCGTCGCCGGCCAGCAGGTAGGCGTAGAGTTCGTAGACGGGACACTCGTCGGCTTTCCCGCCTTTCTCGCGCTGTTCCTCGGCGGTCTCGCGGCCGCCGGTGGTCGCGGCCTTGACCTTGTCGTAGCCGTCCTCGGGGTCATCCAGCAGCGAGATGTGACTCGCCGGGATCGAAGAGGACATCTTGCCGCCGGTCAGCCCGGTCATGAAGCGGTGGTAGATCGACGAGGGCGGCTGGAAGCCATAGCCGCCGTTGTCGACTTCGACCTCGCGGGCGAGTTCCTCGGCCTCGGCGAGGTCCAGTTCGAACGCGTCGACGTGGCTCTCGTAGACTCGTTTTTCGCCCTCGATGGTGTCGATCAGGGCGTCGAACGCGTCGTCGGTGGCCCGCCGGTCGAAAAAGCGGGTGCGCGGCCGGACCGGTTCCATCCCCGCCTCGTTCAGTTTCGTCAGGACCGAACTCAGCGTGTCGGCGCTGACCCCGAGCTCCGACAGCGGCGTCTCCTCGAGCGCCTCGGCGACGTGGACACAGCGGAGGTCGTCGTCGTCGAAGTCGGCGGGGTCGAGTCGCTCGTAGAACTCGGCGACCAGCGCGCGCTCCTCGGGCTCGAGTTCGAAGCTGGCGTAGGCGTCACTGACCTTGAAGAATCGCATCCGCTCGGCGAGGTCCCGCGCCAGCCGAACGTGGGGGTCTTGATCCGGCCCCACGGGGATCACGGTCGGCTTGGGCTCCTCGAGTTGCGGGTAGAGGATGTCGGCCATCTGGGTGACGACCGACTGCATGTGCGAGACGTCGGTCTCGCCGTCGAAGCCGTAGATCGCCTGAAACTCCGAGAAGTTGGCGTCGGCACCGAGTTCGAAGGCCAAGTCCTGTAGCTCGCGGTTGGTCGACTGCCGGTAGAGGGTCCCTTCCTCGAGATCGAAGCCGAGCGCGAGCAGGGAAAGCAGGTAATCCCGGGCGTGCTCGTCGATCTCCGCCCACGACATGCCACGGGCGGAGTTGGCCTCGAGGTCGGCGATCAGGGCGTAGGCGTCGGCCCCCTGTTGTTGGTGCCAGATGATCTCGTCGAAGACCAGCTTGTGCCCGATGTGGGGGTCACCGGTTGGCATGAAACCCGAGAGGACGGCCGCCGGCTCGTCGTTCTGCAGTGCCTCCGCGACCGGGCGGTAGTCCCGGTGACCGAAGATCACGCCGCGGCGCATCAGGTAGTGGGGATTCGGCACCTCCTCGAGCACCTCGTCGAACTCCTCGATGCCGAACTCCTCGAAGAGGTTCCGGTAGTCGGAGACGCTCGAGGATCCCCAGGGGTCGAGGGCGACGTCGTCTGCACCTGCTGTCCCTCCGTCGGGTCTCGGTTCCCCTGACTCGGACTCCTCGAGTGGGTCGTCTCCGGTCATTACGTGCGTTTTGGCGCGGCAGCGCGCAAAAGCCTTCGGCTTCGCCGTCACCGAAATTTCGGCCACCGAGAGTAATGTCGGTGCGGACCGAACCTCGCTTACCGATGCAGATTCAGCTCTTCGGGCACGAGCAGGAGATCGACGCCTCGGCGATCGATGCGGAGCCGGCAGCGATCCACGAGCAGGTGCGGGAGTACGAGGCCGGTGCGCGGACGGCGTTCGACCTCGAGATCGAGTTTCCCGACGACTTCACGGGCGACGTGATGCGGGCGATGTCTGAGATTCGGCCCGGCGAGACGCGAACCTACGGCGAGGTCGCCGCAGACCTCGAGACGGCACCGATCGCGGTCGGGCAGGCCTGTGGCCGCAATCCGACTCCCGTGATCGTCCCCTGCCACCGGATCGTCGGCGCGGACTCGCTCACCGGGTACGCGGGCGGACTGGCGTTGAAACGGCGGCTGCTCGAGCACGAGGGGGCCGCGATTCCGGGCGACTCGTAACTGTTCGGCTCCCGATCGGGTCCCGCGCCGCACCTGTTATGGTCGCTCCGACTGATACGTCGGTCATGACTGATTTTCCCGTCCTCACCGACGCCGACGTCTATTCGCAGTTCGACTACGAGCAGGTCGTCGACGCCATGCGCGACGCGTTCGCCGAGCGGGCCGCCGGGACGCTCGAGGCCCCGCCCCGCTGGCACGTCGACGCCGGCGAGGGGGATCTCGTGTTCACCGCGGGAGCCGCGACCGGACCCGCGAACGCGACCGGCTTTCGGGTCTACGAGACCTTTCCCGACGCCGGCGACGAGCACACCGAACTGGTCGCGGTCTTCGACGCGACGACCGGCGCGTTCGAGGGGCTGGTCGTCGGACACGCGATCGGCGGGCTTCGAACGGGCGGTATCGGCGGCGTCGCGGTCGACTGCCTCGCCCGGGACGACAGCGAGACGGTTGGCATCCTCGGCTCGGGGTTTCAGGCTCGAACGCAGGTCGGCGCGGCGTGTGCGGCCCGCGACTTCGAGGACGTGTTGGTCTACAGCCCGACCCGCGAGAGCCGCGATTCCTTCGCCGAGACGGTCGACGGCGAGGTTGAGCCGCCCGTCCGCGCACTCGACGACCCCGAACCGGTCGTCCGCGGGGCCGACGCGCTCGTCTGTGCGACGAACAGTGAGGAACCAGTGTTCGACCCCGATTGGCTCGAGGCGGGCACCCACGTCACGACGATCGGCCCGCGATTCGAAGACGCTCACGAACTCCCGCTCGAGGTCGTTTCCCGCGCCGATGTCGTCGCGACCGACTCGCTCCCGCAGGTCGACGCCTACGACCGGCCGTACGTCGCGTCGGGCGCGGACCGCGAGCGGATGGTCGAACTCGCCGACGTACTCGAGAATCCCGACTGCGGACGGCAGCGCGAGGAGGAGATCACGCTGTTTTGCTCGGTCGGGCTGGCGGGGACGGAGGTCGTGCTCGGAAAGCGATTCCTCGAGCGGTTCGCGTAGCTCGGACAACGGACCGGCGAGACGATTTTGCGACCGACCAGCGGCGGACTGGCGTCAGTCGACTCGACCGGCCCGGTCGGCTGCCGATCGCAACTCCGCGAGTCGATCCGATTCGACGCCGGCGAGGACGACCGCCGCGAAGACGCGGTCGCCGTCGGCTCGCGGCGCGTCGCCGCCGAGAATGCCGGAACCGCCGATTGCCGACTCGAGGGTCCGCCGGCCCTCGGCGATCGCCCGGCGGTTGAGCCACGCCGGTGGCCCGCCGACGATCAGCAGTCCGCGGTCGGCCGTTTCGGGGTCGCACTCGAGTGTGAGCTTCCCGCGGATCCCCTTTCGAACCACGGTCTCGACGGCGCTGACCGCCTCGCTGGTCTCGACGTCCGGCTCCGCCGACAGGAGCCCGAGACCGAACCGCGAGCCGCTCGTCTCGACCGTCTGATCGCCGTAGCCGAGCGCAACGACGGCCGACTGGTCGCCGACGATCCGGCGGATGTCGCTCGCGTCGATGACGGTCTGGGCGACCGATTCCCCCGAATCACTGCCGCCGGCGAAGACGGCCGCGACTCGTGTCGCCAGTTCGCGGTTACAGCGGTCGCGACCGTCTGCGAGCGTCTCTCCGGGGCGGAGCCAGTCCTCGTTGTCGAACGTGATGATCGCGCTCGCGACCCCGTCGAGTCGCTCGAGGGTGGCGACGGCGTTCGCCGCCGCGGTCGGTCGCGGCGGCGTATCCGCAGTAGCGTTCGGCTCGCCCGCGTGAGGGCCGGTTCCCGACGGCTCTGCCGCGGCGTCGAACTCGCGGGCGGCCGGCAGCGTCGCCAGAACGTAGACCGGCGCGTCGGACCGTTGCTGGAGCGCCGACACGAGCGCCGGGACCGCACCGCCGCCGGTCGCCCCGCCGAGACCGACCGCGACGAGAACTCCGTCGGCCGCACCCGGTGTGGCTCGGTCCGCGCTCTCGAGGAGGTCGTCGACGTGATCCCGGCCGAGAGTCCGACCCCGCTCGAGATCGCCCTCGAGGCCGCCGTCCGACTCGCCGGGGCCGTACCGAAACCGGTGCGATTCGGGGATGACGGTCCGGTTCAGGTCGCTCTCGTCGGTATCGAACGCGAAGACGTCGGTGAGAAACGAGCGGTCGGTCGGCTCCGCGGCCCGGATCGCGTCGGCGATCCGACAGCCCGCGCCGCCGACGCCGATCACCTCGAGTTGCATGGTGCGTTCCTCGTCCGTCGGGGTTTTCAGGATTCCGCTCGCCCGGATCGTCGCCGAACCGGGTCGGCGTGGATTTCGGTGGCCGCCGGCGGCAGCGGGGCTGAGAACCGACGACTGATGGACCGCTAAGCTAATCCGCTCAGGGTGTCAGCCGCTCGAGCGACCACCAGTCGATCCCTTCGACCCCCATGGCGTCGTCGTCGACGAGCGCGAACACCATCGTCTTCCGGACGCCGTGGGCGAGCCGAACGTCGAGCGCCAGATCGCGCGGTTCGAAGACGTAGTCTGCGGGATGGACCCGGACGAGCAGTTCGGAGTGCCCCAGATCTTCGACGGACTCTACGTCGGCGTAGGTCCGGAAGTCCGCCCCGAACTTGTACCCCGTCTTGGGCACCACGTCGCGCTCCCGCAGGGCCGTGTAGACGGTCAGCCGGCGATCGAACCGCTCGCCTTCGACCTCGCGGCCCCGCTCGCGGACCGTCTCGGGCTCGAGGTCGATCGCCCCCCGTTCGGCGAGGTAGGCCGCCTCGAGCAGGGAACACTGCAGCGTCGGCTCGTCGTACTCTCGCCCCTCGAGGGGCTGGCCGTAGAAGGTCCGCTCGTAGAGCTCGAGCGGGGGCTCCCAGACGACGACCCGGTCGGCGAGCAGGTCGGCCGCACAGCCCTCGGGCAGTGACGCGTCGGGGGTCGACGTCCCGGTCGGATCCCGTCGGCCGACCTCGAAGTAGGTGATTTCGCTCTCCTCGTCGACGACCGCCAGTACCCCCTCCCGGAGTTCGCTGGCCGGAATATCCGTTCGCTCGCCGATGATGCGCAGGGCGTAGGCAATCTCGCCGTCACCGGGCCCCTTTCCACGCGGGAAGACCGCGAAGTCGGCCTCGCCGCTCGGCGGCTCCTGCACCCACGGCTCCGCGGCCGGCGAGAGGTAGAACCCGCGGGACCGCAGATCCGCGTAGACGAGGAACCGAACGCCGAAATCCTCGCCCGGTTCGCGCGCGACGAACTCCCGGAACCCCAGCCGCTCGCCGCTCTCGGCGTCGACGACCGCCTCGAGGTCGCCCCGGTAGAGCAGGTGTGCCGCCTCGACGGGTGCGAGGGCGATCTCGTTGCCCTCGAGCGGATAGCCGTAGCCTCGCGAGTCGTGATACCGCTGGCGAGCGTCGCTGCCCACGCGAACGACGCCGTCGTCGAACCGCCCCTCGAGTGCCATAGCCGGCTGTTGGCCGGCCGGGATTAAGTGGCTGCGGATCGATTCCCGAGAGCGAGTGTCACGGCATACGGGTGCGCCACCGCTTCGGTGGCGACCGGCTCGAGAACCCCGACGAAATTCAGGGATCGCTCTGCAGTCTCCCTCGAAAGCCCCTGACGGGCTCGACTCGCGCGCCACCCCTGCGCTCCGCATCTCACTTCGTTCGAGTGCGGTGCTCGGGGTGTCGGGCGTCGCCGACCCCGCCAGCCCCTTTCAGTCCCACCCGCCGCAGCGGCGGCTGATCGGGCGGCTATCGCACGGTGGATTTCCGCCGTTGCGTTCGATCATGTCGTTCAATCGTCGGCGACGGAGTCGGCCTCGAGTGGCCCCTCGAGGGCTCGATCGCAGGTCGCGTCGAGACACCGAACGCCGCTGGCGGTTTCGAAGGTCGGGAGGCCACAACCACACTCGCCGTCGACGACGCCGGCGGGGACGGCGAAGCCGGTGTCGCAGTCGGGGTAGTGTTCGCAGCCGGCGATGAGGCCGCCGCGGCGGAGGATTCTGAGGTCGCCGTCACAGCCCGCTTCCGGACACGCCCACTCGCGGTCGAACTCCGCCTTGACCGCGGCGTCGAGGGACTCACAACCTCTGTCGAGGCAGACAGTGAAGGCGAGCCCCCGTTCGACGCGCATCTTCGGGAGCCCGCAGTCACAATCACAGCGCTCGTCGCGGATCGTCGCGTCCGCCGGCACGCCGTAGCGGTTGCCACAGCCCACGCAGTGGACGCCGCTCGAGCGCACGAGCGCGCCGTCGCAGTCGGGACACTCCCCGACGGGTGTGCCGGCCGCCGAGGACGGGTAGTGGGCGAACCCCTCCTGTTCGTGGGCGGCGATCCGCAGCGTCTGGGTGTCCTTCTTCGCGACGAGGGAGAAGCCGTCTCGGCGCTCGCTCGAGACGCTGTCGGCGCGGGTGAGCCACGCGACGGGCTGGTAGCCGTCGCTGTCGTGGACGAGGACGGTGTTGTCGGGTTTGACGATCGTCGTCACTCGGCCGCGGTACTCCTCCCGGTCGGCGTCCTCGGCGATGACGGTGCAATCGCCCGCGAGCACGCGGATCGCGTCGTCGATCATGGCTGCGGTTGGCCGCGGTTTCGTACTTAAACCCGCGGACGATCGCCGACGGATTCCGATTTCGAATAAAATTGATGCTGGCGGTCGAACGCTTCGCTCGAGAACGACGGCCTTACTCCCCGGTCGGTCCTGCAACGGTACCGTTTCTATCGCCCGCTTGATCACCGGGCCGGTCGTCGACGGGGCCGTCGCTCGGGCCGCCGACGCCGGGTTCGCTCCCGCTCGAGCGGTCGATGTCGTCGCCGGCGATCGAGCGAGCGATCGCCGCGGTGTCCGGCCCGCCGAGTTCGCCGGCGCGCTCTCGCAGCGTTCGGATCGACTCGAGGTCGATCCCGTTGGCAGCGAGTGCATCTGGGGGTAACTCCGCCGCCGTCGTCTCGGCCGTTGTGGCCCGTCGCTCGATCGACTGCATCTCAGCGACGGTCTTTGCGACTTCCGCGCGGTAGCGACCCTCGCTGAGGTTGCCGGCCTCACGGGACTCGTTCAGCGTCTCGAGTCTGTCCTCGAGTTCCTCGAGACGCGCGTCGGCGGTCTCGTGGTGTTCCGCGACGATCGCCGCTTTCGTCCCGTTCGACGCCGCGTTCGCGATTCGGACGCCGAAGGCCCGTTCCGAGACGTTGCCCTCTATTTCGGCGTTCTGGACGCCGATGGCGGCGGCGAACCGCTCGCCGGGTTTGATCGATTCGTTCGCTTCACTCGCATCGGTCTCGTCTTGGACGCCGCCGCTCGAGGCGACGCTCGCCGCGGCGAGGGGGACCGCGACCGTCGCGACGACGAGGATCGCTGCCAGCGTGATCGACGTAGTTCGGTTCATTGGTGTCTGTTGTCTCCGCTCGCTGCTAGCCACTTGGGACAGTGACTTGGGCTCACCGACCGTCAACGCGGTTTAACGCCGTTTTCGATCCGTTGCCCTCTGTCGATTTCGGCGGGTTTCTCGGCTTCGAACTGTCGTCCGCTCGAAGCCGCGACAGCCGCGGCCGGCGTCACGAGGCTCCGCCGTCCGCACCGCCGGCCCCGTCCGTCCCTTCGCCGTCTTCATCGGGGAGCGAAAGCACGTTCTCGCGACCGAGCCGGAACGACTCGAGTTCGTCGTCCTCGCGCAGTCCGCTGACGACCTTGCTGGTCTTCGCGTCGGTCCAGCCGAGTTCCTCGACGACCGCCTGCTGTTTCATGCGGCCGCCGCGCTCTCTGACGAGTCGGAGGACCTGCTCCTCGTTGGTAAGGAGTTCCGGGTCCGCCGCCTCGGTCGCGCTCGAGCCGACCGATCCGGCGGTCGTCGCCGCGGCCGTCGCGGCCGCCGAGTCGGGCGCGTCATCCGGCCGGCCCGAGTCCCCGTCGCCGCCGGCCGCTCCACCCGCCGCACTTCGATTGCGGTACCACCACGCGCCGGCCGCGCCGAGGCCGGCTACGACGATTGCGGCGGCCGCGAGCAGCGCCGCGTTCGGCCCCGTGTCCGCGGTGACGACCACCCGCGGCTCACCGGAGACGAAGTCGGTGTCCCCGCCCCGCCAGATCACTGCCTGCTCGCGTTCGTCGTCCGGGGCCGGCGTCGCCGAGACCAGTTCGTAGTCGGCCGGCCACTCGATCAGCAGCCGAGTGCCGTCGTCGAGGTAGAACCCCTCGATCGCGTCGCCCGCGCGGAGTTCGTCGCCGTCGACGGCCGCGAACCCGTCCCAGCGGAACGTATACCGGACGACGCCGTATTCGCGCGCGAGGGACTGGCGCGCGGTCGTCACGTCGAACCCGTCGGCAGCCATCTCGCGGCCAGTCGCGTTACTCGCCGTCGAAACGGTCTCGCTCATCCGATCGGCGAACGATTGCGTGTGGTTTTCGGGGTCGTCCCGAATGTCCGCCCGCAGCGATTCGAACGCCGTCTCGCTCTCGTTGTCGTCGAGCCGGACCCAGAACTCGAGGGTCCACTCGGCGGTCCCGTTGGGCTGTACCGCGACGTCCATTCGGACTTCGTCCGCGTCGATCCCGTCCTGCTGGAGTGCGAACGGCTCCGGTTGGGACTGTCCGCTCTGTGTCGCTCCGGCCGCGGCTGCGATCGGTCCCGTCCCGGCGAGAAGCACCGCGACGATCACGACCGTCACGCCGGCGCGAACGTTCATACGAGGGAGTTCTTGCCACATCGGTTAAATCATGCGAAACTCGAGGACGACAGATTCAGCCACGATACCTGCTGGATACGGCCGACCTGTCCCGATACATGTCACTCGGTGGTCAGCTACTATCGCCGTTCGGAGCGCCCGCATCACCGCCGGGGGTTAGTCCGCGAACGACCTCACCGAGGGCCTCGAGCGCGCCGTTGACGAAGTCGGATATCGTCCCCAAGATATCGGAGACGAACTCCGGGACCGGGTCCGGGAGATCGTCCGGGGGACCGTCAGCTGTCTGTGCCGTCGCAGCGCCCGTCGCGCTGATGAGAAGCGTTACCGAAATCGCGATCGTGAGTAGCGTTCGTCTCTGCATCACGATCGGAGCGTGGTCACTCGAGCCCTTCAACCGGTTAGTTCGTGGACCCGATTTGCCCCGATTTGCGCCGAGTATCGATCGCTTTCGACGGTGACGGACCTACGCACCGGGGACGCCGAACGCGCCGACGCCGAGTCTCAGAACGGCGTTGAGCACGAAGAGGATCGCGAGCGCGGCGAGCCACGCGATGAATCCGATGGCCGCGGCCGTCCCCCAGCCGCCGGGATACCGCCAGTTGATTACCCAGACCCACGCGATCAGCGCGAGTATCGGGCCGAGAAGCGGGATCCACGAGGTTAGTGCCCACGCGATCGCGCCGAGAACCGCGGTGACGATCGCGTACGAGTAGTCCTCGACGTCGACGATGAACCGCGCGCTGGCGAAGATCGCCAGCGCACCGACGAGGAGCGCGACGACGAAGGCGACGAGCGAGCCGATGATTGCAACCATACGAAACGCTTCGGTGGCCGGATAATTATAGCCGTGTGGTGGCGCCTCGAGGTGCCGGTAGCACGGACCGACTCGAGTCTCACGAGCGATCGCTCGGATCGGATCGCCGGGCTACCGAGTCGTGTCCGTAGAATACGGCCGGCCTACCGGGACGTGGGTGGAGGAAAGCGCCAGCGGGAATGTGATTCAGGTACCCGGCACGCCGAGCGCCGAGACCGAGCCGATGCCGACCAGTTCCAGGGCCGCGAGGACGACTACCGCGGCGGCCCACGCGGCCGCGCCGACGCCGAGCGAGCGCAGCCAGCCGAGCCGGTAGCGCCGCTTGACGACCGCGATCCACGCCGTGAGCGCCAGCAGGCCGCCGAGCAACGGCACCGGCTCGAGCAGGGTCCACGCCAGCGCGCCGAGCAGCGCGGTCAGCACCGCGTGGCCGTAGTCACGGGCGTCGGCGACGACGTGGGTGCCGACGTGGAGGGCCACGCCACCGATCAGCAGGCTCACGGCGAACGCCAGCAGCTGGTCCTCGAGCCCGATCGATGCCGGCTGAGCGAGTGGCGGCATGAGAGTCGATGAGATGGCGGATTATTCGTCGCCGTCGGCCGACTCGTTGCTGTCGTCGCTCTCTTCGTCGGTGCTCTCCTGTGACTCGTCGCCGTCGTCGGCGGTCTCGTCGGTGTCGTCAGCTGCGTCACCGCCGTCGTCAGTGGCGTCGTCGTCCGACTCGTCGTCACCCGGCGTCACCTCGCTGACAGCGTCGCCGAGCGAGCCGTCGAGATCGCCGCTCAGGAACGACGAAATCCGATCGTGGATTCCGGAGACGTGTTCGGGGACCTGCTCGGGGAGGTCAGCGTTCGGCCCCTGTCCGTTCTCTTCGCCGGCTGTAGCGCCGGCAGCGGCTCCGTTCCCGGCTCGTTCGTCCGCGTGTTCGTTCGCCTGTTGTTCGTCGGTGCTATCCGCGCCCGTATCAACGGACACGGGTGCGTTTCCGGGCGCCGCGGCGGCGAACCCGGTCGCCATGATCAGTGCGGCACAGGCAACTGCGATGAGCGTTGTTCGGTTCATAGCTCGCATCCGACTCTCGGTGGCCGTATCGACTTGAAGGGGGGATGTCGTGAACACGGATTTCGAGCGTTTGAATCCGTTTCCCGATCGTTTTCGCCGGTTTGGCCCCGGTTTAACGCCGCCAGATCGGGGTTGAGACGGTGGTCGGTGCGTGAGCGGAGTGAGAGGCAATGAGTGACTCGAGCGGCCGCGGGCCCGACGGCGAGGGACCGGCCGACGGCGACCGGCGTCGGGTGAGACGCCGCGCCGACACAACGGATTTCACCGTTGCTCGCGACGATCACGTATGGACGATATGACCGCCGAAATCGTGCTGTTCGACGGCTTCGACGAACTCGACGCCATCGGCCCCTACGAGGTCCTCGAGAACGGGGCCGACGCCGGCGCGTCGATCGAGACGCGGCTGGTGACCCTCGAGGAGACCGCGCTCGTGACGGCGAGTCACGGGCTCCGCGTCGAGCCCGACGGGGTCCTCGGCGAGCCCGACCTGCTCGTCGTTCCCGGCGGCGGGTGGACCACCGAGGGCGGCGTCCGAGCCGCCGTCGAGGACGGGCGCTTGCCGGAGGCCGTCACCGCGCGGCACGCGGACGGCGCGACGGTCGCGTCGGTCTGTACCGGCGCGATGATACTTGCCGACGCCGGCCTGCTCGAGGGGCGGCCCGCGACCTCCCATCAGGTCGCGATCGATGATCTCGAGGCGTACGCCGGAAGCGTGATCGACGACCGGGTCGTCGACGACGGCGACGTGCTCACCGCCGGCGGGGTCACCGCGGGGATCGATCTCGCGCTGTGGCTGCTCGAGCGGGAGTTCGGCGCGGAAATCGCCGAGGCGGTCGAGACCGAGATGGAGCACGAACGGCGCGGTGCGGTCTTCGGCTGAGTGTCGTTCGGGCCAAACGGCTATACGCGGCGATCGAATACCTCGCCGTACATGCCTGCTGTGTTGTTCGATATGGACGGCGTGCTCGTCAACAGCGAAGACTACTGGGTCGACTTCCAGCGCGAGGACATCTTCCCCGCGGCCGTCCCCGACGAGGACGTCGATGTCGCCGAGACGAGCGGGATGAACTTCCGCGAGATCTACGACTACCTCGACGCGGAGTACGGCACCGCTATCTCCCGCGAAGAGTTCATCCGGCGCTTTACCGAAGCCGCCGAGGAGATCTACACCGACCGCGTCGAGCTACTGGGCGGTCTCCGCGACCTCCTCGCCGAACTGGACGACCGCGGCGTCCCGACCGCGCTCGTCTCCTCCTCGCCCCACGACTGGATCGGAATGGTCACGGAACGCTTCGACCTCGAGGGCGCGTTCGACCGCGTCATCAGCGCCGACGACATCGACGCGGCGAGCAAACCGGCCCCCGATGTCTTCGAGTACGCGGCCGACGAAATCGGCGTTCCCGCCGCGGACTGTGTCGTCGTCGAGGACTCGGCGAATGGAATCGAGGCGGCCGCTCGAGCGGGGACGATCGTCGTCGCCTACCGGATCGACGCCCACGGCGACATCGACCGCTCGCCGGCGGACGAGATCGTGGACTCGCCGGCCGAACTTCGAGAACGCGTCCTCGAGACGGCAGCGTAACGCTGCCCGCGATCGCTTGCGACCGCGGGTGATCGCTGTGCTCGTTTTCTCGATCCCCATTGGCGCCGGCTCTCCCGCGACCGTTTTTTTTCGATATTTCCGCTCGAGCTGTTGAAATATCCACCACTGTCGGGAAACGAATACAACGGTCGCAAGGTTTAGTATGCGAGCATATAACTCACTCTACAATGACGCTCTTACCGGTCGATACCGACGTTCTGGAAGACGTCTGTCGCGACATCGCCCAGGACAACTACGGATTTATCTACGTCTCCGATCAGAAGAACGAGATCAAGTCCGCCTACGAAAGCGCCGATATCGGTCTCGTCAACGCGCGGTCGCTCTCCTCGAGCGACATGCGCAAGGCGCTGACCGAAATGACGGCCGACGAGTTCATCGACCTCGAGCAACTCCGGGACGGCGTCTTCTACGTGGATCCGTTCGGCGTCAAGGGAAACATGAACATCACCCGGGAACTGACCAACCTGTTCGGCCAGCGGCTGGTCGTCACCGGGGAGACCCTGCGCTCGCGGTTCTCGCTCGCGATCGACGACATGGAGTTCTTCGCCGACGAACTCGCCGACCGGAACTACGTCCGGCGGATCACCGCCGGCAAACGCGACTACTACACGATCGGTCCCCAGCTCAAGGAACACGCCGACGACGTCGGCCTGGACTCGCGGCTCGAGCGGGAGGCCTCGAACGGGAAGATCGCCCACGGCGACCTCGAGAGCGTCATCGACGTCGATGCGACGTCCGACGTGATCCGGTATCTCGACCGCGAGGGATATATCGTCGACCTCGACGGGGAGTATCTGGTCGAGGAGGCGATCGACGAGTACGCCCGGTATCTGGCCGAACGGATCGAAGACGACGTGGAGGCCGAGTTCGCGGACTCGAGTTACGTGCTCCGAACCGGCGAGTTCGAGCAGGTCGTCGAAAACGAGATCGCCAGCCGGTTCGATGTCCTCTCGACGGCTCGAAGCGTCCGCAGCGAGATCCTCGAGAGCACCCGCGACTCGGTGGTCGACCGGCTCGGGCTCGATCGGGGCCGGGAGATGGTCGAGGCTGTCGGCCCCTTCGAGGACGTGGTCGAGGACCACGCCAGACGGATCCGAACCGACCTGAAAGCCGAGCAGGACCAGTTGCCCGGCACGCTGCCGGAGTGGGTCGAACTGGCCGAGGAACACTTCGAAGAACTGCAGGTGAGCAACGCGACGGAAGTCAACGAGTACGTCCGCGACGCGGTTCGGGACCGCTACCGGTGCCTCGTCAACGAGGAGGAGTTCGGCGGTATGGCCGCCTAACGGGCCGGAACGTATAATCGAACGCGACACACAGTCATCCTGAACGACCGACGCGACCGCAACAGAGACACAATGCCTCAAAAGTACGAATTCGAACGCATCGAAAGCGACGGACGGGAGTTCGTGATCGCCGACCCAGTCAACCAGACCGACGACCCGGTTCGCCTCGACGCCCGCTGGATCGAGGGCGACGACATCGAAGGCGAGTGGGAGCGGGCCATCCGGGCGATCATCAAGACCGATCTGCTGGGATCGATGGAACTCAAGGAGGGGAACGGGCGGATCGACCGCAGACGGGCGATCGAGACGCTCGCTTCGGCCAGCGACGAGGAGGGCGACATCGTCACGAGCGAACAGCAGGCCGAGGCGCTGCTCGAGTTCCTCGCCCACGAGGACATCCTGGACCTGCAGGGCGGACAGGTCGTGATGCTCCGCAACCCCAGCGACAACCCCGAGGAGATAAACGGCCGGATGATCCTCAACTGGGCGGCCGCGATCGACGCCTGCGTCGAGAAGATCTCCGAGACGATCGACCGGGTCGACGGCGCGAAGGAGAAACTCGAGAACCGGATGGCCGACATCGACCAGAGTTCCGGGAAGATCGACGAACACCTCGAAGAGACCGCACAGGAACTGAAGAGCCTCGGTACCGGCGCGGGCGTCCCGAAAGACCCGTCGTCGCTCCCGGAAGAGGAGCGGGAACGCTTCAAACAGCTCAAGCGGAAGCTGATCTACCACAAGAAGATGAAGGAGGCCGATCAGGAGAACTTGGCCGAGAAGGTCGAGAGCGGTGCCGATAGGCTGGCCGACAACATCGAGATGCTGGAGTCGGCCAAGACGACGCTCGGGAACAAGCGCGAACAGGTCCGGACCCAAGCGCTCAAGAAGCAGACGTTCCCCGACGAGGCGATGAACATCGTCGACAACATGGGGGAGCTGACGACCCAACTCGCCGGCGTCGGCGGCTTCGAGGAGGAGCTAGAGAACACGGCAGACCACGAGCTAGACTCGATGGCCGACGACATCCTCAGCGATATCGGCTCGCTCGGCGAGACCGCACAGCAGACGGCCGGCGAGGAGGTCGAGGAGACAGACCCCGAAACCGAGGCCAGCGAACTCGGGATGTCGTAGGATGCGCGCAGACTCGTTGCTGCAGGGGGTTCGTCGGGTCGACGAACAGGGGGAGCGGCTCCTCTCCGTGCGGACCTTCTCGGGTTCGGAACCCGCACTGTGGGTCGACATCGCAATGGCTGCCCTCGTCGATCTCGCCGAACTACTTCGCGCCGGGGCACCGTTCCCGCCGCGACTCGAGACTGAGATCGAAGCCGAGGCCGGCGATCGAGCGGGCCGTGACTGCCTGCCAGACGGCGGCTCCGATCGAACGGCAACGGAGTCGGAGGACGGTCCGGAAGACCGGGACGACCTCGTCCGACTGGTCCTCGAGACCGGGTACGAGCGCGGGTCGACGCCGATCGAGCGTCTCGAGCCGGCGGTCGCCGACCGCGTCGCGGCCGCCGAGCGCCTCGAGACCGTCGACTCGCGGGTGATCGTGCCGCTGTCTCCCGCCGCGCCGTATGCACGCAACTGGCGACCGCTCATCGAGACCTTACTCGAGCGACTCGAGGGCGTCCGCGAGGACTTCGAGCGGATCGTCCGTCGGGTGCGGGCCGGCGACGCCGACGGGCCGCTCGCAACCGGCTGCGAGGCGATCACCCAGATGCTCGAGACGCTCTCGCTGGTCGTTCGCCGGGCCGACGCCGACGCGCGGTACGTCCGCGACCGGGCGGACCACCAGCAGGACGAACTGTTATCGACGATCGAGGACGCGACGACGCAGCTACGGAGTGACGACAATGCATAACCTGACGCCAATACTGAAGCGAGATCAGCCGACGTCCCGGATCAAGATTGGAGCGAAGAAGGTCGGGCCCAACACCGACACCGTCGAGATTCGCCACAACGACAGGCGGGCCTTCTTCTACGTCGAACCGGTCGACGACTCGATCATCGACGGGATCGGGAACAAGGTCCGGATGCACCAGAACGTCGAAACCGTCTTCGGCGGCATCGACCGGGGCAAGGACTTCCTCGTCGATTCCGACGTCTCGAAACGCGACGTCGTGGAGTGTTCGTCGGCGAAGATCCACACCAGCGAGATCATCCCCGACGACCTCGAGCCGTTCCTCCGGGAGAACGACTACCTCCTCCATCGGATGGAGGAAGTCGTCCCGAAAGGCGACGAACTGGCGACCTTCGAGGTCGCGGCGATGGAGCCGACCGATTACGCCACGCTCCGGGTCACGCCGAATACCGACCTCGAGTTCATCGACGCCGGGGAACTCCGGGAGCTTCGCGCGACCAGAACGGCGGCGGGTCGCGGCCCCGGTCCCGGCGGGGCCGGCGAGGAGGGGGCTGACGACGAGGAGGTTCAGGTCTCGCTCGAGCCGAAGAAGCCGACCGTCAGCTTCGAGGCGGACGTCGCCGGGCTGCCGGAGGTCAAGCGGACCGCGGAGAACCTGCTCGCGCTGTTCGATCCCGACGTTCGCGACGAGGTCATCGACCGCTACGGCGACGAGTTCGCCTCGCGGGGCAACAGCATGCTGCTCTATGGACCGCCGGGCTGTGGCAAGACGCTCATCTCGGAGGCGATCGCCTACGAGGCGAAGTTCAACTCCCGCATCGAGGAGAGCTACGGCGAGGTCAAGTTCCTCGAGATCAAGGGCAGCGACGTGCTCTCGAAGTACTCCGGGGAGTCGGAGAAACGCGTCGAGGCGATCTTCGAGAAGGCCCACGGGATCGCACAGGACGGCTTCGCGGTCCTCTTTTTCGACGAGGTCGACACCCTCATTCCGGACCGCGGTGACGACTCCTTACAGCGCCACGAGCGGTCGCTGACAAACGCCTTCCTGCAGGAGATGAACGAGATCGAGGACAACCTGCTCGTGATCGGGGCGACGAACATGCCGTTTACCATCGATCCGGCGGCGACCCGCCGGTTCCCGATCCAGCAGTTCATTCCCCAGCCCGACGAGACGGTCATGGCGGAGGTCTGGCGCAAACACCTCTCCGAGATGGCCGGCACGACGGCGGTCGATTACGATCGTATCGGGGAGCGATCGAAGGGGTACACCCCGGCCGAGATCGCCGACCGCGTCCTCGGGAGCGAACTCCAGCGCGAACTCGTCGAGAGCGTCCACCTCCCCGATCGGGAGCCGATCGAACCGGACACCGACTACTTCCTCGAGCGCCTCGAGGCGACCGAGCCGAAGACGATCCGCCAGTACGTCGCGAGCGTGCGGACCCAGATCGACGACCTCGAGGGCTACCCCGAACTCAAACGCTACGTCGAGGAGCAGGCCGACCGGCTGGGGATGTCCCTCGGTTCAGAGCCGTCGTCGCTCGGCCAGTTGCTCGGCGGCGACCCGGCCGCGACGGACGGGGCCGCGACGCCGGCGGAGGTGGCTACGACGGACGGAACCGCGACATCGTCGGACGAACCGCCCTCGGAGCCGGCGGCGACGGACGACTCGAGTTCGGACATGGCGGAGATCGACATCTCGGAGCCCGACGAGGCGGACGGGGACGCCGGCTCGAGCGGAGGTGAGGGCGATGAGTGACGGCTACCGGCAGGTCGGCTCCTTCGAGAGCGGCCGCGTCGACGCCGTCGGCGTCGGCGACGGGGCGATCGCGCTCGGGACCGACGACCGCGTCGTCGTGGCCACGGGCGGAGACAGCCTCGAGATCGACCACGGCGAACGGGTCGTCGACCTCGCGCTGGCCGATCGCGTGCTCGTCCTCTCGGCGGACGCGTTGACGACCTACTCGCGGGACGGCGACCGGATTCGACAGCAGCCGGTCGCGGACGCCCACGCGATTGCCGCCGTCCCCGAGACGGGACTCGTTGGCGTGCTCGGGCCGGACCGGCTCCGCGCCGTCGATATCGCGACCGGCCGCGAGCGGTTCGATATCGAGCGCACCCGGCCGGGCGGGCCGGCCGACGACGGCCTGCTCGGCACGCCCTCGGGCTTCGTGATCGCGACGTGGTCGTTCCTGACCCGGATCGACCCCGACGGCGAGGTCGCCTTCGACCGGAACCTCGAGGCCGTCGTGCGGAGTCTGGGGCGGTGTGACAACGCGATCGTCGCCGCCCTGCAGAACGATCGGCTCGTCTCGGCCGACCTCGAGACCGGCGAGTCGTGCTGGCAGACGGAACTCGCGGCGGACCACGTCGCGCCGGTCGGCGACTCGTCGGTGCTGGTGACCACGGCGGACGGCATCCGCGCGGTCGACCCCGCGGGCGAGACGACCTCGGTTTCGGGCCTCTCGAGCGGCGACGGCTACGCGACGGCCGACGGGTCGCTCGTCTGTGCGATCCGGGACGGAACGGTGTCGATCCACGCGCACAGCCGCGACCGACTCCGGCTCGCGGTCCCGACCGACGGCGTCGGCGTCGGCGGGACGATCGATGTCGAGGTGACCAACGTCACCGACCGAGAGCGCCGCGTCTCACTGACCGCCGCCGTCGACGGGGCGACGCTCTCGCCGAACGAACGGACCGCAGCGATCGAGGCGGGCGAGACGACGCTCGTGGACTTCCCGGTCGAATCGGTCAGGGCCGAAGGCGAGACGGAAGTCGAACTCGCCGTCGACGGCTCGGTCGTCGAGCGGGCGGCGATCGAACTCGACGACGCCGCGAGCGGCGGGATCGCCGTCGAAACCGATCTCGAGGTGACGGCGATCGACCACGGCGTCGCCGAACTCGCGGTCACCGTCGAGAACGTCGGCGGCGTGGCGCTCGAGGACGTTCGGCTCCGCGAGACGGACGCGGGAACGGACGCGCTCGAGCCCGGCGAGACGTGGACGGGGACCGTCACGCGGCCGTACGAACCCGACCGGCGGGTCTCGGTCGGCCTCGAGGTCGCCCGCGGCGAGCGCCGCCGGGAGTACGCCCCGACGTGTACGCTGCCGCCGATGCCGACGATCGACGTCGAACCCGACGAGGACGCGATCCGTGCGACCGTCGAGATCGATGGTACGATCCCCGTCGTCGACCGGCTCGTGATCGAGCTTCCGGGGGCGGGCCGCGTCCGGACCGAGGTGACCGTCGAGGGCGACGACCTGCTGCTCGTCGTCCCCCGGTTCGAGGACGGCACCGCCCGGATCGGCCTCGAGTCGATCGACGTCGACGAGCGGGTCCGGCTCTCCGGCGCGGGTCCGGGAACGCTCTCGGGCTCGTCGGGGCTCGGCGGCGCGAGCCGGTCCCAATCGCCCCGATCTGCTCGGTCCGCCCGATCCGAGTCGACCGCCACGCCGTCCGCGACGGCCGACGATTCGGTCGGCGACGGCGGTGCTTCAGACGGGTCGGCGGTCGGAACTGAGCCGGTGGACGGGGACGCGCCGGAGCCGGCGGACAGTATCGAAGACCGTCCCGAAACGGCCGTTGGCGGCCCCGCAGTCGCAGACGCCGAGGAACGCCCAAGCCCCGAGCCCGCCGAATCCGCGACCGCCGACGAGACCGCCGGCGGCCCTCGCATCGTCGCGACGCGGCGGCCCGACGACGAGCGGGCCCCGGTCGGTCACGCGGTTCGCGACCGGATCGAACTCGAGAACGAGGGCGAATCGGCGGCGACCGTCGCCGTCGACATTGGTGATTCGACCGTCGACGTCGGCCGGCTCGCGGGCGGTGAGCGGACGACCCTCGAGCGCTCGGTGGCGATTCTCTCGGGCGAGAGCACCACCCTGCCATCCGCGTCGATCAGCGTCGACGGGGACGTTCGCGAGCGGCTTTCCGAGCGCACCATTACTGCCGGCGAGGACGGCGTCGCCGTTCGGGCCACCATCGATCCGACCGACGGGACCGTCGTCGCCGACCTCGAGAACCGCGACGATCGGCCCCGTCGGGTTCGCGGGCTCGAGATCGCCGGCCGCGCGGTCCCGCTCGAGGCGCGCCTCGCCGCCGGCGAGTCGACGACCGCGACCGCCAGTCCCGAGCGATGGGACGCGGCGGGCGTGGGCGGGGCCGCGGACGCTATTGAGGGGACACTAAAAGTCACCGACGGGGACGGCACCGAGCGCCGGATCGATATCGTCGCGACGGTCTCGTCCGTCGCGTCCGGCTCCGGCGATGACGGCGACCGGTTCCGGATCGCGATCGGCCCGGAGACGCAGGTCGCCGGCGAGTACGGAACCGTCGTGCTCGTCTTCGAGAACGAGGGCGACCGGCCGCTGTCGGACGTCGCGGTGTCGGCGACCGGCGAGCCGATCAACGAACTGTTCTACTCGGAAGCGCGCCGCGAACGCCTCGAGCCCGGCGATCGGATCGAGCACTTCGTCGACATCGAACCCGGCGTGTCCGACCCCTCGTTCGACGCGACGGTGCGGTACGCGGTCGACGACGCCGAGCGCGAACACGCCGTTCGCGCGGCCGGCCCCTCGGTCGCGGACGAGGCCGACTGGACCGACGCACACCGCGAGCGCTGGTCGATCGACCGCGTCGAAAACGAATCGTCGAATCGGAGCGTCCCGTCGTCGCTGTCGACGCCGTTCCGCCTCGAGTAGGCGGGTTCGGTCGCCGGGACGGAATCGCCGTCACCGGCCGGCCGGCCGGAGACGGGATTTCAGACGAGGAAGTCGCCGCTGACCGACTCGCGCGCGTCCCGCAGATACCAGTACATCCCGCGTGCGGTCCGGAAGACGATCCCGACGACGAGCGCCGCGTACACCGCGACCGCGCCGAACAGCGACCAGCGGGTCACCTGCAGCGCGCTGGCCCGCTGCTCGTACTCCGCGGTCACCGCCTCCGCCCGGCTCGCCTCGCCGGCGTCCTCGAACGTCGCGGTCGCGTTCTCGTAGGCGGCGTTCATTTCGTCGACGCGCTCGTCGTACGCGTCGTACTCGGCCGGGTTCAGGAACAGCGGCTGCCCGGCGATCGTGAGGAACTGCTCCGTCTCCATCGCGGCCCACGTCTCGTCGGCCCGCTGGCGGGCCCGCTCGCCCGCAGACACTGACTCGGTATAGCTCTCGAAGGCCGATTCGGCGTCCGACTCGAGCGTCGCCGCTCGCTCGTCGTCGCCCTGCAACAGCGCGACGCGGGCGAGCTGGCGCTGGACCGTCGCCTCCTCGATCAGCGAGACGTTCTCGGACTCGAGGCGGTCCTCGTAGTAGGCCTCCTGTTCGGCGATCACCGCATCGAGGTCGCTCTCGGCGGCGGCCACCACCGCCGAACTGTCCGCCCGGAAGGCGTCGCCCTCGAGTTCGTTCGCGTAGAGAGTCATCGTATTGTAGGCGGCCGCGGCCTGGACGATCTCCCGCTGGGCGGACTTGTACTCGCCGGCGGCCTGTCGCTCGCGGGCGGTCTCCATCGACTCGAGGTAGAGCGAGGCGGCGCTCCCGTAGGAGAGGACCCGCGTGATGTCGTCGCCCGAAACGTCACCGGATCGCGACCGCTCGTCCATCGTGTCGATCATCGAGACGGTTCGGTCGGCGACGGTCCCGTCGTAGGACGACACCTCGGACCGGATCGGCCCGAGATCGAGCGGGACCGGCGACGCCGTGACCGTCACGGTCTCTTCCTCGACGCCGGCGCCGTCGACGACGTACGTCCACTCGTAGCTGGTCCCAACCTCGGCGTCGGGTTCGAAGGCCATCCCGAAGACGACCGGCCCGGAGTCGCCGGCGGCGAGCCGCGACGGGGACTCCTCGACCGTCAGCCACCTGTCCGGCCCGTCCTCGAGCGAGAGCTCGAAGTTCTCGACGTCGTTGTAGCCGAGCGATTCACCGACGGTCGTCGACCGCCGTTCGGGTTCGCCGATCGGCACGTCGCCGAGGTCGATCCGACTGGGAACGTCGAGTTCCGTTCCGTGCTCGATGTCGACGGTCCCGTCGTAGCTCGCGTCACTGACGCTGAAATCCGCCGCGCTGACCGAGCCCGTCACGTCGTAGGTCCCTTCAGAAAGGCCGGTGTCCGCCGTCACCGCCAGTTCGACCGTCCCGGTAGACTGTCCGTCGATCGTGTCCGGTCGGTCCGCGATCGAGACATCGAGCCCGCGGTTCGACGCGTACGCCGTCACACCGTCGAGATCCAACTCGAGGTCGCCGCTGTTCTCGACGTCGAGATCGACCGTCTTCGTGATCGTCGAGGACGACCCGCGGGGTTCGTCGAACGTCATCTCGTCGTCGAGCGTTACCTCGCCGAACTCGGCGGGGTAGATCACGCGGCTCTCGACCTCGACGGTTCGGGTCGTTCTGGAGTCGCCGTTCGCCTCGAGTTCCACCTCCCACTCGAGGTCCTCGTGCTGGTCGACGCCGCTGTCGGCGTAGACGTTCCAGTTCAGCGTGGTGCCGCTCACGCTGACGCCCAGATCGGCGTCCGGATCGGTACTGACGACGGTCGCGCTGGCGTAACTCAGCCCGCCCTCGCCGGTGAGCTCCTCGATATCGGCCTCACCGGATGTGCTCCCGCCGACGAGTACGTCACCGGTATCGAGCGGTTCGTCCTCGAGGCCGGCGATCGGGAGCCGGTCGACCTGAAAGCTGTCCGAGTCGCCGCCGGCGCTCACGGTGACCGTTCCGCCGCTCGCATCGTCGTCGCCGCTGATCTCGAGGTCGATGGTTCGTGTCGACCCGCCGGGAACGCTTCGCTGCTCCGGATCGACGTCGATGCCCGACGGCGACGAGATGTCGAGTGAGACAGAGTTGTTCCCTCTGTTCTCGACTGTGACCGAGTGCGTCTCCGTCTCGGTCCCCAGATCGACCGGGCCGCTCTCCGCGTCGACGGTGACACTGCTCTGTGCTGTCGCCCCCGGGACGGCCGCCATCGTCAGGCCGATCGCGAGAACGAACGAGACGAACAGCACTCGTTTGCGCTTAGACATCGCTATCACCCACCGCGACGACCGAGCCGACTCTGGACGCCTCGTAGGTCCGCCGCCAGAGGAAGAGCCGCCCGACGATGATCGTTCCCAACAGTCCGACAGCGACCCCGTAGCCGACCAGCACCGCGCTCGAGGCGATCGCGAGCGTCGTTCGGGTTTCGGCCACGTCGTCGGCCATCGCACTCAGTTCCTCCTCGCGGTCGGCGAGTCCGTGGGTCGCCGCACGGTCGCGGGCGTCCCGAATCCGACTATCAGTCGCTCGGGCCTTCTCGTAGGCCGCGAACGTCTCGAGGCCGTTGGCGCTGATGACGGCCTGTACGTCCGCACAGTCTGCGCAGTCTTCGACGAAGGTCGCGGTGGCGTTGCGCGCGGTCGCAATGGTCTCGCGGTCGCGCTCGTACTCCGCGGTCAACTGTTCGGCCTGCACCCGGAACTGGGCCGCCTCGTCGGGCATGTCCGCCCGCTCGTAGGCGGTCGCGGTCATCTCGAGGCGCTCGATCCGGTCGGGCGTTCGGTTCACGGCGTCGGCCTCCTCGTAGAGCCCGTCGCCGAGTCGCTCGTAGAACCGCGTCAGCGCGAGTCCGGCGAGGGTCGCCTGCGTCTGGTCGTACCGCTCGAGGTCATCGATGTGTGCGCTGACGTTCTCGGCGGCGGCGAGACTCGCCTCGTACTCGCCGTCTTCGGCGCGGACGTAGGCGCGGTCGAACGCCCGCAGCGTGCCGGCGACGGCGTCGAACTCCGCGCGCTCGTCGGCCGAGAGGTCGCCGGTTACCTGCGTCTGAGACACGGCAAAGGTTCGGACCGTCTCGAGTTCGTCGTACTCCTGGTAGGCCTCGGTCCCCTCCATCGCGCGGAACGTCTCGAAGTAGTCGTTCGCGCTCTCCTCCTGTGCGGCGGCAGTCCCCCCGAAGAGGGGCACCGTCGCGACCGTCGCGACGACGAGTATCGCCGCGAGTAGCATCGACCGTCGGGTTGATCGTGTGGGCATGGCTTAGAACACCGTCCGTGAGAGCCTATCGCGGAGGGGATCGCGCTCGAACACGGCCTCGACCGCGTCGAGCAACAGCAGGGCGGTGTAGATGGTGACGATCGCCTCGTCACCGCGACCGGCGTCGCTGCCCAGTTCCCAGGCGCGTCGCAGCATCTCCTCGGCGGGCGCGGCTTCCGAGACCGATTCGCGCTCGGTCTCAACCTGGGTCGTGACCTTCTCGTACCGGTCCTTGAGCGTGTTTCGTCGGCTCATCGCGTCGGACTCGAGCCACTCGAGGACCGTCTCGATATCGCAGTCGCCGTCCCAGCCGACGCCGGGATCGGGCATGTCCGCACAGGCGGCGAAGAGGTCGACGTTCCGCTTAGTCGTCATCGCGTCGTTGATCGCGTCGATCGCCGCCTCGGCGGCGGCCAGCAGCGCGTCCGCGACGGCGTCGGGCTCCGCCTCGCTGTGGGCGAAGTGGTGGCCCGCGTCGGGGAGGGACTCGACCGTCTCGAGGATCGCGGTCACGACCGAGCCGTAGTACCGCGGGATGGTCGTGTCCCGCCCGCTGTGGTCGGACAGGGCCCGGACCTCGCGTCGTAGGTGATCGATCCGATCCCGGTGGCTCGCGGACAGCGACCACGTAAAGCGGGCGTCGACCTCGACCTTCGTCGACCGGTCTTCGCGCACTGTCAGGACGGTTTTCCCGCCGTCGAACAGGTGATCGCGTCCCTCCGGCGCGCCGATCGCGGCCCGGTACTGCCCGATCAGGAGCCCGTCGCGGGTGGCGACCCCGTCGCTGTCGGTCGTCATGCTGACGGTCCCGTACCGATCGTCGAGCACCTTCTCCCGCGGGCTGAGTTGAAGCGGCATCGACGGCGTCTGCACACCGTCGATGCGGGAGACCAGCCGCACGCGTCCGGTGTGTGGGGTAAGCGCGAACTGTCTGTTCCCGTCCTGCGGGAAGTTGACCGACTCAGTTCGATCCTCGTACTTCTCGTGGGAAATCTCCACGTCGACGCTCGAGCCGCCATCTCCCGGTTCGATATTGGCGACTCCATTCGAGTTCGTCGATAGCGTGGCCCCGTCGTCGCCGCGCGTAACCGTCGCACTGGGGATCGGCTCGCCGTCAGCTCGGTCGGTGACGACGAGCCCCGTCGACGGAAGCGATAGAGTAAGCGTGGCCTTCGGGTCGTGCTTACTCACCTCGACGAGGTCGGAATAGTGTGAATCGATTTCCGCGACGACCTCCCACGGCCCTTGATCCGGCACTGTGATCCGCCCCTCTCCGTCTGAGATCGTCTTATTTCGCGAGTCCTTCTTGTCGTCGTCTACTCGTTTGTAATGAATCTCCGCTCGCTTGACCAGCGGATACTCTCCGTCGGTAACCGATACGTCGATCGTAAACCCGGTGTCCCGATCGGCACCGGCCGGGACGCCGAGGAGGTAGTAGGTCCCCGGTGCCAGCGCCGCTCCCAACACGACGCCGCCGACAGCCGGACCGTGGATGCCCAGCGCGGGAGATAGCGGGTCATCGGCGAGGCGGACGACGCTCACGATCGCGACCGTCAGCGCCGGTCCGACGGCGATGAGGGCGCTCAGACTGAGACGCTCTTTGTTCCAATCCTCGCGGAACCAGTAGGCACAGTAGCCGACGACGAGTCCCGCCAGCCCCGGCAGCACCAGCGGCCCGCCGAGTTTGCCCGCTTGCCCGGCGCTCGCGGTAATCTTACTCAGTAGCCCGGGATTGGGGTCTTCTTCCGATCCGGCGTCGGGGGCGCTGAGCGACACTCTCGTGAGCCCCGCCTCGGTCGCCAGCAGGAGTTCGTCGTCTGCCGTCACCGTCGTCCCCTCGAGGTCGAGTGCGCCGTTCTCGATCGTCCCGTTCTCGAGCGCGAATCGCTCGAGGGATCCATCGCTCGCGTTGACGACGACGGACGAGACCGCGAGCCCGTCGACGCTCTGCTCGAAGGCGACTGCCGAGCCGTCGTCCGCGACCGTCGCGGAGAGCGAGGCCGGCTCCGCGAGCGAGAGCGATTCGTCCTCGAGGAGCGCGTCGCTCCCGTCCGTCGCCGACAGGGTGACGCGAACGTCGTCCGCACTCGAGAGCGACGGCAGATCGATCTCGCCGGGTCGAACGGGGTCGACGCTGTTGTTCACGTACCGGTTCCCGTCGCCGTCCTCGGCCGCAACGTCGTACTGACTGCCGGTCTCGACCAGCGGGTGCCAGAGCACGAGGTCGTCGTCGATATCGCGCAGTTCCGGCTCGAGGGGTCGCTCCGTCGGGTCCCAGTCGCCGACGGACGCCTCGAGGGCGACCTCGTCGCCGGGCGCGACCGCGCCGACGAGCCACGAGTGGTCGATCGCGAGCTGGGTGCCGTTCGCCCGAATCTCGGCCTCGGTCTCGTCGCCGCCGGCGGAGACCGTGACCGTGTCGCTTTCCGTGATCCCGACCGTGTTGCGCTGCTCGAGCGGGAGCACGACCTGTGGCTCGTCGCCGCCGTCGATCCGAACCGGGACCCCGTCGCCCGCGAACGCGATCGTGCGCAGGTCGAGGGTCTCGTTCGCCGTCTGATCGCCGGCTGTGACCGTCACGGTCGCCTCGCGCAGCGACTCGTGGCCGATGCTGTCGGCCAGTTTGGCGATCGCCACCTCAGCCGAGCCGTCGCTGCTATTTTCGGTCGTCGAGGCGCTCTCGTTGGCCGCGGTGACCTCGAGGGTCACCTCCTCGGGCCGGTCGTCGCCGAATTCCGAGAGGGAGACCTCGACGAAGTCGCCGGTCCGCTCGATACCGATCTCCCCGTTGCCGTCTTGGGCCGTCGCTGCCGCCGTCGCCGGTGCGACGGTCGCACCGGCGAGCGCGAGCGCGAGGACGACGGCGACGAGCGCGCGAGTCGCGGTCGAACGGTCGTCTGGATCGCGTGTCAGTGCCGTCATGCTCACTCCGCGTTCCGTTCGACGTACGACTCGAGGTTGTCGACGATCCGGTCGAGTTGGGCGGTCGTCAGGTCCGAGCCCCCGCCGCGGGACTGGCCGGCGAGGCTGTCGCCGAGCATCTCGAAGTCGTCCCACGAGTGATCGAGCAGCGGGTTCAGATCGAAGCCGCCGAGCAACAGGAGCACGTCAACGTCGCTGCCGCGCCCGCGTTTCGGCGTGAGACTCGCCTGTCCGGCGACGTTGATGTCGTTCTTGCCGGTCCACTCGCGGAACGCCTCGTAGACGTCCGGCTCGGTGATCTCCCCGTCGTCGATCATCTGCTCGGGCGCGCGAACGATGGCGTAGGCGGCCGTCGTCGTCTCCACGTCCATCGGCACGAACGCCCCCTCGGCCGCCTGATCGAGCATGTACTCGAGTTCGTAGACGGAGCCGTTGAGGTCCGTCGCGACGGCGGGCGTGAAGTGGTAGGCGTCCATCTGGGACGGGATCGTCACGTAGTCCTTGATATCGATGACGCTGTGGGTCTCCCGGCCGGCCCCGATCATCAGGTCGACCGCGGTGATGATCGCGTCGTTGATCGAGTCGTACTGATCGCCGGCGCCGGTCTCGTCGTCGTCGAGGTGGGAGTTCGACGCGAGCAACACCATGTCGGCGTTCTGCTCGTCGTCGTCGGTCCGGAGCAGCCGCGAGAGCCCGCAGATCGCGTTGAAGTGTCGCTGGGGCTGCTCGTAGTAGTAGGGCCAGACGCCCACGGCGGCGTGGATCACGCTGTCCATCCACTCCTCGGAGGCGTTGTCGTCGTTCAGGTCGCGCAACCCGTCTTTGAACTGGTCGACGACGTAGGGGATCGAGCCGTTGCCGGTCCCCCCGCCGAGCGTCGCGACGTGCATGAACGCGTCCGTCGTCCCGAACTCCGTGATCCGGTTGACGATCCGATCGAGGTCCTCCCGCGCGCAGGCCTCCCCGTTCGGGAAGAAGTTCCCCGCCCCCTGCTGGGAGCCGAACTCGAGGGCGTGGGATTCGATCACGTCCTCCTCTTCGCTGGCCCCCAGTTTCGACCGGAGTCGGTCGATCGTGTTCCGCAGGTCCGCTCTGTTCGTGTTCATCACCAGAATCCGGTCGTCGATGCCCGGGTTCTCGGTGCGGTCGAAAAACTGCGATGCGATGCGGCCGCCACCCTCTCCCGAGGCGATGACGCTCCATCTCGTAAACGTGTCTGTCTGTCCCATGAATTACTTCAACTCGATCGCGTCGCCGCTGGTCGTCACGCTGTGCTCCTCGCTCAGGTCCGCGATAACGTCTCGAATGACCGACCGCGGGACCGGTGCCGTCAGGAAGTTCCGCTCGAGGTCGTCGAAGGAGAGCCGCTCGCCCGGCTCGAGGTTGTATCTGACCACGTTGGTCAGTTCGCGCTCGAGTCGATCGCGCTCGAAGACGACGATCTCGCCGTCGCCCGTCTCCGTCGCGTCGTAGCCGTCCGTCTCGGCCCACACGGCGAGCAGGCAGGGTGCGTGTGCGGACCGCACCGGCAGCTCCATCGCCGTCGACACGTGTCCCTCGTCCTCGAACAGTTCCTCGAGGCGCGGGCGGAGCTCCGACAGGTGCTCGCTCATGTCCGCGTCGGTGTCCGTACAGACCCGTTCGCGGAGGCTCTGTTCGGTGAACTCGAGATCGATCGCGGTCTCGCCGTCGACCCGGACCTCCCGCTCGATCGGCGCGAACGCGTCGTCGCCGGGCTCGGCCTCGAGCGCGTAGCTGCCGGCCGGCACGTCCGCGAACGTCGTCGTTCCGGCGACTCGCGTCTCGACGGTCGCGGTCTCGTCGTACCCCGATCCCGACAGCGACAGCGTCGCCGTCCGCTTCGAACCGCCTCGCTCGTAGGCGATGTCGACGGCGAGATCGTGGGTTTCGACGTCACCTGGCCGGAGCACCGGAACGTCGGGATCGAGCTCGACCGCCTCGTTGCGCCGGTAGTAGAGCCCGAGGAACTCGTCGGCGTTTCGCACCGGCAGGTCGTCGTCGGTGACCTCGCCCGACGCCTCGAGTTCGGCCTCGATGGTCTCGGCGACGTCGTCGTAGGCCCCCACGACGGCGGCCTTGGTGCTTGCAGTACCGACGGCGTCGGCGAGCGACTCGGCGACCTCCCGCCACCGCTCGGTGAACCGCTCGAAGTCGTCGATCCCCTCGAGTTCGTCGACGAACGTCTCGCCGGCGATCGCCGGCTCCGCGTAGTAGCCGGGCGGCAGGTCCGCGTCTCGGAGCGGCTCGACTTCGCCGGCGAGGGTGCGCTCGAGCGCCGCGACCACGTCGACGCAGGTCCGGCGGAGGTCGGCACGACGCCGGCTGACCTCCGACAGGTCGAGCGCCGAGTCCATGCCGGTGACGGCCGACTCGACTTCATCGATCGCGTCGATGTACTCGGCGTCGACGTGTGCGGCCACGCCGGCGTCCTCGACGGCGTCGACGAGCGTCAGCACGGCGTCCCGTTCCGCGTTGAACGAGCCGGAGAACTGATCTCGAAGCCGGTCTCGCGCCTCGAGCACCGACTCGACGGCCCCGCCGAACTCGGTGCGGTCGAGGGCGTCTTCGGCCGCCTCGAGGTCCCGCTCGATCGCGTCGCTGTCGGCCGGTCGCTGGTCGCCCCGCCCCATCTCGCGGACGGTTTCGATCGCCGTCTCGATCGTCTCCGTCGCGGTCGCTCTGGCGGCGTCGACCGAATCCCGACAGGCCGGGACGGCCGCGTCCGGTTCTGGCTTGTCGATCGCCGCGTCGCGGCCCACGAGGTCGACCTCCTCGAGCCGGTCGAGGGCCCCGTCGATCCGCGACAGTTCGGCGGTCGCGAACGATCGGAACTCCGTCTCGACCTCCTCCTCGACGCGATCGATCTCGGCCGCGATTCCCTCGAAGGACTGCACGTCGGCGTTCTTGACGGATTTCGTGAGGTCGAACGCGCCCGACTCGAGGTCGAACGCGACGCCCTCCGCCCGGAGATCGCCGGCGATCGACTCGAACTGTGCGTCCGCGGTGAACTCCCACCCGGGGTACGCGGTGTGGAGGTCGTTTCGCTCCCGGACCGTTTCCTGGAAGTCCTGTGCGACGGCCCGCGCCCGCTTTTCGACGTACTGCTGTTCGCTCGTGCCGCTGCGGGAGACGACGCCGCGGACGTACAGCGCGATCCCGCCGACGACGATCAGCGGGATGCCGCCGATGACGAACCAGACCGCGATTTTGGAACCGTTCAAGACGAAGACGCCGGCACCGATCGCGGCCGCCAGCACGACCAGCCCGCCGATTCCGAGCGCGCTCTTCGCGTTCGATTTCATCGGATCACCTCCAGTAGCTCGGCCCCGCCGAGGGTGACGAGCAACGCACCGCCGGCGACGGCCAGGACGAGCCCCACCAGAATCGGCACCAGCGCCGTCTTCCGGTCGTAGGACACGTTCCGGCTCAGCTTCATCGTCTCCTCGACGCGCCGCGCCGCGATCAGCGGGACCGCCGCCCCCGCGGCCACGCCGATGACGAGCCCGGCCGCGAGCGATCCCAGCGTCGCCATCCGGACCGTCGATTGAGCCTCGGCGCGCTCCGTTTCGACGGCAGTTTGGTATCGCTCGAGCGCCGTGTTCGTCTCGTTGCGTTGTTCGCTCGCGTCCGCCTGTACCGCCGCGAGCGCGCCGATCGCGCCGCTTTCGTTCCCGGCTTCGGCCTCCGCGAGCAGGTAGTTGCTCAGCGCGTCCGCCCGCTCGTTCATGGTCTCGTACGTCTCATCGAGTTCATCTAGATCCTCCTCGGCGGCCGCGAAATCCGCGTCGCCCTCCTCGAGTGCCGCGGTCGTCTCGTTCAGCGCCGCCGTCGCGTTCGCGAGCGAGCGCCGCGCCTCGAGGTACTCCTCGACGCGCTCGTCCTCGAGGTCGGCGAGGGCCGCCTCGCCGGTCGGTTCGCCCGGAACGGTCACGACCAGCCCGGATTCGACGTCGTTGAGGGTGACGTACTCGTCGAATTCGACCCTCATTCCGGCATCGCCGGTGATCGCGACGGTGTAGACGCCCTCGTTCGTCGAACTCGGTTCGTTTCGGATTTCGAAGCCGTCGGCACCGTCGTCGGTCAGCCAGTCGCCCTTGTATTTCGAGCCGTCGGTACAGTAGGCGACGTCGAACGTCGAGCCCTCGTACAGCCGCTCGTCGCCGTCGACCCACTCGCCGTCGACGTTGCCGACGACAGTCGAATCGGTACCGGGGCAGTCGACGTCAGTCACTGTCGCACCGGCTGTTCCCGTTCCGACGGCGAGTATCGCGCACACAACGACCGCGAAAAGCAGGAATCGTCGCATTCGAATCGTCATTGCAGTCGCCCTCCGATTTCCCGATTCTTGTACCAGTACGTGATCCCGCTCGCGACCGCGGCCCCGAGCCCGAGCCCGAGTAGCGCACCGCCGGCCGCAAGCGGTAGCGTTTGCTCCGCGAGCGCCGTCGCGGTGTCTGCTCCAGTCGTCTCCTCGGCGGCCGTTCCCACGACGGAGTCGTCGGCTGCGACCGTCGCCGTGAGTCCGCCGAGGACGACGACGAGGACGAGCACGCACAGCGTGTACCGCCGTCGCGTCATGCGAGCAACTCCTCCGTTTCCGCTTCGTAGGCCTCGGCGGCCGCCTCGATATCCGCGATCCGGTCGAGGTCCTCGCGGCGGTAGGTCAGCAGCGTCGTCACCGACGCGAGGTTCCGGTCGCTCATCGCGACGCCGAGGTTGACCTCGCTCAGGTTACTGGTCCCCTCGAGGTATCGCTTGACGGTCCCGATCTCGACGCTGTGGCCGCCGGACCCGAGGTTCGACTTCGGCGCCCTGATCAGCGAAATCGCCTTCTGTGCGTCCTCGACGTCGGCCTTCGCGAGCGTCTGCTTCGCCGCCGACAGCCGCGAGAGCGCCGCGCTGTCGATATTGCGCTTTCCGACGAACGGCAGCAGATAGCCCGACAGCGACCGCGTCATCGTCACCGAGCGACCGATCGCGGCGTAGCCCGGCTCCGACTCCTCGCCGGCGACGCCGAACGACAGCGACGTGACGATGTCCCGAACGTCGATGTCCGGCGTGTCGATGCCGTCGACCGCGCTCGGGTCGATCCCGCTCAACACCGGTCCGGCGACGAGATCGTAGATCGATGCGGCGACATACTCGTTGTACTCGCCGAACTCGCCGCCCGCCGAGTCGAGATACGAGATGCGCTGGTTGTCGACCAGCACGATCCCGTCGACTTCCTCCTCGAGGCGATCCAGACCGTACCGGGCGTTCCACGCCTGCCGGCCGGCGCTAACGTCGTCTTCGTCGTCTCCATCGTCGGCGGAACCGCCGACCGTGTCCGCATTCTGCGTGTTCGGCAGCACCGCCACCGCGACCACCTTGGTCCGCCCGTCGGTAAACGCCTTGATCTCGCGGGCGAGGTGCGGGCCGATCCCGCAGCCGGTTCCGCCCCCGAGTCCGAGGAACAGGAACGCAAACTGGACGCCCGAGCCCGTCGGCTCGATCGCCGGTTCGGGATCGGTCTCGGCCGATGCGTCATCCTCGAGCGAGTCACCGTCGACCGGGTCGCCGTCCTCGTCTTCGGGCGCGTCGTCGAACGCCGCGCCGGCGTCGTTCGCGAACGAGGGATCGAACTTCTCGCCCAGGATCGTCTGGACCTGCGGCGCGTGCTCGGCCATCACCTCGTCGGCATCGACCGGATTCCGACCGAACCCGCCGGTCACCATCTCCTCGAACCCGGGCTCGGTCCCCTGGACGAGCCCGTGTTGCTCTGCGACTCCGTACTGATCTTCGGGCGGCACGTTCGAGAGGTTCTGGAGGTCCCGCATCGTCGAATTGAACACCAGCGGCCGACCGAGCGTCGAAATGTCGGCCGAATCGAACAACCCCAGCAGCGAATCGTCGGTGTAATCGAATATCGAATCGACGATCGCACCCCCCGCTTGTCCGGCCCCAACGAACAGGTACGTCATCTAGCTATCGAAAACCGTCTCGTTCAGCTCCAAATGTAGTTAACGGATCGTACATGTCTTGTCAGTCAGACCACTCGAGCATCATACAATAAAGCTAATGGCCACGTGTAGGACCGGGTTTCCGAGTGAGATGGCCGATAGTAACGATTTTTGACTGGCAACAGGATCGCGAGATATTTCACACTATTTTGATGGAATATATCGACAATGTATGTCGGTTATAAGATAATTGGGCCCGAATTCGATTCGGCTCAGTGACTGGCGGTCGCGACCCCGCCGGCGACGGACGATCGCCGTCTCGTCCGGAGTCGGCCGAAAACTCGATCTGCATTCACCGATCCGCTTCGGACGCCAACCAGCGCGATCCGCGATTCGACCTACCCCCGGAGCCGGCGGAGCATGACGCTGTACTCGTTTCGCTCGTAGAGCGCCTCGACGTGTCCGAGCACCTCGTCGGCCGCCGCACAGAGGCCGACCGCCCGCATCGGACTCTCGCCGTCGACGCGCTGGGCCTCGGCTCGGAGGTCGTCGGCCAGCGAGAGGAAGTGACGCGGAATGGTGTGGTTGTGATCGGCCCGTACGTCGATGTACTCGCGCTCGATCTCGTCGATCCGCTTCTCGAGATCCTCGATCAACCGCCCGGTATCTGCCCCGGTGTCTCCCCCGAGCGACCGCGACAGCCGCGGCAGCAGCGTCCGATCGTAGAACGTACACTCCTGATAGATCGCGTACAGCTGCACGTCGGTCACCCCGTCCCGCTCGAGCATCGCCTCGAGTTCCCGGACCCGGTCGGCGAGATGCCGGTAGACGTCGCCGTCCGCCCGCTGAAGTTCGTCATCGAGAGCGTCGAGCCGCCGTCGAACGTCGCGCTCGCCGATGTCCGCGATCGACGCTTGCAGGTCCGCGTACCCGTCGAGCGAGTCGACCGTCGACCGCAGGACCGGCGCGGTGTCGTCCGACGCCGGCTCGCCCAGCGTCTCGAGCAACTCCCGGGACTGTGGCGACTGCGGTCTGATCGAGCGCTCGAGATCGGCGGCAATCGATTCGACCGACATCTCGGTCGGTCCCGTCGCGTTCGGGTCCTCGAGCGCGATGGCCCCGCTCTCGAGGGCGTCCGCAAGTTCCGCGGTTCGGTCGGCGATATCGTCCGCCCGGAACGCGAGCGCGTCGCTTCGGTCGGCTTCGCGACAGACGGTCTCGGCCGCGGTCCGTATCCGCTCGTACTCTCTTCTGGACCGTTCCAGGTCGGCTTCGGTTTCCGAAAGTTCGGCCTCGGTCGCCGAGAGTTCGGCTTCGACCGACGCCGTTTCGCTGCCTTCGAGGACGCGATCGAACACCGGCTCGAGACCGGCGGCGATCGGCCCCTCACGCACGGACAGCGTTCGTTTCGCCGACTGGAGCTGTGCGTCGACCGTCGGGTCGTCGATGCTTTCGACGGCGTCGGCGATAGCCCCTGCGTGCTCGAGTCGGTCGACCGCATCCTCGAGAGCGTCCTCGAGTTGCTCCTCGTCCGGGTCGGGGTCCGAGAGAACCCGACACAGATCGTCGGCGATCGGATCGGTCGGTCGCGTCCGCGAGGTGACGGCATCGGCGACCGTCGTCACCGGATGGTCCGCCGTCTCTGTCGGCTCGTCGCGGTCGTCTCGAGGGGCCACCGGCTCGTCGTCGCGCGGCTGTTCGGTGACCGGTGACGGTTCCGTCCCCTGTTCTCGTGATGGGTCTTCCTGGGCCGCTGGTGATCGAGAGTGACTTCGATTCGTCTGCGGTCCGGCGTTTCGTTCTCGATTCGAACTGGGGTTTTTGAGTCGCCGAATGCGTTGCCGGATCTCGGAGACGAGTTCGTCGACAGTGTCGCTCGTATTCGAGTGTATCGTGGTCGAGTTCCCGCCCGATGTCTGAATCTCGAGTTCGGTGTGGCCCTTGGTTTGCTTCGACTGAACACCGGTCAGTTGATCATAGTAGATCTCTTTGTCGGAACCGCCGTCTGTCCCCGATCGGGACTCCATATCGTATTGCGCTTTTCCATGCAGACTGATCGACGTATCAGTCAGGACGATAGAGGTGTTATAATACGTATCAGACGGTTTTACCAACATCGGTGAACTGCCTGAACCGGACAACAGATTATAGATCTCGCCGCTATCGACTGCGATACCTTGCTTTGCCTTCCGTTCCGATTCGCTGACGAAGCCCTCGATAAACGGCTGGTAATTATTGTTGACTTCCCTGACGCCCCAGTACCAAATGCCGACTCCCCCAATCAAACCGAGACCGGCGAACAGTACCACGCTGTCTCCCATTACTCCGATGACAGTAAACGCGATTGTCACACCAATGGTCACGAGCCACGGTGACCACCCTATCTTCCATCGGAGTCCGTTAACCTCCCCTGCCATTATATAGCGAACGAATGTACTCAAGTCCTGATTAAGCTTCTGCCCTGATATATCAGTTCAAGATTGATTTCTATCGAAGAAAGTCGTTTCTGAAAACGTGGCGGACGGAGAGTGCTATGAACCGAGTCCGAACGGTCCATATCGGTCCCGTGTGGCGGCTGCGGTCGAATCTCTGGCTGGGGGTATTGATCTCTGTCGCTGCCTCAAGCCATGTTCTCCCGTCCGAGCGAGGAAAACAATGCCTCGACCGCGTCCCACTCCTCGCGGACGTTCTCGGCCTGTTCGCTATTGCCCTCCTGTTTCAGCCGCTGGGCCTGATCGTACATGTCCGAAAGCGACGGCATCTCCGGGTTCCACAGCGTCCCCCAGAGGTAGACGTCGTCGAGGTCGGGCGTGACGAGCTGTTTGACGTGGACGTCGACGGTTTCGATCCCCGAGACGTCGCCCGCGTCGAGGAACTCCTCGCCGGAGATGATCTCGGTCAGCGTGCCGTCGGCGACGAACTCCGAGACGTCGTCCATCTTCTCCGGAGGGCCGTACGCCAGGAACGTCCCACCCCACGCGGTCGTCGGATCGAACTCGGCCAGCTTGTTCTGGAACAGCGCGTTCCGGACGAGGATCTCGAGTTTCGATCGATCGATGGCGTTCGCCCGCGACCGCCCGAGCACCGGCGCGAGGATCACGGCCGGCGTGAACGACACGTCGGGGTTCAGCTGGTACTTGTCTTCGACCGGCCGGAAGCTGTCGGCCGGATCGAACACGTCGCCCATGATCGACATCGTCGCGTCCCGATCGAGGAACTGCGGCACCGACGACATGGTAAACGCCTCGAGAAACGCCACGAGCGGCCGGTTGATCTCCGTGTACTGCGGCGGGTTGTACTCCTCGAGGCGGTCGATCCGCGGGCGGATGTCCGCCTGGACGTTCTCGAGGCGGTTGTTGTCGAAGGGGATGATCGCGTCGACCGCTCGCGAGGTGCGCGCGAGTCCGACGACCCCGTTTACCTTCGCGCGGCCGCCGTACTCCGAGTACTCGGTCCCCTCCGACGGGATAACGACGCTGCTGAACAGCGGCTTCGGGACGATCGTCTCGTCCGCGAGGACCTCCGTTCTGAGCTTCTCGGCGAGCACCGGCGTCGCGCCGCAGCCGGTGCCTTTCGTCACGCTGTGGACGAACATCACCGCTTGGGAATCTTTGATGTGATCGGTCCGCATGTCCCACCGCTCCCGGAACGGGTCGGCGTCCCCCTCAAAATCGGCCTCCATGAGCTGTCTGCCGATGTCCCATCGGTAGCCGGCCCCCGCGTAATCGTGTCGACCCGAGCCGATGATACAGTTCGGCAGCAGATCGTTGCGGCTGTAGTCGTTTTCCTCCTGTGCGTAGTAGGTCTGCTCGAGTTCGCTGACGTTCGTGTTCAGCGCCCCGTAGCCGGCGAGGCCGCCCTCCCAGATCCGCGCGCGGCGCTCGTTGTTCTCCGACAGCGTCTCGCGGCGCAACAGGACCGCGTCGAGGAGGTTGTTCCCCGCGCCGCCGACGCCGATGAGGAACCACTTCTTGCCGTACGAGCTATCGAGCAACTCCTCGCTCGGCGTCTCGGGCGGCGTCCCCGGTTCGGGTCCGGGCCCGGGGTCGGTTGACTCCGACTCGGACTCCGCGGCGAAGACCTCCTCGCGCAACTCCGGATACACCTGTTCGACGGAGGCCGGTTCGTCGCCGTGTGCGGCTCGGATGTGTTCGACGAGGGTCGCCCGCTCCCACTCACCCTCCCGCGCCATACAGATTTTACAGAGATTCGTCATTCTCGATACTACCCTACCCGTACGTCGGAACTATCTAAAGGATTACGTGTGATCCGTCGGTGTTCGCGCATCGTACTCCTCCGTACACAGTGTTCGCGATTTACTGGGCTGTTATGTAGTAAAATTATTGATATTTGTCCGATAACGAAACCATTCGCTCGCTCACCGCCGTCGGCGCGCGGGTAACGCCGTCTCTCGCAGCGGTCGTCTTCCGCCGCCGACGCGTTTCGCAGTGATCGACTCAGCCACCGTGGCGTTCCGCGAAGCGCTCCCGCAGCGTCTCGAGCCCGCCGATCGGCGTCGTTCGATCGGTGAACTCGATCTCGAGAAAGCCCGGTGGGGCCCCCTCTTGCAGGTCGACCGCGGCGACGATGTCCGTCTGTCGCCGGCAGAACGCGGCCAGTTCCTCGAGGACGGCCGGTTGTGCGACGCCCGTCGGGAGTCCGTCGGTTTGACACTGGACGGTGTCGCCGCCGGTCTCGCCGTCGAGTTCCCGGAGGACGAACAGGATCTCGTCGGCGACCGAGTCGGCCGTGACGCGGTTTCTGCTCCCCGCCGAGGCCGTCGACCCACCGGTCGGCGTCCGTTCGCGCGCCGACGACCCGTCGCCGCCTCTCGCCGTCTCGCTCGTGACTCCCGTCGTGTCGCCCTCGCCGCCGAGCGCGTTCCGTTCGGAAATGACGATCGCATTCCCCTCGACCGACGCGTCCACGTCGTACTGCCGTTCGATGATCGGCGCGAGATCGGTCACCAGCGTCGTCGAGATGTCGGTCGGCAACTCGACCGTGCCGCTCCCGTGCTCAATCGTGCCGACCAGGCCGCCGAGGAGATCGACGGTGACGAGCAACTCGTCGGCGGCCTCGCGGGCGTCTCGGAGTTCCCGCTGTGCGTCGTCGAACGAGCACCGGTGCAGCGACCGGGTCGCGTCCGATACGTCGCGTTCGATTTCGGCGACTCCCTCTACCTCGTCGTGTCGCCCCGCCAGTACGAAGTCGTCGACACGATCGGCCAGCGATCCCTCGAGTCGGTCGACCAGTTCGCGGACATCCCCCAGCGTCGCCTCGATTTCGTCCTGCAGGTTGACGATCTCCCCCTCGCGGCGACGGACGTATCGGTGGACCTCTTCGCGGTGTTCGTCGACCGCCGCGGCGGCCGCGGCCGCCTCTCGGAGCGTCCCGTTCTCGAGCCGGTCGCGGACGGCCGCTTCTGCCGATTCGACGTGGACCGTCTCCCCCGACGGCGGCACCGCGAGTTCGCGGTACCGGCTCGGCAGATTCACGATCTCGTAGCGCTCGCCGTCCGGCGCGGTGAGTCCCACGTCGAGTCGGCCGTCGGCAAGGGCGTCCTCGAGCCCGCGACGGAGGTCCCGCTCGGCGCGATCGAGCGCCGCCCGATCCGGATCGCGATCGTCGGCCGCGACCTCGCGAACGCGGTCGACCGCGTCGGGAACGATCGGCTCGAGTCGCTCGAGGGTCGACTCCCCGATCCGATCCGCAACCGTCTCGCGGCTGCGCTCGGTCTCGACGTCGCTCCCGGCCGGTTCGTCGCTCGAGCGATCGTCGGGACTGCCAGACCCGTCGGTCGCCGTCCCGGACCGAATCCGGACGACGACCGCGGCACCGACGACCGCGAGCACCGCCGCGACGAGTGCGAGCGCGGTCGGATCGTCCGCCAGCGACAGCACCGCGCCGGATCGCCCCGTCCACTCCGTCGCGCCGATCCACGTTTCGATGGCCCCACCCCCCGACCGCACCGCGGCCGCCGCCTCTCCCACCCGAAACTCGGTCTGCATGTCGGGAGTGTCGAGGGTAGAACCGCAAAGAAGTATCGGCTATCGAACGACTATCGAACAGTTACAGCCATCGTCGGATCGTCCTTCAGGGATTACCGAACGCGAACGGTCCGCGTGTCCGTAATCGGGACCAGCGGCTCCTCGGGGAAGGCGACGCTGACGGTAAACTCAAGTTCGTCTGCGTCGGCACCGAAGACGCCGATCGGGAGGGTTTCTTCGTCGCGCAGATAGGTGTTCGTGCTCGTCATCTCTACGCTATTGACGGTCACGCGGATGCCCGCTCGAGCGGGTTCGCCGACGTTTCGGACCGTGACCTCGCAGACTTCGTTCTCGCCCGTCGCGACGGTCTCGGGGAACTGGCCCCACTCGATATCGATCGCGGGCAGGGACTGTGCGCCCTCGTAGACGCCGTCGGCGACGCCCTCCGAGAGGCCGGCGTCGACGAGGCCCTCGACGCCCGCGTCGACCACGTCGCCGGGCGTCGAGAGCCCCTCTTTCGCGAGTTTGCTCGCCCGACCCGAGCCGACGCCGTCGATGGCGGTCAGCCCGACCGCGTCCTCGGCGACGCCGTTCTCGATGCGGGCCTCGACCCGCCGCGCGAGGTTCGCGGCGTGGGGGCCGACGAACCGATCGAGGAAGGCTCCGAGCGCCGAGAGGAGCCGCGTGGCGTTCTGGCGGATGACCCACGCGTCGCTGCGGAGTTCGGAGGGGGTCGTCCCGCTGGCCGCGCTGCGGAGGATCGCCAGCACCTTCCGCTCGCCAGCCTCGAGGTCGTCGGTATCCTCGCCGACCAGGACCGCGCTGATCGCGTCGCGTTCGTCCTGTCGCGACGAGACGGAGTCGAACTCCGCGGCGGTCGCGACCGCCTCGAGGATGGCGCCGGTCGTCAGTTCGTCGCCATTGGCGCTTCCGCCGTCTTCGCCGCCAACGCGGTCACACAGGGCCGCGAATCGGGCCGCGGTGTCGAGCCTGAGATAGTACTTCGAAGTGAGGACGCCACGCGGCGTCGCCTCGATCGAGAGGTCCTCGCCAGTCTCGACGAAGCCGCGGTCGACCAGCCCCTCGAGACAGTCCCGGACCCGCTGGCGGAGGTTCGGAAAGTCGTAGTCGTCGGGTTTGGACTGGCCGCGGACGTAGTAGAAGGTCGTCTCGAGCCAGTCCATCACGTCCTCGAGATCGGTGATCGTCCCCATCGCGATCTCGGCGTTGAGGTGGGTTTCGAGGCTCTCGGCCAGTCGGGACTCGATCTCCTTGCCGTCCCGGAGCAGCCGGCGGTACTTGTCGGCTTCCGCCGAGTTGGAGATGACCCAGCCGTAGCCGACGTCGTCGTAGCCCGGGCGGCCGGCGCGGCCGAGCATCTGGAGCACGTCGAGGGGACTCATATCGACTTCGCCCTCGAGGGGGTCGTGGTGTTTCGTATCCCGAATCACGACACAGCGGGCGGGCAGGTTGACGCCCCACGCCAGCGTCGAGGTCGAGAAGAGGAGTTCGATATGGCCCTCCTTGAACCACTCCTCGACGAGGTCGCGGTCGTTCTTCGAGAGCCCGGCGTGGTGGAATGCGACGCCGTCGAGCACCGATTTCCGGAGCGTGCCGTCCTCGATCTTGTCTTTCGACTCGGTGTGGAAGTCGTAGTCGCCGCGGGCGCCGATGGGAATGTCACGTTCCGCGATCTCGTCGCGGGCCTTCTTGGCCGCCTGAACGGTGTCCTGTCGGGAGGAGACGAAGACGAGCGACTGGCCGTCCTCGCGGAGGTGGGGCTCGGCCAGGTCCAGCGCCCGGTAGAGCCGCCGGTACTTGTCCGCAAAGGAGTTGTCGCCGTGCGTATAGGTCTTGACGCCCGCGTTGAGTTCCACGGGTCGGTACTCCTCGCCGAACTCGAAGGTCGTCTCCTCGGGGGCGTCGAGCCACGCCGCCACGTCCTCGATGTTCGGCATCGTCGCCGAGAGCGCGACGACCCGGGGGTCACAGAGCCGGCGCAGGCGAGAGATCGTCACCTCGAGCACCGAGCCCCGGCGGTCGGCGTCGAGCAGGTGGACCTCGTCGATGACACAGACGTCGATGTCGGTGACGAAGTCGTACCGTCGCGAATCGTGTTTACGGGTCGCCGAGTCGAGTTTCTCGGGGGTCATCACGAGGATGTCCGCCCGGCGCGCCCGGCGCGGGTTCAGATCGCGCTCGCCGGTGACGACGTAGACCGAGTAATCCAACGCCTCGAACCGGTCCCAGTCGTCTTCCTTCTCGTTCGTCAGCGCTCGCATCGGGGCGATAAAGAGCGCGGTGCCCCCTTCGGCGAGCGACTTACAGATCGCGAGTTCCGCGAGTGCCGTCTTCCCCGAGGCGGTGGGCGCGCTCGCGACCACGTTGTCCTCGGACTCGAGTAATGCGGGCAGTGCCTCGCGTTGCATCCGGTTGAACTCCTCGAAGGCAAAAGCGTCCGCGAATTCGGGGAGAACCTCGGCGACCTCCATCACACGGAAACGGGGGGTGCCGGGTCAAAGGCGTTTCCTTCGAGTCGCCGCTACTGTGCGTTGATGGCGGTGGCGGTCGCAGCCCCCACAGTGGCGAACACCAGCGGATAGAGAATCCCGCCAAGTACGATCGCGGGCAGGAGCGTCGGCCCGATCGAACTGGTCGTCTCGATTCCCCAAACGGACGCTTCGGTGTTGGCTTCTGCGACGACCGCGCCGAGACCGAGCACCACGGCGTACCCGATCGTTACCGGAGCACCAGCCATGACGGCATCGCCGAGATCAGTAGTCTCCCATCGCACGGCCAGAAACGCACCGACTGCGAACAGCACTAGGGGCGGGAGCACGTACAACACGTCGGCGCTTGCGCTGTTCGACTCAGCGATGAGATTGAGGATACCAGTTCCGCCGAACGAAGCGGCCTGTCTGGTAGCCTCGATATCGACCATGTGGGCTTCGTAGAAGTACCACGCGACGCCCTTCCAACTGGCGACTTCGCCGTCGAGGTTCTGTCGAACTTCGGCACCGATCAGCAAATATGTGAGGAGGTACCCGGTTGCGGCGGCAAAGACGCCGAGTCCCGCATTCGCCGCGACGCTCGAGCCGCGCGATACCGTGCTCTCTTCGGACGTTGCCAGCTGTGAAGACATTGTGTCACTGGTAGAATTCGGGTAATATAATGAGCTTTGTGTTTTCCCCGTTCCTCGGGCCTCGGTGCCACCTCCTCGGGACAGTCTTGCGTTCGGTGGCGACCACCCTCCGTCGGACCCGCCGTTCAGACGGCCGATTCGTCGGCCGCGACGTGCTCGAGCCGGTCGCTGAGCCGGCTGCTGGCCCGTTCGGGTTGGGGGACGCGTTCGAAGACCAGTTCCGGCTCGCCGGAGCCGGCGGTGTAGACGGTCAGGTCGCCGTAGCCCAGCAGGCGACCGATTCCGGACTGGCGCAGGCTGGTGTTCTGGACCCGATCGAGGCGGAACTGGGTCACGTCTCTCGAGATCACGCCCCGTTTCTTGTAGAGTTCCGTGGAGGTGATGACGTAGCGCGTGTTCGTCCAGATGAGATACCGGGCGAGCGCGATAATCACCCCGGTCACCGTGACGAGGACGCCGAGTATCGTCAGGAGCCCGACGCCGTCGGTCCCGCTCCAGCCGGCGACCAGAATGCCCGCGAGCGCGAGCCCGATTCCGACCGGGAGCTCGGTCCCCATCGCGAACGGATGCGGACGGCTCTCCCAGACGATGCTCTCGTCGTCGCTGATATGAAACCAGTCGGGCGTCGAGCCGAAGGCCATCGGCCGCGCCTATTCCGTACCCGTCCGTAAAGCTATCGGGGGAACGGACCGGTTACCCGCGACGTGGCCGATTTTCAGGCGGTTTGCTGCTCCATACCGACGTGTCACGACGGGGTCGGCTCGAAACGAGTCGCGGGACCACCACGGTTTTTGACCGCGCGGGCCGATGAAGGGATATGAGCCGCGCGCGCAAGCCCGACTGGCTGAAGAGTCGCCCGCCGTCGGGACGGGAGTTCGCCGGCATCCGGGAGACGCTACGGAAACACGACCTGCACACCGTCTGCGAGGAGGCCAACTGTCCGAATCTGGGCGAGTGCTGGTCGGGTAGAGGCGGGTCCGACGGCGATGGGTCGGGCGGCGGAACGGCCACCTTCATGCTGATGGGTGATCGCTGCTCTCGAGGCTGTAACTTCTGTGACGTTCGGACCGGCGGGATGGAGGCCCTCGACCCCGACGAGCCCGAAAACGTCGCCGAGGCGATCGCCGAAATCGGGCTGGACTACGTCGTCCTCACCAGCGTCGACCGGGACGACCTCCCCGATCAGGGCGCGGGCCACTTCGCCGAGACGATCCGCGAGATCAAGGCCCGACACCCCGGCATCCTCGTCGAGGTGCTGATTCCCGATTTCCAGGGCGAGGAGCGACTCGTCCGGAAGATCATCGACGCCGAACCCGACGTGATCGCCCACAACGTCGAGACCGTCGAGCGATTGCAGTATCCCGTTCGTGACCGTCGTGCCGGCTACGAGCAGAGCCTGTCGGTCCTCGAGCAGGTCGATCGGGAAAGCGACATTTACACCAAAACCTCCGTCATGCTCGGCCACGGCGAGTACGACCACGAGGTCTACCAGACGCTCGCGGACCTGCGCGAACGCGGCGTCGATATCGTCACACTGGGGCAGTATCTGCAGCCCTCGCGGGACCACCTCGAGGTCCGGCGCTACGACCACCCCGATAAGTACGAGACGTGGCGACGCGTCGCTGAAGCGGAGTTAGGCTTCCTCTATTGTGCCAGCGGGCCGATGGTGCGATCGTCGTATAAGGCCGGCGAACTGTTCGTCGACGCCGTCCTGCGGGAGGGCAAGAGCGTCGCGGAAGCGAGAGCCGACGCGCGCCGGACACGGCCACAGCAGACCGAGTCCTAAGAGCGCTCGCGACCGCGGCCGCCCGCCGGTGCGATGCTTCGTTCCGACCACAAGCCGCGGGGAGTCCGCCTCGTTCGGTCGCCCGCGCCGACGGTCGTCCACGCTCGAGAGTCACCTTCCACAACCGGAAGAAATCAGTCGACTTTGCGCACTTCTGTTCGCTGTTGTCGAGATCTGGGACGGAGGCGTACAGCCGTCCGGCAAAAATCCGACGAACAGTAACCTACTTTTGGGAAACTCCTTTATCCTGAGCGATAGTTCATTAGGGTATGTACAGGTGGGTTGTCCCGTGAGTACGTTACAGCGCGATCCCCGCGAGCGAGTACAGATACTCGACGAGGCGGGTCGGGTCCGAGAGGGTGCCGAGGTTCCGGACCTCACTGACGACCAACTCGTCGAGATGTACGAGCAGATGCGGCTCGTGCGCCGGTTCGACGAGCGAGCCGTCAGCCTCCAACGACAGGGGCGGATGGGCACCTATCCGCCGCTGTCCGGACAGGAGGGCGCACAGGTCGGCAGCGCCCACGCGTTGGCCGAGGAGGACTGGGTCTTCCCCAGTTACCGCGAACACGGCGTCGGGCTGGTTCGGGGCCTCTCCCTCGAGCGGACTCTGCTCTACTGGATGGGTCACGAGCGCGGAAACTACATGCCCGAGGATGTCAACATCTTCTCGGTCGCGGTCCCCATCGCGACCCAGATTCCCCACGCGACCGGCGCGGCGTGGGCCTCGAAACTCCGCGACGAAAACAAGGCCTTCGTCTGTTACTTCGGCGACGGCGCGACCTCCGAAGGCGACTTCCACGAGGGGCTGAACTTCGCCGGCGTCTTCGACACGCCGAACGTGTTCTTCTGTAACAACAACCAGTGGGCCATCTCCGTGCCGCGCGAGCGCCAGACGGCGAGTGCCACGCTCGCCCAGAAGGCCACCGCCTACGGCTTCGAGGGTGTGCAGGTCGACGGGATGGACCCGCTCGCGGTGTACAAGGTCACGAAGGAGGCCCTCGAGAAAGCCAAGGATCCCGGCGAAGACGAACTGCGGCCGACGCTCATCGAGGCGGTCCAGTACCGGTTCGGAGCCCACACCACGGCGGACGATCCCTCCGTCTACCGGACCGACGACGAGGTCGAGCGCTGGAAGCAGAAGGATCCCATCCCGCGCCTCGAGACGTACCTGCGGTCGACCGGCGTCCTCGACGCGGAGCGGGTCGAGACGATCGAGGCGCGGATCGAGGAGGCCGTGGCCGACGCGATCGAGTCGGCCGAGTCGGTCGAACGGCCCGACCCCGAGGAGATCTTCGCCCATGTCTACGAGGGGATGCCCCGACGGTTACGAAAGCAACTCGAGTACTTCGAATCGATCCGCGAGGACCACGGCGACGACGCGCTCTTGGAGTGATACCATGGCTGTAGAATCAGGCTCGGAGAACCTCACGCTGGTACAGGCGGTACGGGACGGATTACACACCGAGATGGCTCGCGACGACGACGTCATCGTCATGGGCGAGGACGTCGGCAAGAACGGCGGCGTCTTCCGGGCGACCGAAGGGCTCTACGACGAGTTCGGCGAGGACCGGGTCGTCGACACGCCGCTCGCGGAGTCGGGCATCGTCGGGACGGCGATCGGGATGGCCGCCTACGGGATGCGGCCGGTCCCCGAGATCCAGTTCATGGGCTTCATCTATCCCGCGTTCGACCAGATCGTCTCCCACGCCGCGCGCCTGCGGACGCGCTCGCGCGGACGATACACGTGTCCGCTGGTCGTCCGCGCCCCCTACGGCGGCGGGATTCGAGCGCCCGAACACCACTCCGAATCGACCGAGGCGATGTTCGTCCACCAGCCCGGGCTCAAGGTCGTCATCCCGTCGACCCCTTACGACACGAAGGGGCTGCTGACCAGCGCGATCCGGAGTCCCGATCCGGTGCTCTTCCTCGAGCCGAAGCTCATCTACCGGGCGTTCCGCGAGGAAGTCCCCGACGAATCGTACGAAGTCCCCCTCGGCGAGGCGGCCGTCCGTCGCGAGGGCAGCGACATCTCGGTCTACACGTGGGGCGCGATGACCCGGCCGACGCTCGAGGCCGCCGAGAACCTCGAAGACGAAGGGATCGACGCCGAAGTAGTCGACCTGCGAACGGTCTCGCCGCTGGACGAGGAGACGATCGTCGACTCGTTCAAGAAAACCGGCCGCGCCGCGGTCGTCCACGAGGCACCCAAGACCGGCGGACTGGGAGCCGAGATCACCGCGACCCTGCAGGAGGAAGCCCTACTGTATCAGGAAGCCCCGGTGGAGCGTATCACGGGTTTCGACACGCCGTTCCCGCTGTACGCGCTCGAGGACTACTATCTGCCCGAGCCGGCGCGCATCGAGGACGGCATTCGAGACGCCGTGGAGTTCTGATCATGGTCAGGGAATTCGAACTACCGGACGTCGGCGAGGGAGTCGCGGAGGGCGAACTGGTCTCGTGGCTGGTCGAAGCGGGCGAGACAGTCGAAGAGGACCAACCCGTTGCGGAGGTCGAGACGGACAAAGCCCTCGTGGAGGTTCCCGCGCCGGTCGACGGCACGGTCCGCGAGTTACACGTCGAGGAGGGTGCGGTCGTCCCCGTCGGGACGGTAATCATCTCCTTTGATGTAGCGGGAGAAACCGAAGGAGCAGCCGAGACGGAGACGGAATCGGAGCGAGAGCAGACGAGCGAACCCGCCGGCGTCGACGAACCGGGCGAGCCACAAGCGGAAACCGGTGACGCTGCCGGCGACCCCGGCGCGACCGGGGCGGACACCGAAGCGGTCGCGCCGCCCGACGATCGCGTCTTCGCGCCCCCGCGCGTGCGCCGGCTGGCCCGCGAACGGGGAATCGACCTCTCGAGCCTCGAGGGAAGCGGTCCCGGCGGTCGGATCACCGCGGCCGACGTGCAGGCCGCTACCGGCGGGGCCGGCGACGGATCGGTTCAGGTCCAGCCGGAGGCCGCTGAACCCGCATCCGATACGGCCGGCGCTGAATCGAGCACGAGCGGCTCGAGCGCCACGAGTACCGGTGCCGGAACCGGCGAGGGATCGGCTTCCGCGGCAGGGGCCGAGGCCTCGAGCACCCAGCGAACCGAGACGCCGACACAGGTCGAAGCCGCGGATCGCGACAAGACACTGGCCGCGCCCGCGACCCGGCGGATCGCCGACGAGGAGGGGATCGACATCGATGCCGTCCCGGCGACCGAGGAGCGCGACGGTGAAGCGTTCGTCACGCCGGAAGCGCTGCAGGAGTACGCGGACGCCCAGCAGCGGGCACAGGAGGCGGATCGGGACGCAGTCGAATCCGGTGAGGGGGTGGGAACGAAGGGGACCGAGTTCGCCGAGGGCGAGCGCGAACGCCGCGAGCCGTTCAGGGGCGTCCGCAAGCGGATCGCCGAGGCGATGGTCGAGTCCAAGTACAGCGCGCCCCACGTCACCCACCACGACGAAGTCGACGTGACCGAACTCGTCGAGGCGCGCGAGAAACTCAAACCGCGTGCCGAGGAGCGCGGCATTCGGCTCACTTACATGCCGTTCATCATGAAGGCCGTCGTCGCGGCGCTGAAAGAACACCCCGAGATGAACGCGGTCATCGACGAGGAGGCAGACGAAATCGTCTACCGCGACTACTACAACATCGGAGTCGCGACCGCGACCGACGTCGGACTGATGGTGCCGGTGGTCGAGGACGCCGACCGGAAGGGACTGCTACAGCTCTCCTCGGAGATGAACGAGGTCGTCCAGAAGGCCCGCGACAGAACGATCAGCCCCGGCGAACTGCGCGGCTCGACGTTTACGATCACTAACGTCGGAGCGATCGGCGGCGAGTACGCCACCCCGATCATCAACTACCCCGAGGCGGGCATCCTCGCGATCGGCGCGATCAAGCGCAAGCCCCGGGTCGTGGTCGATGAGGAGACCGGCGAGGAGTCGATCGAACCCCGCTCGGTGCTGACGCTGTCGCTGTCGTTCGACCACCGGCTGATCGACGGGGCCGTCGGCGCGCAGTTTACGAACACCGTCATGGAGTACCTCGAGAACCCCAGCCTACTATTGCTCGAGTGATCGAAGCCAACGCTACCGACCATGGACGCACACAGTTCACGCACGATACACGCGACGGAGGAGGATAACTGATGGTCGTCGGAGACGTCACCACCGGAACCGACGTACTGGTCATCGGCGCGGGCCCCGCCGGCTACGTGGCCGCGATCCGCGCCGGCCAACTCGATCTCGACGTCACGCTCGTCGAGAAGGACGCCTACGGGGGGACCTGTCTGAACTACGGCTGTATCCCCTCGAAAGCGCTGATCACCGCGACCGACGTCGCCCACGAGGCCGCCACCGCCGAGGAGATGGGCATCCACGCCGATCCCGCGATCGACCTCGGCGGGATGATGGACTGGAAGGACGGCGTCGTCGATCAACTCACCGGCGGCGTCGAGAAACTCTGCAAGGCCAACCAGGTCACCCTGCTCGAGGGAACCGCCCGCTTCGCCGACGAGAACACCGTCCGCGTCTCCCACAGCGGCGAGGGGCAGGGCTCCGAGACCCTCGAGTTCGAACACGCCGTTATCGCGACCGGTTCGCGGCCCATCGAGATTCCGAACTTCGAGTACGGGGACGAACCGGTCCTCGACTCGAAACAGGCCCTCGCGCTCAAGTCCGTCCCCGACTCGCTCGTCGTCGTCGGGGCCGGCTACATCGGGATGGAACTCGCGAGCGTCTTCGCCAAACTGGGGACCGACGTGACCGCCCTCGAGATGCTCGACTCGATCCTCCCGGGCTACGACGACGACCTCAAACGCCCGGTCAAGCAACGCGCAAACGATCTCGGAATCGACTTCGAGTTCGGCTATACCGCGACGGAGTGGCACGACCGCGACGACGCGGACGGTATCCGCGTCGTTGCCGAGCCAGCCGAACGGGCCGCCGCCGACGGGGGAGGAGCCGAAGCCGTCGAAGACGAACGTCTCGAACTCGACACCGAAAAGGTACTCGTGGCCGTCGGCCGCCAACCGGTCTCGGACACGCTTGATCTTGCGGAAGCCGGACTCCAGACGGACGACCGCGGGTTCATCGAAACCGATTCGCGCGCACGCACGACCGTCGACCACATCTTCGCCGCGGGCGATGTCGCCGGCGAACCGATGCTCGCACACAAGGGCAGCGCAGAGGGCAAGGTCGCCGCCGAAGTGATCGCCGGCGAACCCGCCGCTCTCGACCACCAAGCAATGCCGGCCGCCGTCTTCACCGATCCCGAAATCGGAACCGTCGGCATGACCGAATCCGAGGCCGACGACGCCGGCTTCGAGACCGTGACCGGTCAGTTCCCGTTCCGCGCGAGCGGCCGCGCCCTCACGACCGGGAACTCCGACGGATTCGTCAAAATCGTCGCCGACGACGAAGACGGCTACGTCCTCGGAGCCTCGATCGTCGGCTCCGAAGCTTCGGAACTGATCGCCGAACTCAGCCTTGCGATCGAACTCGGCGCGACCCTCGAGGACGTCGCGTCGACGGTCCACACCCACCCGACGCTCTCGGAAGCGGTGATGGAAGCCGCCGAAAACGCGCTCGGACACGCGATTCACACGCTGAACCGCTGACGCGGGACCACGGATGGTCGCGTGCTCGCGGCTCGTTCTCATCGATTCGTTCGAATCTGTTTCTCTCGAGGGTGTCGCTTTCCGCTGGCGCGTTAGACGACGGGAAGCGGAGCGAACCCGACTGTCGGATGGCCCGAAAACGCGACCGGCGGGAACCGTGAACCCGCAGCGAACTGCGAGCCGACTGCTACGCGATCAGTGCCGGAACTGGCGCGCTCGCATAACAGTTCCCCGAGAGATAGACGGATCGTGCCGCTCACTGCACGTACAGCGAGTACGCGATCACCACGAAGCCGGCCAACACGAGCAGACTCTCGAGCAGGATCCCCGTCGCGAGCTCGACGCCGAGGAGTTCGTACAACATGCCGGCGAGCACCAACCCGAGCGTGACGAGGCCGAACCCGCCCGCGAGATAGCCTAACGCGCGCTGGCGGGTCCGTCGATACGCCTTGAACGCGAAGTACGTAATAATGCCCCCGACCACGAGCACGAGCGTCTTGACGACGGCCAGCGCGAGCATGATCTCGGCCGAGCCGGCGGGAAATGGATTCATGTTTCCTTTCGCACCTCCGACCACAGGTCCGCAAGCCGTTCGTCCGCCGTCCGCGCCGGCCGATCGATCTGGACCGTCAGCGACCGGTCCTCGTCTAACCCGAGCGTGATCTCGTCGAACGCGACCGAGTACTTGCTCGCGTGATGTCCGTCCTGTCGAATCTCGGTCGACTCCTCGAGCAGCGTCGCCTCGGTCAACAACTCGAGTTTCCGGTACAGCGTCGACTGCGGGATCTCACACCGCTTCGATAGCTCCGATGCGGTCATGGGTTCCTCGAGGTTTCGGATGATTTCACGGCAGTCGGGATCGTCCAGCGCGGAGCAGATCTCCTCCGCAGCCGGCGTCGATTCCGAAGCGAACGGGTCCCGGACCATTCGTCTCCCCCTTGCAACGCACGTGGTTTATCGGCATCGATGCGTTCCCCAGCCGCTGCCGTCGAGCCGTCGACACGAAGCCTTCTTGCGCGTGCGCGCTCGAGTGCGACTCACGCGGGTATCATTCGGTCCGACTCCCTACAAGGGCGGGATGACCGGCCGACCTCCGCCCGCGTGACACCCGTTGCAGCCCTGAGTCGATTTGCTCGAGGAGCGACTGCATTTATTAGTATTAGTGATGCGACCCTCTCGTGGAAAACCGTGGCATGGTAGCGGGTTCCGATATCAGTCTGGTCCGACGGTCTTATATGTGTACCCGGCATCGATTGGAATGCGAACGACGTGGCGTACACCGCCATGTTCCCTCCGGCCGCAACCCGGCGCGGGGGATGTCTACATCCACCCCGGATAATCCGTCGGTTCGATCCGACGGCCTTATCCGTACTCGAGGGTTCCACTATGGATGTGTTCGCGACCGGTGTTCCCGGTTGCGACAGTCCGGAGCCCTTATACGTGCGTGGGCGTTCAGTTGTGATCGCACACGCCCTCGCCGGATGCGATTTCCGGCTGGGCGGCGATCCGACGCCCTTATATGTACGAGGGCATTCGGATGTGAACACGAAAGATGTGATCGACGGGACGTTCAACTCGTTCCGTCATCCCGGATGGCTCGAGTCCGAAGGGGTTATGTACCCCAGACGGCTTAGAAATACATCCGCACGAGATGAGGATTCCACCCCTGCGGTCCGCCGTACAGATGGGATCTGATGTTAGCCTTGGTAGTTCGGTGACGCCCGCTCGGTCGTCGAGTCGGAGTCATCGAACGTGGACCATTATGTGTGAGTGTGTATTAACATTCACCGCCAATAGACCCTCCCCAACTGGGGAGATCATATAGCATTCCGGTTGATCCTGCCGGAGGTCATTGCTATTGGAGTCCGATTTAGCCATGCTAGTTGCACGAGTTCAGGCTCGTAGCAGATAGCTCAGTAACACGTGGCCAAACTACCCTATGGATCCGGATAACCTCGGGAAACTGAGGCTAATCCGGAATAGCGTTCATCGCCTGGAGTGGCACGAACGCGAAACGTTCAGGCGCCATAGGATGTGGCTGCGGCCGATTAGGTAGACGGTGGGGTAACGGCCCACCGTGCCCATAATCGGTACGGGTTGTGAGAGCAAGAGCCCGGAGACGGTATCTGAGACAAGATACCGGGCCCTACGGGGCGCAGCAGGCGCGAAACCTTTACACTGCACGCGAGTGCGATAAGGGGACTCCAAGTGCGAGGGCATATAGTCCTCGCTTTTCACGACCGTAAGGTGGTCGTAGAATAAGTGCTGGGCAAGACCGGTGCCAGCCGCCGCGGTAATACCGGCAGCACGAGTGATGACCGCTATTATTGGGCCTAAAGCGTCCGTAGCTGGCCACGCAAGTTCGTCGGGAAATCTGCGCGCTTAACGCGCAGGCGTCCGACGGAAACTGTATGGCTTGGGACCGGAAGACCAGAGGGGTACGTCCGGGGTAGGAGTGAAATCCCGTAATCCTGGACGGACCACCGGTGGCGAAAGCGCCTCTGGAAGACGGATCCGACGGTGAGGGACGAAAGCTCGGGTCACGAACCGGATTAGATACCCGGGTAGTCCGAGCTGTAAACGATGTCTGCTAGGTGTGGCACAGGCTACGAGCCTGTGCTGTGCCGTAGGGAAGCCGTGAAGCAGACCGCCTGGGAAGTACGTCCGCAAGGATGAAACTTAAAGGAATTGGCGGGGGAGCACTACAACCGGAGGAGCCTGCGGTTTAATTGGACTCAACGCCGGACATCTCACCAGCATCGACAACGTGCAGTGAAGGTCAGGTTGATGACCTTACTGGAGCCGTTGAGAGGAGGTGCATGGCCGCCGTCAGCTCGTACCGTGAGGCGTCCTGTTAAGTCAGGCAACGAGCGAGACCCGCACTCCTAATTGCCAGCAACACCCTTGTGGTGGTTGGGTACATTAGGAGGACTGCCAGTGCCAAACTGGAGGAAGGAACGGGCAACGGTAGGTCAGTATGCCCCGAATGTGCTGGGCGACACGCGGGCTACAATGGCCGAGACAGTGGGATGCAACCCCGAAAGGGGACGCTAATCTCCGAAACTCGGTCGTAGTTCGGATTGAGGACTGAAACTCGTCCTCATGAAGCTGGATTCGGTAGTAATCGCGCCTCAGAAGGGCGCGGTGAATACGTCCCTGCTCCTTGCACACACCGCCCGTCAAAGCACCCGAGTGGGGTCCGGATGAGGCCAACGCAACGTCGGTCGAATCTGGGCTCCGCAAGGGGGCTTAAGTCGTAACAAGGTAGCCGTAGGGGAATCTGCGGCTGGATCACCTCCACAGACCGGGACCGGGGCGTCGCCCCGGCCCACCCTAACTCGTGGCGCGTTGCGCCACGCGGTGCACGTTCGATCGACCATCGGTTGGCCGATCGGGCACCTTTGAACTACCGAGGCTAACATGATACGCGCTGTCCACCCACGTGGGTGGACGTGGGCCCATAGCTCAGTGGTAGAGTGCCTCCTTTGCAAGGAGGATGCCCAGGGTTCGAATCCCTGTGGGTCCATGGCTCGGTGCGGATCGAATCGTGCCCCTTAAGTAGGGCAGACGACTTCGATCTAATCCGACGAAACTGATGCACCACTCCGCGTAAGTGCGAGTGGGAAGGGTTAATGCAGGCCGGCTGTCTACCGGCGTGCAGATGAGACCGTGTGTACGTGTAGTCCAGGCGTCCACTGGACCCGTTCCCGGGTCACGATGTTGCGACTTTGTCGCAACGCCGATCCGATGAACGTGGCTACTGTGCCAGCTGGTGGATCGCTCGGCTTGAGAGCTGATGAAGGACGTGCCAAGCTGCGATAAGCCCAAGGGAGCCGCACGGAGGCGAAGAACTTGGGATCTCCGAATGGGAATCCCCACCGCAATTGCTTCGCGCAATGGGGAACGTCGAGAATTGAAACATCTTAGTATCGACAGGAAAAGAAAGCAAACGCGATGTCGTTAGTAATGGCGAATAAACGCGACACAGTCCAAACCGAAGCCCTTACGGGCAATGTGGTGTTCGGACTGACTCTCATCAGCAGAAACTCGACACGAAGTCTCTTGGAATAGAGCACGAAACAGGGTGACAGTCCCGTACTGCCGACGAGTATGCTGTGCGTCAGTTCCAGAGTATCGGGGGTTGGATATCCCTCGTGAATATCGCGGGCATCGACCGCGAAGACTAAACACTCCTCAAGACCGATAGCGAACAAGTAGCGTGAGCGAACGCTGAAAAGCACCCCACGAAGGGAGGTGCAATAGGGCGTGAAATCAGTTGGCGATGGAGCGACAGGGCATACAAGGTCCCGGACACAATGAATCAGGTGCGAACCTGTAGTAAGAAGTTTGGGAAGCCGGTGTTCTGTCGTACGTTTTGAAAAACGAACCAGGGAGTGTGCCTGTTTGACGAGTCTAACTCGATTATCGAGGAAGGCGAAGGGAAACCGACATGGCCGCAGTGCTTTGCACGAGGGCCGCCGTGTTCAAGCGCGGGGAGTCAAACGGGCACGACCCGAAACCGGACGATCTACGCAAGGACAAGGTGAAGCGTGCCGAAAGGCACGTGGAGGCCTGTTAGAGTTGGTGTCCTACAATACCCTCTCGTGATCTTTGTGTAGGGGTGAAAGGCCCATCGAGTCCGGAAACAGCTGGTTCCAACCGAAACATGTCGAAGCATGACCTCTGCCGAGATAGTTCGTGGGGTAGAGCGACGGATTGGGGGACCGCACTCCGAGAGGAGTGCGCCCCCCTGTCCAACTCCGAACCTACGAACGTCGTTTGACGCAGGGAGTCCGGTGCACGGGGTAAGCCTGTGTACCGTGAGGGAGACAACCCAGAGCTGGGTTAAGGTCCCCAAGTGTAGACTAAGTGCGATCGAAGGTGGTCTCAAGCCCTAGACAGCCGGGAGGTGAGCTTAGAAGCAGCTACCCTCTAAGAAAAGCGTAACAGCTTACCGGCCGAGGTTTGAGGCGCCCAAAATGATCGGGGCTCAAGTCTACCACCGAGACCTAGCAGCACCACTCAGACTGGTGATCTCGTAGGTTGGCGTTCTGTTCGGGTGGAAGCACGGTCGAGAGATCGTGTGGACCGTTCAGTAACGAAAATCCTGGTCATAGTAGCAGCGTTAGTCGGGTTAGAACCCCGACGGCCGAACGAGTAAGGGTTCCTCAGCAATGCTGATCAGCTGAGGGTTAGCCGGTCCTAAGTCAATCCGTAAGTCGAAATTGACAACAGGGAAATAGGTTAATATTCCTATGCCAGTGTGCACTCAAAGCCAACGCTTTGGGGCCGCCTGAGCTGGGCTTTCGCCCAGTCTAACTGTCGAACTTCGTGGAAGCCGTAATGGCACGAAGCGAACGAATGGCAGGATAGCGCAAGTCAGGCCAACCTAGAGCCCGTGAAAAGGCGAGCACACTGTCCGTACCGAGATCCGACACAGGTACTCGTGGCGGCGAAAGCCAAGGTCTGTCGGGAGCAACCGACGTTAGGGAATTCGGCAAGTTAGTCCCGTACGTTCGCAATAAGGGATGCCTGCCTCGCGAAGAGGCAGGTCGCAGTGACTCGGGCGCTCCGACTGTCTAGTAACAACATAGGTGACCGCAAATCCGCAAGGACTCGTACGGTCACTGAATCCTGCCCAGTGCAGGTATCTGAACACCCCGTACAAGGGGACGAAGGACCTGTTAACGGCGGGGGTAACTATGACCCTCTTAAGGTAGCGTAGTACCTTGCCGCTTCAGTAGCGGCTTGCATGAATGGATCAACGAGAGCGCCACTGTCCCAACGTTGGGCCCGGTGAACTGTACGTTCCAGTGCGGAGTCTGGAGACCCCCAAGGGGAAGCGAAGACCCTATAGAGCTTTACTGCAGGCTGTCACTGAGACGTGGTCGCCATTGTGCAGCATAGGTAGGAGCCGCTACACAGGTACCCGCGCTAGCGGGCCACCGAGGCAGCATTGAAATACTACCCGATGGTGACTGCGACTCTCACTCCTGGCGGAGGACACTGGTAGCCGGGCAGTTTGACTGGGGCGGTACGCGCCTGAAAAGATATCGGGCGCGCCCCAAGATTTCCTCACCCGAGTCGGAGACTCGGGGAAGAGCGCAAGAGCAAAAGGAAGTCTGACAGTGTCCGGCACAACGACGGACGCTGACGCGAAAGCGTGGTCTAGCGAACCAATGAGGCTGCTTGATGCGGCCCATTGCTGACAAAAAAGCTACCTTAGGGATAACAGAGTCGTCACCCGCAAGAGCACATATCGACCGGGTGGCTTGCTACCTCGATGTCGGTTCCCTCCATCCTGCCCGTGCAGAAGCGGGCAAGGGTGAGGTTGTTCGCCTATTAAAGGAGGTCGTGAGCTGGGTTTAGACCGTCGTGAGACAGGTCGGCTGCTATCTATTGGGGGTGTTACGGTATCTGACGGGAACGTTCGTATAGTACGAGAGGAACTACGAATGGGTGCCACTCGTGTACCGGCTGTTCGAAAGAGCACGTGCCGGGCAGCGACGCACCACGGGGTAAGAGCTGAACGCATCTAAGCTCGAAACCCACCTGAAAAAGAGATACCACCGAGGCCACTCGTAGAAGACGAGATCGATAGACTCGGGATGTACGCACCAAGGCAACGAGGTGTTGAGTCCGCGAGCACTAACCGGCCAAGCCACACACTCATACACTACATCGCATTGGATCCGTGACGCGCGAACGGGTCCGGACGCAAACTGGACTACACGTACACTCGGTCATAGACATGCCACCGATTACGGTTTGACGACGGTTCGAGTCCGTCGGTCGGCATTACGGCGGCCATAGCGGCGAGGTGCCTCCCGTACCCATCCCGAACACGGAAGATAAGCTCGCCTGCGTTACGGTTAGTACTGGAGTGGGCGACCCTCTGGGAACCCCGTTTCGCCGCCACCACTCATACTCAGACTTTCACCCTCACAGAGCGGCTGCTAAAGCAGTCGCTCTGTGGGGGTTTCTGTATTTCCCTGATCAGTGACAGCAACCACGATTGTGCCGTACCGCTATGCTTAAACGAACGCAGTGTCAACGGTAGGATGCGCCAAGGTGGCAGAGTCCGGCCGAACGCAGCGGCCTGCAGAGCCGCCCACCGCCGGTTCAAATCCGGCCCTTGGCTTATACCAAATTCCTTACAATCCACGCGGATTGTAGGGTCCAGCCATCGCGAACGTCGGCTGGAACGCAGTTTTTCGATACTTCCGAGAAGCATCATGAACCACATCCCGCGATAGCGACGGCTAACGGAGATTTGCTGCGATCAGGTGACACTCTTACTCCGGCAACTCGAGCGGTGTCCCTTATCAGTATATCCTCGAGCGGCCAGCATTCAACGAGGAATTCGAGGGAATCGAGTGGTCGAATCGTACTTACTGAGACGATGATCTTGTGGGTGCCGCAAGAGCGCTACACTGCTTGTCAGAGGATATCCGTCTCGTAATTAGAATAACACAATAATACGATACTACAGACAGCCAGAATATAATTATACCAATAGTGAAAAGTTGGGGACGGATGGTTTCTAGAAGAGTGGTCGTCGTGGGGCTGCTATTCGGGTCGATACTCTCTGCGGGTTTCGTTGGCGGGACTACGTTCGTTGATATCGATGGAGATGGAGAGTCTGCATTGAGTGAAGTTAGAGAGGGCACTGATCCCTCGTCTGCCGACACTGACGAAGATGGCCTTGATGACGGGAAAGAGAAACAGTACGGGACCAACCCAATCAATGCGGATACTGACGGCGATGGGCTAGAGGACGGCCAAGAGGTGAACGAACTCGAGACAAATCCGTCCGATACAGACTCCGATGGAGATGGTCTGAGCGATCCAGCTGAAATACGAGAATACGAGTCGAACCCGAGAGCGATCGATACGGATGGTGATGGACTCTCAGACGATGACGAAGTTTACGACTACGGCACTGACCCGACAGACACCGATACTGATGGGGATGGACTATCCGATCGCGAAGAAGTCGAAGCGTATGGGACGTCGCCGATAGATATCGATACAGACGACGACGGGGTCGGCGATGGTCTCGAGAGGAACGAGTACGGGACTGATCCGACTCGAAATGATACGGACGATGATGGTATCAGTGATGGCGACGAGATAGAGATTTACGAGACTGAGCCAACGAGTACCGATACCGACGGCGACGGACTCGACGATGATGACGAAATCTATACTCTCGAGACTGATCCAACGAACGTCGATACCGATACTGATGGCGATGGCGTCGACGATGCATCCGAAGTTGATGACTATGAGACGAATCCTTACGATTCGGATTCCGACGACGATGGGCTGACTGACGGAGCGGAAATCATCGAGTACGGGACTGACCCGACTGATGAGGACACGGATGGCGACGGACTTTCTGACGGCAAAGAGGTGAATCAGTCTGATCAATACCCGGGCGCGGATCCGCTTCGAACGGACGTCTTCGTCGAGGTAGACGAAATGGAGGGAACCGAATTACCGAAGCGGGAAACGGCTAAAATCGTACAACAGTTCGAAGACGCACCGATTGATAACCCGGATGGGTCGACCGGTATTTCGCTACACGTCGAGTACGACGAGATCGTTCCGTCAGAGCCGCGAACGGAGTGGGACGGTTCGTATGAGGACTACCGGGACCAGTATCGGGATCAGAACGGAACGGGCTACCACTATCTGCTTATCGTTGAGACCGCCATCCACGATGGAAGAAGCGTCGGTGGCACTGCCGCAAGCGACTCGAGCGGTGCGATGATGGTCCGCCACTATGAGTGGAGTGATATTACAGGAACGACTGCCATGCATGAGCTGGGTCATTCCCTCGGGCTAGCTGATGTTCACGAGGGAATCGATTCTAGAAGGTATTCGCACCAGGAGTACCCGAGCGTGATGAACTACAACCGGCCTAATAACTACTATGGGTACTCGACTGGTGGGTCTTCGAGGAATGACTTCGATGACTGGAGCTATCTCGAAGAACACCTCGAAACACCACAGATCGGATAACAATATGGCCGGTGACTACTAGTCGAGGTAGCGGATTATTTCGTGGTTTATTTTCCAACTCCTCTCCTCACTCGCTTCGCTCGTGAGACTTCGTTCTTCCGCGCTCAAACCGCGGTCGCTGCTCTGCCGGTTACGAATCGGTTCTCGCAGAAGCGGGCCAGGCGCGATCGTGAACTACGCCGAGACGTTCCTGCTCGCTCGCAGGCTGCGGCTCGTCTATTTCAACTCACTTCGGATCTGCGACCTGCTGCTCACATAGTGTTCGCAGCAGGAAAGTGGGCTGGGCGCGATTTGAACACACGATCGGACGTGCTTACTCCGTTGTGCGCGATCTCCCTGCGATTCAAATCGCGGTGGTTTTGCCACTCGCGACCTTGCTCGTGGCAAAAGCGGGCCGGGCGCGATTTGAACACGCGACCGTCTGGTTAAAAGCCAGACGCTCTGCCAAACTGAGCTACCGGCCCCGTGGTTTCCCTTTTCGGGGAGTAGCGGTTAAACGTTTCTTTCTCCGCTACGGATGTGTCCCGTTAGTTCGAGACGAGTTCACTCGAGGTACTGCTCGAGCGCCTCGGTGACGAGGTGGCCGGGGTCGATGTCTTCGACGGAGGCGCGACGCCGGAGGTCGCGGTAGGTGTGCGGTGAGAGGGTGAGCTCGAGTCGGCCGAGGGTGATATCGTGCTCGGCGAGCGCCTGATCGATGGATGTCCCGTCGTTGATCGAGCTGGCGACGCTTCGCACGTCGCGGACGGTGAGGTTTCCGTCGAGGGTGGCCCACGCGAGGAGGAGTCGTGCTTCACCGCCGACGCGGGCGATGTGTTTGGCGGCGGTCGGTGCGATCTGGCCGATCGCGACCTGCTTGCGGACCGATCTCGGGAGGTCGTGGACGCGGGCCCACTTGCGGATAAACGAGACGGTGGCGTCGCCACCGGCGCGTTCCGCGGCGGCTTTGTAGGAGCCTTCGCCACGGACGAGCGCGGCGCAGGCGGCCGCGCCGCGGAGCATGTAGAGGTGATCGTCGTTGGTGTTGCCGGCTGCAAACTGGCGGACGGTTTCGGCGGCGTCCGCGAGGCTGTCGGGGTCGTCGGGATCGAACTGGACGGCCTCGCGGGCGCGGGTCCCGGCGACCGATTCGTCGCCCCGGATAACTGGTGCACCGACGGGAGATTCGCGGTCCGTCGGGATCGATCGACCGTTCTCGCCGCGGCGGTGCGAACGATCACCGGGCCGGTTGTCGGTCATGCACCTCGTTACGGGTCTCGCAGTCAAAAAGGTCGTTGCCGTGGCGAAATTCTCGGGTTACTCCTCGCGCTGCTCTGCGAGGTGCTCCCAGATTTCCGTACAGCCGGCCCCTTCCTCGATGTCGTCGAGGTGGGCATCGTCGCGCTCCTCGGATTCCTGCTCGACCGGCTCTGGTTTGCATTCGGCTGTATCAGTCATTGCCGGCCTTTCGAACCCCGTCGGCATAAGTATCGCTTCGGCTGCAAACGATACCCGTGCTCTGTCTTATGGGTTGATTATGCCGCTATCTCTGACGGATTGGGTCCTCGAGGTGTTCGGTTGTCGACGAGGACCTGCCGAATGACGCGGTGGAAGCCGATACTAATCGTGCCACCGGGTTCGGTGTCGACGGCTATCGACTGGTGAAATGCTGGGAGACGATCGTCCGTCAGGAGGGACCGCTCGAGAGAGTGGTGGCGCAGTCGAAGTCGTCCGGAGTGAGCGCATTCGGTAGCGAGGGGGCTCTCCATTGGGGAAGGGTCCATTTCAGTTCCGTCGATCCGCGATCGACGTTTCGTATCGGGCCGCGTGGGAGGCCAGCGACTGACAGTCGAGTCGAGTATCACGAGCAGGCGGTCACCGATTGCGTCGACCGTCGGTGATTCGAGAACGAAGTTTCTGCCCACCGTCTCGGTCGGGTGTTCGACTCGAATGGCCGATCGGTTTCTCACGACATTGTGGTGGCAAAAACGGCCGGTAAGTGTGGTGGTCGGTTCGGTGCCGTCGAGATCGGTAGACACGGGTGGTCTCAGCGCTTGCTATCTGGGGGCGTTCAAACATCGAATTCCGCTACCGAATGGGAACCGGCGCTGAATTCACCGGGAAACTGTTCGCGACTGCACTCGAGTCCGGAGTCATTGCGGCTGGTCCGCTGTCGGTCGGAACAGCCATCGGTATAAGTGAGCACGCCGCGAGTGTCGAACCGATATGTCCGATCGATTGATGACGGTCAACGCGTACACGACGCTGGACTACGTCGAGGGGAAGGCGGTGGGCGAGACCTTCGAGTGGGAGTCGGTCGCCGTCGTGAACGCGACCGCCGATCGCGAGGATCCCGAGGAGATCCGCCTCCAACTCGAGCTCGATAATCTGTCCGAGGAGCACGTGCCGAAGCATATGGAAGAACTCGAGTTGACGCCGGCACAGGCCCGTACGCTGGCTGCCGATCTCGAGAAACACGCCGATCGCGTCGAGGACGCGACGGAGTAGCCCGAGTCAGTTCTGACGGCGGGATCGACTCGCGGCGACACCTGCCGTCGCAGGCTCCCGTCTTTTTCGCTCGCCCGGTGAACGCTCGAGTGGATACACCATGAGCATGGACACGATTCAGGACCTGTTCGAACACGGCTTGGAGGACATCTATCACGCGGAGCATCAGCTCCTCGACGCGCTCGAGGAACTCGAGTCAAACACGGAGCGCGAGGAAATCGTGCAGGCGTTTTCGGAACACCGCGAGGAAACGGAAGGACAGATCGACCGGCTCGAGGAGGTCTTCGACATGTTCGGCGAGCCGCCGGAGAAAGAGGAGTGTGAGGGCATCGAGGGCCTGCTCGAGGAGTACGAGGAGTTCGTGTCGATGGACCCCGACCAGGACGTAATGGACTATCACAACATGGCGGCCGCGGAGAAGACCGAACACTACGAGATCGCCGCCTACGGGAACCTGATCCCGCTCGCGGACCAGCTCGGTATGGACGACGCCGCCGACCTCCTCGAGGAGAATCTCCGTGAGGAGCAAGCCGCCCTCGAGGAGCTGACGGAACTGACCGAGGAGTTCGAAATGGACGCGATCCCGGCCGAGTGATTCGCGTGACTGACGACGGCGATACCGAGGCCGACGACGAGGAGGAACAGACCCAGTACGGCGGTACCGAAGACGAGCAGCCGACGACCGATCTCGACGAGGGCGACGAGGACGGCGGAGACGGCGATACTGACGAGTAGCTCCCCGTTCCGCGCTGTTTCCCGCTGTCTCGAGCCGACGCGATCGCCCGATTTCGCCGACGGCTGCCGAGACGCGTACGGCTTTTACTGTTCGGTGCGTTACTGCCGCGTGTGACAAGGCCCGCGCCGGAGGACGGCGAAGAAGTGACGGTCCGACCCGCGGAGCGCGCGGATCTGCTCGCGGTCGTTCGCATCGAGAACGCGTCGTTTTCCCAGCCCTGGCCCTACGACGCGTTCGAGCGGTTCCTCGGCAAGCCGGGATTTCTCGTCGCCGAGTGCGACGGCGAGGTCGCCGGCTACATCGTCGCCGACGTGACCCAGCAGATCGGCCGCGCGCTCGGCCACGTGAAGGATATCGCCGTCCACCCCGACCACCGCGGGGACGGCGTCGGCTCCACGCTCCTGTCCCGATCGATCGGCGTGCTCGCGGCTCACGGCGCGCAGACGGTCAAACTCGAGGTTCGGCGGTCGAACGACGGGGCGAAGCGCCTCTACCGGGAGTTCGGGTTCGATCCGCTCCGGCGGGTTCCCGAGTACTACGGCGACGGCGAGGACGCGATCGTGATGATCCGGAAACTCGGCTGACTCGATACCGGTCGGTTGCGGGACGTTTTACCGTTCGCGGTCGTACGGTCTCCTATGGGATACGCCTGTCCGGTCTGTGACGCCGAAGAGGCCGACGCGGTTCACCTCGCGAACCACCTCGCGATCACCGCGTCGCTCGGTCGCGAGGACCACCGCGAGTGGCTCGAGGAGTACGCGCCCGACTGGGGCGACTGCAGCCCTGAAGAACTCGGGGAACTCGTCAGCCCGCACGCGGACGAAATCGACACGCCGGAGTTCGAGGAGCGCGGCCACGGCCACGGCCACAGCCACGGTCACGAGCCCGGCCGACCCGATTCGCTCGAGGCGGGCATCTCCCGCCAGAGCCGCCAGCCCGGTCGTGGATCGATGACTGCCGAAGCCGAGAACGTCCTGCAGGAGGCCGCGGAGTTGACCCGCGAGATGCAGGACTCGAGCGAGGGCGAGGCGGCCGACGACTCGGCCTCGAACGGCGACCCTGCGGACGACGCCGGCGACGCTGACGGCGACGCCGACGGGAACGGAAACGCGTAACTGGCCGTCGGCCGACTGTCCGGATATGCACACGGTGGGGACGTTCACCTTCGAATCGGCCGAAGCCGCGCGAGCACAGTACGAGTCGGTCGGCCCCGCGGCCCAGACGGTCGTCCGCGAGGTGGCCAAGGCCATGGAATTCGAGCGCGAGGAGTACGACGAACGCGTTACGGGCGACGTCATCGAGACCGCTCGAGACGCCCTCTTCGCGAGCCTGCTTGAGGTCCGCGTCGGGAGCCGCGAGGAGTTCGAGGACTGGCTCGAGAGCTACGACGGTGAGATGACCAAAACGGGCCACGAGGACGTCGATCACGTCGTCTGGCACGCGGGGCCCGAGGAAACTGCCGTCGCGGCGACCTTCCAGAACGAGGAGGACGCGGCGGTCGCGACGCTTCGGCGGCAGGCGTTCGGACGGCTGTATCGAGAACTGGTGTAGCTCCGTCGCGAGACCCGACCAGAACGAGCGACCACTATCTATTATCCGCTCGAGCGCCCATTCTCCCACGATGACTGCACCCGACGAGTGGGAGCTACTCGAGGAACGGACCGAGTACGAGACCGGCTGGTACGACGGCGGCTATGACCTGCTCGAACAGCCCGACGGGACGGAGAAACGCTACTATTGGGCGACGCTGCCGGCCGCGGTCGTCGTGGTGGCGCGGATCGACGGCAGCGTCCTCGCGGACGCGGCGGGCGGTGCTGACACCGGTGACGGCGACGCTGGCGCTGGAACCGACGAAGACCGGCTCCTGTTCGTCGAACAGTACCGGCCGACGATCCGCGAGACCCACCTCGAGCTCCCCGCGGGGATCGTCGAGGACGGCGAGTCCTACACGCAGGCGGCGACGCGAGAACTCGAGGAGGAAACCGGCTTCCGGCCCACGAGCACCGCGCTCCTCCAGGAGTACGCCGTCGCCACCGGCGTCTTGCGCCACGACCGCGCCATCGTCTACGCCGAGGGGCTCGAGCCGGGCGAACGGGAACTCGATTCCAACGAGTTCCTCGAGGTGACGACGATACCGGTGAGCGAAGCGCTCGAGCGCGCCCGCGAACGGCCGACGAACGACGCGACGCTGTCGGGGTTGCTGTTAGCGAAAGAAGACGGACTGATTTAAATAGCGACGCGGTCGATCGGTTCCCCGTCTCCGAGATTGGATCCTGCTCTAGAACTGGGTCCGGTGATCGGTCCGACTGCTCCGTCGGTCTCTGCCGATGAGGACATACAGTAGGAGGCCAAGCAAACCCCCGAAGAATACGACGAGCGTCCAGAGTACTGCACTCTGGGGACTGTTCGTCTGCGCATCGCTGTAGACCCATATCAGCGCGGCGATCTGAATGACGAAAAACACCAAAGCGACGAAGAGAATGAAGCCACCGGCAGCGGCTTGCATCGGAACGAGGGCAGTTTCCGGAATCATTACCGCAGCTATACCATAGACCAGCTATATGTTTTCCGTTCTGACTAGAGTACCACGGTCAGACAAGTTGCAACGGCTCGCAGTCGAACCACCAGCGGAGTCGCCCAGGTCGAACCCCTGTTCTTATTCGAGTCGACACCCAATCGCACAGTAATGGACGGCGAAATCACCACCGACGAGGTCAAGGAACTCCTCGAGGACGATGCCGACGTTCGCATCGTCGATATCCGCGACGAGCGGAATTTCAAACACAGCCACATCCCCGGCAGCGAGAACATCCCCTTCCACGAACTCACGGATCGCGTCGACGAACTCGAGGACGACGAGCACATCGTCACCGTCTGTCCCCACGGCAAAGCGAGCGTGCAGGCCGCACAGCTCATCGGGTCCTACGACGGGACCGCGGACGCGCGGGTCGAGAGCATGGAGGGCGGCCTCGACAAGTACGGCATGAAGTTCGGACTCGTCCGCGAGGAGGACGACGAAGAGGAGCCGGCCGAACGCGAATCGCCGTTCTAACCGGTCGCTCTCGGACACGGTGACGCGACTGGGCGGTATGCGGGTGAAAAAACGGCGGCGTTCTATGACGCGATCGTGGGTTCGGAAGTCGTCTCAGAGCATCGCGGGCATCAGGCGACGTTGAAGCCGCGGTCCCGAAGGAACTCTTCGATGCGGCCGGTGTGGTTCCCTTGAAGTTCGATCTGGTCGTCCTCGACCGTCCCGCCGCAGGCGAACTTGGACTTGAGATCCGACGACAGACTGTCGAGATCGACGTCCTTCGGGTCGAATCCTTCGACGATCGTTACCTCTTTTCCGTATCTGCGCTCGTCAATGCGGATGTTGAGTTGCTGTTGGCCCTTCGCCACGTCCTCGCAGACGCAGAGTTCCTGGGGCAGCCCGCACGTCGAGCAGACTTCCGACATTACGTTCGTAGCTATGAAACGGGCATATTAAACACTATCGGGACCCGCATGCCCTCGCGTGGTTCTTTTTGAGTGCAGGGGCGGATTTACCGGTCAATCGCGGCCGTTGAACGAACTCGAGTCCCCGTTGACCGAACCCGGCTCGGCTCTCGCGGAAAGCGGCGTCAGCGGAGCCGACCGACTATCGGCAGCCGACTCCGGGCGAGGTCGCCGACGATCTCGATCGCCTCGTCGGCCTCCGCCCGGCTCACGCCGTCGCCGTAGATCGCCCGTTCGTAGGACTCGAGTACCTGCTCGACCCGCGGATCGAGCGGGGCCGCGTTCTCGGTCTCGGCCTCGACCGCCGTCGAGAGCGCGGTCAGGTAGGCCCGCGCGGATTCCGACCGACGGCGCGGTCGGTACTCCCGCGCGAGGAGTCGCTCGAGGCGGCGGAAGGCGCGCTCAGCGTCCTCGTCGGGTTCGGCGCGGAACCCGTGCCAGTAGATCCCGACGCCACGACGGAGCCGCGTCGCCGCGCCGGTTCGACGCGCGCCCGCGGCGAGACCGATGAGGAGGACGAGCCCGATCGCGCCCGTCTCGCGGACGATCGCGACGAGGCGCTCGCCGAGTGATGTGCCCTCCGAGGCGTCACCGTCGACTCGATCACCGGGATCGTTCGGGGGGTTCGTTCCGTTGTCCGGGTCGTCAGGCCCAGTCCCGTTGTTCGGATCAGTTTCCGGATCCGTCCCGTTGTCCGTGTTCGGATCGGACGGCGAGCCGTTCGGATCGGACGGGTCGGACTCGGGTGGCTCGGCGGGGTCGTCTTCGTCGTCACCGATCGGAACGTCCTCACTTTCCTCGGTGTCCGCCGCCTCGTTGCCGTTCGCGCGGGCCTCCTCGAGTCGGTCGGTGTGGACGTCGGCGCGGGAGCCGCCGGGGGTCGGATCGAACCGGACCCAGCCGTGGTCGGGGAAGTAGACCTCGACCCACGAGTGGGCGTCGAGCCCGCGGACGACGTACTCGTCGTCGTCGACCTGCTGGCCGCTCGTGTAGCCGGTGACGTAGCGGGCCGGGACCCCCTCCTCGCGGAGCATCTGCGTCATCGTCGTCGCGAAGTAGACGCAGTAGCCCTCGTCCATCTCGAGCAGGAACCCTTCGGCGACGTTGCCGGCGGGCTGGGTGACCTCGAGCGAGTAGTCCTTCGACGAGCGGAGGTGGCTCTCGATCGCGGCCGCCTTCTCGTAGGGATTGTCCGCCTCCGCCGTGATCTCGGCGGTACGCTCGCGGAACTCGCTCGAGGTGTCTTCGGGCGTCTGGAGGTGGCGGTCGCTGACCGCCTCGGGGTAGTTCGTCCCCGCGGCCCGGAGCGCGGCCGGGTCGGCGTCGATCTTCGCGCTCTCGACGGTGTAGCTCTCGCCCGCCTCGAGCGGCGTTTCGGGCCGCGGCTGGCCGTGTCTGGAGACGGTGGTTTCCCGGGTCACGTCGCCGCCGAGAGAGAGCGGCTGGGGCGAGACGGGCATGATTCCCAGTTCCGTTTCGGCGGTGACGGTCTGCTCGACCGTCTCGTAGTTCCCCGGCGGCGATGCGAGCCGTCCGTCGTAGCGGCTGCTCTGACCGGTCCGGACCCACTCGTCGCCGGTAAAGCGGTCGTAGACTCCGGTCCGCCAGTAGGACCGCTGGTCGGACTCGACGGTGAACCGGACCTCCGGCGAGAGGTCGACCTGTCCGGAGATCCCCGACCGCTGGGGCGAGGAATCGATCGTCGCCTCGAGGGAGCCGGCTTCGCCCTGGACGAGGTGGGTCGGCCCGCTCGGCTCGCCGGGGACGATCGTCACCGACAGCGAGAGGGCGACGATCACCGCGAACAGCACGGCGAGCAGGTCGGCCTGTGCGATCGAGCCGCCGCGGCGCTCGAGTTCGCCGAAGGCGACGGCCCCGATGGCCGCGAGGGTGCCGGTCAGGGTCGCGAGCGTGCCCGCGTCGCCGGTCAGGACGAGAAAGCCGAGCGCGATCCCGCCGGGGACGACGCCGAGTTCGTACCGTCCTCGCATGGCGAGATACCAGGAGAGGAAGACAGGTGCTGGCGCGAAGCCGAGCGTCCAGATGCCAGCCTGCACCATCCGAAGCAGCGGGAGGCCGGTCGCGAGCGCGACGGTGTCCGAAACGAGCGCATCGGTCGCCGTGAAGACGACGCCGAGTTCGACGCCGGCTGACGTGAGGTAGTAGGCGAAGCCGAACCCGGCTCCGACCAGCGCGAGAGCTCCCGCGGTCCGGGGACGGATCAACCGCGCGAGTCCCGTCGCCGCGAGGAGCATGACGCCGACGAGGGCGAGCAGCGACTGACTCCCACCGACGACCCGCGTTATGTCGTACAGGACGCTGACGTACGAGCCCGTCAGGACCAGTACGCAGCCGAGCGCGAGGAGGCGGACGGCGTCGGAGCCGATCGGCTCGTCCGTATCGATCGAGAGCGTTCGATCCCCGGCGTGACTGGACGAGTCCGTACTCATGCGGTTACCCCCTGTCCGCCGGTCTCGCGGTCGCTTCGGCCGTCGCGTTCGGTTCGTTTCCGATCACCGCCTCGCTTGCTCCCGCTTTCGCGCCCGCAGAGCCGATCGAAGGGAATCTCGTGCCCGTCAACGACGACCGTCGTCCCGTCGTCGTCGGTTCGGACCAGTACGTCCGCGTCCCCGCGGGTCCGCTCGCCGAGTTCGCCGGGCCTGGCGACGGCCAGTAACTGGAGTAGATCGCGGTGGTGGTCCCGGCCCGATCCCGGCGGCCGCGTGCCGCCGGGGACGGTGATCCCGACCGTCGCGCCCTGCTCGAGCAGGTACGTCGCGACGGTGGCGGCGGCCGACGCCATCTCGTCGTCGCGGTCGATGAGACAGTCGGCGGCGATCGTGACGGCGCCGCCCTCCTCGTCGTCCGCGTACTCCGTGACGACGAGGTCGTCGTCCGGGCGCTTGGCCGCGGACTTCCAGTGGACGTCCCGCAGCGGATCCCCGCGGCGGTACTCCCGAAGGTGGTCGAACTCCTCGTGATCGCGCCGGTCCGCGACGCCGGCCAGCGCCTGGATGTCCGCAGCGGAGCCGCCGGCCAACTGCCGAACTCGCGGGTAGACGAGAACGGGCGTCGTCGCCTCGTACGCGAACCGTCGCTCGACGAGCCCGACGACGTCACTGACGGTGATCGAGAGCGGGCCGACTCGGCGCTCGCCCCGCGCCTCGAGTCGCACGTCGTAGGAAACCGTCTCCTCGCCCTCGAGGGTCGTTTCCGCGAGCGGCTCCGTCGCCGCCGAGAGGCCGTCGCCGACGGTATCGCGGACGGTCGCGGCGGTCGCGCCGTCGGTTTCGATCGCGACCTCGACCGGGCGCTCCTCGCGGATGAACCCCTCCTCGACGGGGCGGCGGGTGACGCGCGGTCGGTCGGCGCGACCGATCGTGACCAGCCCGGCGAGTAACATGACGACCAGCGGGACGACGATGGCGTTCAACGCTCGCGGGCCGGACTGCCAGCTCAGCACGACGGCCCCACACACCACGACGACGACGGTCCACCCGCGGAGCGTGAGTCTCATTCGACGGGCACGCGCTCGAGTGCGTCCTCGACGACCGCGGTGCCGTCTCGGTCGTGACCGTTCGTCTTGATCCGGTGGGCCATCACCACGGGGGCTTCCGCACGTATATCGTCCGGAATCGCGTAGTCCCGGCCGTTCGTGACCGCACGGGCTTGGGCCGCTCGGAGGAGCGATATCGTCCCGCGGGGACTCACGCCGATGTGGGCGTTCTCGCGGGTGTCGGCCACGAGCCGCGTCGCGTACTCCCGGACCGGCTCCGCGACCTGTACCGTCGATACCGTCTCGCGGGCGGCGACGAGGGTCTCGCGGTCGGTCACCGCCTCGAGGGATTCGATCGGGTGGTCGCCGACCGTACGGCCGAGCAGTTCGGCCTCCTCGTCGGGGTCGGGGTAGCCGAGGTGGAGTTTCTTCATGAAGCGGTCGAGTTCGGCGAACGGCAGGTCGTAGGTACGGTTCGGCTCGACGGCGTTTTGGGTGGCAATGACGATAAAGGGCGTCGGGAGTTCGCGTGTCGTGCCGTCGGTTGTGACCTGTCCTTCCTCCATGGCCTCGAGCAGGGAGCTCTGGGTCTTCGGCGGCGCGCGGTTGATCTCGTCGCCGAGGACGATGTTGCCGAAGACGGGGCCGGACTGGAACTCGAACTCGCGGGTCTTCTGGTTGAAGACGTTCACGCCGGTGACGTCGCTGGGGAGGAGGTCGGGCGTGAACTGGACGCGGCTGAACGTGCAGTCGACCGACGTGGCGATCGAGCGCGCGAGCATCGTCTTGCCGACGCCGGGCACGTCGTCGAGGAGGACGTGGCCGCGCCCGAGGACGGCGGTGATGACGTGTTCGATAACGTCGTCGTGACCGACGATGACGCGGGACACGTTCGCCTCGATTTCGGCACACAACTGTTCGACCGTCGAAACCGGGAGCGAATCGTCGTCTTCCGCCGGTTCGGCGCTCCGTTCCGGTGTCGGATTGGCGTCAGTCATCGTCTCGAGGAAGTCTGCGGGGCCCAGGCGAGCTATCCATTACTACGACATCCGGGGCTCCGGAACATATGTTTTGTGTCATACGAGTTACCCGTGACTCGAGACGTGTGGCGATTCCGCCTCCGGTGAGTCGAGACGCGGCTGGCGATGAACTGTCGGCTCGAGTCAGGTGCGCGGTCCCATCGACAGTGCCGCCGCTCAGAACGTAGCAATCAGAAAACGATACCCCCGATTGGACCGGCCTAGAGCCGCTCGACGTTCGTCGCGCGTGGACCCTTCTCGGCCTCCTCGATGTCGAACTCGAGTTCCTGACCCTCCTCTAGGTCAGGACCGCCGATGTCCTCCATGTGGAAGAACACGTCCTCGTCCGCGTCGTCAGTCTCGATGAATCCATAGCCGCCAGTGTCGTTGAAGAAGTCGACCGTACCTTTCGCCATTGCATCTGCATAGAACCACGACGGAGATATAAAGCTTCGGGAGGAGACTCGCAAGCACTGCCCCGCGAAGTCAACTGTTACCGCTGTCTGTCACTGATCACCACGATTTGCAGTCGGGACAGACCGGATCGGTCCCCTCGCCGTCGGCGCGCCACGCGCGCTCGGTCGGCGAGTCACACCGACTGCAGGTGTAGTCGCCCCACGCGTACGTCCAGCGGGCCGCGTCGCTCGTCCCTGTTTCCGCACTCGAATCTGCCGCTTCGGCGGGATCGGCGGCGGATTCCTCTCCCTCTCGTGATGCTTCCGTTGTCTTGTCGTCGCCGGCAGCATCGAAATCGGAGAGCGTCGCGTCGTCGGTCACGGAAACCGGTACGACGGGGACCGGCTTAATCCCTCCTCATTCGGGACCGGCACGGCCAAGTAGCACCGGTAACAACCCCCGAACATGGACACCGTCACACCGCTGAACGTCATCGTGGACAACCTCACCGAAATGACCAGCCTCTTCAGCGACGTCGCGATGGGCGCGGGCCTCGCGCCGCTGCTGATCCTGATGGGCACGCTCCTCGTCGTCTTCTCGATGGGCGTCTTCGGCGTCCTCACCCTCGGTGCGGTCGCGGACCTCTTCACCGCGAACTAACCCTTCCGTTCTCGGTCAGTCGTTTTCGACCGCACGATCGAGCGCGTCGCTCGCTCGCTCTACCGCGTCCTCGAGGTCCGGACCCAGCGGCGAGCCGACGACGATTCCGTCGACGTGCTCGAGCGCCGCGGTGAATCGGTCCGCGACGGTCTCCGTTGTCCCCGCGATACAGAAGGCGTCGATCATCGCGGGCGTGACGCGGTCGAAGGCCTCGGGCAGGTCCCCCTGCTCGAGCGCCTCGCTTACCTCACTCGCCGCCTCCCGGTCGATATCGTGGCGCTCGAGGACCGGCTCGGCGGCTCCGCCGACGATGAACGCGACGGGCGGTCGAGCCGCCTCGCGCGCGTCGCTCTCGTCGGCGGCGACGCTGACGCTCGCGAAGGCAAGTGACTCGAACGCGCCGTCTCGCGGGTCACTTCGCTCCCCGCTCGGCTGTTCCGAGGCGCTTTGCGCCTCGCTCTCGTCCGGGCGCTCTGCAAGCCCCTGCTCGAGCTGACCCGCCGCCCACTCGAGGTCCCGCGGATGCGCGGCGTTTACCAGCACGCCGTCGGCGTGTTTCGCGCTCATCCGGAGCATGTGCGGCCCCTGCGCGCCGACGTAGACCGGAATGTCCGCCGAGGGCGGCTCGAGGTTGAGCGCCGCGTCCCGCGCGGTGAAGGTGCCCTCGTGGGTGACCGTCTCACCGTCCCAGAGGTCGCGAGCGAGGTCGAACGTCTCGAGGACGCGCCGGAGCGGGCTGTCGCGTTCGACCCCGAGGTTCGACAGCGAGGAGCGGTCGCCGGCACCGACGCCGAAGACGCCGCGTCCGTCGCTGATCTCGTCGATCGTCGCCGTCTGGGCGGCCAGTTTCACGGGATGGGTCTCGTAGGGGTTGACGACGCCCGGTCCGAGCCGGATCGCTTCGGTGGCGTCGGCCATCCGCGAGAGCACCACGAACGGATCCCGATTGAAGTAGTGGCTGCTCGCGAACGCGACGTCGAACCCCTCGTCTTCGGCGAGCGCGGCCAGATCGGCTACCCGCTCGGGCGGGTGCTCGGGCGTGAGTTCGATGCCTCGCGTCGGTCCGCCCGCCCCTCGATCCGGTGTCTTATCGCTCATTATCCCTCGAACCTCCACTCCCGCAGCGCCTGTCGAACCATATCGTCCTCGACGGCCCGGAAGAGTTCGTCACTGCCCTCGTGGTCTCCGAACTCCCAGTCCCGGACGACCACGGCGGGCGTCCCGCCGGCCCCCTCGCCGGTGACGAGGTTCGCGGCGGCGGCGAGTTCGTCGATCACGGATTGGACGGTGACACCGAGTTCGTGGCCGTCCCGGTCCTCCTCGCCGCGCCAGTCCCGGCTCGCGGGCATCCCCACCCAGCCGATCGCGACGCCGGTCTGGCCGTGCCGGAACGGTCGCCCGCAGGTGTCGGTGACGACTACCGCCACGTCTTCAATGCCCCGTTCCTCGAGCCCCGATCGAATTCGCTCGGCGCTTTCGTCCGGCCGCTTCGGCAGGAGCAACAGGTCGTGATCCGGCACGTTCGACCGGTCGATCCCCGCGTTCGGGCAGATGTGTCCGAATCGGGTCTCGGTCAGCAGGAACGGACAGTCGATCAGCAGCTCCGTGCTTTCCTCGATGATCGCCTGAGCGAACCGCGGGTCCTTCTCCTCGTCGGTGACCTCGGCGATCCGGTCGGCGATCTCCCGTGCGCGGCCACTGATCGGATAGTCCTCGAGGTCCGCCGTGCGGCCCTCGGCCTTCGAGACGACGGTGCTGGCGACGGTGAGCACGTCGCCGGGTTCCAGATCGGCCCGATCCGCGACGAGGGCGGCGATGTCGTCGCCGGGGCGGATCTCGGGCAGGTCCGCCACGCCGTTGAGTTCCATACCGGAGGGTGGGGAAGCGGCGTCAAAAACACCAACCTTTTGCGCTGCGGGTGCGCCTACGGCGCACCCTCGGCAAAATGTTGATCAAAAGCACTCCTCCTTCCTCTCCGCTCGTGTTACTCGCTCCGAGTCAGTCGTCGGCCCGCTCGCTCCCTTCGGTCACTCGCGGTGCAACGGCTTTGATTTCCGCTGACCGCCACGAGGTTCTCATTCGAACAGCGTTCCCGGGCCGTCGACCGCGAATCCGGCCGCCCCGCAGACGTCCCACAGCGTCGCGCCGTTGCTCGTGATGACCGGCACCTCCAGCTCCGCCTCGAGCCCCTCGACCGCGGCGAGCGAGCGGTAGTTCGTACAGGAGACGAAGACGGCGTCGAGATCGTCGACCGCGCCGACGCGCTCGAGGACCTGCTGAGTCGCGTCCTCGGGGGTTAGCTCCCCGATCGCCGTGTTGGCCGCGAGGCCGCGGCCGTCGATCGAGGCGACCTCGAATCCCGCGGCCTCGAGGAAGTCCCGCTCCCGCTCGTCGAGGGCGTCGGTGTACGGCGTCGCGACGGCGATCCGGTCGGCCTCGAGGGTCTCGAGTGCCCGCACGACCGAGCGGGCCGTCGCGACCGCGGGGACGCCGGCCGCCTCGGCCAGCCGGTCCTCGAGTTCGGCGTCGAACCCCGGGCCGTGGATCAGGCTGCCGGTCGTACAGGCGTAGGCAACCGCGTCGACGTCGGCGTGGCCGAGCAGCGTCGCCGCCCGCGCCGCGTCGTCGCTCATCGCGTCGAGTTCGTCGACGGTGACCGACTCGAGGGCCATCCGCGCGCCGTGGACGGTGATTGTCTCGGGGCAGAACGCCCGAAACCCCGGTTCGGCCGTCGCGTTCGACGAGGGGACGATCAGCCCCAGTCGGCCGCCGCGGTCGGCGTCGGCATCCGCGTCAGTCATCGGCCCCACCATCGCCGCGCTCGTCCGGATCGCCGTGGCCGCCGCCGCCGGGCGTTTTGACTGTCACTGTCGTCCCGGCCGGAACGTCGACCGTCGTCTTCGCGGGCACGGGCTCGCCGTCGATCAGGTTCTCCCCGGTCGCGCCGTCCCCGCCGCCGGCGACGCCCGTCGGCGCGTGTCGCCGGCGCTCGGTCAGCAGCGACACCGTCGCGTCGGTCTCGACGGTCACCGAGCGCTCGAGACCCAGTCCGCCGCGGAATCGGCCGGGACCGCCGCTGCCGTCCCGGAGCGCGTAGCGCTCGACCCGCAGCGGGTACTCGGTCTCGAGGGATTCGATCGGCGTGTTGAGCGTGTTGGTCATCCCGACCTGGACGCCGTCCATTCCGTCGCGGTCCGCGCGTGCGCCGAAGCCGCCGCCGATCGTCTCGTAGTAGGTAAAGGAACTGTCCCGCCCGCCGATGGTGAGGTTGTTCATCGTCCCCTGCCCTTGGGCGGGCACCCGGTCGGGCGCGGCCCGTGCGAGCGCGGTGAAGACCACGTCGGTGACCCGCTGGCTGGTCTCGACGTTGCCGCCGACGACGGCGGCCGGCGGGTTCGGATTCAACAGCGATCCCTCGGGTGCGCTGACGCTCACCGGGTCGTAGCAGCCGTGGTTCGGCGGGATCTCGGGGTCGGTGATACAGCGTACGACGAAGTAGACGGCACTCGTCGCGACCGCGATCGGTGCGTTGAGGTTCCCCGCGACCTGCGGTGCAGTTCCCGCGAAGTCCACGTCGATCGTCTCGCCGGCGACGGTCACCGTCACCGAAATCTCGATGTCCTCGTCGGTCACGCCGTCGCCCTCGAGGACGTCGGTCGCCTCGTAGGTGCCGTCGGGAAGCGCCGCGATCTCCTCGGTGATCCGCTCGCGGGAGTAGTCGATCACGGCGTCGAAGCCGGAGAGAACGGTCTCGCGGCCGTGGTCCGCGAACAGCGTCGCGAGCCGTTCCTCGGCGCGTTCGTTCGCCGCCTGCTGGGCCCGCAGATCGGCCCGGCGCTCGCGGGCGTTGCGGACGTTCGCCAGCACGAGCGAGCGGACCTCGTCCCGCGGCTCGCCGCCCTCGACGAGCCGCGTCGGGGGGAGCCGAAGCCCTTCCTGATAGATCTCCTGTGCGCCGGCCGGCATGCTGCCGGGGGTCATCCCACCCACGTCGGCGTGGTGGGCTCGAGAGACGGCGTAGCCGACTATTTCTCGGTTCTCGTCTCCCTCGCGACCGTCTCCGTCGTCGTGGCCGGGCGCGATCGGTGAGACCATCGTCACGTCCGGCAGGTGCGTTCCGCCGGTAAAGGGGTCGTTGAGCACGAACACGTCGCCCGGCTTCGGGTCGCGCTCGCGCACGGCGTCGACCGCGGCGGGCATCGCGCCGAGGTGGACCGGGATGTGTTCCGCCTGGGCGATCATCCGCCCCTCGGCGTCGAACAGCGCCGTCGAGCAGTCCCGGCGTTCCTTGATGTTCGGCGAGTACGCTCCCCGAATGAGGGTCTGTCCCATCTCCTCGGCGACGCTCTCGAGTTGGTTGCGCAGCACCTCGAGGGTCACCGGATCGATACCGTCGTCCGTCTCCGTCGTCGAGTCTGTCGTCATTGTCCTTCGTCCTCCGTTCGCGTCATGACGAGCGTTCCGTCGGCGAGGATATCGCCGGTCCACGCGGGCGGCACGACGGTCGTGCTCTCCGCTTGCTCGAGGATCGCCGGTCCGTCGACGGCCGCGCCGGGCGCGAGTCGATCCCGGTCGTAGACGGTCGCCTCTCGCGGGTCGTCACCGGTTCCGGGAAAGTGAGCCTCCCGGGTGCCGACGACGGCGTCGCCCGCGCCCTCGTGGCGGATGGTCGGCTCCGAGCCGGGGATCGTCGCCGTCGCGCGGAGGTTGACGATCTCGATCGATTCGTCCATCGCGTAGCCGTAGGCCCGCTCGTGGGCCTCGCGGAACCGCTCGGCGACCGTCGCCGCGTCGAACTCGTCGTCGACGGGCACGGTCAGCTCGAAGCTCTGGCCCGCGTACCGGCAGTCGGCGGCCCGCTCGACCCGCGCCGCGTCGGGGTCGGACGCGTCCGCGAGCACGTCGGCCACGAGGCCGTCGTAGACCGACTCGAGGTCCCCCGTGTCGGCTGTCTCGAGGGAGACGCCGACGGTTCGAACGGCATCGTAGCTCTCGTCGGCCGCGAGCAGGCCGAACGCGGAGAGGACCCCGCCCGGGCGCGGGACGACGACGCGGTCGACCGACAGCGAGTCGGCGAGCGCCGCGGCGTGCATCGGTCCCGCGCCGCCGAACGCGACGAGCGCGAACTCGCGGGGGTCGTGGCCCCGCTCGACGGTCACCGAACGGATCGTCCGCGTCATCGTCGCGTTCGCGACGCGGTAGACGCCGCGGGCCGCCTCGAGCGCCCCGTCTAAGCCGGCCTCGTCGGCCAGTCGCTCGAGGGCGTCGCGAGCCGCGTCGACATCGAGGGTCATCTCGCCGCCGAGCGCGGTCTCGGGGCCGATGTAGCCCAGCACGACGTTGGCGTCGGTGACGGTCGGTCGCGTCCCGCCGCGGCCGTAGCAGGCGGGTCCGGGCTGAGCACCCGAGGACTCCGGCCCGACCCGGAGCGCGCCGCCGGCGTCGACCCACGCGATCGAGCCGCCGCCCGCGCCGACGGTGTTCACGTCCACCATCGGCGTTCGGATCGGGAGGCCGTCGATTTCGGCATCGGTCGTCCGCTCGGCCCGTCCGTCCCGGACGAGGCTCACGTCGCTCGAGGTGCCGCCCATGTCGAAGGTGACGAGCCCCTCGACGTCGTCGTCGTCGACGGTCGCCGCAGCGCCGACGACGCCCGCGGCCGGGCCGGAGAGCGTCGTCGTCACGGCGTGTTCTCGGACCGTCTCGGGGTCCGCGATGCCGCCGTTCGCCTGCATGATCCGCGGGGCCGGAACCCCGGCGTCGTCGGCCTCCTCGACCAGTCGGCCGACGTAGTGGTCGATCGCCGGCCGGACGTAGGCGTCGACCGCCGTGGTCGACGTGCGCTCGAACTCGCGGAACTCCGCGAGCACCTCGTGGGAGGCCGAGACCGGGACCGCGAGTTCCTCGCGCAGCGTCTCGGCGACGACCCGCTCGTTTGCGGGGTCGGCGTAGGAATGCAGCAGGGAGACCGCGACCGCCTCGACATCGCGCTCGCGCAGCGTCGCCGCGAGGTCGCGGATCTCCTCAGGGTCGACCGGTCGCTCGACGCCCTCGCCGGTCGTCCGCTCGTCGACCTCGAACCGTCGCTCTCGAGGCACCAACGGTTCGGGTTTCTCGGCCTCGAGGTCGTACAGATCCGGCCGGTCCTGTCGCCCGATCTCGAGGACGTCGCGGAAGCCCTCGGTCGTGACGAGCGCGGTTTCGGCACCGCCGCGCTCGAGCAGGGCGTTGACCGAGACGGTCATCGCGTGGGCGAAGCCGTCGATTGCCGCGGGGTCGATGCCGGCGCTCTCGCAGGCCTTTTCGATCCCCTCGAGGACGCCGACGTGCTGGTCGTCGGTCGTGGGGACCTTCGCGGTGACGAGCCGGTCGTCGACGGTGAGCGCCACGTCGGTGAAGGTGCCGCCGACGTCGACGCCGACCCGCGTTCCGTCGTCGCCCGTCGCGTCGTGACTGTCCATCGATGCGTCCGAATTCGTGTCGCGTGCGTTTAAATCGGTCATGCAGATCGTCAGAGGAACAGAACGTCGTAGAGCGTTCGGAGGCCGATACCGACCACGACGAGCGTGACGAGCCCGCCGAGGACGTTCTGGAGGGTGCTGTTCGTGTACTCGCCCAGCAGGTCCCGGTTGTTCATCGCGTAGATGAGGAAGACGGCCAGAATCGGCAACAGGAGGCCGTTGGCGACCTGTGCGAAGACGATCACCTGCACGGGGTTGTAGTCCAGCGCCGAGAAGACGATGCCGACGCCGAGGATCGTCATCCAGATCGCCCGGAACCGGGTCGAGGTCAGGTCCCGCTCCCAGCCCAGCGCGCCGGCAGTGGCGTAGGCCCCGGCCAGCGGCGCGCTCATCGCGCTCGTAAAGCCGGCCGCGAAGAGGCCGATCGCGAAGAAGGTCAGGGCGTAGCCGCCGAAGACGGGCTCGAGCTGGTCGGCCATCTCGCCGACGCCGGTGATCTGTGTTCCCGCGGGGAAGACGGCGGCGGCCGTGACGACGATCGCCGTCGTGATCAGGCCGCCGACGATGACCATCCCGATCGTGTCGGTGCGACACGCCGCGAGGTCGTCGGGACCGTCCCACCGCTCTTGGACGGTGCTCGCGTGCAGGAACAGGTTGTAGCCGACGACGGTGGTTCCGACGAGGCCGGCGATGAGATACGCCGATCCGTCGGGGACGGTCGGAACGAGCCCGTTCGCCAGCGAGCCGAGGTCCGGTCGGACCATGATCGCGTTGAGCAGGAACGCCGCACCCATGATACTGACGAGACCGATGAACACGCGCTCGATCAGCTTGTAGCTCCCCGTCCACAGCAGGCCGGCGGCGACCAGGCCGATGATCGGTCCCCAGACGTTCTCGCTGACGCCGGTGATCGTCGACAGGCCGGCTGCGCCGCCGACGATGTTGCCCGTCTGGAACGCCGCCGTCCCGATCCCGATCGCGCTCACGACGAGCGCGACGGTGATCGCCTGCGGAATCGGATTGTTGAACTCGTTTCGAAACGCTTCCCCCAACCCTTCCTGCGTAATCAGCCCCAACCGCGCGCTCATTTCCTGTAGGACGATCGTCGCCAGAATCGAGAACGCGATCGTCCACACGAGCAGATAGGCGTGTTCTGCCCCGATCACGCTCGCGGTCGTTACCGTTCCCGGACCGATGAACGCCGCCGCGACGAGCGCCCCCGGTCCGATCGCTTTGAGTCGGTCAATAACACCCATGATGCGTATTCACACGCACCACTCTTCGAAATCCCCAAAAAGATTGTTAAGACCCGACCATACGAACACTTCGTCGGCTCGAGACAGTGTGGCTGACGTATGAATCCGTATGAACTCGTGTGAATTCCGACTGCCGACACCGGTCGACGATCGCGCTCGATGCTCGCCCGTCGACCGCAACGGTCCGTCAGCAGCGACTCGTCAGTCGGCCGCCCGCTCGGTCACGATCACCTTCGAGACGCCGCCCTCGAGTTCGATCTCAGTCGGCAGATCGACGGTACTGCGCTCGATGAACCGGGTCATGAACCAGCGGACGGCCTCCGAAGGAAAGACGAGGTGATAGACGTCCTCGCCCTCCTCGCGGACATCGAGGAAGCCACAGAACGAGAGCCACTCGAGCAGGTCGCCGACCGCGTCGAACCGGGTGCCGTACTCGCGGGCGTGGTAGTCCGAGACCCGGTCAGCCGCCTCGACGAACGCCGGATCTGGGTCGCCGCCGTCGTAGCAGTACTCGAGGAAGGCGTGCAGGAAGTCGATATCGAGCAGGACGTGCTCCCCGGAGGAGAGCATCCGATAGTACCGCTCGAGGTTGTCGCTCGGCCCGCCGTCGGCGGCTTCGAAGTTCGCCGCGTAGAACGTGAGCGCCCGGCGGACGACCTCGCTCTGGCCGTTGCCCGTCTCGGCGACCAGCGTCTCGAGGGCCGCGGCCGAGTCGTCGTCGAGCGATACAGTCACACGCTGTGTCATGGTCACACGGGGGTTCCCGAGACGGGTATAGTTCACGCACTCGCGGCGACGGTCGCCGGTTGCGGGTCGCCGGTCGACGGTCGCCGATTAGCGGTCGGAAAGCGCCGAGTACCGACGGTCACCGGCTCTCCGGGCACTCACTCGGTTCGTAGTTCGACCGTTAGCTCTCCGTCCTCGACGGTTGCGACGTACATCGTCGCCCGGTCGGCGGGGGCCGCGCCGGTCGCGCTGCCGGGGTTGAGCAGTCGAATCCCGTCGACGGTCGTCTCGACGACCTCGTGGGTGTGGCCCGCGACGGCGACCGGATCGGACGCCGACGTTTCGGCTCGAGCGGCCTCTATAACCCGCTGTCGCCAGCCGGTCGGCGAACCGGCTCCGTGGGTGACGGCGAAGGTTACGTCGCCGATCTCGAGGGTCGCGGCGCGGGGCGCGTCGATCGTCGGCGGATCCGTGTTCCCGCGGACGGCGGTCAGGTCTCGGTTCGCGAGGGCGGCGATCCGATCGTAGGTCTGTCGGGAGTCGAAATCACCCGCGTGGATCGTGTGGTCGGCCCGCGCGAGTTCGTCGACGACCCACTCGGGGAGCGCGCTCTCGCGGGAGGGGACGTGCGTGTCGGCGATGATCGCGATTCGTTTCACGGGCATGGGTACGGCGGCCGGTCCCGAAAACGATTCCCTGCAAGCGGCCGTGGCTCCGCGTATGAGCGATTCACCGTCGGAGCGCGACGAGAGCGGCGACGAGGCGACCGCAAGCCACGTTGTCACCGCGTTCCTCCGCAACCGCGGGGAGGTCCTGTTACTGCGCCGGAGCGATGTGGTCGGCACCTACGCGGGCCAGTGGGGCGGCGTCTCCGGGTTCGCCGAAGGCCAGCCGGACGAGCAGGTCCGCGTCGAGATCCGCGAGGAAACGGGCCTCGAGGACGACGCCGTTTCGCTCGTCCGCACCGGGCGGCCGGTCGAGTTCACTGACCCGGACCTTGAGCGCGAGTGGGTCGTCCACCCGTCTCTGTTCGACTGCGAGCACCGCGAGATCGACCTGAGCGAGGAACACGACAACTTCGAATGGGTCTCGCCGACGGAGATGCTCGAGGGCGTCGGGGACGATCGGGAGACGGTCCCGGAACTGCGGACCGCCTACGAGCGCGTGGCCCCTACCGTTCGCTCGATCGCGGCCGACGACGAGCACGGGGCCGCATATCTGTCCGTCCGTGCGCTCGAGGTACTTCGCGACCGGGCGGGCCTGCTCGTCGCCGAGCGACGCGAGTTCGGTCCGGACCCCGACGGCGAGCGGGACGAGCTCGCCGAACTCGCGGGCCGGTTGCTCGAGGCCCGGCCGTCGATGGCCGTCCTCCGGAATCGGGTGAACCGGACGATGGCCGGTGCGGCGGGGGCGGACGGCGGTGCGCCGGCCGTCCTCGAGTCGGCGCTCTCGAACATCGACCGCGCGCTGACTGCCGACGAGGACGCCGCGGCGACCGCGAGCGAGCGCCTCACGGGCAGCGTCGCGACGCTCTCGCGGTCGGGCACCGTGCTCGAGGCGCTTCGGGCGGCCGAGCCAATCCGCGTCTTCGTCGCCGAATCGCGGCCGGCCCGCGAGGGCATCGGTGTCGCGGAACGACTGGCAGCCACGATCGACGGCACCGTAACCGTCCACACCGACGCGGCGGTCGCGCACGTGCTCGCACGCGAGGATATCGATCGGATCGCAGTCGGCGCGGACACCGTCCTCCCAGACGGGTCCGTCGTGAACAAGACGGGCACCCGGTCGCTTTCGGTCGCCGCTGTCCGCGAGGGGATTCCGGTCTCCGTCGTCGCGGCGACGGACAAGGTCTCGACCCGCGAGGACGTTAACCTCGAGTCCGGCGACCAAACTGCGGTGTACGACGGCGACGCCTCGATCGACGTGCTGAACCCGACCTTCGACGTGACGCCCGCCGATTGTATCGACGAGGTAGTGACCGAGCGCGGCGCGCTCGAGTCCGGGGAGATCGCGGCTGTCGCCGAGGAACTGCGGGACCTCGAGGCGTGGCAAGCGGGTGACGAGGCGGCGACGGATCGGGAAACGACAGACCGAAACCCCTCGAGGGAGTAGCCGACTCCGGCGGCCGTGACGAAGAGTTACCCCCACCGAGCCCCGTGTGACGAGGGATTTACCCGAGCCGCCATCTCACTCATACGCATCCCGACGCGACTTCCGGGGTGCAAACTTTCAACCCAGATTCGTGCGTAGCGACGCCCATGGCATTCGAACTCGAGCGACTCGGCGTCCACGAGTCAGTCGAGGCGGTGTTTCCGCCGGCCGAATTAGCGGACTATCTCGTCGATCTCCCGGTCGAGGTCGCGGTGATCGGCGACGACGAAATTTCGTCCTGCGACGCGGTCGTCACTCTCGAGCACCGCGAGTCCTTCCTCGATCTGGATTGGGTGCACTCGATTCAGGCGGGGGTCGACCGGTTTCCCTTCGACGCGTTCGAGGACGAGAACGTAATCCTCACGAACAGTACCGGCATCCACGATCGGAGCGTCGGCGAGACGGTCGCGGGCTACCTGCTGATGTTCGCCCGGCGGTTGCACGATCACGTCGCAAACCAGCAGGAGCGCCGCTGGGACCGCCCCGAGTGGGACGAGGCCTTCACGCTCCCGGGATCGACGGCCTGCGTCGTCGGCACCGGCACCCTCGGTCGCGGCGTCGCAGAGACCCTCGGCGGGCTCGGTGTCCGGGTAACCGGCGTCCGGCGCTCGGGCGATCCGGTCCCCGGATTCGACGCAATCTACACGAACGACCGGCTGCTCGAGGCGATCACCGACGCCGAGTTCGTGATCGTCACCGTGCCGCTGACCGAGGAGACCCACCACCTCTTCGACGCCGAGGCGTTCGACGCGATGCGTGACGACGCCTACTTCGTCAACGTCGCTCGCGGCTCGGTCGTCGACGAACCGGCGCTGATCAACGCGCTCGAGGCCGGCGAGGTCGCCGGCGCAGCACTGGATGTCTTCGAAGAGGAGCCCTTGCCCGAGGACTCGCCGCTGTGGGAGATGGACGAGGTCATCATCTCGCCCCACTGTGCGGCCTACACGCGGGACTATTTTCGGGATACGGGCGATATCGTCCGCGAGAACGTCGACCGGCTTACGGACGACGAGGAGTTTCACAACCGCGTGGTCTGATGATGGATCTGTCGTAACATGGCCGAGAGCGCGGCTCGAGCAACTGCGAGAGTCGCGCGATCCGGGGAAGGGCAGGCACTCACCCGGCACTCACCGCGAGCGACCGAAGGGAGCGAGCGGGCCGACGACCGACCCAACGGGGAGGGAGGAGTGCTTTTGATCGAAATTTTGCCGAGGGACATCGCGCTGTGCGGCGAAGCCGCCAGCGCGATAGACCGCAGAGCAAAATTTCGTTAGAAGAATTTGAACAGATCGTCCCGATTTTGCTCGTGCAGGTGACTCCGGACGGCCTCGTTCAGCGGCTCGAGTTGGCCCTTTTTCGCGCTGATTGGGGCGATGGTCTCCTGCCACTGCTTCCACGGCGGGTAGAGGCCGAGGCGGTCGCAGAGGGCGTCGAGCCGCTCGTCCTCGTCGTCGACCTTGTCCATCTTGTTGACGGCGACGACCGTCGGAACGTCGAGTTCGCGCAGGAAGTGGAACATCTCGACGTCGTAGGGGATCTCGTCGGGGCCGGAGTGGCGGTCGATGATGTCGATGACGCTCTTGCCGTCGACCACGAGGACGGCGACGAGGACGTTGTCGGCGTACTCCTCGAGGTAGTGGACGATCTCGGTCTTGATCTCCTCGCGGAGGTCCTCGTCGACGCCGCTCATGAAGCCGAACCCGGGGAGGTCGGTGATGACGAAGTCCTCGGGGGCCCAGTCGTAGTGGTTCGGCGAGCGGGTGACGCCGGGTTTGCCGCCGGTGTCGAAGCTGTGGCCGGTCAGCTCGCGCATGAGAGTGGACTTGCCCACGTTCGAGCGGCCGACGAGGGCGACTTCGGCCTCCCGATTGGGGCGCGTATCGAAATCGATCATACCCGACCGTAGGGCGGACCGACCTTTATACGCGTTGTAACGGGAACCGGCCGGGCGGTCAGCGCCCGCTCGAGTCGGACCGCCGATCCGGCCGAAATCTCGATGCTATACGTTCGTCACGACGAACAGTCCGATTCCGAACGAGAGTGCCATGAGGAGGAGGATAGCCACGCGTCGCCGGTTCGAGGGCGTCGCCTCGAGGTCGACGCGGCGGCTGTCGCGGGCGGTCTGAACGCCGAACCACGCTATCGACGTGCCGCCGGCGAGCATGGCCACGGCGAAAATCCACGAACTCGATTCGCCGGAGATGAGCGCGCTCTGTATCGCCGAGAGCGTCACGACGATCGCCAGAACGATGTCCGCGATTCCAACGAGGGCGTTCCACGAGACCGTCCGCCCGCCGACCGCGATGGAATCGACGAGGCCACCGCCGATCATCAGGATCGCCGAGAGGGTAAAGCCGGCGAGCAGTGCGCCGGCGAGCGGACCGGCGAGAGCGCGACGACCGAAGACCGCGAGGTAGGTACCGACGAGTACCAGCATTACAATGCCCAACAGCGGAGCGATTCGCCGTTTCATACTATCTCTCCGACACCTTGACACAAAACGGTGGTGTGTGAGACAGGGAGAGCCGCTCCCTCGAGTCGAAATCGACCGTCTGCGCGGGACGAATGCCCCGAAGTTATGATCCCGGGGGGGCACAGACGGAGACGTGCGGCTCGTACAGCTGACGGTACCGACGGGCAAGCGGGAGACGATTCTCGACACCCTCGACGAGCGGGGGATCGACTACGTCGTGACCGACGAGACCAGCAGTCGGAAGTACACGGCGGTCGTCTACTTCCCGCTGCCGGATTCGGCCGTCGAGCCGGTGCTCGATGAGATCCAATCGGCGGGTATCGACGAGGACGCGTACACGGTCGTTGTCGACGCCGAGACGGTCGTCTCCCGCCGATTTCAGTCACTCCGCGAGGAGTACGAGGACGGCGATGTCGAGTCGGATCGTATTTCCCGCCACGAGCTGCGGGCCGAGGCCGACGATCTGACGCCGAGCTTTCCCGTCTACGCCGTGATGACGATCATCAGCGCGGTCGTCGCGACCGCCGGACTCCTGCTCGACTCGCCCGCGGTCGTCGTCGGGTCGATGGTGATCGCGCCGCTGATCGGCCCGGCGCTGGGGGCGAGCGTCGGGACGGTGATCGACGACGAGGAACTGTTCGTCGAGAGCGTCACCTACCAGATCCTCGGCGTCGTCCTCGCGATCGCGGCGGCGGCGATCTTCGCGCTGGTGGTACGGATGACGAACATCGTCCCGCCGGATCTCGTTCTCGCGAACGTCGGCGAGATCTCGGAGCGGCTCGCGCCGGACTTGCTCTCGCTCGCGATCGCTCTCGGCGCGGGGATCGCGGGGGTCGTCAGCATCGCGACGGGGACCTCCGTGGCGCTCGTCGGCGTCATGATCGCGGCGGCACTGATTCCGCCGGCCGGCGTGGCTGGCATCACCCTCGCGTGGGGGCAGCCGACGGCCGCGATCGGCGCGACGGTCCTCGTCCTCGTCAATCTGCTCTCGGTGAACCTCGCCGGCCTGTTGACGCTGTGGTACGCCGGCTACCGCCCGGAGAACCTGTTTTCGCTCGGCGAGACGGAACAGCGCGTTCGCCACCGGATCGTCGGACTCGTCGTCATCGTCCTCGTCTTCGCCGTGTTTCTCGGCGGGATCACCTTCGCCTCCTACGAGACGGGGAACTTCGAACAGGACGCCCGCGACGAAGTCGAGCAGGTCCTCGCACAGGACCAGTACGAGCGCTACCAGTTGCTCGAGTTCCAGGTCGTTCTCGACAACGACTACCCGTTCCGGAACCCCGATCGGGTGATCGTCACGATCGGCGGTCCGCCCGGCGAGTCGGCACCCGAACTGGCCGATACCCTCCACGAGCGGGTCAACCGCCACGCCGACGGCTCCGTCAACGTCGAGGTCAGATACGTCGAAGTCCTCGAGCGAGGGGACCAGTAGCGTTCGGTCGCCAGCCCAGCGCGGTGGACGCGGCGCTCTCCGTCGGCCCGTCGTCGTTTTTGGAACTCGCTGACTCTGCGCGAGAACAACCGTTTCCGGCCCGCTAGCGCCGCAGTCGCTCGAGGAGACTCGAGTCTTCGGACGCCTCGGGACCGGATCCGGAGTCGGCCCCCGCCTCGGCGGTAGTGTCGTCACGCCGGACGCGACCGAGCAGCCGGCGGACCCACGTCTTCGGTCCGCCGATCCGGTTGAGAAGATATGTCGGGAAGTAGAGAGCGATCGCACCGAGTACCAGAAAGCCGAGCCCGCCGACAAGGCGGCCGTCGCGGAGGAATCCGACGCCGACGACGAACATCGGCCCCGCCATCGAGAGCCCCGCAGCGGTCTGGAGCATCCACAGAATGCCGGGTCCCTTCATCAACTCGTCCGCGAGTTAGCCGTCGAACGGGAGCTCAGGTTCGTAGCCGATCGCCTCGACGGCGGCGTCGAGGACCGTCTCGACGTTCGCGCCGGTCTCGACGCTCATGGTGTAGTCGGCCGCGACGTCCTCCGTGAGGTCGCCGTCCTCGAAGCGATCTTCCTTGTTCGCGATCGTGAGCACGGGGATATCCTCGAACTGCGCCGAGATCGAGTCCCGGAGCTCGAGTTGCGAGCCGGTCGGGTAGCCACAGTTGCCGGTGGGATCGATCATGACGAGCATGCAGTCGGCGAGGTGCTCGACGGCGCTGACGGCTTGGGATTCGATCTCGTTGCGCTCGGCTGGCGGGCGGTCGAGCAGCCCGGGGGTGTCGACGATCTGGTAGCGGATGTGATCGCGCTCGAAGTGGCCGACGCCGATCCCCTTCGTCGTGAAGGGGTAGGAGGCGGTCTCGCCGCGGGCGTTGGTGACGTCGTTGACGAACGAGGACTTGCCGACGTTGGGGTAGCCGGCGACGACGATCGTCGGCTCGTCGGGGTTGATTTCGGGCAGGTCCCGCAGATCGTTTCGCGACTCGTTGATGTACAGCAGGTGGTCGTCGACCTGCTCGACGATGTCCGCCAGCCGGGCGAAGGCCTGCTTGCGGTGCTTGCGCGCGGTGTCCACGTCGGTCTTTCGCAGCCGCGGCTGGTACTCCTCGTGGATCTCGCGGGCTTTGCGGCTGGCCCACATCACTTCGGACAGCGCCTGTCGGAGCCGGTCGACGTCGACGATCGCGTCGGCCAGCTCGTAGTAGAACGGGTGGGCGTCGTACTCGAAGTCCGGCCACGCCGTCACCACGTTCTCGAGGTTGTCGGAGATGATGTTCGCCGCCGTCTGGAGCATCGACTGCTGGGCCTCGAGGCCGCCTTTGGCCTTGCCGGCCCGCGCCGCCCGCGAAAACGCCTTGTCGATCAGCTCTTCCGACGTGGGCGTCGTCGGAAGGTCTTCGAAAATCATGTCCAGCACTAGCGCCTCCGACCATAAAGGGCGTTCGTTACGCGCCGGTCCCGCGAGTGCGGGTCGGTCCGCGTGTCAGTTCGCGTGGCAGTTGTCCGCCGCGGGCTTATCCCCGTCGCCGTCGTCCGATCGAGTATGACAAACTGGCGTGCCGTCTTCGTCGGCTTCGTCGTCGCGACCGTCTTGGGAATCGTCGGGCTCGCTCTCCCGGGAATCGGGCAGCTCGCTGCGGGGCTCATCGGCGGCTTCGTCGCGGGCTACATGGCCGGCGGCGGACTCGGCAGCGGCTTCTGGCACGGGCTGCTCGCCGGCGCGCTCGGCGGCATCATCGGTGGGCTGCTCATCGCCGTCGCCGTCGGCATCGCCGGGCTCGCGCTCGGCCCTGCCGGCGGCGCGGTTTCCGGTGCGGCCGGGCTCGGCATCTTCGCCCTCGCCGCGACCATCTCGCTGGTCATGGCTCTCGAGAGCGCGGTCGCCGGCGCGGTCGGCGCGGCGATGAGTGCCTGACCGGACGGGACCCGGCCGTCGGTTACGATTCGCCCTCGGTCGGCGGCCGGAGCGTGAACGAGAACGTCGATCCCGCGCCCGGCTCGGCGTCGACCCAGATGTCGCCGTCGTGGCGCTCGACGATCCGTTCACAGAGCGCGAGGCCGATGCCGGTGCCGTCGTACTCCTCGCGGCTGTGGAGGCGATCGAAGATGTCAAAGATGCGCTCCTGTTCGTCCGGTTCGATGCCGATCCCCTCGTCTTCGACCGAGATCACTCGCGTCCGGCCCCGGATCCGTCGCTCGGCGCTGACGTGGATCCGCGGCGGCTCGTCGCCGCTGTACTTGATCGCGTTCGCCAGCAGGTTCTGGAACACCTGACGGAGTTGGCTGGCGTCGCCCCGGACCGGCGGGAGCGGATCGGCAGTGATCTCGGCGCCGGTCTCCTCGATCTGGACGCGGAGGTCCTCGCGGACGCTCTCGAACACGTCGTCGAGATCGACCGGCTCGAGCGGATTGCCCTTCGTTTCGACCCGCGAGTACTGGAGGAGCCCGTCGATCATCTCTCGCATCCGATCGGCACCGTCGACGGCGAACTCGAGGAACTCCTCGCCGTCGCCGCCGAGGTCGTCGCCGTATCGCTTCTCGAGCAGTTGGAGGTAGCTCGAGACCATCCGCAGGGGCTCTTGGAGGTCGTGGGAAGCGGCGTAGGCGAACTGTTCCAGCCGCTTGTTGGACTCCTCGAGGCGTTCGTTGGACCGTTCGAGTCGCCGTTCGCGCTCGTCGCGCTCGAGTTCGTAGCTGATCCACTGTCCGATCAGGTCCAAGAAGGCGTACTCGGCGTCGGAGAACTCCCGCTCCCGCGCGCCGTTGTCGGCGAAACACACCGATCCGTAGATGTCGTCGCCGTCGGTCACTCTGGTCCCGAGATAGCAGCCGAGCCCGTACTTCTCGTAGAGCGGATCGTCGTCCCACCCGACCGCCTCGGCGTCCTGTATGCCGACGGGCGAGTTTACCGTGATCGTCTGCTTGCAGTACTGCCCCGGATTCGCCGAGATCGTCGCGACGCCCTCCTCTAGATCGGTCCCGCAGGTCTTGATGACCCGGAACTCATCGCCTTGCTTCTCGAGGAAGAAGCCCATATCGAGATCGAACCGCTCGCGGCCCAGATCGAGCAGGCGCTCGACCTTCTCGTCGAACGAGCGATCGCTGTCGGCGGTGATCTCGTACAGCCGCTCCTGTGATTGCCTGTGGTCCCGCCGTTCGATCTCGTATCCAACCCACTGGCCCATCAGCTCGATGAACGTCCGTTCGGCGTCGGAGAACGGCCGGTCGCGAGCCTCCGTGCTGCCGAACCAGAGCGTTCCGTACGGTCCGGAGCCGCTCGAGATCTTCGTTCCGAGGTAGGTCGTCAGTCCGAACTCCCGGTAGACCTCGTCGTCCGCCCACTCGGTCTCGCTCGCGTCGGTCGTCTCGACCGGCGCGTCGGCGGTGATCGCCTGGCGACAGAAACAGCCCGTTCCCGGATCGGTCCAGAGCTCCTCGTCGGGATCGACGTCGAAGCCGATACCCTTCTCCAGTTTGAACGCGCCGTCCCACGTCGGCAGGTAGTTTAAGCCGCCCATTTCGAGCCCGAACCGCTCGCTGCCCAGTTCGAGCAGCCGCTCGAGCTTCTCCTCGAAGGAGAGTGCGGGATCGGACGTGATCTCGTAGCTCTCCTGGAGGTACCGCCTGCGGCGGCGCTGGTCGAGTTCGTAGCTCGCCCACTGTCCCATCAGATCGAGGTACGTGCGTTCGGCCTCCGAGAACGGCCGACTGCGGGTCGTTTCGGATCCGAAGCACAGCGTTCCGTACTCTTCGCTGCCGACGTGGACGGTCGTCGCGAAGTAGGCGTCCAGTCCGAACCGTTCGTAGGCGGGATCGTCGGTCCACCCGACCTCGGCGGCGTCGGTCACGGAGATCGGCCCGGGCGACGCGAGCAGCTTCTCGCAGTAGGTGTTACGGATCGTGTCCGTGGTGCCCGTCTGGATCTCGTCGTGGTCACCGACCGCGGCGTCGATTTCGAACGTGCCGTCGTCGTCGGTCTGGGTGAAGTACCCAACTTCGAGTCCGAACCGCTCGCTTCCCAACTCGAGCAGTCGCTCGATCTTCGCGTCGAACGACGCCTCCGTATCGGCGACCGTCTCGTAGAGGTCTCGAAGGAGGCGTTCGTGTTGGCGTTGCTCCAACTCGTATTTCACCAACTGACCCATCAGCTGGAAGAAGACCCGTTCCTTCTCGGTGAACGCACCGTCGGACAGGTCCGAGGAGGTAAAGAAGAACGTTCGGTCGAGGTCGCCTTCGATCGGGACGCAGGTACCGAGATACACCTGCACCCGATCGTTGCCCGCCGTCTCCGGGAGGTCGGTGGTAGCGCTCGAGAGTTCGGTCGGTTTCGGAACGGTCGTCCCCGACTCGTTCTCGATCACTTCGCGACAGTAGGTGTCGGACAGGGGAATCTCCGTGCCGGGCTCTAACTGGTCGTGGTCGCCGCTGATCGTCTCGATTCGGTAGAAGTCGGTCGTCGGATCGACCCGAGCAATCCCGCCGATTTCGAGGCCGAACAGCTCGCGGCCGAACGCGAGGAGATCGTCGATTTTCTCCTCGAACGACCGATGCGGGTCCGCGGCGATGGCGTACAGCTGTCGCTGGGCTAATTCGTCCGTCTGGAGGGTCTCCCGCGCCGTCGTCCGATCGACCAGCGTCTGCAGTTTCCGTTCGTTGTCGCGCGACGGTCGGTCGGGGCCGAAGTACTCCGCAGGCGGCGTATAGTAGACGTTCTGACAAACCGTGCTGTCGTAGATCAGATAGGGATGGGTCTCGATGACGCTTTCGATGACCGACGGCGGGAGTCGGTCGCGGTTATATTGACACAGCGCCGTGCTCGCTTCGCCGTCGAGGAGTCCGTTCACGCGCGTTTCGCACGTCGCGAACGCCTCCTGGGCCGCCTTGTCGTGGGTGAGCCACGTCTCCTCGGCGGTCACGCGGAAGCCCTCGTACTCCGCCACCGCCTCCTCCATCGCAGCTTCGAGGAGAGCGTCGGCCTTGTCGCCGTCGAACTCGCCGCCGTCGAGGTACGTCTCCCCGGCGGAGTACAGCGAGAGCCGGCCGTCGTCGAGCGCGGCGTCGACGTCGATCCCGCCGGAGCGCAGCGCTTCGAGCACCTCTTTCCGCGTGTTCTCGGCGTAGATGTACATGCAGTGCTCGCCGCGCTCGAGCCCCTGACGGACGTACGGAACGACCGTCGCGAACTGCTCCGCCTGGTTCTCGTAGACGAGCGCGAAGTGGTCGGCCTCCTCGCGCTCGCCGAGCGGTTCGACGGGACCGCGGGCGTTCGGGAACATCGGGCGTTTCTCGCGGGGATCGAAACCGTATTCGAGCGCCCTCCCCTCCGCTCCGTCGGCGTTTTGCATCATTTCATTCATAGAGTTCTGGAGAGACGTGCCGATGATCGTCAGCGCCACGGCACACGGCGAGCCATCGCGACGACTAGCGGCACGACCGGGACCACAGTCGTCCCGTTCGACGCGATGGCTTGAATCGTAACGAAAGGATGGCCAGCCAGACCTAAAAGATCGCCGGTTATATCGGTGGCTGCCGCACTAAGCGTCTGGCTACCTGCGGCTGCAGACACCGCCGGTTGCCGTCGCAGCTTCCGCCTCGTCGCCGCGCGCCTCAACTCGACGCCATCTCCCGACAGCTCTCGGCGCACTTCGGCAGGATCTCCGCACAGGCCTGACAGTGCTCGTGATCGTGCTGTTCGCACTCCTCGGCACACTCCTCACAGAGGTCCGCACAGAGCTCGCCGAGTTCCTGATGGTAGCCCGAGTTGCGGGCCATGAATCGCGCGTGCAGCGAGGCGATGTCGGCCACGTCCCGACAGAGCCGGATGCAGCGGGCCATGTCCTCGCCCTCGCCCGCACAGGCGTCGGCACACCACTCGCAGACCTGCGCGGCCTCGAGGCAGTTGTCGATACACTCCTGCATGTGGTCGTCCGCGTGCTCGAGTTGTTGGAGCGCCATAACGAGCAAAGAGACACCAGCGGGCGCCATCAAGCTATCACGGGCGGCTGCAAGCACTGCGTGGTCGCAGATTCGGCCGCCGTAGCAAGTGAGCCGCGGAGACGGACCGCCGACCCGCGGTCGCGTTATCGCCGCGCCTCGAGTTCCGCCTCGAGATCGGCGAGGTCCATGTCCTTCATCGCGAGCAGGACGAGCAGGTGGTAGACGATATCTGCGCCCTCGTGGGCGATCTCCTCGTGATCGTCGTCTTTCGCGGCCAGCACGAGTTCCGTGCTCTCCTCGCCGAGTTTCTCCAGGACCGCGTTCTCGCCTTTCTCGTGGGTGAACAGCGAGGCGGTGTAGGAGTCCTCGGGCAGCGTTTCCTTCCGGTCTTCGATCACGGCGAACAACTCCTCGAGCACGTCGTCCATCTAGAGGTCACCCGACACGTTGCGGATGTCTTCGAGTTCGTCGAACTTCTCGCTATCGTCTCGGCTGTCCGCGAAGACCTCCTCGGTCACCTCGATCAGCGCGTTCGTCCGGGCGGCGAGCGCGAGCGAATCGCTCGGCCGGGCGTCGACGACCGTCTCGCCGCGGGGCGTCTCGAGGTGGATATCGGCGATGTAGGTGCCGCCCTGCCCGCCGTCGTGCTCTTCGATCTCGTTGACGACGATGCGCTCGATGCGGCTCCCGAGTTCCTCCATGACGTCCAACAGGAGGTCGTGGGTCAGCGGCCGGCCGATGTCCTCGGCCTCGAGGCCGCGAGCGATGCTCGTCGCCTCGTTGAAGCCGATAAAGATCGGGACGACGTCGGCTTCGCCCTCGACGGCGAGGACGACGACCGGGACCGGTCCCTTCGGGGTCCCCGCGACGCGAACGGCGTCGATAGATGCCTGCATACCCACACCGTCGGCGAGGAGGGAGAAAACATGTCCGGTCGCGAATGCATGCAGACCCGGCCGGCGACGCCGCAGTTTCGGCTCACGAACGCGGTCAGTTCTCCGGCGGCTCGACGACGACGCCGCCGTCGCTCGAGACGGTCACGTAGCATCCTTCGTAGGCGATGGACACCTTGATCTGGTGGTTTTGAGCGCCCGTCACGAGGTCGGTGAGCGCCTCGGGGTCGACCGTGTCGTAGAGCGGTGACATCGCGGCGGGGTCGCGGTTCGTCACGGCCGCCACGGCTTCGACGATCGCGACGACGACCGTACTCGGACCGCCACCGAATCGACTGTGGTACGTTTCCGTGATGGGATCGTATCCCGAACTGTCTTCGCCGAGCGGCCGAGCTGCAGGGAGATCGGAGTGGGCTGTGTTCTCACTCATTGCGTTCCAGTATCGCAGATATCGTTCTAAGGGGTGACGCTGACTAGTCAGTCCCCCGGCGCCCCGGACTTCTCGAAGAGGTGCCGGAAGACGGTTCGTTCCGCCTTGCGGAGGTGTTGATTGAAGGTCTGGCGGGTGACGCCGAACCGGGCCGCCAACTCGTCGCCGGTGCTGGTCCGCGGCGTGTCGAAGTAGCCGCTGAAGTAGGCGGCGTCGAGCGCGGCCAGCTGTCGGTCGGTGAGCGCGTCCGCGACGACGTCGTACAGCAGTTGAGGTGAGTAGACCAGTTCCTCGGCGACCAGTTCGGCCTCGGGGTGGAACCGCCGGATCTCGTCGCCGGCCTGCCGGTGATCCACGTCGCCGGGGAGTTCGCCGCGGAACCTGACCGCGTCGGACGCGATGATGATCTCGCGGGGACGGCCGCCGAGCGCGGAGAACACGTGGGCGACCGTCTCCGATTCCGAGTGGGCCTCGATCCGATTGTAGCCGTCGACCGAACTGAGCAGTCGGGCGTCGAGGTAGTGGGGGACCTCTTCGACGGCGGTGACGAACTCGCTCGCGGTGAGATCCCTCGTCCCCATGTACTGGACGGTGGTCCCGTCCGGCAGCGAGACGACGGAATCGATGTCGATCCACGTCGGTTCGTCCTCGACCTGCAGCGAGGGCGGGACCGCGGATTCGTCCGCGCGGAACCCGAGGAATCTGACGTGGTCGCTGGTCAGGCGCTTCTCGCGTCGCTTCAGCGCGCTCACGTCCTCGAACGCGAGGGCGACGTACTCGACGGTACCGTCCGAATCGAATAGGGGCGCGGCGTTGCTCGAGAACCACCGCCGGCTGCCGTCCGGGAGTTCGATCCAGTGTTCGAACCTGAACACGGGGTCGCCCGACTCGAAGACGCGCGTGACTGGATGCTCGTCGACGGGGACGGGCGTTCCGTCGTCGTAGGTGAGGCCCCACTCGGACGGGTCGTAGGGTCGGCCGACGAGTTCCTCGCGCGGGAGGTCGAGCGTCGCCACGGCGCGGTCGGTCGCGTGGGCGATCTCGCCCGTCGCATCGATCACGATGGCGCTGACCGGACACGCGTCGAAGAACCGTCGCGCGAGGTCCGCCGGAAGCGATGCCTCCGACTCGCTCTCGTCCGAGTTCCGTTCGACCGGATCGCCGGCGCGAAACCCGCCCGCCGACGAGTCCGTCATCGCGCTCTCGCTCGCTCGAGGCACGGGGGATCGGCCTCGAGGCGCTCGCTTTGCGTCTCGGTACGCCGGTCGGTCGCACTTCCGGGGTGTCGATATCGGCTCCGGCTCATACCGTCAGTACGGCGTCGACGGATAAATGCGTACCACCGGTCGTCACGCCGACCGGCGCTGCTCGGCGGGGAAGATCCCCTCCGGAAGGTACGCGGAGACGACCCAGTTCGGCGCGTTGACCACCTCGTTGATCTTCAGGTCGACGGCCACCGAACACAGCATGTACGCCTCGTGTCGCTCGAGGCCGCGTTCGGTCTCGAGGTGGTCGATCAGTTGCCGGACGGCGGCGCTGGCGGCCTCCTGCAGGTCGTCCGCGATCCCTGTCGTCCCGTACATCGGCTCGTCCCGGCCGCTCGGGGTGAACGGCCCCGTGGTCTCGAACTGGGGTTGGTCGATCGACAGGTCCGACCGGAGGTCGAACCGACAGGTGACGGTCATCGGTGCCTCGATCCCGGACCCGCAGACCTCGCCGTCTCCCTGTGCGGCGTGGCCGTCGCCGACGCTGAACAGGGCTCCGTCGACCGCGACGGGGAGATACAGCGTCGAGCCCGCCGTGAGCTGTTTGATGTCCATGTTCCCGCCGACCGATCGCGGCGGGAACGTCGTGTGAGTGCCGTCCTCGGCGGGTGCGACGCCGATCACGCCGGGGAACGGATCGAGCGGCACCTCGATGCCGTTTCCGAAGCGACCGACGCCGTCCTCGAGGTCCCAGACGTGTAGCGCCGGTTCGGGGAATTCGTCGGCCAAGAGCCCGAGTTCCGCCTCGCTCGGGAGGACCAACGTGACCCCCCAGCCCCGGTGGTCGATCTCGAGCAGTTCGACCTCGAGGACGTCGCCCGGCCGAGCCCCCTCGATCGCGACGGGGCCGGTCAGGGTGTGAACTCGGTCGATATCGAGGTCGGCGATGTCGGCGACCGTCGAGTCCGGGCCGAGTTGTCCGCCGGTCGAGTCCCGGCACGTAAACCGGACGACCTCGCCGGGTTCGACCGTCTGTACCGGCTCGAGGCTGTTGTCCCACGCGCTGTGAATCGTCTCGTCGCTGGCATCGATCTCGTACGCCGCCTCGTATTCGTCTGACATATACCGTCAGTACATGCTGCGCGACGGGATAAAATAGCCGCTCGCTACAACCGCATCCTGCTGTGTTCGCCCCGCTGTGTACGCCGCGTGCCTACTTCGCTTCCTCGAGCGACGGCACCGACGCGGCCTCGTTCTCGAAGAAGGCCAGCCCGTGAATCCGGCTGTCGGCGGTCAGTTCGGGGTGAAACGAGGTGCCGACGACGGGGCCGTCCCGGACCGCGACCGGCCGGTCGTCCCACGTCGCGAGCACCTCGGCGTCGCCGACCGAATCGATGGCCGGCGCGCGGATGAACACCGCCGGATACGGCTCGTCGAGGCCCGCGACCTCGAGGGGCGCTTCGAAGCTGTCCTTCTGCCGGCCGAACGCGTTGCGCTCGACGCCGACGTCGATCACCTCGAGTTCCTCGACCCGGTCGTCGCCGGCGTCGCTCGCGGCGACGATCAGGCCGGCACAGGTCGCGAGCAGCGGCTTGCTGTCGGCGACGTGAGCCCGGATTTCGGGGGCGATGCCCTCGCTGTGGAGCAGTCGAGAGATGGTCGTCGATTCGCCGCCGGGCATCGCGAGCAGGTCGCAGTCGGGGACGATCCCCGAGTCGCGAATCTCGCGGACCGCGACCTCGCGGCCGCGGGCCGCCGCGGCGCGTTCGATGGCGGCCGCGTGTTCCTCGACGTCGCCTTGGACCGCGACGACGCCCGCAGTCAGTGACATGGCCGCGGATACGGACGGTGCCGTCAAAAAGTCCGCGCCACGAGACGGGCGAGCGGAGGTCGGCAGACGCCGCGGGTTGCAGTAGCCCCGCTCCCCGCGCCGGCACCGCCATGGCGGCCGCTTTTGTCGCTACCCGTCGGCGAGACGACCGTGTCGACCGTTCCAGCGGAGGCTGAACGCCTGCTCGAGAGCGAGCCCGTGATGGCCCATCTGGGGACCTGTACCGAGGGACGGCCCCACGTCGCGCCGGTCTGGTACCGGTACGCTGACGGGGTCGTCGAGATCGTCACGACCGGTCGGAAACTGGCCAATATCGGGCGGAATCCGCGGGTCGCCCTCTCGATACAGAACGACGATGCCGGACAGACGCGATGGATGGTGTCGCTGCTCGGAACGGCGACGATCGTCGAGGACGAGGCGGAGACGGCCGCGGCTCGTCGCCGGATCAACGAGAAGTACGACGCGGAGCCGGACGCCTACGCCGACAACACGCTCGTTCGGATCGATGTCGGCTCGGCGACCTACCGAACCTACGGCGACGTGCTCGAGTGATCGACGACAGTCCTCATTCGCGACCCCTGCCCGGTGACGGCCCGCGCAGCCCCGGATGGGTCCCCAGTTCGCGAACGCGGCGCATCCGGGCGCGGAGATCCGAGGGTGCCCCCGGTGTGGACTGCTCGACCGCGGTCTCGTCGCCGCTGTCCTCGAGTTCGGCGGCCGGTTTCGGGAACGTCCGGAGGTCCTTGTGGATCGCGAGGCCGGCGTAGGCACCGTCACCGATGGCGATCGTCGTCTGGTTCTGGCCGTGGGTCACGTCGCCGACGGCGTAGACGCCCGCGACGCTGGTCTCCCGATTTTCGTCGACGTCGATCGCGCCGTCGTCCCCGAGTTCGCAGCCGAGGTCGGCGGCGAGATCGGCGTTGTACGCGGAGCCGTACATCGCGAAGCCGCCGAGGTAGTCCCGTTCGGTCCCGTCGGCCAGGGCGAGGCCGCCGAGCCACGGCGGCTCGTCCGCGTCGATGCTCTCGTCGTCGTACGCCGAGACGACGGCCGTGTCGATCCGATCGACCGGGTGGGCCTCGAGTTGCGCGTCCGTCTCGTCGTCCCACTCCGGTTCGCGGTCGTTCAACAGGAGGTCGACGTCGGCCGTGAAGTTGCACATCGCCATCGCCACGTGGGCCGCGCTCTCGGTGTGGCCGAGCACGAAAACCGGGCCGTCGCCCAGCGTGTACGCGTCGCAGTGCAGACAGTAGTGCAGCCCGCGACCGGTAAAGCGCTCGAGTTCCGGCACCTCGGGACTGCGGTCGCGGAAGCCGGTCGCGAAGACGACCCTGTCGGCGTCGACCGTCGCGTGGGTCGCCTTGAGGCGAAATTGCGGGTCGCCGTCCGCGGTGTCACCGGCCTCGTCGCCGCCCAGTTCCGTCACGGACTCGACGGCGTCGGGGTAGAAGTCACCGCCGTAGTGCTCGAGTTGTTCGACGGCGTGGGCCGCCAGTTCCCGCCCGGAGACGTTTTCCGAGACGCCCAGCATGTTGTGGACGTGGCTAACCGCCGCGTGACGGCCGCCCTCCTTCTCGAAGACGGCCGTGCGGTGACCGAGCCGAGTCGTGTACAGCGCGGTCGTCAGGCCGGCGGGGCCGCCGCCGATGACGACGACCTCGTACTCGAGGGAATCGCTCATGACAGCCCACTCGAACGCCCAGCGGGTTGAGGCTGGGCCGTGAATATGCGGCCACAGCGGGCCACAGCCCCGTCGCTCGTATCAGGCGGACTGGTAGTCTCGCCAGTTCCGAAAGGGGTTGAAACGGGCCCGCGGTGGCGGTGGTACTATGAGCCAGTTCCGCGATATCGACCTCGCGCTCCCCGCGACGGAATCGGACGATGCCGACCTCGAGCACGGCTCGATCTTCTTCGTCGGCACCGCCACGGTGATCCTCGAGTACGCCGGCTTCACGATCCTCACCGATCCCAATTTCCTCCACAGCGGCGATCACGTCCACCTCGGCTACGGCATCACGTCCCGGCGGCGGACCGACCCGGCGATGGCGATCGAAGACCTACCGCCGATCGACTTCGTCTTGCTCTCACACTACCACGGCGACCACTTCGACCGCGTCGCCGAGGCGAAACTCGATACCGACCTGCCGATCGTCACGACCCGCCACGCCGCCGCGGAACTCGCCGAGAAGGGGTTCAATGAGACCCATCCGCTCGAGACGTGGGAGGAGTTTCGGATCCGCAAGGGCGAGGCCGAACTGACGATCACGGCGATGCCCGGCCGTCACGGCCCGCCCGTCGTCTCGAAGGGGCTGCCGCCGGTGATGGGGAGCATGCTCGAGTTCCGGCCGGCCGACGCCGGCCCCGCGGAGCCGCCGCTCATGCGGCTCTACGTCTCCGGCGACACGGTCGTCTACGACGCCCTCGAGGAGATCCCGGAGCGCTATCCCGAGATCGATCTCGCACTGCTGCATCTGGGCGGAACGCGGATTCTCGGCGTGCTCCTGACGATGGACGCCGAACAGGGGGCCGAGGCCGTCGACCTCATCGACGCCGACACGTCGATTCCGATCCACTACAACGACTACGAGGTGTTCCGCTCGCCGCTCTCGAATTTCAAGGCGGCGGTCGAAAAGGCGGGCCTCGAGGACCGGGTCGACTACCTCGAGCACGGCGAGAGCTACGAGTTTGAACCGCCGTCGGATCGCCGCAGCTAACGATCGAGGTTCGTTCCGCGAGCGGATCGGTCGCGTTCGCAGCGTCCCGACCGCCCTCACTCGGTGTCGTCCGAATCGAGACTGCCGTCACGCCGGTCGGTAGCCATCGAACCGGGCAGCGAAAAGGGATCCGCCTCTCCGTCGACTCGAGTCTCGTCGTCGCTGTCGACTATGTAGAGGAGGAATCCCGTCCCGCCCGAGAAAAACACGAATCCCGCCCATTTGGCGGGGGACTCGAGTCTGCACCGGTTCGCGTCCCAGTAGACCAGCGCCGAAAGTGAACCGAAAATCGCGGTATAAACGAGTCCGGTCAGCAGTAGCGGTCGCCAGAGCATGGTCTTTCATCAGTTCTGTAAATATAAATATATACTCCCGAGTGTGAATCGAACTTGGGGCCAGTCGCCCAGTAAGAGGCGAGGAATCAACGTTCAGGACGCCGGTCTCCGAGTATCGGCCGTGACGCGAGAATGCGACACGCTCGAGGAACGCCGGGCGGAGAAGGCCGACGAACGCGGCGGCGTTACCGATCGGATCGTTCTCGAGCGGGTCAGGTCGGGCAACGAGGACGACCGCCGCTGACGGCGGACGGATAGCGACCGTCTCAAATCAGTACGTCGCCATCGAATCGGCCGCGAACGATGCACCGAACGGGGATCGATTATCGGAGTCGGGTGTTGAACCGGGTGAGAACGCCGACGCAGATGATCGCCGTCGTCACGTGCATCGCGCCGAGGATCGCGCCGGCGACGAGGCTTCCGCCGGGTTCCACGGGAATCACCGTGAAATCCGGAACTAACGAGACGAGGAGGACGACCGCCGCCACGAGCACGAACGTTCGGTTCGGGTTGGAGACGGTTCGCGTGAGGATGCCGTACGTGACGGTCGCACCGACGACGCCGAGCGCCGTAAAGAGCGTTACCGGCCCGTAATTTAACGCCTCCAGTTCCGGAGCGATACCGCCGGTATTCGTCCCGAACACGAGCAAACAGTTGACGAGCACCGACGAGATGAGCGCTGCCGCCCCCGATAGCGTGAGATCCCTGAGAGAGGCCGTGCGGACCGCCGACGAATCCTCCGTTTCCGAAGCCATGATTGTATCCACCATTCGGTCGTCAAAAGTGTTATCGGAGGATCACGTATCCGATACGCTCTCGCGACTCTCTCACCCAGGGAAAAGGGGCGACGCCACTCAGACCCGCCGTTACTCGTCCTCGAGTCGTTCCCGAGCCGCGGCGACCACGAGCGGGAGCGTGATCGTCGCGTCGGCGTAGACCGAGACGTTGTCGGCGTCCTTCTCGAGTTTGCCCCACGAGCGCGCCTCGTCCAAGGTCGCGCCGGAGAGGCCGCCGGTCTGTTTGGGGTCCATGGTCAGTTGGACGGCGTAGTCGTAGGCGTCGGGCGCGACGAGCATCGTCTGCAGCGTGAAGTTCTTCGGGACGCCGCCGCCGACGACGAACGCGCCGGCCTCGTCCGCGTGGTAGGCGATGTCCGTAAGCGGCGTCATGTCCGCCAGCGCGTCCAGCGAGAAGTCGGAGGTCTGGGAGTACATCCACGCCTGCAGGCCGAGCACGGAGTCCTGGATCGCGGGGCAGTAGATCGGCACGTCGTTTTCGTAGGCCGCGGCGGCAATGCCGGCGTCCTCGTCGATGTCGTCGCGTTCGTTCACCTCGGCGTTGGCCCGCCCGAGTTCCTCGGTGAGTCGCTGGATCGGGACGACGCCGTCCTCCTCGAGGACCGGGAAGACCTCGTCGCGCAGGTGGGACTCGAACGTCGCGAAGAACTCCTGTGGGAGGTAGACGTTGTAGATGCGGTCGACGCCCTCGTCGCGAAGGGTTTCGTCGTGTTCGCGCTCGGTCTTGCCCTCCTCGTGGACCGCGCCGTGGTGGTGCTTGCCGCCGATGGCCTCGATGGAATCGTGGGTGAGGTTCGCCCCTGTCGTGACGAGCACGTCGATGTGGCCGTCCCGGATCAGGTCGGCGACGATGGCTCGCATGCCCGTCGGGACCATCGCGCCCGCCAGCCCGAAGAAGACGGTCACGTCGTCGTCGAACATCGACTCGGTCACGTCGACGGCCTCGTGGAGGTCCGCCGCGCCGACGCCGGCGTTGCCGTACTCGTCCGCGAGTTCGCCGACCGTCATGCCCGCGCGGACCTCGGCGTGGCCGACCGGATCGTGCGAGAAGGTCTCCCGCTCGGGCTCGTGGTGGCCGTCCGCCTCGCTGTCGCCGTCGCCGCTCCCGTGCTCGTGGTCGTCGCTCATATCCTCGCATCCGCGAGCCAGCGGTTTGAACGCCGCGGTTCGGTTCGATCCGTCGTCTCGAGCGGGACATAGAATCGCTCACTCGAAATGCGGATGCAGCACTCGGCCACCATCGATATCACGCTTTCATTCGTGGACCGACTGCTCAGTTAGGATGTGAACTAGGGTGCCAAGAAAGATGCCCAAGTACCGCCGAAAGGTTGTGTTGCTCATGACACACTTTTTTACGCCGTTGTAGAGTCATCGTCCGTATGGATCCAACGGATTTTCTCCAGAACGGGACAGTCAGCGTATCGGACGACACATATGCAGTCTGCCGGACCGATCACAATCATCCCGGTGCATTTGCGACCATCCAAGACGAGACGGAGACCACGGTGGTCGTTGAGCAGGACGATATCGATACGGTCGATGCCAGTGAGATTGAGTCCGGGTGGAAGCGACTGACGTTCGAGATGGACCTCCCGTTTGAACTCGTTGGTTTTCTGGCGGCGGTTGCGTCAGCCCTCGCCGAAGTAGATGTTTCGGTGTTCGTCATTTCTACGTACTCAACCGATCACGTGTTTGTCAAGGAAGACGAGCTTGATGCTGCTGTCCTGCGACTCGAAGATTTGGGATGTAACGTCACCGACTGATGGCGATCGACAGTGAGATCCGCGATACCTGTAGATCGAACTCGTTCTCCGTCTCGTACGTCGATTGTAGCAATGTTCAGAAATACGGGTAGCAGCTCCGGTCAGTGCTTTCCCTGTACTTACCGCTAGAGGTGACTACAGTCCCGTCGGCACCTCGAGATACGTCGTCTCGAGTCCCCACTCCTCGACCAGATCTTGCACCGATTGCACGCCGAAGGTCTCCGTCGCGTAATGGCCCGCGAGGAAGACGTGGATGCCGGCCTCCTGTGCCTCGTGGTAGGCTTTGCCTTTCCCCTCGCCGGTCACCAGCGCGTCCGCGTCGGCCGCGGCGGCCTCGTCCAGCCAGTCGACCCCGCTGCCGGTGACGACCGCCACGTCCTCGATCTCGTCGGGGCCGAAGTCGAGGTGCTGGACGGGTTCCCCGTCGGTCTCGAGTGTGTCCTCGAGCCGCTCGCGCAGTTCGTCGGGGGCGTAGGCGTCGGCCGCCGTCCCGCGCTGGCCGATGTACTCGGGGCCGAGTTCACCGAACGGGGTGCGGTCCTCGAGGCCGAGCACGTCGGCGACGCCGGCGGCGTTGCCCAGTTCCTGCTGGCCGTCCAGCGGGAGGTGGGAGACGTAGAGCGCGAGGTCGTTCTCGATCAGGGGCGCGATCCGGTCGTAGGTCCGCCCGGTCACGCGGTCGAAGCCGCCCCACGAGAGCCCGTGGTGGACGACCAGTAGGTCCGCGTCGGCCTCGATCGCGCGGTCGAACGTCTCGCGGACGCCGTCGACGGCGAACGCGACGCGCTCGATCTCGGCCTCGTCCGGGCCGACCTGCAGGCCGTTCGCGCTGGCGTCGAGGTCGGCGTAGTCGGCGGTTCCAAGTTCTTCGTCGAGTCGATCGACGACGTTCGAGAGTTCCATAGCAGCCCGTTCGGCAGTGAGCGTCTTGTATCCGGTTGATCCCGACCGGTCCCGTGGCGGCTTCCCTCTCGAGTCGGGCGTGCGAAACGCGGACGACTGCACCGAAAACCGTGAGCCGGGCCCGCTACATCAGGTAGAACAGCGGGAACAGGATCACCCAGACGATGTCGACGAAGTGCCAGTAGAGCCCGAAGTACTCGACCGGCCGGTGATCCCGGAGGTAGGCGTCGACGGTCACGACGCGGTATATCATGAACAGGGCGATGAGCAGGCCGAGGATGACGTGGAACGCGTGAAGCCCGGTCGTCACGAAGTACAGCGAGTACTCGAGTTCGGTGAACCAGTAGATGCCGTGGGCGAACTCCTGGCTCCACTCGTAGCCCTTGATCGTGAGGAACGTGAGCCCGAGCGCGAGCGTGACGCCGAGCGACGCCAGCAGGCCGCGTTTGTTCTCGCGTTCGGCCATGACGAGCGCGATGATGACCGTGAAACTCGAGGTCAACAGGACGTAGGTGTTGACGAGGCCGATGATCTCCGACGGGGGCACGGTCTCGAACGAACCCCAGCCGGCGTGGAGGCGCATGAAGACGTACGCCCCGATGGCGGCGCCGAAGACGATCACGTCCGAGGCGAGGAAGAACCAGACGCCGAGTTTCGTGCCGCCGACGTTCTCGAACGGCCAGCGCTCGGCGATCGGCTGATCGGGCGCGTGGAACCGTTCCCGGCCGTACTCGAACAGCGTGTAGCCCAGGATGGCGATCCCGCCGACGAAAAGCACCGGGTGTACGAGGTCGGTCGAACCGGTCTCCTGTATCTCGGCTCCGCGTTCGGTGGCGAAGTTCGCGACCCACGGCGTCAGTCCCGACAGTCCGAGGAACATGACGAACATGCCGATCCCGACTCCGAACGGCCAGATGCTCGCGTGGTCTTCGTGCTCCGCCTCGAGCGACTCGGTCTGGCCGGCTCGCTCGTGTGCGGCCGCCCCGCCGTCGGCCGCCGTCGCATCGTCGACGAACTCGAGTTTGCCGCTGGCGTAGCTGGGCCGGTCCGGCCAGTTCTCGAGCGGCGGTGGCGACGTCGTCGCCCACTCGGCGGTCCGGGAGTACGCCCACGGGTTGTCGGGCGCGTCGGGGCCCGAGAGCAGGCTCTTGCCGAGCGCGTAGAACATGATGAGGTAGGACGCGGCGAGGACGAAGGCCCCGACCGTCGCCAGCCGGTGATAGATCGTCAGCTCCGAACTGAAGTTGAAGACGCGACGCGGCGTCTCCCACGCCATGAACATCGGGAAGTACAGCAGGTTGAACCCGATGAAGTACGTCGCGAAGTGGAGTTTGCCGAGCGTCTCGTCGTACATTTTCCCGGTGATCTTCGGCCACCAGTAGTAGACCGCGCCAACCAGCGCCGTCGAGCCGGCGACCATCACGTAGTGGAAGTGCGCGACGACCCAGTAGGTGCCCCGGAACTCGTAGTCCAGCACGACGGCCCCGAGGAAGACCCCCGTAATGCCGCCGATGATGAAGATCACCAGCGTCCCGAGACTCCACAGGAACGGCGTGGTAAAGCGGACCCGGCCCTTGACCATCGTGTAGATCAGCGAGAAGACCATCAGGTCGAAGGGCAGCGAAATCCCGATCGTCGTCGCCATGAAGAGCGTCTTGATCGGGAGGTTGATCGTCGTCAGGAACATGTGGTGGGCCCAGACGAGGAACGACTGAACGGCCACGAGGACCATCGCGATGATGACCCACTTGCGGCCGACCAGCCGCCGGCCACAGAAGGTCTGGAACGTCTCGAACAGCACCCCGAGCGCCGGGAAGAAGACGATGTACACCTCCGGGTGGCCGAAGAACCAGAAGATATGCGCCCACAAGAGGCTCGAGCCCTGATCGGTCGCGAAGTATTGGGTCAGTAAGATCCGGTCGCTGACCAGCAACAGCAGGGCGGCGAGCAAGGCGGCGAAGGCAAAGAGCATCATCCAGACGGTCAGCAGAATCGACCACGTGAACAGCGGCATGTTCCACAGTCCGAGCCCCTCCGCGCGCTCGTAGTGGATCGTCGTGAGGAAGTTGACCGTCGCGATCGTCGTCGACATGACGAACAGGACCAGCGCGAGGATCGTCAGCGTCCCGCCGGACGTCGCCGCCATCGCCGTGTTGTACATCGGCACGTTCAGCGGCGCGTACATGTACCAGCCGCCGGCGAAGGCCCTCCCCTGAAAGAACGCGAGGGCGATGAGGATTCCCGAAAACAGGTAAAACCAGTAACTCATGGCATTCAGCCGCGGGAACGAGAGGTCCTTCGCCCCGATCTGGAGCGGGACGAGGTAGTTCGCGAAGCCGAACGCGAACGGCGAGAGATACCAGAACACCATCAGGAGTCCGTGGTTCGTCACCGCCTGATTGAACTCCTGATTCTCGAGGAGGCCGATCCCGCCGGACTCCCACATATGTGTACGGAACAACAGCGCGAGGATCCCGGCGAACAGCAGAAAGAAGATCGCCGTCGCTAGATAGAGAATTCCGACATCCTTGTGGTTGGTTGTGACCAGCCACCGCTTGAGGGTGGTCCGCGGCGGGAGCTCACTCATTCGGTCTCACCTCCCAACTGGACACGCGCCTCGAGCCGGCAGCGCTTCGGGCCGGCATCCCCAGTCCCACGCACGAACCGACTGCCGAGACGGTTCCTCGAATAGACGACGGAAACCATACTCGACACACTCCGACGATTCTCCGCATCAAGATGTCCGGTGCGCTTGCAAGCGATACTTCCCTCACAGCCGACCGCGATGGCTCGGATAACCTCCTCTGACACGCTCTTGCCCCCTATACCGCCTTTTCGGAAGCTAATCGCCGAGCACAGACGGCCGTTCCCGAACGCAGACGGCGGTTCATGAACACAGACAGTCGCTCACGGCGTCATCGATCGCTCGAGGCCCGCCCTAGTCCGGGGTAGTCGGCGACGATGCCGTCGACGCCGGCCGCTGCGAGCCGGTCGAACTGGACCCAGTTCGTCACCGTCCAGACGTTGACCGCTCGCCCCTCCCCGTGGGCGGCCTCGAGCACGTCGATTTCGGGGCCGGGGTCGGTCGCTCTCTCAGGGGCCGCGTCGGCGTCGCGAACCGCGCTCCGCGGCGGGTGGATCGCCTCGCACTCGTACCGGCGCGCGATCTCGAGGCCGGCCCCGAGGTCGTCCCGAATCAGGGGCGCAGCGGCGAACTCGCTGGTCACGTCGCGCAGCGCCGCGATGGCTCCCTCACAGAACGACGAGAAGAGGAGATCGCCGCCGAAGGCGTCGCAGTCGGCGACGACGCGTTCGACGAACGGCCGCCACGCCTCGCGGCGCTCGGCGCGTTCGCCCGATGGGAGCGACCCGTCGACGCGCAGGTCCGCCCGTCCCGCCCCTTTCAGTTCGACGTTGAGACCGACCGTTTCGGGGGTCGCCTCGAGTACGTCCGCGAGCGTCGACACCGTGGCATCGGTGCCGAGCACTCGCGTTTCCCGGAGCGTCTCGAGCGGCGTCTCCCGGACGAGGCCGGTCCCGTCGGTGAGCGGTCGCCCGTCGCGGGTCCCCTCGAGGCGCTCATCGTGGACGACCACCGGCGTCCCGCAGGCGGCCGGCCGCACGTCGATTTCGATCATCGCGGTCTCGTCGTGTTCGGTGGCGCGCTCGATCGCGGCGACGGTGTTCTCGGGGGCGATACCGGCGTAGCCGCGGTGGGCGATGACGGCGGGACGGGCCATATCGGAGCGACGGCCGGCCGGGTAATGGAAGTACGCCATCGCGTGCGAGGCGGCGACGTGGCGCTTCCCGGCCCGTCTTTCATCCGTGTGTCCAGCAAACGTTCGCTATGACCGAGACCACGCTCGCCGACGTCGAACGCGCGCTCGACCGTGCGGACGACCTCGAGACCGAGGAGGCCGTTGCCGTCCTGCGGACGGCCGAGCAGGATCTCGACGATCTGGGGTCGAACCCGAACGTCGACGAGGAACGGCGACGGGAACTCGAGACCCGACTCCAACAGCGCATCCGCGAGGTGACCGAGCGCGACGCCTACGACAGCGGCTTGGGGGCGGCGATGAACCCGACCGAGGACGACGCGCCGTAGCGGTACGGTGGGGCTGCCGACTCGAGTGCTCGAACGGATCACTGAGCCGTCCGTTTCGTCCGAGAACCCGGCGAGATCGGCCGATCTCCGGCCCTTTTATTCGGGTGCCGTCCGGAGAGGTGGGTATGCGAATTGCACTACTGGGCGGCACCGGCGATATCGGCGAAGGACTCGCACTGCGGCTCGCCCGCGATACGGGCCACGAGATCCTCATCGGCTCCCGGGACCCCGAGAAGGCCCGCGACGCGGTCGCGGAGTACGAGGACGAACTCGCGGACCGCACCGACGAGGTCGACATCAAGGGCTTCGGCAACGAGATGGCGGCCGACCGGGCCGACGTCGTCGTCCTCAGCGTCCCGCCGTACTACGTCGGCGACACCGTCGAAGCGGTCGCCGACAACCTCGACTCGGACACCGTGTTGGTGACGCCCGCCGTCGGCATGCAGGGCGACGAGGACGGACTCCACTATCACCCGCCCGAGGCCGGTAGCGTCACCGAACTCGTCGCCGGACGGGCTCCCGACGAGGTCCCGGTCGTCGGCGCGTTCCACAACCTCGCGGCCGACGCGCTGTCGAACCTCGATAACGACCTCGACCTCGACACGCTCGTCGTCGCCGACGACGATGCGGCCGGCGACACGGTCCTGACGATCGCCAACGAGATCGAGGGCCTGCGCGCACTCGAGGCGGGGCCGCTGGCCAACGCAGCCGAAGTCGAGAGCGTCACGCCGCTGGTCATCAACATCGCGAAGTACAACGAGGACATGCACGATGTCGGCGTGAAGTGGACCTGAGCGCGTGCGGGCGCTCGCTCGGCGCGTTCGAGCACGACTCCTGAACTCGGCTCCGGCTTCTGCAACGATTTCAGTATCGAGTTCTCGAGCGGCGGGTTCGCGGTCGTTCGGCGACTCCGCTGGGGTTTCGTCCGTGGGCTCGAGCCCGGCTACGTCCCGGCCGATCCGCACGCCCGGCTCCGCGGGGTGTTGCTCACGAGGAGAAAAGCGACCGGTCGATTACGCGCCGGCCGACTCGAGGGCGTCCTCGATGTCGTCGCGCTGGGTGACGCCGACGAAGCGTTCGACGATGCCGTCGTCGTTCTCGATGATGAGCGTCGGCAGCGATCGAACCTGGTACTCGTTTGCCACGTCCTGTTTCTCGTCGACGTTTACTTTCTCGACTTCGAATCGGCCCTCCCAGTCGTCCTCGAGCTCCTCGAGGATCGGGTCCTGGGTCTTGCAGGGGCCACACCAGTCCGCGTAGAAGTCCTTAAGTGTGACAGTCATGCGGTCAACGCTAGTTGCCACGCGCCGCGCATAAGGGTTTCCCACTGCCAATGCATTGCCGTGATCGCCGACACGGGCCGGTCGAAAGGTTTAGTTTCAGGGGCCCATAGGAACGGGTATGGATAAAGGACAGAACACCGGTGGCCTGATGTCCAGTGCCGGACTCGTTCGGTACTTCGACTCCGAGGACTCGAACGCCATCCGTATCGACCCCAAGACGGTCATCGCGTTCGGCGTGCTACTGGGCGTGCTGGTCCAGTTGCTGACGATCGTCGCGTAACGCGGACACCAGCCACCTTCTCTCACCACCGTCACAGATAGCGGCAGCGTTGGTCCGCACTCCACGGCCGGCGCGCGTGCCCTTCCTCGTCTCCCCGTGCTCGCTTAGTAGTCTGTTCGAAGTCGCTCGAGATCCAGTCGGAGGTAGTGCCACAGCGTGCCCGTCAACCCGTCTTCGGCGACCCGCCGGCCCGAACTCTCGACCAAGACGGCCGGACAGTAGGCCGTCGGAAACCGGCGGGCGAGCGCTCGGCTGAAGGCCGTGTCCTCGTTCGCCACGCGGGGAAAGCCGCCGATTTCATCGAACGCTCGCCGGTGGACGAGACAGTTGAACCCCGGCAGGATCGGGCGCTCGAGTCGCGAGAAGACGTGATTGATCGTCAGTTCCATCAGCTTCGCCCGTCGGGGACCGGTGATCCGACAGTACGAACTCGCGGCCGCGAGCCCGTTGGCCTCGACGAAGCCGAGCAGTTCGGTCAGATAGTTCGCCCGCACCCGGGTGTCGGCGTCGATGAAGGCTAGCCACTCGCCGGCCGCTCGCTCAGCCCCGAGGTTCCGGGCGGCGGCGATGCTCGAGCCGGCGTCGCGGACGACGGTCGCGCCGTACTCGCGGGCGATCGCCGGCGTCTCGTCGGTGGAACGGCCGTCGACAACGATCACCTCGTACTCGTAGCTCGTGTCCAGTGCGGTGAGACTCGCCAAGGCTCCGCGGAGGTAGTCGGCCTCGTTTCGCGCCGGCACGACGAAGCTCACGTCGCACTCGCCGGCATCGTCGTCTCGGTCGTCGCTCGCCATCGTGTTAGGGACGAGAACTCGGCCGCGGGTTCTCAAGCTACCGGAGTCCCGACGAGTCCTGGCGGGGGCGGACCGGGCGATAGCTGTCTGCCAGTTGTGGGTGTGGTAGCGGACCGACCGAACGACGGCTCGAGTCGCCGATACTCGCCGAAAGAGCTGCTGTTCCTGCTGGCCGAGTCGTGCTAACACAAATCGTGATGCTTGGTTTCAGACACCGCCCCACAGGACCACTATCTATCATGAACTTTTATAACGGTGGGGCGGATAGGATGGCGTAGAGATGTCGGTCGTACACGTAGTAGCGTGAGCCCGTTGCTGACGACGAGTACCGCTTTTCGACGGAAATCCACACCCGACCGACATGAGCACCCGAAATCCGCAGTTCACGTCCGACGCCGAACCGACTCCCAACCGACCCACGACCCGTCCGCAAGCACCTCACTCGAGCGCCCTCGAGGACCCGCGGACGCCCACCGATCGCGCCCAGCGGATGTTCTCGCATCGGAACACGGGGCGACTCGAGAACCTCATCGACGAGTGGAACGCGGCCTTTGCGAACGAGAGCGCGGACGGCTCGTAACGGTCGTGCGATTTTCGCCGGCGAACCCAAACCGTCTTTGGAGCGACGGCGGTAGTCTCGCGTGGCCGATGACGATGCACCCGCTCCGAGCCGGACTCGGCATCCGGTGGTGACGAGCCCTATGAGTGCCGAGGCCACCGATTTCCATGTACCACTAACACTATACAACCATCGAATATTTTCTACTTTAGCTACAAGTAGTAATTCAACAGAGTTGCTCGGATATACTCAACTGTCGCGTCATCAACATCAGTATGAGGAGAGCTAATAATCGCTTTGTCCCGATGGAACTCGACAGCACTTCGGCCGTCTTCGGATTCAAGTAACAAGCTCACATCGAACTGCTCTTTTTTGATCCACTCATCCAAAGTGAGATCATTTTCAATAGGTGAGACGATAAACCGACCATCTGTTACCGACCGAACCTCTAGTTTATCGGTAACAGAGTTCCGGAGGAATCTAGCGAACAGCATCAAGTCAATAATCGAGTTTCGAAGCTTTCCAAACTCAAATCTAAACGTAATATTCACGCCGATACTTCCGATTGAAGAGTCATACTCTGTATCGAATGGACTTCCCTCAGATCCACCCGGAATGAAGTTCAAGGTCAGCTCGTAGGGATCTTTCTCGTCTTTGTATCTGACTTTGACATCCATTTCATTCCCGTCGTCACTCCATTTTTGTTCAACAATTTGGAAATCACCGTCACTGCGTTCATCAACCGAATTCAGGATTGTTGCTGCTGTTTCACGTGGTGCGTCGGCCGGCAGATCTGTGTCGAGATAGATGCTGAACTCGTAATCCGCAGTGATTTTGTTACGCTTCGTTCTCCAAGACTTACACTTTCGTTTTACTCCAGACCATATCGGCTCAAACGCCTTCTTTTCGAAGAGTGATTGAAGAATATAGTCAACCGTAGTTGTGACCACTGGGATAATGAGAACAACAAGTGCGCCTTGAATATGGTCGGCGGATAGCAGTGATTCAAGGAGGGGCATCAGTCCTCTGTATGGAGCCTAGGTGTTTCTGAGGTGTATGCTGACACCGATGTCTGGATCGTCAGTGAGAGACTTGGAACGATGTGCGATGCAATCATTGAGAGATACATTGAGAGGGTGATGTTATTGTAGCTTCGAATCAGGCAGTCGTCCGATATCTGGATTGTCTTGCTACTACCATCGAGTTGGGATGTTCCGAACCGTTGGCCATGTACGGCTCCTTGGCGTTTCTCGCGTTTATACTCTTCAGATTCACCGAAACCATGACCCATAATATGCTTCTTTTCGATATTGCTGTCCTCGTAGTCTTCTACAGCAGTCATAAGATGAGTATCAACGAGACTCTCTGCAATACCCTCAAACTCGGAGTGATTGAGCGTGATTTCATCAACGATAAAACCGAACTCCTCCAGTGTATTGGACAGGATATTGTATACTCTCCTCATGATTTCTCGACTTGCTAGCATTAGTAGAAATGCTTGGCCACTAACTTCGAAGACCAGGAATTTCGTAGATTGTTGGTCAAGAATCAATACTTCCTTGTTATCATATTTAACGGTATCTGACTCGTTGTGAACCAGATATCCCATTATTCCGTTTAGTCCTTCCTGATGGAATTCGGATACATTTTTGATTGAAGCGATTTGCGCTTCGTTGTCAACCCCTGATCGGAAAACTTCTGGAATGTGAAGATCGTCGCGATCAGCTAGGTCGTCTTCGTCTAAGTCAACTGACGACCCCTCAAGTTCCTGTTTTAACCATCCGCAGTTGGGTTCCTTCGTTTCAGGTAGACTCAAGTGATACATCCTCCCGGTGTAGTCGTCTTCTTGGAGAAGCGGGTTTTCAAGCGGGGAGATGTTTTCTGACACAGAGCAAGGTAAGAGTTGATTCCCTTTAAAGTTCTAGGTTCATACCAGTGATGGTTGATAAGAGAGCTATACATAGCAAGTATTTATCTAATATGTCCAAGTCAATAATTATTCATATTGTTATTGTATGAGGAATGTTCCCACATATTATAAAATGCGGCACCACCACGTACCCGTGCTCCTGCAACCACCGTTCTATTCGGTCCACGTACCGCGAGGAGACAAGCTACTCGAGCGACTGTCCCGTCATCTCCCTACTCACGCTGCTACTGGCCGTAGTCAGTCGTTAATAAAAGGCGTACACAGTCCCCCTTCGGTATGCGACTCATTCGGGTCTTCGTTCCCGACGAGGACCGCGAGGCGGTACGGACGGCCCTCTCGGAGATGGAGATCGAGTTCCTTTTCAGCGAGGCCGACGGCCGCCGGGACGGGAGCATAGCGGAAATCCCGGTTCCGGCGGGTGCCGCAGACACGGTCCTCGAGCACCTGTACGACGCCGGACTCGACGAGGAGACGTACACCGTCGTGACGGATGTCGACCGGGCGAGCGTCCCGAACGCCGAGGAGATAACGGACCGCTACGTCGAGGGACCGAAGGGCGAGCGGGGCGCTTCGCACGCCGAGATCCGGGAGCGCGCGGCGGACCTGACCCCGGACACGGCGACGTACCTCGCGTTTGCGGTCGCGAGCGCGGTCGTCGCGGTCGGTGGTCTCCTGCTCGATTCCGCCATCGTCATCGTCGGCGCGATGGTGATCGCGCCCTTTGCGGGATCGACGCTCTCCGCGAGCGCGGGCGCCGTCATCAGCGACCGCGAGATGGTCGTCGACAGCGCCACGTCGCAGGTGACGGGGCTCGTCGTCGCGTACGTCGGCGCGGTCGTGATGAGCGTGTTCTTACAACAGACGGGGTTCGTCCAGCCGACGCTGTCCGTCGGTCGCGTCGGGCAGGTGGGCGCGTTCGCCACGCCGAACCTCCTGACGCTCGTCATCGCCATCGCGGCCGGGTTCGCCGGCGCGCTCGCGCTCGCGACCGATCTCCCCGTCTCGCTGGCCGGCGTCGCCGTCGCGGCGGCCATCGTGCCCGCCGCCGCCGCGGCCGGCATCGGGACGGCGTGGGGCGAGCCGCTCATCGTCGCCGGCGGCGCCGTCTTGCTCCTGATGAACATCGTGTTCATCAACCTCACCGCGTATCTCACGCTCATCGCGCTCGGTTACCGCTCGTCGGTCATCCGCAATGTCCGCGAGAACGCGACCGTCTCGCTCCGTACGGGCGCGTACGCCGTCATCGTCCTCCTGTTCCTGATCGTCGTCGCGGTGACGGCCCTCGGAACGTACCAGCACCTCGTCTTCGAACAGCAGGTGAACGACGAAGTCCAGAACGTGCTCGACGACCCCGAGTACAATTCGCTGGAACTCGCCGGCGTCCAGACCGAGTACAACGACGCAAGCGTGTTCAGCGACGAGGTCTCGGTGACGGTGACCGTGGGGCGCTCGAGCGGGCTCGAACACGAGGGGCTGGCGGCGGACCTGCGGACCGAGATCGACGCGCAGACGAGTCGGTCGGTCCACGTCGACGTGCGGTTCGTCGACTACCAGCGCGCGGTTGCGGCCGGCGACGCAGCCGACGGGCGGAGCGCGTGGTGGCACGTCGACGAGTGGCTGCCGCGCTTGCGGAGTCCCTTATCGGCGCAGCCGATGCCACAGGCTGTGACACTTCCGACGGACCTTGTTGAGGAACGAGCCGACCCGGCGTGACCCGGAGAGGAGCCGGAGTGCGCGGATCGATCGGCCGATGCGGAGTAGTCGGAACGGTCGGAACCACGGGACCGCGGTGAGGATAAGAAACCAGTTCGAGCGAACGAACCGCCTCGGACCCTGATCCGACCACCGGTAGAGGACCGCGATGTCGAGGAGGAAGACGATGAGGAGCCACTGGAGGACGCTGCGAACCGTCCCCGTGAGCGATTCGGAGACGGCGAGCAAGTCGACGCTGACCGCAACGTCGACGACGAACAGTACGATCCACACGAGCGCCATGACCTCGACGAACGGTGGCCACCAGCGCTCGGCGTCCATCTGCTGTCTCGTGGGACGTGGCGATCAAAAACGTTGCGTCCGGTCGAGCATGATCGCCGGAGTTGGCTTCTTCGAAGACCGGTTCGCGAGACCGCGATCCGCGACGGCCCGCAGTCACCGAATGTCGTTGGTCTTGAGCTGGTCGAGTTCGCGGCTCCAGCCCCGATCGCCGCTGAGCCAGAGGGCGCTGTAGTCGAAACTGTTGGTCGCGCGAGTGAACTGACTGCCGTCGGGGATCGGCTCGCCCGGTTCGACGTCGGTCAGTTCGTGCCACCACTCGCGATCGGCTTCGGTCCACGGGGTCTCCGACTCGTACTCGCGCCACCGAACGAGCAACCGGTCTGACTGGATCTCGGCGTCACCGGTGACGGTGACCGTAATCTCCTCATCGAGGCCGTCGTAATCCGACGAGACGGTTTGGTTCGGCCGATCAGGGAGCAGTGAGATGTCTTTCTCCGAACTCCCGAACTCGATCTCCTCGGGCTCGAGGCCGACGTGTGGCATCTCGTGTTGCCCGGCCCGTGAAACGTGGAGCGATCCGCTTCCGCTGATGCAATCACCGATATCGAACTCCTCGGTGTCGAACACATACTCGCTGCTCGCCACGCTGACCGCCGCGAGACCGGTTCCGTCGTCGATGACCACGCGGGTCGAACCCTGCTCGACGACGGTCCCCCGGACGTGATACGTCTCGTCGGTGTATCGATCGCTCTCGGTGTACCCCGCGAAGTCGAGCTCGATCTCCGAAATCGGATCGGACCCGGGCGTACACTCGTCGTCCTCGAGCGAGCCGGTACAGCCCGCAATCGCCCCGAGCGCACCCGTTCCCCCCGTCACCAGATAGCGTCGTCGTCGCATCGGTCCCACCATATCATGCATGTGAATAATACCTTCCGGTTTCGGTATAATCAAATAGAAATCGGTCTATCGAAGCCGGTGGTCAGAACCGCTGTCCGTGTGAATGAGTCCGCGCCGAGCACCGAAAGAGTCAATTCGATCATATGGTTCACCTGCTCGAGTGCTATCGAACCGACGTTCCGCCACGCTCGGCGGACGACGGCGGAACCGTACCCGTAATCTACCCTCGTTCGAACCGCAGTGGCCGGTTCCTCGAGCCGAACGGTCGTCCGTGAGTCTGGACTCGAGTAGACGGGTATTTTCCGCTGGAGCCCATCTATCTGATAATGCATACGGAAACCGATTATACTAGTTTGCTCGAGAGTTCTGCTCGATGAACCCGACTCGCGTCGACTTCGTGGTCGACCTCGCGTACGGGATTATGATTTTCGCTGCGGTCGCACTCATCGTCGCGGTCGAGACCAGTGTCGGCGTCGCGTTCGGGCTCGGAGTGCTGGCCTCCTATGTCATCCACGTCGTGTGGAAGATGGCCCGATTCGACCCCGACTGGATGACGACCGAGGTCGCCGAACGAGTCGAAGAGACGGTCACCGACACGGTCAGTAAGGAGGTCGAAGAGACGGTCACCGACACGGTCAGTAAGGAAGTCGGAGAGACGGTCAGCAAGGAAGTCGAGGAAACGGTCAGCGATACTGTCAGCAAAGAAGTCGAAGAGACCGTCAGTGATACCGTCAGTAAGGAAGTCGAAGAGACGGTCAGCGATACCGTCAGTAAGGAAGTCGACAACGTGGCCGAAAAAGTCGGGGAGACCGTCAGTGAGGACGTGACCAAGACGGTCGAAGAGACGGTTACCGACACGGTCAGCAAGGAAGTCGAGGAGACGGTCAGTGACACTGTCAGCGAGGAGGTCGAGAAAACGGTCAGCCAAGCGGTCGACGAATCCGCTGCCGACTCAGTCGAGACGGACGAGGACGATTCGGACCCGGACGACCGAGAAGAACCGCGTCCCTCGAGTTCGGGCGCGGAGTAACCCGGACCCGGGTCGGATAAATTCGGACCAGCGACGGCCTCGAGACGCGACGCGGACGGACTACTCTTCCCGAGTGCGGAACGCGCGAACGGTGTCTCGCTTCCCCGACTCGGCGTCGACCTCGAGCAGGCCGAGATCGGTAAACACCCGGTTCCAGTCGCGGTGGTACAGCGGGAAGTCGTCGTTGACGTAGCTCACGTCGGGGCCGTCCGATTCCGACCCGTCGTCGTCGCCCTCGTTCTCGACCGTGATGAGGAGGTCGTCGGTGATCCGGGTCAGGTCCTCGAGCACCCACTCGGCGTCGGGGTGGATGTGCTGGAGCGTCTCGACCGAGTAGACGATATCGAATCGGCCGTCCGCGAAGTCGCCGACGGTGTCCTCGATCGTGTCGTGATAAAACGTGCCGCCGGCGGCGAGGTCGGGGTAGGTCTCTTCCATCACGTCGAAGGCGTCGTCGTTGACGTCGATGCCGTGCAGATTCTCGAAGCCGTGTTCGTAGAGATGTGCGAGGTGACGGCCCGAGCTACAGCCGAGTTCGAGGACGGCCGCGTCTCGGTCGACGAACCGATCGAGAATGCCGTGAATCGACTCGCTCCGATGGTCCGGTCCGTAGTAGGCGTAATACTCCGGTGAATATGCGCCGGACCGTTCTGCCCACTGACGGCGGACCTCGTTAGAATTCACGTGTGTCGTTCTCGGCGGACACCTAAAGCCTAGTCGACTCGTCCGATTCTCGCCGGCCGCTGTCGTCGGTTCCCGTGCGGGGTCCGAGAGCCGAGGACGGACCCCGTCTTCGGGCGGCCGAGGGCACGATAATCCGAGGGCCTACGTATCTCCTGCGAGGAGTACCGCTGTCGAATGACCACAGACTCGTCGCCCGGAACCCGAACGCTTCGGGAGACCGTCCGTTTCTACCTGCTCGATCATCGGACGCCGCTGGGAAAGGCGATCGACATCGCGCTGTTGGCGTTGAACCTCGTGTTCGTCGCGGCCTTCGTCGCGGAAACCTATCCCCTCTCCGACGACCTCCGGTCGTTCCTCTGGGGACTCGAGGTCGCGATCGCCGTCGTCTTTCTGGCGGAGTACGTCCTGCGGCTGTACGGTGCCGAGGATCGACTCGCGGAGTTTCGCAACCCCTACACGATTGTCGACCTGATCGCGATTCTCCCGACGCTACTCGTGGCGGGCTTGCCGGGTGTCACGATGGCCGCCAACGCCGGCTTTCTCCGCGTGGTCCGGGTCGTCCGCGTCCTCCGATTCTACCGGTTCACGAGGGACGCCGAGTTCTTCTTCGGGACGATTTCGGACAACGCGTTGCGTGCCCTGAAGTTGCTGCTGACGGTGTTGGTGCTCCTGTTCGTCTCCGCCGGCCTGTTCTACAGCGCGGAATACGCCGCGAATCCCGACGTCGCAACGTTCGGCGACGCCTTCTACTACGTCGTGGTCGCCCTGTCGACCGTCGGGTTCGGCGATATCGTCCCGGTCACGACCGCAGGCCGGTGGATTACCGTAGCGGCGATCCTGGCAGGGATCATCGTGCTCCCGTGGCAGGCGAGCAAGATCGTCCGCGAGTGGAGCCACAGGGGGACGGTCAACGTCGCGTGTCCGAACTGCGGACTATCGTCTCACGACCGGGACGCCTCCCACTGCAAGGCGTGCGGTCACGTCATCTATCAGGAGTTCGAATCCGACAATCACGGCTCCGAATGAGAACGCCTCGAGAGTTTACTTTCGTTCCGAAGACACCCTGCCTCAACAGCTGTTGGTAACACACCGTGTCTTCGCTGCCGCACTCGAGGACGGGCGCTCGGTGGTACGACAACTGTCGATATCGCAACGGTCAAAAATCGACGAGACAGTCGGTCTGGGTGACCGAAACGACGGCGCGAACGCCAGCGAAACAACAGAGTTGAATCACGAAATCCCTCCTGTGCCGCGGTTTCTACCGACCGATGTGTGTTTATTCCCGTCGTCCTGAGACCGAATATACGCTCGTCGATGACGGCATCGACAGGTGACGAAATAGAGATCGAAAAAATATGAGTTATCAGTCTGGAGTCGAGCGTATGTACTACCGACTCACACATTCCAATAATGTCTGGTAAATACGACCTCGTAATCGTCGGCGGTGGTATCAGTGGCGCGTCCCTCCTGTACACGACCGCGAAGTTCACTGATATCGACTCGATCGCGCTGATCGAGAAGGAATCGGAGATCGCAGCGATCAACTCCCACCACACGAACAACTCCCAGACCCTCCACTTCGGGGATATCGAGACCAACTACACGCTCGAGAAGGCCGAAGAGGTCAAAGAGGGGGCGGAACTCCTCGCGGGCTATCTGGAGAATCAGGACCCCGACCGGGAGATGCACTCGAAACGCAGCAAGATGGTGCTCGGTGTCGGCGACGAGGAGGTCGCGGAACTCGAGGAGCGCTACGAGGAGGAAGGCTTCGGCGACCTCTTCCCGAAACTCCGACCGATCGACCGCGAGGAGATCGCCGAACTCGAGCCCAAGGTCGTCGAGGGCCGCGACCCCAACACGGACATGCTCGCGCTCCAGACGCCGGACGGCTACGTCGTCGACTACGGCGAGACGACGAAGTCCTTCGTCGAGCAGGCGAGCGAGGAAGCCACCGTCGATGTCTACACCGGGACGAAAGTCGAGGACATCACGCCGACGCTCGACGGATACACGATCGAGACCGATAACGGCCGCTTCGACTCCGACGCCGCCGTCGTCGCCGCCGGCTCGCACAGCCTCCAGATCGCGAAGGAACTCGGCTACGGGCAGGACAAAGTCCTGCTCCCCATCGCCGGGAGCTTCTTCCTCGCGGACGACCTCCTGAACGGGAAGGTCTACACGCTCCAGATGAAGAAGCTGCCCTTCGCCGCAGTCCACGGCGACGCCGACGTCCACGACGGCAGCATCACCCGCTTCGGACCGACCGCGAAACTCGTGCCCACCCTCGAGCGCGGCCGCATCTCGACGGTCAAGGATTTCCTCGACGTGTTCGGACTCAACGCGGCGGCGTTCCTGAGCTACGCCAACATCCTCTCGGACCGAATCCTCCTGCCGTACGTGCTCCGGAACCTCGTCTACGACCTCCCGAACGTCGGCCGGAAACAGTTCCTGCCCCACGTCCAGAAGGTCGTCCCGAGCGTCGAACTCGAGGACATCGAACGCGCGAAAGGTTACGGCGGCGTCCGCCCCCAGATCGTCGACACGAAGAACAAGTCCCTCGACATGGGCGAGGCCAAAATCGTCGGCGACGACATCATCTTCAACATCACGCCGTCGCCGGGTGCCTCGACCTGTCTCAAGAACGCCATGCGCGACACGCACACGCTCCTCGAGTTCCTCGACGGCGACTACGAGTTCGACGAGGAGGCGTTCCGGTCGGAGACGATCGATAACTTCCCGCGCGGCGACGATTCCGCCGGCAAGAAAGTCGCTGCACCCGACGCCGACGACTAACTGACTGCGCCGCGTCGACTCCGTTCGATCGGTTTCTATTCTCTCTCTCGTGTCTCGCCCGACAGCGGGCGATTCGAAGGGGCCGGAACCCGACCGATGCCGTCTGACGTGATCGGCCTATTCTGAGCGCTCGCTCGAGCCCTCGCCCATCCGCTCGGTGTAGTCCCAACTGAAGATCTCGCGGGGCTCGATCCGGATCCGAACCTCGTCGCGGTCGTCGTCGAGTAATCGCTGGGCGAGCGGCGAGTCCGTGTCGCCGAGGTAGCGCTCGACGAGGTCGCGCAGGACCGCCGTGGCGTTCTCCGAGGAGACCTCGACGGTTCCGTTGCCCCTGATACCGCGGTAGGGAACCCGATTCGTCGAGATATCGAAGGCGATCTCCGGGTCGTTCCGCAGGAAGCGGACCACGTCCGCGGTCGCCTGCGTCGCACACTCGAGCGAGCCGTCGCGATAGCGAAACCAGAGCGTGACGAGCCAGAGCGAGCCGTCCGGCCGGTGGGTGGCGAGTCGGATCGGATTTCCGCCTCCTGCAGGAAGGCCTCGACCTCGTCCTCGGTCCACGCGCCGCGGAAGTCGGTCATGCTCGAGACCTTCGCGGCGGACCGTTGAAAACGTTCGACCTAACGGCGGCTCTCGATTCGGGCCCCGACGCTGCTAGTTTGGCTCTGCGTCCTCGTCTGGTCCGGCTCTCGTCCCGCCTCGGAGTCGGTCACACCGGCGTCGTCCGCCGATCCGAGTATGTCCGTCCGGAACGTCCGTTCGTACGAGAGGAACTCGAGCGGGACCTCCCGTTGACTGCCGCCGTACTCGAGGGTCGCGGTGAAGTCGACGGTCAGGTTCGAGGTCTCGTCGTTCCGGACGTGCGTGACCCACCACTCGTCGAGTTCGTCGGTGTCGATCGCCGCGCCGGCCTCGAGCGTCTGGGTACTGTCCGGCGAGAGTACGAACTGTTCGCCGGCGACGCCCTGTCCCACGACGATCCCGTTCAACCGGACGGTGTACCCGATCTCCGCGATCGGAATCGGGAGCGGCGTCGGATTGGTTACGGTCGCCGACGCCTCGATCGGCGTCCGGTTGGCGGTGGCGTTGCCCCACCGTGCGTCCGTCGCTTCGACGACGAACAGCGTCCGGCCGCTGGCGCGAAATTCGCGTCGCTCGTCGGTCTGCAACGGCTCGAGCAGGTCCGTCTGCACGGTCCGGGTTCGCGTCCACCGGTCCGCCGGATACTGGACACCCGCGTAGTCGACGACGATATCGGGTTCGATTCGGACCGTGGTCGTCTCGCCGTTGGCGACGTGGGAGGCCCACCAGCCCGGGATCTCGTCGTTGTCGATCCACGTCGACACGGACACCTGACTCTCTCGACCGGCGACGGCCACGCCCTCCTCGCGCCCCGTCGCGACCTCGATGTCGTTGAGGCGGACCGTATACGAGACGTCGGCCGCGGCGTCGCCGACGCGAAGCAACCGCGGGTTGTCGACGGTGACGGTGGTCTCCACTTCGGTTCGCTCGCTCGTGACGGTTCCCCACTCGTTGTCGACCGATTCGACTCGCGGCCGGTCCACCGCGAGCAGCCCGTAGCCCGCGGCTGCGACGATCAGGCCGATCGCGACGAGAATCACCATCCACGTCCGGCGGCCGGGGCCCATCTATCGAATCCCCCGCACGGCCGTAGTTCGACCCGCGCGTTACACGTTCAAGCCGTTGAAGTCCGGGGGGATTGGTTGTGCGGTGGCCAGTTCGCGGCTCGAGACCAGGGACGGGTACCGAGTTCGATATCGGCCCCGCCGGCCGCTCGACGACCGCAGACTGGGCAGTCGCAGGCACCATCACCATCGCAACGCAGTACCTATGACGGTCCGATTGCGGGTTCCAGTACGATTTCCATGAGACGACGAGTGCTCGGCGCGATTTCGGCCGCAGTCGCATTGACACTCCCCTGGGTCGTCGTGTCGGGGGCCACCGATCTCCTCCCTCGGCTCGCAACGGTCGCCGGGTTCGAGTACCAACCGCCGGTCGCGCTCACCACCCTGTCGACTCTCGGGACGGTAATCGTGACCGGGCTCGCCGTCCTCGGCGCGGCGTTCCTCCTCGCGTGGGCCGCGGAAACGGCTGAAAAGGACGTCCCACAGGCGTTCGCGATCGCGGTGCTCGCGGTGTTAGCGGTCGCGCCCGAGTACGCCGTCGACGCGCTCTACGCGTGGAACGCGGGCGTGTTCGCGGGCACCGAGCGCGGGATCGAGGCCGGCAACCTGGCCGTCGCCAACATGACCGGCGCGAACCGAATCCTCATCGGTATCGGCTGGGCCGGCGTCGCCCTCTTTACGATCTTCCGCCGGGGTTCGGCCGCCGATCCCGCGGTCGAGCAGCGATCCGGCCGCTTCTCCAACGTCGTCATCCTCGATCGGGAGATCGGCCTCGAGATCGTCTTTCTGCTGCTCGCGACGCTCTGGGCATTTCTCGTCCCGCTCAACGGTGGTATCGACATCTTCGACATGCTGTTTCTGGTCGGCCTGTACGTCTGCTACATCGCAGTGATCCTCCGCGGCGAGGTCGAACCGGACATGGACCACGTCGGCGTCCCGGCGTACCTCCAGAACTTTTCGAAGCCGCGCCGGATCGCGACCGTCTTCCTCCTCTTTGCCTACTCGGGCCTGTTGATCTTCACGGCCGTCGAGCCGTTCGCCCACGGCCTCGAGTCCCTCGGCGAGAGCGTCGGCATTCCCTCGTTTTTCATGATCCAGTGGATCGCGCCGCTGGCCTCCGAAGCGCCGGAACTCATCGTCGTCGTCTATCTGGTGAACAAGGCGCGCTCGACGGCGGGCTTTAACGCACTGATCTCCTCGAAGCTCAACCAGTGGACGCTGCTCATCGGGACCCTCGTCGTCGTTCACTCGATCGCGCTGGGTGAGTACGGCACCCTCTCGTTCGACTTCAAGCAGTCGGCCGAAATCTGGCTCACTGCCGCGCAGTCGTTCTTCGCCATCTCGCTGCTGATCCGGTTCGAAATCTCGGTCGGGGAAGCGCTCACGCTGCTCGCACTGTTCCTCTCGCAGGTCTTCCTCGAGTTCGCCATCATCCGCGAGTTCGTCACCCTGCCGGTCTCGAGCACCCAACTCCTGCTCGTCTACAGCGCGATTTACCTCGTGCTCGGGACGGCGCTGTTCGTCAGCCGCCGGCGGGCGCTCGGTCGGCTCGTCCGGCGAACCGCGGGGACGGTCGGCGACGCGATGTCGATCGGCGGGGAGAAGCCCCAGAGCGCCGACGACTGAAGTCGCCGGCCATACGTCTACGTTCGTAGCTGTCGTCGACCCTGTCGATGCTCTCGAGCGGTCCGCTGCGGTCGGAGACGGCGCTCACGATCGCGGCCGCAATCGCTCTCGCTGCCGTTCACCTCCTCGCCGGTCGGCTTGGCGTCGGCGGCCGAATTCCCCGGAGCCGATGGCTGTCGATCGCCGGCGGCGTCTCGGTCGCGTACGTGTTCGTCCACCTCCTGCCCGAGGTCCGGGAGGCCGCGGCGACGCTCGCGGAACACGGACCGGCGACCGGCGTCGCCGAACACCACGGCTATCTGATCGCCCTCCTCGGGTTCGTCGTGTTCTACGGCCTCGAGCAACTCGCTCGTCTGACCACCGACGACCGGAGACGAGAGGACGAGACTACCGGAGCGAGGCTGTTCTGGGTCCACGTCGGCTCGTTCGCCGCCTACAACGGTATCGTCGGCTATCTCCTGTGGGATCGCGAACTCGGTAGTCTGTTCCTGTTTTCCGTCGCGATGGCGCTGCACTTTCTGGTCACGGACGACGGCCTCCGGACCCATCACGGCGCGACGTACCACCGCCGCGGTCGGTGGGTGCTGTCGGCGGCGGTGATCGCCGGATTCGGAGCCGGCTACGTCCTCGAGGAGACCGAACTCCTCCTCGCGGTGTTCGTGCCGTTTCTGGCCGGCGGCATCGTTCTCAACGTGATCAAGGAAGAACTGCCGTCTGACCGCGAGAGCCGGTTCTGGGCGTTCGCGGGCGGTGCGGCGGGCTATGCCGTCCTGTTGCTCTTCGTTTGAGTTCGGCCGATCGTCGCACCCGGCAGACGCGGCCGACTGCGGTCGGTCCCGAACCCCAAACGGGAGCGTTTTACCATCTCGCCGTAATCCTCCGCTATGAAACTTCGACGGCCGCGCCGGCCGCGCGATTTCCGGCTTGCGGACTCGGCACAGCAGATCGTCGGCGGGTTCCTGCTCGCCGGCCCCTTCGTGGTTACCGAGGAGGTCTGGGACCTCGCGAAGAGCATGAACCTCTTTCAGGCGATCGGGACCGTGATCGTGGTGTTCGGGATCGGCTACGGGGCACTGTACACGGCCGATACGACTCGCGACCCGGACGACGAACAGGAGGTCGTCGGCGTCCCGCTTCGGTTCATCTCGCTGATGATCGTCTCGTTCGGCGCGGTAGCGCTGCTCGCGCTGTTACTCGACGCACCCGATACCTTCCTCGGGGACGAGACGACCAGCGTCGCCGTGAAGACGACGATCAAGGCCGTGAGCGTCGGCTCGGTGTTCAGTGTCGTCGGCGCCGCGACGGCCGACAGCATCTTCTCGAAGTAACGCCGGTCGTCCGGTCTCAGAGGTGCGAGTCGTCGTACGACTCCTTGGATCGCTCCGCGTGTGCGTTGCCGCAATCACTGCACTCCAGCCGTTCCATGTTGTCCATCGAGACGTCGAGCGAGCCGCAGTTCGCACAGTAATACCCGTACTGTTCCGTGTGGTCTTCGTCCTCGTAGGTGACGAAAAACGACGCCGCGGTGCCGGATTCTTCCTCCTCGCGAGCGATATAGAGCGTCTCGTCGCCGTCGGTCGCCGTCAGGGTTCCGTCGACCGTCTCCGTCTCGGGGAACTCGTCGGTCTGTGCGTCCTCGCCGTCCGCTCGCGATTCCGTCGGGAGGGCCACGTCGACGTCCGCGTCCGCGTACACGTACTTCACGAGGGACTCACCGGCGACCTCGATGCGCCGGTCCCCGTTGTGCTCGAGGCCGAAGCGCTCGACGAACTGGTGGCCCTCGGTGTTCGCCTCGAGGACGGTGGCGCAGACGTGCTCGGCCCCCCGATTGCGGAGCGTCTCGCTCGCGGTCTCGTAGAGCTCCGTCCCGATCCCCTTCCCTCGGTGTTCGGGATCGACGAAGAGCCAGTTCACTTCGCCCCACTCGTCCTCGAGTCGGCCTTCGACGAACCCGGCGATGACCGTGCTCTCGAGCTCGTCGCCGGTCTCGACGACGTGGAGCAGCGTGTCCCCGTCGTCGATCTTGTCGGCCACGGCGTCGTCGCCGAACTGATCGTCGGTGATCCCGTCGATCTGTCCCGGACTGAGCCTGAACGATGTCGTCATCGAACTGTCTATGACTTCCCGAATCCGCTCGGCCTCGTCCGGCTCCGGTTCCCGAATCTCCATATCGGATACTCGGTATCGTCCCGGATAAGATGGCTGCAGGCGGGGACAGGCGGACTTATTTGGGGAGCCAACCCCGTCGGCTGCCGGCCGCCGCCTCGCCTCGACCCCGCGTGAACCGGACCGCTCGAGCGGGACTTACGCGTCGCCGCCGGTGACGACCACCGGGCGGTCCGAACTGAGGATAATGCCCTGCGTCGTGCTGCCGAAAATCGCTTTGCCCACCGGCGAGCGCTTGCGGCCGCCGAGCACGATCGAGTCGACGTCGTAGGCCTCGGCCGCCTCGAGAATGTCGTCTTCGGTATCGCCGCTGTCTTCGAGGACCGTCACTTCGATGTCGGCGTCCTCGAGGGCCTCCTGTGCGCGGCGAACGGAGCCGATCCGCGAGGCCGATTTGAACTTCTCGAACTCCTGTGGGAGGTCGTCGCTGTCCTCGGTGAAGACGAACAGGACGTAGGCCTCGACCGCTTGTGCGGCGTCGGGCAGCGACGCGACGTAGTCGGCCTGTGCCAGCGCACGGTCCTCGTTGGTATCGACGGGTATCAAGACGCGATACATGGACAACAGTTCGCATGGCCGGGTTATAAAATCGACTCCGATTCCCGCTGCTCGACGGTGGCTCCGCGAGCGAGCGCACCCGCTGCGTTCGCGTCTCGGCGGTCAATTCAGTCTTCGTCGGTTTCCTCGTCTTCCTCCTCGTCGGCGGCTCCGCCGGTCGACTCCTCGTCCGCTTCGTCCTCGTCCTCGTCCTCGCCCTCGACCTCGACCTCCGCTTCGACTTCGATCGTCAGCCCGCCGGCCTCGAGTTCGCCCTCGAACTCGCGTTCGTCCCCGACTTCCATCTCGAGTTCGGTGGTGTCCACTTCGACTTCGACCTCCACGTCGACGGTGACTTCGGCGTCGTCCATACCTGCCCTTCGCTCGACTTCCCTATAGGGATACCGCGCGTTTTCGCGGACTGTATTCGCCCCCGGGTCCGGAACGTATTTTTAGGCTGGCCGAAAAGAGAGTGTATGCCCGATCCCGTCCGGGTAACGCTCGAGGGGACCGACGACTCGACGTCCGTTCGCGACGGGGCCGTCTACCTGACCGACGACCGGTTCGATTCCTGTCGCCGATTGGACGACCGGCGGGCGTGAGATTACCGCGACGGGTGAAGTTCACGGTTGCGTACGTTTCACCGAGCGAACCGTGCACTTCTTTTGCGACTCGATCCAAACAATAGTATGTCTCCACCGATCGAGGACGCGATTACCGTTCTGTTGGTCGAACCAAACCCCGGTGACGCGCGCCTGTTCTCCGAATCGTTCGAGGACGCGAACATCGCGAGCCGGATCCACACCGTCACCGGGGGCGAGGCGGCGCTCGACTTCGTCCACCAGCGCGGCGAGCACGTGGACAGCCCCCGACCGGACATGATCCTGCTCGACTTCCAACTCCCCGACGTGGACGGCGCGGACGTGCTCTCCGAACTCAAATCCGCAGAGGCGCTGCGCTCGATCCCCGTGATCGTGATGACGAGTTCGGCGACCGAAGAGGACATCGCCCGCTCCTACGACCTCCACGCGAACGCGTACGTCCAGAAACCGGTCGAACCGGACGAGTTCATCGAACTCGGCCGCTCGTTCGAAAACTTCTGGCTGACCTTCGTCCGACTCCCCGGCGAGTAGCCTCGACGGAGCCGACCTCGCTCTCTTTCGCTCGGGCTCTGTCTCCCCAAAACCCGGCCCGTTCCGATCGACTCTACGACTCGAGCCAGTCGGGCAATTCGTTGATCGACTCGAGGACCGCCGCCGCGCCCTCGGTCTCGTATTTCCGCCGCCCCTCCGCGCCGGTCAGCCCGCCGGTCAGGACGCCGATCCCGCGGTACTCGCGATCGGGGTCGGCCTCGCTGGCGTTGACCGCCGTCCGAATATCGTCTAACGTGTCGCCGACGAAGACGACGCTCTCGGCGTCGAACCGCTCCGCGAGCGTCGTCAGCGCGCGCGGGTGGGGTTTGCCCTCCTCCCAGTCGTCCATCGTGAAGCGATGGTCGAGCGGGATCGCGTCGTCGAGTCCCACCCGATCTAAGGCGATCTCGGCCTCGGCTTCCGGGCGGCCGGTCAGGACGCCTACGTCGTAGCCCTCGAGCAGCCGGTCCCGGGCTTCGGGCTCGAGCAACACCGGTTCGTCGTGGATGAAGCCGGCCGTCTCGCGCTCGAGGTCGGGCTCGCCGCCCTCGAGTCCGCGGTAGAGTTCGTCGCCGAGGTACAGTTGCTGGAAGACGTCGCGGAGCCGCTCGCGGTCCCACCGATTCGTCACGCGCTGGGTTGCCCGCGCGCCGATCGCCTCGCGGACGACGGTTTCGGCCGCCTCGAGGCCGCCGCCGTTCGCGGCGATCGCGTCGGTAAAGTCCGACAGCGACTCGCCATACCCCTCCTCAGTCGCAAGAACGTAGAGCGCGGCGGCGTGGGTCAGTTCCCAATCGTTGTTGAACCCGCCGGCGTCTTTGAACTGCTGGATGTCGTCCTTGCGGATCGTCCGATCGTAGACCGCCTCGACGGACTCGACGATCGCCCGCCGGTAGGAGTCGGCGACGTCGACGAGCACCCCGTCGATGTCGAGGATGACGGCGTCTGCGTTCATACTCCCTCGAACGGGCCGGCGGGGATAAATAACTCTGATTTCAGACCGCGCCGAGTCCCACGACCCACGCCGCCACGGCGAACAGGCCGGCCGCGTAGAGGAGGTCCGCCCACAGCCACGACAGCAGGTTCGCGACGTAGATCACGACGACGAACGGAACGCCGAGCAGAACGCGGGGCGACCGCCGCCACTCCGCCCGCGAGCGGTTCCAGAGCGTATTCGCGTCGCCGGTGCTCGGAAACGCGTGCATTCCGACCGAGAGTCCCAGCCAGCCGAGTGCGAGCGCCGCGACGATCGTCCCGAGAGACGCCGTCCGAATCTCGCCGATCCCCTCGAGGAGCACGGCGAGGCCGAGAAAGGCGGCAAACGCGGCGAGGGTGTTGACCAGAAACGGCGCGACGCTGACGACGAACGACTCCCGGTACCGCTCGGGGTGGCCGTGGCGGACGTACCCCGGCGGATTCCCGACCCGGAAGTACGCGACCTCGAGGACGGGAACCCCCACGAGATCGCAGGCCTGCTTGTGGGCGAACTCGTGGAAGACGACGCCGGGGACGGTAAAGAGACGGAACAGACCCCAGAAGAGCGTGCTGATGCCGACAAGTACCACGGTGAGCGCGATGGCGGCAGCCACGAGCCCGATGGGAGACGCGAGTAGATCGGCGTTCACGTTCGCTGGAAGGATTCGAACGGAAATAATTCATTCGCGCGAACGTCTCGCAGCTCTCGGTGAGACCGTCTCGGCGCGCCTCGATAACTTACTCCGAAAGCGTGCGAGCCACGTACAGCGTCCCCGTCTCGATCGTCACCCGTTCGACCGGCACCGCGGGCTGATCGCCGCCCAGCGTCGTGAACAGGAAGTCGGCGTCGGCCGCCCGCGCCGCCTCGAGCGCCGGGCGGTGGAGCTCCGGCGGGAGATTCCGCGCGTACACCGCGTCCGCGTCGGCGTAGACCGACGGGTCGGGGTCGACGATATCGTCGCGGACGAATTGCACACCCGCCGGCACGTCGCGATCGTGGACGTCCGTCGCGGTGACGGAAACGCCGCGTTTTGCGAGCGCTCGAGCCACCTCGGTCCGCCGGCCGATCCCGATCTCGACTACCTGTTCGTACTCGTCAACGTAATCGATTATTGCATCGAGATTCCGGCGAGAGTGGGCCACGGCGGGACGTTTATGCCACCCGCGGCCATAGCCCTTGCTATGCTCGTCGATATCGTGCCGGTCGGCAACGTCCCCGCAGCGGTCAAGCGGGCGGCCTCTACCGCGTTGCGATCGGTTTACGACTGCGACGTGTCGATCAACGACTCGCAGTCGGTCCCCAACGGAGCCTACGACTCCGATCGGAACCAGTACTCCGCGGAGACGTTCATCCAACTCGCAGAACGGGTCGGCCGCGGACAGAAAAACATCGCCATCACCCCTCACGATCTCTTCTATCGCCGCCGCAACTACGTCTTCGGGCTCGCCTATCTCGACGGCAGCGGTAGCGTCGTCTCCACGTATCGACTGCAGACCTCGAGCGACGGCGGCTTCTCGAACCAGAGCGCCGCCGACATCTTCGAGGACCGCGTCCGCAAGGAGATCGTCCACGAGATCGGCCACACCTACGGCCTCGAGCACTGCGACAACAACCGCTGTGTCATGAACTTCTCGCCGACCGTCCGCGAAGTCGACATCAAAGAAGAGAACCTCTGTGGCAGCTGTCAACGACTGATTAGCTGAGTTCCGTTCTTCGTTTCCGCCCGATACCGAAGCGAAACACCGACCTCGACGGCCTCGCGTCGGCGACTTACGGCGCGTAGTAGTACTCGCCCTCGCTTTTCTGCTGGCGATCCAGCTGTGACTCGGGTTTGTTGATCCGCGGCCGGGAGGTGCGCTCGTCCCGGCGGAAGGTCACGTCCAAGTTCGCGAGGAACTCGTTCATGCCGTCGCGCATGGGCTGGGGTTGGCCGGCGCGACCCTGCACGGCGGGCTCGCCGTCGAAGACCATCAGCCGGTCGGCCAGCAGGTCCATCATGTAGATGTCGTGGTCGATGACCATCACGGTGGCATCCTGCTGTTCGGCGTAGCGTCGGATCGCCTTCGTGGCCTGGACCCGCTGTTCGACGTCGAGGTGGGCGGACGGCTCGTCGAGCAGGTAGAGGTCCGCCGAGTCGGAGAGACAGGCCGCGATGGCGACCCGCTGGCGCTCCCCGCCGGAGAGATCCGAGAGGTTCTGCTCCATGATCCGCTCGAGTTGGAGCGGCTGGGCGATCTCGGTGTTCCAGTACGAGGAGCCGAACTGATCGGTGATCGACGAGAGGAAGGCGTCGACCCGCATGTGCTGGTCGATGGTGACGTACTGCGGTTTGTACGAAATATCGAGGTCCAGATCGGCGTCGCCCTCGTCGGGCGTGAGATTCCCGGTGAGCAGTTTCGCGAACGTCGACTTCCCGATCCCGTTCGGGCCGACGATCCCCAGCACCTCGTTCTCGCGGATCGTCCCGCCCTCGACCTCGAGGCTGAACTCGCCGTCGCCGTAGCTCTTGGTGAGGTCGGGGTACTCCACGAGTGCATCGGCCTTGCTGGCGGCCCGCGGAGCGTGTTCCTCGAACTCGATCGGGTTCGGCCGGATCCGCATGTTCTCGTTGTCGAGGTACCCCGAGAGGTACTCGTTGATCCCGTTACGGACGGACTTGGGCGAGGTGATGACACCGTAGGCACCCGGCTCACCGTAGGCGACGTGGAGCGTGTCCGCGAGCAGGTCGAGGATCGCGAGGTCGTGCTCGACGACCAGGACCGACTTGTCTTCCTCCTCGGCGAGTTCACGGATCAGCCGCGCCGCGGTCACGCGCTGGCCGATATCCAGATACGGCGTGACCTCGTCGAGGAAGTAGAAGTCCGTGTCCCGAGCGAGCGTTGCCGCGATGGCGACCCGCTGGAGTTCCCCGCCCGAGAGGTCGTCGATCGACTGATCCATGACGGGGCCGATCGAGAGCCGCTCGACTAACTCGTCTAACGCACCGCGTTCGTCGGTCCGCTCGAGCAACTGGCGGGTGTTCCCGTCGAACTGGTTCGGAATCTGGTCGACGTACTGGGGCTTTTGTGCGATGGTGATGTCGCCGTCTCGTACGTCGGCGATGTAATCCTGGAGTTCGGTCCCGCGGTAGGCCTCGAGCACCTCGTCCCAGCCCGGCGACTCCTCGTGGCGACCGAGGTTCGGCTCGAGTTCGCCCGCGAGGATGCGCACGGCGGTGGTCTTCCCGATCCCGTTCGGACCGAGAATTCCGGTGACCTGCCCCTCCTGTGGCGCGGGGAGGCCGTACAGCGAGAAGGCGTTCTCGCCGTAGCGGTGGACCGGTTCGTCCTGGAGTTCCTGGGGCAGGTTGATGATCTCGATGGCGTCGAAGGGACACTTCTCGACGCAGATCCCACAGCTCTCGCCCAGACAGATCTCCTCGGAGATGTGGATCTGCTCGGGCTGGCCCTCCGCGGCCTCCTCGCCGCGGAGGGTGATACACTCCTTGCCCGTACGATTTGGCGGACAGTAGTTCTTGCACTCGTAGCTACACCGATCCGGCTGGCACCGGTCTAAGTCTACGACGGCGATGCTGTCGTCGGCCATGTTAACCCGAGGCCTCCGCGGTGAGCAGGATACCCCACGTCACGAACCAGAGTGCGAAGGTCATGAACGCGATGAACAGGTAGTGTTTCGCCCCGAACTCGTCGTCGCCGTAGATCCCCGAGACGTTGATGAGGACGTACTGGACGAAGACCGCGCCGAGGACGAACGCGAGCGCCTGCGTGTTCTGGGCCGCCGCGTCGGACAGTCCGACCCAGGTCGCAGACGCCAGCGCCGCAGCGACGCCCAGCAGCGCCGACAAGGCCGTCACGCTGACCGAGCGAATGTGCTTTCGCCGGTCGCTGATCGATTCGGTCGACATGGAAAGAACTGCGAGGGCGGCGCTAAAAAGGCGTTCGCATTGAACCCTGAGATCCGTTACGTAATATCGAAGAAGTCCCCCTCCTCGCGCCCCGTCGTATCCGAGTAGTCCACTTGATAGGACTCGCCCGAACTGCCGGTCACATCGATGTTCTCTATTCTGATCGTGATTTCGCGTTCCGAGTTCCCTTGTCCCCCGTTGCCTTGGGAACTGTACGTGAGCTGTGACGAGTCGGGATCGAACGTCAGTTCTCCATTGTGTTGTGTTTGGACGGTCACGTCTTCGGTAGTGACCGACGAGTAATCCACACCGCCGCTGCTCTGTGGCCGAGAGACGTTGACGGTCGCTTGGTCGTTGTTACCGAGCGACGAGACATCGAACGAAACGTTTTGCGTCGTGCTGTCAGTCGCTACATCGCTCACCGTGAGCCCGGCCGATCCGCTGAACTTCCCCTTCCCACATTGGATCTCGACGGTCGTGTTGAACCTCGGACCAGCGATACTGATACTTTCCCCCTCGACGCGATCGACTCGAAACGTGACCTCGCGCTCGCCCACGCTCTGATCGTCGGCACATTCGACCGTGACACCGCTCGAACTACCGGTTTCGATCGTGTCACCGGCGTCCGGCGATGCGACGGCCACGATCGTATCGTCGACACTGTCGTCACCGATCGAAGCGACACTCACGTCTCGCACCTCGAGCGTCTCGCTGACGTTGTTAGTGAGCGTTCCGACGGTCAGTGGATCGCTGTTCCCTCGCAACTCGGTTCCGGTCACGTCGCCCTCGCTTTCGATTCCGAGGTATGCGTCCGGGTCCGCGGCTGTCTGAACGCCGATCCCGCGGTCGGCTTCGAGGGAACTGAAGCCGGCCGACGGTCCGATCACTAATAGCGTGCCGATGATAGTGACTGCGACCCCGATGTGTTTAATCGATTGCATACGCATTCGTTTACCCCTCGAATCCCCGGCCCCGGGAAACACCCCACGTCACTGCCCGCAGCCGCTTATCAGCTCCTTCGAATGCTCCGATAAAAACACGCTCTACCTTCCAGACCGTTCACGACGTTCACGATCGTTTAGTCCCCGTCGCAACCGCTCGAATGACCGTTCGACGAATCAATCGCACAGAAGCGTCCGGTCACGCACAGCCGTCGCACGACTCGTACAACCGGTCGCCGCCGTATAGGTTACACCGTTGAGAACGAGCACGACGACATCAGTTTGACTCGACATCACCCGTCACATCTGCACCGTCGCTGATCGTCGTACTGCCGCCGGCATCGATATCCCCTTCGACGACTGCACCCCATTTGACCACCACGTCGCCGTCGGCGTTAATGTCGCCGCGGATCGTGCTGTCCCCACCGATGACGACGTCACCGCCCGCAGTGATGTCGTCTCCGACCTCGGAGTTCCAACCGGTTTCGACGTTTCCGTCCGCGGTAATTTTGCCGCCGACCGTACTCGAGTCGCTGATCGTCACGTCACCGCCGGCCGTTATGTCGCCGCCGACCTCGGAGTCCCAGCCCGTAGTCACGGACCCATCTGCGTCGATATCACCGCCGACCCGACTCAAGGACCCCGTCGAGACGTCACCGCCAGCCCTCACGTCCTCGCTGACCTCGGAGTCCCAGCCCGTAGTCACGGTCCCGTCCGCATCGATATTGCCACCGACGGTACTCGAGTCTCCCATCGAGGCATCACCGCCCGTGTCGACGTCGCCGGTGATCTCGGAGTCCCACCCCGAGGTGACGTCTCCATCACTGCTGACATCACCGTTTCTGACTTCACCGCCGCCGACGGTCGATCCGCCGGGATTGCCGCCCGGAGGCCCGGACCCACCGGGATTACATTCGTAGGTAAGCGCGCTTTCTACGGTGATTCCCGTCACCGTCACTCCGTCGGCGATCGCTTCTTCGACGGTGACGGTTACGGTCGTCGTCTCAGGACCCCGCGGACCGCCTCGGCTACTACACGCGACGAGAACTGACCCGGTGACGTTCCGCCCGATAGTCTCCGGAACGGTCGTCTCGAGGTCGCCCCCGCCGCTCGAGAACGCGACGCCGACCTCGAGAGCGGTGATATCCGACTCGAGGTTGTTCGTGATGACAGCGACTTCAGACTCGTCGTTTGGCCCGTCGATCGTGCTGTCGCTCGGGACGACGCCGATATTCGCGTTCTCGCCGGACGCCGTCTCCATGCTGACGCCGCGATCGGCAGCCAGGGACGTGAACCCGTAGACTGGACCGGCAAGTAGCACCGCTCCGGCGACGATAAATACGGCTCCGAAGACGGTAACGATATTTCCGGACACGGTGGTCACTTATGATGGACGGCCGATAAGACGGCCACGTTGCTGGTCGACGTTTCCAGCAGATCTACTGTCGCTATCGGACGTGCATAGACAAAACAGTTTCTGAAAGTGATTGTCACAGTCTCGATACTGACTCGCGATATCCGTTGATAAGGTCGTGATCTTCGAGTGTCCGATGCGGTCGTGGACTCACTCCTGAACGCAGTCGATCTCTACGTCGCGCTCGAGTTCGACCGTGACATTGCCGTCGCTGGCTTTGACCCAGACCGTGACCGTCCCGGAATCTTCCGTCTGCTGTCTACTGAAGAGCCCATCTCTCTCTGCTGGGCACTTGAAATCCCCGAGGACAGCATTAATTTCATTCCCATTGTTCCTCGTCTCATCTCTCAGTTGGTCGCCTCTGATCATATCAGTGTTATCTATACTGATGTCGATCTCTTCAACCGTTAGCTGCTGCGACGATGTGTTATCCGCAAATACGACTATTTCTACGTCGTTATATCGGAACCCATCACAAGGGCCAAAAATTATACACAACACTCCACGATCACTGTTAGAACTCTCTAATTCTATCTGCTCGCCGTTCGGATAGTCGAGACTGAGAAGTGCAGACCCGTCACTCGCCGTTTCGACCGTGGAACCCCTGTCTGCGGCTGACGAATCGAATGCTCCGCTCGAGGCGGCAAGCGCGATTGCACCGACGACGACGAGCACGATGCCCAAGTACGTAATCACTCGCATACTGAGTGGGTTTCAGACTGTCCCGCTGCTATTGTCCGTCTCAATTCCTATCGACACATCGGTCGGAACACCGGTACCAACCTACGACTGCTGATATCATGGCGGTTTCTCCATGTTCCCCAGTTGCATCCGTTGGTTCTGTATCACGTGGACGACCGCAGAGACTGCAAACAGGACGAAGACCGCTGTTGCCCACCCGAGTTCGGATATCGGGTTGGTCGGCACTATCTCGAGCCACACGCCGATCAAGACGGTCGAGCCGACCGCGGCTAACCCCAGATAGTAGGTCGCCCACGGAATCGAGTCCTCTGGGACGACGTCGAGGTAGACGTCCAGTCCGGCCGCCCCGTCGGTGAGTTCGATCGTTCGGTCGTCGAATTCGATCACGTTGGCCCGCTCGAGCGTGGGCAGATGGGTCTGCTGTAACGACGTGTAGACCCGCTTTCGTTCCGTCGAGGTTACTCCCCCGACCTCTTTGTCGAGTTCCCACGCTGCGACGTGTTCTGCGAGCGTCCCGAGTTCCACGGGGCCGTCTTCTTGTTTGCAGTAGTGGATTGCATACCGTCGTCGGTGGTTACTCAACAGGTCGAAAATCTCCCCGCGATCCGGTCCCCCTGTTCTCGTCCCCATCGATCCCCTATTGGCTTGATACTGCTTTCTATTGATATATAACTCTTATCGCCATATTTTGGTGATGAGTGGCATACAACGGTTCTATTCGACGTTGAGAAACCGAACCCGTTGTCATCGGACTCGAGTTCTCGTTCGCCTCGGGACTCATGTCCATCGACCCGTCTGCTCGATAGCTGTGATCCGTTGACCCGCGGTTCGTTTCCGCAGGTTGCATGGGAGTGACGTGAGTCTGACACACACGACAGGCCCCGAAATACCGATCAAGGCCGGCTTGAACGTCGGTATGGCCGACCGATCGGACGTTCTGGTCACTCAATACAAAGGGGGTGGTGTTCGTGGAGATGAGTAAGGACCGCGTTCCGGGCCGTCGGGGGTACCGACGACTGCCGGCGCGGTTGTACGGAGACCATACACTATGAGAATGAATCGACGCAACGTGTTAGTCGGATTGGGGACAATCGTCGCAGGTGGCGGAGCCGCTCTCGGGACGGGCGCGTTCAGTAGCGTGGAAGCGAACCGAACGGTTAGCGTCACGACCTCGGGCGACGCGAATGCGCTGGTCGCGTTCAATATCACCAGTAGTCTGCTCGAGGGATCGGAAGGGTCCGACGACGAGATGATCCAGTTCGATCTCGAAGACCTCAATATCGGTGCGATCACCCGCTTCGATGGCGGATTCGAGATCACGAACAATAGAGAAACCCAGAGTGATACGATTACCCTCTCCATCGACGACGGGGATGGCAATTCGATCACGACGACGGACGCTTCGGTAGAAGACGACGGGATGTATTTCGAGTACAGTGACGGCGATCTCACCGATATCGATGGGGACGGTGGCAGTGTCACGCTCGATGTCGTGTTCAACCTCGAGAATTCGACCGATACTTCCACAGCGGATGGTAACCTCCCGTCTACTGTTGCGATTACGGCAGACGATAGCAGTGGTGGGTCGGCATGAGATTGAACAGACGCAACGTGATATTCGGCCTGGGAACGGTCGTTGCGGGCGGTGGAGTCGCCTTCGGTACCGGAGCGTTCAGTCAAGTTGAGGCGGACCGTACGATCACTGTCGATGTCGACGACGATCAAAACGCCTTCGTCAGTATTACGCCGAATGCTAACACTGATCTCGTGACCGTCGACGGCGACACTGGCCAGATAATGATCCAGTGGAACGCGGACGATTTCGGCGGTAGCGGTGCACATCAGAACGCGACGATCATTATCGACGAAGCGATCGACTTCGCACATAACGGCGAGAGCGGGACAACCTACGAAGTGAGTATGGCTGATGACAATCTATCCGGGGACGCGAACATCGCGTTCACCAACGTTACTGAACCGATCGTCTTAGCGGAGGGGGACTCTACAACGGCCGGTCTGGAAATCACTACGTCTGACTCGAGCATCGAAAATGAGATGGTCACGTTAGAGATAACGGAACAGTAAGCGCTTGTAGTCTCCCGCATCGGCCGTACCAATCGTCTGTATTGGTACGAACCGGGCTCCCGAAACCCGAGTCGACAGTACACACGATCCACCATGGTCTCAGCACGGATTCTGTTCGCTGCAGCCGCGCTTTGCTTTCTCTTCGCATTTGCAGCCCCGACTATGGCGCTTGCGATAGGCGAAGATTCGGCGAGCGACGACGTCGTTTTCGAGCCGGTTGACGAACGATACGCGACGATCGAAAACGGCAACCTCACGCTCGACATCGGCGTGTACGGCGATGCGATGACAACTATCGAAGACGTGTTCACGATTCGCATCGGGGAGGACGCTGACGACATCGGGGCGATTTGGATCGATCACGATGTCGACGGTGTGACCTTTTATGCCGGTGGCTCTCCGATCACCGACGAGTCGAGACTCGAGCCGGCACCCGGTGAAACCGTCACCGTGGGCGTGTCGATTAATACCCATATCGCACCCACGGGTACGAAAACGTTCACCGTGCACGCTATCTCCGAAGACGAGACCGAGAACCGGAACGATGTCACCTCCTCGCCTCCGGGTGGAGTCACTGTCGAGTCCCTCTCGGTCGACCCGCATTCGCTCGAGACCGGCCAGACGGTAACGGTGAACGCGACCTACCGAAACTTCGGCGAAACTGAGACGATAACGCCGCGCCTGACCGTCGACGGGACCGTCGTCGACCAGCGGTCGATCGACCTCGAGCCGGGAGAGACGGAGACGGTCAGTTTCGAGCGGCGGATGGACTGGCCCGGGGCGTACGAGGTCGGAATCGCGGGCGTCGGCACCGAATCGGTGACCGTCGAGGGGCCGCCGATCGATGTCGTCGACGCGACTATCGACGACGCGGAACTCACGGCCGGCGAGTCGACCGCGGTTCGGGCGACGGTCAGGAACCCCACAAATACGGCGGTTGATCGCACGCTCGAGGTCGCGGTCGACGGGACCGTCGTCGATAGCCGAGCCGTCACGATTCCGGCGAACGGCGAGCGGACGGTCGTCTTCGAACGGCGGTTCGACGAGGTAGGGACGTACGAAATCGGAGTCAGCGGCGTCGGTGCGGGGACGGTTACTGTCTCCGAGCCGGAGACGTTCTCGATCCGGAACCGGGAGCTCTCGGCGGCGATCGCGCCACCGGCAACGGCGGGGCTGTTGTTCCTCGCGATGGCTGCGAACCGTCGGTGGGCGTTCGTTCAGTAACGCCCCGACTCGCTACGACTCTGTGTTGACCGCTGAGATGGCGGTGTGTGCCCAATCCGACGAGTGCGCTGTTTCTCCCTCGCGCGCTACTGCGGTGGGTAAGTGAAACGGCGCTCGCCCGCATCCCATCTCAGACCGTTTCTCCAGTGTGGTCTCGGGACGAGCGTTTCCATTCTCCCGTTTCGCGTCGCGAAATCGCGACGGTGCTCCGCCGTCGTCACTCTCGCGGGCTTTATACTACAGCAGAGATATACTCAGGTCGAACCGTCACCCAACTATGAATATCCTCGTCACTACTCGATGACCGCCGCCACGCTCGCTAAGCGGGGAGTCGGGCTCGCAATCGCGCTGGTCGTCGTCCTCCTGCTGGTCGGCCAACTCCTCGGGCAGCCGATCCTGCTGGGCTACGTCGCGACCGGCAGCATGGAGCCGACGATGGACGCCGGCGACGGGTTCGTCGCGATACCCAGCATCGCCGCGGGCGATGTCGAGGAAGGCGACGTGGTCGTCTATCAGGCCAGAGATCTCCACGACGGCGGGCTGACGACCCACCGCGTCGTCGGCGAGACGGAGGAGGGGTACGTCACGAAGGGTGACGCGAACCCGTTTACCGATCAGGACGGCGGCGAACCTCACGTCACCGAGGGCCAGATCGTCGCCGAGGTCTTGCAGGGACACGGCACCGTCGTCACCGTTCCGTACCTCGGGAGCGCGATCATGGGTGTGCAGGGACTCGCGGAGCGGGCCTACGGGACGGTCGCGCCGATACTCGGGTTGACGACGACCGCGTCCTCGAACGGCCTCGGCTCCATGCTCGTCGCGGCCGGCGTCGCCATGCTCGGCTTCGGCACGCTGCTCGAGCGACTCGGGCCGTCTCGGCGCGAGGTGACGCGCTCGCGGTCGCGCGAGAACGTCATCGCGTTCTGGACCGCGCTCGGCCTCGTGTTGTTCGTGTTCGTCACGTTCGCGACCGCGGCGATGGTCGTCCCGTCGGGCACCACCGAGTACGAACTCGTCAGTACCGAGACCCCCGGCGACGACCCACAGATCGTCGCGCCCGGTGGGACGACGGAACTCTCTCGCACCGTCGACAACGCCGGCTACCTGCCGGTGGTGGTCGTCCACGAGGCGGAGAGCGGGGGGATCAGCACCGATCCCTCACAGCAGACGATCGGGATACGCGACAGCGGCGAGACGACGGTGACGCTGTCGACCCCCGAGGAGACGGGCGAGTACACGCGCCACCTCGGCGAGTACCGGTATCTCGCCGTGTTACCGCCGTCAGTGCTGGGCTGGCTTCACACTCTACACCCGCTCGCCGCCATCGCGGCGGTAAACGGCGTCATCGTCGGGGTATCCGTCGCAATCGTGCTCGTGATCTTCGGCAGCGGCGACATCCGCTACCGGTCCGCGGGCGATCACGTCTCGCTCTCGACTCGGCTCGAGCGGAAACTCCGGAAGTGGCTCCGGAATCGAGAGTAGCTCCTCGGGGCCACTATCCTTATAGTGGTCTATTTCTTTCATTTACGCATGCAGTATCCCGATGACCGACCAGTTCGGAAACGGACGGGTCGGCCAGCGGGCGCGTTCGGACGGAGTGGCTGGGGATCGGGGGACGACGGATGATCGACAACCCGCGACTCGAGTTGTTGCTCGTCAAACAGGGGCGGGCGATCGCTATCGCGCTGATCGTTATCGGTGCCCTCGCGATCGTCGCGACCGGGTGGGCCGTCGCGAACCCGGAGACGACGACCTCACCCCAGTTCGACGAGGAACGCGTCGCGACTGACGCACAGACGAGCGCGCTGGTCTCCGAGAACGGCACGCTCTGGACCGAAGGCGACCGCCTCACGGACAGTTCGGTCTACGTGTTGAACACCTCGCCGGAGCTCACGGTCGAGCCGGAGACGACGCTGCGAAACGAGACCGGCGGCGTCCCGGTCGAGGATGGGGACGTCACCCACGAATTGCGGCTTCGATTCGAGGCGATCCGCGACGGCGATTCGTTCTGGAACGAGTCCCATCGAGTGCTCCGCGACTCGCCGTCGGTCGAGAACGGGGTCGCCACGTCGGAGACGCCGATCGATATGGAGTCCTATCGCGAGCGACAGCGCCAACTCGAGCGGGAAGTCAGCGGTATCGGCTCGGTCGAACTCACGATGGAACTGCGCGTCGAGTACGACACGGGCCACCATCGTGGCACGTTCACGACCGAGACGCCGGTGGTGATCACGGACGACGCCTACTGGCTGGAGGGGTCGCTGTCGGACTCGGCCGCCCACAGCCACCGGAGCGGCACGGAGCGGACGACCGAGTCCCGGAGTCCGGCGCTCATCGGTGGGCTCTCGGTGCTCGGGACGCTCTCGCTCGCCGGTGGGGCGATCGTCGCCCGCCGGTCGCCGACGGACCTCGAGGCCGCCCGCCGCGCGGTCCACGAACAGCGGTACGCCGAGTGGATCTCGCGGGGCTCGATCCCGATGTGGATCGGCGACTACCACGTCTCGCTCGATACCCTCGAGGACGTGGTCGATGTCGCGATCGACACCAACGAGCGCGTCGTCCACGACGAGCAGCGGGGGCTGTTCGCGGTCGTCAACGACGGCGTCGTCTACTACTACAGCGACCGCGGCCTCTGGGAGGAGACCGCGTGGCCGGAGATGGATCTCGAGGAACAGCCGGCCGTCATCGACGGCGACAGGGAGATGTCGGTCGAGGAAATCGCGGAACTCGACCCGAGCGACGAGTTCGCGTCCCCCGACGATGCGGACGGGTTCGAAGACGACGAGGACGTCTGGAACCAACTGTAGCCCGTCGCGTCGACGCGCCGAGCAGCGGGAGTGGCGGTTCGGTTCTTCCCGTCGCTACCTGTTCGACTGCCGATCACACAGGTATAATAGTGATAAACAAAAATCGTGAGGTATGCAACGGCCACTCGTTGTCACCGATTTCCTCGAGCAGGCGCGGAGCTACTACGGGGACGAGGAAGCGATCGTGGGGACCGACGGCGACCGATTCACCTACGCCGAGTTCGGCGAGCGGGCCGACCGGTTCGCTGCGGCGCTGCAGGATCGGGGCATCGAAAAGGGCGACCGCGTCGCCGTCCTCGACCCGAACACGCACTACCACCTCGAGGCGGCCTTCGGCGCGATGCAACTCGGCGCGGTCCACACACCGCTCAATTACCGGCTCGAGCCGGCCGACTACGAGTACATCCTTTCGGACGCGGGCGTCGACGCGATTTTCGCCGATTACGAGTACGCCGAGAAGATCGAAGCGATCCGCGACGAGGTGCCGACGGAGACGTTCGTGACGAACGATGCAGACGCCGTCGAGGGCGGTGAGGCCGGCGAAGCCAGGCGATCCTCGTCGGACTCGTCCGACGTAGAGTGGGAAGACTTCGACGCGGTGCTCGAGGATGCGGGAACCGAGTTTGATCAGCCGGAAATGAGCGAGGACGAGGTCATCACGATCAACTACACCTCGGGGACGACGGGGGATCCGAAGGGCGTCTGTCGCACGCACCGGACCGAGACGCTCCACGCCTATCTGATGTCGATCTACCACGAAATCACCGACGACGACACCTACCTGTGGACGCTGCCGATGTTCCACGTCAACGGCTGGGGCCACATCTACGCGGTGACCGGCATGGGTGCCACCCACGTCTGTACGCGCGGAGTCAACCCCGACGAGGTCGTCTCCTCGATCCGCGAGGAGGATGTCTCCTTCCTCTGTGCCGCCCCGGCGGTGCTCAACCAGTTGATCGATTATTATGAGAGTGAGGGTGAGCCGGCGATGATGGGTGACCAGCAGGTCCGGGTCACGACCGCCGGCAGCGCACCGCCGGAGGCGACGATCCGGGCCGTCGAGGATCGCTTTGGCTGGTACCTGAAACACCTCTACGGGGCGACCGAGACGGGGCCGCTGATCACCATCTCCGACGCGAAGCGGCTCATGACCGACGACAACCGCTTCGAGATCAAGAAACGGCAGGGGATGGGCGTCCTCGGCACCGACGTTCGCGTCGTCGACGAGGACGGCGAGGATGTCCCCCGCGACGATCAGACCCTCGGCGAGATCGTCGTCCGGGGCAACCAGATCATGGACCGCTACTGGAACAAGCCCGAGGAGACCGAGACGGCCTTCAACGACCGTGCCGAGGGCTACTACCACACGGGCGACCTCGCAACGGTCGACGAAAACGGCATGATCGCGATCCGGGACCGCAAGAAGGACATCATCATCTCCGGCGGCGAGAACATCTCGAGCATCGAACTCGAGGACACCCTCTTCGACCACGATGCGGTCGCGGACGCGGCGGTGATTCCCGCGCCGAGCGACGAGTGGGGCGAGACGCCGAAGGCGTTCGTCGTGCCGTCGAACGGCGATCCCGACGATCCGCCGGTCTCGGCCGACGAACTGACTGAGTTCACTCGCGATCGACTCGCGAGTTACAAGGTCGTCCGCCGCGTCGAGTACGTCGCGGAACTGCCGACGACCGCGACCGGGAAAACGCAGAAGTACGAACTGCGCCAGCGCGAGTGGGCCGACGAGGACCGGATGATCGGCGAGGGGTGACCACCGGCAAATCCGTCCGATGTACTGCCAGTCGAACTCGTTGCGAAACCGATCGACCGAATAGCTGCTCGTGGTGAGTATCGTCATTTATGACCGGTTTCGACCGATCGCGGCCGTTCCTCGTATTCGGCTTTTCGTCGCCTCAGCGCTCACTTTGCCGGCAAAACCGTCACGCAATCTAGTACGATTTCCCGTCCGGTAAGGCTCAACTTTTATACTGCTGGGGCCTTTCGATTCGTAATATGGCAGAGACCGACGGGGAGGCGATCGAAGACTTGCCACCGAGTGCGAAACTCGTCTTCAAGGTTCTCGAGTACGACGGGCCACTGACCCAGAAACAGATCGTCGAGGAATCGATGCTCTCGGCCCGGACGGTACGATACGCGCTCGAGCGCCTCGAAGAGATCGGGATTGTCGACGAGGACATCTACTTCGCCGACGCCCGACAGAGCCTCTACCGGCTCGAGGAACCGGTCGCGGCCGACGGGAACGGCGTCGAGGAGTCTCCGAAGAAAGACGCGTGCTGCGCTGAATAACGGCGAGAACGGCAGGATTATTTTCCAGCGGTGATCGGGTTCCGATATGGATAAAGAGCGGCTGCCGCGATGGGGTTGGCTGTTGGTCGGGTTGTTTCTGGCGGCGTTGATCGCGAACCTGCTCAACTGGCTCGTCTTGCTCCCGAACGGGCTCCCCGAGGCGTACCGATCGATCACGGTCATCACGACCATGTCGCCGGTACTGATCTACGTCGGCGTCTGGTACGACGCGGATAAACAACACTACTGGACGCACTCGCGGGCGCGAATCGTCGGCGATTGTCTGTTCGTCGTGGCGGGGGCGGCGCTGGGTTCGGCCATCGCGCTCGTCGCGATCGTCGGGCTCGGTCTTCCCGGCTTTCTGCAGGACGTCCTCGCGATGGCCGGCGGCTTCCTCCTGTCGTGGGGACTGTTCTGGTGGCGCAATCCGGACCTCTACGGCACCGACGCCGAGCGCTGAGCCACCGGGTGCGCGCCGCGAGCGGTTGATCGCGACCGACGCGACTGCGGGCGTCTGTTATTCGAGTGAATCCGTGCCGTCACCGACCCGCTCGTCGTCGCGGCCGGCGATTCCCGGCGTCGGCGGCGTCGTCCGTTTGTGTGCGGTGTCGGCGTAGCGAGCCGCGATGTCTTCGGCCGTCTCGCGATCGATCCGCAGTTCGCCGATAGCGTCCTCGAGCGGGAGCCCCCTCTCGACGAGTCGATAGAGCAGCGGATCGATGACATCGTACCGCGCGCCGAGTTCGCCGGCGTCGGTCTGTGTGGCCCAAAAGCCCGCCGTCGGTTCCTTGCTGACGATCCGGCGGGGGAGCCCGACGTGTTTCGCGAGCGCCCGGACCTCCGTCTTGTAGCAGTCGCCGATCGGATAGGCGTCGGCCGCGCCGTCGCCGTACTTGGTGAAGTAGCCGAGCAGTCGCTCCGAGCGGTTCGCGGTGCCGATGACGAGTCGGGACTGGCGATTCGCCGCGTAGTAGGCGACGATCATCCGCAACCTCGCGGTGACGTTCCCGATCTCGTGGGTCCGTTCGTTTGGCGTGCCGCTCTCGGCGTCCGACTCGAGGGCGCTTGCGACCGTTCCGTCGAAGGCCTCGAGGAGCGGTCGCAACTGAATTTCCTCGAACTCGATGCCCATTCCCTCGGCGATCGTGCGGGCGTCGCTGACGTGGGCCCCATCGGTTTTGGTACAGGGCAGTCCCAGCCCGAGCACGCGGTCGTTTCCGACGGCGTCGACCGCCAGCGCCGCCGTCAGCGTCGAGTCGATCCCGCCGCTCATGGCCACGACGACGCCGTCGGCTCCGGCGTCGGCGACCCGCGTCTGGATATCGGCTACGATTCGCTCGCGGAGCGCCTCGAGCGACCGGCGGTCCGTCAGAAACGGCCCGTTCGTGCGTTCGATTCCTGAATAGACGAACGTTTTCCTATCGACACTCATGCGTTGGAATCACTCTATTGTACTCACTTTGTCCAAACGATTGTCTCATATATGAAGCTAATGCTTGGCTACGTTGGAATTATGTGGGTGGTTCGCACGCACCCGGTCGGGCGTCGCCGCTATTTCCGACAGATCGTCCACTTCACTCGCTCGAGATGCGTCCGTTTCTGTACGGATGCGACAGGCCGTTCAGTTCGTCTACCGCTTCGCCGGACCGATCGTCGACCAACTTTCCTCGCGCGCGCCGCGGTCCGCTCGAGGTCCGACGCGATCGGGCCCGCGCGAGATTTGCGTCTTACACGTTTCGCTCGTTGCTCCCGAAAATCCGCATCAAAAAACACCCTCGCCCACTGCGTTCGCTCACGGGCTGCCGCCCGTTCGCATTCTCGCGGTTCTCACTCACTTCGTTCGCTCCGAACCGCGCACCGCTTACGACGGCACGATCGTCACCGGGTCCTTCGCGATCCACCTTTTTCCGCTCGGGTTCACTTCGTTCACCCTCACGCAAAAATCTGGACCAAAAAGCCGCGCACTTACGCGACTCACGGCTTCGCCGCTCGTCTTTTCGCGGCGCGTAGCGCCGCGCCTTCGTTCACGGTTCGACTACTTACGACGGCACGATCGTCACCGGGTCCTTCCGGTCGATCGCTTGCTCGAGTTCCTCGGCGATCGCGCTCCCGCGTGACACCTGAATTTCGCCGCCGCGGCTCACCGTCGCGGTGAAGAGGTAGTCGCCGGCGGCCTGCACTTCGACCGTCTCGCCCTGGTTGCCGTCGACGGGGATGACGATGTGTCGCGAGGTGATCTCGGGCTGGACCATCTGGCCGGCCTGCGACCCGCCGCCCCCGCCGCCGTTGGCGCTGGCACCGCCGGAACCGCCGCCCGCGCCGTAGTTGGGGTTCTCGTCGTGGGTCCGGACGTCGATGTCGATCCCCAGTCGGTTCTCGACGTCGGTGATTCGACCGCCGCCCTTGCCGATGACGCTCGAGATGTCGTCCTCCTCGACGTAGACGACGGCCTTGTCCTGGCTCTTGAGTTCGACATCGACGTAGCCCCGCGCGATCGAGCGGATCTCCCGTTCGATCTCCTGTTTCGCGATGCGGTCGACGCCGGACTCGTTGCCCGGGCCGCCGTCCTCGTCGTTCAGCGGGACGGTGACGACCTGTCGGTTGAAGGTGTAAATCTCGTACTCGGGCTCGCCAGTCTGGAAGTTCGTGACCTGAATCACGGGGCGAGCGAGGTCCTCCTCGGTGAGCCCTGCGGGGACCTTGACCTCCGTCTTCACGTCGTAGACGGTGTTGACCTCCCCGGCCTCGATGTAGACGACAGTGTCGACGACTTGGGGAATCATCCCGAGTTCGACCCGCCCGACGAGCCGCTGGAGCGCGTCGATCGGCCGCGTCGCGTGGACGACGCCGATCATGCCGACGCCGGCCAGTCGCATGTCAGCGAAGACCTCGAAGTCGTCGGTCTTGCGGACCTCGTCGTAGATGGTGTAGTCCGGCCGAACCATCAACAGGGCGTCGGCGGTTTTGGCCATCTCGCCGCCCAGTTCCGTGTACTGGGTGATGTCGGGGCCGACCTGCAGGTCCCGCGGTTTCTCCATCGTCTTGACCGAGTAGTCGTGGTCGGCGATGTAGCGGGCGACCGCTTGCGCGAACGTCGACTTCCCGGCTCCGGGCGCACCCGAGATGAGGACGCCGCGCTGGCGCTCGAGCAGCCGCTCTTTGAGTTCGGCGGCGTGCTCGTAGTCCTCGATGTCGGTCTGGGCGATCGGGCGGACGGCCGTGATCTCGATGCCATCGGAGAAGGGCGGCCGGCCGATCGCGATGCGGTAGTCACGGAACTGGACGATCTTCATCCCCGGCTCGGAGAGCTCGAGGAAGCCCTCGGGGGACTCCTTGGCGGCGTCGACGACCTCGCGGGCGTACTCGTCCATCGTCGCCTCGTCGAGCGGTTCGTCGGCGATCTGCTGGTAGCGCATCTCGCCGAGTTCGCCCCGCTTTGCCATCGGGACCGCGTCGGTCTTGAGGTGGACGCTCATCGTCTCGTCGTCGAAGAACTCCTCGACGGCCAACGTCCCGATCTCGCGGACCTCCGGGGAGACGTGCTCGACGTCGAGCCCCTTGGCCTGTGCGACCTCGGCCTGGACGATATCGCTGGTGACGAAGGTCGCGTCGAGGTCCTCCGCGAGGTCCCGAATGAGGGCGTCGATCTCGCCTTCGGAGGCGTGTCCGCGCTCGATGGCGTTGGGCCGCTCGCCGACGTACCGGAGTTCGATGACTCCGTCATCAGCGAGGTCGGCCAGCCGCTGGAGTTCCTCCAGGCCGTCCCAGCCGCTGTCGATCCCGTCGTTGGCCTGCGCCTCGAGTTCCGCGACGACCGCTTCGGGCACGCAGATCGTCGCTCCCTCGAACTGCCCGTCTTCGATAGTCGCCGAGACGCGGCCGTCGATGACCACGCTCGTATCCGGCACGACGTTCATACGTAAACTGGTTCACGTACGCCTATAAGGGTGTTCACAGCAAATCCACGGGGATCGGTTGCAGTCCGCATGCGTCGTGTCGTGTTCGCTCTCCCGTGTTCCTATTCAGCGGGAACACTCACGGAAACTTAACGGACCGACCGAACACGTTTCGCGCATGCAACCGCAGGAGACGTTCGGACGCGGAGGACTCAACGGCTTTCTCGACGTCGAGGAACTCGTCGATCGCATCGGGCTCGACGAGGACGAAATCGCGTGGCGAAAGGAGTTCATCGGCTTCGGCGAGGACGACGAACAGCGGCTGTCGGCCCTCGAGCCGTTGGTGCAAGCGAATGCCGAGGCGATCGCCGACGACTTCTACGAGAACGTGTTGCACTACGAGCAGACGCGAGCGATCGTCGACCGGTCGCCGAAAGATGTCGACGCCCTCAAGCGAACCCAGCAGGCGTATCTCGTCTCGTTGGCATCCGGCGAGTACGACCGGGAGTTCTTCGAGAACCGGGCGCGGATCGGCAAGCTCCACGAGATACTGGACATGCCCCTGAAACAGTACGTGGGCCAGTACGGCGTCTACTACGACCTGATCCTCTCGCGGCTGAACGAGCGGGTCCAGAAACAGGTCATCGACGCCGTCGAGGAGTGGGCCGCCGAACGCGAGGCCGAGGACGACGGCGGCCTCGGGCGTGTCGTCGGTGCGCTGGGACTGGGCGGCGGCACCGACGCGGCCGACGACGGCCTCGAGGACTCGTTCGAGACGGCGGTCAGGGACGCTATCGACGACGGCATGATGGACGTCCTCTCGCTGTTGCGGATCATCAATCTCGACATGCAGGTCGCGACCGACACGTACGTCGACTCCTACGCGCAGCGACTCGAGGAGTCGATCGAACGCCGCAAACGACTCGCTCAAGAGGTCGAAAACGACGTACAGGAGCCGATCGCCGAACTCCACGAGTCGAGCGAGGCCGTCGCGCGGCGCGCGGAGTCGATCAGCGAGCACACCGAGTCGCAGGCGGCCGGTATCACGCGGGCCGCGGGCGAACTCAACGACGTGAGCGCAGCCGTCGAGGAGGTCGCGAGCGTCGCGGACGAGGTCAGCGAGGAGAGCGACCGGACCGAACGACTCGCCGCCGAGGGCGTCGACGCGGCCGACGGCGCGTTGGACGAACTCGAGGCGATCGAGGACGCGACGGATCGCGTCGCCGACGCCGCCGACGCGCTCGCGGAGCGGACGGACGAGATCGACGAGATCGTCGACCGCCTCGACGACCTCGCGGAACGGACGACGGTGCTCGCGACCAATGCGAAAATCGAGTCCACCAGATCGGACGCCGACGGCGGCGAGACCATGGGCGTCATCGCGAGCGAGGTCCGCTCGTTCGCCGAGCAGACGAAATCGGATCTGGCCGAGATCGAGGCCGCGGTCGAAGCCGTCCGCGAGGACGCCGCGGCCACTGTCGAAACGACCGAGGAGACGGTCGCCCGCGTCGACGCCGGAACCAACCGGGTTCGGGAGACGGTCGACTCGCTCGAGGCGATCCACGAGTCGGCCCGAGAGACCGCTTCGGGGATGGAGGACGTGGCGGCGGCGGCCGACCAGCAGGCCCGCGGCGTCGAGGTGACCGCACGGACACTCGACGACCTCTCGGAGTCGGCCGACACGGTCGCGAGCGCGGCGGAGTCGGTCGCAGCCGCCAGCCAACAGCAGACGGCCAGCCTCCGCGAGGTCCGGGAGTCGGTCGCGCGACTGACCGACGACGACGCCGAGGACACCGTCCCGGTCTACGAACGGCTCGGCTGATCGCGAGGGCCGGACCGATCGCGGACTTCGCTGCACTGAACACCACAGCGGTCGATACCACGCCTATGACTTCGACGCTCGTCGAGCTGACGCGCGATCTCGTCTCGATCCCGAGCCACGACGACGCGACCGCTGCCGGCGATTTCCTCGAGTCGTGGCTGCGCCGCGAGACCGACGCGGACGTGACCCGAGACGACGCCGGCAACGTGATCGCCCGGAAGGGGACGGGAGCCGAGACGCTTGCGCTCGTGGGACATCACGATGTCGTCGAACCGGCAGCGTCGCAGGTGGCCGACGGACACGACGACACCGAGGCGACCGAGTACGTCGTCGAGGAACGGGACGGCCGTCTCTACGGCCGCGGGACGGCGGACATGAAAGGGGCGCTCGCGGCCGCCGTACTCGCCTTCCGCGAGGCCGATCCCGCGGGAGAACTCATTTTTGCGAGTTTCGTCGGCGAAGAGGTCGGCGGCGTCGGCGCGCAGTACGCGATCGAGCAGGGGTTCGCCCCCGACTACGCCGTCGTCGGCGAGGGATCGACGACCTACTCGGGACCGGACGTTACCGACGTCGCCGTCGCCCACAAAGGTCGCCGGGGAAGTACGATCGTCGCCCGCGGCACCGCCGCCCATGCCAGCGAGGCCGACGCCGGCGAGAACGCCATCTACTGCGCCACCGCGGCCGTCGACCGCGTTCGCGACCTCGAGCCCCCGTCAGTCGACGCCGCCGGCGAAACGCTCGCGGGCCGGCTCACTGTCACGGAGATCGAGGGCGGGTCGGCGATGAACGTCGTGCCCGCCCGCTGCGAGTTCACGGTCGACGAACGGACGGTACCGGGTGAGCGCGCCGATCTCGAGTCGGTCGCTGCCCTCGAGGGGATCGAGTGGACGGTCGATCAAAACTTGCCGCCGATGCGCTGTGACGACGACGCGTTCGTCGACGCGGTGCTCGCGGCCGCAACCGACGCTCAGACCGCCGATCCCGAACTCGTGACGAAACCCCACGCGACCGACGCGGGCTGGCTCTCACGGGCCGGTACCGAGTGCGTGATCTACGGGCCGTCGGAACCCGGTGAGGCCCACACCGACGACGAGAGCGTCTCGATCGCCGTCCTCGAGCGCTGTCTCGAGACCTACCGGCGGGTCGCACAGGAGTGGCCGACGGCGCGGTAGTGCCGCCGCGCCCGTCTCGGCCCGTGGTCGGCGGCCGATCAGACGCCCGGGACGCCGACCGCCTCGAAGCCGGTGACCCCGAGCGCGGCGAGGACATAGAGCGCGATCAGGACGGTGACCCAGGCGACGAGGCCGATCATCGCCGCGGCGGTCCAGTCGCCGGGATACCGCCAGTTGATCACCGCGACGTACGCAATCAGGGCGAGCAACGGCCCGACGAGCGGGATCCAGCCGACCACGAAGCCGACAATCGCCCAGACGATCGCCCCGATCAACGCGGTGACGATGGCGTGATCGTAGTCACCTCTCCCCACGATAACTCGAGCCCCGGCGTAGATGCCGAGCGCGCCGATCAGCAGGCTCACGACGAAGACGACGGCCGATGCGATTGGTCCAGTGAGTGCCATAGCGTGGATCGACATACGTCAGATCGGCGGAACAGTCCGGTGCTTGCAAGTTCTGTCTGTCTCTCATCGACTCGCGAACACCGCGGGAGGGTCGCGTTCGCCGCCGTCACAACGGCGTATTGACTATCACGTCAGTCGATAGTTTTTGCGACTCGAGTGGCTGCTGTCGGTGACCGTCCGCGCTCGAGTCGCCGGAACCACGACGTTGATACCGCTTCCGGGCCAACGGTACGTCTATGGCGACCGATCAGGCCCAGAGCGATGCGAGCGAGGCCGACACCTACGAGCAGTTCGAAGACCGAGTCCGACGTATCTCGAATATCGGGAACGCCGCCGGCATCCTGCAGTGGGATCAGGAGGTCGTGATGCCCGACGACGGCACCCCGGCCCGCGCACAGCAGCTCTCGGCGCTGTCCTCGATCAGCCACGAACTCCTGACCGCCGACGAGACCGGCGACCTGCTCGAGGAACTGGAGGGGGACGAGAGCGGCGAAACCCAAAGCAGTGATCTCGAGGGCGAGCAGGCCGCGGTCGTCCGCGAGATCCGCCGGAAATACGACCGCGAGACGAGCGTCCCGCAGGACCTCGTCGAGGAAATTTCGGCGACGGCGTCGAACGCCCATCCGAAGTGGAAGCAGGCCCGAGAGGAGGACGACTTCGATCACTTCGCACCGACCCTCGAGAAACTGGTCGAATTGAAGCGCGAGTACGCCGAGCACATCGATCCCGACGCCGACCCCTACGCCGTTCTCTTCGCGGACTACGAACCCTACATCGACCTCGAGACGGCCGAACGGGTCTTAGAGCGATTGCGGGAGAACCTGGTGCCGCTGATCGATGCCGTTCAGGATAGTGACGCGGACCTCACTACGGGCGCCTTCGCGGGCGAGTTCGACGACGACGATCAGGAGGCCCTCGCGCGGGACGTGCTCGATTCGCTGGGCTACGACTGGGACCGCGGTCGGCTCGACACTGCACCGCATCCGTTCTCCTCGGGCACGCAGTTCGATGCTCGCGTGACCACCCGCTTCGAGGAGGACGATCTCTTGGGCTCGATCACGTCGACCATCCACGAGTTCGGCCACGCGAACTACACGCAGGGGCTGCCCGACGAGGGCTACGGCACGCCGCTCGGCGAAGCGCGGGACCTCTCGGTCCACGAGTCCCAGTCCCGCCTCTGGGAGAACCACGTCGGGCGCTCCCGGCCCTTCTGGGAGCACTTCCTGCCGATCGCCCGCGAGCGCTTCCCCGAACTCGAGGACGTCACCCCCGAGGAGGCCTACGAGGCCGCGAATCAGGTCCACGACGACAACCTCATCCGGGTCGAGGCGGACGAGCTCACCTACCACCTCCACATCGTGATCCGGTTCGAGATCGAACGCGATCTGATCCGGGGCGACCTCGAGGTCTCGGCGGTCCCCGAGGTCTGGAACGACAAGTACGAGGAGTACCTCGGCGTGCGCCCGGAGACCGACGCGGAGGGCTGCCTGCAGGACATCCACTGGTCCCACGGCGACTTCGGCTACTTCTCGACGTACTCGCTGGGCTCGGTGCTCGCGGCGCAGTTGTACGCCGCTGCCGAGGACGACCGCGGCCCCTTCGACGACCAGATCCGCGAGGGCGAGTTCGACGAACTCAACGGCTGGCTCCGCGAGAATATCCACCAGCACGGCAAACGGTACGTCACGCCCGACCTGATCGAGAACGCAACCGGCGACGGGCTGACCGCCGACTACTTCCTCGAGTACGTCGAGTCGAAGTACGGCGAGTTGTACGACCTCGAAGACTACTGAGCGCCGCTCGCTCGGTCGCCGTTTCTCCGCGATCGTCAGCGAGACCGTTCCGCGACCCTCGTTTTTAGGGTTGATGCCGACCTATTGGCCGACGATGTCCGACTCACTCGAGCAGGGAACGGCGATCGTCACGGGCGCGAGTTCCGGCATCGGCGCGGCGACCTGTCGCGAACTCGCGGGCGCGGGCGCCAACCTCGTTCTCGCGGCACGCAGCGAAGACCGACTGCGGGAACTCGCCGACGACCTCGAGGCGACCCACGACGTCGAGACGCTGGTCGTCCCGACGAACGTCCGGGAGGAAGACGACGTCGACGCGCTCATCGAAGAGACCGTCGATGAGTTCGGCGGGATCGACGTGCTGGTGAACAACGCGGGACTGGGCCGGGGCAGCGAGGTCGAATCGCTGTCGACCGACGACTACGAGACGATGCAGGAGACGAACGTCGACGGCGTCTTCTACGCCACGCGGGCGGCGATCCCCCACGTCCGCGAACGCGACGGCCACTTGATCTTCGTCGGCAGTTTCGCCGGCCGCCACCCGCGACCGGCTAACCCCGTCTACGCGGCCACGAAGTGGTGGGTTCGGGGCTTCGCCAAGAGCCTCGCGGCCCAGATCGGCGACGCCGACGTCGGGGTCACGATCGTCAACCCGGCCGAGGTGCGCTCCGAGTTCGAGACCCCCGACGGCGAGACGTTCGCCGAACGGTACGACGAGGACGAGGCGAGCGACCCCGCGGAGATCGCCGCCGCGATCCGCTTCGCCGCGAGTCAGGACCACTCGAGCGTGAGCGAACTCGATATCAACCCGCGAGAGAAATTCGCCGAGACGTTCCACTGAGCGGTACGGATCGGCCGACGGACCCCCGAGACACGTAAAAGGAGGTTGGAATTGCCGGGTCTGGACTCACCCGTCCCGGGCACCCTCCCTCGAGTATGCGAGTATCCATTCCCGGCGCTCCGGGCGTGTACTTCGACACTGACGCAGAATCGCCGGCGATCAACGTCGCCCTGACCGCCGCCGGGCGGCGGGCGCCGAAACCGCAGGGGTACGCCATTCAGGCCCTGCCCTACCTCTGGTCGTTCGACGTCGACCTGCAGGAGGTCCCGACCGACCACCCGATCCAGTACCTCCATCCGGAGGGCGCACGGAGCCTGGGCGAGATTTCGCCCCAGCGCGGCGTCCGCGAGGCCGGCACCGAACTCGAGTCGGTGCTGCGCTTCGTCTGGTCGGTCAACGAGGAAGTCGAGTCGGCGACGACCCGCCTCCTCGGGGCCGGGCCCGCGTCCGAAAAGGAGGGCGTGACCATCGAGATTCAGGAGGGCCAGGTCGGCGTCGGCGGGTCGGAACTCGAGACCGACGAGTTCGACATCGACCAGACCGCTGTCGACGACGCCGAGGGGGACGAGTTCGATACCGGCGACGAACTGTGAGTCGCCACCGATAGCGCCGCCGAACGGCTCCCGGTGACTGTTTCGTTTGCGAGCTGTGATTCCGGCTGCCAACCCGAATCGAAGTCGCGTTCGTAGAAAATACCGAACCGGTACCGCAAGAAATTTATCCGGCTAATCACACCGATCGATAATGGTCGGTGCTGCCCTCCAGCGGTTCGCGATACTTGTGGTGCTACTGGGTGGGTTTCTCGAACTGAGTTCGAAGAGGACCGGCATCGGATTCATGCTGTTTGCCGCCCTCATCGGCGTCATCGGCCTCGCTATCGAACTCTTGTCGGAGGAACTCGAGCAGTAGCTCCCGGAAACGTATCTCCGACAACATTTTAATTCGTCACTCGGAGTCAACGACTATGGGCGCAATCCCGATCGGTCTCCGCGTGCGAATGGTCGCCGCCGTCCTCGGACTCGCGGTCGTCACGCTCGGACTGCTCGCGGGGGTCTGGGCCGTGTTCTACGGCGTGCTCTCGTTTCTCGGGTTCGCGCTCGCATCCCACGTCGCGTCCGTCACCACCGCCGGGACGCTGGTGACGATCGGGTATCTCGAGTACAGACACCTCGAGACGATTGAGCGGCTTGCGGACGCCCACCCGGTGGATCGGGAGACGGCACCGGAGCTGTACGAGACGACGACCCGGGTCGCGGCCCAGCTCGGGGTCCCCGTGCCGACGATCGCCGTCTCGGAGCGGGACGCCCCCGAAGCGCTGGCCGTCGGCTTCCGACCGGAGTCGGTGCATCTGGTGCTCTCGCTGGGGACGATCAACGCGCTCGAGGGGCAAGCGGAACTGGAGGCGGTGATCGCACATGAACTCGCCCACGTCAGAAACCGCGATGCGATGATCATGACGGCCGTTTCGCTGCCCGTCGTGCTCGCCGACGGGCTGGGGTCGCGGATTAACCGGATCGAGAACCCCGGCTGGGCCGCGATCGTCACCGTCCCGCTGGGGTTTCTGTCGGCAGGCGTTCAGATCGTCGGGCGCACGATAACGGCCCGTCTCTCCCGGGTCAGGGAGCGAGCGGCGGATCGAGCCGCCGCGGAGGTGACCGGCTCGCCCGCCGCGCTCGCCAGTGCGCTCCGGCGGTTAGATCGGGAGATTGCGGACACGCCGACTCGAGACCTCCGCGACGCGTCGGGCGTCTCCTCGTTGTCGATCATCTCGCTCGAGCCGTCCGAGCCCGAAAAGATCATGCTCGGCCCCGAGGGCGACACCGAGCCGTCGTACTGGGCGCTTCGAAAACGGCTCCACCGGCTCGAGCGCTACCTCTTCGAAACGCACCCGCCGACGGACGAACGGCTCGACGCGTTGGCGGCGCTCGAGCGCGAGCGGTAGCCTGTCGATCCGACGACCGGGTCGCCGCAACCCAACGCCTCGAACGGAGCGCCGCGAACCGCCGCCGGGACACAGCGAACCGTATAACACGCTGGCCCCGCTGGATCGACTCGAGACCATGCCACTGCGCGCGTTCCGGATCGCCTACGACGGGACGGACTACCGCGGCTTCCAGCGCCAGCCCGACGTTGCGACCGTCGAGGACGCGATCTTCGATTCGCTCCGCGCGCTCGACATCCTCGAGCCCGATGCCGACAAGCCCGCGGGCTACGCCGCCGCCGGCCGCACCGACGCGGGCGTTTCCGCGCTCGCCCAGACGATCGCGCTCGAGGCCCCTGACTGGCTCGCGCCGCGAGCGCTGAACGCCGAACTCCCTGCCGATGTCCGTGCGTGGGCGGCCGCCGAGGCGCCGGACGGGTTCCACGCGACCCACCACGCGAGCCGCCGAGAGTACACGTATCACCTGTACGCGCCGGTCGCCGACGGAGCGCCCGCTCCGCCGGCCGTCGACGACGACCGCTTCCGCGCGGCCTGCGAGGCGCTGTCCGGGACTCACGATATCCACAACCTGACGCCGGACGATCGCAATACCGAGCGCTCGCTGTCCCTCGCGGCTCGCCGCGACGGCGACTACCTCGTCGTCACCGCCAGTGCCGGCGGCTTCGCTCGAGAACTCGTCCGGCGGCTCGTTTCGTTGGCTCGCGCGGTCGGCACCGGCGAATCGCCGCTCGAAAAAGTCGATCGCGTCCTCGAGCCCGAACCGTTGCCCGGCCACGAGGGAGTCGCGCCCGCGCCACCGGAGCCGCTCGTGCTGACCGAGGTGGACTACCCCGATCTCGCCTTCGAGATCGACGACGACGCGGCCGCGAGCGCTCGAGCGGTGTTCAACCGCCGTCGCGTCGATCGCCGAACGGGGGCCCGCGTCGCCGGACAGGTGGCCGACGGGATGCGCTGATCGGTACGGCTCTCGACTCGAGCGATCCCGTCGTCCGAACCGCAGAGGAGCGTTTTTCACGGCCGCGGACACACGTCGGCGCATGGAACTCTCACCGGAGGAGTACGGTGCCTACTGGCGCGCCTCGAGCCGCGTTTCCGCCGGACTCCTCGTGATCTTCTTCGGCCTTCGTCTCACGTCGCCGCTGCGGAGCCACCCCGAGATCGGCGCGTCCGCCCTCGGCGTCGTGTTGCTCGTCATGCTCGTCCTCGCCGGGACGTTTGTCGCGATGCTCGGCGTCGCCCGCGTCGTCCGGACCGCGGTCGACGCGGAGACCTAGGCCTGGCTTCGCGAGTTCGCGGCCGGGCGACAAAAGAGCGGGCCGGCAAGCCGACGGCCGGCGGGTGTGGTCGAGCGAGCGGCGGTGAGTGCGTCTCAGTCGTCGGTGGGGCCGACGGCCGCGGCGTCGGCGTCTGCATCCGCGTCCGAGTCGGCGGGTCGGGCGTCGAACAGCGGACTCTGTTCGCCGGGAACGAACGTGTTGAGCGCCAGCGCGGACAGCGCGGTGACGATGACCGGCTGACCGAAGAACGTTTCGGCGGCGTTCGGAAGCCCCGAGAGCGCCTCGGGCGTGGTCGCGATGCCGAGTCCGAGACCGAGCGAGACGGCGACGACGACCGTGTTCCGGCGGTCGAGGTCGGCGTTCGTGATGACCAGCCGGAAGCCGCTGGCTGCGACCATGCCGGCCATGAGCAAGACCGCACCGCCGAAGACCGCACTGGGGATCGTCGTGACGGCCGCGCCAACCTTCGGGCTCAGCCCGAGGACGGCGAGGAAGACGCCGCCGATGCCGACGACGTGCCGGCTCATCACGCCGGTGAAGTTGACGATGCCGACGTTCTGGGAGAAGGAGGTGATCGGGAACGCGCCGAAGACGGCGCCGATCGAACTCAGCAGACCGTCGTTGAACAGCCCGCCGCGGAACTCCTCGTTCGTCGGATTGCGCCCCTCGGCGGCCGTGACGCCGGACATGTCGCCGACGGTCTCCATCGAGGAGACGAGAAAGAGGACGGCGAACGTGGCGATCGCGATCGGCTCGAACTCGAAGCCGAACCGGGTGGGCGACGGCAGCGCGATCCAGGCGGCGTCGCCGACGGCCGAGAAGTCGACGAGCTCGAGGCCGGTGGTGAACGTGAGGGCGAGGGCGGCCGCGTAACCGACGCCGATCGCGACGAGTACGGACAGCAGTCGCGTGACGCCGCGCGTGAACATGTTGAGACCGACGGCAATCGCGAGGACGAGCCCGGCGAGGCCGATGTGGTGGAGCGCGCCGAAGTCGGCGGCGTCGGCCCCACCGGCGGCGTAGTCCATCGCGACGGGCACGAGGTAGAGGCCGATGATGACGACGACGAGGCCGGTCACCAGCGGCGGGAAGAAGGGTTTGATTCGCTTGAATTGCCAGCCGATGAGGCCTTCGACGGCAAAGCCCGTGACGAGGATCGCGCCGAACACTGCGGCCATCCCGAAGTCCGCGCCGATCGAGATCGACGCGCCCACGAAGGTGAAACTCGAGCCCATGACGATCGGCAGGCGCGCGCCGACCGGGCCGACGGTGTAGGCCTGGACGATCGTCGCCAGCCCGGAGAACAGGAGGACCATCTGAACGATGTAGGCCGTGTCCGTCGGATCGAGTCCGACTCCGCCCGCGACGACGTACGCCACCGCCGTCGCCGGCACGATCATCACCGCGACGTGTTGCAAGCCGAGCAGAATCGATTTCGGCAACGGCGGTTTGTCGTCGACGCCGTACTCGAGTTGGATGCCCCCGTCAGTCTCGTTCGACATACTATACCCACCCCGTAGCGAATCGAAATACAAAAAGTCTCGTATATGCGCTCATCGAGCGGCGTTCCGGGGGCAACTATAATCACAATCGTGCATACTTTTCGAGGAACGCGATTCGACACCGTGGCTGTCCGGCGATTCCGTCGAGACGAAAACGGGAGACGAACGAGCGTCGTTCAGTCGGTCAGTGAATCGTTACCTCGCCGTTCTCGACCGTGATGTCGACGAGGCTCGTGGCGTCGTACTCCGTGTCGTCGAGCGCCGAGTCGCCGACCTTCCGTAACACGACGACGATGTCGACAATTTCGGCCCCGATACCGTCGAGCGCGTCGCAGATCGCCGCCAGCGTTCCGCCGGTCGAGAGCATGTCGTCGACGATCACTACGCGGTCGCCGTCCTCGACGTCGTTGATGTACATTTCCGACTCCGAGTAGCCCGTCTCCTGGTGTAACGAGACCTCGCCCTCGAGCCCGTAGGGCCGCTTGCGAATAACGACGAGCGGGATGTCGGTCTGGAGCGAGAGCGCGGTCGCGAGGTGGATCCCCATCGCCTCGGGTGCGATGATCTTGTCGACGTCCAGATCCGCGGTTTGCATCACCTCGGTCACGACTTCCCGCAACAGGGCGGGATCGAGCCGCGGCACGCCGTTGCTGATCGGGTGGACGAGGTACTCGTATCCGTCCTTATCGATGATCGGTGCGTCGTCCAACGACTCGAGGAGTTTCTCCATGCTGCGGCTTCGGAAATCGGAGTGAAAAGCGGTTCGCTCTTTCGGTTCCGACCGCCCGCCGTATTCGATAGCCGATCCGACCGCTGTCGCGGTCGCTCGGAGCCGAACTCCTCGGTAACGCGGATGACATCGTCCGATACCCTTTACCATCTTCGTTCCGAAATTCGGGCCATGAGTTCCGTTCCCGACCGCTCCGAGGTCGACGAGGAATACACCTGGGATCTCGAGAGCATCTACGCGACCGACGACGACTGGGAGGCCGCCGCCGAGGCGGTCGCCGAACGCGTCGCTGATCTCGAGGCCTACGAGGGACAGGTTACCGACGACGCCGAGACCCTCCTCGAGGTGCTCGAACTCCGCGACGAGGTCATGCGAGAGGTCTCGATGGTCGCGGCCTACGCCCGGATGCGTCGCGACGAGGACACGACGAACCAGGAGTATCAGGCGCTGACGGCCCGGTCGCAGTCGCTCGCGGCCGACGCCCAGTCCGCGGCTTCGTTTATCGACCCCGAACTCCAAGAACTGACCCGCGAGGAGTTCGACGCCATGGTCGACGACGAACCGGCCCTCGAGACCTACGACCACTACGTCGACGACGTGCTCCGGATGAAACCGCACACGCGCTCGGCGGAAGTCGAGGCGCTGCTCGCCGATCTGAGCGAAGTGACCGGCGCGACCGGCGAGGTCTACAACATGCTCTCGAACGCGGACATGGAGTTCCCGACCGTCGAGGAGCCCGGTAGCGAGGCGCGAAGCGCCTCGGACAAGTCGAGCGGCGATAAGCCGCGAGACGGAGACGCGGTCGAGATCACCCAGAGCAACTTCACGAACCTGCTCAAGCGCCCCGATCGCGACTTCCGGCGGCGGGTCTACGAGGGCTACTTCGACGAGTGGGAATCGATGCGGAACACGGTCGCGGCCTCCTACAAGAACAGCGTCAAGGCCGACGTCAAGACCGCTCGAGCCCGCAACTACGACACCGCGCGCGAGGCCGCGCTCGACGGCCCGAACGTCCCCGTCGAGGTCTACGACACGCTCGTCGATACCGTCCACGACAACATCGACAAGCTCCACCACCACGCCGAACTCAAGGAGCGAGCATTGGGCGTCGACGACCTGCAGATGTGGGACATCTACATGCCGCTGACCGGCGACGAGGGCCCCGACCTCGAGTACGACCAAGCGACCGAGTACGTCGTCGACGCGCTCGCGCCGCTGGGCGAGGAGTACCAGTCCCGAGTCGCGGAGGGACTCGAGTCCCGGTGGGTCGACGTGTACGAGAACGAGGGTAAACAGTCCGGGGCCTACTCCGGTGGCACCTACGACACCCAGCCGTTCATCCTGCTGAACTACCAGCAGGACATCTCCTCGATGTACACGCTGGCCCACGAACTCGGCCACTCGATGCACTCCGAACTCACCAAGGACGAACAGCCCTTCATCTACTCGAACTACGAGATCTTCGTCGCCGAGGTCGCAAGCACGGTCAACGAGGCCCTGCTGACCAACCACCTGCTCGAGACCGTCGAGGACCCCGAGTTCCGGCGACACGTCCTCAATGAGTTCCTAGAGCGGGTGCGCTCGACCCTCTATCGGCAGACCCTGTTCGCGGAGTTCGAACACGAGACCCACCGGCTCGAGGAGGCGGGCGAACCCCTCACCGCCGACCGGCTGGACGACCTCTACCGCGGACTCAAGGACGACTACTACGAGCCGGCGGTCATCGACGACCGCATCGCCCGCGAGTGGATGCGCATCCCTCACTTCTACCGGGCGTTCTACGTCTACCAGTACGCGACCGGCATCTCCGCCGCGCTCGCCATCGTCGACGACGTGCTCGAGAACGGCCAGTCCGCCGCCGATGACTACCTCGAGTTCCTCCGCCGAGGCTCCCGCGAGTACCCGCTCGAACTCCTCCGGATCGCCGGCGTCGATATGAGTTCCTCGGAGCCGATCGACCGCGCGCTCGAGACCTACGGACAGCGCCTCGACGAGTTCGAGTCGCTGCTCGACTGATCGGGCGGCCGCCCGCTCCGATATCCGGGTGTGCGGAACCGGCTTCGCGCCGACCGACCCGGTATATGCAAGGGTCCAGCTGATATGTACCTGAGAAATCCCTCCGGGACCCAAAGGCACATTTACTATCGGAATCCTATCGGCGTACATCAGGATGTCTCGAAGCCCGTCTATTCCCGACCGACCTCACCGCGATATCGACTCAGACCTCCCCGACGACGAGCGGCTCGAGGCGCTCCGCGGACACTACGAGGATCTGGTCGACATCAACGACCAGCTCTCCGATCAGCTCGACGAGGCCGAGGACCGTCGCGAGCGCCTCCGGGAGAAAGTCGACCGCGTCGAACGCGAAAACGAGACGCTGAAGAGTTCGTCGCTGTACATCGCCACCGTCGAGGACGTCCTCGACGACGAGCAGGTCATCGTCAAACAGCACGGGAACAATCAGGAAGTGCTGACCGATGTCTCCTCGCGCATCGTCGACAGCGTCGCGCCTGGCGACCGCGTCGCGGTCAACGACTCCTTTGCGATCCAGTCGGTCCTCGACACCGAGACCGACGCGCGCGCGCAGTCGATGGAGATCACCGAGAAGCCCGAGGTCACCTACGCCGACATCGGCGGCATCGACGAGCAGGTCCGCGAGGTCCGCGAGGCCGTCGAACAGCCGCTGACCGAGCCCGAAATCTTCAACGAAGTCGGCATCGACCCGCCCAGCGGCGTCCTGCTCTACGGGCCGCCGGGCACGGGGAAGACGATGCTCGCCAAGGCCGTCGCCAACGAGACTGACGCCACCTTCATCAAGATGGCCGGCTCCGAACTCGTCCGCAAGTTCATCGGCGAGGGCTCGCGGCTCGTCCGCGACCTCTTCGAGATGGCCCGCGAGCGCCAGCCCGCCATCATCTTCATCGACGAGATCGACGCCATCGCGACCCGCCGAACCGAGTCCAAGACCTCCGGCGACGCCGAGGTCCAGCGGACCATGATGCAACTGCTCTCGGAGATGGACGGCTTCGAGGCCCGCGGCGAGATCCGCATCATCGCCGCCACCAACCGCTTCGACATGCTCGACCGCGCCATCCTGCGCCCCGGCCGGTTCGACCGCCTCATCGAAGTCCCCGAACCCGACCGCGACGGCCGCGAACAGATCCTCTCGATCCATACCCGGACCATGAACGTCGCCGACGGCGTCGACTTCGGCGCACTCGCCGACGACACCGAGGGCTACTCCGGTGCCGAAATCGAGAGCCTCGCCACCGAAGCCGGCATGTTCGCCATCCGCAACGAGCGCAACGAAGTCGCCCATCAGGACTTCGCCGACGCTCTCGAGAAGATCGAAGAGGACGACTCGAGCGATGTCGTTTCCTCGGCCGGTTACTTCTACCAATAACGAAGTTTTGCGCTGCGGGCGCGGCTCCGCCGCGCCCTCGGCAAAAATTCGATTAAAAGCACTCCTCCCTCCGTTCCGAACGCAAAGCGTTCTCCACATCGGTCGTCGGCCCGCTCGCTTCGCTCGCGGTGAATGTCGGTGAGTCGCCTGCCTTTCCCCGGTTCGCGCGGCTCTCGCCTCTGCTCGAGCCGCGCTCCCGGCCGCTGTACTCGCTATCGGGACGGTGTGTTCGACCCGGATCGCAACGCCTTACGCCGCTCGTCCCCGAGGACGGATATGAGCACGATTCGAGTCGTCTGGGGCTCTGCATCGGCACCCACCGCGATGGCCTCCTACGACGCCGCGCTCGCGGACGCCGGCGTCGAGAACTACAACCTCGTCTCGGTTTCCTCCGTGATTCCGGCGGCGACGCACGTCGAGGCAGTCGGCACCGCACCCGATCTCGGCCCCGCCGGCGAGCGCCTGACCGTCGTCGAGGCTCGAGCCACCGCCGCCGAGCCGGGTCGCGTGAGCGCGGCACTCGCGTGGGCCCAGTCCGTCGACGACGGGCCGGGACTGTTCTACGAGACCGCGGGTGAGATGGATCGCGAGGACGTCGAACGGCGGGTTCGCGAGGGACTGGCCGCGGGACAGGACCTCCGCGACTGGGAGTTTGCCGACCCGCGGGTCGCCGTCGAGAGCCGGCAAGCCGAGTCGGGAGCGCATACCACGGCCGTCGTTCTCGCGGTCTACGGCGACAGCGAGCCGATTCTCTCGGATTGACCCAAAGCGAACCCTTTTGAACCGGCGGCCCATTGATACGAGCACACACTTCTCATGAACGGAAATACGCCGTACGCAGGGCTACCGGGCGAGACTGGGGCTGGGCAGCGTGCAGCGGCGGACGTTCCTGACCTCTCGAGCGCGCAGAAACGACTGCTCCATCGCGATGTCTCGCGGATCGCCGCCCGAACCCGCGAATTCCTCCCGAACGAGTACGTGGTCGACGCCGACGTCTCGAGCGGCATGACCGGCCCGGAGGTCACCGTCGCCGTCCGACCGCCGGTGGGCCACGCCGTCAGCGCCGGTTTCACGCCCGACCTCGAGGAGGCGGCCGCCGCCGAAGAGGTTATCACCGCCGACGAACGCGACGAAGTCGCCCGCGGACTGGCCGCGAGCGCCGCCCTGCAGGTGAAACAGGCCATCAGCAACAACGTGCGGCCGACCGGAAAGTAAGCCGATACCGTCGCGTCGACATCCGTTCTCGACTGCCGTCCCATCGGGTGTCGCTCCCGACCCACGCTTTTGCCGCGTCTCGAAATTCAGTCGCGCAGTTGCTCGAGTTGGTGTCGCCGGCGCTCGAGGTCGATCGCCGGCTCGATCGACGGATCGGCACTGAGTCGATCGAATACCAGTAACGGATCGGCACCGGCTCGTTCGACCGCCTCGAGCAGCGATTCGATCGCTGCCCGGTTCGTCGCCAGCGACGAGCACAGGCCGATCGCGAGCGCGAGCGGAATCGCACGTTCCGGTTGTGTCGGGAATCGATCGCTGACGCGTGTAAAATCCGGCTTATCGGTCGTGACTTCGTCTTCCGTTGGAGCCGACTCGAGGGTCAGACAGTGCGGGCAGAACGACGCAATGGCGGCTCCCGACGGTGCGTCCGAGCGGTGTTTCGCCGGGACGGCAAACGAAATCGTGGCTGAACCGCACGCAGAACAGGTCATCGGAGTCGGTGGGTGAAATGCAGGTGGGGACGACGCGAGACAGTCGGCGCGACTTACTGATTGGCCGCGGGGGACTGTGCGGCGGTGTCCGGCTGTATATCTTCGAGTTCGTCTTGTGTCGCTTCGGCGTCCTCGGCCTCGGCGGCCGCTTCGGCTTCGCGTTCGGCCTTCTCTTCGGCTTCTTTCTTCTCCTTGATCTTCTTCAGGCGGAACGTCTCCTCGCGCTCCTGTTCTTCGAGTTTCTGCTCGATGTACTCCTGATTGTCGTACAGGTCCGGGAGGAGCTTGAACTCGAGGGCGTTGACACGGCGTTTGGTGGTCTCGATCTCGCGGAGCATCTTCTTCATCGCCGTCTCGACCTCGGCAGCGAGGATGATGCTCTCGAGCAGGTCCTCGTAGGCCTCGGCGGCCTCGTCGATGCGGGCGGTGGTACCCATGATCCCGTAGCCGCGCTGGTCGAGGCTCTTGGTGACCTTGGAGGATTCGATCTGCGGGACGACGACGCCCATGATGTTCTTCGACTCAGTGGTGATCTCGGGGTGTTCCTGCAGTGCCGATGCGGCACCGCGGACCGCAACGTCGCCTTCCATCGCCCGGGCCATGTTGATCTTCTTCTGGGCGTCCTCGTAGTCGTCGGCGAGCTCGCCGCGGACGTCCTGGGCCTTGTCCAGAATGTCCATGAACTCCATGATCAGCCCGTCGCGTTTCTTCTCGAGCGTGCCGTGTCCCCGCTCGGAAAGCTCGATGCGATCCTCGATCGCCATCAAGTTCTTGCGGGTGGGCTTGACGTCGTTGGCCATCTTGTGGGGGGCTAGCGCCCCCAGTCGGATAACTGTTTACAGTTTCCGCGCTCCCCACGCGCCCGATTCGTGCGATTCCGTGCCGTCGGTTTCCGTGCCGTCGGTTTCGGTCCTACCGAGACCTATCCGAGGAACAGATCGACCATGTTGCCCGACGACTGGCCCTTGTAGAGTTCCGAGTAGCCGCAGTTCGTACAGCTGACGACCATGAAACTCCGGTTCTGGATGTCGAACATTTTCGACAGACCGCCTCCGGTGGTCGAAATTTCGTCGATCTCCGTCTCCGTGTGGTCGCACTTCGGACAGCCGCGATCGTCGTCTTTCATACTCGAACGATTCCTGTCAATGCACAAATTCTTTGTGTTTGGGCCCTCGAGTATGCGTCGACCATGTCCGTCGTCTTCGCTATCCTCTTGGTCGTCTCTCTCGTGATCCCACTGGTCCTCTGGCTGGCGATCAATCAGGAAACCTCGAACCCGACCGTTGTCGACCGCGAGGAGGCGGAACGAATTGCCAAAGCGCAGGGTGGCCGCGATCCGTCGCGGTCGGGCCCAGACTCGCCATCGCGGGGTACCGACGGCGATCCCACGGCCGCTGACCCGGACGATGGCCATCGACCCGACGAGCGCGAGGACCGGACGACGGGATTCGACTGGGACGAGCGCGACGAGTGGGGCACTCGACGCTCGTAACGCTCGCTCCGAACCGACCTCTGTTTTTGCTCACCCCTGTCCGACCATCCGCTCTTCGTCCTCCCATTCCTCCTGTCTCAGTTCGTACTTCTGGACCTTGCCCGTCGCGGTCGTCGGCAGTTCCTCGACGAACTCGACCCGGCGAACGGTCTTGTAGCCCGCGAGGTTCTCGCGCGTGAAGGCCTCGAGGTCGCTCTCGGTCACGCCGGGATCGTCGGGGTCGCCGCTCGCGGGGACGACGTACGCCTTGGGTGTCTCACCCCACTCGTCGCTCGGCGCGGGAATCACCGCCACGTCCGCGATCTCGGGATGGTCGAAGAGGGCGTCCTCGAGTTCGATGCTCGAGATGTTCTCGCCGCCGGAGATGATGATGTCTTTCTTGCGGTCCTGAATGGCGATCATGCCGTTCTCGTCGATCGTCGCGAGATCGCCCGTGTGGTAGTAGCCCTCGACGCGGTCGTTGAAGGCCGTCTCAGTCGCCTCGTGTTTCTCCCAGTACTTCTCCATGATCTGGTTGCCGCGGACGACGACCTCGCCGAGCGTTTCGTCGTCCCGCGGCACGTCGGTGCCGTCCTCGTCGACGACGCGGATTTCGGTTCCGAGGTAGGCCAGCCCCTGTCGCTTCTTGATCCGGAACCGGTCGTCACTGTCGTTCTCGAAATGCCGCCGCGCGTCGGAGGTCGTGATCAGCGGCCCCGTCTCGGTCGCCCCGTAGACGTGTTTCAGGTACCAGCCGAACTCGTCCTCGACGGTTCGGATCGTCGCCTCGGGCGGCGCGCTGCCGGCGGTCGCGAGCCGAACGTCCCGCTCGCCGGTCGTCTCGGGGTCGTGTTCGTCGTAGTAGCTGACCAGCATGTTCAGCACCGTCGGCGCACCGCACATGTAGGAGACGTCTTCGGATCGCACGGCCTCGAAGATATCCGCGGCGTCGACCCCGCGCGTACAGACGTGGGTCGCCCCGATTCCGGTCACCGCGAAGATGTGGCCCCAGCCGTTGGCGTGGAACATCGGCAGCGTCCACAGGTAGGTATCGTCGTCGGTGATCTCTTGATGGCCGACCAGCAGGTAGGCGTGGATCGTCTCGCAGCGATGAGTACGACAGACACCCTTCGGATCCCCTGTCGTCCCCGAGGTGTAGTTGATTGTGATGATCTCGTCCTCGCTCATCTCCGGCCGCTCGAACGCGGTGCCCGCCTCCTCGAGCACAGCGTCGAAGTCTTCCCACTCTACGTCGGACGAGTCCGACGAGGATCGCCCGGCTTCGCCGGCCTCACCACCCTCGACGGCGTCGGCGTCGTTCGTGATGAACGTCTCCGTCGGCACCTCGTCGCGGATTTCCTCGATCTTCTCGGCGAAGTCGTAATCCGCGAAGATCGCATCCACGCCCGCATCCGAGAGGATGTACTCGAAGTCGTCGGACGTGAGCCGGTAGTTCAGCGGCGTGTGAACCGCCCCGATCTGCATGATCCCGTAGGCCGCCTCGAGGTGGTAGTGGGTGTTCGGGTCCAGCACCGCAACGCGGTCGCCCTTCTCGATGCCCCGGTCCTGCAGCGCCGCCGAGAACCGATCGGCCCGCTCGCCGAGTTCGTCGTAGGTAAACCGTTCCCCCGTGGTGGCGACGACCGCCTCGTCGTCGCCGTAGTGCGTCCGCGCCCGGTCGAGGAACTCAGGGACGAGCAATGGTTTGTGCATACATACCACGGTTCACTGCCGGAGCATACGGTTGTTTCGATTCATCGCATATAGTGACAATTTATTGCCCTTCGTTCCGTACCCTGGCCCGTGTTTCTGACGGCCGCCCGCGATATCTCGCTCCCCGACGATCTCGACTCTCCCGACACCGGCTTCCGGATAGGGATCGGCGTCTACCTCGCCGCGGTCCTGACCGGTGCGGCGCTCGTCGCCGGCGTCGCCCTGAATGCCTCGAGCGGCATCCTCGTTGCCACCGTCCCGACGACCGTCTCGGTCGGACTCGTGGTCGGCAGCGCCCTCGCGTCGGAGGCCGACGGACTGCCCGAGCGTACGGGTCGCAGCCGCCGGATGACGGCCGCGTGGTTCGTTCCCGCGGTCGCGTTCGCCGGGTCCGCGCTCGCGGCGGTCTCTCTGCCGTCGATACCGACCGTGCTCGCGCTCGCGTGCGGTCTGGCGACGGCTGCCGCGCTGTTCGGCGCGGCCGTCGTCACCACGATGGCGCGGACGCGGTACGTGGCGGCGATCACCCCCGACGACCCGGTCGCGACCTGGCAGTGGCGCTCGCCAAACCGGGAGCTATGTCTGTACGCGATCGCCGTCGGCTACGTCGTGCTCGGTTTCGCCACTCGGGAACGCGGGATTCTCACTGCGCAGTGGTTCCTGTTCGGTCTGCTCTTTCTCGTCCAGGGACTCGAGGCGAGCGGACGGCTCGACCGGCTGGACGTAGAACTGGGCGGGACGCGGGCGGGCCGCGAACTCCGCGTCCACGAGGCGGGGCTGGTCGCCGCGGGGCCGATCGGAACGCGGTTGGTTCCCTGGACCGACATCGGGAGCGTGGCGCTAACCGACGAGGAACTTGTCCTCGAGCGACCGTGGTTCGACCTCCGGTGTGACTGCTCGGCGATCGACGACCCCGAGGGAGTACGCGCGGCGATCGAGCAGCGCCGGAACCGGGCACGCCTCGACTGCGCGTAAACGACGGACGGGTCTCGAAAGAGCGCGCGACCCACGGCGAAAAAAGCGGCGTAGTCTCGAGGATTTTAGTCGGCCGTCACTTCTGCCGCTTCGGACTCGTCTTCGCGGTAGTGCTCCGCGATGAGTTCTTCGTCGATCCGGTTGAGTTCCGTCTTCGGCAGCGCCGACAGCAGGTCCCAGCCGAGCTCGAGCGTCTCGTCGATCGAGCGGTTGGTGTCGTACCCCTGCTGGACGAACTCTTCCTCGAAGCGGTCGGCGAAGTCGAGGAACTTGTTGTCCCGCTCGGAGAGCGCCTCGCGACCGACGATGTTCACGAGGTCGCGCAGGTCCTCACCCTCCGCGTAGGCGGCGTACATCTGGTCGGAGACGTCGCCGTGGTCCTCGCGGGTCAGGCCCTCGCCGATCCCGTCGTCCATCAGCCGGGAGAGGCTTGGCAGGACGTTGACCGGCGGCTCGATCCCCTGACTGTTGAGGTCCCGATCCATCATGATCTGGCCCTCGGTGATGTAGCCGGTCAGGTCCGGAATCGGGTGCGTGTCGTCGTCGCCGGGCATCGTCAGGATCGGGATCTGCGTGACCGACCCTTCCTTGCCCTCGATACGACCGGCACGCTCGTAGAGCTGTGCCAGGTCCGTGTACATGTACCCGGGGTAGCCACGGCGGCCCGGAACCTCCTCACGTGCGGCACCGATCTCTCGCAGCGCCTCACAGTAGTTGGTCATGTCGGTGAGGATGACCAGGACGTGGTAATCCTTCTCGAAGGCCAGATACTCGGCCGTGGTCAGCGCGAGTCGCGGCGTGACCTGCCGCTCGACTGCGGGGTCGTCCGCGAGGTTCATGAAGACGACCGACCGCTCGAGCGCGCCGGTGCGCTCGAAGTCGTCCATGAACTCGTTTGCCTCTTCGGCGGTGATCCCCATCGCACCGAAGATGACTGCGAACTCCGAGCCTTCCTCGTCGCCCGCTTCCTCTTCGGGCACCGTCGCCTGTCGAGCGATCTGCAGTGCGAGTTCGTTATGGGGCAGCCCCGAGCCGGAGAAGATCGGGAGCTTCTGGCCCCGGACCAGCGTGTTCATGCCGTCGATGGCGGAGACGCCGGTCTGGATGAACTCCTCTGGGTACTCCCGGGAGTAGGGGTTGATCGCTTCGCCGACGATGTCGTGTCGTTCGTCGGGGACGATCTCCGGGCCGCCGTCGATCGGGTTTCCGGAGCCGTCGAGCACCCGCCCGAGCAGATCCTCGGTGACGGGCATCTTCATCGTCTCGCCCAGGAAGCGAACGGAGGCGTTGCGGTCGATTCCGCCCGTTCCCTCGAACACCTGGATCGAGACGATTCCTTCGCTCGATTCCAGCACCTGGCCGCGCAGCGTCCGCCCGTCCTCGGTCTCGATCTCGACGATCTCGTCGTAACCGACCGGCTCGTCGACCTCGGCGAACACCAGCGGACCGCTGATTTCCGTGATAGTCTGGTACTCTTTCATTGTTAGTACAGTGCGCGCAGTTGGTCTTCGAGGTCGCTTTCGATCTCGTCGATGAACTCGCCCCACTCTTCTGCCGTGCCCATCCGGTTGAGCCGCGGTGCGGCGTCGACGTCCTGAATCTCCTCGACCGGAACACCGGCCTCGAGCGCCTCGAAGGCCTCGTCGTTGAACGTCTTGATCGCACCGAGCATCCGGTAGGTCTTCTCGGGTTCGCAGTACGTGTCCACGTCGTGGAGCGCGTTCTGCTGGAGCCAGGCCTCACGGATGTAGCGTGCGACTTCCATGGTGAGCTGCTGGTCCTCCGGCAGCGCGTCCTTCCCGACGAGCTGAACGATCTCTTGGAGTTCGTCCTCCTCGTCGAGCACGTCGACCGCCCACTGGCGGACCGCCGACCAGTCGTCGGCGACGTTGCTCTCCCACCACGGGTCGAGCTGGTCCTTGTACAGCGAGTAGGACTCGTTCCAGTTGATCGAGGGGAAGTGCCGACGTTCCGCGAGGTCGGCGTCCAGCGCCCAGAACGTCTTGACGATACGCAGCGTGTTCTGGGTAACTGGCTCGGAGAAGTCGCCGCCCGGCGGCGACACCGCGCCGACGACCGAAATCGACCCTTCGCCGCCGTTGATCAGCTGGAACTTGCCGGCGCGCTCGTAGAACTCCGAGAGCGCGGCGGCCAGATACGCGGGGTAGCCCTCTTCGCCGGGCATCTCCTCGAGCCGGCTCGAGATTTCCCGCATGGCCTCGGCCCACCGGGAGGTGGAGTCGGCCATCAGCGCGACGTCGTAGCCCATATCGCGGTAGTACTCCGCGATCGTGATTCCCGTGTAGATACAGGACTCGCGGGCCGCGACGGGCATGTTCGATGTGTTGGCGATGAGGCAGGTCCGGGCCATCAGCGGGTTCCCGGTCTGGGGGTCCGGCAGTTCCGGGAAGTCCTCGATAACCTCGGTCATCTCGTTGCCGCGCTCGCCGCAGCCGATGTAGACGACGATGTCCGCGTCGGACCACTTGGCGAGTTGCTGCTGGGTGACGGTCTTCCCGGAGCCAAAGGGCCCGGGAATCGCCGCCGTCCCGCCCTTCGCGAGCGGGAAGAGGCCGTCCTGGACTCGCTGGCCCGTCACCAGCGGCTCGGTCGGCGTCTCCTTGTCACCGGCGGGACGGGCCTCTCGGACCGGCCACTCCTGGTGCATCTGGATCTCCTCGCCGCTGTCCAGTTCGGCGACCGTCTCCTCGACGGTGAACTCGCCGTGCTCGATCGACGTGACTTCGCCGCCCTCGTAGTCCGGGGGCACCATGACCTTGTGGTCGATGGTGACGGTCTCTTCGACGACGCCGACGGCGTCGCCGGGTTCGACCGTGTCGCCCTCCTCGACGGTGGGTTCGAACTCCCACTTCTTCTCGAGGTCGATCCCGGGGGCGTCGACCCCGCGGTCGAGGAACGCCGTCCCCATCTTGTCCTCGAGGACGTCGAGCGGGCGCTGGACGCCGTCGTAGATGGAGTCCATCATGCCCGGTCCGAGGTCGACGCTCAGGGGCTCGCCCGTGTTCTGGACGGGCTCACCCGGGCTGACGCCGGAGGTTTCCTCGTAGACCTGAATCGTGGTCAGGTTCCCTTCGATCTCGATGACCTCGCCCATCAGTCCTTCGTCGCCGACGTAGACGACGTCGTTCATCCGGGCGTCGAGGTCCGTGGCGGTCACGACGGGACCACTCACGCTGTCGATTACACCGTCTTCGTCGACGGATTCGATGTCTTCTGCCTGGCTCATAGTTTAGCTGTCTTCGTCCTCTTCCATCAGGTCGATTCCGATCGCGCGTTTGATCTGGTCGCGCAGTCCGCCACCACCGGTGCCGCTTCCGATCGTGACGACGACCGGCTCGACGCTCGTCTCGACCTCTTGGCGAACCGACCGCGACAGGTACTCGAGGTCATCGTCGTGCATGACGACGATCCCGACGCCCTCGTCTTCGAGGGCCGCCGTCGCTGCGTCATCGAGGCGTTCGTCTTTCTCGTCGTCCGGGACGTTCTCGAACCGTCGCACTCCCGCGAGACGGAAGCCGGTCGTAAACTCCGGACTGCCGACGACTGCGATTTCCTGGCTCATAGGATCACCAGCTCCTCTTCGATCTCGTTTTCGTCGAGTCCGACCTCGCGACCCCGCGCGATCGCGCGGATGTTCTCGACCTCGCGCTCTTTGGCGAGGATGAACGACAGAACGGGCGATATCGAGGTCGGGTAGACACTCGAGAGTGTGTCCGCGTACTCGAGCAACGCAGCGTCTAGTGCGTGCTCGAACTGGATAAGGCTGTCAGCATCGCGCAGCCGATCCAGCGCTCCCGAGAGGCGGTCGCCGTAGCGTTTGTTGTCGGCGATGTGGTCGACGAGCGCGTCGTAATCGCCAACCAAGCGGTTCAGGTCCGACTCGTCGAACAACACGCCGCCGTCGATGTAGTAGGCGGCGGGGTCGAGATCGGCCCCGCTCCGCGCGAGGCGCAACGCGTTCCGCGCGTTCAGGAAGTCGATCTCGGCCTCGAGGAACTCGACGTACTTCGCTTCCGGCCCCTCTCGGGGTCGGCCGAGATCCTCGAGCAGGTTCTCGTAGAACGCGCGATCGAGCGCGTTCTCGAGGGGAACGAGCGCGCCGCTCTCTTCGAACTCCTCGTAGGCGTCTTCGAGCTGCTCGGCGAAGATCGTCCCCTCGAGGATCTCGATGACGTCCTCGATCGAGTCGACCTCGACCAGTCGGTCGATCGTGCCGTCGTCGAGTTCGCCCGCCCGAATGAGATCGGTGCTGATCTCCTCGGGATCGGAATCCGTATAGATTCCGCGGACGATCGTCTTCAGGTTCCAGACGTCGAACTTCCGGAGGTACCGAACGATGCGGTCGTAGAGCTGCCCTTCGGACCACTCGAGGAGGTCGTCGAAGTGCTTTGCGAGGTTGCGGTTCAGCGCGTACTCGATCAGATCGACGCCGGAAAACCGCGTTCCGAGCGCGTTGATCTCCCGTTCGTACTCCGTTTCCTCCATGAACCGCGCGATCTCGCTCGGCCCCATCCGGATCAGCTTGCGGTAGTCCTCGTCGGACAACATCGCCGCTCGACGCGAGCGGACGCGAGCGTTCACGTACTCCGGATTCGAGGCTCCCGTACTCATTGCTCGAAGAGTCGATTACTGATCTCCTGAAGGTTGTCTTCCCAGACGTCCTCGAGCACCGAATCGAAGGTGTTGTTGACGCGGACGCGGGACGCCTCACTCTCGACGACGACGCCGCCGAGACAGTCGTAGTCACCGGCGTATTCGTAGCCGTCGTAGTCGGCGAGGATCGACTCGATCAGCTCCGCGTCGTCGGACCGACCGTAGACCACGACGTCGTCGCCCTCGTCGAACTCGACCGTCGCCGCCTCGAGCAGGTCGCGGGTGAGCTCCTCGCGGGTGTCTCCCTCGAGGGCGGCGAGCTCGTCCTCGACTGCCTCGCGGACTTCGGTGAGGACGTCACGTCGTGCCTCCAGGCGCTGCTGTTTCGCCTCCAGTTTCGCACTGGAGAGTCGCTGTTCGCGCAACTGCTCGATCTCGCGGTCGACGTCGGCTTCGGCGTCGGCGACGATCTCGTCTGCGTCCTCCTGGGCGGCCGATTCGATCTCTTCGGCGCGCGTTTCGCCCTCAGCGCGGATGTCCTCCGCACGCGCGTGAGCCTCTTCTCGAATGTCCTCAACGACTGTATCCAAACTCATTGTAAGAAAGTTCGAAGGGAGACGCTTTAAGGTCCGACGAAGAGCGCGACCAGTGCGAAGATCACGAGCGTCTCGGGCAGGACCGTCAGTAGAATTCCGATACCCGGCGAGATGGAGTCCTCGGCGAGTGCGCCGACGACCGACGCGCCGATCGCTCGCTCTGCATACCCCGCACCGATCGCCGCGAGACCGATACCCAGCGCCGCCGCCGCACCTCGCTCGATCATGGGACCGCCGTTACCGGCAGCAGCACCGCCCTCCTGTAGCGCGACCGCGTTCTCTGCGAAACTGTTCAGCGCGAATGCCATTTCGGGTAGAGCTTCGATTGTCATTTTGAGTTTTCCTCGTGGTTTTGCAACCGGACAGGTGGTACTACTCCCCAGCGTGTTCTTAAAACTTCCCAAACCAAACTGCCGATTTTGGCGGCCTAACCGTTAATGCGGGCAGTCCCAAGGTATTATCCTTTCGATACAATCGACGAAATATGAGTCACACTATCGTGGTTGACGACCCTAGAACGACGCTCAACGAGACCGGAAGGTGACCGACGGCGTTAGTCCTCGTCGTCGGATCGAATCCCGCCGAAGGGTTCGAACTTCCGGCCACCGCCCTCGTAGAACCGATTAAAGAATTCGACGTACTCGAGGCGGATCCCCTGCAACCCGGCACTCGTAATGCCCAGCAGCAGGACGACGACGTGACCGACTACGAGGACGATCACGCCGATAATCGCCATCAGGATGCCGCCGTGGAGCAGACCGCCGAACATGACCTCGCTCACTTCGTGACCGTGGTAGGTCCCCTGCTCGAGCATGTGTTGGGGCGCGTGGCTGGTACCGAAGTGCCACTCCGCGCCGTGGTCGGTCTCGACGACGTAGACCCCGAAGAACAGCATGTTGACGACGAACGCCATGCCTGCCTTCGCGAGGATGACCGCTGCGATCCGGAGATACGAGAGCACGTCTCCGAAGACGTTGAAACTCTCGAGGCACCCGATGATGATGCCGAGAGCACCGTAGTGTTTGACCTCGCCGTAGACCATCGTCACGAAGCCGATCACCATGAGCGGAAGTGCGACGAATTGTCCGATCTCCGGAGTGAAGCCGGTGAAGCCGAGTTCGATCGCCGCGTCAGACCCGGTCCCGAACACTTCGAACAGGAAGTTCGGCTTCGCATCTCCAAAGTGGCGACTGAAGATCCAGGTCCAGAGACCGATCATGAGCAGTGCCCACGAGCCGTTCTCGAAGTAGGCATCTCCGACGCCGTGGTCGAGATCGTTAACGAAGCCGAAGATGTACCCGAGGGTGAGATGGGCCAGTCCGATGAAGACGCTCACCAGCAGCCACGTCTGGCTGAACTGCGAAAACGCGGGCTGGATGCCCTTCCGCAGGGGAGGCCCATCGCTAAACAGGAGTTCGCCGAGAACGTGTAGTCCGAAGATCTCTCCATAAAGGATCCCGAACAGCATCGTGAACCCGCCGGCCCACATGCCGATCGCTCCCAGACTCCGGACGATGTCTTCGTCGAACCGACTGTACAACAGATAGCCGACACCGGTGTACAACATCCCGTACCCGAGGTCACCCAGCATGAAGCCGTAGAACGCCGGGAACGTCAACAGCAAGACGACAGTCGGGTCGAGTTCGCTGTACTTCGGGCGGTCGATCAGCCGGAGCAGGAACTCGAACGGTTTCGCGGGGCCGGTGTTGTCCTGGATAACCGGTGGTTCGTCGACCATCGTCACGATGTCGCCGCCGGCCGCGGTCGTGCCGCCGTCGGCGATCGCTTCTTGGGTCGCGACTTCGCGTTCTTCCTCTTCGGTCGTCTCCTCGGCACCGCCGGAGCCGCCGTGGTCGACGTCTTCCGTCCGCGTCGGATACCCCTCGTCGTTGTAGTCGGCGCGGACGAGTTCTTCGACTTCGACGCTGTCGCCGACCGCATCGTTCAGTGTCGCGACGAGCCGATCGTACTCCTCGGTCGGGAGCCAGCCCTCCGCGACGAACGCGTGGTCGGTCGTCGCAAACTGCAGCGGCGCTTCCGCCTGCTGAACCTCGATCGTCAGCTCCTCTTCGACGCGCAGGAGGAAGCCGGCTTCCGCCCGTTTGATCTCCTCGAGTTCCGCGTCGATCTCGTCGAGTTGGGACTCGAGGTCGCGCTTTCGACTCTCGAGGTCCGCGACGTAGTCGTCGGGACTCTGGTCGGTGTCGGGCACCTCGTACCGGGTGAATTCGACGCCGACCAGCGCGTCGTCGATCGGGTTCTCGTCGGCGCTCTCGGCGGGCGCGGCGACGACCGCCACGACGTTGCCGCCGGTAAACGTCTCGAAGGCCCGAATGTCGTCCGAGGCGCTGACGGCTGCCTCGACCTCCTCGAGCGAGCCCTCACCGACGAGGACGGCGACCGTCTCGTAGCCCGACAGCAGATCGAGATCGATGCCCAGCTCCGCGAACGGAGCCACGCGATCGATCTTTTCGTTGACCTGCCGCAGTTCGTCGTTGATCTCCGCGCGTCGGTCGTCGAGTTCGTTGATCCGCGTGCGGATCTCCTCGAGTCGCTGTTCCCAGCCGTCCTCGAGGGTCCCCGGATCCGCCTCGTCGGCCGAGAGATCAAGGGTGCTTTCGAGGGCGCGGACGGTCACCAGCTTCTCGGAGGCGTTCTCGGCCCCCTCGATGGGGTCGCCGTTGTCGAACCCCTCCCAGGAGCCGTCGTAGTCCGAGAGGTGGACCAAGCTCAGGTCGTGAACCGTCTCGATGACCGTGGGCATGACGCCCCGCGAGCCGGTCACCGAGACCTTGCTCATCCGTTCAGGTCTGAGCATGGACGTCCTCCTGGAACAGTTCGACGACGTGAGCGGTCACTTCGTCGACCCGGTCTCGGGCGCGCTCGGCGAGTTCCTCGCGCTCCTGTTCACCTGCTTCGAGGACGCGCTCGCACTCCGCATCGATCTCTTCGCGAGCTTCCTCCAGACGGCGCTCCCTGATCTCTTGGGCCTCCTGTTCCGCTTCCGTGCGAATCTCCTCGGCGCGTTCCCGGGCCTCGGCTATTCGCTCGTCGCGGTCGTTTTCTGCCAATGCGACGATCTCGTCGGCCTCCTCTTCCGCCGACTTAATTCGTTCGAGAACCTCTGGCCTCGGCATATTCTAAGCAAGCGAACGTTTGCCAGAGCGCGTATATGGTAGTTGCGAAAGTCCCTCAGCGCGTCGCGATCCGAACGACCGGTAATCCGTAATTACGTACGCCGGTATTCCGACCGGAACAGTAGACATATGCCGATTCGACCGAAACGCGTCACTAATGGGTATTCTCGAGAACAAGGACCGTGCTCGACTGTTCTATAAGTACCTCTCACGGGTCTACGATCAGGTGAACCCCTTCATCTGGACCGAGGAGATGCGAACCGAGGCCCTCTCCCTGCTCGACATCGAGGACGACATGACCGTCCTCGACGTCGGCTGTGGCACCGGATTCGCGACCGAAGGACTGCTCGAGCGCGTCGACGAGGTGTACGCCCTCGATCAGAGCGAACACCAACTCGAACAGGCCTACGACAAGTTCGGGAAGCGAGCCCCACCGGTCCACTTCCACCGCGGCGACGCCGAGCGACTCCCGTTCGCGACGGACACGTTCGACGTCGTCTGGTCGTCGGGCTCGATCGAGTACTGGCCCAATCCCGTCCTCGCCCTTCGGGAGTTTCGCCGCGTCCTCAAACCCGGCGGACAGGTGCTCGTCGTCGGTCCGAACTACCCCGACAACGTCGTCAGCCAACTGCTCGCCGACTCGATCATGCTCTTCTACGACGAGTACGAGGCCGACCGGATGTTCAAAACCGCCGGCTTCGAAGACGTCAAGCACGCCTTCATGGGGCCGTCGTACGACCCCGAAGTCGCGATCACGACTATCGGTCGCGCGCCCGAATAGTCGGACAGTCGGATTCGCCGGCTCTCAGGTCGCCGTCGCCTCCAGCGTCGCCACTCGCCGACCGTCGACCGCGAGCATAACGGTAACGGAATCACCCGTTGCGAGCGGCGGGGAATTCGTGTCGGCGACCGACAGACTCGCTCGCTCCCCGACCGTCCACTCCGAATCCGATCTCGAATTGAACGGTCCCTCCGGCGTCCCGTTGAAGCCGCTCGCACCGGCATAGGGGACCGGCGGCTGCTCGGCTAGCTCCGTCCCGTTTACCGCCACCGTTACCGACAGCACCTCGACATCGACGGCGTCGCCGGCGACGTGTTCGATCGCTATCGACGACTGGTCGCCGTCGGCCGAGAGTTCGAACGTCGCGGTCGGGGTCGGGGACTCGAGCGTCCACGCGCCAACGCCGACAGCGATAACGGCTGCCAGACAGACGGTGAGAGCGACGAGAAGGAGTACGCCGATAACCGGACTCACGGCGCGCGCATCGCCGGCTCCCGAACTCTGTCGATCTTTGCTGTTCTGCGTTACGCGCACGGCGCTCTCTGGCCGCTCTTTCCCGTATAAATTTCAGTCCGCAGTCACCGGGTAACCGCGGTCGAACTGAATCCCGACTCCGCGAACTCGATTGCCCCCGGCTCCCGGTCAGAAGTTGTCCGTTATCGTCGCGTTGACGCTTCCGCTCTCGGTTTCTGCGGTGATGTCGTATCGGCCGATCGGCTGCACGATCCACAGGCTTCCGTCCTCGCCGGTCTCGCCGAGTTCGACCCCATCAGCCGTGATGGTCGCTTGTGCGGGATCGCCAGTTTCCGGATCGGTCATCGTGATCTTCACCGGCCCGTTGGCTGGCGTCTCGGTAATCGTCATGTTGATGCCGTCCCGGGACCACGTCTTGACGTCCGTCCGGGGCAGAGACGACGCGGACAGCTCTTGTACTTCGCGATAGACGTCACCCGTTCGGCCGTCGAAATAGAAGTCGAGGCGACCGTGGTCGTGTCCCATTTCGACCCAGTAGTAGCCGGGACTGTTGTCCTGGAAGTGTGGACCGGAGCCGAACTCGCTTGCCCACGGGTAGAGTTCGGCGATGTGATCATACGCTCCTCCGTTTTTGAACCGCTCTGATCCCGTTTCGTCGCGGTTGTCGAATCGACTCGTTTCGACGATATACTGATCGCCCGTCATTATCGCGACACTGTACCCGGTCTGTGATGTCGAGACGACGATGTCGTGTCTGACGTCGCCGGTCGGCCGTTCGGATAGTTGCGCGAGAGTCGATCGGAGCGAGGTTCGGTGATAGTTGAGGGTCTTCTGGTCGGCACGCGTCTGGCTGGCCGACAGCGAGTATCCCGGGACCCGATCTGCGCGATCGTCCAGTTCCTCGAGACTCTCGGAGAGCATCGCCGCCTGGTTGTGATTTCGTAACAGCGTTTGGAGGAACTCTGTTGACGAGCGCTCGCCAGCGGCGTACGCTTTCGCCGCCTCGCGTTCGCGTTGCTCGAGTTCATCCATCCGTTGCGTGAGTCGTTCGTATCCCGCCTGAATCATCGCTTCTCGTTCCTCGGCCGTCGCATCGTCGAACTCGCTATCGACGATGGTGTACTGGTCGTGGTCGACTCGGAGCTGATCGTCCGCGCTCGCAAGCGCCATTCCGAGGTTCGGTCCGTACTCGGTGTACTCGCTTCTGACCTCGCCGCTGAGCCCGAGTCTGTTGGTCGTGTTATCGACTGCTATCGGCGTCGATTGGGAGGACGATACTTGCAACTGAACCGCCTCGGAACCGCCGTTAATTTCGCCCTCCGGTTGTGCCGCCACGATCGTCATCGCGGGGAGGGAGAGGACGAGAAGTAACGCGAGGAAAGCGGGGGTCGCGTTGTTCATCGCCACACCGTACGGGCTCTTGATACAAAAACTGGTCGTCTCCCAATGAAGACTCGAGACCGCGTTTCACGAAGCTCTCACGGGCTGCGAGAGCGTTTACGACCCTCGGTAACGTTTTATTTTCCGATGGAAAGTGTTTTTTCCCCCGGGAAACCACCCGTTGGTACGCATGCGGATGTCCACCGCCGTCACACTCGCCCTCACGGTCCTCCTCGCGACAACCACGCTGGGGGCAGTAGCCGCCACACCGTCGGCACAGTCTTCGGCGGCCGTCGACTCGTCGTCGGCGACCTCCCCAGCGCTCCAATCTCATGCCCTCTCGTCCGCATCGACTGCTCCGCCGCCGCCCGACCAGCCAGACACGTGGCAGGTCATCAGAATTCGGGTGACAGATACCGGTGACGCGGAGTGGACGATCGAGAGCCGATTTCGCGTGACGAACGAAACCGAAGCCGAAACGTTCAACGACTTCGCCGACGCGGTCGTCTCGGATCAGAACCAGTACGACTACGGTTTCGACCCCGCGAACTACGTGAGTCGCTCAGCCGAGTCGACCGGTCGAGAGATGTCCGTCGAGAATGCAGGGTGGGACGACCCTCGAATCGAGGATGTCGAGACCGACGACGCACAAGCGCCGGACGGAGAGCCCGGGCGGGTCGGAGTGCTTTCGTACTCGTTTACATGGACGAACTTCGGTACCGTCGACGGGGATCGAATTCATGTCGACGACACCTTCCAAACGTCTGACGGGCTCCTATTACCGACGCTGAGCGCCGGTCAGCGCCTCGTCATCGAACCACCGTCTAACTACGGGTTCGTCAATGCACCGACGGGAACCCAAAACGGTGCACTCGTCTGGAACGGCCCCTACGAGTTCGAGACGAACAACCTCCAGATCACGATTCTCCGGGGTGCCGGTTCGAACTCCTCGATCTTTTCCGGACAGGGATGGCTGATCGCTGCCGTTCTCGCCCTCATGATCGTCGTCAGCGGAACCGTGTATCTCCTCACGCAACGCGACCTCGACGTTCCGATCTTGGCCGATCAGCTTTCGTCGCTCGAGTTCGCGACGGTACTCGAGCGCGGACCTGCCGAGGACGACCGGGGGTCCACTCGAGTCGACGCAAACGGCGGCACCGAATCGGTTACTTCTCCGGCACCTGAGCCATCCACGTCCGACAGTGCTGGCTCGGGCACTCGCCTCGAGTTCGAGGAACCCGGCGACGACGATATCGATCCCGAACTGCTGAGCGACGAGGAACGCGTCCTGCGACTGCTCAAGCAAAACGGCGGGCGGATGAAACAGGCGTCGATCGTCTCGGAGACCGGCTGGTCGAACGCCAAGGTGTCGCAGTTGCTCTCGAAGATGGACGACGACGACGAGATCGAAAAGCTCCGGATCGGACGGGAGAACCTCATCACGTTGCCGGGCGTCGATCCGACCGAACTGGACTGATCGATCGCCTCGACAGCGCCGCGGTGACGCTCAGTTCTCGCTCGAGTCGGTAGCGGTCGTGTTCGAGTCGTCAGCGCTCGCGTCCGGGTTGTACTGGATATCTTGCCCGACGGAGTCGTAGATATCGTCCCAGTCTTTGTCCTCGTCCAGCAGGAAGACTTCGACGGTCAGCGATCCCTCGCCGAACTCCTCGATTCCGTCGGGTCGGACGTCGATGTGATAGGTCCCGTTCTCGTCCATGCGAACCTCTCCCGTGCGCTCGATCAGTTTCTGTTCGTCCTCGTTGATCTTGACGAAGAAGTACGGTTCGCCGATCACGTCTCCGTGCTCCGGCGGATCGACGTTCTCCATACTGGTGTTGGCGGTGACCTCGAGGTTGAAGTTCGAGTAGCCGTCACCGCTCTCTGCGGGTTCTGTATCGACGAACTCGACGGATTCGATCCGGTCCTCGCGCTTGTCCTCGAGCGGGCGGTTCGGTTCCTCTGGCGGGTACCACTCCGCAGTTGCGGTCTCGTCCGTCTCTGCGGTGTCGGTTCCGCCGCCCGTGTCCGTGCTCCCATCGGTGGCGTTCGGATCGGCGGCGTCACCGGAGTCGGTTGTCGCGTTGTCGGTCCCGTTCGCGCCCGTCTCGCTATCGGTCAACGGCTCCGTCTTGTTCTCGTCCGACGGTCCGTCAGTTTGTGACCCTCCCAGAGCGCTACACCCGGAGAGGGCGACGAGCAGTGCGACCGCGACGACAGCGATGGTTCGGGATTGCATCGTACTCCCTCGTTCCGGGACGATCGCCATTATTACAGTCCGGATAAACGGCTCCGACTCGTTCGACGAGAGACGGCAGAGAAATCGCTCGAGACGGTCGATTTTCGAATTTGCACGCTGTAGAACGATCCGTCTCGTGTCCGAACCCGATGCCAACGACCGTTTTCGCTCGAGTTCACTCCGTTTTACCCTCGCACAAAAACACCGACAGAAAAGTCGCTCGCTCCGCTCACTCGCGGTACTTACGCTAGTGGCGTCCGCTCGACCACTTGCCCGTCGTAGGTGGGATACTGCTCGACGATTTCGCCGTCCTCGAGGTCGCCCTCCTCGATCATCTCCTCTAAGAGCCACCAGGCGACCTCGACGTGGTCGGTTTTGACGGTGTAGAACTCCTCGGGGACGCCCAGCGCCTCGAGGCGGTCGGGATCGGTATAGGTCTTCCCGTAGACGAGGGTACCGTCGTCGGTGACGTCGTCGAACTCGCGGCGGACGTTGCGGGCCATCCGCTTGAGACGGCGGCGGTGCTGGGCCGCGTCCTTGAAGACGGAGGTACAGAAGTAGACCTTCTCGTGGTCGCCCATCACCTCGAGGATGTCCTCGCGGGAGCCGTCGACGGCGCTCATGTGGTCCTCTTTGAGTTCGAAGCCCTGTTCTTGCATCCGGCGGTAGTTCCCGTCGGACATCTCGAACTCATTGACGTTACAGAACTCGGCCGCGCCCTCGTCCAAGAAGTCGAGGAACTCCGTTTCGGCGCGGATACCGGGAATTTCGAACGCGGGGGTGAGTCCCTCTTCGCGGGCGATGTGGAGGATTTCCTCCCACTCGGTGCCGTGGAGGTCGCCCCACTGCTCGTACGGCGGGTGGAAGCGAATTTCGTCGAGGCCGGCTTCCGAGAGGCGGCGCATGTTCTCGCGGCCGCCCGTGATACCCGTGTAGAGGTGGGTGTGGTGGTCCTCGCCGAACTTGTCTTTGAGGAGCTCGAGGTAGTGGCAGGTCCGGTCGAGGGCTTCCTGCGGTTCGCCGCCGGTGATCGACGTGCCCAGCGCGTCCATCCGGTTGGCCTCGATCAGGACGTCCTCGTCGCTCTCGACGAGTCGCTCGTTGGCGTAGACGTCGGTGACGTTCTTGCGGTTCTCACCGAGCGGGCAGTAAAAGCAGTCGCGCTGGTCGCAGTAGCCGTAGACGAACAGCACCATCTTGCCGCCCTTCGCGCACTGCTCACAGCCCTTCGAGATCATTCGAGGGTACATACCCACCCGAGCCTCAAAAGCCGTGCGAATCTACAGCGCCGCTGTGCCCCGTTGGTCGGGTACATGGCTCCGCTCGATTCGCGTGGCGGCCACATACTATTAGACGGTCCGCGCGTACTGTGACCTAACCGATGCCCGGTGGGATCCACGTCCTCTGTGTCGACGCCGACCCCGATAGCCGTGCGTCAACGGCCGCCGCGCTCGAGCGACGGAGCGCCGATATCGACGTGACGACTGCGAAGAGCGGCCGCGAGGGTCTGGCAGTCTTCGACGCCGAGAGCGATGTCGAACCCGCACGAGCCGTCGATTGCGTCGTCAGCGGCTACGAACTGCCCGACGAGGACGGCCTCGAGTTGCTCGCGGCAGTGCGAGAACGCGATCCGACCGTCCCGTTCATCCTCTTTCCGAGCAACGGGTCCGAGGCGATCGCGAGCGAGGCGATCTCGACCGGCGTCACCGACTACCTCAGGAAGGGGTCCGAAACGGACCAGTACGCCGGACTGGCGAATCACATCGAAGACGCCGTCGAGAAACGCCGCGCCGAGCGGGCGCGACGCGAGGGCGAACGCGAACTCGCCCGGCACGAGCGGCTGATCGAACTCGTCCCGACCGCGCTCTTCGTGCTCGATGCGGACGCGACGATCTGCTGGTCGAACGAGGAGTTCGCCGACGCGTTCGCGGAGGACAGGGCGGACCTGATCGGGACGCCGTTTCCGAAACTCGTCGAACGGGGGTACTACGACGAGCGCGTGACGACCAAGTACACCGAGGAAGTCCGCGGACTGCTCTCCTCGTCGGTCGACCGCGAGCGGGCGAAGTATCAGGTGCGATTTCACGCGCCGGTCGGCGAGGAGCGAATCCACGACGTCCACACCAGGCTCCTCCCGCTCGAGGACGGGGAGTTCACCGGGACGATACACGCGATCCGCGATATCACCCGCCGGCGTCGCTACCGGCGCGAACTCGAGCGCCAGAACGAGCGGTTAGCGGAGTTCACCAGCCTCGTCAGCCACGACCTGCGGAACCCGTTGAACGTCGCACAGGGGAACCTCGACATGCTCGCGGAGCAACTCGACAGCCCGCGCGTCGACGAACTGCAGTGGTCGCTTGCGCGGATGGAGGAACTCATCGACGGACTCCTCCAGTTGGCCCGGCAGGGGAAGACGATCGGCGACGAAACGTGGCTCTCGCTGGCCTCGGCGGCTCGCGAAGCGTGGTCGACCGTCGACACCGGCGACGCCCGCCTCGAGATCGCTACCGATATCGAGATCTACGGCGACGAGACCCGCGTTCGGGAACTGCTCGAGAACCTCTTCCGAAACGCCGCCGAGCACGGCTCGACGAGCCCTGACTCGCAAACTCATCAGGACGCCGTCGAGCACGGCTCGGCGAGCCCTCTGTCGCGGGCACAGCAGGACGCCGCCGAGCGCGACCCGACAGCCGCCGAGAGGTGCCACGGCGAGGAGACCGATCGCCTGCTCGTCACCGTCGGAGCCCTCGAGTCGGACTCCCGATCGACCGACGAGGGGACGCGTCCCCACGGGTTCTACGTCGAGGACACGGGGTCGGGGCTGCCGGCAGATCGCGAGTCGCTGTTCGAGTTCGGCTACACGACTGAGACGGACGGAACCGGGCTCGGGTTGGCGATCGTCGAGGGGATCGTGACGGCCCACGGCTGGTCGATCGCGGCTCGAAACGGGTCCTCCGGCGGTGCCCGCTTCGAAATCGACGGGGTCAGAGTCGCTGCTAACGCCACTGACACTCCCGTGGCCGACGAGACCGACGATTCCGACTGAGCGAATCCGGACAGCTCGACCCTGCGTGGTGTGGCTTCGATTATCACGTGAGCAGGAGACCGGTCAGTACGGAATACGGTCTCGTCGTCCCAGAAGAGGGAAATAGCGCGGCGTGCAACCACGAGACGATGCTGTTGGTCCTCTGTGTCGATCTCGACGACGATCTCGGCCGCAAGACCGGCTTCTCGACGCCGGTCATCGGTCGCGACCCGGTCGAGGAGGCAGCCGTGGCGCTGGCCACCGCGGACCCGGAGGACTCGGACGTCAACGTCATCTTCCAGGGGTTGCACGTCTACGACGACCTCACGGAACGCGACGAGAGCGTTGAGGTCGCCGTCGTCACCGGCAACGACGAGGGCGACGTCAGCGCCAACCGCGAAGTCGGAGACGAGGTCGACACCGTCCTCGCGAGCCTCTCGACCGCCGAGGACGTCACCGCGCTCGTCGTCACCGACGGCGCACAGGACGAATCCGTCATCCCGATCATCCGGTCGCGGGTCCCGATCGACGGCGTCCGGCGGGTCGTCGTCCGGCAGGCACAGAACCTCGAGTCGATGTACTACACGATCAAGCAGGTTCTCGACGACCCCGAGACGCGGGGGACGGTACTCATTCCGCTGGGGATCCTCCTGTTGATCTACCCCCTCGCGCTCATCGGGTCCGCGCTGGATATGCCGGGCTTCGTCCTGGGAATGACATCGGCGCTGCTCGGCTTCTATCTCATCTCGCGCGGACTGGGGTTGGGCGATCGGTTAGACGCGACCGTCGAACGCGCCCGCCACTCGCTGTACGCCGGTCGAACGACGCTGCTCGCGTACGTGGTCGCGGCCGCGCTGTTCGTCCTCGGCGGCGTCAGCGGGATGGACACCCTCGAGACGGTCCGCCAGTCGACCGACGGGACCGTTGAGGTGCCAGTCATGCTCGCCGCGCTCGTCAACGGCTCGATCCACTGGTTCGCCGCCGCGGGGGTCACGACCAGTCTCGGACAGATCACCGACGAGTACATCGCCGGCTCGCTGGAATGGCGCTACCTCAACGCGCCCTTTTACGTGCTCTCGATCGCGGTCGTCCTCCACGCGGTGAGCGCCTTCTTCCTCGATCGGGTCGAGATCACCTACCTCGCGACGGCGCTGACGGCCGGCACGCTGCTCGGGATCGCGAGCACGCTGGCCTTTGCCGTCGCTGAGTCGCGGTTTTCCGATTCGGATCGAGAAGAGGGGCAACGAGGGGCCGAGCGAGTCTGAAAACGCGATTACCGCTCCCGTTCGACCACGAACTCCGCTAACTCGAGCAGATACTGCCGAGCCTCGGGGTCGGCGACCTCGACCCGATCCAGCGCGTCGAGGGCCCGGTCGGCCTCCGCCTGTGCGTGTGCGTTCGCCTCCTCGGGCGTGAGATCGGTCACTTGGACGACCGACGGCCGCTCTAAGGCGGCGTCGTGACCGGTCGGTTTACCGAGTTCCTCGGGGTCGGCGACGGCGTCTAACACGTCGTCCCTGATCTGGAAGGCGACGCCGACCCGCTCGGCGTACTCGCCCAGCGCCTCGACGGTGACGGGATCGGAGTCGGCGGCGATCGCCCCGAGTTCGGCCGCGGCGCGGAACAGCGCGCCGGTCTTGCGCCGGGCCAGGGTCATGTACTCCTCTTCGTTCGTCGGCTCGGCAGAGAGCTCGGTCGCCTCGCCGATACCGAGTTCGACCATGGCCTCGGCGACGACGCGGGTGGCGTCCGGATCGGCGGAAAAGAGGGCGAAGGCCTCGCCCAGCAGCCCGTCGCTGGTGATGATTGCCGGCCCGTGGCCGAACTCGGCCCACGCGCTGGTCGTCCCGCGGCGCAGTTCCGAGCGATCGATGATGTCGTCGACGACCAGCGACGCCGCGTGGACGAGTTCGATTCCGACACCGAAGTCGACGGCGTCCTCGGCCGTTCCGCCCACCGTTTCGCAGGCCAGCACCGTCACCATCGGGCGGACGCGCTTGCCGCCGGCGAGGGCCGTGTGTTCTACTTCCGCTCTGAGCGCGTCCGGCTCGAGGTCGTCGACTACCTCGACGAGCCGATCCTCGATCAGCGCCCGACGGCGCTCCAGCAATTCCATCACACCCGCTTAGGACGGGGGTGAAAAGTACGTGACGGTTCAGTAGTGTAGTGGTTGGACCGTTTACACGGAACCGAGAGAAAATCTGCGACGTCAGTCGGTGACGGTTACTCGTCGTCGAACTGGCTGAACGTGAACCCGCTCTCGCGGTCCGACGGGACGGCACCGCCGTCACCGCGGTCGTCATCAGTGCCGTCTCCAGCGTCGCTGTCTCTCGGTTCCGAGTTCGCCGCCGCGTCGTCTTCGGCGGTTTCAGTCTCGGTCTCCGCCTCGTCGAGTTCGGCGGCGTCGGCCCCGTCGACCGAATCGGGCGTCTCATCGTCGGGGACCGAGTCGGTTACGGCGTCGGTATCGGGTTCCGGTTCAGCGTCTCGATCGATACTACCCGCGTCCGTGATCCCGCCGTTCGATTCGGCTTCGACCTCGCTGGCATCCTCGTCGGGCTCCGTGCTCGAGTCGCTATCGACGCTCTCGGTAGCACCGTCGGCGCCGTCGATCTCCGTCTCGTCGAACGCGATCGTCTCGCCGTCGGTGTCGTAGTCGTCGGCGGAGACATCTACATCTGCCACCTCGTCGGTCTCGAAGTGATCGAGCGTCTCGCTCAGGTACGACGCCTGATCGGTGAGCGAGCTCGCGCTCTCGGTGACTTCCGAGAGGGCGGAGGTCTGTTCCTCCGCGGCCGCGGCGACGCGCTGGGCCTCGGCGGCCGTCGATTCGGAGATGTCGGTCGCCGACGAGACCATGGCGACGACCTCCTGGGTCGAGGCCGCCTGCTCTTCGGTCGCCGCGGAGATCTCTTGGACGCCCTCGTTCGTCCGGTCGGCGTAGTCGGCGATTTCGTCGAGCGCTTCGACGGCGTTCTCGACGGAGTCGACGTGTTCGGCGACCCGGTCGGCGGTCTGTTGGACCTCCGTCGCGGTCTCGGCCGTCTGTTCGTCGATCCGCTCGAGTCGCTGCTCGATGTCTTCGGCGGTCGATTTCGTGTCGGCGGCGAGTTCCTTGACCTGCGTCGCGACGGCACCGAAACCGGAGCCCTCGCCCTCGCCGCCGCCCCGCGAGGCCTCGATGTTCGCGTTCAACGCGAGCATGTTCGTCTCGCGGGCGACCTCGGTGATGAACTCGACCAGTTCGTCGACCTGTGCCATCTCCGCCTCGAGGTCTCGGATGGCCTCGACGGCCTCGGTCGACTCCGCTTCGATCTCGTGCATCCCGTCGATCGCCTCCTGGGCCGCCTCGCGACCGAGGCGGCCGGTTTCGGCCGTCCGCTCGGCGAGGTCGGCGACGTTGTTCGAGGAGGCAGCGATCTCTTCGGTCGTCGTGGAGAGATCGCTCATCTCCTGGTTGACCGAGTGGAGGTTCTCGTGTTGCCGGTCGGCGCCCTCGGAGATCTCTTGGACCGACACGGAGACCTGCTGGGAGGCCGAGCGAACCTCTTCGCTGGATGCGGTTACCTGTTCGCTGGCCGCCGCCACCTCGTTGGCGAAGGTTTTGACGTCGGCTGTCGTCTCCTCGAGGTCGGCGATCATCTCGTTGAACGCCTCGGCGATGTCCGTCATTGCCTGACTCTCGCTTTCGGGATCGAGCCGGCGGGTCAGGTCGCCGTCCGCACAGTCGTCCATCACGGCGCTGAACTCCTCGGCTTTCGCCTCGAGATGGCGGTTTATCGACTCGGTCTCGGCCCGGGCCGCTTCGGCCTCTTCGCGTGCGGTCTCGGCGGCTTCGATCTGGTCGCGCAGCGAGTTCCGCATGCTGTCGAAGCCGTCGTACAGCCGCCCGATCTCGTCGACGCGATCCGTCTCGAGATCGACGTCGAGGTTGCCCTGCTCCATCTCGGTCGTCCGGTCGCGCAATCTGGCCAGCGGGCCGACGGTCTGCCGGCCGAGAACGATGCCGACGACGCCGAGCGCGATCAGGCTCGTCAGCACCATCGCGACGACGTTCGTTTCGACGTCGGAGACGACGCCGTACGCCTGCTCGTTCGGAACGGTCGTGACGGCGACCCACTGCGTGTTCCCGACGGGAACGTACGCTCGCACCGCGTCGTCGCCCTGAATGCGGGTCAGCCGGCCGCCCAGGGCGGCAGCCATCGCGTCGTCGTCGACCGAGCCATCGACGGCAGACGCGGATTCGGCCTGAAAGACCGCCGACCCGTCGCTATCGAGAATGGCCGTCGACGCGGACGTGTTCTCCTGATGGAGCTGTTGGACCTGATACTCGAGCGTGCCGATGATGACGACGGCTCGATCTTCGCGTTCCGTCACCGGACTGGCGAAGGCCATGACCTGGTCGTCGAGAGTCGGCGATTGGTACGCTTCCTGGGAGTTCCAGACGGACTCCTCAAGCCCGAGGTTCTCCTCGAAGCCGTCGGTCGCCCACGGTTCCGAAAGGTCCGCGAACGACTCGCCGCGGTAGTCGGCGTTCGTACTCGTCACGATCTCGTTGTTCTCGGTGTCGACGTAGTGGATCGCCCGCACGTCGACGTCCATCCGGGCTTGCTCCTCGACGAGTTGGCCCTGGACTTCCTGCGGATCGCCGTCCTGGAGGACCTGCGAATCGGAGGCGGTCCGCGTCTGGACCCGCATCGTCTCGACCCAGTTGCTGATCGTGTCGGCCTGCATCTCGGCGGTCGATTCGAGTTGCTCGTTCGAGTCCGCCCGAACCGTGTTGTTGATATCGACGTAGCTGACCGCGCCGACGGCCCCGATAACGAGCACGACCGCCAGAATCGATACCACGAACTTCACGAGATACCGCTGCCTGACGAACGACGGCACCAGAGCGGAAAGCGACGCCATTACGAACTCACCCTGTCCAGTTCGGCGATACCGCCGTCCGCGCTTTCGTCGAACTCCCAGTACTCGAAGATCGCGTCGGTCACGTCGCCGTTGTCGTCGAAGTCGACCGAACTCGAGGCTCCCTGGTACGTGACGGAGTCTCCTCGGGCCGCGAGTTCGATCCCGTCGGCGAGGGACTCCGGTGTGATCTCCTCGCCGTCGCCGGTCGTAACCGCCTGCATGGCGTTTCTAATGGCGGTCCCGTCGTTTTGCCCGGCGTAGGCGTTCGCGAGTAACAGGACGGCACTCGCGTCGTAGGAGTGAGGCGTGAAGACGCCCGGTTCGGCCTCGTAGGTGTCCTCGAACAGCTCCGTGAACGTCTCGGTCCCCGGTGCGTCGACCAGCGGCGCGGTGCCGCGGATGCCGTCGAGCGAGTAATCGACCTGCTCGTGGAGGTCGCTGTCCTGCAGGCCGTCGGTGACGAGGATGTCTTCCTCGGCGTCGGCACCCAGGTCGGCGAACACCTGTCCGCCGGTCTCCGGATACCCGATCACGACGAGCAGTTCGGGATCGTCCGCTCTGGCTCGTTCGATCGCACCTTCGTAGGTGTCCTGCCCTTCCGTTAGCGGGACCTGCGCCGAAACCGTTCCGCCGTGATCGCTCCGGAACGAGCGCGAGAACGCCTGGCTCAACTGCCAGCCGTAGTCGTTGTTCGCATAGAGGGTCGCGGCGCTATCGTGGCCGAGATCGTTCGCCGCCCGGTCGGCGAGCACGACCGCCTGCAGCGAGTCGGAGACCGCGGTCCGGAAGACCAGCCCGGCGTCGTTGAGCGACGTGATCGTCGGCGTGGTCGCGCCGGGGGAACAGCAGACGGAACGGTACGGAATGAGAACCTGCTGAGTCGCCTGCAGCGTCACGTCCGAGGCCGCCGGGCCGTTGACCATCGGATACCCCTCGTCGACCAGCGTGGCTGCACCCTGGACGCCCGTGGACGGCGAGGTTTCGGTATCGACGACTTCGTACTCAATGTCGAGCGAAATCTCGTCTTCGACCTGTCGAATCGGGAGTTCCGCGGCGTTTCGCATCGGTTTCCCGACGGTCTCGAGATTCCCACTCAACGGTTGCATGATGCCGAGTCTGAGCGTTCGGTCGGTTCCCCCGACGTCGCTCCCGTCCTCGATGTCGTTGGAGTCGAGTCCGGGAACCGAACTGAGACAGCCGGCGAGGCCACCGAGGCCGACGCCACAGAAACCGGATAGTAGTTTTCGACGATGCAGTCGATCAGACATATCTGCTCATTTGACTCACCCCATATAATTTCACTGTCTGGATATCGACAATAGTTGGGAATAAATCATGACTCGGCTCGAGATACAGATTTATTGTTGTGGTATTGACTGGTTATATCGCGACTGTTCGGGACTAGCAACCGATATTTCTGGGAATCAGTACCAAGGGCCAGTGAGAGTGCGCTATGAAATCCTCATCACTAGTAGTACGAGATCAATATCAGATGTATTATTAATTCTGTAGAACACCCCATTTGTGTATATTGTGGTATATATTAGATGCGAGTGGAATACGTACCCACTCGTTCGGTGACAACGAGTGCCCCAGAACGACGCTACACCATCGACACGAGAAACGGACCACTGAATCCGCGAGTAGCCGCACTGGCCGGTTCACAGGAGAGTACGCAAAGCGAACGAGACTCGAAAGAATTGAGCGTCGAGGAAACAGTGAACGCAGAGCCGTTTCTGTTCGAACCGTGTGGGTTACTGGAACTCGTCGATGAGTTCCGGCACGACGTCGAAGAGGTCGTCGACGATGGCATAGTCGGCGATGTCCATGATCGGCGCGTTGGGGTCCGTGTTGATCGCGACGATCGTATCGGAGCCCTTCATGCCGGCGACGTGCTGGACCGCGCCGGAGATCCCGATTGCGATGTAGACGTCGGGGGTGACGACCTTCCCGGACTGGCCGACCTGTCGGTTCTTGGGCAGCCAGCCGTTGTCGACGATCGGGCGCGAGGACGACAGCGTCGCGCCGAGTGCGTCCGCCAGATCGCGGATCAGATCGAGGTTCTCCTCTTCCTCGATCCCGCGGCCGATCGAGACCAGCAGGTCGGCCTCGCTGATGTCGACGTCGCCGCCGCCGACTTCCTCGAAGCCGTTGACGGTCGAGCCGACGGCGTCCTCGTCGATGTCGGCCTCGAAGGCCTCGATCGCGGCGTCGCCGGTGCCCTCCGCAGCGGGCCACTCGGCACCGCGGATCGTGACGACCGCGCCGCCCGTGAGCTCGTTGGTCGTCTCGACCTTGCCGCCGTACATCTCGCGGGTCGCGACGAGCGTCTCGCCGTCGTTGTCGAGGTCGATCGTGTCGGTGACGACCGGGAGATCGAGCTGGTTGGCGACGGCGGGGGCGTAGTCGAGCCCGTTGACGCTGTTCGGCGTCAGCACGTACTGCGGGGCGAGTTCGTCGTAGAGCTGCGTGATCGTCTGCGTGTAGACGTCGTGGTTGAACTCCTCGCCGTGGGAGACGGTGTGGATCGCGTCGACGCCGTCGCGGTTGAGCTTGTCGGCGAAGTCGTCGACGGTGCCGCTGATGACCGCGAGGTGGAGGTCGCCACCGGTCTCGTCCGCCAGTTGGCGGCCGGCGGTGATGATCTCGTAGCTGACATCGCGCAGTTCGCCGCGGCGGTGGTCCGCGACCGCGAGGATGTCCGTCATTGTGCCACCCCCTTGTCGCGGAGCAGTTCACCCAGCTCCGAGGCGGTCTCCTCGGGGCTGCCCTCCCAGAACGTCGCGTCGCTCTCGCTTTCGGGCTCGTACATGGCCGTCAGATCGAGTTCGGACTCGACGGTGCTCTCGTCGACGCCGATGTCGGCCAGCGCCTTGACATCGAGTTCCTTGCGCTGTGCCTGTCGGATGCCCCGCAGACTGGCGTAGCGGGGCTCGTTGATACCCGTCTGGATCGTCAGCACCGCAGGCAGGTCGATCTCGGTGAGCTCCTCGACGCCGCCCTCGAGTTCGCGTCGCACGGAGGCCACGTCGTCGTCGTCGAACTCGTGCTCGAGGTGGTTGACGACGGCGCCCCACTGGTAGCCGAGGTTTTCGGCGACCGAGACGCCGGTCGCGGCGAAGCTGTCGTCGCCGGCTTGAACACCCGAGAGCACGAGGTCGGGGTCCTCCTCCTCGATGACGGCGCTCAGGATCTCCGTCTTGGCGTTGACGTCGAGCAGGTCGACGCCCTCGAGGGAGTCGTCCCAGACGCGGACGGCGCGGTCGGCACCCTTCGCGAGCGCCTGCCGAATGGTCTGTTCGCACTCTTCCGGCCCGATCGTGACCGTCACGACTTCGTCGGCGATGCCGTCTTCCTGAAGCTGGACGGCCTCTTCGATCGCGTAATCGTCCCACTCGTTGAGGTCGGCACCGAGGTACTGCTCCGCGATTTCGGTTCCCTCGATCTCGAACTCGTCTTCGACGGTCGCCACCTCTTTGACCGTAACGAGAATTTTCATCGTTTGTCACTGCTACGCCCATACCGTAAATCTTTTCGAAACCGCACCTCACGCGGAAGCCGTTCAGTTACCATGTTTTCCGAATCATCTCATACGAGCTACGTTTGCTGGCGGTTTTCCCGGTGTGAGCTACCAGCGTTTCGTTCGCGCGCCCGTTCGATCTCCAAGACGGAAACGGTTTAACGCCACCGCTGGTAGTGTTGAGTATGGCAGACTGTCCACTCGCCGACGACTGCCCCGAGTTCTCCGAGCGAATCTCGGGAATGGGATGTCAACATTACGGTGATCGGGGTGGCAAGGAGTGGTGTAACCACTACGGCCAACCGATCGAAGACCTCAAGACACAGCCGGTCAAGTCGGGCGAGGAAGTCGTCATCGACGTCGTCGACATGCACGAGAGCGGTGCCGGCGTCGGTCGAACCGAAGACGGATTCATCGTGATGGTCGACGGCGTCCTGCCGGAAGCCCGTGCGCGAGTCGAGATCACGCGAGTTCACAGCAATCACGCGCGCGCCGAGGAGTTGGAACTCCTTCCGATGGACCCCGACGGCGAGGACGAAGACGACGGCGAGGACGCGGCGGTCGGAGACGACGACGACGATGACACCGTCGACGACGAGTCCGATGCAGACGAGAGCGACGACGGTCCCCAGCGCGAGCGACTCGGCAGTCGCGACAACTTCTGGGGTTCGTAACGCCCTCGAGTGGACAGATCGCGCTGCGTCGGTCGGTTTTTATCCGAAGTTTCGCTTTCGCCGGTTCAGTCGGCGCTCTCATCGACGCGCCGTTCCGCGTCGCACAACGTTTTCTCGGTTCCGTGCGATGGAGACGCATGGAACGGATTTCCCTGTCGAACTCGGCCTTCGAGGGAGACAACAACGCCTACCTCTTCATCGACGGATCGACGGCGGCACTGATCGATACCGGCGACTGGACGCGAGCGACCCGCCAGGGACTCGCGGCGGCACTCGCCGACCGCGGGCTCGAGTTCGCGGATATCGACCGCATCTTCCTCACGCACTGGCACCACGACCACTGCGGGCTGGCCGGCGACATTCAGGCCGAGAGCGGGGCCGACGTGTACGCACACGCCGCCGACGCGGCGCTCATCGAAGGCGACGAAGACGCGTGGGAGGCGATGTACGACCGCCAAGAGCGCTACTTCGAGGAGTGGGGCATGCCCGAGGCCAAGCGGGAGATCCTGCGCGAGCGGATGCGCCTCGACGTGGCGACGACCGAGACGCCGACCGTGACCCCGTTCGCGGACGGCGACACGTTCTCGGTTTCCGGCACCGAACTCGAGGTCGTCCACACCCCCGGTCACGCGGCCGGGCTGTGCATGTTCGAAGCCGACCTCGAGCGCGGTCGGGCGGTCTTCTCCGGCGATACGCTGTTGCCGGTCTATACCCCGAACGTCGGCGGTGCGGACGTACGCGTCGACCGCCCGCTCGAGAAGTACCTCCGCGCGCTGCGAGGGATCACCGAGGCCGACTACGCCCGCGCGTGGCCGGGCCACCGCGACCCGATCGACGATCCCGCCGGGCGGGCGCAGTACATCATCGACCACCACGCGGAGCGCTCGTGGCGGGTCCTCGACGCGCTGGATCGGCTCGGCCCCTGCGATACGTGGACGGTCAGCGCCGACCTGTTCGGCGAACTCGACAGCATCCACATCCTCCACGGCCCCGGCGAGTCCTCTGCGCATCTGGAACACCTCGAGCGGGCGGGCACCGTCGTTCGCGACGGCACCGAGTACCGACTCGCTGACGGCGTCGCCGACGAACTCGCCGGACTCGAGGAAGAACGTTGGCCACTCGAGTACTGACGCCGCGACCGGGTTCGACTGTTACTCGGAGCGACGGTCTTCCCATCTCTGCCGCCGAGAATTGTAGTCGGCGTCCGGCCTCGCGGACGTTCCGAGACCTCTCGTCGGCAGAATCGGTCCACTTCTCGAGGCCCGCGAAACTCCGGTCGCGGGAATAGTCTGCCGTATATTACAGACCGGATCGTAGATATTTCGACCCGGTCTAATACCGAGAAGTATTTACTCGTAGCCGAGTTATGAATGAGTATGATGTGGCAAGACCTGATATTCCTCGCCGGAAGCGCCCTCTCGATCGTGTTCCTCGCGCCGACGGTGCGCGACGCGACGGCGAACATCCCGCTCGGCTCGAGCGTCCCATCGATGACCATCGGCGCGATCTACGCCGCGACGTACGCGACGATGGGAATGACCTTCTCAGCCGCGGGCTCGCTCGGCGTCGCGACGATGTGGTCGCTGATCGTCTCCTTCCGCTCGCCCGGTCCGCACGACGGCCCCGCGAACGTCGCCCGGTTCGCCCGATCGCTGGCCCGGCAGGCCCGACAGGCCGTGACCGAGTTCCTGACCGAAGAGGAGTACGCCGCACCCGGCCAGTCTGCCGACTAACTCGAGCGCGCGGCCCCGATTCCGCCCGTTTTCTGCTGGCGCTTTTTGACGATAGCGACTGGTCCCGCCAGCCGCCCGGCCTCGAGTCCGCCGGCTAAGTGGGGGATCGTCGGTGCCGAGACCGTGGAAGCTTTGATCCCGCCGAAATAGGCTGTACACATGCACACGCGAGTCCGCGGATTCGGGGGAGGGAGGTCGCCGTGATCGACGACGTCGAGGGTCTCCTCGAGGAGATCGGGTTCGATCCCGAGACGAGCGTGTTGACCTACCGGCAGGCGCAGGTGCTCGCACTGCGCGAACGCGACGTCTCGCAGGCCGACATCGCCGACGCGCTCGGGACCTCGCGGGCGAACGTCTCGTCGATCGAGTCGAGCGCCCGCGAGAACGTCGCGAAAGCCCGCGAGACGGTCGCGTTCGCCGAGGCGCTTCGCGCACCGGTCCGGGTTCGGGTACCCGAGGGAACCGACCTCTACGACGTGCCCCAGTTGGTCTACGACGCCTGCGACGAGGCCGGCGTCAAGGTCGATCACACCGCGCCGGACCTGATGAAGGTCGTCAGCGACGCCGCAGGGTCGGCCGTCACCGGGCGACAGGTATCGACGCCGCTGATCGTCGGGGTGACCTCGGAGGGGATGGTCCGCGTTCGCCATCAGGACTGAATCGATCGATTGGAGTCGATTCGCGGTTTCGTCCCGCCGGAATTAGCCGGTCGAGACGAAATGCAGACCGACGATTCCGACGACGATGAGGGACAGAAAGCCGAGGCGAGCGAGCGTCACCGGTTCGTCGAGCAATGCGATGCCGAGCGTCGCCGTCCCGACCGCACCGATCCCCGTCCAGACCGCGTACGCGGTTCCGATCGGCAACGTCTGGACCGCCCGCGAGAGCAGTACCATACTCAGGAGGAGCGCGACCGCCGTCCCGACCGTCGGGATCGGTCTCGAGAGTCCATCGGAGTAGTGGAGCCCGATCGCCCACGCGATTTCGAACAGTCCCGCGACGAACAGCAGCGGCCACGACATCGGTGTCACACCTCCGGGCTCACCCGACTATAGTACGGCGATGTTCGCCCGACCGGCGCGCTGCAATCGCGTCTGATTCCCGGAGAGATTTGTAGGCCGCCCCCGTCGATCCCGGTATGGACTTCGACCTCGACGGCAACAGCGCACTGGTGACCGCCGCCTCGAGCGGCCTCGGCTTTGCGAGTGCACGGGCGTTGGCAGCGGACGGCGCGAACGTCGCGATCTGTGGCCGCGACGCGGAGCGGCTCGCGGATGCGCGCGAAGAACTCTCGGAGACGGGCGACGGCGAGGTGCTCGCCGTGCAGGCCGACCTCACCGACCCGGACGACGTCTCCCACCTCGTGAGCGAGACGGTCGACGCCTTCGGCGGGCTCGACCACCTCGTCACCTCCTCGGGCGGCCCGCCGAGTACGACCTTCCTCGAGACCGACGAACAGGACTGGTATCAGGCCTACGACCTGCTGGTGATGAGCGTCGTCTGGACGATCGAGGAGAGCTACGACCACCTCCTCGAGTCCGATCACGGGACGATCACCTGCATCACCTCGCGTACCGTCCGGGAGGTGGCGGACGGCTTGCTGCTCTCGAACTCGGTGCGCCGGGGCGTGATCGGCCTCGTCAAGACTGTCTCGCGGGAGTTCGCCCCCGAAATCCGGGCCAACGCGGTCCTCCCGGGGACGATCGAAACGGCCCGGATCGAGGAACTCCTCGAGGCCCGCGTCGAGCGCGGCACCTACGACGACTATGAGGCGGGGCTGGCGGCGATGGCCGACGACATCCCGATGGACCGCATCGGCGAGCCGCGCGAACTGGGCGACGTTGTCGCGTTCCTCTCGAGTCCGCGAGCGAGCTTCGTCAACGGAGCCGAGATCCCGATCGACGGCGGGCTGTTGCGGAGCTAACGCGGGTCGCGTGGTCGGACTCCGCGGGACCGTCGCGCCGTCACCCCCGACCCGCAGCGGGCTCCCGGGCCCCGAACCGTAACCCTCTCGGATCCCCTCCGGAGAGTGGGAGTGTGTACGGTCCGATTCGAGTCGCCGGCTACCTCGCGTTGCTGGTGACGCCGGCCGCATTGCTTCTCGGCGCCGCCCGTGCGCCGCCGGAGCTCCACACCGGGACAGTGGGCATTCCGCTCGGGGTCGCCCTCGCCGGCACCGTCGTCGCCGCGACGGAGCCCCGGCGACTCCTCCGGCTCGAGGGGCCCGGACTCGCTCGAGCGGACGCCGTCGACGCGGTCGCGGTCGCGGCCGCGGCGGTCGTCACGTACGGACTGAGCGTTCACGCCGGCGTCGGCCCAGTCGTGGCCGCCGCAGTCGTCGGCCTGCTCGTCGGCGTCGGGCTCCCCCGGATCGACGGCGCGGCCTACTGCGGGACGTTCGTGGGGATGGCCTCGCCGGCGCTGTTTCCCTCCCTCGAGTCGGTCGCGATCGCTGGGGCGATCGCCGGCCTCGCGTTCGTCGCGACGACGGGCGCGTTCGACGGCTTCGGCGGCAAGTACGGGACCATCGCGCTCTTCGGCTGCATCGCGACGGCGGCGCTGTTCGACGTCGATTACGCCGCCGCCGGCGGCCTCGAGCCCCGACTCGTCCCGCCGGTCGTCCTCGTCGCCGTCGTCGCGGCGGTCGCGACCGTCGCGCTGCGGACCCGCGGTGGGGCCAGTTCCGTCGTCGCTTCCGCCGCAGTCGGGGTGGTCGCCGGGGTCGCGTTTCCGTCGGTGCTGCCGGAATTGGGGCCGACGCTGGCCGCAGTCGCCTTCTGTGCCTCGTTCGTCGGGATGTCGAGCGACGAGCGGCTGTCGGCCGCGCAGATCGCGGCCGCCGGCCTCCTCTCCGGCCTCGTCTACCTCGCGGTCGCGCCGGCCCTCGCCGGTTCGGGCGGCAAACTCGGAACCACCGCGTTCGTCTCCTGTCTCGCCGTCGCCGGCGCGGTTCGCCTCTCGGCCGTCGGCCGCTCGCACGTCCGTCGGTCGACCCAGTAGGTCCGTTTTCGGTCGCTGTCCCATCTCGGATAATCGCCACGGGCAGTCGTCGCACACCCGATCGCACGACGGCGGTACGTCATTCCGTGCGACCGCGGAGGAATAGTTTCAATAGCGGCCGGACATGATAGTCGACTAACTACTGTGTCCCGACTTCGCGACACCCTCGCGGACCTGATCGACGAGCGGTTCCGAACGGCGGTCCTCCTCGGACTCGCGTCGATCCCGTTTACCGTTGCCCTCTCGTGGGAGTCCGCGCCGACGTCGTTTTCGGCCGAAGCCGTCGTCGCAGCCGGTCTGCTCGCCGGCCTCCACTACGCCGGCCGCTCGAGCGAGAACGCCGACGTCGGCCTCCTCGAGGGGCTTCGGTACGGCAAGCGACCGGCCGTGAACCGCCGGGCCGGTGTGGTCGTCGGCGCCGTCGGCTCCGCGCCGGCAGTCGGCTGGGCGATCGGTTACATGCTCGAGCGCGCGTGGTCCCTGTCGGGGTGGCTGGGAGCGGCCGCCGCTGCCCTGCTCCCGGCCGTCGTTCCGCTTCTCGTCGCGCTCTTCGCGCTGGCCGGCGGCGTCGGCGCGGCGGTCGGTGACTGGCTGGTCACGCGGGTCGATCGGGCTCGAGACAGGGCCCGGTCACGGGCGGAGCCGGACGCGGACGGCGACGTCTCCGGCTGGTGGCGCTGGGTCATCGCGTATATCGTCTTCGCGCCGGCGGTGTTGCTCTACACGTTCGGCGTCGGACCGGAGAGCGGTGCCGCGTTCGCCCTCTCGGTGCTGGCGCTGCTCGTGTTAGTTCCGTTCTCCCTCTTCGTCGCCGTCGCGCTCTTCGAGGACGCGGTGACCCTTCGGGAGGTGGGACGCGACCGAGGCCCCAACTACTGGGCGTACGTCGGCGCGCCGCTGGCCGCCTATGCCGTCGTGTATCTGGTCGCGACGGCGCTGGCGTCGCCGAACCCGTCGGGAGACGGTGTGTACGGGTTCGTCGTCGCGCTCTGGATTTCCTCGGCCGTCTACCTCAGCTACAGGCGTCGATACGTTGGAACGGCCTGATCGATCCGTGGCCCGCGCTCAATCGGCGGAAATCTCGCAGGTTCCCTCGTAGGCCACGTCCCCGACGGACTCGATTTCGGGGTCCTCCCCGCAGACCGGACACGCCGGGTTCGACTGGATCGGCACCTCCTCGAAACTCATGCCCATCGCGTCGTACATCAGCAGGCGTCCCTCGAGCAGATCGCCCTTCTCGAGCAGGTACTTGACGACCTCGGTGGCCTGAATGCAGCCGACGGTGCCGGGGAGGACGCCGAGCACGCCGGTGGTCGCGCAGTCGGGGACAGTGCCGGGCTCGGGTGCCTCGGGGAAGAGACAGCGGTAACACGGCGGTGACTCGTCGCGGTCGCCGCCGCGCTCGTTGGTGAACGACGTGATCTGGCCCTCGAAGCGGTAGATCGCGCCGTGGAACAGCGGCGTCTCGGTGAGCACGCAGTGGTCGTTGAGCAGGTACCGGGTGGCGAAGTTGTCGCTGGCATCGAGGACGATGTCGTAGTCGTCGCCGAGGGCCGCGACGGTGTCGGCCGTGACGCGGGTCTCGTGGGTTTCGACCTCGATGTCGGGGTTCAGCGCCGCGACGTAGTCGGCGGCGCTCTCGACTTTCGGCCGGCCCACGTCGTCGTCACGGTGGATGATCTGGCGCTGCAGGTTCGACCGCTCGACGACGTCGTCATCGACGATACCCAACCGGCCGACGCCGGCCGCCGCGAGGTACTGGATCGCCGGCGAACCGAGCCCGCCCGCACCGACGACCAGCACGGAGCCCTCGAGCAGGCGTTGCTGGCCCTCGGGGCCGATCTCGTCCATGATGACGTGTCTCGAGTAGCGATCGAGTTGGGTCGCGTCGAGGCGCAGGTCGCTCATGGGGGAGTGTTCGCACGAGAGCGAGAAAAGTTCGCGGGTCGGTTCGCTCGCGGCGGCACGGCGGTGGGATGTGACGGCGACGGCGTTCGTTTCGTGGTCGCCGGGACGACGCGTCTCTTCGCGGAGGTGGCAGGATCTTCACCGACCCAACGATTTAATAGTGTGGTGGTCATTCACACACCTATGGCAACCTCACCCAACGATGCCGGTGACGACGTCATCGATCAATTCCTGTCCGATCGCGGTCACTCGGTCGAACGAGTAGGGTGGGAGCAGGAGTATAACAAGAAGCAGTGTCCCGAATGCGGCGGGCTCCACGACACCTCCGCCAGCTCCTGTACCGTCTGTGGGTGGGAACCAGCGTCGTAACGCACGGGCGTTACAGGCGACTTCGGCACACCGCACGTGCCCCGGCTGTACCGCGCGTGAATCCGCACCACTCGCCGTTTTCCGTTTCGTTCCGACACCCCCGCCCGCTGCCGTCGAGTCCGTTTCTCACAGTGTTCCAACACAATTATGGTGGATTACTTACCATATGACGGTGAGAATAACGATGCCGGAATGCCAGAACTGCGGCGGGTTCGTGACGGACGCGTACGCCCGGGTCTTCACCCCGCGCGAGGTCGACGATCCGCGCGTCTGCCCGGACTGTCAGGACAAGATTCGCGACGGTGCCAACGTCCGAGAGGCGCGCTCTCCTCGCGATCCCTAACCGCTAGTTTCTGTCGAAGAAAACCCACGTCACTTATGGGTGTCGCGCCCTTGTATCGCTACAATGACTACGACGGATACGACGGTTACCCGCCTGTTCGGTGGTCCGGGGAGCGGGAAGACGACCGCTCTTCTCGACCACGTCGAGGAAATTCTCGAGCAGGACGGTGTCACCTTCCGCGACATTCTCGTCGTCTCGTATACGCGAGCGGCGGCCCAAGAGGTTCGCGAGCGGCTCGCCGAGCGGCTCGACGAGAGCCCGCGTGCGCTGCAGGGAAACGTCTGTACGATGCACGCCAAGGCCTACGAACTGCTCGATCTCTCTCGCAGCGACGTGATCGGCGAATCCGATAAGGAGGAGTTCTGCGACGAGTACGGCATCGAGTACGAGGACGAGTACTCGGGTGCCGGCCGCCGGACCGCCCGGTCGACGACGATCGGCAACAAGGTTATCGCGACGAGCCAGTGGCTCCAGCGGACCAGCCGCGACGTCACCGACTGGTACGATGTCCCCTTCCAGTGGGACGAGGAGGAAGTCAGACTGCCGCCCGAAATCGACCCCAACGCACAGGAGGGCAACAAGTACACGCCGACCTGGCCCAGCGACGACGACCGGATCGACGTCCCCGAGGCGATCCGTGCGTGGCGCTCCTACAAGGGTGACAACGGGAAGATCGGCTTCGCGGACATGCTCGAGCGGGTCCAGCAGCGCTCGCTGCTGCCCAGCGTCGACTATCTGGTGATCGACGAGTTCCAGGACATCACGACGCTACAGTACGACGTTTACGAGGAGTGGAAACCACACATGAAACAGGTCCTGATCGCCGGCGACGACGACCAGGTCGTCTACTCGTGGCAGGGTGCCGACCCCGCGCTCCTCCTCGAGGAAGAGGTCGACGAGGACGTCATCCTTCCGAACTCCTACCGACTGCCGTCGAACGTGCTCAACGCGGTCAACAAGGAGATCCGCCACATCGACCAGCGCCAAGACAAGGACCTCAAGCCGCGGACCGAAGGCGGGGCCGTCGAGGCGCGCACGAACGGCTCGATGCTCGACGTGGTCCGGATGGTTCGACGCACACTCGTCGAAGGCGACGGCACCATCATGGTGTTGTTCCGGGCTCGCTATCAGATGTTCCAGTTTATCGACGAGTTCATCACCGAAGGGGTTCCGTTCACCTCGCTGACCGACCAGCGGATGTGGACTGACCGGCTCACCCAGTACGTCCGCGCCGTCGAGGCCATCGACGCCGGCGAGGACGTCACCGGCCTGCAGGCCCGCCGGCTCGCCGACATGCTACAGGAGTCCGCCTTCGGCACCAACGATCGCGACGCCCTCTTCGACGAGATCGACGATCGACAGGAGGAAGCCGGGATCGACGACCTCGAGCAGCTCATGATCCCCGCGGAGGTCATCGAGGACCACGCGCCGTTCATGCCCGGCCCGGGGTCGGCGGCCGACATGCTCCGCAAAGTCACGAACTTCCAGAAGAAGAGCATCCGCTCGTACTTTGCCATCGGCGAGTACAAGGGGATGGCAACCGACCGCGTCCGCGTCGGCACGATCCACTCCGCGAAGGGTCGCGAGGCCGACCACGTCTTCGTCGGCACCGACCTCACCGAGAAGGTCGTCGAGCAGATGGTCGCCACCGTCGACGACCCCACCGACGTCCCCAACTGCGAGGAGTTCACCAAGACCACCTCGCCGGTTCCCGTGCTGACCGACAACGAGCGCCGCGTCTTCTACGTCGGGATGTCCCGGGCCCGCGAACGGCTCGTCCTGCTCGAGAACCTCGTCGACGGCGCGCCGACGCTGCCGATCGACGTGCTGCTCCGGAATCAGCTGACCGATTCGACCCTCGAGGAACTGATCGAGGAGGCCCAGGAACCGGTCGCCGACGCTGATGCGGACGAGGTCGAGGCCGAAGCCGAAGCGCCGTGACCGGTGGGAACGAACGCGGCGTCGCGGGCGGGGCTCGGCTTCCGGAGAGCGACAGTACGGTTGACGGTCGCGAGCGGCGCGACCGCGCGACGACAGTCGTCTCGAGGGCGCTCGCGGACCGCGATTCCGCCGCGTTCGTCCACGCCGGTACCGATCGCGATCCGGGAATCCGATACAGCTGCCCGCATCCGGTGACCGAACTGACCGCCGTCGCCTACGACGGGACCGCAGGCGAGTGGCTCGTCCGCTCGGCGGCCGACGCGGAGCGCGGCCATCCCGCCGAGCGACTCGCGTCGGCGCTCGCCGACCGCGGCCTCGAGGGAACGATTCTGACGCCCCCGCGAGTGCCACACGACGCCGCGCTCTATCTCGAGCAGGCGGGTTTCGAACTGGCGTCGACGGACGCCCTCGAACGCGCTCGAGGGACGAAGACGGCCGGCGAACGGGAGGCGGTTGCGACCGCCCAGCGGGCGGCGGGCGCCGGAATCCGGCGGGCGGCGGCGGTACTCGCCGACGCGACAGTCGTCGACGGGGGACTCGCAATAGATGCGAGCGACGGCGGCCCCGACCCGCTGACACCCGCCCGGCTCCGGACTGCGATCGACGAGGCCGTCGTCGGTGCGGGTGCCTTTCCGGCCGGCAACACCGTCGTCACTCCCGGCTCGAGCGCCGATGCCGACGCGCCGCTCCGGCCCGGCGACCCGATCGTCCTCGAGACCGCGCCTCGCGGGCCGGCCGGCTACTACGGCGGCCTGGCTCGGACGCTCGTCGTCGACGGTGACGGCGGCCGGGAGCGTCGGGTTCACGTCGGCGTCACGCAGTCGTTTCGCTCCGCGCGGTCGATGCTGACCGCCGGGACGGAGTCCGTGACCGCCGTCGAAGCCGACCTCGAGGCGGAGGTTCGCTCGTTCGGGTTCAGCGACGGCGACGCGATCGAAACGCGTGTCGCGGGCGTCGGCCTCGAGCCGCGCGAACGACCCGTTGCCGGGGGCGACGAGATCGGTCCCGGGACCGTCGTGCGACTCGACGTGGCCGCTCGAGTGAACGCGGACAGTTGGATCCGGATCGCCGACGTCATGGCGGTCACCGACGAGGGCGAGCGGCCGGACTGGCTGGCGGCGCCGTCGCAGTCGCTCTCGCCGACGGCACTGCTCGACTGATTTTCGCGTCGGTGGGACTCGAGTCCCGATAGCAGAGATCCCGGGCGATTTCCCGGTGAACACGTACGCTCGTCTTCCGAGCCATTCGCTCGTGTTACTCGCGAAGACCTCGCACAGAGTCGTGTCGCGGTTCGTCAGTGGCTCACGGTTCCCTGCGGTCGCCGTTCGCTTTCCGAGGCGCTCGGTACACTCGCGCCTCGCACTCCTCACCGCGCCACAGCGCGCGCCATCGAACTGAATCGATTGGCGGATCGAATCGCTCGCGCTCCCGCGGCGCTACCGCTCGTCGTCGGGTTCCGGCTCCGCGTCCGGCTCTTTCGTGACCGTTCCGACGACCCGTTGTGCCAGAACCTCGGGGATATCGGTGGGCATCGTCAGCCAGTGTTGGATCACCACGAGCCCGATCGCGAGTCCGATGAGCGCCCCGCCGAACAGCGGCCGATCGCCGTTGAGAAGCCCGATCCCGGCCATCGCCGCGGGGAGCGCGAAGACGAGCGTGCCCGCGAGTTTGATCGTATCGATAATGCCGGCCATTAGTGGATGATCGCGGGGGACGACCAAAAACGCGACGACGACTCACGCTCGGATCGACGCGGGCCGGAGCGAGCACGGACGGACCCGGAACGGCTTTCCCCCGTCGTCCGCCACCTGTACGTATGTTCACGGGAATCGTCGAGGAGACCGGCGAGATCGTCGCTCGAGAGCGCACCGAGGACGGCCTCCGGCTGCGAATCGGGGCTGACGAGGTCGCGACGGGGCTCGACTACGGCCAGAGCATCAGCGTCAGCGGCGCGTGTCTCACGGTCGAGGAGCACGCCGACGGCGAGTGGTTCGAGGTCTTTCTGGCGACCGAAACCGTCGAGCGGACGTATCTCGGCGACCTCGCCGAGGGCGAGACGGTCAACCTCGAGCGAGCGATGCCGGCCGACGGCCGGTTCGACGGTCACGTCGTGCAGGGCCACGTCGACGCGGTCGCGACCGTCAGGAACGTCGAGTCGATAGATGAAGACTGGTTCTTCGAGTTCGACCTCCCGGAGGGGTACGGCCGCTACGTCGTCGAGAAGGGGTCGATCACGCTCGACGGGATCAGCCTCACCGTCGCCGATCTCGACACCGAAACCGGGCGGGTGACCGTCGCCATTATCCCGACGACCTACGACCTGACGACGCTCTCGGAGAAAGAACCCGGCGATCCGGTCCACCTCGAGGTCGACGTGCTCTCGAAGTACGTCGAACGGCTGCTCGAGGCGCGGTTCGACTGACGGCTTAATTCGCCTTCTCTCACTCTCGGTCCTGTTCCTCGGCCGTCGCCACCGTCCTCGATCAGCGCTGTGGCGGCTCGAACTCGGTCAACTCCGGTCGCGAGTCGCCGTCGACGCCGTTCGTGACCGACTGGTAGGTCCGGCGGTAGCGAGCGATCTTCCGGTAGAGGTAGTAGCCGATTGCGAGGTCGTAGACGATCACGTAGCCGACGAACGCGAGCCCGGTGCCGATCGGGAGGAAACTGGTGATGATCTCGGGGGCGATCCCGACCGTGACGTTGTACGTCCCGTGGACGAAGGCGGCGACGAGCAGCCCCTTGAGGACGATCGGGCCGGCGTACTCCCGGTTGAACTTCGCCAGCCCGAGGTAGTAGCCCGCGATCGCGGAGTAGATGACGTGGCCGGGACCCGCCAGCGCCCGAACCGTCGCGATCCCGCCCGCAGTGGTGAGGAGGCCCGCTTCGGGGTCTGCCTCGCCGACGACGCGGCCGATGTAGATCGCGTTCTCGATGGCCGCGAAGCCGAGTCCGGCGACGGCCCCGTAGACCGCGCCGTCGATGACCGCGTCGAAGCTATCGCTCCGATAGGCGAACACCTGCACGGCGAGTAGCTTCACGCTCTCCTCGATGGGGCCGACGATCAGGTAGAAAAAGAGGAGGCTACCGAGGAACCCGACGCCGAACAACGGCTGCGTGACGGAGTTGACGACCGCGGCAAACGTCGCGAACAGGATCGCCAGCAGGAAGGTCACGACCACCAATCGAAGCGGTTCGCTCGTCGTGATATCGGCGTACCAGATATAGGCCGCGAGCAGCCCTGCCGGGACGACCGACAGCGCGAAGAAACCGGCGAGGTACGGATCCTCGAGGACGAGCGCGGCCGGCGAGACGAGCAGGGAGAGCGTGATCGCGAGCGCGATCAACAACACGATCGCCCGGAACCCGTAGCTGACCGCGTTGTAGAGCGTGTACGCGAACAGATCCGGGATCGATCGCGGTTCCCACGTCGAGACGTCGTAGAGATCTCTCGATCCGTCGCCGCTTCGCTCCTCCGCTCGTTCGACCGGGTCGCGCCTGCGCTCCATGGCCGTGTGTATACGCGCCGGCCCGGTATAGGTTCGGCAACCGGCGACGGACAGTACCCGTTCAGTGTCCGACGGCCGCACTCAGTCGTCGTCCGCACTCGATGCCGAGTCCGGGATGTCCGCCGCCGACCAGACGGTAGCCGTGCGGTCGATCTTGTCGTTCCAGCCGGCAACGAGCGTCGTGACGGCCAAGTCGCCGGTCACGTTGTTCATCGTCCGCAGGCGGTCGAGGATCGGATCGACGCCCGCCACCATTCCGACGACCTCGAGCGGGAGGCCGAGTTGCGTGAGGACCATCGTGAGCATTATCAGTCCACTCCCGGGAACGCCAGCGGTGCCGACGCTCGCGAGGAGGGCCGTCGTGACGACGGTGAGCTGTTCGCCGATGGTCAGGGTCTGTCCGACCATGTTGGCAGCGAAGACCGCCGCGACGCCCTGATACATCGCCGTCCCGTCCATGTTGATCGTCGCGCCCAGCGGCAGCGAGAAGCTGTAGACCTCCTCGTCGACACCGAAGTTCTCGTCGGCGTCGTTCATGGTGACCGGGAGCGTCCCGCTAGAGGAGCGGATCGAGAGCGCGGTCACCATCGCTTCCTTGCTGCCACGGAGGAAATCGACCGGAGACTCCCGAAGCAGCCCCCACTGGATGATCAGCAGGTAGGTGATGCCGATGTGGAGTCCGACTGCAATCGCGAGCGCGCCGATGAGTTTGGCGAACGGCGCGATCGCGTCGACCCCCGCGTTACCGAACGTTGTCGCCATCAGGGCGAAGACGCCGATCACGCCGTACTCCATGACGCCCCAGACGACCTTGAACATCGCTTCCGCGCCGGTTTCCGCGAGTTCGAATACCGTTTCGGTGCCCTCGTGGACGGCAGAGCTGACGTCGTACTCGTCTTGTAGATAGGCCAGCGCGAGTCCGAACACGATCGTGAAGAAAATCGTCGGGAGAACGTCGCCGTTCGCCATCGCCCCAATCGGGTTCGTCGGCACGATGTTCATGAAGACCTCGACGATGTCGGGAGCCTCTTTGGTCTCGACGCTCGCGTTGGCCACCTCCAGTCCGGTCCCGGGATTGATGAGATTAGCGACGAACAGCCCGACAGCGATCGCGATCGCTGTCGTGGCCAGATACAGCGTTATGACCTGCCCGCCGATCTTTCCGAGGTTCGACGGCGAGAGCCGTCTAGCGCCCATGAGAAGCGTGAAAACGATGATCGGAATCACGATCATCTGAAGTAGCCGGACGAAGAGATCGCCGAGCGGCTCAAGCCGCGTCGCCGGTTCCCCGACCGTCAGGCCGAAGAGTGAGCCAAGAACGAACGCGACACCGATGCGGTAGATAATGGGAACGGATCGATATTGATCGTAGAGCTGCCGGATTGCCATTGCTATATCCTCTGTCGAAACACACGATCAATAAAAACACCGATACCGAACCATTCGATTGGTATATACGGATTTGATGGTGGGAATTGACATTCTAGACTATTTCCGTATGTTTGCTAATATTTGTATAGGAATTAACGTTGGTGGCGGAGATCCTGTACGAACGGAACGTCCCACTCACTCGATCGCGGGCTGACTGGGATTCTGACAGCACCCCTCCACCGTTTCTAGGACGGCGACAAAATGCGGCCGGCTCGACTATCATGGGCTCACAAGAACCGATCACTTCGATAGACGGCGCGGACTCGGAATTATCAAAGGCCTCCCGGCCCAATCGGCGGGTATGCACTTCGACCAGCGAACCCAGCAGGCGCTTCGCGATGTCGGCCTCGAGACCGACGATCTCCGGGCCGCCTCGGAGGCGGTCGTCGAGGCCGTCGCCGAGGACGCGGCGGCCCTCGAGGAGTTCTTCGCCGACCACGACACCGTCTACTCCGACATGGACATGGCCCACTCGAGTTCCGACTATCCGGAACACGAGGTCGACTACGCCGACTTGACGACCCACGCCGACGAGATGCGCGGTTGGCTCCGCTTCGAGACGTGGGGCGTCTCCGTCGAGGACGGCCGGATTTTAGACGAGGACTACGTCGAACTCTCGCTCGGGCCGACGATCAACGATCGGGTGCGGTTCGCCGCCGACCGCGACATCCTGCGATGACGACGGCTCGAGTCCGGGGCATCTACACGACGGCCGTCACCCAGCTGTTGAGCGAGGCTGATTGCGAGGTCGTCCAGGCCTCCGAGCCGATTCGGGACCGCTTCGACCAGTCGTTCGACGCTGCGCCGGCCGACGCGACAATCGAGACGACCCGCGACCGGCAGGGCGTCGAGATTTCGGGCGACCCCGACGCGGTCGAGACGGTCGCCGGCGAACTCGCGGCCCTCGCGATCGACGCCTTCCGCTGGGACGACGACATCCCTCGCGGCGCGGTCTTCGACGCGGAGGTGCTCGAGGCCGCCGGCGGCAGCGGTGCAGTGGTCGATCTCGGCGACGGTCAGCGCGGCTATCTCAACTACGACGACGCGGACGGCTACGTGGACGCCGGCGACCGGTACCGGGTGCAGGTTCACGAACCCGCGCCGCCGTGGGACGACGACCGCCCGCTCGTGCGACCGGCGCTCGAGGTGCAGGGTGGCCTCTGTACGCTCTCGAAGGACCGGACCGGTATCTCGGCGGCGCTGCGGGGCGAGCGCGCGGAGGAACTGGTCGGCATGACCGACCTGCTCTCGGTCGACGTGCCCGACGGGTGGGGACTGCGCTGGCAACACGCCGCGACCGACGCAGACCTCGCGGCGATGGGCACCGCGCTCGAGGACGCGGTGAGTCGGGCGCGGGTGCTCGAGGACGCGCTCGCCGACGCGCCGGACGGCCCCGGCGAGCCGGGACTGCTCGCCACGCCCCGGCGGACCGAGTGGTGCTGGTTCGGCCGCGAGTCCCGGTTCGCGCTGGACGGCGTCCGACGGCGGGTCGAGACGACGATGCCGGGCCATCACCGGTCGAAGGCCGCCGACCGGGCCGCGAGCGCGGCGGTCGACTTCGCGGAGGCCGTCTGCGACTCGGTCGGCAGCGGCGACGGGAGCGGGAACGGCGAGTTCCCCTTCGCCGCGGTCGCCCGCCAGTTCGGCCCGACGAAGGGCGATCGCCTCGAGATCGGCCACGGTAAACCCGACGGCCGGCTCATCTCGCTGGGTCGCGGCGAGGTCACCGAGTGGGACCCCGAGGGGAAGGTGACCCTCGAGCGCTCCATGCGCGGGGGCGGCAGCTACGACGCGCTCGGCGTCGCAAAGGAGTCGGGCGACGTGGCCGTGACGAAGTTCCGCGAGGGCCGCTGGTGGTATCCGACGACGTACAAGGCCGCCGACGGTACCTCGAAGGGAACCTACGTCAACGTCTGTACCCCCGTTGAACTATTTCCTGACTGTGTGCGATACGTCGACCTCTACGTCGACGTGATCCGTCAGGGGGACGGCACGGTCGAAATCGTCGACGCGGACGAACTCGAGGCCGCCGTCGACGACGGACTGGTTACCGAGGAGTTAGGCGAGAAAGCGATGGACGTGGCCGAAGCGGTCGAGCGCGCGCTCTCGAACTGACCGACTCGAGGCGGGTACCGAGTTTCGTCGCCTATGCGTTTTCTGACCGGTCGTCCGCCGGCGTGTGAATCCGGTCGTCGAGGACGATCTCGAGGCGGCCGTCCGCGAACAGCCGGTCGATCTGGCCGTGCGTGAACCGGCCGTCGCAGTCCTCACCGACGAAGGTGACGAGGCGGTCGGTTCGCTCGACGACGGTGGCCAGCGAGTCGCCGGTCCGGTAGTAGTAGCGAACGGTCGTTCCGGGGTGGAGCGCCTCAGCAGTGACGCTGAGATATTTCCGGCGGTGGAGGGTCATACCCCGGGAACACGGCGAAATCGATATAGCTCTTCTGGCTGTCGACCGAACTCGCGGTGCCGGTCGGTGCTGTCGCAGTGGGCGATCGAACGGCGGTCAAATCGAATCGCGGTCAGTCCGACACGCTCGCGACCGTCTCGGTCCCGGTGGCGGTCGGGAGCAAGCCGACGTACTCGTCGAGATCGAGCGCGAACTCCCCCGCGGCCCGTGGGCGGATCCAGCGGAACTCGAACTCGGAGCCGTGTTCCCCGCCGCCGTCAGTGACGGTGTGGGTCCAGCGGTCGCGCGGTTCGTGGACCGTCGAGTGGAAGAAGTGACGCACATAGCGTCTCCCCTCGCGTCGCGTCCAGATATCGGTCGTCAGATGTCTCGTCCCGTTCAACGACCCGAGTCCGCTCTCCTCGAGGACTTCCCTGAACAGCGCCTCGCGCGGCGATTCGCCCGACTCGAGCGTTCCTTTGGGGATCTGTAAGCCGTCGTGGCCCGGTCCCTCGAAGACCAGTAACTCGCCCGTGTCGCGAGTGATGTAGGCACAGGCCTTCTGGACGTAGGTTACGTCGCTCATGGTACAACCTACCACACCGTTCTCGCGTAAAAACCTATCATAGGGGTCATTAAATGACCTTAAGGAAGTCGGAAGATCGGTTCGGCGGTCGATCGACGAGCGTTGCGCGGTCAGTCAGAGGCGACGGGCGCGTCGTCCGCGACGGGCGCGTCACCGTCGAGATAGGTAAAGAGCGTCGCCAGCGCCGGCCCGGAGACGTTGTGCCAGACGCTGAAGAGCGCCGGAATCAACGCGGCCTCGGGACTGAAGTATACCGTCGCGAGCGTGACCGCCAGTCCGCTGTTCTGCAGGCCCACTTCGAACGCGCACGCTCGCGCCCGGTCTTCGGCCATGTTCGCCGCGTGCCCGATGGCGTAGCCGGACCCCAGTCCGAGGCCGTTGTGCAGGACGACCGCGAGGAAGACGAGCGCGCTCGCGGCGAGGATCGTTTCGACGTTGAGGCCGACGACGGCTGCAACGATGGCGACGATGGCGACCACGCTGATCGCCGGGAAGATCGACAGCCCGGCCTGTGCGACCGCCGGCGCGTACTCGTCGAGCACGTAGCGCAACACGAGCCCGCCGATGACCGGGAGCAAGACGACCTTCACGATCGAGGTGGCCATCTCGCCGAACGTGACCGAGATCGACTCGCCCGCGAGCAGGACGATCCACGCCGGCATCACCAGCGGCGCAGCGATCGTCGTCACCGTAGTGATCGACACCGACAGCGCGACATCGCCGCGACCGAGGTAGGTCATCACGTTCGAGGCGGTCCCGCCCGGTGCCGCGCCGACGATGATCAGTCCGAGCCCGATCTCTTCGGGCAGTCCAAGCGCGAAGACGAGAATGTAGGCGATCGTCGGCATCAGGAGCCACTGGCTCATCGCCCCGATGGCGACGTCCTGCGGCCGCTCGAGAATGCGGCGGAAATCAGCCGGAGTCAGCGTCAGCCCCATACCGAGCATGATGATGCCCAGCAGCGGGGTGATATAGGGCGCGATCGGGGTGAACGTCTCCGGCGAGTAGAGCGCCAGCGGGGAGACGATCAGCACCCAGAGGACGAAGTACTTGCTCGTGACCGTTCCGATCCGTTCCAGCGTCCGTTGCCAACTCATTCGATTCTCACCACAGTGGGAGACATGCTCACCCGTCGGTAAGTGCGGTATATCAATACTACGGCTTCCGGGCGCTCGAGGCCGTTTTCGGCCGGTCGTTTCGCCGAAGCGTAGCTAGTCGCGATGGGAATCGAACGGCGACCGGTCACGACGGGATCAGGTCGCGAAGTGGCTTTCCGCGACCGACCGCCCGCAGACGGGACAGCCGTTAGCTAACGTCGCCTCGAGCATCGGGTCGGTTACTGGGATCTCACGGCCGCAATCCGGGCAGATGAATTCGTACGGTTTCATGGGTCTAGATGGTGTGCTCGACACCTGTTCCTACGGACTGGGTTCCGATAGGGGAGATACCCAGATATGGAGGGACGTATATAGGAGCGGAAAGCGACGGCGGGCCGGTGACTCCGCGGTCAACTCGGCTCCGTGCGCCATCATCCCCCAAATTCAGACGCCGGACAGTTCAGGCTGAACGATTAAGCCATGTTACCATCTATCACCGGAAATGGGCACGCTAAACGAAGAGATGGCCGACGTCCGCGCGGATGTCGGCGACGTGCGATCACAGCTCAGAGCGGAGATTCCGGAGTGTTTCGAGTTCGATGTCGCGGTCGGAAACATCACGTACAACGCCAACAGCAACAGCGTCTCCGTCACCGTCGAACCGAGTTCTCGAGCCCGAGAGCAGCTCGCGGACCGCCTCGGCGGGGTGAACGTGAGGACGGACGGGCAACTGGAGTTCGAGTTCAGGCTCACCGAGTCCGACTCGAACGCCGAGTGAGTCGGCCGCCCAGGCCTCGAGTCGTTCCGATCAGTCGGCCGCGAGCTTGTCGAGCCCGGCCGACTCGATGTCGTCGCCGTCGACCGACGAGCGCAGCGAGTCCATGCCGTCGTCGCGATCGATGCCGAAGTCGTTCTCGTAGAGTTCCGCGACGCGGCTCATCTCCTCCTCGGAGAGCTTCGGCACGTCGCTTGCGGCCGCCCACTCGTCGATGTCCGCCTTCGTGCGGAAGGTGGGCGTCACGGTGGCGACGGGGTCGTGGCTCAGAAGCCACGCGATCGACGCCTGCCCCATCGTCCGCTCGCCGCCTCGCTCGAGGAACCGAAGTTTCTCGAGTTTCTCCCACCCGGTCTCGTACCATTCCTCGGGACGGAAGCCGCGGTGGTCGCCCTCGCCGAGTTCGGTTTCGGGGGTGACCTGCTCGTTGAGGATGCCCGACGAATGCGGGACGCGGGGGATCAGGCTCGTCGACGAGCCCGTTCGCTCGATCGTCTCGAGGAAGTGGTCGCCGACCTCCTGTTCGAGCATGTTCCAGACGAGTTGAACGGAGTCGAACTCCTCCTCGATCGCCAGATCGCCCTCGGCGAGCCAGCCGATCGACGGGCCGAGCGCGAGGCCGGTGGCCTCGATCGTCCCTTCCTCCTCGAGTTCGTCCAGCAACTCGAGGATGTCGGGCGTGATCTCCTCGACGTCGGCGTTGTGGAGCTGGAGCACGTCGACCGACTCGAGCCCGAGTCGATCGAGGCTCTTGTGGACGGCCTCGCGGAGATAGTCGGCGTCCATCTCCTTCGGGAGTTCCCCGTGGCCGGCCTGCGGGTTGTCGTAGAAGTCGTAGCCGACCTTGGTCGCGATCGTGACCTCGTCGCGGATCTCGCTCAGCGCTTTCCCGACCAGTTCCTCGCTGCGGCCGTGACCGTAGACGTCGCCGGTATCGAAGTAGGTAATTCCCTGATCGACGGCGTACTGGAGCATCTCGATCGCGTCGTCTTCCGAGCGGTCGCCCCACCAGTCGGTGCCGACGGTCCACGCGCCGAAACCGATCTCACTGACCTCGACTCCGGAGTCGCCGAGTTCGCTGTGTTGCATGGACGACCCTTCGAAGCGGGGAAACTTATGGCGTGCGGAACGCTCGAGCAGCGGCCCGAACGGGTTCGGGATTTCGGCCGCCGGCTCGAGTCGAACCGCTCTTGGGTCTCGACTGACACGTTCGTGTATGGCCGACTCTCGCGTCCGGAACCCCACCCTGATCCTGCTGGCGGTCCTCCTCGTTATCGTTCCGCTCGGGCTCCTCGCCGCGAGGGCGCTCGCGTTCCCCGTCGACCAGGTCACGGTCGGCGCGGTCGTCGGCGGGGGCCTGCTGGTGATCGGCGCGCTCGCACTGCCCGCGTTGCTCCTCTCCGGCTGGCAGTCCGAGCGGGAGTGAGACCGACGACGCGGCGCGGATCCACTCGCGACCCGACCGTGACGGTACCCTGCGCCCGCACGCCAGCGGGTCCGGCAACCGCATCCGGACAACCGAACCCCTATCAACTCGGCGGGCAATATCTCGAGGTATGACAAAGCGGTACGTGTCGCTCCCCGAGGAGGCGGAAGCGGGGATGCGTGAGTTCATCGACGAGGTCGATCGACGGCTCTCGGGCGACGAGGACACCTGCTCGGTCGTCGAGGACGTCCTGATCGACCTCTCGGGCGACCGCGAGGCCTACGAACGCTGGCAGCGTGGCGAGTCGGTCTCGGCGGCCGAGCGCGTCCGCCTACAGAGCTACGATCCCTGTAACACGACCCTCGAGAGTGAGTACTACGCCGAGAAAGACGAGGAACAGTTCCGCCGCTCGAAACACCTCCAGTGGCTCTGGCGGCAGTTCGACAGTCTGCCGATCGCGGACAACGTCGAGTTCGCGCTGCGATTCCGACGGATGCTCGCCGACCACCTGTTCGAGGACTGCGGCGACGGCTGTCGCTTTTTCAAGGGTATCTCGTTTACCTACGGCCACAACATCACGATCGGGGACAACACGGTCATCCACGACGACGTCCATCTGGACGACCGTGGCAAACTCACGATCGGCGACCGCGTCTCGATCTCCGACGGCGTCCACATCTACAGCCACGACCACGACGTCGTCGACCAGACCGAGGTTCGCAACTACCACACCATCGTCGAGGACGACGTCCGGCTCACTTACGACGCGATGGTCCGCGCCGGCTGTAAGGTCGGCGAAAACGCCATCGTCGGCGCGCGCGGCATCGTCCAACACGACATCCCCGCCCACCATATCGCGATCGGAATGCCCGCCAAGAGCGTCAAGATCAAACCCGGCTGGGAGGACACCGCCACGCCGATCGACGACGCCGGCACCAACCGGCAGGAACAGCGCCACCGCGAGTACGACCTTCCCGACGACTTCGAGGTCTTCGACGAGTTCCAGCGCGATCTCCAACAGCCGTAGCATCGCTTCGTCTCGAACTGCCCGCACTCCGGTGAGCGGCGAGCGCCGATCGAATCCTTCTGTGACAGTCCTCGAGCGTACCCCACCAGAGCCGTTGCAAGTGCAGGCGAGTCGTTCAGTAGTCGACCGCCAGTGCGTTGCCGTAGTGACTCTCTATGCCACATTGTAGGACCTGCGGCAATCCCGTTTCGTACGATTTCGCTCGCGCACACGGTGAGGACGGAGCCGTCGACTGGTGTCCGCGGTGTCAGAACGGGCGGTAGGACCGGTCGGTAAAAACGGTACGGCGCGAATCGGACCGCGCTATCGGTCGGTCAGCAGCCGCCGGAGGATGTCCCCGTAGGCGGGCCGGGTGATGAGGACCCCGATGAGCACGCCGAGGATGGTGATGATGGCGAACCCTTGGAGGTCGCCGAGGCTCATGACCGCGAGCGGCGAGAGCGCGATGATCGTCGTCGCCGCGGCGGCCCCGATGACCCAGAAGGCCTTGCGGAACCGCGACTGGAACACCCGTTCGGAACTGACGTCGCCTTCGTCCATCACCTCGTCGGCGATGATCACGAGGTCGTCGACCCCCGTCCCGACGACGGCGATGAACCCGGCGACGTGGGAGAGGTCTATCGGCATGCGTATCAGCGCGGTGAAGCCGAGCAGGATCACGACCTCCGCCACCGCCGTGAGGATCATCGGTAGGGCGACGCGCGTGTCCGTGTACCGGGAGTAGACGACGCCGCTGACGGTGAGCACCGAGAGCAGCCCGATCAGCAGCGAGTACTGTTTGAACTGGTCAGCATGGGACGGCTGAATCGAGTAGACTTGATTGTTGTCCATGTCGAGCGGCGCGCGCAGGCTCCCGGCTCGGAGGTTGACTGAGAGCGACTGGGCGTCCTGCTGGTTCTGTGCGCCCATCTGGAAGGTCGGGGTGTTCACCCAGCTGCCGCTTTGCATCGGGTTCGCCAGCGATTGAGCCATGCTGTGGGCGTCGACGACCTCGCCGTCGACGACGGTCAGCAGACAGTACTGTTCGTTCTCGTGGTCGAAGCTGATGCTTTCACCATCACCGCGAAGGTTGCAGCCTACCTGCACCCCCTCGCTGGTGAAGCCGAGGTCGTTCATCTGCTGTTGGAACCCGGGCGCGGCCTCCTCGTTGACTTGAACCGGGACCACGTACCCCGAATCCGACCCTGGCTGGCGCTGCTTCGGCGGGTCGACGTTAGCGATATCCTCGCCGGTCAGTACCGTCTGGTTCGTCTGGTTGGTTTGGTTCCCGCTGTCATCGGGATAGTAGGCTTTGACCTCGACCTGTCCGCGGTCGGAGAGGATATCGCGGAGTTCGCTGGCACCCATGTTGGGTACTTCCACGACGATGTAGTGGTCGCCCTCGAGCGTCGACGACTCGTAGGCCGTTCCGCCCGAGAGGCCGGCCGCGTTGATCTTCGACTGGAGCGTCTTGATCATACTATCGCGGGTCTCTTGGGTGACGCCCGGGCGAATGTCGTCCTCGGTCGCGTCGACGTCAGCCGCCTGCAACGCCGCGGCGAACTCCGCTTCGGTCACGTTCCCGTCGAACACTTCCGCGGTGACGGTCCCGTCTTCCTGGACGTTGATGTTGGAGTCGGCCGGATCGAGATCGAGTTCCTCGCGGACCGTCGCGTCGACCTCATTGAGCCGATCCTGATCGATCTGCCCGTTGTCGCTGACAGCGCCGGTCTCGATGTCCTCGGCGGTCAGCCCGTCGACCGGGGCCCGCATTCGGGTCCCGCCCTCGAGGCTGAGACCGAACTCGAGGTTGGTGGGACTGTCGTCGATGCTGTCGTCGGCGAGGCTGTCGTCGGCGACGATCCCGCCGGGGATGAAGAGCGCGACGGCGGAGAAGCCGACGAACACCACGAGCAGGAGGACCCGCCAGTTGTGCTTGATCGCGTCGATCGGATTCATGAGCGCACCCCCTCGAATTTGTACCAGCGAAGCAGGCTCAGGTTCAACATGTAGGTGTTCAGCAGGTCGGTCGCGAGGCCGACGAACAGGATGATCCCGATCGAGGCCAAGAGGTCGATACCGAACAGGTACGCCGCGACGCCCATGACGAGCATCGCGGCCATCGACGTCACTGTCATCGTGACGCCGGTCCGCATCGCGCGGTACGTGCTCTCGTAGAAGTCACCGCTGCGGCGCAGGACGTGATTGTTTAACAGGATGTCCGAGTCGACCGAGTATCCGATCAACATCAGTAGGCCGGCGACGGTGCCGAGCGAGAGCGGGATGCCGGCGAGTCGCATGAACGCGAGCGGGATCACGAGGTCAGAAAACGCCGAGATGACGATCGCGATCGACGGGACGAACGTCCGGAAGAGCAGAAAGGCGATCGCGCTCATTCCGACGAACGCGACGGCGAGTCCGATCATGGCCGTGCGCTGGCTCTGCTGGCCGAAACTCGCCGACGTGGACGAGACCGACTGGACGATCTCGGCGTCGCCGTCCTGTTCCAGTCCGTTCTCATCGTCCGTGGCCTGATCCTCCAAGGCCTGCGCGTCGGTCGAGGAGAACCGGACGATGTACTGATTGTCGCCGCCCGTTCCCGTGACGGATTCGGGTTGTTCGTCGAACGCCGCCGGAATGTCGCCTTCCGGCGTCGTCGTCTGGACGGTCAGCTCCGAACCGCCGGCGAAGTCCATCCCGAGCGGCACTGGCGTGCCGTACACGAGAAACGAGCCGCTGAGGACGAGCAGTGCAACCGCGAGAACCGCGAGCGGAACCGCCGCGAGCTGGCGGTTACTGTACCGGGTGTAATCGATCTCCGGTACGTCGAAATACGCCATATACCGGACTACTCGAAGCGCCCCGAGGTAAGCCTTCTCAATTTCGGAAACGTGGTCGTTCGTCACATTCTGTCATTCTGATTTCCGGGATTGCTGCCCGCTCGAGTCCTCCGAGTCACGCTTCGCGATGAATGATCGCCAGTCCTTGCGATCGCGATCAGTCCGGCAGATACCGAACGCTCAACACGCCGTCCTCGGCCGAGCGCCGCACTTCCACGCGGACCGCCTCGAGCCGGGCCGCTCGAGCGATGGTCTCCTCGTCGTCGAGGACATCCCGTGCGGCCTGTTCGACCTCGCCGTCGGGGGTCCGGAAGACGTGGAGTTCCCCCGTTCCCGCGCGCTCCTCTTGGACGAGGTCGCCGAGTTCGGCCTCGGCCGCCAGTTCCGTCTCGTGTGTGGTCGGCTCGAGGTCGCTGTCGACCAGTTCGATCGATCGCCTGTCGTCGACGTCGACGACTTCCCACGCGACTTCCAGTGGCGGCTCCGGCGCGACGGTCGCCTCGAGAACGTCGTGGACCTCGAGGCCGGGGTTCGACGCGAGGGTGTGGACTTGTGCGGTCTCGGCGTCGCGGACGACGGCCGACTCGGCCTCGGCGTGGGTGACGACGAAGGTGCCGGTCTTTTCGGTCATGGGCGCTCGTAGACGGGGGATCGGTTTCGGGGTTTCGGCTTCTGCCCGTCCTCGTCCTGCTGTCGGTGACGGCGTTACGGAGCCGATGACTGCCTAGTTGAGACGGGTGACACACTGCGACCGGACAGCCGTCGGAAAGACGATCGACCGACTCCGTCACGGAACGCATTTATCGCAGGCGGTTGCGCCCTTCCGTATGAACGTCGACATCGGGAACGCACTCGAGTCGGTCGCGTCGCCGGGCGTCTCGCGGGAGTCCCTCGAGCGACTGGACGAGCAGGTCGCGGCCGCCCACGAGCGCATCGAGACGGGAATGGCGAACGGGGAACACGGCTACGAGGCGCTGAACCTCCCCGAGCGAACCGATCCCGACGAAATCCGGGCGGCGGTCGAGCCGGTCGCGGACGCCGACGCGCTGCTCACCGTCGGGATCGGCGGCAGTTCGCTCGGCGCGGCGACGATTACGAACGCGCTGGAGCGCGTCGAGCCACGCTCGACGGAGAGTCGGACGAAGTCCGACGGGACCGAGACGGTCTTTCTGGACAACGTCGATCCCGAATGGGTCTCGAGCCACCTCGAGCGACTGCCCCTCGAGCGCACGGCGATCAACGTGGTCTCGCGGTCGGGGACGACGGCGGAGACGCTGGCGAACTTCCTCGTCGTCCGCGATGCCTTCGAATCTGCCGGCGTCGACTGGACCGAGCGAACGATCGTCACGACCGGCGAGTCCGGCCCGCTTCGCGACCTCGCGAACCGCCACGATCTGCCGTCGTTGAAAGTTCCCGACGGCGTCCCCGGTCGCTTCTCGGCGCTGTCGGCGGTCGGCATGGTCGCCGCGGCCGTCTGCGGCCACGACCTCGAGGCCCTGCTCGCGGGTGCCGCTGCCGAAGCCGAAACGCTCTCGGGTTCGCTGTTCGACTGCCCCGCCTACGCCTACGGCGCGACGACCTACGCCCTGGACCAGCGCGGTGCCGGCGTGAACGCCGTGATGCCCTACGCGGAATCGCTGGAGACGTACGCGGAGTGGTTCGCCCAGCTGTGGGCCGAGAGTCTGGGGAAAGACGACCTCGGCCAGACCCCCGTGCGAGCGCTCGGCGTCACCGATCAGCACTCGCAACTGCAACTCTATCGCGCGGGCCCGCGGGACAAACTCGTCACCTTCGTGACGACCGAGGAGGGTGCGGACCGGCCGATCCCTGACACCGACGTCGAGGACCTCGCGTATCTGGGCGACGCGACGCTCGGGGAACTGCTCGAGGCCGAGTTCGAAGCCACGGAGGCGAGCCTCGCGGCCGCCGGCCGACCGAACGTCCGCGTGGAACTCGAGCGCGTCGACGAGTACGAACTCGGCGGGCTGCTCTACGGCATGGAAGCCGCCTGCGTGCTCGCGGGCGAACTCGCCGGCGTGAACACCTTCGAACAGCCGGCCGTCGAGTGGGCCAAGAAGGCCACCCGGGGCCTGCTCGGCGGCGGCGAGTTCGAGGAAGCGGACGCGGTCGCCGAGAAGACGGAACTCCGAGTCGAGCGGTAGGCCGAGCCGCTCGCGGTCGGCGGCGGCGCTCGAGCGACGGCCGTCGGACCGCCCTCGTCGTTCCCGCCTCGAAATTTGTATGAGCCCTCGCACGAATATCGACGTATGACCGAGACTGCACGGACCGACGACGCCGGCCCGGTCGCGTCCGGCGTGGTTCCCGGAATCGGGACCATCCTCGCGGGAATCACGATGGTCGCCATGTTCGTCCCCGTTCGCCGCGGCGTCGACGACCCGGTCGTCTGGGCCGGCGCAGCGTTCGCCGTCGCCGCCGTCCTCGCGTTTCTGGCCCAACGCCACGGCTTTCTCGAGGGACGAATCGCCGGCCTCGTGGCCGCCGGCTCGAGCGTCGCCGTCGTGTTACTCGCCGGCTACGCGTTGAATCAGGGGGTGACAGCACCGACCGGCGTGCCGACGATTCCGCTGTCGATCCCGATCGTCTTCGTCGCGTTCCTCACGGCGGGACTCACCGCCGCCGCCGGGGTCGCGGATTACTACGGAATCGGTAGTATCGGGCTCAAGGAACGGAGTCTACAGGTCGTGATGCTGTCGGCCGTCGGTCTCGCGGGCCTCCTCATCACGCCGGTCGTTGTCAACATCCTCGCGGTTCCGGTCCGCCCGCTTCTCGAGCCGATCTCCCAGATCGAAAGCACCGTCTTTACGCAGGTGTGCATGGCGATCGGAACGATGCTCGTCGCGGGTGCCTATCTCTCGGTGACCGACCGCGGCCTGTCCTTTATCGACGTGCATCGACCGACGCTGCGGGACATCGGCTGGATGATCGGCGGACTGGTAGTCCTCTTCGGGGCGCTCTTTCTGATCTCTTTTGTCATGGAGTCGACCGGCATGGAAAGCGCCGACCACTCGACGACCCAGCGGGCCCAAGAGAGCCCCGATCTAATGCTGGTACTGGTCCCGCTGGCCATCCTGATCATCGGCCCGTTCGAGGAACTGCTCTACCGGAACGTGATCCAGAAGTCGCTGTACGACACGTTCTCGCGGCCGGGGGCCGTTGCCGTGGCAAGCGTCATCTTCGCGGCGGTCCACGTGCTCGCGTACGCCACCGCCGGACTGGGCGCGGTGATCGCCAGTCTAGGGACCATCTTCGGGCTCGCGATCGTCCTCGGGACCATCTACGAGCGGACGGACAACCTCCTCGTCCCGGCGCTGATCCACGGTGCCTACAACGCGATCCTCTTCGCGAACCTCTACTTCGTCTATGGCTGAGGACTCTCGACCGGCGGCTGACTGATTCGTAACCGACTGCGACAGAAACGATCGCGGACCGCGACCGCGGACTACGACGGGTTCTTCCGTGCCAGTTCCGACCCGCAGATCGGGCACCGATCCTTCTCCTCGTCGAACTCGCGACCGCAGCCCTGACACTGATACTTCCAGTGGCGCTGTTCGTCGATCCCCTCTCGGGCGATCACTTCGACCCCGACGTTGAGTTTCTCCGCGACGTTTTGCATCGCGTAGTCGTCGGTCACGAGGGTGGCGTCGAGTTCGAAACTCGCCGCAACGAGGCGAATGTCCGTTTCCGAGAGGACGTCGAGGTCGCCGGATTCCCGGGCCGCGCGCTCGACTTTCTCGGTGGTGTCCTCGTTGGGAATGTGGATGTGCATCCCGGAGCCTTCCATCGCGTCGTAGCGATAGGCGCTCTCGTCTTCCAGTTCCTCGCGGACGAGCGGGATAGTTGCAGTCTGTTCTGTCGTATGGAAGTCGTGGATAAAAGCGGAGGAGTCGAGAACGTACATACCGTTAGCGCTGGACGACGATGTAGTCTTTCACCGCTTGGACGCGGTTGACGGGAACGAGAAACCGACCGGCGTCGTCGCTGTCGAAGTCGACTGCGCGGCGGGAGAGTTCCTCGTCGGGCTCGATAACGAGATCGTGGAGTTTGCCGGATTTCAGATCCATCGTGATGTTGTAGAGCAATCCGAGCTCGGTGCCGTCGGACCCCATGACGGACTTCCCCGAGAGGTTTTCAGCGAGTATATCGCTCATGCATCCCCGTACTTACTAATCGGTATTAAAGACCACGGGGAACGCGCACGGACGACGGAATCCCGGCCCCGCCGAAACGGACCGACCTGTGGCAGTCGTGACCGCGGCTCCCGCCGCAGCGTTCGGAACGCGGATGACGATGGGTTTAACTACGGCGCTACGGACGATTTAGGTAAGACCTTCTCGGGTGGTTCATCATGTCGGACACGGATACACGCGACCCCACATCTCTCAGAACGCCGATCGTCGCCGTCCTCGGACACGTCGATCACGGCAAGACCAGTCTCCTCGATAAGATCCGCGGCTCCGCGGTCATCGAGGGCGAAGCAGGCGCGATCACCCAGCACATCGGCGCGACCGCCGTCCCGCTGGACATCATCTCGACGATCGCGGGCGATCTCGTCGACCCGGACGATTTCGACCTCCCCGGCCTCCTCTTCATCGACACGCCGGGTCACCACTCCTTTACCACGCTGCGATCCCGCGGGGGCGCGCTGGCCGACATCGCCATCCTCGTCGTCGACGTCAACGACGGCTTCCAGCCCCAGACGCTCGAGGCCTTAGACATCCTCCGGCGGTCCGAAACCCCGTTCATCGTCGCGGCGAACAAGATCGACACCGTCCCGGGCTGGAACGCCAACGAGGACTCGCCGATCAACGACACCTACGAGTCCCAGTCCGATCGCGTCCGCGAACGGCTCGACGAGAGCCTCTACGAGATCATCGGGAACCTCTCGGACGAGGGCTTCTCCGCCGATCTGTACTGGCGGGTCCAGAACTTCCAACGTAACGTCGGTGTCGTCCCCGTCTCGGCGATGACCGGCGAGGGCGTTCCCGACCTCCTGACCGTCATGATGGGGCTCTCCCAGCGCTACATGAAAGAGGAGATGGAGATCGACGTCGCCGGCCCCGGCGTCGGGACCGTCCTCGAGGTCAAAGAGGAGAAAGGGTTCGGGACGACGATCGACACCGTGCTCTACGACGGGACGATCCGCTCGGACGATCAGATCGTCGTCGGGGGCCAGAACGAGCCGATCGTCACCGACGTGCGCGCGCTGCTCCAGCCGCGGCCCCTCGCGGAAATCCGCACCGAGAGCCGCTTCGAAAAGGTCGACGAGGTCTCGGCCGCCTCGGGGATCAAGGTCGCCGCGCCGGAACTCGCCGACGCCATGGCCGGCGCGCCGGTCCGGGTCGTCCGTGACCGCGACCTCGACGAGGTCATCGCGGAAGTGCAGGCCGAACTCGCGGACATCGCCGTCGACACCGCCGAGGAGGGCGTCGTCGTCAAGGCCGACACCCTCGGCAGCCTCGAGGCGATGGCCGACGCCCTCGACGACGCGGAGGTGCCGATCGTTCGGGCCGAAGTCGGCGACGTCGCGCCGCGGGACGTCTCCGTCGCCTCGACGGCCGACGACGGCAAACAGAAGGCCATCCTCGGGTTCAACGTCGACGTCCTCGACGACGCCGAGCAGCGCGCGGGGATCGAGGACGTGACGATCTTCACCGACGAGGTCATCTACCAACTCATCGAGGAGTACGAGGAGTACGTCGAGGGGATCGAGCAGGCCCAGCAGGACACCATCCTCGATAACATCACGCGACCCGCTCGGTTCCGCATCCTGCCGGATCACACCTTCCGCCAGAACGACCCCGCGGTCGTCGGCGTCGAGGTGAACTCCGGGACGGTCCAGAACAACGCGAACGTCGTCAAGTTCGAGGGTAACGAGCCCGACCGCGTCGGGCAGGTCAAGGGGATTCAAGAGCAGGGGGAGGACGTCGACGAGGCCCGCGCGGGCAACCGCGTCTCGGTCGCCATCGACGGCCCCACCGTCGGTCGCCAGATCGAGGAGGACGACGAACTCTGGATCGAGATCCCCGAGAAACACGCGAAGATCTTAGAGCAGGAACTCGCGAGCGAAATTCCCGCCGACGAACTCGAGGCGCTGAACATGTACCTCGACAAGCAGCGCAGCCGGGACCCCTTCTGGGGCAAGTAAACGTACCTTTTTCTCGTCGGGTTCGCTCGCAGCGTCTTCGCGCGGCAGCGCCGCGCGAATGGTCCGTGGGACCTCCGGTCCCACGCTACTCGCTCACCACTCCTCCAAAAATCTACGCTAAAAAGGCCGCTCGCTCCCGGTGGTCGCTCGCGGGTGCACTCCTTACAACTCGACCGCAGCGGTAACTCTGTGGGCTGTACTTATCGCCAGAACGCTGCCCGCATCACCTCCTGAGCAGTAACAAAGCCATTCGTTTCCAGATCATCCGCGTACTCACTCTTCAGCCCGCTCGAGCCGAACTCGCGCTCCACCCTCGAGATCCTCGAGCGGTTCGATGTCCGCAACGCGGCCTACGACGTTCACGGGCGCGGCGGCACGCGGTTCGCTCTCGTGACTCGCCGGCGTTTCGCCCCAGAACAGACAGAGCTTGTTCCCGGTCGGCCAGTACGCGATCGCACCCTCGGGAACGACCTCGGTGGCACTTTCCGCCGGCGCGTCGATCGAGATGTCGAAATAGAGCTCGTCGCCCCATCGCGTCGCCCGGCCCGAGACCGGCAGCGCGTCCTCGAGCGCCACTCTCGTCTCGGGCGCGTCGTCGCTCCAGATCGCCTCGAGGTCGCGATCGCCAACGGTGACGCGAAGGTCGCTCATACGCGGGGTCACGACCGGCCGATACTTCCCGGTGACGACCGCGGTATGGAATCAGACCGCCGGTCTCGACGGTCCTCGAGTCACGGCTCCGTACTCGTTCACGGGCGCTCGAGCCGGGCCGGCGAGTTCCGGTGTGAGAGTTACCACACAGCAGGCCGTAGGTGGTGTATGCTCGTCCAGCTCCGCCAGTACAAGCACGAGGAGGTCCAGTTCGACGACAACAGGACGACCGGCGAGTCCCAGACCGAAGACACGGTCAACCCAGAGGCGACGGACTACTTCGGGGAAGAGATGGACGATCTCGACGTCGAGACGTGGGATACCGTCGAGCACGAGGACGATCCGATCCAGCGCCGCTCGCTCACGATCGACGGTGTCACCGCCGTCTCCGTCCCGCGGGAGCCGACCGACGAGGACGATCCGGACCTCCCCGGGCAGACGATCCAGTTGCGCATGGGCGGCGGGATCGAAAACATCGCACAGGCCGAAATCGTCGAGGTACAGGACCTCGAGGTCGAAGAAGCGCCGGCCGAGGGCAAAGCGTCTCAGGACGGCGAATCCTACGGCAAGGAATCGATGGACGACGAGCCGTAGGGTGTCCGCTCGAGGCGGCGTCTCTTTTTGGACGAACGTCGACTCGAGGAGGCGGTCGTCGAGGGAACCCGAACCGGCGGGGGATGACAACCTCTGTCGGAGGCGATGCAGTCCCGAAATCGTTTTCAAGCGGTCGCGCGCACACTCGGTATGCCGACGGAATCGGACACTCATTATGACCCCTCGCTGGGGAACAAGTTCATCTTCGTCACCGGCGGCGTCATGTCGGGACTCGGCAAGGGGATTACGGCCGCGAGCACCGGCCGACTCCTCAAAAACGCCGGGTTCGACGTCACCGCGGTGAAGATCGATCCGTACCTGAACGTCGACGCGGGGACGATGAATCCCTACCAGCACGGGGAGGTGTACGTCCTCGAGGACGGCGGCGAGGTCGACCTCGATCTGGGGAACTACGAGCGGTTCCTCGATATCGACATGACCTCGGACCACAACATCACCACGGGGAAGACCTACCAGCACGTCATCGAGAAGGAGCGTGCGGGCGACTATCTGGGCAAGACGGTCCAGATAATCCCCCACATTACCGACGACATCAAACGGCGCATTCGCGAGGCTGCCGAAGGCACCGATGTCTGTATCATCGAAGTCGGCGGCACCGTCGGGGACATCGAGGGGATGCCCTACCTCGAGGCCCTGCGCCAGTTCGCCCACGAGGAACCGGAGGAGAACGTCCTCTTTACCCACGTTACCCTCGTTCCGTATTCGAAAAACGGCGAGCAAAAGACCAAGCCGACCCAGCACTCGGTCAAGGAGGTCCGCTCGATCGGCCTCCAGCCCGACGTGATCGTCGGCCGCTGCGAGGACCGACTCGACCCCGAAACCAAAGAGAAGATCGCGCTGTTCTGTGACATTCCCACGGAAGCGGTGTTTTCGAACCCCGACGTCGAGGACGTCTATCACGTCCCGCTGATGGTCGAAGACGAGGGGCTCGACCAGTACGTCCTCGAGCGCTTCGGCCTCGCCGACGAGGCGCTGCCGCCCGAGGAACGAACCAACGACTGGCGCGAGATCGTCACCACCGAGAAAGACGGCGAGATCGACATCGCGCTGGTCGGTAAGTACGACTTGGAGGACGCGTACATGTCGATCCACGAGTCGCTGAAACACGCCGGCTTCGAGGTCGGTAGCGACGTGAACGTCCACTGGGTGGCCGCCGACGAACTGAGCGACGACTACGACGGCCAACTCGAGGGGATGGACGGGGTCATCGTCCCCGGCGGCTTCGGCATGCGGGGCTCCGAAGGGAAGATCCGCGCGGTCCAGTACGCCCGCGAGAACGACGTTCCCTTCCTCGGGCTCTGTCTGGGCTTCCAGATGGCCGTCGTCGAGTACGCCCGGAACGTACTCGGCCTCGAGGGCGCACACTCCGCGGAGATGGAAGAAGACACGCCACACCCCGTCATCGACATCCTGCCCGAACAGTACGAGGTCGAGGACATGGGCGGCACGATGCGCCTCGGCGAGCACACGACCGTGATCGAACCCGAGACGCTGGCCTACGAACTATACGGCGACACGTCCTGTTCCGAGCGCCACCGCCACCGCTACGAGGTCAATCCGGAGTACTTCGACCAGTTCGAAGACGAGCCGCTCGTCTTCTCCGGGACCGCGGGCAACCGGATGGAGATCCTCGAACTCGAGGATCATCCCTTCTTCGTCGGGACGCAGTTCCACCCCGAGTACACGTCCCGACCCGGACAGCCGAGTCCGCCGTTCCTCGGGCTGGTCGAGGCCGTCCTCGAGCGGACCGAGACGGGAACCGAGAGCGAGGCCGCGGATACCGACGCCGACGCAGAAACCGAGGTAACCCACTGATGGTAGACACCGAGACGTTCGTCCCAGACGCAGTCGCAGAGATCGACGAGGAAATCGACGACGCAAACGCCGTCATCGCCCTTTCGGGCGGCGTCGACTCCTCGGTCGCCGCCGCGCTGGCCTACGAGGCCATCGGCGACCGACTCACGCCAGTCTACGTCGACACCGGCCTGATGCGGAAAGGCGAGACCGACCAGATCCGCGAGACCTTCGACTACATGGACTCGCTGCGGATCGTCGACGCGAAAGACCGGTTCCTCGAGGCCCTCGAAGGCGTCACCGACCCCGAGAAGAAGCGGTCGGTCATCGGTGAGCAGTTCATCCGAGAGTTCGAGCGCGAGGCGAAAGACGCGGACGCCGACTTCCTTGTGCAGGGGACGATCTACCCCGATCGCATCGAGAGCGAGGGCGGGATCAAGTCCCACCACAACGTCGGCGGGCTCCCCGAGGTCGTCGACTTCGAGGGGATCGTCGAACCCGTCCGCGACCTCTACAAGGACGAGGTCCGCGAGGTCGCCCGGCACCTCGGCCTCGATGAACTCGTCGCTGAGCGGATGCCGTTCCCCGGCCCCGGCCTCGCCGTGCGGATCATCGGCGAGATCACCGAGGAGAAACTGGAAGTGGCCCGCGAGGCAAACCATGTCGTCGAGGAAGAACTCGAGGAGTACGAGCCGTGGCAGGCGCTCGCGGCCGTCATCGGCAAGGCGACGGGTGTCAAGGGCGACAACCGGGTCCACGGCTGGGTCGTCTCCGTGCGCTCGGTCGAGTCCCGCGACGGGATGACTGCCCGCGCACAGGAGATCGACTGGGAGACCCTCCAGCGCATCCAGTCCCGAATCACGGGTGCCCACGAGAACGTCGCCCGCGTCGTCTACGACGTGACCCACAAACCGCCCGCGACCATCGAGTACGAATGAGCACCACTACGACCGCAGTCGTCGCCGGTTCCGACGAGGACGGCATCGCGGCGGCCCTCGAGGCCGAGGGCGTCGACGTGACCCGACTCGAGGGCGTCATCTCGCGCCCGCAACTCGAGGAGGCGGGCGTCGTCGCCGCCGACCTGTACGTGCTGACCGATATCGGACAGGCGACGACGATCCCGATCGTCTGCGACCTGAACGAGGACGTCCGGACCGTCGTCTACGCCCGGCGGACCGTCCCCGAGTTCGTCAAGGGACAACTCGATATCGCGATCGATCCGCAGTTGATGGACGCGAGCGTCGTCGCCGACGAACTCGTCGCGTGATGCTAACGGCTCGCTGACTGCGACAGTTGTCGGTTTCCGGTGTCGAGTTCCGACCTGGATTCGGCTATTTATTGCGCACATTGATAGCTGATGGCAATGGGGGCGGTATGAACTTTCTCGAGCGGTATTTCGGCGGAATAAATTCGGATTGAATCCGGCGGAATTCGGCGTAAGAGCGGTATACCATCACCCTCGTTCAAGTGGCAGCCGCCGCTACGTGGCAATGGAGGTCGACGGGCAGACCCCACCGATGGCACCCACCCCACCACCTGCACCCGCGACTTCCAGCAACCCCACCACAGCACCCTTCCCACCACTGCCAACCGATTCTCGCTGACGCGGGCCCACCCCCACCGGCTCGCGTCGCACCCTGCGATTCTGGCATCGGGGCGCGGCGGTTTCCGCCGCGTCCCGGGGATGACCCATCCCCCTTTTGACGCGTCGCGACGGCTGGTTTCCGCCAGCGCGGCGCTTCGCGACCGACGGCTTCGTTCTCGATAGGATCTCGGCGCGGAGTCGGCTACGGCGCGAACCGGTCCAGAACCGGGATCTCCTCGAGTCGCTCCTCGTCGAGCAGGTCCCAGTCGATGCCGGCCGGCTGCTCGTTCCCCGCGGGTCGCACTGTCCGCTCGGGCGTGACGACGAGGTCCATCGCGACGTCGTGGGCCCCGATCGCGACGGGGTCGCCGATTACCTGCCGCTCGTGGACCGTCGTCGCGACCGGCGTCGACTCGTCGACGAGCCCGAGTTCCCTGAGCACGGCGTACTCGAGGTCGCTGTAGCCCTCGCCCTTGCCGATCCGCCCGCCGTCTTCGGTGACCGCAACGCTGCCGGAAACGATCAGATCGACGCGATCGATCTCGTCCGGCCCCACCTGCTCGCCGTGTTTCGAGGAGCCGGACACGGTCGTCGCGTCGTCGTAGTCCTCGAGTTCGTCGGGGTCGAGTTTCAGGAAACACTGCTCGTCCCGGAGCCGCGGGACGGCCATGTAAACCGTCTTGCCCTCGCGCAGTGCCCGCCGCCTGACCGGCAACTGCGGGGCGTCGGGATTGGCCTTGATCGTCGTCGCGTCCGTCCACTCCGGCTGCTCGGCCAGCCGATCGGCGGCCTCGCTCGCCCCCGCGAAATTGGGGATCCGGCCGTGGGGCGGGAACGGAAACCGGGCCTCGCCGCTCTCTTCTAAGTCGTCCCAGACGCGTTCGCGGATCGTTTCCTTCTTGACGCGATCGGCGACGTCGCCGTCCCCCTCACTGTCGCCGCTTCCATCGGCGGAGCCCACGTCAGGCACCTCCGTCGGCCGCGTCGGCTTCGGTCCGGTCGCCGTTTTCCGGCTCGCCCGCTTCGTCGTCCGGTTCAGTCTCGGCCGCGAGGTCGATGATCTGCGGCGCTTCGGGGAGGATGATCTCCCCGAGCGCGAGCCGGACCGCGTCGGCGTGGCCGGGCAGACAGAAGACCGGCGTGCCGTCGGCGACGCCGGCGAGCGTGCGCGCGGCGACGACTTTCGTCCCCACTTCCTCGTAGGCCAGCGCGGTGAACAGTTCGCCGAAGGCGGTCAGTTCCTTCTCTAACAGCGGTTCGACGGCCTCGACGGTGATATCGGTCGGCTCGACGCTGGTCGCGCCGGCAGTGATCACGATATCGACGTCGTCCCGGTCGATCAGTCGCGAGACGATCGACTGGACCTTGTCGTGATCCGCGCCGACGTGTTCTCGCACCGTGATCTCGTCCCCCCTTTCCTCGAGTACCTCGGTAATCGTCTCACCGGCCGTGTCGGTCTCGAGCGAGCGGCTCGAGGCGATCGTGACGACGCCGGTACAGAGCGTTCCGTCGGCGCTGTCGGCACCGCCGGAACCGTCGGCGTCGGGGGCGTCCGTCTCGTTCATACGTCGTCTTCGAAAGCCGGCGGGTAAAAGCTACGCACGCGTCACGCCCCGGGACCCGGGCTCGGCCCCGGTCCCGGATCCCGGTCGCGGCCCGGGCTCGAGTCGGCGTCGTGGATCGGGTCCGAATCCGGCGACTCGGTCTCGAGGCCGTCGATGAGCGACTCGAGGGTCTCGATGTGGTCCTCGAACAGTCGCTCGCCGCGCTCGGTGAGCCGGTAGGTCGTCCGGGCCGTTCCGTCGACGAGTTCCGTATCGACGGCGACGCAGTCCGCGTCTTTCATGCGATCGATGTGGCTGGCGAGGTTCCCTTCGGTGACCTCGAGCGCCGCGGTGAGGTCGGTAAATCCCGTCTCGCCGTTGGCGTAGAGGTGCGCGAAGATACGAAGTCGCGTGGGCTGGTGAACGAGTTTGTCGAATTCCATCTTAATAGCGTGAGAGGACGGCGTAGGTTCCACTGTGGTGCAGTGCGATCCCGGCTCCGAGGGCGGCGTACTCCCAGCCCTCGAGGAGGGGGACGTACGGAATCGCCGCGGAGAGGGCCATGATCCACGCGCCACCGCCGATGAAGGCGTACCGATCGACGGCCCTGATATCGTACGCGGCGAGCAACTGGCCCATAAGGACGTAGCCGACGCCGACGACGGCCCCAGCCGAGACGAGCGCCAGACGGACCGCGTTCGTCGCGTCGAGGCTCTCGAAGACGGGCCGGAGCCCGACGAGCAAGACGCCGGTTCCAGCGAAGACGGCGAGTCCCCAACGGCGCTGATCCGGCACCCCTGTCGGCGGCCGGTAGTTCGATCTGACCCGTCGCTTCGCGAGTTCGCAGCCGGCGATCACGCCGGCGAACGCGACGGCGATCCACGGCCGGAACCCCTCGCGGAGCCAGAACTGGACGACGGCGAAGACGATCCCGGTACAGATCCCCTCGACGATCCAGAACCGCCACCAGTAGGGATGCTCCGACGCGAGCCCCATCGCTCCCTTGATCTCCTCGAGGTCGGTCCGGAGCGCGTCCGCGTCGACATCCTCGGATAGCTCTCGGCTCATCGTGGATCGGCGGCGGTCGTGGTCGACTCACCGTTCGTGTAGTACGTAAAGAGGTCGGTGTAGGTCGGTTCGACGATCTCGAGGCCTGCCTGATCGATCCTCGCAGCGTCCGCGATCGCGTCGCGCATCGATCCGCTGTCCGCAGTGGCTTCTTCGTACCGCTGTGGGACGAAGCCGCGAACGTTCCCGGCCACCGCGAACGGGGCTCCGTCGACGGCGTCCGCGAGGGCGCTCGCGTTCGACGCGCTCGTCTCGAGGACGGGCGGGACCGACGCCAACAGTTCGTCGGGCGGTCCCGTCGCGACGATCCGGCCGTCGGCGAGGAAGGCGATCCGATCGGCGATGTCCGCGTTCATCGGCCGGTGGCTGGCGACGACGATCGTCTTCCCCGCGTCGCGTTTCTCGCGAAACAGCTCGTGGATCGTCGGGATCGTCGCGAGATCCAGCGCCGCGGTCGGCTCGTCGAACAGGTACAGCGGCGCGTCGATACTGGCGGCGATCGCGAACTCGAGTTTCCGGACCATCCCGCCCGAGTAGTCCGCGACGGGTTTCTCGAGGTCGTCGGCGATCCCCAGCCGCTCGACGTGGTCGCGCCACTCGTCGGTGAACTGCGGGTGCAGCCGGCGGTAGAAATCGACGTTCTCGCGGCCGGTGAGATCCTCGAGTGCGAGCGCGTCCTGCAGGAGGAAACTCGTCGTGTCCGAGCGGGCCGTTGCCGGTTCGCCGAACACCTCGACGCTGCCCGCGGACGGCGTTTGGCTGCCGGCGAGACAGGAGAGCAACACCGACTTGCCGACGCCGTTTGGCCCCATCAGGACGAGGAGTTCTCCGTCCTCGACCGTGAGATCGACGTCATCGAGGACGCCCGCTTCGCCGAAGGACTTGCTGACACCGTTGGCGGTCGCGACCGGATCGCTCACGGCAGCCACCCCTGATCGTAGAGCGTTCGGTTCACGAGCATCGTTCCGGCGACGATCGCGAGAACGGCGTACGCGGCGAGCAGTGCGAGAAACGCCGGCCCGGTCGGCATCGCGGGCGGCGCGACGCCGAGTTCGGTCCAGTTCTCGGCCGGGACGAGGTGGGAGACGAGCAGCCGTGTCGGGAGCGTGTTCGGGAGGACGTTCAGTACCGGCCCGTCGATCGGCGACTGTGCCGGTACGGTCCCGTTGAGCCCGGTGAGGACGAACCCTCCGACGGCGACAAGCGTGGTCGTCATCGATGCGACTCGCTCGTTGCCGGCGACGACGACGAACGGGATCGCGACGACCATCCAGAACAGACAGGTCAACGCGCCGGCAGCGAGGGCGATCGGCACCGATTCGGGGCCGCGGAGCCCGTAGGACGCGCCGGTCGCCAGTCCGGCGGCGATCGTCGCGGCGAACGCGCCCCCCGCGAGGACGAGCCCGGCGGCCATTCGGCCGGCCAGTTCGGCCGACGGGGCGATCGGCATCGAGCGATAGGCCACGTAGCGCCGGTCCTCGAGGTCGGTCGCGAGCTGATTCCCGAAGACGAAGAGACAGACGAACATCGACCCCAGAATCCCGATTCCGATGGAGACGGTTGCGTCGGACACGGCTGACCCATTGGTCCCCTGTGTCGTCTGGAGCAGGTACATGATCGCTGGGAACGCGATCACCCACGTCAGCATGAGCCAACTATTCCGGACCTCCCGGAGGCTCCGGCGAGCGAACGCACCGGCCTGCTCGAGCCAGACGCGCCGACCCCCGGTCGATCTCCGTTCGGTGCCGCGCATCTCTCGCGTATCGATTGCCATCGTTTCGCGTCGTCCCGACGGCGGCCTGACAGATAATCCTTTGCATCGCAAAGTCACTTTCCAGTACAAAGTATGGTTCTCGCCGGCCGTCACATGCTGGTAGCCCAACTGTTATGGACGCCGTTTCCGTTGGCTCGCGTATATGCAGGCAGTCCAATTCGCGGAGCACGGCGACACGGACGTCATCGAGTACGGCGAGTACCCCGACCCCGAGGTCGGCCGGGACGAGGTCTTGGTCGACATCAAGGCGGCCGCGCTCAACCACCTCGATATCTGGACGCGCCGCGGGATGCCGGGGATCGACCTCGAGATGCCCCACGTACCGGGCAGCGACGCGGCCGGCGTCGTCGAGGAGGTCGGCGAGGACGTGACCCGTTTCGAACCGGGTGATCGCGTCGCGCTCTCGGCCGGCGTCGGCGACCTGCGGATGGACGACCCGACCCTCGATCCGAAGTTCCACATCATCGGCGAGCACGTCCAGGGCGTCCACTCCGAGTACGCCGCCGTCCCCGAGGACAACCTGCTTCCCGTCCCCGAGGGCGTCGACTGGTCGGTCGCCGGCTCCAGTTGCCTCGTGTTCCAAACCGCCTGGCGGATGCTCATCGAACGCGCCGACCTCGAGGCCGGCGAGTCGGTGCTCGTCCTGGGGGCAAGCGGCGGGGTCGGCCACGCCGCCTTACAGATCGCCGACTACGCGGGCGCAGAGGTGTACGCGACGGGGAGCACGGAGGAGAAACTCGAGTACGCCGAGGAACACGGCGCGGACCACGTCTGTAACTACGAGGAGGAGGACTTCGCGGACTGGGTCTTGGAGGAGACCGACGGCCGCGGGGTCGACGTCGTCGTCGAGCACGTCGGCGCGCCGACGTGGCGGAACTCGCTGAAGAGCCTGACCAAGGGCGGGCGACTCGTGACCTGTGGCGGCACCGGCGGCGGCAACCCCGAGACGGACATTCCCCGCATCTTCTGGGAACAGCTCACGATCATCGGGTCGACGATGGCCACGCCCGATCAGGTCGACGACGTGATGGAACTCGTCTGGGACGGCACCTTCGAACCCGCGATCCGCGAGGAGCTGCCGATGAGCGAGACGGCACGCGCCCACGAGATCATCGAGAACCGCGACGGGTTCGGCAAGGTCGTCGTCCGCCCGGACAGCGAACTCTAGGCGGGCGACCGAGGCGGTCGAACCCGCCACGCCTTCGGCTCGAAACTGTCAGGGCAGGCAACCGTGAGGGCTTTCACGACGCGCTCGAAACCCCCAGTAGTGACCTCGAGCGACGACGGCGGTTACGTCCACGATCCAGCGACGTTCGACGCCGACGCGGACGGCGAAGGGGGAGCCGACGGGCCGGCGGCCGGCCCCGACGAGGAACCGGCCCACCCGTCGACGGCCGACCGCGAGTTCGACTGGCGCGGCTGGACCCTCGTCGGCGTGCTGATCGTCGCGTTTCTCGTCGCTCCGACCGCGATCTATCTCGTCCCGCCGGGTGCGGAAGGATATCGCTTCGCGCTGCTAATTTTGCCGCTCGCACCCGCCGTTTTGCTCGCGATTACGGCCGTCTGGGCGACGACGCGGCCCTGAAGACGAGTCTCTGCGGCGCTTCCTACTCTCTGTCGATCGGCGCGAAAAGAAATCGCTTCGTTACGCTTGCGCGTCCGCTTCGCAGACGTCCTCGAGCAGGTCGAGGACGGCCGATCCGTCGTCGACATCCCGGGCGGGCGTCTCCTCCCGGTCGACGTACGCGGCGAGCTCGGTATAGATCCGATCGGCCTGCGAGCCGGTGAGTCGTTCCGTTCCGTCGCCCGCCTCGAGCGTCTCGATTCCCTCGAGTACCCACTCGGGCGGCGTTCCGTCCGCGTCGAGGGCCTCGTCGAGGCGGTTCGATAGGACGTGGTGGACGACCCATTGTTCGTCTCTGGAGAGCGTGACTTCGTACGTCTCGGTTTCCGGTTGTGAGGAGCTCATTTCGTCAGACGGGACCGGGTTCGTCGGTCCTCGACCAACGCTACGAACAGCGGCATAATAAGCCTTGTTACCGCATGCCATAGTTGCTGGGTTCGATCGCCGGTGTCGATCGCACGAATCCTGTCGGGACTCGAAGCCGATCGATCGTCCGTGTCGGGACTGCGGACAGTCAGTCTCTCGATCAAAAGCTACTAACAGAATCGCGACCAGTGAACACACAGAGCGACGCTGATGGACTTCGCGACGCTATCCGGGGAAATCGCGACCGGCCGCATCGGGCACGCACTCTCGCGGCTCGTTCCCGCGACGCCGATCTGGGAGCGCGAGTGGGACGTCTGCTGTGTCCTCGACGGCTGCCGGCTCGATCTCATGCGCGAGGCCGCCGCGGCCGGCCACGAGACGCTTCCCGACCCCGACTCGGTGGGCTCGCTGTGGTCGGTCGGCTCTCAGTCCGCCGAGTGGATGGATCGGACCTTCGCTCCCGAGCACCGCGAGGCGATGGCCCGGACCGCATACGTGACCGGCAACCCCTTCTCCTCGCAGGACTGTGAGCACATCCTCGTCACCTCCGACGAGGTGCTCCCGCTCACGGCCGACGATTTCGGCGTCTTCCACGAGGCGTGGCGCGAGGAGTGGGTCGACGACGACATCTCGACGATCCCACCCGAGCCGCTGACCGACGCGGCGATCGCGATCTGGCGCAACCGCGAGGAGTTGGGCGTCGACCGCGTGCTGGTCCACTACATGCAGCCCCACGCGCCCTTCCGGTCGCGGCCGGGCTGGTTCTTCGGCTCGGCCGATATCGAGCACTGGGGGCAGTTCACCGACGGGGAGGACGACGACGAGGAGGTCGATCTCGAGGATCTCGAGCCGGCCGAACGCGAGGCCCTCGAGGCGCTGGCCGAAGCCGAGGCTGAGAGCGACGACGACGAGACGGACTCGATGAACGATCCGTGGATGCGCCTGCGCGACGGCGACCTCTCCTTCGAAGCGGTCTGGGACGCCTACCGGGACAACCTCGAGTGGGTGTTAGACGACCTTGCGCGCCTGCTCGGGAACTGCGACGGGCGGGTCGCGATGACCAGCGACCACGGGAACGGGCTCGGCGAATTCGGCGTCTGGTCGCACCCGCCCGGAACGCCGGTCCCCGCGCTCCGGCGGGTTCCGTGGGCGGTCCGCGACGGACGGGATACGGGAACCTGCGATCCCGCGCTCCCCGAGGAGATCCGCGAGGAAAGCGGGGCGGGAGCGGGCGGTTCCGACGGCGGTGACGAGATCGAGTCGCGCCTCGAGGCGCTGGGCTACCGGTGACGAGCGCTCTTCGAGACGCGATCTACGCCCTTCGCAAGGCGCGGCTTGGTCTCGAGCGTCGGCGACTCGATTACGGCGCGGAGACCCGCGAGCGGGCCGAGCGGCTGGCCGCGGTGCTTCCGGCGTCGACCGCCGAACTTCGCGAGTACGAGCGGGAGTACGACGACCTCGAGTGGTTTCACGACAGCTACGCCGACCGCGTCGAAGAGATTCACGACGCCGGCGTCGCCACTGACACGACCCACTGGCGCGACGGGGTGACGCTGTACGTGGTCTGTCGCGCGCTCGAGGTCGAGACCGCGGTCGAAACCGGGGTGCTGTTCGGCTCCTTCGACGCGCACATTCTGGCTGCGATGGCGGAAAACGGTGGTGGGACGCTGCACGCGGTAGACCTGCCCGGCGGGCCGCCCGGTCCCTTCGAGTACGGCCATCTAATTCCGGATCGCTGTCGCGACCGCTGGCGGCTTCATCGCGGGGACGCGCGTGAGGTGCTTCCGACCCTGCTCGAGCGCGTCGGGCCGCTCGATCTGTTCTTGCACGATTCGGACCACCGGCTGCCCCACATGCGCTACGAGTACGAGACGGCGCTGTCGCGGCTCGAGCCCGGCGGGGTCCTCGCGAGTCACGACGTGCGGCTCTCGCGGCTGTTCGATCGATTCACCGACGCGAACGGACTCCGGTCGTGCGTGGTCTGTGATACGGGGATCGCGCGGCGGCCGCGCTAGCGTTCGTTTCGACTCTCCGTCTGGTCCGCTCGCTCCGCTCGAGCGGTCCCCTCGTCCGCCGCGTCGCCGTGCTCCCCACGCAGGTCACAGAGGACCGCGAGGCGTTCGGCGCGCTGGATCAGCAGCGCGCGCCCGGCACCCGTGAGGCGGTAGTCGATGGTTCGGCCGAGCAGTCCGTCGCGCGTCGCGACGAGGTCGCGGGCGACGAGCGCGCGGAGATTCGGCTCGAGCCGGGCGCGACTGACCGTCGGATACCGGCGCTCGAGCATCGCGATGAGCCCCGCGGGAGACCGCGAGCGGTCGTCGCGCTCGCAGCGGGCGATCGCCTCGAGACAGTCGCGTTGGAACCCGGTGAGGTCGACCCACGCGAGCCGGCCGTCTGTTATCGGATCGTCTGGGGGCGATGCGTCTGCTCGAGCGGGAGGTTCAAGGTCCCGCGAGTCGTCGTCGGGCATGGCTTTCAGTGGAGTACGGAAGCCACGCGGGCCGGTGGTAGTGACACCGGGTCCGCATTCTCTCGAGGACCAAATCGGGCAGTCGTGGGTCCGGTTGGCTTCCGTTGCTCTGAGCAATGGTGTTATGAGGCTTATATTTGACGCTATATGAACTCATAAAGAGGATATATGTTGCCATTCACTTGCGTGCCACCTGAAGTTATGACTGGAAAGCGTGAGCACCAACTGAATGCGTCCGCTGGTTTCGTGGATGACGAAGTCTGATCCTGCAATTCTCGAAATCTTCGAGGAAGCAGGAATCGCTATCCCGCCAGCAGTTGCAGAATTCAATTTGGAAGGCGTTTCGAAATCTACGATCACTAGACGCCTTCCAGTTTTGGTGGACCACGGCCTATTGGAGCAAGTAGACGAGGAACGGGGCTACTACCGAATTACGGATCAAGGTCGCGCCTATCTCAAGGGTGAATTAGAGAGTGACGACCTTGAACCATCAGAATGATATCGTACGCACGACCCCTGAAATCCTATTTTTCGACTTGCTGAATAGACTATTTCCGACCACAACTAGCGGATCGTATTGATAATTCCGAGATGATTGGCAGTTCAATCGAAAGATTAATTCGTAATCTGTACACGACAAACCCCGGTTCGTATGCATATTCAGGAATCGGGTTTTATTGACACATGACCTCAGGGAGGTGCCTTACAATACAAGTCAAATTTATTCGTCTCGAAACAGTCTATTTCCGATAATTTATCAATATTCAGTCTCTTCCTACTAAAGAACATGCATCGAAAACATATCAATCTCAAATCGATACACTTTGATGAGGAACATTTCCGGGAGCTAGTGGATGTTATAGTAAAAGGTTCTGAGAATCCGAGTATACGGATCGAAGTTCATGATGAAACTGGCGTTAGAGAGTTTGAAAACCTTGATAATTTGTTCTCAAATCCATTTCTTCCAGATAACATCTTGAAATTCGCTCTTAGCGTTCGTACGGATCACGGCCATGCTAAACTAAGAGGTAATGGAAAATGGGACACAAATAAATTATATCTGAAGGGAAATGATGAATGGGTTAGCGGAAGAAAGGATGAGATAGAGATTTTCATCCGAAGAAACGAACTTTCCAAAATAAGGTCCCATATTAACTTCTGGCCTAGGTTAGGGATAATGTTTCTTGGATTGGGATTTCTCGTGAGTACGCAGATACGTCATATATTGTATTTGTTTGGAGTTCCAATTTATTACACATACACCGTGTATGATGCTATGAATCTCGTGATCGGCCTCTCAATAGTATCTGCTGGGTGGTCCATTCATAAACTGTGGCCATATGTAGCAATTAAGACAGAGGATTCCCAAGCCGGGTACGCTAAGAACCTCTGGAGAGCTATAGTAGGGATTTCAATTATACTCGGTATCGTGGGGCCTCTTATTCAGATAGTGGAATTGATCTAGTACAAATTAGAATGAGGTCACTGGTCTTTACTTGGTAGATGTTTGGCCATAGTAGCCCCTATGCTTTGACCCCATGGATCCTCCTGCATCAAATTTGATATCTTAGTTAGATTTTTCAGATAGTGTCCCCGGATATAGACTTCGTAATCTGGAGCAAGATATGGCGGCAAATTGAACTCAGCTTCTAACCGATCCACAAAATCATTCATCAAGCTTATAGTAGATAGTATTGCTTTTGAAATCGGTGGCCAAATTGGTGCAACATCGGCGACCGACACATCTGATCTAATCGTGCTATACACTATTGCATGAGACTCAATCTGATCATCTTCCCAAGCATCCAGATCACAAAAGGGAGGCTGATCTATTGAGACTCCAAATCCCTTCTCAGTGGAAAGAATCAATTCAATACCAACTCCATCATGAATAACTTCATTTCTAAAAGATCTGATATCGTTGAAAATAGCAGCGTATGACTCATACACATTGGCCAATTCTGGGCTTAGTCCATAGATATCTTCCAGTTTCTCAGAAGGAACCGGTTCATTTGACTCAAGAGCCATTTTCGTAAAGTTTTCTGGGAGTTGATTACCACTACTTTCATGAAGTTCTATCCTCTCCCAGACACATCTAAAAACTTCTTGGAAGAGGTCATAGACACTTCTACAAACGGTGAATATATACTCAACTTCAGTTATTGTAAGCCTCCGCACATCCAAATCGGTATCATTCCGAACTTCTTGATAGAAGCCAATCTTTGAGAAGGCTGCCGCTATATTCATAAAATCCTGAACGATTGATCGAACCTTTTCCTGGATTTCAGGATGGAGAGAAGTTTGTACCAAAAAATCCACAGCCTTGATTGTCACATCCAAGTTACCTGCTGGTTCCTTCGCGAAATACAACCCCTCACCGAGAACGCCTCGATCTCGATAGATGCGATCATTGGAGTTGGCTTTCCAGTTATACCACTCTGGGTTTTCAAGATCATCATCATACTTGCCATTGTGTTCAGGACTATATACTGGGTAAATTGGAAGGAGGCGACCATGTGCAGGGTTATCTATAAAGAATAGTTTATCAAAATCTGATTCTCTGATATCTGATCTTTTCATAACAATATATCTTAAGATGATGGGTATATTTCTTTCGTGTATCTCTCAGGTAGGGATAGAGTCGAAGGTTTTCGGACGGAGATGGGTGGTTCCCTGTAATTTTTGTGCTGTCGCCTTGCGAGTGTTCTCTACTCAAACTACCGAATTGCGTCACTTACTGCTAGACCGTGTTGATCTGCAACCTCGGCTGCGAGACCCATGCCTGTTCTTCTTTCTCCGTTCCTTATGCTCCCAAGCGAGCAGTGACAGTGCGTAGATAATCAGTAGGTCATCTTGTGGATGTCGTATCCGCTAACGGATAGCCGCGGCTTTACTGATAAACCCTTGTAGGCATATTCGGCAATCACGGTTATCGAGGGCCCGCGATATCCTACCAGTAGAGTAGACAGGCTATTACGTCCGATATCGGTCTGCTCAGATTTCCCATCACGGCGCGCAGAGCGCGCATCACGCAATTACCCCCATAGGGGCAACCCTAAGGAACTATTATACAGGGCTACTTTCAGATTCTATATTGGATGGTCGGTGAAATTGTCACTTCACTGGGATCGGCCGCAGTAGGCGGAATAATCGGTGCTGCAGCAACTTTACTCTCTTCGTTTGGATTACATAAGCGAAGAATGAATAATAAAGAGGAACGAATTCGATTAGCTATAATAACAGAACTGAAAAGTACAGAAATTGATGGAGATGGTGATAAGAATAAAAGCGTATTCCAAAATACTATGGAGTATGTGAAAAACCAAGAAAGGGTGCCAGAGAACGGCTTAGCAGATAAAACAGTATATGAAAATGTGTCGAATGAATTAGGATTGTTGGAGAAAGAAGAAGTCAAGAAGATAGTGGAGTATTATTCTAGCTTAAATACATTAAATAGTATGACTGACAATATTAGTGGTATCATCGATCGGGGAGAGATCAATGAGAATGACGCAAAAGTATTTGTAAGACAATTATCTATAACTGATGAGCATCGAAGAGAAGCAATAGAAACCTTGGAAAGGAACCAAGATAGCTAGTTCTATAGTCGAGATAAGATATGAGAATTCAAGTCCGGTTTCAATAGTTTCTCACTTCGACCTCAATTTCATCTGGATCAACATCAGTTCATTCGGATAGCGGATCAGTAAACAGATCCGCACCACCCGACAGCCCCGACAACGCGTCAGCAGCAAGCACCGCGGCCCCGCCGGTCCATGTCGGCCGCTCGCCGGGCCAGAACGCCTCGTCCGCGAACTGGTAGCCCGTCCAGAAGACCCCCTCGTCGTCGGTCCACTGGAACAGCCACTCGTAGATCTCACGCGCACGCTCCACCCTCCCCACCGCGGCAAGTGAAACCACGAGTTCGCAGGACTCGGCGACGGTCACCCACGGCTCGTCCGCGACGCAGCGACAGCCCAGCCCCTCCTCGAGAAAGCGATCCATCCCGTCCTCGAGCCGGTTCCGCGCCGGGTCGCCGGTCACCACGCCACAGAGGACGGGATAGAACCAGTCCATCGCGTAGCGGGACTTGCTCTCCCACGTGCGGTCGAACCGGTCGGGTCGCTCGCGGATCGCTTCCCCGAGTCGGGTGCGGGCCTCGAGCCACCGGTCTCGAGGGGCGTCGCGCTCGAGTTCGGCCGCGATGGCCGCGCCGCAGGCCAGACTCTTGTAGAGCGAGGCACAGCCGGCGATCAGGGCGTCCTCGTAGACCGCGCCGTCCGCGCCGACGGTCCAGTAGATCTCGCCGGTCGGGGCCTGCTGGCGACACGCGAATTCGAGGGCGTCCCGGACCGTGGGCCACAGCGACTCGAGAAAGTCCCGGTCGCCGGTACACAGGTAGTGGTGCCAGACGCCGACGGCGACGTAGGCGCTGCGGTGGGTCTCCTTGCGCGGCTCGTCGCCGTCGTGGGCTCCCTCCTCGCCGTCGGCGTCGCCGTAGGTCGCCCACAGCGCGCCGTCGTCGTGCTGTGCGTCGGCAATCCAGCGGTACGCGCGCGCGGCGGCCTCGCGGCGGCCGGCGACCGACAGCGCCATCGCGCTCTCGACGTGATCCCACGGGTCCGCCGGCCCGTCGGGGTACCAGAGCACGAGCCCGTCCGATCGCTGGACGCGCTCGATGTAGTCGACCGCCGGCTTGAGCCCCCAGTCCGAAAGCGACGCCCGCGACGGGCCGTCGCTCACGCCTGCCCCTCCAACTCGAAGTAGTAGACGACGCTCTTGCCCAGCGCGGGATCGAGCGCCCGCTCGAGCAATCGCACCGGCCGGGGCGACTCGAGCACGTCCCACTCGAGGAAGCGGTCGTAGGCCCGCAGGGGCAGCGGCGGGTCCCCGCGCTCGTCGCGGTCCCACCAGAGACACTTCAGCCACCAGTACGGCGAGTGCAACGCGTGGGCGAAGTGACTATCAACTCGCCGGAACCCGCGCCGTTCGACGGCGGCCCGCAGCTCCTCGCGGTCGAAGATGCGGACGTGACCGCCCTCGACCTCGTGGTACTCGTCGGACAGCGCCCAGCAGACGCGTTCGGGACCCTCCCGCGGGACGCTGACCGCGAGCGTCCCGCCCGGCGCACAGACCCGACGCAGTTCGTCGATCGCGGACTCGTAGTCGGGGAGGTGCTCTAACACCTCGGTACAGCAGACGACATCGAACGCGCCGTCCTCGAAGGGGAGTCGAAGCGCGTCGCCGGACAGAAAGGTGACTGGCACGTCCGACTCCGGGGCGATGTACTCCTCGTAGTCTGCTCGGGCCGCTTCCAGATTCGACCGCTCGAGGTCGAGGCCGACGACCTCCGCGACGTTCTCGAGGGCGGCGGCGTGGACGTGTCGGCCCTCGCCACAGCCGACATCGAGGACGCGCATTCCCGGCGTCAGCGTCAGCCGATCGAAATCGATCGTCTCCATCTCAGGCCCCGTTCCCCTGCGTTTCGATCGCGTCGCGGTACGTTCGAACCGTCTCTCGGGCTGCTCGTTCCCAGTCGAACTCCTCGACGATCCGCTCCCGGCCCCGCTCGCCGAGTCGCCGGCGGCGCTCGTCGTCCGCGAGCAGGTCGCGGATCGCCTCGGCCAGCGCGTCGGCGTCGCCCGGTTCGACGAGGACGCCGGCGTCGCCGACCACCTCCGGCAGTCCGCCGCCGGTGGTCGCCACCACCGGCACGCCACAGGAAAGCGCCTCACCCGCAGGGAGGCCAAAGCCCTCGTAAATCGAGGGGACGACCGCCACGTCGGCGGTCCCGTAGAGGTCGACCATCCGCTCGTAACTGATCTCGCTGTGGGTCTCGATCGCGTCCGCGATGCCCAGTTCCGAGACGAGTCGGTCGCAGTCGCCGCCCTCGTCGAACTCGCCGACGACGACGAGTTCGGCGTCGATCGAGTCCCGAACGGCCGCGAACGCCTCGAGCAGGTGGCGAGCCCCCTTCAGCGGCACGTCGGCGCTGACCGTCGTCATCACGCGCAGTTGCTCGGCGTCGCGGTCGACGGGTTCGAACAGGTCCGTGTCGATGCCGTTGTGGACGACGCGGATCGAGTCGGGATCGGCACCGAAGTCGGCGACGGTGCGGCGTTTGGCCGACTCGGAGACGGTCAGCACGTGGGGCAGCTCCCGGACGACCTCGCGTTGCATCCGAAGGAATCGGTACCACCGGCGGATCAGCAGCCGCTCGCTCCAGTCGTCGGCCGCGGCGAGGGCGGCGTCGCGGTCGACGGTGATCGGATGGTGCACCGTCGCCACGACGGGGTGGCCCCGCTCGCGGAGCGTGTGGAGGCCGTGACAGAGCGACTGGTTGTCGTGGATCACGTCGTACTCGGGGTCGCGCGCTTCGAAGTAGTCGACGACCTGCCGGCCGAAGACGTAGGGGTCGGGAAAGCCGCCGGTGAGCGCGCTCAGCCACTCGTACAGCGCGAGCGGGTCGCGGAGATAGGACGTTTCGAACTGCCCCAGCCGATCGAGTTCGTCGACGATGTTCTCGCCGGGCAGTTTCACCAACCCGACGTCGTCGTCGAGTTCGGGGTAGGGTTTCCCTGAGATCACGTCGACGGAGTGGCCGAGATCGGTCAGCGCCCGACTCAGGTATTTCACGTAGACGCCCTGTCCACCCGAATAGGGGTTGGAGCGATAACTCAGGAGACAGATATCGAGCGGACCGTCGGGACGACGCTCCGCCTCGAGTGACGGCTCCGACTCCGTCGTTCCCGCGGCGGTCGTTCCCGTCGCCGACGCGGACGAGGAAATCACACTCCCCGGGAGAAGCCGTCTCAGCGTACCAGTGACCATCGCAGTCTATCCGTCACGTGTAGGCACTCCCCTATAAACCTCCCGCTCGTGTACTGTTTCTTGATAGTGTTCGATCTCGAGACGTGGTCGGCTTGGACGGCGGATGCCGGACCCGAAGACGCCGTTTCCGTCCTCGAGTGCGCCTCTCGCTCGAATCTATCAAAAGCGATGGAAGCCGTTTCCGGGCTGGATAGTTCGACGTCGCGTCAGATCCCGGACTGGTTCGGTGTCGAGGCGGCTCTCGCGGCGCTCGTTATCGAGCGTCTCGACGCATCGCGATCTCGAACCACGGACAGAGTCGGAGCTGTCGGTACCACTCCGGGTTCGAGTGGAGTCGCTCGTAGGGGACCCACATCAGACCGGCGACCTCCTCCTCGTTGGGATCGAGGCTGCGGTCGGAGAGGGTCAGTTGCAAGACGGCACAGACCTCGTGTTCGACGCCCGCGTTCTCGAAGTAGCGCTTGTACTCGAAGCGGTCGGTCAGTTCCAGATCGTCGTACTGGTCGGGGGTGATCCCCAGTTCCTCCTCGAGACGTTCTCGGGTCGCCTCCTCCTGACTCTGGCCCTCGACGGGGTGGGAGGCGACGGTGCCGTCCCAGTAGGTGCCCCACAGGCGCTTGTCCGGCGCTCGCTGGGCGAGCAGGACGTTCCCCTCGCCGTCGAAGACGAGCGAGGTGAACGCGCGGTGGCGGATCCCGTCGCCCGTGTGGGCGTCGAGTCGGTTGACTAGCTCGAGTTCGGTGTCGTCGGCGTCGACGGCGATTACGTCCTGTCCCGCGTTCTCGTGTTGCAGGTCCTCCTCCGGCGTGCTCATACCTCCACAATTACGACGGCTCTTGAAACCAGTATCGTCTCGTCGCGGGTGTTTCGAATCGATAGCGTCGGTGACGCTACCGATTCGTCGGCCCCTCGAGCGGCCACAGGTCCCCGTCGTCCGGATCGGGCTGGTAGCCCTCACCCACGGGAATCGTCAGCGTCTCCGCGTCCGTCTCGAGGTGCAACGTTTCGGTCTCGAGCATCTCGCCGTCGAGACTGTACTCGACGGAGTCCTCTCTACTCTCAATCGCGAGCGACGGCGTTCGCCGCCGGACGATATGCGTGCTGTCCTGTCCGATCAGTCCCTCCAACGCCGCCCCGCCGACCAGATTCGTCGCCGCGGCGTCCTCGACGATCGTGACCTCGAGCAGGCCGTCTTCGACGTGGGCCTGTGCGGTCCGTGCGCCGGTAAAGCGCCGACAGTTGCCGATGAGGACGAACAGCGCCTCGCCCTCCCACGCCCGCGCCGTCTCGCCGTCCGGCCCCGGGGCCGTCTCCACCCGGAGCGGGAGCGAGTCGAACTCGCCGACCGTCTCGAGCGTGTTCTTCACGTACGCGAGCACGCCCAACTCCGCCTTGCTCTCCGCGGACGTCTCGCCGCTCGCCTCGGCGGTGATCCCGCCGACACAGGAGTTGACGAAGGCCCGGCCGTTCGCCGTCGCGATATCGATCGCTCGTCGCTGGCCCTCCTCGATCACCGTAAAGCCGTGTTCGATCCCCCGAATTCCGATGTTCGTCGCGAAGTTGTTACCCGTTCCCGCCGGGACGACCGCGACGGTCGTCGTCTCGAGTTCGTCCGCCGCGTCTACGCCGTTGACGACGGCGTTGAGGGTGCCGTCGCCGCCGGCCGCCGCGACGAGGTCGGCGTCGGGTGCGGCCTCGCGGGCGAATCGCGTCGCGTCACCGGCTTCCTCCGTCCGACGAATCTCGAAATCGTGCTCGGCGGCGAGTTCGACGACGGTGTCGACGTGGTCCCCGCTGCCGCTGACGGGATTGAGAACGAGAAGGCGGTCGCTCGACTCCGCGGATGCCATACTGCAGTGCATGCCGGCCGCACGCAAAAGGGTCTGCCCGGCGTTTGCACGACCATGTACGCGGTCGATCTCCACGCACACACGCGATTCTTCCACGGTCGGCGATCGCTCGGCGACCGGTTCGACCCGCTCGGTGTCAGACTGCTCGCCGAAGCGGCCGACCGGCGCAGCCTCGACGGCGTCGCGACGACCAACCACGATTACTACACGGCGTTCGATCCGTCCCCCGACGTCGAGACGCTGCCGGGAATCGAGATCACGACCGATCAGGGCCACGTCCTCGTCGTCGGCCCCGACCCGCCCGCGGCGACGAAACCCGGGGCGCTCTCCCCCGCGGAGGCGGTCGCGCTGGCCCACGACCGCGACTGCGCCGCGATCGTCGCCCATCCGTTCCGGAACAGTACGGTACGCGAACTCGAGGACGTGCCCTTCGACGCGATCGAGGTCAACGGCAAACACCCCCGCTCGCGGCCGCTGGTCGAGCAGTTGGCCGAGGAGCGGGACCTCCCGCTGGTCGGCGGCAGCGACGCCCACTACCCCTTCGAGGTGGGCCGGGCGTACACGATCGTCGAGGCTGACCGGCTCACGCCCGAGTCGATCGTCGATGCGATCCGCCGCGGCGATGTCAACGCGCGCGTTTCCAAATCGGGATTCGACCGCCTGCTCCGCCGCGGCTACCGGGCGATCCACGAGCGCAAGCACGTGATCGACGCGATCGAACGGCCGACGCCGGGTGTCGGGAAGCCGCCGGGCGAAGACCGTCCTTGAATAATCGACGGGAATAATATGATTTGTTGACTATCGGCGGCGTAATGGGAACGCTCTACATCTGTATCGATGAAAGCGGTGTTCCCAGTTCTGGTAATTGTTTTACCGTCGCTGGATGCTGGTTCGGATCAGACCGTGACCGTCCGCAGGATATTCTCGTCTCGACCAGTCAAAAACTTCTCTCGAAGGCAGCGACACTCGAGTCGCTTTCCTCGCCGCCATCGGAACTGAAAGGGAAGGACTACGATTCATCAACGCTCGGAAGATTGATCAGTCACCTCAAACAGCTCATGTACGAGGACGATTCGATCCGTTGCCCGTCTCGAGCATGGTCGATGAGTTATCTGCTCGGGTTTACAGTGACGATGGTCCAGCCCGATATCAGCGCTGTCACCGTCGACGGGTTAACAAATAACGAACTCGCGATTCCCGAGATCATGAAACGGCTCGCACTTAATACAGTTCTCACCCCGTTGTTCTCCGCTGGCCTCGTAGATACCTCATCGTACGATCGTGTCCGAGTCTTACTGGACGCTACGGTGTGGAAGCGGGCAGCGAACGAATTTCAACGGGCTACCGAATCGAGACTCTCAACGGATACCGAAATCGACTATGCCACTCGAAATAGCAAGGCAACACCGGGGATTCAGTTCGCTGATATCGCCGCTGTGAGTTGGCGACGAAACCTCTTAACTGGCGACTGTAGTACTGCGTCAGGACTTCTTCACGATCTTCGATTCGCTAGATGAAAACCGGGAGCAGCAACAGAGGGCTCATACCCCGTCACAGCGGGATCATCGACCCCTGTACCACTCACTCGAGTACAGATTATCGCGTCTCAGATTTATAGCTTTCGGCATTCGCACCGCGTAGATTGGTCACCCTAGTTCCTCGTCCAGAATCAACCGCGTCTTCGTGCTCACGACCTCCTCCTGATCGCGGGCTTTCGTGATGAGATCGTTGACCCCGCGCGTGTCCGCGGCGTCGACCACGAGGACCACGTCCTGCTCGCCCGAGACCATCCAGACGAAGTCGACCTCGTCCCACTCGGCCATCCGCTCGGAGACCCCTTTGGTGTCGACGTCGACCGCGACGCTGATCTCGAGCATCGCTTGGACGTTGCCGGTCCGGGTCGAGATGGTAAAGCGTTCGAGGATGTCGTCGTCCATCATACGCTCGACGCGGTTGCGGACGGTCCCCTCGCTGGTTCCAACCTCGTCGGCGATCTCGGTGTACGGCGTCCGGGAGTCTCGCCGGAGGATATCGAGGATCTGTCGGTCCAGGTCGTCCATGGAGATGCGTACCTACGTGTGACCCGCACTTACCGATTACGAAAATCGTAACTGAGCTTCGAAGACAACACTTATGATGGTCCATCCGATACGTAGATCGTAATGACGGAAGCCTACGTCGCACTGGAAGGCGGTCACGTACTCGAGGGACGTGGCCGTGCAGAAGGGACGGCTCGCGGTGAACTCGTTTTCACAACAGCGTATACCGGTTACGAGGAGAGTCTGACCGACCCCTCCTACGAGGAGCAGATCCTGACCTTCTCGTACCCGCTGATCGGCAACTACGGCGTCCGCGAGGAGCGGTTCGAGGACGACCGCGTCCACCCGCGTGCCGTGCTCGCGAAGGAACTCACCGAAGACGTCGTCGACTGGCTCGCAAGCGAGGGCGTCCCGGCCGTCGACCACCTCGACACGCGGGAGGTCGTCACCGACATCCGCGACGGCGGTGCGATGAAGTGCGGCATCGCCGTCGGCGAGGACGTCACCGAGGACGACGCACTCGAGCAACTCGAGCAGTGCAAGGCCATGAGCGACCACACCGATATCGGCGCACAGGTCAGCGTCGACGAGCCCGAGGTCCACGGCGAGGACAACGACGGCGAGACCGTCGCCTTGATCGACTGCGGCGCGAAGGGCTCGATCGTCGACTCGCTGCTCGCCCGCGACGCGACGGTCCACGTGTTCCCCTACGACGCGAGCGTCGACGACGTCGAGGCCGTCAACCCTGACATCCTCTTTATCTCGAACGGCCCCGGCGACCCGGTCAACTTCGAGGGGGCGATCGGCCTCGTCGAGGCGTTCGTCGAGGACACGCCCGTCGCCGGCATCTGTCTCGGCCAGCAGATCGTCGCCGAGGCGCTCGGCGGCACCACCGAGAAGATGACCTTCGGCCACCGCGGTGTCAACCAGCCCGTCCTCGACCTCGAGTCCGGGCAGGTCGTCATGACCACCCAGAACCACGGCTACACGGTCGCCGAGCCGGGTGAGCACCTCGAGGTCACCCAGATTAACGTCAACGACGACACGCCGGAAGGGATCGACGGCATCGAGTACGACGTGATCACCCGCCAGTACCACCCCGAAGCGAACCCCGGCCCCGAAGACACCCTCGACTTCTTCGACGACGTGCTCGCCATGGCTTCCGAGCGAGCGGACACGCAGGCGGTTCCCGCCGACGACTGAACGTCGCCACTGACCGCCGACTGCAGCCGTTTTCCTATCCGTTTTGCTGCAACTGATCGACACCGGTAGCGCCGGTTCCGGTTCCATCTCGAGACGGAACCGTCCCCTGCCCGAGTCGATCCCTGGTCCGACGAGATGGCCGCCCGCGAGGCGGGCTGATCGCCGCTCGAGGTTGCGTTCCGCGCTTGCCGTCTCAGAAGTCGCCAGTAATGATGTTCGCGACGCGCTCGCGGTCGAACAGCGTCGCGTCCGCGAACGCGTCGGGGTAGATGTCTTTCGCGGCACGTTCGGTCTGGTAAAAGTTGATGATCGGTCCCTGGTCGAGGTAGCCGCCGTTGTAGACGGCTCCGTCCTGGACCGCCGTCACTTCGCTCGCGGCGGGATCCTCCCGCAGCGGTTCGATGATCGACTCCCGGAACGCCGACTCGGAGACGCCCTCCTGTCCGCGGACCAGTAGCACGTCGGGATCGACCTCGATGATCGTCTCGAGGTCGACCGTGCCGCCGTCGCCGGTGTAGTGGCCCACGTCGCTGGCCACGAGCGCGTCGGTCAGGCCGAGATCGCGCCACTGCTTGGTGCTGACCCCGCCGTCGTCGAACCGGTAGGGATGAAACTCCGTCGGCGGCAGGTCGGCCGGATAGACGAGCATCGCGTTCGGTCGCTCCTCGGCCGGCAGTCGCTCGTCGATCGTCGCGAGCATCTCGTCGTGGAGGTCGACGAACGCCTCGTAGCGCTCTCGTGCCTGAAAGACTTCGGCCATCAGTTCGAAGGCCTCGTAGAGGTCGTAGTACCGGTAGTCGTGCCACTCGTCGCTGCGTCGCCGGATGAAGTTGCCGAAGAAGGGACCAAGGGCCGTTTCGATCTCCTCGACGTCGGACTCGCTCCAGCCGTACCAGTTGAGCAACTGGTTCGGCTCCATGAAGTGGGCCTCGGCTTCCAGCTCGTAGAACAGTTCCTTATCGACGCCGTTGTCGTTTAGCTGCCGAACCGCGGACTCGTCGAACTCCACGCCCGGAAGCTCGTCGTAGGCCTCCGTCGCGTATCGATCGTGCCCCTGAATCCCGAGCGTCTGACCGCCGCCGAGTGCGAACCCCATGTCCGCGTAACTCGGCAGCAACGCGGTCCACTCCTCGGGCGGTTCGTCGAATTCGACGGCTCCCATCGGTTCCATCGAGACCGTGTACGGGCCGTCGCTCGAGTCGTTCGAGTCACTGGGTCCGTCGTCACTGACACACCCCGCCAAGAGCGCGCCGCCGATAGCCGCTCCCGTCCCCACCAATTGCCGCCGCGTTGTCTCAGTCCGTCGCATACCGACCATGTTTTAGGCTGGCCTAAAAACTATACCGGTTCGGTTGGGCGTCGTTCAGCGGAATTGACGTGAAGAGTCGTCTCAGTTCCCGTACCGGTCCGACTGCGATAGCGAACCGAGCATGAGGGTGACACCGGCGTCGGGTCGGCGATCGCGTTCGCAGTCCGCAATCCGCCCCGGTCTCAGAAGTCCCCGGTAACGATGTTCGCGACGCGCTCGCGGTCGAACAGCGTCGCGTCCGCGAACGCGTCGGGATAGATGTCGTTCGCAGCGCGTTCGGTATGGTAGAAGTTGATGATCGGCCCCTGATCGAGGTAGCCGGCATTATAGACGGCCTCGTCTTGGACGGCTTGGACCTCGCTCGCGACTGGGTCGTCCTGTAACGGCTCGAGGACCGCTTCCTGAAACTCCGAGTCGGACTCACCGCCGTGATTGCGCACCAGCAACACCTCGGGATCGATGTCGAGGAGCGTCTCCAGATCGAGTGTCCCCCTATCGGTGTAGCTGTAGTGGCCCACGTCGGTCGCGGCGAGTGCATCCGTCAGTCCGAGATCGCGCCACTGTTTGGTACTGATCCCGCCGTCGTCGAATCGGAAGGGGAAGAACTCGAGGCCCGAGCCGCTGGCCGGGTAGAGGAGCATCGCGGTCGGTCGCTCCTCGGCCGGCGGCAGTCGCTCGTCGATCGTCGCGAGCATTTCGTCGTGGAGGGCGACGTACGCCTCGTAGCGCGCTCGTGCCTGGAAGACCTCGGCCATCAGCTCGAGGGCCTCGTAGAGGTCGTAGTAGCGGTAATCGTGCCACTCGTCACTGTGGCGGCGAATGAAGTTGCCAAAGAAGGGCCCGATCTCGTCTCTTACTTTGTCGACATCGGACTGATCCCAATCGTACCAGTGTGTCAATATGTGTGGGTCGATAAAATGGGCGTCGGCGTTCATCTCGTAGAACAGTTCCGTGTCGACGCCGCCTTCGGTCAGTTCCACGATGTCGTCCTCGTCGAACTCGATGCCGGGAAGTTCCTCGTACGCGTCGGTCCCGAACCGAGCGTGGTCCTGAATCCCGAGTGTCTGCCCGCCGCCGAGTGCAAACCCCATGTCCGCGTACGTCGGCAGCAACGCGGTCCACTCCTCGGGCGGGCCGTCGAATTCGACCTCGCCCATCGGCGCGATCGAGACCGTGTACGTCTCGCCGCTCGAGGTGTCCGTACCGCCGCCGCTGATACACCCTGCGAGGAGCATCCCGCCGGTAACGGCCCCCGAACCGATGAATTGCCGCCGCGTCGTTTCGCTCGATCTCATCGCCTTCAGATTTTTAGGCCGGCCTAAAAACAATATCGGTTGCTCGGTCGTTGCGCCGATCGGCGTCCAACCCTGTGTCGCCGCCGTCGGAACCGTCGTCAGTCAGCTACGCTCCGTCGGTGACGATCTCGGTCACGCGCTCGCGGTCGAACAATCGTTCGTCCTCGGGTATCTCGGGGTAGGACTCGCCGTCCTCGTAGCCGGGCCACTCGCCGAACTGCTCGGGGTAGAGCTGCTTGGCCGTCATCTCGAGTTGGAACAGGTTCATGATCGGACCCTGATACCGCATGCCGCTGGCAACGACCCGGTCGTTCTCGACCGCGGTCAGGTCGCTGCCCGCGGGGTGGGACGCCAGTCGCTCGCGAATGTCGTCGATGGCGTACTGCGACGTGATCCCCCAGATGTGGAGGATCACGTCGGGATCGGCCTCGAGCATCGTTTCGTAGCCGATGTTGCCCCAGTCGTCGTCCGGCCAGTCGATGTCTTCGAGCGCGTCGTGTGCGCCAAGCGGTCGCGTTTCGGCCTGCCAGAAGCCGGGCGTGTTGAGGTGGTAGGTGTAGAAGACGCCGTCCCCGAGCGTGACCCGCGCGACCGTGGGCCGTTCGCTCTCGGGGGGCAGGTTCGACTCGATGTGTGATCGGGTCTCCTCGTAGACCTCGTTGAGTGCCTCGTACCGCTCCGCTTCCTGAAAGACGGCCGCGACCTTCTCGAAGAGTTCCCAGAGCGTGTAGTACTCGTAGCTGTCCGCGTAGGCCTCGGCCGGCTCGCTGTGCACGCCGCTGTGGTAGCTGCCGATCCACGGGCCGACCGTCTCGGTGATCTCGTCGATGTCTCCCTCGCTCCAGTCGGGCTGGGTCGTCAGAACGTAGGAGGGATCGAGGAAGTGAACGTCGCTCTCCGCGTTGTAGACTGTTCTTTCGTCACGCCGCCGTCGAGCGGGTTCTCGAGGCCTTCCCACTCGAACTCGCTGACGCCCTCGAGCCGGTCGTAGAACTTGTTCATCGTGGTCCCCGACATCTCCGGGGCGAAGAGCGTCTGGACCGCGTCGCCGTGGCCGAGCGCGACCGCCATGTCGGCGTACTGCGTGAACGTGACGAAGGCGTTCTCCGGGACGCTGTCGAACTCGACATCGCCCATCGGTGCCATCGACACCGTATACGAGTCTCCCACCCCCGAGTCGTCGCCGGTTCCGTCGAGACAGCCGGCCAGCGCCGCGCTCCCGACTGCGACTCCCGTTCCGAGGAATCCCCGTCGCGTTCGATCGAACTGCTGCGGTCTGTCCATACGCTTTAGGCTCCCCTAACAATTCAAAAAGCGTTCGGTTTAGGCCGGCCAAAACCATCCCGAACTGATACGGTGCGACCGCGAAGCGTCCGCTTTTCCGATCGGCGCGGTCACTCGGCGAACGCGTACGTCACCGTCGCGCTGGCACTCACGCTGACCGGGTCCGCCTCGATCTCCGTGGGTGGTGCCGCGCCGTCGGCCGCGTCGCCGCTGGTGACGCTCTCCTGTACCGGCCGGACCTGTACGTCGCCAGTCGTTACCGCCGTCGTCCCCTCGAGTGAGATCTCGCGGTTATCGGCGATGTGGGACGCCTCTTCGTCGGCGTTTGCGAGCGCGGCGTCGATCGCGTCTTTCCGCAGCGCCGATCGCGTCTCCTCCTGGAGCGTAAAGCTCACCCGGCCGATATCGTCGGCACCGGCCTCGATCGACGCGTCGATGACCTCGCCGACGCGGTCGACGTCGGTGACCGTCACCTCGAAGGAGTGGGATCCCTCGAATCCCTCCGCGTCTCGCCCGCGTCTCGGGTGAACCCGGTAGCGTCCTTCCTCGATGTTCTCCTCGGGGATGCCGAGTTCGTCGAACGTCCCGCGAAGCCGCTCGGCACCCGTCGCCAGTTCGTCGGTTACGGCGTCGGCGCTCTCGCCCGTGGCCTGCACACCGACGCTGACGATCGCCCGGTCCGGGTCCGCGTCGACCTCGCCGCTCGCGCTGACTGTGATTTCGCCGGCGGCCGCGTTCGTGGCGGCGTCCGAGTCCGGTTCCGCGGAGTCGTTACTACTGAGAGGGTTGCCCGCACAACCCGCGATCGCCGCTGTCAGGCCGATACTCGAGGCCGCGAGGAACTGTCGTCGATCCATGGAGAATCGACTAGCGGGAACGGAAAAAAGCCCACCCCAAGCTCAAAGGGATCTTTCACTCTCGAGTCGCCGATTCGCCGGCAGCCTGCCCGAAGATGTTCGGGGAAACTGGGAGTGCGGTCCCGGCAGTCGAAGACGATAATGGACGGAACCGTCGAACCCGCGGCCGAGATCGATGCCGTCGAGAGCGTCGACGAACTGATCGGCGAGACGCCCCTGATTCGATTGGACGGCTTCGCCGACAACTGCTTCGGAAAGATCGAGTCGCACAACCCCTACTCGGTCAAGGACCGCATCGCGCGGGCGATCCTCGACGCCGCCGAGGAAGACGGCGCGCTCGAGCCCGGCGGCACCGTCGTCGAATCGACCAGCGGCAACACGGGGATCGGGCTGGCGGCCGTCGCCGCCGCGCGCGGCTACGACTGCGTGCTGACGATGCCGTCCTCGATGTCGACGGAGCGCCGGCAACTCCTGCAGGCGTTAGGGGTCGACCTCGAGTTGACACCCGCCGAGGACGGGATGGGCGGCGCGAACGAGCGTGCCGCGGAACTCGCCGCCGACCGGGAGGATGCGATCTTGGCCCGGCAGTTCGAGAACGAGGCCAACCCCGCGGCCCACCGGGAGACGACGGGACCGGAGATCTGGGCGGCGACCGACGGCCGAGTCGACGCGGTCGTCGCGGGCGTCGGCACCGGCGGGACGATCACCGGCATTTCGGAGTACGTCAAAGAGGAGCGGGGAAAGAGCGAGTTCACGTCGGTCGCGGTCGAACCGGCCGAGTCGCCGACCCTCTCGACTCTCAGCACCGCGGGCCACGATATCCAGGGGATCGGCCCCGGCTTCGTTCCGGACATCCTCCGGACCGATCTCGTCGACGAGACCCCCGCCGTCGAGGCTGCCGAAGCGAAACGCGCGGCCCGAAAACTGGCCCGCGACGACGGGCTGCTGGTCGGCATTTCCTCGGGTGCCGCACTGGCTGCCGCCGCCGACTACGCGACTGACCACCCGGACGAACTGACCGTCGTCGTCTCCCCGACACCGGTGAACGCTACCTCTCGACTGACCTCTACGACCTCGAGTAGCCCGGCGAGTAGTCAGTCTGTTCGGAGCCACCGCCGCCGCCAAACCTCTCGACGGCAGTGATAGTCATCGCTGACCTGACTCTCTCGGTTCCGGAAATCGGGGAATATCCAAGTGGCTCGAGAACGTACCACATGGTGATGGAGCTCTGGGGCTGGCTCATCGGCTACGTCGCGTTGTTCGCCCTGTTACACCTGTTACTGTACTACCTGTACGTCCGGCGTGACGACGAGGACAGCGACCGCGCGCCGTCGTTCGCTGATCCGGATCGTGCAAGCATGCGATCCTCGCCCGGTCCCGACCGCTATCCGCGCGCACCCGACGATATCGGCGACACGGATCAGGTGGACGAGGACCGCGAACCGGACCTCGAGGGGGAGACGATCCGGTGTCCCCACTGCGGCGCGCGAAACGAGGCCGATCAGACGTTTACGTACTGCTGGAACTGTATCTCGGGACTGCGGCAGTGACGGCGGCTCGAGCCCCGGCGACGAGAACCGAGCACTGCCGGCCGTGGCTCTCGACCGCTGATCGAAGCGACGCTGCGTCGCTCCGTCCCGCCTGCTCGACACTTCCTTTGCACACGGTCCGTTCCATTTGTAGAGAAATACAGCCCGATTGATCGCTATCTGCGTTCGATCTGACTAGTTCGACCAGTAATGAACGATTACGCTTTTGGTCACCAAACAGAGAGTGGTAGGAGACGACCGCAATGTATGGACACGCTCCCCGCGCCTCGCAGTCTCGCTCTCCATCCCTGTATCGCGCCTCGCACGACCCGCACGGGCCGGCGACGCTCAGTACGACCGTCGTTCACGCGCTCGCGGACTGTCTGGGCGTCGACGTGACTGACAGCCGTATCTCGCTGTACGACACCGTCGATCCGGATGCACTAGACGCTCTCTTCCGGCCACGCCACGACGGCTCGCCGCGAACCGGTGGGACGCTCTCGTTCGTCGTCGAGGGCCACCACGTAACCGTCCACGGGGACGGCGAAATCCTGATCGAACCGCCCGCACAGCGCTAACACCGCGGGTCCTGTTCTTACTCGAGTCGTGTGCTCGCCGCGAAAAATCGCCAGTCGCTACGCCGAGAGGTCCGTCACGAGTCGCTCGAGGTGGTCGACGCCGACGACGGCGACGACGTCGCCCGGCTCCGATCGGATCGCCTCGAGTCGCTCGACCATGCAGTGTTCGCGCGTGTCGTCCCGGTACGTGAGCGCGCTGCCGTCCGTCTCGACGCTGCCGAGCAGCGCCTGCACGCCGGCGACGTGCGAGCGCTCGTGGGCGGCCTGTTGCTCCGGCGAGTCGTCCGGCTCGCAGTCGTACTCGACTTGCTCTCCGGGAACGACGGTCATCGAGGTCGCGTGGGTTAGCGTCGCGGCGACCCGGCAGGCGAGTGCCTCGCGGGTCGCACCGCTGACGCTCGAGAGGACGCGCCGAGCCGTCGCGGGCGAGACGCGGTCGGCGACCAGCCGCGCCACGAGCCGCCGGAGGAACGACCAGTTCGGTGCGTCGATCCCGACGTGGTCCGCGTTGGGGGCGGCGCGGATTGCCGCGCTCATCTCGCCGCCGAACCGCGGCGGCGTGGGGTCGGCGGCGTCGCCGTCGCGGGCGTAGACGCGGTACAGCGGCATCGCAACGGGCGGCAGTTCGAGGGCGAGGGTCTCCGGGCCGACGCGCTCGAGGACGCGCTCGACGCGGGCGATGCTGGCGGGGTGGTCGTGGACGACGCCGAGGAGAACGAGGTCGCCGGCGCCGCCGGAGAGCCGGCGACAGAACTGGGGCGTGATCCGCGGGTCGTCGAACGATTCGGGAAAGGACGGGGACTCGTCCATTGCTCGAGTGGTAATACGTGACTACCGGCATAACCCTTCTGTTGTGTTGACTCGGTTCCGAGTCAGAGTTCGGGCGACGGATCGCCGGCGGGTGAGAACCGTTGCGGCCGCGCAAATCGTTCGTTATCTCGCCGACGAACCGGCGGGTTCGGCGACGAAAACAGACCCCGCTCGCGCTGGCGGAACCGAACACGGTAGCATCCAATATAAAAGCACCGTCCGGACGTTCGATTGGGAACGAGTGACGATCGAATACCGACGGCGATAATCGTCGCCACCATCGCGCACTGCGGCGGTTTTCGTCGTCAAATCGAGGTCCCGCTCGTCGCTACGACCGAAGCGATTGGGAAAGTTTTATGTAGAATCACAATCAATCATCCGCTCGACTATGAGTCAGCGAATGCAGCAGGGGCAGCCGATGATCGTAATGAGCGAGGACTCCCAGCGCGTCAAGGACAAGGACGCGCAGGATTACAACATCAGCGCCGCCCGTGCGGTCGCTGAAGCCGTCCAGTCCACGCTCGGACCGAAGGGCATGGACAAGATGCTCGTCGACTCCATGGGATCGGTGACGATCACCAACGACGGCGTCACCATCCTCAAGGAGATGGACATCGACAACCCGACGGCCGAGATGATCATCGAGGTCGCCGAAACGCAGGAAGACGAGGCCGGCGACGGCACCACGACCGCCGTCGCGATCGCCGGTGAACTCCTCAAGAACGCCGAGGACCTCCTCGAGCAGGACATCCACCCGACGGCGATCATCAAGGGCTTCCACCTCGCGAGCGAGCAGGCCCGCGAGGAGATCGACGACATCGCGACCGATATCGACACCAGCGACGAGGACCTCCTCAAGAAGACAGCCGAAACCTCGATGACCGGCAAGGGCACCGAGGTCAACAAGGAGCACCTCGCCCAGCTGATCGTCGAGGCCATCCGGCAGGTCACCGTCGAGGACGAGAACGGCGACAACGTCGTCGACCTCGAGTTCCTCAACATCGAGACCCAGACCGGCCGCAGCGCCGGCGAATCCGACCTCCTCGAGGGCGGCATCGTCGACAAGGACCCCGTCCACGACAACATGCCCCGCTCGGCGACTGACGCCGACATCCTCCTCCTGAACGAGGCCATCGAGGTCGAGGAGACCGACGTCGACACCGAAGTGTCGGTCACCGACCCCGACCAGCTCCAGAAGTTCCTCGACCGCGAGGAGAAACAGCTCCGCGAGAAGGTCGACACAATCGCCGACCTCGGCGCTGACGTCGTCTTCTGCCAGAAGGGCATCGACGACCTCGCACAGCACTACCTCGCCAAGGAAGGCATCCTCGCGGTGCGCCGCGCCAAGAAGTCCGACCTCGAGTTCCTCTCGGAAGTCGTCGGGGCGTCGATCGTCTCCGACCTCGAGGGCGCGACCGAGGCCGACCTCGGCTTCGGCGACGTCACCCGCGACGAGGAAGACGAGCTGTTCTACGTCGAGGGTGAGGACGCCCACGGCGTCACCCTCCTGCTCCGCGGCTCGACCGACCACGTCGTCGACGAACTCGAGCGCGGCGTCAACGACGCGCTCGACGTCGTCGCACAGACCGTCTCCGACGGCCGCGTCCTCGCGGGCGGCGGCGCAATCGAAGTCGAACTCGCCTCGCGCCTGCGAGACTTCGCCGACTCCGTCTCCGGCCGCGAGCAGCTGGCTGTCGAGGCCTTCGCCGACTCGCTCGAGCTCGTCCCGCGCGTCCTCGCCGGCAACGCGGGTCTCGACTCGATCGACACGCTGGTCGACCTGCGTGCGGCCCACGACGACGGCGACATCACGGCCGGCCTGAACGTCTTCTCGGGCGACGTCGAGGACACCTTCGAGGCCGGCGTCGTCGAACCGGCCCACGCCAAGGAACAGGCCGTCACCTCCGCTGCTGAGGCCGCAAACCTCGTGCTCAAAATCGACGACATCATCTCCGCCGGCGACCTGTCGACCGACAAGGGCGACGACGAGGCCGGCGGCCCCGGCGGTGCGCCCGGCGGCATGGGCGGCATGGGCGGTGGCATGGGCGGCATGATGTGAGACTAAATTTTGCTCTGCGGGCGCGGCGAAGCCGCGCCCTCGGCAAAATTTAGTATAAAAGCACTCCTCGCTCCCGACGGTCGCTCGTCGGCCCGAGCGCTACGCGCTCGGTGAACGGCGTCGCTCGGGTTCTCCGAACCGCTCACGGGTGCGAAGCACCCGTTCGCATTCTCGCGGCGCGTCGCGCCGCGCACCGCTCGCTCGCCGATGCTCGTCGAGGGGGTTCGAGTTGTTCTCGCCGCCCGAAATCGTATTTGGTTTACGGATTGAACCGGTACCGGCTCGGCAGTGAGTTCCCACGAGGACGAAACGCCGTTCGACGCCTACCGGGAGGACGTCGATCGGCCGCTCTCGAGGCTGTTTCGCGAGTACGCGCCCGGTCGACTCGGCTGGTTTTCGGCGGGGATGGTCGCCAACTTCGTCGCTCGGATGGCGAGTCTGGTCCCGCCGCTGCTGCTGGGGACCGCCATCGACGCGATCTTTACCGGCAACGGCGCGTTCGAGTTGCCGATCGTGCCGAACGCGTGGCTGCCGACCGCACAGATGGCCCAGTTCTGGTTCTCCATCACCGCCATTGCCGTCTCGTTTCTTGTCGTCGCCCTCTTCACGTGGATCTACGGCGTCACCGCCAACCTGTTCGCCCACGGCGTGATGCACGCGGTCCGGGTCGATTCCTTCGAGAAAATGCAACGGCTGGACATGACCTTCTTCGACGACAAGGAGACCGGCGAGGTCATGGCGGTGCTGAACAACGATACCCAGAACCTCGAGATGTTTCTGGACAACGCCCTGATGAACTCCGCGCGGCTGCTGGTGATGGTCGGCGGGATCGCCGGCGTCCTCTTCTATCTCAACTGGCAGTTGGCGCTCATCACCCTCGTCGCGATCCCCGCGATGGTCGGCTTTACGATCTGGTTCATGCGCGCCGTCGAGCCTCGGTACGCTCGCCAACGCTCCGCGGTCGGGTGGCTCAACACCCGCCTCGAGAACAGCCTCTCCGGCGTCGGCCTGACGAAGACGACCAACAGCGAGAGCTACGAGATCGACCGCGTCCGGCAGGCCTCGCGCCGACTCTACGAGGATACGATGGCCGTGCTCCGGCTCTCGTACTTCTACCGGCCCGGCATGGAACTGCTCGCCGGACTGGCCTTCGCCGGAACCTTCCTCGTCGGGGGGCTCTGGCTCGCGACGGGGACCGCACCCGGCCCGCTCACCGGCTCCCTCTCGGTCGGCGACTTCGTCGTCTTCCTCTTCATGACCCAGCGGATCGTCGCCCCGCTCGCCGAGGTGTCGAACATCGTCGACCAGTACGAGAACGCCAAGGCCTCGAGCGAGCGCGTCTTCGGCCTGATGGACATCCCGGTCCACGTCGCGGACCCGGCCGACCCGACGGCCATCGAACCCGTCGAGGGCCGCGTCGAGTACGAGGACATCACTTTCGGGTACGACACGAGTGCCGCACGGAGCGCTGACGGCGACGATGTGACGGCGTTCGAAGAGCCCGTTCTCGAGGACATCTCCTTCGAGGCCGAACCGGGCGAAACGGTCGCGTTCGTCGGCCCGACGGGGGCCGGGAAATCGACGCTACTCAAACTCCTGCTCCGGCTCTACGACGTCCGAGCGGGATCGATCCGGATCGACGGCCACGACGTTCGGGACGTGGCCCTCGCCGACCTCCGCTCGGCAGTCGGCTACGTGAGTCAGGACACGTTCCTCTTCGACGGCACCGTCGCCGATAACGTCCGCTACGGTCACTTCGACGCGTCCGACGAGGCCGTTCGAGAGGCCGCGAAAGCCGCTCGAGCCCACGAGTTCATCACCGACCTCTCGGCGGGCTACGAGACCCGCGTCGGCGAGGAGGGGGTCAAGCTCTCGGGCGGCCAACGCCAGCGGATCGCGCTCGCCCGCGCCGTCCTCACCGACCCCGCGGTGTTGATCCTCGACGAGGCGACCAGCGCCGTCGACACCAAGACCGAACTGCAGATTCAGCGCTCGATCGACCGGCTCACAGAAGATCGAACGACGCTCGTCATCGCCCACCGCCTCTCGACGATCCGGGACGCCGATACCATCCTCGTGCTCGAGGACGGCGAAATCGTCGAGCGGGGAACCCACGAGGCGTTACTCGAGGCCGGCGGCGAGTACGCGACGCTGTGGACGGCCCAAGCCGGCGACCGCGAGGCGGCGGCCGACGCGCTGGTCGACGGGACCGACTGACGGGCCGATCTCGGTCGCCCGACGGAGCGTCGGCTCGTCGGTTACTCGATTGTCGCCACTCGCGTATTATCCTAGAAAACGGTCGTTCGAACGGATCGCGTCTCAGTCGTCCGTGACCTCGAGTTCGAACTGTTCGTTCTCGGAAACGGCGTTGAGAACGACGCTCGTGTTCGAGGCCTTGATATCGGGATCGGTCAGCAGCTGTTTGATCTGGTCGTTCATTCCGTCGGTGTCCTCGAACTTCCCGATGGCGATCACGTCGTAGTCGCCGGTGACCTCGTAGACGCTAGTCATCTGGCGGTGCTCGCGCAGCGTTTCGGTGACGTCGGGGAGCGCGTTCCCTTCGACCTGCAACTGGATGACGGCGGTCACGTCGTACCCGACCGCGTCGTAATCGATCTTCGGCGTGTAGCCCTCGATCACGCCATCCTCCTCGAGATCGGAGAGGTGATTCGAGACGGTCGTCACGGAGACGTCGAGGTCTTCGGCGAGGCTGCGCAGACTCGCTCGGCCGTCGCCGAGAAGTGCATTCACTAGTTTTGCATCGAGATTTTCGTACGTCATCACATCTATCCTCTCACTGAGCCCTTTAGAACTTTACGAATATGCAGTTTACCGGTGGTGAGAGAAGATTTGCTTAGAACAGCAGTGTTTTAGTAGACGGGTTACGAGGATACGACGACGAGAAAGATGACAAGCGGCAACATCACTGACACTGAACAGGCGGTATTGGACGAGATCGAGGAACAAGACGTCGACTTCCTCCGACTGCAGTTTACCGACATTCTGGGAACGGTCAAGAACGTCTCCGTACCGGCCCGGCAGGCCGAGAAGGCGTTCACCGAAGGCATCTACTTCGACGGTTCTTCTATCGAAGGCTTCGTTCGCATTCAGGAGTCGGACATGCGGCTCAAGCCCGACCCGGACACCTTCGCAGTGCTCCCGTGGCGCCAGAAAGAGGAGAGCGCCGCCGCCCGAATGATCTGTGACGTCTACGATACGTCCACGGGCGAGCCCTTCGAGGGCGACCCGCGCCGCGTGCTCAAGAACGCGCTCGATCGCGCCGACGAGATGGGCTATACTGTCAACGCCGCGCCCGAGCCGGAGTTCTTCCTCTTCGAGGAGGACGAGGACGGCCGCGCGACGACCAAGACCAACGACGCCGGCGGCTACTTCGACCTCGCGCCGAAAGACCTCGCCAGCGACGTTCGCCGCGACATCATCTACGGTCTCGAGGAGATGGGCTTCGAGATCGAGGCTAGCCACCACGAGGTCGCCGAGGGCCAACACGAGATCAACTTCACCTACGACGACGCGCTCGCGACGGCCGACAACGTCGGCACGTTCCGCACCGTCGTCCGCGCCATCGCCGCCCAGCACGACCTGCACGCGACGTTCATGCCCAAGCCGATCCCGCGAATCAACGGCTCGGGGATGCACACGCACCTCTCGCTGTTCACCGAGGACGGCGAGAACGCGTTCCACGACGAGGACGACGAGTTCAATCTGAGCGACGAGGCCCACGCCTTTACGGCCGGGATCCTCGAGCACGCGCCGGCGATCACGGCGATCGCGAACCCCACGGTCAACAGCTACAAGCGACTGGTGCCCGGCTACGAGGCACCCGTCTACGTCGCGTGGTCCGACCGCAACCGCTCGGCACTGATCCGCAAACCGGCGGCTCGCACGCCGGCCGCCTCCCGCGTCGAACTCCGTTCGCCCGACCCGTCCTGTAACGCCTACCTCGCGCTCGCCGCCATGATCCACGCGGGTCTCGACGGCATCGAGAACGATCTCGAGTGTCCCGACCCGGTCCGGGAGAACATCTACGAATTCGACGAGGAGAAACGCGAAGAGTACGGCATCGACACGCTGCCGTCGAACCTCGGCGAGGCCGTCGAGGCTCTCGAGGAGGACGAAGTCATCTACGACGCGCTCGGCGACCACGTCGCGCCGAAGTTCGTCGAAGCCAAAGAACAGGAGTTCGAGGACTACCTCGTCGACGTTTCCGACTGGGAACTCGACCGCTACCTCGAGACGTTCTAAGCCGATAGCCGCCACCGGGCGGTTCCGATATTTTTCTCTCTGTCAGTTGTCACTCGACAGGTCGTGTTCGTGGCCCTCGAGCGCCAGCGTTTCGGGATCGAGCGTGTAGTATCGCTCCCACGCTGGGGCGAGACTGACGACGCGAGTGCCGGCGATCTCGGCCTCGCGGTGGCGATGGTGATGGCCGACCAGACAGAGGTCGGGCGAGATCGCCTCGAGCAGGTCGTCGATATACTCACAGCCGGGATCGTAGCCGTAGGACAGCAGGCCGTTCGGTGCTTCGTGCGTGAGAAAGATGTCGATGTCCTCGAGGGCGGCGGCCCGTTCCACGTCCTCGTGAGTGAAGTGACGGCGGCGCTCGCCCGTGAGTTCGTCCCGGGACAGGTCATACTTCGTCGGGGCGAAGTTCCCCGAGAGACCGCCCACGCGCAGGCCGTCGACCGTCGCCGCCGTGCTCGCGAGGAGGTGGACGTTAGACGTTGTTTCGAGATCGTCGCCCGCCCGCAGCGCCTCGATCACGTCGAACTCCTCGTTGTTCCCCGCGATGAACCACGTCGGTGCCGGCAGGTCGTATCGCTCGAGGTCGCCGAGCTGGAGCACCCGATCGGGCTCGAGGGTTCGGTAGAGCTCGAGTAGGGTGTCACACCGGTCAGAGTCGGACGCGTGGGCGTCGCCGAGGACGAGCATGGGTGCACGTAGGAACCCGATCCGGATAGTGTCCGCGCCGGACCCCGCCGGATCGGTCGGTTTCGATCGCGAGGGGTGGTCGCTGCCGTGTCGACCGAGCCGCGACCGACACATTCAGGGTCGTGATTTAGATGTGCCGCCCTCGGAGTCCCCGCTATGGCCGACACGCCAGATATCAATACAGTCGAAACGGAAGACGACTACACGCACGTCCGGTTTCGCGATCCCGATCGGTACGACGAGATACGAACCCCGGATTGGGCGGAGCAGCCGGCGGAGTCGGTCTCCGAGGGCAGCGAGGTCCGCACCGGGAAGGTCGAAGGAGAAGACGACTGGGAAGTCACCAGCGTCCTGATCGAGAAACACGTCGGCGAGGACAAAGCGAAAGAGCAGGCCCGCGAAATCGTTGACAAGATCGAGTCCTGATCGGCGTCCGATTGACCTCCGATCGTCTCGGCCCCTCGAACCGAAACTCGCCGTGATCCGGCTTACGCTTCGGCCTGCTCGATCCAGTCCTCGGCCTGCTCCTCCGAGATATCGGCGGCCTCGGCGACGGCCTCGGGACCGGCGCGCGTGAGGTCGTCGATCGTCGCGATACCGGCCTCCGAGAGCTGGTCGCGGATGTCGGCGTCGATTCCCTCGACCGACTCGAGGGTGTGCTCCGGATCGGTTTCGATCTTCGTGTGCGGTTCGTCAGTCCCCTGTACCGGGATCTCCTGGGTGACCGCCTCCGCCTGCTCCTCGAGTTGCTGCTGGAACCGTTCGACCTGTTCGGCCTGCCGTTCGAGGAGCTCCTCGACGTCACCGGTCTGGCGCTCGAGTTGGTCCTCGAGTTGATCCTGCAGCTCCTGGGTCTGGTCGAGTTGCTCGCGGAGCTGCCCCGAGAGTTCGTCGACGTTCTGGACCGTCTGGTCCTCGACGGCCTCCGTGATCTCGAGGAGCTGGGCTGTCTGTTCGTCGAGGGTATCGACGAACTCCCCCGAGAGCTCGTCGGCGGAGTCGACGCCCCGCTCGAGTTCTCGCTCGAGCGCCTCGTAAACCTCCGCGTGAGTCGTTTTCAGCTGCTCGAAGGTCTCGTCGATGGTTCGGTGGGCCTCGGGAGCGTCGTCGCTCGGCAGCATCGCCGCCGTCGCGCTGAGGTAGCCGTGCGTCGCCGCCTGCGCGAGCTCGAGTTGCTGGCGCTGAAGGGACTCCTGGCCTTTGAGCCCGGTCAGGGCCATCGTGTCGACGTTTCGTTGGGTGGCCATTCCCTGCTTGAACAGCTGCTGGCTCTGTTTGACTGCGGTTCGCTGGACGTCGAACATCGCACGGATCGGGGATTCTGACTGGCTCATTTCACTGAGGAGTTCGACTCGATCAGGGATAAGTCTCGAGCTTGCAAACCATTAGATGGCTTTGAATGGTATCAGGTGGTGATGGGGTCGGGAAGTCGGATACTTTCGGCTCGGGCAATCGTCGCTCGCTGGTGACGGTCGTCCGGGACGAGTATGCGATCGCTCCAGTCGTTCCTCCGTGGCGTTCTCGGGGCGTTACGCCGCTCGAGGCAACCGACATCGGAGCGGAGGCGATCCACGAGGCGTTCGCACCGGGAGTGTCCACGGATCTGGCACAGTGCCACGAAGAACTGGTCGAGGGAGGAGTCATGGGCTCACTGGCCCGGAAAAGCGGAAGACGTGGCGGCTCGAGCGCGACCTACGCTTGCTGGGTCGCCGATCCGATCTCGAAGATCTCCCGGTAGAGGCTCTCGGCGAGGCGGTCGATGTTCGCCTCGGCCTCGCTGGCGTCGATCGTATCGCCGATGCCCCGCCACTCGACGGACAGCCGAGCGATCGGGACCAGTGCGATGCCGCCGATGACGATCTCGCCGTCGGGGGTGTGGACTCGCCACTCGGTCTGCATACCGTTCGAGGACCGCGTGACGTCCTCGATCTGCCCGCCGGCCGCAGCCCACCGCTCGACGAGATCGTCGGTGAGTCGGCGAAGCTTCCGTTCGCCGAGTAGGTGGAGCGCGACACCGCAACCGGTCAACAGCGCGAACGCGGCGCCCGCCATCGGGAGCCCACCGTAGGGGACGTTTATCGACGCCGCGAGACCGGCCGTCACGGCGACCAGTCCGAGCACTCGCGCGTCGACCGCGCTCGGTACCGTGCCGCTCCAGGTCGTCCCCGTAGCGCGGGACGACTGCTCGAGTTGCATATCGACTGGACCTCGCGGCGAGACCCGGGTAGTCGTTTGCCTGTCCCAGTGTTGCGTTTATATGCTCGCCTCGAGACTCACTCGTCCTCGAGTAACACCTCGTCGCCGTGGGTCTCCCGCAGGGCAGCGAGATCGCCTCGTGTGCCTCGAGTCACGGTGAGCCGACCGGGCCGGCAGGAACCTACTGGTGACATCCTCCTCGCCGTAAACGGCGGGATTCTCTCGCTGTTTAAAGATAGTCCGGCAGGCGGTCGGACCGATCCGATCCCGCGACGAACGGCAGTTCGGTGCGGGTCGCGGCCACCTCTTCGCCGCCGACCCGGACCGTCAACTCGTCGCTCTCGAGGTCGTAGTCGACAATCGCGAGCGCGATGATGTCGCCGAGCATCGGGCTCTCTCCCGCACGGGTTATCTCACCGACCGACGCGTCGCCGTCGAAGACGGCCGCGCCGGACTCGGGAATCGGCCGCCCTCCGCTCTCGTCGTCTCCGTCGCCCTCACTCTCCGCCTCGAGGGTGAGCCCGACGAGTCGCCGACTGGGCTGGCCGCGGTTCTCGACCCGGGAAACCACCTCCTGTCCGACGTAACAGCCCTTCTCGAAGTCGAGGGCGTTGCGCAGGCCGAGCACGTTCGGCAGCGTCCCCTCGAGTTCGGTGTGAAAGAGCGGCGAGCCGGCCTCGAGCGCGAGGCTCTCGAACGCCTGATAGCCGAAGGGGGCGGCGTTGAGCCCCTGATTGAGCAGCGTGTCATGGACGGCCGCGGCGTCGTCCGCGGCACAGATCACTTCGTAGCTCTCCTCGCCGGTGAGCGCGTCGGTGCGGATGACTGAGACGCCCTCGTCGCCCATCGTCCCGCGGACGAACGAGTAGCGCTCGTCGGGCGAGCCGGCACCGTTGAGCACGCTCGCGATCTTTTCGGTGGCCTGCGGGCCGTGAATCCCGAAGACCGCGTAGTCGTCGGTCGCGACACGGATGTCGACATCCTGAATGAACACTTTCTCGGACCACTCCTCGGCGAGGGGCTCGGCGGTCTCGGGCTGGGTGAAAAGCAGGAGTCGCTCGCCCGCGTTGTAGACGTAGAGTTCGACGTCGATCCCGCCTTGGGGGTCGAGCACGAGCGCGTAACAGCCCTGCCCGTCCTCGGTCGGGACGCGGTTCGAGACGACGTTATCGACGTACTCGACGCGGTCGTCGCCCTCCACGACGATCACGCCGTAGGCCGACTCGAGCAGCCCGACGCCGTTGCGGACCGCCCGGTGGGTTCGCTCCGGTCGGCCGTAGTGTTCGACGACTCGCCGGTCGGCGCGCTCGCCGAACGTGGCCCCGTGGTCCTCGTGGATGGACTCGATGACACTCATGCCTACTCCCTGGGGCCTGAGCGTATCAGGCGTTTCGATTCAAAAAGGGATCCGCTCGCGGAGCCACTCTCCGATCGACCGCTCCCCGTCCTCGTCTTCCGGCTCGTCGGGAACGACCCGCTCGGCGGGCTTGATCACCGTCTCCGACCCCGAGTCGACGACGATCAGATCGTCCTCCTTGAGCGTCGACAGGGCCTCCTCGAGTTCGTCGATGTCGACCTCGACGGCCGCGCGGAGCTCGAAGACGGTCATCCCGTCGTCGGCGCGATCGACCAGCGCATCGAGTACCGCCACCTCCGTCCGCTCCCGGTTCCGGTACTCCCGCTTTGCTCTCATCTGTATTTCCATTCGACCACATGGGATTTGACGTTTGCCGTTCCCCCCACGCTGTGCGGTCGCGGGTCCACGAGACCCATCGGATCGTCTCGAGCAGGTGCTCCTCGAATTGCAGACTCGACTCGAGTCAGCCGCCCGACTGGACCGCTCGCGGGACTGTCATAAAACTGTGACTAACAGGCAGTACGTTTTTTATGGGATGGCTCGGTACGGTGGGACAATGGTCCTGCGATGTTCGCTGCTCGGACACGACTTCGGCGAGCCCGAAGTCGAACGCGAGCGCGAAGAACGGGGCAGTGAAGTCGTCGTAACCGTCCAGGAGTACGAAGAGTGTGTCCGCTGTGGCGAGCGATCCGTCATCAGCGAGAACACCGAAGTGACCAGCCTCACCGCTGGGACGGACGCCGGCGACTCGTTGCCCGACGAGCCCGAAACCGAACCGCCCGAATCAACAGCCGACACCGATGCCGCCCCCGCCGGCGAAACCGACGCGGACGCTGGATTCATCGATGCCGATGCGGACGACGGCATCGAGCTGTCCGACGGTGACGACGCCGAATTCATCGACGCCGACGACACCGCCTCCGACGCCGACGAGACGGATACACCGCGGCCGGAGCCGTCCCCGGACGCAGCGGACTCCAGTGTGCCGGCGGCCGACGCTGACACGGACGCCGACGCGGACGATATCGACCTCCCGACCGACGAGAACGGCGATCCCGTCACCGACGACGGCGAAATCCTCGAGGACGACGAGCCCTCGCCCGACCGAGACCGGGACCGCGACCACGGCGAGTGGCCCGACTCGAGCGATGTCGGTCCGCCGGTCGGCGCGGAATCGACGCCGGCCGACTGGCCGGACGACGCGGACGATACCGATTCCGAGGCCGAACCCGCCGGTGGAGCCGCGGACCCCGATCCGGCCGAGATCGACGACGATGCCGTCGTCCTCGATGACGACGGACCGACGAGTACCGTCGGTGCCAGCGGCGACGGCGCTGCCGACAGCACTGCCGCGGCCACGACCGACGCGCGATCGGTGACGGCGGAGCCCCCAACTGACGATCGAAGCGACGCCGACCCCGCCGCCGACGCCGATTCGGGAACCGGCATCGAGCGGGCCGCGTCCGCGCCGACGCCCGCCGAGAGCGGCGGTGCGCCCGCCGACGACGTTCCGACCGAGTTCTACTGCCCGCGGTGTGACTACGTCGCCGCCGGCGACCGTGGCTCGCTTCGCACCGGCGACATCTGCCCCGACTGCCGGAAGGGCTATCTCAGCGAGCGCGAGCGACAGCGGTAACGCCGATTAGGACGGCTACGACCCTCGTTTTCTCCGCCGCTTGCCGTCCACCGACCGAGCGTGGTTCGACCGATCGAGCAGCCATTGCTGATCTCGCGTCGATCCGACTGTACCCCTCATCTCGCGATATCTCCGGTCTCCGCGCTCGAGGACCCATCAGACACCCGAAACGTCGGGTATGAAAAGAGGTAAACACTCCCCCGTGTTTCTTCGAGCCATGAAGGAGTACAAGATGCGTCGCGGCGAATATCTCGAGGAGCGAATTCCCGACATGGAGTCGACCGTCGAGGACTACTTCGGCCCCATCACCGAAACGAAGGAGTACAAGGGCAGCGACCTCTTCGTCATCGGCGAGCCCGACAACCCCGTCTTCGAGAAAGTCGTCGTCGGTACCGTCGAGTACTCCGGCAAGAAGGACAAACTCGCCGTCGAGTTCTACGAGCGCGACCCCACCGAACTCGGCCCCGACGAACTCGAGGCCGCCGGCGAGGCCGTCGACGCCAAGAACGACTTCCTGCTCGAGGCGACTGGTCGCGACGCCAAGTCCCGTCGTGACTCGATGAAGCGGACGGTCGAAGACGACCCGGATCACGATTTCGACTAACGACCTTTTACGCTGCGGTCTATCGCGAGCGGAGCGCGTAGCGCCCCGCTCGCGATGTCCCTCGGCAAAAGGTCGATCAAAAGCACTCCTCCCTCCGTTTCGGCTCGCATAGCGAGCCTTCACATCGGTCGTCGGCCCGCTCGCTTCGCTCGCGGCGGGTTCGGTGGAGGGCCTGCCCTCCCCCGCTGAGCGGACGTTACACGTCCGCGAGGTCGTCGGCGCGAAGCGCCGACTGCTCGGAAGAGCTTGCTCTTCCGTTGGGTCAGCCGACTCACCGCGGATGCGGTGAGCCGGCTTCTGGGCCACGGCCTGCTGTGGACTGCGAACGGCTTCGAAACGGCTTTTATCGCAGCGTCGAATCTCTCGGCCGATGGAAGCACAGGCGTTTCTCGCCGCGACGCTGGCCGCCCACGTTGGGTTCGCGATCTTCGTGACTGCTCACGCGTTCATGACCGATCGCGACGCCGGCAAGTGGCCGTTCGTAACGCTCGCGCTCGGACTGGCCGGCATCGCGGCCTACTTCTTCTACGACGAGTCGGCGGACTCGAGTCCCTGAGTTCAGTCACCGACTGCGGCGCCGTCTTCGCCGTCGCCACCGCCGTGTGAGCCGTCGGCCCAGACGCCCTCCGTGAGGTCGATCCCGTCGGTCCACTTGCCGACGACGGAAGCGACGGCGAGATCACCAGTGACGTTGTTCGTCGTCGCGATCCGGCCGAGGATCGGGTCGACGCCCGCGACGAAGCCGACGATCTCGAGGGGGAGTCCGACGGCGTTCAGAATGACGGTCAGCATGATGAGACCCGCACCGGGGACCCCGGCAGTGCCGATACTGATCAGGATCACGGTCGCGAGGACGATCAACTGATCGCCGAGGCCGAGCGAAACGCCGACCATGTTCGCGGCGAAGACCACCGTGACGGCCTGTCTGATCGCTGCACCGTCCATGTTGATCGTCGCCCCGAGCGGGAGGCCGAAGCCGTAGACCGACTCGTCGATCCGCAGGTTCCGTTCGGCGTCGGTGATCGTCACCGGCAGCGTCCCGCTCGAGGAGCGGATCGTAAAGGCCGTCAGCATCGCGTCTTTCGCGCCGTCGAGAAACGAAAGCGGCGACTGGCCGAGGATGCCGACGGTCATCAGGCCCAGATAGGTGACGGTCATGTGGATCGCGATGCCGATCGCGATCACCCCGACGAGCGCGCCGAGTTGCACGATCGCACCGAGCCCCTCGGTCCCGATCGCGGCGGCCATGAGTGCGAAGACGCCGACGACCCCGTACTCCATGACGCCCCAGACGATCTTGAACAGCGCCTGCGTGCCGGCGTCGATAAACGTGAAGAAGCCGTCGATCGCGTCCTCGATCGGCTCTTCCGTCGTCGACTCGCGGACGATCGTCAACGCCAATCCGAAGACGACGACGACGAAGATCGTCGCCAGAATCTCACCGTTGACCATCGCGGCCAGCGGATTCTCGGGGACGATACCGAGGACGACCTCGGAGACGGTCGGTGGCTCGGCCTGCTGGGCCTCGCCACCGGTGAACTCCACGGCCGTTCCGGGGTCGAACAGGTTCGCGACCGCGAGGCCGATCAGGGCCGCGATCGTCGTCGTCGCGGCGTAGAGCGCGACGGTCAGCCCGCCGACCTTCCCGAGCTTCGACGGCGTTAGCTTGCGCATCCCTCCGAGCAGCGTAAAGACGATCAACGGGATGATCAGCATCTCGAGCAACCGCAAGAAGAGGTCGCCCAGCGGGCTGAGAACGGCGGCGCGTTCGCCGGCGATGGCCCCGAGTGCAGTCCCGAGGACGAACGCGACCGCGATACGGTAGATGATCGGAATCGATCGATACTGCCCCCACGTTCGTCGCGGTAACGACGTCTGTGCCGTACTCATCGACCCACCCTATGAGCGGGACCGATCAACCCGTGTCGTTACCGGTGAGACTGTCCCACTCCTATGACGGTCCGTCGTGACGGGGGCGAGGATGGGACCCAGCCTCAGGCCAGGAAGACGTGTCGCGGTCGGTCCGCGAGGACGTCCCGCCCGAACTCGACGGTCTCGGAGAAGGCGTCGCTCCGGAAGAACGCCATGGCGTCCTCGCGGGCGTCCCAACGGCTGGCGATGAACATGTCGTTCTCGTCCTCGCGGTTGACCAGCAGGTCGGTCTTGCGGTGGCCGTCCATGTCGGCCAGGATCTCGCCGACGTCGTCGAACGTTCCGACGAAGTCACCGCGGTGTTCGGGCTTGACGGTGTAGAACATCCCCATCGTCCCCCACGAGTCGCCCTCGTCGTCGCCGGCCTGTCGGACGATTTCGGGTAACTCGGCGAGGAACCCGGCCGCCGTGTCCGCGGCGCGTGCGGTGTCCCAGAGGCTGACGACCGCCGTCTCGGCGTCGCCGTCGTGCGGTTCGTAGACCGCCGTCTTCACGTGGGTGTCGTAGTGGTCGAAGTTCTCCCGGTAGCCGTCGACCTCCGCGAACAGCTCGTCGGGCTCGGCGTCCGAGTAGAGGACGACCGCGTGGACGTCCTCGCCGTGGGGCTGGCCCGCGTAGATGCCCTCGTTCTCGAGTTCGTCGCGGATGTCGCCCTCCTCGTCGCCGTGGCCCGACCCCGAGTCGTCGCCGTGGTGGTGCCCGCCGGAGCCGCCGTGGTGGTGATCCTCGGCGTCACCGCCGGCGTGGGGGTGAGCCTCGTCGCCCTCGGCCGGCACTCGCTCGCCGGCGAGGAAGGCCCCGAGGTCTTCCGGCGGGAACCGCCGCGCCGAGAGGAACCGGCCGAACTCGGCGAAGCGGGAACTCGAGGGGTCGAAGCGCATCTCGTAGAGCAGTTCCTTCACGTCGGTCGGGTCGTCGCCGAACAGGGTGACGCCCCACTCGAAGTCGTCGAGGCCGACACTGCCGGAGATGATCTGAGTGACTCGGCCGGCGTAGTCCTTGCCGATCTCGCCGTGGTTCGCGAGGTAGTCGGCCCGCTCGTCGAAGGGCAGTTCATACCAGTTGTGGTCGGGGCCGCGGCGCTTGCTCATCGGATAGAAGCTCAGGAACTCGCTGTCGGGAATCTCCGGTTTGAGCCGCGATTCGATGTAGCGCTCGAGGCCGGCGTCCTCGACCTCGCTGTCCTCGTCGAAGAAGTCCTGGGACATGTAGCCCGAGACCTCCGTCACCGAGAGATAGGAGTCGGCCCGCTCGGTGAACTCGGCGAGTGCCGTGTGTTCGAACCGCCGCTCGAGCGCGTCGATGTCGCCGAGGGTGGGGCGGAGGTGGAGGACGAGCAGGTCGGCCTTGTGGCCGAGGACGGCGAACGTCGCCGAGTCGCCCTCCTCGGCGTCGTCGACGGCCTCGCTGGCCGCGAGGTAGTCGATGCCCTCGTCGATCGCCTGCGAGCGTCGCCGCTCGGGGGCCGCGCGCCACGCGTCCCAGTCGATCGACCGGAAGTCGTGCAGAACGTACCAGCCTTCTTCCGTCTGCGGTGGTCGCCGTCGTTCCATGCGCGTGGGTTGGGGCGGAGACGCTAAGAAGGGCCGGGTTTCGGCTCGATTCTCCCCGCCGTCGCCGCATCGGTCCCCGCCGAGAGCGCGCCGAATTCGCCGCCCTCGGCGATCAGTTCGACGGTTTCGACCGCGACCGAAACGCTTTACGTCCACCCGTTTAACTCTCGAGATATATGCGGAAAAGCGGGCCGCCGAAAGGACTCATCGCCTATCTCGTCCTCGAACTCCTCGAGGAGAAACCGCGCTACGGCTACGAGATCCTCAAGGAGATCCGCGACATCAGCGGCGGCCACTGGGAACCCTCCTACGGCTCGGTCTACCCGATCCTCTACAAGTTCGAGGAGAAGGGATGGGCCGAGCGCATCGAGCGCGCGGACGAACCCGATCGGAAGTACTTCGAACTCACCGCCGAGGGGCAGGCGGAACTCGAGGAGCGCCGCGAGAGCGGGTCGGAGAAGGCTCGGGACTTCGCCGACGTGATCCTCGGCTTCTTCCACGTCTACGCGGCGTTCTCGACGGACGATCGGTTCGAAATCCCGGAGATGGACGGCGAGTGGCACTTCGACGAGGAGTTCAGCCGCTGGGTCGTCGAACAGGTCGTCCGCCACTACGAACACTACTTCGACACCGAGTTCGACCGGATCGACGAGACGGCCGCGGAGTTCTACGAGCGCCACGGCGTCGACACGGACGACTGACCCTATAGATCGACCGCTCTACAGGTGCGTGCAGACGGGTTCGGACGACCGGACTAGTTCTGCCGCGGTCAATTGAGAACGCACAGTGAGTACGGCACAAAAATACCGGCCTCGAGCCGGATTCGGGTTCGGGGATCGATCAATTCCCGAGCAGTTGCGGCCCGAACAGCAAGAGGAGGAAGCTCACGAGCATCGTCACCCCGATCGCGGTCGTCACCAGCCGGACCATTCCGCGGGTCGCGTCGACCGGTAACCGGGAGACGATCGCCTCGGTGCTCGTCCGGAGGATGTGGCCGCCGTCGAGGGGGAACGCCGGAATACAGTTGAAGAAGCCGAGCTGGACGTTGATCCAGCCGGTCCAGAACAGCAGGTTCGCGAGGACGAAGACGGTCCCGTCTCCGAACGCGCCGAGCATCCCCTGTGCTTCATAGAAGTTCTGAATGCCGCCCGTGAAGCCGGCGAAATTGAACGGCATCGCACCGCTGACGCCGATGACCGGCAGCATCAGCGAGATCGCGATCTTTCCGAGGAAGGTGTCGGTGATCGGCCCGAACCGCGTCTCGCCGTCACCGCCCAGCAGTCCCAGATACTCGTCTGCGGGATACAGCTGGACGCCGAGATCGCTCACTTCGATCCCGGACATCCCCCTGCTCCCCTGAATCCCGAGGAATCCGGTGTCCGATCGGGGATGCTCGCCGAGGGTCACGTTGTACTCCTCGCGTTCGTCGCCGAAGTAACCCGCCACCTCGACCTGCTGGTCGGGTTCGCTGTCCTCGAGCAGGGTGGCGAGGTCGTCGTACTCGTGGATTCGCTCGCCGTCGAAGCGGGTGATGACGAAGGTCTCGTCGGTCGGGCCAGTTTCGCGCTCGAGCGGACCGTCGTCGGCGACCGAGACCGCTGCGCCGATCGTCACCTCGCGTTCGATCCGCTCGTCGCCGTTTGCGGGATCGATCGTCAGCGTGACTCGCTCGCTGTCGCCGACGGCGTCTTCGAAGCCGCGTTCGGTCGCGACCTGCTGACCGTCGACCGCGCGGATCTTGTCGCCGGCGGCGAGTTCCGTCGGTCCGTTCTCCATCGCCGCGGTCACGAGCAGCGACCGATCGACGGGCACCGTTTCCTCGCCGTTGAGTTCGACGGAGACCTGCTCACCACCGGTCGCCTCGAGCCGATCCGCGAGGTCGTCGTTCCCTTCGACTGCGGTGCCGTTGATCGCCGTTATGCGATCGTTCGGTTCGATTCCGGCGTCCGCGGCCGGGGAGTCCTCCGCGACGCCGCCGACGGCGGCCCCGGGCGCGACGCCGATCGCGCCGACGATCGGCCCGAACAGCAGGGCGAAGGCCAGCAGCGTGACCGCGAAGTTGTTCGTGACGCCGGCGGCGAACATCCGCGTCTGGCCGCCCCGGGAGGCCGATTTACTGCTCTCGTGGTCGGGCTCGACGAACGCGCCGACGGGGAGGATAGCGAGCATCGCAACCCCCATCGAGTCGATATCGATATCCTCGACGCGACAGAGTAGCCCGTGGCCGCCCTCGTGGACGACGAGCCCGACGAGCAGCCCGAAGACGATGCCGGGCGTGGCCGACAGCGGCAGAAAGTCGTTGACGCCGGGGATGACGAGAACGTTGTGGGGTTGTCTCGCGGCTGAACTCGCCGGTTGGGGCGAGGAAAGCGCGACCATCGCCACGCGGATCAGCACCGCGAACATGCTGATCATCACGACGAGCGCGATGCCGACGCCGAAGTTCGACCACGCTCGCCAGAAGCGCTTCGGCCGCGCGAGTCGATCGAGCAGCGCCCGCCCGCGTTTCGTGTGGAACGTGAGAATCGGTCCCTGGGTTCCGATGTAGTCGGGAAGATACCCGCCGTTTCGGAGCCCGACGACCGCGAGCCAGTAGAGGAGGAGCCCGATCAGAACCCACGTGAGGAGTTCCGAGCCGTAGATTGCGGGTGGCGAGACGACAGCGAAGGAACCGTGATCCATCGTTACTCTCTCCGGGCGGCGTTCTCAAATGGCTTTTGTCTATCGGGCCGGTCGCGGTCAGCGTTCCCGCCGGAGTCGCCCGACGACGAACTCCCGGTCGACCTTCGCGAGGAACGGCCCGAGCTTCGGCCCCTGCTCTTCGTCGAAGAACAGTCGGTAGCCCGCCGCGAAGAAGTCGCCGACGTCGACGTCGTGGCGCCGCGCCGTCTCGTAGATCTCGCCCTGAATGTCCTCGGGATCGTGGCCCTCATCGATGAAATCGGCGAGTTCGGCCAGCGCGGCCTCGGTGTCCGCGTCGAAGTCGTGCTCCGGGATCTCGGTGCGTTTGAGTTCGTAATCGAACTCGTTGCCGGTCCGGCGCGCCCAGTTACGCGCCTGCTCGACGCGCTCGAGGGCTCCCTCGACGGCCCACTCCGGGGCGTCCTCGGGAATGTGACCTTCCCGTCGGGCGATCTCCTCGCGCAGGTCGGGGTCGTCGGTCATCCCGAGCACCGCGGCGAAGGTGTAGGGGAGCCGAATCCGCTCTTCGCGCGGTTCCTCGACGACGAACGGGTAGACCCGCTCGGCGAACGCCTGCTCGTCCTTGCTCGCGTCGATCTCGCCGAAGTAGGTCCCCTCGAGCCGGTCGAACTCGTCGACCAACTGGTCCAGCCGTTCGATGCTGAAGTCCCGCGCCTTCGCGGGATCTTTCGCGAAGAAGTAACGCAGGACCTCGGGCTCTAAGAGTTCGAGCACGTCCGAGACCAGAATCACGTTCCCCTCCGAGGAGGAGAACGGCTCGCCCTCGAGCGTGAACCACTCGTAGACCATCGGGACCGGCGGCTCGATCTCGAGGACGTTGCGGGCGACGTCTTGGCCGCTGGGCCAGGATCCCTCGGCGTGGTCCTTGCCGAAGGGCTCGAAGTCGACGCCGAGCAGTTGCCACTGGGCTGGCCACTCGAAGCGCCACGGGAGTTTGCCCTCCCGCAGCGTCGCAGTACCCTCGTGGCCGCAGCCGTCGATCGTCTGATCGCCGGCGTCCATGTCGGTACACTCGTAGTCGACGGTCGGCGGCTCGTTTTCGAGATCGACGCTCGTCACGGTCTCGGTGATCTTGCCACACTCCGCACAGATCGGGTTGAACGGCACGTACTCGCCGTTCTCGTCGACCTTGTCCTGATACTGTGAGAGGACCTCGCGAGCCCGATCCCGGTGCTCGAGGACGAAGCGAGTCACGTCCTCGAACTCGCCGGACTCGTAGAGGTCGGTGTTCGAGACCAAATCGATCGGCACGTCGACGGCGTCGGCGCTGTCTTGGATGATCGTCGAGAAGTGGTCGCCGTAGGAGTCACAGCAGCCGAAGGGGTCCGGAATGTCCGTGTAGGGCGCGCCGAGGTTGCGGCCGAGTGCGCCGGCGTCGACCTCGCCGAGATCGACGAGGTTCCCCTCGAGGTCACAGAGCGTGCGGGGCAGTCCGCGGAGCGGATCGCGGTCGTCGGCAGTGAAGACCTGCCGGACCTCGTGGCCACGGTCGCGCAGCACCTCGGCGACGAAGTAGCCGCGCATGATCTCGTTGACATTGCCGAGGTGGGGAACCCCCGAGGGCGAGATGCCGCCCTTGACGACGATCGGCTCCTCGGGGGTTCGCTCCTCGATGCGGTCAGCGACGGTATCCGCCCAGAACGCGTGGCGCGTCTCGCTTGCTTCCTCGCTCTGGAGCGTGTAGGGACTGATCGCGTCCGACTCCGTCGTGTTCGCCCCGTCCCCGTCGACGTCCGCGTCGCCGTCGGCACTCATTGCTCGTCGCTCGCCCAGTAGGTCGGTTCCGCGCCGGCACCGTCGGGAATGACGTCGGTTCCCTCGTGGTCGCCGTGGCGAACCGCGCGGGCGATCCGGTCGGGATCCGTGCCGTCGAGGACGATGGTTCGCATCCCCGACCGCTCGATGATCTTCGCTGCCAGCAGGTCCACGGGCGCGGAGGCGCCGGCGTTCATCTCGAGGCCGGCGATGGCGTCGACCAAGTCCGCGGCCGAAAGGTGGTCGTACTTGGTCGCGTCGTCGTCCTCGTTGGGATCGGCGCTGTAGACGCCGGGGACGCTCGTGGCGTAGACGAGCAGGTCGGCGTCGATGTACTCCGCCAGCGCGGCGCCGACGGCGTCGGTGGTCTGGGCCGGCGCGACGCCGCCCATGACACAGATGTCGTCCCGGCGGAGCGCCTCGCTGGCCTCCTCGTAGTCGAGTGCGGGCGCGGTCACGGACTCCTCGCTCAGCGCGGCGATGAGCAGCCGAGCGTTGAGCCGAGTGACGTCGATCCCCAGCTGGTCGAGTTCGATTTCATTCGCCCCGAGGTCTCGAGCGGCCTCGATGTACTCGCGAGCGACGCCGCCGCCCCCGACGACGGCACCGATCCGACACCCTTCGGCGATGAGGTCTTCGATGACGGCAGCGTGCTCGGCCACCCGGTCCGCCCCGGGCTCGGGGACGAGGACGCTTCCGCCGATAGAGACGACCACTTTCATACTACACCGGTGTAGCGGAGTTGCTATCTTAAGGGTTGTCAACTGCCCGGACGGCGTGGTGACACACCCCTCGAGCGACTGTCGAGGGCTCTCTCGTCGCGGCGAAATCGCGTCGTGATCTCACCCCTCGAGCGACAGGACGAGCCCGTCGCCGTCGCGGTCGAACTCGGTCCCGAACGGAGCCGATAGCGCTCGCATCCGCTCGCGGGACCACGCAGCCGCTTCCGGGCCCGCCTCGCGGACTGCACAGTCCTCGATTTCGGTCGGATGCAGCCGGAGTTCGGTCGGCCGGCCGTCGGGCGTCACCGCGAGGACGAACAGGAAGCTCCGGTCGTTGTGTAACTCCTCGTCGACCCGGTAGTCGTCGACGAAGTCGCCCGCGTCGTAGATGATCGGGCTGCCCTCGTGGATCTCGATCCCCTGAAAGACGTGGGCGCTGTGGCCGTGGACGACATCGACGCCCGCCTCGACCAGCCAGCGGCCGAACTCGCGGAACGCCACGGGCGGCTCGGTGACCATGTTCGGCCCCCAGTGCAGCGAGGCGACCAGCAGATCTGGGTTCGTCTCGCGTGCGCGCTCGAGGGACTCCCCAACGAGCTGTTTCGTCTTCGGATCGTCGACATCGATTTCGACTCTGGCCGTGCCCGGCGACTCCTCGTCGGCGGCGTACTCGGGCGTGTTGTCCGTCAGCGAGACGACCGCCATGTCGAGTCCGCCGTTGCCGTCCGTCTCCGAACGGGCGCCGCCCCCCTCGGAGCCGCCGATCGTCCGTACCGCTGGCTCGAGCGCTTCGTCGATCGTCTCCCCCGCACCCGTGCGGGCGATCCCGGCCTCGTCGAGCGCCTCGAGCGTATCGCGCAGCGCCACTTCCTCGTAGTCCAGCACGTGATTGTTCGCCAGCGCACAGACGTCGACGCCCGCGCGCTCGAGGGCCGGGATCGCCCAGTCGGGATCCGCTCGGAAGTGAAACGGGCGGCGGGTGCGCTGCCACTCTCGGCCGCGCGTCGAGAGCACGCACTCGAGGTTGATCACCAGCCCGTCCAGTTCGCGCAGTCGCTCGAGGACGGTGCCCCACACCGCATCGACGGACCGACTGCGCTGGCGGTCATCGACCAGCCGTCCGAGCATCACGTCGCCTGTGAAGCCGATTCGGAGGGACATATGCGAGCATTCGTGGCGCACGTGCAAAATCCCGGGTCATGGTCGGCGGGCCGTTCTCCGGTATCGATGGCCGAACACGGACGAAACCGCGGGACGAGACGGCTGTGCGCGGTGCCGGTTGCGGGAAGCGGCGCGCGGTGCCATGTGGGACTGGAGGCGTACGGTGGCGGATGGGACTGGAGACGCGCGGTGCCGGGCGGTGGCGGCGTGCGGTTGCTGGGTGGTGGCGGCGTGCGGTTGCTGGGTGGGACTGAAAGGGGCGCGCTGGGCGGGCGCCTCGCGGCCGCCCAGCGCGGGGCTTTCTCGGCGACAGCTACAAAGTCCGACCTGCCCATAGCTCGACCATGCACGTACTCGGTGTTCGCGAGGCGGGGGCCGACGGCGACGCGCTCGAGTCGGTCGTCGATCGGGTCGTCGACCGGCTCTCCGAGCGGGGGCGCGTCGGCGTCATCAGATACGACGCGACGATCGCGGACGGAACGCATGCGCGCGAATCGACCACGCTCGGGGGCGACGTCACCTACGACCTCGGCGTCGACGGCGACTGGACCGCCTCTGGGACGGGACTGTCCGTCGGCGAGGCGCTCGACGGACTGGCGACCGACTGCGAGTACGCCGTCGTCATCGGCGCGCCGACGCTCCGGTATCCCTCGATCGTCGTCGGCTCGAGCGCCGCCGACCGCGAGTCCGACGAGAGCGTCCTCGCGACCGTTCGCGGCCCCGCCGACCTCGAGCTCGAGGAGCTCGTGACGAGCCTCGAGTCAACCGAGCCCCACGAGACCCTCGAGTCGCTGGTGGCACGTCTCAAGCGATCACCGCGGGCCGACCGCGCGGGCGCGATCGCGACGTTTACCGGCCGCGTCCGGGCGAAAGACAGCGCGGACGACGCGCGCACCCAGTACCTCGAGTTCGAGAAGTACGAGGGCGTCGCCGACGAGCGAATGGCGGCCCTCGAAACGGATCTCGAGGCTCGAGACGACGTGTTCGCCGTCGAACTCTATCACCGGACGGGGATCGTCGAGGACGGCGAGGACATCGTCTTCGTCGTCGTGCTCGCGGGTCATCGCGAGGAGGCGTTCCGGACCGTCGAAGACGGGATCAACCGCCTGAAAGACGAGGTCCCGCTGTTCAAGAAGGAAGTGACAGTCGAGGACGAATTCTGGGTCCACGAACAATCCTGACCGTTACATTCGTTCGCCGACCGCTCTGAAATAGCGGAACGGTCGGGAAAGAGGATATTGTATCGGCCATGGTGGTCGAAACAGCGATAATGAGTTAGAGACAGTTTTAAAACGTCTCGAGCAACCTGAGGGAACTATTAATAGTCATCTAAGGCAGAATAAAACGTCTATTACCCCCCAGATCGTTGAACACAAGCGAAATGCCACTAACGATCCTCCCTTTATAACAGATATCCCCGTCAAGGAGGTGATGACGATGAGCACGACAGCCCAACCCTCCACGGAAAGCAAGGAACGCCGCCTCAAAAGCTACCTTCGCGACCGAGCCGAAGATGGCGAACTGTACTTCAAAGGCAAGTTCATCGCAGACGACGTCGGTATGTCCCCCAAAGAGATCGGCGCGCTGATGGTCAAGCTCTCGGATTCGGTCAGCGACCTCGAGATCGAGAAGTGGTCGTACACGAGCGCCACCACGTGGCGTGTCGCCCCCGCCTGAGTTCCGCCCAGTTAGTGCGAGCGAACCGCCCGGACGACTGTCCCCGCATTCCTCCCCGGACCCGTGCCGGCGCGTCGTCGACGCCATCCGGCACGATCCACCCTGCAGCACTCTCGTCGACGAGACGCCGTCCTCTCTTCCAGTAGCAGTGGATCACGCGCTCCAGTAGCGCCGCTTCGCTATCGTGCCACCGTTCTCGAGTCGCCGACGCCGTCTCCTCGAACTCGGGAAACGGCCGCCCCTGCCGACGGCAGTCGATTTATACCCGGTGACGATGAACCTCCGGTGATGGAGGACATCGATCGGTCCGGATTCGGCACGGCGGGGCCCAGCGGGCCCTCGTCCGAGGACGGGCCGCCGATCGATCGCATCGAGTCAGTGTTTGCGGTCTACGAGGTGCAACGAGAGGACGGCCGGCTGATATACTACGGCGACCCGTTGATCCGGCCGGAGCGAGTGATCGGCGAACTCTGGTCTGACTTCCGCGAGCGCGGCTACGACGCCGACCTCGAGATCCGCCACGGCGAGTACGTGCTCGTCGCCGAGCCGACCAGCGTCGGGGTCGACGGGATCCCGTGGACGAACGTCTTTCTGCTACTGGCGACGATCGGGTCGACGCTGTTCGTCGGGGCGTGGTGGTGGTACCCCTCGCTCGATCCGTTCGCGAACCCGATCGATATCGCCCACGCGTGGCCGTTCTCGCTGGCGATCCTCGGCGTGCTCGGCGTCCACGAGATGGGCCACTACGTCATGAGCCGGTATCATCAGGTCGACGCCTCGTTACCCTACTTCATTCCGGTTCCGACGCTCATCGGGACGATGGGGGCGGTCATCAGGATGAAGGGACGAATGCCCGACCGCAAGGCGCTGTTCGACATCGGCGTCGCCGGCCCGCTCGCGGGGCTGGTCGCAACGGTCGTCGCGACCGTGATCGGGCTTCACCTGCCGCCCGTGACCGTCGATCCCGCTCTGCTCCAGAACCCCGACGCGGTTCGGATCGAACTGGGCTATCCCCCGCTGCTCGAGTTGCTCGCGGCCGGGTTCGACCAGCCGCTGTACAGGGACGATCCGGCGACGGGGGTGAACCCGGTCGTCATCGGCGCGTGGGTCGGGATGTTCGTCACGTTCCTCAACCTGATCCCGGTCGGCCAACTCGACGGCGGCCACATCCTCCGCGCGATGGCCGGCGAGTTCCAGGAGACGATCGCGGCGATCGTCCCGGGCGCGCTGTTCGCACTCGCCGGCTACCTCTACTACGTCCAGAATCACAGCGTGAACACGGTTTTCGTCTGGATCCTCTGGGGGCTGTTGACGACGGTGTTCGCGTCGGTGGGTCCGGCGACGCCGATGCGAGACGAGCGGTTGGGTCCCGGGCGGGTCCTCCTCGGAATCCTCACCTTCGGGTTCGGCCTGCTCTGTTTCATGCCGATCCCGGTCATGATCATCGAGTGATCGACGCGCGGGCACGACTCGTTTTTCGTTTCCGGCCTTTCCACTCGGCTTCGTGCCTACCCGTGCGTATAGCCCCGATCCGCGAGCGACTCGCCGTCCATCGTGACGCCGTCACCGGCGTCGCGGACCGACCCGATGGCCGCCAGCGGGATGTCGGTCGCGTCCTGAGCCGCGGGAAGCGCCTCCTCGGGGAGCGTCGCGACGAGTTCGAAGTCCTCGCCGAAGGTCGTCGCGAGCTCGAGCGCCTCGTCGTCGTCATCGGCGACCTCGCGGACGGCGTCGTCGATTGGCACGCGGTCGGACTCGATCGCGAACCCGCAGTCGCTGGCCTCGGCGAGCTGGTGGAGCGAGCGGGCGAGCCCGTCGCTCGAGTCCATCATCGCGGTCGCGTGCGGGGCGAGTCCCTGCCCGGCGGCGATCCGGGGCTCGAACCGAAACAGGTCGTTCGCCCGGTCCACGGCTCCGCGATCGAACAGGCGAAGCGCGGCCGCGCTCCGGCCGAGCGTGCCGGTAACGCAGATCACGTCACCGGGACGAGCGCCGCTTCGCGGAACGGGATCGTCGGTCCGGCCGATCGCGGTCGTGGAGACGGTGAACTCGTCGTGACCGTCGAGGTCGCCGCCGACGTACTCGGTCCCGACCCGCTCGCAGACGTCGCTCGCGCCCCGAACGAACGCGAGCAGCTCCTCGCGGTCGAACGTCGGCGCGGCGTAGGCGGCGACCGCGGCCGTGGCCGGCGCACCCATCGCCGCCACGTCCGACAGGGACGCGCCGACGGCCCGCCACCCGGCTGTGTAGCGGCTCGTTCCGTCCGGGAAATCGGTTCGATCGTGGAGCATGTCCGTCGTCACGACCAGCCCGTCGACGACCGCCGCATCGTCGCCGGCCGCCGCGAGTTCATCCGACAGGAGCCGCAGGGCGGCGCGTTCGTCCATACCCCCCGTTTCGACTCGAGGGCGAAAAACGGTCCGGGCCGGTACGGGGCTGCCGAGATACGATGGTCTTAAATGCCGCGGACGGAAATCACACGCCAATGGCTACGATGTACGACGTTCCGGCGGACGACCTCATCGAGGCGCTCGCCGACGATCTCGCGGATCGACTCGAGGAACCGGAGTGGGGCAAATTCGCCAAGAGCGGCGTCGCGAACGAACTCCCGCCCGAACAGGACGACTTCTGGGCCACCCGCGCCGCGAGTCTCCTGCGCAAGGTCGCCGACCGCGGCCCCGTCGGCGTCGAACGACTCTCGACGGAGTACGGCGGCGCGAAGGGCGGCTCCAACCGCTACCAGGTCGCGCCCGACAAGCGCGCCGACGGCTCGAAGAACCTGATCCGAACGATCCTCCAGCAACTCGAGGAGGAGGACCTCGTCGAGACCGCCGAGGGTGAGGGTCGCCGAATCACCCCCGAGGGCCGCAGCCTGCTCGACGACACCGCCGGCAGCGTCCTCGAAGACCTCGACCGACCGGAACTCGAGCGCTACGCGTAAGTTGGAAACCCGTTTTCGCGTCGGTTTCACCCCCCAGAGCAACGCTTCCGTCGTCCGTAATCATTTTCCCGCGCGCCGAACAAGTACGAGACAACCATGAGTGGCTCACCGGACGAAGAAAAACTCGAGGAGCTCCGACAGAAGAAAATGGAGCAGCTACAGGACCGCGCCGAATCCCAGGGCGAGGGCGGACAGGAGGCCGCACAGCAACAGGCCGAAGCCCAGAAGAAGGCCGTGTTGCGCCAGCACCTGACCGACGACGCCCGCAAGCGGCTCAACACCGTCAAGATGAGCAAACCCCAGTTCGGCGAGCAGGTCGAGCGACAGGTCGTCAGTCTCGCCCGCAGCGGCCGCATTCAGGGGAAAATCGACGACGACAAGATGAAACAGCTCCTCAAGGAGCTGAAACCCGACTCGCAGAGCTTCGACATCCAGCGACGGTAATGGAGCTCGGACTGCTCTACAGCGGCGGCAAGGATTCGACGCTCGCCGCGCTCTTGCTCGAGGAGTTTTACGACGTGACGCTGCTGACGGCTCACTTCGGCATCAGCGACGACTGGAAACACGCCCGGGAGACGGCCGACGCCGCCGGTTTCGACTTCGAACGACTCGAGTGTGACCCCGCGGTCGCCGAGGACGCCGTCGATCGGATCCGCGAGGACGGCTTCCCGCGAAACGGCATTCAGCTGGTCCACCAGCACGCCTTAGAGCGCCTCGCCGCCAGGGAGTTCGACGCCATCGCGGACGGCACTCGGCGCGACGACCGCGTCCCGACGGTCTCGCGGGCGCAAGCCCAGAGCCTCGAGGATCGCCACGGGGTCGACTACATCGCACCGCTATCGGGCTTTGGCCGATCGGCCGTCGACCGGCTCGTCGAGTCGCGACTGGACGTGATCGTCGGACCGAGCGAGGAGATCGACAGGGCCGATTACGAGGCCGAACTGCGGACGCTGCTCGCCGAAGAAGACGGTCCCGGAGCGATCGCGGAGTGCTTCCCCGATCACGATCAGACGTACGTGACGAAAGTACGCTGACACGACCGCAGTGACGACGATCGGCTAGCCGCCGGTCGGCCGGGTCGATCGACCGGTCGACTCCCGTTCTCAGCCGCCGCGGGTGAACTCGAACCGGGCCCCGCCGGCCTCGCTTTCGGTGATCGCGACCTGCCAGCCGTGCGCGTCGGCGACGGCGCGGACGATCGCGAGGCCGAGTCCCGACCCCTCCTCGGCGGTCGAGTACCCCTGCTCGAGGACCTCCTCGCGCTCGTCTTCGGGGATGCCGGGACCGTCGTCGGCGACGAAGAAGCCGCCGTCGCAGGGGCCGACGCGGATGTGGACATCCTCGCGGCCGTGCTCGATCGCGTTCCGAAAGAGGTTCTCGAAGAGCTGTTTCGCCCGGAGCGGGTCGACCTGCAGCGTCCGATCGCCGACCGTCTCGTAGGTGGCCGCGTCCGTCTCGACGACCGTCCACGCGTCGCTCGCGAGTTCGACCAGCGGCACGTCGTAGGGGTCCTCGACCTGCGTGCCGCTCCGGGCGACCGAGAGGGTCTCCTCGATCAGTTCGTCCATCCGGGTGAGCGCCGCGTCGACCTCCTGTAGGTGCTCCGGGTCACCGCTCGTAAACGCCGCTCGAAGCCGCCCCTGAGCGACGCTGAGCGGGTTTCGAAGGTCGTGGCTGACGACGCTCGCGAACTCCTCCAAGCGCGCGCTCTGGCGTTCGGCCTCGCGGACGGCGGCCCGTTGCTGGATCTCGTAGATGCCGGCGACGGTCCCCGCGCCGACGCCGACAGTCCCGCCCATCAGGAGCAGGTACAGCGGCGCTCTGGCACCGGTTCCCTCGAGATACAGCACGTAGAGGTGAAGCGCCGTCACGAGTACCGCGGCGAGGAAGCCGCCGAGTCCGTAGCCGAAGACGGTGAGTCGGTCCCGCATCGACACGTCTCGGGACACCAGCCAGCGGTCGGCGGAGACGACCGCCGTGGCGGCCACGAGCGGAAAGACGCTCTCGAGGAGCGCTCGCGTCGAGGCGTGCTCGAGGGCGAGGCGAGCACCGATGATCGTCGCGAGGAAGAGGCCGAGCGCGGACAGCGGCGACACAGGCAGTTGCTCGCCGATTTCCGCGACCCAATCGTCCTCGTCGGCCACGCGTTGCACAGTGACTCCTTGGCGCAGGTCGCTATCAATTTACGGGACGGTCTCAGGGCGGGGGGTATCGAACTAACGGGACCGGGGGCTGAACCAAACGTCCGACGGTCGACACTCGCGGCGGCCGTGTCGGAACGAAAGGATAGAAGTTTGCCGTCCCCGAACGAGTTCCCATGTACGACCGGATCAAGGGCTTTCGTGACTTCTATCCCGGCGAGATGTCCGCACGGCGGGCGACCATCGACGTCTTAGAGGAGACCGCCCGCGAGTACGGGTTTCGGGAGATCGGAACGCCGGCCTTAGAGCGCGCGGAGCTGTGGACCGACAAGAGCGGCGACGACATCGTCGACGAACTCTACTCGTTCGAGGACCGGAGCGGCCGCCACGTCACGATGACCCCCGAACTGACGCCGACCGTCGCCCGGATGGTCGTCGCGAAACAGCAGGAGCTTTCCAAGCCGATCAAGTGGGTCTCGACGCGCCCGTTCTGGCGCTACGAGCAGGTCCAGCAGGGCCGCTACCGGGAGTTCTACCAGACCAACGTCGACATCTTCGGCTCCTCGGAGCCCGAGGCCGACGCCGAGATTCTGGCGTGGGCCGCCGACGCCCTGACCGGTCTCGGACTCACCGGCGACCACTTCGAGTTCCGCGTCTCCCACCGGGATATCCTCGGCGGCGTCCTCGAGAGCTACGATACCGAGGTCGACACCGAGGCGGCGATCCGCGCGGTCGACAAGTCCGATAAGATTTCCCAAGCCGAGTACCACGACCTGCTGATCGACGCGGGACTCACCGCCGAGCAGGCCGCCGAGTTCGACGACCTCATCGCCGAGGGCGACCTCGAGGCGGTCGAATCGTTCGCCGACACCGAGCGCGTGACGGCGGCGGTCGAGAACCTCCGGAACGTGCTCGCCGCCGCCGAGGACTTCGGTGCCCGCGAGTACTGTACGATCTCCCTCGAGACGGCCCGCGGACTGGACTACTACACGGGCGTCGTCTTCGAGTGCTTCGACTCGGCCGGCGAGGTCTCGCGGTCGATCTTCGGCGGCGGCCGCTACGACGACCTGATCGAAGGCTTCGGCGGACAGCCGACGCCCGCGGTCGGTGTCGCGCCGGGACACGCGACGCTGCCGCTCCTGTTGCAGCGGGCGGGCGTCTGGCCCGACGAGGAAGTGACTACCGACTACTACGTCCTGCAGGTCGGCGAGACGCGGTCGGAAGCGGCTCGGATCTCTCGAGCGCTCCGCGATCGGGGTCACGTCGTCGAGACCGATGTCGCCGGCCGCTCGTTCGGTGCGCAACTGGACTACGCCGACTCGATCAACGCCGAGACGGTCGTCATCGTCGGCGAGCAGGACCTCGCGAACGACGAGGTGACGATCAAGGACATGGACTCGGGCGACCAGACGCAGGTGCCGGTCGACGAGTTCCCGGGCGACCGCGAGCGACCGACGTTCGAGGATCTGGCCTGAGCGGATCGACCGGCGACGCCGCGCGAGCGACTCCGCCGTTTTCCCGTCACCTCTTAAAGCCCCTCCATCGCGTGGGGGTTTCGACGCTGCTCCCGGTAAACGGGAATTGAGGCCGGTATTAACGTCCGAGAGCGCCAATCCTCAATCGAAAGGTGACCACCAATGTCTACTAACGACGCCACCGTACAGTGGCTCGGCAGGCGGGAAGCGTTCGAGTACGCCGATTCGGTCGCCGGCTACACGATGGTGGCGGTTCGGCTGCTCGTCGGGTACTGGTTCCTCCATTCGGGATGGGGGAAGTTCGCGTTCGTCGCCGGGGAGCCGTTCAACGCGGCGGGCTACCTGCAGAACGCCCAGTCGCCCATCGCCGGCCTCTTCGAGGTCGTCGTCGGCACGCCGTGGCTGCTCGAGCTCACGAACGTGATGATCCCGGTCGGTGAGTTCCTCATCGGACTGGGGCTCGTCTTGGGCGCGCTCGTTCGGCTGGCCGCCTTCTTCGGCGGCGTTCTGATGGTGCTGTTCTACCTCGGGAACGCCGACTGGGCGACCGGCTACGTCAACGGCGACCTGCTCGGGTTCGTCATGTTCGTGATCGTCGGCGTCTTCGCCGCGGGCCGCATCCTCGGCGTCGACGCCGCCCTCGAGGAGACCGAGTTCGTCCGCCGGCGGCCGTGGCTGCGATACCTCCTCGGCTGACCGCGGGCGGTCGCGGCCCGTTACCGCTCTCGTTTTTTCGACGGTTCGCGCCGTTTCGCTGCGTCGCTCGTTCGGTCGTCAGCAGCGCCCGTCCGTTCATCGCGGGGCTGTGTCCGTTCGTCTGTATCGCTCGAGGGGCTGGCTCGCTCGTCCGCCGGGAACCGGTCGTCTGCGTCACGGCGTTCGACCGGCGAGTGCCCGGTCTCGACGAAGTGGTCGATCATCGCCCGACTGAGTTCGCTCGCGTCGGCTCGATCGACTCGGTACCGCCACTCACACTCACCACAGTACGCGCTCGGCACGCGTGGACCGTCGAACGGCGGTCTAATGAACGGTGGGGTTCACACCGCGGTGTCTTATGTAGGGCCGCTGGCCGTCGGGGCCGCGTGCAGGTCCCACCCTTAACTTCGGCGGCGATGTACCACGGTCGATGGCCGACGCTGACGCCGACACCCGACCGAACGTCCTCTTCGTGCTCACCGATCAGGAGCGATACGACTGCAGCGCACCCGAGGGACCGCCGGTCGAGACGCCGGCGATCGATCAGCTCTCCGCGGAGGGCGTTCGATTCGAGCGGGCGTGTACCCCGATCAGCATCTGCTCGAGCGCTCGAGCCTCGCTGCTGACGGGCCGGTTTCCCCACGGCCACGGGATGCTGAACAACTGCCACGAGCCGGACGCGATCCGGGCGAACCTGCCCGCGGACATGCCGACGTTCTCGGAGGAACTCGTCGCCGCCGGCTACGACCTCACCTATACGGGCAAGTGGCACGCCGGCCGCGATCAGACGCCCGCCGATTTCGGCTTCTCGTATCTCGGCGGGAGCGACGAACACCACGACGATATCGATGCGGCCTACCGCGAGTACCGCGCGGACCGGGGGACTCCGGTCGGCGAGGTCGACCTCGAGGCGGAAATCTACACCGGCGACGATCCGCGAGACGGGGACGAGGGAACGTTCGTCGCCGCGAAAACGCCGGTCGATGTCGAGGACACCCGGGCCTACTTCCTCGCCGAGCGGACGATCGACGCGATCGAGGACCACGCCGAAGGGGACGGGGACACCCCGTTCTTCCACCGGGCGGACTTCTACGGCCCCCACCACCCCTACGTCGTCCCGGAGCCGTACGCCTCGATGTACGATCCCGACGAAATCGAGCCGCCAGCGAGCTACGCCGAGACCTACGACGGGAAGCCCCGGGTTCACGAGAACTACCTCTCCTATCGCGGCGTCGCCGACTTCGACTGGGAGCTCTGGGCCGAAGCGGTCGCGAAGTACTGGGGGTTCGTCACGCTGATCGACCACCAACTCGAGCGGATCCTCGATGCCCTCGCGGAGCACGGACTGGCCGACGAGACGGCCGTGATCCACGCGTCGGACCACGGTGACTTCGCCGGGAGCCACCGCCAGTTCAACAAGGGACCGCTGATGTACGACGATACCTACCGGATCCCGCTGCAGGTGCGCTGGCCTGGCGTGGTCGACGCCGGAGCGCGCAGCGAGACCCCGGTCCACCTGCACGATCTGGCGGCGACCTTCCTCGAGATGGCCGACGTTCCGATCCCCGATAGCTTCGATTCGCGGAGTCTGGTTCCGTTGCTCGAGAACGGCGGCGAGCCACCCGCGGACATCGACTGGCGGGAGTCGACGTTCGCCCAGTACCACGGCGACGAGTTCGGCCTCTACAGCCAGCGGATGGTCCGCACGGAGCGCTACAAGTACGTCTACAACGGTCCCGATATCGACGAACTGTACGACCTCGCGGCCGATCCGGCGGAACTACGGAACCTCGTCGACCACCCCGAATACGAGGAGATACGACGGGACATGCGAACTCGATTGATCGACTGGATGGACGAGACCGAGGACCCGAACCGCGTGTGGGTGACTGACGTGCTCGAGAACGGGTCCTAATCCCGGTTACGGAGCCGGTGGCGGACGACAGAGAGAGGCCCGTCGTCGCTAGACTTTGTCTAGCCCGAGCGACCGGACTCCCGCGATCGTGACGAGGACGACGAGCGGGAGGATCACTGCCAGCCCGACGGCGTTCGTAACGATGCCGACGTGGGGGAACTGAGGTATCAGCGCGGAGACATCGAAGAAGTGCCGGACCGCCGCTCGGAGGACGAGGTAGACCAGAGCGCCGATTCCGACGCCTTCGAGCGCGAAGATGAGGATATAGTAGTTCTTCACGACACGGAATTCCGGGACGGGGTTAGTAATGGTCACGGCCAGCTGTCACCGGGCGGAAACGTCTGGCGTCCCGCCGGACGGCGAACGGAAGCGTACGTTTACGGTGTCGAAGCCGATACGTCCGTCCATGATCGCCGCCACCGACGGAACGGAGGGGAACCGATGACGAGAGACGACGACCAGTCGCCCGCCGACCTCCGCGAGGAGGCTGCCAGAGCCGACGAGATCGCCGATGCCCTCGAGGACCTCCTCGCGGAACTGCGCGACGAGGAGATCAAGGACTCGCGACTCGAGGGACTGTTCGACGAGGCGAGTTCGAGCAATCCGAACGTCTGGAACACCGTCACGGCGTTCATCGACGTCGAGGACGGCGAGGCGGTCGTCACCGACGAATCGAAACTGGCACAGGGCAGTTGGGCACCGGAGATCGTCGAGGGCTGTGACACGATGGTCACGCTCGATATCGAGTACGGCATGATGCCGGACGACTTCACGTACATCGTCGGCAAGAAACTGAGTCAGCGGATCGAGGAGTTCCGGGAGCAGGCAAACGAGGCGCGGCAGAAAGCCGGGGACCTCGAGGACGAATCGGCCGACTGACCGCCGGCTTCGGTCAGTCGAGGACGAGTTCTTCTCGCTCGAATCGCTCTTGGTCACCCGTCCGCCAGCGCCACGACCCCACCTCGAGCGGCTCGAGCGAGACGATCAGATACGAGCGATTGGGCCACGTCGCCTGTGCCGTGTCGGTCGCGCTCGGCCGCGGCGGGCCGCGGGGATGGGAGTGATAGAAGCCGACGATGTCCTCGCCCCGGTCCTCGAGCCGATCGAAGATCGCCAACTGCTCCTCGGGTTCGATTTCGTACCGCGTCCGCGACGTCTCGGCGACGTTTTCGGCCGGGTACTGCGACCGCACGCGACTCCGCCCTTCGGGCTCGTACTCGCCGCCGAGGACGCCACAGATTTCCGCGGGCCGGCCCCCGCGGGCGCGCTCGAGAATTGTCTCGCGGATCGCGGTCGGGAGGGTGATCACGAGCTCGGGTCGACCTCGGCTCGAGCGTCTGAATCGGTGGGTTCGCGCTCCGTCTCGAGCGTCTCGAGGGCCTCGAGTTCTCCGAACGGCACTGCGACGTCCGGATCCGGACCGTCGAACCGGTCGGGAGACACGATCGGTGCCAGCGCCTCGAGCGTGTCCACCAGCCGCGGGCCGGGTCGATTGAGGTAGTGGTCGCCGTCCATCGCCCAGACGCGGCCCTCGCGGACCGCCGTCAGTTCGTCCCAGCCGTCGCGGTCAGTCAGGTCGGTCCGGTTCGCCGCGGTCTGCTCGAGGTCGAAGCCACAGGGCGCGGCGATCACGACTTCCGGGTCGTACGCGCGGATGTCGTCCCACTCGCGGGGGCTCGAGGCCTCGCCGACGGCGGCCAGTCCGTACTCGCCGCCGGCCCAGTCGACCAGTTCGGCGGTCCAGTGGCCCGCGATCATGACGGGATCGGTCCAATCGAAGATCGCCACGCGCGGGCGGTCCTCGGCGGTGCGGTCGGCGGTTCGGTTTCGGACCGTTTCGATTCGGGCCTCGAGATCCCGACGAACCGCTCGAGCCCGATCCTCGTACCCGATCGCCCGACCGATCCGCTCGAGATCGTCCAGTACGTCCGCGACGCTGTGTGGATCGGTCGGCACGATTTCCGGATCGGCGTCGATCTTCGCGACGGCGTCCTCGATGACGGCCACGTCGACCGCACAGACGTCGCACATCCCCTGCGTGACGATTACGTCCGGCTCGAGGTCGTCGAGGGTCTCGATATCGACCTCGTAGAGGCCACCCTCGGTGTCGGCCGTCTCGAGCACCTGCTGGTCGATCTCGCCGCTCGAGCCAGCGGCATCGATCGGCGAACTGGTGACGGCGGGTGCGGACGCGGCACTCGGCGGGTAGTCGCACTCGTGGGAGACGCCGACCGGCTCGAGACCGAGCGCGGCGACCGTCTCGGTGGCCGAGGGGAGCGTCGTGACGATTCGCATGGCTCCTCGTAGGGGGCGGGCGACCAAAAACGGCGGCCTCGAGATCGGGATTCATCGACGGCCGTTCAGACGAATGTCTATCCATAGTTTTAATAATCTTACAAAATGGGTGTTTTATATGAGCGTTTTAATTCAAATCGCTGCCCTCGGAACGGTACTACTCGGAGTGGCCTACATCAGTATTCCGCGAAAAATGCACAGCTATAGTTTACACTACGTACTCAGCGACACATTGTCCGTAACCGAAGTCTGGCTCTATCGATTCCTTGGAATCGGACTCGTTGTAATCGGACTACCGCGACTACTGTGAGACAGTCCCCTGCAACAACTCTCCTGTCAGTATTCCTGCGACATATGCTGGCTCCCGGTAGCGCTACTCGGTCGAGACATCCGACAGCGCTCGCTCGAGTTCCCGAACGCCCTCCTTCTCGGTGCGGTCGGGATTCGCCAGTACTCGTACGGGTTGCTCGCCGAGCGAGACGAAGCCGAGATCGAGCCGCTCGGCCGTTTCGCGCAGCCCGAGGCCGGCGTCGGCGTCGCCGGCGATGACCTTCCGGGCGGGGCTTTCGTGGGCGCGCAGGCCGAGATCGAAGCCGTCGATCGCGTCGACGATCTCGTGGCGATCCGATCCGCGGTCTTCGGCGAGGTCGGCCACCGCAGCGCCGAGACTCGAGCGCAGGCCGGAGTCAGTCGTCCGATTGACGAAGCGCAGGTCGCGATCGATCAGGTCCTCGAGGCCCTCGATTTCGTCGGGGTTGCCGGCCCGGACGACCAGTCCCCACTCGCGAGTCCACTGGCCGAGTACCGTTGCGTTGCCCGTATCTTGCTCGAGCGGGCCCGCGGCGACGGCCACGTCCGGGACGCCGTCGCGGAGCCGCCGCAGCCCGGGGCGGCTGCCGACCGAGAGATAGCGCGGGTTCTCGAGGCCGTCGAGCAGTCGCGAAAACGTCGGGTCGTCCTCGCCGACGCCGAACAGCGTCGGCGGCCGGACGTCCGGCGAGAACAGCGTGACCGTCACGGGTTCGCCCGCCTCGAGGTAGTCGGTCTCGGGGCCGACCTCCACGACGCCGTCCGCGTCGGCGAGGCTGGTCGTCGCGCCGCTGCCCTTGTCGACCGGGTAGACGAGCGTCTCGTCGCTTCCGTCCTCGTCGGCGGATTCTCCGCCTCCGTTTCGGGCCGTCTCCGACGGCCCGCTTTCGACCAACCCGACGGGCATGAGCCGGTGGCGACCCTCCTCGTAGCGCTCCTGCCGGGCGAGCCGTCCGGAGACGGTAGCAGCCGCCGGTTCCGGTCTCCCGGCGGCTTCGCGGATCGCCGGCGCGACGAAGGTTCGGAAGACCATCATCGCGGAGACGGGGTAGCCGGGGAGTCCGACGTAGGCGGAGTCGTTCAACCGGCCGATCAACATCGGCTTTCCGGGCTTGACGCTGACGCCGTGGAGCAGCAACTCGCCTTGCTCCTCGATGACTCGGTAGATGACGTCGACCGCGCTCGCGCTAGTCGATCCCGAGGAGAGCACGAGGTCGCACTCGTCGGCCGCGGTCCGGAGGATCCGCTCCATTTCGTCCTGTTCGTCGCCGGCGTGAGGGTAGAGGACGGCGTCCCCGCCCGCGTCTTCGACCCCCGCAGCGATGGTGTAGCTGTTGACGTCGTAGATCTCGCCGCGCTCGCTCTCGAGTTCGTCGCCCGGCCGCACGAGTTCGTCGCCGGTCGAGACGATTCCGACGCGCGGTTTCGCCCGGACCGGCACCTCGTCGATCCCGAGCGCGGACAACAGCCCGATGTCGCGGGGCGTGATCGTCGTCCCGGGCCCGAGTGCGCGCTCGCCCGCAGCCACGTCCGCGCCGGCGAACATGACGTTGTCGCCGGGGGCGACCGCCGTGCGGACCAGGACCTCGTCGCCCCCCGAATCCGTGTCGGTGCGTTCGACGGGTACCATCGCGTCCGCGCCGTCGGGCATCACCGCGCCCGTCGAGATTTCGGCGGCCTGTCCTGCCTCGAGCGCCACGTCGGGCTTCTCGCCGGCGTGGACCTCGCCGACGATGTCGAGGCGAGCGGGATCAACCTCGTCCGCGCCGAACGTGTCCCGTGCCCGGAGCGCGTAGCCGTCCAGACTCGCCCGGTCGAAGCCGGGCACGTCGAGTTCGGCGTCGAGTCGCGCCACGAGCACCCGGCCACGCGCGTCCTCGAGCGGGACGCGCTCGATACCGCCCTCGAGGGCCAGCGAGTCGATCGCTGCGCGGGCCTCGTCGGGGGTCGCGAGATCGCGGAACTCCTTGCGGTTCATACCGGCCCTTCGGCCGCCGCGGCTAAAAACGTCGGTCGATTTGGGCCGTCGTCCGCCACCGCGGTCCACGCTCCGCCCGCTCTCACTACTCTGTGTCGTGTTCCCGTACGACAATAATTAAGCGTCCGCCCGAAGAGGTGCGAGCCATGTCACGGCTGTCCGAGACCGACCGCGAGCGTATCGCCGATCTCTTCGATCGCCACCTCGAGGTCGGCCTCCATCACGGTGCACAGCTGGCCGTCTACGTCGACGGCGAGTCCGTGATCGACCTCGCGGGCGGCGTCGCAGCGCCCGACGGCCCCGCGGAGACCCGCGAGACGCGACACGTCCTCTTCTCGAGTACGAAACCCTACGCCGGGGTCACGTTGCACTCGCTCGTCGAGGAGGGCAAACTCGCGTACGACGACCGCGTGGTCGACCACTGGCCCGAGTTCGCCGACGAGGGAACCGAGAAGGCCGAGATAACGGTGCGACAGGTGCTCAGTCACACATCGGGGCTCAACCGGGGCGAGATCGACGACCGGCCCGACCTCTGGGGCGACTGGGACGCCGTCGTCGAGCACCTCGAGGCGATGGAGCCGAACTTCCCGCCGGGCGAGGTCCCGGCCTACCACGCGCTCACCTTCGGCTGGCTGGTCGGCGAACTCGTCCGCCGCGTGTCGGGCACGCCGATCGAGGACGCCGCCGCAGAGCATGTCTTCGATCCGCTCGGGCTAGACGACACCGGTATCGGTCTCCGGGAGAACGAGGACGACGACATCGCGACGCTGGTCGGCTTCGACCCGTTCGACCGCTGTCGTGACCCCGGCGAGGGCCTCGGGGACAACGCCGAGGTCGCCGCGCCGTTCAACTCCGAGGAGATCCACCGCGCCGTGATCCCCGCCGCCAACGGCATCGGGACCGCCGGCGATATGGCCCGGTTCTACGCCTGTCTCGCGAACGACGGCGAACTCGAGGGAACTCGGGTCCTCGAGCCAGAGACCGTCGAGGAGATGACGCAGGTACAGGCCGAGACGGAGTCCGACGGCACGATCGGCCGGGAAGCCCGGTTCGCGCTCGGGTTCTGGAAGGGCGGCACCACGGTCGCGCCGTACGGCTCGCTCCCCCCCGACCGCGCGTTCGGCCACGCCGGCCTCGGGAGCAGCGTCGGCTGGGCCGACCCCGCGGAGAACATCGGGTTTGCCTACGTGACGAACGGTGTGCGGGAAGGTTCCTACGAACACGTCGCCCGCGTGAACGCGCTGGCCGATGCGGTTCGGCAGGCGCTCGAGTGATCCAAACGCCGTCTCCCCTTCTCCGAGTACGCTGACCAAACGGTGATACGTCATCCGTTCCTACCTCACCTATGGCGGATTTCGGGACGGCCGCACTGCGCTTCATTCAACTGTACGGCCCGATCGCACTGTTGGTCTTTACGTTCCTCGAGACCTCGATGTTGTTCCCGTTCTTTCCGAGCGAGGTCGTCGTCCCGGCCGCGGCCGCGCTGTTGATCGTCGATCCAATTTCGTTTCTCGTCTTCGTCGCGGCGGCGACCGTCGGCGGGACCGTCGGAGCCTTCGTCCCGTTCTACGCGTTTCGCGGCCCCGGCTCGCGCGGACTCGGCCGACTCCGGGAGCGGATCAACGTCTCCGAGGACGCGACCGAACGCGGCCGGCAGTGGTTCCGCCGCTGGGGACAGTCGTCGGTCTTTTGGGGCCGATTCCTGCCGGCGTTGCGATCCGTCGTCTCCATCCCGGCGGCGCTCGCCGGCATGTCGCCGGCCCGGTTCGGCGTCTACACGGCAGCGGGCACCGTCCTGTTCTACGCAGCCGTCGGCGCGGTCGTCTACTACGGGCGACAGCGATCGCTCTTCGCCGCCGCCGGCTCCGTCGCCGCCGAGCGGCCGGTCCTCGCCGTAACGATCGCGGCCGTGGTCCTCGTAGCGGGGTTCCTGATCGTCACGCGACACCGACGAAAAGAACGAGGCTACTAGCTCAGGCGTTCGGTTCCCAGTCCTCGACGGCGACCGTTTCCCCGGCCGGAATCCCCTCGCGGTCGTCGTCGACGACCACCCAGCCGTCGGCCAGTGCGACGCTCGAGAGAACACCCGACCCGCTCGCTCGGGTCGGAATCGCCGCGTACGCGGGTTCGTCGCCGCCTGGTTCCGCCCCGTCGCCGTCGCGTTCCTCGAGTCGCACCCGTGCGAACGTCCGCGTGCCGGGCTCGCTCGGGATCTTGCGCTCGAGTCGGGCCCGCGTAGTCGGGTGGGGGTCGGAGGTCGTTCCCTCGAGCCAGCGCAGGACCGGCCGGAGGAACTGGACGGCGTTGACGATACAGGCGACGGGATACCCCGGCAGTGCGAGGACGGGCGTCTCCTCGACGATTCCGAGACAGACGGGGTGGCCGGGTTTGAGTCCGACGCCGTGGACGAGCACCTCGCCGAGATCGTCGATCACCTCCGGGAGCAGGTCGCGCTCGCCGACGCTCGAGCCGCCGGTCGTGACGACCACGTCCTTCGTCAGGTCCCGCTGGATCGCCACGCGAAGCGACTCGGGATCGTCGGTGACCACGTCGCGGTACGTCGCGCGAGCGTCCCAGCGCTGGGCCAGCCGCGAGACGGTGAGCCCGTTGGTTTCGACCACCTCTCCGGGGTCGGGATCGCCCGCGACGAGTTCCTCGCCCGTCGGAATCACGCCGACCGTGGGCTGTCGGGCGACCGCGACGCGGCCGTAGCCCGCCGACCGCAACAGTCCCAGATCCGACGGCCGGAGCCGGTGGCCCGCGTCGTAGAGGTGTTGGCCCTCTTCGATGTCCTCGCCGACGGGCGCGACGTTTTCCCCCTCCGCGATCGCGTCCTCGACCTCGAGTTCGCCCGCCGACTCGAGTTCGGTGACCCGCTCGATCATGACGACGCCGTCGGCCCCCTCGGGGAGCGCGCTGCCGGTGTGGACCCGCGCGGCCGTCCCGGGGTCGATACGGTCGGCCGTGGCGTGCTCGTCGCCGGATTCGGCCGGTTCGGCGATGCGCAACACCTCCGGCGACCGGTCGCTGGCCCCGAACGTGTCCGCGGCCCGAACGGCGTAGCCGTCCATCGCCGCCCGCTCGTAGTGGGGCACGTCTCGAGCGGACGTGACGGGGGCGGCGAGGACGCGGCCGTCCGCGCGGTCGACGTCGACGGTCTCGGTCCCGCAGGGGACGTCCGCGTCGGCGTCGCCACTCCCCTCGACTGCGTCCCGCAAGATCCGGCGCGCCTCGTCGACCGGCGTCCGAACCTTGAACCCGGCTTCCGTCCGTTCGCGGTCGGCACCTTCCATACCCTGAATCGGGTCGCCGGAGGCCAAAAGCGTGGGGGAACCCGTCGACCGGGTACTCAATTTGAGGAGGCCGCAGCGAGTCGAATTGCCACGGAGGTGGCTCGCTGGGGACATAGCCCACTAGCGGCGGTGGTTCTTTATATGTCGTTGCATAATATCGAACAGTGTCCGAAGAATCGAAACGAAGTATAACTGTCTGTATCGATCCGTACCCCGGTGGCGAAATCGACATTTTCCGGAGCAAAACAGCGGACGATGTCCTCCGGTTGTTAGTCGACGCCCACGAGACGGAGTTTACGATTCCGGAACTCGTCGACGCGACTGGGGCTGCTCGCTCGACCGTCTGGCGAGCGGTCGACTTGCTCGACGGCATCGGCGTCGTCTGCGTTCGAGAGACTCCGCAACGAAATTACGTCTCGATCGACCCCCACCGGTTGCGAAAGGACGATCCAGTGCTCGCCGTCGAACAACCCGAGTTCCACGAGCCGATCCGCGCGTTCGTCGACCGGGTTCGACGGGCGGTCGCCGACGCCGACGATGTCGATGAAATCTGTGGCATCATCCTCTTCGGAAGCGTCGCTCGAGGCGAGGCCGACAGGCGGAGCGACATCGATCTGTTCGTCGTCGTCGACGGGGACCGGACGAGCGCGCGGCGACTCGTGGCGGGCGTGGTCGCCGACCTCGGTGACCGACGATTCGACGGGGACCGATTCGATTTCGAGCCGTCCGTCGAATCGATAGAGAGCACGCGGCGTGCCGGGTCGAAAGTTCGAGAGATCTTTTCGGAGGGAATCACGGTATACGGTGATAGCCGCCTTCAGACGATTCGAAAGGCGGTGTTCGCCGATGAGTAACTCGCGGATCGAACAGTTGACCGACGATGTCCAAGCCGCGTTCGATCGGCGACCGACAGAGATCGAATCCGGTCTCGACGTCGAAGACGCTGCGCTCCTCCAACTTCGGAAGGGGTGCCGACTGCTCGCCGGTGCTAAAGCGCTTCGCAAGGCGGAATACTATACGCTCGTCATCGAAGCATCGTTCGTCGCGATCGAACGAACGGTCGAGTTTCGCCTCCTCGAGCGCGGAACAATCCAACCCGACGACTTGCCGGGCACGCATCCCGGCGTGTATCGAGAAGCCGCCGCGATCGGCGTCTTTTCCGAGTCCGTCGCCGCGGACCTCGCAGATCTATGGCGAGAACACAGAGCGAAGACGTACTATCAGGACGGTCTCGCGACAGCAGACCGCGCCGAGAAACTGTATACGCTCGCCACTGAAATCCATTCCTTCGTCATCGGTCGCTCTTCGCACGGCCACGAGTGTCGCTGTGAGCCCCCGGCATAACACGCACCGGATCGATTCCGATACCGTCTCACTCGAGCGGCGAGTCCGAACGTGCTGTTTCACCGCTCTACTCGAGCGATCGACGACTCGCCGCGACCGCGGCCTTTTTCGTATCGGCGTTCGAACCAGTATCTATGTCAGCGCTCCGCGACGCGTTGCGGGACCTCTCCGATGACGTCTTTTTCGATCTGCTCGAGAGCGAGGACGCCTACCTGCTCGTGCTCGACGTGCCCGGCGTCTCCGCCGAGTCGCTCGACCTCGCGATCGAAGAGGGAGAGATATCCATCGACGCCCACCGCGACAAAGAGCCCACGGGTGACTACCGCTACCTCGAGGAGAACCGCTCGCTCTTTCTCGACGTCGACCTCCCGCTGCCCGACGACGCCTCCGATGCCGGGGCCGAGGCGACGGTCAACCGCGGCGTCCTCGAGGTGACCCTCCCGAAACGCGGCGCGGGTGAGGAGACGACGATCGATATCGTCGACGAGGACGCCTAACGCGGGGTGACCGAGGCTGGCCTCCCTCCGCGCCTATAAGCGGTTCGTCGTCGTCGCGTGGCAGTTCCTCCCGCTGTTGCTCGCCTACGCCCGCGACCGGCGGCGTTTCCTGCTGTTCGGCCGGCGCCGGCAGGTCGATTCCGAGACGCACCGCCACCGGGCCGAAGTCCTGCTCGAGTCGCTGCTGACGCTGGGGCCGACCTTCATCAAACTCGGCCAGTTGCTGTCGACCCGCCCGGACGTGCTCCCGCCGGCGTACATCGACGTGCTCGCGTCGCTGCAAGACGACGTGCCGCCGGCCCCCTGGCCCGGGGCGAAACGGGTGCTCGAGGCGGAACTCGGCCCCGTCGACGAGCGATTCGCGGAATTCGACACCGAGCCGATCAGCGGCGCGAGTCTGGGACAGGTCTATCGGGCCCGTCTCGATCCCGACGCCGAGACGGGAGACGGTGACGGCGTCGAGGGCGATGCAGCGGCGACCCCTATCGACGGCGAACGGAGCCGCGACGTCGCCGTGAAGGTCCGCCGACCGGACATCGAGGCCCTCGTTCGGGCCGATCTGCGCGTCATCAAGTGGTCGCTACCGATCTTGCTGTACTTCGTCGACGACGCCCGGTCGTTCTCGCTCGAGAATTTGGCCGAGGAGTTCTCGAAGACCATCCGCGAGGAGATGGACTACGAGCGCGAGGCCGAGATGCTCGCCGAGATCAGGGGCAACTTCGCGGGAGACGATCGCTTCCTGATCCCCGACGTGATCGAGAGCCACTCCAGCCCGCGCGTGCTCACGATGGAGTACGTCGAGGGGACGAAGATCAACGATGTCGAGGCACTCGAGCGCAAGGGGATCGACCGGACCACGATCGCGGAGAACTTGGAGCGGTCGTACCTGCAGATGATCATGGACGACGGGGTCTTTCACGCCGATCCGCATCCGGGCAACCTCGCGGTGACCGACGACGAGCGGATCGTCTTCTACGACTTCGGGATGTCCGGTCGGGTCGATCCGTTCGTCCAAGAGAAGATCGTCGACTTCTACATCGCCGTCGCCAACCAAGATATCGACGGCATCCTCGACGCGCTCGTCGAGATCGGCACGCTGTCCCCCGACGCCGACCGCGGCGTGATGGCCGAGGTGATGGAGATCGCCATTCAGGACGCCCGCGGCGAGGACGTCGAGCAGTACCGCGTCAACCAGATCGTCGGCCAGATCGAGGACTCGATCTACGAGTTCCCGCTCCGACTCCCGAAGAACCTCGCGCTCGTGTTGCGTGTCGCGACCGTTGTCGAAGGCGTCTGCGTCACGTTAGACGAGGACTTCGACTTCATCTCGGTCGCGACCGACTACCTGACCGAGCAGGGGTATCGCGAGGAGTCGATCCGGCAGTACATAGACGAGACGGGCCGACAGCTCCGTCGGACCGGCGAGTCGCTGACCAGACTCGCACCCAAGGCCGAGCGGGCGCTCGACCGGCTCGACCGCGACGACCTCCACGTCCGCATCGGCGTCGAAGACTCGGCGGATGTCTTCGAAGACCTCGCCAAGCGGCTGGTCTACGGCATGTTGCTCACGATGTCGCTGTTCTCGATGGGCGTCCTCTACGCGCTCGAGGCACCGAGAGCGTCGGTCGTCGCGGCGGTCGTTGCGGTGTTCGTGACGATCCAGCTCTACCGATCCTTCCGCTCGCCGACATCGATCGGGACGCGACCGCAGTTCACGCGACAAAATCTGCGCCAGCGCCGCGACGAGTGACGACATACAGTTCATCGCCGACTGAATATCGCCGCGAGCGGAGTATCCATTCCATTACAATGTCCGATGTGCCGGTTCGGACGAGTAATGCCGACAGTACTGCTCGCGAATCCCAACGCCGAGGTCGTCAGTCGGGACGAGCGCCAGTGGATCCTCTGTGGAACGCACGCGCACGAACTCCGCGCGGAGATCGACGCCGGAGCGGATTTCGAGGCGGTCAAAGCACTCCACGACTCGCTGCCCGGTGAGGGAACGATCGTCGTCCTCTCATCTCGCGCGGACGAGCCGACGATACGCGCCCACCGCGGCATCACGTCGGCCTACGAGGTGTTCTACTGTCTCGACTCGAGCGGCGAGCCGGTCCTCACCGACCTATTTCGGAACGCCCTCGCCCGACTCGAGCCCGCCGACCGGACGGTTCCGGACCGGGCGAAGGCCGACCACCTGCTCTACCGGACGACGCCGATCGACTCCTACGTCGAGCGGATCCACCGCCTCGGCCACGGCGAGACGCTCGCGTGGACGCCCGGGGAGACCACGCCCCGAACCGAACTGACGGAGACCCTCGAGCCCGAGCCCGATCTCTCTCCCACGAGCGCACACGACCGGCTCGACGAGGTGTTGTCGGCGGTCTGTGCCCCGATCGCGGACGACGCCTCGCTCATGCTCTCCGGCGGGGTCGATTCGACCGTCCTCGAGCCCTACCTGACGAATCCGACCGAGAGCGTCACCGGCGCCTTCGACACGCCCGAACTCGAGTTCGAACGGGAGTACGCCGACCGCGCGAACGACCTCGTCGAGACCGACCGCGAGGTCGTCGAAATGTCGGAATCCTCGTATCTCGAGCGGCTCGAGGCGGCCGTCGACGCGCTGGGGATGCCGCCCCACCAGCTCCAGACGCCGACGTTCGACGGGATCTACCGCGAGTTCGAGGGCAACGACACGCTCGTCAGCGGGCAGGTCGCGGACGCCGTCTTCGGCCTCGGCGGCTCGCTCGAGGTCGCTCGCAAAGTCTGGATGACACGCCATCTCGGGTACGTTCCGCCGGTCGTCGCGAAACTGCAGCAACACCGGGACGTGCTCGAACGGCTCCGGCGGCATCCGTCCGATCCCGACGGGCAGGGGCTCCAGTTCGCGGTCTACACCGACGTGCCCTCCGTCGTCGAGACGATCGGTCGCCGACAGTACGAGCGACGACAGCGCGAGCGCTACGAGTACGCGATGGACCGCGTTCCCGACGCCAGCGGGGACAGCTACGCACAGCACGTCCACGTCGGGCAGTGGATCGACTTCTTCTGTGAAGACGCCGTCACCGTCTGGCGGCAGGCCGGCCTCGCGCGGGGCTGTGAGATGTACACGCCGTTCGCGGGCAAGGCGGTCGCCGAACTCGCGCTCGGGCTCTCCTCGCCCGAACGCTACGTCCGCGACGGCGAGCCCAAACACGTCCCGAAGCGGCTGCTCGGCGAGTGGTACCCCGAGTACGACCGGAGCAAGCCGAAGGGCAACGGCAACTTCCCGGCCGATCGATTCCTCTCGACGGGCCCGCTCGCGTCCGTCTTCGACCGCTACGACGTTCCCGAGTTCGCACCGGACATCTCCGGCGAGATCGTCGACCACTCGCCCGGCCTCGCGTGGAATTTGGCCGGCTACGCCGTCTGGCGCGACCGCGTCCTCCGAGCGGACGACCTCGAGCCGGTCTCTCATACTCGGACCGTGTCGGTGCCCTCGAGCGCGCCGCGGTCTCCGGGAGAGACAGTCTAACCGACCGAGCCCAGATTCCTCCGTGCGTGCGTCTCGAGACCGCTGAGAGTCGAGTCGGCCGACCCGTTTCGCACCGGCCGCGGCGGCCCCGAGCTTCTTTCCACGCCGGGGTCGAACGACCGGTATGGAGTACGAGGCAATCGCCGACCTGCCGCTGACGATCGAGGAGGTGTCGACCGACCGCCTCGAGCGCGAGACCTCGAGCGAGTTCACCCGCGTCACGACGGAGATTTCGCTAACAGGACCGGCATCGAGCGGCGACGGAACGGCGACCGGCCGCGGCGAGGACGTGACCTACGAAACCGAAGACCACGACCGGTTGGCGGAGTCGGGGCTGCCCGACCTGACCGGCGAGTGGACGATCGACTCGTTTTCCTCGCGGCTCGCCGACCTTGATCTCTTTCCCGGCGGTGCGCCCGACCGCGAGGTCTTTCGAAACTATCGACGGTGGAGCCTCGAGAGCGCCGCGCTGGACCTCGCGCTCCGGCAGGCTGACACCGACCTCGGGAGCGAACTGGGCCGAACGGCCGATCCCGTCCGGTTCGTCGCCAGCACCCGACTCGGCGAGCCGCCGACGACCGACAGACTCGAGTCGTTGCGCGAGCGGGTGCCCGACCTCGAGTTCAAGCTCGATCCCATCCCGGCGTGGGACGCAGAGTTGGTGGCGGCCATCGGCGAGACCGTCGGGACCGACGCGGTCCGCATCCTCGATCTGAAGGGGCGGTACGAGGGAACGGAGGTGGACGTGCCAGCCGATCCGGACCTGTACGAGCGAGTGCTCGAGGCATTCCCCGAGGCCGTGATCGAGGATCCGGCGCTGACCGACGAGACGCGGCCGCTGTTCGAGGACTCCGCTGTTAGGTCCCGTGTCTCGTGGGACGCCCCGATTCACGGGATTGCGGACATCGAGGCGCTGCCGTGGGAGCCCGACTGGCTGAATATCAAACCCTCGCGCTTCGGCTCGCTCGAGTCGCTGTGCGAGACGATCGCCTACTGCGACGAGCGCGACGTGCGACTGTACGGCGGCGGCCAGTTCGAACTCGGCGTCGGCCGCGGCCAGATCCAGCGGCTGGCGTCGCTTTGCTATCCCGACGGACCGAACGACGTGGCGCCGCGGGCGTACAACGACCCCGATGTCGGAGACGGCTTACCGCGGAGTCCGCTGGAGTTGTCGACGGAGTCCGTCGGATTCCGCTGAGAACGGTCGCGCCGGGTCTCTACTGGCCTTTGGTTCAAAAGAGGGCTTGGAGTATCGGAACGGTGACTCGAGGCGCTCGTCGGTGCCGCCGGCGTCGATACCGTCGTACGTAGCCAGTAGACTTTCGGGTTTCGGACTGTTTCGAAGAAGTCCGGGGTGGACTGGATGGATGTGAGTTCTGCGGTCCAGCCTGGATGTGAGTTTTTCACCCGGACATTCGTCCGGTTGCAGCCTCCAGATGAAAAGGATGAGGGTTTCGTCAATCTGCGAATCGCTGCACTGCGCCGAGTCGGATCGGCGCCTGAACCGGCCCTGTTAGCACATCGAACGCACGCCAGCGGCCATTCCAAACGGTTTATGCACGTCGATTGATTACGCCGGGACATGGCGAAACAGCAGACCGAAGTTCGCGAACTCCAGGAAGGAAGCTACGTCATGATCGATGACACGCCGTGTAAGATCAACGCTTACTCGACGGCGAAGCCGGGCAAACACGGCAGCGCCAAGGCTCGTGTTGAGGCCGAGGGCGTCTTCGACGGCAAGAAGCGCTCGCTCTCCCAGCCGGTCGACGCGAAGATTTGGGTCCCGATCATCGAGCGGAAAAACGGACAGGTCGTCTCCGTCGACGGCAACGACATGCAGGTCATGGACCTCGAGACCTACGAGACGATCACGATGCGCATCCCCGACGACATCGATGTCTCCCCCGACGAGAACATCGAGTACCTCGAGATGGAAGACCAGCGAAAGATCGTCTGATGTTTCCCGGGGCGACCGACGACGGCGAGGCGACCGACACGGCCGATCGATCCACCCGTGACGGCGCGAACTTCGTGGTCGTCGGTGCGCCCCTGGACGCAACGACGACCTTTCAGCCGGGGACCCGATTCGGTCCCCGACGGATCCGTTCTCTCGCCGAACCGTTCGACGATTACGACTCCCGAACGGACCAGCACTTTTCGACCCTCAGCGTCGCCGACCGCGGCGACGTTCGGGCGTGGAACGACGTTCCAGAGTACCTCGAGTACCTTGCAAGCACCCTGCGGGAGGCCGTCTGGAACGACGCCGTCCCGCTGATGCTGGGGGGCGAACACACCGTCTCCCTCGCAGGCGTCCGCGCGGTCGAACCCGAGGTGTTCGTCTGTCTCGATGCCCACCTCGACCTGTACGACGCCTACGACGGGAATCCGCTCTCCCACGCCGCCGTCACCCGGCGCATCCTCGAGGACGTCGACGCCGTCGAGGAGGTCGTTCTCCTCGGCGCTCGCACCGGCAGCGAGACCGAGTGGGAGCGCGCCGCTGCGGACGACGTGACCGTCGTTCCGCCCGAGGCGGTGGGCGAGTGGTCGCCCGGCGACCGACTCGCGGACCGCGAGGTCTACCTGAGCGTCGACATCGACGCCGCCGACCCCGGATACGCGCCGGGAACCGGGACGATGGAGCCGTTCGGCCTCGAGCCCCGCGAACTCCGCGACGTGGTGCGCGAAGTGGCACCCCACGCCGGCGGGTTCGACGTGGTCGAGGTCAACGACCGCGACGACGGCCAGACGGCCGCGCTGGCCGCGAAGCTGGTTCGAGAGTTCGTCTTTTCGCACGCGGACGGGTGACATCGGCTCGTTCTTCGGCGGTGTACTGCCGTGGCGCGTGCTGAGCGACAGGTCGTCAGTGCGAGCGGTGACTGAAAGGAACCGCGAGTCGAGGGCGACCTGTCGCACAACCCCACGCGAGGGATGAGCGAACGCCGGTAGGCGTGAGCGAATCGGTTGGGGAGGGCGTGGCGATCCCCTGTTGCCACGATAGCAGAACAGCCTTTCCGGACTACCGTCTCCCCACGAACTCGAGTCCCCTCGGAGAGCGTACACCCTTTTCACGCTCCGAGCGAACCCCCAACCATGATCGAGGCGACGCTGTGTTTCCCGCTGCGAGACGGCGGTGACGCTGCGGCCGACCGCGAGGTGCTGCTCATCGAGAAACGCCGCGGGCTCGGCGAGGGCTGGTACAACGGTCCCGGCGGGAAGTGCGAACCCGGCGAGACGCCCCGCGACTGTGCGATCCGCGAAACCGAGGAAGAGGTGGGCCTCGAGGTCTCGGACCTCGAGAAGGCGGGCGAACTCCGATTCCTGCTCGACGGCGAGGCCCACACGTTCTGTCACGTCTACCGCACACGCTCGTTCGCCAGCGAGCCGAGCGTCTCCGAGGAGGCCTATCCGGAGTGGATCCCCGTCGATGAGGTGCCCTACGACCGGATGTGGGACGACGATCACCTGTGGCTGCCGGGCGTGCTCGAGGGGAAAACCGTCGCCGGCGAGTTCCGATTCGAGGGCGGCGAACCGCTCGACGAAGCCGAGTTCGTCGATCACGACCTCGAGTGGGACGTGTCGTTTTGATCGGCCCGGTCGCTGGCAAACTACGCCCGCGAGTAGACCACCGAGTTACGGCTTCAGTACGACCTTCCCGGAACTCTTCCGGGCTTCGATGTACTGGTGGGCTTCGGCCGCGTCCTCGAGCGCGAACGACTCGCCCAGAATGATCTCGAGGTCGCCGCCCGCGAGTCCCTCGGTCAACTCGGGGACGGCCTGCATGACTCGCGACGGATCGTGCATGGAGGCCTGCCCGAGGTGGAACCCTTTGACCGTCTTGTTCTCGAAGAGCAGGCGCTGGTTGCTCACTTCGGCGGGGACGCCGCTTGCCACGCCGTAGGTGACCATCCGGCCGAAGTGGGCCATGGCGTCGAGGCTGCGCTCGAAGACGTCGTCGCCGACGCTCTCGAGGACGAGATCGACGCCCTCGCCGTCGGTTTCCTCCTCGACGACCTCGCGGAAGTCAGTCTCGGTGTAGTTGATCGGGTGGTCACAGCCGAGGTCGGCCGCGAGGTCGAGTTTTTCCTGCGTGCTCGCGGTGCCGAAGACTTCAGCGCCGGCGTTCGACGCCAGTTGGACGGCTGCCGTGCCGACCCCACCGGCTGCGGCCTGAACGAGGACGGATTCGCCCTCCTCGAGGCCGCCCCACTCGAAGAGACACGCGTGGGCGGTGAGGAACTGGACGGGGAACCCGGCCGCCTCGTCGAAGCTCATCGCCTCTGGGATCGGGAAGAGCAGGTCCGCGGCGGCGGTGACGTACTCGGCGTAGCCGCCGGTGTCGAGCATGCCGACGACGCGGTCGCCTTCCGAGAGGTCCTCGACGCCGTCGCCGACCGCGTCGACCGTTCCCGCGGCTTCCATGCCGGGGACGTAGGGCGCGTCGGGGCCGTCCGGATAGTGGCCGCGCCGTTGCATGATGTCCGCGAAGTTGATCCCGGCCGACTCGATGTCGATTCGAACCTCGCCCGCGTCAGGTTCGGGGGTCGGCACGTCGACCACGGAGAGTTCGTCGCTGTCGCCGTAGGACTCGACTTCGATCGCTTTCATATCGGAATTATACCGGCGTGACTCGCATAAAGGTGTGAGAACCGGGGGAAACAGATGTTTAGTTTATAGTTTCCCGCCGCGGTGGTTCCGGCTCATGACAACGTGGCCCCTGCGATCGACTCGCGAGTCGGCGTTCGGCCTTCGCATGGTTTAAGCCCGCGCTGACTGCATGTCGTACTAATGAGCGACGAGAGTCAAGAACTCGGTATCACCGAGTCGAAATCGCACAAGCCCGGCGAGTGGTACGCCGAGGTCGTCCAGAAGGCCGACATCGCTGACTACGCGCCGATGGGCGGCTTCATCGTCACCAAACCCCGCGGCTACGCCCTCTGGGAGGCCATTCAGGACTCGCTGGACGGCTGGTTCAAGGAGACCGGCGTCGACAACGTCTACTTCCCGATGTTCATCCCCGAGAGCTTCTTAGAGCGGGAGAAGGACATCGTCGAAGGCTTCGACCCCGAGGTCGCGTGGGTGACACAGGGCGGCCACGACGAACTCGAGGAGCGACTGGCCGTTCGCCCGACCAGCGAATCGATCATCGCGCCCTTCATGGCCGACTGGACGCGCAGCCACCGCGACCTGCCGATGCGGCTCAATCAGTGGTGTTCGGTGGTTCGGTGGGAGGCGACGGAGACGAAGCCGTTCTTCCGGACGAAGGAGTTCATGTGGCAGGAGGGCCACACCGCCCACGCGAGCGACGAGGGCGCGTGGGACGAGGTCTGGACCCGACTCGGACAGTACGAAGAACTCTACGAGGACGTGCTCGCGATTCCCGTGCTGCGGGGCAAGAAGCCCGAACACGACAAGTTCCCCGGCGCGGACACGACAACGACCGTCGAGGCCTTAATGCCCGACGGCAAGTCCGTCCAGGGTGCGACCAGCCACAACCTCGGCCAGAGCTTCGCCGAGGCCTTCGACATCACCTTCGCCGACGAGGACGAGGAAGAACAGACGGCCTACACCACCTCGTGGGGCCTCTCGTGGCGCGCGCTGGGCGCGCTCATCATGACCCACTCCGACGATCAGGGGCTCGTGCTCCCGCCGACGGTCGCGCCCACGCAGGTCGTCATCGTCCCCATCTGGCAGGAAGACACCAAAGACGACGTCCTCGAGTACTCCGAGGACATCGCCGACGACCTCGAGACGGCCGGCTTCCGCGTCGAACTCGACGACCGCGACGAGCGCAATCCCGGGTTCAAGTTCAACGAACACGAACTCAACGGCGTTCCCCTCCGGTTGGAGATCGGCCCCCACGAGGTCGAGGACGAGGAGGTCACGCTGGTCCACCGGCCGGATAACGCCGAAGCGGTCGAGGACCGCGACGAAATCGTCGACGCGGTCGACGAGCACCTCGAGGACATCTACGACAAGCTCTACGAGGCGGCCGAGGAGAACTTAGAAGAGAACGTCCGCGAAGCTCATAGTCCGGAGGACATCCTCGGAACGATCGGCAAACACGGCGGCTACGTGAAGACGCCGTGGTGTGGCGACGAGGCCTGCGAGGAGGCCATCAAGGAGAAGATCGCCGCCGAAATCGTCATGCAACCCCTCGAGGACGAGGGCGGCTCGACGGCCGGTGAGGTGCCCGAACCCGACGCCGGCGAGTGTGGCGTCTGTGGCGACCCTGCCGACGAGATCGCGTACTTCGCGAAGTCCTACTAGACCAGTACGACTACTAACCGCTATTTAGAATTCTTATAAAGACCTATAGAACATAATGTAAGGGACAATCTGTAGAAATCCATCGGGCATCAATAGCTAATAATAGGATTGGAAATATTCCCGAGGTCTTTGAGTAGGGATTCAACAATCATTGGACTCACAGACCGCCAGAATGGAGTTCAGAGTCAATTCGCAGACCCTCTTCAGTAGAAATAATCCAATACCGATAATCAGGCTCATCATCATCGTCAGTATAGCCTGCTAAATAGATAGTCTCTGAATCCATCCGCTCCATTCTGAGCGTATCTACATTGTGACTTACATCTATATCTTCAGTTGGATTTAACGTGTCAGTCTCGTAATCCCGTTCCTCGTCCACCATAGGTCAGGATACGTGGAGGACAGCTTTCATTCTTTGGCTATTCTGAAGCGTTTCGAATCATCTACAGTACCCAAACAGCTTGTCGACCTCTTCCCTCGTCAGCTCCTTTTCAATATAAGATATTAGAAGACAGCCTCCATTTCCTCTGCAATATGGCTATCTGTTGGAGCGTTGAGATAGGGTTCTATAGCGTCATAGCTGGACCATCCACCGAGAGACATAACGACTCGAGGATTCACTCTTTGTTCGACTAAGAGATGCTGAGCCCATTGACGACGAAGGTCGTGACTGGATAATTTCCGATAATCGTCGTCACCAGTCTCTTCTGCTGCACCTTCAGCTGCGTAATCGACCCAGTTATTTAGGGTTCGACGGGTAACTGTTATCAGCTCTTCATCCTCATTAAGCTCGTTTTCGGATTTATATCGGTAAAGCCACCGCTCGAGGCCATCAGGGAGCCAAGTCTCTCGGAATTTGCCCTCATCCAACTCACCTGTCGTATCTTTCCCATGCACTACTCGGAGTTTATATCCAGACCCATCTGGCATCCGTTTCACGTGAGAATAAGAAACATCACCAACCTCTCCGATTCGCAGTCCACAATCACCCATCAGACGTAGAGCAATCTCTTCCTCTAATGATTCGGTGTGATGAACTAATTGTTGGTATTCGTCTCGAGACATCCAGACCTTATATCCTCCATCTCTCTTACGTTCGACTCTCATTTCCTATTCGTCTATAGTATCTAGAAGAATGTAATTCCTTTTGTTAAATTTGAAGAGGGTAAGAAGCCCCAAATCGCGGAGTTGCGGTTAAGACTTGAGAGAAGTTTCCAGAAAGAGGAAAAAGTAGAAAGTAGCTTCGTCTAAGATGGGAGGAAAGCAGAAGCAGACTATGAACTCAGGTACTGCTCTTCCCACTCTTGCCGCTCCTCCATGACTTCTTTACTCTTTCCTGTGGTATCGTAATAATTAGTTCGACTGTCCAGTTGTCCTTTCTCTACCAGTTCTTTATTCACGACCGTCTCGAGATTCGGGTACAGTCGTCCGTAGTTTATTTCGGAGCTATAGTACTTCTCAATCTCTACTTTTACATCCTGTCCTGATGGCTGTTCCTCACCTGCGATAACGTATAGCAGGTCTCGCTGGAACCCTGTGAGGTCGTCCATGCAATCCTCTCTCACCCCTATGGAAGTTGTTATAAACAGTATACGAACAGGGTACGAGAGTGCTATATTTCGACTTTTATATGCGCTCGAAGTAGGGTAAGAGCCGTCAGGAATCAATCCTCGTGTTCCCTCAGAGAATCAATTTCCATCTCAAGCATCTGCTCAAATTCGTCCTCGTCAAGTTTCCTGTAGTCATCCGATACTTCTTGCAGCACTTGTTTCCACAGATTCACACGCTTGAGTGCTACCTCACGCTGTGTCTTTCCACACTCCTCTGAGCTGCACGCTCACACTCCTGCATTCTCTGCTCGAGGGCGTTCATGACTAGGCTCTAAGAAATAGCAGAATGAAAAGACACCGATATTGCTCACTGATAAACAAACCTGACTATAGAAGCTGGATTAGCAGTCCGAACAGACCAACACATCGATTACACCATTTGCATCACCGATGACGGTCTCGTGACCACTTTTTGGCGTCGTCCAATCTTCGCATTTTTCACACCTCTCGATTCTCGCGTTACAAGCGCTACAGGTGAGATTTATTGGTTTCATTCCCGTCTCGCTGGGTGCTGTTGCAGTAACAGTCACCTCTGACTCACAGCCGTTTGGACAATCGATATCAATTACGCTCCCCTCGCTGACCATATTTTAACGTTCTCAGAGAAGGTGTATAGGGATTTCTAAGACTATCCGATTCACAGTGCTTCAAACAATTCTTCTGCTTGAGAACGGGATTGTCGTGTGAGTGCACCTTCCTTTGTCAGTTCTAGGTTGTGTATTTCCCCTATCGCTAGTAGCACGGAATATGGGACCTCACCGATTGCACCTAGGTCTCTAACTCGGGAAAAGACATCTATCAACTGGGAATTGGTTAGTGAGTTTACCCAGAATTTTTGATAGTCCGTTACTGCTGGAGAGAGTATATCTGATGACTCATGACCCTGTATTTGCTCAGGTTCTACAATCCTATCTGCTACAGCTACAAGTGCAGCAGGTGAGGCCCAATAATCCATCTCAGCCATCGTCCATCGGGACCCGACACAGATTACCCCTTCAGGTGGCTCTTCGAGTACATCATGAATGATGCCAGCAGGGAATTCATAGACGGAATTCTCATCTCGTTCTCGAACCCAGAATCCTTCTAAATCACTGAGTTCGGTATCCTCTCGTTCTATGGCTTCCTGTACAGCAGAAGATAGCTGTTGGTAGAACTGTTCGTACTCATCGGGAAGGTCTCCAGACGGATGATTGATATTGCTCAAGAGTTGGTCTCGGAGACCGTCATCATCTATCCGTTCAGCAATTTGGCTAGCAATATCGTATGCATTGTGTGCAGCCTTCTGAACCTGCTCTTTACACTCATGAGGGGTAGCTGAATATCTAATCTTCTCAAGCTCCTTTGGCTGCAGTATACTCTGATGGGGTACGCAAAAAGCACCCATATCTAATTCCTCACCCTCGTATGCTAATTCCAGCAGTTCAATCGCTCTGTACAGTGCAGAGTCATTTTTCCATTTAACGCTAGTATATATACTCATAGTAATTTACCTATATTATTGAGATAATTAGTTGTGTAACTGAATCCATCCTGTACAACCACCATCTTCTCCCGAGACCGTGTGAGTGCTACAAACCAGACTCTATCCTCGTTCTTTCTCGCCTCGTTCGACTCAAACATTGAATTGTGTATCCGACGAGTGATACCGTCGTAGAGGATTACGAGGTCGGCTTCAGCGCCCTTTGACGCATGGATAGTACGGACGTTAATGAGTTGGCTATCTGTCGATGCTAATGTCTTCTCAGCATTATCTGGATTCTCAAGAGCAGGCCAGACCCACGCTTCTAAATCCTGATTCAGATTGAGAGCATTGAGTGAGTCAGCACCCCTTGTGAACTCACTCCAGAATTCTGGCTCCACCCATAGAGTGAGCAGCGATTCTTTCCAAGAATCCTCACCTTTGAGCTCGTTACGGAGTTCTTCCTTACTATCTACGATATATTCAGTTGGGACGTATTTGATGAATTCTCGTAGGTCATCTGAACGGAGCGAGATATCCACACTTTGCTTGAAAGCAGCGTGAGAATCCCATTCCTTCACTTCAAAATCGCATTCGTCTATTGACGAAAGCTTTCTCAGACAATAGTACAACGCAACCCGTTCGTGCGAGTCACTTCTTGTCCATGCAGTGCTTCCCGATGACCCTCCGAACAGGATGCCTGCATCTCTGAGAGATTTAGATATATACTCACACTGGCTTTGCGTCCGCGCTAAAAACATCACTTTCTCACCGAATTCCCGATGTTCATCGAGGAGGTCTACAGGGTTATTCACGTCGTCAGACTCGGGTAGGTGAGAACCACTCCGTACTACGTGTAGTTCTCCATCATCGGATTTAGCATCTACATCGGGAGCATCCTGTGATTGACTGAGTACGTTCTTAGCAGGCACAAAATGCTGCTCTGGAACTCTATGAGATACATCCAGCCAAATCTCTGGGAGGTCAATTTGCTCGAAAAACTCTGCCGAAGCACCCTGATATGAATTGATGACTTGGTTGGTATCACCTGCAACGATTACAGTACCTCCCTGATTTCGAACCTCATCAATCCACATCGTGATAACTTCGTTCAAAAGTGGGTATACATCGTGTAGTTCGTCTATGACGAGGATTTCAACGTCAGGTACAAGCTCCTCCGAAATTGCTACTGTGAGGAGGTCAGAGAAATCATAGAGGTCATTCTCGAGCTTGTATTCAAGCCAGTCCTCAAGTAGCGGTTCAATATCGATAGGACGCCCAAATTCCGATTCGAAGTCACTATACTCAGGAGCGCGTGTTGCTTCTTCAGCTGGGACCTGGTTGTCCACAAGCCAGTCATTGACTGAGAAGAACAATTTACCGAGTGACCTATCTCCAGTATATTCCCAGTCACGTGAGTTGCACCACCCTTTACGGTCCTGCCACGTTACTATATCCGTCTTTCCAAGCATCCGCTTAGCGACGGCGTGAGCTGTCCCAAAGTACTTCGTACGGCCACCCGCAGATTCTAAATCGAATGGATAGAGGAGACCAACCTCATCCACAAGGTCATTCAGAAGCTCCTCAATGAGGTCTACACGGTAAGAGATGACAGCAACGTCCTCTACATCTATATCACGCTCACGGGCACACTCAACCATTCTTCTGAACGCCTGAGTAGACTTCCCACAGCCAGCCGTACCCTGTATCTTCACCGATTCTGTAACAGGGTATTCAGCAGCCTGAGATATCGGGATATCCTCAAAGGCTAGGTCACTCATGCTACACCACCCCGCGAACTTACGGACCCGTCTTCTTCCTCATCTTCCTCGTCGTCGGGAATCTTGGGCTCAGCGAAATCAGCAGGGAGTTTCCAGAATCGAACACTCTGACCGTTCTCTAGGTACTGTTTCTCCGAGACTTTTCCGCGGACTATTTTTCGGGAGTTGAGTTCTGCCTGTAGACTTCGTGTAGTTTCACTGTATTCCTCTGCTATATTGGATATCTGCTTGGAGAGCACATATACTGTATCAGGGTCATCGTAGGTCTCCACATAGACTCCAGAGGACTGGTATGCCTCTTCCAAGTCATCATATGCACGCCGCGTCCGAACCGTATTCTGGAGTACTTCAAGCGCCTCAGAACGACTGCCTGCAACTTCCTCTTCTCGAGCAACTTCCTGAAGTAGCGGAATCAGGAATTTACGTTTCCACGAACCCATCTCCTCAAATTCCTCTCGAGGGTCTTGGAAATCGAATGTGAAAGATACCTTATGAAGCTCATCAGCAAATTGATACCAATTAAACATCTCGTCCCCCAACTCTACTTGATGGCCTGAATCAAACCGCCACAAGTAGCTTGTATCAACATCCGTGTCTGAAGACTTGTATACGACAACTTCGTCAGTATGTTCGACAAGCCAGCGGTCCAGAGGTGGATGTGATTCACTGATATTATTTTTCACATCGGTCTTGATGGATTCTGCACCTAGCGGATTCTTATTCTGAATTTCATCACGAGTGAGAACATTGTCAATATCGTCTATTGCAACGATGCCCACCTCTACAGCTTCAACCAATGCATCAATGAAATCAGACTGTGCTTCGACTTTTTTCGAGCCAGATACAGACGTATCTGCATAGTAGTCAACAAACGATTCAACAGATTCTATCATATCCTCCTGAGATTCGATATCAAATTCTGGAGGGGAATTGGTGTTGCCTTTCATTACATTCATTAATTGTTTCCATCGCCCTAAATAATTATTGCAGATAGTGGTGAAACAAATTGGATAATATGAGACATTCCAATATAAGTCTAGAAAAGTGTGAAAACGGGCGGGCCAAGGAGACAACACCAATTCCCAATTGACTCGCCCTTAGCCCATTCTAATGTATGATTTCTAGTGTTAAAGGTCTTTTCGTCATTTAACGAATTGCACTTCGTTGATTGTGGAATGGAGGTTAGTCCATATTCGCTTGCTGAGTTACTACGGATTCGTGGTAATTCTGTTCACTATTACTATAGCGGGTTATTCACCATCCCCCCACCCCACCAAGGGGATGGTCAAAGACCCGTATATAATAAGACCAGTCGATTGGACTGCCCGTCAATCCAGAAGAGGAGCCCGAAGACATCCACAGTCTGTGTGAAGAGTCACATGGCGGTCCTCAAGCCCTACCTTGTACACTACACATCCGTCCCCGTGGCTAATATCTAATACCAGTCCATGCTCTCCGTGGTAGTCGTATAGTTGGTGCAGCTCATCAGGCACATCGATACGCACGCGGTCGCCCATTCGATAGTGCATAAACAGGCGTGGCCGCGTTATGGTATATAAAACTCAGTGAGTTCTAAGAGAATGAACGTTCTCCCTACCAAATCTCGAGATATTCATCAATTGCACTCTTATCCTATAATTCAGAAATATATCGACCGTACCCCGACCTATTCTTCAGACAGATATATTGGGTTAGAAGACCTTCAACACACAATGGACCCTCGGATTATCGTCACGCTGGAAGAGGTTTCTGGCGACTTAAAAGAGGAAATCGCAGAAACAGAGGACGTAGAACCACTCTGGTCAGCAGATATCTTCTCTATGATTGTTATTGAGCCAGAGTCGGTACCTGAAGAAGTCGCCTGCAAGGTCGAAGCGATTGATGGAGTCGAACATGCTGTTATAGAGCGGACTGGTGAGCAAAACGAAATGAGGAAAATCGAAGACACAGATAAGGTTCATATCGAACCTGAATTTGATAAATTTGCTGAGACAGAGAGGCTTCTAGAAGAATTGAGTGAGGTCTCCGAAACGATAGAGGATTCACATATCAGTGGCGTCTCAGAGACAAAATTCGACCGACAACGAATGGCGGTCATAGACAGTGGAATAGATATCCGAAATGCTCAAATCACAAATGTAGTTTCGAGAATAAATTTGACTGAAGATGACACCCTTGATTCTATCGGACATGGTACTGCAATGGCATGTATCCTGAACATGCAGCGCCCCTATATGGAATTATTCGATATGAAAGTATTCGATGGGTATGAAGTTCGTGAATCAAACATCATCAAGGCGCTCGCGTTATCAACAGACCCATCTAGAGATATATTCGGAGTATCACTAAGTCTTGGTCTCGAGCCGCGAGAAGGGTATTGCCCCCTTTGTGATGCAACTAACAAAACAGCGCATGCAGGAGTCGTAGTTTCAGTCTCTTCTGGAGAATTAGCAAAACCCATTCCGAGGGATGTCCCCCCGATGTGTCCTGCAAGAGCTGAGAAGGCTATAGCAGTAACAGCAGATAGTGATAAATATACAAATGATTGGTTTGCAGACGGTGATGTTGTTGGTAAAGCTGATTGGACCGCCTATGAATAAATACGAGTCTATCTGTCCCACACGCAGTTCTGTCGATTATTATATGCAGTGAGTGTGGCGAGAACGGATAAAACCTGCTTCAGGAGACAATATGTCAGAGGCACTTGCTGAAGAACCTAAGGCAACAGTTGATGACTTTTAGGGGGATTATCGAGGGCTTCGTTCATGACCTCTCTGACCGCCCTCTTTGCGCTCATGATATCGAAGAAACAATATTCATTCAACACTACCAAGATAGTGCATGGGCAGATGTGGTCGCGTTATGTTACAACATGGGTTTGATTAGACGTTATCCATACTCCAAATTTCGTTCACAATATCAGCGAGTTCTTTACTCCGTTCTACAATTTTCTCAACACTCCACTCATCATAATTATCCGAAACAGCTTCTGCCATTTTGAATTCTGTTTTATGCGAATAGATACGGCACTTCTGCTCAAAGGGATTATCAGATGCACTCTGATTCACACGGTCTTCGAGGAGAGTCAGGTTCCCAATCCGCTTCTTGTATTCCTCGAACTCTTCTTCTGTACAGTTCAGATAGCGCTTCCACTCGCTGTATTTATCTGCTGTAAATGCACTCTGAGGCGCGATGTGTTCGATATCTACCTTAGACCTATCGTTCACACCTTTCCCCCGACTAGAACGCATATAATGCTCTTCCTCAATACGGTCAAGAACGTATTTAGTGAAATCGTTGTTCTTGAATTCACGGTTAGCCATTCGCTCTCTCAGAACAGTATCACTGGGTGACCGCTGCTCTGCTAACCGTCTTAGGTATTCGTTTTGATTGTCCTGTTTAGTTAGCATCGTACAGGCACGACACCAAAATCTATCTCGACTAGTGTTAGAGTCACGGCCAGCAATCTTGTTACGGATATTAAGTACTTCTAAGATATAGAGCGCTTCAAGCACATCATCTGCATCATCGTATTCTGTAATAATACGTAGCAGCAGCGTGCGAATCCGTTTGTTCTTGAGTTGAGTGGATTCTACCTTTTCATTCAGCTCATTAGTATGTCTTCTGAAGCGTTTGACTTCTCCGTTCTTGATATTCACATAGACTTTAGATTTTTCATGCATATCCTCAAGTAGCTCCTCGAGAGTCATATTATGCTCTTGGAGACGACCCTCAAGTAGCTCGTTCACGTAATCATAGAGTTTCCGTTTAGATACGTTATCAGTTGCTTCAGGCTCTTGAATAGACATGAAATAGTGACAGAAGAATCGGTATTGTTGAGAGAGTTCTGGTCGAATCACACTGAGAATATCTTCCCAGAGTTCTTTCACAAGGTCTTCATTGATATCCTCGTTCTGGTTCGCTTCCATAAAGATACGATTCTTCACAAGGTCAACAGACCCCAGGTCCAAACCTTTGTCATTCAGACTTTCGAACAAGCGGAATGCAGAGACTTCACTACTACACTCAATTTGGACCATAGAGATAGATTCGATGAGTTCAATCCAAACATCATCTAAACGTCCAAGCTTCTTCTCCTCTATTTTCTCTCGATAGTATTCATATGCGTCCTTCACTTGAGATTCTTCAATCTCATCTGCTTCTCCTTCGAGAATGTGTCTAAAGTAGGGATTATTATATTCATTCAGCCTAACTTTCTGGTATTCTTTCCTCGTCCTTTGACTAGTTATCCAAAGAATATCATCAATCAAACTAGCGACATCATCGTCATAATCCTCACCGTCCTCTTCAAATCGGTCACGGATGGCACAAAGAAGAATACAGATTGTCGTTATACGTTGTTGACCATCGACTAGCTCAAGGTGCTTTATATCGTCTCCTTGTCCTTCAATCACGACGACAGAACCTAAGAAGTGATTGTTTCTATCTTGCGTGAGAGCGTATACGTCATCCCAGAGTTCACTCCATTGGTCCTTCCCCCAGGAATACTCTCGTTGATAATCAGGGACTCGAATCTGCTTAGACCCTTCTAGAACCTCTCCAACATTGTGGTCATCTGCTGAGAGGTTAAACCCCGTACTGGACATATCCTTTAAACAGGGGGCACTCTATAAAACTCTAATGGGAACAGAAAGTCGCCTTCTATAGTATATTTCAGTGGTCTCTCCTCAATTTAACACGGTCATCGATAACCAGTGAAAGGGAACTAGTCACACATATATGTCGTTCGTGTAGCCGCACACGGTCGTGTGCGTGTTTCAAACGTTTCTCGGGTAAGTTACCAGAGAATAGTAGAGAGACACCGTATCTGACCAAGAAAGCGTAGTAGCACGGTTGAAGCTGATTATCTCAGGAATAGCATGCTATCTTCGTGCAGCTACCCTCCCAAGTATTTATGGACTGACCATCACCGTAATCAGATATGGTATCTATATCGCCACAGTTGGTGAATATCTTGATTGGTGTTATCCTGACCGTAGTGGCTACGTTTTCTCTCCAGTGGTTTCAGCAGACGAGAGAACGCTATGAAACCAGGAAAGCTCTCAAAGGAGAAATCCAGTCGGCAGGAGAGAGACTAGAAGATATACTGGAACACACTGATGATGATATGCCTGTAAGAGATGGACTTGATGTTCACTTTAGTCGTAAAATGTATCGACGGAATCTTTCAAAACTGGGGTCTCTCTCGGACGAAGAAGTGGAATACACTCTCGCTTATTATCAAGCCGTAGAAAGCATTATCTCGAGTCAAGAAAAATACAATGCGGTGCAAGAACGAGAGACAGGAGAGACACACGAGGAAAGACGCCAGAATCGAACCAAAGAGGGATTATACCGTATGAGCGTCAAAATCTCGGCAACTAAGGCGAAAGAAGCACGGGATAACCTTTTGCCAATTCTAGATGAGAAAACTAGCAGGAAGCGGTGGGTTCCCTTCTTTTAATTAATGGGTGAAAAATATAGGGATTGGACGTGTACGTATATACATGGGAGAGATTACTGGAAGAGATGAGAAAATAGAAACAGAGTACGAACATCGAGAAGTGAAACCCGTCCAGACTGGACTCTATTACGTCTGGTCCGATAACGAGGAGGAAACCCACATCGTGTCCCCCATTGATGAGGAAGATACTTTCTACACCGTTCAGAAGGAGGTTGTGTGCAACTGTGATGACTACGACGGTTCCTGTGTCCACACAGCAGCTGTGCAAGAGGCCATAGACCGTCAGGATAGTATCGACGGGGATGACTCTATCACGCGTGCGGACCAGCGTAAGGCGCAATATACACTACACAAAATCAGCGAAATTAGCGAGAGTGCTATAATTTCTGAAGATGAATTCCGTTAGTCGTACTATTAATGAGTTACACTGACGGCGTCTTCTTTGTAGAACGTGTAGCACACTATGGCCAACTCTCGTACACGTCCCTCTCCTACATTAGACAATGTGGTAGAGACCGTGTTCTCGTCAGCGCTTATTTCGCCTTCATGCACCAGTTCAGATTGATGGTCTGCAGCCATCACTGCGTCTATCACTCCATAATTTGACTCTGAGTCCCCTGGATATCTCCTTGCCTCTGCTGAGCTCTATACATGAGATTATACAAGCCTCCGAGAAGTGCAGAAAGGCAAAATTAGGATATATTCGTGACCGATAAATCGACAGATAGAGACTGTAAGGGAGGACTCAGATTCATAGTGCATCTGGATATCATATGATAATAAGTGCGGAGTTGATTCAATTCCTCTTCGATAGCATGACTTTTGGTTCTGGATTATCGTTGACTGTAAGATATGGTAGTCGAGACAATTCAGGATAATCCTATTGCCGTTAGTCAGACTCTCCTGTCGTTTGCCCTTGTAGTTGCGACCGTCATCTACACCTACTACACAAAGGCCCAGACCGACGAGATGCAAGCTACGCGAGAGATGGAGAATCAACCTATTCTACGGGGTAATGTCCTCACGTTTGCTCCAACACTAATGATTGCTGAAATCAGGAATACAGGGAATGGAGCAGCACACGACGTTACTATGACTATCTCGGTCGAAGATATCGATGCAGAACCTATTGAATTCACAACCCCGATATTGTCTCCAGGAGAAGATTTCCGATTTCCCATCCCCGTGAATGAAACAGACAGTATGGTCCTGAAAATGGGTGGGGTAAAGTCGAAATTAGAGGAGCAAGATTCGAATGGAATTCTAACGTTTAGCTTTGAGTGCGAAAGTCCGTTCGGTAAAGAGTATTCCTACACGAATGATGTGGACCTCTACGCGTGGTTGGAGAACAAAGGAACGCTAGTGAACTACGAAGAAGAGGTCAAGATGAGAAAAGCTCTGGAAGATATCGAGTCGAATCTCGAGGATATAGAGCGAACGATGAAGTCCAATAATAGCTCTACCTCATGGTGAATTCAGACAGAAGTAGCGACAGAGTCTGCGTCCATAATCTGTAGTCTATCTTCCCATATCTTAGCTACGCCAACTGCTCCACTTGCGACCTTGTGCGGGTGAGATACGTATGACAAAAGTTCTACCATAGTTTCGTTTATAAGTGAGGAGAATCACAATGTTGAATGCTAGCCTCATTCTCCTGGCTGGTGTATGACCGCGCAAATAGAGAGGGAATTAAGATGGACTCGAGAAGCCCTCGCTCTAGCTGAAGAATCTGATATAGGTACGGCTGAGAACAGTAATGCTGTACATCAAGGGATAATACCACCAGAATTTCAGCACCTACTCACTTGGGAGCAAGAACGACTGCAAACCCACTGTGACCGTCTCAAGAGAGACCTTGGAGATGCTCAGAATATCAACTACGAACAACCCAATGTGTTCCAGCGAGACCAATAAGATGCAAACTGCAACCTGTCCCCACTGTAATGAGCCAACTGAAGTCGATGAAGAAGATAAAATCACTGAAACTAGTAAAATAGACGCTGCAAATCCATTTAATGAGGAACCAGAAGCAGAGTGCGATAGCTGCAACAAGATGTATGCCTACAGCATTGACGTGGGTCTATTTTAGACATGAAACGAGTAATGGACTTCGGTTCAGTTCGGGAGGTCAGAGAATTTGCACAACGGTCGGGAAAAGACCCTGAAGAGATAGCGATAGAAGAAATCGAAGCGTGGCGAGCTGTGCTATACACACTGCGGGACGATACTCGGAAGATGAATGATGAGGAATTCGAAGAATTTCTTGAAGAGTATCGAACATAGGATAACTGATTATCTCGCTTAGTCGTCCGCTGCTTCTCGAATTCCCTCTATATCGGGGACCTCATGGGAAATTTGCTCCCATTCATGAGGGTTATCTTCATACTTCTGAGGAGTCAAGTCAGTCGTGCGATTTAGGAGTGATTCCTTGATAGTCCCAATATCCTCATAGCTGTTGAGCGTCTTTATGTAGTCATTGAGGTCGCCCATATAGTCGGTTTCCCACTCTTCTCCATCATCCAGTGCAGCCGCCGTCTTCATGATTGCAAAGTATGATGCAATCTGAACTCGGTTCAAGTCAGCTGCGTCAAGAGAGATGAGTGGTGGGATAGCATTCGGCGTTTCTTGTAGCTGCGCCCGCAGCGGCTCATCTTCCTTTGTAATCTGTTTATAATACTGCCACCACTCAGGTGGCTCGTCAGTCTGTTTGAGCCCACATTTGGCGCAATAGGATTGACCGATAGCAACAGGATATCCGCAACGGACACAATCTGTTATCTCGTCTTCTTCCTCGTCTTCAACCTCTACCCCCGTCTTCTGCAGCACTCGTTTGGCACGGTCCTCTTGGTCTGCGTGGGTGTATCTACTGTGCATCGGAGTAGAATCTGACCACCCCATCACCTGCTCAATGTCCTTCTTGTCGTAATTCGTTGACCCTCGCATCTCAGTTGCTCTGGAGTGCCTGAGAGCATGTGGATACACTCTGTCGTTATCTATATCGACCTTCTTGCGGAGTCGTTGGAACACAGAATAAACAGACCGTGGTTCGAGCCGTTCTCCCTCTGCACCCCGTAATCCACAGAATAGCGGAGCGTCCTCTTGATATCGTCTTGGATGGTCTTGCATCCAATTAGATAGGTGACCATATGCCCAAGTGATGGCCTTTTGTTGACCTCCTGCATCTTTAACGCCGTCTCGGTACGGTATGTGAAGAATGGCATATCCATCCTCTTTGGCACCTTCTTCTACGTGAGCGATATCCAGTTGAACAGTCGCCCCTCTCCGAAGCCCTCCCTCGTACATACAGGCGAGCATTGCGCGGTCACGACTGTTGTTTGCCGCGTCAATTAGCTCCAAGACTTCCTCGTGACTCAGAACCTTATCAGCATCCACCTCGGTCTGTTGTTGGGAGGGTGTATCGATATCCTCTCGACTAACGTCTGTATCTCGGTGGTTCGCCACAAACCGTCTGACAGCGAATGCGTAGTTCCGTCGCGTCCCCTGACTTACTTCTCGGTCAATGGTAGTATCCTCAATGACGTTGTTCCACTGCTCTGCATCCCAATCGTTGATGTCTTCAATAGATTCAACGCTGACCGCGAGTTCTTTCTTCGCGTGTATGAGGACTGTCTTAAGGTCGCCCGAAGTGTTCTTCTTTGTCGCGTCACTCCAGTCACCCTCTTTACTCTTATTAGCACCACGCTCGATAGCTCGGCGGATTTTCTCGTTGAATTCCTCGCCGAGCTGCTGTTCGATATTGTGGAGGTTACGATAGTAGTGTTCTTCCAACAGCGAGTTGTAATTCTCATCTTCCTCGAAGGGCTCGTAATCCTCGTCCTCTTCAGAGGGTTCGTCTACCATACTAGATTGTCAACAGATGGAGAATGTTAAGTAGTCGTATTCATTAGTACCGTCTACTTCGCGAAGTCCTACTGAGCGGACGATTTTCGTCGCCGAATCGCGCGTGCCGTCGCTGCCGTTTGCGGTTCGACTCGAGGCATATCGACCGCCGACCGTGCGTGATTATTTCACCTGAACCTAACTCTTTAACCCGAGGTTGCTTAGCCCGGAAGACTAACTAGAAGCATGTGGTGTTCACTCTGGTGGGTGAACACTACGTGCCTCTGACATTTCCCCGTCGACGGGAAGTCGATCTTTCCGGACGGGGTTTTCGTCCAGTGACGCGGCTGACGGGCGTTCTCGGTCGGCGACCAGTATCCGAGCAGCCGACAGTCCCGTGTCTGGCGATTAAGGGCTCCCCCACACCTTATACTAATATATATGTGTTAATAATACACTTAGCCATAATGGGTTAGCCTCTTATAGTTGTTCTCGCTAAGGGTGTGTATGACACAGCCACAGATAGCGCCATCCACCGAGCGTTCACAGGGGCTCGCTGACCCTGCGGACGCACGGTCGAACTGCGGCGTCGGCGTCGTCATGGACCTCGATGGGGAGGGGGGCCACGATGTCGTCGCCGACGGACTCGAACTCCTTCGCAACCTCGAGCACCGCGGGACGACCGGTGCGGAGAAAAACACCGGCGACGGGGCCGGCATCATGCTCCAGACGTCCGATTCGTTCTTCGAGAGCGTTCTCGACGCCTCCCTTCCTGAGACCTATGCCGTCGGCTCGCTCTTTCTGCCGCAGGATACCGCGGCTCGCGAGGAACTCGTCTCGCTCGTCGAGGAGACGTTCGCTACCTACGATCTCGACGTCCTCGAGTGGCGGGACGTGCCGACGAACAACGACGATCTCGGCCAGACGGCCGTCGACTCGGAACCCGATGTCTGGCAGGTCGTCGTCACGCCCGACGACGACGTCTCCGGGGACGACTTCGACCGTCGCCTCTACGTCGCCCGACGCGCTCTCGAGAACGCGGTCGAAGACGCGGATATCGAGCACAAAGAGCGCTTCTACGTCGTCTCGCTGGACTCGAAGACCGTCGTCTACAAGGGACTGCTGAAGGGCGTTCAGGTCCCGTCTTACTACCCCGACCTCACCGACGAGCGACTCGAGTCGACGTTCGTGATGGTCCACGAGCGGTTCTCGACCAACACGCTCGGCGCGTGGCACCTCGCCCATCCCTACCGGAACATCATCCACAACGGCGAGTTCAACACCATTCAGGGCAACATCAACTGGATGCGGGCCCGCGAGACCGACATCGAGAGCGACGTGCTCGACGACCTCGAGGCGGTCAAACCGATCATCGACGACCCCGAGCAGTCCGACACGGCGAGCGTCGACAACGCCTTGGAACTGCTGATGCAGGACGGCCGGGACTTAGAGCACGCGTTGCGGATGCTCATCCCCGAAGCGTGGCGCGGCGACGACGCGATGGACCCCGATCGCAAAGACTGGTACGACTTCCACGCCTCGCTCGTCGAGCCGTGGGACGGCCCCGCGCTCGTCGCGGCGACCGACGGCGAACGCGTCGGCGCGGTACTCGACCGCAACGGCCTTCGCCCCTGCCGGTACGACGTGACGACCGACAACCGACTCATCATGGCCAGCGAGGCCGGCGCGCTCGAGACCGAGCCCGAAAACATCGAGGAGCGCGGCCGCCTCCAGCCCGGCCAGCTGTTCCTCGCCGATCCCGAGGAAGGCCGCGTGATCCCGGACGAGGAAGTATTCGATGACCTCACCGACGACCGCTACGGCGAGTGGGTCGCCCAAGAGCAGGTCCGCCTCGACGACATCCGGACCACGGACGACCGATCGCCTCAGCAGCCTGTCGACGGCCTCCGCGACTACCAGGCCTCGTTCGGCTACACCCACGACGAACTCGAGAACCTGATCGAGCCGATGACCCAGAAGGGGAAAGACCCCGTCGGCTCGATGGGTGACGACACGCCGCTGTCGGTGCTCACCGAGTTCAACCGGCCGCTGTTCTCCTACTTCAAGCAGCTGTTCGCACAGGTGACCAACCCACCGCTTGACTACATCCGCGAGGAACTGGTCACCTCGATGGAGTCCCGGCTGGGCTTCCAGCGCAACCTGCTCGACGAGTCGCCCGAACACGCCCGCCAACTCGTGCTCGACTCGCCGATCCTGACCGACGCCGAACTCGAGTCGGTCCGCGACTGCTCGGCCAACGGCATTACGGCGACGACGATCGACATCACCTACGAGCCCGAGAGCGACGACCTCGGTACCGACCTCGAGGCCGCACTCGAGCGCGTGCGAGCGGACGCCGTCGAGGCCATCGAGAGCGGGACCGACGTTCTCGTCCTCTCCGACCGACGCGTCGACGAGGATCGGGTCGCGATCCCGAGCCTGCTGGCGACCGGTGGGGTCCACCACCACCTCGTCCGCAACGGACTGCGAAATCACGTCGGGCTCGTCGTCGAGTCCGCCGATCCGCGGACCGTCCATCACTTCGCGACGCTGGTCGGCTACGGTGCCGGCGCGGTCAACCCCTACCTCGCTTACCAGACCATCGAGGACATCACCGCCGGCCCCGACGGCGCCGACACCGAGGTCGCCATCGACGCCTACGTCGGCGCGGTCGAGGACGGCCTGCTGAAGATCATGGCCAAGATGGGTATCTCGACGGTCGAGAGCTATCAAGGCGCCCAGATCTTCGAGGCCGTCGGGCTCGACAGCGGACTCGTCGCAGAGTACTTCGAGGGCACGGAGAACCGCACCGAAGGGATCGGCCTCGCCGAGATCGAGGAAGACCTCCGCGAGCGCCACGCGACCGCCTTCGGCCGCGCCGACGGCGAGGAGTCGGACCTCGACCGCCACGGCGAGTTCGAACACCGCTCGGACGGGATCCACCACCAGTGGAACCCGGATACCGTCGGCGCGCTTCAGCAGGCCGTCCGCTCGAACGATTACGAGCGCTACGGGGAGTTCGCCGAGAAAATCAACGACCAGCAACAGAACCTCCAGACCCTGCGCGGGCTGCTCGAGTTCGACTCGGACCGCGACCCGGTTCCGGTCGAGGACGTCGAGCCGATCAAGGACATCGTCGAGCGGTTCTCGACCGCGGCGATGAGCCTCGGGAGCCTCTCGCCGGAGGCCCACGAGAACAACTCGATCGCGATGAACCGGCTGGGCGGCAAGAGCAATTCGGGAGAGGGTGGCGAGCCGCCGGAGCGGTTCAACACCGAACGCGAGTGTAACGTCAAGCAAGTGGCCTCGGGTCGCTTCGGCGTCACCTCGACGTACCTCTCGAACGCCGACGAGCTACAGATCAAGATGGCCCAAGGAAGCAAGCCCGGCGAGGGCGGCCACCTCCCCGGCTCGAAGGTCAACGAGATGATCGCCCACGTGCGCAAGTCCACGCCGGGCGTCGGGCTGATCTCGCCGCCGCCGCTGCACGACATCTACTCGATCGAGGACCTCAAACAGCTGATCTTCGATCTGAAAGCGGCCAACGAAGCGGCGGACATCAACGTCAAACTCGTCAGCGAGGCCGGAATCGGCACGGTCGCCGCCGGCGTCGCGAAGGCCAACGCCGACGTGGTCCACATCTCGGGCCACTCCGGCGGGACGGGTGCCTCGCCGCGCACCTCGATCAAGAACGCCGGCCTCCCGTGGGAACTCGGCCTCGCCGAGGCGAACCAGATGCTCTGTGCGACCGGCCTCCGCGACCGCATCCGCGTCTCCACCGACGGCGGGCTCAAGACCGGTCGCGACGTTGCCGTCGCCGCCCTGCTGGGAGCCGAGGAGTACATCTTCGGCACCGGGTCGCTGGTCACCAGCGGCTGCGTGATGGCCCGGCAGTGTCACAAGAACACCTGCCCGGTCGGCGTCGCCACCCAGCGCGAGGACCTGCGCAAGCGGTTCCCCGGCGAGCCCGAACACGTCATCAACTACATGACCTTCATCGCGCAGGAACTGCGCGAGATCATGGCCGAACTCGGCTTCGAGACCGTCGACGAGATGATCGGGCAGGTCGACGTCCTCGAGCAACGCGACGACGTCGACCACCCGAAGGCGCGCAACGTCGACCTCTCGGAGGTCCTCGCGGACCCCGGCAGCGACGTTCGCCGGAAGATCCGCGAGCAGGACCACGAACTCGAGGACCAACTCGACCGGGACCTCATCGAGGCCGCGGCCGACGCGATCGAGGACCAAGAGCCGGTCAGCCTCGAGGCCGAGGTCACGAACGTCGACCGCACCGTCGGCGCGATGCTCTCGAACCGCATCACCAGCCGCTACGGCGAGCCCGGGCTCCCCGAGGACACGATCACCCTCGACGTGGACGGGACCGCCGGTCAGAGCTTCGGCGCGTTCCTCGCAAGCGGCATCTCGATGCACTTAGACGGCAGTGCCAACGACTACGTCGGTAAGGGGCTCTCGGGCGGCAAACTGACGATCCGAACACCCGAAACCGCCGCCTACGACCCGACCGAGAACGTCTCGATCGGCAACGTCGCGCTCTACGGCGCGACCGACGGCCAACTGTACGTCAACGGCGTCGCCGGCGAGCGCTTCGCGGTGCGCAACTCCGGTGCCAAAGCCGTCGTCGAGGGCGTCGGCGACCACGGCTGCGAGTACATGACCGGTGGCGTCGTCGCCGTCCTCGGCGAGACCGGGACGAACTTCGCGGCCGGTATGTCCGGCGGCGTCGCCTACGTCTACGACCCGGACGACGAGTTCGAGGCGAAGGCGAACACCGGCATGGTCTCGCTCCACGACGAACTCAAGGAGAAAGACGAGCGGATGCTGCGCCGCCTCGTCGAGAACCACGTCGCCTATACCGGCTCCGAGCGCGGGCAACTGCTGCTCGCAAACTGGGAGCGCGCCCTCGAGGCCTTCGTGAAGGTCATGCCCGAGGCCTACTACGAAGCGATCACCGAGCAGGGAAGCGACGATGTCCGCAACGAACTGCCCGGCGCGCCCGAGGCGACCGCCGAGGCCGAATCGGCCAGGTTCGCGGCGAGCGACGACTAACGCGGCCGTCGGCTTCGACGCTCCGTTTTCATCGCGATTCGATTCCGATTCGTCCCCGGTCGAGACCGCACAGTACCTACTCGAGGACGCCGCCCGCGTCGACTGCAGCCTCCCGAATCGCCGCCGCATTCGGTGCTGCGAGCAGGTGCGCCCCGCAGTCGCAGTCCGAGGTACCGAACGCGGGAACCGGGTCGCCGGGAAGCGACGCCGCCAGTTCGTACTCCCGGTCGGCGTCCGGAAACGTGATCGCCGTCTCGAGGCTCGCGGCCGGGTGACCGAGCAGGTAATCGATGTGCCAGTGGCGCGTCTCGCGCTCGCCGGCAGCAAGTTCGCGGTGGCGGTCGACGCGACTGAAGCCGCCGGGACCGAACGCGCTGCCGACGTAGGCGTACGCGCCGGCGGGGAACTCGCGGTCGCCCAGCGCGCCGACATCGATCGATGTCGATCGGGCCACGTCGATGACGAGGACGTACGTCCCGCTCATACCGGCCGATCGGACGGCGGCGGAAAAACGAGTGTGTTTTCGGCTCGCAGCGGCGGCTCCGCTCTCGCTCGCGGCGTTAGCTCGACCAGTCCTCGTCGCGGGCCCGATCCTCATCGGCGGTGGGATCGCGTTCGTGGACGTGGCGACGGTTGCTCATGTCGTCCTGCAGTTGCTGATTTCGGTCGCCGCTCGAGCCCCGATCCGACTCGCGGGACTCCGTCCAGTCACCCTGCTCGGATCGCCGGCCCCGTTGTTCGTACTCGAGACCGCCGCCGGATTGTTGCTCTCGGTTCATGCGTCCGCCGGAGCGATCGCCGGTATCGCCGTACTCGCCGCCGCGGTCGTACTGCTGGGTGTCCCCGAAGTCACGCTGCGATCGACCCCCTCGCTGGTCGCCGCCGCGGTCGCGCTGCATTCCCGATTCGTGGCCTTCGCTCCGCTGGTGGCGACCGTACTCGGGCTGGCCCTGCTGGTACTGGCTGCCGTGTTGCTCGCCGCCCCGCCGGGACTGGTTCTGCTGTCCCTCGCCTCGAATTCCGCTCTGCTGGCCGCGGTGGTGGCGGTCCTGTTGGCCCTGCATGCGTCCCGTCGCATCGGACTGGGTATCCCGGTTCTCGTGCCAGCGCTGCTGGGCACCCATCTGTTTCTCGCCGCGCTGCGTGCCCTGTTGGCTCCGGTCGGATTGGCCGCTGCGCTGTTGTCCCTGTTGTCCGCGATGGCCGTGCATGCCACCCTGTCGCTGCTGGCCCTGCCGGTTCTGCATGTCACGCTGCTGTCCGCGCTGTCCCTGCTGGTCTTGCATTCCTCCCTGCTGACCCTGCATACCGCCCTGCTGTCCGCCGCGACGCTGCTCGTGTCGGGCCTCGCCGCCGTACTCGAGGTTCGCCTCGTCCATCGCGTCGGTTTCGAACCCGCTGCGCTGCTGGCGACCGCCCTGCTGTTGTCCGGATTGGCCGCGCTGTCGGCCGGATTGCTGGCCGCGCTGTCGGCCGGATTGCTGGCCTCGCTGTCGGCCGGACTGCTGGCCTCGCTGTCGGCCGGACTGCTGGCCTCGCTGCTGTGTCTCTTGTTGGCCGAACTGTTGGCCGCGCTCGCCGCGTTGCTGGCTTCGTTGGCCTCGCTGCCCCTCCTGTTCGCGTTGCTGCTGGGACCGACTGCGCTGCGGGTAGTCGCCCTGGCCTCCGCCGGACTGCTGGCCACGCTGGCGGTCTCGATCGGTGGTCGTGCCGGAACCGCGTCCCCAGCCGGTATCGCCGGACGAGCCCTGCTGCCCCTCCGTTTGCCGTCGCTCGCGCTCCCGTCGGTCGGGACCCTGCGCACCGACATCGTCGCTGTCGCCGCGGCTGAACATGCCGTGGAGCCAGCCGCGGTCGCCGCCCTGCCGGCTCCGATCGGTCTCTTGGCCCTGTCCCTCACGTCGATTCTGACGCCGGTTCTCCGTATTGCTCGAGCGCTCTTCTCGATCCTCCGTCTCTCGTCGGTCGCTGTCGTATCGGTCGTTCATGGGTATGACTGTGTGGATCGTCGGCTGTGGATTCGATATCGATCGCTGACTCGCCCCGATCGACGCGCTGGTCGCTGGTGGTCGTAGTGCTGCGGTGGGTGCTAAACCGAACGAGCGGATAAACGCTGAGCGCGCGCTCGCATGCAAGACGGGGCCGATCGCGAGCGCGATTCGAATCGCTCGAGCGCAGTCAGGGACCGAGACCGTCTCTGATCGGTGACCCTCTCCGAACGGCAAGTATCGTTATTACAGTCTAGTTGCTCCACCGGGATGATGGAGTCACGCAGATCTCCCTACCGACGGCGAACGTTACTTGCTGCCATCGGATCAGTCACATCCGCCGGTATCGCCGGCTGTCTCGAGGAATCCGATCCGGAGTCGACGAATTCCTCACCCACGGACGGCGACCAGCAACGCCGGACGGTCGGTGACGATACCGTCGACCAGATTTTCGTCGACACTCGGAACAGTATGTACCAACAGGGGGCGACGGTCACGACGAGCGAACCGTCCCTCGCCTGGAAACGGGATCTCGATGTTGACTACTACAGCCGGATCGGTCGCGGACCCCTTCTCTCCGAAGACTCGCTCTTCATCAGTAACAACCGAGACATTCTCGCGGCGATCTCGCGGACCGACGGCTCGGTTCGCTGGCGCTTCAGCGAGACGGCCGTGGACCCGTATACCGCTCATCGCGCCTCGGTAGCGCGTACTAACGGCGTCGTCGCCACTCTCGTGTTGAACAAGCGGACGCGCGACTCGGAAGTGATCGGAATCGATCCCGAAACGGGTCAGAAACAGTGGGCTGTCCCGATTCCCCTCGACGAGAGCGACGACGAACACGCAACGGCGTTCAAAGTCGACGGTGACCGAGCGTACGTCGGAACGACGACGCGGACCGACGACGGCGTTTCGAAACTGTACGTCGTCGACGTAGCGAACCGACGCGTCGAGTGGCACGCGCCGCTCGCGGCCGGGAATTTGTATCCCGAGGACATGGCGATCGATGACGGGACGGTGTTCCTCACGACGGACGAGGCACCGGACGACGTGGCGAACGTCGTCGCGTTCGATTTGGAGTCACGGAAACGACGCTGGGACGCGACACTCCCGATCGGTGAAGGAATTCCCGTCGTCGATACCGACCACGTCTACCTCCCGGTGAAGGCTGCGGACGGCCCGGACAGTATCACGGCGCTGTCACGGACTGACGGAACTGTGGCGTGGCGGTTTGAACAGCGGGACGCACCGCGAACGGGCGTGACCGTCGATGACGAGCACGTCTATGTCGTCGACGACAATCGACTGTACGCGCTTGAGCCGACGGACGGGACCCCGACGTGGTCGTTTCAACCTGACGGCGGGCCCAGACTGGCGGGGAGCAGTGACACGCTCCCCGTCGTCACCGAAAACCTTCTCGTCACCGGCTCGTGGCCCGGCGACGAGGCACGAATCCGTGCGATCGACAAAGCGAGCGGGGAACTGGTGTGGAGTTACGATGTCCCCCACGGAACGGTCACGTCGCCGTTCGTCGCTGACGAGACGCTGTGGGCCATCGGCAACGACCATTCGGACGAGGGGCCGATCACGCTGTACGCACTGGCCGATCAGGCGACGGAGTGATGACGGCGATCGGACGAGAGCCGACACTCCGGTAAACCGTCCCCGTTGGCACTCGTCCTGTTCGGTCCGTGTCCGCGCCGGACGGCTACCGGGGCCGATCTGGCTGTGTGGGCCCGTTCCCGAAATCGTAGACCTGCCGCGCGTCCGTGTTCGGACCGAACGCGAACAGGCCGCGAGCGGGTTCATGTTCGTAAGTCACCCACTGGGGCAGGAACTGGGCCCCGGTCAGTTTGCGGACGGCGAGCTGTTTGAGCCGCGCCTCCGGCGTGAGGTGGTCCGTCAGCCGCAGATCGACGATCCCGTCGAAGACGTGTGCCGCCCCCGGCGGGCCGCCCTGCTCCGCCGTCGTCGCCGCCGCGACGATCGGCACGAACCGCGCCTTACAGACCGTCGCCCGAACGTCCGTGAGGAACTCCCGAACCGACTGTTCGGTGAACACTGCCTCGAGGTCGTCCAGCGAGTCGATCGTGACCAGTCCGGTCTCGGTCATCTCGAGGTCGTCGAGCGCGCCGTGGAGCCTGTTCGCCAGCTCGCTGCGGTCGCTCGGATCGCGCACGTCCACGATGGCGTCTTCGGCGGCCTCGCCGATGAACGTCGACCAATCGTTGCGGTCGTCGAGGAAGCCGTCCCGGTCGTCGAGCCGATAGGTGAAGCAGTCGATGATCCGCAACCGGTCATTTTCGAGCGCGGGAAGCACGTTCCAGCCGTTCTGGTAGAATCGCTCGAGCGTCGCCGTCGGCGGGTTTGCGATCGAGCAGACGACGGCGGGTTCGCCCCGCTCGAGGGCGCGCCACGCGAGTTCGATCCCCAGTTCGGCGCGGCGAGTCCCCTCGTCGCCCGAGAGGAGGACCAACGAGTCCGCGGGAATCCCGTTCGGGACGAGCGAGTCGAGCGGCTCGACGCCGGTCGCGACCCGTTTGTAGGCGTCGGGCTCGGACATCGTCGAGTCCTCGGCGGCGGCTTCGCGGCACGCGGTCGAACAGTACTGTCCGTCGTCGTTCTCGACGGGATCGTCCGGGATCGGATAGTGACAGTGGTCGCACTCGAGGGGATACGCTCGAGCGCGGTCCGTCCGGAGCTGGTCAGACATATCGAACCGCCCTACCACGGACGGACCAATAGAACCCTCCCCTGAGGGTCACCGCGCTTACCGGTCCGACCCGGACTCGAGCGACGGATCGGAGGTCGTCACCGATCGCCTCAGTCGAATCGAGACGCTGATCGGACGACGACTCGAGGCGATCGAGCGTCGTCCGCCACCGTTTTCTCTCACAGCCGTGAGGGGCCACACATGGACAGCGCACTCGTTATCGGCGGCACTCGCTTTATCGGTCGCCACCTCGTGGAGGATCTGCTCGAGCACGAGTACGACGTGACGATCTTCAATCGCGGAACCAGCGAGAACCCGTTCGAAGACGACGACCGGGTCGACCACGTCGAGGGCGACCGCACGAACGACACCGCCCTCGAGTCGGCCGCGATGACGGTCACGCCGGACGCCGTCTTCGACTGCGTCGCCTACCACCCGAAGGACGTCCGCGCCGCGACCCGGATCTTCGACGACTGCGAGGCCTACGTCTACGTCTCGAGCGGCGCGGCCTACGGCGACGAAGAGATTCCGAAGCGGGAGGGCGAGACCTCGCTGCACCCCTGTACGGCCGAGCAGGCGACGGACGACTCCTTCGAGACCTACGGCAATCGCAAGGCCGAGGGCGACCGCGCCGTCTTCGCGGCGGCCGACGACGGCGTCCGCGCCATGGCGGTCAGACCGCCGATCGTCTACGGCCCCCACGACCACACCGAGCGACTGGACTGGTGGATCGACCGGGTGAACCGATTCGATCGCGTCGTGGTCCCCGGCGACGGGACGAACCTTCGACACCGCGTCTTCGTCGAGGATGTCGCCAGCGCCCTGCGGATCGTCGCCGAACGCGGCGACGCGGGCGAGGCCTACAACGTCGGCGACCGGCGGCTCGTCACGCTCGAGGAGATGGTCGAACTGATCGCCGACGCGCTCGAGACGGCGGTCGATCTCGTCCACGCCGGCCCCCGCGAACTCGCGGCCGGCGACATCGAACTCGACGACTATCCCCTCTACCGGACCTATCCGCACGTCCTCTCGACGGCGAAACTCGCGGCCCTCGGCTGGGAGTCGACGCCGCTCGAGACGGCGATGGATCGCTCGGTCGCGGCTCACCTCGAGAGCGACCGCGACGGGGACGAGAACGGGCCGGACCGGGAGGCCGAAGAGCGCGTGTTGGGAATTCTGGAGACGCTCTAACCGGACTCCCGGAGGCGCTCGAGGCGTCGCGCCGTCGACGGCGTCGAGGCGAGCCGTTCGTGGAGACGGCCGCGACTATCGGTCAGGTCGGGGTGTGCTTCGTAGGCGCTCGCGAGGGGCCCAGCCCCGATTTCGCGAGCCGCACGGCGGTCGGCGGCGAACTCGCAGTGCTGGAGGTGCCAAACGAGGAGCGGCCAGGTGACGGCGAGGCCGACGAGCGCGACGAGCACCGATGTCCAGACGGTCACGGTCAGAAACAGCCCGAACAGAACCGCCACGACGAGCGATCGACGCTCGAGCAGTCGGAGGTCGTCCGCGGCGCGTTCGCGTGCACACAGCGCCGCCAGCTCCTCGTCGCCGAGGACGTCGAACGCGTAATCGGTCGCGTATAGCTGCCGGTTCCAGAACGGGCCGTCGAGGTAGAGTCCGGCCGTTTCGGTTTCACGGCCGGAAAACACGCCGGCGACGGTCGCCGTCAGATCGGCCCGATCGGCCGCGGTCTCGAGCCGTCGTCGCTGTTCGGCCGTCGGGTCGGAGATGTCCTGTGTGAGTCGAATACTGTACTGCAGCCAGGCGTAGACGCCGATGGCGAGGACGGCGAACACGACCGGAATCAACAGCGGGCTCGGGTTCGACGCGCCGAGAAGTGCCGTGAAGGGCGCGAGCAACCCCAAACAGAATATCGCGACCGCCACGAGATACTTGCCGAGACGGGCCACTGCCGTCGATGCGCTGATCTCGAGCCCTCGCCGCTCGCGAGCGGACGGAAATACGCCGAGGTACGCGACGAGGATCGCGACGATCGTTCCGGCCGCCGCCGGTGCCCACGCGAGCGGCGTGGCGAGGCCACTGCCCAGTATCGGATGGACGGACGAGAGGGCCGTCTCAGTCGCATCGATGAGGCCGGAAAACGTGAGGACGAGAAGGGCGGCGATGCCGACGACGGCGAGAAACCGATACGTTCCTCGCGATCCCTGACCGTCGGTACCCCTGCGTCGAATTGCGAGCCGCCCGTACAGTCGACCGGCGATATAGCCGACGACGAGCAGGCCGAGCCAGCGCACGAGCACGCCGATCATATCTCACCGTTCATCTTAGCAAGTATATAAGACATCGTTTTCGACGCGACGGGACTCGAGCCGATGAGCGCGAAGCTGACGGATCGGAGTTCCGCCCACCCAGCGCGCCGACGAGGAAAAACACATGTCCCGGGGGTGTGTCAGGGCCACTATGTTCGAGAAGTCGACGTGGATTCGCCTCCCGCGAAACGTCGTCGTCGGTCACGGCGTTCGCGACGAGGTCCTCGACGTGGTCGATGATCTCCACCTACAGGGGCGGCCGCTGTTCATCACGAGTCCGACGCCTCGAGAGGTTGCCGCAGACCCCATCGCGGCCGATTTCGAGGCCGCCGGGATCGAGCCCGCGATCGTCACGATCGAAAAGGCGACCTTCGACGCCGTCGAGCGAGTAATCGAGGCCGCCGAAGCCGAGGAGGTCTCCTACCTCGTCGGGATCGGCGGCGGGAAGGCCATCGACATAGCGAAACTGGCCAGTCACCACCTCGATATGGGCTTTCTCTCGGTGCCGACGGCGGCCAGCCACGACGGGATCGTCAGCAATCGCGGCTCGGTTCCGGACGGGGACTCTCGCCACAGCGTCGCCGCGGAACCGCCGCTCGCGGTCGTCGCCGACACCGGCATCCTCGCCGACGCGCCGTGGGACCTGACCACGGCCGGCTGTGCCGACATCATTTCGAACTACACCGCCGTGATGGACTGGCGACTCGCCCGACGACTCCAAGACGTCGAGTACTCCGAGTACGCCGCCGCGCTCTCGGAGATGACCGCCGAAATCCTCGTGGACAACGCCGATCTGATTCGCCCGGGCCTCGAGGAGTCCGCGTGGGTCGTCACCAAGGCACTCATGTCCTCGGGCGTCGCGATGAGCATCGCCGGCTCCTCGCGGCCGGCCAGCGGGGCCGAACACCTCTTTTCCCACCAGCTCGACCGGCTGGCACCCGAGGCGGCCCTGCATGGCCATCAGGTCGGCGTCGGCTCGATCATAACCGCCTACCTCCATCAGGGCGAAGACGGGATCTGGCGGGACATCCGCGACGCGCTCTCGAGCATCGACGCGCCGACGACCGCCGAGGAACTCGGAATCGACGACGAGACGATCATCGAGTCGCTGACGACCTGCCACGAGATCCGGGACCGCTACACGATTCTGGGCAACGGGATGAACGAGCGCGCGGCTCGAGACGTAGCGACGAAAACGGGCGTGATCTGAGAAAACGGGTGGTGAGTCAGTGGACCGAGCGGATACCGCCGATTCGTTCAATCCAGGTCGGTCCGGTTGAACCGCCACAGACCGAACGCAATCGGAACGACAAGCCAGGCGACCAGAATGGTGAATGCAACTTCGGGTGTGAGGTAGGATGGGGCCGAGGGATCCGCGTTCGCCGGGAACACCGTCACGTCGTTCGGCACGACGAGCGGGAGGGATTTCCTGAAGGCGATCGTCGGACTGAGCATGCGGATAAACTCGAACAGGTGATCGGAGATACCCATCCCGAGCCGACCGTTCAGCACGTACTCGAGCGCGGCGACGATCGAGAGGTTCGGACTGATCATCAGCAAGTTACTGACGAAGTAGAACCCGATCGCCCCGGTCATCGCCTGCGATCGCGCTCCCGTCGCCGCGGAGATGCCGATGGCGACCGAGACGTACGCAAGCGTGAGGAGCACCGTCAGGCCGGCGATGCCGCCGAAGACGGTCGCTTCGAACGACGGGTACCACAGCACCGTCATCACCGCGCCCACGCCGAACGCGACGAGGATGACGCCGGTACCGACGGCCCCGCGGGAGAGGTACTTCCCGATGACGATGTCCCGTCGCGTGTTCGGAAGCGAAAGCAGGTACCTGATACTTCCCGACTCCCGCTCGCCGGCGATCGTGAGATACACCATCATGAGCGCGACGATCGGAACGAACAGCGTCCCGACGGTTGTGAGAGTCGACAACTGATAAATGACGTTCGGGTCCGTCGGTCCGTTCTGGCCGAAGTAGAACAAAAACGCCACGAGCAGCATGTACAGTCCACTGACGACCCAGACGCTCTTCGCCCGCCGGACATCGAGGAAGTCCTTCTTCGCCACGGCGAGGACGCTCATGCCGACACCTCCGTCTCTGCGTCGGCCCGCTCCGCGTCGGTGTCCTCCTCACGCGGCTGCTCGCCGTTCGTGTACGTGTTGAACAGCCGTTCGAGGGAGGCGTCCTCGGAGACGATATCGCGGACAGTCGTCGCCGCACCGATTTGTGTCACGACATCGTACTTGGTGTCCGTCGACGCACAGGAGACCGTTATAGTCGATCCGTCGACGGTCGTCGAGCGGACGCCCTCGTGGTTCTCGAGGTCGGCGACGAGCGCGTCGGGGACGGTGTCGACCGTCAGCGAGATCGAGGCGTCGAGATCGAGATTCTCGCGCAACGCGTCGAGAGTTCCCGTCGCAACGAGTCGTCCGTCGTTCATGATGCCGACACGGTCACAGACCGCCTCGACTTCCCCGAGGATGTGACTCGAGAAGAAGACGGTCGTACCGCGGTCGGCTTCGGCAGTGATAATTTCGCGCATTTCCTGCATTCCCTTGGGATCGAGTCCCGAGGACGGTTCATCGAGGATCAGGAGGTCGGGGTCACCGACCAGTGCCATCGCGAATCCGAGACGCTGGGCCATCCCCTTCGAGTAGCCGCCGGCAGATCGCGCCGCGGCCTCGGGCTCGAGGCCGACCAGTTCGAGGAGTTCGTCGGCGTCGTCGTCGCTGCCTTTGTTGTCGATGACCCACTCGAGGTGTTCGCGGCCGGTCAGCCGATCGTACAGCGTCGCACCTTCGGGGAGGACACCGATGCGCGAGCGGATCGTTTTCGACTCTCGCTGGATATCGTGTCCGAGTACCGTCGCGGAACCTTCGGTCGGGCGGACGAAGTCCAGAAGCATGTTAATCGTCGTCGACTTCCCAGCCCCGTTGGGGCCTAAGAAGCCGAATATCTCGCCTTCCTCGACGACTAAATCGAGGTCGTCGACGGCGAGGACCGAGTCGCCGTACCGTTTCGTCAGGCTGGAGGTTTCGATAGCGGGCACGTGGTTCCCTATTTCGGGGACGTGTAAAAATCTCTGGATCTTATTCCAATGCTTTTCGTTGCCGATCCGGACGGCAGGTTGGTGTGCTCACGCCGATCACTCGAGGACTCAGACGTGCTCGTCGAGGAAGTCGGCGATCGCGGAGTAGGCCTCGATGCGGTTCTCGAGTTTCGAGAAGCCGTGGCCCTCATCTTCGAAGATCAGCTTTCGGACGGGGACGCCCTGTTCGGCCGCTTTCTCCGCGATCTGTTCGGCCTCGCCGACGGGCACGCGGGGGTCGTTTTCCCCGTGGAGGACGAACAGCGGTGCCTCGATGTTCTCGACGTTGTTGATCGGCGAGATTTCCGCCAAGAACTCCCGGTCGTCCTCGAGGGACCCGTACTCCGCCTCCCTGAGTTCCCGTCGCCAGTCGCCCGTATTTTCGAGGAAGGTGACGAAGTTGGCGATGCCGACGGTGTCGATACCGGCGGCCCAGAGGTCGGGGTACTCCGTCAGCGTGGCAAGCACCATGAAGCCGCCGTAGGAGCCGCCCTTCGCCGCGATCCGATCGGGATCGACGGCAGGGTGATCCTGCAACCACTCGACACAGGCCTCGATGTCCGCCACGGAGTCCATTCGCTTTTCGACGTCGTCGAGGCTCGCGTAGTCGGCACCGTACCCCGACGAGCCCCGGACGTTCGGCTCGAAGTAGGCGTAGCCCCGGTCGAGGAAGTACTGTTTGACACTCGAGAAGGAGGGTCGCCGTTGGCTCTCGGGGCCGCCGTGGATGTCGACGATGACGGGGACGCCGTCGCCGTCGTTCGCGTCACCCGCCTCGTAGTCGTCCGGGAGGGTGAAGAATCCGGGCACCTCGAGGTCGTCGAAACTCTCGACGTGGACCAGTTCCGAGTCGTCGAACGATTCGGGGGGAATGCCCGCGGTCGGCGCGCTCGTCCACTGTTCGGCCTCGCCGGTCTCGATATCGACGACGAAGACGTTCGTGTTGACCGTGTCGCCGCTCGTCGACAGCGCGAACCGCTCGGCGTCGGGGTCGAAGCCCACGCCGCCGGAGATCCCGCCCGGTAGGTCGGGCTCGGGGAAGGTCTCGAACTCGGTCGGCGCGTCGGGATCGAACTCGCCCACGGTGAGGTCGGTGTAGCCCTCGACGTTCCGCGAGTAGACGAACCGCCCCGTCTCGTCGTCCAGTGCGATACCGCCGACGTTCCAGCCATCGCCGTCGGCGACCGTCTCGAGGTCGCCGCTCTCGCGGGTCGTTTCCCTCCCCGTCTGCTCGCGGGTCTTCGACCCGCTCGCATGGTCCGAGGGACTCTTCGAGTCCGTCGCTACTTGAGTTTCCGGGGCGCTCCGCGCCCCGCCCTCGAGGTCGAGATAGGCCAGATACAGGGTATCGGTGTCGCCCTCGTCGGTGACCAGATAGATACCCTCACCGTCGGGAGCCCAACTCGCGCTCTGATAGCGAACGTCGCCCTCGTGGGGCGTGAGGTGCTCGAGGTCGGGGTCGTCCGCCTCAAGGTCGAGCACGTACAGGTCCTGATCGAAGTTGGAGTAGGCCTGCGAGACGAGCAGCCGCGAGTCGTCGGGGCTCCAGCCGGACAGCGAGAGCCAGCCATCGCCCTCGTACACCAGCTGTGCCTCGTCTCCGCGCTCGTCGCGGCCCTGCACGTAGACATCGAAGACGGACTCGTCGCGGCGGTTCGAGGTGAAGGCGAACCGCTCGCCGTCGTGGCTCCAGCCGCCCCAGCGGTGTTTCGCGTCGGGCATCGCGGTGACGTTCTCGATCTCGCCCGTTTCGGCGTCCAACCGAAACAGCTGTGCGCGTTCGTTGCCGCCTTCGTCCATTCCGAAGATCAGCTCCGGGCACTCCGGCGACCACGAGGCGAAGGTCACCCGCTCGTCGTAGAACGTCCGCTGCTCGGGCCAGCCGCGGGACTCCTCGAGGGTCCAGACCTGCGGGGTCCCGGTCGTGTTCATCAGGAAGGAGAGGCGTTCACCGTCGGGGCCGAAGGACGTACCGTAGGCGCTGCGAACGTTGAGATAGCGCTCGATGTCGTAGCTGCTCATGCCAGTGGCGTACGGACTCGAAGGGGTAGTCGTTTCGGTCGGTGGGATCGGTCGGCCCGGCGGACGCGGGCGAGTAGGGACCAGTTACGGTCCACACGGCGGTATCCCGCGACGCGCGTGACACGGGGTCGATCCCCCGCCGTCGTGTCGGGAACGGGGGACGATGGCGGCGCTTAACAAAGCCGTATAGCGTCCCGAACACGGTCAATGGCAGACGAGATCGACGAGTCGCCGGTCGGGACCGTCCTCGTGACGACCGTACTCATCCTCGCGGCGTTCGGGATGACCGTCGCGGCCGTCGGCCCGGAGCTGTTCGTGGCCGATTCGGTCGAGATGCCCGACTCCGACGGCGAAATAGAGTCGCTGGGGAGTCAGGGCGCTGACTCTGAAACGGCGGGTGGCGGCTCCGAGAACGAGAGCACCGACGGGGACGAGGAGGGCGACCTCGAGGACAACGAGTCCGATACCGACCCGATCGATATCGGCGGCAACGAGAGCAGTGACAACGAGAGTATCGGTGGCAACGAGAGCGACGGTAACGAGAGCGACGGCGGCAACGAAACCGAGGACGGCTCCGGGGACGATGACGACGCGGGACCCGGAACCGATGAGGACGACAGCGATGACGGCGAGGGTGATGGTGACGATGAGAGCAGTGATGACGAGAGCGATGGGGACGACAGCGAGAGCGAGAGCGACGATGGCGAGAGCGATGGCGATGATGGGACGGATGATAGCACGGACGACGATAGTACGGACAACGAGACGGACGATACCGACGATGGCTTTTTCTAGCCGTCTCGGCGACGCACGTTCGTGACCCGGTGACTGTGGGACCCGGATTCGACCGAAACAGGGAGTTTTTAACCTCTCGCTCGCATTCTGCGAGCAGATGCGAATCGCGTTCGTCTCGTTCGAAACGGCTCACCACCGCGCCACCGAGACGAACGAGCGGTTGCGGACCGTTTGCGAACTCCTCGCGGAGCACGGCCACGATGTCCACTGGTACTGCGCCGGCTTCTGGGCCGGCGAGGAGTCCACGTTCGACGCGGACGGAATCACCTATCACGCGGTCTCGAACGGCCCCGAAGCCCGGAGTTCGTTCCTCCTGCGACTCCCGTTCGTTCTCGCGGCCGCGAGTCCGGATATCGTTCACGCCAGCGCACAACCGCCGAGTCAGGTCGTCGCAGCCAACTGGGGGGCGACGCTCGCGCGAGCGCCGCTGGTCCTCGAGTGGTACGGCGACGGCGGCGTTACCGACACCCGCTGGACGCGGTTCGCGACGGGCCGTCCGGACCGGATCGTCACGCCCTCGAAACTCGTGGGGACGTGGGTCCGAGAGATCGGGGCCGACGGCGACATCGTCGAGACGGTGCCGAACCCGATCGACTGCGACCGGATTCGGGAGGTCGAACCGGGCGAGGAAGTCGACGTGATCTACGCTCGCCGACTCGACGAGGGAGCGAACCTCGAGAGCCTGCTGTTGGGACTTGCCGAACTCCGCGACCGGGACTGGTCCGCGAACGTCGTCGGCGACGGACCGGAACGGGACGCCTACGAGCAACTGACGCGGGACCTCCGGATCGAGGATCGGGTAACGTTCCTCGGCGACCTCGACCTCGAGGAGCGGATCGCGGCCTACCGCGGGGCCCACGTCTTCGCCCAGACGGCCGACCACTGCGTCTTCCCGACGGAGATGCTGTGGGCGATCGCCGCCGGCTGCGTGGGTATCGTTGAGTATCACGCGGACTCGAGCGCCCACGAACTCGTCGAGGGCTGGGACCGCGGGTTCCGGACCACCAGCGAGGACGAGTTGGCGGAAGCCATCCTCGCGGCGGGCGACTTAGAGCACCGCGAGTACGACGAGGCCTTTGCCGACTACGATCGCTCGGCGGTGGCAGACCGGTATCTCGAGTCGTATCGAACGTTACGGGACGAACGCGGTCTCCTGTAAGCGTCCAACGATACCGGACACCGACGGGCGACCGTCGGATGGAGATACCTATATGTCGATTCAGTAGAGAGTTCGGCCATGCACGACGACTGTGACTTCTGTCGGATTCTCAGCGGTGATCGATCGGCGCACGTCCTCTACGAAGACGAGCGAACGGTTGCGTTTCTCGACCGGAACCCGGCCGTGCCCGGACACTGCCTCGTTATTCCGCGCGCCCACGAGGAAGACGTGCTGACGATCGACGAATCGGTCTCGACGGCCGTCTTCGAAACGGTCCGGACCGTTTCGAACGCGCTGGAGGCGGCACTCGAGCCGGAAGGGTTCAGCGTCTTTCACACCAGCGGGCCGTTAGTCGGGACTGTCGATCACGCACACGTCCACCTCCTCCCTCGCTTCGGGGACGACGACGTGGCGCTGTCGCTGTCGCGGGATCGGCTCGACGACGACGCCGCGGCCCTGATGGGTCGCGTGCAGGCACACCTCGAGCGCTGAATCGACGGCCGACGGGATCGGAGTCGCCGCTCAGAGGTCGAACTTCGCGGCCGCCGTCTCCATGTCCTTGTCGCCGCGACCCGAGAGGTTCACGAGGATCGTCTCGTGCTCGCCCGCCTCCGCGAGGTCGATCGCTCGAGCGATCGCGTGGCTGGACTCGAGGGCCGGGATGATCCCCTCGGTCTCGCTCAGTTCGCGGAAGGCCGCCAGCGCTTCGTCGTCGGTGACGCCAGTGTACTCACAGCGGCCGACGGCCCGGAACATGGCGTGTTCGGGGCCGACGCCGGGGTAGTCGAGCCCCGCCGAGACGGAGTGGACGTCGACGTCCTCGTCGAGGACCCGCGTCTTCATCCCGTGGAGCACGTCGTCTCTCCCCTGTGCGAGCGGGGCGGCGTGCTGACTCGAGTCCGAGCCTTTCCCGCCGCCTTCGGCGCCGTAGAAGTCGACATCGTCCTCGCGGAACGCGTGGAACAGGCCGATCGCGTTCGAGCCACCGCCGACGCAGGCGACCGCGGCGTCGGGCAGGTCGCCCGTGCGCTCCTGTATCTGCTCGCGGGCCTCCCGACCGATGACGCTCTGGAAGTCCCGGACCATCCGCGGGAACGGGTCGGGGCCGACGACGCTGCCCACCAGATAGTGGGTGTCTTCGACGTTTTCGGCGAAATCCTCGAGCGCGGCATCGACGGCGTCGGCCAGCCCCTCGTCACCTCGGGTGACCTCGTTTACTTCGGCACCCATCAGGCGCATCCTGAAGACGTTCATCTCCTGCCGTTCGACGTCTTTCCGTCCCATGTAGATCTCCGTCTCGAGGCCGAGCAAGGCGCCGACCATCGCGGTCGCGGTGCCGTGCTGGCCGGCCCCGGTCTCGGCGATCAACCGATCGCGGCCCGCTCGCTTAGCGAGCAGGGCCTGCCCGAGCGCGTTGTTGATCTTGTGAGCCCCGCCGTGGAGCAGGTCCTCCCGCTTGAGGTAGATCTCGGCCCCGTAGCGCTCGCTCAGGTTGCGCGCGTAGTACAGCGGGGTCGGCCGGCCGGCGAACTCCTCGAGGAGTTCGCGCAGTTCAGCGTCGAACTCGTCGGTATTCGCCACGTCGTCGTACGCCGCGGCGAGTTGCTCGAGCGGTTCCTGCAGCGGGTCGGGGACGTGACGTCCGCCGTAGCCTCCGAATGCGCCGTCGGTCATGTGTCATGACTGGGACGCCGGCAGCAAATACGTTCCGTGCTCCGGTTGCGGTTCGACTCACTAGTCGAGCGGCGTCTCCGCTGGGTACAGGCGTATTCGAGCGTTCGTGGTCGCGACCGGACGGTTAGCGATGTCTCGAATCAGTTCGGACGCGAGCCGTCGGGCTGCCGGGTGACTCCGCCGTGAGCGTCTCGCGGCTGCTCTCGGACGATCGGTCGACGTCGTTCGCGTCCAGAACTTCGAGAATCCGAGGGACCTGAGCCCGTTCGTCGCCGACTGGTCTCGCGAGCGCTGGTGCCGATCGATTCGCTTCGACGAGATTGCCGACGCGTATCCGATCGAGTGGACGACCCCGAAGAGCGATCGCGATTGACCGGTACGTCGGGGCCGATCCGCCGCTATCGCTCGGTCACCGCCTCGGTCGGCGTCGACTCCGGCGTCTCGTCGTCGCCGTACTCGACCATCGTCGGACCGTCGACGAACTCCCGAGTCCGTTCGTTCTGCGGATTCTCGAAGAACGATCGCACGTCGTTGGCCTCGACGAGTTCGCCGAGATAGAGGAAGACTACCTCGTCGGCGAGCCGCTTCGCCTGGTCCATGCTGTGGGTAACCATGACGATAGTGTACTCGTCTTTGAGGTCGGCGAGGGTTTCCTCGACCTGCTCGGCCGAGACTGGATCCAGCGCCGACGTCACCTCGTCGCACAGCAACACCTCGGGTTCGACTGCCAGCGAGCGGGCGAGACACAGCCGCTGGATCTGGCCAGTCGACAGCTCCGCACCGGGGGTATCCAGTCGGTCCTTTACCTCCTCCCAGAGGTTCACCTTTCGAAGGTAGCTTTCGACCTGCTCGTCGAGGTCCGCCTTCGAGTCGTAGGCCCCGTGTATCCGCAGTCCGTAGGCGACGTTCTCGTAGATCGAGAGGGGTAACGGCGTCGGCGTCTGCGGGACGTAGCCGATCCGCCTGCGAAGCTCCGGGACGGGCTCGTCGGTGTCGTAGACCGACTGCTCGCCCAGATACACGTCGCCGGAGATTTCGACGTCGGGCTGGATCTCGTGGAGCCGGTTTAGTGACTTCAGCAGCGTCGACTTCCCGCAGCCTGACGGACCGATGATGGCGGTCAACTGGTTCTCCGGGAACTCCACCGAGACGCCCTTCAGCGCCTCCACTTCGCGGTTCCCGGTGTACGTTACGGCAAGGTTGTCGGTGGTGAGTGCAGCGTCTGTCATGAGTTTCGACCTCCCGGTGCGTATCGAGCGTACCGTCCGGCGAGCAGTTTCGAGACGAGAATCAGGCCCAGCACGGCGACCGTGAGGATGAACGACGCTGCGTACGCGTGGGACCTGACTTCGGCGTTGAACGACATCGCTTGATCGAAGATGAGAACCGGCAGCGTCGTCGACGGTTCGAACAGGCCGGACGGCATTCGCGTGCTCCGTCCGGCAGTGAACAATACCGTCGCGGCATCGCCGATTCCGCGGGCAAAGCCCATGACGATCCCGGCGATGACGCCCGGAAGCGCCGCTCGAACGGTCATTCGTGCGGTTTCGAACCGCGTCGATCCGAGCCCGTACGCGGCTTCCTTGACCGTCTCCGGCGCCGACCGTAACGCCTCGTCGGTGTACCGGGTCACGATCGGGTACTGGAAGATCGCGATGGCGACGATCCCGAAGAACAGGCTCGTCTGGGCACCGATCGCGATGATCACTGTCAGAATGAACACGCCGTAGACGATCGGCGGCGTCCCCCAGAGGACGTTCAGAAACATGTTTACGACATCCGAGAACCGGTCGCTCGAGTAGTCGCTCTGGAGGTAAACGGCCGTTGAGACGGCCAGTATCGTCGAGATGACCGTCGCCGGGACGACGATGAAGACGCTCCCCAACACCGCGTGGAAGAAGCCGCCCTCTCCCTCGAGCATGTACCGCGAGCCGGGCGGCGTAAACGCGATCGCTGGGTCCGTGAGGAAGACGCGACCGCCCCTGTAAATCGTCACGCCGATTACTAGGATCAGAACGCTCACGACGAGCGCGGCAGCACCGCGAGCGAGCCAGCCGAAGAGTCGCTGTTCGGCGTAGCGATCCATCAGTACTGCCACCTCCGCTGGAGGCGCTGGCGGACGAGCATCGCCGTGAAGTTGAACAGCCAGACGACGATCACGAGCATTAGTCCCACGAAGATCAGCGCCGACTGGGTCAGCGGCAGGCTCATCAGTTCGCCGAAGTCGTTGACGATCAGCGTCGGCAACGTCTGGCCGGTCGCAAACGGCGAGTCCGGAAGCTGGGTCTGGCCGCCGATGAGCATCGCCGGCACGATCGTCGCGCCGAAGACGCGGCCGAATCCGAGCAGGATCGCCGAGAAGATTCCGGGGCCCGCAGCCCGCAACAGGACCGACTTGATCGTCTCCCACTTCGTTGCGCCGACGCCCAGCGAGGACTCGCGCAGTTCGTCGGGCAGGGCCTCGAGCGACTCGGCGGACAGCGAGATCATAAAGGGCGTGACGACGATCGCCATCACGAGACTGACCGTGAAGATCCCCAGTCCGGTCCCGCCGGAGCCGACCGCCGGCGCGAGGTAATCTCCGACGAAGGGAACGACGACGATCAGTGCGACCAGTCCGAAGATAACGCTCGGAATCGCCGCAAGCACGTCGATGAACGACGAGACGATGACCTTCGTCCGGCCCTCGGCGTACTCGGCGATATAGATCGCCGTGAGGATCGCGATCGGCGTCCCCATGAGCATCGTGAGCCCGGTCACGTAGATCGTGCCGACGATGGCCGGCAGGAACCCGAACTCGTTTCGTGCGGGATCCCAGTTCGACGACGCCAACACTTGGACGAGCGAGTACTCCGAGAGCAGCGGCAGCGACTGATAGAGCAGCATCAGCACGATCAACGCGAACAGCGCGATCGCGAAGTAGCCTGCACCGCGAAGCCACTGACTGCTCAGTCGCTCGGCGAGCAGCCGTCGGTCGATACGCGCGCCCTGCTCCGGGTCAGTCGGTTCCGTCGACTCGACCATCGTTCAGTTCACGGCCCCGTTTCGAGGTCGTTCTGCGCTTCCTCGAGTCGCTCGTCCTCGAGCGGAACGTAGCCGTTTTCGCGCACGTGTTCCTGTCCGTCCGTGAGCACCCACTCGACGAAGTCGTAGGCCTCGTCTTCGAACTCGCCGTTCGAGGCGAGGAACATCTCGCGCGCCGGCGGTGCCGGATACCGACCCTCGTCGACGGCGGTGAGGAACTCGTTGCGGGTCTCGTAGAAGTCCTCCTCCTCGGAGATCGTTCCGTCGCCGTCCCGATCGAGCGGCACCGGCCGAATGTTGCCCTCGAGTTCGCCACTATCCAGATCGTAGACGTAGTTGATGTTGTTCAGCGAGATGGCGTTCTCGTTGGAGCCGACAGCCTCGGCGACCTGCTGGTCACCGTTGTGGTTGCCGTCCGCGAGATCCTCAAGGTCCTTCTCGGTGTAAGCATCGTCTTCGCCGCCAAGGAAATCGCCCCACTTCTTGTAGGCGGCCGAGGCGTCCGACCGGCCGTAGACGATAATCTCCTCGTCGACGTCGGCGTCGACGACTTCGCCCCAGTTCGTGATCTCCTTCGTAAAGATGGCCTCCATCTCCTCGCGGCTCAGGCCGTTCTCCTGTAGTTCCTCGAGGACGGGGTTGTCGACGTTGACCGTCGCGACGACGGTGTCGATGAGCATCGGGACGGCGAACAGTCCCTGATCGATCTCTTCCTGTTCCGGTTCGCGACCCATCATCGCGATGTCGACCTGATCGTTGAGGACGTCGGAGACGCCGACGCCGGTTCCGCCACCGGAGATGTCGAACGCGATGTCGTTCTCCTGTTCGTACATATCGGCCCACACTTCGACCATCGGCAGCGGTCCGACGCCACCGGAGATACGAACGTCGGCACTGTCGCCGAGAAGAGACGCACAGCCGGCGAGAGAGATCGTAGAAGCGACTCCCGTGAACTGTAACGCAGAGCGACGTGAATAGACTCGTTCCATGCGTCTCCCGACGTAGTAACCGACCCTATGTATGCCCTCGTTCCTCAGCAATTCTTCGATCCGGAACTTGAAATGAGCAAAATTCGCGGATCGTGAGTGGGAAACGCAATCGTTGCTGTGACGATCGAGTACTGATCCCGTCGAAGCGGCGGAGAAGCAGTGAACCCGTTTTGGTCTCTGCGGCTATCAATTCACGCAAACCGAGCGGTATGCGCGTTCTCGAAATAGATCTCATCGAAACTCGAGTAACCGTCGATATCGAAAAGCTCGATCGCTTACGGTCGGTTTTGTGTTTATTGCCGCTATCTTCGACGCAACATGTCGCTCGGAGATTGCTGTGCAGGCGATCGGACTCAGAACGCCACCAACAGCACCGTAAGCGAGAGCGTACTGCTCGCGAATAACACGAGCAGGACGACGATCGCGGGTGTTACGCCGGTGTCGCGAAGATCGGCGAGTCGAATCTCGGTCCCGAGGCCGACGAACGCGAGCACGAACAGCCAGTTGTAGGCGTTCTCGATCGAGTTCAACTGGGCGGCGGAGAGGATGCCCGCGCTCGCGACGACGGCGAGCGCGAGAAAGCCGAGCACGAACTTCGGGAATTCGTCCCAGAGGGTCCGAACGGAGGGGCGGCGACCGCCAGCCGTGCGGGCGTAATAGCTAGCGTAGGCGAGGACGACGACGCCGATCAGGGCGTTCCGCGAGAGCTTCGTCATCGTCGCCCACTGCCCGGCGACCTCGGAGTGAGCGAAACCGACGGCGACGACGGGTCCCGTAGAGAACATGCTGGTGCCGGCCCACGCGCCGAACACCATCCCGGAGAGGTTCAGCAGGTCACCGACGATCGGATAGACGACGATGGTGATCGCGTCGAACAGGAGGACCGTCGTGGCTGCGTAGGCAATCTGTTCCTCGCGGGCGCGGACCGCGCCGGCGACCGCGACGACCGCGGAGACGCCACAGATGCTCGCACCGGCCGCGAGCAGCGATCCCATCCGCTCGGCCAGCCCGAACACGTTGCGCGCGAGGAATTCGACGACGAGCAGCGTCGTCGCGGTCACCCCGACCACGAGCAACAGGACGAGCCCGCCGACCTCGAGGACGGTCTCGAGCGATATCGACGCGCCCATGAGGACGATTCCCCCGCCCAGCAACAGCTTGTGCGTCGCGATTCCGGGCTCGAGCCGATCGGGAATTCCGACGACGTTCGCTGCGACGAACCCGAGCGCGATCGCGAGCAGGAGGTGATTGACCCCGAGGACGGCGGCGACCCCTCGAGCGAGTATCGCACCGAGACAGAGGGCGAGGAGACCCGACGCCAGTCGACGGACGATCATCGCGTCACCACGGAATCTGCAACTCGAGGAGGGAGACTGGGGCGACGATCGCCGCGCCCACGAGGACGCTCTGCCAGTCGCGCTCGAGGTCGCTCCAGCGATCCATCACGGAGCCGGCGGTCGGCTGCCAGCCGTCGATCCACATGTATTCCGTATTGGAGTGACGGTTGCAGTTAACTGTTGTCGATTTCGTCGTAGATACCGGATTATATTCCCGGTATCTGTGGCAAAGGATCCACCGATCGACGTATCGCCGACTCGATGGTGGGGTGATGATCGAGGTGTGAGCATTTCCGCGTTCGTGCCCTCGTCAGACCGAATGAGCGCCGACGAACACCTGCCTCGAGTGCGCGAGCGACTGCAGACGACGCGGACGAGCGGTTGCGGGTCGGCGAAACGACGTCGTCCCGCCGCTCGAGTCCGTCGTCACCGGTCGACGCTCCCTAACACGATATCGAGACTGCCGAGCGTCGCGATCAGATCCGCGACGTACTCTCCTTCGGACATTTCGGGCAGCGCCGAGAGGTTGTGGAAACACGGACTGCGGATCTTGAACCGGGCCGGCGAGTTCGAGCCGTCCGCGCGGATGTAGATCCCGAGTTCGCCCTTCGCGCTCTCGACGGCGCGGTAGGTCTCGATCCCCGGATCAGGTTTGAGTGTCCGCGGGACGTTGCTCTGGACCGTGCGTTCGTCTTCCGGCCAATCCTCGAGTAGGTCGAGACACTGCTCGATGATCTTCGCGGACTCCTCGACTTCGCGCAGCCGAACGAGGACGCGCGCGTGGTTGTCGCAACTGTCCTCGGTGACCACGTTCCACTCGAGGTTCTCGTAGTAGCCGTAGGGGTCGTCACGGCGGAGGTCGTAATCGATGCCGGAGCCGCGAGCCACGGGACCCGTACAGCCGTAGTCTTTGGCCACCTCGGGCTCGAGCACCCCCGTTCCCATCGTCCGTCGCTGGAAGATTTCGTTGCCGGTCAGCAGGCTGTGGTACTCGTCGACCTTCGCGGGGAGTTCGTCGAGGAAGTCCCGGCATTTCTCGATGAACTCCGCGCGGGGCTCGGGGAGGTCCCAGCAGACACCGCCCAGCCGGAAGAAGTAGAACATCATCCGCTGGCCGGTCAAGTCCTCCAAGATGTCCTGGACGACCTCGCGGTCGCGCATGCCGTACTGGAAGATGGCGGTGAAGTCGCCGTAGACGTCCAGCGCGAACGTCGAGACCGCGAGGAAGTGGCCGAGCATGCGTCCGAACTCGGTCGCCATCGTCCGCAGGACCTGCGCGTACTCGGGGACCTCGATGTCGGCGATGTCCTCGATGGCGCGGGCGACTGCCCACTCGTTGGGCAGGTTCGCGGTGTAGTCCCAGCGATTCGAGTAGGGAATGATCTGGTGGCGGTAGGTCCCCTGCTGGCACATCTGCTCCTCGCAGCGGTGTAGGTAGCCAATATCGGGTTCGACGTCGGCGACCGATTCGCCGTCCAGCACCGTCTCGAGGTGGAGCACGCCGTGGGTCGCCGGATGGTGGGGGCCGATGTTGAGAAACATCGTCTCCGATTCCTCGTCGCGCCGATCCTCGGCGAGGGGGTTGGCGTGTTCGGTGTAGCTGACGACCTGCGGTTTGTCCTGATCGTAGTCCAGCGCGAGCGGGTGGCCCTGCCACGACTCGGGGAGGAGAATGCGGGTGAGGTTGGGGTGGTCCGCATACTCGATCCCGACGAGGTCGAAGGCCTCCCGCTCGTGCCAGTCGGCGGTTCGGAAGACGGGTTCGGCGGACTCGCAGACGGGCGCCCCCGTCGGCAGCGGGACGATCAGCGTCACCTCGTGGGTCCGCCGATCGTACTTCGTCATGTGGACGATCGACTCGTAGCGATCCTCGTACTGCTGGGGCGTGATACACGAGAGGTGGTCGAACCCCGCCTCGTCGCGCAGTAGGCGAACCACCGCCTGCACGTCGTCCGGCCGGATCACGAACGCCGGCGCGTTCTCGTGGTCGTCCCGGCCGATCGCGTACTCGGAGAGCAGGGCCTCGAGTGCGGCCTCGTCGATGCCGTCCTCGCGCTGGTGGTCGTACTCCGGATCGATGCGTTCGCGCTCGGATTCGGGTTCTGGTTCCGATGTCTCACTCATTGCGATTCCCTCGCGACGCCGACCGGTGGCGCGTCTCGATAGCGTACAGGTGACGCGGAAATGAGGGTTTTTCCGCACTCCGGTGACTCTCTGCCGCCGTGAAATGAGTTCGGCAGTCGCGTTCGATGTCGGTCCCGACGTCCGGCCGAGCGGAATCGCTTATATGGTCCGTCGGTCGTAACGTGAGGTATGTCCCGAGGAATCGGCTGGTTCGACTCGTTTCGCGAACTCGCCCCGGAGTGGGCGGTCGTCGTGCTCGGGCTGGTCACCCAGCTCGGCGACGTGTGGTTTCTCGGCCTGCTCGTCGGCACCCTCTACTGGAGAGCGGCCGACGACCGGGACGGGATCGCCGCCGTCGCCGGCGTGCTCTTGGCGGGGCTCTCGCTCATCACCGGTCTGAAACACGTCTTCGCGCTCCCGCGACCGGAGCGCGTCCTCGTCGAGGTCGGGGCGCTTCCGGAGACGGTCCACCCGCTGTACGAAGCCACCGCGACCGCGACGGGCTACGGCTTTCCGAGCGGTCACGCCCTGCTGACGACCATCGTCTACCTGAGTCTGGCCGAATACCTGTCCGTCGGCACGCGGCGGCGGCGATATCTCGGGGCCGTCGGAATCGTGACGATCGTCTGTTTCTCCCGGGTCGGCCTCGGCGTCCACTACCTCGTCGACATCGTCGCCGGCATCGGGGTCGGATTGGTCTTCCTGCTCCTCACGTGGGGGCTCCTGAACCGGTATCCGCCCCACCGCGGGACGCTCGGATTCGGCCTCGCGGTCGGCCTCGCCGCCATCGCCGTCGTCGTGAGCGGCGCGGACCCCGACGCCGTCCTCCTGTTCGGCGCGTCCCTCGGCGCGTTCGCCGGCTGGCAACTCGCCGTCCTCGCTCGAGCGCTGGACTCGGGTCGCGGTCCGATTCGAGACAGCGGCCGGCTTACCGCGAGGGCCGTCGGTGCGGCGCTCGTGATCGCGGCTCTCATCGCCGCCACCGGCTACTACTGGCCCGTCACGCTCTTCGCCGGGAGCGGTGCGCTCGGACTGGCCGTCGCCGCGTTGGTGGTGTTGCCCGTCCTCTACCGCTCCGAGCGTGTCAGCAGTTTCCGGCGACGATCACCGTCCCGCTCGCAGTAGCTCGTCCCCGTTGTGCGTCGACTGTTTCGTGTCGGCGGCTCGAGTCGAAATTATCCACCGTCAGTCACAGAGACGGCACGCGGGCGAGACCGAGCGGTTACTGCTCGCTCTCGTCGTCAGAATCGTCGGCGTCGTCGGTGTCGGCGTCGCTGTCTGCCTCCTCCGACTCCGAATCGCCCTCGTCCGGTGGCTCGACCTTCATGTCGGAGGCGTCCTCGGCGGGACTCTCCTCCGGTTCGGTGTCGTCGGTCTGAGTCGGCTGGGCCTGTTCGGGCGACGGCCCGGTCGCCTCGCTGGCCTCGTCGGCCATCGCCGGATCGGAGATGTCGACCGCTACGCCCTCGGTGTCGGTATCGCGCCGCGGCTCCTCCTCGTCCGCGCCGAGATCTGGCCGCGAGCGGGAGTCGTCCTCGTCCGGCGTTTCGGTGAACTCGATCTGCGAGCCCGAGTCCGCCGTCTCGTCGATTTCGGGCTCGTCCGAAATCTCGCCATCCGGCTGGATCTCGGATTCCCGCCCGGAATCGACGCGCTCGGCGGCGGCGCTCGCCTGATCCGAGGTCTCCTTCCCTTCGGTTCCGCCCTCGACATCCGGGACCCCAGCGGACTCCTCGTCGCTCGAGCGGCGTTGCTGAAGGCCGAAGCCGACCAGCCCGCTGCCGGCGATACCGAGCGGAATCGCCCGCGCCCGGTTGCGGGCCATCGAGCGGATCGCGGCGACCAGCAGGAGGCCGCCGCCAAGGATCGGGAGCGTCCCGCTCGAGACCGCGTCGGACGCCGCCGAAGCGGCTCGTCCGGCGGGAGCGTCCAGTTCATCGAGGGCCTCGAGGTCGTCTATCTCGTCGAATGCGCCCATCGAACCGTCCGTCGTCGCGTCGTGATCGTGGTGTTCAGTCATCGGAGTCTCCGAGCGACAGTGCCGGTGGCCGGCCATCGGACTCGCGACCGTCGGGCCACCGGCGTCCGCTCACGGGGCCTACACCGTCCGGTCGGATGAAGATTCGACCGGCAGATGAATACCCGGCCCGCGTCGCACTCGCCCGTGGATGACTGCAGCGCGATATCAGATATTACCGCACTCAGGCGTGTTCGACCGAAAATCGGCCGGTGTCTCCGATTACGGCCCTGCATACTCCGGGCAGGCGACCTTCCCTGCCTGCGGATAACGTAGGGTATCCATGGCGGACTCTAACGGACGTGACGACGAATCACATACCACTGTGCGGAACGTCGTTCTCGTGGTTCTCGATACGGCCCGGGCGAAGAGCGTCGGAATGCAGCCGTTTCCGGACGATCGAACCGCACCGCCGGCCGACCGCGCCGGGACCCGACTCGCTCCGGGCGACCGACCGACCGCGGACGGCGATTCCGTCGGCGCACACCCGACGCCGATGCTGACCCGCCTCGCCGAGACGGGGACCGCGTTCGAGAACGCCTTCGCGACCGCCCCGTGGACGCTTCCCTCTCACGCCTCGTTTTTCACCGGGACCTATCCCTCCGAACACGGCACGCACGGGGATCACACCTATCTCGACGACGGACTGCGGACCCTGCCGGAGGCGTTCGACGACGCGGGATACGAGACGATCGGCGTCTCGAACAACACGTGGATCACCGAGGAGTTCGGCTTCGACCGCGGGTTCGACGAACTCCGCAAGGGCTGGCAGTACGTCCAGTCCGACGCCGACATGGGCGCGGTCGTCCGCGGCGAGGACCTCCGGGAGAAGCTCGAGGCGACCCGAAACCGGCTCTTCGACGGGAACCCGCTCGTCAACGCCGCCAACATCCTCTACAGCGAACTCCTCCAACCCGACGGCGACGACGGCTCCGCGCGAGCGACGGACTGGATCGGCGACTGGCTCGGGAGCCGAGACGAGAGTCGCCCCTTCTTCCTGTTCTGTAACTTCATCGAGCCACACGTCCAGTACGACCCGCCCAAGGAGTTCGCCGAACGGTTCCTTCCCGACGGTGCCAGCTACGAGGAAGCGACCGCGATCAGGCAGGATCCCCGCGCCTACGACTGCGGCGACTACGCCATCTCCGATCACGAGTTCGCCCTGCTCCGCGGGCTCTACCGGGCCGAACTCGCCTACGTCGACCAGCAGGTCGGCCGGCTCCGGAGCGCCCTTGAGGACGCCGGCGAGTGGGAGGACACCCTGTTCGTAGTCTGTGGCGACCACGGCGAGCACATCGGCGAGCACGGCTTTTTCGGCCACCAGTACAACCTCTACGACACGCTGCTCAACGTCCCGCTGGTCTGTCACGGCGGCCCCTTCACCGACGGCGGGCGACGCCACGACCTCGTCCAGTTGCTCGATCTCCCCGCCACGCTGCTCGAGACGGCCGGAATCGACGACCCCGAGCTACGCGAGCAGTGGTCGAGCCGGTCGCTCCATCCCGACTCGAACGCGGACTCGCGCGAGGCCGTCTTCGCCGAGTACGTCGCGCCCCAGCCCTCGATCGAGCGCCTCGAGGCCCGCTTCGGCGAGATTCCGGATCGGGTGCGGGAGTTCGACCGCCGGCTCCGGGCGGTCCGCACGGCCGAGTACAAGTACGTCCGCGGCGACGATGGCTTCGAGCGCTGTCACCGCGTCCGGACCGATCCGCTCGAGCACACCGATATCAGCGACGACGAACCCGAGCGGGTGCGGGCGCTTCGGCGGCGACTCGAGGAGCGGTTCGAGCCGCTCGGCGAGGCCGGTGCGTCGGGCGAGGTCGAGATGCGCGAGGGGACCAAAGAGCGGTTAGCGGACCTGGGCTATCTGTGAGGAATTCGGTCGATGACCGCTCGGATAGTGCCCGACCGGTCACACCTCGTGGGGTGGCGCGCGCTGGCGGCTCCCCGAACGCTGGTGAGGGGAGACGACGACGCTGCGCGAGGGATGAGCGAAGGAACGAAGTGACTGAGCGAATCGGCTGGGGTGGACGTGGTACTCCCTCGCAGCCACGATAGCAGCACGCTCTTTTGCGCCGATTTTCTCAATAGATCGGTCGAGAGTAATATTACAACGCGCGTTCTGCTATCGTGGCAACACGGAGTGGCCTCACCCTCCCCACCCGATTCGCTCACTGCGTTCGCTCATCCCTCGCGCAGCGTCATCGGCCGCCCTCACTAGCGTTCGGACGACCGATAGCGCGCGCGCCACCGCATGTCGGTTCGACGGCCGTAGCGCGCATGCGGTATCAAACACGCAACTGTACACGCCGGGACGTTTCCGTCCATCGTCGGAACTGCGACCATGTCCTCTCCCTCCCAGCCTCGAGTGGCGTCGTTTCCCTATCCGATGCAGTTCGTCTACGAAGGGCCGGCCGACCGCCTCCGCGCCGCCGTCGATGTCGCCCCCGCAGCCATCGACGATGTGACGGTCGAAGTCGGCTCGCGTCGCGTCCGGATCGCGGTCGACTGCGACGGCGACATCGCCGAGCGAACCGTCACGCCGCTCCCGCCGGGGCTCGCCTTCGGCGACGACCGGCGGGCGAGCTACAACAACGGCGTCCTCAGTCTCTCGATCGAGACGCGGTCATAGACGAACGCACCGCCTCAGCACGCACGCGGCGGCGACGTGCGGAGCGGCGTCGCTGCGAGCGAACCACCGGTATTCGCTTGCTCCACGTTGATCCGTCGCGGCGTCGAACCACGGCTACCGCGATGAGCGACGACTACTACACGAAAGACGACTTCGCGGACGACCTCGCGGTCGACGAGTCGCGCTTCGACCGAGCGCCGGACGAGGAGACGATCGAGCGCGTCGTCTCGAACGTCGAGGAGCGAAACGTCGCGGTCCACGTCTTCGACGACGGCGAGAGCGCTCGCGAGCACCTCCGCGACCAGCTCCCCGACGGTGCCGAGGTGATGGACGGCCACTCCACGACGCTCGAGGAGATCGGCTTCACCGACGACCTCGAGGCCGAAGACGGGTTCGACTACCTCGGGGCCCGGTTACAGGAGATCGACGACGACGAGGAGCGGTTTCGGGCGCGCCGCGAGGCGACGACCGCGGACGTCTTCGTCGACAGCGTCAATGCCATCGCCGAGAGCGGCGAACTGGTCGGGGCCAACGCGCTCGGCAACGCCGTCGGTGCGTGGGCCTTCGCCGCCGAATCGCTCGTCCTGGTCGGCAGCACGAACAAGATCGTCGACGACTGGGAGACGGCCGTCGAGCGCGTCAGGGAGTTCGCCTACCCGCTCGAGGATGCCCGCGCCGAGGAGGTCTACGGGCAGGGCAGCGTCGTCGGCAAGCTCGTCTCCCTCGAGCACGAGCGGGTCGACGACCGCACCCAACTCGTGTTGATCGACGAGCCCCACGGGTTCTAACCCGTGCCTGCAGCACGCTTTTGCTCGCCAGTCGGATAGGGAGACCACGCCCGGGTTCGACCAATGGCTACCCACGATTCGCGATCCGGCGACGGCTTCGCCCCCTTCTTCCGCCGCTACGCGAAGTCGTGGGTTCACGCGGTCGCGGCGGCCGGCATGACCGCGTTCGGGACGCTGACGATCGTCCACCGCGGCTTTGCGGTGCTCGCGCTCGCGTCCTACGTCGTGCCGCCGATCGCGCTGTACCTGTGGCAACTGTCGAGCGACGGCACCGGCGGCGAGAGAACGGGCGAACGCACCGGGAGCAACGGAACGAGCGATAGAGCGGACGCCGCGGCGACCGATACTCGAGCAATGGACGCGGAGACCGCACCGCGCAACCAAGCCGCGATCGGGAACGGCCTCGAGACCGGTAGTGAAACCGAAATCGCCGATCGCACGGTGACCGAGGGCAGCGCCGGGACCGCCGACGGCACGGCGACCGCCGCGACGCCCGACAGCGCCGAGACCGAAGCGGGCAGCGGCGGTGGCTCGGCCGCCCCCTCCGAAGATGACGAGACCGCGGCCGAGCACGCGAGCGAACCAGCGCCGTCTCGCGACTGGCGTCTCGTCGACGTGCCGACAGAGACGACGCTCCGCGATGTCAGCGTGACCGAGACCGGCGCGGTCTACGCGGTTGGCGGCGGCGGACTGGTTCTCGCCGCGGGTTCTTCCGACGGCAGCGACGGCGACTGGTCGATCATCCTCGAGGACGGCCCGGCCGCCGCGGGCGAGGACCTCGCGGGGGTCGACGCGACCGCCGCGGGCGAGGCGGTCTGGGTCGCGGGCGACAGCGGCTCGGTGGGTCGGCTCGAGGCCGAAACCGGAATCCACACGGATTACACGGCTCCCGCGGACATCACCGACAACTGGCTCGGCGTCGCGGTCGCCGGCGCGAGCGGCGACGAGACGGTCCTGCTGATCAACGGCTCCGGGGCGGTCCTCCGCGGGCGCTATCGCGACGGGGACTGCTCGTGGGCCGAGCCGGTCACACCGGGCAGCGGCTCGAGTCTGAGCGGGATCGCCCTCGCCGACGCGTCGATCGGCTACTGCTGCGATACGAACGATAGCGTCTTCGAGACGACCGACGGCGGGGAGTCCTTCGAGCGCGTCGGGCTCGGCGACGCGAGCGGCACGCTCGAGAACCTCGCGACGCTGGGGCGAGACGACTGTCTGGTGAGCGCGGACGACGGGATCGTCCACCGCTACGGCGGGTCGACGTGGACGCCCGAGCGGGTCGGCGAGGAGGCGATCTGTGGCATCGCCCGCCGCGAGGCGGAGACGATCGCCTGCGACGCGGACGGGGTGATCTACGAGCGAGCGGCGACCGGATGGGAACAGGTCGACGCGAGCGCGCCGGAACCGCTCATGGCCGTCTCGGTCGAGACGGGCGGGGACCGGGCGGTTGCGGTCGGCGAGGACGGCACCGTCGTCGAACGGCGGTGAGTCGGCTGGCGGCGACAGCGAGGCGACCAGCAGCGACAGTGGATCGACGCCTGTGCCAGCCCGGCGGGATTTCCGCGTCTCGAGTTCCGATCGACCGGTATTTCGGAGCGCTCGAGCCGCCGGTCCCGGCGCATATTCGATCCGAACGGGTCGGCTGACCGTCGGTTCTCGTGACTGCTTCGCGGACCTGTCGGATCGGCGTATTCAAGGCCAATCGGCTTTCCCTTTCGGGGCGGATATTCACTCGTCACGACCGCACAGCGGGGCCTCTCCGATCCCCCGCAAACGGGCGTGAACGACCTCGATCATGAGTACACCTACACGAACGGCGACGCGATACACCGTCCGCACGTTCGAACCCGACGATCGAGAGGCGTTCCTGTCGCTGTACGAAACGGTCTTCGGTCACGACAGGGGCGCGGACTGGTTCCGCTGGAAGTTCCGCGAGAACCCGTACGTCGATCACGTCCCGATCCTCGTGGCGAGCGCCGACGGCGAGCCCGTCGGCTTCCGGTCGTTTTTCGCCCAGGAGATGCGCGTCGGCGATACCGTCCGTATCGCGTTCCAGCCCTGTGATACGATGGTCCACGCGGACCACCGCGGACGCGGGCTGTTCGGGCGCATGAACGAGCGGGCCATCGAGCGCTACGCCGACGGCCGGCCGTCGTTCTTCTTCAACTTCCCGAACGAGAACTCGAAGCCCGGCAACCTCGCACACGGCTGGCGAGAGATCGGGACGGTTCCGGCCTATTACCGGCCCCAAAACCCCGTCTCCGCCCTCGGGGAGACCCGCGACGCCGAGCCGCGGGGCGGGAGTACCGAACTCCAATCGGCCGACGAGGGGGCCGCGAACGCCGTCGCCGACACGCTCGAGGGGGCGATCGCGACCTCACACCGAGCCGGCGACAAGTTGCTCGTCGACTCCGACGGCGATTTCGACGTCGAACGCTACGAGACGCCGCCGGCCGACACGCTCGCGGCGATTTATCGGCGCTCGATTCCCGATTCGATCCATACCAATCGGTCCGTGGCGTTCTACCGCTGGCGGTTCGCCAACCCCGAGCACTCGTACGCGGCCTACGTCGCTCGACGGGACGGCGAGCCGGTCGCCGCGCTCGTCGTCTCGAGCGTGGGCGACCACGCACGGATCGTCGACACGCTCCCGCGGACGCTCGAGCAGGAATCGGACGCGCTCAACCGCCTGCTCGTGGCGGCGCTCGATCAGTATTCGGACCGGAGCTACGTCGAGGCGTTCGGGGAGACGGTGCCGGCCCCGCTGCGGTTCCGGTTCTATCCGGACACGCGATTGCCCCTTTCGGCGCTGATCCGGCCGACCTCCCGGACGCTGCTCGCGCGCGATCTCGAGGACGGACTCGACCTCGAGTCGAGTTCGGCCGCGGCGTGGACGTTCTCGCGGCTCGATCTGGACACGACGTGACGAGCGGGCCGCCGACTCGAGGGGACCGCGCGATCGAGGGAGCGGCCGGATTCGGCCACTGTTATTGCCGTCGAACACGCAGTACCACGCGTGAGTAATCGACGCCCGAGCGACCGACGCGGCGGCTGTCGGCTGTGCGGGACGCCGCTCTCGGAGACCGCCGCGGGTGAGACGGGAGCAGACGAGTTCTGTTCGCCCGGCTGCCGCGACGTGGCCGCCGAATTCGGGACGAGCGATAGCGGGGGCGATGGCGACGGTGAGGGCGACGAGCAGAGCGACGGCGCTAGCGCCGCCCCGACCGAGAGCGCGGGTGCCGATCGGTCCGAGGGCGACCCGACCGATCGGCCCGACGGCCCCGCCGAGGACGGGACCGTCCGCACGTTCTTCCGGGTCGACGGCATGCACTCGGCGACCTGCGAGGCGTTCCTCGAGGCCGTGGCCGAGGGCCGAGACGGCGTGACTGCGGCCGAGGCGAGTTACGTCACGGAGACGGTTCGCGTCGATCACGATCCGGACGAAATCACGACGGACGCGCTCGAGGATGCGCTGAGCACGCTCGGGTACACGGCGTACCTGCGGGACGAGGCGACCGCCGACGAGGAAACGGGCGGCACGCAGCGCTCGCGCGAGATGTCCGGGCTGCGAAAGCGCCGATCGGACGACATGCTCGAGATGCGGTACGTCGTCGGCGTCGTCTTCGGCTCCTTCCTCCTGTTGCCCTTCGTGGCCGTCCTCTACCCGATGTTTCTGACCTCGTTTACCGACTGGGGGGCGATCGAACACTTCGAGGGGGCGTTCACCGGCTTTACCGGCCCGCTGTACCTGCCCTTCTTCCTCGTGATGACGGGTGCGATCGTCTACCTGACCGGCGGCCCAGTCCTGCGGGGCGCGTACGTCAGCCTGAAGCTGCGGCGGCCGACCACGGACCTGCTCGCGGTCCTCACGATACTTGGCGCGTACGCGTTCAGCATCCTCGTCTCCGGGCTCGGGCGCAACGACCTCTACTTCGATCTGACGATCGCCGTCGCCGCCATCGTGATGGGCGCGACCTACTACGAGGCGACGGTCAAGCGCCGCGCGACGGACCGGCTGACCGACCTCACCGTCTCGCAGGTCGACACGGCCCGGCTGTACGCCGACGACGGCTCGACGACGGAGCTCCCCGTCGCCGACCTCGAGTCCGACGACCGCGTGCTCGTCCGCGAGGGCGAACGCATCCCCGTCGACGGCCGGCTGGCCGAGGGCAAGTGTGCGGTCGACGAGGCCGTGGTGACGGGGGAGTCGCTGCCGGTCACGAAACGCGCGGGGGACGACGTGGTCGGCGGCTCGGTCGTCACGACCGACGCGGCGGTGGTCGACATCGGCGAGCGGACGACCAGCAGCATCGAACGGCTCACGCGAGTCGTCTGGAACGTCCAGAGCGCGGACCACGGCGTCACGCGCCGGGCCGACGAACTCGCCGCGGTCCTCGTGCCCGTCGTCCTCGCCGCCGCGGTCGTCGTCGGCGCGGGCGCGCTGCTCACCGGTGCGAACGGGGTTGCCACCGCGTTGGCCGTCTGCATGACGCTCATGGTCGCGAGCCCGTGGGCGCTCGGGTTCGCGACGCCGTACTCCGTCGCCGCGAGCTTACAGCAGGCGCTGGAACGCGGCATCGTCGTCTTCGACGAGACGGTCTTCGAGCGGCTGCGAGCGGTCGACACCGTCGTCTTCGACAAGACCGGCACGCTCACGACCGGCGAGATGACCGTCCGCGAGGCCGACGCGCCCGACGACCTGCTCGCGGCCGCCGCGGCCCTCGAGCGCCGCGCGGCCCACCCCGCCGCGGCGGCCATCGCGGGCGCGTTCGGCGGCGACGAGGGCTCGGTCGACGGCGATCACGATGGCGAGCCGACTCGAGCGGACGGCGGGTCGACCGCTACCGATGGTCTCGAGGTCCGAGACTTCCGGACCCACGCGACCGGGGTCGAGGGAACCGTCGACGGCAGCTCCGTGCTCGTCGGCCATCCGGATCTGTTCCGGGAGCGAGCGTGGGACCTCGAGAACGACCTCGCGGAGCGGGTCGACCGCGCACGCGAGGCCGGTCACCTCCCGGTCGTCGTCGGCCGGGACGGGACCGCCGAGGGCGTCGTGATTGTCGGCGACGAGCCTCGCGAGGCGTGGGACGAGACGCTCACGGCGCTCGACGAGGACGGGGTCGACGTCGTCGTTCTGACCGGAGACGACGGGACGGCGGCCGAGGTCTTCGATCGCCATCCGGGCGTCGATCACGTCTTCGCCGGGGTCTCGCCCGACGGCAAGACGGCGGCGATCGAGCGGATGCGAGCCGACGACCGCGTGGCGATGGTCGGCGACGGGACGAACGACGCGCCCGCGCTCGCCGCGGCCGATCTGGGTATCTCGCTGGGCAGTGGCACGGCACTCGCCGCCGACGCGGCCGACGTCGCGATCGTCGACGACGATCTGGCCGCGGTCGAGGAGGCGTTCGCGCTGGCGGGGGCCGCACGCGACCGACTCAGGCAAAACCTCGGGCTCGCCTTCGTCTACAACGCGATCGCGATTCCCGCCGCCGTCCTCGGCGTCGTGAACCCGCTGATCACGACCGTCGCCGTTGTCGCCGGCACCCTGCTCATCGTCGGGAACGCCGAGCGACCGCTCGTCGGCGACTGACTTCTCCTTTTTCTCGAGGCCTTCCGCCGGCGAGTTCCGGTTCTCGAGGTCGTCGAGCACACGTGGTGACGGACGACGCGCCGGCGGAACGCGCTTGTTGTTCTCCGCCGACTCCGGGGAGTCGTACCGCTACGCCAAACTACACGGGCCGGCGTCACCCATCCACGATCGGATGACCGAACGGATGGGACGCCGTCGCGCGTACGGAGCCGTCGTCGTCGGGACGCTGACCTACACCTTCCTGATGTTCAGTTGGTTCTCGCTGCCGGCGTACCTCCCGGTGATCATCGACGAACTCGGGCTCTCGAGCACGCAGGCCGGCGTGGTCGCGGGGGCGGTTCCGCTGACCTACATCCCGATCGCGCTGTTTACCGGCGTGGCCGTCGACCGGATCGGGCCGGGACGGAGCCTCGCGGCGGGCGTCCTGATATACGGCGTCGCACAACTCGTGCGAAGTTTCGCGACCGGGTTCCCGTCGCTGCTCGCGGCGACCCTGCTGCTCGGCGTCGGCGCGACGGCGATCACGTTCGGGCTGCCGAAGCTCGTCTCGGTGCTGTTCCCGCCCGCGGAAACCGGCTTTCCGTCCGCGATCTATCTCGTCGGCTCGGCGGCGGGGACCGCGAGTGCATTCGCGCTCGGCCGGCCGATCTTGGGGCCGCTGCTGGGCGGCTGGCGCGGGCTCTTCTTCTGGACCGGTGTCGTCGCGATCGGCTACGGTCTGCTGTGGGCCGTCGTCTCGCGGCGACTGGGGATCGACGCCCGCAACCGCGCGGCCAACGACGCCGACGCGGCCGACTCCTCGCTCACGCTCGCGGCGATCCGCCGGGACCTGAAAGCCGTCCTCACCCACCGCGAACTGCAACTCGTGGTCGTCGTCGGGACCATGTACCTCATGATCGCCCACGGGATGCAGGGGTGGCTCCCGACGCTGCTCGAGGCCCGAGGCTACGCGCCGGATCGGGCGGGACGGATGACCAGTCTGCTCGTCGCCGCCAACGTCGTCGGTGTGCTGACCGTCCCCGCAGTGGGCGACCGGTTCGGCGCTCGCCGCACCGCGTTGCTGGTCTGCGGGCTGATCGCCGGCCTCGGGATTTCCGGCGTGATCGCGAGCGAACTCGGCCTGCTCCTGCTCGGGAGCGTCGTCGTCACCGGCTTCGGTTTCGGCGGGCTTTCGCCGCTGATCAGGGCCATCCCGCCGGAACTCGAGGGGATCGGCGCGCGGCTGACCGGTACCGCGGTCGGCTTCATCTTCGCCGTCGGCGAGATCGGCGGTTTCCTCGGCCCGGTGCTGGTCGGGACGCTGTACGATCTCACCGGGTCGTACGCGCCGGGACTGGGGTTGCTCGCCTCGGGAGGACTCGTCGTGGCGGTCGCCGGCGGCGTGTTGCGGTATCGGGACGGTGATTTCTGACACTGAGAGCGCACCCGCACGCGTCACTCCTTTGCCCGTCCGCGGAGTTACGGCCGGGTATGTGGCAGGGCGACGGCTACTGGCTCGTCCGCGTCGTCTTCCAGCGCGGCCTCGCGTTGTTGTACCTGCTCGCCTTCCTCGTCGCAGCCAAGCAGTTCCGGCCGCTGGCCGGCGAGGACGGCCTGTTACCCCTCGAGCGGTACGTCGACGGCGTCTCGTTTCGCGACCGGCCGAGCCTCTTCTATTTCGTCTCGAGCGATCGCGCGATCGGGATCGCGGCGTGGACCGGCGTCGGACTGTCGGCGCTCGCGCTGGTGGGGGTCCCCTACTGGCTGCCGACGGGGTACGCGACGCCCGCCTCGATGGCCCTCTGGGCGGCGCTGTGGGCGCTGTATCTCTCCTTCGTGAACGCAGGCCAGACGTTCTACGGCTACGGCTGGGAGTCGATGCTCTGTGAAACCGGCTTCCTCGCGATCTTCTTGGGCGCGGGATCGGTCGCGCCGCCGTTCATCGTCATCCTGCTCGTTCAGTGGGTACTCTTTCGCAACATGTTCGGAGCCGGGCTCATCAAGCTCCGCGGGGACGACTGTTGGCGGGACCTGACCTGCATGGACTACCACTACGAGACCCAACCGATTCCGAATCCGGTGAGCTGGTTCGCCCATCACCTGCCGGACCGCTTCCATCGCGTGGAGACCTTCGGGAACCACGTCCTCGAGTTGCTGATCCCTTTCCTGTACTTCGCCCCGCAGCCGCTGTCGGCGCTGGCCGGCGCGGCCACGATTGGCTTTCAGGGCTGGCTCATGGTCACCGGGAACTTCGCGTGGCTGAACGCGCTCACGATCGTGCTGGCGATTCCGACGTTCAGCGACGGGACGCTCGCAACCGTACTCCCGATTTCCGCGCCGGCGACCGCCCCAACGCCGCTGTATCTCGAGGTGCTCGCGATCCTGTTGGCCGCCGTCGTGGTCGTCTTGAGCGTCCGGCCGGTCCAAAACATCCTCTCCGAGCGCCAGTTGATGAACACCTCGTTCGATCCGCTCAACCTCGTCAACACCTACGGCGCGTTCGGGTCGGTCACGCGGGACCGGTACGAGGTCGTCGTCGAGGGAACCACCGACAAGGAGATCACGGCGGCGACGGAGTGGCAGCCGTATCGATTCAAGGGGAAGCCGACCGATCCCGAGCGCCGGCCGCCGCAGGTCGCGCCCTACCACCTCCGGCTCGACTGGCAGCTGTGGTTCGCCGCCATGTCGCCGACTCCGCGCCGCCATCCGTGGTTCCACCGGTTTCTGGCGAAGCTCCTCGAGGCCGACGCGGACACGCTCGCCCTGCTCGCCGAGGACCCCTTCGACGGGGAACCGCCGACCCACGTCCGCGCGGCTCGGTACCACTATCGGTACACGACGCCAGAGGAGCGGGCCGAAAGCGGCCGCTGGTGGTCCCGCGAGCGCGTCGGGACGTACGTCCACCCGGTCTCGCTCGAGGAGTTGCACGTTCGCGAGCCGCGGCTGCGATGACTCGGCATCGGAACGGGACGGTTAGGTGTCGTCGGAATCCTGGCGCGCCGGTGGTGTCCTCGAGAGGTATGTCCCCCACCGGTCGCGGTTGTCCGCGACCCACCGGTAGGAGCGCTCGCGGAAGTGCTCGTAGTCCTCGAACTGCCCGAGGAACTCGACGACGTCTTGTGCAGGCTCGGCGACGTCGGTACGGACGAACGCCTCCTCGATCGAGGCCCCACAGGAGTAGACGCCGTCTTCGGCGACCAGATGCGAGCAGTCCTCGTAGTCCTCGGGCAGTCGCTCGCGCAGGTCGTCCGTGAGGTCGCTGAAGCCGACGATGCGTAGGTCCGTCCGCTCGTCGAAGTACTCCGCCCACCACGTACAGAAACCGCAGTCGTCGTCGTAGACGAGTGTCGCCTCGGTCATATCCGAAGCAAGGGGCTCGAGACACAAACGCTTGGCTCGGCTCGAGGTCCGTGGCGCGCCGCGCGGAACGCCGCGGGATGTCGAGCGAGTTCCGACGGGCGACTCGAGCGCCGGGATACTTGGGCCGGGGCAGCGAAGCGGTTCCCATGGAGCGGTTCGTGCAGTCGATCGTCGCCGGCGGGGTCGTCCTCATCGGCGCGTGCTGGCTCGTGGCGCTCGTCGAGTTCGGCTCGGCGCCGTGGTTAGTTGGCGTCGCACTCGCGCTGCTCGGGTCGGGAGCCGTCGTCGCCGGCATTCTGACCGAACTCGAGTCGGGGGCGTTCACCGTCGGCGAGGAGTGAGCCGGTTTGCCGGCCTCTCGCCAGAACATTATTGAGACCGGTGGCCAATGCTGAGCCATGAGTAGCGCGGCCCGGCCGCTCTCGGAACCGCGGGTGCTGGCCCACGCGAAGCGGCGGCTCTTTCCCGACGAGGACGAGCCGACCGCCTACGCGGTAGCCGACACCCAGTTCGCGCAGGCGGAGTGGCTCCCCGGTCAGCCGGTCGAGGCGGCCGTTCGGGACCGGCTGGCCCCGTTCAATCACGTTCGGATCGGCGGCGGCTACCCCGACCTCGTCGGCGTTCGAACCCTCGAGTCCGACCTCCTCGCCGTCGAGCGACTCGGGGACGACCCGCCGCTGATCGCCGTCGAGGCGAAAGGCGAGACCAGCGGCGGCGTCGATACCCAACGCGGGATCGTCCAGGCCTACGACCGGCTTCACGAGGCGAACGCGGCGTATCTGGCCGCACCGGCCGCGTCGATCTCCGAGACCGACCGCACGCTCGCCCGGGAGTTGAACGTCGGGGTGCTCGGCGTCGATTCCGCGGGGACCGTGGATCCGCTCGAGGTGCCCCGCGTCGTCGGCAATCGAACGACGACCGAGGCGACGGCGATCCGATTTCAGGCCAGCGCACAGGGCGTCGCGGACAAGTCGTTCGGTCTGAACCACCCCAAGAACTACCTCGGCTATCCGCTGGCTCACTACGCGGCCGGCGATACCGAGGCGCTGTTGTCGGCGTACAAGGTGGTGAGCGCTGTCGAGAGCGCTCGGCAGGGCGCTGCGTTCCTCGGATTGATCGAGGACGGTGTCGGGGTCGAGGGCGTCGACCTGACCTCGCTGGGCGAGGAGGTCGTCCGGTTCGCGACGGCGCGCTACGGGAGCGTCGAGGCGGCCCTCGAGGAGTTCGAGAACTGGTACCGGTCGAGCAAGCGATTCGTCGATCTCGCGCCGGCGTGGGGGCAGTTAGCCCGTCGGGTCGTCTTCGACTACCGGGCGACGGAGTTGCTCGTCCGGGAACTCCAGTGTATGCACGAGGACGGGATCACGGAGCCGTCGCTGGTCGACCTCGTCGAGTACCTGCACGAACTCCACCCGACCTTTACCGTCGAACTGTTCGTCCGCGGCACCGACGGCGTCCGCAGTCGCGTCCTGACCGAAGACGGCGACCTCCGCCCGGCGGCGCTCGAGGACGGTTCGGTCTACCACTCGCCGACCGTGTTCCAGTTGAAGGCGATGCTGTTTCACACCGGGATTCTCACCGACCGCGGGGCAGAGCCGAGTCGGCTCGAGCCCCTCGAGGACGTTTGGGCGCTTCGAGAGCCCGTTTGATTCGGTTCGGAACGCTCGAGATGTCATCGTGCGAAAGCACGTGTCGCGACCCACCGCTAGGTGGGACTGAAAGGGGCTTTCAGAGAGTTGTTGGGAGGTATAGTGGTGGTTAGACGGAGTCGACAACATCATGAAAGTCCCACCCAGCGATGTTTGATACACCAGCTATCGCGTTTTCGAGTGGGACTGAGAGCAAGCAGGTGGGGATCAGTGTGGCTGTCACTCGTTGGTTGCTTCGAGATCGTCGGCGTCGAGTTCGCCCTCGAGATACGAACGGCCGCGATCAGAGAGTTGGTAGATCCCGCCGGTTTTATCGTAGTATTCGACGAGTCCGTGCTCACGAAGTGTCATCACGTGTTCCCGAACCGTTTGACGACTCCAATCGATATTCTCTGCGATGATTCGAGGGGACAAAACGAGTTCGCGCAACCCCCCGTCATTGTGGAGCAACTCGAGGATATCTCTATCGACCGGCGTCATCCAGTCGGCTAACCTCGGGCGCATCTGCCACCACGACGTTCTCTCCCCGTTTGACTATTTTCATTGGACAGTTGCTAGAAACAATATGGTTTGATAAACAAACAGTACTGTCGTTAGCTTTAATTCGTTCGAAAACAATACTGTTTGTCACGGGAACGATATACGGGTCTATTCGATCGATCCGTGGCAAAATGCAGTCCAGTGTATGGGCACCGGACTGCGCCAGCTCCCGTACAGTGCTACGGAAGCCATGTCCGACCACAATTCGCGGGACCTGGAAGGCCGCGACCGATCAGTGGCATCGATTTCGAACGCTCGAGTCCGTGCCGATGGCGGTACACAAAACGAGTCCGTCCGCGATTGCCTCACCGCGATCGACTCCACTCGAGGACCGCCGCTTCGGTCGGACTTTCGGTAACGATATAGTTGCAGAGCCGCTCGAGGACGGCCGTGTAGTTCCCCGCGCCGCCGAAAAATCGAACCGCGATAGTGCGTGTATCCCCTCCCATCGTGACAGTCAGTACTGCTGTCGTTGTGAGGACACGAGTATAAAACGAGCGGCGGGAGCGGCTCGGCGGCGAGGCCCGCGGAAATCGTCGCGTCGCTCGGAGACACACCGGCCTTACAAGTGAACCGGACCGGGACACACCACGGTTGCATGTGAAGGCTGCCCGACCCTCGAGTCCCGGTTCCCAACGGGACCACAGACACCACTCTTTCATGTGAACAGTCAACACTGCCGCTGCGATCGATCCCTGACAGCGGGTTGGCCGAGATCTCTCGGGGAGAACAAGGTGTGATGGCGGTGTACGGCTAGAATTCGCCGCACTATGACCCCACTGATACAAGTGAACAGTGACGGTCGTCACGACGCCGTCACCGAGGACGGTATCGTGTTATCCGCCGTTCACTTGTAACGGTGGTGTGGGGCGGACTCAGACGACGCCATTCATCCGCGCGATCTCCCGGATCGTCTCGATTTCCTCGTCGAGGTAGAGCACGTCGGCCATCGCGTCCACGGCGCTCGAGAAGGGCACGTCGAGTTCGTAGCTGTAGTAGTTGCCGCGGGAGCCGCTCCGGTTTTCCTTCGCCGAGAGGATGCCGAGCATCCGGAGATCGGAGAGGTGGTTGTGGACCGACCGCTGGGCGAGGGAGTCGGTCCCCGACGACTCACAGAGCGCTTCGTACTCCTGATAGAGTTCGCGGGTCCGGCAGGGCGTCGACTCCTTGGCGGCCTTCGAGACGACCGCCAGCAGGGCGAGTCGGCCGTGGGTCGTCAGCTCCCGCATCCCCTCCTCGACTCGCTCTTGCTCGAGTTTGGATCGTGCTTGCTCGACGTGGTGTTCCTGAATCACGTCGTCGTCGTTGTTCTCCGCGACTTCACCTGCTAGCCGGAGCAAATCGAGCGCCTGTCGGGCGCTGCCGCTGTCGCGGGCGGCGAGGGCCGCACAGAGGTTCAAAACCCCGCCGTCACAGCCGTTCTCGGTGATCGCGACCTCGGCTCGAGACTCGAGGATGTTGGTCAGTTCCGAGGCCTCGTAGGGCGGAAACTGCAGTTCGCGCTCGCAGAGCGTATCCTGGACGCGGGGATCGAGTTGCTCACGGAATTTGAAATCGTTGCTGATGCCGATGAGACCGACCTTCGTCGACTCGAGGTAGCCGTTCGACCGTGCTCGCGGCAGTTCGTACAGCAACTCGTCGCGGTCGCCGATCGAATCGATTTCGTCGAGGACGATGACGACGGTTCCGCCCAGTGCCTCGAGTTCGCTGTAGAGTTTCTTGAAGACGGTCTGTTGGGGGTAGCCGGTCGTGCTGATCTCGGCGCCGGCGGGGCGGAGCGTGTTGACCAGTTCGACCGCGACCTGATACGACGAGTTGAGCGTCTTGCAGTTGACGCCCAGCACCGAGAGGTCGACGTCGTCGTACTCGGTGACGTCTTCCTGGAGCACGTCGAGGAGATAGTCGGTGACGGCGGTCTTGCCGACGCCAGTGTTTCCGTAGAGAAAGACGTTGTTCGGCTCCCAGCCGTCGATGATGGGCTGGAGCGCGTCCATGTAGGCCTCGATTTCTTCGTCCCGTTCTTCGATCCGTTCGGGTTGGTACGACTCCCCCAGTGCGTCCTTGTTCCGGAAGATGTTCTGCTTCCGCTCGAACCGAGGCATGCCCGTATCAAGAGAGATGTACTATTTAAAGCCACTCTTTCATCTGATGCAAGTGAACTCAGACACACCACTCTTTCACGTGAAGACTAGTCTAGTACGAGTCGTCTAGAGAACAGTCCACTATTTCATCTAAAGCGGTGACATTTCGCTCCATCGAGAGCGAACTCGCGACAGCGCGAGTCCTCAACCGTCTCTTTTCAACGCTCTGGGTCGAAATAAAAGTCGCGACGGAACGGGCGTTCGCGGAGTCCCGTCTGTCCCACGCCCCGTCACGCTGCTTCACTTGCAACAGTGGTGTGTGTCTGTCGATAGCGATCCGAGACGCGGTCGATCGCATCCGAACCGAGCGACGTGTCCGCAACGTCCTCTCGAGAAAATAGTCGCGGAGGAGAGTCCCGAGAAAAACGGTCGCCGAGGCAGTCTCGAGAAAGTCCGTCGCCGAGGAAGCCGAACCGCCTCCTCGTTCTCCCTACTGAAACACGATGCCGGCGGTAAATCTCACGTCGCCTGTAACCCCTTACGTCGACGACTCGGTGTCCATGAGATCGCTGCGCGATACGTCGGCGGAAATCTCCGCTCCCTCGAGGCTCACGTCGACGCCGTCGTCGGTGTCCGCGACTGCGACGGTATAGCCCTGATAGGAAAACTCGAGCGAGGTGAATCCGGTCGAATCCGGAAGCGAATCGAGGAGATCGGGATCGATCGCATCGTACAGCGGGTTCAACTCGATGGGATCGGCGTCCTCAACCTGCGCGACGAGATCGATAACGGCCATGCTGAGTTGGTCAGTTGCTGTGACGGAAACGGATGTCGACTCGAGCGAATTCATAACTGCTGGTGTGGGACCGGGAGTAAAGAAGGTGTCCCAATATTTCACGCCACTGTTCCCGGAGAAAAGAACGATTCAATACGCCGGAATAGGCGGTCGAGTGAACCTGACTGCCACCGAGTATTCCGAAGTCAGATATACGTGTTCCGATATCGCGCTTCCGATATCGGATACGGTCGAGTCGCTACTCGCGGCGCGGGACCTCGTGGCGACCGAACCCGTACCGGAGCCGGTTCGCGAGCCGCCGCGAGAACCGGCCGTCGTCGGCCCGTGAGCCGAACCGTTCGGAGAGCGCGGTGTAGATCAGCGGCAGCGGCACCTCCTGCTCGAGCGCCTCCTGGACGGTCCACGTCCCCGTCGATCCACCTTCGATGCGGTCGGCGACGGTGCCCAAGTCGTTGCCCTCCTCGCGGAACGCCTCCTCGCAGAGTTCGAGCAGCCACGACCGGATCACGGCGCCGTTGTTCCAGACCGAGGCCACGCTCTCGAGGTCGAGGTCGTACCGGCCCTCGTGGAGGAGTTCGAACCCCTCGCCGTAGGTCTGCATCAGGGCGTACTCGACGCCGTTGTGGATCATCTTGACGTAGTGGCCCGAACCGGCGGCCCCCATCCGCTCGTGGCCGTCGGGACCGGTCGCGACGGCGTCGAAGACCGGCTCGAGTTCGTCGTAGGCCCACTGGGGGCCGCCGACCATCAGGGAAAAGCCCAGCTCGGCACCGGCGGGGCCGCCGGAGGTGCCACAATCGAGGTACGCCGCGGGACAGGACTCGGCGCGGCGCACGGAGTCCTCGAAGTAGGAGTTCCCGCCGTCGACGACGATATCGTCGCCGTCGAGGTGGTCCGCGAGTTCCTCGAGCGTGACATCGACCGCCTCGCCGGCGGGGACCATCAGCCAGATGCGCTTGTCCGATCCCAGCCGGTCGACGAGGTCGTCGATCGAGGCGGCGGGGTCAGCGCCGGCGTCGGCCGCCGTCGCGACGGCTTCCTCGTCCAAGTCGAAGGCGACGACGTCGTGGCCCGCCGCGAGGGTCCGCTCGACGACGATCTGTCCCATCCGTCCGAGTCCGATCAGGCCCAGTTGCATGGATAGGCGTCGGCCGGCCGCTGTGGTAGTGGTTGCGGTTCCGCGGCGAACGCGACCGCTATGGGAGATCGGCGGGCCGGTCAGCTGTGTGATGTCTGTCGGCCGGTCGAGTCACGTCGCGTCCACCGCGTCGGCCACCTCCGACGGGGCGGCCTCGAGGACGATTTCGACGCGGCTGCCGCCCAGTTCGGACGCCGAAAACGAGATGGAGCCGCCGTAGCTATCGACCATCCAGCGGACGAGCCAGAGGCCGAGCCCGCTGCTGTGGGTGAGCTGCGTGATGTCGCTCTCGCCGGTGATAACGTCGATCTCGGCGGGCGGGATCCCGGGACCGTCGTCGGCGATCGAGAGCCGGACCCGATCGCGCTCGCGATCGGCCGAAATTTCGACGGTCGGTGCCGGTCCCGCGTGTCGAACCGCGTTCTCGAGGAGGTTGTCGACGACGAGTCCCAGTCCCGCGTCGGCCCAGGCCCGACAGTCGCCAGTCGTCGAGACGGAGACGGTCGCGGCTTCGTCCTCGACGGCAGCGACGGCGTCCGCCGCGACTGCGCCGACGTCGACCGGCCGCAGGTCGTCGTCCCGGTCGAGCGCGTCTTGGATGGCCCGGGTCTTCTCGCTGGTGCGGGCGAGATCGGTCGCGGTCTCCCGGAGCGTGCCGGCGGCGTCCGTGAGATCGCCGTCCTCGAGTCGCTCGCGGAGGAGTTCGGCGTAGCCGATGACGACGGTGAGATCGTTCCGGAGGTTGTGCCGGAGGACGCGGTTGAGCACCTGCAGGTACTGCTCGCGCTCCTTGCGCCGGGTGATGTCCCTGACGACGCTGACCGCGCCGCGGAACGTTTCGTTCTCGATCTCGTCCGCATCGCGGGGTAACAGCGAGCACTCGATCTCGACCGGAAACTGCTCGCCGTCGGCGGTCGCGTAGGTGGCCTCGAAGGCGCCGCTCTCTTTCTGGGGCTCCTCGAGCAACTCTTCGACGTGTTCGACCGCGCGATCGTACGAGTCGTCCTCGAAGATGAGAGGGACGGGTTCGCCGATGAGTTCCTCGCGGTCGTATCCCAGCCGCTCGGCGAGGGGGTCGGTCACCAGCGTCAGCCGGGCGTCTCCGTTGACCGCGTACACCATCCCCTCGACAGTCTCGAGGACCCGTTCGTGCCGGCGAAGCTCCTCGCCGCGATCGGTTCGCTCGAGCGCGGCGGCCGCGCTGGCCGTCAGCAGTCGTGCGAGCCGGACGTGGCGGTCGTCGAACGTATCGCTGACCGGTGACCCGACGTTGAGGAGTCCGTGGTCGCCGATCGGGACGCACATCATCTCGGGGAGCCGTTCGTACTCGTCTGCCCGGCCGGTCCGGACGTCCGCGAAGATGATCGGCTCACGGCGGCGGAACGCCTCGCCCATATCGCTGTCGCGAATCTCGACTCGTTCTCGCTCGTCGAACAGCTGGTTGAGGGCGTCGGAGGCGGCCGTCAGGGCCAACTCCTCCGTTTCCGGATCGTGGAGGCGAACGGTGACCATGTCGAACCCGAGGACGCGCTCGGCGGCGTCGACGACGATGTCCGCGACGGCCGCGCGCGACTCACAGGAGAACAGCGCCCGCGTCGCCTCGAGCAGTTCGGCCTCTCGCTCGTGGCGCTCGGTGGTGTCGGTCGCGGATCCGTGGCCGGCCGAGACGGCCGCGATACGATCGACGAGCGTCTCGTCGGTCCCGCGGACGAAATACTCCGTCGCCCCCGCACGCGTCGCGGCCGCCGCGGCGGTCCCGTCAGGCACTGCCGTCACGTAGATGATCGGTACCGCCGGCGCTCGCTCGCGTACCGCAGCGACGGTCCCGACGCGGTCGGCGTCGGTCGCGTCGATGACCACGCAGTCGACGGCGGCCGTTTCGAGACGGGCGATGGCCGCCGCTCGATCCGCCGGCGCGGCGACATCGAACGCGGCTCTCTCGAGATCGCGTGGCGGCGTCGCCCCGTCTCCGACGAAGACGACGTGCTGTTCGGTTCCGGTCACTGTCTATCCGACGAAAGTAGTCGTCGGTGATTACTGTTGTGGCACGCCGATACGAGGCAGACGAAAATCGACGACTGCACCTACGGAATCGGTTCCTCGAGGTGAGCCCAGCCGATCGCGTCGAGCACGACGATCCGGTCGTTGTACCGGACGTAGACGCCGTTGTACTCGTCGCCGTCGGCGTCGTAATAGGGCAGCGTCTGGCGGATACTGTCGACGACGGACCACGCGCCGTCGCGTTCGAGCGTGATATGTTCCCACTCCTCGTGTGCGCCGTGACGGATCGCCCGGTCGAGCGCTCTGCGCGCGCCGGGAATCTCGCCGAGTCGTTGTGCGGACGCGTCGACGACGATGGCGTCGTCCGGGATGTCTTCCGACTCGATGACGCGTGCGCCGAGGTTTGCCTTCGATCGTGATGTGCGGGCCGCTGACTGCTCCGAATGCAGGACGTAGCCGGCCACGGCAGCCGTCCCCACCGCGAGGAGCGACAGGGCCATGTCTTTACCCCTAATCATTAGCGAGTATCTTACAGTAACTGACTAAGTATCTTTCGCAAGAATGTTCGTTACTAAGGGGTTCGTCGCCGAAAAACCAACCGACTAAAGCAGGCGGCCGACGTTGGCCGAGAGCAGGCCCGCGACGACCAACAGCCCGAGTGCGGCCACCGCTGCGGCACGGAACACCGGCAGCGCATCGCGAGCGGGTTCGCGGATCTTCTTCCCGGTGAGGCCGGCCTCGAACCGTTTCGTCCCGATTTCGACGAGCGCGGTCAGGACCAACCAGAGCGCGACCATCGCGATCACCAGTCGGCCGTTAGTGGAGCCGAACAGCGTCTCAGTCGTGTATGTTCGGCCGGCCAGATGGCCGCCGGTGAGAAAGAGAAGGAGCGAGCTCACCCGCGAAACCGTCGTCAGTTTCCCCGAGATGACCTCGAGCGGCCGGGTCGTGTTGAACGCGCCGTCGCGTGCGAGCGGGATGACGACGGCGGCGACGAAACAGACGCTACCGGCCCAGAGTGCGGCAAAGACCAGATGGATCGTTCTGGCGGCGAGCACGTCGACCATACGGGGTCGCTCGGAGAGCGGCCGTATCAGGGTTCCGACTTCCGACCGACTGAGAGTCCGCTCGAGACGAACGTCGAAACCCGGTCTGTCACTCGAGCCAGTCGGGCGTCCACGCGACCAGTCGTCGCCGGAGGAGCGCGTAGACCAGCGAGACGACCACCCCGCCGACGATCGCGGCGGTGAGCCACCCGTCGAAGACGAGCAGCGCCGGGATCGCGAGCGCGATACCGAGAGCGGCGTCCTCGGGCGCGCCGTCGTAGCGGATCAACCGCCGGGGGCGGAGCCACCGCCCGCGGACGTGGTCGTAGACCGCGCGCTCCGTGCGCTCGTTCCACGGGTCCATTTCCGGGCCGCCGCCGAGGGAATCGCTCGCGGCGTGGAGCCACGCGGTGACGGCGAACGCGGCGACGCCGACGGTGAGCGCTGCGGGGACGATGGTGGCGATGACGACCGCAGGAACGGCGACCGCGAGTCCGGCGACTGGAAAGTGCAGCGTCCGCCGATGCGTGAAGACGAGGTCGAAATCGGGGGCGAGCCCGCCGAGGATCGCGCCGACCGCGAGCGCGACCGCGAACTCGGGGACGACGTACGCCACCGGCGCGACGACCGCGAGCCCGGTAAACACGTGGGTCGTCGCCATCATCGGTGTCTCACTCGAGCGGAGGGTCGGGAACGGGAAAACGGTACGCGAACCGGCACGCTCGTGACGACGCCGCGTCGATCGTCGCCGCACCGACGAGGCTCACGCGAGCCGCGAGGGGTCACTCGACGTTCTCGCCCTGATAGCTGCCGTCGTAGAGGTCCTCGTGGTTCGCTTCCGCGAACACCAACTGCGCGATCCGGGCCCCGCGCTCGAGTTCGATGTCGTGGTGGACCTGCAACAGGCCCTCGCCGCGGCCCTCGTAGCCCGCGTCCCAGACCGCGGTGTTGAGCATACAGGAGTTGCGCATGAGCGACGAGCGGGGGTAGACAAAGCCGATGTGGCCCTCGGGGATCTCGATTCGTTCGCCGTACCGGACGATGTAGGCACCCTCGGGCAGGTAGTAGGTGGCGGGCTCTTTCTGCTCGAGTTCCTCGAGCGGACGGGCGACCCGGTCGCCGATCTGTTTCCCGTCCCGGCCGATACGGCCCGGTTCCAGTTGCTCGAAGACGACGTCGGCGGTGAGATCCACCCCATTTGGCTGGACCTGCGAATCGGTCGTCGGCGAGACGTGGTCGGCGACGAAGGCACCGGATCGGAACATGACGGTCTCTGTCCACCTAACGCCGCGGCGACGGGAAAAGCGTATCCGTTCGCGACGGCCCGACGATATGGTATCGTCCCGTACGCCACGGGTCGCCACCGCACAGAATTATGCGAACATGTTGCAGTGGAGGCCGTATCGCCGGAACGAACGGTCACCTGCACGGCAATACTTACTCGAACCGGACCCGTTTTGCGGGGATTGTAGCGGTCGTCCCTGACAGAAACACGCTGGATTTATCAGGACGGAAAGCCGAGTTCAGGGTGCTATGGGACAGACTCTCACCGAAAAGATTCTCGACGACCACCTCGTCGAGGGCGAACTCGAGACCGGCGAGGAGATCGGGATCGAGATCGACCAGGTGCTTACTCAGGACACGACCGGGACCATGGTTTGGCTCCAGTTCGAAGCGATGGGGCTGGACGAGGTCCAGACCGAGATCGCGGCGCAGTACTGCGACCACCAGACATATCAGTTCGACTTTAAGAATACCGACGACCACCGTTTCCTGCGTTCTGCGGCCGGCAAATACGGCGCTCACTTCTCTCGACCCGGTAACGGTATCTGCCACAACGTCCACCGCGAGAACTTCGCGGCCCCCGGCAAGACGCTGCTGGGTTCGGACAGCCACACGCCCACGCCCGGCGGCCTCGGCGAACTCGCCATCGGCGCCGGCGGGATCGACGTCACCGTCGCCATGGGCGGCGCCCCCTACTACATCGAGATGCCCGAAGTCGTCAACGTCCGACTCGAGGGCGAGCTCCCCGAGTGGGCCACCGCGAAAGACGTCATCCTCGAGCTGCTCCGTCGCCTTTCCGTCAAGGGCGGCGTCGGCAAGATCCTCGAGTACACCGGTCCGGGCGTCGAAACCCTGACCGCACCCGAGCGGATGACCATCACCAACATGGGCACGGAACTCGGCGCAACGACGTCGATCTTCCCGACCGACGAGCAGACGGAGGACTACCTCCAGCGCGTCGGCCGCGGCGAGGAATACACCGAGCTCCAGCCCGACGACGACGCCGACTACGACGACGAGATCGTCGTCGACCTCTCCGACCTCGAGCCGCTGATCGCACAGCCCTCGATGCCGGACAAGGTCGTTCCCGTCAGCGAAGTCGAAGGCGAGTCCGTCGAGCAGGTCATCGTCGGCTCCTGTACGAACGGCGGCTACGAGGACATCCTCCCCGTCGCCAAGATGCTCGAGGGTCGCGAGACCTCGATGGAAACCGACACGATCGTCGCGCCCGGCTCCAAGCAGGCCTCCGAGATGCTCGCCCGCGAGGGCTGGGTCGCGGAGATGATGGCCGCCGGCGTCAACTTCTCCGAGGCGACGTGCGGTGCCTGTATCGGCATCGGCCACGTCCCCTCCTCGGACTCTGTCTCCCTGCGAACCTTCAACCGCAACTTCGAGGGTCGCTCGGGTATCGAAGACGACAACGTCTACCTCTGCTCGCCGGAGGTCGCGGCCGCTGCGTCGCTCAAGGGCGAAATCGTCGACCCGCGTACCCTCGCCGACGAACTCGGCGACCTCGAGGCCCCCGGCGTCGAGCTCCCCGACGAGTACGACGGCTCCAAGACGGACCTCATCAGCCCCGACGAAGCCGTCGACGACGAGCTCATCAAGGGCCCGAACATCGGCGACGTCCCGCTGAAAGACCAGCTCGGATCGGACATCTCCGGTGAGGCGCTCCTGAAGATGGAGGACAACATCACGACCGACCACATCATCCCTGCGACGCAGGACATTCTGATGTACCGGTCGAACGTCCCCAAACTCAGCGAGTTCACCCTGAGCCGCGTCGACGAGACCTTCGCCGACCGCGCGCTTGAGGCCGACGGCGGCTTCCTCGTCGCCGGCGAGAACTACGGGCAGGGCTCCTCGCGAGAGCACGCCGCTCTCTGTCCGATGTACCTCGGTATCGAGGGCGTCCTCGCACAGAGCTTCGCACGCATCCACCGCGCGAACCTCTTCAACTTCGGGATCGTCCCGCTGACGATCGACGAGGACACCTACGAGAACATCGACCAGGGCGACGAGATCGAGATCGTCGACGACGTCTACGACGCCGTCACCAGCGGACAGGAGGAGTTCACCGTCCGCGTCAACGGCGACGAGTACACGGCGACGCTTGATGCCTCCGAGCGCGAGCGCGCAATCCTCGCGGCCGGCGGCAAGCTCTCGTGGACGAAAGAGCAGGCCGAAGGCGGCAGCGGCGCGACGCCCGCTGACGACTGATCGGTCTCTGACGACTCGGCTGTACGCACACTCGATTTTCATTTTTGTTCCGCCGGCGAGTGGCAACGCGCTCTCTCGCGGTCCAGCCGTCCGTCGCCGCGACCGGAATCGGCAGCCGGCGCAGTCGAAACCGGCAACGGTGGTCGGACAGCGCCATCGTCATACCGCTGGGTCCGATAGCACGACCGAATGCCTGCCGGTGGACACGAGAACGCGGGCTACCGACGCCTGTTCGACAGCGACGGGCTGACCTTCGGCGTCGGCTTCCCGCTCACGGGGGCGAACCGCTCGACGCCGACCGTCGGGGACGAACTGGGGCTCGCGAACCACGCCGAGGCGGTCGGCTTCGACGGCCTCTGGGCCCGAGACGTCCCGACCTACTGGCCGAAGTTCGGCGACGCGGGCCAGTCCTTCGACACGTGGCCGTGGCTCTCACACGTCGCCGCCCGCACCGACGAGATCGCGCTCGGCACCTCGAGCGTCGTCCTCACGCTGCGCCATCCCCTCCACGTCGCGAAGTCCGCGGCGACGGTCGACCAGCTCTCTGACGGCCGGCTCGTCCTCGGCGTCGCCTCCGGCGACCGCGACCCCGAGTACCCCGCCTTCGGCGTCGACCGCGAGGAGCGCGGCCGGCTGTTCCGCGAGTCCGTCGACGCGCTCCGAACCGTCTGGCGCGAGGAGTTCCCGGAGTGCGAGGGCCAGTGGGGCAGCCTCGAGGGCGACCTCGAGGTGGTCCCGAAGCCGACGACCGAGACGCTCCCGCTGTTGCCCACCGGCCACGCCCGCCAGTCCCGCGAGTGGATCGCTGAGCACGGCGACGGGTGGCTGTTCTACCATCTCCCGGAGTCGACCCTCGAGAGCTATCTGACCGACTGGCGCGAGGCCGCGGGCGAGAAACCGTTTGCCATCGCGGTACAGGTCGAACTGGCCGACGACCCGACGGCCGAGCCCGAACCGCTCCACCTCGGCTTCCACGCCGGCATCGAGTGGTTCCGCGACTACTTCGCCCGGCTCGCGGACTACGGCCTCGATCACGCGATTATCGGAATCAGAAACGACGACAAAGAAGCGGCGCTGTCGACGTTCGCCGACGAGATCATCGACCAACTGTAGCCCGTCGCCGCTCACGAGCGACGCCAGCCGCCCTCGACGCCACTCGAGGTTGCGAGGCCGGCCCCGGCCGCTTACTCCTCGCTCCGGGCGCGGTCCCGTAACTGCTGTTTCTGGCGGCGTTCGGTCACGTGATCGACGCCGTCGGCCAGTTCGTCTCTGACGCGCGTCTCGAAGGCGTCGACCTCCTCGAGGAACGCTTCGGAGAACTCCTCGACGAGTTCGAACGTCCACTGATCGCTGATCGCCCCCGCGGGGAGGTGGTCGTCCCGGAGGTCGTTCGCCCACTCCTCGTGGCCGGCCTCGCGCAGTTCGGCCTCGGCGTCGCTCATCCGGTCCATCGCGTGGCCGAGTTCGTGGTGGAACTCGAGGAGGGTGCCGTAGGCCCGGTGGACGTGCTCGATTCCCAACTGGAGTTCGTGGAGCGCCGCCTGTTCGGCGTCGCTCAGTTCGAGTTCCGCCGGGTCGGTCTCCGTCTCAGGGCCGGCGTCTGAATCGGTGTCAGTCACGCACGCGACGACCACGACGCGAGGCAAAACCGTATCCGTTGAACGTGCCGGACCGGCGGTCGCCGTCGCGCCCGCCTCGGCCGCTCGATCAGCACTCGATCCGCTCGCCCAGTTCGGGTGCGGACGCGTCGTAGCCGTCCGCCCGCAGTTCCGCGGCGAACGCCTCGCAGCGGTCGCCGTGATTGACGAGCACCCGCGCGTCTTCGTAGGCCTCGAGGAACGAACGCAACCCCTCGCGGTCCGCGTGCGCGGAGAAGTCGTACTGTTCGACCTGCGCGCTGACCGGCATCATCCGGCCGTCGATTTCGGCGCTCCCGGTCTCGAGCAAGTCGCGTCCGGGGGTGCCCTCGACCTGATAGCCCGTCATGGCGATCTTGTTCGTCGGGTGCGAGCGGATCGCGGGGACGTAGGTCATGGCCGGGCCGCCGTGGAGCATCCCGCTCGTGGTGACGATGACGGTGTTTTGTTCCGCGATCCGTTTGCGCTGGCCGTCGCGGCCGTCGACGAACCGGGCGTTGCCCTTCGCTCGGCGCAGTAGGTCCGGATCGCGCAGGAACTCGCGGTTTTGATCGCGCAAGAAGAGTTCTGTGACGTGTTTTCCCATCCCGTCGACGTAGCACTCGAGGTCGTATTCCTCGCAGAGACAGAGTACCTCCTGCGTGCGGCCGATGCCGAACGCGGGGACGACGACGGTGCCGCCCTCCCAGATCGTCGTACGGAGACTCTCGGCGAACTCGCGTTCGATCTCCTCGCGCGGCCGACGCGTCACGTCGGAGTAGGTACTCTCACAGAGGACGACGTCGGCGTCGGGCCGCGCGGTAGTGCCGGCCAGCAGCCGCTGTCCCTCGATGTGAAAGTCGCCGGTGTAGAGCAGTCGCGTCTCGCCGTCATCGACGAGGACGTGGGCGCTCCCGGGAACGTGGCCGGCGTCGAAGAAGGTGACCTCGTAGCCGGCGACCTCGAACGTGTCTTCGTAGCCGTGGGTTTCCGAGACCTCCGCGACGCGGGCGAGTTCCGCCTCGGTGAACGGGCAGTCGTAGCTGCCGCCGTGGAGTTTCAGCGTGTCGCGGGCGAGGACCATCGTGAGGTCGTAGGTCGGCGGCGTCCAGTGGATCGACGGCCGCGCGTCGCCCGACAGAAGCGCCGGGACCGAGCCGACGTGATCGAGGTGGCCGTGACTGACGACGACGGCCTCGGGATCGATGTCGCCGATCGGGAACGCCGGTGGGTTCCCCGAATCCATCCCGAAATCGAGCAAGAGCGTCTCGTCGATATAGATCGCGCTCCGGCCGATCTCGCCGGCACCGCCCAGCAACTGAACGTCCATGACGACTCTCTCGGACCTCGCGCGGCTTGCCTCCGTTGGTTCCGGTCGCCGGGTGTCGGGCTCTCGCGGACAGCGCCAGCCTACCGATCGCGGAGCCGCCGCGTCTCGTTCGCCGTGGTGTGTCCGCTCGCCCGCCCGCTCTCGGTTCGGTCCTGTCGATCGTCCGCGAGGAGCCGCTCGAGTTCGCGTTCGAACTCCTCGTCCTCGAGTTCGCCGGCGACGTACCGGGAGCGAAGGCGTTCCTCGGGATCGGGCTGGTCAGTCGACTGCCGTTGTGAATCCGGCTCCTCGGCGGGGCTCGAGCGACCGCTGAGCATCGAGAATAGTCCGACGACTGCCAACGCGAACAGACCCATGATCGCGAGCGACACGATCATCGAGAGGACGGCCGCGATGACCGAGAGCGCGATCCCGAGGATCGTTCCGACGACGCTCAGTACGATGAGCGCGAGCACGAGCACGCCGACTCCCTTCAGCAGGACGGAACTGAGTCGTCCCATACACACCGTTCGTCGGACGCGCACAAAAACCACGCGGCGACACCGGTCGGATCGCGGCCCGTTTGACTCGCGTCGCGGCTCGAGGAGCCGTCAGGAACTGTTCGAGCGGCGGTCGTCCGCCCCGGCCACCGGGACGCCGGCCCGTTCGGCCAGCCCGATGAGATACACGTCGAGTAGGCAAATAAGGAGGATCGCGAGCGGCACGGCCACGTCGGTGTAGCTCACCGCGTCGAACTGCAGGGCCGTCACGACGAACGGATTACCCGGCTCGAGCGCGCCCGACAGCGACCGCGCGCTCAGGAACGCGAGCGCGAGCCCGTAGCAGCCGAACCAGATCCCGCCGCGTTTCCACTGACCGAGGTAACAGTGGCCGAGGCCGGCAACGAGCGCGGACAGCGGATACGCCGGCCAGACCGGTCGCGACAGCTCACTCATAGGCCCCCGTACGTCACGGAGGACAATCGGTGTTGCCATCCGACCCGGGCGGCTATTTCCGATACGTCCGGATTCCGAACCGGCCGTAGCCGCCGTATGCGATCTCGAGCGACCCGATCCACCAGTTCCACCGCTCCGGCGGGGTCCCCTCGGGAGCGTCCGCCAACTCCTCGAGGACGAGGTCGTTCGTCAGCGCCTCCCCCATATCGGCCTCGTACTGGCCGGAATCGGCCAGATCGACGGCCTGTCGAACGACCACCCGCGACTGCCCGCTCGTCCCGCCGAACTCCTCGCGCAGGCGCACCTCGAGTCGCCCGGGATCGATGAACACGATTCCTCGTAGGCGTTCGACATACTTGACTGTTCGAGCGAATTGGATGCCGAGGTAGACAATTCTCCTCGTAGTGGCCGGGAGGACGGCTCGAGCAACGCGAGAGCCGTGCGACCCGGGGAAGGGCAGGACGTTACCCGGTACCGACCGCGAGCGAACCCGAAGGGTGAGCGAGCGGGCCGACGACCGATGTGGAGACCCCGGAGGGGTCGAAACGGAGGGAGGAGTGCTTTTAATCGAAATTTTACCGAGGGACATCGCGCTCGCGGTGGTCGCGAGCGCGATAGACCGCAGCGTAAAATTTCGGCGGGATCGATGTTCTTTTGAGCGACGGCCGTCTTCCGTCGGGCATGGCAAGTTTCACTGTCGTTGTCGGCGACCCAGAGTCCGGGTCGTCCCACCAGCTCGAGGCGGAGGACCAGGACGCGAACCGATTCATCAGCAAGTCGATCGGCGACGAGGTCGACGGCGGCTCGGTCGGACTCGACGGCTACACGCTCGAGATCACCGGCGGCTCCGACGAGGCCGGCCGGCCGCTCAACGAGGAGGTTGCAGGGCCGAACCTGAAGGAGGTCCTGATGACCGGCGAGCAGACCGGCTACAAGCCGTCCCGAGACGGCGAGCGCCGCCGAATCACCGTCCGAGGCCGCGAGGTCTCCGACGCCGTCGCACAGATCAACGCCTCGATCACCGAGCGCGGCAGTACCGATGTCGACGAACTGCTCGGCGACGCCGACGACGAGTAAGCAGCGTCGATTTCAATCCGATTCGTTTTCATGTCAGACAGAATTGCGAGCGACCACCCCGCCGTAGACACGGTTAGATCGACGTGTACGGAGACGGCGACGGGGGTCAAACTCGAGGTGCCGGCCGACGATCGCGACCAGTTCCCGACCGACGAGGTCGTCCGGGTTGCACTCGACGGCGAGGAACGGTTCGCGCGGGTCGAGCGCGCGCTAACGGGCGAAGAACTGTCGATTCCGGGTATTTACGACACGCCGGATCTGGCTCGAGACCCCAGCGGCGCGACCGACCGGCTGGCCGAGTGGACCGACGACCACGACGTACCGGCGGGCGGCTCGGTGCTGATCGACGTCGTCGAACCCGAGTTCCTCTACGGCTGTCGCGCGCCCGGCGAGACGGCCTACTACGACGCCCGCGAACCGCCAACCGAGAGCCTGAGCGAGATTGCGAAGGATCTCGAGGAGTCCTGACGGACGGGATCGATACCGGCGACACAGCGGCCGGTAGCGGCGCATCTCGTACTCGAGTTTTGTCGTCCGAGGAGCGATTGGGTCGCGGTTCTCGCTAGCTAGGTCTGTTTTCGGACAGCGAGTGCTCTCGGAGTTCGAAGAAACGGAAACCGCGACCGGCTCAGAGCCGGGGGAGGAAGGCGTACAGCAGGAGTCCGAAGGCGAGATGCTGGACCATCGTTCGCTCGACGGTCGCACGGACGTACTCCTCGTCGGCGATGGAGTACTCCTTGGTTCGAACCTTGGCGTGCATCGAGAGCACGTCGTCTTCCTCTAAGTTGTGCAGGCTCGGGTAGACGGTACCCGGGCTGAGCTGTGCACCGAAGAGGTGGGTCAGGTCAGAGAGGAGTTCCTTGCCGTGGGTCTCCTCGTGGAGCGCGATGAGCATCAGGAGGATTTCATCGAGGTTCTCCTTGATGATGGCCTCGTCGAACTGGACCTCGTCGGTCGGGAGCGCGCTGTTTACCTGCTCCATCAGCTCGTCGAGTTCGCGCTCGATGTCTTTCGTTCCGTCCTCGGTCGATCCGAGGGAGAGGTCGTACGATTCCGACTGGTTGTCCGCAGTCGCCGCCCTCGACAGTTCGTCGAGCACGGATTCGGTATTGGGTGTGTCCTCACGCATTGACGATCACCAGATGGGGGTTTCGTGAGAGGCCCGTTTTGCGGCCGCCGACCACGCACGTCGACGGGCGCTCGAAGACGGGACGCCTTCACGACTACTGAATTCCTGACGCTGAGACGTATTAAGGGACGGGGAACCGAACAATCTACTTTTGCTATAAATCAAGACGCAGTGAATGACGCAATAACTGGCTACTGGTCGACTCGTATCGTGATTGCCGGGTGTGGGTGTGAAAAGAAGACGAACGGTCGATTAACGCATATATCGTATGGATATATCCATTTCTACGATGGTGGTGGGTCTCCTTGATAACTGTTGTGGCCCTTCGTCGGATATATGGTCAATGAGATGACGGGCCGTCGCGGATGATACTGACCATCTCGTTCGGTTCGTCGGCGTCGTCCTCGCCGTCCTCGTCGTCGATCCGTCGTTCGACTCGCCGTTCGGCCATCCGCGCGATCATTACGTGTTCCTCGAGGTCGTCGCCCCGAATCATCGCGATGTACTCGAGGCTCTGGGCGTGTGCGCTAAAGAGCGTCCCGCTCAGGGACTCGAGGGGGTACTCCAGCGTCGTCGGTTCGTCGTAGCGTTTGTTGTGAATCTCGCCGAGCGAGAGCCCGCGCAGGTAGGAGGTCATCTGCTCGCGGACGAGCGGGCTGATCCAGCCCAGGTCCTCGTAGTAGCGCAGGCAGTTCAGCGCGCCCGTCGTCCCGAAGGTCTCGCCGAGAAAGCGCGCCCACTGGATGGTGGCGTCGGTTCGCCCGGCCGATCGTTCGAGCGTCTCGAGGTAGGGCTGTGAGTCTGACATGGGGTGGCCGGCATCGCCGGTCTATTGCTGTTCCAGTCGCGGAACGGTCAAGAAGATTCGCGTCATTACGAGCGGTGAGTCGCCACCGGAAACGGCTGCCGCACGGCGGCCGAGAGGCGGACCCGGCTCTCGAGTCGGTGTTTTGAGTCCACCCAAGAAGCGATTCCAACCCGAACCGCCGGCCTCAGACGCTGATGACGACGTTGACGACGTACTGCGTGATGACGGCGATCACCGCACCGAGCCACGTCATGATGACGAAGTGGACCAGGGCGCTGATCATGTGGCCGCGGTCGGTGATGCGGATCATGACCGCCGAGAGCGCGGCGTTGATGAGGATCGTTAGGATCAGCAGGTACTCGATAGTCTGAATGTTATACTGTTCGGTACTGAGCAGGTTCCCGGCGACGTCGCTCTGTTCCTCCAAGTTCATCTCGCTCGTGATGTTCATCATGATCTCGACGACCTCGAGGCCGACGAAAAACGAGAAGACGGCGGCGGCCGTGATGCCGTAGAGCACCCCGATCAGCGTCATCGTCGCCTGCTGGCGTTGCTCGCGGACTTTGAGTACCTCGTTCTGGTTCTCGCTGATGACCTGTCCGAGCACCTGCGGGTCGCCGCCCATCTGGCGACCGATGACGTACATGTCGCCGAACTTCTGGATGAGGTAAGAGCCGGTTTCGGCGGCGAACAGCCGCCACGAGCGGATGTCGTCGATCCGCATGTTCAGACGCTTGTAGAGCGCGTCGACGTTATCGGTCAGGGCCCCGAAGTCCTTGCGCCGCAGGCTCTCCAAGACGCTGCCGGTCGAGGTCTGTTTGACGCTCTCGACGGCCCCGAGTGCGCGGATGAAACTGGGGAACTCCCCGTCGCGGACCTTGACCTTCTGTTCCTCTTGGCGCATCCGCCAGCCGGGAAGCAACAGCGGCGTGACGGGAATCGCGGCCATGAGCGGGAGCGGGACGCGATCGGCGATGACGGGAACGATCCCGAGCGCGGCGAGGACCATGACGAGCGCGAGGACGACGCTGCACCCGATCCCGATCGCGAGCGCCCGCGGGATCCGGGTCAGCGGGCCGGTCCCCTCGGTCTCCTCGATGTACCAGATGGGATCGTACGGCGAGACGACGTGGATCGCGTAGACGAACGCCACCTGCACGATCGAGAACATGACGATGGTACCGCCGATCAGCACCGTCGGATTGGTCCCGATCAGGATCGGCAGGACGATGGCAAACACGAGGATAAACGCCACCGACAGCATCATCGACATGTACAGCTCCTTCATCACGTCGAGTTTCGCCAGATCGGCCTCGTAGCGGGTGACGAACTGCTGGATGATCGTATCCTGTTCGTCCATCAGGAACTCGCTGATCTGCTGGCCGCCGCCGACGGTGTACGCGAGCCGCTCCAAGAAGTCGGTTAAGAGCGGGCTCGTGGTCTGTTTGGCGCGCAGCCGGCAGGCGTCGTCTAAGCTCTGATTCCACGTGTCGACCATCGCGACGAGATGCCCCATCTCCTCGGCGAGGGCGTCGTACTCGTCTTCCTCCGCGAGGGTCCGGAAGATCTCGACGCGGTTGATGTTCGTCATCGAGAGGACCGTGATGTGGGTCAGGAAGAGGTGAAAGCGCTGGCGGACCTGCTTTCGCTTGCGGTCTTGGGCCAGCTTGGGGTAGATGATCGCGACGACCATCGCCAATAGCCCCAACAGGACGACCGGGAGCCCGATCATCAGCGAGAGCCCGAGCGCGAGGACTGCCACTCCCGATCCGAGGAAGAACACGAACGCGGGCGCGATGACCAACAGGAGATACCGCGAGGCGGACATCTCCATGTTCGCGTACGCCATGTTGAGCGACTCGAGGACCGATCGAGCGCTCATATCGGGCGCGGACTGGGAGTCGGTCGACATGGTGATCTCAGGCGAACTGATCGATGCCGCTGATCCGGATGGGAAGCCCCTCGAGGCCGTCGCGCTGGAAGTCGGCGATCGCGTCGTTGACCTCGTGGTAGCCGAGTACGTCGGCGTCGATGAGTTGGCGGATGATCTCCGCCCGGCGGTCGAGTTCGTCGTAGATTTTCCGGGTGTCCTCGTAGCCCAGCAGCGTCGCGATCTGTTCCTCGAGGACGAAGGAGTTGTTGCGGCCGGTGAAGGCGACCTCGTCGTCGCGGGGGTCCCACTTGAACGCCTGTCGGGTGACGACCCCGCCCTCGTAGTCGGAGTAGCCCTCGATCTCCTGGACCGAGGTCACCCGACGGAGGACGTCGTCGCCCTGTTTGACCCGGTTCTGGAACAGCGCGACGTCGCAGTTGTCCATGAACGTCTCGGGGACGTTGATCGGGGCCCCGGTAAAGCGCTGGATCATCGAGACGATGTCGCTGGCGTGGAAGGTCAGCATGACCGGGTGGCCGGTCTGGGCCGCCTGAAACGCCATCTGCCCCTCCGCTCCGCGGACCTCACCCACGACGATGTAGTCGGGACGGGATCGGAGCGCGGCCGCGACCAGATCGAACATGTCCACGTCGGCCGACTCGTCGCCCGACCCCTCGCGGGTGAGCAGTTGCTGCCACGTGTTGTGGGGCGGAATGACCTCCGCGGTGTCTTCTGCCGTGTAGATCTTCGCGTCCCGCGGGATGAACGACAGCGCGGCGTTCAGCGTCGTGGTCTTTCCGGATGCCGTCTCGCCGACGACGAAGACGGTCTGTTCGTTCTCGAGACAGAGCCAGAGGTAGGCCGCGAGCTCCGGACTCAGGGTCCCCCACTTCGTGATCTGGAAGACCGACAGCGGGATCTCCTCGCCCTGTCGGATGGTCAGCGAGGGCCCCTGCACCGAGACGTCGTCGGAGTAGATGATGTTGATACGCGAGCCGTCGGGCAGGGTCGCGTCGATGACCGGATCGGAGTCGCTGACGGGGTGGTTCATCCGCTCGCCCATGTTGCGCAGCCACTGCTCGAACTCCTCGGGCGTCCCGAAGTCGACCGTCGCCGAGATCATCCCGTAGGTGCCGTGATCGAGGTAACACTGTTTGGGCCCGATCACGTGGATGTCCTCGTTGGCCGTATCGACCATTACCGGTTCCAGCGGGCCGAGGCCGACGATGTCGCGCTGGAGCTGGTATCGCAACCGGGTGAACTGGTCGCTCGAGAGCGCGATCTTGCTCGTCCCGAACGACTTGAGCCGGCCGATCGACTGCCCGGTGATTCCCGAGGTCACTTCGACGACCTCGTCTAGGAGTTCGTCCAGATGCTCCTCGAACTCCTCGTCGTTGCCCGGTGCCGGCCGGGTGACGCTCTTGTCGAGGATTTTCTGGCGGATGCGGTTGTACAGCGCCTTGTCCTCGTCCTCGAGGGTCGGCTCGACGCAGTAGTAGGTGGTGTCGATTCCCAGATCGCCGTGGACGTGGCAGAAGATCGGTGCCTCGGCCTCGTAGATGACGTTGGGTCGATCCGACTCCCACTCGCCGCTTGGCTCGTCGATGAGCTTCGGGTACTCGCCGTACTCCTCGTAGAACCACTCGAGGTGCTCCCTGAGATGCGGGTAGTCGTCGGCCAGCGCGTCGAGTTTGCTCTCGAGTCGAGCGGTGCCGAAGTCGGACATCTAGGCCACCGTCCTGCTGACGATCGAGAGCCCGCGGCCCTGCTGGACGCTGAAGCCGATGGAATCGTCGACCGGGTTCTTCATGTTCTGGAACCGCCGGACCAGGACCTTCCGTCTGATCTCCTGTCCGACCGTGTTCGTCTCGATCTCGAGGTAGATGTCGGCGACGTTTCGCAGCGGTCGCAACGCGTCATCGCGGACGCTCGTCGGATCGACGGTCAGCACGACGGACTTGTCCCGCATGGTCACCTGCCGCAGGAACGTGACGAGCCGCTGGATGACGTGGTCCTCGTCGCCCTCGTTGATGACCGCCTCGTAGTTCGGATCGTTCCGCAGGAGCGACGACAGCGTGTCCACGAAGACGACGTCTGCCTTCCAGAGCGTCTCCGCGCCCGCGAGCCGACCCAGCAGTTGTCGTTCCTGCCCTTCGTTGCGGGTGTCGACGTTCGCGTGCAAGAATAGCAACTGCTCGTCCAACAGCAGGTCGACCACGTCGTAGGATAACGAATTCATCTGCTGGACGAACTCCCACGATTTCAGCTCCGTCGAGACGTACGTGACGTAGGCGTCCTCGGTCGCCATCCCGTAGGAAAAGCGCTGGGAGAGCGCGCTCTTGCCCGCGCCGTCTTGGCCTTCGATGAGGACGATACTCCCTGCTGGGATTCCGCCGCCGATGGCGTTGTTCACGCGGTCGCGATCGGTCAGTCCGATGGAGTGATACGCTGTCATGAGACGTAGAATTCGAACACCTCTTCCGCACCGTTGACGGTCACCTGCACCCGGTGTTCCGCGCCCGTCGCGAGCGACTGGTCGATCTCGAGTTCGGCGACTGTGCCCCGTCGCCACGGCCCGCCGTCGTCTTGCACCGTGACCGTCATCGCCTCGTCCGAGATGTACGAGCCGTTGACCAGCACGTCGAGACCGGTTCCGTCGTCGGCAAGGGTCTTCTGGCCGGTGTTTTTCACGAGGAGCGTGACGTTCTCCGCGCCGTCCGAGTTGTACACCGCATCGCTCCCCGGATCGCTGATGATCTCGATGTCGGTATCGATCTTGTCCGTCACGTCGGCACTCTGGGTATCGACCGAGTTGCTGAGTTCGTTGACGTTGGTCACCAGCGTCCCGGCGACGCCGGCCGCGACCAACATCGCGGCGATGAACAGGATCAGCGTCGAGACGGAATCGCCCGCCATAGTTACCGCACCACCGTCTCGGCGATTCCGTGTTCGGTCACGAGCTTTACCCTGTTCGGGTCGGTCGAGACCGTGACGTTCAGTGTCTCTCCGGGCTGCCACAGTTCGCGGTCGGCGACTCCATCGACGCTCGTCTCGTAGGTGCTCCGGCTTTGATAATCGCCGTCGATCAAGAGATCCGTCTCGGCGACCGAAAGCGTCGTCGAGCCGGTGTTATTCACGTGCATGATGAACTCCTCGTTCCCGCTCTGGTTGTAGCCCTGCGAGTCGATCTGGATCGCCGTGTTTCGCATCTCGAGGCGTCGATCGTCGCGGTCGTCGATCGCCGTTGACCGATTTTCGTGGGCCGTCTGGAACACCGGGTAGGCGATCCCCGCGGCGACGAGGACGCCCACGACGATGATCGCCGTCGCCCCGCTGGTACTGAATCCCACGTCGAATCACCGTCCTCCGTCGTCGGCTCGGATCACGGCTACGTCCCCGTCTCGGCGTCCGGTTCGATCTCCCGTTTGGTCTTGTGGATCTCCTGGAGCTTCATGATGTACGTGTAGCTGTCGGCGTGATCCTCGGCGGTCAGTTCGTCCGGCGTCGTCCCCGGATCGACGTGAATGTCGAGGTCCGGACCGCTGAGCATCGCCTCGAGGTGGTCCCTGACCTCCTCGTCGATCCAGCCGATCTCGCTGTAGTACGAAATCGCACGCAGCGTCGCGGCCGGGCCGGCCGTCCGGACCAGTTCGGTCAGCCACTCGAGGACGATGATATCTGTCGCGTACGTGTCCGCGAGCGTCTCGAGGGTGACGTCGGAGCCACCCTCGTCGTTCCCATCGTCTTCGTCCGCGTCGTCCGCGTCCGACTCGTCGACGCTCTCGGTGGCTTGCACTTCGACGGTGGTGTCGTCGGCGTCGCTGTCCTCGTCGAACGCGATCGTCTCACCACTGCCGTCACCGTCGGACTGGGCCGCCGCGTCCTCGATGACGTCTTTGAGGTCGTCGAAGGACACCGTCTCCTCCGCGCTCTTCGTACCGCCGTCCGCGACGCCGACGCCGCTCCGGGTCGGCTCCTCGGGCGGCGACTCGTCTTCGCCGAAGACGCCGAATCCGTTCCGTTCCTCGCCGGCTCCCGTAAACGGGTTCACGTCGTCGGTCAACATGTCGTAGACCCCGAGCAGCTGGCGGACCGTGTCGTTCATCTCCTCGACGCGATCCGCGACCTGCTGCTGGGAGTCCTGGACCGTGCCCAACTCCGAACTCTTGTCCTCGAGTTGCTCCTCGAGTTCGTCGAGCCGGTAGTAGAGATCGTCGAGTTCCTCCTCGTCGGTCGACGAGGCGCCGCGGCCGAACAGTCCGCCGCCACCGCCACCGCTGCCGCCCGAATCGGGCTCGGACTCGACGCGTTCGTCACTGTCCGCCCCGTCCGTCGACTCCCTTGTCTGCGCGTCGGCCGCCGTCTCCTCGAACGGGTCGTCCTGCTGTTGGCGCTGTTGTTCGCGCTCGCGCCCGCGGCGGCCGCCGCTATCGCTGAGGAAGTCTTCGATGAAGTCGCGGAGGGAATCGAGTCCGAACTCCATCTACTCCCTCCGCGAGCGCGTGCTTCGACGGCTCGCCGCGCTCGAGCGCTCTCGGCGGCGATCCTCGTCGGACGATACGGTCATGCTACTCACCCGTAGTTGCGGTGTTCCTATAGATGTGCGCTCGAGTTCGCGCCGTGTTTCGAGACGTGAGTCGAGTCTCGATACGCGGTCTGAGGTGATACGGAGCTTGATAGTCCGACTGAGCGATGTGTCCGCTGGGGTGCATCCCCAGATACTGTGATGCCGAACCACTCGCCACACTCCGGCCTTCGACGGGACACGACTCGTGGCCCGTCGCCACGCCCACCGCGGGAGCGACGGGAGCAGCCCGTCGAGCCGGGGACCGACGCCCCCGCGGGCGTCTCGAGGTTTCACGGTGGCACCAATTGCCACGACGGAACCGACCGGGCGAGGACGGCACTCAGGGTGTACACATAATGTTCGAAAAACTTACAGACGCAGACGAGCGCGGTCAGGTCGGTATCGGTACCCTGATCGTGTTCATCGCAATGGTGCTCGTCGCAGCGATCGCAGCGGGCGTACTGATTAACACGGCCGGACTCCTCCAGAGTCAGGCCTCGAGTACGGGGTCCGACACGCAACAGGAGGTCGCAAACCAGATTTCGGTAGTTGACGCGGTCGGGACTACTGGTACGGGTAGTGTCGACGTTGACGATGATGGTACTGACGAAACCGTTGATGTCGTTACCGATCTCAGTATTACAATCAAGAAATCTGCAGGTTCCGAGGAGATCGATCTTACATCGGCAACGATCCAGTATACGAGTGATTCGACGGCCAAGACGCTGACTTACGCGACTGCTACTAGTGGTACTGAGTTCGCAACGTCCCTAGAGAGTACGTCTGGGCAGGAAGACGCGCTCGTTAACAGCGACGAGCGAGTGTCCGTTCAGCTCGACCTCGCTGCGATCGAATCGAACGGTGCTGGCCTCTTGACCGGCTCCGACGCGACGATCAAGTTTGTCGACCAGTCCGGTGCGACATCCGTCTATGGGGTCAGTGTCCCGAACACGTTCGGTGACAAGGACTACGTCATCGTCTAATTAGGGATCGATTCCCTCCGATTTTTATGGAACGAGAACACCAGTGCGTCGTCGTAACCGCGCTTTGCATACTACTCGTTACGCTCGCGGCCGGACCGCTGGTTCCTGCGATCAACGCCACTGACTCCGCTGACGAATCGGTGGAACTCTATACCTCGTTCGCCGGGAATGAAGAGGGTGTTTCTGTCGATAGACAGCTGTTCGTCTCTCCCACACAGGTTCCCGCTCAAAATATCTCGCTCGAGCAAACGAACACCAACTCGCACCGACTCGAGATCCCCGACGCGCTGGTCTACGTCGAAACCGGTTCGGAACCGGTCGCGGTGACCTACCGCGTTTCGGTTCCCGAACTGGATTACAGCGAGAACGCGACCAGTAGTATTTCCCCGGGAACAGAACGATCGGTTCCGCTCTCGATTCCCGACGGGTCGGTCGGGGATACCGAGAACTCGAGCGTCGAGGCCACAGTAACGGTCACCGCGGAGTCCGACAACATGGCCTTTCCCGTGATCGAAGAAACCGTCGCCCTCGAGGTGCCCGAATGAGTACCGCTCACCGAGTTCGCGAGGAGCTAACTGGTCTCGAGGTCGACCGAACGCTACTCGTTCGGCTACTGTTCGGTGACCGAACCGGACTCACCCTCTACCTCGGGGCGCTCGTACTGTTCGCGCTCTACTGGCGCGTCGACATTTTCATCGTCGACACGTTCGCCATCGGGAACGCGCTCGTCGCCGTTTCGGAGGGCCACCTGCACATCTCGCAGGTCGTCTACGGGCCGGCGGATCCGTCGACACCCGGTATGAACATCGTGGACGGCCGGCTCTACGCGCGAAACTACGGCCACGTCGTCTTCGCACTCCCGTTCCTCTGGGGGCTCGAGGCGATCGCGCTCGTCGCCGATGTGCGGATCGCCATCGCGGCGCTGTGGAGTTTGCTGGTGCTCGCTTTCTGCGTCCAGCTTGGTCACCTGCTCGGACGCGGCCGTCTCGCGACGCTGGCCGGCTGTGCGCTCGCGTTCGGCCTCTTTCAGGCGAACCTCGCGACGGCGACCGAGCTGCCGCCCCGGCTGTTTCCGCTGCTCGCGCTGCAGGTGAGCACGATGGTCGCGGCCGGATTCGTACCGGTCGTCCTCTACCGGTTGTTCGAACACGCACACGGTCGACGGGTCGCGACGACGGCCGGGATCACGGGTGTCGTGCTCGTCCCGATCGGGTTCTGGGCGTCCATCCCGAAACGTCACGCGCTGACGGCGCTGCTCGCCCTGATCGCGCTGTACGGTTTCTATCGGAGCCGCGCAGCCATCGCGGACGGCGACGAGGGAGTCACGTTCCGAGCGCTCTCCTACGCGGCCGTCGGCGGGACGGCGTGGATTCACGCTCCCGAAGCGCTCGCGTTGCTCACCGTGCTCGTCCCCGCGGATCTGTTGACGGCCCGCTCGAGGGATCCGCGGACCCTCGGACTCATCGGCGGCGTGTTCGCCCTCTCGCTGGTGCCGTTTTTCGCGACGAATACGCTCATCACGGGCAATCCGGTCAAGCCGCCGCGATTGCTGTCGACCTACACCGGCGGCGACGTGCTGGTCGATACCGTCGGAACGGACGCGGGCGGTGCCGAATCGGGCGGCGAGGCCGCTACGGGAGACACCGGTGGAACCGCGTCCGGCGATAGCGGCTCGAGCGGTGGCGGTACTGACTCACAATCGAGCGGTGGCGGAACGGGACCGACCTCGAGCAGCGGCTCGACTACCGGCCCGACGAGCGTCTTCACGCGACTCGTCGGTGGGGCAGTCGCGATGGTGTCGGCGGGAATCGACGGTGCGCTGAACGCGCTGGACGTGTTCGGCGGACTCCTCAACACCGGCGTCGACTCGCTGGACACCGATCGGCTCTCCCACGTTTTTCTCCGGAGCGGGCGCATTCCGGGCGTCGACTACAGTCAGACCGGCGGTCAGACCGTCGAGCTCACGATCCTCGAGTCCGCGCCGGTTCTGGGGGCGCTCGTCGCGGCCCCCCTCGCGGTCGCCCGGCACGCGGTGAGTCGCCGCGAGATTCGTCAGCGACTCCGTGACCCGCTCACGCAGACGGACGTCTTCGCCGCCTGCTACGTCTGCCTCTTCAGTCTCCTGTACCTCTCGCGGCTCCCACTGCACTCGACGATCACGGTTCGATATCTCGCACCCATCGTCCCGTTCCTGCTGTACGGCGTGTTCCGCCTCGAGCCGGTTCGCCGGGTCGCCGATCGGGAGTGGCGACCGTTCGCGCTGGCGACGTGCGGGTTCACGGCCGTCGGAATCGCGGCCGCGATCGCCGCGTTCAACGCCAACCTAGCCGTCGGGAGCATCGTGCAGACGCACGCGGTCGTCAATCTCTGCGTCGCCGGCGTCCTCGCGTCGTGGGTCGTCGTCGCGACGCGAACCGATAGGGGAGACCGCGTCGGGGCGCTCGCGCTCGCACTGGCCGTCGCGGCGATGGCGGTGTTCCTGCTCCTCTCGGGGCTCGAGTACTTCGGCAGCGGCCGACAGTTCGCGCTTCCGATCGCGGAACTCATCGCGCAATACATTCCGATCAGAAACCCATGACTGACACACGAGACACCGACACGGACACGGTCCTCGAGCCGGACGACCTCTCGCTCGAGGGTGATCACGTTCGCGAACTCGCCGAGAACCAGTACGTAATCAGGGCGGAGACTGACGAACTGAATACGCGTCAGTCGCCCGAGAGCGACGCGGCGGACGCACCGACGGAGCCGTCGGTCGACGCTCGAGGCGACGGCGGGACGCTCGCCGATGCGCCCGAGCCCCACGGCGTCGATATCTCGCTGAAGACCGACGGGGCGGTCGCACACCACCGCGCGACGTCACACGACGTCCGCGAGGTGTTCGTCGATCTCCTGACGTGGTACGCCGGCCAGCTCGACGAGGACATGTCGCCCAGCGAGGCACTGCAGGTGATGCTGGCCGCGTCCGATCTCGAGGTCTGAACTACTGGGGACGCCACGGCGTGTACGCCGTTCGGTCGGCGGCCGATCGAACGGCTGCGAATAACTCCCTTTTTCCACCTCGAGCGCGAATCCGCCGTCATGAGCAACCCACGTGCGGAGTTTCTGGCGGGCGACCGCCTCGAGGACGTCGCGCTGTTTCTGGCCGATTCCTACGTCTCCGACGAGCGACTCGAGCGGTTCGGCGACCGGGTCGACGACGGCACGCTGATCGTCGTCGACGGCGAGCGCGGGCGGGGCGCCTTTCAGGCGGCGACCGGCACCGGCGCGATGGAGTTCGCGAAATCCGCGATGAGCAACGAGGGGGAGATCGACGACGATCTGACGGGCGGGCAGTGTCCGGATGCGGACGACGACGAGAGCCACGCGGTCCAGTTCGTCTTCGCGTTCGCCGAAGCGCAAAACGAGGAGGTCGGCGGCATCTACGCCGACGGGGATGTCATCCACGCCTACGCCCAGTGTACGTGCGGGACGGCGTTCTCGGATCGGTGGACCGCGGGCGACTGACTCTGCCGTCGCCGCCACTGAACGGACGCGTTCGTCTACCACGGGGTTCCGCTCGAGTCCCGGTCTCTCGTTCCGCACTCGAGCACCGATCCACCGGTTCGGTTCCTGACACCGTCACCTGTCGGCCGTCTCCTTTTGCTCGAGGACGGCCTATCGAGGGTGAATGAGCTCGACCGGAACCCCGACCGAGACCGGCCGCGGGTTCGGTCTCTCGAGCCGCGAGGCGCGCGTGATCGGCGGCGCGAGCGTCCTGATGGCGCTCAACGTGGTGGTGATGTACGGCCTCGTGAGCACGCCGCTCTCGAACGTCAACGACTACCTGTTTCGGTTCCCGATCATCGGTGCGATCGCCTACGGCGCAGCGATCATGGCCGGCCAGTTGGTCGCCGAGCGGGGCGTCGAGGGCGGCGATACGGGCATCGCGTTCGTCGGGATGGTGATTCTCCAGTTGGCGTTCGGAATCTTCGGGGCCGGGGTGCTCCGGTTTGCGCCCCGCGAATCTCAGTTGCCGATTCTCGCCGTCACCGCGGTCGTGGTCGCCGTGTTGACCGCCGTCATCGCGGCCTACGTCTACGCGCGCTCGAAGTCGTTCGAGCACTGGGGTTCCTACGCCAACTACGCGTTTATCGGCGGTCTCGTCGCGATTCTGCTCGGGACGTTTTACGCGCCGGTGTTGCTCCTCGGGTTCGTCCTCGTCTTTCTGGGATTCCTGCTCCGACTGGGCTGGGAGATCTGGAAGGTCCGCGACCAGCGGACCGAGTCGGTCGCGCTCCAGACGATCGGCGTCTACATCGCCGTCGCCGGCGTCTTCGTTCACGTCTTGCAACTCGTCATGCGATACTTCGCGTCTCGGCAGTGATTCGTCAGGCCAACTGACTGTCGGCGGATTTCTGCAGGAGGCTATATTCCGAGATATCTGACGGGATGCGTGCGCTGCTATCGTGGCAACAGGGAATCGCCGCGCCCTCCCCAACCGACTCGCTCAGTCACTCCGTTCCCGCGCTCGTCCACTGGAAGACCCGCTGCGTCTTCCATGCAGTCGCTCGTTCCACTCGCGACGACCTCGCACGGCTTCGGACCGCGGCTCACAGTCGTTCGTTGCGGTCCAGCGCGCGCCACCGCACATCGGTTGACCAGTCCGAAGTGATACAGAGCGCCCTATATCGATCGTTTAATAGTTATGACAAAACGAGTCGATCAGTCGTCGCTTGCGTCCGCGTCGTCCGCTTCCGCCGCTTGTTCTTCGGCTGCCTCGTCGACGACGTCGCGGAACGCGTCGAGGATGACCCGTTTCGTCACAGCCCCGCGGGTCGTCCAGTGGTTCGCGTAGTCGAGCATGTCGTCGTAGATGTCGGGTTTACAGCCCGCGGCCTTGGGGTGGCCGCCGCCGTTTACCTTCCCCGCGACCTCGTGGCACAGTTCGAATTCGTCGGTGCCGCGGATCGAGGCCGACCCGGCGGGTTTGACGATCACCGAGGCGTCGGCACCCTGCTCGCGCATGGCTTCCGCGACCTCGTTTTGCGAACAGCGGCCGTAGGTGATCCCGACCGTGTAGCCGCCGATCTCGCGGAGTTCCGCTCGGCCGACCGCCTGGTCGATGAGCGCCTCCTTCTCGACGCGGCGCTCGGCGATGTAGTCCGTGACCCACTCGGGGAGGTCGACGCCGTACTCGCGGACGACCTCGACGTACTCGGCGGGGTCGGTCCAGTAAGCGTAGTCCGCCAAATCGTCGCTGCGCGGGTCCTCGCGCAGCCAGAGATCGTGATCCCGCGTGACCGCCGCGAGTTCCTCGTACATCGGGTCGAACTCGTACTCGAGCGAGCGATAGACCACGTCGGCGGAACACTCCTCGTCGGAGTCGCCGATCACGAGGTCGACGCCGGTCTCGCGGACCGCCCGCGCCACGTCGTCGCCCCACTGGTGGTGGTCGTACCACGCGATCGAGTCCGCGGTCTCGAGCGCGGCCGCGAGCTCGTCCTCGACGTACTCGTATCGGTCCGGCGCGAGGTCGCAGACGAAGATGTCGATCCCTTCGTCGCCGTACTCGGCGACGCGAGCCAGCGCGTCTTCCACGTCGTGGGGGCTCGCGGGAACGAGCGCGACGGTGTGCGGCGTCGGTTCCGGTTCCTCGAGCGGCTCGTCGGCGTCTCCGGCCGCGATGACGACGTTCTCCTCGTCGGCGTCGTCGGTCGCGTCCGCGACCGATTCCGGCCGGTCCGCATCGTCTCCGTCACCGTCCTCGTCGGGGTCCGGAATGTTCTGCACGTCGTCGTAGGCCTCTCGAAGGAGGGCGACACAGGCCAGTCCGTCGGCGTCCGGGTCCGCGATGACCGCGACCTCGGCCCCCTCGAGTGCGGCCTCGGTCTGCTGGTCTTCGAGGTCGTCCTCGAGCGTATCTGGCAGGAAGAATCCGGTTCCCGGCAGTACCGACTTCCGGGCGAGCGACAGATCGCCGCTCTGGATAAGTTCGTCGTACATGGGACGTACTGGGTGACCGGCGGGGAAGTAACCGCCGGTATCGCGAGACGACGCGGCCGAACGCGTCCTTGATCAGGCGTTCGCGGGGATCTCGTCGCCGTCTTCGCCGTCGCCATCGCCCGCCGGCTCGAGTTGGCGGACCGTCAGGACGGGCACGGGCGAGGTGCGGACGATCCGCTCGGCGACGCTGCCGAGCAGCAGGCGGTTCTCGCCGTGGCGACCGCGGGTCCCCGTCGCGATCACGTCGGCGTCGATCTCCCGGGCGTACTCGCAGATTTCGACGGCGGGCCGGCCCTCGCGGGTGGCGGTCGTCACGTCCCGCTCTGCCCGCTCCTCGACGGTAGCGAGCGCGGCGTCGGCTGTCGTCTCGAGGGCGGTGCGGAGTTCGGCCCGGAGCTGCTCGGGCGAGGCGTCGACCTCGCTGGCGTCGATCACCGAGAGCGCGTGGACCTCGGCGTCGAATCGGTCGGCGAGATCGAGCGCGATGTCGACGGCCCGTTTCACGCTGTCGGAGCCGTCGGTGGCGACCACGACCGTATCGAACATGACCGGGGATTGCGCTCGTACCCGCTTAAACGTCCCCGTTCTGCGGGGGCCGGTGACGACCGCACGCGGGAGCCGTGGGGTGGCTTTTTTGTGACGGGCCACCCACTGCCGCGTATGGACGCCAGCGAGCCGTTTACCGTCGACACAGTTCTCGCACCGGTCGACGGGAGCGACGAGTCCGCCACCGCCGTCGAGTACGCCGTCGCCGTCGCCGACCGGTACGACGCCTCCGTCCACGCGCTGTTCGTCCTCGGACGCGGCGTCGTCCGGGGACTGGACGCCGGGACGGTCGACGAAACCGACATCGCGGAGAACACGCAGGGCTTTTTCGACGACATCAGCACCATCGCCGACGACGCCGGCGTTCCGCTCTCGACCGCGGTCGACGACGGCTTCTCGCAGACGCGGAAGACGCGCCACCCCGGGAACGTCGTCCTCGACACGGCCGACGATATCGACGCCGACTTCATCGTCCTCCCCCGGGAACCCGTGACGCGAGCCGAGGCGGAGGTCCTCGAGAAGGCCGCCGAGTACGTCCTCTCGTACGCGAGCCAGCCGGTGCTGTCGGTCTGATTCCGGTCGGATGAAACTACTACAGCGGGCGTTCAGCGGTCGTTGTCGCCGTTGCCATCGTCGCCATCGCCCTCGAGCAAGATCGCCATCTCCTGTTCGAAGCTCTCGGTGCCGGTCGATTCGAAGCCGACTCGCTCGTAGAGCGCGATCGCCGGGTTGTTCCAGCGCTCGACGGTCAGCCACACGCGCTCGATGCCGACATCGCTTGCGTGGCCGAGGAGGTTCTCGAGCAGCGTCGTCCCGATACCGGCCCGCTGGTAGGCCTGCAGGACGAAGATCGCCAGCTCCCACTCGATGTCTCTCCTGTGCTCGATCGCGGACGGATCGTCGGTGTCGGGGACGAGCATCGCGTGGGCGATCACGTCGCCGTCGTGGCGGGCGACGACGTTAACGCTATCCTCGCCGATCGTCTCGAGCCAGTTGCGGATGCGCTCCTCGCCGGTCGGCGGGATTCCCTGTGCGCGGTCGGTCGGGTCGAACTCGGTGTACATCTCGACGACGTCCGCGAGCGCCTCGTCGGCGAACGCCTCGGGTGCCCGAATCTCGACCGATCGCCCCTCGCGGTCCTCGACCGTCGTCGGCGGCGAGGGGAACGGCCCGGACGGGTCGTCCGGATACTGACGCGATCCGGACATCGTTATCGCACCAGTTTGACCGTCGTCGGCGCGTTCAACAGGACGAACTCGGTGATCGGGCCGAGCTGAATCTTCCCCATCGGGCTCAGGGTGCCGCCGCCGATGACCAACTGGTCGTACTCGCCCTGCTCGGCGTAATTGACGAGCGCGCTTCCGGGATCGCCCTCGAGTTTCTCGACCGCGACGTCGGTGATGTCACCCTCCTCGAGGGCGTCGACGGCTTGCTGATACATTTCGTCCTGCGAGCGTTTCGACTCGGGTTTATCGAGGACGACGATCGTCAGGTCGTCACCGACCTCGCGCGTCCGCTCGATGGTCCGTCGGAGCGTCTTCACCGACTCGTCGCTGCCGCCCAGACCCAGCAACACGTTCATACTGGTGACTGTGAGCCGATACACGAAAACGGTTGTGCCGGTTTCCGTCGCTGAACCGCCACCGCGGGACCGCTCGGGATGGAACGCGGTCACATACGTTGCGCGGGACGACGCTGTTAAGAACGTGTAGCGAGTACGCTCACGGAATGAGTGACGCGGCGCTCGATGTCGTGGAATTTCTGCTCACGACGAGCGTGTATTCGGACGACCGGACGCTGGACGAGAACGACCTCCCGCCGTCGTTCCGCCGGGTCTACTGGACCGGCGGCGTCGACGAGGACGGGGACGACGGAGACGGCGGCGGAAGCGGGCGCAAACCCGCCGGGATCAGTCGCCCGCTGTCGGTGACGACGACGACCGCCCGCGAGGCGACCGGCGTCGACCGCCCGTGGGAGGCCGTCTCCGACCTCATGTTCACCGAGCGCGACGAGTTCTCGGGAACGATCACCCTCGCCCAGCGGGGGATGGCCGAGGAGTGGTTCGCCGAGCGCGTCGACGACGAGCGCCTGCTCGAGAACCCGACGCTCGCGAAACACTTCGCGAATCACGACGACTACGACTTCGCGGTCACCCACGAGGAGGCCCGCGAGCGAAACCGGCCGATTCAGGCCGACCGCGTCTGGATCGACGGCCTCCTCGAGGAGTACTTCGACGAGGAGGAAGACGAGGAGATGCTCGACCTCGTCGAGGTTCGTGCGCCCGAGGAAGTCGACATGTCGCTGGACGACCTCGTGCTCACCGAGGACCAGCAGAACGAACTCAACAAGATCTCGAAGGCGATCGAACACCGGGATTACCTCGCGAACATCGGCCTGCGAGAGATCGGGAAACTGCTGTTCGTCGGGCCGCCGGGCACCGGGAAGACCTCCACGGCACAGGCGCTGGCACAGGACATGGACCTGCCGTTCGTCGAGGTGAAACTCTCGATGATCACGAGCCAGTACCTCGGCGAGACGGCCAAAAACGTCGACAAGACCTTCGAGGTCGCAAAGCGACTCTCGCCGTGTATCCTCTTCATCGACGAGTTCGACTTCGTTGCGAAGACGCGGCGCAGCGACGAACACGCCGCGCTCAAACGGGCCGTCAACACCCTCCTCAAGAGCATCGACAACATCTCGCTCATCGAGGACGATGTCCTGCTCATCGGCGCGACCAACCACCCCGACCAACTCGACGACGCCGCGTGGCGGCGCTTCGACGAAATCATCAACTTCCCCAAGCCCGACCGCGGCATGCGGGCGGACATCCTCGGCCTGATCACCCGCACGATGGATATCGACGAGTTCGATCCGCAACTCATCGCCGAGGTCACCGAGGGCCTGACCGGCAGCGACCTCCGAATGGTGCTCCGGGAAGCGGTGCTCGAGGCGCTGACCGAGGACCGGACGACGCTGACACAGGAGGACCTCATGAACGCCGTCGAGGAGTTCGAGGAGCGGGACACGCTGAAGAACATGGACATGATGGAGGGCGATCACGACGCGCTCGTCGCGGGCGGCGACCTCGGCGATGCAGCCAGCGACGGCGGCGAGCCGAGTGATGCGAGGCGATCCTCGTCGGACCACGGGTCCGACGGCGGTCACTCGCACGATCACGATCACGACCACGATCACTGACGTTGCTTCGGAGCGGGTCTCGAGACGGCGCTATCGGTCTTTTTACGAAACAGGGCCTCGAGCGATGACACCAGCAAACCGTCCCAGTAGAAGCCGGCCGGACTGGGACTTCGGCACACGATTCCTATCGAAATCGGTGGGAGAGCATCGTTGCGATCGCGATAACTGGAACGAGAGCGAGGATGCTCGCTGTCTCAACGGCCGTGTATTCGCCCGACAGATGAACTGACGCGGCGATACCCACCAGGACTCCCGAGACGGAGAGTCCCAGAACGCGAGGGTCCGTCCGGAGGGACGAATCGACGGACGTCGTCATTCGTGTCTCGCGGGGGTGCTGCTGGGACTCCTCTGAGTGGCCGTCTGCGCGGTCATCCGCCATACTATTACAACTGTGACACGTCCTATAAGTTCCCACGCCTCGCCGTTTCCGCTGCGTATTGATTGTGACCGCCGACAGAGATAGGCGCTCTCTGCACTCGAGGGAGGTTGGTCCTCAGTTCATCCGTCGTACGAACGGCCAGTTCGGAGGTATCGAGGTCGAACGAGTCTCGCGATCGGCCCTCGACCCGATGACTGCCCGGTTGCCATGCCAATACAGGCGTCAGGTAGCACCGTCTCGAGGCGGTAGCCCAACTGCTATGAGTCCCAATCCGGATCTGAAACCGCTCGAGGAACAGACGATCGTGATCACCGGCGCGTCGTCGGGGATCGGCCTGACGACGGCGCGGACGGCCGCGGACCGCGGGGCGCGAGTGGTCCTCGCGGCCCGCAGCGAGGACGCGTTGCGGGAGGCGACCGAGGAGATCCGCGACGACGGCGGCGAGGCCGAGTACGTCGTCGCCGACGTGGGCGACCGGGACGATGTCCGCGAAATCGCCGACACGGCCGCGGAAACCTACGGCGGCTTCGATACGTGGGTCAACGGCGCGGGCATCTCCATCTACGGCAAGCTAACCGAGGTTCCGGTCGAGGACATGCGCGAGCAGTTCGAGACCAACGTCTGGGGAGTGCTGTACGGCTCGCTCGAGGCCGCCGAGCGCCTGAAGCAGAAAGACAGCGGCGGTGCGATCATCAATATCGGGAGCATCGTCTCCGATCGCGCGATCATCCTGCAGGGCAGCTATTCGGCGTCCAAACAGGCGGTCAAGGGCTTTACCGACTCGCTGCGCATGGAACTCGAGCGAGACGATGAACCCGTGTCCGTGACGCTCGTCAAACCGAGCGCGATCGACACGCCGTTCGCGGAGCACGCGAAGAACTACATGGAGACGGAAGCCTCGCTGCCGGCCCCCGTCTACGCGCCGGAGACGGTCGCGCGGACGATCCTCGACGCCGCGGCCGATCCCCAGCGCGAGGTGACCGTCGGCGGCGGCGGGAAGAACATGGTCGCGATGGGGCGGACCCTCTCGAGCGCGATGGACACCCTCATGGAGACGGTGTTCGTCGACCAACAGCGGAAGGCGGAGCCGCCGACCGAATCGGACGGGCTCGAGGATCCGACCGGCAACCTCGAGGAACGCGGCGGCTACGAGGGCCACGTCGCCGAGTCGAGTCTCTACACGCGGCTCCGCCAGCGACGGGTCTCGCCCGCGGTCGTCGCCGGCCTCGCGGCGACCGCCCTGTACGTGGGGTACAGGGCGATCCGCGGCCGGTGACCGCGACGGCTGGGACCTGCGTCGCGAACGCGACCGCGACGGCGGGCCGATGGTCCGTGACGGAGCGGGGACCGGTCGTCCCGCGGGGAATATCCTTTATGTGACGGCTGCCAACCACCCTCTATGAGCGATAGCGCGCCAGAGGGGTCCGCCGCGGACGCGTTCGCCGACCGGGCGCAGGCGGCCCACGGCGACTCGATCTGCCGGCTCGTCGTCTTCGGGGACGCCGCCCGTGGCGACGACCGCGGCGTCCACGCGTCGGTGGAGGTACTGCTGGTCCTCGAGGACGCGACCGAGGACGTCGAACGCGAACTCGAGGCGCTCGGCGAGACCGTCGGGCTCGAACACGGCGTCGTCTTCTCGGTTCACGTCCTGCCGATCGACCGGTTCGAATCGCAGACGGACCACCCGTTCATCCGGACGGCGCTCGAGGAAGGGACCTCGTATGTGTAGGCGACGGCGGGTCGAACGCGCCGACAGCGCCGACCACGCCGACCGCGGCCCGACGGCCGCTCGGTCGCCCACGTCAACCGGAGGTGTCACCGCCCGATGCGGGTGACCTTGCTGGGTACGGGCGACACGACCGGGACGCCGACCGTCGGCTGTGACTGTGACACCTGCGAGGCCGCCCGCGAGCGCGGCGTCGAACGCACGCGGTTCTCGGTCCACGTCGAGAACGAGCGGACCGACGAATCGCTGCTGATCGATTTCAGCCCCGACTTTCGCTCCCAGTTCCTCCGCGACGAGGTACCCCTGCCCGACGCCGCCGTCATCACCCACATCCACTTCGACCACCTCGACGGACTGGGCAACGTCTTCCGCGTGCTCGACTCCCTCGAGGTCTACGCGGCCGACGAGACCGACCCCGAGACCGGAAAGAGCGTCGCCGAGACGGTCCGGGACGACTATCACTACCTCGAGCCCCTGACCGTGGTGCCGACGACGCCCCTCGAGACGGTCCGCATCTGCGGGCTCGACGTGACGTTGGTCCCGGTCGATCACCCGCCGCTGGTCTGTTACGGGCTCGTCGTCGAGGACCCGGTGACGGGTGCGAAACTGTCGGTAACCGGCGATACGAGCTACGAGATTCCCGCCGCGTCCCGTGATGTCCTCGCCGACGCAGACCTCCTGCTCGCCGACGCCATCGTCCCCGCGAGCCTCTGTGAGCACCACCCCATCGGCGGTCGCCACGAGGACGCCGAGGGAACCCCGCGGACGTTCGGTACGAAGCACATGACTCGAGAGGGAGCCCTCGCGATGGCGGAGAAACTGAACGCCGATCGGACGCGGCTGGTCCACCTCGCCCACTTCTACCCCGCTGAGGAGGCCTTCGCGGAGCCGCTCGCGGTCGACGGCGAGACGTACGTGCTGTAGGCGACCGACTGCGCCGTCGTTCGACCGCTCGAGGGAAACGAGCGGCCGACCCCCGATCAGCCGAACTGATCGAGTCCGGACTGTCGTCGTCGCTTGCCGCTCGGCTCGGCCTCCCACGCGGTCCGGCGATCGCGTTCGGCCTCGAGATCGACCGCGGGCTCGGTCTCGGCCCCCGGATCGGCCTCGTACCCCGGACACGAGGGGCCACACTCCGAACCGGCGTCGACCACCCGGTCCTTCCACTCGCAGTAGGGCAGCGTCGCACCGCTCGCGTCCTCGGGGCGACAGGCCCCGCAGTCCGGAAACGCGTACGTTCGCCAGCCCTTGCCGTAGGCCCGTTCGGCCAGCCGCCGGCGCGCTCGCGCCTTCGCGTCGGCGGAGACGGTCGCGATCTCGGTGCGGCCGGGGTGGGATTCGAGGGGTTCGATGCCGCGCTCGTCGACGGCCAGCGGCGTCGGCTCCCGAACCACCTCGATCTCGAGCGCACTCGTCGGTGCCGTCTCGGCCGTCGGGTCGCCGCCGTCGCGGTGGACTCGCCAGACGCCGACTTCGTCGGGAATTCGGTTCAGGTGTGCGCGCGTGACGTAACTCTCGGTCGCGAGCACGATCTCGTCGACCAGCGCGAGGCTCGCGTCGGTTCGCAACTGGGCCTCGAGGTCGCCCGGCCGCCCGAGGTCGGGCTTGTTCTCGATCCCGACGATGCGGTCGTACCAGTCGGGGTAGCGGGCGACCTGCCGGACGTACTCGCGTCCGCCGACCGCGCCGGCGCTGTGATCGCGCTCGAAGAAGCCGATCTCGAGGGCCCGCTCCGTGGCGCTGCGGGCGCGCTCGGGGTGGCAGTCGAAGGCGTCCTTCCAGTAGCGGGCCCGCCCGGTACCGACGGCGGACTCGATCGCGGCGTCGGGGATCGACTCGCTCGCGATCGCGACGCGGTCGTCGAACTCGGGACCGGGCTCGATACAGACCGCGTCGAGAATCCGCCCGCCGGGATCGGCGACGCCGCCGCCGAGTTGCCGGGCGACGATCCCGTCGCGTCGCTCCTCGAGACGGGCGCACAACTCGAGTTCGAACGCGAACTCCGACACGGGTTCAGTGAGGGGCGGACTCGAGATAAGTCGCCGGGTTCGGCGGCTCGCAGTCGGCCGTGCGTGGGAACCTCACTGTCACTTCGCCGCCGGCGGAAGGGATAGCTCGCAACCTTTATCAAGCGCACAGCGGAATCACTACCCAAGATTACTCATCGTCTTATGGTAGGAAATCGACAACCGGAGGTGAACATCGGGCTCGTCGGCCACGTAGACCACGGCAAGACGACGCTGGTGCAAGCCCTCAGCGGTTCGTGGACGGACCAGCACTCAGAGGAGATGAAACGCGGTATCTCCATCCGACTCGGCTACGCGGACGCGACGTTCCGCCACTGCGACGGGCTGGACGAACCCGAGTGTTACACCGTCGAGGAGGAGTGTGCGGACGGCTCGCCGAGCGAGCCGCTCCGGACCGTGTCGTTCGTCGACGCCCCGGGTCACGAGACTCTGATGGCGACGATGCTCTCGGGCGCGTCGCTGATGGACGGGGCCGTGTTGGTGGTCAGCGCCAACGAGCCCGTCCCCCAGCCCCAGACCGAAGAGCACCTGATGGCGCTCGACATCATCGGGATCGACAACATCGTCATCGCCCAGAACAAGGTCGACCTCGTCGACCCCGAGACCGCCCGCGACAACCACGAGCAGATCACGGAGTTCGTCGAGGGCACGGTCGCGGAAGACGCCCCGATCGTCCCCGTCTCCGCGGGTCAGGAGGTCAACCTCGACCTGCTCATTCAGGCCATCGAGGAGGAGATTCCGACCCCGGACCGGGACCCCGACGCGGACCCCCGGATGCACGTCGCCCGCAGTTTCGACATCAACAAACCCGGCACGACTGCGAAGGACCTCGCCGGCGGCGTCCTCGGCGGCAGTCTCGTCCGGGGCGAACTCGAGGTCGGCGACGATATCGAGATCCGACCCGGCCGCGAGGTCGAGGAGGGCGGCAAGACCGAGTACGTCCCGATCGAGACGAGCATCCGCTCGCTCCAGGCCGGCGGCGAGACCGTCGACACCGTCACGCCGGGCGGCCTGCTCGGCGTCGGGACCGGGCTCGACCCCTCGCTCACCAAGGGCGACGCGCTGGCCGGCCGGATGGCCGGTCCGCCGGGGACGCTCCCGCCGACGTGGAACGAGTTCACCATGGACGTCGACCTGCTCGAGCGGGTCGTCGGCGCGGAACAGGGCGAGACGGTCGACGAGATCAGCACGGGCGAACCGCTGATGATGACCGTCGGTACGGCGACGACCGTCGGCTCGGTCACCAGCGCCCGAAGCGGCGAGTGCGAGGTCAAACTCAAACGGCCCGTCGCCGCCGATCCGGGAACGAAAATCGCGATCAACCGCCGCATCGGCGCGCGCTGGCGGCTGATCGGCCTGGGAACGCTTACGGACTGAGGCGATGAGCACGCGGACGCGGGTCGCCCTCGATACGAGCGCGCTCATGATGCCGGTCGAACTCGACGTGCGGCTGTTCGAGGAACTCGACCGGCTCCTCGACGACTACGAGCCGACGATTCCACAGGCCGTCCTCGAGGAACTCCGGCGGCTATCGGAGAAGGGCGGCACGGAGGGGACGGCCGCGACCGTCGGCCACGATCTGGCGACCGAACGCTGTCTCGTCGTCGACACGGAGGCATCGTACGCGGACGACGCGCTGGTCGAACTCGCCCGCGAGGGCGCGGTCGACTACGTCGTGACGAACGACCGTCCGTTGGGCGACCGGGTGCTCGAAGCGAGCAGACCGGTAATTGCATTACGCGGGAGAAACAAGTTAGCGATCACTCAACCATAGATGTACAAACGGGTCAGATTGAAGGATACGGTAGAAGTGCCACCGGAAGAGCTCGGCGACGTGTCGCCGGATCGAGTCAAGCGACTGCTCCAGGACAAACTCGAGGGGCGAATGGACGAGGAGGTCGGTAGCGTCGTCTCCGTCACCGAAGTCCACGATATCGGCGAGGGAACGGTGCTGCCGAACCGGCCGGGCGTCTACTACGAGGCCGAGTTCGACGCGGTGACGTTCGATCCGGAGATGCAGGAAGTCGTCGACGGCACCGTCGTCGAAGTCGTCGAATTCGGCGCCTTCGTCGGCATCGGCCCCGTCGACGGGCTGCTCCACGTCTCGCAGATCAGCGACGAGTATCTCGCCTTCGACGGCGAGAACCAGCGGCTCTCCTCGAACGAGTCCGACCGCGCGCTCGGCGTCGACGACGCCGTTCGGACTCGTATCGTCACCAAGAGCATCGACGAGCGCAACCCCCGGGACTCGAAGATCGGGCTCACCGCCAAACAGCCCGGCCTCGGCAAACACGGCTGGCTCGAGGAAGAGCGCGAGAAACGCGAAGCGACCGCAGGTGAATAACCATGGCATCCGACCGTCTCGTCTGTCGCGAGTGTCACCGGGTCAACGAACCCGACAACGAGACCTGTGACGCCTGCAACTCCTCGTCGCTGACCGAGGACTGGGCGGGCTACGTCATCATCGCCCACCCCGAGGAAAGCGAAATCGCGACGGAGATGCAGATCACCGAACCGGGCGCGTACGCCCTGAAGGTCCGCTGACGCACGTGACCCGCGACGACGACCGAGACGCGGCGTCCGCCGCCGACGACCAGCTACTGGTTTTACCCGACGACCTGCGCCACGAACTCAAGGAGCCGATGGGACCCATCGAGACCGACGCCGACCGGCTTCTCGAGACCGTCGACGGCCCCCTCATCGCCGTCGGCGACGTCGTCACCTACCACCTGCTCGAGGCGGGCCACCGGCCCGACGTCGCACTGGTCGACGGTCGCACGAAACGCAGCGCGGTCGACGAGGAGATCCGCGAGGCAGTGACGTCGGGCGCGAGCATCGAAGTCAGAAACCCCCCTGCGGAGCTTTCGGCACCGGTCGTTCGGGCGCTCCGACGTGCTCTCGCGGCCGACGAGCCGACGACGATTCTGGTCGACGGCGAGGAGGATCTGGTCGCGCTTCCGGCCATCGTCGCCGCGCCCGAGGGCGCGAGCGTGGTCTACGGCCAGCCCGACGAGGGGATGGTCCACGTGAAAGTCGCCGACGACCACCGGACCGAGATGCGCGCGCTCCTCGAGCGCTTCGAGGGCGACACCGAGCGGTTCTGGGCCCTGCTCGAGGGCTCGGACGACGGCGAGTAAGTCCTCGTTCTCTCCGGTATCCGCTGTGGACGTCTCGAAGTCAGTCCTCGAGAGTCTCACCCGGATGTGATTCGTTTACCGTAATAGACTCGAGACATTTATCACCCGATCTGTTGGTTAAATTGTCATGAACCGTGCCCTCCCGATCGCGGTCACCGTCGGCGTGAGTATCGGTGTGGCAGTCGCGATGATGGGACAGCCAGCGTGGGTCGTCGTCATCAGTGTGAGCGCGCTGTATACCGGCTGGTCGTATTTCGTCGCCCGGGATCCGGGCCTGCTCTCGCTCGAGGGGCTCGCGTTCGAGGACACGAGGGACTCGATTGGGTACGCGGTCGGTCTCTTCGGCGCGAGCGTGTTCGGTGTCGGCATCTACGGCATCGATGCCGTCGTTTTCGTCGGCTACCTCGGTGTGATCGGCTTTCTCCTCACCGCGAGCGCCGCACACAGGCACGAGCAGGCGGCTCCTCGGAGCTAGCGACTCGGCACTCTTGGCGATCGGTCACTCGATAACGGTGTGCTCGAGCGTACCGATCCCCTCGACCTCGAGCGCGACGGTATCGCCGTCCTCGAGCCACTGGCCTAACTCGAGCCCGCAGCCCTCGCCGACCGTGCCGCTGCCGATAACGTCGCCGGGATGGAGCGTCTCGGACTGCGAGACGTGCTCGATGATGTCGGCGAAGGAGTGGTACATCTCGTCGACGATGCCGGTAGACCAGACCTCGCCGTCGATCCGAGCGGTCATCGGGGCGGAGAGCACGTCGATGTCCTCGCGGGGGACGAGGTACGGGCCGAGCCCGTTCGCGAAGTCCTTGCCCTTCGCCGGCCCGAGACGGCCCTCCATCTCCTCGCCCTGGATGTCGCGGGCGCTGAAATCGTTGAACACGGTGTAGCCGGCGATGTGCTTCTCGGCTTCTTCTGCGGGAATGTCACGGCCGCGCTCGCCGATCACTGCAGCGATCTCGAGTTCGTAGTCCATGATCTCCGAGTAGTCGGGCCACTGGACCGTCTCGCCGGGCGCGACCACGCCGTCGGCGTTGCCCTTGTAGTAGACCGGCAGGTCGTACCAGACGTCCGCGATCTCGCCGTCCATGCTGTTTTCCACGTGCTCCTCGATCGCCATGCAGTCCCGCAGCGAGTTGGGCCGCGGCAGCGGCGCGAGCAGCCGGTACTCACCGGGCTCGTACCGGAGTTTGGCACCGCCGGGACCGCGCTCGGCGTCCGTCTCGGCCGCGTACTCGAGCGCCTCTCTGGCGTCCGCGATCGCCCGGTCGCCGCGCTCGAGGAAGGCGATCATCTCCGGCGGGACGTGCGAGCGAGCCAGATCCGCGGGCGCGGGTTCGCCCTCGGCCTCGAGAGTCGCCCCGTAGGCGGCGGTGAGATCGACGAGGGCGGCCTCGTCCGCGGGGGTATCGTCGGTGTCGGTCGACTCGTCGACGGCCCCGATGCGCTCGACGGGGCCGACGGGGGTGTCGACCGCGAACGTCGCGAGCTTCACGCCGTCTCACCGCCGGTTTTGGCGTCGGCCCCGTCGAGCCGTTTCGTGCTCGTCTCGTGGCCGAACGCACCGATGCTCGGCGGCGTCGGTTCGCTCGCTGCGCCGTCCTCGAGACCAATGGTGCGGTCGATCGGGGTGGTCTCGTCGGGTGCTACCAGTTCGCTCATGGGGGTCACGACCAGCGGGATCCATTTAGTACTGCCTCCGCGAATATCTCGAGAAACTATTTACCGGCCGCCGTGAACGTGCCGGGTATGTACGATTTCGTCGTCGTCGGCGTCGGACCGCCGGGTGCGCGTTTTGCCCGCCGGGCCGCCGAGGAAGGCCACGACGTGCTCGCCCTCGAGAAGGGCACCGTCGGCGAGCCGCTCGCCTGTTCGGGCCACGTGAGTACTGATCTCTGGGCATTCACGGGCGAGGGCGCTCGCGAGGAACTGTTCCAGAACGAGGTCTACGGCGCGCGGTTCCACGTCGGCGGTCCCGACAGCGACGCCTACCCGTTCTACAAGCGCGAGGTCGCGTCGAACGTCATCGACCGCGTGGGACTGGATCGCCACCTCGCCGACCTCGCACGCGAGGCGGGCGCCGATGTCCGCGAGGAACACACCGTTACCGAGGTCACCGAACACCGCGACCGTGTCGACGTCGTCGCGAACGGCCCCGACGGCACCGTCGAGTTCGAGGCGAAGATGCTCGCTGGCTGTGACGGTCCGCGCTCGAGGGTCCGCGACGAACTCGAGTTGCCACAGCCCGAGGAGTTGCTCCACGGCGTGCTCGCCTTCTCCGAGGAGGACGATCACGAGGACTTCGTCGACGTCCACCTCACGCCGCCGACGTTCTTCGCGTGGCGCATCCCCCGCGGCGAGGCCGGCGTCGAGTACGGCCTCGCGGCGCCGCCGGGCGTGCAGGTGACCAAACACTTCGAGGAGCTGATCGACGGCTACGAGATCGACGTCTCTCACCGCTGTTCCGGCGCGATCCCGATCGGGCCGCCGGACCGCGTGACGACCCGCCGGGCGTTTCTCATCGGCGACGCGGCCGCCCAGACCAAGCCGTTTACCGGCGGCGGGATCCTCTATGGCATGACCAGCGCGGACCACGCCGCCCGCGAGATCGACCCCGATCGACCGACCACGCTCGCGGCCTACGAGCGCGCGTGGCGCGACGACTTAGAGCGCGAACAGGAACTGGGCCGCTGGATCCGGCGGGCCTACTCGCTGCCCGAGCCCGTCCAGCGGGTCGGGCTGGGTGCGCTGTCGGGCGAGATCGGCGTTCACATGGACCGACCGACGTCGCTCGTCTCGCTCGAACACCTCAAGGCGCTGCTCTCGCGGCCGTAAGCCGTCACTCCCTGATTTCTATCACGGCCGTTCCCATCCCGATCATCCCGATCACGAATCCGACCAGTCCGCCGAGGATGGGAACGAGTCCGACCAGCGCGGCGACGATGATCGCGACGGCCAAGGCGGCCGGCCACGCGTCGGCCGCGAGTCGACCGACCGCGAGGTAGCCGAGTTCGCCGGCGACGATCAGGACGAAGACGTAGCCGAGGAGCAACGGAATCGCGAGGACGAGACCGATGACCGTGATCGCCAGCAAGACCGACGCACCGATGACGCCGATCAGGCTCGCGAGCCCGTAGACGAACGCCGCACCGGGCGATTCGAGCGCGCGGTCGGTCCGGCGTCGCGTTCCGTCCGGCGAGACGATGATCAGGAGTCCGCCGATGACGAGCGTGACCGCGGCGGGGCCGATCGCGTCGACGTACCACGGATACTGGGTCGCCGTCTCGACGCCGGTCCTGGCTCCGTCGGTGGTGCGCTGAGCGATCGCCGGCACCGGACCGGCCGCGAGAAACAGGATCGCCGCGAGGACGCCAGAGCGGAGACGCGGGGCTCGAGTGGGCATATTTCGCCCCTCACACGAAGATGATAAATAAGTGTCGGGTAATAGACGTTCGTCGGATCGAGCACGCTGCCTGCGTCGACGGCTTTCCCGTTCGTTCGCCCGATCGACGGCTATGGTCTCGAGCCGCCCGCTCGATCGGGCTGGGGAGCGACACTGCGTTCGCCGGCGACGTTCTCAGGCCTCGCCGCTCCCGACGATCCCGCAGGCGATCGCCTCGGGTTCGACCAGCGTCTCCCCCTCGACGGCGTCGGGATGCAACAGGAGGATCGTGTCGTCGGGCATCTCGTCTTCGACGCGGACTCTCCGGCCGAGTACCTCCTCGAGTTCGTCGACGTCGTCGATGTCGAACTCGCGCTCGCAGAGGAGTTCGGCGTTAGTCCGCGAGAGGACGAAGACGAGTTCGCCCGGCTCGAGGTGTTCGCTCTCGGCGGCCTCGAGCAAGTTCTCGAGCGTGTCCGAGGAGACGCCCTCGAGCGAGCGGATCGTCACCCGTTCGGTGTCCGAGCCCGGCGCTTGCTGTGACTGCGTGCGGACGCGGGCGGCCAGTTCCTCGAAGTCGGTTTCATCGTCGAGACGCGAGGGCATGCGTCGTGCTCTGCGGTCGTCGGGCTTTAGGTTGTGGCCGGCCAGTTCCGGCGGTCGGTCGCGGCGGTTTCCGTCTGGAATGCCCGTTGAGCGAATTCGGGATCGGATCGATCCCGCCACGGTGTCACCGAGTCCGACAATCACTCCCAGCGCAACAGCGGTTTTTACGCGTCGGCGGTGTACGACGCTCGATGTCGACGATAGCCGACCTCCGGCTTCCGGCGACGGAGACCGCGCTAGCGACCACCTTCGAACGCGCGCCAGCGGCCACGTTCGAACTCGAGTCGTCGGTCTCGAAGACGCGCCCGTCGCTGTGGGTGTCCGGCGTCGAGCGCGAGACGGCCGACGCCGCCTTCGCGGCCGACCCCTCGGTCGAGGACGCCGAACTCCTCGTCGAAACGGGATCGCGGCTGCTGTACGACGTGACCTTCGCCGAGGGCGCGGGGACGAACCGGCTCTGGGACGACCTGCTCGCGGACGGCGGCTCGCTGCTCGAGGCCCGGGCAAGCGACGGCTGGTGGCAGGTGACGGTGCGCTACCGCGATCGCGAGACGCTCTGTGACGCCTACGATCGGTTAGTCGACTGCGGCGTCAACGTCGATCTCCGACGGGTGACCGACGTGACCGACGTCGACGACCACGAGACGCGGCTGACCCCGGAACAGCAGGAAGCCCTCGAGGCAGCCCTCGAGTATGGCTACTTCGAAATCCCGCGCGGGATCTCGATGGAGGAACTGGCCGAGGAGCTGGGGATTTCCCATCAGGCGCTCTCCGAGCGGTTCCGCCGGGCCTACGAGACGCTGGTCGACGCCGAACTCGAGCCCGCGGGCGAGCAGTTCCGGTTCGACTGATGGCCGTCTCGACCGGTGATTGCCCGCAGGGAGGCGGAACACGACACAATCGTTATTTGGGTGGCTTACGTTCGGCTCCACATGGCTGACCTGCTTTCCGACGAGGAGATCGAGGAGCAACTCCCCGACGACTGGGACCGCGAGGACGACGAAATCGTCCGGACCTACGAGTTCGACGACTACCTCCGCGGCGTCAACTTCGCCCAGATGGTCGGCGAAATCGCCGAGGCGCAGTTTCACCACCCCGAGATCATCATTCGGTACGCCGGCGTCGAGATCCGACTGACCTCCCACGAGGAGGGCGGTATCACCGAGGACGACATCGAGATGGCGGAGCTGATCGAGTCCGAGCGCAACGCCTGATCCGGACACCAGTCCGTACGAGCGGACTCAAGATCGACACCATCACCGAAATCGATCCGGGCCGACCCGTCGATACCACGATGGATGCCAACTACACCTTCCGCGTTCGTTTCCGTATCGAACCCGCAGAAGCGTTCGTCTCCCTCGAGCCGGGCAGCGCCGAGACGACGGTCACGCTCTTTCGCGACGCGCCGGAGCCGGGCACCGAGGGCTGGCTCTTCTTCCGAAACACGCTCTGGCGCGGCGAGGTGTCCGACGAGGAGTACGCCCGTCGACTCGCCGCGGAGTGGCTCGGCGTCCCCGAGCGGACCGTCGAGGCCGTCGACTTCCGCGAACTCCAGACCGACGAGGCCTATCTCGAGGCCCTCGAGTCGGCAATCGCGGCGGACCTCGAGCTATTCAAGGCCGAGAGCGTCTCCGAGGTACTCTCGAAGTATCTGGGCTCGAGCATCCGCGTGACCGATTCGTCGTGAGGGTTCGAGGACCCGGCTCGAGCCCGGGCTCGGGCCCTCGTCGTCACTCGACGTCGTCGTGAGTCAGTAGCTGCCGGGACCGCTCGCCGTCGGGCTCGTCGTAGGTGACGACCTCGAGGAGGTTGCCGTCCGGATCGAGGAAGTAGAACCCCTCGAACGCCCCCCAGTCGTACGGCCCCTGTTTCGGGAACTGTTCGTCGAGGTCGGCCACCAGCGCGTCGTAGCTCCCGCGGTCGGTCTCGAACGCGAGATGAGCTTTGTCGAGCGGGTGCTCGAGTCCGCGGTCGCCCCAGTTCTCGGCACGGCCGGTTTCGGCGAGCGTGACGACGGTCTCGCCGGCCCGGAACATCGCGTGTGCGCCCCGAAAATCCGCGGGCGGTCTGACCAGTTCGAGTTCGAGAGTGTCGCGGTAGAACTCGTAGCAGGGCTCGAGGGCGTCGACATCGACGTTGATGTGATCGACGGCATCCATGCGAGCATCTACCACGGGCGGCCCCAATATACTATCCGTAGCGGCCGCTCCGAGTCGGCCTGCAAACCGGCCGTTCCCGCTCGGGACGGCTTTTCGGCGGCCGACACGCGTGTCGGCCGCGTCAGTCCTGATCGACCGCAGACGGCGTTCGCCGCCAGTCGGGTTCCTCCCGCGGCGGTGCGAGGACGCCGATGCCGACCGCGTCCTCGTCGGTCCGGTTTTCGGCCCCGTGGCGCTCGTCGCTCGAGAACATGTACGCGTCGCCGGCCGTGAGCGGGTACTCCTCGCCTTCGACGATGGCGGTGAGTTCCCCCTCGAGGACGAAGCCGATCTGTTCGTTCGCGTGCGTATGAGACGGTAGCGTGGCCCCCGATTCGATTTTCCAGTAGACCATGCCTGCTTGCTCCCCAGCAGGAAGGTCCGCGAGGGAGACCCCGTCGGCGACCTCCTCGAACTCCGCGTGGCCCGTCGATATCCGTTTCATGGGAACGGGGCTCACTCACCACGTCTGCACTGATAAACGTATCATGAAAACGTTTTAAGCCGCTCTCCGGTGTGCATTGTTCCATGTTAGCAGACCAATCGGTCCGGCTGTTCCACCTCCCGTTCTCGTTCATGCTGCCACAGACGGTGGCGGCCGAACGGGGCTACTACCGCGAGGAGGGACTCGCGGTCGACCTGGTCGAGCGAGACAGACGCGACGTCTCGGTCAAATACATCCCCGCGGAGGAGACGTTGACGGGCGACTACGACGTGGATCTCTACCCCATCTGCAAGTGGGAGAGCATCCGCCGGACGTGGGACATGGACGACGGCCGGGTCGTCGCGAACGGCACCTTCGCGAACCTCCCGTATACCGTCTTCACTCGCCCCGATTCCGCGATCGAGTCGCCAGCCGATCTCGCGGATGTGCCGGTCGGGGTCAATCTGCGGACCGGCCAAGAGTACACCGCCCGCAAAGCGCTCGAGGACCACGTCTCCCCCGACGAGATCGACCTCGTCGGCTGCGGGATGCCGACCGACCGACTCCGAGCGCTTCACGAGGGACGCGTCGACGCCGTGACGCTCATCGACCCCCACAGCACCCTCGCGGACCACCTCGGGTTCCGACGCCTCCTCGAGTACGACAACCACATGGGCATCGTCGGGAGCGAGGACATCGACCGGGACCTGCTCGAGGCGTTCCTGCGCGCTTACGGCCGTGCGGTCGCGGACATCAACGCGAACCCCGACGCCTTCCGCGGGACGTACCTCGAAATGCTCGAGGCCGACGCCGCGGTCGCGCCCGACCTGTTCGACGATGTCGACGTCGCGGCCGTCCGCGAGGAGATCACCGTGCCGCGGTACGAGGTCCCCGACCCCGTCGACCGCGAGGAACTCGACGACCACCTCGACTGGATGCGTGACCGCGGACTGATCGACGAGAACGCGGCGATCGACGACATCGTCGCGCCGCTGTAAGCGGTTCCGGCGATTCACACCAACTACCCCACACACCCACTATGACCGAAATCGACATCAGTTCACAACAGGCCGCGATCGACGAGTATCAGGGCGACCCCGGCGACCGCCCCGTCCTGCGGGCCCGATTCGAACACAACGGCAGCCCGCGGTACATGCTCTACACGATCAAGCGGTTCGGCTACGATCACGACCACGGCTTTCACCTCGACCTGCGACTCGTCTCCGACGAGTTAGACGAGGGCCGGGAGACCGTCGAGGCGAAACTGCAGGACGGTGACGCCGACCTGATCGACATCGACTACATCTCGACGGCCCGCGAGCGCGCCGACGGCGCGCCGATCGTCGCCTTCCACCCCTACGGCCAGACCGTCGGCGGCCTCGTCGTCCCCGAGGACTCCGGGATCGAGGGCCTCGCGGACCTCTCCGGCCACCGGATCGGCGTCGTCAGACGCCTCGACAAGAACTGGATCCTCGTCCGGGCGGCCTGCCGGGAGGCCCACGGCTTCGACCCCGACGAGACAGCCACGCCGGTCGAAGCCGGCTCGAAGGTCGAACTCACGCGGCTGCTCGAGGACGGTGAGGTCGACGCCATCTTGCAGTTCTGGCAGATCGTTCCGGAGATCGTCGAGACCGGGCCGTACCGCGAGGTGCTGCCGATGTCGACGCTGGTCGATCGCCTCGCCGGCACCGAAGCCGACGCCGATCGCCCGATCCCCGTCTCGACGTTCCTGACGAGCGAGACGTACCTGACCGATCACCCCGATGCGGTCCGCGGGTTCCGCGGCGCGTTTCAGGATGCCGTCGAGCGATTACAGCGCGACGACGGCCTCTGGGACGAGATCGGCGAGCGGCTCATGTACGAGGACGATCCCGAGGTCGTCCGAGCCGTCCGCGACCGGTGGCGCGCGATGGTCGTCGCCGACTGGGACGAGACCACTGTCGAGGGAATGGAACGGCTGTTCGACCACCTCGAATCGGTCGCCGGCGCGGATGCACTCGGCGTCGAGGAGCTCCCCGAGGGGCTGTTCCGACCCGAACTCGAGGTGGAGGCATGACGGACGCCCCCCTCTCGTTTCAGCTCAACTGGGAGCCGAACGGGTTTCAGTCGCCGTACTTCCTCGCCCGCGAGGCGGGCTTCTACGAGGACGAAGACCTCGAGGTCGAGTTCGTCGAGGGCCACGGCTCGCCCTACGCGGCCAAACGCGCCGCCCGCGGCGATGCGGATATCGCGCTCGCCGGCGCGAGCGCCGTCTTGGCGAAACAGAGCGAGGGGTTCGAGCCGCTCGCGGTCGCGGCGGTGACCCAGAAGACGCCGGCGGCCGTCTACACGCTGCGGGACGTCTTCGGCGAGGAGCTTACCGAACCCGCACAACTCGCCGGCCGAACCGTCGCGCCCTCCGCGACGAAGACGCGGATCCTCACGGCCCAGTTACTCGAGGACGCGGGCATCCGCGACGAGGTCGACCTCCTCGAGGTCGATCCGCACACGCACCACCGCGTCCAGCACAAGGTGATCGACGGGACGGTCGACGCCGCGGTCGGCGTGGTCACCAACGGGATCGAAATCGGGCGAGAGCACGACCGGACGCCCGACGAACTCCCGATCGGCGAGTATCTCGACATCTACGGGATGACGCTCGTCACCGGTCCCGAGTTCGCCGACGAACGACCCGAGACGATCCGATCGTTCCTCCGGGCGACCGCCCGCGGCTGGGCCGCCGCGACCCGCGATCCGGAGCGCGCGATCGACGTACTGGTCGACCGCAACGCCACGCTCGAGCGCAACCGGGAGATCGAGCGACTGAAGTTCGAGACCGCCGCCCATCAACTCCAGTTCACGCCGTACGTCCGGGACCACGGCTGGGGCGCACAGGACGGGGATCGCTGGCGGCGACTCGGCGAGACGCTCTCGGAGACGGCGCTGCTCGAGGGGGAGATCGACCCGGACGCGGTCTGGACCGACGAGTTCCGGCCCGCCGACGAGGCGCTCGTCGCGGAGTACGCCGACCGCGTTCGGCCGACGGCGGAGTAATCGCGGCGAGGGACGTCCCCGCTCCGCTACCGGTCGATCACCGATCGTCTCGGGACCGGTCGGGAGCCGCCGTCGCGTCGCTCTCACCGGACCCGTCGTCGCGATCGGGGTCGGCGCGGGTGCAGCCGCGCTCGTCGAAGGTTGCACACGCGTCGAGCAGCGTTTTGACCGGCGCCGACGGGTGGTCGAGGCGAAGCGTTCCGGTCCGCCGATCGTACGAGACGACGCCGGCGTCCGCCAGCATCGGGAGCTCGACGTGGACGAGCGATATCTCAACGGTCTCGCGGCGACGTTCGGACACCTCCTTCGGGGACGTGCGATCTAACCGAGCGGCGACGCGTCTAGCGAGACCACCGACGTCCGCGACGTCGTCCTCGCGGAGACAATAGAGGACGCAGCGTCGGCGCCGCTCGCTCAACACCCGTACGAACTCGTCGAGGGCGGGGACGCCGCCGTCGGTTACCGTCGCGGAGGCCGCGTCGCCCTCGATAGCTGCGTCGCGCCCGCTCCGCTCGGAGCCGCCGTTCCCTTCGACCATGATATCACTCGAGAGTACCACGGAGTTATATATTTGGGATGGTACGACACCACATTTATCTGTGATCTAACGATAATACCAGTAAATTTTGCAACGGCCGCACATTCGTCACGCCGATAATTCGCATACGTCGCCTGTCGCATCGAGATTGCGTGTCGGTTGCGGCGATAAGCATTTACTGCCGACGGCCGTAGTCGTGCGTCCGAATGGCCCTCGAGCGCAACTATGACTTCTGGCTGCTCGACCTCGACGGCACCCTCGTCGACGTCGAGTGGTCCTACACTCGCGACGTGTTCGACCGGGTCGGCGACCGGGTCGGCCGCGAGTTCACTGACCGGGAGGCAGATATCCTCTGGAGCGGCCTCACCGGCTCTCGCGACCGCCAACTCGAGGAGTGGGGTGTCGACCCCGTCGAGTTCTGGGAGGCCTTCCACGACGAGGAAGACCCCATGGTCCGAGCCGAACAGACTTATCTCCACGAGGACGCGGCGTTCGTCGCCGACCTCGAGGTGCCGGTCGGCCTGGTCACGCACTGTCAGGAGTTCCTCGCCGAACCCGTCCTGGACCACCTCGGGATCGGCGACTGGTTCGACGCGCGCCTGTGCTGTACCGAGGAGACGGGCTGGAAGCCCGATCCGGGGCCCGTCCAGTCGGTCATGTCCGAACTGGGCGTCGGTCACAACGGCCACCGAGGCGTGCTTGCGGGCGACGGCGCCTGCGACGTCGGCGCGGCGTGGAACGCCGGCCTCGACGCGATCCACGTCGAACGGGTCGGCCACGAGCGGCGTGGCCAGTGCGTGCTCGGCGACTACCGCGTCCAGTCGTTCGCGGAACTGTACTGAGCGATCGCCGCTCGAGAGCGCCGGCAGCGGAACCGGCCCGAGTCCGACCCGACGATATTTCAAGGCCAGTACCCTTTTCGATCGACGGCGGACCGTCCGTATGGAACTCGACGGCACGGACCACGCGATCCTCTACCTCCTGCAGGCGGAGAGTCGCGCGGATTTCACCCACGACGAGATCGCCGAGCGGATCGATGTCTCCTCGAGCACCGTCAGCAACCGCATCCAGCGGCTGGAAGACGAGGGGGTCCTCGAGAAGTTCGATCCGGTAATCAACTACGAAAAGGCGGGTGCGCCCCACCACATTTTGTTCGTCTGTACGGCTCCAATCCCCGAGCGCAGGGACCTCTGCGAGCGGACGATCGAGCTGTCGAACGTCGTCCACGCTCGCGAACTGCTGACCGGATCGCAGAACCTGCACGTCGAAGTCGTCGGTATGCAGGCCGGAGACGTCGAGTCGACCGCCGAAGAATTGGACGGCCTCGGCCTCGAGATCGAACGCTCCGAGATGCTCAGAACGGAGTACAGCCGCCCCTACGATCACTTCGGCTACGAACTCGTCGACGAACCGGACTCGGGATGAGAACGGCCGATAAATACTTGCGGAGATGGCTCGGAGCAGATTATTCCTTCCTTTTGTGGACCGCAGCCAGAACCGATCTTTCCTGCTGGCCAGCAGCAACAAGATATACCACTATTCTTATGTATTTCACCGGCCTTACTCGGATAATGGATTCTCAGCCCTCGAACCGAACCGCCGACGATGCACAGGCTCCGGTGTCGGTCCGCGTCGTCGAAGCGGTCGCGGAACGCGAAGGGATCGATCCGCTCGAACTTTCGCCACCGCTTCACGACGCGATCGATCCGACCGCGCTGGACGACCTCTTTGAATCGAACCGATCCCGGCAGCGGGACGCCGGTTCCGTTTCGTTCACCTACTGTGGATACAGCGTTCGCGTCGAGAGCGACGGCCGGGTCGACCTCGAGACCGAGACCGAAAGGGATTCAGGAGTCCGGTCGGAGACGAATTCACGATGAAGTACTGTCTCGACTGCGACTGGAGTCTGAACGCGACCGACGAACCGTCCCAGCGGGACCGCTCGCAGGCGGCCATCGACCACCACGTCGACACGGGACACACGATCGACTCGAGCGAATCGATCGTCCGTCCGACCGCGCCAGATGTCGCCGGTGAGGTCCTCGTTCGCGATCTGGTTCCCTCGAGCGACTGAGCGGTCGATCGCGCGTCTCGGAGCGACAGTCCCTGACAGCGACCCCGTTACCCGTAGTGTTCCTCGAGGTAGTCGACGATGTCCTCGCTCTCGTAGAGTTGTTCCTCGCGGTCGGTATCGACGAGGAACGGGATCGCATCCTCGCCGCCGAGGTCAGTCATCGCCCGCTGGGCCCACTCGTTGAGCACGTCACCGCCCTCGTGGCCGGGCCGTCGCGGGTTGTGAATCACGTACGAGACGCCGAGGTCCGTCAGTTTCTCGCGGACATCGCTGCTGTGCGGACAGCTCTCCGCCTGATAGAGTTCGAGCATGAGACGGTCGACCACGCCGCGTCGTGTAAACGTTGGCCGCGCACCGTCCGGCGGCTGCGATTGGTTGCCAATTCACCGTATTCATCCATTCTTACCATTCTATCGACAGGAAAGCTTATGCCGGGATACTCGGGTTATCGGAGCATGGCACGCGATACACCGGTACAGAACCGGACCGCCACGGCCGCAACTGACAGTACACTTCCAAATCTCGTAACAATCGTTGGACGAGGCGTCCCCTCGAACTACGAGATTGCCGTCGACGGCGACCTCGAGATGCTCGCCGCCGATCCCGTCGCCGAGGGAACCGTCGTCGCCGGCGGCGTCGCCGAGGGCGCGATAGACGTCGGCGTCCAGCGCTTCCGCTTTTCCGGCCAGATGGCGAACGTTCGTCTCGTCGACTGGAACGGGAACGAAGCGCCCGACTCCGCGAGCGTCCCGACGGTCCACGTCGAGTACGGCGCACCGGACCGGTAACAGTTCGACACGGCCGACTCCGGGTAGGGGTTTCTGCAGTTCCGTACGACTCGATCGCTCACTCTAGAGCGCCAGTAGTGCGACCGCTACAGAGGAACTGGTGGTCTCGAGTCACGACGATTCGAAAAGCCGCTCGCTCGCCCGCCGATCGCTCAGTCGTCGTCGGTCGCGCCGATTCCCGAATCGGGGTTCGCGGTGATGGCCGACGGCGGCGCGAGCGGGCCGTCATCGGCGTCGAACTCCGGATTGAATAGTTGCAGGGCGGTGTGGATGGTACTCCAGTCGTCCTCCGCCGCCGCCTCGCGTAGGCTCTTGGTCGGCGGGGCGAGCAACTGGTTGACCAGCGCGTCGGCCATCGCTTCGACGACCTCGCGTTGCTCCTCGGTAGTTTCCTCCCCGAGGTTCGAGAGCGCGGTCTCGACCTCTCGCTCCTTGATCCGCTCGGCGGACTCATACATCGCCGCGATCGCCTCGTCGGCGCGGGCCCGTTTGTACTGCTCGGTCAGCAGGTCGAACTCCGCGTCGATCATCGCCTCGACCTCGCGGGCCGCGTCGGCCCGCTGCTCGCGGGTCTCCTCGGTGATCGACTCGAGGTCGTCCAGATCGAAGACACGAACCGACGGCAGCGCGTCGGCCGCCGGGGACACGTCCCGCGGCTGGCCGAGGTCAACGACCACCTGCTCGGTCTCTGAGTCCCCCGCCTCGTCGGTCTCTCCCTCGAGTTGACGGGGGCCGAGGATCGGGTTCTCGCTTCCGGTCGCTGTGACGACGACATCGGCGCGGCTCGCGACGGTATCGAGCGCCTCGAGCGGCGCGGCCGTGGCGTTCGTCTCGTCCTCGATGTCGCTGACGAGGTGGTCGGCGTGGGCGACGGTCCGGTTGGCGACGACGAGTTCGTCGACCCCGGCGGCCGCGAGGCTGCGCGCAGCGAGTTGTCCCATCTCGCCGGCACCGACGACCAGCGCGGTCGCCCCCTCGAGGGCGATTTCGGCGGCTGCTCGGCGCGTCGCGGCCGAGCCCAGCGAGACGACGCCCTCGTTGATACCGGTCTCGGTGCGGGCACGCTCGCCGACGTGGATCGCCTTCGTGACGGCGGCCTCGAGCATCGAGCCGATGCCGCCGGCGTCGCGGGCGTCCTCGTAGGCGGTCCGGACCTGCCCGATGATCTGGTCCTCGCCGAGGATCACCGACTCGAGTCCGGCGGCCACCCGAAGCAGGTGCTGCAGGCTCTCGTCGTGGTCGGTCGTGACGACGGCGTCGTCGTCGACCCCGGCGAAAAGTTCCTCGAGGGCGGCCCGACCGATGGCGTGGTCGGGAGCGACGACGTACGCCTCGACTCGGTTACACGTCGAGAGGACGTACGCCTCCTCGATATCGGGAACGGTCAGGAGTTCGTCTACGGCAGCCCCCTGACTGTCGGGACTGGCGACGGCCAGTTGGTCGACGCTACCGCTCTCGTGGGTCACTCGTGCAGCGGTCACGACCCCGGTCGACATCATGGCCGATCACCCCCAGTCGATAGTTCCTCGCCGAGCACGTCCTCAATCACTTGACGGTAGTTAGAAGTACCCGTACGTAAAGCTGTCCAAACCTCCGGAGAATTGACGACATCCGTGACGATCTCTCGTCGTCGGCCCGCCGATACGTCCCGCGATTTGAGTTCCTCGCGCAGCCCCCCGCAGGCTCGAGCCATCTCACCGGCCCCGTCGACCGTCTCCTCGAGTTCCTGTCGCAGGTACTTGCTCAGCGCGGGTGCCGTGCCGCCGGTCGCGACCGCGACGGTAACGGGGTCCTCGCGCACGGTCGCGGGAACGACGACGCTGTCGGACTCGCGCTCGCCCGACCGATCCGCCCGGTTGACGAGCACCCCCTGATCACGGGCCGCGTCGGCGACGGCTCGGTTGATCGCCTCGTCGTCCGTCGCGGCGACGACCAGGGCGGGCGCGGTCCGCTCGAGCCACGCCGGAACGTCGTCGGCGGCGGGCCCGGCCCGGATCAGTTCGGCGTCGCCGAAGTCCCGATCGGTAAACGCCGGGCTGAGGACGATCACCCGCGCCTCGCGGGCGAATCGGCGTGCCTTCCGGGCCCCGACGGGTCCGCCGCCGAAGATCAGCACCGTCTCGTTCGTGAAATCGTGGAGAAGTGGAATCATTGGAGATACTCTGGCACGTCCGGCGGCGCTACTGCGCTCTGGTGTTCGCGTCGGCTCGCTCTGCCATCCGTATACCGGTCTTCTTCAATATTTGCGTCGAGTGCAAGGTGTCCCAGTCGTCGGGAGTTACGTCCCAATATTCCTCCATCCGTTCCCGAACCTGTTCGACTCGCTGGCGGCTCTCTTCCTCGCTGCGGCCGTGGGTCATCGCGAAGAAGTTGTACGGCCAGACGCCCTCGTGGCGCGGCCGCCGGTAACAGTGGGTGACGAACGGTAAGGCGGCGACCTCCGGGCCGACCTCGGGAACGACATCGTCCGGGACGTTCCAGACCGTCATCCCGTTTTCCGTGTACCCCAGCGCGTAGTGGTTCGGCACGACGCCGATCCGGCGGATCTTCCCCTCGCGTTCGAACCGCGTGATCGTCTCGAGCACCCAGTCGATCTCCTGCCCGATCGCATCGGCGATGTCCGCATACGGCGTTTCTGTCAGGGGGACTCCGTCCTGAATCTCGAGGACGAGGTCCCGCTCGGCCGGCGACAGCACGGCGGCGTCGGTCGGCGCGATGTCGGGGCCGAGCGCCGAGCAGTCGACGCCGGCGGCCTCGATATCGCCCCCGCCGTCGAGTGGGCCGTCGACGTAGAACTTGGCCTCGACGCGGAACTCCTGTCGTTTGGGCAGGTTGTACGTCGCTTGGCCCGTCTCGTCCTCGATCTCGGCGAGCACCGTCTCGACGCGGTCCTCGTCGGCGACGCTCACGACGAACCAGACGTTCAGGTGCGGGTGCTCGCGCTCGTAGTTGTGGGCCACCTCGCGCCGGTCGTTGACCGCCTCGACGATCTCGTCGAACCGATCGTCGGGGGCGTGCATGGCGACCAGCGTCGCCGCGCCGCCGATCTCTTGGGCGTTGACGAGGGCCCCGAACCGCGAGAGCACGCCGCGCTCGTCGAGGTCCCGAACCGTCTCGAGCAGTTCCGTCGCATCGATGTCGACCCCGCGGTCGCGCATGGCCGCCGCGGCGTCCTCGAACGGCCGTTCCACGACGGGAAACCCGCCCTGAAAGGCGTTGACGACCGCCCGTTCGCGCTCGGTGAGGTCGACGTCCGTAGTCATACGAAATACTCGGGACTGACGGTGTATAAGCGAATTGGAACCGCACCCGGCGAGAGCTATCTGACTGTCCGATCGGTCGCAGGCTCTCCCGAAAATACCGGCCCGCTCGACCCGTTATAGTCGCTCTTGAAAATCAATGCACACCCGATCGCAGGATAGCGTTGCGATCGGTGTGTAACTCGTTTCAAGAGCGACGATAGTTCACTCGCCCTCGACGCCCATTACGTCGAAGCCCAGATCGCGAACGTCCTCGAGGATCGCCTCGTGGTCCGCGCTCGCCTTGTAGTAGATGACGATATCGAAACTGCCCTCCCGCAGCAGTTGCTGGCACTCCCAGACGAACTCCTCGTCCTCGAGGGTTAGCCCCTGATGCTGATTCGAGGAGAAGTCGGGATCGTCGTTGCCCGAATAGACGTAGCAGTCTTTCGGGTCGTACCCGGAGTGTTCGGCGATGATGTCGCCGACGTCGATCGTTGCCTGCATCATCTTGACGTCTTCCTGCCCGTCGTAATCGGTTCGGACGACCGCCCCGTTGAGGGCGATGTCCCCGGGCTCGAGCAGTGCCTTGGTCCGCCGGTAGAGGTCGTCGTCGATCGCGTCTGGCATTGGCGGCCGTTCGCAGTCCGGACGGATAGCCGTCACGATTCCCCCGTCCGGCGGCCCCGACAAAAGACGGGACCGATTCTCACTGCGGATGGGTCACACGCAAGACACATAGTGTTCAATGACCTTTTGTCGGGTAATGAAGCGGTGGCTCCGTCAGCGCGTCGACACGGCCTACGAGCGGCTGCTCTCTCGGGAGATCTCCGGCGCACCGACGCACGTCGCGGTGATTCAGGACGGGAACCGACGGTACGCCCGCAGTCAGGGCGGCGACGCCCACGAGGGCCACCGTGCAGGAGCCGAAACGACCGAACGGGTCCTCGAGTGGTGTCAGGACATCGGCGTCGAGGAGCTGACGCTGTACACGTTCTCGACGGAGAACTTCGACCGCCCCGACGAGCAAAACGAGGCGCTGTTCGACCTGCTCTGCGAGAAGCTCCACGAGTTCGCGGACGCCGACCGCGTCCACGACAACGGGGTCTGTATTCGCGCGATCGGCGAGACGCAACTGCTGCCCGAACGGGTCCAAAACGCCATCGAGTACGCCGAACGCCGCACGCAGGACTACGACCAGTTCGTGCTCAACATCGCGCTCGCGTACGGCGGTCGCTCGCGACTGCTCGAGGCCACCCGCGGGGTCGCCGCCGACGTCGAGGCGGGCGACCTCGACCCCGACGCGATCGATATCGAGGACATCGAACGCCGGCTGTACGACCAGCCGATCCGGGACGTGGACCTGATTATTCGCCCCGCCGGCGAGGAGCGGACCTCGAACTTCCTGCCGTGGCACGCCAACGGCAACGAGGCCGCCGTCTTCTTCTGTACGCCCTACTGGCCGGAGTTCTCGAAAGCCGACTTCCTGCGCGGTATCCGGACCTACGAACACCGACAGGAGTCGTGGCGGCGGACCCGCGCCCGGCGCGCGTTGGCCCTGCTCGGAGCCGTCAGTGAGCCCGAACTCTCCGAGGCTCGCTCGATCGTCGACCGGTTTCGCGACTCGCTGCCCTCCTCGGAACGACCCGACGCTGGAGAACTCGAGGCGAACGACTCGAACAGCCGAATCGCGGACTGATCGGGCCGCGGTGTCGGTGTGGTCGCCGTCTCCCACCCCACCCAAAGACCTTTATTTGTCATTCGAACAACGATACGTACGATGTCGGCACCGACCAGCGCCCCAGCCATCGACGTCGAGCGGTTCGTTCGCCTCACGGATGTCCCGCTCGATGAGGCGTACGCGCTCCTCGCGAACCCCCGAACCCGTCTCACGCTCCACGTCCTCTCGGCGTGTGAACCACCGCTCTCGGTCGACAGGCTGACCGACGCCGTCGCCGGTCGAGACGACGCCGACGAACGCGCCGTCCGCCTTTCGCTCAACCACGTCGTCCTCCCGAAACTCGAGGCCCACGATGTCCTCGAGTACGACTGCGACGCGGACACCGTCCGGCTCGACAGGCCGGTCGTCGCCGCCGCTGATCCGGTCGCAGACCTCGCTGGCATTCCCGAATCGAGTTCGAACGACCCGCCGCGCGACTCGGCCGATTAGCGACCGAAGCGCCGCGACCGGTTGCAGTACTCGCGGACCGCCCGCAGAAAGTCCCGCTTGCGGAAGTCCCGCCAGTTCACGTCCGTGAAGTACAGCTCCGAGTAGACCGACTGCCAGATCATGAAATCCGAGAGCCGCTCCGCACCGGTCTTGATCACCAGATCCGGCTCCGACGGAAAGACGAGGTGGTCCTCGACGCGCTCGTCGTCGATCTCGTCGGGCTCGAGGTCGCCGTCGTCGACGCGCTCGGCGAGGGTTCGGACCGCGCTGGTGAACTCGTGTTTGCCGCCGAGCCCGATCCCGATCCGGATCGGCGCGTCGGCCCGTGCCTTGTCCTCCGGGCCGCGGACGGCGACCGGTCGCGGCGCATCGATAGTCTCGAGTTCGCGCTGCAGGGCCGGCACCGCCGCCGCGTCGAGGACGCTCACGTAGACCGTAATTTGCGAGGCGTACTCGACCGCCCACTCGAAGAAGTCGGTGAGCGTCTCGTAGGCACCCCGCTCTAACAGGTCGCGTTCGGTGATCACGAGCGCGACGTGGTCGGGCGGGTCGGCCTCGTGGCGGCGGATCCGGAGGGCCAGATACCGTTCGTACAGTCCCACGCCAGCGACTTTCACGGCCGGTGGCATACCGGTTACGGGTCGTCGCCACCGATACCCGTACGGCGAACCACCCCCGTTTCACGCATCTGAGCGGGTGCTACCCGACTCGAGACGGGTTCACGAAGCTTCAAGTGAACGCCACAGAAAGGGTCCGATATCGTGACAGCACCCGTTCGGCGAGCCGGCGTGTTCGCGGCCCTCTGTACCCTCTCGCTCGCGGTTCCGCTCTTCGATCCGCGGGCGGCGGCCGCGCTTGCCGGCGTCGTCCTGCTGGGTGCCTACGTGATCACCGGCGGACCGCTGTTCGATCTCCTCGCGTATCCGGGCGATTACGAGGATTCGCGCCTCTACGGTCTCATCACGTTCGTCCTCGCGGGGGTCGCGCTCGGCCTCATGGCGACCGCGGCGTCGATGCCGGTCGCCGTCTTCGTCGGCACGATACTGCTGGTCGGGTACGGCAACCTCGGCGAGCAACTCGTCCGACTCCGTACCGACGACTCGGTCGTCCGCGTCGCCTGCTTCTGTCTCGCTGCGATCGGGGCCGCCGTCGTCGGGCAGTCCGTCACCTACTCGGTCACCGGTGAGACCGCCGCGTCGGCACTGCCGGTCGTCGTCTTTCTGGCCGCCAGCGGGGCCCTGCTCGCCGCCCTCCTCCGCGATGTCCTGTTGCGGTCCGACGACCCGATCGTCGTCCTCTCGGTCGGCCTCCTCCTCTGGCTGCTCGCGGAACTCGAGCCGGCTATCAATAGCGGCGAAATCGCCGTCGCGCTCGCGATCACGGTCGCGTTCGGCTACGCCTCCTACGCGCTCGAGACGGCCTCCATCGCGGGGATGCTCACCGGCGTGTTGCTGGGGCTGTTGACGATCGTCCTCGGCGGCTACGGCTGGTTCGCCGTCCTCATCTCCTTTTTCGCCATCGGCGGCCTCTCGACGAAGTTCCGCTACGATCGGAAGGAGGACCTCGGCGTCGCCGAAGACAACAACGGGGCCCGGGGCAGCGGCAACGTCCTCGGCAACGCCGCCGTCGCGCTCGCCGCGGTCCTCGGCTACGCCGCCAGCGACGCCGGCTTCCTGCCCCGCGAGCCCGAACTGTTCCTCTTCGCCTTCGCCGGTTCCATCGCGACTGCGATGAGCGACACCCTCTCGAGCGAGATCGGCAGCGTCTTCGAGACGCCGCGGCTGATCACCACCCTCGAGCCGGTCGATCCCGGGACCGACGGCGGCGTCACGTGGCAGGGCGAACTCGCCGGTGTCATCGGTGCGGCCGTCGTCGCCGGCATCGCCTCCGGACTTTTTCCCGAGATCGGACTCCTCGGTGCGGCGGTCATCGCCGTCGCCGGCATCGTCGGGATGACCGTCGACAGCCTGCTCGGCGCGACCCTCGAGGGATCGCTGCTCGGGAACCAAAGCGTGAACTTCCTCGCGACGCTGTCCGGCGCGCTCGTCTGTGCGTTGCTGGTGCTCTCGTTTGCGATGCTCGGCTGAGTACGGGAGCGGGGCGACAAAACTCGAGTTCGAACGGTCGATCGCGACTCAGTCGTCGGCGGCGGGAAACGACGGTTCCGAGGAGCGGTCGTCCGGCGTTCCGTCGGACCGCCCGCGTCGCGCGTCGGGACCGGGCGGATCGAACTGTTCGTCGGTTCGCGACTGGCCGGCCGCGGCAGTGCCCGTCACCCAGAGCGTCATGAGTGCCCAGACTCCGAGGAGCGCGACCGCAGCCATCGGCGGAGGTGTCATCGTGCGTCGCTCGGTACCGACGGTATATCAACGGCTCGGACCGGTACCGGCGACTGGGAATCGGTCGTCGATCAGTTCCCGTTCGGCGGCCGTTCCGCGACGTCGTCGATCGCGTGGATTCGAACCCCAGTCGGGCGCTTGGTGAACTGCCCGAGCGAGCGCGCGACGATTCGTTCGACGCCGCGGTCGGCGGCCAGATCGAGCAGTCGCTGGTCGAGGACCGTATCGAGCACGACCGTCGTCGGCACCGGCTCGAGCACCTCGAGCTCGTCGTAGACATCGGCCGCGTCGGCTTCACCGATCGCCTCGCCGTCGGCGTCGAGGAATCGAACGCGGCCGGTCTCCGACCGGATGATCGCAGTCGCGTGCCCGTAGACGGTTTCGGGCCCGGTCTCCGCGTCGGCCGCGGATGCGGATTCGGCCCGTGCCCCTGCGCTGGTCTCGTCAGCGTCGCCCGCTCCCGTTTCGCGCCCGTCGGCGGACTGCGCCGAGCCCCCCGCCGGCTCCGCGTCCGTTCGTTCGGTCTTCGCTCTCGCCGGCGTTCCGTCGGCGGCATCGGGATCCGTCGCGGCCTCGCTCGAGTCGGCCACCGCGTCAGTCGCATCATTCGCTTCACTCGAGGCTGTCTCGGACCCTGCGCGGCCGTCTCGATCACCGTCGGGCTCGTCGGCGACCGCCGGAGACGTGGGCTCGCCCTCCGACGGCCGCGGTGCCGGCGTCGTGCTGCCGTCCGTGGCCGCGACCGCCTCCCGAGGTTCGTTCAGTTCCGAGACGGTCTCGTAGGGGACCTTGTTCCGGAGCGCGGCGAACAGTTCGTGGTGATCCAACTCCTCTACCGAGCTGTCGGCGGGGGCGAACGCGACGTAATCGATGTCGCCGACCTGGGAGAGTTCCTCGAGGATCAGATCGCCGCCGCGGTCGCCGTCGAGGAAGGCCGTGACGGTGCGGTGGCGGGTGAGTTCGGCCACCGCGTCGGGGACGTTCGTCCCCTCGACGGCGATGGCGTTTTTGATGCCGTATTTCAGCAGCGTGAGCACGTCGGAGCGGCCCTCGACGACGATGATGGCGTCGCTGTCGGTGACGCGGGGACCTGCGGGCAGCCCTTCGTATTCGGTGATGTCCTCGACGCGGACCTGCTGGCGGACCTCCGCGAGGATCTCGTCGGAGGACATGATCGTGTCGTCGAACCCCGTCCGGAGGAGTTCCTTCGCGCGGTCGACGACTTCCTTGCGTTTGGCCGCTCGGACGTCCTCGATCTCGTCGACCTCGAGGTCGGCCCGACAGGGACCGACCCGGGTGATCGTCTCGAGGGAGGCGGCGAGGGTCGCCGTTTCGACTTTATCGAGGCTGGTCGCGATCGTTACGCGGCCGTGTGACTGGCCGCCGGTACTTGCGATTTCGACGTCTATGCGGCCGACTTTGCCGGACTGGCGGAGGTCGCGGAGATCGAGGTCGTCGCCGAGCAGGCCTTCGGTCTGACCGAAGATCGCACCGACGACATCGCTCCGCTCGACGATCCCGTCAGCCGTGACGGAGGCGTGAATGAGGTATTTCGACGTGTCTTCCATTGGAGATCTGTCCCCGGGAGGGGCGGTGACGCGGAGAGCGTACAGAGACCGATTTATATAGAATTTCGTTCGTGAGGGGCAAATAGCTGTTGACCTCCGCAGGAGTTGGTCAGCCGCGGCGTCCGCTGCCAGCAAACCTCGAGAGGCCGGGGCGCCGCGACGAGCGAGTGCCCGCTCTCGTGACAACAGAAAAGCGCCATACACACCCCGGCCGATTCGGTCGGCCACTGCGAATCGAACCGCCGCTCGAGGTCAGTACGACGGCCGGTACCAGTACCAGTATGCCGTGATCGCGAGCAGGACGACTAACCCGCCGAGGAAGAAGAGCAACCCCGGCGGGACGGAGCCGAATACCGTCTCGATCGCCTCCGCGCCGCCGTCGGTCGCGTTCTGGAGCGTCTCGTTGTCGGCGTCGAATCCGGAATCTGCGCCCCCGCCTCCGGCGTCGCCGTTGCTGGCGCTTTCGGACCCGTTCTGATCGGACGTACCGATGTCCGCGGCACTGAGATCGTCGCCTTCGTCCGCCGCTCCGGCACCAGCATCGCCCCCATCCGTCGTCTCGGTACCAGCGTCGCCCGCCGTCTCGTCGGTCGTCCTCCCACCGCTCGAGTCGTCGGTCGTCCCGGCCGGCTGTGTCCCCCCGTCCGCCGTCGACCCCGTTCCGGACGGAGCGAGCCACTGGGTCATCGCGTACTGAACCAGTAGACTGCCGCCCGCCAGCGCGCCGACGCCGCCGATAAACCGGGACAGCGCCTCCTTCAACTGCGTCGCCCGCGACTCGTCGCTCGTCACGATCAGCGGCCCGTCGGTCGTCGCGTAGACGCTCATCTCGTTGCCACGCGAGGAGTACCACGTGTCGACGACCTCGACGAGCCCCGCGTCCTCGAGGTTCTCGAGGTGGTAGCGAACGTTCTGGATCGAGGAGTCGACCGCGTCGGCGATGTCGCTGGGGGTACCGGGTTCGTCGTCGAGTTGGGAGTAGATCTGCCGGGCCGTCGTCGAGGAGAGCGCGCCGAACACCGCGTCGGCGTCCTCGCCCTCGAGGTCGACGACGCGCGGTTGGCCCTCTTCGGCGGCCGTATCGGAGCGAAAGGGGAAGAGACGGGCCATACGAGGTTCGCTTCCTATTCGATGACAAACACATATACTCTTTTTCCTCGGTGAAAGAGCGATTTCAGCTACCGAAAACCGCACCACGAAGCCGGGGGCAGTAGTTCGATGAATATATCTCTTCGATAGCGTTGTTCGAACAGTAAAGGTTACCCATGTCGGGACAAACCGTCGCACATGCGACGGACCGAACTGGGGGGCTGGATCGCCGTCGGAATCGTCCTCGCCGCGCTTGCGATTCCGTGGTTCCTGTGGGGATCGGCGACCGTCGTCGCCGGCTTGCCGATCTGGCTCTGGTGGCACATTGGCTGGATGGTGCTCGCGTCGGCCGTCTTCTGGGTATTCACCCAGCGCGCATGGGGAATCGGCATCGAAACCGGTGGACGCGATACCGACTCGCTCGAGGGGAACAGGACCCGAACTGAACGCGCTCGAGACGGCCGGCCCGGAGGTGACTCGCCGTGAACGCGGTCACGCTCCAGCTCTCGATTATCGTGGGCTACCTGCTGATCGCCCTCGCTGTCGGGCTGGTCGCCTACCGGCTGACCGACCGCATTGCCGAGGACTTCTACCTCGCGAGCCGGACGCTCGGGACGGTCGTCCTGCTGTTTACTACCTTCGCGACACTCCTGTCGGCGTTTACCTTCTTCGCCGGGCCGAACATCGCCTACGCGCAGGGTCCCGAGTGGGTGCTCGTCATGGGCCTGATGGACGGGATCATCTTCGCGATTCTCTGGTACGTCGTCGGCTACAAGCAGTGGCTGCTCGGCCGGCAGTTCGGCTACGTCACCCTCGGCGAAATGCTGGGCGACCGCTTCGGCTCCGGGTGGCTCCGCGGCCTCGTCGCCGGTGTCAGCCTGCTGTGGCTCTTCCCCTACGTCATGCTCCAGCAGGTCGGGGCCGGCACCGCGCTCGAGGCCCTGACCGACGGCGCTGTTCCGTACGCCGCCGGCGCGGGACTGATCACCGCGTTCATGATCCTCTACGTCGTCGTCGCCGGGATGCGCGGGATCGCGTGGACCGACACGCTGCAGGGGGCGTTCATGCTCGTCACGACGTGGGTCGCCGTGCTGTGGGTGCTCGCGGCCGTCGGCGGTCCCGGCGCTGCGACGGACGCGCTCGCGTCGAACCCCGAAACCGGTGGCTTCCTCTCGCTGGGGAGCGACTACTACACGGTCCCGTGGATGCTCTCGACGGCGATCACGATCGGCTTCGGCGTCGCGATGTTCCCGCAGGTCAACCAGCGGTTCTTCGCCGCCGGATCGGAAGCCGTGTTCAAGCGCTCGTTCGCCCTCTGGCCGATCCTCTGTGTCCTGCTGTTCGTCCCCTCGTTCATGCTCGGCGCGTGGGCCGCCGGCCTCAAGGTCGCGGTTCCCGAGGGTGCGAACGTCCTGCCGCTGGTCCTCGCGGAGTACACGCCGACCTGGTTCGCCGCGCTCGTCATCGCCGGCGCGATGGCCGCGATGATGTCCTCCTCGGACTCGATGCTGCTCTCGGGGTCGTCGTACTTCACGCGGGACCTCTTCCGGCCGATCGCCGCGTTCTTCGGCGTCCGACTCTCCGAACGCCAGGAGGATCTGATCGCCCGCGGCGGCGTCGTGGTCTTCGCGAGCGCGGCGTTTCTCGCCAGCTTGGGGCGGCCCGCGACGCTGTTCGAACTCGGCGACGCGGCCTTTAGCGGTTTCGCCCAACTCGCGTTGCCGGTCCTGCTCGCGCTCTACTGGCGCAGGATTACGCGAGCCGGCATCACCGCCGGCGTGGTGGCGAGTCAGGCCTTCTACGTCTCGAGTCTCTTCCTCAGCGTCGTTCCCGGTTCCTACGGGGGCTGGTCGGCCGGCATCGTCGGGATGGGGCTCGGTCTCGTCGTCACCGTCGTCGCCTCCCTGCTGACCTCGCCGGCGGCCGCCGAACGGCGTGCGATCTACTTCGATCGACTTGGCGCGGACTGAGACGGATCGCTGTAGCGATTTCCCGGCACAATCCCGACCGCTCTGGGGTTGTGCCGGCAACGACTTCTCGCAGCCCGGATGACGCTGTCGCAACCGCCACGCCGAAAGGCCCCGGCCGCATACGCACCGTCGATGGCCATCGATCTGCCGCCCGCGGTCGCCGACACGTGGGACCGCCTCGGCACCCGAACCGATCAGACCAGCATCTCGCTCGCGACGGTGACCGCCGAAACGACGATCTTCGAACACCGATCGACCGCCGACGCGCTCGAGTCGCTCCGGAGCGGCGGCGACATCCCGGCGCGGTCGCTGTTCACCGTCGATCTCAGCGTGTCGCCGTCGCTGTCTACCATCGGCCTCGACGCCGCCGACGCGCTCGAGACGGCCGCGCCGAAGGTCCGCGACCAGTTCATCGAGACGCTCGAGGACGACGACATCGCTGTCGGCGGTGAACGCGCGAGCGAGTACATCGATCGGCCGGACGGGGCGGTCGGACACCTTACTGTCCTCGAGGCTGCGTATCCGATCGACGCCGAGAACACGGCCGACGGTGACAGCGGCGACGGCGCACGCGCCGGGAGCGAGACGATCGACGCCGAAGCGCACGTCGCCGTCTGGCCCGCCGCCGACGCGTACGTGATGGCCGGCGGGGTGCTCCCGCTCGAGGCACCCGACGGCGCGGACCTGCTCGGGGCCGCCCTCGACGTCGATCCGGCCCGCGACCGAGAGGCGATCGTCGACCTGTTCCGGGGGCTCGACCTCGAGGCCGCGGACGACAGTGCGACCGAGGAGTGACGGGGTCGGATTCGAACCGGACATCAGAATGTCGAAATAATTAATGGAGCGGCCGTGTACCACCACGTATGGGATACTATAGTGGCCCAGACTACTCGCGGCTCGCGAAGCGGGGGTTCTTCCTCGGACTCACCCTTTTCGTCATCGGCGCGGGCAGCGAGTTGGTCGGACACGCGTTCTTCGGATCGCTCCCCCAGTGGGAGAACACGCTGTTTTACGCGCTGACGATGATCGGCTTTGCCATCGGCTTTGCCTCGCCGTTCGTCTTCGGCATCATCATGCCGCTGACCGAATAGCCGGCCGACGACTCGGTGGTTTTGTAACCGCCCCGCCTAACTGTCGACCATGCAAACCCACATCGTTCCGGTCGGCTTCGACTACGACCGGCTGATCGCGCCGCTCGTGCGCGATCAGATCGATGTCGACAGCGTCATCTTGCTCGAGGGGGCCGTCGGAAGCGAGGCCAACGTGGAGTACTCTCGCCATCTCTCGAAGAAACTCGAGACGGACTTCGAGAACCTGCTGGGGGCCGAGACCGAGCGGTTCGTCCTCGAGGACGTCTACGACTACGACGATGCCTTCGAGCAGGCCTACGAACTCATCACCGCGGAACTCGACGCCGGCAACGAGGTCTGGGTCAACGTCGCCGCGATGCCCCGAACCGTGAGCTTCGCGTTTGCCAACGCCGCCCACTCCCTGATGGTCGAACGCCAGGAGGACCGCGAGGGGATCCACACCTACTACACCGCCCCCGAGAAGTACCTCGAGACCGAACTCGCCGAGGAACTCAGGGAGCAGATCGCGCTGCTCGAGGATCTCCGGGAGACGGAGGAGGGGATCGAGAACGATCGAGTCGGGACCCGCCTCGAGAGCGCCCGCGACCTGTTAGCCGAGTTCGACGAGCGCGGGACGACGATCGGCGCGAAGGAGATCGACGGCAAGCACATTGTCGAGCTGCCGGTCGCCTCCTTCTCGAACGTCAAACCGTTCGAGGAACTCATCCTGTACAAACTCGGCGAGGACGGCGAGTTCGACTCCGTCTCGGAACTGGCCGAATCGCTGGCCCGCGAACTGAACGAGGAGTACACCGACAGCTTCCGGTCGAAGGTCATCTACAACGTCGATCGGCTGGGTCCGGGCGGCAAGGGCTACATCGAGCGCGAGGAACACGGCAAGTCCTATCGAACTCGCCTGTCGCGGATCGGCGAGCTGTGGGTACGTGCCCACTCCAACGACGAGTCGGAGTCCACGGACCAGCCGTGACCACGGGTCGTCCGTCGCTCGACTCGGCCGATCGGTCCGCGCGCGGTTCTCCTTCCAGTCCGACACTCTCTCGAGCGAGCGGAAGCCCTGCGCGGTCGGACGACCCGCGTTGAATGGCCGGAAAACGGCTGGGACGCGCTGCGATCAGACGTCGTCCAGCAGGTCGTACAGCGCGCGCTCGGTGTCGATCGTCAGGAGGTGGGCGCGGTACTCGGCAGTCGCCTGCACGTCCGAAACGAACGCCTCGTCGTCGACCGTGGTTCCGGCCTCGGCCGCCGCCGCGGTGATCGTCTCCTCGGAAACCGCCGCTCCCTCGAGTTCGTCCTCGACGGCCGGCAGTCTCGTCGGCGTCGTCGTCGCGCCGGTGACGGCGACCCGAGCCTCCTCGATCGCCTCGCCGTCGGTGCGGAGCCAGACGCCGACGCCGACCATCGCGTAGCCCGAGAGCGGATCGCGACGCTTGCGGTAGGCGCTCACGGCGTCGTCGTCGGTCGGGAGCCGAACGGCAGTGACGATCTCGTCGTCGTCGACCGCCGTCTCGAACGGCCCTTCGAAGAGATCGGTCGCGTCGATCGTCCGCTCGCCGTCCGCCCCGCGCACCTCGAGCGCCCCGTCGAGTGCGAGCAGGGCGGCCGGCGGGTCCGAGCGCGCGTCGCCGTGGGCGAGGTTGCCGCCGATCGTGCCGCCGTTTCGGACCTGCGGGTCGCCCAACTCGGCCGCGGCGTCGGCGAGCGCGGCCGCGTGCTGCCGGACGGGTTCGGACTCGGCGATCTCGGCGTGCGTGGCGAGCGCGCCGACCGAGACGGCGGTTCCGTCGTCCGCCGCTTCGATCGCATCGAGCCCGCTCAGTTGGCCGATATCGACGAGCGCCGGCGGCGATTCGTCTCCCGTCTTCATCCGCGGCAACAGCCCGTGCGCGCCGGCGACCAGTTCGGCCCCGTCGTGGTCGCCGAGTAACTCGAGGGCGTCGTCGACGCTGTCCGCTCGGTAGTAGTCGAAATCGTTCACGTACATCAGCGATCGCCCTCCGTGGCTCGCCAGACCGATTCCGGCGTGATCGGCATGTCGAGGTGGTCGACGCCGAACGGCTCGAGCGCGTCTGCGACGGCCGACACGATGGTCGGTGTCGCCGCGATCGTCGCCGACTCGCCGACGCCCTTCACGCCGAGGGGGTTGTGCGGGCTCGGCGTCACCGTGCTGTCCGTTTCGAAATCGGGCAACTGCGTCGAGTGGGGGACGGCGTACTCGTCCATCCGACGGGTTTGGAGATGCTCGTCGTCGTCGTACGCTGCGCCCTCGTAGAGCGCGGCACCGATCCCCTGCGCGATCCCCCCGTGGACCTGTCCCTCGACGATCATCGGATTGATGATCTCCCCGCAGTCGTCGACCGCGACGTAGCGTCGGATCTCGATATCGCCCGTTTCGGGATCGACCTCGACGACTGCGACGTGGGTCCCGAAGGGGTAGGTGAAGTTCTCCGGATCGTAGAAGTTGGTCTCCTCGAGGCCGGGGTCCATTCCCTCGGGCAAGTCGTGTCCGAGATACGCCTCGTGAGCGATCGTCTGGATGTGGAGCGACCGATCCGGTGCGCCGGCGACGCGGAATTCGCCGTCCTCGAACTCGATGTCGTCGACGCTCGCCTCGAGTTGATGGGCGGCGATCCGACGGGCCTTCTCGCGGACCTCGCGGGCGCCCCGGGCGATGGAGCCGCCGCCGACCGACGCGCTCCGGCTGCCGTAGGTCCCCATTCCCTGCGGGATCCGATCGGTGTCCCCCTCGACGACGTCGACGTCGTCGACGGAGACGCCGAGTTCCTCGGCGGCGATCTGGGCGTACGTCGTTCGATGGCCCTGCCCCTGATCCGCCGTCCCCGCGAGGACCGTCACCGATCCCGTCGAGTCGAACCGGACGATCGAACTCTCCCAGCCGCCGGCCTGCGCGCCGAGATCCCCCGCGAGTCCGGACGGCGAGAGCCCCGCGGATTCGACGAAGTTGCCGATGCCGATACCGATGTATCGGTCCTCGTCTCGAAGCTCGCGCTGGCGCTCGCGCAAGTCGTCGTAGTCGACGTGCTCGAGCGCCAGATCCATCGCACGTTCGTACTCGCCGCTGTCGTAGACCAGCGCCGCGGCGGACTCGTAGGGGAACTCGTCGGGGGGGACGAGGTTCCGCCGCCGCAGTTCGGCCGGGTCCATCTCGAGTTCCCGGGCCCCGGCGTCGACGAGTCGCTCGATCACGTAGATCCCCTCGGCCCGGCCCGCGCCGCGATAGGCGTCGACGGGCGTCGTGTTCGTGAACGCACCGACGACGCGGCAGTGGATCGCCGGAATCGCGTACTGGCCCGAGAGGACGGTCGCGTAGAGATAGGACGGCGTCGCGGTCCCGAACTGCGAGAGCTGCGCACCGAGTCCGGCGTGCGTTTCGACGCGAACCCCGCGGATCGTCCCGTCGTCGTCGAGTGCGATCTCGCCGGTCGTCACGTGATCTCGCCCGTGACAGTCGGTCAGGTAGCTCTCCGAGCGCGTCGCCTGCCACTTCACCGGCCGGCCGAGTTGCATCGAACACCAGGCCGTGACGGCCTCGTCCGGGTAGTGGTAGATCTTGCTGCCGAAGCCGCCGCCGACCTCGGGAGCGATCACCTGAATCTTGTTCTCCGGAAGGCCCAGCGTCCCCGCCGAGAGCAGCATTCGATGGAGATGCGGGTTCTGACTCGTCATCCATAGGCGCAACTTCCCCGTCGCGTCCTCCCAGTCGGCGAGGGCGGCTCGCGGCTCCATCGCGTTCGGAATGATGCGCGGCTGTCGGAGGTCGACGGTCGCGACCCGATCGGCGTCGGCGAACGCTTCGTCGGTGGCCTCCTCCTCACCCAGTTCGAAGTCGAAGGCCACGTTGTCCGCGGCCTCCTCGTGAACCGGCGGCACGTCGCGCTCGACCGCCTCGACCGGATCGGTCACGTGCTCGAGCGGTTCGTACTCGACCGCGATCCGCTCGAGCGCATCGTGGGCGACGTGTGGCGTCTCCGCGACGACGGCGGCGACGGCGGTCCCCTCGTGGCGAACCTTGTCCGTGGCGAGCATGCGATATTGCGGCTGCACGAGGCCGGGGAGGTCCCACGCGGTCGGAATCGTGTTCGGAACGCCGCTTTCGACGACGTCCTCGCCCGTGTACACCGCGACGACGCCATCCATCGCGGCCGCGTCGCTGGTGTCTATCCGCTCGATTCTCGCGTGGGCGTGATCGGACCGGCGGATAGCCAGATGCGTCGTTCCGCGCAGGGAGATGTCGTCGGTGTAGTCCCCGGACCCGGTCAGCAGCGGAACGTCCTCGCCGCGTTCGATGGCGGAGCCGAAGGCGCCACCGCTGTCGGCGCCGGACTCACCGCTCGAATCGGCGTCGCTCATCGGTGCTCACCCGACTGTTCGGCCGCGGCCTCGATCGCGTCGACGATGTTCTGGTAGCCGGTACACCGACAGAGGTTGCCCTCGATCGCCTCTCGAATTTCCTCGCGGGACGGGTCGTCGGCCTCCCGCAAGAACGTGTCGGCGCTCATGAGCATCCCCGGCGTACAGTAGCCACACTGGAGCCCGTGCTGTTCCTGAAACTGCTTCTGCAGGGCCGAGAGATCGCCGTCGTCGGCGAGTCCTTCGACGGTCTCGATCTCCGAGCCGTCGGCCTGCACGGCCAAGCGAGTACAGGACTTGATCGTCTCGCCGTTCTCTCTGACGGTACAGGCGCCACACCGCCCCGTCTCACAGCCGACGTTCGCCCCGGTATACCCGAGTTCCTCTCGAAGCGCCGTCACGAGCAACGTCCGCGGTCGGACGGTCAGGTCGTGCTGTTCTCCGTTCACTGTTACCGATATACCGTGTGTCGTCATTCATTTTCCTCCGGTTTGTAGCGTCACTCGAGTCAGCGGACTGTTCACGATACCCGTGATACAATCCCACACGACATAGTCACCACATTACGGTAAATAGGTTCGCAACGGAATTCCGCCGCTGACCCGTACTGGTCCACGGGTGACGCCTCTCCGTCGCCGATTTCCGACCCGAGTTTTCGAGGCGGGTTTCCCGTCATTCGGACGCGGATGCCGTCAGTCCGGGTCATCGGACGGCTCGTCGATATCGCGGACGAGACCCGGGCCGCCGGTCGCGACGAGTGCCGCGCGAGGAATCGTGACCGGCCGCCAGTGCCCGCTGTGAGTGCGACCCCGGCACCGATATCTCGGCCTGCTCGTTCGACCGACCGTTCGCCTCGGTGACTATTTCTCGAGGAAGATTTACCGTCTGGAACACCGTGGAACGAGACGAACTCCCAATGGATCTGCGAACCAATAACTATCGATGGCTCGGAGCGGACCGATGCCGGTTCACCGCGAGCGCGCATGACTGAGCCGACTGCCACCCCGTTCGCGGAGTATACCGAGGCGGATCTCAGACGGGTCTTCGACCGAACGGGGTACGTCGCCGAGGACGACATCCTGATCCCGGTGTTGCTCGCGCTCCGGCTCGGGAAGCCGCTGCTCATCGAGGGCGAACCCGGGAGCGGGAAGACGGAGTTAGGAAAGGTGCTCGCGGACGGGCTCGAGACCGACCTCGTTCGGTTACAGTGCTACGAGGGGTTGGCGGCCGAGAACACGCTCTACGAGTGGAACTACACGAAACAGCTGCTCTCGGTGCAGGCCGGTGAGCGCGGGGTCACCGACGACGGTTCGGTGTTCGACGAGGAGTATCTGCTCGAGCGGCCCCTGCTCCGGGCGCTCTCGGGCGACCGCGACCGCCCCGCCGTCCTCCTCATCGACGAAGTGGACCGCGCCGATCGGGAGTTCGAGGCGCTGTTGCTCGAGTTCCTCTCCGATTTCCAGGTCTCGGTACCGGAACTGGGGACGATCGAGGCGTCGGTTCCCCCGATCGTCCTGCTCACGTCGAACCGAACGCGCGGCCTCAGCGACGCGCTCAAGCGGCGCTGTCTGTACCTCCACGTGGAACCGCCGTCGTTCGAAAAGGAACGAGAGATCGTCCAGCGGAAAGTGCCGGAGCTGGACGGCGCGACCGCCGCGGAGATCTGTGGCGTCGTCCAGCGGCTCCGCGAGGAGCCCCTGCTGAAACGGCCGGGGATCGCGGAGACGTTGGACTGGTCTCGCGCGCTCCTCGAGCTTCGATCCGCGAGCGAGGACGGGAGTAGCGAACCCGCGGCGTCGCTTTCGCCGCAGCTGATCGATCGGACCCTGTCGTGTCTGTTGAAGGAGGTCGAAGACGCGTCCCGTATCGACGACGAGCTCCTCGAGACCCTCGCCCGGGCGGCCCGCGACGCTCGGGAGCGGACGGAGGCGCAGTGACCGATCCCCCCGAGTCCGCCGGTCTCGAGATCGTCCGGGACCACGTCGTAGACGAGGTAGTGAGGCTCGCCGACGCGCTCCGGGCCGAGGGCGCGACCGTCCCGCCGACGGCGAGCGTGACGGCCGCTCGAGCCCTCGCAGCGCTCACCGAGTACGACGAGCCGACGGTCCGTGTCGCCCTTCGGGCGGCGCTGATCTCTCGACGGCCGGACATCGCCGCGTTCGAACGCTGCTTTCCGGCCTTCTGGGCCAGGTTCACCGGCGAGGGTACCGCCGAATCGCCTCCGGCCCGCGACGGGGCGACGCAGCCCTTCGCGGTGCCACGGGGCGGTGCCTCGAGTCGGGACGGGGGTGGCGATACCGCGGACTCGCTCGAGCGGACCGAACGCGCCCGGTCGTCCGTGACGGAATCGAACGCGTCCGTCGGCGGAGACGACGAACCCGACACCGAAACGGACCGAAGGCACGGGTTCCACGCGCTGTCCACGCGGACCGGTCGCTCGGAACCGCTCGCCGTCGACGCCGTCACGGCGACGGCCGCGGACGTTCGGGAGCCGCTCGAGCGGATCGGTCGCGTACTGGGACGGAAACGGGGGCGACGCTTCACGGATGCGCCGACGGGCTCCGAACTGAACGTCCGCCGGACGCTGCGCCGGAGCTTCGGGACCGGCGGAACAGTTCTCGACGTCGAGCGATACGACTACGATCGAACGGCGGTGAACGCCGTCGTCCTCGTCGACGTGAGCCGTTCGGTCCTCGACAGCGTCGATCGCGGGTTTCTGCTGGGCGTCCTTCGGCAGCTGCACGCCGACTGGCGATCGGTCCGCATCTTCTTCTTCGATACCAGTCTGCGAGAGGTCACGGCGCAGTTCGACGAACCGTCGTCCGAACGCGCGATCGCGGCCCTCGAGCGGGCCGAGACCGAGTGGGGCGGTGGCACCAAGATCGGGCACGCGCTCTCGACGCTTCGGAACGACTATCCCGAGGTCGTCGACCGAGAGACGGCCGTGTTCGTGATCAGTGACGGCCTCGAGGTCGGCGAACTCGATCGGCTCGAACGGGGGATGAACTGGCTCTCGGCGCGAGCGGACGCGGTCCTCTGGCTCAATCCCTTGGCGGCCGACGCCGAATACGAGCCCGCCTGCCGCGGCATGGCGGTCGCCGCTCCGTTCGTCGACGGACTGTTCGGGTTCGCCCGGCCGACAGACCTCGAGGAGATCGCCAGACAGCTCTCGCTTCGCGGCGTTCACGGTCGGATCGGCTACGAGTACGACGGGCGCGGCGACGCGAACGCGGACCGGCCGTCCTGACCACGAGAAAGTATAATTATACGAGCGGCCAAGTCATGATATGACTTCGCAAGACTGGAGCGTGCCCGAGACGGAAGTCCTCGGCGCGGTCCGCGAGGCGTGTACGTCGGATCGGCGAGCGGTTCTCGCGACGATCGTCCGCGTGGAGGGAAGCGCGTACCGCCGGCCGGGGACGAAAATGCTGATCGACGGCGACGGGGACGGCGTCGGGAGCCTCACCGCGGGCTGCCTCGAGGACGAAGTTCGCTCGCTCGCGGCGTCCGTCCTCGAGTCCGGGCGGCCTCGGCTCGAGCGATTCGACTTGAGCGGAGACGACGACGTGTGGGGACTCGGTATCGGCTGTAACGGCGTGATCGATATCTTCCTCGAACCACTCACCGACACACTCGAACCACCGCTGAGCGTAGTCGACGACGGCGGTGACTGTACGGTCGTCACGGTCCTCGAGAGCGAGGACGCGGCGTTCGCCCGCGGCGATCGTGCGTACTACCACGCCGACGCCGGCGAGTTCCGTGAGCTATCCGGGACGTGGCCCGACGACGTGACGGCCCGGCTCGAGGAGTCCGCATCGGCGCTCGCGCCGGCCGGCACCGCGGAGACGGTCACGATCGACAGGGGCGGTTCGGCGGTGACGCTCTTTCTCGACGGAATCGCCGCGCCGCCGGAGCTCGTGGTCTTCGGGTCGGGACACGATGTCGCCCCGGTCGTCCGGTTGGCGACGCTGGCCGACTTTCGGGTGATCGTCGTCGGCTTCCGCGGGGCCGTCGCGACGAGCGACCGGTTCCCCGCCGCGGATCGCACCGTCTCGACGGCGCCCGCACGCATCCGCGAGACGCTCGAGTTGGACGAGCGGACGTACGCCGTCGTCATGAGTCACAACTTCGTGGACGATCGGCTCGCCCTCGACGAACTCGTGCGGTCGCCGGTCCCCTACGTCGGTCTGATGGGACCGAGCAAGCGCTTCGAGGAAATGCTCGAGGCGTTCGCCGAGGAGGATCGAACGTTCACGGAGGCGGAACTCGCGTCCGTCTACACGCCGATCGGACTGGATCTGGGGAGCGAGACACCGCATCAGATCGCGATGAGCATCGTCTCCGAGGCCCTCGCCGTCCACAACGACCGCTCGCCGGCCCATCTCAGGGACCGGGACGGCGCGCTCCACGACCGAGCCGATATCGAACTCGACGACCCGCCACAGCAGTGACCGACGCCCGCGAGGCCGCCGTCGGGTCGCCGCGATCGGTGCCGTCGCGGCGCGGGTGTGTGGCTTCGTGTGCTTTCCGACAGTCTGGTCCTCGTCCCGCGCGTGAGTACCCGTCTACGGCCCGGTCGCGGTCGCTGAGACGCGAAACACCTAACCCGGTCGCCGCTCGATAACGAACACATGGCGACGCCCGTCACGGCTGCGTTCGGTTCGTTCGACGGTCCGCGCGCCGGCGTTTTCGTAGGGGCGCACTAGCCCCGCGTTCACCACCCCGTTTCGACGGATGTATTGTCGCCGACCGGTATTCACCGAGCAACGGACCACTCTATGGACGACAGTCAACCGCACTTCCGGCGATCGACGCACCGACCACGCCCGCGACGGGCGGTGAGACCATGAGCACGGACACGCCCGAACACGCCGACGACGAGCCCAGCCTCGAGGGCGGCTACGATCCCGACGCCGTCGAATCGCGCTGGCAGCAGCGCTGGATCGACGAGGACGTTTACGCCTACGAGGGCGACGAAAAGCGGGATCCGAACACCGTTTACTCGATCGACACGCCGCCGCCGACGGTCTCGGGCAGCCTGCACATGGGCCACCTCTACGGCTCGACGCTGCAGGACTTCGCGGCCCGGTTCCAGCGGATGCACGACGGCGACGTGCTCTTTCCCTTCGGCTACGACGACAACGGGATCGCCAGCGAGCGCCTGACCGAGTCGGAACTGGACATCCGCCATCAGGACTACGAGCGCCGGGAGTTCCAGGAACTCTGCCGCGAGGTCTGTCAGGAGTACGAGGACGACTTCACCCGCAAGATGCAGAACCTCGGAACCTCGATCGACTGGAACAACACGTACAAGACGATCGAACCTCGCGTCCAGCGGATCTCCCAGCTCTCCTTCCTCGACCTCCACGAGAAGGGACGCGAGTATCGGAAGAAGGCACCCGCGATCTGGTGTCCCGACTGCGAGACGGCCATCTCGCAGGTCGAGATGGAAGACGACGAGCGCGGCTCGCACTTTAACGACATCGCGTTCGAACTCGTCGGCGAGGACGCCCCGCGCGAGGAGTTCGTCATCTCGACGACGCGACCGGAACTCATCCCGGCCTGCGTCTCCGTCTTCGTCCACCCGGACGACGAGGAGAATCAGGACCTCGTCGGCGAGACCGCTCGGATTCCGATCTTCGGCCACGAGGTGTCGATCATCGAGGACGAGCGCGTCGACATGGAGAAGGGAAGCGGCGTCGTGATGTGCTGTACCTTCGGCGACCAGAACGACATCGAGTGGTACCAAGCCCACGACCTCCCGCTGCGCGTGGCCATCGACGAGTCCGCGACGATGACCGACCTCGCCGGCCCCTACGAGGGCATGTCCACCGAGGAGGCCCGCGAGGCCATCGTCGAGGACTTAGACGACGAGGGCTACCTCCGCGACCGCCGGGAGATCACCCACGCCGTGCAGGTCCACGAACGCTGTGACACCGCCGTCGAGTACCGCGTCTCCAAGCAGTGGTACGTCGAAATCCTCGACCACAAGGAGGAGTACCTCGAGGCCGGCCGGGAGATGGACTGGTACCCCGAGAAGATGTTCGCCCGCTACGAGCACTGGATCGAGGGCCTCGAGTGGGACTGGCTAATCTCGCGCCAGCGTGACTCGGGCATTCCGTTCCCGGTCTGGTACTGCGGGGACTGTGATCACCCGATCATGGCCGACCGTGAGGACCTGCCGGTCGATCCGCTCTCGGACGAGCCCCCCGTCTCGGCCTGTCCGGAGTGCGGCCACGACGAGTTCGAGGCCGAAGAGGACGTCTTCGACACGTGGGCGACCTCCTCGCTGACCCCGCTGATCAACGCCGGCTGGGACTGGGACGCCGAGAGCGAGGCGTTCACGATGGACAACCCCGAACTCTACCCGTTCGACCTGCGCCCGCAGGGCCACGACATCATCTCGTTCTGGCTGTTTCACACCATCGTCAAGTGCTACGAGCACACCGGCGAGGTGCCCTTCGACGCGACGATGATCAACGGCCACGTGTTAGACGAGAACCGCGAGAAGATGTCCAAATCGCGGGGGAACGTCGTCGCACCCGACGAGGTGCTCGCGGACTACCCCGTCGACGCCGTCCGGTTCTGGGCCGCAAGCGCCGCGGTCGGCGACGACTTCCCGTATCAGGAGAAGGACCTCCGGGCCGGCGAGAAGCTCCTGCGCAAGCTCTGGAACGCCTCGAAACTCGTCGACACGCTCGCGCCCGCCGATCCCGACGAGCCCGCCGACCTCGAGGCGATCGACCGCTGGCTCCTCGCCGAGCTAGACGACGCCGTCGCGGACCTCACCGCCCACCTCGAGGACTACGAGTTCGCGAAGGCCCGCGACCGGCTGCGGACCTTCTTCTGGAACACGTTCTGTGACGACTACCTCGAGATCGCCAAGACCCGAGAGGACAACCCCTCGACGCAGTACGCGCTGCGGACCGCCCACCGCACGTTCCTCGAGCTGTGGGCACCGTTCCTGCCCCACGCGACGGAGGAGATCTGGCAGGCCGTCTACAGCGACGACTCCGAGACCCTCGAGAACGACAGCATCCACGTCCATGACTGGCCCAGCCCACAGGGCTACGATGCTGACCTCGAGGCCGGCGAGACCGCCATGGAAGTCATCTCGGCGCTGCGTCGCTACAAGAGCGAAAACCAGCTACCGCTGAACGCCGACCTCGAGTCGGTCGCCGTCTACGGCCCCATCGAGGGCTTCGAGGACGCGATCCAGCACGTGATGCACGTGCGGGAACTCGACGTGCTCGCGGAGCCGCCGGAGATCACGACCGAGGTCGCCGAAATCGACCTCGACTACTCCACGCTCGGCCCGAAGTTCGGCTCGAAGGTCGGCGAGATCGACGCCGGCATCGAGAGCGGCGAGTACGAAATTGACGACGACGCCGGCGTGCTGCGCGTCGCCGGCGAGGAACTCGAAGAGGAGTTGTTCGAGGTCGAACTCGAGCGCACCTACTCGGGCGAGGGCGAGATGGTCGAAACGGAGTCGGCCGTCGTCATCCTCGAGTAACACCGCAGCGCGCTCTCGCTGTCGTTCCACGAATTCTGACTATCCCGTTCTCGCGTCCGTCTCTCCGTGTTGAACGTCACGAAATACGGCCGAAAACCCCGCCAGTAACAGAATAGTTATGACGACACCGGACAATCGTGACGCGTGCTCTGCTGAAGTCGGAACGAGCCGCCATGTCGTTCGCCGCCGTGTAAGCCGAGTACAGAGCACCATGAAGACAGATACCTCAGACGCCAACCCCGTCGGAACCGATCGGCCCCTTCCCCCGAACACGATTTTCGAGCTCTTGCTCGAGGAACAGCGCCGATACGCACTGTACTACCTCTCCGAGAAAGTGGGGGCAGTCAGCCTCGAGGATCTCATCGACCGAATCGCCGATCGGGAGGGACAGTCGACTCGCGAGCGGATCGACCGGATCACCGTCGAATTCCACCACAACCACCTGCGGAAGCTGATCGACGCGGACGTCCTGCGGTACGACGCGGACGCCGGCACGGTCGAGCGCCGGGCCGCCGCCCGCTCGCTGGATCCGTACCTCGAACTCGCGTCCGTCGACGGCCTGTAGATGACCGCCGTTGCTCGAGTCGGGGCTACGCCCGACTCCGGGCGGCTTCGCACTTTTTGACCCGGATCGCGAGCGCGAGAAACACTGCGAGCAGTACGAAGGTGACTTCGCCCGCAGCGATCACGCCGAGCGCGTCGGCCTCGAGGAACATGGCGGTGTCCCGCGCAACGGGGATGATCGTGTGGTGTGGCTCGCCGACGATCGGAACGAAGTAGTCGACGATGAGGTTGCTCCAGTACCAGACGGCGGCGACGCCGACGGCCCACACCGGAAAGTCGCTGATCCGGTGGAGGACCAGCGCCTGGACGACCATCGCGAGGTGGCTCCAGAAGAGGAAGTGAAACATCACCGGCGAGAGGTACGCGTAGGAGTCGGCAAAGGCGAGCAGCGTCATCGGCGTCCACAGCCCGAGCACGAGGTTACCGAAAAACGCGAGCGCGGTGAGCCACGGCTGCTCGCGGCCCAGTTTCCACGCGGCGATCGCCAGCGCGACGAACAGCGTCGCGAGCGGGCTGTCCGGCACCCACGGCCACAGCACAGTCGCGGTCCGAGTGAACTGCCCCGAGTAGTACCAGAACCCGAAGGCCGTCCCCGCGAGGTTGATCGCCACGACCAGCCACGCGAACCGCAGCCCCAACTCCTCGAGCGTCGTCGGCACCGGCGCGAGATACGCTGGCAGCGACTCGTCGTCGGGCCGCTCGCAGTCCGCCGTCAGCGTCGACGCGGTCATTGTCCGGCGCGACGGACGGAACCCGCAAAACAGTAGCGGTTATCGCTGCGCACGGTCCCGTACTACTACGATCGACCCCGCCGTAGTGTCAGCCATGACAGCAGTCGACGAACGGACGCGACGGCAACTCTCGACCGGCCACGAGGTCGCGCTCCCGCTCGCGCTCTCGTTCGCGATGGGCGGCGTTACCGTTCCGGCGCGGCGCAGCCGGCTCGAGGCGGTCCTGCCCGACGGGCTCTCGTCGCTCGCGATCGCACCCGGTATCGGCTGCGTCACGCTCGTCGGGATCCAGTACCATCGCGTCGGCGGTGGCACTCGAGGTGCGACCGGACTCGAGCCCTACGACGAGTTCGCCGTCATCGTCCCGGCGGTCCGCGGGAGCCAGACGAGCCTCCCGGGCGCACAGCTCGCCGACGGCGAGATCGGCGGCTACGTCCACTGGCTGCCGGTGACGACCGACCCGTCGGTCGCGCTCGGCCGAGAGATCTGGGGCTATCCCAAGGAGCGGGCCGCTATCACGGTAACCGACGGGCCGGACGGCGTCCGTACCGTCGTCGACGGCGGCCGCTACGGAGACGAATCGGTCCGCCTCGAGATCGCCCGCCCGCGACTCGAGCCGACCGCGCGCGACTGGACGATGGCCAGTTACACGACGAAAGACGGCGCGCTCCTGCGGACGACGGCCCGAATTCGGGGCGAGGTGGCGCTCGGCCTCGGGCCGTCGATCGGCACGCGACTCGAGGTCGCGCCGGAACTGGCCGAGGAACTCGGGCTGTGGCGACGACCCATCGCGCGGCTGTACGGGTCGTCCGTTCGTGCGCACCTGTTCGAGGGTGAGCGGGTGGATGGGTGACGCGGCCGCTCGAGCGCTCGAGCGTCCCGCGAACGTCGCGGCTCCCGAACCATTTCGGCCCCTGCGGCCGAATCGGCCACAACGAACACGCGTAAGTGGCGGGGCTCCAAACCGCGTAGTATGACCGAGGAAACCGACCTCGAGGAACTCAGACGCGGGACCGATCTCGTCAAGCGCGGCTTCGCACGGATGCAGAAAGGCGGCGTCATCATGGACGTCGTCGACCCCGAGCAGGCCCGCATCGCCGAGGAGGCCGGCGCGGTCGCGGTGATGGCGCTGGAAGCCGTCCCCGCGGACATTCGCAAACGCGGTGGCGTCGCCCGGATGGCCGACCCCGCGGACGTCGAGGAAATCGTCGATTCAGTCTCGATCCCCGTTATGGGCAAATCCCGAATCGGCCACACGAAGGAGGCCCAGATCCTCGAGGCCGTCGGGGTCGACATGATCGACGAGTCCGAAGTGCTCACCCCCGCCGACGACGCCTACCACATCGACAAGCGCGACTTCACCGCACCGTTCGTCTGCGGCGCGCGCAATCTCGGCGAAGCCCTGCGCCGGATCGACGAGGGCGCGGCAATGATCCGCACCAAGGGCGAGGCCGGCACCGGCGACGTGAACCAGGCCGTCCACCACCAGCGGACGATCAAGGGCGCGATCCGCGAACTCGAGGGGATGAAACACGAGGAACGGGAGGCCTACGCTCGAGAGATCGAGGCGCCCGCGGAACTGGTCCACGAGACAGCCGAGATGGGGCGACTGCCGGTCGTCAACTTCGCCGCGGGCGGGATCGCGACGCCCGCCGACGCCGCGCTCATGATGCACCACGAGTGCGACGGCATCTTCGTCGGCAGCGGGATCTTCGGCGCGGAGAACCCGCCGGAGATGGCCGAGGCGATCGTTGAGGCGACCAACAACTGGGACGACCCCGAGACCCTCGCCGAGATCTCGAAGAACCTCGGCAAGAGCATGAAAGGCGACGCGAACGTCGATCTCCCCGAGGAAGAGAAGATGCAGGGCCGGGGCGTCTGATCGGCGACTGACCGAATCCCAACCCGTACACTGACTTGCCGAACCGCCGACCGATCGGCACGCACGCTCGTTTTGTGGCTCTCCCGTCCGGAGCGTGTGAATCTGACCGCTACGTGTCCGACTCCCACCACGTCTCGAGCGGCGGAATAATACCCGTTCGGAGAAGCGCGAGAAAGACCAGATACGTTAGCGTTGCACCACAGCACAGTGACAGCACCGGCACCGGCGCGACTCGAGCGCCGACGGCGGCTCCGCCGATCGCTACCGCAAGCGACGCGAGCTGGACCGGCCACCGTTCCCAGTAGTCCCGAACGAGCGCCGGGTCTCGAGCGGCGAGCAGTTCGAAGACGATCGTCCCCGTCCCGCCGACGGGCAGGAAGTAAATCGAGAGCGATGCATCGGTGAGGAAGGCGAGACCGAGGAACGCGGCGAGCGCGATCAGTGCGAGGAGGCCGTCGGTACTCGTTCCCATCCGCGGCTACGAGTCGTCCCGGTACAGCGTCGCGCCCTGCCCGATCGCGGTCTGGTAGGCCCGGCTGTCGACGCCGGCTGCGTCGAAGCCGTCGACCATCGCCGAGGCGATCGCCCGCTGGTCCCGTCGGTGACAGACCGCGAGGATCCCCGGCCCGGCCCCGCTGACCGTCACGCCGGTCGCGCCCGCCTCGAGGGCGGCCTCGCGAACCCGGTCGTAGCCGGTGATGAGCCGGGTGCGTTCGGGCGTGACGATATCGTCGTTCATGCCGCTGCCGACGAGATCCGGATCGTCTCGCGTCATGCCGACGGTCAGCGTGGCGGCGTTGCCGACGGTGGTGACGACGTCGTCCATCGGGGCCGAGTCGGGGACGACGCCGCGCGCGTCGCGCGTCGACACGGAGATATCGGGCAGGCAGGCGACGACGGAGACCGACGCGTCGACTTGCGTGACGCCGTCGTCGGTGACGACGGTAAAGCCGCCGAGCAGTGAGGGCGCGACGTTGTCCGCGTGGGCCTCGCCGGAGACGAGCGCCTCGCCCTCGGCCGCGACGGGGACGAGTTCTTCCCGTGAGCGGCCGCGGTCGTAGAGCGCGTTCAACGCGATGGCGGCGGCGGCCGCGCTCGCGGCCGACGACCCCAGTCCCGAGGACGGTCTGACGCCCTTGTCGATCCGGATGCGGGCCGGGGCGTCGAGCGCCTCCGCGACCGCACCGACGGTGTTCTTGGCGGGGTCTTCCGGGATGTACTCGCTGCCGGCACCGGTGATCGAAATCGTCGTTTCCGGGGCGCGTTCGACCCGGACCACGTCGGCGGGCGTTCCGAGAGCGACGCCGAAGACGTCGAAGCCACTCCCGAGGTTCGCACTCGTCGCAGGCGCCCGCACGGTGAGCATGCCGATTCCTTCCGAGACGGCAGTCAAAAAGGTAGCGAACGACGCCGACGACATCGCAGGAAAAGCGCCGACGGCATCGCAGAAAAAGCGCCGACGGCATCGCACGAAGAGTACCGCCGGCGACCCGAATCGGGACGAAGCCGCGGCGGTCCGTCTACTCGAGACCGTTCGCGGCGTTACTCGTCGTCTTCGGACGTGCCGAAGGTGAACACGTCGTCGCTCTCGGACCCGCTCTCGTCGGCATCGGTCTCGGTGTCGTTGTCCTCGCTCCCGTCGTCGCTCGCGAGGTCGTCATCGGTCGGCGAGCCGTCGCTATCGGTGCTCTCGTCGGCCGCAGCGGCCGACTCGGTGTCGGCAGCCTCGGCGTCGACCGGTTCGAGCGGCTGGCCGGCCGACGCGTCAGTCCCGTCCTCGGGCTCGGTCACCGGTTCGACCGCGTGTGCCGCGTCCTCGGCCGCGTCGGTGTCGGCGTCCTCGGTCTCGGTCGTCGTCTCGAGGTCGGGGTCCGCGAGCGGATCTGCCGTCTCGTCCGCGGCCGACTCAGTCGTCTCGTCGGCGAGCGGATCGGTCGACTCGGTCGCTGGGTCGAACCCGTTGCCATCGTTCTCCTCGATTCCGAGGATCTCCTCTGCACCCATCTCGGCCGCATCGGCCGGCTCCTCCGTCGCCGACGCGTCGCCGGCGTCGGGAGCCGTCACGCCGTCGGCCGACGGGTCGGTCTCGAGGGATTCGGCGGCCTGCTCGCCCTCGAGTTCGACCTCGGTTTCGGCCGACTGGTTGTCCGCGCCCGGTTCGGCGTCGAACTCGATCGCGTCGTCGTCCGCGTCGTCCGCGTCGTCTGCACCCTCGTCGAACGTCAGAGTCTCGTCCGGCTCGGCCTGCTCGCTGTCGGCATCCGCATCGAACGTGATCCCCTGCTCCGAGTCGTTCGTCTCACTGGCATCGTCCACGTCGAAGTTCGGCTCGGCCGCGTCGAGTTCCGCGTCCACGTCGAACGCTGACTCGATGTCGACCTCGTCGCGGTCGATGTCGGTGTCGAAGCGGTCGAGTGCTTCGGACAGCTGCGAGGCCTGTTCGGAGAGGCTCGAGGCGGACTTCGTGACCTCGGTCAGCGCGGTGGTCTGCTCTTCGGCCGCGGCGGCAACGTTCTCGGCTTCGGAGGTCGTCTCCTCGGAGATCGTCGCCGCGTCGTCGACCATCGCGACGACCTCTTGGGTGGAGGCCGCCTGCTCTTCGGTCGCCGCGGAAATCTCCTGGACGCCCACGTTCGTCTCCTGTGCGAGGGTGGCGATCTCCTCGAGCGCGGTGACCGCTTCCTCGACCTGTTCGCTGGCGTCTTCGATGTCTTCGCTCGTGCCTTCGACCTCGGCGGCGGACTCCTCGGTCCGCTCGCGGATCGCCTCGAGCCGGTCTTCGGCCTCGTCGGCCGCCTCGGCGACGTCCTCGGAGAGTGCCTTGACCTCCTTTGCGACGACCGAGAACCCTTCGTCGTCGCTGCTCCCACCGGCGGAGCGGGAGGCCTCGATGTTGGCGTTGAGCGCCAGCATGTTGGTCTGTCGGGCAATCTCGGAAATCGTGTTGATCAGCTCGTCGATCTGTTGGACCTCTTCCTCGAGCCGGCGGATCTCGGCGACTGCGCTGCCGGCCTCGTTCTCGATCTCGTCCATGGCAGTGATCGCCGCCTGCGCGGCTTCCTGCCCTTCCTTCCCGGTGTCGACGGTCCGCTCGGCGATGTCGGCCACCTCGTTCGAGGAGGCGGCGATCTCCTCGGTCGTCGTCGAGAGGCCGCTCATCTCCTGGTTGACCGACTGCAGCGACTCGTTCTGTCGATCCGCACCGTCGGAAATCTCCTGAATCGACTCGGTGACCTGCTGGGAGGCCGAGCGAACCTCCTCGCTCGAGGCCGTCACCTGCTCGGAGGCGGTCGCGACGTCGGTCGCGAACCGGTTGAGCTCGGCGATGGTCTGCTCGATCTCGTCGAGCATCTCGTTGAAGTCCTCGGCGATCTCGGCCATCGCCTCGTTGTCGCCGTCCGCCTCCATCCGGGCGGTCAGATTCCCGTCGGCGGCCGCTTCCATCACGTCGCTGTAATCGGCGGCCGTCTTTTCGAGTTCGTCGTTGATCTCTTGGACGCGCTTGCGTTCGCGTTCGGCGTCCTCGCGGGCGGCTTCCGCCTGCTCAATCTGCTCGCGCAGGGCGACGCGCATCGAGTCGAAGCCGTCGTAGAGCCGACCGATGTTGTCGATCCGCTCGGTCTCGAGGTCGACGTCGAGGTTACCCTCTTCCATCTGGCTCGCCTTGTCGGTGAGCCGATCGATCGAGACGGCGGTGTTCCGGCCGAGGACGGCACCGACCATCCCGATCATGAGCACGCCGAGGAGCGTCGCGTAGATACCCCATTCGTTAATCGTGGTGACGAACCCGAGCGCCTGATCGGCGGGTTCGACGGTCAGGACGACCCAGTCGGTCCCGAACACGCGGGCGGAACTGGCGACGTAGTCGTTTTCGTTGTCCTCGCCGAGGCCATAGGCGTAGTTATCGAACGAGAGGTCCGAGCCGGCGACCTGTTGGGTAGTCGCGCCCTCGGTCCGTGCGGATTGGGCGAGGCCGGTGTCGTCGCTGTAGGTGTAGCCGAGCGTCTCGTGATCTTCGCCGTAGCCGGCGTTGTCGAGCATGACCTCGTTGTCGCCGTTGAGGGCCACCGTCGTGACTCCCGTCTCGTCCTGAAGCTGATTCGCGTACGCCTCGAGGTCGGCGGTGTAGACGACCGCTCGGTCGCTGTTTTCGGACGAGAGCTGGACGTAGGTGATCACGGTCGTGTTCTGGCCGAACTCTCCCTCGGCGAGATAGGCGTCGGAGACCCAGGGAACGGTCTCGGTCGCGTCCGAGTACGCTCCGCGGGGGACGTTGTTGACATCGTCTATCGACCCATCGCGGAGTTCCTCGTTGGTACTCGCCGTCACCGTCTCGTTGCTGATATCGACGTAGGAGATCTCGAACGTATCAGCGTCTAAGTGTTCCTCCCAGTCGAGGAAGCGATGTTGGATCGCCGCCGGATCGTCACTGGCGACGACGTCCGATCGGGTGATCGTCCCGATCGTGTGTTCGTTCTGTTCGTTCCACATCTGCAGGCTCTGGGCTTCCTGCCCGGCCGCGGATGCGTGATCGTCCTGGACCCGATCCTCCATCTGCGTCGTGATTGCTCCCGTTGCGCCGTATCCGATCAGGCCGACCGACAGCCCGAGTATGAGCAGCGCGATCCCGAACTTGACCGCGTACCTGCGTCGGATAGCTTTCGGCACCAACCGTCGAGCGAAATCCATGGATAGGGAACGCGTGATTTCGTCACTACATAAATTGTCAGCCATGGTTATCGGAGGTGATAATTGGATTTCGATCCTAGCCGTAGTCTTCGCGAGGGTATTTCCCCGTTACTCGCAACGTATCAGACCCAATATCGTAAAATTAACACCCCACTATCGGGTTCTCGGATGGGATGGACGATTATCAAACTTGGATAGTAGCCGCCATCGGCTCATGACTCGATCCTGATATTATTCGCAAACGTTAAGAAACATAGGTCGAAACGACTGTCCAATATGGATGACGATGATCACGGACGGGGGAACGTGGGGTCTCCCACCGATGACGGTCAACAGCGCGGTCTCGACCGCCGCCAGATGCTTAAAACGACGGCGGGTAGCGCGGCCGGACTCTCGATAGCGGGCTGTCTCGAAACCGCCGGCTCGATCGTCGGCGACGACGAGGTCGAGCCGGTCACGATCGGCGTGCTCGCGCCCGATCCGGGGAGCGATTCGACCGGCCGCTCGATCGTGCAGGGCGCGCAGATCGCCGTCAACGAACTCAACGATGACGGCGGCATCCTCGGCCGCGACGTCGAGATGGTCGTCGGCGATACGAACTCGAGTCCGCTCGAGGCGCGCCGACAGTACCAGCGACTCGTCCTCGAGGAAGGTGCCGACGTCACCGTCGGCATCTCCACGACCGAGGCGCTCGTCCCGCTGATGGAGGACATCGCCGAACAGGAGACGATCCATCTCACGGCCGGCTCCGCGACGACGACGGCGAGCCAGAACGTCGCCGACGACTACGAGAAGTACAAGTATCACTTCCGCGTCGGCCCGGTCAACGGAACCAATCTCGCGCAGGCCCAGATCGACTTTCTCACCGACAAGAGCGATGATCTGGGGTGGGATTCCGTCGCCGTACTCGCCGAGGACTACGCGTGGACCGACGGGCTGTGGGCGTTCTATCAGAGCCAGTTCCCCGAGACCGACATCGATGTCGAGATGTGGGAGCGATATCCGCCGGCGACCGACGACTTCTCCGACATTTACACCGAAATCGAGGAGTCGGGCGCGGACGCGGCGTTCATCTCGACCGCCCACACCGGGACCGCCGCGCTGCAAGACTGGCGGCCGGAAGAGCGGGAGTTCGAGTTCGGTGGCATTCACGTCCCGATGCAGGACCCGGCGTACTACGACGCTACTGAGGGTGCCTGCGAGTATGCTACCGGCTACGCCAGCGCGACGGCGACCGCCCAAATCACGTCCAAGACGCAGGGCTTCGCCAAGAAGTACCAGAACGAAAACGGCGGGACCAGCCCGGTCTACACCGGCTACATCGCATTCGACGCGATCAAGGTGTTCGCCGATGCGGCCGAGCGCGGCGAGACCCTCGAGTCCGAGCAGTTAGTCACCCCGCTCGAGGAGACCTCCTTTGAAGGGACGACCGGCAACATCGAGTTCCACGGGCAGAACGATGAACACCCCCACGACGTCATCTACGGCGAGGACAAGGTCCATCCGGTCTACTTCCAGTGGCAGGAAAACGACGCCGGCGAGGGCGAGCAGACGGTCATCTGGCCGGAGCAACACGCGGCCGAGGGCGACGAATACGAGACCCCGGACTGGTTGTAGGCCGCTCGAGCGGAGCGCCTGCGTTTGTCGATCTGTTCTTGCGGTACGACGGCAGCATCGCGAGACTGTCTCGGTCCGGAATTCTCGGCTGTGGATGCCTGACGGCGACCGGCCCGGAATTCCAACGCTCATCTCGGTCGGTTTCTCCGCTGTCGGCCGCCCCGATCCGGTCTATTGTCACAACTGCTCTCGTCGACTGTCTGCTCTCGTCAGTCGTCCGCGTTCGTCTCGGCGGCCGCCTGCGTCTCTGTGAACCGACCGCCACCGACCAGCAGCGCGCCCGCGAGGAGTCCGCCGACAGCCGCGAACCCGGCTATCAACGCGAAAAACGCCGTTTGAGAGAGCTCGTCGAGCACGAAGCCGCCCAGTGCGATGCTCGCCGCTCCGAAGCCGAACTCCGCGAGGTAGGTAAAGCCGTAGGAGAGCCCGCGGGCGTCCGGCGGCGTGTAGATCGCGACGGCGTTCTGGTAGAACGGCTGGATGGCGAAGAGGAAGAATCCGAGGACGCCACAGAGGGCGATCACCGGGACGAGCCCGATCTCCGCCGCCGTCGCCGGGATAAACAGGATCGCGAGGACCGCGAGGACCGCGAAGATGCCCGCGAGTCCGCGGGCCGGTGTAACTCGATCCGTCAGTTTTCCTCCGGCGTACTGGCCCGCGATCCCGACGACCAACAGGCCAACGTAGATGTAATCAGCGGGCTCGATCCCCTCGAGGCCGGCGGGCAGCGCGAGGCTGCTCATCGCCGGGAGCCCGTGGAGGATCTCGGGAAGGTAGGTCAGCGTGCCCCGGTAGTAGAGCCCCTCGAAGATGACGAGGGCGAAGACGACGGCGAAGGCGCTCGCGAACAGCGTCCGCGTGCTCCCGACGAGTTCCGACGCCGACAGCGCCTCGTCGGGGCCGGCGTCGGCCTCGTCCGCGACGGCCGCGGTCGGCTCGAACCCCGCGCTGAGCCCGTAGAGGACGGCGAAGACACCGGGAATCGCGAGCAACGCGGCGACGAGCGACCAATCGAGGAAGATCAGGAGGGTGGCGGCGACGAACGGCCCCAGCGCGATGCCGGCGTTACCGGCGATCCCGTGCCACGCGAAGACCGTGCCGCGGTCCTCGACGCCGGTGCTGATGAGCGCGAGCCCGGCGGGGTGGTAGACGCTGGCGGCGATCCCCCACAGGATCAGCCCGACGGCGATGGCGTAGATCGACGTCGCGAGCGAGAGGACGAGAAAGGAGAGGCTCATCCCGGCGAGACAACACAGGATGAGCCGCTTGGTGCCGTATCGGTCCGCGAGGATCCCGCCGGGGAGCGCACCCAGTCCGAACGGGGCGTAGCCGAGCGCGACGATGAGGCCCAACAGCGTCGTCCCCACGTCGAACTCGGCCAACCAGACGACCAGAAAGATCGGAATCGAGGTCTCGAACCAGTGAACGAGCGCGTGCCCGGCCATCGTAAAGCCCGCGATCGACCGATCGTTCGCGTTCAGTGCCATGTGCGAATCGTTGTCTCAATCCGCACGCCCCGTCCACTTAGCGGCTTGGAAACCGGCGTCGCCTGTCTTCACGCGTTAGACGTCATACCAGTACTCGCGCTTGAGGTCCGCCGGGAGGATCACGTCCAACTCGCCGGCGGACTCGTATTCGTGGATCGCTTCCACCGTCGCCTCGAAGTCGGCGAGCAGGTCGCCCTCGAGTCGGTGGAAGAACAGCGAGGTGACCCCCCGCATCGACGCCGTGCGATCGATGGCGGTGCGGGCTTGCTCGGCGCTGGGCTCGCCGATTCGGGAAGTCTGTCGCGGATTCACGGCGTAGCCCTGGACTGGCCGGCCGCCCGCGAAGCCGATGTCGTGGTGCTGCTCGACGAGGGCGAGCGTCCGTTCGTCGTAATCCCCGTGCGGGTAGGCAAAATACTGCGCTCCGTCCTCGAAACCCTCCTTCTCGAGCCACGCTTTCCCCCGCTCGATCTCGGTTCGTTGGGCCTTGGACTCGAGTTCTGACAGGTGCGGGTGGGAGTAGCAGTGGTTGGCGATGACCCACCCGGCGCCGTGGAGTTCGTGGACCTGATCGACGGTGAGTCTCGGGAAGCCGCCGGGGTCGTCGGCACCGCGGGTCTCCGCTTCGATCCGGCCGGGGTTGACGAAGGCGACTGCGGGATAACCGTACTTCTCGAGGATCGGCAGCGCGCGCGTGTAGTCGGTGACGTGGGCGTCGTCGAACTGGATCATCACCGCTCCGGTGTCGGGTCGCGGGACGAGGTGGAGGTCGTCGAGCCAGACCGTTCGCGACTCGCCGTCGCCCGTCCTGACGAGGACGTACACCTCCCGAACGGCCGCGGGATCGAACCCGTTCGCGATCCCCTCGACGCCGAAGTTGTACCGCACGAGGGGAAGCCCGCCCTTGATCCCGCGGCGGTAATCGATCTCGTTTCCCGCGTCGTCGATCAGCCGGAGCCACGGGACGACGAGGCCGTCCGACGCGACGGCGAGGCCGGGTACGACGTCGGTGAGATCCCGCGGCTCCGAGAACGCGGTTGCGATTCCGCCAGTCCGCTCGCTCGCCGGCACGTCGAGGCGGGCGCTCTGCGTGCCGACGACCGATCGACTCGAGTCGGGCGACAGCGTGCCACCGAAGACCTCCCACGAATCGAGGGTTTCGAAATCGTCGATCGTACCGGCCATCGGGCGGTCTCTCGGCGGCCGATCGCCGGACTCGGGTTCGGGTGACGGATCTGGACCTGCGGTCGCGTTCGGATCGGGCTCCGTCGGCGGCGACTCGTCACTCGAGGTGAGACAGCCGGCCAGACAGAGCGACGACGTCAGCGCGAGGTAGTGTCGCCGTTGCATTCACGGTCGGACACGTCGCTCGCGACTATTGTTACGATCTCGTTACCGTCACCGGTTCGGACGTAATCGGGTCGATACCGAGCTGGTATGTCACGTCTTCGACGCCGCGCGAATCAGCTGTCGCCGTCCTCGACACCGACCGCCTCCGAGACGTCGACATCGTCGGGTTCGTCCTGTCCGCCGACCACGAGTTCGCCGTCGTCCGTTTCGATGTACACGTCGTCGGCGAAGCCGCCCTCGGCGTGGGGATGCTCGGGGTCCTCGAGTCGCTCGGGCGTCGACGGGGCCTCGGGGAGTCCCTCCGGCGGCGCGAACTGGCCCAGCGGCTCGTCGATGGTCACGTCCCAGCGCTCGAAGAACTCCCGGTAGCGATCGTAGTGAGCCTCGAGTTCGTCGGCGGGGAACTCCATCATCTCGGTCCAGCCGTGGTTGTAGAAGTCGAAGTTGGCCTGGATGTGGGTGATCTCGCGGGCCTCGGCCTCGGAGTAGCCCGCTTGGAGCGCCCGCAGGTAGGCGTCCATCGTCGCATCGAAGAGGCCGTCGAGGTGGGCTTTCCGTTCCTCGGCGTGGGCGGGGTCGGCCTTCCCGGTGAAGATCTTGGTGTGGAGACGGACCAGCCCCGAGTTGGCGACCGAGCGGATGCCGGGGGTCTCGAGGGCCTTCCGATAGGCGAAGTGTTTCGCGTTCTGGCGGAGTTTCATAGCTCCGTCTTGGGCGCACGTCCTAAAGAACGGTTCGGACAACATTGTTAGATTCCGACGGATCGAGCGGCCGATCTGCCGATCCGCGCTCGCGGATCGCCATCCGCCGCTCCAGGACCGCTTGTCAGAGATGGCAGCAAAGATTGCTCGCTCGAGCGGCGGGCTCGAAGCGGCGGCGGTAAAGCCACTCGGGTGAACATATTCGGCGTTCAGTTTACGATCGTTGTGTCATCCCACCCCGTCCGGCAAAATAGACGAGATAGCAACCCACTTTAACCCTCATTACGAACGTTCCGGATATGACTCAGTACGTCATCATCGGTGACGGGATCTCGGGTAGTTCGGCCGCCGAGACCCTCCGGGAGGAAGACCCGGACGCGAAGATTACCGTCATCACCGATGAGGGGGAGCCATTGTATAACCGGATTCTTATCAAGGAACACGCGAAGGGAAAGCTCCCCGAAGCCCCCATTTCGATCCACGACGAGGACTGGTACGCGGAACGAGATATCGAGCTCTCGTTGAACACCTACGTGACGAGCGTCGACACCGACGCGAAGATCATCAACACCCACGAGAGCGGCGAAATTCCGTACGACAAACTGCTCGTTGCGACCGGCGGGACGCCGACGCAGCTGCCCGTCGAGAACAGCGACGCGGACGGAATCCATCACTTCTGGACGTTCGAAGACGCCCGCGGTATCCGCGAGCACGCCGAAAACGCCGACAAGGGCGTCATCGTCGGTGCCGGCCTGCTCGGCATCGACTTCGCGGCCGTCTGTGGCGCACAGGGCATCGAAGCCGACTACCTGATGCGCGGCGACCGCTGGTGGCGCTACGCGCTCTCGAGCGACGGCGCGGAGATCATGCACGAGGGCATGCGCGAGGTCGGCGTCGAACCGGTCTTCGACAGCGGCGTCGATCACTTCGAGACGGACGACGACGGGCACGTCACCGCCGCAGTCGACCCCGACGGCGACCGCTACGAGTGTGACTTCGTCGGGGCCGCCATCGGACTCACCTTCAACACCGAGTTTCTCCGCGGTGCCGGCATCGAACAGGACAACGGGATCGTCGTCGACGAGTACATGCAGACCAACGTCGACGACGTCTACGCCGCGGGCGACCTCACCCAGTTCTACGACGTCCTGCTCGGCGAGCAGGGCCAGAACGGTTCGTGGGGATCGGCGAAAGAACAGGGCCGCGTCGCCGCGGTCAACATGGCCGCCGACGAGGAAGCCGAAGGGTTCCAGTGGGTCTCCTCGTACTCGATTACCCACTTCGACTTCCCGTTCCTCTCCTTCGGACACCCGACGCTGGGCGACGAACACGCCGAGCGCAAGTACAGCGACACCGAGTGGCGACGCATCGCCTTCAAGGACGGCAAGATCGTCGGCGGCGTCCTCATCGGTGATCTCTCGCCCCAGAGCAAGTTCAAGCAGCTAATGCGCGAACAGCGCGTCGTCGCCGATCAGGCCGACGTGTTGCTCGAGCAGTCCGTCGATCTGGACGAACTCGCACCGCCGCAGGAACAGTAACCGCGGTCGTTCGCGGTCGCTCACGCGGTCCGTTTTCGACACCCGGACTCGTTTCCATCCCGTAGCGTCGTCTCTGCGTTCGAGTGGGCCCTCGCCGGACCGATCGGTCGGTTACCCGGCATAACTGTTAAGTCATATCGAGTCATTTGGTACCAATGAACATGGCTGCCAGTACACTCCACCGTCGGTCGCTACGCCTCGAGCGCGTTGACTCGGTCGCGATGGACGCGACCGTTCGCCACGTCGATCAGCTCGATTCGGAGACACTGGGGGCCGTTTATCGCGCCGTTTCGGACGGGCGACCGGTCACGACCGCCGAAACCGACCTCGAGCCGGGCGAGGTGATCGTCTTTACGGACTACTACCGCGTCGAACGCGTCTGAGTCGGTTCGTCGCTCCGGCCTGTCGGTACCCGTCGCGAGTGTGTGGTATCGAAGTCGTTTTCCCGCGTGCGCGCCTTCGATGACGCATGAACGGCGAAAGCGACATGACCCTGGCATTCGAACTCGAGGCCCTCAAAGAGGTCGCCTCGCCCGAGCGCGTGTTCGAAGACGCCAGAGGCTGGACCGAGTACATCGGCGTCGTCTCCGAGAAACCGACCTACGTCGTAACCAACTTCACGCGGAAAAACCGCATCCGACAGGACTTCTTCTCCGGCCCCCGCGGGAAAGCCGAGAGCCTCGAAGGTGTCAAAGACCAGTTCGAGACCGAGCGCTACGTCTACATCGGTGCCAGCGAGGAAGACGAGCAACTGGCCGACGAGGTCGGCTGGGAGTACCTCGCCGTCGAGGACGCCGGCGAGGCGGCCGACTGGATTCTGGCGAGCTCGGCCGAAGACGAGGAGGACGACGCGGAGCAGGTCCGCGACGACTGGCCCTGATCCAGACCGTCTCCTCACCTGTTAGCGACGGTCGTTTTGTCTCTCGTCTCGAGGTGAGCAGACGCGACTCTGCTGACGAACGATAAGCGGAATCCACACGCCTACGTTACGTATGGTTTCAGGGGACACAAACGGATTTTTTGCGTTTCCCTTGTGGGTCGCGGGTGCTATCGTAATCGCAAATCTCCTCCCGTTGATCGGGCTCGCCGGGTTCCAGTGGGGAGTCACCGAGTTGGTACTCGTCTATTGGGTTGAGGCAGTGATCGGCACCATCGTCGGGATACTAAAACTAGTCCCCGTCAGACTCGTCGATGTCCCGTTACCACACCCTCGTTCCAAGCCGTTGCTCAAGGCTCGGCACGGAACGCTGCGTGTTGGCCCTCTCACTGGGTACGTTCGAAACGCATCAGTTATTGGAGCCCATTCGATGTTTCTCTTCGTGTTTTTCAGTTCGGGGCTCGCGCTGTTCATTCCAGCGTCTCCACTGTACTATGTATCACATGAGACGGTCGAGAGCGTAGCGATCGTTGCCGGAATTCTCGCCGGAACACATCTGTTAACCGCGAAGATCTATTTCGACGAGCAACAGTACGATCGAGCACCGGCGAAGCAGGCCTTTCAGTCGTGGTTCAGAACCGGTGTGGGCGTTACCGGACTCGTCGTCTTATTGTTGCTTCGAGACGGGAACGGCGCTGGTTCCGCATGACGGCCTGGCCTGTGGCCCTGTCGTACGCCCTCGTCGGTGGAAAGCTCGCGATGACGTTGCTCTTCCGGTGTCGTGACCGGGATCGGTTCGGGTTACCTGACCACGACATAAACCCGTTCGAGGATCGGACTGGCGGGAATCTCCTCCAGACTGCTGGCATAACAGCGACGACACTGCCTCGAGTGGAGCGACCGACTACGCGACCGCAAGCGACGGTCCGTCCCAGCACTCGGCGGATTCTCGGACTGAGCCCGATTCTCGGGGCATTCATTTCGCGCACTGGGGAACCGATCCTGTTCGGTCTCATGGGCGTTTTCGCTCTCGTCGCGGACGTTCGACTGATTCTGCCGCTCCTCGTATTCGCTATCGCACTGGTGTTTGCCGTCGTTCCCGTGCTGGTGTTCGTCGTGCCACGACACGCGACGCTGGTGTACGAATTCTACGACGATCAACTGGTCTGCTACGATTTCCGGCTGGAAGAACCGGTCTGGCGGCTCGCGTACGAGGACATGACGGCGGTATCCCTCGAGCGCGGGCTCGACGGCCGGATCGGGGGATACGGACGGGTAGTCGTCGAGACGGGCGACGGCCCACCTGCCCGGCTGTCGTATCTCCGAGACTACGAGACGGTCAGTGACCGTCTCGAGCGAGTCATCGAGGATGGATCAGAGCGGGACTCACCAGACACTCGTTCCGGGTCTTGGATCTCCTCACAGTGATATTCCAGACGGATGTCAGTTTGCTACCAGCCACTACATCCGGCTCGTGATGCGCTGTCCGAATCGTATGGAGAAGACGGCCCGAAGCGACGGTACGACCACCAGTCTCGGTTGGCGGTAGCTTCAGTACGTCACGCTGCGAGTCGTCGCCCTTATGCCCGGCCCATCCGTAGCGCTGGCAATGGCAGGACCCAGCGTTCCGGGTTCCGACGACGGCGATCACCTCGAGCTTCCCTGCGGGGAGTCCGTTGATCCCCACGAGATCGATCTGGGGATGCGCGAGTACAACTGTCCCTGCGGCGAGACCCACGCGGTCGTGACCGACGTGCACCCGCCGTCGCGTTTCTTCCCGGAATCGCTCGTGGCCGTTCTACAGGAGACGATCGACACCGACGACGAGTTCGAGGAGTTCGGCACGCCCCACCTGATGGGCGTCGTCTTGGAGGAGTTCCCCGAAGCGGTCGTCGTCCACGACGCGAGCGACGACGGCGCGGTCGGCTACACGCTGTTGTGGATGACCGACTTCGACGCTCGGCGGCTCCACGAGGTCGTCGTCGAACTCGTCGTCGAACTCATGGAACACGCGATCAGTCACGCCGAGAACGACGCCGCCGTCAGCGAGTTCGAGTCCCAGATGCTCGAGTTCGACGTGTCGGAGTTCGTCGAGCAGTACCGGCGACAGCGGGAGTTCGAGAGCGAACACGACCAGCCGCTGTAGCTCGGTTTTCAGTCTCGAAGATCGACCGCTGTTCTCCGGAATTAGTGCGTGACAGCCGGTTGCGACCTTACTCCTCGAACGAGACGGCTAACCGAAGCCCGCCGGCGTCGCTCTCGCCGACGGTGACCGACCAGCCGTGGGCCTCGACGACCTCGGAGACGATAGCCAGCCCGAAGCCGGTGCCGTCGGGGGACGTGCTGTACCCCGACTCGAGGATGTCGCCGCGCTCGCCGGGCGGAACGCCGGGGCCGTCGTCGGTGATGGCGAACCCGTCGTCAGTGTTCTCGACCGCGATCGTCACGTCGGTCCCGACGTGTTCGCGGGCGTTCCGGAAGGCGTTCTCGAAGCAGACCAGCAGGCGGTCCGCGTCGGCTTCGATCGTCGGCAGCGGCTCGTCTCGAACGAGTTCGAGGTCCGGATCGACGGTTCTGTGGGCCTGATCGACGACGTCGTCGATGTCGACCGGCTCCGTCGCCGTCAGCCGCTGGCCGCTCCGGGCGAGCGTGAGGGCGTTCTCGATGAGATCGTCCATCCGTTCGAGCGCCCAGTCGATCTCCTCGCGGTAGCGCTCGCCGTCCCCGTCGATGTGGGCCTCGAGGTTCTCGAGGTGGCCCGCCGCGAGGGTCAGCGGGTTCCGCAGATCGTGGGAGACGGTGCTGGCGAAGGCCTCGAGTCGGTCGTTCTGGCGCTCGAGTTCGGCCGTGCGCGTGGCCAGTTCGTCCTCCCGGCGGGCGCGCTCGAGCGCGGCTTCGACGTTGGCCGCGAGGATGCGAGCGAGCGTGATCGTCTCGGGATCGAAGTCGTTCGGCGTCGTCGAACTGGCGATGAAAATCCCCGTCGTCCCGAGCGGGATGTGGGCCTCGCTGCGGACCGCCGTCTCGGGGTTGCGAACGTTCTCGGCGCGGCGGACGTCGCCGTGAACGATGGTCTCGCCGGCCTCGAACGCGTCCCACGAGATCCCGTCGCCCGGGCCGATGGACGGAACGGAGCCGAACAGCGCTTCGGTGCGGTCGGTCGCCGCCGCGGGGACGAGGACGCCTCGCTCCCGCACCGAATCGGCGCTCGAGTCGGTCACGGCGGGCGGCTCATCGGCGCTCACGGCGTGGTACTCCGCACGTTCCTCGTACAAGTGGACCGAGTTGATCTCGAGCGACAGCGCGTCGCGGGCGATCTCGCTCGCGACGCGAGCGACCTCGTCAGTGCGTTCCGCGGCCATCAGTCGGCGCGTCCCCTCGTGGAGTTTCCGAATCCGGCGCTCGCGTTCCATTCGATCGCTGATGTCCCGGATCGCACCGACGCTGCCGGCGAGCGAGCCGTCCTCGGCGACCAGCGGGGCGACGTTGTTCTCGACCAGAAACGGCTCGCCGTCGAGGGGCCGGAACTCCATCTCGAAGGTGCCCCACGTCCGGTCGTCGTCCGCGAGGATATCGATCAGTAACTCCTTGGCCCGCTCGACGTCTTCGGCCGACATGTAGCTCGACGGGTGACCGCCGACGAGTTCGTCGCGCGTGGTCCCCAGAGCGTCGGCCATCGCGTCGTTGGCCATCTCGATCCGCCCCGTCGCATCGAGGACGTACATCGAATCGCCGACCGTATCGACGAGCGTGCGGTATCGCTCGAGTTCGCGCTCCCGGCGTTTCTGCTCGCTGATGTCGGTGTAGATCGCGTACTCGTGGACCTCGCCGTCGATGTCGGCCGCGAAGCCGCGCAGGAAGAAGTCCCTGCGCCCCTCGGCCGTTACCCGCTCGACGGTCGTCGAGATCACCTCTCCGAGGCCGACCGTCTCGGCGATAGACACCGGCCCCTCGTCGTCCGGGACGAGGATATCGTCGAGCGAGCCGCCAGCGATATCCTCGCGTTCGTAGCCGAAGATGTCCTCGAAGGCGGGGTTGACATCGACGATTCGATTGGGATCGGTGCGATGAGTCACGATGACCGGGTCGGGGCTGTACTCGAACAGCGCGGCGAACCGGTCGCGCTCGGTTCGGAGGGACCGTCGTTCCCCGTCCGGCTGAAGCGTGCCCACATCCGTTTCTCTGCCGTTCGCCGCCGCTGGCTCATCGACGATCGCCCGAAGCTGTGCGACCAGCCGCTCGAGCGAGTCCGCGTGCCCCTTCGGGACGTACCCCGCGAATCCGGCCGTCACGGCGTCGCTGGCGAGCCGTTCGTCGCCGTCGGCGGTGTAGAGCACGACCGGCGCGTCCGCGACGCCGTCGGCTCGGATGCGGTCGTACAGCGACAGCACGTCGGTCTCCGCGAACAGATCAGTTACGACGCACGTGCGCCCGCTCGCGTCCGCGACCGCGTCGCGGAGTTCGGTTGGCGTCGCGACTGGCTCGACGGCGAGCCCGTCGGTGGCCGACTCGAGGCCGTCGGCGATCCGACGGCGATCGTCGGGGTCCGGATCGGCGTAGACGACGGTGGTGGGTCGCTGGAAACGGGTGAGACCGAACGCGGCCATCTCGTTCGTACAGACGGACGGAACGAGCCGTCATAAGGTGCACGGCCCGAATCCGGTGATAACCGATCGCTCGAGTCGAACGCGCGTCTTCGGAGCACTGTGTGAGCTTCACACCCACCCGGTGAACAGCGGGTGCTATCGCGGCAACCGGACCGGTTCGGGCCGTCGCTCCCGCCTCGAGTTCGAATTTCGAAAAGCCATTTCGAGATTCGTACTGTATCGTGGGGCTTATTACGATGTGCGAACTCCAATTCGACAAGACAAATGAGTACGGACACCGCCGCGGACGGCGAGACGGGTGACGGTCGCACGATCTTATTGATCGGCAGCGGCCCGATCCAGATCGGACAGGCCGCCGAATTCGACTATTCGGGCGCACAGGCCTGCCGAGCACTGCAGGAGGAGGGCGCTCGCGTCGTCCTCGTCAACTCGAATCCGGCGACGATCATGACGGACCCGGAGATGGCCGATGAGGTCTACATCGAGCCGATCACGACCGACGCCATCGCCGAGATCATCCGCAAAGAGCGACCCGACGGCGTCATCGCCGGACTGGGCGGTCAGACGGGGCTGAACGTCACCGCCGAACTGGCCGAGGAAGGCGTTCTCGAGGAGTACGACGTCGAGATCATGGGAACGCCGCTTGACACGATCTACGCGACTGAGGACCGCGACCTCTTCCGCCAGCGCATGGAGAAGATCGGTCAGCCGGTCCCCGCCTCGACGACCATCTCGCTCGACGAGGGCGAGGAGGTCTCGGAGATGACCGAGGCAGGCTTGAAAGAGCGCGTCCAGGCCGCCGTCGACGAGGTCGGCGGGCTCCCGGTCATCGCCCGCACGACCTACACGCTGGGCGGCTCCGGCTCCGGCGTCGTCCACGAGATGGACGAACTGCTGCGCCGCGTCCGCAAGGGGCTGCGCCTCTCCCGCAACAGCGAGGTCCTCATCACCGAGTCCATCGCCGGCTGGGTCGAGTACGAGTACGAAGTGATGCGCGACGCCGACGACTCGTGTATCATCATCTGTAACATGGAGAACATTGACCCGATGGGCATCCACACCGGGGAGTCGACGGTCGTCACGCCCTCCCAGATCGTCCCCGACGAGGGCCACCAGGAGATGCGTACCGCCGCACTCGACGTGATCCGCGAACTCGGCATTCAGGGCGGCTGTAACATCCAGTTCGCGTGGCGCGACGACGGCACCCCCGGCGGCGAGTACCGCGTCGTCGAGGTCAACCCCCGCGTCTCCCGTTCCTCCGCGCTGGCCTCCAAGGCGACCGGCTACCCGATCGCCCGCGTGACCGCGAAGGTCGCGCTCGGCAAGCGACTCCACGAGATCACCAACGAGATCACCGGCGAGACCACCGCCGCCTTCGAGCCCGCGATCGACTACGTAGTCACCAAGGTCCCGCGCTGGCCCAAAGACAAGTTCGACGACGTCGACTTCGAACTGACCACGGCGATGAAGTCGACCGGCGAGGCGATGGCCATCGGCCGCACCTTCGAGGAGTCCCTGCTCAAGGCGCTTCGCTCCTCGGAGTACGAACCCGACGTCGACTGGGCCGAACTCTCGGACGCGGAACTCGAGGAGCACTACCTCGAGCGCCCGTCGCCGGACCGTCCCTACGCGATGTTCGAGGCCTTCGAGCGCGGCTACACCGTCGAAGAGGTCCAGGAACTCACCGGCATCTTCGAGTGGTACACCGAGCGCTTCAAGCGCATCGCGGACTCCACGCTCGCCGCCCAAGCGGGCGACTTCACCGAGGCCGCGATCGCCGGCCACACCAACGCCAGCATCGCCGCGACCGCGGGCGCGGACGTCGACGCTGTCGAGACAGAAGTCCCCGGCCGCACCTACAAGCAGGTCGACACCTGTGCGGGCGAGTTCGAGGCCGAGACGCCGTACTACTACTCCGCGCGTAAGTCCGAGTTCGAGTCCGGTCCGCTGCTCGGCGACGCCGCCGCGGGCGAGCTCGAGGTCGACCGCGATCTCGAGAGCGTGATCGTCGTCGGCGGCGGCCCGATCCGCATCGGACAGGGCGTCGAGTTCGACTACTGTTCGGTCCACGCGGTCCGCGCGCTGCGCGAACTCGGGATCGACGCCTACGTCGTGAACAACAACCCCGAGACGGTCTCGACGGACTACGACACCTCCGACGGCCTCTTCTTCGAGCCGATCACGGCCGAGGAGGTCGCCGACGTGGCCGAGGCCACGGGGGCCGACGGCGTGATGGTCCAGTTCGGCGGCCAGACCTCCGTCAACATCGGCGAACCGCTCGAGGACGAACTCGCGCGCCGCGGACTCGACTGCGAGGTCATGGGCACGTCCGTCGAAGCGATGGACCTCGCGGAGGACCGCGACCGCTTCAACGCCCTGATGGACGAACTGGGCATCGCCCAGCCGGAGGGCGGCACCGCCTTCTCCGAGGAGGAGGCGCTCGAACTGGCCCACGACATCGGCTACCCCGTCCTCGTCCGTCCCTCCTACGTGCTGGGCGGCCGTGCAATGGACGTCGTCTACAACGACGCGGAGCTCCAGACCTACATCGAGGAAGCGGTCCGCGTCGCGCCCGATAAACCGATCCTCGTGGACGACTTCCTCGAGGACGCGGTCGAACTCGACGTGGACGCGGTCTCGGACGGCCGCAACGTGCTCATCGGCGGCATCATGGAACACGTCGAGAGCGCGGGCGTCCACTCCGGCGACTCCGCCTGCATGATCCCGCCGCGCTCGCTCGACGAGGACACGTTAGAACGCGTCCGCGAGGTCACCGAGGATATCGCCGAGGCGCTGAAGACGAAGGGGCTGCTAAACGTTCAGTTGGCCGTCCGCGACGGTGAAGTGTACGTGCTCGAGGCGAACCCGCGTTCCTCGCGTACCGTGCCGTTCGTCTCGAAGGCGACTGGCGTCCCGATCGCCAAACTCGCCGCGCAGGTCATGGCCGGCGAGACCCTCGAGAGCCTCGATGCCGACGAGCAGATCCCCGACCAGACCTCGATCAAGGAGGTCGTCCTGCCGTTCGACCGCCTGCCGGGCTCGGACCCGCGTCTCGGCCCGGAAATGAAGTCCACCGGTGAGGTCATGGGGACGGCAAGCGACTTCGGTACGGCCTACTGGAAGGCCCAGCAGGCCGCCGACAACGCCGTCAGCGAGGGCACCGCCGTCGTCGACCTCGACGTCGACGGCTTCGAGGACCACTTCGACGTCGCCGAGTTCGACGACGTGCCCCAAGCCATCCGCGAGGGCGAGGTCGACTTCGTCGTCAGCCGCGATCGCGACTCCCTCGAGATGGCCGTCGAGGAGGAGATTCCGTACCTGTCGACGGTCGCCAGCGCCGAGGCCTACGTCGAAGCTCTCGACGGCTTCGACGGCGAACTGGATGTCTCGTCGGTGTCCAGCCGGCCGAAGACGGTGTCCGGATGGGGTGAGTCCGAGTAACGTCGCCCCGAACTGGTCCGTAATCGCGCCTGCCACTGGTCTCTGAATAGCCGATCCGGCTATCGGTCGGCGCTCGGCTTTCTTCACTGCGCTCAGTTCCCTCGTCGCTCGTCTCGGCACAGAAATGTATACTATCTCACGTTCTTTTCCCCGCTCGAGCACTACGCCGGGTCGCGACCCATGTCCGAACAGACCAGACGCGACGTGCTTCGGCTCGCGACAGCATCGGCCACTGCCGGCGTCCTCACGCTCGGGTCGGCGGCGGCCGCCCAATCGAACGACGGCGAGTGGACGCGGGCGGAGTCGCCGACCGACAAAGCGCTGAATGACGCCGTCGATACCGCCGCGGGGCCGTTCGCGGCCGGTGCCGACGGGAACGTCATCGCTCGAGGCGAGGGCGGTTGGCGAAAAGTCGTCGACTACGGTCCGCAGGCCCGGAGTCGTCGCCTGACCGGCATCGACGCGACCGACGACGGCAGTGCGGTCTGGTTCGTCGGCGGAAGCGGCGTTATCGGCGAATACAATGTTGAGACACAGACACTGACGAACTACTCCGCGCCGAAGGGGAAGACGAGCACGTGGGAGGACTGCGCCGTGCGGGGAACCGCCGGCGAGAACGAGCGCGTCTCCTTCGTCAACGGCTCCGGCGAACTCCTCGTCGGCGTCCGACAGGACAGCGGCGCGATGCAGTACGAGGCGGTGATCGAACCCGGCGGCGGCTCGACCATTCCGGGTATCGATTTCCACGCCCGCGAGGCCGGCCACGTCTGTACCACCAGCCAGTTCGTCGGCGAGACGACCGACGGCGGGCAGACGTGGGAGCAGATCGGTATCGACTTCGCGGGCGGCGCGTTCTTCGACCTCGCGAGTCGGGGCGAGCGAGACGTGAACGTCGCCGCCGGCTCCGGGATCGTCTATCGGTACGACGGCTTCCGCTGGACGCCCCACGTCGTCGACGACCAGCGACGGGCCATCCGCGCCGTCGACCGCGACGGGAGCGCCGGGCTCGCGGCCGGCGACGGCGGGACGATCTACGAGCGCCAGTCCGCCGGCCAGTGGCAGCAGTACGAGACCGCGGTCGAATCGAAACTCGACGGCGTCGCGACGGGGTCGGCGTACGACATCGCGGTCGGCGACGGCGGCACGATCCTCGAGCGAGCGGTAGCGAGTTCCGACACCGACGCTGACGACGGGAACAGCACCGACACCGGCGACGAGAACGGGACGAACTCGACGGCGATCACGACCGCAACGGTCTCGACGAACACGCTCTCGGTCGACTCGCTCTCGGTCGAGAACTACGTCGAAGGGGAGTGGATCGAAGCGTCGGGGCAGTAGGCCCGATTAGCGTCCGAATCGGATATCGACCGTCGTGCCGTCGGTTTCGGTTTCCGTGACCCGTACCGCGGGGACGACCGCGCGGAGTCGCCTCGGGATGAGTCGGTCGAGCGTCGCCCCGATCGCCGCGAGTCGTTTCCGACACAGCGAGTAGAGGCCCGCGAACGCGACGAGCCCGACGAGAGCGGTGTCGGCCGCTGCCGGCGTGGCTCCCGCCGATATCGCGACGGCCGCGAACGCGAGACAGACGAGGAAGTCCTCCGGCGCGCCCGAGTACCGGACGTACCGGCGCGGGCGGTGCCACCGCCCGAGGGCGTGGTTGTAGACGCCGTTCTCGGTCACCGGGTTCCAGGGTTCCCGCTCCGCGCTGCCGCCGAGCACGTCGGAGACGGAGTGCAGGGCGGCACCGCCGACTGCGACCGTCAGGACTAGCAGCCCGGGCGACGATGTCAGGAGAAACGCGCCGAGCGAGACGCCGGAGAGGGCCGAAAAGCCGACCGGATAGTGCAGCGTCTTCCGGTGGCTCGCAAGCAGGTCGGCGTCGGGCGCGACCCCGCCGACGAACGCGGCCGCGAGCAGGAGGGGAACCCCGACGTGGTCGCCCAGAACCGGCAGGGCGACGACGACAGCGGCGAGGGCCATAAATCCGTGCGTGAGCGCCATCATAGCGATACTGTTCCCTACATAGCACTCAGTGCTGATAAACAACGAGGCTTCGACCACAGGCACGCCTCGATCGAGCGGCCCGGAGACCGACCGCTGTTCGAGTCGAGACGGGCGTTGCGACTCGAGTCCGGGTTCGATCCGATCGAGAAGGAAGCCGCGAGGCTCAGCGCAACGACGGCGTCTTTCGTCTCGCGTTCCGGAGTTCCTTGGTCAGGTACTGCCACGCCGTCGTGCGCTCGCCGATCGCGGCGGTCCGTCCGGCCCGCATCGACTCGAGGATCGTCGCCGGAGTCGGGGACGCCGCCGCGGGCAGTCGGACCTCGGTGACCGCGCGGCCGACGTGGTCGGCCCGGTGGGCGTCGCTCCCGCCGAACTGCGGGTAGTCGTTGCGTCTCGCGAAGCGTTCGGACTGTCGGTTGCGGACGTTGGTGACTGCGTGGGCGTTGTAGACTTCGATGCCGTCGACGCCGTCGATCGCCCCCTCGCGGGCTCCGTGTCGGGACCGCTGGAAGGGGTGCGGAACGACCGCGATGCCGCCCGCGTCCTGAAACGTCCGCGCCGTCTCGACGAGGGACCGATCGGGTTCCGGCGCGGCGTCGATGCCGATCGCGAGCAAGTGTCCGTCGGCGGTCGAGACTTCACAACCGACGATGACGGCGAGATCGTCCGGTGCCAGCGCCGCGGCCCGCGTCGCGCCGTCGATCGTGTCGTGATCGGTGACGACGATCCCGTCGAGGCCGACGGACCGCGCCGCGCGGACCAGTTCCGCCGGCGTCGTCTCCCCATCGTACGAGGCGTCGGTGTGGACGTGGGGATCGATGCGCACCGTCCGCGGCCGCCGCTCGTCACCGCTCACCGCACGACCGGTCATAGGTAGCCGAACTCGAGGCCGATCGCCAGTCCGATCGCGGCCACCGCGGCGATCCCGGCCAGTACGTGGGTCGTGTCGGTCTTGTAGGCCTTGTAATCCGAGACCATCAAGGGGCAGACGACGCCGATGGTGAGTCCCGCGAGCCAGCCGTTCCAACTCCCGACGAGCACGGCGAGGAAGTAGTTCGCGACGACGACGAGATTCGTGTGGACGACGGTAGTCCCGTGATAGAAGCTCGCAGCGCCGTCGGACCCGAACCCTTCGCTGTTGTGACGAACCAACCGCAGGCCGCCGAACGCGAGGACGAGAAATCCAACGACGAGGCTCGCAAAGACGTTCGGCGCGAGGACGAAGTGATACAGGAGCACCGCCGGGACCAGATACGCGAAGATGTCGATGAACGAGTCTACCTGCCGGCCGAAGGGTGACGACGTTCCCGTTCGGCGGGCGTACCAGCCGTCAGCTTTGTCCAACAGAAAGGCCCCGAACATGGCCAGCAGCGCCCAGTTCGGCTCCCCTCGAGCGAACAGGAGCGCACTGGCCCACCCGACGAAGAGTGCGCCGAGGCTGATGTAGTCGGCACCCGTGAGCCGTTCGAAGACGTTCGTTCTGTCCGCCGCGTTTCCGACCCGCCGATCGGCGAGATCGAACCGGTTCCAGACCCCTCGTATCGCCTCGCGCAGTTCGTTGGGCATCCGCTCGGGTGGAGACACCACCGCGATCGGTATAAATCTGCTCTGGGAATTATTTACTTAGGAGAATTCTATATAGGTTTGTAGGGCTACGTTCCGCTCGAGAACGGTAGGGAGGTCACGCCGCTCGCGTCGTCCGGTGGGTGAACGGGCCGATTCGAACGTAACGTCGGGTCCGGCGGGGGACGAAGCCGTGGCGCTCGAACAAGGCGCGCGAGGGCGCATTATCGAGGGCGACGAGCGCGGTCGCCTGTCGGGCACCCCGCTCGTGGGCCTGTCGACAGGCCTCGGCGAGCATCGCGGTCGCGATGCCGCGGTTTCGGTGGTCCGGATCGACGAAGACGCGCCTGATGTAGGCTCCCTCGAACGCGAGCGTCCGTTCTAAGGGATGGATCTCGTGGGTCGCGTCGACGGAGCAAAAGAGGTAGCCCCGCGGTGTCTCGTTCTCGAGCGCCGCGACGACCATCTCGTCGGGACGGAGTTCCGCCACGGGCGCGTCGAGCCCCGTCACCCGCTCCGGTTCGCAGACGGCGACCTCGTACGAACTGTCCTCGCTCCCGTCGACGGCGGCGTCCTCGAGCGTCGCGACGTACTCGTACATCACCGTCGCCGTGATACCGATTCGCGCGAGCGCATCGTAGACGGCCCGGCCGTACCGGTTTCGGGTCAACCGCCAGAGCTGTGGCATCGAGCGGGTGATTTCGCCGCCGATCGAATAAGTTTCGGGGTCGCTAAACGGCGGGCCCGCGGCTCCGGATCGAAACGGGAGCAGTCGTCTCGAGTCGGGAGATCGCGCTGCCGGCCGCCTACTCGAGTGCGTACCAGTCGAAGCGCTCAACCGCGTACCGGTAGGAGACGAGCGGCGCGATCAGGCCGCCGATCAGTACGATCCACGCCCCGACGGTGATCCCGTGTGCGGAGATCGAGAGGTCGGGAGCCGGCGACCACGCGGCGACCGACGCGATCAGCCCGGCGATCGCCTCGGGGGCCTCGAGATAGAGCACGAGCGCGGCGACCGTGGGGAGGACGATCGCGAGCGTGTAGACGACGAAGGCGGTCTTGCTCGGCATCACGGCCTCGCGGTTGTTGGTCACGTTGACGCTGCCAAAGCGGGGGAACGCCGACCCAATCCCGGACGCCAGCGCCGGCGTGACGACCGCGCCGACGGCGGTCCCGGCGACCAAGGCCGCAGTCCGCTCGAGCGAGAGCGGGCTGACGATCCCCAGGACGGCAGGGACGAGCAGTGCGAACGGGACGCTGACGAGCGCGGCGGCGACGATCCGGCCTCGAATCGCTTGGCGACCGGTGAGCGTCGATGTGACGACGGCCGGCAGGCCCGTCCCGAGGTCGCCGAGCGGGTTGAGCGTGAACAGGACACCGGCCGCCCAGACGACGTAGAGGGAGAACAGGACGGCCATGAACGACGGCACCGTCCCGGCCTCGATGATCTGCTGGATGAAGCCGAGCGTCCCGAGCAGCGGGTAGCCGACGTACGCCAGTCGAATCGGGGACCGCTTCGTTCGGCGGATCGCCGTCACTGCGACCGTCCGAACCGGCCGGGAGAGCGTTCCGGAGAGGAAACCATTGAGCCGGTCGGACGACGTTTCCTCGGAGACTTCCTCGTCGCCGGTACGGGCCGGATCCGCGAACCAGTGTCGCCGTGCGGTGGGGACGCCGATCGCGACCGCGACGCCGGCGACGAGCGCCGAGCCGACGATCGCGCCGCCGATCAGGGGCATCGACGGATCGACGCCCGGGATGCCGAGCAGGAGGACGTGTCCGGGCCAGCCGAGCGGGCTCGCCTGCAACCGCGTGAACAGCGTTCCCATGACCGTGTTGAAGCCGCCGGTCGCGACTGCGCCGAAGTAGACGATCCAGAACGCGGCGAACAGCAGCGTCCGATACCGGGCAACCGGCTCGTAGACGGTGATCAGATGCCGGACCAAGACGCCGATAACGAACCCGACGGGAACGACGGTGAGTAGGACGAGTCCGACCAGCAGCGGCGCGGCGATCACCGGGAGTATCGTTCCCGCACCGGACGCGAACGCGGCCCCGAAGATCACCGCGGGCGGCACCAGCCACGCCGCAAAGAGCGCGATCTCCGCAGCCACGACGCCGACGACCGTGTTTCGAACCGGCGTCGACAGCAGGAGGAAGGCCGTTTTGTCGATATCGGCGACCGCGGTCACCGCCCGCATGACCGACATGAGGAGCAAGAACAGCCACAGAACCGCGACGCCGCCGCTCACGATCTCCGTGACCGTCGTCTCGACCTCCGTCGACAGCGTTCCGGCGGCGGCCTGTTCCCCGAGTTCCGGGAGCAGGACCAGGCCGATGGCCGTAACCGGCCCGAGCATGAACAGCGCGACCACGGCCATCATGAGCAGTTTGGTTCGGTCGCCGGCTACCGCACGAACCGTGCGCCGGACTTCCGTTTCGGCGACGGTGATCGATATCGGTACGTGTGCCATCAGCCGCCACCTCGGTTCGGACGGACGTGGGACGAGCGGTCGTGACTCATACTCGAAACTCCGTGACGCGCTCAGTAAACTATTTGGATTTCTGTCATTCCGTGCGCACCGATCGACCCGTCAGGTTCGGCAGTCGATGGCGGTCTCTGACACTCGAGTCACTGGTTTTCGGGCTCGGTCTCGAGCGATGGTCGAGGGTCGGACGGCGACACCATCACTGCAGCATATGACACACATTTAATTATGTCGCGGTGAAAGGAATCCTATGAGCCCTGTCGACGGCCTCGCCATCGAAACCGACGGACTGACCAAACGGTACGGCGAGACGACCGCCGTCTCGAATCTCACGATGGACGTCGAGCGCGGCACGGTCTACGGATTCCTCGGCCCGAACGGCGCGGGGAAGACGACCACGATGCGGATGCTGACGACGCTGACGAAGCCGACCGACGGGACCGCCCGCGTCGCCGGCCACTCAATCGCGGACCGCGAGTCGGTCACCCCTCACATTGGCTACCTTCCCGAGGAGCCGCCGGTCTACGACGAACTCTCCGGCCGCGAACAACTCGAGTACGCCGCCGGCCTGCGGGACATGCCCGAGGCCGACGCCGACGAGCGCATCGAGTCGCTGCTTAGGCGGTTCGACCTGCTCGCGGACGCGAACAAGCGTATCGAGGACTACTCGAAGGGGATGCGCCAGAAGGTCGGCGTCATTCAGGCGGTCCTCCACGAACCGGCCGTGGCCTTCCTCGACGAGCCCACGAGCGGGCTCGATCCCCGCGCCGCGCGGACGATGCGGGACACCATCGCCGAACTCGCCGATCGGGAGATGACCATCTTCCTCTCGACGCACATCCTCCCGGTCGTCGACGAACTGGCCGACGAGATCGGCGTGCTCCACGACGGCGAACTCGTCGCGGAGGGCGACCCCGAGACGCTCAAGTCGCGTGCCGAGACCGGCGACGCCCGCAGCTTGGAGGACGCCTTCCTCGAGATCACCCGCGAGCACGGACAGGAGGGTGTCGCGGCCGAGCAGACGTTCGAGTGAGGCGAGCGCAATTCGGGCGACGGCGCCTCGAGTCGGACCCGGCCGTGGGAAGATCCCGATCGACGAGACGAGCAGAGAATCCCGAAGCGAGCCGTAGCTGCCTGCTGTAGCGTTAGATACCCCATATGATTTTAGTATCCGGCTCCCGTACTACCGTCCGGTGGTGAGAAGGCATGGTGCAGAGAGACTTGACCTCCTCCCGCGCCTGAAGACGGAGGTATGCGCTATCGGTCTGTATCACCGGCATCGATCTCGAGTCCCGACTCACCGATTACGTCGCGACGATCGACCGATACGATCTCCTGCTCGGCCTGATTCCGTCGGGCTTCGCGGCCGCCGTCCTCGCTGGTCGCCTCCTCGGTCTCCCCGTCGAAACGACCCTTCTCTGGGGCGTCGCCATCGCCGCTATCGCGCTGCTCGACGGGCTGTTCGTCCGTCCCCCGACGAAGCCTCGCGACGTTTGAATTCGCTCCTCGGTCCTCGCAATCTCGCTCGAGTACGAGCACGCGGAGCCGTTTCTCGAGTCAGTGACGGGAGTTCGGCCTGCTCGGACGGTATCTCCGTCGGCTGATTCCGGATATTCTCGGTTCGGGCGACCGGATCAGGGATCGAAGACCCCGCGCTCGAGGCCCTCGCGGACGGGTTCGTGCTCGGCGTCCGTCGGGGGCGGACTCGTGACGAGCAGAGCCTCGAGTCGGCCGTCCTCGTCGGCTCGAACGCCGCGGTCGACGTCGGCTTCGACGGCGATCACGTCGTCGGGACCGACGATGTGCTCGGTTTCCCCCTCGCGGACGACGCCGGTGCCGGAGCGGACACAGATCGTCACGTCGCTGCCGGGTGCGTGGACCGGGATGAACTGCCCCGGCTCGAAGTAGCCGAGGACGGCCTTCATCCGGTCGCTCCGGAAGACCGGTTGGGCGCTGAATCGATGCTCGTCGTACGTTCGTTCGGTGTCGAAATCCGTCGCTGGCATGGATGATTGCCTCCGATGGTCTCACTAGCAGGTCTCCGTGCCGGACGGGTCGCTCTTCTCCCGAATTTGTTCGTATCATTGGGGCTACGCTCGAGCGACCGGGGACAGCGGACGGCTTCGGTCACGGGTATATTTCTATGTATTACTCGTTAAGTGAATATTCTCTTTCCAAACAAGAACTATGGCGTTTCGATCGGTAATCGGTGTCGGAGGCATGACCAACGACACGAATCCGTCCACGGTTCGACGGCGAACAGCGCTGAAAGCTGGCACGGCGGGACTCGGAAGCATCGTACTCGGTGCCTCGGGCGCAGTCCGTTCCGTCCGAGCGGAACCCGAGTCGTATCGGTTCCTCTGGGTGAACTCGTGGCTCGTCGACGGTATCGAGGGTGTCCTGGGCTCGTCGCTCAACGTCGCGGCGAAACCGCAGTATCAGGAGCGGGCGGTCGAACTCGGCCAGCGGCTGGGTGCGGAGGGCTACGACATCGTCGGGCTCTGTGAAGTGTTCAACGACGAACAGGAGACGGTCGAGACCGAGTACGCCGACGCTGCCGGGACCGGAACGGCGGTTTCGGGTCCCGAACCGGACGGCGGCGAGAAGGGAGCGGGATTGCTGGATCTGGTCTCGGGCGTTTCCGTGACCGATCGGGCGACACTCGAGTACGACGCGGAACCGGACGACAACCTGACCTACGTCGACGCACACGTCGGGAAAGGTGCACACTACGTCGAACTGGACCTCGGGCCCGGGAAGATAGACCTGTTCACGACACATCTGGTGACCGGGTCGCCCCTCCCGTGGGCCGACGGCGGTGACGAGGACATCCCGGCACTGCGAGGCCAGCAACTCGACGAACTGGGCGAGTTCGTCGCCGAGCAGACCAGTCCGGAGAACGTGACCCTCGTCGCGGGCGATTTCAATATCGCGCCGGACGGCGAGGCGGCCGACGCCCTCGAGAGGTTCGCATCGACTGCCGGGCTGTCCGACGTGTGGCTCGACCACGGGAACGGGCCGGGCGGAACGAACGACGATGCGATCGTCAACGGGTGCGCCTTCGATTCGAGCGATGCACCGCCGGCGTATTGTCCCAACGACGACGCGGGCGAGCGGATCGATTACGCCTTCCTCGAGGAGCCCTCGGCCGATCACGCGATGGAACTGAGCGTCGAAACGATCGATCGCCGCGTGTTCTGGCGGGAACTCGCGCCGCCGTCCCAGTTCTACGCCGACGACGACGGCGAGGTCCCCAACTACCTGACCGATCACGTCGGGCTGGAACTGTCGCTGACGGCGACGAGCGCGTGAGACGCGGGTCGATCGGCAGCCGTCGTATTCTTTCACACGCCGCGGACCGACGAGCGCCGAGTGCAACGCCGAACTCGGGCGTCGACCGGTCCCGCGGACCGCTCGAGACACGGCGCGAGAGCGGAGTCCGACACCCTAAAGCGGCCGGACTCTGTGGTTCGGATATGGAGTATCACGAGGCGGCGGACTTCCTCTTCGATCTGCGGCGGTTCCGCCCGAAGCCGGGCACGGAGTCGACGGCCCGGCTGCTGGCCCACCTCGGGAACCCACACGACGACGTCGACTTCGTCCAGATCGCCGGCTCCAACGGGAAGGGGAGCACGGCCCGAATGCTCGAGCGGACCCTGCGGGAAGCCGGCTATTCCGTCGGCCTCTACACCTCGCCACACCTCGAGGACCTCCGCGAGCGCGTCCGCGTCGACGGCCGGAAAATCCCCCGCGCCGCGGTCTGTGAGTACGTCGACGCTGCCAGCGAGTACATCACGGAGCGCGGTGCCGACGGCGACTCGCCGACGTTTTTCGAGACGATGACCGCAATGGCGATCTGGCAGTTCGGCCGCGAGGACGTCGATATCGCCGTCCTCGAGGTCGGTATCGGCGGCAAGTACGACGCCACGAGCGTCGTCGACCCGGTCGCGAGCGCGGTGACGAGCGTGACCTTGGAGCACACGGGCATCCTCGGCGATACCGTCGAGGAGATCGCCCGCGACAAGGCCCACGTCGCGCCGGCCGACGCACCGCTCGTGACGGGCGTCACCGGGAGCCCGCTCGAGGCGATCCGCGAGGTCGCCGGCGACGTGGTGACCGTCGGACCGAAGCCGGACGAGAACGATGGCGACGACGAGGGCTCGCGACCGGACGTCCGCGTCGCCTACGGCGGGCGGACCAACCACACCGAAGCCGCCGTCTCGATCGACGCCGACGACTGGGACCTCGAGACGCGGATTCCGTTGCTGGGTGCATACCAGGCTGAAAACGCGGGTATCGCCGCGCCCCTCGCCCGGCAGGTCGGCGACGTCTCGGGGACGGACCTCGAGCGCGGCCTGCGGAGCGCCCACTGGCCGGGCCGGTTCGAGGTGCTCGACACCGAGCCGCTGGTCGTCCTCGACGGCGCGCACAACCCGGGAGCCTGCGAGGGACTCGCCGAGACGCTCGGGACCTACGACTACGACGACCTCCACCTCGTCTTCGGCGCGATGCACGACAAGGACCACCGCGAGATGGCCGCCGCCCTGCCGACGCCCGATATCGTCACCGCGACCGAACCGTCCCTCGATCGCGCCGAGGAGTCGGCCGTCCTCGCGGACGTCTTCGCGGACGCCGGTGCCGGCACCGTCCGAACCGAGCCGGCAGTACCGGACGCGCTCGCAAGCGCCCTCGCGGACGCCGAGCGCGACGACTGCGTGCTCGTCACCGGCTCGCTGTTCGCGGTCGCCGAGGCCCGCTCGAGGTGGACCCGAACCGATGTTTCGAAGCGGGTCCGCGACCGCTCGGACGCACGGGACGCGCTCGAGGCGGCGAACGTCGCCGCGGGCGACGTGGAACGGCTGGACGGCGACGCCGTCCACCGGGTCATCAGGACGGCGCTGCGGGACCGGCAGGCGACCGTCCTCAAGGAGGAACTGCTCCGGGTCGGCGGCGAGTGCGCCCTCTCCGGCCTCGAGCGGGACGACGAGGCCGTCGACGCCGTTCTAATGGGCACGCTCGCCCAGTTCGAGGCGCTCGTCGGGGCCCTCGAGAACCGATCCCGGCCCCACGGGCTGGCCGATGTCACCCGCGAGTTGCGGACGACCCTCGAGATCGACGCCGGTGCCGGAGTCGATCCCGGAGCCGAAGCGGAGACGGGTGCGGATGGCGGCGATGAAAAAAGCGACGCCGCAGCCGCCGTAACTGACGTATCGGAGGCGGATCACCGGACGGGTCCGGCTCACGCACCCGGCTGGACGACAGAGGGCTCGAGCGGCCCGGACTACCCGTGGACAGACCGAACGGCCGTGATGGGAATTCTGAACGTCACGCCCGACAGCTTTCACGACGGCGGCGAGTACGACGCGCTCGAGGACGCCGTAACCCGCGCCGAGGCGATGATCGAGGCCGATGTCGACGTGATCGATATCGGCGGGGAGTCCACCCGGCCGGGCGCAGATCCCGTCTCGGTCGCGGAGGAACTCGATCGGGTCGTCCCCGTGATCGAACGGATCGCCGACCTCGACGCCCTGATTTCGGTCGACACCCGGCGGGCCGCCGTCGCCGACGCCGCGCTCGAGGCCGGCGCGGACATCATCAACGACGTCTCGGGACTCGAGGACCCCGAGATGCGGTTCGTCGCGGCCGACCACGACGCGGGGCTGGTCGTCATGCACAGCATCGACGCGCCAGTCGTCCCGGACCGCGATATCGAGTACGACGACGTCGTCGCGGACGTGATCGACCAGCTCTCCGAGCGCATCCTGCTGGCCGAGAAGGCCGGGCTCGACCGGAGTCAGATCATCGTCGACCCCGGTATCGGCTTCGGCAAATCGGCGGCCGAGAACTTCGAACTCCTCGATCGGATCGACGAGTTCCACGCGCTGGGCTGTCCGGTGCTGTTCGGTCACTCCCACAAATCCATGTTCGAACGGGTCGGTCGCGAATCCGGCGAGCGACTCGAGGCGACCGTCGCGGCGAGCGCGCTGGCGGCCGACCGCGGGGCCGACCTGATTCGCGTCCACGACGTAGCCGAGAACGTCGCCGCGGTCCGGACGGCGCTGGCGGCGCGCGATCCGGAGCGGTTCGACTGGGGCTCGTGATCGCGTAGAGTCCCATCGCAAATTGATTCTCCGCCACTGCCTGAGAGACGGGACGGTTTTCGAACGACGATCAGCCGTCACCAGCTGCGTCGATCTCGGGCGTCTATTCCGCCGGCCCGCAGCCCAGCGATCGATGCGGGCAGTGCCGGCAGTGCTCGCCCGGCGTCGTCTCCCGAAACGAGGGCTCGTCGACCGCCTCGAGTGTCTCGAGGACGGAGTCCCACGACGGGAGGTCGTCGGGCTCCATGAGGTCGACGCGAGGGCCGTCGACGTCGCCGACGTAGACGTAGCCGACGGCCGAAATCGGCTCGTCGAACTGGTCCTCGCAGGCCCGCAGGTAGAGCGCCAACTGGACGGCCTCGTCGGGGGAGAGCCGCTCGGCGGTGGCCTTGTAGTCGAGGACGGCGAGCCCGCCGTCGGGCAGCCGCCGGACCGTGTCCACGTAGCCGACTACGTCGCCGGTCACGCCGGCCACGTCCTCGAGCGAGAAGGGCAACTCCGCGGCCAGCGGCTCCCAGTCGGCGACCGGCCGATCGAACGCGGGCGCGGTCGCCTCGAAGTACCGGTCGACGCAGGCGAGGACGCCCTCGCGGTGTGCGAGCAGGTCGCGCGCGGTGAGCTGTCGCACGGCCGCCTCGCGCCACGCCCCGCGGCCGTGGTACTCGCGGTGGAAGGCCTCCTCCGCCACGTCGTGGAAGACGGTGCCGACGATCCGCGCCGACGGGTCGGCAGCCGCTGCGGTCTCGGTTCCGACTCTTTCCGCCCACTCGAGCGGATCGGGGTCGTCGATCGCTCGGACGACGTGATCGAGGTAGTGTTTCCGCGCGCAGGTCTCGTGGGTGTCCATCGCGGAGTAGCTGTGACGCATCGCGACCGGCAGTTCGGTCGCCGTCGCGAGCGTCTCGACCGGGAAGCGGACGGTGTCGGTCGTCAGCGCGGAGAGCCGGCGGCCGCTGGGAACGCGAGTCGCCGGCTCCGAGCCGTCGGCCGACGCCGCCTCGAGCGGGCCGTGACTCGCGGCGTCGGCGGCCGATAGCAGGGTCCCGTCGCGAAGCTGTCGACCCAGTCGGTGGACGGTCTCGATCGCCTCGCGAGTCTCGAGGGGCTCGACGGGGCGGTCCCCGTAGTCGGCGTAGTAGGTGATGGTCCCCGGGCTCTCGCCGGCCGAGGCGGCGATCTCGTCCGTGCGGTCGACGACCGTTTCGGGGTAGACTTCGCGCACCCGCTCGAAGCTCTCGGTCAGCGACGACCAGAGGTCCATCCGCTGGCCGGTCACGGACCACTCGATGTCGGTCGCCAGACACGCATCGGCCGTCGACGCCGCGAGTTCGTCCTCGTCGCCGTCGTACTCGTAGTCGGAGCCGAACACGAACAGGTGGTTCTCGGCTCGAGTGAGCGCGACGTGGAGCACCCGCCACTCCTCGCCGACCCGCTCCGCGGCGAGGTCGGCATGCAGCGGGGAGTCGACCTCGTCGTCGAGCGTCGCGGCCAGCAGCCGGTACCGCGCTCGCTCGACGTAATCCCCGTCGACGCACCACTCCTCGTCCGAGAGGTAGGGCACGAGGACGGTGTCGAACTCGAGGCCCTTCGCCTGATGGACCGTCATCACGTCGACGCAGTCGTCGGATCTGGTCCCGCGGGTCCGGTCGCTCCCGCCGCTCCGAAGCGTCTGGGCGAGCGCGTCCATGAACTCGGTCGAGAGCGACTGGACGACGCCGTCGGCGTCGTAGGCCTCGACGAACCGCTCGAGGCGGTCGAACTGGCCCCGCTCCTCGCTCGTACAGAACCACTCGATCCGGGTGAGCTCTCGGAACCGGCGGACGAATCCCGAGAGCGGGTAGACGTCCCGGACCCGCTCGAGTTCCGCGAGGTGGTCCCGAGCGGTCGCGAGCCCGTCGGGGTGCTCGAGGTCGAGCGCCGCCGGATCGGTCGCCGTCACCGCGTCGTACAGCGAGCCATCTCGCCGTTGCAGCGCCGCGAGGTCGGCCTCGGGGAGCCGGTACCGGTAAAGCAGCACGCGCCGGAGGTGGGCGTCCGCGTCCGGCTCGACGAGGACGCGCAGGTACGAGAGCACCGTCTGAATCCCGGGCGAGATCTCCCCGCGGGGCGAGCCGGAGATCTCGTAGGGAATCTGCAGGTCCCGCAGTTCGTCCGCGACGGCCTGTGCGTGGCGATTCGTCCGGACGATGACCGCGAGATCGCCCAGCGAGCGCCGGGGGACGTTCGCGGCCTCGCCGTTGAGCAGCCGCGAGACCGTCGTCGCGACCTGTTCGGGCGTCGACTGGGGCACCGCGTCGCTCTCGACCTTGACGACGCGGTCCGGCGGCTCCGCCTCGTCGTAGGTCCCGCGCGTCCGGCCGTCCTCCCGCAGCGTCTTCGAGGACTGCGGGCCGTAGTCACAGCCGTTGGTCAGGTCCAGGATCTCCTGTCTCGAGCGGAAGTTGAGCTCGAGTTCGATCGCCTCGTGGTCGTCGTAGGCCTCTGCCAGCCGGTCGAGCCCCTCGCGGTCGGTGCCGCGCCAGCCGTAGATCGCCTGGTCCTTGTCGCCGATCGCGAGCAGGTCCGGCCGGTCGGGGCCGTCCGTGAGTTCGGTGACCAGCGAGAACTGGGTCTCGTCGGTGTCCTGAAACTCGTCGCAGTAGACCTGCGTCCACTGGCCGGTGATCTCGCTTGCAATCGTCTCACGGGCCGTCGGCCCGTTCGACATCTCCGCGGAACGTCGTTCCGCGCTCTCGTCGTCCAGCAGCCCCGTCGCCGTCCGCACCAACTCGTCGAAGTCCATCGTCCGCTCGGCCTCGAGCGCGTCGTGGTAATCCGCGTAGACGTCGGCGTAGTGGCGGGCCAGCCGGAGGAACTCGACGTAGTGTTTCAGGCGACCGAAGGGAGTCTGTTCGATCCGGCTCGTCGCCTGCCCCCAGATCCGGTTGCCGAACAGCGCCCGCGGCAGGTGTTTCGTGGTCCGGTCGTCCAGCGAGAGCGTCTCGATCGTGTTCGTCACGCACGTCTGGAGGGTCCGGAGATACCGGTCGATATCTCGAACCACGTCGTCCTCGCGGAACGTGTCCGGTGCCTCCGCGATCTTCTCCCGACAGTAGGAAACGAGCTTGCCGTAATCGACCAGCGACTCCCGGGCCGTCTCGAGGTGCTCGTCCCGGTTGAAGTACCGGAACGCCTCGTTGTCGAAGGAGAGGTCGTCGCCGGCCGTTCGCTCGAGCCAGAGGACGAACTCGTTGCACAGCTCGAGGGTGCGAACCGGCGGCAGCCCCGACTGTAAATCCTCGGGCGTGATGTCTTCTTGGCTCATCGACTGGATGAACCGGTCGACCGAGTCGACGAGGTCGGCCGGCGAGCCGTCGTTGCGGGTCGATGCGGCCGCGAAATCGTAGTCGTTGGTCGCGAGTAACCGGCCGATGAGCCGCCGTCGCGTGCGCTCGGTGACGACGTCGAACTCGGGCGAGTAGCCCAGATAGTAGGCGTACTCACGGACCAGCCGGTAGCAAAAGGAGTGGTAGGTGTAGACGTCGATCGCCGCCGCGGCGTCGGGATCGAGCCGCTCGGCGACCGCCGTGCGGATGCTCGCGGCGGCCTCGTTGGCGAAGGTCAACACGAGCACGTCGTCGGGATCGACGTCGCCCCGCTCGACGGCGCGCTCGAGTCGGACGAGCATCGTCGTCGTCTTCCCGGTGCCCGCGCCCGCGTCGACGGAGGTACAGGCCGCGCGGCTGTCGATGACCGCCTCCTGATTGCCCTTCGGTTCGATGTCCTCGGCCGCTCCGTCCCGCGGCGTCTCACCCATCGAACCGCACCTCCTGACCGATGTACTCCTGACAGCAGACGGTGTATTCGCAGTCAGGACAGGCGTGTTCCTCGATCTGATCCCAGCGGTCGGACGGATCGAACGGCCCGGAGATGAGGCTCGAGGCGACGGTTGCGAGTCGACTATCGACGGTCTCGTTTCGGTGATCGTGGGTCATGCCGTAGGTGTGGTGATCGACGTAGACGTCGGTGAGATCGACGACCTCGAGGCTCGTCTCGACGGTGTCCCGGACCCAGTTCACCGCCGTCCCAGACCGGTCGGCCAGCGGAATCTGGACGTATCGGCAGGTCCGATCGCCCAACTCGAGCCGGTCGCGGAGGGTACGGAGCCCGTCGATGACGACGGCGGTCTCGAAGAGCGAACCCACCGGGTCCGGGTCGAACGCGTCCCGCTCGTCGTCGAAGTGGTCGGTGAAGAGGTCGGCCACGTCGCCCTCCCAGTCGGAGCGATAGCGCAGGCGGCCGAGCGGTGCGAGCGTCGGGACGAACCGGACGCCGACGATCGACGAGCCGTCGCCGTAGACGTAATCGACCGTCGCGTCGATCGTCACCGCGTCGGCCGCGGGCGGGTCGGAGCCGCCCGCCGCGTCGGGGAGCGCGACCGTACTCGAGAGCGGTAGCTCCGGCCCGATCAGTTCGCCGCGGGCCGCATCGGCGTCGAGGGCCTCGAGCCCCGCGGCGTGGTCGACGCCGACGCGTTCGAGGTACGCCGAAAGCGTCGCCTCGAGCACCCGCCGTTCGTGGCGGCGCTGGGCGACGGAGTGGAACGGCTCGTCGTGGTCGGTCCACAGCGCCGAGAGCCGGTCGCGGGCGACGGTTTCGAGCCCCGCGCGGTCGGTCTCGCCGCTCCGGAGCGCGTCGCAGATGGCGGTCCGCAGGAGGGCGACGCGGTCGTCGACGGCGTCGTCGTCGCTCCCCTCGAGTCCGTGGACGTGGGCGAACTCGTGCCGCCGGGGGCAGTGAAGCGCGGTGCGGAGCCCGTCGACCGAAAGCGAGGCGGCGCTCGAGTCGGTGTCAGTCATCGCGGACCACCTCGCCTGCGGCGAACTCGAACTGCGAGCGGATCGCCTCGGCGAGTTCGTCGTCGATATCGCCCTCCTCGAGGACGACCGCGATCTCCTCGAACAGCGTCTCGGTCTCGCCGAGATCGGCCTCGCCACCGGTGCTCGCCTCTCGGAGCACCCGCTCGAGTTCGCCCCGCGGCTGGGCCAGCAGCGCCTCGAGCGCGTTCGTCTCGCCGTGGATCGCCGCGTCCGCGGCGGCGTCGATCTCCTCGAAGGCGAGGCCGGGCGTCGATTCGATCAGTTTCAGGTAGCGCGACTCGTCGTAGGTTCGCTGCAGGCTTCCCGAACCCCGCTCGTAGGAACAGCAGTAGAGCGCGCGTTCGGCGGCGCGAGCCCCGAGCGCGAGTCGCCTGCGGGACCGCTGGGCGTGGTACGACTCGAAGGGGTCGCCGATATCGGCTGCGTCGACCGTTTCGAAGGTCTCCGCGATGTCCGCGTCCGAGGGGGCCGTGACCGCGGGATAGGCCGGCATGTTCCGGAGCCACGCCGTCGGGAACAGCTGTGTGAGGAACTGTTCGCCCGGGTAGGTCTCGTCGATCAGATCCAGCAGGAAGACCGCCTTCCGCGAGTCGTACTTGAGGTCGTCGACGGCACAGACGGTGACGCCGCCGGTCGGCGGCCGCGTCTCGACCGCGTGGACGTACGGCGCGTCGTACTGGATCGTCCGGCGGAGCATCCGGCGTAGCCCCTGCCAGTCCGGCCCGACCAGATCCGTCTCCTCGACGAACCGGGCGATCTCGAGGACCCGCCGGACCCCCTCGTACTGCTCGCGGGCGTCGATCCAGTCCTCCTCGCGGGCGATCCGCCCCTTCAGGTCCGTCTCCCGGATCCAGCGCTCGAGCGAACGGCGGACGCTCGCCCCGGCGGTCGTCGCCAGCAGGTCCGGCGAGAACTCGGGGACGCGGGCGCGGAGTCGGTCCAGCGAGATGTCCCGCGGGTCGCTCGAGTCCCGCCTGTGGTCGGGCGACTCGGCTCGAGCGAGTTCGTCGCCGCCGTCTCGCTCGCGTTCGCACTGGAGCGTGACGACCGCGTAGAGTTCGTTCACCGCGGGATCGTCCGCCAGCGAGGGAGTACCGATCGTCGCCGTCGGCACGCCGGCGTCCCGGAGCCGCCGTCTCGTCTCCGGTACCCGTTCGATCCGCGGGACCGCGACGGCGAACTCGTCGTGAGACCAGCCGTGGCGGTCGCGCAGCGATTCGATTTCGGTCGCGACCGCCTGCACCTGTTCGCGGGCCGTCTCGGTCCGAACACGTCGCGCGACGCCCGCCGGCTCGGCGTCTCCGGGTTCAGCCCCGGCCGCCGCGTCGGGCGTGGTTCGATCCGGCATCTCGCCGGTCGCGAGAAATCGAGTGATGGCGCGATGTGGGGGTGAGGGAGGTGAACCCTCGGTACCGTCTTCGGCGGCGGCCACGGGCTCGAGCGGCTCGACCTCGAGGCCGGCCTCGGTCGCGATAGTCGCGACGCGGCCCGGTTCGACCCGCGTTCGCTCGACGCTGGCGTGGCGCTCGCCGAGACAGACGAGGTCGGCGTCGCGCGTGAGCGCCGCGAGGTACCGGCGGTCGAGCCGGCGGTACTCCTCGAATTCGACGGCGAGAACGGCGTCGAACGAGCCGGTGACGCGGGTTCGCAGGCCGTCGGCGTCCGCCTCGAGCAGGTCGACCGCCTGCGGGACCACGTCGGCCCGCTCGACGTAGTCCCGGTCGTCGAGCTCCGCGTGGAACCGGTCGTTCATCGCGTACAGGAAGGCGAGACAGTCGTGGGGATCGTCGCTCTCGAGATCGTCGAGCCGGAGCCGCTGGCGGGTCGCCTCGAGCAGCAGTTGCCCCACGTCGCGCGAGAAGCTCTCGTGGGCGGCCGCGCGCTCGAGGTAGTCGGGCACCGCGCGGCTCGCGCCGTCGATCACCAGCGAGATGAGTTCGATACGTTCCTCGTACTCGAGGCGGGAGAGCGTGGGATCGTATTCCTCGATGGTTTTCGAGGCGTGTTCCGGCAGCGATTCGATCCGGGGCGAACGGGGTCCCCCGTCAGCCGGCTCGCGGTCGATCTCGGCCAGCGCGTCGGTCAGGGACTCGAGGCCCGTCGGATGTCGTTTCAGGACCAGAACGTTTCGCGGGCCGTGTTCAGCCGCGAGGGCGGCGTATTCGACGGCGACGGTCGCGAACACGTCGCTACCGGGGGCGGGGCCCGGGAGGAGCTTGCAGGTTCCGTCGAGTGCGGGCGGCGGGGACGCCATCGGTTGTACGTCACCGTGTATGGCCGAATCCCTACTTAAATGTGGGCACGACCTGCTCGCTGTCTGTCATCCCGGGACCGATCGACCGACGATCGCCGCCTGTGCGGTCTCCGCGCTCGTCCGGAGCGGCTCCAGTCCGACAATCCTTATATTGTATACCGAATACGGTACAGTATGGAGGATATTTTCGTCGCTCGAGTCATGTCCTCGTCACTGCACACGGTGGCGCCGGACACGCTCGTCGAGGACGCCGCACAGGAAATGCTCGACAACGAAATCGGCTCGGTCGTCGTCGTCGACGACGACAACCGGCTCGAGGGGATCCTGACGACGACGGACTTCGTCAAGATCGTCGCCGAACAGAAGCCGAAAGACCAGACGCCGGTCTCGACGTACATGAGCGCCGACGTCGTGACGGTCACGGCCCAGGACAGCATCCGCGACGCCGCGGACACGATGGTCGAACGGGGCTTTCACCACATCCCCGTCATCGACGAGGACGAGGGCGTCATCGGCATGGTCACGACGTCGGATCTGGCGGGCTACATTTCTCGCGTCCAGTCGCCGAGTCCCGAGTAATCGAGGCTCGCTCGGAAGCGGGCTCTCGAGGCCGTCGCCGGGGCTGGACCCGTACGGAACGGCCACGTCATGCTATCAGCTCGAGGCTCGCGGGACGAAGGGACCGAAATCGGCGGTTCGTGCGGCGATCGTCGCGATCCGGAGCGCGTAGCTCAGCAGGACCATAAACGGGAGGAAGACGAGGACGACGCCGCCGGCGGCGATCGCCAAGAGGAGCCACGTACTCGAGATCGCCCCGACTAACTGCGAGTACGAGAGCATGAGCAGCCCGCCGCCGACCAGCGTCGGAAACCCGACGTATAGCAACATCCGCGAGAGGACGGCGAGTTCGTGCTGGACGTACAGCGTCTTGAACGTCTGGCGGGCGACCGCGAGAAAGCCCAGCAGTTCGATCAACTCCTCGAGCGGTTCCGTCTCGTCGAAGACGTCGTCCCACTCGTCTCGGAACGTCCGCGCCGCGTGGTAGTAGTTCCCCTGATGGTGACCGAGCACTGCCGACAGCGCCTCGAACGTCCCGAATTCGGCGTCCTCGAGCGCGTTCGAGACCGTCTCGCCGTCCGACTCGAAGGTCTCGATGAACCGCTCGACTTCCGCCCGCTTGTCCGGGTCGGCGTCGTCCGCGAGCGCGTCGGGAAGCCGCCGGGCGCGGACGACGGTCGCGGTGACGATGACGTTCAGGAAGGCGGCCGGTGACGCCGGACTGACGCCCGACTCGGTCAGTTCCTCGACGTCTCGTTGAAACTCGGTCATGCCGTCGAACCGATCCCTGAGATCCGGCGTCCAGCCCAATTCCTGGGAGAGGACGAGCTGGTTGATCGCCAGGACGATCGTGATGAACGGCAGCGTTCCGCCGACGAGCGAGCCGTAGAGCGTCACGACGGTTCCCGCGTCGGTCACCGGAAACAGTCCGGCGACGTACAGCGCGATGACGGCGGCGTACAGGCCCGCCGTCAGTAGTCCGGCGATCGCCAGTCGGTGACCGTCGAGCATCAGCCAGCGCCTGAGCGGCGATTCGGTTATCTTCTGGTAGGTCAACTGGCTCTCTTCGCCGTCCGCGGTCGTGGACAGCTCCCGGTCGCGTGCGCTCATAGCGACTCGACAACGCCGGTGGTGAAAAGAACGGGCGGCAGCGCCACCCGTTGAAACGGACGGCCACGCGATCGGACCGTTACTCGACGGCGAACATCTCCCCGTCCAGTCGCCGGCCGCCGGTCCAGCACTCGCGGGCGAACCAGGCGAGATAGCCCATCGCGAAGACCGTGATCGCGACGGTGAGCAGCCACGGACCGCTGGCGACCTCGAGCGAGCGGAGCTGGGTGATTCCGAACACTCCCGTGCCGACCGCGAGCGCGCCGATCCCGACGGCGGCCACGCGGGGCCAACCGACGGGCCGACCCGCGACGACGAGTCGCTCACGAGTGCCGGCGAGGAGCAACGCGACGCCGACGACGGCGAGCCAGCCGGCGAGAAGTAGCGTCGACGCTCCGCTCGGGTCGCCACCGACGACGAACAGTCCCGCTAACAGCAGGGTCGCGACGCCGCCACCGGTGAACCCGCGGCGAACGACGGCCTTCAGTCCGCTCATCGAGCGGTCGGTTTCGCCGGAACGCAGTTAGTCGTTCCCACTCGGTCGCGAGCGGGTGCCGGCGCGCTCGAGTCGCGTCCCGTCGGCCGGTCCGCTCGAGTCGCCGGCGTCGCTGCCGGACACCGATCGGCTCCGATCAGTCGTCGTCCATCGGCGCCGTCACGGGCTCGACCCGCTCGCCGCGCGGCCCCTCGAGGTCGATCTTCGGCAGCAGGTCGCGCAGGTAGCGCCCGGTGTGGGAGTCCTCGAGTCGCGCGACGTCTTCCGGCGTCCCGGTGGCGACGATTTCGCCGCCGTTCTCGCCGCCCTCGGGGCCGAGGTCGATGACGTGATCGGCGTTCTTCACGAGGTCGAGCTCGTGCTCGATGACGACGACGGTGTTGCCGTTGTCGGTCAGCCGGTGGAGGACGTCGATGAGCTTGCGCTCGTCCTCGCTGTGGAGCCCGGTGGTGGGCTCGTCGAGCAGATAGAGCGTCTCGCCCGAGTCCTTCTTCCCCAACTCTTCGGCGAGCTTGATCCGCTGGGCCTCGCCGCCCGACAGCGTGGTCGAGGGCTGGCCGAGTTTCATGTAGTCGAGTCCGACGTCTTTCAGCAGCTTGAGCCGCCGGCGGATCTGGCTCGATGACTCGAAGAAGTCGTAGGCCTCCTCGACCGACATCTCGAGAACGTCGGCGATGGTCTTGCCCTTGTAGGTGACGTCGAGCGTGGCGTCGTTGTAGCGCGCGCCGTCGCACTCCTCGCAGGGAACGTAGACGTCGCTCAGGAAGTTCATCTCGATTTTCACCGTTCCTTGCCCGCCACACTCCTCGCAGCGACCGCCCTTGACGTTGAACGAGAAGCGCCCCTTCTCGTAGCCGCGCTGTTTCGCGAGCTTCGTCGAAGCGAACAGCTCGCGGATGTAGTCGAAGACGCTGGTGTACGTCGCGGGGTTCGATCGCGGGGTCCGGCCGATCGGCGACTGGTCGATCAGCCGCACGGTCTCGATCTGATCGAGCCCCTCGAGGGCGTCGTGATCGCCCGGAATCACGGACGTGTTGTCGTTCATCTGACGGGCGAGGCCCTTGTAGAACACCTCGTGCATGAGGGTGGACTTCCCGGAGCCTGAGACGCCCGTAATGGCGGTGAAGCAGCCCAGCGGGATGTCGACGTCGAGGTCCTTGAGGTTGTGCTGGCGCGCGCCGCGGATCGTCAGCGCGCCGTCGGGGTCGCGTCGCTCGTCGGGGACCGGAATCTGTCGTCGACCGGAGAGGTAGTCGCCGGTGACCGAGTTCTCGGTCGCCGTGACCTCCTCGACGGAGCCGTTGGCGACGACCTCGCCGCCGCGCTTGCCGGGGCCGGGCCCCATGTCGATGACGTTGTCCGCCCGGCGCATCGTCTCCTCGTCGTGTTCGACCACGAGGAGGGTGTTGCCCAGATCGCGGAGCTCCTCGAGGGTATCCAGCAGCCGGTCGTTGTCCCGCTGGTGGAGTCCGATCGAGGGCTCGTCGAGCACGTAGAGGACCCCCACGAGACCGGAGCCGATCTGCGTGGCGAGCCGAATCCGCTGGCTCTCACCGCCCGAGAGCGTCGAGGCCTCCCGATCGAGCGTGATGTAGTCGAGGCCGACCTCGCACATGAAGCCGAGTCGCGCCCGGATCTCTTTCAGGATCTCCTCGGCGATGACCTTCTCGCGCTCGGTGAGGTCCGCTTCCATCGCCTCGAAGTGGTCGCGAGCGTCGCCGATGCTCATCGCGTTGATCTCCGTGATGGCGGTACCGTCGACCAGCACCGCTCTCGAGGCGGGCTTCAGGCGGGTGCCGTCACAGGCCGGACACTCCGTGACCGACATGTAGTCCTCGATGTGTTCGCGGGTCGAGTCGGAGTCGGTCTCGAGGTACCGGCGCTCTAAGTTCGGGATGACGCCCTCGAAGTGCTTCCGCTTCCGGCGGGTACCGTTCTTGGTGCTTCGCTTGAACACCACTTCGCCGTCCGTGCCGTAGAGGAACGCCTGCTGGACGTCCTCGTCGAGGTCTTCGAACGGCGTCGACAGCGAGACGCCGAAGTGCTCGGCGACGGCGTCGAGGCGGGTCTGATAGTACGAGCGGTTGTAGCTCCACGGCTCGAAGACGTGCTTGAGCGGCTTGGACTCGTCTTGCAGGACGAGGTCCTCGTCGACCTCCTTCGTCTCGCCGAGTCCCTCACACTCCGGACAGGCACCGTGGGGCGAGTTGAACGAGAACGATCGGGTCTCGATCTCGGGGATATCGATCCCGCAGTGCGTACAGGCGAGATCCTTCGAGAACTCGACGACGAACCGGTCGTTCGCCTCGGTCTCCTCGCCGAGCGCACCGGTCCGGCGGGCCTCTTCGCCGAGGTCCGCGGCGACTTCTTCGGAGGCGTCCGGCAGGATGACCTTCAGGACGCCCTCGGCCTCGTCGAGCGCCGTCTCGACGCTGTCGATGATCCGCGGGCGGGCCTCGGTCGAGACCTTCACGCGGTCGACGATCACGTCGACGGTGTGATCGAAGTTCTCGTCGAGATCGGGGTCGTCCATCGCGAGGTCGTACTCCTCGCCGTCGATCTCGACGCGGGCGTACCCCTCGGAGACGAGTTCCTCGAAGAGATCCTCGAACGCACCCTTCTGGTCGCGGACGACGGGTGCCGCGAGTTTGGCCTTGGTTCCCTCGGGCAGCTCGAGGATGCGCTCGACCATGTTCTGGGCCGACTGCTCGCCGACTTCGCGACCGCACTCGGGGCAGTGGGGCGTGCCGACGCGGGCGTAGAGCAGCCGCAGGTAGTCGTGGAGTTCGGTGACGGTCCCGACCGTCGATCGGGGGTTGTTCGCGGCGTTCTTCTGGTCGATCGAGATCGCCGGCGAGAGGCCCTCGACGGTCTCGACCTGCGGTTTGTCCATCTGGCCGAGGAAGTTCCGCGCGTAGGCGGAGAGGCTCTCGATGTACCGGCGCTGGCCTTCCGCGTAGACCGTCTCGAACGCCAGCGAGGACTTGCCCGAACCCGAGAGGCCGGTGACGACGGTAAACGCCTCGCGGGGGATCGTCACGTCGATGTCCTTGAGGTTGTGCTCCTCCGCGCCGCGCACTTCGATGGTGTTCTTACTCATAATAGTATGATCGAAATTAGGTGTGGTGGTGATCGATTCGGTGGACGATCAATCGTGGTTGAGTCAGTGGCCGGAGTGACTTAACGTGTCTGAAAGACCACTACTGTAGTGTGCTACTAGTCCTTTAAATTCAATCTACTATTATAGCAAAAGACATATATGACAATAAGAAATATAGAGGCATGGATGATTAGAAGAAAAATCCTTCCGTTAGTAGTAGTAGTAGCCGGAATTGTAGGAGCCACTGGCAGCACGATAGCAGTCCAATCATCTCCAGAAGGTATAGATTCTAATTCCTCTGTGAAGTCTATCAATACAGAGAAAATCACAAATAATCAAAATATATCCGAAGAGGACATCACGTATGCAAATGCTACTTTGGTTGTTTCAAAGAAGAATCCAACTATAGGGACTGCTTCAGAAGAAGTGATTGTTCCTATTGTTAGTGGTAACAAATCTGAGGTTATCAGAACTCCTGAATTAAACGAGAAAAATTACAAGTCTAACGATAGAATCTCTATTCAAGCGAATCAGGAATATTCCGATAGCGATACTACCATGGAAGACGATAATATGGGGTATCATGATCTGTACTCTGAAATCGAAGGTGAAGCCGATCTTAAAAACCAACTCAAGTGGGAGGCCGAAGGTTCTGGCCAAACAACTACAGCTTTCGAAGAAGTCCCAGAGACAGTAACGCTTTCTTCAGAAATTGAATTTCATGGAGCAGCAGTTTCAGAGGTCTCTATCCCTCCGGGCGTGAGTTTTGAAGTTGATGGTTCTTCAGCTGAAGTAACCTTGGAGGTTGATGGGGATGAATTTGATGAAGACGAAGACTGGCACAATCTCATGCATGAGTATGCTAACGCTGAAGCTACTTCATATGTGTCAATTTATGGGATTACGCAATCAGATTCAGTCACATTTGATTATGGTTCAGATGGTGGAGTTACACTTAGTCAAGAAGTTGGTGATGATTGTCTTACTAGATGGTCATGCTAAATAACAGTTATTAAATAATATCACTGTATTATTTAAATGTATTAAATAAACGGATTATTCCCCAAGGGATCCCCCGCGACGAACCTCGTCCGCAGGTAATAACGACCGCCCGTTGTCGCTCACCGCGACGAACGCTGATTCCGTTTTTCGGAGCGCTATACCCGATAGCCGCCGCTCTCTTTCTGGACTACGGGGACGTTCCGTCTCGACCTCCTCGAGCGAACCTGGTGCCCGGCCCCACCGTCAGGACCAAAGTAACTTCGGCTGGCAGCCCAAAGGACGCGTATGAGCGACGACGCCGCGGACGACCTCGCGGTCGACGAATTCGTCGAGTACTGCCGCACGCAGGCCGGTCTCCTCTCGGGCAGCGTCGAGACGATGGGCGAGGAAGCCGACGAACTGCTCGACGAGATCGATCAGGAGATGGCCGAGATCCGGTCGCGCCTCGAGGCGCTGCCGGACGAGGTGGAAGCGACCGAATCCCCGTCGACCGCGGACGTGCCGGACGCGAGCGAGGTCGACGTCGCGGCGATCGAGGAGTTACAGCAGGAACTCGAGGAGAAACAGCTGCTCGTCGAGGCGAAACAGGCCCGCATGCAGGCGTTTCAGGATCTCGCCGCCGGGTACACCGACCTCGCCGAGGAACTGTCGTCGGCCGTCGACGACGGACAGGAGGCGCTGACCCGCGTCATCGAGTTCGAGGCCGACGCCGACGCGCCGGCGTACTTCGACGAGCGGGAGACGATGGTCGAGGCCGCGGCCGCGTCCGCTGAAGCCGAGTCGGAACCCGAATCCGAATCGCAGTCCGAGTAACCGATTCCGCGGTCAGAACTCGTTCTCGAGGGCCTCGAGCACCGCGTCCACGTCCGCTCGGTCGTTGAACGCGTGGACCGACGCGCGGATCGCGTCCGGCGTCGGCAGCGGTCGGACGACGATCCCCCGATCGGCGAGGCGCTCGACGGTCGTCTCCGGATCGTCCACGTCGATCGTCACCAGTCCGGACTCGTACTCGCGCGGGCTCAACAGTCTCTCGTCCGGAACGCCCGCTTTGAGACGGTCGGTGAGCATCTCGATCCGGCGCTGGATCGTATCGATCCCGACGTCCTCGAGCACCGCGATCGCTTCCGTCAGCCCGGCGTAGGGAGCGGGGCTCGCGGTGCCGACCTCGAACCGCCGCGCGCCCGCTGCGTACCGATAGTCGCCGGCGTTCTCGTCCTCGACGCTTCGGTAGCCGATCGCGGCGGGGACGCAGTCCGTCTCGACGCCGTCGCGGACATAGAGGAAGCCGGCACCGAAGGGACCGAGCAGCCACTTGTGGCCCGCCGCGACGACGAAGTCGGCACCCCACCCCTGCACGTCGACGGGTACCTGCCCGGGCGACTGAACGGCGTCGACGAGCACCAGTGCCCCGGCGTCGTGGGCGATGTCGACGATCTCCGAGACCGGCAGTCGCGTCCCGTGGGTCCACGTGAGCGAACTCACACAGAACAGCGTCGCGTCTTCGGCCGCCGCTTTCACGGCCGCGAGATCGAGCCGCCCACTCTCAGTCTCGAGCACCCGTACCTCGACGCCGTACTCGCGCTCGAGGCGCTGCCACGGCAGGATCCCCGCGGAGTGCTCGAGGGCCGATTCGGCCGCGTCGACGACGCGGCGCGGGCTCGGCCCGCCGGCGCCCCAGTTGCAGTAGACGGTCGACTCGAGGGCCGGCATCGTCTCGCGGATATCGATCGGTTCCATTACGGGGTCGTTCGGGCGGTCCCGTGTTCGGTCTGACGGTTACTCCGCTGTCGGTCGTTCGGATCTATCTCGGGAATGAGAGAGTTCGACAGTATCCGAGCCGCTCACCTCTCCGACGACCTCCGTATTGGGCGCTATCGAGGCCGAATTGTGCCGATAGACGAAGTAGTATTTAAGCACCCTCGATATGGTGGTACACGTCAACTCGCTTACCATCGCCCGGGAATCGTCGATACGACTGAACGTATGTCCCCCCTACGAGCAAGTGAGGAGAAGACCAATGACCACGACCCGACTCAACCGACGACACGTACTACAGGCGCTCGGGGCGGCCGGTGTCGGTGCGGTGGCCGGCTGTCTCGGCGGCGATGCGGAGGGGAACGGTGCGGAAAGCGACACATCGGCGGATGAGGAGGGACTGCCAGCAGCGAAGGCTGTCGATGTCGACCGAATCGCGCGGGACCCCACGGACATCCCGGCTCCGGTCGACTGGGACGAGCCCCGCGAACACGACATCACGATCCGAACCGAACGGGTGACCGCCGAGATCGAGCCGGGGGTCACCTTCGAGTACATGACCTTCGAGGGGCAGGTGCCGGGGCCGATGATCCGAGTTCGGCGCGGCGATCGGGTGAACCTCACGTTCGAGGTGCCCGAGGACATGAACAAGGTCGGGCACAACATGGACTTCCACGCGGTCTACGGCCCCGGCGGCGGGGCCGACGCGACCACGATCGGGCCGGGCGACGACCCGACACAGATCAGCTTCACGGCCGACTACGCGGGCGTGTTCATCTACCACTGTGCGATCCCGAACATGGACATGCACATCAGCAGCGGGATGTTCGGCTCGATCCTCGTCGAGCCCGAGGACGGCCTCCCCGAGGTCGACACCGAGTACTACCTCGGCCAACACGAGATCTACACCGACGGCGAGGTCGGCGAGGAGGGCCACCACAGCTTCGACTTCGACGCGATGCTGGCCGAACAGCCCACCTACGTCGTCTTCAACGGCCAAGCCTACGGCTTCACCAAGGACGGCGGCCAGCCCATGCAAGCCGAAACTGGCGAAACCGCCCGCGTCTACTTCGCCAACGGCGGCCCGAACCTGCTGAGCTCGCTCCACCCCATCGGGAACGTCTGGAGCCGCTACTACCGCGACGGCGACCTCCTGACCGACCCCGAGAAAAACATCGAGACCGCGCCCGTCGCGCCGGGAACCACCACCGCCGCCGAGATGGAGTTCCCCGTGCCCGGCCCGGTCAAGATCGTCGACCACGCGCTGACCCGCGCCGGCCGCCGCGGCGCACTCGGCGTCGTCAACGTCGACGGCGAGCCCACCCGCGACCTCTACGACGAAGATCCGTGATCCGTGAGCGGAATCGCCCGCCAGCCTCGACTCTTTTCGATTCGTTGTGAGACCGACTCGAGAGGGTGAGAGTGAGAGCCATCGGTACGATACCGCCGGTCAGTCCATCGCGCGTGATAGCACGGTTCTCACAGCAGGGAGAACGCAGAAACCGAACCGCCTTCCCGACCGATGGAAACAGGGTTGTATACTTATATCGGTTCGACTGCCAGTGTCACCCGATGGTGTTCGCCCCCATTTCGGCGATGACGTTCGATGCCAGCGATCCGGCCGCGACGGTCGCGATCGGACGGTTGTTCGCGTATCTCGCGATGGGTGTCGCAGCGACGGTGTTGCTCTACTACGGGACGATTTACGTCCGCGAGGTCCTCGCCGTCGAGGCCGGTACCGAACAGTGGTTCCTCCTGATCGGCATCGGTGCGGCGATCGTCTACGCCGCCGCCGGCGTCAGTTCGCTGCTGCTCGAGTCCGAGTGGATCGGCCGGTTCGTCGACGGTGCGATCCTCTTTTTCATCCTCTTTCTCGCGCTGGCGATCCGCGCGATGTACCACGAACAGCCGGGTGCGGACGACCGCTCTCGGCTGCTGCCCGCGTGGGCGGACTACGTCGTCGTCGCCGGGTTTATCGCCGCGTGGTGGGCCACGTTCTTGGTCGAGACCTCCTCGAGCCGGCTGGTCGTGGCGGTCGGCTGGGTCGTCACGTCGGCGTGGGCGGTGCTCTACGCCGTCCGCGCCGTTCGCGTCCACGAGGGGACGACGTTCGCCGCGCTGACCCGCCACCTGCTGCCGGCGATCGTCTGCGTGACTGCGGTCGTCTTCGTCGACCTGCTCGCGACCCACCTGAACGGCTACGGCGCGCTCGCCGACGCCGCGTGGCTCGTCGGGACGACGCTCGTCGCCGCCTTCCTGTTCGACACCGCCGTAGCGATCCGCCAGCAGGGCGGCGAACTCGAGCGGCTCTACGACTGGACGACGTGGCGCGAGCAGTCGTTCGACGACCGGTCGGTCGAGTGAGTCGGCGACCGCGACGAGCCGGACTCAGAGTTCGCCGCGCAGGACGACTTCGTTGTCGACCCGCTGGAGCATGTCTTCGGTGACGACGTAGTCCTCGTCGTCTTCGCCCTCCCAGCCGACGGAGGCGAGCACCTGTTCCGCGACGCTCGGATCGGGGTCGACGTAGGCCCGCTGGCCCTCGACCTTCGCGACGATTCCGAGTTCCTTCCCCTTGACGTCGACGACCGTTTTCCCGACCGCGTCGTCGGTCAATGGTGCTGTCATATGCAGTCGCTACGACGACGAGCCGGGTAAACGAACGGCCGTCCCGTGCCGGTGAGACCAGCGACGGTCGAGGTGGGAACTGTCTCGACCGACCGAGGTGAGCGAACCCGGCTGCACACGCGCCCCGGACCTATTTGATGCTGGCACTCGAGACTAGCGGTGACGCGTCCGACCGTGCGTCGACGTCACTATCGCTGCCACGACCGCTCCGATACCCATTACCCATGACACACACGCTCGAGATCAGCGACGACCTGAAGGACCGACTCGACAGCCACTGCGAGGAGGGTGAGACACCGGCGGAACTCATCGAGGAATTGGTGTCGATGTACGAGACCGAAGGGGCGTTCCTGCAGGAAGGCTACTCCGAGTAGCGGATGCGCCTCGAGTACCGCCGCGTCGTTCTTTCGAGGCCGAGAGGGGACGATCGATGACGGTCGAACAGGTGTGGGAGATGCTGACACTCAAGTAGCCCGTCCCCGTACCGACCGGTATGCACCTGCTGGTCGCGCTCGACGACTCGGAGCCGGGGTGGGCGGCCCTCGAGTTCGCGTGCACCGAACACGTTGACGACGACATCACTGTGGTCCACGCCGTCGACCCGACCAATAGCAGCTACGGCGAGGTGGCACACCTCGGTCCGGACGTGTTGCTCGAGCGCCAGCAGGAGGCTGCCCGGGAACTGCTCGCGTCGGCCGAAGACCGTGCGGCCGACGAGGGCTGTTCGCTCGAGACGGAGACGGTTATCGGCCAGCCGGCCGACGCGATCGTCGACTACGCCGCGACCAACGACGTCGATCGAATCATCGTCGGAAGCCACGGCCGGACCGGGTTCTCGAGGGTGTTACTGGGTAGCGTCGCCGAACGGATCGCCCGGCAGGCACCCGTTCCGGTGACGATCGTCCGGTAGTCGTTTCCGCCGCTGTTCGGGGCAACGGGAGCGTTCGGCCCCCACCTGTAAATGCCTCGAGCGGCGTAGTACTGCCCGCAAGCGCGCGACTCGGACGTGGACTGACCGACACTCGAGCGGGTCGGCGTCGACCGAACGACCGCAACAGGACAGACTAATTAAGGCCCACCACAGTCTCGATTACATGAACGATCGCTACGACGTAGTCATCGCCGGTGCCGGCCCCGCCGGCGCACAGTGTGCCCGCGATCTCGCCGCCAGAGGGTACGACGTCGTCGTCCTCGAGACCGAGGCCGAGGACGGGTTCCCGCGTCAGAGCAACAAGTCCACCGCGGGGACGTTCCACTCCATGATGGCCGCGTTCGGCATCCCGGACGATGTCGTGATGCAGTACACCGACAGCGTCGTCCTCGAGTCGCCGACCGAACACTACGTCCGCGACCAGACCGGCGCGGTACTGGAGTTCGCGGACTTCAAGCGGTATCTCGTCCGCGACAGCCGCGACCGCGGCGCCGAGTACCGCTTCGACGCCCGCGTCACCGCGCCGATCATGGAGAACGGCGAGATCGCCGGCGTCACCTACAACGGCGACGAGGAGGTCTACGGCGACATCGTCATCGACGCGACGGGACCGAACGCGCCCCTCGCGAAGGAACTCGGCGTCGTCGACCTCGAACGCGAGAACCAGGCCATCGGCATCGAGTACGAGTTCGAGGGGATCGATATCGATCGCCCCGGCTTCGCCGACCTGCGCGACGCCATGATGTTGCGCCTGGACCACGATATCGCGCCCGGCGGCTACTCCTGGATCTTCCACACCGGCGAGGACACCGCCAAGGTCGGCCTCTGTTACATTCAGAACGACAGCCACGACCAGTACAGCCGGGACGATTTCACCATCGACGACTACCTCTCTCACTGGCTCGATACCGATCCGCGGTTCCAGGACGCAGAGCGGATCGAGGGCAAACAGCACCGCGGATCGGCCCACATTCAGGCACCCGGCGACCTCCACACCGATCGGTTCATGGCGATCGGCGACACCGTTCCGAGCCTCGACCCGCTCTGGGGCGAGGGGATCAACAAGTGCATGCTGTCGGGTCGGGCCGCCGCCGCCACCGCCGATAGCGTCCTCAAACACGACGGCGTCGAGCCGACCGCCGAGAACCTCGAGGTCTACGAAACCCTCTGGCACCGCGACGTCGCACCCAACGCCAAGAGCCGACTGCTGATGACCCAGCTCCTCTATCTCGCGCCGAACGACCGCTACGACAAGCTCATGCGGGACCTCCAGCGACTCGACGACGACACGCTGGCCAAAGCGAATAAGGGCGACACCCTCGCGATCGCACGCCTGCTCGAGCCCGGGGACGCGCCGCTGCTCGTCGACCTCGCGAAACAGCGCCTCGATTTCGATCTCGGCTCCTTGCTGTAAGCCGTCGCGGCCAACTCGGTTACCGCCCGCTACTCGTCGTCGTTACGATTGTGACCGAAAACCCAGCGACCGCTTCGGAGAGCCGGCGGCGAATTAGGCGAGAAACTGTGACTCGAAGGACTGAACGCTCTCGTCCGTGCCCGCGAGAACGACCGCGTCGTCGCTCTCGAGGACGAACGACGAGGGGTCGAACTCGACGATCGTCTCGCCGTCGCGAACGGCGGCGAGGACGGTACAGCCCGTCCGCGAGCGGACGTCGGCGTCGACGACGGTCCGTCCCGCCAGCCGCCCCGCGGGGAGTTTCACGACGTCGATCTGTCTGTCGACGGCGAGCACCTCCTCGTCCTCGAAGACGGTCGAAGCGAGCATCCGCCCGCTGACGGTCGCCAGCGACTGCACGTAGTCCGCGCCGGCCCGGTACAGCTTCTGCTCGCTTTCCGCGTCGTTCGCCCGGACGACGATGTCGACCGACGGGTTCAGGTCCCGCGCGACGAGCGTTGCGAAGATCGCCGTCGTGTCGTCGTCGAGGGTGACGATCACCGCGGACGCGTCGTCGATGCCGGTCTCGCGGACCGCCGTCGGATCGCGGGCGTCACCGATCACGTCGACGCCCTCCTTGTCGGCGCTGTCGAGAACGGTCACTCGAGAGTCCGTCTCGGCGAGCGCCTCTCCCGCCGCGTCCCCCGCTTCGCCGTAGCCGGCGATCACGACGTGCCGGGCCGAGAAGGGTTGGACTGTCGACGCCGCCTCGGATCGCAAGGTGTCGATCCGGTCAGCGTCCCCCGCGACGAGCAGTCGCGTGCCCGTATCGAGTTCGCGATCCGGCGGAATCGGGCTCTCGAACTCGCCGTCGATCCACGCGCCGATGCCGTCGACGCCGAATCGCTCGCGGAGCCGGACGTCGCCGGCGGTCCGCCGGCAGAGGTCGCTCCCCTCCGCGATCGAGAGTTCGACCAGTTCCAGCCCGTTTCCGATTTCGACGCCCTCGTCGACCGCGGTCGTCACGGCCGTCGGCACCCGGTGGGCGAGGCTCTCGCCGAGCAACTGGCGCGGCGAGAGCACCTCGTCCGCGCCCGCGATCCGGTGGTACTCCCCCAGCCGCTGGTCCTCGACCAGCGTCACGATCCGCACGTCGGGGTTGGCCTCCCGCGCCGAGAGGACGATGCTCGCGTTCGTGTCGTCGGCTGAATCGGCCACGACCGCCGTCGCCCGTTCGATGCCGGCGTTCTCGAGGACGTCGGTCGACTCGGGGCCCCCGTGGACGACCCGCCGGTCCGTTTCGTGTAGTTCGGTCGCCGTCCCCTCGTCGGACTCGACGACGACGTACTCCTGCCCGCGGGACTCGAGTTCCTCGATGAACGCCTCTCCGCGGGACGTGTACTCGCAGATGATCACGTGATCCTCGAGATCGGGAACGGCCGTCGGGGCCGTCGTCGAGAGCGCGTTTCGAAGCCACGGGACGGCGAAGACATCGACCGCGGTGAGGATCAGGCCGATCCCCATGACTTGCAACCCGATGGTCAAGATATACATTTGCGGCGTCGCCCAGCCCGCATCCTCGCCGTATCCGGTCGTGGTGAACGATTGAAAGACGATTCCGAGCGATCGAAAGAGCGGCTGCGGATCGTTCTCCCACGTCGCCATTCCGTAATTGTACACCAGCGTGGAGACGACGGTCGTTACGACCACTAGCCCGATGTAGTAGCCGGTGCGGCGGGACCTCCACAGTGACATACGCCACCTATTCGACGGACGGCTGTTGACGGTACCGGTCGATGCGATCGACGTAAATCCCGACCACGACCCCGCATACGAGGGCTCTATCGACACCGAAACGGCCAGAGAGACCGTCTCCGCCGCCGATTTATATCTCCGGTTCCACGTTCCGACGGATGGCGCTGCTCGAGAACCTCGTGTTGGTGTTCGTCGCCGGCCTGATCACGGCGCTTGCGACCGGTCTCGGCGCGCTCCCGTTTTTCTTCTTCGAGGGACTCAGCGACCGGCGAAACGTGATCCTCTGGGGGCTCTCCTCCGGGATCATGGTCTCGGCATCGCTGTTCGGCCTCGTCGAGGAGGGGCTGGCCGAGGGGACTCCGCTCGAGATCGCGATCGGGATGGCGGCCGGGGTCGCGCTCGTCGTCCTCGCACACGACGTGCTGATGGACACCGAGATCGATCCCCACCAGTACGAGGAAGCCGATTTCAAGAAACTCGTCCTCATTCTCGGAATTCTGACCGTCCACAGTTTTCCCGAGGGCGTGGCCATCGGCGTCTCCTTCGCCGATCTCGGCCTCGAGGGCGGCACCGAACTCCTCGGCTTTACGGTCCCAGTCCTCGCGATTTTCATGACGATCGCGATTTCGATCCACAATATTCCCGAGGGGACCGCGATCTCGATCCCGCTGCGCTCGATGGACATCGCCAACTGGAAGCTGGTCTGGTGGGCCGTCTTCTCGAGTCTCCCCCAGCCGATCGGGGCCGTCCTCGCGTTCGGCTTCGTCCGCTACGCCCGGGAGTTCCTCCCCTACGGCTTCGGCTTCGCCGCCGGCGCGATGATCTATCTGGTGCTCACGGAGTTCGTCCCCGAAGCGCTCGAGATCGGGGAGCGACTGCCTCGAGGCGGGAAGCCCGAACTCGCGGGTGGCATCGCCGTCGGGGTACTCGTGATGGTGCCGCTCGCGTTCGTGTAACGGCTGCTGTGGCCGTCGTCACACCTACTCGAGCACCCGCCCGTGCTCGTCGATCTCGCCCTTCACGATCCGGGTCGAGGAGATTCGCTCGCCGTCGTCGGCGTAGACGTAGGGCGCGACGATTCCCGACAGCGGCTCGAATCCGCGTTCGCGCCGTCGCTCGTTGATCGCCTCGAGTTCGGGAGCCGTCTCGGGGGAGATCACCAGCGCGTCGATCGACGGCTCGTCCGTTGCGATCCCGTACTCGGACTCGAGCGTACGCAGTTCGACCTCCCGATCCCACTCGTCGAGGGCGGCGAGTTCGTCGGTCACGGCTCGGGTCCGCTCCTCGAGCGACGGGATCGGGCGGGGTTCGTGACGCGTTTCGACCGCCAGTTCGTCGCCCGTTACCGCGACGACGACGCCGCCGTCGCCGAAGCGGAGCGCGTGCTCGAAGAGGGATCGATGGCCGTCGTGGAGCGGCCCGAACGTACCGGCGACTGCGACTCGCATGGGCGAACCGAGTACGAGAGCCCCCATAACTGTGGTGCGGCTCGGCCGGCGGCGAGCCGAAGCCAAAACAGTCCGCTGGCCGAGCCGGACCGGCTCCGCTGCGACAAAGGCGACGCCTCAGACCCGTTCGACGCGCGTTCTATCTGTCACCGTCCCGCCCTCGAGAATCCGCGCCCGAAGCCCGCCGCGGTGAACCAGCGCCTCGCGGACGCCCTGTTTCTCGAGGTGGGACTCGAGGTACGAACACGGCTCGCAGAGCTCTATGCCCTCGCAGAGGACCGCCCCGATCCGAAACCGCTCGCCGACCAGTCGGTTCAGCGCGACGCCCTCCGTCGTGAGATTTCGTCGGTGCACCCCCGGCTCGAGGGGAATATCGTAGTCGCGCTCGACCGCTTCGAGGGCTTCCGATTCGATCAGGGTCAGATCACACCCCTCGCGGTCGGCGAACGTGCCCTCGCTGGCGAAGTAGCGGTCTCCCTCGAGACCCCGCCCGGCGACCGCCTCGACGCGGTCGACTCGGTCCATCGGTGCGCCCTGTGCCGACGCGACGTGGATCGCCCGGATTCGACCACTCATACGAGGGAGATGGAACTGCTCGGACGTAATCGCTCCGACATCACACCGACTCCGGCAACCAGCCGCCGTCGACCTCGAGGTTCTACACCCACCGTTTTACTGCGTCGGGGTCTCTCACTCCGTTCGAGACCCGCTCCTCGCAAAAATCTGGACCAAAAACTACCCGCGGCGCACTGCGCCGCGGTTCGACTGTTCGTCGCACTCACACCGTCTCGGGGAGCCAGCCGCCGTCGACCTCGAGGTTTTCCCCGCTAACGTAGCCGCTCTCCGGGTCGAGGAAGAAGTACAGCGGCGCGATCAGGTCCTCGAAGCTCGCGGGCCGGTCGCGGGGCAGTTCCTCGGGAAATTCCGCGGAGTTCTCGACGACGTACGGCGAGATAGCGTTGACCGTGATCCCGTCGTCTTGCGTGTCGGCCGCGAGCATGCGCGTAAACATCAACACGCCCTTCTTCGCGACGAAATAGGGGAAGTTCTTCGGACTCACGAGGCCCTGCTCGCTCGAGGCGTAGCCGATATTCACGATCCGCCCGTACTCGCCCTCTCGCATCTCGGGCAGCGCCCGCTTCGAACAGAGATAGGTCCCGTTGAGATTGGTCTCGAGGACGCGGTTCCACGCCTCGAACTCGAGGTCGGCCCAGTGGGCGGGCGCGAAGTCGCCGACGTTGTTCACCAGCACGTCGACGCTCCCGAGTTCGGCCTCGACGGCCGAGAAGAGCCCGTCGACGCTCTCGGGATCGGTCACGTCGCCCTGAATCGTCATCGCGTCGGACCCGCTGCGTTCGCGGGCCTCGTCGGCCACCTCGCGAGCGGCATCGGCGCTCGTGTGGTAGTGAACCGCCGTCCGCGCACCGCAGTCGGCCGTCGAAAGCAGGAGTTCGCGACCGACACCGACCGCTGCGCCCGTAACGAGTACCGTTTGCCCGTCGAGATCCGGTCCCTCCATGTCCCAGCCGTCGGTGACGGCGTGGAAAAATCGACCGGTTACGCACACGCAAGTGCCCCGCTGCGGACGGTGTTCCCTAACCCGCGGATTTACGGCGGTGGACAGGTAACCCCTCTGCTATGTTAGATACAGTGTTGCTCGCCGTCGGTCCCGGTGACGCCGACCGCAGCGATCAACTGGCCGAAGCGGTCCTCGAAGTAGCGAAGCCCGCCGACGCGACCGTCGTTCTCGCACACGTGTTCACGAGCAACGAGTACGACGAGGTACTCGACCGCCTCGAGTTCGATACGGACGCCGATACGGTCGACCCCGACGCGGTCGCGGCGCGCCATTCGACGATCCACGACCTCGAGTCGGTCCTCGAGGAACACGGCGTCGACTACGAGGTACAGGGAGGCGTCGGGGAACACGGACCGACGATCGTCGATCTGGCGGCGAGTACTGAAGCCGACCGAGTCATCGTCGGCGGGCGGCGGCGCTCGCCGACGGGCAAGGCCGTCTTCGGCTCGACGGCACAGGAAGTCATGCTGTCGGCTCCCTGTCCGGTCACGTTCGTCCGTCACGACGAATAGACCGCTGCTCGGTCGCGTCGGGTGACCTCGCGCAGTACGCCACAGTGTCGTCCGAGTGACGACGCCACGCGACATGACGAGCGTGCTGTAATACCGCCTTGACGAGAATACTTAAGCGGGTGGCCAGACCATTGTGAGCGTATGGCAATCGATACGGTGCTTCTCGCGGTCGGTCCCATGGACACAGTGCGCGCGCCGGAACTCGCCGAAACGGTCCTCGAGATCGCGGACCCCCTCGAGGCGACCGTCGTGATCGGGCACGCGTTCACGGCGGACGAGTACGAGGACGTCCGCGAGGACCTCGGCTTCGATGACCGCGTCGAGGACGTCGATCCCGACGCGGTCGCCGCCCGGCGTGCGCCGGTCCCGGAACTCGCCGAGCGGTTCGAGGCGGCCGGCGTCGAGTACGAGATCAAGGGCGCGCTCGGCGAGGTCAGCACGACGGTCGTCGATATGGCGATCGATGTCGACGCGGACCGGATGGTCGTCGGCGGCCGGCGGCGCTCGCCCGCCGAAAAGGCCGTTCTCGGCTCCGTTTCACAGGAAATCATCCTGCAGGCACCCTGTCCGATCACGTACTTCCGCGACCTCGACGTAATGGAGTAGCGACGCCACCGCGAGGCGGTCACCGATTCCGTTCGCCGCCGTCTCGCTATCGGCTCCGTAACGTATCGAAATTGCTACTCGTCGCCGAGTATAATCTGGGTAGTTAAGTACGGTGACGGTCGTCGCTAGGACAACATGGTCTACTATGCGGGCGTCGATCTCGGCGCGACCAACGTCCGGGCCATCGTCGCCGAGGCCGACGGGACGACGATCGGCGTGAGTCGCCGATCCACACCACGCGGGCCGACGGGTATCGACGTGACTGAGGGTGTGCTTCGAACGCTTCGCGAGGCGTGTGGCGACGCCGGGGTCGACCCCGAGCGAATCGCCGCCACAGGGATCGGCTCGATCGGGCCGTTCGACCTCGCGGAGGGCGCGGTGATCGATCCGGCCAACCTCCCGAGTTCGATCGACCGGATCCCACTGACGGGACCGATCGCGAAACTGATCGACAGCGAGGACGTCTACCTCCACAACGACACCGCCGCGGGCGTCATCGGCGAGCGCTTTCACGCCGCCAGCAACCCGGACGACATGGCCTACATCACTATCTCCTCGGGGATCGGTGCCGGCGTCTGCTGTGATGGGTCCGTGATGAGCGGCTGGGACGGCAACGTCGGCGAAGTCGGCCACTACGTCGTCGATCCCCGTGGCCGCCTGACGTGTGGCTGTGGCCGCGAGGGCCACTGGGAGGCCTACTGCTCGGGCAACGCCATCCCCGACTACGCCCGGCTGCTCGCCGAGGACGACCCGACGATCTCGACGAATCTCCCGCTCGAGGGGGCGGAGTTCACGGCGAAGGACGTCTTCGAGCTGGCGGGGGAGGACGAACTGGCCGATTACGTCATCGAACAGCTCGCCCACTGGAACGCGATCGGCGTGACCAACGTGGTCCACGCGTTCGCGCCGATCGTCGTCTCCTTCGGCGGCGCGGTCGCCCTGCACAACGAGGAACTCGTCGTCGATCCCATCCGCGAGCGCGTCTCCGAGATGGTCATGACGAACGTCCCCGAGATCCGGGTCACCGACCTCGGCGACGACGTCGTCGTCGAAGGCGCACTGGCGAGCGCGCTGACCGAGGGAACCGGCGATCGGCGACGGATGCGCGGCTGAACCGCTCGCGGACGACGCCCCGAGCGCTCTCGAGTCGGCATCGCGGAGACGTGAGACGAGCCCACGAGCCTCGAGTGCGGCCGCGAGCAGCCACCTTCTATGTACCTGCAGCACCCACCGGTGGGTATGGAGCGGAGAGCGTTTCTCGCGACGAGTGGTGCCGCCGGCCTCGCCCTGTCCCTGCCGGGCACAGCCGCGGCGTCTCGATCGAGTCCCGCGGTCGCCCGGCGCCAGAGCGGCTACGAACCGCTCGGTCAGGTCCCGGTCGGCAGCGCTGCAGAGGCCGTCGTCGGCGACGACGGGGAGACCGCCGCCGTCGCCGTCGCGACCGGGTTCGTGACCGTCGACGTGAGCGATCCCGCCGACCCGACAATCCTCGCCGAGGAACGCGACATCGAACTCGAGGGGGAATCCCTGTCCCAAATCCTCGACGTGACCGTCGACGGCGACCGACTGGTCGTCGCGGGCCCGGCCAATCCGGGTCCCGGAATCAAGGGATTTCGCTGCTACGACGTGAGCGATCCCGCCGACCCCGCCTCGATCGGCGCGTACGAAACCGGCTACCACATCCACAACTGCTACCTCGAGGACGAACTGCTGTTCGTCGCGGCGAACACACAACGGGAGAATCCGCTCGTCATCTACGACGTCGGCGGCGACGAGATTGCCCACGTGGGCACGTGGTCGCTGCTGGATCGCGAGCCCGGCTGGCGCGATACCAACATGTTCGCCCGCTATCTCCACGACGTCTACGTTCACGACGGGATGGCCTACCTCGCCCACTGGAACGCGGGGACCTATCTGGTCGACGTCACCGATCCGACCGAGCCCGAATACGTCTCGCACGTCGCGGAGACCACGCTCGCGGAGCAACGCGAGATCGACGACTGGCGGGACGCCGCCTACGGATTGCCGGGCAACGATCACTACGCCGCGGTCGACGAGACCGGCGACCTCATGGCCGTCGGGCGGGAGGCGTGGGCGACCGGCGGCCCGGCTCCCGATCGGCCGGGCGGGATCGACCTCTACGACGTGAGCGATCCTTCGGAGCCGGTACACCGCGGGTCGATCGACCCCCCGCGGACGACCGACGAGTCATACGGCGGGGGCACGTGGACGACATCGCACAACTTCGAACTGCGCGACGACCGACTCTACTCGTCGTGGTATCGCGCCGGCGTGAAGATCCACGACGTGAGCGATCCCGCTGACCCCGAGCAACTCGCGTGGTGGCGCGACCCCGCCGAGACCGGCTTCTGGACGGCTCGGGTCCTCGAGCCCGGCGAAACGTTCGTCGCGAGCAGTACCGAGGCGATTCGGAACACGTCGATCAAAGGGGCGCTCTATACCTTCCCGATCGAAGCGGGCGAACAAACCGATCCGCCGTCGCTGCAGGAGCCCGGCGGCTGGGGGGCCGACAGTAACGGGTCGAACGAGACGAACGGGGCTGCCAACGAAACCGAAGCCGACGGGGGCGACGACTCGATTCCCGGGTTTACCGCCCTCGGTGGCCTCGCCGTCGGTGGGATGGGACTCGAGTGGCTGCGCCGGCGCGGAAACGTTCAGGATTAATCCGTGGAATTTCGGCGGCGTGACCGAACTTATACACCGTTCGAGTGCCTAGCACGGGGCATGACTGACTCCGAGGACGAGGCGTCGCTGAAAGAACGCGTCGAGCAGTGGATGGCCCGGGAGATGCCGATTATCCAGATGCACGGCGGGACCAGCGCAGTGCGGGCGGCCGACGCCGAGACCGGCGAGGTCATCATCGAACTCGGCGGCGGCTGCAAGGGCTGTTCGGTCAGCGACGTGACGACGGGCAACATCGAAGCCGAACTCATCACGTGGCCCGAGATCGACGAGGTCACCGTCCGCGTGCCCGACGCGCGCGACAGCCTCGGCGGCCCCGACCAGCCCGAAACCATCATGGGCGTCGACCGGACCGAGGGCGGTCGCGGCGACTGGGGCTCGTCGAACCCGGGCAAAGACCACCTCTGAGTCCGCTGGGAAATCGCCGTTCGCGGCTGCACGCCGCGTGGCCCTCGTTGACAGGGTCGGAGAGTTTTGGCAAGTCCTATATCCTTTTACGCGCCCGTTACGGACATCAGATATCATGACGACGAGTAGACGCCCGCAGAAAGGAGGTGTCGATGATGGGTAACCCGCCAGCGGACGGCGACGAGGACGACCCCGACGCCGAGACCGACGGCGGCCTCCGAGCCTATACCGTCAGGCTCGAGCTCGTCGACGAACCCGGCGAGTTGCTCCGCGCGCTCGCCCCGATCGCCGACAACGGCGGCAATCTGTTGAGTATCCACCACGAGCGCGGCAACATCACGCCGCGCGGCCACATCCCCGTCCAGGTCGATCTGGAGTGTCCCCCCGATCGGTTCGACGACGTCGTCGAGGGGCTCCGCGGTGCCGGCGTCAACGTGATTCAGGCCGGCGCAGAGCACTACGGCGAGGAGATAAACGTCGTACTGGTCGGCCACCTCGTCGAAACCGACCTCTCGAATACGCTCTCCCGCATCGAGGACGAAGCCGACGCCGTCGTCCTCGACCTCTCGCTCGCCGCGCCCGAAGGGACCGGCGGCATCTCGAGTGCGCGCGCCCGACTCGCGATCGACTCCGGCCGGTCGTCGGAAGCGCTCGCGGCGATCCGCTCGATCGGGACGGACAAGGAACTGACCGTCGTCGAACCCCTGCTCGGAGGTGACGCCTGATGAAACTCGCAATCCTCGGTGCCGGTGATGTTGGTCGCTCTGTGGCCGATCTCGCCGGCGAATACGATCACGAGGTCGTCGCGCTCGCCGACTCGACTACCGCGACGGTCAATCCGAACGGAATCGCCGTCGACGACGCCCTCGAGCGCAAGGTCGGCGACGAAGCCCTCGGCCCCGGCGTCCCAGAAGACGTCTTCGAGATGGAGTACGACGTGCTGGTCGAGGCGACGCCGACGACGCTGGGCGACGCCGAACCCGGCTTCTCGCACGTGAAACGCGCACTCGAGGCCGACCGCCACGTCGTCCTCGCGAACAAGGGCCCGGTCGCCGAACGCTACGAGGAACTCCGCGCGCTCGAGGCCGACAGCGCGGGCTCGATCCGGTTCGAAGCGACCGTCGGCGGCGCGATTCCAGTGCTCTCGACGGTCGAAGACTGCACGCCACAGGCCGTCACCGCGGTCCGGGGCGTGCTCAACGGCACGGCGAACTTCATCCTCACCCGGATGGCCGCCGAGGGACTGGACTACGAGCACGTCCTCGCGGAGGCCCAGGATCTGGGCGTCGCCGAGGCCGACCCCACCTTCGATGTCGACGGGACCGACGCCGCGCTCAAGTTCGTCATCCTCGCGAACGTGCTCGCTGACGGCGGGTTCTCGCTCGAGGACGCGACCGTCGAGGGTATCCAGGACATTCCGGGCAGCGCGCTCGATCTCGCCGCCGAGGACGGCCGCACGATTCGGCTCATCGGCGAGGCGACCCGCGACGGCGTCCGCGTCGGCCCGCGGCTCGTCCCCGAGAACGGGGCCCTCGCAGTCACGGGCACGCGTAACATCGTCCAGATCGAAACTCGCAACGCCGGCTCCCTGCACTCGAGCGGCCGCGGTGCCGGCGGTCCGGAGACGGCGACGGCGGTCCTCTCCGACGTCGGCCGACTGCCGCCGCTGTAACCCGCGATCGTCGTTTCTTTCGTCATCGTTCTCCGACCGCGCCGTTGCACTGGAACGTTCCGGAGTGTGTGAATGCTAGCCAAACCGCAAGAAGGCGTCGGGGTAGACCGAATACGCTTTCGAAATGGTTTTAACCGCAACGAGCCAAAGAGACCGATATAAGCGCCTCTGCGCGTGAGCTACAACAATGAGCGACCAACACCAGAACCTGGCCATCATCGGTCACGTTGACCACGGGAAGAGTACGCTCGTGGGACGACTCCTCTACGAGACGGGGAGCGTACCCGAGCACGTCATCGAACAGCACCGCGAAGAAGCAGAAGAGAAGGGCAAGGGCGGCTTCGAGTTCGCCTACGTCATGGACAACCTCGCCGAGGAGCGAGAGCGCGGTGTCACCATCGACATCGCCCACCAGGAGTTCTCCACCGACGAGTACGACTTCACCATCGTCGACTGTCCTGGTCACCGCGACTTCGTGAAGAACATGATCACGGGCGCATCCCAGGCGGACAACGCCGTCCTCGTCGTCGCCGCTGACGACGGTGTCGCGCCCCAGACCCAGGAGCACGTCTTCCTGGCTCGAACCCTCGGTATCGACGAGCTCATTATCGGCATCAACAAGATGGACATCGTCGACTACGAAGAGTCGACGTACGACGAGGTCGTCGAGGAAGTCAACCAGCTGCTCAAGCAGGTCCAGTTCAACACCGAGGACGCCTCGTTCATCCCGATTTCGGCCTTCGAGGGCGACAACATCGCCGAGGAGTCCGACAACACGCCGTGGTACGACGGCGAAATCCTGCTCGAGGCCCTCAACAGCCTGCCGGAGCCGGAGCCACCGACGGACGCGCCGCTCCGACTCCCGATTCAGGACGTGTACACCATCTCCGGTATCGGTACCGTCCCCGTCGGCCGTATCGAGACCGGTCTCCTGAACACCGGCGACAACGTCTCCTTCCAGCCCAGCGACGTGGGCGGCGAAGTGAAGACGATCGAGATGCACCACGAAGAGGTGCCCAAAGCAGAGCCCGGTGACAACGTCGGATTCAACGTCCGCGGCATCGGCAAGGACGACATCCGACGCGGTGACGTCTGTGGCCCCGCCGACGACCCACCGAGCGTCGCCGAGACGTTCCAGGCCCAGATCGTCGTCATGCAGCACCCCAGCGTGATCACGGCCGGTTACACGCCGGTCTTCCACGCCCACACCGCACAGGTCGCCTGTACGATCGAGTCCATCGACAAGAAGATGGATCCCTCGAGCGGCGAGGTCGCCGAGGAGAACCCCGACTTCATCCAGTCGGGTGACGCTGCTGTGGTCACCATCCGACCGCAAAAGCCCCTCAGCATCGAGCCGTCCAGCGAGATCCCCGAACTCGGGAGCTTCGCCATCCGCGACATGGGTCAGACCATCGCCGCCGGAAAGGTCCTCGAAGTTCACGAGAAAGAATAAATGCAGCAAGCACGCGTTCGACTCGCGGGCACGAGTCCAGACGACCTCGACGACATCTGTGACGACGTCCGCGAGATCGCGAACAACACCGGCGTCAACCTGAGCGGTCCGATCCCGCTGCCGACGAAGACCCTCGAGGTGCCGACCCGGAAGTCGCCCGACGGCGAGGGCACTGCGACGTGGGAGCACTGGGAGATGCGCGTCCACAAGCGCCTGATCGATCTGGACGCCGACGAACGCGCACTCCGACAGCTCATGCGCATTCAGGTGCCGAACGACGTTTCGATCGAGATCGTCCTCGAAGACTGACGGTCGCGGTCGCGACTCGAAGTGGCGTTATTTACCGTTTTTACCGCGTCTCGAGCACTGGTTCCAGCCGTGGCTATGCGATTCGAATAGTTCGTGAGACATGCGCGAGGAGCATCGACCAGATAGCTCGCTCCCCGTCTCGACCAACCCGTGAGCGATGGGACTTTTATCGCTCGCCGTCGCACTCTCTCGTATGGCGAGCCGCTCGCGGTCACGATCGCAGTCGAACACCTACCTGCGGTCCGACTCCGGCGGGACCGACGGATCAGCGTCGGGCTCGAGCAGCCCGATTCTCGAGGTGCTCGTCGTCTTCGCCGTCGTCTTCGTCGCGCAGGGGATCACGACGGTCGCGGGCCTGATGGGGACGTTCTTCGTCCTCGCGCCGCCGCTGACGACGAACCCGTGGACGATCGTGACGAGCGTCTACGCCCACAGCGGGCTCGGCCACCTCGTCTCGAACACCCTCGCGCTGCTCGTCTTCGGCTGGCCGGTCGCGCGGGCCACGACGCGCCTGCGCTTTCACGCCTTCTTCGCGATCACGGGTGCGATCGCGGGCGTCTCCCAGATCGTCATCACGGGCGTGCTCGCGGCACTCCCGTTCGTCCCCGTCGCGCCGACGCCGGGCGTGCTCGGTGCCAGCGGTGCCGTCTTCGCCCTGCTGGGCTATCTCGTCGCCTCGAACCGGCTCTCGACGGGGCTGGCCTCGTTCGTCACGGTCCCGCAGTGGCTGTCGATCCTCGTCTTCGTCGGGCTCGCGATCGCGGTCACGTTCGCCACCGCCTCGCCCGGCGTCGCCCTGATCGCCCACTTCACCGGGTTCCTCGTCGGAGTGGGTGCCGGCCGCGCTCGCGTATTGCAGGTCGGCTCGAGCGCTCGGTCGGACGCCGCGCGGCGCTGAGCGCTTTCGGGCCTCAAGGGGCGCGCTCGAGTGCTGCGTTCCCGTGGTGGTCGGTCACGATCCGTCCTCGAAACACAAGCTACAAATAGAAACCCGGGTTAGAAACGGGCGAGGGCTCGTAGATCAGTGGTAGATCGCTTCCTTCGCAAGGAAGAGGCCCTGGGTTCAAATCCCAGCGAGTCCACTTCTTCACGTCGCTTCGCTCTTCAGTCGTGGACTCGTCGAACATCGCAAACGCTTCGCGTTTGCTTAATCCCGACGAGTCCACTCGTTTGTACCGTGAGTAACTCGAATTTAGATTTAGATCGCTCGAGACTGCCGAACACGGCTTGGCACTGGCTGTAGCGGTCAGTCGGCCAGTGGCAACACATTCTAACCCCTTATTTCGTCGATTTCGGCGTGTAATAGCCCGGATTGCTCCTCGATCGGCGCGCGCCGCGAGGTGGGCGGGAACGAGCCCCCGCCACGCCTGACGGGGAACCACGACGGGGCCGTCGGGTTCCGTTAGGGGCGTGGCTAAGGCCACTACATCAAAATACACCGCACTGCTCCGCGACAGCGGAGTTAAAACAATACCATTGTGAAGGAACCCCATAGCCTGTTGATTAGTGAGTTACTCTTCAGACACCGCATTAGCCAATTCAGTTGGCCAGCCGCCATTTTCATCTTTAATGGTTTGTTCTAAATGATCAGCTGTAGTTTCTATAACTGACTCAGACAATTTTTCAACAATTGTGTTAAAGAACACTATTTTCTTTGCAGCTTCTGATTGAGAATAATAGTTGGGTGTGTTCCCGTGAAGTATTGGGTTTCGCTTCTCGAATAGTTCATTCACGAAATATTCTACAACATTCTCATTAAAGTGATTAGAAACAGGAGTGTTTTGCACAAGATCTCTGATATGAGGCTCTTCTATACAATTACCGGTCTGCGACTGCACTTCCAAATCATCATGATCCCGATAATTAAAGCGCCAGAAATCATCATAATCTACCTCAATAAAGATATCTACCTCTTTCTTTTCATCAAGGAAAGCAGCATATATCCATATTATATGTTCTATCTGTGGATATAATAAATTAATTACAGAGGCATAACGCCCATCCTTGTAGTTTTCCACCACTTCACTTATTATTTCCTCTCTTTCTCTTAGAGAGGGTAATTTGATAGATTCGGTTACAAGATTATCTAAATATTCATCTCCATCAACCTCTGCAACTACTGCCTGTTCAACATCGTCACCACTTTTATATTTCCTATAGAGTGTGCGTATTTCTGGGATAGTAAGGTGGGTAAGCCATCTCAGTGGGAAATCTTCAAATTCTTCTTCAAATTGGAATAAACTAGTATAGAGCTTCGGATTATATATCTGAATTGAAAAATGTTTCAAAACTCGCATCTCATCAGAGCCAATTCTTGGAAGTTCACCTTCTAAATCTTCTTCATCGTATGGAAATGTCTCAAGACTATTTTTTGCATATAGCAATCTGTTTCTCTTGTTGACTAACTCTTCATTATCAGGATTATTCAAAACTGGTTCTTTTATTGATCCTAGTATCTCTTCTTTATCGTTTCTATCGGATTTTCTTATAGTAATTAAATCTGAATACGCTGGCCCGAAAAGTTCTCGTTCAATTTCCTCTAAGTATTCTTCGGCTTCCTGTATGTATTGCTCTGCGTTGCTGTGGTAAAGGTCCACAAGCTCTTGGCTTATTTCACCTCGATCAAAATCATCCCTGACCATTTTGAATATATCATAGCAATCATCCATATTCATGTAGAAATCTACCTCCTTTTCTGAGACATGTGAGGTAAGAAGGAGTGTCTCTCCAGTCTTCACTTTGAGTTCGGTATCAAACGTCGTATCAACCCATTGTCTTCGTTGTATTTCCTCAATTATATCACCAATTATTGGTTCTTCATCAACCAATTTTGAGAATAATTTTTCTGCTTCTTCTTCGCTCTCAAGATCATCTGTTGATATATTGAAAGGATTGGTCGGGTTGTCGTCCCCCATAAGGATATTATTAGTATAGTAGATACGTATATCCACCCCTCCGTTTTGAGTTGGCGATAGTTTTCAGAGCAAATATGAAATTCAATTTAGGGGAATTGAAATAATAATTCGATTGGTATCTTTGCTTGGTCTGTCCCTCGATGGTCACCGCCCCCGTGCCATTGAAGTAATGGTAACTCGCTTGAGCGGACCATCTTGTCTTGAAGGATCGTCAGCCCGCTTTGCCCATGGGGTTTGTAGACGACAAAACAGTACCAGCCATTGTGTCGTCGCAGTTTCTCATGGTATTTCCGATAGACTTTGAAGTTTCCCGGCTGGCCATCGGCGTGCTCAAGCATTGTACTCTTGATTTCGACCGGTGTCCTGTTCCCGAATCGGGCATCATGCCAGCTGGCCCGCTCGAGTTCGAACCGTCGCTTCTTGGCCATCCGCTTTTCACAGATCGTGCCGAAGTGATTCGCTCGCTTTCAGAGAACGACTCACGTACCTCGTGCGCCGATAGATCAATAGCTCTGTTTCCTGCACACAAACTGTTGACCCAAACCTCACTCGTCACTCGAGCCTTCGTCCTCAATAACCGCGACTTCGATCGTGCCATCTCCAGAAACAGTAACGAGGAACTCGTGATAGCGAAAGGAGACCGACAGCTGCTGGGTGTGGGTCGCGCGCTGTGCGTGTTCCAGTACGGTATCGAGGCCCTCGGGGTCGATGACCTCGTAGAGCGGGGGCAGCGTCGCCGACTCGCGCTCGGTGATCGACTCGAGCACGTCGACGACTGCGACGCTGGGTTCGACCGACGCGAAGTCGTACTGCACGCGATAGGTATTCGTCTCGATGTCGTATTCGATCGGGCCGCGGTCACTCATCCGTTTCGTCGTCGACGATCTGTTGGCCGAAGTGGTCGAACGGTTGCTTGTGGAAACTCTTGAGGATCTTCGAGTTGATGACCTCGAGCCCGAGATCGGAGAGTTCGTCGCTGATCCGTGCGATGTCGTCGGTTTCGGTGCCGACGGCCTCGATCTGGATGTTCTGCTGGCCGTTGAGGACTTCCTGGATCGTGACGACGCCGCTCACCTCGCGGGCCGCTTTCGCCAACTGCTCGCGTTCCGGATTCGGCGCGGTACAGATAAAGAGGACGTGCAACTGGAGGCCCGCTTTGTCGTAGTCGACGATCGGATGGTAGCCGCGGATGATGCCTTCCGCCTCGAGTTGCTCGATTCGATTCCGCACCGTGCTCGGTGAGACGCCGATTTTTTCGGCCATCTCCTTGGTCGTGAGTCGCCGTGCATCGCGTTGGAGCAGATAGAGGACGGCCTTGTTCGTTTCATCGAGATCCATTTGCTTGCATTCGCAAATGTTTGCGGTTCCCTTGTCCTTTTCGTACTAGAAATCGGTATTTCTACAAATATCGCATCTTCGGACGCGAAATATGTGGCCTTTCGCCGCGATTGTTGCGGAATAAGCAACGGCGATCGATCCGTCGGAACGGATCAGCACCACGCGAGACGGAACTCCATCCCGGCCCACGGCCCCCGCCGGAGCCGTGTCTACGGCCGCGACCGCAAGTCCCGTGGACAGCGGGGTGGAGCCCGAATCCCTGACTCGGGCGGGTGGTTATCGGCCGCCTACCCCGAAATTTCGTCGCTCCGAAACCGGTTGGCAGTCGTTACCGTCACGGGGCCGGTGAGGAATGGACGGACTACCAAATAGGGAACCCCTCTTGACAACGAGCAATGGCACAAAAGACCGGCGGCAACGCTCGCTCGAGATTCCATCGACTCGGGTCGCTGTTCTCGAATCGGTACGGGCGATCCGCCACTGAGGGGTCAGATCTCGAGGTGAACGTCGTCGATTCCATCCGGGATGTGGGGAAAGCACAGTGGAACGGCATCGTCGAGCGCTCGAGTCGGGGCAGCGTCTTTCACCGCTACGAGTGGCTCGACGCGATCGAGCAGGGGCTGGGGTACACGCCCAAACACCTCGAGGTCACCAAGGACGGAAACACGATCGGCGGGATGCCGAACTTCGTGGTGGAGATCGAGAAGACCCCGTTCAACCGCCTCTCGTCGCTCTATCCGGGATTTGGCGGCCCGCTGCTCCCGACGGACACGACGGAGTCGCTCGAGCGCGTAACGAAGGCCGTCCCGCAACTCTGTCGGGGGAAGACGATCGTTCACCAGATCCGCGGGCTCGATATGAGCTATCTGCGGTACAACGACGCGCTTCAGTCACAGGGGTATCAGCCGTACCGGCGGGAGTGTCGGTTCCTGCTCGATCTCACCAAGGGCCACGACGAGATCCTCGCGGACATGAGCCGGACCCGGCGGCGGGGGATCGAACACGGTCAGGACGTCGACTACGAGATCGTCGAGGAGGAGATCACGCGGGAGACCATGCAACGATTCTATCGGAGTTACGAACGCGTCATGGACCGCGTCGGCGGGGAGGTGTATCCGTTTTCCTTCTTCGAACAGCTGCAGGCGATGGACGACCGCCTCCTCTTGCTGACGATTCGGATCGACGGCGAGTACGCGGGCGGGATGCTCGAGGTGCTCGACGACGAGCGCGATTCGATCCACGGCTTTTTCGCCGCCGTTCCCCGGGAGTACTTCGACGATCACGCGTCGGAGCTCCTCTACGATCACGTGTTCCAGTGGGGGATCGACCACGGGTACGAGACCTACGACTTCGGCAGCACGAACACGGACTTCGAGGACGGCGTCTTCCGGTTCAAGGAAGGCTTCGGCGGGCGATCCGTCCCGATCCTCGTCTGGGAGCGGGGGTGTAGCCCCCTCTGGCCGCTGGTGAAGGCCGGCCGTGCGTTGTACTGGCCGTATTACACGTGATTCGGCTCGCCGGGATCGAGCGGCCGTTCAGACCCGCTCGAGGACCCTGTCCTAACGGCCGCCGGCTCGCGGTTCATCGGCGCAGACGGGCCGACGGATCGGCGGTCACGCGACCCGGCGATCGATCCGGTGTGGCGGGCGTCAGCGGCCGCTTACTGCGTCGGTATCGATCCCCGCCGCGTCGGCCACGGCCGGAAACGATAGTCGAACGGTCGTTCCGCCCTCGGGGACGTCGCTAAAGGAGAGTTCGCCGCCGGTCGTCCGAACGATCCAGTTGACGAGCCACAGTCCGAGCCCGGAGCCGTGGTCCAGTGCCGTCTCGTGGCCCGCGAGCACCGCTCGGCGTTCGGTCTCCGGAATCCCCGGTCCGTCGTCGGTGATCGTAAACTCGAGTCGGGTGCGAGAGTCGGACTCGACAGTGGAGACGGCGATTTCGATGCTCGGACGCCCGCCGGACCGGGCAGACACATCGGCGTGGCCGTTGCCGTCGCCGTCGGTCGCGACGGGTTCTCGCGACCGCGTCGCGGTGTTGTGTTCGACCGCGTTGTCGACGAGTTCGTTCAAGGCATCGACCACCGTGTCGTCGACGGTGGGCGTCGCGGACGCCGCTCCGCCGTCTTCCACTCGCGACACGATGTCGGCGTTCGGATAGACCGACAGCGCCCGGTCCGTGACCCGTCGGACCGCCTCGCCGGGGTTGATCAGGTCGGCGTTCCCGTGTCGGTCGAGCGTCCGCTCGACGCCGCGGGCCTTATCGGCCGTCGCGAGCAGGTCGTCGATCTCCGCGCGGATCGGCTGCACGTGCCGGGCCTCGAGTTCGGGATCCCGTTCGCCGATCATGTTGGCGTGGCCCCGGATGACGGTGAACGCGTTCCGGAGGTTGTGCCGGAGCACTCGGTTGAGGACCTGAATGCGCTGCTCGCGGTCGCGCTGGTTGGTGACGTCGCGGGCGACGACGACGTAGCCGTCCTCGAGGCTACTCACCGTCACGTCCTGTGGGTACGTCGTCCCGTCCGTTCGCGTGCCGGTCAGGGTGCCGCGCCAGTAGTTTCGGTCGGACAGCGCCGGGACGACCTCCCGCTCGATTCGGCGTTGAGAGTCGTTCGTGTACAGCGTACACCACTGCTGGCCTTCGAGGTCGGCCCCATCCCCCAGTCCGTAGAGCGCGGCATACGCCTCGTTGGCGTAGACGTGGCGGTCGTCGACGACGACCGCGATACCGTCCATCGAGGCGTCGACGGCCCGCGAGAGCCGCTCGTTCTCGCGGTACTGCTGTGAGAACTCGGCGTAGACGTGCCCGATGGCGGCCCCGAAAGCGAGACCGGTGCTCGAGGCGTTGATGACCGGCTGGGCGAACCCGCCGGAAAATCCCATTCGGACCGAGAGGAGAGCAATACTACAGAGACAGAAGAGCGCGACCAACGCCCCGCAGATACACGAGCCGATGGTGACGATCACCGCCCGGTCGGGGTCGTCCGCGGCGTCGGTCCGCAGGCCGTATCCGACGAGCGCGACGCCGATTGCCGTCGGGACGACCATCTCGAGTGCCAGCAACAGCGGGGGGCCGCCGAACGCCAGCGCGTAGGCTACGACGATGCCGAGCAGGCCGAGACCGACCAGCGACACTATGTGCGCTCGAACACGGCCGACCGTGTGGCGAGTGAGAGCCCCCATCGAACTAGTAGGGGATCTGTCTACTGCTCTCATTAATGAATTGGCACGGCGGTTGACACGACCGGCGAGTCGAGACTCACGACTCCGCTGATGCGAGTGCGAACGGACGGCTAATCGATCGCCGGACGGCAGGGCGACGGGGGCTCCGATCGACAGTTCTGATCGAAGGCCCATGCGACGGTATATCCGGCTCGCCCCCGTTCGGTCCCGTATGACGACGGTACTCGTCGCACTCCGAGACCGACTGCTCGTCTGTACGGGCGACGGATCCGCGGCCGGCGACTGGACGACGACGGCGCGACTCGAGGGCCACGACCTCGAGTGCGTCGCGGCGGATCCCGACGCGCCGGACCGCTACGTCGTCGGCACGTTCGAAAACGGCCTGTTCCGAAGCGCCGACGGCGGCGAGACGTTCGAGCGACTCGAGATCGACTCCGATGCCCTCGAGAGCGACGCCGTAATGTCGGTGACGGTCAGCTCGCACGATCCGCGGGTCGTCTACGTCGGCACCGAACCCAGCCGTATCTTCCGGTCGCGCGACGGCGGCGATTCGTGGACGCATCTCGAGGGGCTCGCGGCCCTCCCCTCCGCGGACGAGTGGTACTTCCCGCCGCGCCCGCACACCCACCACGTTCGCTGGCTCGAGGTGGACCCGTTCGATCCCGAGCGACTGGCGGTCGGAATCGAAGCGGGCGCGTTCGTCTCCACGCCCGACGGCGGCGAGACGTGGCGCGAGCGGCCCCCAGGATCGCGCCGGGACAACCACAGTCTGGCGACGCACCCGGATCGGGAGGGGCGACTCTACGCCGCGGCCGGCGACGGCTACGCCGAGAGCGACGACGGCGGGCGGTCGTGGCGGCGGCCAGAGGACGGGCTCGCACACACCTACTGCTGGAGCGTCGTCCCCGATCCCGGCGATCCGGACCGCGTGCTCGTCTCGAGCGCGAGCGGCGCGTCGACGGCCCACACGGCGAGCAGAGCGGAGTCGTACGTCTACCGTCGCGAGGACGACGGCCCGTGGGAGCGGCTCGACGATCGGGGCTTGCCGACCGGCGAGGGCGTCGTCAGAGCGGTGTTCGCGACGACGGGCGAGCCCGGCGTCGTCTACGCGGTAAACAATCGCGGGCTCTTCGCAACCCGGGACTTCGGCGACTCGTGGACGCCGATCGAGATCGACTGGCCCGCGGGGCTCGAGGCGCAATCACCGCGCGGACTGGTCGCGCTTCCCTGAGTCTGACCTCAGTCGGAAACACCGGCTGTCTCGTCCGATTCCGCCCGCACCGTGACGGTCGAGACGGCGTGGGCCGCGCCGACGACGGTCGTGCTCAGCACCGTTCCGACGGACGGCAGGCTCCCAAGGAACCACGCCGCGAGGCCGAGACAGCCCACGAGCGCGAGCACCCGCAAGCCGATCCCGCGGGTCGCTCGCCAACTCCGGGAGAGCGCGGTCAGCGGGCCCGCACCGGCGACGACGAACGCGGGCGCGGCAAAGGCCCGAACGAACGCGGCGAACAGGGGAACGGCGAGCACTGCTCCGAGCAGGAGCCCGCCGTCGAACGAGCCGAGGACTCGCCCGACCGCATCGAACGAGACGACCACCCCGAAATACGCGAGCAGCCGTCGGCCCGAGAGCGCCTCGTCCCAGCGCTCGATGTCGGCGCTGGCTCGCGCGACGGTCGCGATCCCGGCGACCGCGACGGCGGCGAAGGCGAGAATCTCGAGGCCGATCCCCCAGACGAGATACGGGGGCCGCAGACCGACGAAGGCCTCGAGCGAGCGCGCCGTTTCGGGGACTCCGGTCGGATAGCCGGCGTACTCGATGCTGAGACGCGTCCATTCACCGCCCCCGGTCGCCAGCGTCGGAAGCGGGTCGGCGCGCCGGAGCCAGTCGAGGACGGTGAGGAAAACGCCCGCGATCGCGAACGGCAGCGCGAGCGTCGGCTCGCGCCGGAGACGCGCTACCGGCTGCGGAAGCGTTACGGACGGTCCGGCATCGTCGGCGTCCCGCTGTCCGTTCTCGTCTGCGGACACCGCCTCTCCGGTCGGACTCATCGGCGAACGGTCGTCCGAGTCCGGATCGGCGTCCGATTCCGAGTTCGAACGGTCCGCCGTCGATGTCGCCGCCTCGACCTCCCCGTCAGTCATCCTGTTCCTCCAGCGCGAGGACGCGGTCCCCGTCGACGACGTAGAGGGTGCCGTCGCCGACTGCCGGCATGGAGATCGCCCACTTCGCCCCGTAGGTAAAGCCCGGGTCGCCCGTTTCCGCGTCGAACGCGGCCAGTTCGTAGCCGCTGTTGGTCACGTAGACGACGCCGTCGGCGACGATCGGCGTGTCGTCGTGCCCGTACAAAACCGACCACGCCGGCTTTCCGGTCTCGAGGTCGAGCGCGTGCAATTCCCCGTCGACGCCGTCGTCGGCCACGAAGACCCGTCCCTCGGCGACCGCGGCGGCCCCGCGGGTCGCGTTTCCCTCGAGGGACTTCCGCCATCGCCGCGCGCCGCTGTCGGCCTCGAGCAGTCGGATGCCCGTTCTGGTCGGGACGACGACGCCGGCCTCGGTCGCCGTCGGCGGCCGAACGGTCGCGTCCTCGAGCGTTCGGTCCCACCGTTTAGTGCCGCTCTCGGCGTCGAACGCCGCCACCTCGCCCGGCCGGCCGGTGGCGAAGACGATGCCGTCCCGGACCGCGGGTCGGTGGGTGATGCCACCGGCCTCGTCGTCGTCGTCTCGATCGAACCCCCGTCGCCATCGCTCGTGGCCGCTGTCGGCCTCGAGGGCGACGATCTCCGCGGTATCCGGTATCGCGGTGTATACGGTGTCTCCGACCCGCACGGGCGATGGCGTTTCGGACCGGTCTCGGAAATCGATCTCCGAGACCTGACCGGGGCCGCGCCAGCGCACGTCGCCGAATCGCAGTCCGAACAGTTCGACCCCGCCGCCGGCGCTCAGGCCGATGACACCGTCTTTTGCGGTGACCGCCAGCGTCCCGGTCTGATAGACCGACGACGGGACGTAGGTCGGACTCGAGGCGTCGATCGCGTCGACCGAAAAGCGGGCGGCTCCGCGCTCGGTATCGATCGCGACGAACTCGTCGCCGACGGTGTAGAGGATGTCGTCGACGAGGACCGGCGGCGTGACTTCGAACCCGCTGACACTCTCGAGGGATTCGTCCCACGCGACGTGGATCTCGTCGCGCGGGCCCGACGCGTCGGGATTGTATCCCGTCCCGGCGGCGTCGTAGCGGGCCATCGGCCAGTCGGTATCAGTTGTGGCTGAGCGGTCGGCGAGGAGGGTCCCGCCGGCGAGCAGTCCCGCGAGGCTCAGACCACACCCCGCGAGGAGTCGGCGTCTGGAGGGCATCAGTCGAGAGGTCGCCGCGCCGTTATGTAATTCTTACTTTCAGTTCAGCGCGTAGTCAAATCCGGCGGGTGCCGACCGCCGGCGGATCGTCACCCGGGCAAACGGGTGGGCGCTTCGAAATCCTTTTAGGCGCTACCCGGGGATAATAGGGTAACTGAGTGATATCATGGACGTCGACATCATCTCCGAAACGGAGAACCCCATGTTGCATCGAACGGACGTGACCTTCGAACTCGTCCACGAGGACGCCACGCCCTCTCGTCTGCAGGTTCGTGACAGCCTCGCGGCGAAGCTGAACAAGGACGCCGACGAGGTCGTCATCCGCACGCTCGACACCAAGTTCGGGATGCGCAAGACCGTCGGCCAGGCGAAAGTCTACGACACCGCCGACTACGCCCGCGATGTCGAGCAAGACCACATGCTCGAGCGAAACAAGATCGGCGCCGAGGAAGACGCCGAAGCGGAACCGGAGGAAGCCTAAATGGCGCGCTACGAACTCTACGGCGACGACGGCAGCACCGAGGGCGAACTGTGCCCCCGCTGTGGTGACGCCTTCCTCGCCGACCACGGCGACCGCAAACACTGCGGGAAGTGCAGCTACACCGAGTGGGAGTAGGCGCAATGTGGCGACCCGCGGCGGGTCGTACCGAACCGCGACCGGGCCCTGAGTCGGCCCGGCCGCGGGCGATACATCCGGTCTAACGCGATGTATCCACCACCGCAGATTCGTTCTAACCGTGAGTAACACCGCACGTATCCTCGGGATCGAAGGCACCGCGTGGGCCGCCAGCGCAGCCGTCTTCGACGCCGAGACCGACGACGTCTTCATCGAGAGCGACGCCTACCAGCCCGAGAGCGGCGGCATCCACCCCCGCGAGGCGGCCGAACACATGCACGACGCGATCCCGCGCGTCGTCGAGCGCGCACTCGAGCACGCCCGGGAAACCTACGACGGGCCGGCGACGGAGCCGCCGATCGATGCCGTCGCCTTCTCGCGCGGCCCCGGGCTCGGCCCTTGCCTGCGGACCGTCGGCACGGCCGCTCGAGCACTGAGTCAGGCGCTTTCGGTGCCGCTTATCGGCGTCAATCACATGGTGGCCCACCTCGAGATCGGCCGCCACTCCTCGGGCTTCGATTCCCCAGTCTGTCTCAACGCCAGCGGCGCGAACGCGCACTTACTGGCCTACCGCAACGGGCGCTACCGCGTGCTCGGGGAGACGATGGACACCGGCGTCGGCAACGCGATCGACAAGTTCACCCGCCACGTCGGCTGGTCTCACCCCGGCGGCCCGAAAGTCGAGGCGGCCGCCGAGGACGGCGAGTACGTCGATCTCCCCTACGTCGTCAAGGGGATGGACTTCTCGTTTTCGGGGATCATGAGCGCCGCGAAGCAAGCGTACGACGATGGGACGCCGGTCGAGGACATCTGCTACTCCCTCCAGGAGAACGTCTTCGGCATGCTTACGGAGGTCTCGGAGCGCGCCCTGTCGCTGACCGGCAGCGACGAACTCGTCCTCGGGGGCGGCGTCGGACAGAACGCCCGCCTGCGCGAGATGCTCACCGAAATGTGCGAACAGCGCGGGGCCGAGTTCCACGCGCCCGAGCCGCGATTCCTGCGGGACAACGCCGGCATGATCGCGGTGCTGGGTGCGAAGATGTACGCGGCGGGCGACACGCTCGCGCTCGAGGACTCGCGGGTCGACCCCGATTTCCGACCCGACCAGGTGCCCGTTAGCTGGCGGACCGACGAACCCGAACTCGCGGCCGGCCGCGGCGAAGCCGTCGCGGGCGACCGGGAGGTCCGCGGGGCCGAAGCGCTCGTCTCCCTCGAGCCCGACGCGGGTCGCGTCACCAAGCGCCGCGAAGCAAAGACCTACCGCCATCCCGAACTCGACGACCGGCTCCGTCGGGAGCGGACGACGCTCGAGGCTCGACTCACGAGCCTCGCGCGCCGGGAGGGAGTACCCACGCCGGTGCTCTCGGACGTCGATCCCCGCGAGTCGCGACTCGAACTCGAGTACGTCGGCGAGCGGGACCTCCGGGCGGGGCTGACGCCTGCGGGCGTCCGCGACGTCGGGCGGCACCTCGCGCGGCTCCATCGGGCCGGCTTCGTCCACGGCGATCCGACGACGCGGAACGTCAGGGTCGACGACCGAACCTATCTCATCGACTTCGGTCTCGGCTACCACACCGACCACGTCGAGGACTACGCGATGGACCTGCACGTCTTCGACCAGAGCCTCGTCGGCACCGCCGACGATCCCGCCCCACTCCGTGAGGCGGTCCGGGAGGGCTACCGCGAGGTCGGCGAGGAACGGGTGCTCGAGCGCTTACGCGAGGTCGAGGGCCGCGGCCGATATCAGGCATAGCGCGGATCGGTTCCGCCGCACCCGGCCGCCGTCGGTCGCTCGCACCGATCGTCACGGCACACAATACTCTTATCAGGGGAGGACGTATCACCTGCCATGGCAGAGAAGCCGACTTCCGGTGAGATTCTTGGGGTCCCGTACAACTTCGAACGACCGAGCATCAGCCGCATGCTCTCGTCGTACTGGCAGCCCGGCGAAGGGATGCTCGTCGAGAAGCCCTTCGGCGTCGGCTACACCCTGAACCTCGCCAACTGGCGGTCGTGGATCGTCGTCGCCGTCGCCGGCGCGCTCCTCTGGCAACAGGAGTCGGGAGCCACCGAGGAAAGCGATGACGCCGCGGACGAACCCGTGGAAGTCATTGTCGACGACAGCGAAACGGACGACTGAGCGGCGCTCAGCGCGATTTCTCTCGAGTACGTGTCGACTGCTGACTGCCCGAACAGGTGCTCGGCTCCCGATCGGCGGCCGAAGTCGGCCAACCGACGCCTATTTTCCGTCCGGGACCGCCGCCTCGTACATGGCCATTCGATTCGTCACCGGCAACGACGGGAAGGTTCGCGAGGCGCGGGAGTACCTCTCCGGGATCGAGCCCGTCGAGCAGATCGAGTACGACTACACCGAGGTCCAGAGCGACTCACTCGCGGAGATCGCCGCACACGGTGCCGGCGAGGCCTACGCGGAACTGGGGAGCGACGAACCGGTGTTAGTCGACGACGCGGGCCTGTTTGTCGACGCGCTGGGCGGCTTTCCGGGACCGTACTCGGCCTACGTCGAGGACACCGTCGGCGTCGAGCGACTCTGGCGGCTCGCGAGCGAGGAGGAAAACCGGCGCGCGAAATTCCGAACCGTACTCGCCTACGCCGACGAGAACGGCACGGAGACCTTTTCCGGGTCGGTCGCCGGCACGCTCATCGCACCGCGGGGCGAGGGCGGGTTCGGCTACGACCCCATCTTCGAGTACAACGGGCAGACGATGGCCGAGATGAGTACGGAAGAGAAAAACGCGATCTCACATCGCGGGCGCGCGCTGGCCGATTTCGCGGAGTGGTACGCCGGCCGCGACGAGTAACGGGCCGACTCGAGCGGTCGTCGTCCTCGAGCGGAACTCAGTCGTCGCTCTCGGCGGCGGCCGTCCCGGTCTCGTCGTCCGCGAGTTGCGAGTCGGTCTCGTCTTTCGCCTCGCTATCGACGCTGACGCCCTCCCAGTCCTGATCCGTGTGATAGCCCTCGCGTTCCTTCGCGCTCGGGGCGACGCGGATGAACTCGGCCTTTCGGCGCGCGTCGGCGACGGTGTGTCCGCCGCAGTAGGAGAGCCCGGACTGGATGCCGGCACAGAACTCGCCGACGACGTCGGCGACCTGCCCCTTGTACGGCGTCAGGGCCTCGACGCCCTCGTCGGCGCGCACGTCGGCCTCCTTGTCGTCGCGGTTCTCGGCGGCCGTCGTGGTCGCCATGCCGCGCGAGCGCTTGTACCGATCGCCGTCGACTTCGACGACCGCGCCGGGCGCTTCCTCGGTGCCGGCGAGGAGGCTCCCTAGCATCACGGTGTCAGCACCCGCCATCAGCGCCTTCGCCGCGTCGCCGGACGTGCGGATCCCGCCGTCGGCACAGATCGTCACGTCCAGGTCCTCGGCCGCCGTCGCGCAGTCGTCGACGGCGGTCAGTTGCGGGACGCCGGCACCCGCGACCTTCCGCGTGGTACAGTGGGAACCGGGACCGATGCCGACTTTCACGCAGTCCGCGCCGGCGGCCGCCAGATCCGTGACCCCCTCCGGCGTCGCGACGTTGCCGGCGACGAGGTCCGTCGACGGGAACTCCTCCCGGAGCGTTTCGACGGCCTCGAGCGTTCGCTCGAGGTGGCCGTGAGCCACGTCGACGACGAGCGCGTCGACGCCGGCCTCGACGAGCGCGGCGCTGCGGTCGACGTAGTCCTCGTTGATGCCCACCGCGGCGGCCACCCGTTCGCCGGCGGCTTTCACTTTCTCGACTTGTGCCGACTGCTCGTCGGCAGTGAGGAATCTGTGCAAGACGCCGAGGCCGCCGGCTCGAGAGAGTTCGATCGCCAGTTCGGCCTCCGTGACGGTGTCCATCGCGGCGGAGACGACCGGCGTGTCCAACTCGAGGCTCGGCGTGAACGGCGTCGAGAGGTCGACGTCACTGCGGCTGTCGACGGGCGAGCGGTTCGGGACGAGGAGCACGTCACCGTAGCTCAATCCCGTGCGGAGATCGTTCATAACCCCTCAACACTCGGGGCTCGCCTCGCATAAGGGTGTCGGCAGCCGAACGGCACTGCAGAGCGGCGCTGCAAACCGGCCTTCAACCGGCCGAGCGCAGTCGGACGGTGTGGTCGCTACGCTCGCGGGTCCCGATCCGGCCCCGGGTAGTCCCCGCCCTCGACGACCGCGTACAGACTCTCGGGATCGAACAGCGTCGCGAACGCGTCCGGCGGGCGAATGCTGACGGAGACGCGGGGCTGCAGGGTCAGCCCGGCCTCTGCCGATCGAAGCCGCTCGTCGTAGGAAAGCAGGTGTGCCGCCTCGCCCCGATAGGTCGAGGCCAGCGCGGGGTGGTCGCCCTCGGGTTGCTCGACCGCGACGCGCTCGGCCTCGAGTCGTTCCCGGTGGTCGGCGGCGAGGTCGGCGTCGGCGAGGCTCGCCACGAGTCGCTCCGTTTCCTCGAGCAGCGGATCGCTCGCGATCAGTTTGACCCACGAGTGGCGGCGAACGTGGTCCAGCGCCTCGCGCGCGTCGCCACCCACGAGGAGATCCGCCGCGAGCACGTCGGCGTCCGCGACGACCCGTGCGGGGTTCGGTTCATCTCGCTCAGGCATCGTCGTCCTCCCGGATCGACTCGCGTTCGGTTCGGATTCGCTCGAGGTCGCCGCCGTACGCCGCCCCGCGGTCGAACAGGTCGGCCCAACTCGCGCTCATTGGCGGCCGTTGGAACTACGGAACAAAAGGTCGTCCGGCTCGGGCGGACAGCGGCGACGGTTCGGTCAGACTCCTCGAGCGGACCGCGACAGCAGCCAGAACGCGACTGTTCCGAGGACGAACGCGACCCCGACGTTGCCCACGAGGCCGACGAGACCGACCGTCGTGACGACCGCGAGCGAGCGACGACCGTCGACGGGCGCGAACGCGGCGCGGCCGAGTTCGAGCGCCACGACGACGAGCAACACGCCCAGAATCGCCGTCGGGAAGGCCGCGAGCACGGCACCGGCGGCGACCAGCGCGAGCGCGAGGTAGCCGATCCCCAGCAGGACGTTCGCGCCGCCGGTTCGCGCGCCGAAGGCGTACTTCCCCGCGAGGCCGCCGCTGCCGTGACACATCGGGACGCCGCCGAGCGGGATCGATGCGAGGCAGGTGACGCCCATGCTCTGCGAGAGGTCGTCCGGCGACACGTCCCGATCGTAGAGGTCGCCACAGAGCAAAGCGGTCGCGATCGCCGCGTTCCCGACCGTCATCCCCAACTGGGCGACGGTCCCCTCGAGCGCGGCGGCGCTGAACGACGGCGATCCGGCGGGAAAGACGGCGAGATCGGGGACCGCCGGCGTCGGAACGCCGGCCGCCGCGACGGCCGCGACCGCGCCGAGTCCGAGCACGACGAGCACGCTCGCCTCCCGGTAGCCGACGAGCGCCAGCAGGCCGACGACGGCCAGCCCGCCCGCCGCCATCGGGGGGTTTCCGAGCGAGAGGTCGACCGCCGCCTCGAGCAGGAGCAGCGCTACGGCGAGTTGCACCCCGCGGATGACCGGCTCGCCGACGACCCGCTCGAGCCGACCGACGAGTCCGAGCCGGCCGACGACGAGCAAGACGCCGCCGGCGAGCAGCCCGGCGGCGGCGAGTTCGGCGTAGGAAAGCGCGCCGACGATGGCCAGCCCGACCAGCGCCTTCATCGGCTCGACGGAGAGCGGCATCCCGTAATACAGCCCCCAGACGATCTGGAAGACGCCGAAGCCGACCAACACGTGGGGCAGCGAAACGCTCGTCGTTGCAGCCAGCGCGACCAGCAGCGGCAACACCGTAACCGAATCACCTAGCGCACCCGTCAGTTCGCTCGCGGAGAACTCGAGGTCGGCGTCGGTCGGTGACCGGAACGAGTACGCCATCTGTCCCGGATAACTCGGCGACGGCCTTCACTCTTGTCTGTAATCAAACTGGGTTTCGATCCCGGGAAGACGTTAGTGGATTTGGTTTCGAACCGTCGAATGACTGGCCCGTGTGACAGGTCTGTGTTGGGCGACGGATACCGACCCGCAGCGACGGGTATCGCATCACGGGGCTGCCGTCACCGATCGCCTCGTCACTAGTAGGTACCGGTACCCGTTACCGCACGTGTTCGCCCGGCTGGAGCCGCAGAGCGGCGGGCTCGAGTCCCGTTCGCGACCCGCGTTCGGGCGATTGCGGCGGCGAACCACTACGGATAAGGCGGCCGACCGGAATCGTTCGCCCGTGAGCGACCTCGGAAAAATCGATCGCGCGTTCTTCGACCGCCACGTCGCACCGAACCTCGGTGCCGACCGCGACGACGTCGCCGTCGGCCCGACCCACGGCGTCGATTTCGGCGTCCTCGATATCGGCGGGCAGGCGCTGGTCACCGCCACCGATCCGCTCTCGATCCTTCCGGCAATCGGCCTCGAGCGGGCGGCGCGGTTCGCCCTCGACCTCGTGCTCGCGGACGTGGCCGTCAGCGGCGTCGCTCCGTCGCACCTCTCGATCTGTTTCACCCTTCCGGAGGGGCTGACCGACGAGGAGTTCGCAACGATCTGGGAGACGATTCACGCGGAGTGTGCGGACCTCGGTGTCGCCGTCGTGACGGGGCATACGGCCCGCTACTCCGATATCTCGCATCCGTGGGTCGGCGCTGCGACCGCGATGGGCGTCGGCGACCACGACGACATCGTCCGGCCCGACGGTGCCCGCCCCGGCGACCGACTCCTGCTGACGAACGGCCCCGCCGTCGAGTCGGTCGGCCTCCTGACCACTCTCTTCGGCGACCGGCTCGAGCTCCCCGACGACGTGATCGCGGCCGGCCGGGACCGCCTCGAGGAGGTGTTTTCCGTCCGCGACGCCCTCACGGCGGCCGCGGCGGGCCCGGTGACGGCGATGCACGACGTGACTGAAGGCGGCCTCGCCGGCGCGTGCAACGAGATGGCCGACGGCGCGGGCGCTCGGTTCGCGGTCGATCGCGCGGCCGTCCCGATGCGTCCCGGCGTCCGCGAGGTCTGTGACCACCTCGGGTTCGACCCGTGGGCGGCGACCAGTTGCGGCTCGCTGCTGCTCGCCGTCGATCCCGACGGCGTCGACGACGTGCGCGCAGCACTCGCGGACCGAGACACTCCGGTCGCCGAAATCGGCCGCGTTGAGGCCGCCGATGACGGCGGGAGCGAGGTGCTCGTCGACGGCGAGCGACTCGAGCACCCGTCCGTCGATCCGTCGTGGGACGCCTACGCCGCGTTGGCCGCCGACGCGGCCGACGACTCCGATTCGTAACGGCTGGGGGAGGGGTTCATGTCGGCTCGAGCCGACGCTCGTCTACCGTACGTGTTCACACGGTCCGTCCGCTGGTCTCCGGGACCGAAGACGACTCTCATCCTCGCTGACCATCATCGCTTAGTATAACCGGGGAATACGGTTCACTATGAGAACACCAGCACCCGAGAGTCGACCGGTCGCGCTGACGATCGCCGGCAGTGACTCCGGCGGCGGCGCGGGGATTCAGGCCGACCTCGCGACGATGGCCGCCCACGGCGTCTTCGGCACGTCCGCGATCACGGCCGTCACCGCCCAGAACACCCGCGGCGTCGAGTCTTCGTTCGTCCTCCCGATCGAGGAAATCGAGGCCCAACTCGCGGCCGTCACCGACGACTTCGCGGTCGGCGCGGCGAAGACGGGAATGCTCGCGACGACCGAGGTCATCGAAACCGTCGCGAACCGCGCCGGCGAGTTCGACTTCCCGCTGGTGGTCGACCCCGTGATGGTCGCGACCACCGGCGACCGCCTGTTAGAGCCCGAGGCCGAGCGCGCCTACGAGGACCTGCTCGGCGCGGCGACGCTGGTGACGCCGAACGCCGACGAGGCCGAGGTACTGACCGACATCGCGGTGACCGACGAGGAGACCGCCCACGAGGCCGGCGAGGCGATCCTCGAGACGGGCGTCGACGCGGTCCTCGTCAAGGGCGGTCACGTCCCCGGCGAGCGGGTACAAGACGTGCTCGTCACCGACGACACCACCCGGGCGTTCGAGCACCCCCGCGTCGGCACCGACGCGACCCACGGCTCCGGCTGTGCCCTCGCCGCCGCGATCGCGGCCCGCCTCGCGAAGGGCGAACCCCTCGAGACCGCCGTCGAGGGCGCGACCGACTTCCTCGCCCGCGCGGTGCGGTACTACTACGACGTGGGCGAGGGCCACGGCGCGGTCAACCACATGGCGCCGCTGCGAAACGAGGCCGCTCGAGAGCTGACCGCCGAGGAAGTGCAGGCCGTCGTCGACCGGTTGGTCGACGCCGACGCCTCGGCGCTCGTTCCCGAGGTTGGCATGAACGTCGTCGGCGCGACGCCCTACGCTGAGTCCGTCGCCGAGACCGCCGCCGTCGAGGGCCGGATCACGCGAACGCTCTCCGGGCTGCAGCCGAACCGCGGGGTCCGGTTCGGCGCCTCGAGCCACGTCGCCCGCTTCCTCCTCTCGGCGCGGGAGTTCGTCCCCGACCTCCGGTTCGCGGTCAATTGCCGGTTCGACGCGGACGTGGCGGCGGCACTTGAGTCCCTCGAGTGGCCGACTGCGGAGTACGACCGCGGGGAACAGCCCGACGCCATCGCGGACACGGAGGGCAGCACGATGGGCTGGGGTGCCCGGCAGGCCTTCGCGGACCGCGACGAGCCGCCCGCGGCCGTCGTCGACCGCGGCGAGGTCGGGAAGGAGGCCCTCGTCAAACTCGTCGCCGAGGACCCCGAAACGCTCGCGGAGCGGGCGCTGGCACTCGATCGGGAGGTAACCGAATGAGCGCCGCCGAACGCGACGCGACCGATCTCGATATCGGGCTGATCCTCCCGCAGTACGGGACCGATATCGGGACGGTTCGGGACACCGCGCTCGAGGCCGAATCGCTGGGCTACGACGCGGTCTGGCTCGAGGATCACTCCCAGTCGTGGATCGGCGACCCGCGGCGAGCCACCCACGAGTGCTGGACGACCCTGAGCGCGATCGCCGAGGCGACCGATCGGATTCGGCTCGGCACGCTCGTCACGAGCCAGTCCTACCGCCAGCCGGCGCTGCTCGCGAAGATGGCCGCGACGGTCGATCGGGTGAGCGACGGCCGGCTCGAACTCGGGCTGGGCGGCGGCTGGTACGCGGACGAGTACGACCGCTTCGGCTACGAGTTTCAGGAGCCGCCGGCCGAACGCCTCCGCCGGCTCGCAGAGACCGTCGAGATCCTGCAGGGCCTCTGGACCAACGAAACGTACAGCCACGAGGGCGAGCACCTCGAGATCGACCTCGAAAATGCGTTCTGCGAACCCCAGCCCGTACAGGAGCCCCACCCGCCGATCTGGATCGGCGGCGGGGGCGAGGACTTCACCCTGCGCTACACCGCCGAACTGGCCGACGGCTGGAACTACGGCACCCTCGAGCCCGAGGGCTTCGCGGAGAAACTCGAGGTGTTGCGCGACCACTGCGAGAGCGAGGCCCGGTACGACGAGATCCGCAAATCCGCCGAACTGTTCGTCTTCGTCGGCGAGACGACCGAGGCAGCCGCTGAAAAGCGCGAGACCTTCCGGGACGAGTTCCTGCCCGATGGTCCCAGCGAGCCCCGCGAGTTCTTCCTCTCGGGCTACCTCGAGACGGCCCCCACCGGGACCCCGGCCGAGGTCCGCGACCGGCTGGCGGACTACGCCGACGCCGGCATCGAGGAGGTCATGCTCGCGGTGCCGAATGCGGCCGACGACGGGGACGAGAGCCTGTCCCTGCTGGCCGACGAACTGCTCGCGTAGCTGGCGGGGTCGGGGCTGCGCCGATTCGGCGCTCGAGAACCGATACCTAATTTTCGGTGGGGCTGGTACCCCGGCGCATGGTCGAGAGTCCGTTCGACGCGACTATCGAAGTCGGCGAAGTGATCGACGCCGAACCGTTCCCCGAGGCAGAGAAGCCGGAGATGACGAAACTGTGGATCGACCTCGGCGACGAGGAGATCCAGTCCGCCGCGCAACTCGATTACCACTACGACGCCGCCGACCTCGAGGGGCGGCAGGTGCTGTGTGCGACGAACCTCGGCTCGGTGCGGATCGCCGGTTTCAAATCCGAGGCGCTGACCGTCGGCGTTCCCGGCGAGGAGGGGTATCCCGTGCTGGTCTCGCCCGACGAGGACGTGCCGCTGGGCGGACCGTTGTACTGACTCGGGCTCGGAGGTGTCCGTTCGCTTGCCCTGCCAACCAGACCGAATCGATCCGATTTCCCCCGCTGAGACCGGTTTAACTAGACAATAAGTATAGTCACGGGTCGCCACGGAACACACGTGGCGAGGCGGGGCAGATCCGGTCGTTGCCAACCGACCCGTCTGATCATCCGAGACATCATCGCCCCGCTCGCCACGGATCGGATATCGTTCCACCGTCAACCCCTCCCCCCTCGATTCCGATCCTCCATCACCTACCACAGCGCCGAACTGATTCGACGTCGGCTTCCGGCCGACGTTTTAGCGAGGCTCCTCCCCCGCTGAGCGACGCGCCTCGTCGCTGATCGACCACGTTCACCGCGGATCCCGCAGGGTTTTTGCGGTGGAGGGACAGTCACCGGATATGACCGAGGCGACGGGTATCGTCGGAGAGTTCTTCTCGTTGAAGGAGGGAACCGACGCCGAACTACTGGCGATGCAGTGTGGTGACTTCTACGAATTCTTCGGCGAGGACGCCGAAATCGTCAGCGAGGAACTCGATCTCAAAGTCTCCCAGAAGTCCTCCCACGGCTCGTCGTACCCCATGGCCGGCGTGCCCGTCGACGACCTGACGCCCTATCTCAAGGCCTTAGTCGAGCGCGGCTACCGCGTCGCCGTCGCCGACCAGTACGAGACCGACTCCGGCCACGCCCGCGAGATCGTCCGCGTGGTGACCCCCGGCACCCTGCTCGAGACCAGCGACGCCGACGCCCAGTACCTCGCGGCGGTCGTCGACGGCGGTGACGACGCCTACGGGCTCGCCTTCGCGGACGTGACGACCGGCCGATTCCTCGTGGCGGCGGCCGACGACGCCGACGACGCGCTGACGGAGTTGTACCGGTTCGACCCGGTCGAAGTGCTGCCGGGGCCCGACGTTCGGGCGGACGACGACCTGTTGAATCAGGTTCGTGAACGCATCGGCGCGACGCTTACACTCCACGAGACCGAAGCATTCGCGCCCAAACGGGCCAGACACGGGGTTCGCGAACAGTTCGGCGCCGAAACCGTCGAGCGGTTGTCGGTCGGCGAGCCGACGATCGCCGCGGCCGGCGCGATCCTCTCCTACGTCGAGGAGACCGGTGCGGGCGTCCTCGCCTCGATGACCCGCATTCAGGCCCACCACGGCGACGACCACGTCACGCTGGACGCGACCACGCAGCGCAACCTCGAGCTCACCGAGACCATGCAGGGCGAGCGCGACGGCTCGCTGTTCGCGACGATCGATCACACCGAGACCAGCGCCGGCGGCCGCCTGCTAAAGGAGTGGCTCCAGCGCCCGCGGCGCTCGCTCGAGACCCTCGAGCGGCGACAGGAGTCCGTCGCCGCGCTCTCGACGGCGGCGCTCGCTCGCGACGAGTTACAGGATTCCCTCGGCGAGGCCTACGATCTGGCGCGGCTGGCCTCGAAGGCGACTCACGGCAGCGCGGACGCGCGAGACTTGCTCGCGGTCCGGGACACGCTGGCAGTGCTCCCCGAACTGGCCGATAGTATCGCGTCGAACCCGGATCTGGCCGACTCGCCGCTCTCGGAAATCGTCGACCGGCCGGATCGGGACGCCGCGAGCGAGCTTCGGGAGACCCTCGAGGAAGCCATCGCCGAAGATCCGCCCTCGACGGTGACCCAAGGGGAACTCCTCCAGCGGGGGTACGACGCCGACCTCGACGAGGTGATCGAGCGCCACGAGGAACTCAAGGAGTGGCTCGACACCCTCGCCGAGCGCGAGAAGGGACAGTACGGCCTCTCCCACGTCACCGTCGACCGGAACAAGACCGACGGCTACTACATTCAGGTCGGCAAGTCCGCCGCCGACGGCGTTCCGGACCACTACGAGGAGATCAAGACGCTCAAGAACTCCAAACGATTCACCACCGACGAACTCGAGGAGAAGGAACGCGAGATCCTTCGGCTCGAGGAACGACGCGGCGAACTCGAGTACGAACTCTTCGAGGAACTCCGCGAGACAGTCGCCGCGCGGGCCGAACTGCTGCAAGATGTCGGCCGGGCGCTGGCGACGGTCGACGCGCTCTCGAGTCTGGCGACCCACGCGGCCGAGAACCGGTGGGTCAAGCCGGACCTGCACCGCGGCGATCGACTCGCGCTCGAGCAGGGTCGCCACCCGGTCGTCGAGCAGACGACCGAATTCGTCCCGAACGACGTGCGGATGGGGTCGGCGGCCGGAGCCGCCGACCAAGAACGCGCCAGCGGGCGCGCAGACGAGGATCGTGGCTTCCTCGTCGTCACCGGCCCGAACATGTCCGGGAAATCGACGTACATGCGACAGGTCGCCTGTATCGTCTTGCTCGCGCAGGTCGGGAGCTTCGTCCCGGCGAAGGAGGCCGAGATCGGTCTCGTCGACGGCATCTTCACCCGCGTCGGCGCGCTGGACGAACTCGCGCAGGGCCGCTCGACGTTCATGGTCGAGATGAGCGAACTCTCGAACATCCTCCACACCGCGACCGAGGAGTCCCTGGTCATCTTAGACGAGGTCGGCCGCGGGACCGCGACCTACGACGGGATCTCGATCGCGTGGGCGGCCACGGAGTACCTGCACAACGAGGTGCAGGCGAAGACCCTCTTCGCGACCCACTACCACGAACTGACCGGGCTCGCGGAGAACCTCCCCCGCGTCGCCAACGTCCACGTCGCGGCCGACGAACGCGACGGTGAGGTGACGTTCCTCCGGACGGTCCGGGACGGGCCGACCGACCGATCCTACGGGATCCACGTCGCCGACCTCGCAGGGGTGCCCGACCCCGTCGTCGACCGCTCGAGAGACGTCTTGGAGCGCCTGCGCGAGGAGAAGGCCATCGAGGCCAAGGGCGGGACCTCGAGCGAGCCGGTACAGGCCACGTTTGACCTGGGGAGCGGAACGATGCGGACGCAGGGTGGGAGCGATTCGCAGGACTCCGCACAGACGGCGTCGACCGACGGCGGTCCCGCGGAGGCCGACGCCGCGGACGCGGCGATCGACCCCGAGAGCGAAGCCGTCCTCGAGGACCTCGAGTCGCTGGACGTGAACACGACGCCGCCGATCGAACTCGTCTCGAAAGTCCAGCAGTTACAGGAGCGACTCGAGGACGCCACTCGGTCCGAGTGACTCGTTGACACACCGTCTTTCCGGTGAATCGCCGCGAGTCGGCGACGGGGCGATTGCGCCGCCGTGATCGCGACCGTATAGCAGCCCGTTTTCGCCGTCGATCACCGTGCGAGTCGGTGGGAGACATCGTTCGGAGTGTCTTCGATAGCAGTCGTTCCACGTCCACTTTCACTGCGCTTGGCTCCCCCTTACGTTCGAGCGGCCCGTGTCGTCTATACCGCAATCGCGTCGCGCCGGTGACGGGTCGAATCGGGTCGCGATTGCGAGCGAGCGGAACCCCGGTGGGCGAACCGCGGATCGTTCCCGCGGCGGGGCTTCGGGCGACCGCCTGATACACACCATGCCCGACGAAACTGAGTCTACGACCGACCGAGACGGAGCGACGAGCAAGTACGCCGGCAATCCGGACGGCGAGCGATTCACGAAGATCAGCGGGGCCGAGTACGACCGCGTCAACGAGTTCCTCAAAGCGCGGACGTCCTTCACCGCGCGGGAGTGGGCGATCGCCCGCGCCTGTCAGGACTTTCGCACCCCGACCGGCGTCCCGATGCAGACGGTCGGCGAGAACCTCCCGGATCTCGTCCCCTTCATGGACGATACCTACTCGGGACAGTCCGTCGGCAGCGCGAAACACCGGTTCGACGAGAAGGTCCAGAACGCGGCGAACACGATGCTGTACGGCGCACTTTCCGGGTTCTACACGGCCGACGAACTCGACGCGATCCTCTACGAGGCCGTCGAGACCGCGAAACTCCTGATCGAAACCGAGGGCGGCACGATCGACCTCGAGACCGAGGAGCGCGTCGAGTCTCGACTCGCCGAGTCCATGCGCGAGGTTCGAGCGACGAGCCGGGAGGTGTCGGCCGAGCTCGCCGGCGAGAGCGACTCCGAAAACCGCGGAACCGAAGCGAGCGAGGACTGAGACCGCTCGAGCGACATCTTTCACTGATTCGTCCTGCGAATCGGATCGGCGCAAGTCGGTCCGAACGGGACGGGTCGGTCGCGTCCGGCTACCCGTGAACGGAGCCGGTCGACTCCCGTTCGTTGCTGTCGGCGGGGCCCGCTTCAGGGTGGTACTCCCCGATCACGACGTTCACCGCCACGCCGACGAGGAGGACGAACGAGGTCCCGTAGAGCCAGATGAGCAGGAGGATGACCGCACCGAACGTGTCGAACGTGCCGACGGTGTTCACGAGGTCCGCGTAGACGCCGAACAGCGCCTCGAGGACGACCCAGCCCGCGGCGGCGATGAGGGTCCCGGGAAGGGCCTCCCGCGCCGAGACGTCCGGTTCGGGGAAGACGTAGTAGATGGGAAAGAACGCGACGACCAGGCCACAGAACAGGACGAGTGGGGTCACTGCGACGACGACGGGATGGTCCACCGTCGCCAGCGTCGCCGTCGCGAAACTGACGCCGGTGGTGGCGATCACGATGGCGAGGAAGACCACGATACCGTCGACGAACTTGCCCGAAACGGAGCGCTCTCCCGCGCCGTACAGTTCGTCGAACGCGGTGTTCAACCCCCGGAAGATGCGCAGCATGCCCCACAGTAGCGAGACGATCCCGATGAGCGACGCCCCGGCCCGCTTTGACGCGTGGGTCAGCGCCTCGTAGACGAGCCCCTGACCGGCGGGACTGAGGTGGTCTCGAGCCACCGCGACGATCTGTTCGGTCAGGTAGTCGTTACCGACCGCGCCGGCGACGATAAAGAGCAGGAGCAAGAGCGGCAGCAGGGAGAGAAAGGCGGCGTGGGCGATGCTCCCCGCCATGAACGTCACGTTGTGCTCGTCGACGACGGCCACCACATCTCGAGCGACGGAGCGGGTCCGTCGCAGATCCATACCGTCCGGACGGCTGCGGTCAGCAAAAGCGCGGCGCTGGCACTCGCCATCGGAGTCGTCGACGCCGGACAGCGACGGCTCGGCTGGCGCGAATGATGCCGAGCAGCGACGCTCCTCGAGAGCCATCGGAAGCGTTTTGCAACGCTAGGTTGCCCGTTAGCACGATGCACGAAGCAGACTTCGACGTCGCGGGCAAGACCGCGATCGTCACCGGTGCGAGCCAGGGAATCGGCCGCGCGATCGCGGAGACGCTCGCGGCCAGCGGTGCGGACGTAGCGATCTGTTCGCGTTCGATGGATCGCGTCGGGCCGGTCGCCGAGGGGATCGCCGAGGATGTGGACGCGGGCGACGCGCTCGCCGTCGAATGCAACGTCCGCGAGCGCGAGCAGGTTCAGAATCTGGTCGACGAGACGGTCGCGGAGTTCGGCGACATCGACGTGCTCGTCAACAACGCCGGCGGGGAGTTCGTCGCGCCGTTCGAGGACATCTCCGCGAACGGCTGGAAGACCATCGTCGACCTCAACCTGAACAGCACGGTCCACTGCACGCAACTCGCCGGCGAGGTCATGCGCGAGGGGTCGGGCGGCGTCATCATCAACCTCTCGAGCGTGAACGGCCAGCACGCGGCCCCGGGCGAGAGCCACTACGGCGCGTCGAAGGCGGCGATCATCCGGCTGACCGAGACGCTGGCCGTCGAGTGGGCCGAAGACGGCATCCGCGTCAACTGCGTCGCGCCCGGGCTGATCCAAACCCCCGGCGTCGCCGAGACGCTCGGCATCGACAGCGAGGACATGCCGCCCCGCGAGGAGACCGACCGCCGTATCGGCCACGCGGAGGAGATCGCCGACGTGATCCAGTTCCTCGCGAGCCCCGCCGCCTCCTTCATGAACGGCGAGACGGTGACGGCGAAGGGTGTTCCGCGCGCCGGCAACTCGATGTCGCAGGATCTGGGTCTCGAGGACTGACGGCGGACTCGAGCGGCCGTCACCGTCGAACGGCAGGGACGTAAGACCTAACCAGTCGCCTTCTGTACGGCTATCCAGTACTCGAGCGTCGGAACCGAGTCCCGACGCCGAATCATCATGAGTGACGAGAGCACACTACCACAGGACGACACCGGCATCCGCCGATTGGACGAGGACACCGTCGCCCGCATCGCCGCCGGCGAGGTCGTCGAGCGCCCCGCCAGCGCGGTCAAGGAACTCGTCGAGAACAGTCTCGACGCCGACGCGGACAGCGTCGACGTCACCGTCGAGGCGGGCGGCACCGAACTGATCCGCGTCGCCGACGACGGCCACGGGATGAGCGAGGCCGATCTCCGGGCGGCCGTCCGCGAACACACGACGAGCAAGATCGATGGCCTCGAGGACCTCGAGTCGGGCGTCGCGACGCTGGGATTCCGCGGCGAGGCCTTGCACACCATCGGCTCGGTCTCGCGGCTGACGATCTGCTCGCGGCCCCGCGAGGCCGATGGTGCGGGAACGGAACTCGTCTACGAAGGCGGCGAGGTGACCAGCGTCGAACCGACGGGCTGTCCCGCGGGCACCACCGTCGAGATCGAGGATCTCTTCTACAACACCCCCGCTCGCCGGAAGTTCCTCAAGACGACCGCGACGGAGTTCGCCCACGTCAACCGCGTCGTCACCCGCTACGCGCTCGCGAACCCGGACGTTGCGGTCACGCTGACCCACGACGGCCGCGAGGTGTTCTCGACGACGGGACAGGGCGACCTGCAGGCCGCCGTGCTGTCGGTCTACGGCCGCGACGTCGCCTCGGCGATGATCCCGGTCGACGCCGACGGCGACGAACTCCCGCCCGGCCCCCTCGAGTCCGTCTCGGGGCTCGTCTCCCATCCCGAAACGAATCGCTCGAGCCGGGACTACCTCGCAACCTACGTCAACGGACGCGCGGTGACCGCGGACGCCGTCCGCGAGGGGATCATGGGTGCCTACGGCACGCAACTGGGCGGCGACCGCTACCCCTTCGTCACGCTCTTCCTCTCGGTCCCCGGCGACGCGGTCGACGTGAACGTCCACCCCAGAAAGCGGGAAGTCCGCTTCGACGACGACGATGCGGTCCGCCGGCAGGTCGACGCCGCGGTCGAGAGCGCGCTGCTCGAGCACGGACTGCTCCGGTCTCGAGCCCCGCGGGGCCGCTCGGCACCCGGCGAGGCGCGAGTCGACCCCGGCGATCGACGCGGCGTCGAGAGCGGGGCGGATTCGCCCGCCAGCGAGGCCGCAACGCTCGAGTCCGGAGCCGGGACCGAGGCCGTCTCGGCTCCTGACGACTCAGCCGCCGAAACCGACGGCGAGCGATCGACGAGCGAGTCCGCGAACGCGGGGTCGAGTGCAGCGACCGACTCGAGCGGCTCGGACGCTGCCGGTGGCACGGGCGGCACGGACGCTGCCAGCGCGAGCAGTTCAGACCCAGCCGGCAGCGCAGGCGGCTCGGATGCCGCCGTCAGCGACCGATCCTCGAGTCCGCAGTCTCCCTCGAGCGGCACGGGTCGCGAATCGACGACCGCGGCGACGAACGCTGACGCGGCCGGTAGCTCGGCACCTGATTCGACCGAAACGGGCTCGGGTTCTGGCTCGAGTCGGGCCGATTCGAATCGCGAATCCGACTCGGTTCCGGATCGGGACCGCGACCCCGAGCGCAAGTTCGCGGCCGCCACCGAACAGCGGACGCTGACCGGCGAGCCCGCGACGGGCGAGGAAACTGAGTTCGACTCGCTGCCCTCGCTGCGGGTCCTCGGACAGCTCCGCGACACCTATCTGGTCTGTGAAACGCCCGCCGGACTCGTCCTGATCGACCAGCACGCCGCCGACGAGCGGGTCAACTACGAGCACCTGCAGGAGGTGTTCGCGGACGATCCGACTGCACAGGCCCTCGCCGAACCCGTCGAACTCGAGTTGACCGCGGCGGAGGCGGAAGCCTTTGAACACTACAGCGAGGCGCTCTCTCGGCTGGGCTTCTACGCCGACCGGGTCGACGATCGGACGGTCGCCGTGACGACCGTGCCCGCGGTGTTCGCGGAGACCGTAGAGCCCGAGCGCCTGCGGGACGTGCTCACCTCGTTCGTCGAGGGCGACCGCGAAGCGGGCGCGGAGACGGTCGACGCGCTGGCCGACGAGTTCCTCGGCGATCTGGCCTGCTATCCGTCGATCACGGGGAACACGTCGCTGACGGAGGGGTCGGTGATCGACCTGCTGTCGGCGTTAGACGACTGCGAGAACCCCTATTCCTGCCCGCACGGACGGCCGGTGGTCATCCGGTTCGACGAGCGCGAGATCGAGGACCGGTTCGAGCGGGACTATCCCGGCCACGGCGGGTAGCCCGCTCGAGAGCCGTGGACGGCCCAGTACCACGCGACCCGGCGTCGGCACTGGTAGGTGACTCGAGGCCCAACCTTCGCACATGACGACCCCTCGCGAACTCGACGGCTCGAGCGCCGGCGGCCAGTTTCTCCGAACGGCGCTCGCGCTGTCGGTCCTCGAGAACGACCCGGTTCGACTCGAACACGTCCGCGGCGACCGGTCGACGCCCGGACTCCGCCACCAGCATCTGGCGGTCCTCGAGACGATGGCCGAACTCTGCGACGCCGATGTCTCGGGCGGCGAACTCGGCTCGGAGACCGTCGAGTTCGATCCGGGGCTCGAGGCGGGGACCGATCCAGCGGGCCGCCAGCGACTCGAGGGCGGCAGCTACGCCGTCGATATCGGGACCGCCGGCAGCGCGACGCTGCTGTGTAACGCCCTCTTGCCGCTGGCGACGGTCCTCGAGTCACCGCTCTCGGTGACGGTCACCGGCGGGACGGACGTGGCGTGGTCGCCGCCGCTCGACTACCTCCGCTACGTTACACTCCCGTTGCTCCGCCGGTTCGGCGTCGAGGCCGCCTGCGAGGTCGACCGGCGCGGGTTCTATCCCGACGGCGGCGGGACCGCGACGCTTCGGCTCGCCCCCTCGAGCCTCGAGCCGATCGTCCTCACCGAACGGGGACCGCTCGAGGGGCTCCGACTCTACACCACCGAATCGGAATCGCTGGCCGACCGCGATGTCGCCTATCGGCAGGCCGAAGGCGCGCTCGAGCGGCTGAACCCCGAGCCCGATCTCGAACTGACGAAACGCTGTGAGACGACCGTCGAGAGCCCGTCGCCCGGCTCCGCGCTGGTGCTCTGCGTCGATCACGGAACCGGCGTCGCCGGCTTTTCGGCGCTCGGCGAGCGCGGCAAGCCCGCCGAGCGGGTCGGCGAAGACGCCGCCGACGCGGCGAACCGGTTTCTCGAGGGCGCGGCACCGGTCGATCGACATATGGCCGACCAGTTGCTTGTCTTTCTCGCGCTCGCCGGCGGGCGGGTGCGGATTCCCGCCGTGACCGACCACGTCGAGACGCGGTGTGCGCTGCTCGAGGCGTTCGGGGTCGACGTGGGGCTCGAGCGGGAGGCCGAGGCGACGGTGGTGTCGGTCGCGTCGTCGCTGGACGGGGGTCAGTAGGTCGTAACGTCTGGGGTTACTGCTGGTCTCGATTCAGCAGTCCTGCCAGCGCGACCAGTAGGCAAATCACGAGCATACCGCCTCCCGTGACCGCGAGCGCGAACGTCGGGTCCGTGGGCTCGATGTCCAAGTCCGTGAGCGGAAGCGTCCCCAGATACGCCACGAGTCGGCTGCCCGCGGCGGTGACACAGACGAACGCGATAGCGAGCCCCGTGAAGAGGAGTTGGTAGTCGAACCATGTCTTGAGTCCGTCTGCCGACACCATCTATGAACATGTTGTCACAGAAACCATATAGACTTTCGGTCGGTTCGGCATCCGTCTGTGTGCTCCCCGAGAGGGCGCGGCAGTGAGACCTCCCCGCTCGAGCGGGACGGTCGTCGATAACCGCCACAACTTATAGTATCGCCGACCGTCGCCTCGAGTATGACCGAGGGAGACACTACCATTCGCGTCCGATCGGTTCGGAGGGAAGAGCCGTGAGCGAGAGCGATATCGTCACGTTCGGCGAGACGATGCTCCGGCTGTCGCCGCCGGGGAACGAACGCATCGAGAACGCGGACACGTTCGAGGTCCGGGCCGCCGGGGCCGAGAGCAACGTCGCCATCGCGGCCAACCGGCTGGGTGCGTCGGCGACGTGGATCTCGAAAGTCCCCGAGACGGAGTTGGGACGGCGCGTCGTCGGCGAAATCCGCAGACACGGTATCGAGGCCGATCCCGTCTGGAGCCACCGCGGTCGACAGGGGACCTACTACCTCGAGCACGCGGGCAAACCCCGCGGGACGAACGTGATCTACGACCGCGATAACACCGCGATTTCGACGGCGGAGGCCCGCGAGTTCGATATCGATCGGATTCAGGACGCGAAGGTCTTCTTTACGACCGGCATCACGCCCGCGCTCTCCTCGACGCTCCGGGATACGACGCTCAACCTACTCAAAGCGGCCCGGAAGGGCGGGACCTCGACCGCGTTCGACTTCAACTACCGACGCAAGCTCTGGTCGCCCGACGAGGCCAGAGAGACGCTGACGAAACTGTTCCCGGGCATCGATATCCTCGTGATCGCCGCCCGCGACGCCCGAACCGTCCTCGGATTCGAGGGCGATCCGCGCCAGCTCGCGCACAAACTCGGCTCGCAGTACGATTTCACCACCGTCGTCGTTACCCGCGGCTCGGAGGGCGCGGTCGGCTGGCACGACAACGTCGTCCACGACCACGACGCCTACGAGACCGATACCGTCGATCCCATCGGTACGGGCGACGCCTTCACCGGCGCGTTCATCGCCCGCCGGCTCGACGGCGACGACGTTCCCACCGCCCTCGAGTACGCCGCGGCGACGGCGTCGCTCAAACGGACGATCCCCGGCGACGTCGCGCTCGTCACCGCGGACGAAGTCGAGACGATCGTCAAGGAACAGGGCGAAGACATCTCGCGATAGCTCGCCCGACGCGGGCGGGCCGCTGCAGATAGCCTCGTTTTGCAACGGCTCCGGACGACGGCCGGAGTGGCCGGCGAGCGCCGCACCTCGTCGCCTCGACTCGCCTCGAGTCGCCGACGATTCCCCGGACGATTGGACGGTTCTGCCAGAAGTCGTTTTATACGGGCGTCGAAAGCCACGACTCGTAATGAATCGCGGAGCCACACTGGTGATTGCACTGCTCGTGGCCACGAGCACCGTCACGATGGCCGCGGCCGCCGGTGCAACGCCGACGACGACTGCAGCAGGATCGAGTACAACTACTCAGAGCGACGCCTACGCTGGCGCCAACGTCGAGTTCGACGTGCAGGGCGATGCGATCGCTAACTACAGCGTCGACGGCGAACGGACGTTCTCCTCGGTCGCCGTCCAGTCCCAGAGCGAGGCCGACGCCGATGCCGGACTCGACGCGAGTACCGGACTCGAGGCTGCGACGGACCTGAACGGCGCGGGGCTGTCGCTCGCAACCGAAACGCAGGCGAGCGCCGAGATACAGGCTGACAGCGGCGCGACGCTGTCGGCCCACGACAACCAGCACGGGACCCTCGTCGTCGAGAGCGGCGACGAGGCCCAGTACGTCGAGGCCGACCTCGGGGCGAGCGCGGAGGCCCGTGAGGACGGCGACCGCGTCGTGGTCGAGACCGACGGCCGCGAGGGTGCCTTCCTCGTCGTCGGCGACGGCGAGGTGACCGTCTCCGACGGGAACGTGACGGCGGATCTCGGCGAGAACGCAACGCTCGCGTTCCGCTCCTACGAGGAGGGTGAGCGCGACGAGCGCGCGACCTACGAGGAGTCGCTGATCGCCGAGGGCAACGCCGCCGTCGAGGTCACGGCCGACCAGCGGGACGGCGAGACGGTGTCCGACGCCGTCACCTACGGCCAGGAGACGTCCGCCGAGGCGGCGACGACCGCCGACGGGGCCGTCGAGATGACGATCGATCGGACGACCCACACGGGGACCGTCGTGTTGACCACCGTCTCCGAGGACGCCGTCGGGAGCCTCGAGAACCTCTCGGTGACCGTCGACGGCGAGGCCGCGGTCGAGGCGTCCTCGAAGAGCGAACTCGAGGGTGCGATCGGGAGCGACGAGTCCCGATACATGGTCGTACAGGATACACAGGCGGAGGGACAGGCGACGGTCTACGTCGCGGTCAACCACTTCTCCGAGCGAACGGCGACGATCGACGGCGCGTCCGCACAGGACGAGAGCACGGACGAGAGCGACTCCAGCGACGAAGAGAGCGCCGATGGGTCCGCCGAGGACGAGACCGACGGCAGCGGCGACGACAGCGTGCCCGGCTTCGGTGCCGGCGCTGCGGTGCTCGCCCTGCTGACCGGCGTCGCGGCTCGAGTCCGCCGGTAACGAACTCCGGTTTTTCCGCTTCCGATCGCTACAGTGCGGACACATCGAAGGAACGCCTTTTTGCGTCGCCGTCGAACTACCGCTATGGTACACGTTGCGATCGTCGGTGCCTACGGCAGCGCTGGCGTCGCCGTCGCCGACGAACTCGAAGAGCGCCGCGACGAGTTCGACGGCGACCTCGAACTGACGCTGATCGACGACGGCGACCCCGGCGGCGGGCTCTGCATTCTCCGCGGCTGTATGCCCTCGAAAGAGGTCCTTTCGGCCGGCGAACACCGCTATCTCGCACGCCACGACGACCGACTCGAGGGGACGCCTGACCCCGATCCCGAGCGGATCGTCGCCCGAAAGGACGAGCACGTCTCGAACTTCGCCGAACACCGTCGGGACCACGTCCACGACCTCGCCGAGCGGGAGGGGGTCGAACTCGTCCGCGACACTGCCCGCTTTGTCGACGATCGCGTCCTCGCGGTCGGTGACCGCCGACTCGAGCCCGATTACGTCGCCATCGCGACCGGCTCGGTGCCGAACGTCCCCGACCTGCCGGGGATCGACGAAGTCTCGTTCCAGACCAGTACCGACGTCCTCGACGCGACCGCGTTCCCGGACTCGGGGATCGTGATGGGGCACGGCTACATCAGCCTCGAGCTCGGCCCCTACCTCAGCGAGGTCGGGGACATCGACCTCACCGTGATCGAACACGACCAGCGACCGCTCGATGACATGGAACCCGAGTACGGCGACGCGCTGGTGGACATCTACCGCGACCACTTCGGGATCGACGTGCTGACCACCACCGACGAGAAGCGCCTCGAGCCGACCGACGACGGCGGCGTCCGGCTGTTCGTCGAGCGAGAGGACGGGACGGAGCGAGTGCTCGAGGCCGACGACCTCTACCTGTTCACCGGCCGCCGGCCGAACCTCGACGGGCTGGGGCTCGAGACCACCGGCCTCGAGCCGGGCGACGGCTGGGTCACGTCGACGATGCAGGCCCGCGACGACGACCGCGTGTTCGTCGTCGGCGACGCCAATGGCCGCGAGCCGATCCTCCACGTCGCCAAGGAACAGGGGTTCGCGGCGGGGGAGAACATCGTCAACCACCACCGGGGCGCTGCGTGTGACCCCTACACGAGCGTTCCCCACCACGTGATCTTCTCGGGGCTGGGCGTCTATCCCTTCGTTCGCATCGGTCACACGCCGGCGACCGCCGCCGAGACGGGCATGGACGAGATCGTCGTCACCCGCGAGGCGTCGGCGGACGGCGTCTTCGAGACGAAGGGCCACCCCGAAGGCCGCGCGACGCTGATCGTCAGCGCCGAGGACGGAAGCGTGCTGGGCTATCAGGGGCTGCACCGCCACGCCGACGTGATGGCCAAGACGATGCAGATCGCCGTCGAGATGGGGCTCGACGTTCGCGACCTGCCCAAGCGGGCCTATCATCCGACGACGCCCGAAATCCTCGACGGACTGTTCCGTGAGGCCTGTTCCGAACTCGCGGATCGACAGGAGTGCGTCGACGATACGGACTCGCCGGACATTGAACTGTGACAGCAGCGACGGCTCGCAGCCGCCGAGACGACGTCGGAATAGAAAGGGGATAGCGGGCGGGACAGTGGTGGTGGAGCCGCTCCCTCGAGAACGGTCGGTCCGCCCGCCATCGCATCGTTCAGCGATCGTCGGGATAATAGTACTGACAAAACCGTCCAAAGAACGGTACTGAAACCGCGCCCGGCAGCGACCGCGAGCGACGAATCCATCGCGACGCGACCGTCCCGGATCGATGGCTGTCGGCCGCTGCTTTTTGACGGGCGCTGTGCTACGTCCCGTGTGACTCGAGACGTTCGACGGGCGACGGTCGACGACGTCTGGGCCGTCCACGAGGTCGCCCGCCAGAGTTGGCACGCCGCCTACGACGACGTGCTCGGCCCCGAAACGGTCGACGCGGTCGTCGACGAGTGGTACGCGATCGGCGACCTCGAGTCGTCGATCACGGAGGCGAGCGGCCGCGACGACGCCGCCTTCCTCGTCGCCGAGGACTCGCCCGCGACCGACCCCGCGTTCGAAACCGACTACGACGGCTTCGCACACGCCGTCCCATGGCCGGAAGACTCCTCGGTCGCGTTTCTCGCGCGCCTGTACGTCCGACCCGACGGCTGGAACGAAGGGACCGGGACCGCGTTGCTCGAGGGCCTCGAGACCGAACTCTCGGCCGGATTCGATCGGCTTCGTCTGGCCGTCCTCGCCGCCAACGAGGTCGGCATCTCGTTCTACGAATCGCGCGGGTTCGACCGCATCGGGACGCGGCCGTCCGATCTGGCGGCGGGTCTCGAGGAGCACGTCTACGAGAAGCGGCTTTTCGAATAGTCCGTATCTGCGAATCGACGGATCGAACTCACACCGGAGTGACGGCGAAGACGAGTGTCCTGCTCTCGTGGCGGCGGGGAATCGCCACACCCTCCCCAGCCGATTCGCTCACTGCTCACGGTTCCCACAGGTCACCGTTCGCTTGCGAGGCCTCACCGTGCTCGGCCTCGCACCGCTCGCTCATCCCTCGCACGGCAGTACCGGCCGCCCTCGTATCACTCGGCCGGCTCACAGCGCGCGCCACCGCTGTAAATTGAGAAAATACGCTGTACATTGTGGAAATACGATGTACACCGTAGCGGAGCCCGCTATAGCGTTTTGTCAGCCTCGTCGTCGTCCACGACTTCGATCCCGCGGTTGTTGACCGCCATCGGATCGAGGCCGACCTCCTGCAGGAAGGTCTTGTACTCGCGCTCGCACTGCTCGGCGTCTTTCTGCTTGTCGCTGGCGCGATCGCAGAGTTCGACGAGGTTCTCCGGCACGTCGTTCTGGTAGACGATCCAGTGGTTGATCAGGTCCGAGAGCCGCCGAATGGGGCTCGTGAAGTGACCGTAGATCTCGAAGTTCAGCGCGTGGTGGCCGCCGAACGGATCGTTCATGTACCGCGCCCGGGGCATGACCTTCATCACCGCCCACTGGATCTTGTCCAGTTGGCGCTCCGGTGCGTCCTCGAGGGTCGCGTTGACCGCCTTTCGGGGGTCGTCCCACGTGCTGCCGGGGATCGAGACGCCGTCTAAGTCCTGAATCTCTCGCAGCGCTTCGGACCACTCGTCGGGGCTGGGCTGGGGGTGGACCCGGTACATGGCCGAGACGCCGCGGTTCCACATGAGTTCGTGCGTGACGGCCTTGTTGGCCTTCAGCATGCACTCCTCGATGATGGTGTGAGCGCGGTCGCGGCTCGGGTTCAGGACGAGCGACCCGTCCTCCTTGCGCTGTTCGTGCATCTGCTCTGCGAGGTCGTAGACCAGCGCGTTCTCCTCGTGGAGGGGCGCGTCGGGCTCCTCGAGTCGGCTTTCAGCCTCGGCGTAAGTGAGCCGCTCGTCGGACTCGATGACGGACTTGTAGATCTCGATGTTCTCGTAGGTCAGGTTCTCCTTGTCGAGGTGCATCTCGACGGTGTGGGCCAGCCGGTCCTCGTTGGGGACCAGCGAGCAGACCGTCTCGGCGAGCACGGGCGGCAGCATGTGGACCGTGTAGCCGGGGAGATAGACCGTGTTGCCGCGCTCGACGGCCTCGTCCCACATCGCTGTCTCGGGGTTGACGTAGTGGGTCACGTCGGCGATGTGGACCCAGAGGACGTACTCGTCGTCCCGTTCCTCGATCGAGAGCGCGTCGTCGAAGTCTTGGGCGTCGATCGGGTCCGTCGTCCACGTCGTCAGTTCGCGGAGATCCTGCCGCTCGTCGATCTCGTCCTGTATCTCGGCCGTGACGCCCTCCGTTCGGGCTTCGGCCTCCTCCAAGACCGCCGGCGGGAACTCGTCGCGGAGTTCGAACTTCTCGAACAACTCCTCGCGCTTGTTCTCGAGATGGCGCGCGAGATCCTCCGAGACCTCGACGGGACCTTGGCCTTCCACGGTCCCGGCGTCGGCCTGTGCGTCGTCACTCATACCGAGGGGTACGGACGTAAGGGTGAAAGTCGTGTCGGGACGCGAATCCGTCCGTTCGCGAGCGGCCGGACCGCCGATACCGCGGGTCAGTGCGTTCCCGATCAGAAGACGTATTTCCCATCTAACATAACTGTGGGTGAATGCCAGCAATATCCCTCCGGGATGTCACCAAGCGCTTCGGTGACGTTCGCGCCCTCCGCGGTATCGATATGACCGTCGAGTCCGGCGAGGTGTTCGGTTTCCTCGGACCGAACGGTGCCGGCAAGTCGACGACGATCGACATCCTGTTGCACTACACGCACCCCTCGAGCGGCTCGGTTGACGTGCTCGGTCACGACGTTACCGAAGCGCCGGTCGCCGTCCGGAAACGCGTCGGTATCCTCCCCGAGGGCTTCGCCCCGTTCGAGACGATGACCGGTCGCCAGCACCTCGCGTACGCGATCGAGGCCACCGAGGCCGACGCCGACGACGATCCGGCGGCCCTGCTCGAGCGCGTTGGCCTGTCCGACGCCGCCGATCGGGCCGCCGCGGACTACTCAACGGGGATGACACAGCGCCTCGCGCTGGCGATGGCGCTGGTCGGCGAGCCCGACGTGTTGATTCTCGACGAACCCTCGACCGGGCTCGACCCCCACGGCGTCCGCCGCATGCGCGAGATCGTCCGGGCGGAACGCGACCGCGGTGCCACCGTCTTCTTCTCGAGCCACATCCTGGCGCAGGTCGAGGCGGTCGCCGACCGCGTCGGAATTCTCCGGAAGGGCGACCTCGTCGCCGTCGACACGATCGACGGACTGCGCGAGACGGCCGACGCCGGTGCGGAGCTGACCGTCGATCTGGCCGACGACCCGGGTGCGGTCGCGCCCACCATCGCCTCCGTCGACGGGGTCTCGACGGTCGAGGAACACGACGACGCCCTCGTCGTCGGCTGTACCGCCGACGCGAAACTCCGGGTGCTCGACGAGATCCGGGACGCCGGCGCGACGATCCGCGATTTCTCGACCGGTGAGGCGTCGCTCGAGGAGTTGTTCGTCTCCTACACGGAGGAGGCGGCATGAACTGGCAGCTGATCGCTCGAAAGGAGATCGGCGACGCGATCCGGAACCGGCAGTTGTACGCGCTCGCCGCGACGTTCGCGCTGGTCTTCGCCGTCATGGCCGAACTCCACGTCAGGCAGGTCGATCGGGGATACGCGGTCCCCATCGACCTCGTCGACCAGTTCGCGCTTGCCGGCATGCTCCTCGTGCCGGTGACCGGACTGCTGCTCGCCTCCGGCGCGATCGTCAGGCGGCGCTCGAACGGCCAACTGACGCTCTTGCTCGGCCTGCCACACGACCGACGGGATATCGTCCTCGGAACGTACGTCGGCCGATACGCGATCTTCCTCGCGTCCCTGCTCGCGGGCGTCCTCGCCGGCGTCGCCGTCGTCTTCGTCACCGGACACGCGGTCCCGACGACCGCCGTCCTCGGCTATCTCCTCGCCAGCGCCGGCTTGGGGCTCGCGTACCTCGCCGTTGCGATCGCGATCTCGGCGACGGTCCGCACCCAGACGTGGGCGACGTTCGCCGTCTTCGGCGCGTTGCTGCTCCTCCTGTTCGTCTGGCGGTTCGTACCCGAGGGGCTCGCCTACGTCGCGGCCGGCTTCGAAGAGCCGGTGACGCGACCATGGTGGATGTCGTACGTCGGTGCGCTCTCTCCGAGTCTCGCCTACGAACAGTTGCTGGAACCCGTGCTCGGATCGGACGCCGATCGCTCTCTGGCCTGGTTCAGTGCTGCCGTCCTGCTGGGCTGGAGCGCGCTCGCCCCTGCCGTCGGTTACTGGCGGTTCGCGACCGACGACCTCTAGCGATTACCGTTCGCGTTCCTCGAGCGTGCCGTACCGCTCCTCGACCGCGGAGAGATAGCTCGCGAGAAACGCGTCCCGATCCCGTCGGCCGGCCTCGAGATCGACCAGTAGCTCCTCGAGTTCGCCGCGCGGGTGGTGACAGAGGTCGCTGTGACAGGCCTTACAGAGGTGTTCGAAGGTCTTGTCCTCGCGATCCCAGCGGTCGCCGTGCTTGTCGTACTCGCGGGCCTCGTCGCGCGCTCGCTCGGTGCCACAGGCGAGACAGGTGACCGTCTCCGTCCCGTTCCGAGAGGGCCACATACGCGGTCCGACGGCGTGGGTCCACTTAGCGATTGGCACACGTTTCCCTCGTCCTGACCGTCAGGCCAACCGATTCACCGGGTTCGGTCGCTCTCCGGAACGGGCCTTTTATCTCCGGACCGCTCGTTTGCCCGATCATGCAGGTCAAGTCTCGACATCACCTCCGCAGCGACGCGGTATCCGATCTCGAGGAGACACTCGAGGAGCAACTGGGCGTCTCGCCCGAGGGAGACGCCTACGAGCGCGTCGAGTTCGAGGACACCGATTGGGAGGTCGTCCTCATCGACGGCGAACCGCAGGTCGCAGCGTTCGGCGACGACCTCTTTCTGACGGTCCGCGGGGCGAACGCCTACGAACCCGAAAAACGGCTCGTCACCGTCGACGCGGGTGCGGTCTCGTTCGTCAGCGACGGTGCCGACGTGATGCGCCCGGGGATTACCGACGCGACCGAGGATATCTCGCCGGACGATCTGGTCGTCATCGCCGAGGAATCCCACGGAAAAGTGCTCGCGGTCGGCCGCGCCCGTGTCGACGGCGCGGAGATGGCCGGCGACGAGGGGAAGGTCGTCGACTCGCTCCACCACGTCGGCGACGACCTCTACGAGTTTACCGGGTAAGCCCCACCGCGGGAGCGAGCCGAATCACTTTTGCAAATCGTCCGTACAACCGCGCCATCACTTTCGACTATCGCATTTTGGCTGTTTTACCACTGATACATGCTAGCAATACTAGTACCTAGGAGACGGTTGTCCACTAGCGTTATGTATTGGTTCGTGATACCACATATCAACCATGATCGAGACGACAGTCGAATCAATCGACCTTCGCTCGCCACCGAGGATCACCTCCGAAACGCCTGTTACCGAGGCGGCCCACGCTCTCCGTCGGCCGACAGTGTCCGCGCTCCCCGTCCTCGAGGACGAGTCAGTCGTCGGCATCGTCACCGAATCGGATCTCGTCGCGTTAGTCGCGGAAACGGACGAACGCCCGGCGACTCGAGCGATCATGTCGGCACCGGTGACGACGATTTCGCCGACCGCGACGATCGCCGAGGCCGCCGAAACGATGCGAACGGACGGGGTCAAACACCTCCCCGTCGTCGACGACGGCGTCTACCGCGGCCTGCTTTCGGCCCGCACGCTGGCCCCATACCTGTCGCGTCACCGCCTCGAGATCGAGTGGCGGGACGAGCCGCTGCGTCTGGAGGCGTCCGAGGGTCGGGAACTCACCGCGGGCGACTGAGTCACGGTCACTCCGCGGCGTCCAGCGAATCCGTCTCGAACGCGCCTTCGTATTGTGCGAGCATGTCCCTGTAGCCCTGCTCGGCGAGGTCGTCGGTCTCCCGTAAGTCCGCGATCGGTGTCTCGGTCGCGTCGAGGCGCAGGTCGTTGTACGGCGGCTCGACGGCGTGGGACTCCGTCGTCTCGACGACCACCGCCGCGCTCTGAACCGACAGCTCCTCGCGCTTGTCCCCGCCCTCGAGGTCGCCGGCCGCCAGCGCGTCGATCAATCGCTTCGCGAGGGGTTCGGTGTCGACGTCTTCCGTGACCGCGGTCGGTCCGGTCGCGGGGTCCATCGTGCCGTGGACGGCGTTCGCCGCGTAGGCCTCGCTGACCGTCTCGAGGACGTCCTCGCCGGTCAGCATGTTGCCCGCGACGGTGTAGTGGTCGCCCTCGCGGTGGCCGTACTCGGCGACGCACTCCTCGCCCGAGAAGGCGAACGTCGACTCGCCGTCGACGCCGTGTAACTGCCGCTGGGGCGCGCCGTCGTCGGCGTTGAGCAGCGCCTCGAGCGCGTTCATCAGACTGCGTCTGATGGGCCGTCAGAACGCGGACGTTCTGACGACGTCGTCGACGGCCAGTCCGTCGTCGATATACTCGATCCCGCGCGCGCCGAGGTCGACGTTGACCAGGCTCTGCGTGGCGACCGCCCCGCGGTCGCTGACGAACGGACAGAGCGTCCCGACGCCCGGCAACCGCGTGGTGACCGCGACGCCGAACCGGCGGTGACGGTCGCCGTCTTCGGTTTCGTACTCCTCGCGAACGCAGATGCTGAACGTCATCGTTCGAACGGCAACGGTGTGGAATTAAAAGCTACCGGACTCGTCGGATGCTCGCGGATCGACGCCGCTCGAGACGGGTCGAATCGGCGATCGACTGCGGAATCCGGCGTCGCTCGAGCCGTCGGTCGTCCGAACGGTCCCGGAGACGGGACCGTGTCTGACGTAAGAACTATACTGGCGGCGGCGGTGGATACCGCCAATGGGACTCATGAGCAAAATTCTCGGCGGCAACCAGTCCAGAACCGTCGAGGACTACGCCGAACTGAACCTCGAGGACGTCTCGGACGGCTCTGCAGAGGCGACGATGCAGGTACACATCGCGGAAGTCAGCGGGCAGGCCGACGCGATCGACATCAAAGACGCCGTCTACGACGGCGACATCGTCATCGCGGATATCACGCGCCTGCGGACCGAAGACAGCACCGTCGAACACATCGTCGACGAACTGCGACAGGTCGCCCAGGAAGTCAACGGCGACATCGTCCGGAAAGGCGAGGATCAGATGATCATCACGCCGACCGGCATCCACATCAGTCGCGAAAAGCTGGGCCAGAAGCTGTAGCGGTCGTCCTCGTTTTCGGTCTCATCGACCTCTCTCGTTGCCGTCGACGGACCCCGTAGTAGCCCCGATATCCGCAGGTTCGCTCGCTCTCGATACGGAGGGTACCTGCGGTACTCGCGCTGCTATCAGTGTATACTGTCGATAAAATGATTGGTAGTTACGCGTCGCTCGAGGCCACGCGCCGGTCGAACTTACGTGCGAACGACGTTCGTCGCGCGCGGGCCCTTGGGGGCCTGTTCGATATCGAATTCGATCTCCGTGCCTTCTTCGAGGTCAGGACCGCCGACATCCTCCATGTGGAAGAAAACGTCTTCGTCGTCGTCGAGGTCGCCGTCGTCCGTCGAAATGAAACCGTAGCCGCCTGTGTCGTTGAAGAAATCAACGTTACCTTTCGCCATTACAAACAAACGTACGGCCGAACACGGGATAACCCTTCCGAGGGTCGTGGTACCACGGCCGTCGACTCATCCGGTCGAGACCTGTGCCGGAAATCGGTGCCGCAGTTCGTGATCGTGACGATCCCGGCCGAGGGCACCTTTCGAGGGAGAACCGCCGAGCGCCGCGTTCGGTCTCGAGACGACCGCGATCGACCGCCCGGACGCGCTCGAGGGGTTGGCCGAGTGGAATCGGCAGCGCGCGGAATCGATCCTCCCGCGGGCGTTCGACCCGGAGGGGAGTATCGGGATCACCGACGAGCCCCCCCGAGAGGCCTACGACGGGACCGACCGCGAGCCGGAGCCGCTGAACCCGGCCCGCGTCCACCAGTACGAGGAGTGGTGCTGAACGGGTCCTCGGCCCGCGCAAGGAATTTTCACCCGGCGGGAATTCCGGCGTCGGTTATCCGGCGCGGACGCGTACGAACCGATATGACGGGCTTTCGTGCAACGGTCGTCGTCCACGAACCGGCGGACTGTCCGGTGGCCGACGTCTCCGCCTCCGCCGACGAACCGGTCGACTCCGTCTCGCGGTCGTCCCAGACGACGGCCGACGGGACGGTCGTCGAGGAATTCGGCGTCGCCGCCGACGCCGCGGTCGAGGGGGACCACGACGTCGAACTGACGCCGGTCCAGTCGAACGACCGCGAGGCGATCTATCGGTTCGAGCGCGACAGCGGCGCCGACTGCGCCTGCGAGATCATCGAGGGGACGGGAACGCCGGTCTCGTCGGTCCGCGCCCAGAACGGCTCGTTGCTCCTCTCCTTTCGCACCCTCGAGTTGGCGGAGATCGCCGAAATCGTCGACGAACTGCGGGCGTACTTCGACGGCGTCATCGTGGAGGAACTCACGCAGGATCACGAGGATATCTCGGCCGATCCGGTCGTCGTCGACCGGGAGGCGCTCACGACCAGACAGCGAGAGATCCTCGAAACGGCCCACGAGATGGGCTACTTCGACTACCCCAAGGGCGCGAACGCGACCGATGTCGCCGAGGAACTGGGCGTCGCCCGATCGACGTTCACCGAACATCTGGGGGCAGCTCAGACGAAGCTGATGGACGCGATCCTCGAGGAAGAAACGTAGTCGCGTCGCCGCGCCCGTTCTCGAGCCGTCTTCTCTTTCGTGGCGTCAGTCGGCGATGATGACCGGCCGGTCGGCGTCGATGATGACCTGCTGGCTGACGCTGCCGAAGAGCGCTTTGCCGACAGGGGACCGTTTCCGGCCGCCAAGCAGGATCGCATCGGCGTCGACATCCGACGCGACCTGCGTGATTCCGTCGGCGGCGTCGCCGACCAACTCCGCGCGGTCGACCTCGATGCCGTCGGCTTCGAGCCGCTCTTCGACCAGCGACACGGTGTCGGGCACGTCCCGGATCTCCGACAGCGACTCGTTGAGTTCCTCGATGAACGTCGCCCCGCCCTCGTCGGGCATGGTGTCGATCTCCTCGAGGACGTGCAGTACCGTCACAGTCAGGTCGTCGGGATCGGCCGGCAGCGAGCGCAGGGTCTCGATCTGCGCGGTCACGCGCTGCTCGTCGGTGTCGACCGGAATGAGGACGTGATACATATCCTATCGTCGGGACCGCGCCGTCAAAGTCGTACTGGCAGTTCCCACCGTCTGAGGGTGGAGACGGGGCGACGGCATCTCCGACCCGGAACCGGCGGACCGTCTCGAGCCCGGGCGGTTCGGATCGGCTCGAGGCCTGCCAGCCCCGACGAATGTCAGTAACCCTTTGACTGGGGGCGTCATCACCGATACCATGGATGTCATTCACACTGCGCTGTGGGTATCGGACATCGACCGGACACGCGGGTTCTACATCGACGGGCTCGGACTCACGGAGAACTGGTCGTTCACCGGCGACGACGGCGTCGAAAACGTCTACATCGGCGGCGAGAACGGCGAGTTCCAGTTCAAGTACGACCCCGACGGCGAGACCGAAATCGACGCGGGATCGATGGCCCACGTCGCGGTCGGCGTCGACAGCACCGACGAGACCTTCGAGCGACTGGTCGAGCGCGAGGACCCGCCGGTCGAGACGGAGCCGACAACGATGGACGAAATCGACGTTCGCGTCGCGTTCGTCGAGGACCCGAACGGCTACGTCGTCGAACTCGTCGAAGAACTCGAGTGAGCCGGCGGCGGCGTCGTGCGACTCGAGCGACTACTTTTCGGCGGCGTCGGTCGCGGCGGGGTTCTCGACGGCCGGCGGCGTCCGGACGACCTGCACGAGGAGGCCGGCCGCGACCGTCACGACGGCGGCCAGAAAGAGCCACGAGGTGCGGTAGCCGACCGTGTCGGCGAGATAGCCGAACGCGGGCGGCGCGACGAGCGCGCCGCTCGTGAGCGCGAGTTGGCCGCCGGCAGTCGCGCCGCCCATCTCGTCGGCGCTGACGAGCGTCGCCATGACGGAGTAGTAGACGCCCGTGTAGCCGAGCACGAAGAAGCCGAGCACGCCGAACGCGACCGCGGCACCGAGTTCGGTGCTCGTCGACGCGACGACGACGAACATGACGGCGCTGCCCAGCGACTGGACGACGAGCAGCAGCCCGATCCTGACGCGGGGCTCGCCGGGCAGGACGTCGCTCAGCCAGCCGGTCAGCACGCGGCCGACGCTGCCGAACAGTTGGACGAGAGCGAGGACGACGCCGCCGAAGCCGACGGACGCGCCGATCGACTCCTCGACGTAGAGGACGGTGTACCCGGTCGTCGTGAACAGGGCCGCGCCGAGGAAGAGCCCGGCGGTCGTCAACACGACGTACGGCCGGTTCGAGAGCAGCGCGCCGAAGTCGGGATAGTCGGCGACGCCGCCGTCGCTGTCGCTCGAGTAGCTCAGATAGAAGGCGACGGCGACGATCACGCCGACGCTTGCGGCGACGAGAAAGCCGGTTTGCCAGACGAAGGCTCCCGCGAGGCCGGTGATCAGGAGCGCGCTGATGCCGCTCCCGCCGGTGACGCCGACCTGTTTGATACCCATCGCGAGGTTCTGGCGACCCGGTTCGATGTTGTCGAAGACGGCTTTGTTCGTCCCGGGGATCGCCGTCCCGTAGGCCGATCCCAACACGAACACTGCCGCGAGCAACAGCGCGTACGTCGGAGCGCCCGCGACGAGGAGCGTTCCCGTCGCGAGCCCGATGAGACCGAGCGTCAGCGTCAGTCGCTCGCCGAAGCGGTCCGTCAGCGCGCCGAGGGGCAACAGGAAGACGGCGTAGCCGAGGGTAAGCGTCGTGACCACGAGGCCGACCGAGAACCGCGAGAGCCCGAAGGCGTCCCGGAAAAAGGGCGTCGCGGCGAAGATCGCGTAATAACAGATGCTCGCGGAAATCTGCCAGATCGTGACGAGGGACACCGTCTTCCAGTACGACCGATCCATCACTCGGTGATCCTTTGCAAAGGGGTTCAAAAAGAGTGACGGGGTGACGCCTGGCTCGAGGTTCAGAAAACATGTCCAACGTTGCCGTCCCGCATTCGTCATCGGGTTTTCGCCGGCGAAACTCGCGACGGCCGCCCACACAACTCTTCACGAAAGACAATTATAGTAGTCGTCCCGACCATCGACTGACTATCTGTTCGTTCGATCACGAAACGAGCATTCGTCTGTAGTCGTAAAACCGGCAAAATGCGAACATCCGGAGTGTCGATCGACGCCACCGGGCAAACGATAATACTTTTCCATTGGCGTCCGAAATCCTTGACTATGTCTGACGACCTCAAGAAAGGGCTCGAGGGTGTGTTGGTTGCCGAATCGGAGCTCAGTTCGATCGACGGTGATGCCGGTCGGCTGATCTATCGCGGCTACACGATCGAGGACCTGGCTCGCGGCGCGAGCTACGAGGAAGTCCTCTACCTGCTCTGGAACGGCCACCTCCCGACCGAAGACGAACTCGAGCCGTTCGCGGACGCCCTGATGGACGAACGCGAGGTCGACGACGATGTCCTCGAGACGATGGAGAAACTCGCCGCGGCCGACGAACGGCCGATGGCCGCGCTCCGGACTGCAGTCTCGATGTTCTCCGCCTACGAACCCGAAGCCGACGCCGATCCCGAGGACCTCGACGCGACGCTGCGGAAGGGCCGTCGGATCACGGCCAAGATCCCGACCGCGCTCGCGGCCTTCGAGCGCTACCGCCTCGGTGAGGAGCCCGTCGACCCCCACCCGGATCTGGGTCTCGCCGCGAATTTCCTCTACATGCTGACCGGCGAGGAGCCGGACGACATCGCCGCCGAGACGTTCGATCAGGCGCTCATCCTGCACGCGGACCACGGCCTGAACGCCTCGACGTTTACCTCGATGGTCATCGGCTCGACGATGGCCGACATCTACAGCGCCGTGACCGGCGGCATCAGCGCCCTCTCGGGGCCGCTCCACGGCGGCGCGAATCAGGACGTCATGGAGGTCTTAATCGAGATCGACGAGAGCGACCTCGACCACCGCGAGTGGGTCGAACAAGCAACCGCCGAGGGCCGTCGTATCCCCGGCTTCGGCCACCGTGTCTACAACGTCAAAGACCCCCGCGCGAAGATCCTGCAGGAACGCAGCAAGGAACTCGCGGAAAACGGCGAGGGCAAGTGGTACAACTACACCACCACCATCGAGCAGTTCCTCACCGAGGAGAAGGGCCTCGTCGAGAAGGGAATCGCCCCGAACGTCGACTTCTACTCCGGCTCGGTCTACTACCAGCTCGGCATCCCGATCGACATGTACACGCCCATCTTCGCCATGAGCCGCGCCGGCGGCTGGATCGCCCACGTCCTCGAGTATCAGGATGACAACCGCCTCATCCGCCCGCGCGCCCGCTACACCGGCCCGCAGGATCAGGCGTTTGTTCCGCTCGAAGAGCGGTAACGCACGCCCGAGTCCGATTCCGTTTTTTCTCTCAGTTTCGCTGCTCGTTTTCGCGCCCGGTATCAGTACGCGCAAGCCCCTCGAGCCCGAACGAACACTCGTGGACGTCTTCGTCTACGGTACGCTGACCGACCCCGACCGCGTTCGGACCGTCCTCGAGACGGACGCCGCGACTGCGGCAGCCACGTTCGTCGGCCGCGCGACCCTCGAGGGGCTCCACCGGGTCGACGGCCGGTATCCGACGCTCGTACCCGGCGGCAGCGCCGACGGGCGACTGCTCGCGGTCGACAACGTGGGACTCGAGCGACTCGACCGGTACGAGGGAGTCGACAGCGGGCTCTACGTGCGAGTCGCGGTGCCAGTGGCGGGTCAGGACGACGACCTGCAGGAAGCTGCGGAGCGGGACCGGGACGACGAACGGTGCTGGGTGTACCTCGGCGATCCTGACCGACTCGGCGTCGACGCGACGTGGCCCGGCGACGGCCCGTTCCGCGAGCGGGTGCGAGCGTTCGTTTCGCACACCGATCTCGCGGTTCGGAACCACGAATGACGCCCGTCTGTCTTCCGTCTGACGCCACCTCTACCCCGTCGCCCTCTCGCGGTTTCACTTCCACCGCGGGTGCATGAGATTTATATGGTCAGGGTCCCCTTCTCCAGTTGCACGTCACACGCCGTGCATTCCCTGTATTCCCTGTCGTGCTGTCCAGGTTTGACAGCACATCGCTGTTGGGGGGACGACGGTGCGGGCCCGGCGACAGGCTCTCCCGGTCCCCGACAGTAATCCTTACACCGCACGCCGAGTAGACGGTCGTATGCTGGAACTCGACGATATTCTCGAGGCGCGCGAGCGAGTCCGAGCGACGGCTCGGCACACGCCGCTCGAGCACTCCCACACCTATTCGGCGATGACCGGGGCCGACGTCCGCCTGAAACTGGAGACCTTCCAGCGGACGGGCGCGTTCAAGATCCGCGGGGCGACGAACCGGATCGCGACCCTCTCCGAGGCCCAGAAGGACGCCGGCGTCGTCACCGCGAGCGCGGGCAACCACGCACAGGGGGTCGCGCTCGCGGCCACGCGGTCGGGCGTCGACTCGAAGATCGTCATGCCCGAGCACGCGCCGATTTCGAAGGTCAAGGCGACGAAGAGCTACGGTGCGGAGGTCGTCCTCTCCGGCCGGGACTACAACGAGGCCGCCGAGCGCGCCCACGAGATCGAACGCGAGGAGGACCGCACCTACGTCCACGCTTTCGACGACGAGTACATCATGGCCGGGCAGGGAACGATCGGCCTCGAGATACTCGAGGACTGCCCCGAGGTCGAGACCGTCGTCGTCCCGATCGGCGGCGGCGGGCTCATCAGCGGCATCGCGACCGCGATCAAGGAGCAAAAACCCGACACGCGGGTGATCGGCGTCCAGGCCGACGGTGCCTCGAGCGCCGCGAAATCCCTCGAGAAAGGCGAGCGAATTTCGCTCGACGGCGTCGACACCATCGCGGACGGCATCGCCACCCGCAGCGTCGGCGAGCAGACCTTCCCCTACATTCAGGAGTACGTCGACGAGGTCGTCACCGTCTCCGATCCCGAGATCGCCGTCGCGTTGGTCTACCTGCTCGAGCGCTCGAAGACCCTCGTGGAGGGCGCGGGCGCGGTTCCCCTCGCCGCGGTCCTTTTCGAGAAATTCGACTATGCCGAGGACGAAGTCATCGTCCCCGCGCTCTGTGGCGGGAACATCGACCTCAACACGCTCACTAACGTCATCGTCCGCGGCCTCGTCGAGACCGGTCGCTACCTGAAGATCAGAACCGTCCTGAAAGACAGGCCCGGCGCGCTCGAGGACCTGCTGGATATCTTCACTGAACACCGGGCGAACATCTACGCCATCCACCACGACCGGACCTCCCGCGACGTCGAGATGAGCGATACGGAGGTCGAGATCGAACTCGAGATGCGCGGCCCCGACCACGTCGACGCCTTCCTCTCGGCGCTCCGGGACGCGGGGTACGAAGTCGACGTGCTCGCCTGAGTCCCTCTATTTGCCGGATTCGCTGTTGTCATCGACCGACTCGCGGCTCGGGTCGGCTGCCCGCCGATAGGCCCGTAGCGTCGTCAACGCTGTGAGCGGTTCCCAGCGCTCGAGAATCGCCGAGGACCCGTCAAACGGCGGCCGGTTATCTCCGATCGGGTAGTCAGCCCCGAGCTTCCAATGGTCGATCCAGCCCTCGCCAGTCGACTCCAGTTCGCGCTCACGACCATCGTTCACATTATCTTCCCCGTGATGAGCATGGGCCTCGCGCCCTTTCTCGTCTACTTCACGTGGAAGTCCATCCGTTCGTCCGACCCACTCTGGGAGCGCCAGCGACGCTTCTGGACCCGGCTCTTCGCGATCAGCTTCGTCGTCGGCACCGTGACGGGCCTCGTCCTCGAGTTCGAGTTCGGGACGAACTTCGCGGCGTTTTCGACGTTCGCCGGCGAACTGTTCGGCGGTCCGCTGGCCGTCGAGGGGATGATGGCCTTCTTCCTCGAGGCCACGTTCCTCGGCGTCTTCGTCTTCGGCCGCGAGAAGGTCGGCGACGCGCTCTACATGTTCTCGGCGATCGCCGTCGGTCTCGGAACGTGGCTTTCGGCGGTCTGGATTCTCATCGCAAACTCGTGGATGCAGACACCGCGTGGCTACGAACTCGCCCAGCGGAACGGGCAACCGGTCGTGACGCTCGTCGACCCCGTCGCGGCCTACCTCAACCCCCGATTCCCGTGGCTGTTCGTCCACATGCAGTCCGCCGCCGTTCTCTCGGTCGCGCTCTTCATGGCCGGCGTCGCGGCGTACTTCGTCTATCGCTCGAGCGACGGTGGCACCGAGAGCGGCGAGACGGCGGATTCGGGCGACGAGAGAGCGGACTCGAGCGACGATCCCAGCGCCGTCGAGACGACTGCTGGATCCGACGACGCCCGCTTCTGGCGAACGACGCTGAAGATCGCACTGGTCGTCCTCCTCGTGACCGCGCCGTTTCAGGTCGTCCACGGCGACTCCTACGCGCGCCACGTCGCCGAGACCCAGCCCCAGAAGTTCGCCGCCATGGAGGCCCAGTACGAAACCGAAGCGCCGGCCGCGCTTCACCTGCTCGCGATTCCGACCGATCCGAGCGCCTTCACCGACCCCCGCGCGGAGAACCTCTGGACGGTCGATATTCCGGCGATGGCGTCCGTGTTGGCCAGCGGGGGCGATCCGTCCTACGAGGTGACCGGCCTCGACGAGTTCGAGGGCTCGCCGCCGGTCGCGATCGTCTTCTGGTCGTTCCGCGCCATGGTCTTGCTCGGCTTCTGGTTCGTCGGACTGGCGCTGTGGAGCGGCTACCGCTGGCGGCGTGGCGACCTGTTCGACGATCAGCGGCTCCACCTCGCCTTGATGGGCTCCGCCCCGCTCGGTTTCATCGCCGTCGAGACCGGGTGGATCGTCACCGAGGTCGGTCGCCAACCGTGGGTCGTCCAAGGCTTGCTCCGGACCGAAGACGGCGTCTCACCCGGACTCACCGGCACCGAAGCGACGCTGACGCTCGCCGGCTTCGCACTCGTCTACACCGCCCTGCTCGTCGGCTACGGCTACGTCGTCCGGCGGCTCGTTCTGGCCGGGCCGCCCGAAGTCGAATCAGCCACCGGGTCGACGGCGGAGCGGAAACCGAACCCGGAGCCGACAGCGGACTCGAGCCCAGACGACGGGACGGCGTCGACCCCGGAGGTGTCGACTGATGACTGAGCCCGTCAGCGCGACGCTCCCGCCGGTCGCGCTCTCGAGCCCGATCGACTTGCCGACGCTGTGGGTCGCCGTCGTCTTCGCGTTCCTCGGTACGTTCCTCTTCCTCGACGGCTTCGACTTCGGGGCCGGAGCGCTGTTCGCGACCCGAACCGACGAGGAAGAGCGCGAGCGCATCCTCGCGGCGATCGGCCCCTTCTGGGACGGCAACGAGGTCTGGCTGGTGGTCTTCGGCGGCGGCCTGTTCGCGGCGTTTCCGCCGCTCTATGCCTCTCTCTTCAGCCGCCACTACCTGCTGCTCTTCGGCGTGCTCGGGGCGCTCATCTGTCGCGGCCTCGCACCCGAGTTCTACGAGCAACGCGAGGACGAGGCGTGGCAGCGCTGGTGGGGCCGCGCGTTCGTCGTCGGCAGCGTCACAGCGCCGCTGTTGCTCGGCGTCTTCGTCGGCAACTGGCTGCTCGGAACGACCGTCACCGAGGCCCCCGCGACCGTGCTCGTCGGCCTCGCCGTCGTCGCGCTCACCGTCGTCACCGGCGGTGCCTTCGTCGCCCTGAAGACCGACGGCTCGCTCGCGGCCGACGCCCGGACGTGGGGGCTGCGCGCGCTCGCCGCCTATCTCCTCTCGCTCGTCGCGGTCTTCCTCGCACTGGTCGCTCGGCCTGCCGTTCGACCCGCCCTGCTCGAGCCCGTTCCGTTGGCGCTCGTCGCCGTCTCGAGCGCGGTAGGCGGCGGTTACGCCCTCGCGATCCGGCGCGAGCGCGACCGCCTCGCGTTTTTCGCGGCCGGCGGACTGACCTACGCGCTGGTCGCGCTCGTCGCGGTGTTGCTGTTTCCGACGCTCGACCCCGCGACCGGGCTTACCGTCACCGAGGCCGCGATCTCGTCGCCCGCGATCGGTCTACTGACGCTGTCCGCGGCCCTCCTCGTGCCGCTGGTCTGTGTCTACTTCGCGGTCCTCTACTCGACGTTTGCTGGACCGGTCGAGGCCGAAGGGTACTGACCAACCCATCGGTCTCGGATATCGACAGCGATCCGGACCTCGAGGCTTTAAGCGCGGTCGGATACACGCTTCGGGTATGAAACGAATCATCGAAACCGACGACGCGCCCGCTGCGGTCGGCGCGTACAGTCAGGCGGCCGGGAACGACTCGCTGCTGTTCACCGCCGGGCAGATCCCCATGACCGCCGACGGCGACCTACTCGACGACGAGCCCATCGCAAACCAGACCGAGCAGGCACTGTACAACCTCGACGCCGTCCTCGACGAGGCCGGCGCGAGTTCCGAAGACATCCTCAAGGTGACCGTCTTCCTCGACGATATCGACGACTTCGAGGCGATGAACGAGGCCTACGCCGACTACTTCGACGACCAGCCGCCGGCCCGCAGCGCCGTCGAGGTGTCCGCGCTGCCCAAGGGCGTCGGCGTCGAAATCGAAGCGATCGCGTCCCTCGAGGACGAGGCATAGCCCGCCGTGAGCGGCTATCCGGCCGGACGGATGGGGGTCGATCCGCGGGCGAAATCCGCCGCCCTGTGGGGTCTCGTCGGCTTCCTGTCCTTTCTGGTACTCGTCCAGAGCTATGCCCTGCTCGCAACACCGATCGTAACGATTACGGGCGCGCTGGGGCTCGGACTGGTCGTCGGGCTCGCCGCGGGGATCGGGGCGTACGTGCTCGAGCCGCGACTCGCTGCGCGGGCGGCCGATCGCCGGACGGAGTAAACGTATCTCGTAAGGGTTAAACGACGGACCCGGTTAGGATGACGTGAGCCAGGATGGCCGAACGGTAAGGCGCACGCCTGGAAAGCGTGTTCCCTTTGGGATTCAGGGTTCAAATCCCTGTCCTGGCGTTTCTGTCGCGAACAACATCGTGAGCGACAGATACCCAACGAAGGATTTGAATCAGGGAGGTCGCGCACAGCGAGTGCAACGAGCGAGCACGTCCGACTGTGGTTCAAATCCCTGTCCTGGCGTTTCTGCCGAAATCGACCGACGAGCAACGCGAGTCGCGATTTCGGCGAAACGTAAATGTCGGGATTTGAACACGCGAGTCGCATGCGGTCGAACGAAGTGAGACCGATCGTCTCGCATCTGTTCAAATCCCTGTCCTGGCGTTTCTGTCACTGTAAGTCAGTGAACGAATTCGCCGCGCCGTCGCGGCGAATTCGTGTAACCGTTACAGTGACAGTATATTCTGTCGCGAACAACATGAGCAACGGCTCTCTCGAGCGAGACTGCGTCGACGAAAGGGTAGGGGTACGGATGGAGCGCGTTACCGCTCGAGTTCGACAGGGGAGTCGGTCGCGATCCAGCAGTCGGGGTCATCCGGGTCTCTGAGTTCCAGCCGACCGCTCTGACACACCACCATTTCGTATCGGTCGTTCACGATGACCCCGACGAGGACTCCACCGGGATCGGATATCGTAACAGGGCCCGTACCGGTTGCTCGAGTCGGCGTAAGGGCCGCATACTGACCATGGGGCGGCGATTTTCGGTCGGTCGTCGGAAACGACCGAGACGGGACACGCCTTTGGTCCGGCGGCCCGAGGAACAGGTATGTGCGGTCGCTACACGCTCGTCGTCGAGCAAGCGGACCTCGAGTCGCGGTTCGACGCCCGGTTTCGTGAGAGCGAGTTCGCTCCTCGCTACAACATGGCTCCCGGACAGGAGCTTCCGGTGATCACGAACGAGGAGTCGGAGACGTTCCAGCGCCTCGAGTGGGGGTTGGTGCCGTCGTGGGCCGACGACGACAGCGGCGGGCTAATCAACGCGCGGGCGGAATCCGTCGATGAGAAGCCGAGTTTCGAGGCGGCCTACGAGCGACGGCGGTGTCTCGTTCCCGGGGACGGGTTCTACGAGTGGGTCGAGACGGACGAGGGAAAACAGCCCTACCGAGTCGGATTCGAGGATGATCGAGTGTTCGGGATGGCGGGGCTGTGGGAGCGCTGGGAGCCGGAGACGACCCAGACGGGCCTCGACGCGTTCGGCGGCGGCGTCGACGACGACGCAGAGAGCGGGCCGCTCGAGACGTTTACGATCATCACGACCGAGCCGAACGACCTCGTCTCGGAGCTGCACCACCGGATGGCGGTGATCCTCGAGCCTGACGCCGAACGGCGCTGGCTCTCCGGCGACGCCGGCCGCGAGGTGCTCGAGCCACACTCGGCCGACGGAATGGAAGCGTATCCGGTCTCGACGGCGGTGAACGATCCCGGGACGGACGAGCCGTCGCTGGTCGAGCCGCTTTAGGGACGGTCCTCGAGCCCGGCGAAAACAGCCGGAATCGCTTACTGCAGTTCGTCGATAATCTCGCGCGTCGACCGGCGGACCGCCTCGTCGCTCGAGAGGCGGGGCTCCCAGCCCAGCGCCGAGAGCTTCTCGATCGAGAGGCGCATCTTCGGTACGTCGCCGGTCCAGCCGCGCTCGCCGCCGGTGTACTCCCGCTCGGGGTCGACGTCCAGTTCCTCGGCGACGATGGTCGCGATTCGATCGACCGAGGTCGTCGTGCGGGTGCCGAGATTGTAGGTGTTCATCGCGTCGTCGGCGGTATCGATTACGTGCAGCATGGCGTCGAGACAGTCCTCGACGTGGAGGTAGGACTTCTCCTGTCGGCCGTCGCCGAGGATGGTCAGCGACTCGGGGTTGTCCCGCAACTTCTCGATGAAGTCCGGGATCACCGCGCCCCGGAGCCGCGGCCCGACGACGTTCGCAAAGCGGAAGTTCCAGACGGTGAGGTCGTGGCTGTGGGCCCGCGCCGAGAGCAACCCTTCGTCGGCCAGTTTGCTCGCGCCGTAGGCGCTGATCGGCTCGAGGGGCGCGTAGTCTTCCGGCGTCGGCCGCGGAGCCTCGCCGTAGACCGTCGAGGAAGAGGTGTAGGCGATGTCGGTCACGCCGGTGTCGGCCATCGCCTCGAGGATAGTCCGGGTCATCCGCGTGTTATCGTCGAACTGGCCGTGGGGCCGGTCCGTATCGACGTGTTTCGACGCAGCGAGGTGGAAGACGAGGTCGATATCCTCGAGGTGGCCGTCGAGCGCGTCGGGCTCGGTCAGATCGGCCTCCAGGAAGTCGGCCTTGTCCGGAATCCGGTCGGCGTCACCGTTCGATAGGTTATCGACGACCGTTACGGACGCGCCGTCGGCGAGCAGGCGTTCGGTGAGGTGCGAACCGATGAAGCCGGCCCCACCCGTCACGAGCACGCGTCGGTTCGAGATGGCCATGGTCGATGGATCACCGACGCGGTGTTAATCCCCATGTCAGATTTCGCTGGCAGAGAGACGGCGAAACGCGTCGCTCGTCGCGACTGCGAACCGAACGAACAGAAAAGCCGCTTAGACGCCGGTGGAGTAGCGAAGGAGGCCGGCGAAGCCGCCGAAGGCGTTCAGCAACTGTTCGCCCTTCTCGAAGTCCGTCGAGATGAACTTGGTCTCGGTGCCGCGTTGTTCGGCGATCTCGATGAGGTGATCGATGGCGTCCTCGCGGTCCTCGTCTGCTGCCTCGACCTCGGTGCCACACTCGGTGCAGGTGTGAGTCGGCGTCGACTTCCGGCGGTCGACGACCTCGCGCTCGGTGGTGTCACAGTCGGGACAGTCGTAGGTGATCACGTCCTTTCGAAGGTCCTCGCTGATGAGCAGTCGGTCGACCGACCCCATCATGAGGTTCCGGCGGGTCGGCTCGAACCCGTAGGTCGCCAGATCGCCGGCGTTGAGTTCCTCGAAGAACTCCTCCATCACCTTCTTGTCCTTCATCACCTCGGCGTCGGCGAGCGCGTCTTCGGCGTTGTCGACGAGGTCTTTCAGGCCGGACTCGTCGGTGTAGGCCACGTCGAACTTGCCCAGTACGGTGTCCTGCAGTTCGTGGTGGAGGTAGTCGCCGTCGAGGAACTCGTCTTTGGTCGGCGAGGGACCGCCGACGAGAATGCCGTCGAGTTCGTGGCGACGGGGGACGAACAGGTCGTTCGCCATCCCCGCGACCTCCTGATAGAAGTTGTCGATGGCCTCGAGGCGCAGGCGGGCGAATCGCTGGGCGGACTGGCCGCCCTTTCGCTGCTTGCCGGGGACGAGCGAGGAGGCGGACTTGACCGGTTCGATGCGCTTGCCCTTCAGCCAGCCGACGTTCGCCTCGCGCCGGTCGAGGACGATCAGGCCGTAGAGGCCCTTGTCGGCGAGCATCTCCTCTAAGGGCTCGGTCAGGAAGTCCGAGTCGCAGTGATAGCGGAACGACTCGATGGGCTGGGGCGGACTCTCGAGGACTTTCGTGACCATGTCGGTACGGCCGCCGCCGGAGTCGACGGCACCCGAAAACAGGACGATGCCGTTGTCCGGCGGGTAGGTGTCGTAGTACCGCAGTCGGTCTTTGATACTCGTCAGCGCGTCCTGGACGGCCGTTCGTGTCTGTTTCGACTTGATGTTGGCCGCTTCGCTGTGTTCCTGCGTGACGTGTTGGACGACGTCACTGATCTGTCTATCGTCTGGAATGTAGATCGTCACGAGCTGCGTTCCGGAGCCGTCGTAGTCCTTGAGATCCTCGATGACCTTCCGGAACTCGTACTTTTTCCGGTCGGATTGCTCCTGCTCGCCCTCCTGGCTCATTACCCGTATAAAACGGGGCTGTGGGTAAGAATCCTTTGACACACCTGTCGACGTGGGACCGAGTCCCCCGGAGGCGCGGAACCGAATATCGGAACGAGATGTGTTAGATCCCGCTAAAACGGAGTCGACCGCGGCTCGCGGTACCCCCGTCTCGCCGATCTGTCGGCCGCTCGCCACGACTCGCGAGGTGTGGTGACGATTTAAGGTGTTCCCGTTCTAGGGTCCGGACAGTACCCGAGTATGTCTCACGAGACGGTCTACGCCATCGCGAGCGGGAAAGGCGGCGTCGGGAAGACGACGACGACGGTAAACCTCGGCACGGCCCTCGCAGAGGCCGGCGAGCGCGTCGCGATCGTCGACGCCGACCTCGGCATGGCGAACCTCGCCGGGTTCGTCAGCCTCACCCCCGACTCGACCACCCTATACGACGTGTTAGCCGGAGATGCATCGATCGACGACGCCACCTATCGACTGGCGGACAATATCGTCGCCGTGCCGAGCGGCACCAGCCTCGACGAGTACGCCGAAACATCCCCCGAGGGACTGCGCGAGGTCGTCGATGAACTGCGGTCCCAGTTCGACTACGTCTTTCTCGACGTCGGGGCCGGTATCAGCCACGAAACCGTCCTCCCGCTGGGACTCGCCGACGCCGTCCTCCTCGTCTCGACGCCCGAACCCGCCGCCGTCCACGACTCGACGAAGACCCTCGAGTTGACCGATCGGTCCGGCGGAACCGTCGCCGGGCTCGTCCTCACCCGGACCCGCCCGGACGGCGATATCTCCCACGAGGAGATCGCCGACCGCCTCGAGGTGCCTCTGCTCGGCACGATTCCCGAGGACCCTGCGGCCCGCGACAGCGTCTACGCGGGGACGCCGCTGGTCGTCTTCGAACCCGACGGACCCGCGTCGGCAGCCTACCGCCGGCTCGCAGCGGACCTGACTGGCGTCGACGTTCCGGTCCCGACTGGGGGCGACGAGACCGGTGCGGACGACGACTCCACCCCCGCTGACTCTGCGCCGGAGCAGGCGGGCGCTACCGCCGAGTCGACCGCGGCCGACTCGGAGACCGATGACGATACCGACGGTCGGCAAGCGGCACACGACGACGTCTCGAGTGCGATCACGGAAGCCGAGTCCGATCGCTGATCTCGGCTCCGTCGACGGGACCGATTGGTCCCGAAATCGGTCGGTAAGGAGCGCTTTCCGTCGTGAACTCGTCTCTCGGCTCGCTCGTTTTTCTCGAACGGAGCGATTACCACCGGCTCGTGACTGTCTTCGCCGGCTGACCGTCGTGACCGGACTCGCTCGATCTGTCGCCGGAACGCACTCTTTTCGATCCGTTTGTCGGTCGTTTCCGAGACGGTTTCGACGCGCGCAATCGGTCGAACGAGTCGGTCTCGAGGACAGAAACGGTAACGAACTGATTACTAATCATGGCGGTTCCCGATGGGTCGTCCATGGAGCGACGAAAGATCCTCCTCGGCAGTGGCGCAGCGCTCGCAACCGTGCTCGCGGGTTGTTCCAGTGACGAGACCGGCGACGACTCCGAGTCGAACGATGACGACGACGAATCACTCAACAACGACGGTAGCGACGATACCAATGAGACCGACGATAAGACCGACATTCCCGGGCTCGACCGCGACAAGATGAAAGTCGACAGCGACAAGCTGTCGATCAAGGACGTCAACAAGGACGCCGACACGGTCGATGTCGTCGCGACGACGACCACGACGGATCCCGAGACGCTGCGAGCGGAACTCCAGTCCCTCGGCGAGACGGTCGCCGCGGCGATCACGGATCCCGAAGCGTTCGCCACCGAGGTCAACAGCGTCACGTGGGTACTCGAGTCCGACGGCGCGAAGGTGATGTCGTTCTACGTGGACGTCCAGTGGGCGCTCGCGTACATCAACGACGAGATGAGCGAAGACGAGTTCGTCGAGACCGTCCTCGCGACCTCCGACGAAACGTAGTAAGTGGCGACGCGGTTACAGTAACCGGTGTTGTTCTTTCGGCCCGAGACGGACAGCCGCGAGTCCGTCGAACGTGTTTGGTGTCGGCGGACAGTAGGAATGGTAGAAGATCAGCGGCCGCTCACATCGACCGCGGCGCGGCCACGCCCATGATCGAGAGGGCGTTCGCGACCGCGTGTTTCGAGGCCGCGACCAGCGCCAGCCGCGCCTCGCGGACCTCGGGATCGACGTCGTCGGCCAGCACCGGACACTCCCGGTAGAAGCCGTTGAACCGGTCGGCGAACTCGCGGGTGTAGGTCGCGATCTGGTGGGGCTCGAGGTCGTCCGCGGCCTCGTCGACGACCGCCGGGAACCGCGCGGTCGTCTCGAGGAGGTCCCGTTCGGCCTCGGTTGCGAGGAGGTCGGCGTCGACGGCGGTCTCGACGTCGTCCATCCCGGTCTCGGGGTCGATCCCTGCCTCCTCTAAGATGCCACAGCAGCGCGCGTGGACGTACTGGACGTAGGGGGCGGACTGGGCCTCGAAGTCGAGCGCGCGGTCCCACTCGAAGGTGATCGCCTTCGTCGGTTGCTTGGAGACGATGTCGTAGCGGACCGCGCCGATCCCGACCTGATGGGCGATGCGTTCGATGTCTGCCTCGTCCAGATCGTCGTCGCGGATGCGGTCGTCCAGCCGGTCCTCGACCTCGTCGCGGGCGCGGTCGATCGCCTCGTCTAACAGATCGTCCAGATCCACGCCGGTCCCGCGGCGCGTGCTCATCTTCCCCTCGGGCAGGTTCACGTAGGAGTACAGCACCTGCCGGAGCCTGTCGGTGTCGTTGCCCAGTAACTCGAGGGTCGTCCGGACCTGCTTCGCTTGCAGTTTGTGGTCCTCGCCGAGCACCGTCACCGCGCGGTCGTAGTTGTCGAACTTCCACTCGTGGTGGGCCAGATCGCGGGTGGCGTACAGCGACGTGCCGTCCGATCGGAGGAAGACGAGGTTCTTGTCGATCCCGTGGTCCTCGAGTTCGAGCTGCCACGCGTCCTCCTCGTAGACCGATTCGTCGAGGTCCTGTAGCCGGTCGACGAGGTCGTCGGTGTCGCCGTTGCGCATGAACCGCGTCTCCTTGACGAACTCGTCGAACTCGGCGGGCAGGCGCGCGAGACACTCCGTCATCCCGCCGAGCACCTGATCGACGACCTCGCTGACCCGCTCGTAGGCCTCGTCGTCGCCTTCCTCGAGCCCCTGCATGATCGACTCGATCTCGGCCTCGGCTTCCTCGACGTCGTCCTCGTCGGCGTTCTCGAGGTAGGCGTTGCCCTTGCGGTAGTAGCGCACGAGGTCGTACTCGATGCGGTCGCGCTCGGGTTCGCTCTCGAGGTCGTCCTCGTCGAAGGTCTCGTAGGCCCACGTGAAGACGGCCATCTGCCGGCCGGCGTCGTTGACGTAGTAGTGGCGGTCGACGTCGTAGCCGGCGAAATCGAGCAGATTAGCGACGGCGTCGCCGATGATCGGGTTTCGGGCGCGCCCGACGTGGACCGGCCCCGTCGGGTTCGCGCTCGTGTGCTCGACGACGACGCTGGTGTCGCGGTCGGACAGGTGGCCGTAGCCCTCGTCGGTCGCTTCGCCCAGCGTCTCGGCGAAGTATGCGTCGCTCGGCAGGAAGTTCAGATACGGCCCCTGCGTCTGAATCTCGGACACGTAGGTCAGTTCGTCGGCGTCGACCTCGTCGGCGATCTGCCCCGCGACCTGTGGCGGGGGTGCGCCGGCCTCGCCGGCGAGTCGGAACGCCACGCTCGAGGCGAGGACGCTCTCGACGTCCTCCGGGGGTTCTTCGATTCCGAGGTCGTCCGTCGGGAAGTCCAGTGTCGAGAGCGCCCGCTCGAGGGCGTCCTCGACCTCCGCGCGCAGGGAGAGGAACATACCCGCCCGTATTCAGGGCTCGAGTAAAGGAATGTCGGGTTTCGGTTGCGGCGGTCAGTTGATCGCCTGTCCGTCGAACGACAGTTCGCGGTCCGAGCCGTCGGATCGCTCCGAGTCGTTCGGCAGTTCGGCCTGTACCTTCTCGATCAGGAGATCGAGCGCCATCCGATTCGCACCCTCGGGAATGATCACGTCGGCCTGCTTCTTCGTCGGGGCGACGAACTGCTCGTGCATCGGTTTGACCGTCCCGAGGTACTGGTCGATGACGCCCTCGAGGTCGCGGCCGCGCTCGATGACGTCGCGTTCGATCCGGCGCAGGATGCGGACGTCCGCGTCGGTCATCACGTACACCCGCAGGTCGAGCATCTCGCGGATCTCCTCGTCGTAGAGGGAGAGAATTCCCTCGAGGACGATGATGTCCGAGGGCTCGACGGTGACGCGTTCGTCGGTGCGGTTGTGCAGTTCGAAGTCGTACTGGGGCATCTCGATCGACTGGCCGGTCAACAGCGCGTCGAGTTGCTCCCGGAGCAGGTCCCACTCGAACGCGTCGGGGTGGTCGTAGTTGATCTGCTCGCGTTCCTCGAAGGCCAGATGCGAGAGGTCCTCGTAATAGTTGTCGAGCGGGATCCGCGTGACGGCCTCGCCGACGGTCTCCGCGACCGTGCGTGCGACCGTCGTCTTCCCGGCACCCGTGCCGCCGGCGATCCCGATGGCGAACGACGGTATACTCATTGTCCGGACCTGGGTCGGGTCGCTAATGAATTCCCTGATTCCGCCGTGTCCCGCTGTCCGGGAGATGTCGGCGATAGTGCCTACTCGAACAGCGCGGCGGCCTCGCGGAACCGCGCCTCGTGAACCGGACGGAAGGTCTCCTCGGAGGCATCGAACTCGGCCGGCGTCCAGAAGCGGGCGTCCGTCGCGTCGCTCCCGGCGACCGGGTCGCCCTCGGCATCGGCGCGGTCGGCCACGTAGTGGACCGTCACGACGTGTTTGCCCTCTCGAGGCGGCATCGCCGACGCGCCCAGGATCTCGAGGTCGGCGGGATCGACGACGATCCCGGTCTCCTCTCGGAGTTCGCGGGCGGCCGCCGTCGCCGGCTCCTCGCCGGTCTCCATGTGGCCGCCGGGGATCGTCCACTCGCCGACGCCCGGCGGGACGCCGCGTTCGACGCAGAGTACGGCGGGCTCGGGGCCGGTGGCGTCGACCACCGCGACGCCGGCACAGGGAACCGGGTTGTGCCAGACGATCGCCTCGCAGTTCGGACAGCGCATTCGCTCGCGGGTTTCGATCGGTGTCGACTCGAGGCGGGTACCGCAGTCGGGACAGAACGTCGGCGGTCGGCTGACCATGGTTAGAGGGTTTTCAGTCCGCTGCCGGTCAGCGGGACGACGACATCGTCGTCGGCGGCGATGACGCCGTCCTTGCGGTACCGCTCGAGGGCCGCCGGCGCGACCGCGCAGGTGGGCTCGACGTAGAACCCGCCGCGGTGGAGCCGATCCAGTGCGGTCTCGATCGGGTCCGAACCGAGCGCGATCGCGTCGCCGTCGGTCTCCTCGATCGCCTCGAGGATCTCGGTGCCGCGGGCCGGTTCGGTGATCTGGATGCCGTCGGCGATGTCGGTTCGTTCCCCCTCCGCGTCGGTGGTGTCGCCGCCGAGCGCGGCGACGATTGGGGCGTAGCCGGCCGCCTGCGCGCCGAGTAGGCGGGGCATTCCGTCGACGATACCGGCCTCGTTCAGGAGTGAGAAGCCGCGGTAGGCCCCTAAAAAGAGCGTCCCGTGGCCGATCGGGAGGACGACGGCGTCGGGAACGGTCCACCCCTGCTGGGCGGCCACTTCGAACGCGAACGTCATCGTCCCGGCGTAGAACGCGGGGTTCCACGCGTGGCTGGCGTACCAGCCCTCGCCCGTCTGATACGGGGCGGCGCCGTCGGCCGGCGACCCGTCGCCACTCGCGTCGCCTTCGACGGCCTCGAGACAGGCCGCGGTCACGTCCTCCCGCGTTCCCTCGACACGGACTGGCCGGGCGTCGGCCCGCTGGATCGCCATCAGCTTCGACTGCTTGACATCCGCCGGGACGTAGATGTCCGCGTCCAGCCCCGCTCGAGCCGCGTAGGTCGCGATCGACGCGCCCGCGTTGCCTGAGGAGTCCTCGACGACTTTCTCGACGCCGAGTTCGACGGCCCGCGAGAGGGTCGTCGTCGCGCCGCGGTCCTTGAACGACCCCGTCGGGAAGACGTACTCGAGTTTGAACTCGGCGTCCCAGTCGGGGGCGTCGACCATCGGCGTAAAGCCCTCGTAGAAGGTGACGTGCTGTTCGATCGGGAGGAACTCGAAGAACGTCCAGAGCCCCTCGCTGGTGTCGAGGCTGTGCAGCGGGAGCGGATCGCCCTGCGGATGGGGCCGTTCGGTAAATTCCAGTGCGTGACCGCAGCCACAGCGCCACGGTTCGTCCGGGCCGGCCTCGTAGACGGCTCCGCAGTCGGGACAGGTGAGGTCGGCGGCCATCTCAGTACTCACCGATGTCGGTCCCGACCGAACAGACGTACTCGCCGGTTGCGACCTGCGGGAGCCGCCGCGCTCGCCAGAGGATGCCGTCGTTGTCGGCCGTCACCTCGGCTTTCGGCTCGCCGAAGGGCGTCGTCACCTCGAACAGCGTCTCGCCCGGTCGAACGCGGTCGCCGAGCTCTTTCCGGAGCGTGACGAGTCCGCCGGCGGGAGCGCCGTACTGCTCGAACCCTCTGGCGCGGGTCTGGGTCTCGAGCGGCTGGGCGCCCTCGAGGAAGTTGTAGTACCGGAGCACGTTGAACACGCCCTCGACGCCCTTGCGGATGCTCTCCTCGTCCCAGCCGACGGCCCCGCCGAGTTCGGGGTCGACGGTCGGGATGCCGTCGTCGGGGGCCGCGCGGGCCAGTTGGCCGTCGGGTCCCTTCTGGTCGAGCACGTAGCCGCAGCCGAAGGCCTTCGCCAGCTCGAGACACTGGTCGTGGAGCCGGTGGCGTTTGCCACAGCGGACCCGCACCTCGTCGAGCATCCGGCTGGTCGATCCCTGATGGAGGTCGAGGATCAGGTCCGCCCGGGTCGCGGCGTCGAACGTGGCGGCCGCGATCCGCTCCGTCGAGGTGCCGCCCTCGTTGCCCGGGTAGGCGCGGTTCATCTTCGTATCGTCGATCGGATTGCGGTGTTCGGCGACCTGAAACGCGTGGTAATTGACGATTCCCACGATGAGGATCGTCCCCGAAATCTCCGTGGGATCGAGCCGCGGCACGACCTGCTGGATCACGCCGACGCCGTTGAGTTCGTCGCCGTCACTGGCCGCCTGCATATAAAGCGTTTTTCCAGAATCTGCCCCGTTCACTACGGCGACTGGCAGTCCGAACGGGCTCCCATCCCGCGTCTCGCCGACCTCGAGACGCCCCGTCTCGATCTCGCCGGGAGACGCGCTCGCCGTTCCGAGCGTCGTCGTCATATGTCCACCACGATGGAGCCGTCTGCCTTTATACTATCCTTTGATCCCTCGCGGCGGGTACTCGAGTCGGGGACAAAGGGGCAATCCGAACCGCTTTCGTCGCCGCGGATGTCGGCCACCTCGCGACGCGCTCGAGGCCGCGGTCTCAACTGCTCAATACGGCTCGGAGCGCGAACCGGAGGTTCTCCCGTCGTTCCATGACTCGGCGGTAGAAGTAGGACTTCCAGCGGTCGCCGTAGGGGACGTACTGCCAGACCTCGTACTCCCCTGCCAACTCGTACTGGGCCTCCTCGCGGACGCCCATGAGCATCTGGATCTCGAAGTCGGTGCCGTACCGCTCGTGGAGTGCCGTCGCGTGCTCGATCATCGCCGGATCGTGGCTCCCCACCGCGATGCCGCCGTCGTCGTGTTCGAACGCGTACTCGAGCAGGTCCCGATACTCCTGATCGATCCGCGCTCCGTCCGTGTAGGCCACGTCGGCCGGCGGGTCGTAGGCCCCCTTGACGAAGCGGACCTTGCCGGGAACGTCGGCCAGCCGTTTCACGTCCGCTCGAGTCCGCCTGAGATTGGCCTGCAGGCAGATGCCGACGCCGCCTCCGTGGTCGCGGGCGAGCGCCTCGAACGCGTCCAGGGTCGCGTCGGTCGTCGTGTGATCTTCCATGTCGATCCAGACGAAGACGCCATGGTCGGCCGCGGCGTCGACGATGTCGGCCAGCTCGCTCCGAAACACGTCCTCGCCGATGTCGAGCCCCAGTTGCGAGGGTTTCACCGAGATGCAGGCCTCGAGTCCCGAACCCGCGATATCGGCCACGAGTCGGCGGTATTCGGCGGCGTCGGCTTCGACGGGATCGCGGTGGTCGTAGTGCTCGCCGAGGAGGTTGACGATGGCCTTCACGTCGTTCTCGTTCAACCCGCGGACGTGCTCGAGCGCTTCGGCAGGAGATTCCCCCGCGACGAACCGGTTCGCGATGGGCGGGATCATATCAGAGCGAATGACAGCCATGCGTAAGGCTGTTCCTCCGTTTCTCGAGCGCTCCGATCACGGACCCGAAAAGAAGGGGACGACTACTCTTCTTCGACTCCCAGCAGCCGTTCACGCATGGTCCGTTCCCGGGCCCGTTCGGCCAGCAGCACCGAACACTCGATGTCCTCGAGCACGTCTAAGACCAGCGAGCCGCGGACGATCCGGGAGAGCAGCCCCTCGCCGGTCGCCCCGATGACGACCAGCGTTGCCTCGGAGGCGGCCTCCGCGATGGACGTCTCGACATCGCCGTCCTCGAGCCGGAGTTCGGCGTCGGCGAGGCCGTTCTCGGCGGCCCACTCCTCGAGGAACTGCTCGCCCTCCTCGGGGGACTCGCCGTCGGTGAGGACGTGCAACAGCGTCACCTGCGAGTCGAACTCCTCGCGGAGCAGCCCAGCGACCTCGGCGCTGAGCTCCGAGTCGGGGCCGCCCGCGGTCGGGACGAGGATCCGGTCGGGGTCGAAGCCCCGCTCGTTCAACACGAGGAAGTCACAGGGGAGATCGTGGGTCAGTTCGTCGATGCGGGACTCGGCGCGGCCGTGTGCGGTCGGTCCCCAGCCCATGACGACCTGATCGGCCTCGAAGGCGCGAGCCGCGTCGAAGACCTCCTCGAACGAGCGATGCGAGAGGACGGTGTGGGTCTCGACCGTCGCGCCGAACGTCTCGGCGTCGGTCCGGGCCTGCTCGAGCAACTTCTGGGACTCGGCGTCGAGGCGGTCGTTCTCCTCGGCCCGCTCGAGCGGCGTCTGGTCGGGCACTTGCACGATGTGGACCGCGTGGACCGTGCCGCCACGTTGCTTCGCGACGGCGCCGGCGAGCGTGATGAGGTCCTTCTCAGTCCGCGGGTTCGAGAGGGGGACCATCACGCGGAAGTCGCCGCCGTTCGTGCTCGCGGCGGACCCTCTAGCGGCGTCGGGACGGACCGTGTCGGCCGCGGCCACCGCAGCGTCAGGCATCTCCTCGGACCGGTCGAGGATCCAGCCGGCGAAGACCCCGGCGCTCTCGACGTGCTGGCGGGCGTACAGCAGGTACCACACCGCCGCGAAGACGACGAGCCCCGCCGAGAGCGCGATGACGAGCGGTTCGATGTACGCGATCAGCGCGAACGACGAGATCGTCCCGATGATCGGGACGATCGGATACAGCGGCACCTCGAAGTCGGGATCGTAGTCGGCGGGTTCGGCCTCCCGCATGACGATCAGCGCGATGTTCAACAGGCCGTAGACGATCAGGTGCAACACCGAGCCGGCCGTCGAGAGGATCTCGAGGTTGCCAAAGAGGAGGAAGACGATGATGAGTCCCCCGGTGATCAGGATCGACTTGTACGGCGTCCCGAAGCGGGGGTGGATCTCGTTGACCGACGGCGAAATGATCTTCTCCCGGCCCATCGCGAAGTTGATCCGCGACGACGAGAGGATCGACGCGTTCGCGCTCGAGGCCGTCGCCAGAAGGCCTCCGAGCAGTAACAGCCCCCAGCCGAGCGCCCCCAGACCGAACCCGAAGACGCTGTACTGGCCGAAGAGCAACTCGGCGGCCTCGACGACCGCCGTGTCGTTGTTCGCCACCAGCTCGTTGGGCACCGCCGCCAGCAGGACGAGGAGGAACAGGGCGTAGACGACCGTGACGATGACGACCGAGCCGATGACCGCCAGCGGGAGGTTCCGGCCGGGGTTCTTGATCTCCTCGGCGACGGAGGTGATCTGGACGAAGCCGAGGTAGGAGACGAAGACGATGGCGGTCACCGGGAGCACCTCGCCGGTCGTCCCCTCGGGCGCGAGCGGCCGCAGCGACTCGAGGTCGGCGTTCAGGAGCCCGACGATCGTGAAGACGCCGAGGATGGCCAACAGCGTGAGCACGATGCCGATCTGGAGGCCGCCGGTCTCCTTGGCACCCATGTAGTTGATGGCGATGAACAGCGCCGCACCGATCAGTCCGATCGTCTGAGCGGCCGAAATCGTCACCGGGCCGAGCCCGATGGCCTGCGCGCCAACGAGCTGGTTGACGTACTCGCCGAACCCGTACATGTAGAACGCGGACGCGAAGGCCAGCCCGAGCCAGTTCGCCCAGCCGCTGATCGACCCGAACAGCGGGCCGAGCGCGCGGTTGATGTAGAAGTAGGCACCGCCGGATTTCGGCATCGCCGTTCCCAGTTCGGAGGCCGACAGCGCCGTAAACAGCGCGGTGACGCCGCCGATGACGAAGGTGAGCGCCGCGAGCGGCCCCGCTCGAGCGACTGCGGTTCCCGGCAGCACGAAGATACCGGCCCCGATCATCGTCCCGATACCGATCGCGATCGCCGAGAGCAGTCCGAGGTCCTTCGCGAGTTCTTCGTCGGCGCTCATGTGGGTCCACCCCACTCGTCCCCGCCCGCGTCGCGCCGTCTCGTTCCCGGTTCCCGTCGGCTCCTTGCGCTCGATACCGACTGTCGCGGCGGACCGCACGCGTGATTTCGGGCGTTCATTGATCCGAACTTGTGTAGGTGCCGGTGATAAACTCCCTGATTGGACTGCTGGATCCGTATTCTCGTGGCACTCTATTGACGATCACTGAGAATACGATCCCATCTCGTTCGGATTCGAAATTGGAACCGGACGACGAGAACGGGCGTGGTTCCGTGAGCGATTCGTCGTTCGGCCTGTCGTTCGAGTTGACCTGCGTAGTCAATAACTGTATACAGACTGCATGAATATTGTGGACAAGCTATTTATAATTGTTTCACCTGCCCATACGTATGACGGCAGGACCGCCGATAGACGAACTTCACTTCGCGGACGCACCAACCGTCGACGACGTGCCCGGGCCGAACACGCGGGCGCTGCTCGAGAAACAGCGCGAGATCGACAGCAGCGCGGTCGCCTACCCGGACGACATCCCGATCGCCTTCGAGGAGGGGAAGGGCGCGACGGTCCGAGACGCCGACGGCAACACCTACATCGACCTCTTCGCGGGCATCGGCGTGCTCAACGTCGGTCACTCGAACCCCTACGTGCTCGAGGCGGTCCACGAGCAGGCCGACAAGTTCGTTCACACGGTCGACTTCCCGACCGAAGCGCGCCTCGAGTTGATCGAGAAGTTAGACGAGATCGCGCCCGACGGCCTGCAGGGACAGAACAAGGTCGTCTTCGGCGGCCCGACCGGCAGCGACGCCATCGAGGCGTCGATCAAACTCTCGAAGTACAACACGGGCGGCGACGGCCTGATCGCCTTCCGCGGTGCCTACCACGGCGCGACGACCGGCGCGATGAGCGTCACGTCGAACAAGAAGTTCAAGGGCGACTACACGCCGTTGCTCTCCGACGTCGTCCACGCGCCCTACCCCCACCCGTTCCGACAGGACAAGACGCCCGAGGCGGCGGTCGATCACGCGCTCGAGGAGGTCCAAGCCATCGTCGAAGATCCCTACGGCGGGCTGGCGAACCCGGCCGGCATCATCGTCGAACCGATTCAGGGCGAGGGCGGCATCGTCACGCCGCCGAAAGGGTTCTTGCAGGGGCTGCGCGACATCGCCGACGACAACGACGTGACGCTCGTCTTCGACGAGATTCAGAGCGGCCTCGGCCGCACTGGCCAGTGGTGGGCCAGCGACTGGGACGGGGTCGCCCCCGACGCGATGACGAGCGCGAAGGCGCTCGGCGGCGTCGGCTTCCCGCTGTCGGCCACGATGTACCACGAGGATCTGGACACGTGGGGGCCGGGCGACCACGCCGGCACCTACCGCGGCCACGTCGTCGGCATGCGGGCCGGCACCCGCGCCATCGAGTACATTCAGGACCACGACCTGCTCGCCCACGCCCGCGACCTCGGCGAGTACATTCAGGGGCGGCTCCGCGAGGCCGGCGAGGGCAACGACCGGCTCGCCGATATCCGCGGCAAAGGCCTGTTCATCGGCGCGGAGTTCGTCGACGCGGACGGCCAGCCGAACGGCGACCTCGTCGACGCCATCCAGCAGTACTGCTTCGAGCGCGGCGTCCTCGTCTGGACGGCCGGCCGCCACGGCAACGTGCTCCGGTTCCTGCCGCCGCTGGTGCTCACCCACGAACTGGCCGAGACCGCACTCGACGTGGTCGTCGAAGCGATCGACGATGTGACCGCCGAAGCGAAACGGGCCGCCTGAGCCTCGAGCCGAGAGTCCATGTCCGACATCGACTCCATCGAGACCGACGACGCACCGAGCACCGACAACCCCTACTCGCAGGGCGTCCGCGCCGGCGACACGCTGTACGTCTCCGGCTACGGCCCCGTCGATCCCGACACGGGCGCGGTCGTCGAGGGCGACATCGAGGCACAGACCGACCGGGTACTCGATAACATCGCCGCCGTCGTCGACGAAGCCGGCGGCGACGGCCTCGCCGACGTGGTCAAAGTCACCGTCTACCTGACCGATCTCGAGGACTACGAGCGGGTCAACGAGGCCTACGGCGCGCGATTCGGCGAGGACCCGCCGGCTCGAGTCTGCGTGGAGGTCGCGCGGCTCCCCGAAGACGTCCGCGTGGAACTCGACGCGACGGCGTCTCTGGGTTAACCGAACCAACGCCGGCCGCAGCGAGTCCAACGATTGCGGTCTGGGGCGCGGAAACCGTGACCAATCCGACTCGATCCGTGACGTTCTCCATCGATACTGCGTAATCGGTGTACGATTATTGACTACGATTAAGTAGCTCCCGCGCGTAGAACCGGCAAGAATGTCCTCTGACGTGCGAAACAGGCTGCGCGACCTCCGGCGGGCGTTCCACCGCCATCCGGAACCCGGGTGGCGCGAGTTCCGGACGACAGCCCGGGTGGTCGAGGAACTCGAGCGGATCGGCGTCGACGAGATTGCCGTCGGCCGCGAGGCGTTGGCGACCGACGAGCGCATGGCCGTTCCGCCCGAGTCGGAACTCGAGCCGTGGCTCGAGCGCGCTCGCGAGGCGGGGGTTCGATCGGACATCCTCGAGCGCACCGCCGGCGGCCACACGGGCGTTATCGCGGTGCTCGAGCAGGGCGAGGGGCCCTGCATCGGACTGCGCGTCGACCTCGACGCGATTTCGATGCGCGAGTCGGACGAGCGCGACCACCGACCGGCCGCGGAGGGCTTTCGCTCCGAACACGACGGCTACATGCACGCCTGCGGCCACGACGCCCACGTCGCGATGGCGCTCGGCGCGCTCGAGACGATAAAGGAGAGCGACTTCGAAGGGACGGTGACGGTCTTCTTCCAACCGGCAGAGGAGATCTCCGGCGGCGGGAAGGCGATGGCCGAGAGCGGCTACCTCGACGACGTCGACTACCTGCTCGCGCTCCACATCGGGCTGGACCACCCCACCGGCGAGATCGTCGCCGGCATCGAGAAACCGCTGGCGATGGCCCACTTGACCGCGACGTTCGAGGGCGCGAGCGCCCACGCGGGCAAGGCCCCGAACGAGGGGGCGAACGCCATGCAGGCGGCGGCGACCGCGATCCAGAACGCCTACGGCATCCCCCGGCACAGCGACGGGATGACTCGCGTCAACGTCGGCCGCATCGAGGGCGGCACCGCGAGCAACGTCATCGCCGAGGAGGTCACCATCGAGGCCGAAGTCCGCGGTGAGACCACCTCGCTGATGGAATACACGCGCACCGAACTCGAGCGCGTACTCTACGCCGCCGCCGAAATGCACGACTGCGACGTGACCCCGCGGGTGATCAGCGAGTCGCCTCGCGTCGACAGCCATCCCGCCCTGCGGGACCTCGTGGGGAACGTCGCGTGGGAGGTCGACGGCGTCGATCGCGTCGTTCCGAGCGAGGAGTTCGGCGTGAGCGAGGACGTGACCTATCTGATGGAACGGGTCCAAGCGGACGGCGGCCTCGCCTCGTACGTCCTCGTCGGTACCGACCACCCGACGAGCCACCACACACCGACGTTCGATATCGACGAGGACAGCCTCGAGGTCGGCGTGGGGCTGCTGACCGAGACAGCCGTCGAACTCTCCCGCCGTCGACCGTAGCGGAACGGTCCGGTTCGTCGAACTGTTCGTCTGCGATCACGTTCGACGGATGGGAAACGTTAATTCGCGCGCTGTCCGTGTTTCCTGTATGAGTCAGGACGACGTGCCGGAGTCACTGCAACCGGCGGCGGACTCGGATCGCCCGCGCGGAATTCTCACGCCCTCCGACCGTGACTTCCTGCTCGGCCGGAAGACGGACTACACCGACCACTCGAAGAAACAGAAGCGAAACCGCATTCGGCGGCGGGTTCGGAACGCGATTCTCGATTTCAGCATCCTCTTCGAGTACATGGAAGAACGCGACCGGGAGACGGTCTTCGATCCCGATGACGAGGATCGCGACGCCTATACGCAGGGGATCACCGACATGCTCGCCTTCCTCCACCTCGGGACGATGGGGTATCACACCCCGTTCAAGGACATGCTCTCGGAGGGCGTCGGCAAGGCCGAACAGCGACTCGCCGGCTCGAACTACCGCATGGTCAACGTCGAGTTCAACGTCGATCCGGTCGGTCAGATCGATGTCGACGAGGTCGTCGAAAAACTCGAGAACGAGGAGTTCGCCAAGCTCACCGACGAGGAACTCCGCGCGTTCGTCCGATTGCTGACGATGTCCGACGACTTCTCGCCGGAAGACACCGGCGAGGAGATCAAGGACCGCGTCGACGAGTTCGCCGAGCGGGTGACCGAGAGCGCCGAGGCCCGCGAGGCGACGTTCGAAGAACTGACGAACCGATAATCCGACGCGGGACCGCCGGCTATCGAATTCCGTTTTCGGCCGTTCGCGTCCGATGACGAGTGGGGCTCTCGTCGCCCGTCGTCCGCGTCGCTCCGGCAGCTTCCACTCAGTTACTGTCCGTTCTAATAGTTGTTGAAAACGCTGTTTGCGGGCTATTATTGCCATCTTGTGTTTTAAAAACCTGCTTCGGGGGCCGTATGGGCAGAAAAGTTGCAAATGAGTCTGTCTTCTGTATACACGTCTGATACACGGAAACTGTGGATATTTTCGCAATGTGAGAAACACTTATTGTATACGCCGTCAATGGTAGCGGTATGCCATCATGCAGCATGGCGAACGGTAGGTGGAGCCACGCACAATCAGCATGCCGTCGCCCACTTCCGGGAGGTGAGACGGGATGAGCGACGCCGAGAATGGAATGGTCGACGAGTTCCTCGAGGAGATCGATCCGATCGTCTTCGCGTTCGGCGCGTTGCTGACGGTCGGCGTTATCGCGGCGTTTTTCATCAGTCCCAGTACGGTCGAGAGCGGGATTTCCTCGCTGAACAATCAGATGCTCGGCGCGTTCAACTGGGCGCTGTTACTGATCGTCTTCCTCATCGTCGTCTTTCTGTTGTTCTTGATCGTCGGTCCCTGGGGATCGATCAAGCTCGGCGACGAATCGCCGGAGTACAGTTTCCTGTCGTTTTTCGCGATGCTGTACTCGGCGGGGTTCGCCGCGGGCGTCGTGTTCTGGGGCCCAACCGAGGCGCTGTTCTACTACGATAGTCCCTCACCGCTATTCGGCGGTGTCGAGGGCGGCTCGGCCGAAGCGATGACCCTTGCTGTCCAGCAGACGCTGTTTCACTGGGCGCTCCCCCAGCTCGCAGTGTTTACGATCATGGGGATCGCAATCGGCTACTTCGCGTACAACTACGAGAACGTCCCGCTCCGAGTCTCCTCAGCGCTCACTCCCATCATCGGTGCCGAGAACTTAGACGGACCGGTCGCGAAGGTCGTCGACATCCTCGCCGTTTTCGCGACCATCGGTGGCGTCGCGACGTCGCTGGGATTCATCGGTAGCCAGTTCGTCACGGGGCTGGACTACCAGTGGGGGATCAGTATGGGGAACATCGGCATTCTCCTCGTGGTGACCTTCATGACGCTGCTGTTTACGACCTCGATGGTGTTGGGCGTCGACAAGGGGATCCGCCGGCTGTCGAACTTCAACATGATTCTCTTCGTTATCCTCATGTTCGGCACGTTCATCGCCGGCCCGACGCTGTTCCTGATTCTGCTCGGCACGCAGGCGTTCGGTGGGATGCTGTCGGACTTCGTCTCGATGAGCCTCTTTACCGGTGCCGGCCCGATGGGGGCCGGCGATCCGGCGGCGACGGAATGGATGAACGCCTGGACCGTCTTCTACTGGGCGTGGGCGCTCTCGTGGTCGCCGTTCGCGGGTCTGTTCATCGCCCGCATCTCCAAGGGGCGCACCGTTCGCGAGGTCGCGTTTACGGGGATCGTCGCGACCTCCGGAGCCACCATCCCGTGGTTCACGTTCGTCGGCGGTACCGCCGTCTGGGCCCAGCACAACGGCATCGCCGACTTCGGCGCGGTGATCGCCGGCGAGGCCGGGGCGGAAGTCTCCGGCTTCATCCTCTTCGAGGCGTTGCAGTTCACGCTCAACCTCGGCGGGAGTTCGATCACGATCCCGATCGGTACCGCCCTGATGTACGTGTTCTTGATCCTCGTGACGACGTTCTTCGTCACCTCCGCGGACTCGTCGACGTTGGCCGTCTCGATGATGACGACCGGCGGAAAGGCCAAACCGTCGACGATCAACCGAGTCTTCTGGGGTGTCGTCCTGGGAATGACTGCTGCGATCCTGATGATCCTCGGTGGGACGGGGAGCGCGAACACGCTCCAGCAGGCGGCGATCATCACCGGGACGCCGTTCGCCCTCGTTTGCTTCCTCGCGATGTGCTCGCTGATCAAGGACTTCGGTTCGAGCTACGGCCACGTGTTGCTGCAGGACGAGACCGTCCTGGTCGGCTCGAGCGCGAAGACCGAACCCGAACCGGAATCGCCCGGTCCCGGCGGCCCCGTCGAATCGGACGACGACTGAGACGGGTTCCTGTACCGATTTCCGGCCAAGCCACCTCCCCGGCCGACGATCCGCGTCGGCCGTCATGCTGTCCGTTTTTCCGACGGCCGATCGTCCCCTCGCCAATCTATAACAAGTTTTAATGTACGAGGTACACATAAACTGTGTATGGATAGGGACACGGCGGAGCCCGACGCGGACGCGCTTCCGGGACCGAACGCCCAGAAGTGGGTCGACTTCCACCAAGAGTACTCCGCGCCCAGCGAGTACTCCCACGAATTCGTCTGGGACGTGACCCGCGAGGCCGACGGGCCGTTCGTCACGGACGTCGACGGGAACGTCCTCCTCGATTTCACCTGTCACATCGGTGCGGCACCGCTCGGCTACAACAACGCGAAAGTCCTCGAGAAGGTCCGCGAGTTCGACCTCGTCGAACCGATGAAGATTGCGGGCCAGGACATGTACTTCGGTGCCGGCCCCACCCCCGACGAGTCCGACGTCCCCGGCTCGAGTCACCTCATGGAGAAACTGACCGCGGTCTCGAGTCAGTACGGGATGGACACCGTCTTCCTCTCGAACTCCGGCGCGGAGGCCATGGAAAACTCGATGAAGATCACCCACGACTACCGGGCCCCCGCGAAGTACGGCGTCGCCTTCGCGGGCAGCTTCCACGGCCGCACGCTCGGGACCCTCTCGCTGACGAAGTCCAAGGAGGTCTACACGCGCCACTACCCCGAGATCAGCGGGATCGAGACGGTCCCGTTCTGCGCCGATCGGGGCTGTGACGCCGATAGCTGTGACTGCGGGTTCTTCGCCGGCGGCGACTCGCAACTCCGCTCCATGCTCTCGCCGGAGGGCGGCCACGTCAACCCCGACGAGATCGCCTTCCTCACCCTCGAGCCGATTCAGGGCGTCGGCGGCTACCGGTTCCCCAGCGAGGCGTTCATGGAGGAAGTCGCGGCCGTCACCGCCGAGTACGACATCCCGCTGGTCGTCGACGAGATCCAGTCCGGCGTCGGCCGCACCGGCGAGATCTGGGCCTCCGATCACTACCCGATCGAACCAGACGTCATCGCCAGCGCGAAGGCACTGCGCGTCGGCGCGACGATTTCGCGCTCCGAGGTCTTCCCCAGCGAGAAGAACCGGCTGGGATCGACCTTCGGCGGCGGCGACCTGCTCGGCTCGATGATGGGCACGTTCACGCTCGAGGCGATTCAGGAACACGACCTGCTGGACAACGCCACCCGACGCGGCGAGCAGGCCAAAGAACTCCTGTGCGACGACACACCAGAGTACGTCGAGGACGTCCGCGGGAAGGGGCTGATGCTCGCCGTCGAGTTCGACACCCCTGAACGGCGGAGCGCCGTCGTCGAGGCGGCCCTCGAGCGCGGCCTCCTGACGCTGGGCTGCGGGAAGAAGACCATCCGGCTGCTCCCGCCGCTCGACTCGACTGAACGCGAGATCGAGTTGGGGATCGGCATCTTCCTCGAGGCCATCGAGGCCGTCGGCCCGAGCGCGAAAGTGGCCGACTGACCGTTCGATTTCGATTGTCGTTTTCGCGGTCGTCTCGAGCGGGGTCGCTGATCGCTCGAGGAGAGCCATAACCGAATCTGTGCTGCCGGACCGTCGCTGGTTCCTGTGAGCCGCGGTCGATGCGGTCCCTAGTCGGAATCGCTTGCCGCCGGCAGCGTGAACGTAAACGTCGAGCCCTCGCCCGGCTCGCTGGTAACCCGGATTTCGCCCCCGTGTCGCTCGATGATCCGCTCGCAGATTGCGAGTCCGATCCCCGTTCCGTTGTACCCCTCACCCTCGTGATAGCTCTGGAAGACGTCGAAGATCTGGTCGCTGTACTCCGGATCGATGCCGATTCCGTCGTCGCTGACCGAGATTTCCCATTCGGCGGCGTTCTCGGAACGGCGCTCGGACGAAACGGTGATGCGGGGCGGCCCGTCCCCGCTGTACTCGATGGCGTTGTCCAGCAGATTCTGGAAGACCTGTCGTAACTGCCCGCTGTCGCCTTCAACAGTCGGGAGGGACTCGGCAATCACCTCACCGTTGCTCTCTTCGAATCGAAGTTGGAGGTCATCGAGAACGTCGTCGAGGACCGCGTTCAGATCGACCGGTTCGAAGGGATCGCCCTCCGTCTCGACGCGAGAGTACTCGAGCAGGCCGTCGATCATCTCGCGCATGCGCTCGGCGCCGTCGACCGCGAACTGGAGAAACTCCTCCCCATCGTCGTCGAGCTCGCCACCGTACCGGCCCTCGATGAGTTGCAGGTAACTCGAGACCATCCGCAGGGGTTCCTGTAAGTCGTGGCTGGCCGCGTAGGCGAACTGCTCCAAGCGCTCGTTCGACGTCTCTAACCGTTCGATCAGACCCTCCAGCCGCCGTTCGCGTTCCACTCGTTCGGTGATGTCCGTGAAGAGTACCCCCACTTGTGCGTCCGTCTCGTCGCCGACCGGAAACGCGTAACACTCGAGAACCCGACCCTGTGTCGCCAGTTCGCGATCGAATCTGACCGGCTCACCGGTCTCCACGACGGTATCGTAGGTCTCGAACCACTCCTGTCGTTCTCCCGGCACCAGTTCTCGGATCGTCTTTCCGACGACGTCGGTCATCCCCGAGTGCTCCTCGAACGCCGGGTTCGCCTCGATATAGCGGAAGTCGATCGGCTCCGAGGGCGGCGTGTCGACCCGCTCGATGACGCAGTATCCCTCGGACATCGAGGTGAACAGGTCCCGATACCGTTCTTCTCGCTCCCTGAGTTGCCGCTCGCGTTGCTTTCGCTCCGTGATGTCGGTGACGGCACCGTGCATCCGGACCGGGTCGCCGCTCGCGTCGTACTCCACCTCGCCGCGGGAGACCATCCACATGGTCTCGCCGTCGCCGCTTTCGACGCGGTATTCGGCGCTGAATCCGCCGGTCTCTAGCGCGCGGTCGAGTCGCTCCCAGATCCCGTCCTTGTCTTCCTCGGGAACCGATTCGAAGAACGCCTCGATCGGGGCGCCCGTCGTCACTACCCCCGGGTCCATTCCGTACGATTCCGCGAGGAACTCGTCGGCGGTGAAGACGTTCTCCTGTATGTCCCACAGCCAGAGCCCGATCGACGCGGCGTCGGTCGCGACGCTCAGTTGGGCCTCGCGCTCGCGGAGTTGGTCTTCCTTGTTCGCGCGCTCGATCGCCGCCGCGAGGATGTTCGCGGCGCTTTGCACGAAATTGGCCTCGTTCGCCGTGAACTCCGTTCGGTCGGTCGTGTGCGTGCCGAGCACTCCCCACGGCTCCTCGACCGAACTGATGACGACGCTGATCCCGCTGACCACGTCGTGGCTCGTGAGCAACTCGGGGCCGGAGAAGCGCTCTTCCTCGCGGAGATCGTCGACGATGACCGGCTCCTCGCTGATGAGCGTGTAGCCGGCCTGCGAGTCGAGATCCGTCGGCACCGTCGCCGATCCGACGAGGCCGTCTCGCCAGCCGACGCCCTGCCGGAAGAAGAGTTCGTCGCCGCCGGGGTCCCGCTCGAGTACCTTGCAGTACTCGTTGTCGAGCGTCTCGGCGACGGCGGCGGACACGTCGCGCATCAACTGATCGAGGTCGTCCGTCTCCAGCGCTCGCTGGCCGAGTTCCGCGATGACCTCTTGCTGCCGGATTCGGGCCTGCACTCCAGGGTCGGTCGAGGAGGGCGATCCCATTCTACTACCGTATTGCGACGCGGGTCACAAATCCCCTCGGTTACCGCGAGCGGTTCACCGCAACTGATCGCTGTCGTCGCTTCCGCTGACCGTTCTCTGCTCTCGATTCAGCGGTCACTGCGGACTGAGGTGTTACTGTTCCGTCTCACCCATCCAATATGCGGTGGCGCGCGCTTCCGACACGCCTGAGCGCTGCGAAGGCGTGTCGATGATTGCGTGCGAGGGATGAGCGAGCGGAGTGAGCGAATCGGTTGGGGAGGATGTGGTGATACCCTGTTGCCACGATAGCAAGACGCTTCGTTTCATCATCGGCTCTCTCGTGCATGCCGATCGACGGGCACGTAGCCGATCCGAAGTAACAGATCGCTCGGCCGGAGTGCTCGAGCGCGCTCGCCGACGCGATCACTCGAGCGAGCGCTCGAGCACCGAAACCCCCTCGAGCGAGTGCAGCGTCTCCAGAACCCCCTCGAGATGCTCCGGGCCGCTGCCCTCGAGGCCGACGGTCACGGGCACTCGGTTCGGCTCGTCGACCGACGTGCGCCGGGCGCGCTCGAGGATGTCCAGTTCCGCGCCCTCGGCTTCCACGGTCTCCGCAACCTCGCCGACGCTCGTCGGCCAGCCCGCGACGGCCAGTCTGGCCTCGACGTAGCGCTCGAGTTCGCGGAGTCCGGTCCGTGTCAGTTCCGCGTGCTCGGTGAGGTTCACGTTACCACCCGAAACGACGACGCCGACGTGTGCGCCCTCGAGGTCCAGCTCCGCCTCATCGGAGAGCGCGGCGGCAAGCGGCGCGGCCCCGGCGCCCTCGGCGACCGTCTTCGCGCGCTCGGCGAGCAGAGTCACCGCGGCGGCAATCTCGCGATCGCTCACGCTCACCACGTCGTCGACGACCTCGCGGGCGATGTCGAAGGTGGTCTCGAGCATCCGTGTGTCCGCGATCCCCTCCGCGACGGTGTCGACGGCCTCGAGTTCGCGGATCTCGCCGGCCTCGAGCGACGGCTTCGCGTGGGCCGCGCCCTCGGGCTGGACGCCGATCACGCGGATGTCCCGCTCGGCGGCTTTCAGCACCGTGCCGATCCCCGAGATGAGCCCGCCGCCGCCGATCGCTACGAGGACGGTATCGATGTCTGGGTACTGCTCGAGCAGCTCGAGACCGATCGTGCCCTGCCCGGCGACGATGGCCTCGTCGTCGAAGGGATGGACGAACGTCTCGCCGGTGTCAGCGGCCCGCTCGAGGGCGTACTCGTAGGAGCGCTCGTAGATGTCTCCCTCGACGACCACCGCGGCCCCGTAGCCGCGGGTGGCCTCGATCTTCGCCGCCGGCGTCACCTCCGGCACCACGATCGTCGTGTCGATATCGAGCAGGTCGCCGGCCAGCGCCACCCCTTGGGCGTGGTTGCCCGCGCTCGAGGAGATGACCCCCGCCTCGCGCTCCGCGGCCGAGAGCTGGGCCATCTCGTTGTACGCGCCGCGGATTTTGAACGAGCCCGTCCGCTGAACGTTCTCGAGTTTGAGCCCGACCGAGGCCGCGCCACTCAGTTCGGCGAACGTCCGCGAGGTGTCGAGCGGCGTGCGGTGGACGACATCCGCGATGCGCTCCCGTGCCGCCTCAACGTCGGCGAGCGTGACGCGGGCCTCGCTCATTCGCCGCCCTCCGCGACCGCTGCGGCGTCCCCGTCGTCGGGTTCCGCGACGTGGGGAACCGGATGCCGCGCCTCGAGTTCCCGGATCGTCTCGACCAGTACGTCGACGCCGTGCTCGAGACTGCGCTCGTCCACGTCGAAGGTGGGCGTGTGGTGGCTCGTCGGGTGGTCGGTGCCGACGATCAGGTAGGTCGCCAACCCGCCGTCGTTCTGGACGCGTTCCATCAGGAACGTCGCGTCCTCGCTCGCGCCGAAGTCGGCGGCCGGCAGCACGCGGTCGATGCCGTCGACCTCGCCCGCGACCTCGCCCACCAGCGCCTGCAGTTCGGGATCGCTGTCCGCCCGCGGCGACTCACTGACTACGTCGACCGCGGCCCGGCAGCCGTGCATCGTCGCCGCCGATTTCATCGTGCGCTCGAGGCGACGTTTCATGTACTCCATCAGCTCGGTCGTCTCGCCGCGGGCTTCGCACTCCATGTGGGCGCGCTCGGCGATGACGTTGCTCGCGGTTCCCGCCTCGGCCGTCCCGATATTCACCCGGGTCATCCCGTCGCTGTGCCGGGGGACGCCGTAGGCGTTGACGATCCCGGCACCCATCGCGTGCACGGCGTTCGCCCCCTCGTTCGGGGCCTTGCCCGCGTGCGCGGAGGTCCCCTCGATCGTCACGTCGACGTGGCACATGGCGAGCGGCTTCTCGATCCCGGCGACGACCTCGCCCGTGGGATGGTCGAGACCGACGTGGATCGCGAGCAGGTAGTCCAGATCGTCGGCGAACTCGCTTTTCGCCATCGGGCAGCCCCCGCCGCTCGTCTCCTCGGCGGGCTGGAAGAAGACCACGAAGCGACCCGAGAAGTCGCTCTCTTTGATCGCCTCGAGGACGGCGAGTCCCCACGTCATGTGGGCGTCGTGGCCGCAGGCGTGCATCGTCCCGTCGATCTCCGAGCGAAAGCCCTCGTCCGCGGGACCGTGGTCCGCGTCGGTCGATTCCTCGATGAACAGCCCGTCGATGTCGACGCGCAGCCCGATCGACGGTCCCTCACCGCGCTCTAAGACTGCTACGGCACCCGTATTCCCGCCGGTCATCCGCTCGAGCAACGCCTCGTCCGCGCCGCGCTCGCGAGCGCGCTCGAGCCACGGCTCGAGATCGTCGTCGGGGACGGCCATCCGATCCGCGGGGTCGTAGGCGTCCGGGCCGACGGCGAGTTCGTCGACGCCGATGGTCCGGATCTCCTCGACGAGTCGGGCCGTCGTGAGGAACTCGCGCCACGCCGGCTCGGGGTGGCGGTGGAAGCTGCGACGAACCGTCACGAGTCGGTCCTGAATCGGCTCGGTCATGCGAGTCACTGACGCGCCCCAGTGCCTTAATTATACACAATCAGTGTTTACGACGAGTACACAAAAGGAATAAGAGAACGGATACCAATCGTCCGGTAACGCATACCCGATATGAGCACGAATCCAGACGTCGTCGTTCTGAGAGAGGGGACGGAGGGGCTATCGATGGACTCGTACGCCGAACGGCTCCGCGAGCGACTGCCCGACCGCGCCGTCGCGCTCGCGCGGACGCCGAAAGAAGAACGCGAACTCGTCCCGCAGGCCCGGGTCGTGACCGGCATCACGATCGACGAGGCCCTCCTCGAGCGGGCCGAGCGGCTCGAGCTGTTCGCGTGTACCTTCGCCGGCACCGATCACGTGCCGATGGACGCCCTCGCGGACCACGGGGTCGCAGTGACGAACGCGGGCGGCATCCACGCGCCCGGCATCGCCGAGCAGACGATCGCCAACATGCTCGTCTTCGCGCGCCGACTCCACGAGGGGTGGCGGCGGAAGGAAAACAGCGGGTGGCGACACTTCCAGTCGTTCGAGTTCACCGACAGCACCGTCACGGTCGTCGGCCTCGGTTCGATCGGACAGGCGGTCGTAAAGCGTCTCGAGGGGTTCGAGGTCGAGACGATCGGGATCCGCTACACCCCCGAGAAGGGCGGCCCGACCGACGAGGTACTCGGCTTCGACGAGGACGACGTCCACGAGGCCTTCTCCCGGAGCGACTACGTCGTGCTCGCGTGCCCGCTGAACGATTTGACCCGCGGGCTGGTCGGCGAGGAGGAACTGGCGACGCTCCCGCCGAACGCGGTCGTCATCAACGCGGCCCGGGGCGGGATCATCGACACCGACGCGCTCGTCTCGGCTCTGCAGTCCGAGGGGATCCGCGGGGCTGCCCTCGACGTCACCGACCCCGAACCGCTCCCCGCTGACCACCCGCTCTGGGACCTCGAGAACTGTCTGCTAACGCCCCACACCGGCGGTCACACGCCGAAACACTGGGACCGACTGGCCGACATCGTCGCGGGCAACGTCGACGCCCTCGAGACGGGCGGCGACCTCGAGAACGCCGTCTATCGTCCCGATTCGACTCGAGAGTGAGGTGCGGGGTGGGCCGTACTGAGCGCCACGCAACGCTCTCGAGCCATCTGTTTCCTATCCTCACGCAACTGTCACTCCGTCTCTTCCGACCGGTCGCCGGAGGTGTCGAAGGGCACGGTCGGGCTCGCTCCGTTCGGGCGTTTGGTCTCGCCGAACCCGCCGCTTAGCATCCGTGCGAGCGCTTCCTCGACGGAGTCATCGGTTTCGGTGACCCGGCTCGCCTCGGCCTCGACGACGAAGCCGGAGGTGACGTTCGGTGCCGTCGGAACGAAGAGCACGACCCGGCCGTCGGCGGTCGTCTGGCCGGTCTTGAACGCCGTCATCTCGACGCCGTCCCAGCTTTCGACCCTGACCGGTTCCTGCAGCGCCTGCTCCTCGCCGAGCGTGGTTTCGGCGGCGACCTTCGACGCGTTGTAGACGACGCGCAGCCCCGGGACGCGGTTCGCGATCCCGTCGACGCTCCGCGCGAAGAGATCGCCGATCGTCGTTCGGGTCAGGACGCCCATCGCGAGGGTTACGAGGAAAAAGAAGCTCAGAGAGGTGATCAGCCGGAGGACGCTGACGACGCGGACGCGGGTCGGTTCGTGGGCGATCAGACCGCTCAGCACCGTTTCGTCGAGCACGAGCGTCGGCGTGACGCCGGTCACGATCGCGTAGGCCCGGTAGACGACGTACAGCGTGACGAGTATCGGCCCGAGGAGAATGAGCCCGCTCGCGAACACCCGCTTCCACGACGCCATACTCGGAGCATGTGACCGGTGGGACATGAGCCCTTCCCTTCGTCCGGTCGCGATCGGTGTCGATCGTCCGCGTCGACCCGAGTCGAACCGCCGGCGACGATCAGCGGTGCCGACGTAGTCCGAACCGCTGGCGGCCGGGATCAATCAGGGCCAGAGCCCGCGGGTCTCCTTGGCCTCCGCGATCCGGGACAGCGCCACTACGTAGGCCGCGTCGCGCCACGTCAGCCCTTCGGCGTCGACCTCGGCCCGGACGTCGTCCCACGCTTCGAGCATGTGTTCCTCGAGTTCCTCGTTGACGCGCTCGAGGGACCACTGGCGGCGGTTGATGTCCTGGAGCCACTCGAAGTACGAGACCGTGACACCGCCCGCGTTCGCGAGGATGTCCGGAATCACCTGCACGTCTCGTTCCTCGAGGATGGTATCGGCGGCGAAGGTGGTCGGACCGTTCGCGCCCTCGACGACGATGTCGGCCGCGATGGCGTCGGCGTTGTCCGCCGTGATGACGTTGCCGACCGCGGCCGGAATCAGGACGTCCACGTCTAGCTCGAGGAGGGCCTCGTTCGAGAGTCGCCGGACGCTGTCCGCGTCGGCGATCTCGGTCGCGAAGCGGGTGACCGCTTCGGGCTCCTCGTCGTGGGAGGGAATCTCCTCGACGTCGATCCCCTCTGGGTCGTAGATCGCGCCGTTGACGTCCGAGACGGCGACGACGGTTGCACCCCACTCCTCGAGGAGGCGGGCGGCGTTCGCGCCGACGCTGCCGAAGCCCTGGACGGCGACGGTCGTCTCGGAGAGTTCGCGATCGTAGTACTGGACCGCCTCCCGCGTGACGATCGCGGTCGACCGGCCGGGGGCCTCCTCGCGACCGTAGGAGCCGCCGATGACCGGCGGTTTGCCGGTGACGACGCCGGGGATCGTCTCGCCCTGTTGCATCGAGTAGGCGTCCATGAACCACGCCATCGTCTGGGCGTCGGTGCCCATGTCCGGTGCGGCGACGTCTTTCGTCGGGCCGACCGCGTCGCGCAGTTCCTCCGCGAAGCGACGGGTGAGCCGTTCGGTTTCGTCCTCGTTCAGCTCCTTCGGATCGACGGCGATACCGCCTTTCCCGCCGCCGAAGGGCAGATCCATCACGGCGCACTTCCAGGTCATCCACATCGAGAGCCCGGTACACTCCTCGGCGGACACTTCGGGGTGGTAGCGCAGGCCGCCCTTATACGGGCCGCGAACGTCGTCGTGCTGGGCTCGGTACCCTGTAAAGACCTCGACGTTACCGTCCTCGCGCTCGAGGGGAACCGATACCTGTTGGACTCGCGTCGGGTGCTTCAGCCGCTCGACGACCCCGGGATCGACATCGACGTGGGTCGCGGCCCGCTCTAACTGCCGGCGAGCGGTGACGAGCGCCGAATCGAGTTCGTCCGCTGATTCGCTTTCCGTCGCGGGTGATGAGGTAGTCATCAGTATGAGTGTTGTGTCGAAGGCAGTAGTATGGTTGGCGTTCCATGGACGGTATGGGTCGCGCTACGTTGTGAAAAGCTCTCGCGGGAAATCGGCGAGCGTCTCCGTGCCGTCGCTCGTCACGTGGAACGTCTCGCTGATCTCCATGCCGATCTCGTCCGTCCAGATGCCCGGAATCATGTGGAACGTCATGTCCTCCTCGAGGACAGTCTCGTCGCCGGGCCGGATGCTCGCGGTGTGCTCGCCCCAGTCCGGCGGGTAGCCCAGTCCCATCGAGTAGCCGATCCGGTCCTCCTTCTCGAGGCCGTACTGGGCGATGGTCTCGCGCCACGCCTCCTCGACCGACTCGCAGGTCACGCCGGGCTCGGCGGCGTCGAGCGCCGCCTCGAGTCCCTCGACGACGATGTCGGCGGTCTCCTCGAGTTCCGCGGGCGGGTCGCCGACGAACGTCGTGCGGGCCAGCGGGGAGTGATACCGGTGCCGGCAGCCCGAAAGTTCGATGATGACCGGATCGCCGTCCTCGAACTCCCGGTCGGTCCACGTGAGATGCGGCGTGCCGGTGTGGTCGCCCGAGGGCATCAGCGGGACGATCGAGGGGTAGTCGCCGCCGTACTCCTCGGTGCCGGTGATCAACTGCTCGTAGATCGCGGCCGCGGCCTCGTACTCCGGAACCCCCTCCTCGATGACGTCGAGGCCCGCCCGCATCGCGTTCTCGGAGATCCGAGCGGCCTCGCGCATGTACTCGAGTTCCCGCTCGGACTTCTTGATCCGAACCCAGCCGACCAGCAGCGTCGCGTCCTCGAACTCGGCCTCGGGGAGGTTCTGCTGGAGGCGCGTGTAGGACTTCGCGGTGAAGTAGGCGGCGTCCATCTCGAGGCCGATCCGGCCGTCCGCGACCTCGAGTTCCTCGAGGACGCCCGCCACGTAGTCCATCGGGTGGAGGTCGTGGGGCGAGTGGACGTGGTCGTCGCTGTAGGCGCGGATGCTGTCGTCGCCGAGGTGGGTCGTCGCCCGCGCGCCGCCGCCGTCCATGTCGCGGCCGATCCAGACGGGTTCGTCCCGATCGGGCGTGACCACAACAGCCTGATGGACGTAGAACGACCAGCCGTCGTACCCCGTCAGATAGTTCATGTTCGCCGGATCGGCAACGATGATCGCGTCGAGGTCTTCCTCGCGCAGCCGCTCTTTCGTCCGAGCGACCCGCCGCTCGTACTCGGCCTCGTCGAAGATATGCTCTCGTGGCATGGTAACAGGGCGTCTACGACGAGCATCGATCAGGAGTGCTAAAAACTTTTCGTGTATATTGAATACAGATATTGTATACACTAACTGCCACTGTCTCGAGAACGGCCGTCAGCGTCCGTCTGCCGGGTCGTTGCGACCCGGCTCGAGCGCCGCGATATCGCTCCGACCGAACCACCGCCGGTTAAGACACGCGGGTTCGTCCCGGCGAATATGGCAGTACTCGAGACTATCGTGATCGCGTTCTGGGCGATGTTGCCCGCCTACGTTCCGAACAACGCCGCGGTGCTGGCCGGCGGCGGCCGGCCGATCGACGGTGGTCGGACGTGGGGAGCGAAGCGCGTCCTCGGCGACGGCAAGACGTGGCGCGGTACGGCGATGGGAATCACTGCGGGTCTGGCCCTCGCGGCGGTGCTGACGGTCCTCGCCGACGGCGTCGGCGACGCGCTCGGGTTCGCCGTCCCGGAGTTTACCCCGCTCGCCGCACTCGGACTCGCCGGCGGCGCGATGCTCGGCGACATCCTCGCGTCCTTCCTCAAGCGCCGGACCGGCCGCCAGCGCGGCGCGATGTTCCCCGGCCTCGACCAACTGGACTTCGTCGTCGTCTCGCTCCCGCTGGTCGCCCTGCTCGAATTCGGGTGGTTCCGGAACTGGTTCACGCTCGAGGTCATCCTCGTCGTCGTGGTCCTGACGCCGATCCTCCACGTGACGACGAACATGATCGCGTACAAACTCGGACTGAAGAACGAGCCGTGGTAACCAGCCGGGTGACTGATCACTGGGTTACAGTCACGTGACGTATCCGTCCCGTCGAACTCCTATTAGTCCGCCTACCGAACGTCTTCCATCCACGCCGGAGCCACTTGATTTGCCGACTCCGTGACGTCGTACTCGACTGTCGCCGTCAACGGATCGCCGCGCTCGAGCAGGTACTCGCCCCACGTGGCGGCGTCGATTCGCTCGAGCGTGACGTTCGCGTGACGCACTTGTCCGTCTGGGCCGGCATGTAACTCGCCGTCGGCGTCGGCAACGTAGAACGTGTCGTCTTCGGCTTCGTCTCTTGTCAGTTTTGTCCAGCCGGTTTGGGGTTCGTACACGGAAACCTCCCGACCGTCGACGGTCCGGGTGTTGGTTCGCTCGTATCCAGGTGCCTTGAGCTGGGAGTGGATCAGCCTGTCCGGAAACGTGTAGTGTGCCGGGCTGTCGTCTGCGAGGTCATCGCCGGATGCAGCGACGATCGCGCTCGGTTCGTCGTCGGCTTTCAGGACGACCTCGTTCGACGACTCCGCGAGCACCTCGGCGAGTCGGTCGTCGCTTTTCGCCGTGATCTTCGTGTACTGCTCGCCGTCGCCCGTCCAGTAGTGATCGTAGGAGATGTCTTCGAACGCGAGAACGAGCCGCTGTTCACCCGTCTCATCGTCGACTATCGACTCCCGTTCGAGGAATCGCTCGCCGTCGACGAGAACCCGCTCCGAGACGGAGTACGACCCATTGAGTTCGGTGGGCGTCGTCGGGGTCGTCCCCGTCGCGGCCGTCGGTGTGTAGAGAACGAGTGTTCCTGCGCTAAGAAGCGCGACGAGGACGATAACTCCAATGACCACGGTTCGCCGATCTATATCCATCACTCTGGAATTAGAATAAATTAGCATAATGATTGTGCTTTTTCACGAGAGTACTATCACGTCGACCGCTGACGACGGAGACACCGACTCAGCAGGCCTCCAATTGCGTCCGTCGTGTCCCGCTCGGGCCGCCAATCCCGTTCCACACCGCTTATTTCGGTGCAGTGCGCTCTCTCGAACAATGACGAATCAGGCACTCATCGATGCCCTCCGAGACGCCGACGCCGTCCAGTTCGGCGAGTTCGAACTCTCCCACGGCGGTACCAGCGAGTACTACGTCGACAAGTACCTCTTCGAGACCGATCCGGACTGTCTCGAGGCCATCTCGGAGGCCTTCGCCGACCGCCTCGCGGACGACGACAAACTCGGCGGCGTCGCGCTGGGCGGAGTGCCGCTTGCCGCCGCGACGAGCGTCGCGGCCGGCGTCCCCTACGTCATCGCGCGCAAACAGCGCAAGGAGTACGGCACCGGGAACCTGATCGAGGGGCGACTCGAGGACGGCGAGGAGGTCGTCGTCGTCGAGGACATCGTGACGACGGGGACGAGTCTGGTCGAGGCCGTCGAGGCGCTCCGGGAGGCCGGCGCGACCGTCGAGCGCGCGCTCGTCGTCGTCGACCGCGAGGAGGGCGGCCGCGAGAACGTCGAGGACGCCGGCGTCGAGATGGAGTCGCTGGTGACCGCGAGCGATCTGCTCGAGAGCCAGTAACCCCCGCTCCGGGGACTCCCTCGTTCGAACGAAGGGGCGACCCCCCACCGTCCGATCCCCATCACAATGCTTTTATTCCGCTCGAGAGTACCCGTAGCCACGATGGTAGGTGTCCGCTTTACAGGGGCGTTTGCCCGTTTCTAATTCCCACCTACCGTGTGTTGTGTCGACGGCGGTCGACCAGTGTGCGGGACGGCGCGGACACGCCACCGGATTTTCACCACATCCACAGCCATGTCAGAATCAGACTCACAGGAGCAGCTAACGGTCGTACTGCCCGACGGATCCGAACTCGAAGTCGACGCCGACGCGACGATCGAAGACTGCGCCTACGAGATCGGGCCGGGCCTCGGGAGCGACACGGTCGCCGGCAAACTCGACGGCGACCTCGTCGCCAAGGAGCAGCCGGTCTACGACGGCGCCGAACTCGAGATCATCACCGACGGCAGCGAGGAGTACCTCGAGGTCATGCGTCATTCGGCGGCCCACTGTCTCGCACAGGCGGTCGAACGGCTGTTCGACGCCGAGGAGGTCAAACTCGCGATCGGCCCGCCGACGGACGAGGGCTTCTACTACGACTTCGACAACCTCGATGTCGACGAGGAGGACCTCGCCGACCTCGAGGACGAGATGGAGGCGATCATCGAGGCGGACTACGACATCGAGCGCGAGGTCGTCTCGATCGACGAGGCCGAAGAGCGACTGGCCGACGAGCCGTACAAGCTCGAACTACTCTCCGAGTTCGCCGAGGAAGCAGACACCGTCACATTCTACACGCAAGGCGAGTGGGAGGACCTCTGTGCCGGCCCGCACGTCGACTCGACGGGCGAAATCGGCGCGATCGAACTGCTCGAGATCGCGGGGGCCTACTGGCGCGGCGACGAGGAGAACACGATGCAGACCCGGATCTACGGGACGGCATTCGAAGACGAGAGCGATCTCGAGGACTTCCTCGAACGCAAGCAGGAAGCCGAGAAGCGCGACCACCGGCGGATCGGCAACGAGATGGACCTCTTCTCGATTCAGGACGTGACCGGGCCGGGGCTGCCGCTCTATCACCCCGCCGGGAAGACCGTCCTCTCGGAACTCGAGGCGTTCGTCAAAGACCTCAACGAGGACGCGGGCTACGACTACGTCGAGACGCCCCACGTCTTCAAGACGGACCTCTGGCACCGGTCGGGCCACTACGAGAACTATCAGGACGACATGTTCATCTTCGACGTCGGCGACGACGAGTTCGGCCTGAAGCCGATGAACTGTCCCGGCCACGCCGCCATCTTCCAGGACCACTCGTGGAGCTATCGGGACCTGCCGATCCGGTACGCCGAGAACGGCAAAGTGTATCGAAAGGAACAGCGGGGCGAACTCTCCGGACTCTCGCGGGTCTGGGCCTTTACGATCGACGACGGCCACCTGTTCATCCGGCCCGACCAGATCAGACAGGAGGTCGAGGAGATCATGGACATGATCACCGATGTCCTCGAGACGTTCGACCTCGAGTACGAGATGGCGCTCGCCACCCGGCCCGAGAAGTCGGTCGGCTCCGACGAAATCTGGGACCGCGCCGAGGAGCAACTCGAGAACGTCCTCGAGAACCGCGCCCACGACTACGAGGTCGAGGAGGGCGACGGCGCGTTCTACGGGCCGAAGATCGACTTCGCGTTCGAGGACGCCATCGGCCGCTCGTGGGACGGCCCGACGGTCCAACTCGACTTCAACATGCCCGAGCGGTTCGACCTGAACTACGTCGGCGAGGACAACGAGGAACACCGGCCGGTCATGATTCACCGCGCGCTCTACGGCAGCTACGAGCGGTTCTTCATGATGCTCATCGAGCACTACGAGGGTCGGTTCCCGCTGTGGCTCGCGCCCGAACAGGTCCGCGTACTGCCCATCTCCGACGACAACCTCGGCTACGCCCACCGCGTCGCGAACGAGTTCGACGACTTCCGCGTCGAGGTCGATGGCCGCGACTCCACCTTGGAGCGAAAGATCCGCGCGGCCCACGACGACCGCGTGCCGTACCAGATCATCGTTGGGGACAACGAGGAGGAGGACGGCAACATCTCGGTCCGAGACCGCTTCGAGGATCAGGAGTACGACGTCGAAATCGAGGACTTCAAACAGCACCTCGAGACCGAAATCGAGGAACAGCGCACGCAGCCGGACTTCCTGCAGGACTGAGGGAGCGAGCAGTTCCAACTGCGGCGTTCCCGTCGTTTCTGTCAACGAACGGGATAACGTATTTGTCAGACCACCCGCAACTGCAGGTATGTCTGCCCTCCATCCCTCGCGACGGGAACTGTTCGACGCGAGGAACCTCGATGCCAGTAGCCGTGACACTGCTACCGTCGGCGACGGTGACGAATGATGAGGAACCGAACGTACCGCAAGCGACGGACACTGCTCGGCTCGATCGGCGTGGGAGCACTCGGCGCGACGGCTGGCTGTCTCGACCTCGAGTTCCTCGAGTCGGACGAGCCGCGCCGATTCGAGGCCGAGGAACTGGAACCGATCCTCTCGACGGAGGCACCGAACGTCGCTCGGCCGGCACCGGTTCAGCCGGGCGAGGGGACCATTGCCAGTGCTGTCGACCGCCTCGAAACGTTGATTGACGCCGTCCCGGATCCGCTCGAGGCCGACGATGTACCGAACGAGACCGTCCGAAAGGAAATCGATCGAACGCGGGAAATTGCACAGACCAGACGCGAGGAACTCACGGAATTACCGAGTCGGTTCCACAGGCTGCGACGCAGTATCGCCGCACGTCGCTCTGCTGGAGAGGCGGCGACCGCTTTCGAGGTGGTATCCGGTGACCGTTCCCGGAATGCTGTTGAAACCGAGCGCGACGAGGTTCAAGAACGACTGTCGAACCGTCGTTCGGAACTCGAGTACGTCGGTGACGAGCCTCAGCGGCTACTCGTACTTGCGTCCCGGCTCGAAACCGAAGTGGCGAGCGCGAACCGACGTCTCGAGACGCAGCCTCGCGACGAGAGTACCGACGTCCTCGAGAGCGGAGCGATCGGCGGTGCCACCGAGCGAGCGGCCGCGACGATCGAATTCTTGACGGCGCTCGAGCGGCGGCACGAGGACCGCTTACGGGACGAACGATCGTTCGACGGTCGATTCCAAGCGGCCCTCGACCAGTCACTCGAAGCGATCGACGCGGCTGCCGTTCCGGACGAATCGACCGACCCGGCGGCGGTAGTCGACGCGGACGTTTCCGGGACGGTTGCCGAAGACGTGCTCTACCACGGACTGACCTGGACCGTCGGACCGGTCGAGCAGACGCGCAACGCAGCCGCGTCCGGTGACACGGCGAGGGCGCTCCGGAACGCCTGCGCGTTCGAATACAGCTACCGCGCCCTCGAGACGATACGCGAGCAAATCGCGGACGGTTCCCACCGAGCGCTCGAATCGGTTGGAGACGTCCGGGACGTTCGAGAAACGACGCTCGAGCGCGCGGCTGACGCGCCGTTCGATCCCGACGAGCCGACGATCGGCGGCGACCTGCTCGCAGACAGGTACGACCGGTTCGAAATCATTGACAATCGTGTCCGAGGTTCCATCGAACGGGGACGAAAGACGACGCTGAACCACGTGTACGCGGAGTACGTCGTACTCGGTGCGCAGTTCTCGGCACTTCCCGAAGCGGTCGCCGCCCTCGAAGAGCGTCTCGAGGCGTAGCGCGTCGTCACGTCGTCTCCGATGTGCTGGTTTCGGATCGGCTATCGACGAGCGCACGAATCGTGCGTACTCCGACGAACCGCGGCACGCGTTCGGCGTACCGCTCGTACTCCTCACCGTACCGCTCGCGCAGCCACGGTTCCTCGGCGAGCGGTAACGAGAGCCACCAGCCGAGGTAGATCGCGCAGACGACGGTCACGGGCGCGGAGTTCGCCACCAGCGCGAACCCGATCGTCGCGACGATGTAGCCGACGTACTGGGGATTCCGCGAGTAGCGGTACCAGCCGCCGGTTCGCAGGTTGCCCGCAAGTCCCTTCGTTTCCTCGACGCCGAGGTCCAGCCCGGCCGCGATGGCGACGGCGTAGCCGGCCACGAACAGCACGGCACCCGCAGCCAGCGACGGGCCCCGCGGCAGGCCGAGGCTGTTCCAACTGAGATACGTGAGCGCGAGCACGACGACGTTGAGCGAGTGCGAGATCCCCCAGTGGGCGTAGTAGGTCCAATTCCGTTCGCCCGGTGGCCAGTACTCGAGCAGGCCCGATGCGCTGGCGACGATTCCCGTGAGGTTCGCGAGTGCGAGGCCGACGCCCACGGCGAACACGGCGCTCGTCAGCGCATCGGTCATCGATGCATCACCGCCGTCGACTCGAGCGGCCGCGGGTGTCGTGGATCAGCTATCGGCGGACGGAACGGATCGAGCGTCCTCATACGTCACCGTCGGCCGGCGATCGATCTGTCGCTTCTCGCGGACACACTAGGGAATTTATATGCGGCCCGATCAGTCATCGACTCACCGCCGATGAAGTACCTCGATGTCCGGCTCCGCCAGCCCGACAGGATGCTCCATCCCATGCAGCGGTTCATCCGCGAGGGAGACGCGGTCCGCTACGAGGAACTGCGGGCGTGGAATATCCTCGGCCCCGAAGGCGACCGCGAGTACGAACTGTTCTACGCCGAGGCCGACCGCGAGGTGTACGTTGAGGCCATCGAGGCCGTCGATTCGGTCCGCTGGTACGATCTCACGCCGATCGACGACGACTCGTTCTACGTCTACATCTGTCAGGAGACTCGCGAGGAGGACGTCCGCTGGCGGGAATCGTTCGCCGCGCTCGATCTCGTCATCGTGCCGCCCGTGATCTACGATTCCGAGGCCGCGTTCTACATGACGATCGTCGGCGCCGGCGACGACCTGCAGGCGATGCTCGAGGGGCTCCCCGACGAGATCGACGTTACCGTTCGCGCGATCGGGGAGTACGACCGCCGGCACGCGCCACTGACTGGCGACCTTACCGACCGCCAACTCGAGGCGGTCGAAGCCGCCGTCGCCGTCGGTTACTACGAGGTCCCCCGCGAGGCGGGCGTCGAGTCCGTGGCCGAACGGCTGGGGTGTGCCTCGAGTACGGCTGCGACGCTCCTCCAGAAGGCACAGGCGCGGGTCATGCGGCGATTGGTCCGCCGCTACGGGCGGGAAGGGACGAGCGGCGAGCGCGACGCTCCCATCGGCTGACGGCGAGCGACGAGGAAGCCATGTTCGTGCTGATTCCCGATTCGAATCTGATCGTAATACCCATGGTTGCGGAATCGTGCATACTAGTATGAACAGAGCCGAGAAGGCGGCCCTCCAGCTACGAGCCGTCGACGTGTTGCGGATGTTAAAGGAGACGCGGACCTACGACGAACTCGCCGAGACGACGGGGCTTCCGGCCGGCGATCTCAACCGGTACGTCAACGGGCACGTCCTGCCCGGGACCGAGCGCGCCCGCGAGGTCGTCGACGACCTCGGCCGGGCGGCGTTGAGCGAGGAACTCGAGGCGCGGATTCGCGTCGACGACGAGGGCTATGTCGACAACAGCGCGACGGTCTTCGACCAGTCCTTCCTCGACCTGGCCGCGCCGGTGGTGGCGAACGGGTTCGACTTCGACCGGCCGGACGTCGTCCTCACCGCCGCGACGGACGGCATCACGCTCGCGGCCGCGCTCGCGAGCTACTACGGCGTCCGCTGTGCCTACGCGAAAAAGAGCAAGGAGACCGCCGTCGAGGAGTTCATCGAGGCCCGCCAGCGCCTGCAGTCGGGGATCGAACTCACCTATTACCTGCCGGCCTCCGCGATCGAGCCCGGCGAATCGGTCCTCGTCGTCGACGACCTCATCCGCTCGGGCGAGACCCAGGAACTCCTCCTCGATATCGCTCACACCGCCGAGGCCGACGTCGCCGGCGTCTTCGCCCTCATCGCGGCCGGCGAGGACGGCATCCGACGCGCCCGCGACCGCACCGACGCGCCGGTCGGCGCGCTCACGAGCGTCTGATCGGCTGGCCGCTCGACTCGAGTCTCTACTTCTCGCGAAACGCTCGAGCGACGATTTCCTCCGAGAGTAAACGACTGTTCGGCGACCGCTGTGGACGCCGAAAATCGTCACGTATTCGCAGGAGGGAGACCGTGTGAATCACTACCACATTATTAATCATTAGGTTTATGGAGCTCCCCGCGGTTTGTGGTGGTACGCACATGACTGAGACAGTCATCCTCGGCGTGATCGGGTCCGACGCACACGTCGTCGGGATCACCATCCTCGAACAGGCGCTGGAGGCAGCCGGATTCGACGTCGTCAATCTGGGGGTCCAGAGCTCCCAGGAGGAGTTCGTCGAAGCCGCGTCCGCCAACGACGCCGAGGCTGTACTCGTCTCGTCGCTCTACGGACACGCCAAACAGGACTGCGAGGGGTTCCACCAGCGGATCGCCGACTCCGACCTCGAGGTCACGACCTACATCGGCGGCAACCTCGCTGTCGGACAGGACGACTTCGACGAGACGCGCGCGTACTTTCGGGAGATGGGATTCGATCGGGTCTTCGACTCCGAAACCGACCCCGAGGAGGCGATCGAGGCCCTGAAGGCCGATCTCGACATCCGCCCGCCCGAGAGCGAACGGGAAGGGCAGACCGTCTCGGTCTGATCGGCTCCGGTTCGGTTTTCCACGACCCGCAACTCGACCGCACAGCGACCGCTGTTCTCCGTTTGTCCGTCCGAAAACCGCGGCCGCGTAATCGCGATGGGAAACGGCGGCCGCGTCGCCGCCAGCAACGAGTTGGCTACCGAACGATCGTCACCGGTACCGGCGACCGGCGAGCGACCGTCTCCGCGACGCTGCCGAGGAGGATCCGGCTCGCGCCCGTCCGCCCGTGGCTACCGACGACGATGTGGTCGACGCCGTTCTCGGCTGCGTAATCGACGATCGATCGCGAGACGCCGCCGACGACGTGCTCCGTCTCGAGCTCGACGCCGTGTTCGGCCGCCTGTTCGCGCGCCGTCTCGAGGACCGCCTCGGCCCGCTCCTCGTGGTGGTCCTGTATCTCGTCGTAGTTGGCCATCGCGGTCCCCTCGACGCCGCTAACCGCGTAGAAGTCGCCCGGATCGAGGACGTAAATCGCGGTGATCGTCGCCTCCGGATACTCCGTGCATGCGAACTCGAGCGCCTCGGTCGACTGCTTCGAGTCGTCGACCGCCACGAGAACGTGTCGTGCCATACGCCCCAGTACGCCGGCCGACGGAATAAGTCCACCTCCGAGTCCGAGGCGGCGGGAGCTACGCGGCGAGCACTCGTTCGATCGCCGCCCCGATTCGAGCCGGACCCGGCCGATAGGCGTCCTCGCGGGCCGGGAGCGGAACGGGTACGTCGTACCCCGTCACCCGCTCGATCGGTGCCTCGAGGTACCAGACCGCCTCGTCCGCGATTCGGGCCGCGATTTCGCCCGCGAACCCGCCCGTCCGCGGGGCCTCGTGGACGACGACGCAGCGGCCGGTCTTCCGGACCGACTCGAGGACGGTCTCGGTGTCCATCGGGCTGATCGTCCGCAGGTCAATCAGCTCGATATCGGCTGCGAGATCGGCGACCGCGTCCTCGACCTCGGGGACCATCGCGCCCCACGCGACGACGGTGGCGTCGGTCCCCGAGTCGACTACGCGCGCCTCGCCAAGTGGAACGACCGTCTCCTCGGGGACCGGCCGCCGGGCCGCCCGATAGAGCGCCATCGGCTCGAGGAAGAGGACCGGATCGGGGCTCCGAACGGCCGATCGGAGCAGCCCGGCCGCGTCCCGGGCCGTCGAGGGGATCGCGACCGTCAGGCCGGGAATGTGGGCGTAGCCCGCCTCATAGCTCTCGGAGTGGTGCTCGAGGGCCGACACGCCGAGCCCGTAGGGGGCCCGGACGACCATCGGACAGGTAATTTCGCCGCGGGACCGGCTGCGCATCCGCGAGAGGTGCTGGTGGATCTGGTCGAACGCCTGAAAGGTGAACCCGGCGAACTGGATCTCGGCGACCGGCCGGTAGCCCGCCGCCGAGAGGCCGACGCCGAGGCCGACGATGCCCGCTTCCGCGACCGGCGCGTCGTGAACCCGGCCCGGGAAGGCATCGATGAGCCCCTGTGTCGCTCGGAAGACGCCGCCGTCGACGCCGACGTCCTGCCCGTAGACGAGCACGTCGTCGTCCCGCTCGAGTTCGGCGTGCAGGGTCTCCCGGATCGCCTCGACCATGTTCAGCCGCTCGGCGTTCTCGAGGTCCGCGTCGGTGAGGTCGTCGGCGCTGCTGGAACCGTCCGCGTCGCCGCTCCCCACGTCCGCGGCTGAGGACCCGCCGTCGCTGCGCTGACTCCCCGTCGCGGGTGCGACCGTGTCCCCCTCGTCCGCGACGAACGCCTCGCGTTGGCGCTCGAGGTAGGGCGGTCGCTCCGCGTACGCGGTATCGAACATGTCGACCGGGTCGGCGTTTGCCTCCGTCTCCCGGGCCGCTTCGAGGGCCGCCTCGAGATCGGTCTCGATCTCGGCTTCGATCGAGTCGATCGTCTCGTCGTCGAGGACGCCGTGCTCGCGGAGGTAGCGCTCGAACCGCAGGATCGGGTCCAACGGCTCCCACTCTTCCTCTTCCTCGGTGGTGCGGTAGACGGAGGGATCGTCCGCCGTCGTGTGCATCTCCCGTCGATACGTAGTCGCCTCGATCAGCGTCGGGACGCCGCGGCGAGCGCGCTCTCTGGCCTCCTTCGTGACCGCGTAGACGCCGAGAATATCGTTGCCGTCGACCTGAATCGGCTCGATGCCCGCGGCGATGGCTTTCTGGGCGAGGGTCGCCGCCCGGGTCTGTTTCGAGAGCGGCGTCGAGATCGCGTACTGGTTGTTCTGGCAGAAAAAGACCGTCTGGGCCTCGTAGACGCCCGCCAGATTCATCGCCTCGTAGACCTCGCCCTCGCTTGTCGCCCCGTCGCCGAAGTAGGTGAGCGCGACCGAATCGGTGTCGTTCATCGCCTCCGCCCACCCGATCCCCGCGGCGTGGAGCGGCTGAGTTCCGACGGCGATCGACGGCGGCATGATCGGCACGTCATCGGGCGGCTCGCCGCCCTCCTCGAGTCCCATCGCGTACTCGATGATCGCCTGTGCGGAGCCGCCGCGAGCCAGCGCCGAGGGATGCTCGCGGAACGCGGGCACCGTCCAGTCGGTCTCCTCGAGAGCCGCGGTGCTGCCGACCTGTGCGGCCTCCTGTCCCGTCGCGGGCGCGAACGTTCCCAGCTCACCCCGCCGCTGGAGCGCGATTATCCGCCGGTCGAGTCGCCGCGACCGCTTCATCGTTCGATACCACTCGAGCAGCCGCTCGTCGTCGAGATCGGGCTCGAGCGACTCGTCGACGCGGCCGTCTTCGTCGAGTATCTCGACGCGGTCGACCGAGAACGTGGCGACCTCGGAGCGTGGCATACGGACGGTACGACGCTCGTACACTTAGTGCCCGTCTCGGCGATGGCGCGTCGCGGCCGTTCGGCTCGTCGGAGATCGCTGCTCGAGCGACGACTCGCGGCGCAGAAAAATCGGCGTGAAAACCGGTCGCAGTGACGACCCGCGTTACTTCGCGCGGCCTCGATCGCCGTTGTTGGACGGCCGGACCTTCTCCGCGCCCTTGCCGCGGTTGTTCAGACCGCGGTTCGCCTTGCCGGCGTTGGTGAGACCGCGGAACGCGCGGTTCGTGTGGTCGTCGTCGCAGATCCAGTTGAGATCGTCGTCGTTCTCGATCGCGGGGTGGTTCGGATCGACGAGGATCGCTTCGAACCACTTCTGCGAGCCGTCTTCACCGACCCAGTAACTGTTGAGCACCCGCATGTTGGGGTACTTTCGGGAGACGCGCTCCTCACCGATGCGCTGGATGTTCTTGCGTCGCCCGATGCGGTTGACGCCCTGTCGCTTCGAGCGTCGACCGGCTTTGTGTCGCTGCTTCCGGGCGGTCCCTTTCCGGACCGAGACCCGGGTCACGATGATGCCCTGCTTGGCCTTGTAGCCGAGTTCGCGCGCTTTGTCGAGACGCGTCGGGCGATCGATCCGCTCGATCGCGCCCTGATCGCGCCACTCCTGCTTTCGCTGCCACTGCAGTTCCCCGAGCTTGCCGTCGTCGGGGTCCTTCCATGCGTCCTTGATGTGGGAATAGAAGCTTTCTGCCATTGTATTCACCCGCGGGCGTTGCGTGGTTCAATCCCGACCGGGGCACGTGCCCCGCGGATCACATCCCGACCTGTGGCGGCGGTGCCGTACAGGTGCCCGCTGATGCCCGCGCGAACCAGCGAGTCTACTCTCCCTTCCCAACTCTCGAGTATAAGGGCTTCGAACTCCGTGAGACGCCGTGCTAGCGGTTCCCGATGCAGTCCCCGTTGGGGCCGACTGTCGGTCACCGTACCGCGGCGAAATCGCGCACGCTACCGGGTGCCACTCCGTTGACCGTCGCGAAGATGGATCCCAACACCAGTCCGTAGACGAGATGACCGAGGCCGAACAGGAGCGCGCTGAACAGTTCCGCCGCGGGTCCCGTGATCGGGAGGAACGGCAGCGGTAACGCCGCGACACCGGCCCGCTCCATCGCCAGCGGGAACAGGACGCCGCCGGCGAAGAGCCCGAGGACCGAACCGAAGACGAGTCCCAGCACGACGTAGTCGCTGAACTCGTCCACCAGTTGCTGGACCGCCCGCCGCGAAGCGAGGGCGGCGAACAGCAACCCGAACGCGATACTGATCAGCAGGTGGATCGTCCAGCCGACGTCGACCGCCGTCCCGGGTTCGGCCGCGAGTCCGCCCAGTAACTCGATCTGGTTGCCGCCGAGGTGGAGGACCAGCCCCATGGCGATTCCGGCGATCAGTCCGCCGGTGATACCACCGCCCCAGACGCCGACGCCGTCGAGACTCTGTGTGGTATTCTCACTCATGATTGGGGCTACGGCCACGACCGTGTTCAAGGTGACTATTCCTCGAGTGTCGTGACCGTCTCCGGAGAGAACGATAATCTTTAGGCCGGCCTAAACAAGTGCGTGATAGCAGAGACGATGAGCGAGGCGTGGCGGACCGTATTCGACCCACAGGTGATCTTTCACGTGGACATCTGGCGCGCGTTCATGCTGGGCGACGAGATTCCGGACTGGCTCACACCCCAGCAACTCATCGTCTGGAACATCCGCCTGCCGCGAATCCTCGTAGGGGTCCTCGTCGGTGCGAACCTCGCGATTTCGGGTGCGATCTTCCAGATCGTTACTCGAAACGAACTCGCGAGCCCCTATATCCTCGACATCAGCGACGGCGCTGGACTCGTCGTCTTGCTGACCCTGACGATGTTCTCGGGACTGGTGTCGTGGCTCCCGATGCTCGCAGCCGCCGGTGGAGCCTTCGCTTTCCTCCTCGTCTACGCCATCGCGTGGAAGAACGGGACCAGCCCGATCCGGCTCGTCCTCGCCGGCGTCATCGTCGGCTCCGTGTTCGGCTCCGTCCAGCGCGCCCTGTTCTTCTTCATCCGATCTGGGGATCGCGATGGCGGCCCAGACGTGGCTGTCGGGGTCGCTGCTGGGAACCGACTGGGAGCAGGTCCGCATCGCGCTTCCGTTTACGATCCTCGCGCTCGTGCTGGCACTGGCCGTCACGCGACAGCTCGACATCCTCCTGCTGGGGGAGAAGACCGCCCGATCGCTCGGGATGTCCGTCGAGCGAGTCCGCTTTCTCGTCGCCGGCATCGCGATCCTGTCGACGGCCGCCGCGATCGCCGTCGCCGGCCTCGTCAGTTTCGTCGGGTTGATCGTGCCCCACATGGTCCGGAACGTCGTCGGCGGCGACACGAAACGGCTCCTCGTCGGCTGTCTGTTCGTCGGCCCCGCATTACTGGTCGGCGCTGACGTGGGCGCGCGCCTCGCGCTGAACCCCGTCCAGCTCCCCGTCGGAATCATCACCGGTCTCATCGGCGGCCCGTACTTCCTCTACCTGATGCGAAAACAGGAGTTCATGCGTCAGCTTCGGCCGCTCACCGGAGATACCTCCGTCTTTTCTCTCTTGAGGGAGCTTTGCACCCCGCTCGGTCCAAAAAAACACGGGAGGGCACTCCCGATTGGCTCCGTCGTTCGGTGAAACGTGCCCTGACGGGCAAGCACGCTCGCTCAGTTGTCGCGCTTGACGGCGGGATTCGTCACCGCGCCGTTCGCAGCGGAGTCGAAGGCGTCGCCGTACTTACGGAGGAAGCCGCCCTCGTACTGGAGCTCGGGACGCTCGTACTCGTCGAGGCGCGCTTCGAGTTCTTCGTCGCTGAGGTCGACGGAGAGTTCGCGCTCGCGGATGTCGACGGTGACGGTGTCGCCGTCTTCGAGGGCGGCGATCGGTCCGCCGACCACGGACTCGGGGGCGACGTGGCCGACCATCGGGCCGCGGGTCGCACCACTGAAGCGCCCGTCGGTGAGGAGGGCGACGTCGTCCTCGTGGCCCTGGCCAACGACGGCGGCGGTGACGCCGAGCATCTCGCGCATCCCGGGGCCGCCCTGCGGGCCCTCGTTCCGGATGACGATGACGTCGCCGGACTCGATGTGGCCCTCCTGCACGTAGGACATCGCGTCCTCCTCGTGCTCGAAGACGCGCGCGGGGCCGGTGTGGTGGAAGCCCTCCTCGCCCGTCTCCTTGAGGACGGCGCCGTCCGGCGCGAGGTTCCCAGTTAGGATCTTGATCGCGCCCTCCTCGTGGAACGGGTCCTCGGTCGTTGCAAGGAAGTTCACGTCGATGTCCTCGTCGTCCGGCAGGTTGAGCGTCTCCAACTCCTCAACGATGGTGTTCCCGGTGACGGTCATCGTGTCGCCGTGGAGGTACCCGCCCTCCAAGAGGCGGCGGATGACGACGGGGACACCGCCGACGTCATGGAGGTCCTTCATGACGCGCGTGCCGCCCGGTTGGAGGTTCGCAATCTTCGGCGTGCGCTTGCTGATCTCGTCGAACTCGTCGATCGTGAGGTCGATGCCAGCCTCGCCGGCGAGTGCAAGGACATGCAGGACGCCGTTCGTGGAGCCGCCGAGCGCCGTCAGGAGGGTGATGGCGTTCTCGAAGGACTCTTTCGTGAGGATGTCGCTCGGCCGGCGGTCATTCTCGACGGCGTCGAGAACGACCTCGCCAGCCTCGCGGGCGACCTCATAGCGCTCTCCATCCTCGGCGGGCGGCGACGCCGACCCGAGGGGGGCGAGACCGAGTATCTCGCTGATCGAGGCCATCGTGTTGGCGGTGAACATCCCGCCGCAGGAGCCCGCGCCCGGGCAGGCCTCGTGCTCCATCTCATAGAGTTCCTCCTCGGTCATGTCGCCGGCAGCGTAGGTGCCAACGCCCTCGAAGACGCTCTGGGCCGTGAGATCGCGGCCGTCGTGGTGGCCGGGGAGGATTGACCCGCCGTAGAGGAAGACACTGGGGAGGTCAGTTCGGATGGCGGCCATCATCATGCCGGGGAGGTTCTTGTCGCACCCAGCGACGGTGACGAGGGCGTCCATCCGTTCGGCGAAAGAGACGAGCTCGACGGAATCCGCGATCACCTCGCGCGAGATCAGCGAGGCCTTCATTCCCTCCGTGCCCATCGAGATGGCGTCGCTGACGGTGACAGTGCCGAACTCGATCGGCATCCCGCCGGCGTCCTCAATGCCCTCGCGCGCGGATTCGGCGACGTCGTCGAGGTGGACGTTACAGGGCGTGACGTCCGCCGCGGGGTTCGCAATGCCGATCATCGGCGAGGAGAGATCCGCATCGTCGTAGCCCATCGCGCGGAACATCGCGCGGTGGGGTGCACGCTCGACGCCCTTGGTCACTTCAGCGCTGCGCAGGTTAGGGTCCTTCTCGGATGACGATCCCTCCAGGAGTTCGACATCCGTCTCATCCGTATTCGTCTCTGATTTGCTATCCATCTCCGGGCAAATTTTGAGCACAGCCATATATACTCCATCATTAGGATGTATAGTGTTCGCACGTTAGCGTGGCTTACGATCCCGGCCTAATCCAGAAGCTACACGGCTGCGTCGTCGCACGACAAAAACTCGATCAATAGTCAGCGAGCCTCCTGATAGCCGATTCTCAACTTCGGCTACGCCGAATGAATTGCGGCCGTCATGTGAATGACCGGAGAAAACGAGTGAGGTTCAGTGAGAGCGAAGCTCCCACGCTATCCCAGATTCTTCGAACCACCGGCCGACTACGTGTACCCATCTCCGTTCAGTAAGCACACCTACTGATCGTCTAATTCTCTCTTTCCAATGCTGTAAATAAGCTACACATCAAATTCATCTTCGGAGGTTGTGCCGCCTCTCCTAAAGTGCTGATCAGCTCAACATCGGCAATAAGTGTTATTGAGTTGGTGGTTTGTAGAAATCCAAACGCAAAATCTGTGTGCAGTTCGTTTACCATTTGGTATCGCGATATTTGATTTATAGTGGGACGAACAGTGCTTCGACCGAATCAGCAAGACGAACCGCGAGCGCGTCGCTCTCGAACGGTCGAAATCCGTACTCGAGGTGAAAACCGAGAAAACAGCGAGATCGACGGCCGATCGAGCTGTACCCACAGAATTCGAGTCCGGACCGCTACAGATGAGCCTCGACCGACTCGAACGACTCGTCCTCGATGGCGCGAGCGATGTCGTCGCTCGCGAGATCCTCGGGCACGTGCTGGGGGTACTTGCGGCGGAAGTAGCCCACGATGTTCGTCAGATCGCGCCGCAGGAACTCCGCTGCGTTCTCGTGGTCCGTCGGCACGGCTTGGGGCCAGTCGAAGACTTTGACACCCTCCTCATTGACGAAGACGTTGTACTCGCTCATGTCGGCGTGGACGTACCCATTCGCGTACGCGCGCGACATCTCAGTCAGCAGCAACTCGAGGACGCCGAGTACCTGCTCGTCCTCGAGTCGGGTTTGGGAGAGCTCGACGCCGTCCATTTTCTCCATGACGATGGCGTGGCGGTTCTGGCCGATCGGCTGGGGGACCGCCACGTCGGGGTAGAGTTCCTCCAAGATGTCGTGTTCGCGCTCGGCGGCCTTCCGGGCGGTGTACATCCACGAGACGTGGTCGTTGTCCGAGGTGTAGTCCCGTTCCTTGTGGACCTTCCGGAAGTTCGTATACCCCTCGCGGTGGTACTTCAGCGCGAGCGGTTTGTACGACTTGACCTCGTAGACGTCGCTTTCCTTGCCGACGCCCAGCGGCGAGCCGAACTCCGAGATCGTGTCCTGCTCGACGAGCGCTCGCAAGGCGAGCGTATCGTAGCCCTCGAACTGGAGGGTGTAGCCCTCGTACTGGATCGTCTTCTTCTCGACTAACCCGCGCTTGAGACAGCGCTCGAGCCGGTAGTCGACTTCCTCTTCGGTCAGATTGGCGAACTTCGGGAGCTTCTCCCGCTGGACCCACTCGGAGAACCGCATCCCCTGTTCGACCCCCGAGAGGAGATAGAAGTCCTCGTCCTCGAGTTCCGGGAGCAACCCGGCGACGTTTCGCACCATGGGAGGGGGTAGCCGGCGTGTACGTAAAAACGGCGTGACGAACGCTCGAATGCGTCACAGTTAGCGAGAGGAGTCGTCTCCGTCGGCCTCGCCGGCCGGGCTACTGACGCGCCATCACGGCATAAATCCCATATCGATATACTAAATCGAGTTCTATATACCGTACTCCTCCTCCGGACGGCGGCCGTTCACCGTCGTGTTCGCGTCGGATTTCGTCGTCCTCTCAACGACGGAGAGTGGGCGTCGGTTCAACGGGTATCGCCGTTCGCGGACGAATCGTTATTTCCGTTTTTCTCGCTCTCGAGCGAGTTCGACGGCCGTTTCGGTATGACCGCGCCACGGCTTGCCGTGACCCGGCAGGAGGAGGACCTCGCCGATCGACTCGAGTCGGGACAACGACTCGTACGCGCGGTCGTGATCCGGGTTGAACCAGTCGGTGAGCAGTTGCGGCTGGTGGCCGCGACCGGCGACGAAATCGGTCGTGACGAGTTCGTCGCCACAGAAGAGGGCCTCCTGTTCCGGGAAGTGGTACGCGACGTGCCCCTCGCTGTGGCCGGGGGTGTGAACGACTCGCGGCGAGCCCGGCACGTCGAGCGTCTCGCCGTCCGCGACCGTCCGAAACGTCGTCAGCGGCGGGACGGAAAGGCCACCCGAGCGAACGAACTCGACCGCATACCGGGAGAGTTCCGGCCGCCAGAGGCGAACGATTCCTTTAGTGAGAGTCACCTCGGCGTCGCCTCGAGCGTGTGCGGCGTCGGCTTCGTGGAGCCACACCGAGACCCCGGCTTCCCTGCGGAGTCGCTCGGCGAACCCCGCGTGATCGGGATGCGCGTGCGTCAGTATGCAGGCGTCGACATCCGTCACGCCGTAGCCCATCGTCTCGAGTTGCCCGTCGAACTGATCCCAGTGTGCCGGGAAGCCGGTATCGACGACTGTGATGCCGTCGGCCGTCTCCACGAGGTACCAGTTCACTCGCTCGCTCCCGCACCGGTAGACGCCGTCCGCAACGCGTTCCGAGATCATCGCCATCGATACGTCGACCGAGTTCACGACAGCGAATAAACACCTCGAGGAGTTCTTCGGAACTGGGAATCGAACACGCAGGTGACCCGTCCGCGGACACGGCCCCGTTCCGGATTCAGGTCCACGGCCGTCCGAACCCTATCTCTAACCCCCTCGAGCGCGATTGGTGGGATATGAGCGACGCCACAGACCGTTCGACCGATACGGATCTCGCGGATCGGGACTGGCGGCTGATCCGGGACGAGCCTCGGAACGGAGCGACGCAGATGGCCCTCGAGGAGATCGCGGCGGGGACGGCCCTCGAGGACGGGATCCGAACGGTCCGAACCTACTCGTGGGAACCGAGTACGCTCTCGTTGGGGTACCGACAGGACGCCGACACCGTCGACTGGGACTTCTGCGAGCGCGAGGGGGTCGACGTGACGCGGCGTCAGACCGGCGGCGGTGGCATCTACCACGACCGGTTCGCCGACATCTCCTATACGATCGTGGCTCCCGCCGACGAGGTCCCCGGGAACCTGATGGACTGTTACGAACTGTTCTGCGAGCCGATCCTCGAGGCCTTCGACCGGATGGGCGTCGACGCCGCCTTCGCGTCGGCCGAACAGGACGCCATCTACCAGCCCTCGTGTTACCTGCGGGATATCAACCCGGCACACGACATCGTCGCACCGGCGGACGCGGGCGACGAGGCGAAAAAGATCAGCGGGAACGCACAGTACCGCCAGCGCGACGTGGTCATCCAGCACGGCTCGATCAGTTACGCCCTCGAGCCCCGGGCACACGTCGGCGTGTTCGACGCCGAACTCGAGGAATCGACCTTCACCGACCGGGTGACGAGCGTCCGCGACGAGGCGGGTCTCGACCGGGACGGCGCGGTCGAGACGATCGCGAATTCGCTGCGGGACTGGTGTGATGCCGAGGTATCGACGTGGCGGGACGGCGAACTCGAGGCTGCGCGGGACCTCGCCGACCGGAAGTTCGGGAGCAATGCGTGGGTCCGGAATCGGGAGGTGCTCGAGGCCGGAGAGGGGTGACTGCCCGCAGTCGGTGGGCCGTCGTCCGGATCGCTTGAGCGCCTTCCAGCGCCGTCGATTCCGGTGACTCGACTCGCTCCGAAGTACCTATCACGAACCGGTACTGACGAGTGGCCATGAAGGTCGGTGCACACGTTTCGATCTCCGGTTCGCGCGTCTCTTCCGACGAGGAAACCCCGCCGTACGACGATCTCCGCAACGCGGTCCACCGCCAACTCGCCTTCGGCGGTAACTGCGGACAGATCTTCACCACCTCGCCGCAGGTCTGGCAACAGCCCGAAATCGGCGACGAGGCCGCCGTGGGCTTCCGGGACGAGACCGACGAGGAACTCGAGGGGCCGTGGGTCATTCACTCGTCCTACCTCGTCAATCTCTGCACGCCGAAAGACGACCTCCGCCGGAAGTCCATGGAGAGTATGCAGGCGGAACTCGACGCCGCCGAGCGACTCGGCATTCCGTACGTAAACGTCCACCTCGGGGCCCACACCGGCGCGGGCGTCGAGGGCGGCCTCGACAACGCCGCGAGCGTCATCGACGACCTCGAGGTGCCCGACGACGTGACGATCCTCATCGAGTCCGACGCGGGCAGCGGAACGAAACTCGGCGGCGAGTTCGAGCACCTCGCGGGAATCATCGACCGCACCGAGACGGACATCGGCATCTGTATCGACACCGCCCACACGCTCGTCGCGGGCAACGACCTCACGACGCCCGAGGCGGTCGACGAGACCGTCGGCCGCTTCGACGACGAGGTCGGACTGGAGTACCTCGAGTACATCCACCTCAACGACTCGAAACACGACGTGGGAACCCACAAGGACGAACACGCCCACGTCGGCGAGGGGTACATCGGCGAGGACGGCATGAAAGCGATCGTGAACCACCCCGATCTGCGGGACCTGCCGTTCGCGCTCGAGACGCCGACCGAGGACGGCCGCGGCTTCGCGTGGAACATCGAGAAGGTCCGAGAACTGCGGGACGACTAACCCGTCTCGAGCGCTCGAGAAACCGACCCGTTTTTACTCGAGATAGGCGTAGGACGGTCCGTGCGCGAGTTCTCAGAATCCTACCTCAGCCGGACCCGAGCGGGGATGTGGGCCGATTCCCGGGCGGCCCTCGAGCCGCTCGCCCTCGAGTCTCGCGACCGCGTTCTGGACGTGGGCTGTGGCACCGGCGAACTGAGTCGCGTCCTCGCGGCGGAGTCGCCGGGCGAAGTGATCGGCTGTGACGCCGACTCCGATCTGCTCGCGGCCGCGAGCGAGCACGTGCCGGTCGTCACCGGCGACGCCGTTCGGCTGCCGTTCCCCGACGACGCGTTCGACCTCGTCGTCTGTCAGGCCTTGCTGATCAACCTCCCCGAGCCCGCCGCGGCGCTGGCCGAGTTCGCTCGCGTTTCGCGGGACCTCGTCGCGGCCGTCGAACCCGACAACGCCGCCGTCGAGGTCGACTCGAGCGTCGACGCCGAAGACGACCTCGAGCGGCGGGCGCGGCGGGCCTACCTCGACGGCGTGCGGACGGACGTGTCGCTCGGGGCCGACGCCCGCGAGGCGTTCGAGACGGCGGGACTCGAGGTGTGCGAAACGCGCCGGTACGACCACGTTCGGACGGTCGAACCGCCCTACGGCGAGCCGGCGCTGGTCGCGGCCCGCCGAAAGGCGACCGGCGCGGGGTTGGCCGACGACCGCGAGACGATGCTCTCGGGGGCGTTGACCGAGGCGGAGTACGACGACCTCCGCGGGTCGTGGCGGGAGATGGGGCGGACCGTCATCGACCAGATGGAAGCGGGGAAGTACCGCCGCGAAGAAGCGGTTCCGTTCTTCGTGACCGTCGGCCGGGTTTCCGAGAGCGGGCCGTGATCACCGCGGAGCGCTCACTCACTCCCCGGACTGAATGACGATCCGATCGTTCACCGTCTCGACGCGGCTGACGGGGATCTGTAGCCGGTCATCGCCGTCGGCTCGAGCGGTGTCGCCCGTCGAAGCCCGTCCGCGAGCGTCGACGACGAGGTCGCGGAGCGCGCCGGACTCGAGGTCCATCGTGATGGTATAGAGCGTGCCGAAGTCAGTACCGTCGATTCCGACGACGGGCTTTCCGTCGAGGTTTCGTGCGAGTATATCGCTCATACGTCCCCGGGCCACGTCCTGTAATAAATGATTTTGGTAACGAAAACTGTCAGGACCCCGCTCTAACGCGTCGGACCGCCACAGCAATGGTGTCACGACGCTACTAGCATGTATGGCCGCGATCGAACTCGAGGGGCTCACCAAATCCTACGGGGAGGTCCTCGCCAACGACGATGTCACGTTCGATGTCGAGCGCGGCGAGATATTCGGCTACCTCGGCCCGAACGGCGCGGGCAAGACGACGACGATCCGGACGCTGCTCGGATTCATCTCGCCGACCGCCGGCTCGGCGCGGCTGCTGGGCCGCGACGTGACCGACGAGGAGCAACTGCTCGAGGCCAAGCGCCGAATCGGCTATCTGCCCGACAGCCCGGCGTTCGACGAGACGGCGACCGGTCAGGAACTCCTCGACCTGCACGGCTCGATCAAGGGAGACGAGCGCAGCGCCGAACTGCTCGAGTTGTTCGACCCGCCGCTGGACCGCGAGATCCGGGCGTACTCGCGGGGGAACGTCCAGAAGTTGGGGCTCGTGACGACGTTCATGCACGATCCCGAGCTGGTGATCCTCGACGAACCCACCAGCGGGCTGGACCCGCTGCTCCAGCAGCGGTTTACGGAGTTTCTCCGGGCCGAACGGGAGCGCGGACTGACGGTGTTTTTCTCCTCGCATATCTTAAGCGAGGTGCGAAAGCTGTGCGATCGCGTCGGCATCATCCGAAACGGGCAGTTGGTCACGGTCGAACCGGTCGAATCGCTGCTGGACAGAAGCGGCAAACTCGTCCGTTTACACGCCGCGAAGTCGATCCCGGTTCAGTCGCTCGAGATCGACGGCGTCCACGACCTCGAGACCGATACCGAGAACGTGTCGAGCGGCGGGAGCGAGTACGTGTTCACGTTCACCGGCGACGTCAACGCGCTGCTCGAGGTGCTTCGGTCATACCGGCTGCTCGATCTCTCGATCGAAGAAGCGCCGCTCGAGGAGGTATTCATGCGGTTTTACGGCGGCGACGGCGCGGCCGATGGATCGGACGGAAGCGATCGCGTGGCCGCCGGTGCCACTGCGACGGACGACGGGGACGACGATGTTTGAACTGACGCGGTACGACGGCCGACATCGAGTGCGGGGGAGCCTCTATCTCTCGATCGGGCTCTCGCTGCTCGCCGCGATGGTCATCTGGGTCTATCCCTCGTTCGAGGCCGAGGTCGATCTGGAGCAACTGCTGGCGGCCTATCCCGAGCCGATTCTGCAGGTGATGGGCGTCCGGACGATGGCCAGTCTGGGCGGGTTCCTCTCGTTCGAACTCTATACGTTCGGATGGATCATCCTGCTGGGGCTGTATCTGGCCTACGCCACGGCGGGAACGATCGCCGACGATGTCGACCGCGGTCGGATGGACGTGTTGCTGGCGATGCCGATCTCCCGAACACGGTTGGTCGGCGAGCGATTCGCCGCGATGGCGGTGCCGATCGTCGGCGCGAACGTCCTGCCGCCGATCGTCGTCTACGTCGGCGCGCGACTGATCGACCATCCCCTCGCCGCGACTGACGTGCTCGCGGTCCATCTCCTCTCGATTCCCTACCTCTTCGCCTGTGCGGGGATCGGCCTGCTCGCGTCGGTCGTCTTCGACCGCGCGGCGATCGCCCAGCGGGTCGCGCTCGGCGTCACGTTCGCGCTGTTCCTCTCCGAGTCGCTCCTGACCGGCACCGACGCCGAACCCGTCGGCGCGATCGCACCGATGCGGTACTACGATCCGAACGAGATCCTGCTCGAGGGCAGCTACGACCTCGTCGGCACGGGCGTCCTCGTCGCGATGACCGTCGTCCTCCTGATCGCGGCCCAGCTCTGGTTCCGCCGGAGCGACATCCCCTGAGTCGGCGTCTCGACTCTCGTCCGATCTGTGCGTGCTGAGAGACCGCGCCCCATTTACGGTTCTCGCACCAACGTCCGGTGATGCCTTCTAACGAGTGGGTCCAACGCAACCAGATCGCCGTGTACGCGGTCTCGGTCCTGCTCGCCCTCGGCGTCGGCGTGGCGTGGCCGGCAGCCGCGCCGTTCTTCGAGCGGCTCATCACACCCGTTTTGGCGGTCCTCCTGTACGTAACCTTCCTCGAGATTCCGTTCGGTCGGTTCCGTGCGGCGTTTACGAACGGCCGGTTCATGGCCGGCGCGCTCGGGATGAATTTTCTCGTCGTTCCGATCGTCGTCTACGGACTCACCCGAGTTCTCCCGCAGGAACCGGTCTTGCTCGTCGGCGCGTTCATGGTGTTGCTGACGCCCTGTATCGACTACGTGATCCCGTTTACCGACCTCGCTGACGGGGACGCCGAGCAGCTCACCGCCGCGACGCCGGCGCTGTTGGTCCTCCAGTTGCTCCTCCTGCCGGGCTATCTCTGGCTGTTCATGGGGAGTCGGATCGCCGCCGTCGTCGACCCCGACCCCTTCCTCGAGGCATTCCTCCTGCTCATCGCCTTGCCGCTTACCCTCGCGTGGCTCACCGAACTGGGGGCGACGCGGTCGGCGACCGGACGCCGGTGGCAGGACGCGATGGGGTGGCTTCCGGTCCCGATGATGGGTGCGACCCTGCTGGTCGTGATCGCCTCGCAGCTCCCTCGAGTCGGGGATTCGATCGGGCAGATCGCAGCGGTCGTCCCGGTATACGTCGCGTTTCTCGTCGTCATGCCCCTGCTGGGTCGGGTGGCGGCCGGACTTCTCCGACTGAATACCGGCGAGAGCCGCGCGCTCGTCTTTACCTCCGTGACGCGGAACTCGCTGGTCGTGCTCCCGCTGGCGCTGGCGCTCCCGGCGGGCTACGAGCTGGCACCGGCGGTCGTCGTCACGCAGACGCTGGTGGAACTGACCGGGATGGTCGTCCTCACGCGAGTCGTCCCCACGTGGCTCGTCTCGGAGCGTCCGGCGTCGCTTTCGGCCCCCGGTATCGCCGAGAACGAGTGACCGTGCGCTACGACGACTGGTCGGCGGGGTACACCGTGTTCTCGATGAGCGTTTTCACGCCGCGACGAAAGCGTTCCGACGTCGCGTTCGGCGAGATCCCGAGTCGGTCGCCGAGTTCCGCGAGCGAACACGATCGCGGAATGTCGAGGTAGCCGGCGTCGACGGCGGCGACGAGCGCCTCGTGCTGGTACTCCGTCATGCCGAACTCCGAGCGCGTCCCCGCACCGCCGACGCTCTCTCCTTTCTCGTACAGCTTCCGGAGTTCGACCTCCAGATCCTGCTCCACGAAGAAGGCGTAAAACCGCTCGAGCGCCTCGTCGCTGGGAAAGGCGACGCGAAAGCGCCACCCCTCGCTCGTCGCGGTCACCTCCTGTAAGACGCCGCCCTCTTCGATCACGAGCGGATACACGCTCGATCGGTGGCCCTCGGGCGTCAATTCGAGTTGGTAGAGGCGACGCTCGTCGAACTCGACCACTCGGACGGGAGCGGTGACGGTCGGATCGGCCTCGAGCGCGGCGTCGAACGCCGCGAACTCGTCGCCGTCGACCCAGACGAGCAGTTGGTGGTCACCGTCTTCGGTGAGGTCGGACTGTTCCCACGTGACCGTTACGTCCGATGTGTGCGAGAGCGTTTCGCGGAGAATAGGATAGTCGATGAGGAGCGTAGCGAGTAGCATCGTGGCGAGATACCGTCGGTAGGTATCGGTGTGGTTTTTCGGTTTCGGCTCCGACGATCACGAACGATCCGGACGGATAAAGGACGTGAATACTTCCGCGTCGGAGCTATCCGACGGATCCGTCCATTGATACGCAATGGCAGACCGGCATGCGGACGGGGACGAAAAGCGAAATTCGATAGATCTGTCGTTTGCTGCATTGAGTGACCCGCGTCGCCGGTCCCTCTGCCGATACGCGATGCGGACGGGGACAGAGAGCGTCGCATCCGAGGACCTCGTCGACTACGTCATCGAGCGAGCACCGGAGACGGGGTCGGCTGAGCCCGACCGGCGGGCCGTCGAGACGGAACTCCGCCACGTCCACCTGCCGAAACTGGACGAGGCCGGAATGGTCGACTACGACCGGCAGAGCGGCGTCGTCCACGTCGACCGCGCGACGGTCGCAAAGCGGCTCGAGGATGTTCGCGCGGCGATCGCAGACCTACAGGACAGCGCGGCGGTCAGGTAGGACGGAGCGGCTGCAGGTAGGGGCCGATCGGCGCGTCAGACGACGTCGCCGCGAACCGTCACGCCGTCCTGTCGTTCGCGCCACGAGTGGAGCTCCCGGGCCGCCGCGTCGGCCTCGTCGTCGTCCATGCCGAGCATCTCGAGGGCGGCGGACAGCGTCGGCAGCGCCAGTTCGCTCTCCCGGAGCTTCCGGAACGCGTCGTCGCTTCTGGTGCCGTCGGCCCACAGACAGACCCCGCGCGGGTCGAGCAACTGGGTGTAATCCTCCCGGAGTTGCGCGCCGCGCAGTCGCTGCGTGACGTTGTCCTCGAACGAGGCGTTACAGACCTCGAGATGGATCGGCTCGTCGTCCCCGAGGAGGTGTGCGGCGAGACACTGCTCGGGCGCGGCGTGGCCGTTCGCATTGGCGCGAAGGTAGTCGGGATGTTCGCGGGCCCAGTCGGCCCGAACCGATTTCCCGACGCCCTCGATGCCGTGGGACTCGCGGAACCGGGCGTTCGGGTCACCTGCGTTCGACTCGGTTCCGTCGTCGCTCGATGCCGTCGGCTCGCTGTCGTCGCGCAGCAACACGTCCTTGGTCACGTAGATATCCAGTCGCTCGACGGGATCGAGGCCGAGCGCGATATCGCCGAGCGCCCACACCTCGCGGACGGGCACCGGCAGCCGGTCGTCCTCGACGGTGTCGACGAATCGCTCGAGGCGATCGACCGCGTCACTGCGGTCAAATCCAGTCATCGGTCGCCCTTGGGCATCGACGCGCAAAGTCGTTTCTCAGCGACGCCGGGGGCGCGGTCTCGAGCGGGTTGTCGAGAAATCAGGTTTTTTACCGGTTCCCGGTGAACACAAGCCTATGCGACATCGGATCTTCAACGAGGACGGCGACGACGAACTCGTCTTCGTCATGGGCTGGGGCAACCGCTGGACCCACGAGAACGTCAGCTGGCTCATCGGGCAGTTGACCGAGGTCGGCTACCGGGTCCACGCGTTCGAACTCCCCACGAACATCGACGACTTCAAAGCCGACTGGCTCGAGCCGGTCGCCGAGTACGTCCGCGACCTCGAGGGGTACCAGTTGCTGGGCCACAGCGCGGGCGCGCTCGTCGCACAGGCCCTCGACGGCGCGGCCAACCACGTCTATCTGAGTCCGTGGTGGGGGTACGGTGAGGGGTTCCCGGAACCGGTGTTGGAGGCGGTGTCGAAACTCCCGACGACGTTCCCGTGTCTGCCGATCGACCTCGATCGGGAGGCGCTAGGTGAGGAAGCGACCGATCACCAACTCCAGACGACGCCCTCGTGGGTCTCGCCGGCCTTCGTTCGGGAAACCCGCCGTGCACAGGACGAACTGCTGACGATCGACCACGACGCCGTCGTCTTCTGTTCGCTGCGCGATCCCGTCGTGAGCCTCCACCCGATCGGCGAGCGGGTCCCCGCCGAACACGTCGTTCTCTACAACGGCGGCCACGAACTGTTCTCCTCCCGCGGCCGCGAGCGGTACGTCGACCTCCTGTTAGCCGCACTCGAGGAGGGGGCCGACACCGTCGAGGAGCGCTCGGCGGTACCGGTCTGAGTGGACGGGTCCGCCGTCTCCGCCAGACGAAACCGTGATTGGCGGCGACCGACAACGGACCGCTAATGGACTGTAATCGCTGTGACCAGGAGGCGGTCATGCACGCCGCCTACTCCGGGGCACACCTTTGTGAGGACCACTTCCGCGAGTCGGTCGAAAAGCGGGTGCGCCGCCGGGTCCGACGGGACGACCTCGTCCCCCACGATGCGACCCCCGAGAACCCCCAGACGTGGGTGATCGGGCTCTCCGGCGGCAAGGACAGCGTCGTGCTCACGCAGATCCTCCACGACACGTTCGCCGACGACCCCCGCATCGAACTCGTCGGGCTGACGATTCACGAGGGGATCGAGGGCTACCGCGACAAATCGGTCGACGCCTGCGTCGAACTCAGCGAGGACCTCGACATCCGCCACGAACTCGTCAGTTACGAAGACGAGTTCGGCGTCCGGATGGACGATGTCGTCGAAGATGACCCCGAAAACATGGCTCCCTGTGCCTACTGCGGCGTCTTCCGCCGGGACCTCCTCTCGGAGTACGCCGACGAACTCGAGGCCGATCTCCTCCTCACGGGCCACAACTTAGACGACGAGGCCCAGACCGCGCTCATGAACATCCTCGAGGGCGACGTCGAACAGATGGCCAAACACTTCGACGCCAGCCTCGGCTCGCTGTCGGACCGCGAGGACCAAGACGAGTTCGTCCCGCGCGCGAAGCCGCTGCGGGACGTCCCCGAAAAAGAGATCGCGCTGTACGCCCACATCAACGACCTCCCGGCACACATCACCGAGTGTCCCCACGCCAGCGAGGCCTACCGCGGCGAGATCCAGCAACTCCTCTACGATCTCGAGGAGAACCACCCCGGCACTCGCCACTCGATCCTTTCCGGCTACGAGGAACTGGCCGACATCGCGGCCGAGAAGTACGCCGGCGATGACGGTGCCGACCTCCGGGAGTGCGTCGAGTGCGGCTCGACGACCACTCGAGAGGTCTGTCGGAAGTGCTCGCTGCTCGAGTCGCTGGCCTAACCGAGCGTCACGAGAGCGCCGCGTCGCAGTGTTTGCACGTCGTTCGCTCCGGATCGTTCGGCGCACCACAGGCGGCACAGTTCGTCGTGCCGGTCGCCCGACGAGCGTCTCTCGAGTCGGCAGCGTTCTCGACATCTCCGTCGGAGTCGATCGACTCGCCACAGTTCGGACAGTATCGAACCGATGGATCCGACGGATCCGCGCGGTCTCCGCCCTCGCCATCACCGTCGGCAACCTCGAGATCGACCGTCACGTCGCAGTCGGGGCAGTATCCGCTCACATCGTCCGGTCGACTGGTCTCCGTGGCTCGCTTCCGATGAACCTGTATGACGCCGACCGCGAGTAACGTTCCGAACACCAGCCAGCCGATGGGCCCCATCGCGAGGAACGCCATAAACAGTAGATATCCGCCGACGAGAAGCCCGACGGCTTTCAAGACACGGTCTCGAGCGACATACCGTCCCCTCAATGGATAACTCGATGAAACTCTTTCCCTCGCACGGGCTCGCTGTATCGTCGGACGAATCTCGAAGCACGGTTGTATACGACCGTAAACGGCCGCCGCAGGAGTAGCGATGCTGGCAAGTCAGTCCGGCGACTGGCGGTCGTTCGAGACGGACGCCACGCTGTGGCGAGCGATGACTCTCGAGGGAACGAATCGACGATAAAACGCGATCGACGAAACCGAGTCGGCACGAAGGTGGTGTGTCAGTGGTGTGTCCGTGCCGCGATCGTCGACTATCGGATAACGTCGACGCCGTTCTGTCGGTCGACTTCCTCGCGGCCGCCGTCGCTCTGTGCGCCGAAGCCGGAGCCGCCGGTTTCGACGTTCTTGCTCGCGTCGAAGTCGGCCTCGCTCACGCCCTCGATGCTCTGGCGGGACTTGTCGGCCTGCTTCTGGGTCGTCGGACCGAGCACCTGTGCGCTCTGGACGCCGGTCATGATCGCCATGACCCGCACCTTGCCCTTGTAGTTCTCCTGGATCCGCGCGCCCCAGATGACGTTCGCCGAGGCCTCGAGGCGCTCGGTGATGTTGTCGGCAATACCCTCGGCCTCTTTCAGCGTGAGATCGGGGCCGCCGGTGATGTGGACGAGTCCGCCGCTCGCGCCGCGGTAGTCGACGTCCAGCAGCGGGTGGTTCATCGCGTCCTTGACGACCTCGTCGGTCTTGTTCTTGTCCTGGGTCTCGCCGACGAGCATCACCGCGACGCCGCCCTGATTCATGATCGTGGACATGTCCGCGTAGTCCAGATTGATCAGGGACGGCTGGGTGATCGTCTCCGAGATCCCCTTGACTGTCTCGGCGATGATCTGGTCCATCACCGAGAACGCCTTGCCGATCGGCAGGTTCGGGACGTAATCGAGCAGTCGGTTGTTGTCCAGCACGATGATCGAGTCGGCCTGCTCGCGCAGCTTCTCGAGGCCTTCCTCGGCTTTCACCGTGCGGGCGCGCTCGACGTTGAACGGCGTCGAGACCATTCCGACGACGATCGCACCCTGCTCCTTGGCGATCTTCGAGACGACGGGGGCGGCACCCGTGCCGGTGCCACCGCCCATCCCGGCAGTCACGAACACGAGGTCCGCATCGCCGAGGACCTCCTTGATCGTGCCCTGGGCCATCTCGGTCGCGCGTTCGCCCATCGACGGGTCGCCGCCGGCACCGAGCCCGTTCGTGAGCGACTTGCCGACCAGGATCTTCGTGTCGGCCTCGATCATCTTGAGGTGCTGCTTGTCCGTGTTGATCGCCACGGTGTCGGCACCGTCGACGCCGATGTTGTACAGCCGGTTGATGGTGTTGTTCCCGGCACCGCCACAGCCGACGATGACGATTCGGGGCTCCCCGAACTCGTCGTCGTCCATCGAGGCGTCCATCTCCCGGGCCTCCTCCTCCGCGTTCTCGAGGGCGTCTTGAACGATATCCTGCATCGTTACACCTTGGCCCAGTTGCGTTTGCCGGTCTGTTCGCTGGGACCGTCTCCCTGTTCGTTGATCATCTCGCGGACGGCCGACCGGATCGCCTCGCTCCGGTTCGGGAACTCGCCCGAATCGACCAATTGCTCTACCTCTTCGATCTGCTGTTTCGGAATTCGCAGTGTCACACGCTCCATGGTTGTATTCCCCGTTGGGTAAGACGGTGGCGCGCCCCTGTCAGACGCGGCGTGTCTTACGTCGTAACCGCCCGACATCGGGCGATTTCCCGTCTTGTCGACGGGTGTAAGACAATCCGTCTTACGCGAATAGTTGGATGTCCGGCTTGAATAATAAAACTTTCGGCGAGGGTGACTTTCAGCGTCTTACACTGGTCAGTACTGGCTACTGTCGGACTCGAGTACGTCCGCCGCGGGCGTCCGACGACCGCAGCCCGGACAGAACGACCAGTCCGATCGGACCTCGTCGCCGCAATCACAGAACAGTCGCCGCGACGCCTTTTCGCCGCAGTTCGGACAGTAGACGTGGTCGCCGTCGAGCTGGTCACCACACTGGTTGCAGGTTACGTCCGCCTCGGATTGCGTGTCCGGCTGTGCCTGCGTCCGACCGGGCTGTCGGGTTCCGTCGGTCGTCTCACGCGCGTGGTCGCGTTCGATCTGCACCGCCTCCTCGGACGCGGCCGTCGCTCCCTCGAGCGAGATCGAGATCGTGATGTCCTGTGGATCGGTCGAAGTCGATTCACGCGTACGCGCGTTGGCGCGCTCGAGGCCGAGTTCCCGCAACTGCGTCGCGAGTCGCTCGTCGACCCGTTCGCGAACCAGTTCGTCGATGGCACCCTCTCCCTCACGTCCCGTCTCCGACCGCTCGTCGCCGCTCCGTGCCGACCCGTCGCCCTCGAGATACGAGCGGAGCGCTTCTCGCATCGCTTCGCTCTTGGAGGCCTCGAGCCCCTCGAGTTGTTCGACGAGGTCGTCGTCGGCGCGGAACGTGATCTTGCTCATAGGCGAGTTGTCCCCCTCTTCTCACGCCTCCCATATCAATCATGCTGCCGTTCGTGGCTCGCGACACGTCCGCGCCCGTTCCGAATAATAACCCTTATGTGCATTACGGCGGCTACGTTTGAGTGCGCCCGCCCTTAGCTCAGACTGGTAGAGCAGTCGACTGTAGATCGACTTGCCCCCCGTTCAAATCGGGGAGGGCGGATTTCTCCTGCGAACAACGTGAGCAGTGAGAAATTCATCCTGAACCGATTTGAACACGCCAGTCGCAGCGCGCGAACGGAGTGAGTGCGACCGTCTGGCATCTGTTCAATCGGGGAGCGGACTCGATTTCTCGTCGAAGTCGAGCAAAGATCGAATAGATCGCAGTCTTTCGATCCGAACTCGAGCGCTCGGTCATCAGTGGTCTCCGGTGGTATGGTGGGCGAGTCGGCAGTTCTTTAGTGTCCTCGAGTGGCCGTCGTAGCCGCCCGTCGGCTCGGTCTGTTGGAGCGACGAGCGCTCGAGGACATCCTCGAGGCCGGGAGTGACGTGCCAGGATTTCTGGCCGGTCGGAGTATCGACCCAGACGACCGGCCACCCGTCGTACCAGTACCAGCCGGCGGTGTTCGGTCCCCAAGTAAGGCGGATCGCTCTCGCGAAGGCGATCGCGAGGAGATTCCGGTCGTGGTAAACCTCGTCGGGAAGCTTCTCGTCAGTCGGTGGCGGGTTGTCTGCACCCATGCTTCGATGAGACTCGAGCGCGAATGATAGCGGTCAGGAATATCATAGTATCGTACTGGTGAAACCAATGTTTAAACAGATTCAGTACCAGTTAGGAACGTAGCCATGCCGATCCACCAGTTGACACAAGTTGGTCGTACGTCGGGCGGTGTTGTGCTCCCGAAGGGCGAGCTTCGGGCGCTTGGATGGTCGATGAAGAGGGCAATGTGAAAGATCAACCAGTGCGAGTGACGCGGACTGATACGGGGACGTGGGAAGTGTCTGTACTCGATCCGAACGACTTCCCGGGAGAGGCATAAAAAGCGACGGTCATTCGGGACTCCTTATACGCATAAACACAAGTTAGCGGTAAGTACAGTCAAAGCTGTATTGCTTATAGAGTAGACACAAATGAGGAAATATGTGAATCATGCCCTCCAAACCGACGAGATAGAACAATCCTTTCAGTATGCCGTTCGTTTGGGAGGTAATGAGTGACCGGGATGTGTCAAGAAGTCCTCGGGAAGATCTCTCAGCACAACTCGAATACCGTGAAAGCGCCCTGCAAAAAGTCTCAGAAACCATCTCCAAGACTAACCAACCGTTTATAGAACAAATCGACACTCTTCTGGAAATTGTTCGCGACGTGGTCGGAACGGACTACGCGACGTTCTCATGTGTTGAGGACAACACCTATATATTTGAGGCAGTTGATGTTCCGGCCGATGCTGACCTGCAGGCGGGAGAGGCGATTCCTCTCTCGGAACTTCCAAATTGCAAGCACGTTGTCGAGACTGAACAGACGCTTGTCCTAAGGGATGTTGAAGCAGAAGCAACAGAGTTAGCAGACTCTACCTGGGGAATTGCCTGTTATCTCGGAACTCCAGTGTTCGCTGGCGAGGAGGTCTATGGGACATTTTGCTTCTACGGGATGGAGGCACGAGCGGAGGAGTTCTCTAACTGGGACGTGACGTTCGTTGAATTCGTCAGTAACTGGGTAAATTCCCAACTCGCACAGAGAGAGCGTGAGCAATCCTTACGTGACGCCAAGTTGCAAATGGAGGCCGCAGTAGAGGCCGGTACGGTCGGGACTTGGGAATGGCACATCCCCGAAGACCAGTTCGTCACTGGGCCTGCGTTCGCCAAGACATTTGGAGTTGACCCAGCTGCGGCCCGAGAGGGCGTATCGCTCGACCAATTCGTCTCCAGAATCCACGAGGCCGACCGCGAACGGGTTAAACAGCGAATTCAGGAAACTGTTGAGTCCGGCGGTGAGTATGAGGAGGAGTATCGCGTCTGGAATGAGGACGACGAACTCCAGTGGGTCATCGCTCGTGGACACGTTGAGTGTGATGAAGATGGCAATCCAATTACCTTCCCCGGTGCACTTATCGACATCACGGAGAGGAAACACACCGAACAACAACTAGAGGCCCTGAACAGCCGGCTGAAGCAGTCGAACAAACGGTTGGAACAGTTCGCGCACGCGGCCTCACACGATCTGCAGGAGCCTCTGCGGATGGTATCCAGTTATCTTCAGTTGCTTGATAACAGGTATGGGGACACGCTGGACGAGGACGCCCACGAGTTTCTTGAGTTCGCCGTTAATGGCGCCGACCGGATGCGTGACATGATTGATGGACTCCTCAAATACTCGCGGGTCGAGACACAAGGTGCTCCGTTTGAACACGTTGACTTGAACAAGATACTAGCGGATGTACGAACTGACCTCCAGCGGCAAATAGAAGAAAATGATGCCCAGATAACCGCGGAGACTCTCCCCCAGGTCAAAGGGGACCCTAACCAACTGCGTCAACTCTTTCAAAACCTTGTGGAAAACGCGCTCGAATATAGCGGTGATGAACCACCGTGTGTCCACGTCTTCACCGAACAGGAGAGGAACAAGTGGATCATTGCTGTCCGTGACGAGGGTATTGGCATTGAGTCTGCTAACCAAGACAGCATCTTTGAAGTGTTCCATCGGCTGCACAGCCGTGATGAGTACGCCGGCACAGGAATTGGACTTGCGCTCTGTCAACGGATCGTTGAGCGCCATAATGGTGAGATATGGGTTGAGTCTGAGCCTGGTGAAGGATCTACGTTTTTCGTTTCACTTCCAAAGCCCTGATCAGAGGGTATTCCTTTCAACGGCTCCCAGATCTGCATCCCATCGGCCTTCGCCTCAGCATGATGTTCAATATGCATATAGCGTTACCGTGCTTTTCAGATAGAACCTACATGAAAAGACTGTCCGAGAAGTCAGACAGTGTCGGACAGAATCATCAGCGGTAAGTACAGGCGGAGGCGTTACCGCCAGCAACCGCGAGCGAACGGTGTGAGCGAGCGGGCCAAGGAACCCTCGAAGCCGCGCCAGTGGCGCGGCTGAGGGGGTGACGCCGTGCTTTTCATCGAAGCTAAGCGGGAGCGAAGCTCCCGCGAGGTCCGAGAGAGCGTTGCTCTCTCGAGATTTTGCCGAGGGCGCGACGGAGTCGCGCCCGCAGCGCAAAAGTTCGGTTCGCACACGTAGTTACCGCGAGCGCGGTGTCCGAGAAGATTGATAGAGTCAAACAGAGTCGCCCCGATATCCCCCTCGAGTCCCACGAAAAACTAGATTCCCGGCGACTCTTATCCGGAATGCAGGTAACCCGGACGCCAGAAATCTGCACCGACACGAGAACCGCGACGACATGACGGTCTGGCTCAGGCCGCACGACGGACCACAATTGTTCGAGGCGGCCGACGATACCGAGCAGCGGAGTGCGTTCGTATTCGAAGACGGAGCAAGTCAGAAAACCAGAGAGAATAGCCCGACGTGATCGGTTGCTAACCTGTACGTACCCGTTTCACTGACAAAGCAGCGCACAATGCGCCCCCTACCTCGTCCGACTCGCCTCGATCACCCGGATACCATCGAACGAGCGCGACAGCCGCGTTGATCGCGGTATCGGCGTCGCCTTCGAGACCGTTTCACGAGCAAAACACCGTGTAGCGGTCGTTTGACAGGGGTAGCCGGGTCGAAACAATGAGTCGGTGGGCGGTCACTGCGAGTGAGACCGTTGGGAATGTCAAACCAATCAGTACACGGTTCGCGATCGTCGGCGAGGGATCGGACGGACGAACGCGAATCGACGGCGGCCGTTCGCCTCGAGGGCGTCACCCACGAGTACGGGTCGACCGGCGGGCGCTTTCGCTCGGGTGACGAGCGGACGGTGACCGCGCTCCGCGACGTCTCCTTCGACGTGCCAGAAGGGATGATCGTCGGCCTCGAGGGACCGAGCGGGAGCGGGAAGTCGACGGTGTTACACGCGGTCGCGGGGCTGTTAGTTCCGACGAGCGGCAGCGTCGAACTGCGCGACACTGATCTCGCGGCGCTGTCCGACGCCGAGCGGACCCGGGTCCGGCGACACCATATCGGGATCGTCTTCCAGCGATTCCACCTCCTGCCGTCGCTGTCCGCCCGGGCGAACGTCGCCTTGCCGCTCGTCCAGTCCGGGGTGCCGCGAGCCGACCGGCGAGCGCGCGCGACGGCGCTGCTCGAGGAGGTCGGGCTGGGCGACCGCGCCACGCATCTGCCGGGCGAACTCAGCGGCGGGGAACGACAGCGCGTCGCGATCGCGCGGGCGCTGTCGACGGACCCGGACGTGATCGTCGCCGACGAGCCGACGGGCGAACTTGACACGGCGACCGGGGCGGATGTCCTCGAACTGCTGACCGATGTCGGCCGCGAGCGGGCGGTGTTGGTCGCCTCCCACGACGAGGCCACGCTCGATGTCGCCGATCGGATCGTCACGCTGTGTGACGGACGGGTGGACGATGTCCGATGACGACGACGTATTGCCCGAGGCGGTCGACTCGCGGCGGCGGACGCGCTGGTCCGGTATCGTCGGTCTGACCCTCGGCAGGTGGTGGCGGCGGGCGACGCGAACGACGAGGGGACGAATCGCGTCGACGATCGCCGCCGTCGCGCTGACGATCGCGCTCTTGGTGGTCGTCACCGGCGTCGCGCTGGCGCTCGCCGACGGCGGCGTAACCAACGGCGATGACGCCGATGTCCGAGTCATCCCCGAGGAGAGCGGAACGCTGTCGTCCGTCAACGGGGTCGAGGACCCGCGGCTCGGCGCGACCAACGAACGGGCCGCGACGATCCGAGCCCAGGACGGCGTCGAACACGCATCGCCGGTACTCGTCGAAACGGCACAGCTCGAGGCGTCCGACGGCGAGCCGCGAACCGTCCGCCTCGTCGGCGTCGTCCCGGATGAGGAGTCACGAACCGTCGCGGGTCTGCCGGCCGGCGAACTCGAGGCGGGCGATCCCCATTACGCGAACGGTTCGTACGAGGGACCACAGGAGCGCGAGATCGTTCTCTCGTCGACCGCCGCGGAGCAACTCGGCGTCAACGCGGGGGACGACATCCCCGTTTCGATCGGTGGAACGGGCGGAACGGACCGAGTCGATACCGCCACACCCTCGGTCACGGTGACGGTGACCGCCATCGCGGACGAGGGTGCCCGCGGCAGCGACGCGCCCGTCGGCGTGGTTCATCTGAGCGAACTCCAGTCGTATTCGGGGAGCGACGACGGCCAGCTCGCGGATCGACTGCTGGTCTGGGGCGAGACCGAGGCGGCGCAGTCGGCGGCGTCCGACGCGTATCCGGCCGCCGCGGTCGAGGTGGCCGGCGGCACCGATCCGTCGGCGCTGTTCGACGACGGGCTGGCGTTCGCGACGAGCGTCATCGCGTTGCTGGTCGGCGTGACGATCTGTGCGTCGTTCGTCGCGACCACCATGGGGATGACCGTCAACGAGGACCGTCGTACCCTCGCCGTCCTCGAGTCGGTCGGGTTCCCGACGCACAGCCGGCTCGCCGTCGTCGCGGTGTCGACGGGGATCACGACGGTGGTCGGATCGATCGCGGGGATCGGACTCGGGATGGCCGGAATCGTCGGCGTCAACGCCGTCGCCGGCGCGACGGTCGCGCCAGGAGCGGTCGCCCAGTTCCACCCGCTACTGGTGCCCTACGCGATCGGCGTCGCCCTCCTGTCGGGACTGGTCGCCGTTCCGTACCCGCTTGCCGTGGCCGCGCGAACGTCCGTCCTCGAGGAGGTGGGCCGATGACGCTGAGCGGGGCGGTGGTTCGCCTGCGCGCCGTCGTCGGACTCGCGTTCGCACAGCTCCGCCGGTCGCCCGGTCGAACCGCCCTCACCGTGCTCGCGGTCACGCTGGCCGTGCTCTCGGTGACGGTGCTCGCGAGCCTCGGGGTCGGGGTCGTCGACAAGGGCGAACAGGGGCTGGACAACGCCGACCGGGACATCTGGATCTCGAGCGATCCGGTCGATCCGTCCGCGAGCGGCACCGAGAACCCGATCGTGGTGGCACACGCCAAGTCGGCCGAGATCACCGCACGGGACGACATCCAGAGCGCCTCGCCGATCGCGATGTACGACGTCTATCTCGGAACGAACGCGTCGGACCTCGAACGCAGGCCCGCGGTCGGCGTCCAGGAGACCCACGATGGGTTCAACTTCCGGGAAGGACGCGGGTTCGAGGTCGACGAGGAGACGGCTGCCACTCCGCCGCCCGAGGAGCCGACGGTGGGCGAGATCGTGATCGATCCGCGCGTCGCCGACTCGCTGAACGTCTCGGTCGGCGAGACGATTTACGTCGGGACCAGCAGACAGACGGCGGACGCAGCCGAGTTCACCGTCGTCGGGACCTCCGGCTACTACTCGCAGTATCTGGGCTCGCCGGGGGTGACGGTCCCGCTGGGCGATCTGCAGGCGGTCGCCGGTACGTCGGGAACCGACCGGGCGACGTTCATCACGGCTGACGTGACCGATGACGCCGATCGAACGACCGTCGCGAACGACCTCGACGAGGAGTACCCTGAGTACGACGTCCGGACCAGCGACGAACAGGTCCAGTCGATGGTCGAGGAGCGCACGATCGTCCTCGCGAGCGGCGCGACGCTGGTCGGCCTCGCCGTCGTCGGCGGCGTCGTCCTGACGGCGAACCTGTTCGCGCTCGTGGCCCACCAACAGCGCGAGCAACTCGCGGCGCTCCGGGCCGTCGGGCTCTCCCGGCGGGTGCTCGCGGGCACGATCGGCACGCAGGGCCTCGTCATCGGGCTGCTCGGCGGCCTCGTCGGGCTCGCGACGACGCCGCTGGCCGTGCTCGGGGTGAACCGATTCGCGGCGTCGGTACTCGGCTTCGAGGGACTCCTCCGGACCCCGCCCGCCGTCTATCTCGGCGGGTTCGCGCTCGCGCTCGTCGTCGGCACGGTCGTCGCGATCGTCGCCGGCTGGCGGGCCGGCCGCTATGCCCGCATCGAACACCTCGAGATCTGATTGCGAGCACCCGACGCCGCGGCCCGCGAGCGCTGCCGGCTTGCGCACGCCGAACCCACTTGCCGGCCGAGTGCGAACGACTCGTGATGCAACTTCGAACACCCGACCGCGACCGAGCGACCTCGGCCGCTGCCGACCCGCCGGCCGACGCATCTTCCTCGAGACGGCTCGCCAAACACCTGCTCACTGCGGCCGGCCTCTTCGGGTTCACGTACGCCGTATTGCGAGTACTGGGCGGGCGCGACGACGTTCCCGTCCAGTCCGTCGACGAGGTTCAGGCCGGCGTCGAGGACGCCGTTCCCGACGAGATCCAGCGCCGTGCTGCGGATGCGGTCCCTGGGGATCGGATCGAGACGATCCGGAACCGGACCGCCGCCACCGTCCCCGACGATATCACCGAGATCTCCATCGACGGCCCCAGAAGCGAGGAGTCGGAGACCGACCTCGATGTCGACGGGTCCGCCGACGCGAGCGAGGGCGAGAGCGAGGACGCCGACGTGACCGGGCTGGACGAAAGCGGTGACGACGAGATCGGCGACTCCGGAGCGGACGAGGCAAGCGCCGACGTCCTCGAGGAAACCGAGACGAACGCGGACTACACCGACGAACGCTCGGACGAGGAGATCGCCGAACGCGCCGAACCCGGCGTGCAGGACGAACCGGCCGAGCCGGGAGAGATGGCGGTCGACGAAGACGTTGCGGCGGATCTCGTCGACACGGATCTCGACGCCGAGTCCGACGGCGAGAGCGACGAATCCGAGGAGTGAGTCGTCTCCGAGACCGATCCGACAGCCGCCGGCGTTCTCCCGGCGGCCGTCGGCACTGGCTCGAGTTGGTCGTCGATCCGGGCCGCGTTCACCGGAAACGTGGGCCTTATCCGGCGTTCGCCCCTAGCGCGTTTCGATGACTGACGGGGACGTCGCGGCCTTTACGCGCCTCGGACCGACGGTTCGGGGGGCGCTCTCCGAACGCGGATTCTCACAGCCGACGGCACCGCAGCGACTGGCGATTCCGCCGCTGTCGGCCGGCGAGAACACGCTCGTGATCGCGCCCACCGGCAGTGGCAAGACCGAGACGGCGATGTTGCCCGTCTTCGACCATCTCGTTGCTGATGACGGCCCACCGGAGGGGTTCGGCGCGCTCTACATCACTCCGCTGCGGGCGCTCAACCGCGACATGCGCGAGCGCCTCGAGTGGTGGGGCGACTACCTCGATCTCGAGGTCGACGTTCGCCACGGCGACACGACCCAGTACCAGCGGGGCAAACAGGCCGAGGACCCCCCGGACGTGCTGATCACGACGCCCGAGACCGTCCAGGCGATGCTCACCGGCGAGCGCCTGCGCGAGGCCCTCGAAGACGTCTCCCACGTCGTGATCGACGAGGTCCACGAACTCGCGGCCTCGAAGCGGGGCGCGCAGTTGGCGATCGGCCTCGAGCGGCTCTACGACCTCTCGGGGCGGTTCCAGCGGATCGGGCTCTCGGCGACCGTCGGCGACCCGGGGGAGGTCGGCCAGTTCCTCACGGGCGGTCGGCCCTGCGAGATTCGGGAGATCGACGTGGGAAGCAACGTTGACGTGACGGTCCGCGAGCCGGAGATCACCGACGAGGACGAGCGACTGGCCGGCGAACTCATGACCGAAGCCGACACGGCCAGCCACGTCCGCGTCATTCGGGATTTGGTCGCGGAAAACGAGTCGACGCTGATTTTCGTGAACACGCGCCAGACGGCCGAGGCGCTCGGCTCGCGGTTCAAGGAACTCGACCTGCCGATCGGCGTCCACCACGGCTCGCTCTCGAAGGAGGCCCGGATCGACGTCGAAGACCGGTTCAAAGCCGGCGAACTCGACGGATTGCTCTGTACCTCGTCGATGGAACTCGGGATCGACGTGGGGCAGGTCGACCACGTGATCCAGTACAAGAGCCCCCGACAGGTCACCCGCCTGCTCCAGCGGATCGGCCGCGCGGGCCACCGGCAGGACGAGGTCTCGAGCGGAACGGTCGTCACGACGCGTCCCGACGACACCTTCGAGGCGCTGTCGATCGCCCGCCGGGCCCGCGACGGCGAGGTCGAGCCGGCGGCGATCCACGAGGGCAGTCTGGACGTGGTCGCGAACCAGTTGCCGGCGATCGTCCAGAGCCGCGGCGACACGTACGTCGACGAGGCCGTCGAGACGGTCACCCGCTCCTATCCGTTCCGGAACGTGCCCGAAGCGACGATCCGCGAGATCATCTCGGAACTGGACCGCAACCGCGTTCTCTGGTTCGACGAGGGCGAGGACCGCATCGAGACCACCGGCGGCACGTGGCAGTACGTCTACGCGAACCTCTCGATGATCCCCGACGAGGAGACCTACGAGGTCCACGACATCGCCTCGGGCGGCCAGATCGGGACCTTAGACGAGCGGTTCGTCGTGAACTTCGCTCAGCCCGGCGAGGTGTTCATCCAGCGCGGCGAGATGTGGCGGATCGCCGAGATCGACGACGAGGAAGCGCGGGTCAAAGTGAGCCCCATCGAGGACCCCGCCGGCGAGGTGCCGTCGTGGATCGGCCAGGAGATCCCGGTCCCCGCGGCGGTCGCCGGCGAGGTCGGCGACATCCGCGCCGTCGCGGAGCCGCAGTTCGAAGCGGGAGCCGACGCGGCCGCGGTCGGGCACGAACTCGCCCATCGATACCCGGCCGACGAGTACACCCTGACCGAGGCCTGTACCCAGCTCGAGCAGCAGGTCGAGAGCGAGTCGCCGATGCCGACGGCGGATCGGCTGGTCCTCGAGCGACAGGGGCGGACGATCGTACTCAACGCACCCTTCGGCCACACGGCGAACGAAACGCTCGGCCGGATCTGTTCCGCGCTGCTCGGCCAGCGCGCCGGCTCGTCGGTCGGCCTCGAGACCGATCCCTACCGGATCGAACTCGAGGTCCCGAACTCGATCGCGACCAGCGAGGTGATCGAGGTGCTCGAGACGACCGATCCCGATCACGTCGAGGCGATCGTCGAACTCGGGCTCAAGCGGTCGGACGCGCTCGCCTTTCGGCTCGCGCAGGTCTCGGCGAAGTTCGGCGCGCTCAAACGCTGGCAGGGCAGCGGGTCGGGCCGGCTCTCGAACGACCGCTTGCTGTCGGCGCTCGAGGACACGCCGATGTACGAGGAGGCGATTCGCGAAGTGTTCCACGAGGACCTCGACATCGAGCGCGCGAGTGCGGTGCTCGAGGGGATTCAGTCGGGCGACCTCGAGTTGGTGACCCACCGCGGTCGGACGCCGATCGGACAGGGCGGGCGCTCCTCGGGCGGCAAGGAACTGCTCGCGCCGGAAAACGCCGACGCGAGCGTCATCAAGACGGTCCGCGAGCGGATTCAGAACGACCGCGTCATCCTGCTGTGTACCCACTGCAAGGAGTGGAAGGTGAAGACGAAAGTCAAGCGGGTACCCGACCGGCCCGAGTGTCCCGAGTGCGGCTCGACCCGGATCGCGTCGCTGAACCCGTGGGCCGACGAGGTCGTCCAAGCGGTCCGCTCTCAGGAGAAAGACGACGAGCAGCGAGAGATGACCGAACGCGCGTTCCGGGCCGCGAGCCTCGTCCAGAGCCACGGCAAGCAGGCGGTGATCGCGATGGCTGCCCGCGGGGTCGGCCCGCACAACGCCGCCCAGATCATCAACAAGCTCCGCGAGGACGAGTCCGAGTTCTACCGGGACATCCTTTCGAAGGAACGTGAGTACGCCCGGACGCAGGCGTTCTGGGACTGACGGGCGACGGCGAGGAGATGTACGCGGTCCCGTCTTCCGCTCGAGGATCGCTCGACTCGAGTCTCTCGACCGGTCCCTCGCCGCGAATCTCGCGACGATCGGGTATGTATAGTAGCCACTGAAACGATTTACACACTGATCGCAACGTCGTCCGGCGATCAGGAGCGCATTGACTTGCAGTGGCTACTATAATCAAGACCTACACGTCACGCGTTCCACAGCCCTTATCTACGGTACGGCCAAAGGGCTGCCAATGGAACCTGGCCCGTCAAATGACCCGTCCGTATCCGAGGAGGGGGCCACCGCCGGTCCGATAGCCGACCGGATGGAAGGGCTGCTCGAGGCGGCGGACGTCGCCTGCTTCCGAGTGACGCCGGCGGGGACGATCGCCGCCGTCAACGACGCGTTCACGCGGTTGACCGGCTACACGCGGGCCGAACTCCGCGAGCGATCCTTCGAGACGCTTTTCGACGATGAAACGACCCTCGAGTCGCTCGGGTCCGATCTCGAGCAGGCGGGCTCGACACCGACCTCGACGCCGATCCCGATCCGAACGAAGACGGACGTCGTTCCCTGTACCGTCCACCTCGAGCGACAATCGCGAGCCGGGGACGTGGAGGGAGACGCCGACCGACAGCCGTCGATCACCGGGATCGTCCGCCGCCGAGCGTCGGCGGCCGATTCGACGGTGAAGTCCCAGTCCGATCTCACGTACGGCCGCACCTTCGAGGCGCTCGCCAACGCGTTGCCCGACGGCATCATCGTCCTCGACACGAACAGCGACATTCAGTACGCCAATCCCGCCGTCGAGCGCATCCTCGGCCACGACCCCGACGAACTCGTCGGCTCGAGCAAGGTCAAGATCATCCCGGAGCGGCTGCGCCAGACCCACCTCTCGGCGCTCCAGCGCTATCTCGACACCGGCGAGCGACACATCAACTGGACCTACGTCGAGTTACCGGGCCAGCACACCGACGGCCACGAGGTGCCGCTGGGCGTCTCGCTCAACGACTTCACGTACGAGGGCGACCGCTACTTCGTCGGCCTCTTCCGGGACATCTCCCCGCGCAAGGAGGCCGAGCGAACCCTGACGGAGAAAGTCGTCCAGCTCGAGTCGGTCTCGTATCTCGGTCGCAACGCCCTCGAGAGCGCCGATACCGACGAGTTGCTCGAGAAGGCGACCGAACTGGTCGCGGCGGCGCTCGACACGGAGTACGCGGCCATCTTCGAACACGAGGTGGCCGGCCCCGACGGGGAGGCGCTTCGGCTCCGAGCCAACACCGGCTTCGACGCCGCCGACGGGACGATCGCCTCCGCAACCGATTCGATCGGCGCGGCCGCGCTGGCCGACGACGATCCCGTCGTGATCGAAGACTTCGAGACCGAGGACCGGTTCGACGGGCCGTCGCTGGTGGACGACCCCGACGCCCGGAGCGGGATCACTGTCACCGTCGGCCCGGCGACCGATCCGTGGGGCGTCCTCGACGTCTACGACACCCGCCGGCGGGAGTTCGCCGATCACGACGTCGACTTCCTCGAGAGCGTCGCGACGATCCTCGCGACCGCGATCGAGCGCCAGCGGTACGAGCGACAGCTCAACGAGACCGTCTCGGACCTCGAGGCCTCGAACGAGCGCTTAGAGCAGTTCGCCTACGCCGCCTCCCACGACCTCCAAGAGCCCCTGCGGATGGTCTCGAGTTATCTCCAACTGATCGAGGGCCGCTACGCCGACGACCTCGACGCGGACGGCCGGGAGTTCATCGAGTACGCCGTCGACGGCGCGGACCGCATGCGCGACATGATCGACGGCCTCCTCGAGTACTCCCGGATCGACTCGCAGGGTGACCCGTTCGAACCCGTCGATCTCGACGCCGTCCTCGAGGACGTACTGACGGATCTGCAGGTGATGATCGACCGGCAGGACGCCGAGATAACGGCCGCGTCGCTTCCAGAGGTCACGGGCGACTCGCGACAGCTCCGCCAGCTGTTCCAGAACCTGCTCTCGAACGCGATCGAGTACAGCGGCGACGAGCCGCCGCGGGTGCGCGTCAGCGCCGAGCGAAGCGGCAGGAACTGGGAGATTTCGGTCCGCGACGAGGGGATCGGGATCGATCCCGACGATCAGGACCGGGTCTTCCGGGTCTTCCAACGCCTGCACAGTCGCGAGGAGTACGACGGCACCGGCATCGGGCTCGCGCTCTGTCGCCGCATCGTCGAGCGCCACGGCGGTCGCATCTGGGTCGATTCCGAACCCGGTGAGGGGTCGACGTTTTCCTTTACGATCCCGGTCGAGGCCCCACAGTAGCCCGGTCGCCGGTTTCCGGTCATTCGGTCGATGGGTCTCATCGACGCCATCGTCGACCGCTCCATCCGTAACGGCCATACGATTCCGTCCCGTTACCGCTCCTATGAACTTCGCGCCGGGGGCCTGGAAGTACGCCGTCCTTCCACTGCTCGCTGCCCCGTTCGCCCTTTTCATCAGTGTCACGGCGGGGCTCGTCGCGTTCGCGGCCGGAGCCAGCACCCTCGCGTTCTTCCGCGATCCCGAACGTACCCCGCCGCCGACGGGCGTCGTCTCGCCCGCGGACGGGAACGTCTCCGTCCTCCGCGAGGAGGGCGATCAGGTCCGGCTGGGGATCTTCATGAACGTCTGGCACGTCCACGTCGTCCGCGCCCCCTTCGCGGGCCGCGTTACCGACGTCGAACACGTCTCCGGCGCGAACCGACCCGCCTTCTCGAAGGAATCCGACCGGAACGAACGCGTCCACGTCCGCCTCGAGACCGACGCTCCGACCCTGCCGTCCGACGGTGACGAAACGGCGACGATCGCGGACAACGGCGGGGAACCGGTCGCCGCCGACAGCGAGGCGACGGCCGGCGACGGCCCCACGAATTCCCACCCCGACGAGCCGAACCACGACGCCGAAGTCACGCTGATCGCCGGCGCGTTCGCCCGCCGCATTCATCCCTACGCCGAGCGCGGCGACGACCTCGAGCGCGGCGACCGCATCGGCCACATCGCCTTCGGGAGCCGCGTCGACCTGCTCTTCCCGCCCGCGGTCGACCTCGAGGACGTCGCCGCCGATATCGGCGATTCGATGACCGCCGGGGAGACGGTCGTCCTCGAGTCCGCCGGCGGGTCGGTCGCCGGCGAGTTCGACCTCGGAACCGACGCCGGCGGCGACGGCGACCGAGCCGAGTAGCGGACCCCTGTGGCACCGCTACAGTCGCCCCGACAGCGATCACCTTTTTATCGGATCGGGCGGCCAAGCCGGCCGTGATCGAACTCGAGTGGGAGACGGACCGAACCGAGGGAGTGACGCTGGTCTCGGCGATCGTCACGAACGCGCTGACGACGCCCCAGATCGTCCGTATCGAAAATCGCGTCGACGGTCCGCTTTGGACCCCGAACGGCGAGCGACAGTCGGCCCCCGAGTGGAGCGACGGCTGTTGGGAGGGACTCGTCGAACCGAACCGCTGTCGCGGGTTCGGCTTCGCGACCCCGATGGAACTGGCAGCGGTAGCCGACCCGCCGCTCGCGGTGACCGAGACCCGCCGTGCCTCGAACGATCGGGCCCCGGAACCGACCGACGTGTTCGCGTCGATGGCCGACTGGCGACCGCCGCTCGAGAGCCTCGAGCGGGTGCGATGATCGTCGCCGTCAGCGGCGGGAAAGGCGGCGTCGGCAAATCGACGGTCTCGCTCAACCTCGGCCGCGAACTCGACGCGGTCGTCGTCGACGGCGATCTGACGACCGCGGACCTCCCGCGCGGTCACGGGCCGGACCTCCACGACGTGCTGGCCGGTCGAGCCGACCCGCTCGAGGCGATCGACCGACACCAAGCCGTCCGATTCCTCCCGGCCGGACGCACGCTCGCCGGTGCCCGAGCGGCGGACGTGACGACGCTTCCACGCGTCCTCGAGCGGATCGAACGCGAGTGCGGGCGCGTCGTCGTCGACTGCCCGGCCGGGCTGGCACGCGACGTGGGCCACCAGCTCGAAAGCGCCCAGATGACGGTCCTCGTGACGACACCGACCGAGTCGGCGCTGGCCGACGCACTCCGCACGAGACGACTCGCGCTCGATCTCGAGACGCCGGTCGCAGCGGTCGTACTCAACAGAGCTGACGCCGCCGCCGTCGACCGGCTCGCCGACCGCGTCGAGCGGACGTTCGGCGCGCCGGCGATCGGGATCGAAGAGCGGTCGGCGGTCGCCGACGCACAGCGCCGGTGGCGCGCCGTCCGCGATGTCTATCCGAACTGTGGCGCAGTCGACGCGATCCGGACGGTCGCTCGACGGATCGAACGCTGTGAGAAGCGGCTGTCCGATCGAATCGGTGTCGTCTAACCGGTCTCGCTCGGTCGGCCGCTCCGCTCCCAGCTACTCAGGAGTCGTCTCCGACTGATTCGACCGGGCTCGAGGAGTCACCGAACTCGAGTTCGATCGGCTCTATCGACCGCCCACCGGCCCTGAACTTCGGGATCGAGAGGCGGTGCTCAAGGGTCGATCCGGCCTCGGTCGCGACCGTCTCCATCTCGAAGACCGCATCGACCGCGTGCGTCGTCGCGCTCCGATGGGCAGCGTCTCCCGGCTCGTCGAGACAGTGTAACAGACCGATACTCTCGGTCGCGACCAACTGCTCTTTGAGGTCGTCGAGAAAGGTGACGTAGGCGTCCCGATCGCCGCTCTCCAGTGCGTTTACGGGGTCGACGATGAGCGTCGACGCGGCGGGGAGTTTCTCGATCAGGTCCATCGCCGCCCCAGGCTCGTCACCGCCGTCGAGGCGGCGAACCGTCGGGTTTCCGGTCGTCGTCGCCGTGGCCTCGAGCGCTCGCTCGACGTTCGCGGCCGACCGTTCGGTCGAGAGATAGAGCGTCCCGCGGACGGCGGTCGCCTCGTAGAGGAGCTGCTCCGACTGGCTGGCCGGATCCGCGACCACCGCGACCAGCGACCCCGGAGCCAGCCCCCCGCCCAAGCGCCGGTCGAGGTCGTCGATTCCCGTCGGTAACAGGTCGCCGTCGTACTCCACCGGCGTTCGGTCCGGTGACGCCCTCCGCTCTAGCGTCTGTGCGAGTTCGTCGTAGGCCACGCAGGTCGCCTCGTTCGTCAGGGGCGACGATTCATCGGGAACTCGCCCCAACACCGGAACGTCGGTCCACGATTCGACCGCCTCCGGAACGCTGTCACATCGATTCAGTACCGTTCCGAGCACCGGGATCTCGAGTCGACGCGCCATCTCGATCGTCGTCTCGGCGGCACTGCAACTGCGCTCGCCGTCGGTCGTCACGACGATCACGCCGTCGGCCGCCGAGAGCGGTTCGACGACATCGGGACCCGCCCCCGACGGGCAGTCCACGAACGTTCGGACGCCGTCGGCCTCGAGCAGTTCGAAGGCCGTCCCGAAGTCGACCTCCGTCGACGGCTCCGGAGCCGAGAGCAGTCCGACGTTCGAGACCCGCGGACTCGACTGTGCGACCGAATCGACGTTCGTACCCGGCTCGAGCGCCTCGAGCGTCGGTTCCCGATCGACGCCACCCGCGACGTGGACGTTCGGCAGTTGCCGGTCGGCGTCGACGGCGATCGCCGCCGTCCCGCGCCGGCCGAACGCTTCGGCGAGCCCGATCGTCGTCACCGTCTTTCCACAGCCGCCTTTCGCACCCGCGATAGCGATCATACCGACAGTGGCTCGGCATCCCTTTTGAACCTCCGTTCGGGCATAGTCGTGGTCTTCGCCCCGTCTGTCGATGCTCGTTCGACGGCGGATTGCTCGAGATATATCACTCCCATTGAAATATGAGATAGCGAGAGTTTTATTTGATTGAAGGAGAGAAGTGACGTATATTATGGATGATCGATCGATTCGAACTCGTCGCGGTTGGTTGGCGAGTTGTCTCGGTGCGACTGCTGGGATTTCGGGACTTGCAGGGTGTATGAATGATGACAAGAGCAATAACAAGGATAGCGGGACCGGTGATGAACTGCCAGCCAGCGAGTGGCCGATGTACGGAGTCGATCCGCAGAATACGGGGTATCATCCGACTGCGACTGGGCCGACGGGAGACGATGTGGAGCTAAACACGGTCTTCGAATCTGAGGGTGTAATTAGCAATAGCCCGGCGATCGTCGATGAAACGCTCTACGTCGCTGCTGACAACCATCTACACGCAGTTGATCTTCCGAGTGGAGACCTCGAGTGGAAAGAAGAAGTGAACGCATCACCCACCGCTCATCCAGCTGTTGGTAAGGGGGTATATGCCGGAACAAAAGATGGGATCGTTGCGATTGACCGCGACGGAGAGGAGGTATTGTGGAGGGAAGATATCGGTATTAGCAGTATCAATCCAGTCATTGCTGGTGATGCGGTAATCGGAACACAAAATCTGCTTCTTCATCGTTTCGACCCAGAAAATGGTGATGAAACAACTTTACATAATATGCGCAATCATCAGGGTCGCGGGCCACACACGAACGTACCAGCGTTTAATAATGGAAGTGTGTATTTTGCAGGTGAGAATACACTCTATGCAGTAGATTCTGAAAACGGTGAAATCGAGTGGAGATTTAAGAACCCAAATGAAGAGCCACTAGGAGAGAGTAATCCAGCAGTCGCAGATGGAACTGTCTATGTTGGTGGCGAGGATCAGCGACTGTACGCAATTGATGCCGAGAATGGCGAAGAGGAATGGTCAATTGGAATCGACGCACGTGTGGAATGTAGTCCATCAATAGCGAATGGGACCGTCTATTTTGGTGGAGCAGGCACAGGAGCACAGAAATTCTTTGCTGTCGACATCAAATCTCAGGAGTATCTGTGGGATCCGATAAAGCTCCCATATCGTGTACAGACAAAGCCATTGATTGCTGATGGGATCGTTTATATACCTAGCTATCATGATTTGGTTGCCCTCAACTCAAGTAACGGTACCGTGAAATGGCATTATAAAGAGTTTGGAAAGAGAGAGGGAGAATCAATCAGAGCACCACTTGCCATCTCGAATGATATTCTTTATGTCCCAACCGCAGGTGGAAATGTTTATGAAGTGAAGGAGAAGTGATGTGGGGTGTCAATTACTAATCCCTATCTTCTCCTTTGAAATACAACTGCTACTTTCCTTATTGAAGTTTGGGCCAGTGTTCTTCCACGCTACTGAACATTTTTCCTGTGGTGAATCTGAACCCTTGTAGCGCCACGTATCACCAACTCCTGGTGAACCCATGGACATTAATTGCGGACTTGGAGCAATAATTGGAATGACTAGATCATTGGCAAATGAGATTGGTTCAACAGAACCAACTGCAAGGTCCTCTTGATCTGCCCAGGATGGTGTTTCGATAGTAACTTTTGATGCCTGTTGGACATAGGTCATTCCATCATTGGTCGTTGGAGAACCGGCATTAGAACGTACTTCAAAACGCGCATATTCTCCTTGTATCTTCACGTAATAAGCGTCAAGTTGCAAATAGAACAGGGATGGCCATGGCAGAAGAGGAAAGCCTGGGTGGCCAACTCCATCAAGATAACCAGCACCCATGGGAGCATGCTCTGAATCATTGATATTACTGACTGAGAGTGTGTTGCCGCTATGCGGACGCACTGCTGGAACCTCAGTGCGATTAACGCTCTCTAATGAGAGATACGTTGGTGAGGCCTCAACTCGATAGTCCATATCATCCACTAATGGAGATTGATTGAATGATGCTTGTGTATCTTGAGGCCGGGTTTCGGGATCCATCATCTGATCGATAAAGTTCATTGGACCGCTGAGGAGGTCATTACTTGTATCAAGGACTCCCCCAAAGAGGTCATTTAGGATCGCGCTGCTCTCCCCGAGTGTCTTGTCATGCCAACCGTTGATCAGGTCAATATTATCGTGAGTGTTCTCAAAATATTGTTTTCTAACTTCGGCTCGAAGAAGATCTGCTGTATTATTATAAGGCTCAGAAGCATCCTCATACACTAATTTACGCTCTAATTTACTCACATTCTTCTCGATACCTCCAAGCGGACTTGGTCTTTCAACCATATCCCACAAGTCTGTCTGATGAGGCTCTGTAGTCGTGATAACGTCATAATGTGTCTGATTGAGATCTGATAATGCCCATTCGTAGAGTTTTTCCCGATTTCGTGGACTTACATCAATATCTGGATCAGCAGAGTAGGGGATTGCTTTCTTAAAATCAGGAGTATGTATTATACCATCACTTGATTCGACTATTTCGTCCTCAAGTTCTCTTTCTTGGTATCTAATAGATGTCGAACTGAGACCGAACGTTTCTCTGATTGCTATGTTTTCAGATCCGTTAAAATTTTTCACAAACCCATATTCCTCATTCCACGAATCTCCTCTGAATAGAGATTGTATCCCACGCTTTTCCCGTTCAGTTAAAATTTCGTCAGAAACAAAATCACCGGTGATTTTGTAACTAGCACTGTACGTTACATTCTCCTTCCAATTCCAACGAATTCGTGGTGATCGATTCACATCCTTATGCTTCCATTCTGATTTCACACCGACAGATGTATCATAGTTGATATCTATTTTAGCGAGGTCACGGTTATCGAAACTTGTATTATTATCTTCCGATATAATATTAATAGTTACGTCAACATCTGATTGAGATTGATCAGCGTGGTAGGTCTGATTAATTGGACCAGACCAGTTCCCTGGGTTTTGAGCCCATTCAGCAGGAGATGTTGGATTTGGTAAACTATCATGTTTATATGGTCCATTTTCTGTTGTTTTCACATCTACAGCGTATACTTTCTCTATTATCTTAGATATGCCATCTTCCTGTGGATAATTAGTTAAAAATAATTCCTCAACATCCGCTAGAACACCACTCTCATCATCTCTGAAACTTCCGACTCTATCAGCCATACCTTGGTTTTCCAACTCATCTGAGAAGTAGTTTTCAAGATATTGGCTGTTGAACCGGTCAGTTTGTCCAAGCGACTCATTAAACTCTGCTTCCACTTGCTCCATATCCATCCCGGCCGCCATCTGCATATAGGAGACATCAGCGAACGGATGGGCCTGAATCTCGACATCGGTCTCGACGTTGTCCTCGAGCATCGTCAAAACGATATCTTGGACGGTCGGCGCGTCCGGGAGCTCACCCTCGGCGTCGATCAGATCGGCGTTACAGAGGTTGCTCTCGTTGGCAAGTGAGTTGTTCTCGCCGCCGGGAAGGAAGTCCTCCGTTTCAACATCGCCCGCGCTCGAGGCGAGATCGCTCCCCATACAGAGCGTCGGGAGGAGCATGGCGCGGTCCTTGGAGGGGTCGGTCGTGCCGAAGGTCTTCTCTTGGAGGCCGAAGACGGCGTCGTTGACCATCACTTCGGTGTGCTCGTTCGGGGTGAGGTTGTGGAAGGCGCGGTCGCCGCTGGAGAGTCGGTCGTAGTAGGCTTTCCCCCACGTGTAGGGGTACATTCGTGCTGCGAAGTACCGGCCAAAGCCGTCGTAGCCGTCGGTTTCGAAGAACCCTTTGTTGAGTTGGCTCTGGAACTCCTCGGTTCGGTCTTTGAGCTGGTAGAGCGGCGTGCCGACCGTCACCGCCAGCGACCGTTGCTCGGTCACCGTCTCGCCGTCGCTTTCGGTGACGGTCAGTTTGATCCCGTCGATGTCGACGGTGAGGACGCCGGGTTCGCGCCTGTCGATCGAGACGCGATCGATCGCCGCCTCGAGGTCGTCGCTATCGCCCCAGTCGATCCGCTCGACCGAGGCTCGAGCGGTGGTGTCTTGGTCGACCTGTTGCTCGGCGTTCGCGAACGATTCGGAGACTTCGCGGTAGATGAGGAGTTTGAAATACTGATCGAACACAGCTTCGTCCTCGTCGACGGCATTGCTGAAGGCTGCGTCCGCCCCCTCAGTCGAGGTGACGGGTGCGCTGGCGGCGTCGTCGGCAGCACGGAGGACTGCCTGTCGCAGTTCGCCGACAGCGACGGACTCGGCGCGATCCATCGCGAGTGCGTTGTCGGTGTCGACGGTCGGTGTGTCTCTGGACTCCAGCACGCCGACGATCATGATGCTGCTGACCAGCAACAGGACGGCGATCAGGGCGAACGGAATGCGGGCGCGGTCATCGTCTGCGATCGAAACGGTGTGAGGTCGGTCAGTCATGGGTCCACGTTTGAATCGTAATCGTCACGTCGGCAGTCGATATCTCGTCGGCGAGCAGCGCCGCGATCTCCTCGTCTCGTCGTTGGCCGTCGTACTCCGCCTCGATCGCCGCGATCTCGGGAGCGAGAGCGGTCTGTAGGTCTGCCCCGATCCAGTGGCCCAGTCCGTCCCGACCGAACGCGTCAGCGTCCTCGAGTCCGCGGAGTACCTGTGCGTTGGCTTCGACGGCGTCCGCCTCGTTGCGCTTGAGCGGGCCGTGATGATCGGGGTTCGTCGTCCCGGTAAACTCGTACTCGAGGGGTGCGACCATCCGCTCGTAGCGAAAGACCGCGAGTTCGTGGGAGACGCCTTGGCTCTCGAGGGTTCGCTGGGTGTCGGCCGGCGGGAAGTAGCCGTCGACGATCGCCGACCCGACTACCATCCCGGCCGCCTCGAACGACTCGTTCTGGGGCGTTTCGACGCGGTCGGTTCGATCGCCCAGATACTCGTTCCAGTCGGTGCCCCCGTCCAGATACGCGCGTTCGATTTCGTCCGAATCGACGGCTGGGAGTCCGCTTGAGGCGGTCAGTGTCACGCTCGAGACGTCCGCGGTCGGCGGGGGTCGTTCGCCGGCGGTGGCGGTGCCGTTGATCGAGGCGTTGTCGTAGGGCTCCCACTCGGCGACGGCGTAGAAATCGCCGCTCGAGCCGACGAGGGCGCTTCCGATGGACGCGTCGACGGCGGTTTCGAACTCGTCGCCGGCGGGTCGGATTCGGGTCCCGTCGATGCGAGCGTTCGCGACGGCCGCGTCCGCGAGCAGTCCGGTGGCCGAGCCGTACTCGGTCCGGTGGTACTCGCCGGCGCGGTCGTCGATCGGTGCGGTGTCGGCGAGACTGTACCTGACACTGAGCGTCGATTCGCCGAGGAGTTCGGCCGTTCTGTCGGCGCGGTCGTCGTCGAACTCGTCGTCGGAGTCGGAGAGGTGGAGCCCGACCAGCAACACGCTCGCGCTGATGAGCAAGAGCGCCATCGTAACGTCGACGACCGTACTCACGGCGCGGTCACCGCTCATCCGTCCCACACCCCCACAGTCAGGGTTCCGCCGCGGACGGCACCGGGTCTCGTTTCGACGGCGACCGGACGTTCGGCTACGCTCGCCTCGTCCGGCGGCCCCTCGAGTTCCCCGCTTTCGATGGGGTTCCGGTCCGGTTGCCCGTCCGTCCCGAAGAACGCGTCGGCCACGACGGTCTCGCGGCCGTCCTCGACGGTCGTGACCTGTACGTAGACGTTCCGTCCGTGCGGAAGCGACGCCGTCTCGATCTCGTCGCCGAGCGCGCGGTCGCCGCCGGGAACGACGCCGTCGGTCTCGATATCGTCTTTGATCCGGGTGACTGCCGTCGTCTCCGTCGTCCGGTCGGTAGCACCGGGGAGCGTCTCGGTGATATAGAGCCCGTACAGTCCCACGCCGACGAGGAGCGCCGAGACGGCGACGAGCGCGGCGAGCGGTTCGGTCTGTCCGCGCCGGCGGCTAGACATCGACGAGTGTGACATCGAAGGTTTCCGTCGCCGCGTTGTGTCTCACGTATCCCGGCGTCTCCGCGGGAGTGTCGATGGCTGCGCCGCCCGACTCACACACCGAGACCGGCTCGGAGTCAGGCTCCGCACGGAGCCCTTTAGGGGCGTCGATGCCCTGGTCGGCGCTTATCGTCTCGGCACAGACCTCCTCTCCGCCGACCCGAATCCGCACGTCGATCGGGAAATACAACGAATTGTGATCGGTGAGATCGTCTGAGTCGAGGCGGGCAGTTTCTGCCGTAGGACTCGCGTCGACGGATTTCTCGATCCGGCCGAGATCCTTCTCGCCGGTCGCCAGTATCTGTACGGTCGCGTCCGTGTTCGCCTCGTAGGCGAACCGAGCGTCATGCGTCTGGTCTCCCGCAACGCGTTCGAATTCGACGGCGACGCTGACGGTCGGTACCGGCGTGGTGCTGACGGTCCGGGTTCGGATCCGGTCGTCCGCAGTCCGCCACTCCCCGGTGTTGTCCGCGTACGCGTCGTCGACATCCTCGAGGAAGACGTCGAACGCGTTCGTGTCCGCTCGGTCGAGTTCCGTCGCGTACTCGTCTTCGAAGGCGCGCCCTTCGGAGAGGTTCTCGAGGCGCTCGTGGCCCATGACGGGGACGACGCGTCCGTAGGTGAGACTCGCTCGAGCGGTGCCGTGCTCGTTTCGCATCGCGACCGTTCGGCCGTCGAACTTGATCTCGGTCGCGTCGTGGTCGTAGGTCGAACTCGCCTGGGCGGTGCTGCCGGCGGTTTCCTCGATGGCGTTTACCGCCCGATTGGCATCCGGCGGTGGCCCGTTCGGCAACCCGACTGCGATACCGGCGACAGCGACGCTGACGATGGAGACGGCCAGCCAGACGTACCAGCCGTCGACCGGGGTTTCCAGATCCATGCTGCCTCTCGCCGCGTGTTCGTATTTAAATCCGAGTCCGAGACGGGCTCACAGGAGGATGTCGAGCGCAGTTACTGTCACGACGTACAACACCATCGAGGAGGCGAGCGCGCGGCCGATGTGGTAGCCGAAGAGGGCCCGATCGATCCCGTGACGCAGGGCGATCGAGAGCGGCGTGACGATGAAACACAGCGCGATCAGGTAGACCCCGATGACGACCGCGAGCGATTCGGCGGGGAACGCGGCAGCATCGACCCCCTCTGCGCCGCTCAGATCTGCACTGGACATCATCGCGGCCATCCCGACGGTCGCACCGGCCACGAGCGGCGCGAAGTACGCCGCCGTGTTGTCGAGCGTGCCCGTCACCTGTTTGAGGTCCCGTTTCGCCTCGGCTTCGACCTCCTCGAGCTCCTCGAGGTGGTCGGCCATCGAGACGATGGCTCGGCCGGCGGGTTTCCCCTCGTCGGCGGCGATCGCGAGCAACGCGGCGGTCCCGCGAGCGCGCGGACTCGGGATATCTCGAAGCGCGCCGTAGCTCCCGAGAAACGCCTCCCGGACGCCCATATGCAGCCGCCGCTGGAGGCCGGCCGCACGTTCGAAGACAGCGCCGGTCTCGGCGGGAACGCGGTCGGCCGCCAGCTCGACCGCCGATTCGACGGATTCGCCCTCGGCGACCTGCCGTCCCACGATGTACAGCGCGTCGGTGAGGTGTGCTTCGACATCGCGGACGTAGTGGCGCACCTCGAGGATAGGGCCGTACGTGGCCAGCAGCGCGATACCGACGCCGATACCGACGGCGGCGATCGGTGCGAGGTGAGCGGGGCCGAACGCGGCGACCAGCAGGTAGCTACAGAGACCGGCGAGCACGCCCCAGAGCGCCCGAAGGTGGAGCCGATCGGGGACGTCCGGATGATCGTGGCCGATCGTCGGCGGCGGAAACGCGACCGGGCGGCGAACGAGTAACCAGAGGCTCGCGCCGATCAGCACGGCGGGGAGGACCGCGTTGTACAGGAAGACGAAGAGCCAGATGTTGACCGAGTAGCCGACCATCGGGACCGTCGGGACGAGCGAGACCAGCGCGAGCGGGATCATGATCCCGAACGCGAACAGCCCCGTCGCCGGCGCTCGGATCGCGGTCGTGAAATCGGCCATCTGACTGCGAGTGCCCGAAAGGATGGCCGAGAGCGATCGATCGAGCGTGCGGACGCGCTCGGCGTCCGGCGCGTCTTGGGCGGCCACGAGCAGGTGCGCCGACCGCCGGAGCGCCGGGAACCACTCGGCCCACTCGTCGGCGAAGGAGAGCAGCCCCGTTCCGGACGTACCGATCGATCGATCGATGTGACCGTCGAGACTCCGCGAGAGCGGGCCGTGGCCCGTTTCGGCCGCGAACCGAACCGCGCCCTCGAGCGCCGGTTGGACCTGCATTCGCAGCACCGCTCGGCCGATGAGATTCGGCGTGTCGCCGAGCGCCTCCGTTCGGCGAAACGCCGCCTGCAAGTGCGGCATCGAGTGAACGGTGTGGATCGCCGCGAGCGGTGCGACGAGCACGAAAAACAGGACGAAGGGGATCGGAGCCGACGTGACCAGTAGCGCCACCGGGAGAAACGCCGCGACGATCCCGGCCCCGTATCCCGCCCGGACGATCGTCTCGGCGTCGTGTGGCGAGTCGGTAAAGGAGAGCGACTCCTCGAGGTCGTCGCTCCCGTCGACGGCGGCTGGATACAGCGCGGCGAGTGCGCGGACGAGCGTCGATGAGAATCCCATTTTGCGATCACTCGTCCCCGTCGCCCCGATCGGCGTACACTGCGGCGACCGATTGTGGGTCCGTTCGGCCGTCGCGGGCGAGCGTCGACAGGAGCTCCGTTCTCGCCGAAATCGCCCGGCGAACGTCGGCGTAGTTCTCGGTCGGTCCGGCGAGGCGCTCGACGACCCGGCTCTCGCCGCGATCGATCCGACCGGTCGCGACCGCTCGCTCGCCGTCTAACTCGTACAGCGGCTCGAACCAGATATCGTCGCCGCTGCCCACGACCTCCTCGATGCTGGCGAGGCGTCGTGTTCGCCCGTCGGGCGTTCGGTGGGCTTGGACGGTGACGACGAGATCCGTCGCACCGAACGACGAGGGTTCGACGGCGAGATCGGAGACGACGCGCTCGTAGACCGCGTCGGCGCCGTCGCCGTGAATCGTCCCGAGCACCGCGTTCGCGTTGGCACCCACCCGCATCGCCTCGTAGAGAACTTGGGCCTCCTCGCCGCGGATCTCGCCGACGACGAGCGCCCCGTCGCCGAGCCGAAGCGCCGTCCGGAGCGCCGTTTCGGCCGTTATCTCGGGGCCGTCGCCGGACCCCGTCCGCAGCGCCTGCACGTCTCGCCCGACCGACTGCAGCGGCCCGACCGGGAGTTCGGGCGTGTCCTCGATCAGGACCGTTCGGGTCCCCGCCGCGAGTTCGTACAGCAGCGTTCCCAGCAGGGTCGTCTTTCCGGACCCGCGGGTCCCGGCGATCAGCGCGGCGGCGTTGCGTTCGACGGCGACCGAGAGAAACGCCGCGACCGCCGCCGACATGGTTCCGTTCGCGACGAGCGCCGGCAGGGTGAACTCGTCGTCGGGCTGTTCCCGAAACGCGAAGGCGATGCCGTCCGCGACCGGATCGGTGACGCCGGCGACCCGAATGCGGGTGCCGCTCTCGAGTGCAGCCGTCGCGTCGACCGTCGGGCTCGCCCGGGAGAACGCCCGGCCGCTCGTGCGCCGAACCCGCGAGGCGAGCGCCCGAGCGCCGCCGGATGTGAGGTGGACGTTCGTGGTCATCGACTCCCCGTCGACGACGACGCGGATGGGGTTCGCCGAGACCGGCGACGTGACGTACACGTCGGTGACGCGGGGATCGGCGAACAGGTCCTCGAGGACCCCGTACCCGATCGTGTGCTTGCGCAAGATTGCCGTCAAACGCGGGTCGGCCGGCTCGTCGCTGGCGGCCTCGATCGCCTGCGAGGCCGCGCGATCCCCTTCCACGGTTCCTTCCGCGATCGCTTCGTATCCCTCGATGAGGACCCGCCGTTCGTCACCGGAAAGAGTCGTGTCGATCACGTCGAGGGCGTAGCGCGCGACGCCGTCCGACCGTCCGTAGATCCGTGCGTCGCTCCCCGTCTCGAGCGACCGGGCGTCCCTGAGATGTGCGCCGTCGGCGACCGTCCGGTCGACGAAGTACTGGCCGACGGTGAGCCCGACGGTCGGCGTCAGCGCCGATTCATCGCTCCCGGTCTCGAGCGCGCTCGCGGCCGCGACCAGTCCCGATTCGATGCCGATGTCGGCGATCGGGCCGACCCTCGTTCGCAGTTCCTCGCCGACCGCGAGCGGCTCCTGCGCGGCCGCCGTCGCCAACTGCTCGTCGCGATCGCCGAGCAGTGCGACGAACCGGCCGGCCGCGCCGAGGAGGTCGACGCCGCGACCGTCATACCGGAACTCGAGCCCGTTCGATCGGACGACGATCCGGGACGCGTCGCGGTCGGCGAGCGCTTCGACCGCCGTCTGACGGCAGGCACTCGCGCTCTCGAGGTCACCGTCGCAGTCGGCCGCATCGAGGAGCAGCGTCTCGTCCTCGAACGATACCCGACAGGCACACGGCGATAGTCGATCCTCGTTTCGGCCGAAGAGACCGCCCACTCCGGGGGCGTCCCGACCGAAGAAGTTGCGAACGCCGAGGCCGTCGATGACCGATCGAAGGTGTCCGGTCCCGTCCTGAGACATACCGATGCTGGCAGCGGCTTCCGATTTAAACTCACACACGGCTCGCGACGACGACCGGATCCCCATTGTCGTCGGCCTGCAGCGTCAGCGCGAGCCGTACTCCGCCGGTTCCGCCGAGTTCGACCGATTCGTTGTCGGCGGGATCGTTCCGGACGATCGGCTCTCCGATGACCGTCTCTCGCGTCGTGCCGTCCTCGAGAACGTAACGAACGGCGCTGTAGCTCCCGTTCTCTCGCGGCGTAATCTCGAAGTGATCGACGGATTCGGTCGTGAGCGACCCCCGCGGCAGCGTCACGTCGACGACTCGCCGGGGATCGGGATGACCGTCGGGCGAGAGTTCTTCGGATTCGGCGAGCGAGGTCGCCGCGTCGTCGATCGCCGCGATGCTCGCGTCGACCTGCCGCTGGCTGTTCATCGATGCTCCGCGTTCGATCGCCGGGACCGCGAGCACCACGAGCGCGACCGTGAGCACGATCGCGACGACGTACCGAATCACGGCAGTCTGGCGCGAAGCGACTGCAACACGCCCCCGGTTGACCCCTCGTCGCTGTCGGACGGTGAGTCGTGTGTCTCGTCTGGGCGGGACGCGCCGTCGACACAGTCATCGTCGGCCGCCCCGTCCCGACCGGCCGATTCGGAGAGCCGGGAGTCGAGGGCGGCCTGCGTCGCGCCGGCGGTGGTCCGTGGCTCTCGAGTCGTCGAGGCGTCTCCATCGGTCGTCGGCGAGACGATCTCCGAGACGGTTCGTTCGATGGCGGGCGGATCGCTGCCCGACTCGCCCGCATCGTCCGGTTCGCTCGAGACCGTGCTCGAATCGCGGTCGCCTCGAGCGGAGCTCAATCGGTTCGTCTCGGTAGCTCCGGTCCGGTCGTCGGACGTGGCATCGGCGGTGACCGGTCGCGGGTCGTCTATGTTGAGATCGGTCGCGTCGTCGACGGCTCGCTCGATGTCGCCGAGGCGGTACTCGAGTCGATCGACGGCGGCGACGGCCGCGTCGGCGCGCCGTTCGACGGCTCCGTTGACCGATTCGACGTTGCCGACGACCCCATCGAGGGCGTCGATCCGTCCTTCGAGGGTGGCGATACGGCGCTCGTGTTCCTCGACCCGCGCGGTCAGGTCCTCGAGCGCGCTGGCGACGGACGCGATGTCGGCGAGTTCGTCCAGTTCGATATCGCCGTCGACGACGGCGCGTTCGACGGCGGACAGTCGCCGCTCGATCCGCTCGATGTCGCTCATGGCGAGCGTTGCCGAGCCTTCGTATTTAAACATGAGACTACGTCCTCCGGCGAACCGCTTACCGAACGGTATCGCTGCCGTTCGCGTGTCAAACGACAGCCTTCGTCGGTAAATCGATCGTTCAGTCTGCCCGATTCCACTGAATTGGTCCGAATCGGTCGAAACGGTCGGGCCGGTATTTGGGTCGCCGAGACCGAGACGTACACTCTCGGTGATCCCAATGGCGAGTCCCCCTTCCCTGCCCGATCGGCGATCCGCCGACTCGAGCCCGCCGAGCGACCGCCGTGACGACGAACACGGCGCACTCGAGCGCGCAGCACCGAGGATCGCGACACCGATCCGCGCGGCGGGGTTCTGGACGGCGATCGCGATGCCGATTCTGTACCTGCCCCTGCTCGCCGGCGGCCTGTCGTCGTCGCTCGAGGGAGGCGCGTTCCTCGGGCTGGTCGTCGGGAACCTGCTGGCGCTGTACGTCGGACACGCGCATCGCCGGTGAGAGACACGTCGCGGAGCTCAGTCGCTCGAGCGCCGCGATCGAACGTGGCCGAACTCCTGTCGGATCGCCCGTCGCTTGACGAGGACGAATCCGACCGCGATGAGCCCAAACCCGAGCAGCGTCGCGGTATCGACGAGTTCGCCGAGATAGAGCCACCCGACGATCGCGGTGACGATCGGTGCGACGTACGACACCATGTTGATCTCGACGGCACCCAGTCGCTCGAGCAGGTCGAAGTAGATGAGGAAGCCGACGGCGCTTGCGCCCACCGACAGGTACGCGATCGCGCCGATCGCCTCCGGATTGGTCCACGCGGCCGGCTCGACGGGCTCGCCGATCGCGAGGCTCGCGAGGTGCATCAGGAGCGCGCCGCCGAGCATCGACCACGCCTCCATCGTCTCGATGGGGAGCGAGGCGTCGATCCGCCGGGTGAGGACGCTGCCGAGTGCAAACGCCGCCGCGGCACAGAAGACGAGTCCCTTCGCCACCGCGTCGGTGGCGAGCAGATTGGACGGATCGGGGCGGACGATGACGGCGACACCGACGAGACCGACGAGGACGCCGACGATGCCGACCGACGAGAGCGCGTCGGAGGGGACGAGCAGTCGGGCGAACCCGGAACTCAGGACCGGCGAGAGACTGACCAGGATCGCGGCCGCCGCGGCCGTCGTATTCACCTGTCCGACGAACAGGAACGCGTGGTAGGCCGCGATTAAGAGCGTGGCTCCGACGGCAACCTGCATCCACTCGAGTCGGCCGCGGGGCCGCCAGTTATCGACGGCGTACACCGCGTAGCCGAGCATCAGTAGGCCGGCGATATCGTATCGCAGCGCCGCGAACAGCACCGGTGGAATATACGAGAGTCCGGCGCTGATCGCGACGAACGCGGATCCCCACAGCGTTGCGAGCGTCAGGAAGAGGGCGAGATTTCGATATCGGCTCACGGTGGCTTCTCCCGGGAGGGACGGCCTCTGTCTTTCGATTCGAAGCAGCCGTGACGAGCAGTGGACGGCCGCTTCAGTCGTCGAAACGTCACGACTGTTTCAGGAACGGTCGAAGCAGTAGAGCAGCGGGTGTCGATGGAACGGCGGAACGGTGGATCCGCGGGTCGGCGGTCAGCGAATCAGTGGGGTAGCGGGTCGGCGGGTCGGCGCGGTAGGTCGGCGGGTTGGTGGGTTTGTGGACCGGTTCAGAGCGGGGGCCGCTCGCGAATTTCGGGTTCCTCCTCGGTCTGTCTGAACTGCTCGAGCAGGGGCTTGATGTCGTCGAATCCCTCGGCCAGTACGATGTCGCCGCTCCGGAGATCGTACTCGATGATGTCGTAGTCCTCGAGTCGCGGCAGGTGGTTGTGGACTAACGAGACGTAGACGCGCTGTCTGGTCTCCTTGCCGACCGCGTCGGCACGGGCGTCGAGTTCCCATGCCGCGACCTGCGTAACGAGATCTTCGAGGTTCGCAGTGGCGTCGTCGGCTAACTGGTAGAGCAGATATCGCCGTTCGGATTCCGCGAGCAGGGAACAGGCCGCCTCCATCCGACTGGCGTTCGTCTGGTTCATAGTTCGTCCAAGCACCAAGTGGTATTACACCTACTGCCAACACAGATAGGGTTCGCGTCCCCGCCGATCCGGACGCGTTCTCGAGAGCGCTCGGGAGGAGCCCGAAATCGAACGATTTCGGCGAATTCGGCGTTCATACGTCGTCTCGAGACTGTTTCGATAATCGGTCTTTCCGCCGTTGCTGTGAGTCGTGACGGTCGTATCGGTTCCTATGACTATACTTGTCACATGTTATGGGATGAACAGGCGCAAAACCTCGCCGTTTACGGCGAGGATACGCGCCGTCACCGGATGACACTAACCACCGATAACTGCACAGTTGGATATTCCACGCTCAACCACTATATTTAATACGGAAAATTCTATAAGTACTTATGAACACAGTCAGATGCTGGAAACAACCCGCACCTATCGAGCGAAAATCGTCAACCACTCTCAAGTGAGTGACGATCTCGATGACTGCGGACACTCAGCATCCAAACTGTGGAATGTCGCCCGCTATCACACCCAACAAGAATGGGATGAAACCGGCGAGATACCGTCCGAAGCCGACCTCAAGCGTGAACTAAAAGACCACGAACGATACAGTGACCTACATTCTCAGTCAAGTCAGCGAGTTCTAGAAGAGCTTGCTGAGTCGTTCAACGGTTGGTTCAAAAAGCGCAAGAACGGCGATACAGACGCGAATCCACCCGGCTACCGAAAGCGAGGCGACGACCACCCACGCTCCACCGTAACGTGGAAACAAAACGGCATCAAACACGACGACAAGCACAACCAACTCCGCCTGAGCAAGGGCTTCAACCTGAAGAACCACCGCTCGGACTTCATCCTTGTAGAGTACGAAACGCGACCGGACGTAACCGTAGAGAACATCCAGCAAGTTCGAGCCGTATGGAACGGCGACCGTTGGGAACTCCATCTCGTCTGCAAGGTCGAGATTCCCGTCGAGGACGCACCCGGCGACAACACTGCTGGAATCGACCTCGGTATCAAGAACTATCTGGCCATCGCCTATGACGATGGAGACGCCGAGTTGTATCCGGGGAACGCGCTGAAGCAGGATAAACACCACTTCACCCACGACGAGTACAAGACGGAAGGCGAGAACGGCCCGTCCAAACGTGCGCTCCGCGCTCGGCAGAAGTTGTCTCGGCGGAAAGACCACTTCCTGCATGCTCTTGCCAAACACATTGTTGAGCTGTGCATCGACCACGAGGTTGGTCGTATCGCTATCGGTGACTTGAGCAAGATTCGTGAGGACGAGAACGGTGACTCACGGAACTGGGGCAAGCGTGGAAACAAGAAACTCCACGGATGGGAGTTCGACCGCTTCACCACGTTGCTCGAATACAAGGCCGAAGAACATGGTATCCTCGTTGACCGCAAGAGCGAGCGCGACACGAGCAAGACGTGTTCGTGCTGTGGCCGGAAGCGTGATGCGAATCGGGTGGAGCGTGGATTGTACGTCTGTGAATCGTGCGGAGCAACGATGAACGCAGACGTGAACGGTGCGGTGAACATTCGCAGAAAGATAACTCAGAATCCCCCAACTGGGGATATGAGTAACGGTCGTTTGGCACGGCCAGTAACCTACCTGTTTAACCAAACCTCGGGGCGTTTCGCACCGAGCGAACAGGTAGGTTGCGAACCTTAATATCCCAACTCTCAGGAATCCTCGCCCTTCAGGGCGAGGAGGATGTCAACAGGGACAGAATAGTTAAGGCGGCGTGTGACGTAGGCGGGAGCATGGCCGCTCACGGCCGGCCCGCACTACGGGATCTGTTCGACGAGTCGCCCACACCCCATATCGCCCATCCGCCGCGGACCCATCATCGTGACTTCTACGTCGCCACCGACGGGTCTTTCCGGGGATCGGGCGGTGGGCTGGGTGCCGTTATCGAAACACGCGACGGTACCCGCGTCGCACGCGTCTCGACTGCGGACACGCCGCCGGACAACAACGTCGCGGAGTATCGGGCGCTCCACCTCGGACTCGACGTCCTCGCAGCGCGAGCGCCGCGAGACGCCGCTGTCGGCGTCCTCATCGATCACGACGCGCTCGCCAGTAACGTCAACAGTGCCATCCTCGCGACGCGGCACCCGGACGGAAAACCACCCCGTCCCGTCTCCGTCCCGGCCGCGACGCGATATCACTGGCGCGGGATTCAGGCCCGACTCAACGGGTTCGACGAGGTTCGAGCCGCGCGGATCGACAGCGATCAGAACCCCGCTCACCCGCTCGCGAACGCGCCGGACCAGTACCGCCACGTCAACCGCGAACTCGACCGCTGTGTCCTCCCCGAGACGCCGGAGCCGGCGGCCGGCGAGTTCCCGCCGCCGTCTCGAGCCGATCGGAACAGCGGTGGCCGCGCGTCCGACTGATCGCCTGACACGCCGGCAGTTTCGCTCGCGCTCCGGCCCCCGAGTCGGCCGGAACCGCCATCGTTTTCTCACCGCTCGAGGAAGTCGTCCCCGATGAGCCTCCGCGTCGCGGTCGCCGCCCCGTTCATTCAGAACGGGACCCGTCGGCTGAAGGAAAACGAGTTCGTCGTCGCCCTCTCGCTCGACCGGGACTGGTTCTCCCCCGATCAGGCCAAGCGACTGATCGACATCGCCACCGGCGAGGGCCTGCTCGAGCGCGGCGACGACGGCCTCGAGGTCGCGTTCGATCCCGCCGAGGTGACGGTGCCCGAGGAGTTCGTCCCCGACGAGGACCTCCTGCGGGAACGGTCGGCGTTCGAACGCGTCCTCGACTCGCTGGTCGCCGAGGGGATGGCGAAACACGAGGCGGTCGGCGCGATCAACACCCTCCAGCGGGACCTCGGGCTGACGATCGAGGCCGCCGCGGTGGTCTACGCCCGCCGCGAGGGGATCGATACCGACGACCTCGTTCCGATCGCCCGGGCGGCCGTCGTCGACACCGAAGAGGGTTAATCCCGCCGCCCGCACCACCGAGTATGGTCGAGGATCGCATCACCGACGGCCGCCGGATCGCCCAACTGCTCTCGAGCGAACTCGACGGCCGCGAGGACGGCGAACTCGCCCGCTTCGCCGTGACGAACGCCGATCGGGACGTCGAACCGACGGCCGACGGCGCTCGCGCCTACGACGTGATCCGCGACGACGAGCGGATCGCCCGCGCGTTCGTCCACGACGACCGGGCGCACCTCGAGTTCGAGGCCGCCCAAGACGCGGCGGCCGAGGCAGCCTCGGACGTCGATCTCCGGGTGCGCCCGAAGGCGACGAATCCGCCCCGCACGCTGGTTTTCGTGGAGAGCGGCGCCGAGGTCAAGCGCGCGACTGACGTGGTACAGCGGGTGAGTCAGGCGCTCGCGGAGACCGACGAATAAGGGCTAGAATCGCCCACAGAAGAGGACCACTGCGGTGGCGCGCGCTGTCGGCCGCCCGAGTGCGAGCGAGGGTGGCCGACGACGATGTGCGAGGGATGAGGACCGCAGCGACTGCGGGAGCGAGGACCGCAATCGGATGGGGAGGCTGTGGTTTTCCGTGCTGCCAGCCGTCGCAGAACGCCGTTCTTCGTCAGTACCACGATCGCCAGTACGACGATCGGCAGTACCACGAAACAAATCGTCCCGAAACGATCGTGATCCCATCGAACGGCGAAGTCGATCTCGAGTCCGGTCTCAGGACTCGACCTCTTACTCGAGATCCGCGATGATGTCCGGCAGCGTCGCGGCGATCTCCGCCTGCTCGACGTGTGCGACCGCGCGCGAATCGGGCTCCGAACCGTCCTCGAGCACCACCTGAATCGCTCGCATCCCCGCCTCGGTCGCGCCCCGAATATCGGCCTCGACCTCGTCGCCGACGTAGACCGCGTCGACGGGATCGACGCCCAGCGCGTCGGTGATCGCCTCGAACGCGCGGGGGTCGGGCTTGCCGGCCTCGAGTTCACCGGTGACCAGCGCGGCGTCGAAGGCGTCCTCCCAGCCCAGCGTCTCGAGTTTGTCCCGCTGGGCCCGGACGGGGCCGTTCGTGAGCAGGCCGACCCGGTACTCACCCCGCAGGTCGGCGAGCATGGATTCGACGCCCGGCAGGGGCTCGAGGGAGTCCGAAATCGTCTCCCGGTAGGCCGTCGCGACGGCGGCCGGATCGGCGTCGCTCTCGGCCCCCTCGAGCAGGTCGGCGAAAATGGGTTCGCGCGTCTCGCTGGTGAGGTTCCGGCGATGGGCCTCGAGGTACGCGTCGCGAGTGAGCGACGGCGCACCCGTTGCGGCCGTGGCTTCCTCGAGGATGGTCGCCCGAGTCCGTCGGGGAACGGCGAGCGTGTAATCGAGGTCGAAGACGACCGCCTGTGGCATAGGTATGTGAGAGACCTCGAGCGGGTTGAAGCTATCCCTTCGAACGGGCGGGTCAGTCCTCGCTCGACTGGGCCGGCCCCGCACGCCTGCGCTCGAGCGCCGAGACGACGACGGGTTCGATCCGACTCGAGTACTGCATGAGCGACGTGCCGAGGATGCTCATGACGAGGACGTAGCCGACGGTGAAGGCGTACAGCGTCTGTGCCGTCTCCGCGGCGATGCCGGTCCCGGCACCCGAGAGCGCGAGGCTGGCGATGATCAGCGAGAACTCGCCGCGGGTCGCCATCCCGAACCCGACCCGGAGCGATCGGCGGTCGTCGAGGTCGTAGATCCGGCCGCCGAGGTAGCCGCTGACGATCTTCGTCGGCGTCGTCACGACCACGCCGGCGACGATCATCCCGAGCACCGAGAGCGTGAACAGCCCCGGATCGGTGACGAGCCCGATCCAGAAGAAGAAGATCACCGCGAAGGCGTCCCGGAGCGGCTCGAGCAACCGCTCTAAGTCGTGGGCGTGGTCGGTCGACGCGAAGGCCATGCCGACGAAGAACGCGGCGACGGCCTCGCTGACGCCCAGCGCGAGCGCGGCGCCGGCGACCAGAATCGTGACGCCGAGCGCGCGGACGACGACGAACTCGTTGGTATCGGCGTCGAGAAAGCGCTGGAAGAAGTCGGTCCCAAACGTGACGAGCGCGAGCAGGGCGATGATGACGCCGATCGCGACCCCGATCTGCCCCATCGCTTCGCCGACGTCGCCGCCCCCGAGGACGAGCGCGGACACGATCGCCAGATAGACCGCGATAAAGAGGTCCTCGTAGACGAGCGTCCCCAGCAGCGGTTCGGCCTCGTCGTTCGCGATCCACCCCAAATCGATCAGCGACTTCGTGATGATCGCACTCGAGGAGATGTAGACGATGCCGGCCGTGAGAAACGCCGCGAGGAAGCCCCCGAAGACGAGATAGCCGAAGCCCAGTCCGATACCGAAGTTGATCGCCAGATCGACGCTCCCCGCCTTGCCGATCCGATCCCTGCTCGCGAGCAGCCGGTCCAGGTTGAACTCGAGACCGAGGAAGAACAACAGGAGGACGATCCCGATCTCCGCGCCGATGACGATGAAGTCGGTTTCGCCGAGGGAGAGGCCGCTGACCGCTGCCAGCACGTCGACGCCGCCGATCGTCACGTCGGGAACAGTGACCGTGACGCCGGCGACGCCGACCTCGCTGCCGGCGAGTGCGGGGAGTTCACCAAGCACGTTCGACCCCAGCAGCATCCCGGTAATGATGTAGAATGGAATCACCGACTGATCGATCCGACTCGAGCAGATCCCGGCGAACGCCGCCGCGATGAAGAGGATCCCGACGTCGACGAGCGCCGTTTCAGTCGCCACTCATCTCACCTCGGGCGAGAACAGCCGTTTCGATCACTCTTCGAGTCCGGCTCCGAGCAGTTCCTCGAACTGGGCGCAGTCCTCGCGGTCGCCGATGACGACTAACGTGTCGCCGACCTCGAGGATCGTCTCCGGCGTCGGCGGCGAGATCAGTTCCTCGCCGCGCTGAATGGCGACGATGGAGACCCCCGTCCGATCGCGGATATTTGCCTCGGCGAGGCTCCGACCGGCGACCTCGGCACCCTCGGCGACGCCGTACCACTCGAGGTAGGTGTCGTCGGAGAGCATCGTCTCGACCTGTTCGGCCTGTACCGGCTGGAAGTACGCCCCCTCGAGAATCGTCCCGATCTTCCGGGCGAGCCGGTCGGAGACCTCGAACAGTTTGTCGCTGTCGGCGTCCGCGTCCGACTTCAGGTAGACCTCCCGTTTTCCCGTGTTGTGGGTCACGATAACGAGCCGTTCGTCGCCGTCGAGTTCGACCTCGAACTTCTTCCCGACGCCGGGGAGGTCGCTCTCGTAGATAGCCATACGACAAAACGCGCAGCGAATGCTAATAAATGGCGTGACCCGGTCGCCGGATTCGGGGTCCGGTCCGTCGACCGCTTCGCGGCTCACTCCGCGAGCCCTTCGATGAGAAACGTCGCGGACGCGAGGTTCGTCGCGAGCGCCGTGTCGTGGACGTCACAGATCCGCAACAGCGCCGAGATATCGGGCTCATGGGCCTGCGCTCGCAGCGGATCGCGGAGGAAGACGATCCCGTCGAGGCGGTCCTCCGCGACTTCGGCACCGATCATCAGGTCCCCGCCGAGCGGGCCCGATTCCTTGCGCTCGATCTCGAGGTCGGTCTCTTCCATGAGCCGCGCGCCCGTGGTCCCGGTCGCGATCAGGTCGTACTGCTGCAGTTGCTCCTCGTGCGTCCGTGCGAACTCGATAATATCCGGTTTCTTCTCGTCGTGGGCGATCAGCGCGACGCGTGTCATACCGTCCCATCACCCTCGGTCGAAATAAACGCTCGTCCGTGGCGGCTATCGATTTTTGTGCGTGGCGACCGACCACCGGGTATGGACGACCCGACCGAACCCGGCGACCGATCGGCGAGACACGTCTGGTCGGCCGGCCGGTACCCCGCGATGGCCCCGAACATGCTGCCCGCCATCGCGCGACTGGTCAACGTCGCCGGCATCGATCCGGGCAACCGCGTCCTCGACGTCGGCTGCGGGACCGGCAACGCCGCGCTGACGGCCCGCCGAGCGGGGGCCGACGTCGTCGGTCTCGATCTCGCCCACAACATGCTCGAACTCGCCCGCGACAACGCGGCGCTGGCCGGCTACGACGACATCGGCTGGCTCACCGGCGACGCAGAGACCCTCCCCGTGCCCGACGACGCGTTCGATGTCGTCCTCTCGAACTTCGGCCACGTGTTCGCGCCGGACTCGACCCGCGCCGGCGCGGAACTCCGGCGCGTGACGAGGCCCGGCGGACGCGTCTGTTTCACCGCGTGGTCGCCCAACGGCGTCGTCGGGGATCTCACTGACGTCCTGACCGACCACGTCGCAGACCCGCCGAGCGATCCCCGGTCGCACCTGCAGTGGGGCGATCCCGCGTTCGTCCGCGAGCAGTTCGCCGACGTCGCAGACTGCTCGTTCCAGCGCCGCCTCCTCGAGTTCCGGTACGCGACACCCCATCACTTCTGGCGCGAGTTCGCCGAGGAGTCCGGCCCGCTCTCGCCGGTGCTCCGCCGTATGGACGACGACGACGCGCGGGCCGCGCTCCGTCGGGACGCCGTCGCGGCCCTCGAGGAGTGGTTCGGGGATAACGCGATCCGCGTCGAGTACCTCCAAGTGCGGGCCGTCGTCGAGTGAACGCGACGCCACACAACCGGCGATCGCCGGCGGTACGGATGGGCTGACTCCTCGATCGAGTCCGGCAACGCCGGCTCTCCGATCGCCGACTCGTCGCCCCGCTGGTCCGCGAGCCCGCGCGTCGGGCCAAGCTATTTCGACGTTCGCCGGATAGGCGGGGCCATGTCCTTCGACCCCGACGCGGTCGAAACGATCGCGTTCGATTCCTATGGCACGCTCGTGGACGTCTCGGCCGTCGCCGACCCCCTCTCGGAACACGTCGACGAACACGATCCCGAACTCGTCGCGAACCTCTGGCGGGAGCGGTCGCTGTCGTACGCGATGGTCGGCAACGCGATCGGCGAGTACGACTCGTTCTACGAGATGAACCGCCACGCGTTACGGTACGCCCTCGAGACGATCGGCGTCGATATCGGCGCGGACGAGCGCGAGGAACTCCTCTCGAAATATCACGATCTGCCGGTCTTCGACGATGTCCACGACGGCATCGAGCGGTTACGCGACGCGGGCTACGACTGCTACATCGTCTCGAACGGCAGCGAGGACATGCTCGAGTCGCTGCTCGAGGAGGCCGAACTCGGCGATCTGATCCGCGACACGGTCAGCGCCGACGAGATCCAGCAGTTCAAACCCCAACCCGAACTCTACCGCCACGCCGCCGACCGGATCGGCACGCCGATCGGGGAGATCGCGTTCGTGGCCGCGGGCTGGTGGGACGTACCGGGTGGTAGCAACGCCGGGATGCAGGGCGTCTGGATCGACCGGCAGGACACCCTCTGGGGACCCTACGAGATGGACCCGGATCTGACCGTCGAGAGCGTCCACGAACTCGCAGACACGCTCGACGCCTAGCGGATTCGATATCGGCTGGTACGGCGCAGCTCCCCCTCCCCCCATCCAGTGGGCTCTCGGCGGCTGTGTAGGTCCGATTCCTTGCAGGGTACGATTAAAGGCAGTCGGTGGCGAGGGACCAATATATGAGTGAACAGGTCGTTCTCACGTCGAACACCGCTCCGGACGCCGTCGACGATGTCCCGCCGAGTGCCAAACTCGTGTTGACCGTCCTCGCACACGAGGGAAGCCTCACACAGTCCCGACTCGCCGAGGAAACGATGCTTCCCGCCCGAACGGTTCGCTACGCGCTGAAACAGCTCGAGGAACACGACCTCGTCACCTCGCAGATCTCCTTTTCGGACGCCAGACAGCACGTCTATTCGCTGAATACCGACCGGTTCGCGGACCCGGCGTCGTAGGTCGCCGATCCGCCCTGCGGGGTCGTCGCCAGGCCCGGGGTTCTTTCGGGAGGTCGTCGTACGTGTCTCCATGCCCGCAGACATTCCCGGCATCCACCACGTGACGGCCATCGGGAGCGACCCCCGACGTAACCTCGAGTTCTACACCGAGACGCTCGGGCTCCGGTTGGTGAAGCGCAGCGTCAATCAGGACGACGTCTCGGTCTATCACCTGTTCTACGGCGACCGCGGCGGGAACCCCGGGACGAGCATGACGTTCTTCCCGTACCCCGACGCCCGTCAGGGGCAGGTCGGTACCGGACAGGCCAGTGCGGTCGCGTTCCTGATCCCGGACGGGGCGGTCGATTTCTGGACCGATCGACTGGCAGACGCTGGCGTCGACGCCGACGAACCCCACGAACGGTTCGGCGACACTGTGATTCCCTTCCGGGACCCGGACGGCCTCCCGCTCGAGCTCGTCGCCCGGGCCGACGCGCCCGCCGGCGATCCGCCCGAGGGACCGGTTTCGGACGAGCACGCGATCCGCGGGTTTTTCGGCGTGACGCTGTCGCTTTCGACGGCCGACCCGACCGAGGGAGTTCTAGAGACGATGGGCTACGCCGAGACCGATTCGGATGGGAGTCGCCGGCGATACGAGAGCGACGGCGAACTGGGATACGTCGTCGATATCTGCGAGGAGCCACAGGCACCACGGGGCCAGCCCGGTGCCGGGACCGTCCACCACGTGGCGTTTCGGACGACCGCCGACGACCAGCCCGAGTGGCGCACCGTCCTCCAGGGAGAGGGACTGCGCCCGACCGAGATCATCGACCGCAAGTGGTTCGAGTCCGTCTACGTCCGCGAACACGGCGGTGTCCTCTTCGAGTTCGCCACGAAGGAACCGGGGTATACCGTCGACGAAGACCTCGAGTCGCTCGGCGAGCGCCTCGTCCTTCCCGAGTGGTTGGAGAGTCGCCGCGACGAGATCGAAGCCGGGCTCCCGGACCTCTCGCTCGACTAATCCCGCGCGGACCGACGCCTGCGGGCGACTCGACTCGGCGGCTACCCCATCACAGCCTGCGGGGTGGAACCCGAACGGCAGACGGAAGCGTTTTTCTCCCGGGCTCGCAGGACTTACACCATGACAGCGGAAGCACTCAGCGCACACCACGTCGGTCTCACCGTCACCGATCTCGAGGAGACGCTCGCGTTCTACCGGGACGTGCTCGGTCTCTCGGTCGCCGATCGGTTCAGCGTCGGCGGCGAGGCCTTCGCCGACGCCGTCGGTATCGAGGGTGCAAGCGCCGACTTCGCGCACCTCGAGGCCGACGGGGTCCGCATCGAACTCGTCGAGTACGATCCCGAAGCGCGGGGCTCCCCGGCCGCGGGGCTCAACCAACCGGGAGCCTCGCACGTCGGCCTCTCGGTCGACGACCTCGAGTCGTTTTACGAGACCCTCCCCGACGACGTGCCGACGATCAGCGAACCGCGGACGAGCGAGACCGGGACGACGATCCTGTTCCTCCGGGATCCCGAGGGGAACCTGATCGAGGTACTCGAGGCGTAACGAGCGGAACGTGCGGACGACGCGGTCGATATCGGCTCAGTCGAGGAGGAGAGGGCTATCGGCCGTTGCACGCCAGCGTCGATCGAACCTGTTCGACCTCCGCGTCACAGTCCGAGCAGACGCGCTTCTCGGTGGCGATGTAGACGTCGCCACAGCGCGAGCAGTGAAAGAGATTGCCGAACGAGTTCGAGACGCGTTCCTCGCCGCCGTTGTCTCCGTGGGCGGTCTCGTCACCCGCCGGTTCCGGCTCGTTCAGCAACGTCGACTGAACCTGTTCGCGGAGGCGATGTGAGAACGACGTTACATTATTCCTGATTCCCATACAGTGTCCAACTATTATACGAACGAAGTAGCTGATGTCTAAAATATTTGGAACGGCTCGGTGTACCGTGGCACACCGAGAGACGCGCCACTGGATCGACCGATACCGCGAACGAACCGCTGCCGACGACGCTGCGTGTCTCTCCGTCGACAAGAGCCGGTGACCGCTCGATCGCGTTTCGACGACCCGCGGAAACGTGACGGGTATCTGTCTCGAGTGCGGCACGAACCGTTTCGGCCGACGGTATAGCAACCTTTTCGACCGTCGCGGGACCACGTCCGGCATGAACTTCTTCGACCGCTTGCACGACCGCATTCGGACGGTCGACAGCGTCGTCTCGGTCGGCCTCGATCCTGACCCGTCGCGCATCCCCGAGCACCTCCGCGAGTACGACCTGCCGCGCTGGGCGTTCAACCGGCGGATCATCGATGCGACCCACGAGCACGCCGCCGTCTACAAACCCAACGCCGCCTTCTATGAGGACCCGGACGGCTGGGCCGCCTTGGAGGAGACCATCGCCTACGCCCACGGGAAGGACGTCCCCGTCCTGCTCGACGCCAAGCGAGCCGACATCGGGAACACGACCCGCCAGTACGCGCAGTTGCTCGAGCGGGCCGACGCGATCACCGTCAACCCCTACATGGGACGGGACTCGCTGCAGCCGTTTCTGGCGGACGAGGAGGCGGGCGTCTTCGTCCTCTGTCGGACCTCGAACCCGGGCGGCGCCGACATTCAGGACCTCGAACTCGAGACGGGCGAACCCGTCTACGAGCGGGTCGCCGCGCTCGCGGACCTCTGGAACGAGAACGACAACGTCGGGCTCGTCGTCGGCGCGACTCAACCCGAGGAACTCGAGGACCTCCGCGAGCAGGTGCCCGACCTCCCCTTCCTCGTCCCCGGCATCGGCGCGCAGGGCGGCGACGCCGAGGCCGCCGTGGAGTACGGCCTCGCGGACGGCGTCGGGCTGGTCAACTCCTCGCGCGGGATCATCTTCGCCGGAGAAAATAGCGAGGCGCAAAGCGCCTCGAACAGTCGAGCGGCGGAGCCGCGAGACGACGACGGCGAGGAGTTCGCGAGGGCCAGCGGGCAGGCCGCAAAGCGGCTCAAGAAGCGGCTGAATCAGTACCGCGACTGAGAGCCCGCTTCCTCCCGATCGCGTTCACCGGTCCGACCGAACGACTAACCCGATCGCCCCGTTCGGTAGCGTATGGGCGTTTACGAGGAGATCTGTGCGACGTTCCGACCGAACACGGCGTCGCCGAGCGACGTCGAGCGCGAACTGGAACGGTTTCTCGACCGTCCGCGATCGGAGTTGCCTGACCTCTCGGACCGCCTCGCCTCGTTTTTCGCCGAGAGCGACCGCTACGACGACTATCAACGGGACCGACTGCGTGTCGACGCCGACGATCGGCAGGCGTACCTCGGCGGGAAGACGCACACGCACGGCGACTACTGGCGTGAGTTGCTCGTGAAAGCGGGCATCGGCGACGGGCTGCTGGTGATCGTCCACCATCACGAAACGGACCACGTCGGGTTCGTCGACGTCTACGAGTGGGACGAGGCGGCCGAGCAGTACCGAGACGTCAGCGACGAACTCACCGCGGATTGTGAGGGAACGCCCCGCCGCGGCGACTCGTTGGGGATGGGCGCGATCGTCGCACGACGAGTCGCCGAGCAGTGGGATATCGAGCCCGCCCGGTTCACGACGCTATCGAAACGCGGGTTCGTGAAAATGGACGACGAGGGATTCCTCCCCGAATCGTACAGACGGCGGAACCCGGAGTCGGAAGAGTGACCTGCTCGCGACCGCGTTCGGACGCAGTCATTCGGGCTCGTCGGTTCTGTGCGGGTCCGGCCCGACCACGCGACCCCCGACGTAGCCGTCGATGGTCCGGCCGAGAACCTCGACCGTGACGGGATCCGTCGGTGGCCGTTTCTCGAGTCGATCCAGCCCTTCCACGACGGCGATGTCCATCGGGCTAGCGTCGTTCGGGTGCTCGGCGACGAGACGGCCGTCGCGCTCCTCGAGCCGGAGGTGATACGTCTCGCCGACGCCGAGTGACTCGCCGAGCAGGTCGCGGATCGAGGTCACGATATCGAGTGCGTTCGACGCTGTCGGTTAGAACCGGTTGATCTCCACGTCGTCGTTTCCGGGCCCCGGCTGGGCCTGTGAGGCGCAGTCGGCACAGAGGTCCATACTGTCCTCAAAGTGGACCTCGCACGCGAGCGTGCCGCAGTTGGAACACCGTTCCTGTGCGGGACGGGATTCACAGATCTGACAGAGGCCGCTGACACTCATGTTTCGAGGAACGGGCTCGAGGGGCTTGAAAGCAAGCCCGGCACGTTCGGCCCGATTCGTCGCCGCCGGTCGGTGGCGGTCGCGGGGCGCACACCGCGGCAACGATCCGCAGCCACGGCGCCGAGAGAGCGGCCGGCGACGTAGTTTTCTTCGATTCGGCAGTTATACTATGGTATACATTGTCAATACACGGGAAGGCTTTTGCCGTGTGCTCGACTAACAGGGAGTATGAGCCGTGACCGGGCTCTCCTTGAGCGAGCCCTGGACCGTGGCGAACAGGACGGTGGCAACGTCGAGTTCAAGGAACGGTTGTCACGAGACGTCCACCTCGAGGGTGGGCGGCGAGAGAGCCTGGCCGCACAACTCCGACACCGACTCCTTTCGGGCGACGGCGAGGCGACGTACGTCGTCGGCGTCACCGACGACGGCGGCCTCGCCGGCATCGATCCCGATACCTTCTCCGAGACGATGGACGTGCTGTCCCTGCTGGCCGAGGAGGCCGACGCACACATCGAGGACGTCCAGACGTGGGGTATCAACGACGGGCTCGTCGGCGTCGCACAGGTCCGGGAAGGCGGCGTCCTCGAGACGGACGACGAACACGTCGTCGTCGGGACGGCGGGCCACGTCGACCACGGCAAGAGTACGCTGGTGGGGTCGCTCGTCACGGGCAAGCCCGACGACGGGGACGGCGCGACGCGGGCGTTCCTCGATGTCCAGCCCCACGAGGTCGAGCGGGGGCTCTCCGCCGATCTGTCCTACGCCGTCTACGGCTTCGACGACGAGGGCCCGGTCCGCGTTCGCAACCCGAACCGCAAGGCCGACCGCGCGGACGTCGTCCAGGAGGCCGACCGGCTCGTCTCCTTCGTCGACACCGTCGGCCACGAGCCGTGGCTCCGGACGACGATCCGCGGCCTCGTCGGGCAGAAACTCGACTACGGCCTGCTCGTCGTCGCCGCCGACGACGGCCCGACGCGGACGACGCGAGAACACCTCGGCGTCTTACTCGCGACCGATCTCCCGACGATCGTCGCGATCACGAAGACCGACACCGTCGACGACGACCGCATCGAGGAGGTCGAACGCGAGGTCGAACGGCTCCTCCGCGAGGTCGACAAGTCGCCGCTGCGGGTCAGCCGCCACGGCATCGACGCCGCCATCGAGGAGATCAGCGAACGGGTCGTCCCCATCGTCGAAACGAGCGCGATCACGATGGACGGCCTCGAGACGCTGGACGAGTTGTTCGACCGGCTCCCGAAGACATCCCAGGACACCGGCGAGTTCCGGATGTACGTCGACCGCAGCTACTCGGTCACCGGCGTCGGCGCGGTCGCCTCGGGGACGGTCATGTCCGGCGAGGTCGAGGCCGGCGACGAACTCCTGATCGGGCCGATGGCCGACGGCCGCTTTCAGGAGGTCGAGGTCCGCTCGATCGAGATGCACTACCACCGGGTGGACAAGGCCCAAGCGGGCCGGATCGTCGGCATCGCGCTCAAGGGGATCAAGGAGAGCGCCATCGAGCGCGGGATGGTCTTACTGCCCCGCGACGCCGACCCCGACCCCGTCCGGGAGTTCGAGGCCGAGGTCATGGTGCTCAACCACCCCACCCGGATCGGCGAGGGGTACGAACCGGTCGTCCACCTCGAGACGATCGGCGAGGCCGCGGCCTTCTACCCGGAGAACGGCCGCCTCCTGCCGGGTGATAGCGGCAAGACCTCCGTCCGGTTCAAGTTCCGTCCGTACCTCGTCGAGGAGGGCCAGAAGTTCGTCTTCCGCGAGGGCCGCAGCAAGGGCGTGGGGACGGTGACGGACGTCCACCCCGCGGACTGAGTCCGCGGTTGCGAGGCCGTGCGTTCACACTCCGCGCAGTAGCCGAACACAAGCGTTTATGCGCATAATACTCACACGTGAGTCATGGGAGCTTCAGGGTCCACTCCGGATGCCGTTCGGGAACGCATTCGGGACATCTTTCGGCAATTGGACCGGCCGTCGACGCCGATAACGGTTGCTGGAGTCGTTACCGAACTCGACTGTACCCGTCGGACCGCACGACACCACCTGCGTGAACTCACCGATCTCGGTGAACTACAGTCGACGGAGATCCACGACGGGACTCGAGTCTGGTGGCAGTCCGGGGATCGGCGGGGGACTGACCAATCCGAGCGGCGGGAGAACGATCGCCGACAGCGCCGGAAGCCCAACACCACCGACCGCGAGGAACGCGAGCGGGAACTCGAGCGAACCGAACGCCGCTTCGAAGCGATCTTCGAGGACCCGAACATTCTCGTGGGACTGCTCGAGCCAGACGGGACGGTCGTCGACGTCAACGGGACGGCGATGGAGTACGTCGACACCGACCTCGCGGACGTGACCGGCGAGCCGTTCTGGGAGACGCCGTGGTGGGACGAGGGCGATGGGGCTCAGTCGGCCGTCAGGGAGTGGACCGAGCGCGCGGCGGCCGGCGAGTACGTCGAGTTCGAGGTCGATCTCACTCGGCTGGACGGGTTGCAGTACACGCTCGACGGGGTCGTCAGGCCGGTCACGAACGACGACGGGGACGTGGTGTCACTGATCGTCTCGAGCCGCGACGTTACGGCGCGAAAACAGCACGAACACGAACTCGAGGCGCTCGAACGCCGCTACCGAACCCTCGTCGACAACTTCCCGAACGGGGTGGTCGCCCTCGTCGACGAGGACCTCACCTATCAGACCGTCGGCGGGAGCTTTCCATACACCGACACCACGACCGAGAGCCTCGAGGGACAGTCAGTGGCGACGGCCGTGCCGTCGGAACTGGCCGGCGAACTCGTCCCGCGTTACGAGGCCGCACTCGACGGCGAGTCCGACGCCTTCGAAATCGAACTCGACGGCGGGTTCTACCAGTTCCATATCGTCCCGGTGCGTGACGACGACGGCGACGTCTTCGCCGCCTTGAGCATGTCACAGGACAGCACCGAACGCCGCGAGTACGAGCGCCGACTCGAGGAGTCCGAACGCCGGTATCGAACCCTCGCGGAGAACTTCCCGAACGGGTCCGTGACGCTGTTCGACGACGAACTGGTCTATACCCTCGTGGCCGGGCAGGGATTTGCGGATCTCTCGGTCGATCCGGCGACGGCCGAAGGACGACACGTCCGCAAGGTCTGGGACGACGACACCGCCGACGAACTCGAGCCGGCGTTCCGTGGGGCGCTCGCGGGCGAGGATCGGTCCGTCGAGTTCGCCTACGAGGATCGGGAGTGGGTCGCACACGTCGTCCCCATCACCGACGATCAGGGCAACGTGGTCGCCGGGATGGCGATGATTCAGGACATCACCGACCGCAAGGAACGCGAGCGAGAGCTGACCGAGTACGAAACGATCGTCGAGACGGTCAACGATGGCATCTACGTGAAAGACCGAGCGGGGCGGTTCACGATGGTCAACGACGCGTACGCGTCGCTCACCGGGTACGATCGCGAGGACCTGATCGGCGAACACGCCTCCCTCGTCGTCGACGAAGACGCGATCGAACAGTCGGAAGCGATGCGGGACGCGATGTCCGACGGGATCGAGACCAATCCGACCATGGAAGCGGCGATCCGGACGGCCGACGGCGACACCGTTCCCACGGAGGGGACCCTCTCGACGCTCGAGACCGGTGACGGCGAGCGAAAGCAGGTCGGCGTCGTCCGGGACATCACCGACCGCAAGGAACGCCAGCAGCGCCTCGAGGAGTCCAACGAACGCCTCGAGCAGTTCGCCTACGCCGCCTCCCACGACCTCCAAGAACCGCTGCGGATGGTCTCGAGTTACCTGCAACTGATCGAGCAGCGGTACGCCGACGAACTCGACGAGGACGGCCGCGAATTCATCGAATTCGCCGTCGATGGCGCGGACCGCATGCGAACCATGATCGAGGGCTTGCTCGAGTACGCGCGGGTCGACACTCGCGGGGAGTCCTTCGAACCCGTCGAGGTAGACGCGGTCCTCGCAGCCGTCCGCGACGACCTCCAGGTCAAGATCGACGAGCGGGACGCCGAGATCACGGCGACATCACTGCCCCGCGTCGAGGCCGACAGCGAGCAGTTGCGGCAGGTCTTCCAGAACCTGCTGGACAACGCCATCGAGTACAGCGGTGACGAGCCACCCCGTGTCTCGATCGACGCCGAGCGCGACGGCGAGGAATGGCTGCTCTCGGTTCGCGACGAGGGCATCGGGATCGATCCGTCCGACGCCGACCGCGTCTTCGAGGTCTTCCAGCGCCTCCACACGCCCGACGACCACGACGGGAGCGGCATCGGACTGGCGCTGTGCAAGCGGATCATCGACCGCCACGGCGGCGATATCTGGATCGAGTCCGAACCCGGCGAGGGGACGATCTTTTACTTCACGCTCCCCGCACCCACGGACTCGTAGATCGACTCTCGCCGAGTCGAACCCGCTCTTCTCCCGTCCTCGAGGCCCAGTCCCCACCGAACGGCCGACTGAGGCGGTTCCGGACGACCGCCGCGGCGCGATCGAAACCAAAGTTGGTATGTCCGCCTCGGCACATCAGAGTGAGATAAGATGGTACAGACGAGCGTTATCGGTTGTGGCAACATGGGGAGCGCCCTGATCAAGGGCCTCCATCGATCGGGGAACCACACGGTGACCGCGTGTGATCTCGACCCCGACGCACTCGAGGCAGTCGCGGATTACGTCGACCACACGACATCGGACATCGCCGAGGCGTCCGACGCGGACGTTGTGATCGTCGCGGTGAAACCGGACATCGTCGGCGCGGTCCTCGACGATCTCGATCTCTCGCCGGAACAGACCCTTCTCTCTATCGCCGCCGGCGTCTCCACGGACTACGTCGAGGCGCGGACCGACGCGAACGTCGTCCGGATCATGCCGAACCTCGCGGCCGAGACGGGGGATATGGCCGCGGCCGTGACCGCCGACGGCGTCACCGACGAGGTGCGCGAACTCCTCGACGATGTCGGCGAGTTCGCCGAGATCGACGAGGCGAAGATGGACATCGCGACCGCGGTCAACGGGAGCGGCCCGGCCTTCGTCTTCTATCTCATTCGGGCGATGGCCGACGCGGGCGTCGAGGGCGGCCTCGAGGAGGGGGACGCCGAGACGCTGGCCGCACAGACGTTCAAGGGGGCCGCCGAGACCGTCCTCCGCTCGGAGCAGAGCGTCGACGAACTGATCGACGCCGTCTGCTCGCCCAACGGGACGACCATCGAGGGGATGGAGGTCCTCTGGGACAGCGACGCCGATGCGGACGTCGCCGCGGCGGTTGCGGCGGCCGAAGAGCGCTCGGGAGAACTCGCGGCCGAATTCGGCAGTGAGGACGATGAGTAAGGGACTCACGGACGCCGCCGTCGCGGAGACGCGGCAGTTGGCGGCCGACGCCGACCGCGTGATCGTCAAGGCCGGGACGAACTCCCTGACCGACGAGGACTCCAACCTCGACGACGGGAAACTCGACAAACTGGTCGACGACATCGAGGACCTGCTCTCCCGCGACAAGGAAGTCATCCTCGTCTCCTCGGGCTCGATCGGGGCCGGAACGGGCCGGATCGAACAGTCGAGTGGCACCGTCGAGGAGTCCCAGGCACTGTCGACCGTCGGCCAGAGCCTCCTCATGCACCGCTACACCGAGAGCTTCGACCGGTACGACCGGAAGGTCGCCCAACTCCTCCTGACCCAGCACGACCTCGAGAACCCGGAACGATTCACGAACCTCCGGAACACGATCGAGACGCTGCTCGACTGGGGCGTCGTCCCGATCATCAACGAGAACGACGCCGTCGCGACCGAGGAGATCCGGATCGGCGACAACGACATGCTCTCGGCGGCGACGACGATGGGCGTCGACGCCGACCTGCTGGTCACGCTGACCGATGTCGGCGGTGTCTACACCGGCAACCCGAAAGAAGACGACGACGCCGAGCGCATCGAGGCGGTCGGGGCGAACTACGACGAGGTCCAAGAAATCATCTCCGAGAGCACGTCCGACGGGTTCGGCGGCATCCAGACGAAAGTCGAGGGCGCACGCGATGTCAGCGAGCACGGCATCCCGGCCTACATCGCGAAGTCGACGGAACCCGACGTGCTCGAGAAGATCGCTACTGCCAAGCCCGTGGGGACCATATTCCTCCCCATCAACGGTGGGAGCGATGACTGAGACCGACATCGAACGGGACGTCGACGAGGCACAGACCGCGGCCTTAGCGCTCGCGAAACTGGGAGACGAGGAGCGGAGCGCGGCCCTCCACGAGATCGCCGACGCGATCGAAGCCCGCACGGACGAGATCCTCGCGGAGAACGAGACGGACGTCGAGGAAGGCGAGCGACTGCTCGAGGACGGCGAGTACACGCAGGCGCTGGTCGACCGGCTCAAACTCTCCGAGTCGAAGATCGAGGACATCGCCGAGATGGTCCGCAGCGTCGCCGAACAGGACGACCCGCTCGGCAAGACGCTCTCGGCCAGAGAGCTCGACGAGGACCTCGAACTCTACAAGGTCGCCGTCCCGATCGGCGTCGTCGGAACGGTCTTCGAGTCCCGGCCCGACGCGCTCGTCCAGATCGCCGCGCTCGGCCTGAAATCCGGCAATGCGGTCATCCTGAAAGGCGGTAGCGAGGCGCTGCACTCGAACCGCATCCTCTTCGAGATCATCGAGGACGCCGCGGCCGACGCCGGAATCCCGGACGGTTGGGCCCAGCACATCGAGGCTCGCGAGGACGTCGACGCCTTGCTCGAGATGGACGACGCGATCGACCTCCTCATGCCCCGCGGCAGCTCCGCGTTCGTGAGCTACATTCAGGACAACACGAGCATCCCGGTGCTCGGCCACACGGAGGGGATCTGCCACGTCTACGTCGACGACGAGGCGGATCTCTCCATGGCCGAGGACATCGCCTACGACGCCAAGGTCCAGTATCCGGCGGTCTGTAACGCCGTCGAGACCCTGCTGGTCCACGAGGATGTCGCCGAGACGTTCCTGCCGGCGATCGCCGACCGCTACGAAACCGCCGACGTCGAGATCCGCGGCGACGAGACCGCGCGCGACATCGTCGACGTCGAAGCCGCGACCGACGCCGACTGGGACACCGAGTACGGCGACCTCATCGTCTCGATCCGCGTCGTCGACTCGCTCGAGGCGGCGATCGATCACGTCACCACCCACGGCTCGAAACACACCGAGTCGATCGTGACCGAGGACGCCGACCGCGCGAGCGCGTTCATGCGCAGCCTCGACTCCGCGAGCGTCTTCCACAATGCGTCGACCCGCTTTGCCGACGGCTACCGGTTCGGCCTCGGCGCCGAGGTCGGCATCAGCACGGGCAAGATCCACGCCCGCGGCCCCGTCGGGCTCGAGGGGCTGACGACCTACAAGTACCACCTCGAGGGCGACGGCCACCTCGTCGCCACCTACGCCGGCGAGGACGCCGCGCCGTTTACACATCAGGAGTTCGACGGCGAGTGGACCCCCGGCCGGCTGTCCGACGAGTAGCGGTTTTACTTTTTCTCGCGCGCGGGCGAAAATCGGTATCTGCTTTCGTCTCGTTCCCCGTTTTCGCCTCGCTCGGCTACGTCGAGCAGTACTGCCCACTCGAGGAGTCGCTCGACTCGATCCTCCGAAACGCTGTTCGGGCGGGAGCGCCGCTCGCTGTTCGACCGGTCGTCGCCCAACGCGTCGGCGACCGCCTCGGCGGTCAGCGGCTCGTCGGCGCGCTCGAGGGCGGCGAGAACCGCGTCGGCTCCGTAGACGCGGTCTCGAAACGCCCGACCGATTCGATCCCGCTCGAGGACCGGTGAGTCCGCGTCGCCGCCCGAGGCCGGACCGCGGTGACGAAAGCCCGCCGGCTCCTCGGCCGCGAGCTCGAGCGCGCGCAAGAAGGTGAGCCACGTTGCCGCCTCGTCCCGGGTCTCGAGGGGCGTTTCGTCGATGAGGAGCCGACAGCAATCGTCGATATCGCCGGCGTCGGTGGGGAGGGTTCGCCGGACCGTCGCGAGGAGCGCGAGGTCGGCGGGCGGTTCGGGAACCGGCTTGAACCGCACGATTACAGCTCGAAGGAGTCGACGAGCAGTTCCTCGTCCGTTTCGCCGTGCACGTAGGTCGGCCCGCCGATCACGTCGATCGTCACCGCCGCGGGTGCAAAGAGGTCCGACGGCACCTCCGCGAAGTCCCAGTCGAGGTCGTCGAAGACCTCGCCGAACGGCCGGCCGTGGTCCTCGGCGGCGGTCGACGGCACCGAATCGAAGATATCGGCGTCCTCACGAACGGTGAGGTGTGCGCGCCCGCCGTAGGCGATCGCGTCGTTGGTGCGGGCGATCGCCGTCCGCTCGTCGCCCGCGACGGGCGCGACCGGTGCGCGGCCCGTCGCCGAGACGATGTCGAGGGGATCGTAGCCCAGTTCCGAGAGCCGGAAGGTCGCGAGTTCGGCGGCTCGAGCCGCGTTCGTAATACTCCCGGCGATGCTCGCGGTCGGATAGGCCAGCAGGAAGACGCTACTCGTCTCGACCTCGGCGCGGTCGGCGACGTGTTCGGCCACGGATTCGGTCGGGTCCATCTCGGTCTCGACGGCCAACGCCGTCAGATCGAAGGCGTCGGTGTAGCCGATGCGGCGGAACTCGTCCTCTTCTGCCACCAGCGCACGTGCGGGCCCGCTGCCGAGCCCTTCGAAGTCTTCCGTCATCACTTCCCAGCCCGCCTTCTGGGAACACAGCAGCGAGAGGGCCGGCTGATCCGTCGACAGTTCGACGTACGGAATCGACGCGTCGCCGAGTTCACCCAGCTCGTAGCTCGGCGTCGCCATCCCGGCCGTCTGGATCTCCGTCAGCAAGAGCCCGGCCTCGATCCCGCCGTCGAACTCGAGCCCGAAGTCGAGTACCGTCGATTCGTTCTCGAGGTCGTAGCCCCCGATGTTCAACTCCTCAGCGTAATCGAGGGCCTCGTCGACCAGCTCGATCGCCATTCGATTGAGACTTTCCATGCGACCGGGTTCACCCTCCGTGGTAAAACCGTTTGTCCGTTCGTGTCTGACCGGTGTCTGACGAGGGCAGCCTCGAACCTCGACGGTGTCGCCCGCGTCCTCGATCGTCCCCGAAACCGACGCCGCGTCGACGCTCGTCTCGTCGTGCTCGACTCGCACCTCGTCGATCCCCCGATCCGCTCGTGCCGCCGCGGCTCCCTCGAGCGCCGTACGGTCGCCCGACCACCGCCGGCGCGCGGATTGGGTTCTTCGTGCTCGGCGTCGCGGCTATGGTCCATCCGAGCCTGCTGCTCCAAGCGGGGTCCCTCGTGGCCGCGCTGGGGCTGTACGCGCTTCAGTCGACCGTTGGACCGGAAACCGGATCGACGGACCCGCAGGTCCCCGGCCAATAACGACGATCGCGGTTTTTTCGCGGCGAGAACGGACCGACGATGGGAATCGATCGGATACTTGCCCGGTTCGGGCGATAGCTGTCCACCGTCGCGTAGTCGCCCGTCGAGATCGTTCACTACCCCTCGCGATTCGTCGCCGGCCGACCGAGGTGCTCTTCGACGGCCTCGACCTTCTCCGACGCGTCGACGTCTCGAGTCCGTTTATCGTCGATTTTCAGCACCGTACTCACGCGGTCGGCGTCGACGGCATCGTGAGCCGCCTGTGCGGCCGAAAAGAGTTCATCCGTCGTCTCGGCCTCGATCACCGTCCCCATCGGGTTCGTCTCGTAGGTAACGTCGTACTCCTCGAGCGCGTCGACCGCGTTCGCGACTTCGTCGGCCATGCTGTCCTCGATTACCGGTGCGACGCTCAGTAGTGCGACTACCGTCATACGGATCACTAACGGCAGCGGGGACCTAAAGAGGTGTCATGTGGACGTCTCCCCAGTGCCGACGAACACCTCGAGGGCCCCGAACGGCCGCGACGCTCGCGGAGCGGTCGTCGGGTCCGTGAAAAACGATCAGTGCCGACTGCGAGGAGGCTGTGACCGAGGATGGTCAGTTCGTCGTCGGCGTTCGGGGCGCCTCCGCGGGCGGGTAGATGATGACGTCCCCGTTCGCGTAGACGTACACCTCGTGCTCGAGGGCCGTGAAGGCGATGTGGCCGCCCGTTCGCTCGGTGCCGTCGGCCTTTTTGCTGAAGATGCGATCGAGCGCGTCCGGGTCGACGCTATCGTAGAGGGAGAACTCCCCCTGTGAAACGTCGGTGTCCGCGATCGACGCGAGCGCGTGGACGATCGTCGTCGTGATCGTCGCGGTGCCGTCGGGGTCGTGGCGGAAGACGTAGCGGTCGTTTGGTTGGTCGTACTGGAGATCGTCCGTGCCGTCTGCGGGTGAGAGTTCGGTCTGCATTGCTAAATCTGATCGTTCAATCGTGTGTTAGACTGTAGTTACTCACGGTATAAAAGCCACTCGTCGCCGAAAACAGTAGTCATACGTGAACTAGTCTATCGTATGAGTATCGAATGTGAAATCCCTGTTCCGAAGGGCATTCCCGGGTCGGTGCCACCCGTTGGCCGCACACAGTCACGACAACACGGACTTTGACTTCGTCAATCGGTGATTGCCACCGCTCAGTTCGACCGCCGCTCACGTTCGTGGCTCCTGCTCTCGATTGTCTCGAGTTCGGGGCGACAACGGGACCAGATCACACGGCCCGCCGCTTGCTACGGCCGCCCGGTGCCTTATCCACGCACGCGTCCTCGGCACACGTATGGCACCTGACTCTTCCAACGACATCAGCTCGGAACTCGAGCGATTCGAGGACGACCTTCCGGCGACCGTCGACGAGGCGGCGCTCGAGCGCATGCAGACGGTCGCCAACGCCCTCGACGAAGGGATCCGACTTCCGGGGACCGATTTCCAGTTCGGGATCGATCCGATCGTCGGCATCCTCCCGGGAGCCGGCGACACCGCCACAGCAGTCGTCTCGCTGTACATCGTCGCCGAAGCCGCCCGCATGGATGTCTCCCAGTCGACGCTGCTCCGCATGCTCGCGAACATCGGCGTCGACACGTTGGGCGGCTCCGTCCCCGTCCTCGGTGTGGTCTTCGACGCCTTCTGGAAGTCGAACAAGTGGAACCTCCGACTCGCCCTCGAGGACCTCGCCGAGGAGGGCGGACAGACGGATACCGAACCCAAGACCGTCACGATCGATTAACTCGAGTAAACAAGCGAGTCGATGAGATGAATTGTTAGGGGTGCCTCCGTGCCGTTGTAATCGGCACGTACGCGCAACACACTATTGGGGGCGCTCGTAGGATTGGATTCAGAGAAGCGCCGGCTGGGATTTGGACAACGCGAAGACAGTCCCGCTCGCTCACGTCGTTCGCTCGCAGGCTGCGACTTCTCTCGTCAAATCCAGACCGATTCCTGTCGCTCACGGAGTTGTTCGCGACAGAAATGCGCTGGCTGGGATTTGAACCCAGGTTGTGACCATGGCAAGGTCACGTGATACCACTACACTACCAGCGCGTTCGACCGCCACTCGTTCTCGAGTGCAAATAGACGGTTGCCCCTCATCTATTTATACATAACGAACCGATGGCAAATGGTTGGAAATCCATCTCATTCCGGGTTTCGGCGGGCGATCCGCTACGGTATCGTCAGCTCTGGAACCATTTCGTGGCGCGAGTGAAGACTCGAGGCTCGAGAAACGCGCTGGCTGGGATTTGAACAACGCCTGAGAACCTGCTCACTGCGGTCGCAGAACCTCAGTCTGATACAAATCCCTGGATGATTTTCCAACACTCGGACTTCTCGCTCCGCTCGTTGTTATTGAGTATCGAAAAATGCGCTGGCTGGGATTTGAACAACGCGAAGACGGTCCTGCTCGCTCACGTCGTTCGCTCGCAGGCTGCGACTTCTCTCGTTCAAATCCAGACCGATTCCTGTCGCTCACGGAGTTGTTCGCGACAGAAATGCGCTGGCTGGGATTTGAACCCAGGTTGTGACCATGGCAAGGTCACGTGATACCACTACACTACCAGCGCCCTGTTGCACTCATACCTACTGCCGGATGGATGTATAAGGGTTGCGAATCGGTTCAGCATCGGCATGCCCACGCATGGCGATTCTCGAGCTATCGACCGCCGAGTCGGCCCGTCTTGCAGCAATTTTCTCCGACTCCGCTGCGGATCGAATGGGACTAGTTATCGCGAGTGAGTGTGTGTCCGTTCGGCACGAATTCGTGGGTGTGAGCCGTTGACAGCCGGAATCGAATCCGCTATTCTTTTAAGACCCTCTCCGCAATACATCGCTACAGTCTAGTGACGCGGCGCCGAAGCGTTTCGGCATGACTGTCAGCGTACTCGTGCCGTCGTCGCTCAGCCGAGAAGCCGAGGACAAACGCGAGGCAACTCGCAAACTCGGATACGTCGCCCGCGCGGCGACGATCTTCCGTGCTGATCGCCTGGTCGTCTATCCCGATCGGGATGGGGAAACCGGGCAGTTCGACGGCGGGTTCGTAAGCACCGTACTGCGATACGCCGCAACGCCCCCCTACCTCCGCAACGAGGCATGGGGGATGCGGGACGAACTGGAGTACGCGGGCGTCTTGCCGCCGCTCCGCGCCATGTCACAGACCGGCTCCGAATCTACCGGTTCGGGGTCGTCAAGACAAGGAATCGTGACCGAGGTCGGACCTGAAGGGCGCGTCCGGGTCAATTGCGGACTGCAACACCCGATCTCCCTCAACGTACCGCCGAAAATGGCGGTCGAGGAGGGGGAGCGCGTGACCATCAGGATCTCTTCGCGACGACCGGTCCGGGCGAAGCTCGTCGATGAACCCCTTCCGGGGCTTTCGATCGAGCAGACGGACCTGCAGGCAGCACTCGGCCGTGAGGACGCCGGCGTTCGCATCGCAGCCTCCCGATTCGGTGCAGAACTCACCGTCGGGCGGCTCGAGACGCTGGCCGGACGCACCAAGCGCGACGGGATGACCGTCGCCTTCGGCGCGCCCGAGAGAGGGCTGCCGGCTATCCTCGGAATCGAGGAATCGGCCATCGAAGCGTCGTCCGGACAAGACGACGCGGCCGATAACGGAGTCGAACCCACTGCCGATCCGGGGTTCGACCTCTGGCTAAACACGGTTCCGGATCAGGGAAGCGAGGTCGTTCGAACGGAGGAGGCTCTGTTCGCGACGCTTGCTCCCCTCTCACTGAGAGAGTGATAGAATGCCACAAGCAAATACACCACGCAAAGGCTCACTCGGGTTCGGCCCACGAAAGCGTGCGACCAGCGAGGTCCCACGCTTTAACTCGTGGCCGGACACTGACGGACAGCCGACGCTCCAGGGCTTCGCGGGCTACAAGGCCGGCATGACCCACGTCGTCATGGTCGACGATAAAGCGAACTCGCCGACCGAAGGGATGGAAGAGACCGTCCCCGTGACGATCGTGGAGACGCCGCCGATGCGCGCCGTCGCACTGCGAGCATACGAAGACACGCCGTACGGTATGAAGCCGATAACCGAGGTCTGGACCGACGAGTTCGTTCCCGAACTCGATCGCGTTCTCGACCTTCCCGGTGACGACTACGACACCGACGCCTCCGAAGACGAGCTTCGGGGCCTCCTCGAGGAGGGTCGCGTCGACGACGTCCGCGTCATCACCCACACGGTCCCGGGGGACGTTCCCTCGGTGCCCAAGAAGAAACCGGACGTGATGGAAACGCGCGTCGGCGGCGGCTCCGTCGACGACCGCGTCGAGTTCGCCCTCGAGACCGTCGCAGACGGTGGCGAACACGTCATGAACGACGTCTTCCGCGCCGGCGAGTACGTCGACGCGAGCGGCGTCACGAAAGGGAAAGGGACCCAGGGTCCCGTCAAGCGATGGGGCGTCCAGAAACGCAAGGGCAAGCACGCCCGGCAGGGCTGGCGCCGCCGCATCGGTAACCTCGGCCCGTGGAACCCGTCCCGCGTTCGGTCGACGGTTCCCCAGCAGGGCCAGATGGGCTACCACCAGCGGACGGAACTGAACAAGCGCCTCGTCGACATCGGCGACGGCGCAGACGCGACGGTCGACGGCGGCTTCGTCAACTACGGCGAAGTCGACGGACCGCACGCGCTGATCAAGGGCTCGCTCCCCGGACCGCAACAGCGCCTCGTGCGCTTCCGTCCGGCGATCCGACCCGGAGACCAGCCGCGCCTCGATCCCGAGGTGCGCTACGTCTCCACCGCATCCAACCAGGGATAACACATGGACGCAACAGTACGAAACCTGGACGGCTCGGACGCGGGCACGGTCGAGCTCCCGGCGGTCTTCGAGACCAACTACCGCCCGGACTTGATCGGCCGCGCCGTGCGCGCCGCGCAGGCAAACCGAAAACAGGACTACGGCTCCGACGAGTTCGCCGGCCTTCGAACGCCGGCCGAATCGTTCGGCAGCGGCCGCGGTATGGCCCACGTCCCACGACAGGAGGGTCGCGCACGCCGCGTCCCCCAGGCCGTCAAGGGACGAAAGGCACACCCGCCGAAAGCCGAGAAGGACCAGTCCGAATCGATCAACACGAAAGCAAAGAAACTGGCCGTCCGCAGCGCCATCGCTGCGACGACCGACGCCGAACTCGTCGCCGAGCGCGGTCACGAGTTCGACGAGGACGTCGAGACTCCCGTCGTCGTCGACGACGAGTTCGAGGATCTCCACAAGACCCGTGAGGTCGTCGACTTCCTCGAGGTAGCCGGCCTCGCGGACGACATCGAACGCGCCGACGAGGGTCGGAGCGTCCGCTCCGGTCAAGGGAAAGCCCGCGGCCGGAAGTACAAGACGCCGACGTCGATCCTTTTCGTCACCTCGAGCGAGACCGGCCCGTCGCGAGCGGCTCGGAACCTCGCCGGTGCCGACGTGACGACCGCCGCAGAGGTCAACGCGGAGGATCTCGCGCCCGGCGCACAGCCGGGACGGCTGACCGTCTGGACCGAGAGTGCACTCGAGGAGGTGGCCGACCGATGAGCTCGGCCATCGAACACCCGCTCGTGACCGAGAAGGCGATGAACGACATGGACTTCGAGAACAAGCTCCAGTTCGTCGTCAACCCGGACGCCTCCAAGCCGGAGATCCGGGACGAGGTCGAGGAGCGGTTCGAGATCTCGGTCGAGAACATCAACACGCAGGTAACGATGAACGGCAAAAAGAAAGCGATCGTCCGACTCTCTGAGGACGACGACGCACAGGAAGTCGCTTCGCGAATCGGGGTGTTCTGAGAATGGGACGACGCATTCAAGGACAACGACGCGGTCGCGGTACCTCCACGTTCCGTGCCCCGTCCCACCGCTACAAGGCGGAGCTCGAACACAAGAACGAGGAAGAAGACGACATCGTCCGCGGGACGGTCGTCGACATCGAACACGACCCGGCCCGATCCGCGCCGATCGCCGCCGTCGAGTTCGAAGACGGGGATCAGCGACTGATCCTCGCGCCGGAAGGCATCACCGTCGGCGAGGAGCTGCAGGTCGGTGTCAGCGCTGAGATCAAGCCCGGCAACACGCTCCCGCTCGCGGAGATTCCCGAAGGAGTGCCGGTCTGTAACGTCGAGGCCAACCAGGGCGACGGCGGTCGATTCGCTCGAGCCTCGGGGACCAACGCTGACCTGATCACGCACGACCGCAACGCGGCGGTCATCCAGCTTCCCAGCGGCGAGGTCAAGCGCCTCGATCCGCAGTGTCGTGCCACTATCGGCGTCGTCGCCGGCGGTGGCCGAACGGAGAAGCCGATGGTCAAGGCAGGGAACAAGTATCACAAGATGAAGGCTCGGGGCACCAAGTGGCCTCGCGTCCGCGGTGTCGCGATGAACGCCGTCGACCACCCGTTCGGTGGCGGCGGCCGACAGCACCCCGGCAAGCCAAAGTCCGTCTCGCGGGACGCCCCGCCGGGACGGAAGGTCGGTGACATCGCGTCCCGAAGCACCGGCCGAGGTGGAAACAAATGAGTCAGGAGTACCGAACCGGCCGTGAAGGTGAGTTCACCTACCGCGGCCACACGCTCGAGGAGCTGCAGGATATGGAGCTCGACGAGGTTGTGGAACTGCTACCCGCACGACAGCGGCGAAGTATCCAGCGCGGTCTCTCCGTCGAGAAGGAGAAGCTTCTCGAGGAGGCCCGCGGCAAGGGCGAAGAGGAGACGGCGAACAACCCGATTCGAACGCACCTGCGGGATATGCCGATCCTGCCGGAGTTCGTCGGTCTGACCTTCGAGGTCTACAACGGACAGGCGTTCGAGCGCGTTCGCGTCGAACCCGAAATGATCGGCCACTACCTCGGCGAGTTCCGGCTCACCCGGACCTCCGTCGAGCACGGTCAGGCCGGTATCGGCGCGACCCGATCGTCGAAGTTCGTCCCACTGAAGTGATCATCGTATGGGAATCAACTACTCAGTCGACGCGGACCCCGACGCCACGGCGAAAGCCATGCTTCGGGAGCGTCATATGAGCAACAAGCACAGCAAGGAGGTCGCACGCGAGATCAAGGGCCGAACCGTCGGCGACGCGAAGGCCTACCTTCAGGACGTGATCGACGAAGTACAGTCGGTTCCGTTCAAGTCCCACAACGCCGGCGCGGGTCACCGATCCGACGTCGACGGCTGGGACGCCGGCAAGTACCCGGAGAAGGTCTCCGGCGAATTCCTCGACCTGCTCGAGAACGTCGAAGCCAACGCGGATCATCAGGGCTTCGACGGCGAGTCGATGGAGATCGTCCACGTCGCCGCCCACAAGGTCGGCGAGTCCGTGGGCCGCAAGCCCCGCGCGATGGGGCGTGCCTCCTCGTGGAACACGCCGCAGGTCGACGTCGAGATCGTCGTCGAAGAAGTCGACGAGGACGAAGCAGGTGATAGCTAATGGCTGACGAACACCAATTCATCGAGAACGGCCTGCAGCGGTCCCAGATCGACGAGTTCTTCCAAGAAGAGCTCGGCCGCGCGGGCTACGGTGGTATGGACGTCGCCAAGACGCCGATGGGAACCCAGATCGTCCTCAAGGCCGAAAAGCCCGGGATGGTCATCGGCAAAGGCGGCGAGAACATCCGGAAGGTCACGACGGCCCTCGAGGAGAAGTTCAACCTCGAGGACCCCCAGATCGACGTCCAAGAGGTCGAAGAACCCGACCTCAACGCACGGATCGTCGCTGACCGACTGGCGAACGCACTCGAGCGCGGCTGGTACTTCCGAAAGGCCGGTCACACGACGATCGACCGGATCATGGAAGCCGGCGCGCTCGGCGCGGAGATCGTTCTTTCCGGGAAGGTCACCGGCGCGCGATCGCGCGTCGAGAAGTTCAACCGCGGCTACATCAAGCACAACGGCGAGCCCGCCGAAACGGTCGTCGACCACGGCCAGGGCGTCGCGGTCATGAAACTCGGCACCATCGGTGTCGACGTCAAGATCATCCCGCCGGGCGCGGAACTGCCCGACGACTTCGAGGTCAACGAAGACATGGACCCCGAAGAGATCGTCCCCGACGCCGTCGAGGTCAACGAGGAAGGCGGCGTCGAGGAACTCCTCGAGGGCGAACCCGAGGACGCCGAGGCCGCCGAAAGCGGTGCTGAGGCCGCGGCCGACGAGACCGTCGAGACCGAAGAGGAAGCCGACCTCGACGAGGACGTCGTCGAGGAGGTCATCGAAGAGGAAGTCGAGGCCGACGCCGACGAGGAGTTCGACGATGTCGAGGTCCCCAGCGGCGACGAAGACGTCGAAGAAGAACTCGAGGAACTCGAGGAAGACGTCGAAGCGGAAGCCGAGGAACTCGTCGAGGAGATGGAAGACGAGGAGACGGACGAAGCAGACCCCGACGAGGGAGGTGACGCCTGATGGCGATCCTCCACGTCGAAGAGATCCGCGACATGACGCCCGCCGAACGGGAAGAAGAACTCGAGGAACTCGAAACGGAACTGCTGAACGCGAAGTCCGTCCTCGCCGCCGGTGGTGCCCCGGAGAATCCGGGCCGCATCGGCGAACTGGGCCGCACCATCGCGCGGATCAAGACGATCCAGCGCGAGGAAGGCGACCTGGACGACGAAGTCGAAGCGCAAGCGGAATAACGTAACCACACACAATGGCACTGACACCCGAGACCCTGCCGCGACACGAACTCAACGGACTCCCCGTCCGAGTCGTCGAGAGCGACGACTCCTCGCGGGTGGGTCTGGAGGGACGCGTCGTCATCGAGACGACGAAGACCCTGTCGATCGAAATTCGTGACGACGGCGAGTCTCGGGTCGTGATGGTGCCGAAATCGGGCTCGACGTTCGAGTTCGCGATCACAGATGACGCCGCCGAGGACGCGAAGTCCTCGGGGACTGCGTCCAAACTGGCCGATACTCAACCTGCGACGTTCGAGCAATCGGACGGCGCAGACGGCGCCGGCGAGGATGTAGCCTACGTTACGGTCGATGGATCGCGGCTGCTCTCACGACCCGCCCGACGCACGGAAACGAGTGGTGACTCACCATGGCAATAGGACTAGACGTTGAAACCCCTCCGGAACCAGCAAACCCGGAGGAATACGACTACGAGAAGTGTCCGTTCTACGGCGAACTCTCCGTTCGAGGACAGATCCTCGAGGGGACGGTCGTCTCGACGGACATGGATAAGACCGTAGTCGTCGAGCGAGAGTACGATGTGGCGGTCCCGAAGTACGACCGACACATGAAACGACGCTCGCGCATCCCGGCACACGTACCGGGCGTGCTCGAGCCGCTCTCGGTCGGTGACACGGTCAAGATCGCAGAGACCCGACCACTGTCGAAGACGAAATCGCACGTGGTCGTCGAAGTAACCGAAGAAGCGACTGCCGAGGACCTCGCGGAGCTGACGAGCCAGGCCGAGCCTGAGCCGGCGCTTTCCGACGAGGACCTCGCCGCAGCCGAAGAGGGTGATCAGTGATGGAGGCAATGAAAGCCGACGTCACGCAGGGCCTGAAGAAGGGCTCCCTGGTCACGTGTGCCGACAACACCGGCGCGCGCGAACTCAAGGTCATCAGCGTCGCGGGCTACCACGGCACCAAGAACCGCCAGCCGAAGGCGGGGATCGGTGACAAGGTGACCGTCTCGGTCACCAAGGGTACCCCGGAGATGCGCCGACAGGTCCTCGAGGCCGTCGTCGTCCGCCAGCGGAAGTCGATCCGCCGGCCCGACGGCACGCGGCTCAAGTTCGAGGACAACGCGGCCGTCATCATCGACGAGAACGAGGAGCCCCGCGGTACGGAGATCAAGGGGCCGATCGCCCGCGAAGTCGCAGAACGCTTCGGAGCAATCGCCAGCACGGCGACGATGATCGTATAGATATGACTGAACAACCACACAAACAGCGAACCCAGACGGAACGCGCGCCGCTGCACCAGCGACAGAAGCAGCTGCACGCGACGCTGTCCGACGAGCTCCGTGAGGAGTACGACACCCGTCGAACCCGCGTCAACGCGGGCGACACGGTCGAGGTCATGCGCGGCGACCACGCCGGCGAGGAAGCCGAGGTCATCCGCGCGATCCTCGAGGATGGAACCATCCACGTCGAGGACGTGACCGTCGAGACGGCCGACGGCGAGGAAGTGCCGCGGCCGCTCGACCCCTCGAACGTCCGGATCACGGAACTCGACCTCGAGGACGAGCGTCGCGAGGCGCGTCTCGAAGGTGATAGCGAATGACGAAACACCAGAAACGACTATCGGTACCGAAGTCCTGGCCGGTCGAGCGAAAGACCGAGACCTTCACGGTCAAGGCCGACGCCGGTCCCCACGGCGAAGACGGCGTGCCGCTCGTCGTCCTCCTCCGGGACGTGCTCGGCTACGTGGACTCTCGGAAGGAAGCACGGTACGCCTTGTCCGAGGATTCGATCCTCATCAACGGCGACGCGATCAACGACGAACAGCGCCCGATCGGCATGTTCGACATCGTCGCGTTCCCCGAGCGAGGGGAGTACTACCGCGTCTTCCCCGACGAGGGCGGTCGGCTCGCGCTGACCGAGATCGACGAGGACTCGGCCCAGAGCCGCCTCGGCAAGATCACGGGCAAACAGCAAGTGTCGGGCGGCGACACCCAGCTGACGCTCCACGACGGGACGAACGTCATCGTCGAGGACGACTACAGCCCGAAGGACTCGATCGTCATCGACAACGACGACAAGTCCGTCGTCGCACACTTCCCCTACGAGGAAGGCGCACTCGTGACGGCCGTCCGTGGCAACCACGGCGGCAAGGTCGGCGAGATCGACGCGATCGACGTCACCCCGGGCAGCGGCTCGAACAGCGTCGGCGTTTCGACGGACGACGGCGGCTTCGAAACCGTCGAAGAGTACGTCGTCGTCATCGACGAGAACTTCACTGGTGATGACGATGAGTAGTGAAAGCGAGACCAGCGGCGACTTCCACGAGATGCGCGAACCGCGCGTCGAGAAGGTCGTCGTCCACATGGGCGTCGGCCAAGGTGGCCGCGAACTCGGCAAAGCCGAGGACATTATCGAGGCAGTCACGGGTCAGGAGAGCGTCCGGACCCAGGCGAAGCGAACCGAACCGGACTTCGGTATTCGTCAGGGCGATCCGATCGGCGCGAAGGTCACCCTTCGCGACGAGGACGCCTACGAGTTCCTCGAGAAGTCGCTTCCGCTGACGGATATCTCGGCGGCGCAGTTCGACGACACGGGGAACTTCAGCTTCGGTGTCGAGGAACACACCGACTTCCCGAGCCAGGAGTACGACCCGAACGTCGGGATCTACGGGCTGGACGTCACCGTTAACCTGGTCCGTCCGGGCTACCGCATCGCCAAGCGCGATAAGGCCACCCGATCGATCCCCTCGAAGCACCGACTGACCCCCGAGGACGCCATCGGCTTCCTCGAGGCCAACTTCGACGTGAGCGTGGAGGGCACGGACGATGAGTGAAAGCGAAACAGAAGAAAACGACCGCACGGGCGAGCACGCGGCAAAGCGAACGGGACAGGTCGAATCCTGTCAGCGCTGTGGCCGCGAGCAGGGACTTGTCGGGAAGTACGACATCAATCTCTGCCGGCAGTGCTTCCGCGAGATCGCCCGCGACATGGGATTCAGGAAGTACCGATAATATGACCGGGAACGATCCACTCAGCAACGCGCTCTCGGGACTCGATAACGCCGAGAGTGTGGGTCATCTCACCCACGAGGTAACGCCCGCTTCGAACGAGATCGGCAGCGTACTCGAGGTCTTCTACGACCGCGGGTACATCGACGGCTTCGAGTACGTCGACGACGGCAAAGCCGGTCAGTTCGAGGTCGAACTGAAAGGAGCGATCAACGAGTGCGGCCCCATCAAGCCCCGCTACGCTGCTGGCGCCGAAGACTTCGAGAAGTGGGAGAAGCGCTATCTCCCCGCTCGAGACTTCGGAGCCCTCGTCGTCACGACGAGCAGTGGCATCATGAGCCACTACGAGGCGCGCGACCAGGGTATTGGGGGCCAGGTGATCGCATACGTCTACTAATCATGCGAGTCGAACTGGAAATCCCCGAGAACGTATCCGTCGAGGTCGACCGTTTCGATGTGACCGTCGAGGGCCCGGAAGGCGCCGTTACGCGCCGCCTCTGGTACCCCGACGTGACCGTCGAAACCGACGACGATCAGGTGGTAATCGAGAGCGGTGCCGAGGACGCGAAGACGAATTCGACCGTCGGCACCTTCGAGAGCCACATCACCAACGCCATTCACGGCGTGACCGAGGGCTGGGAGTACGAGATGGAAGTCTTCTACTCTCACTTCCCGATGCAGGTCCGCGTGGACGGCGACGATGTCGTCATCGAGAACTTCCTCGGCGAAAAGGCACCGCGACGAACGACTATCCACGGTGAGACTGAGGTTACCGTCGACGACGAGCAGATCGTCCTCTCCGGCCCCAGCAAGGACGATGTCGGCCAGACGGCGGCCGACATCGAGCAGCTGACGAAGGTCAGCGGCAAGGACACCCGCGTCTTCCAGGACGGGGTCTACATCACCACCAAGCCCGCGAAAGGAGGTGCCTGATAGATGGCAGACGATCAATCGGACGACCCACAGGAACTCGAGGACATCAGCGGCGTCGGCGCGAGCAAGGCAGACGCGCTGCGAGAGGCTGGCTTCGAGTCCATTCAGGACGTCAAGGAAGCGGACCAGGACGACCTGGCCGAAGCCGAAGGCGTCGGGAACGCACTCGCCGCTCGTATCAAGGCCGACGTCGGTGACCTCGAGGTCACCGAGGAGACCGAGGCCGAAATCGAAGACGAAGGCGTCGAGGAAGAAGCGGAACCCGACGAAGATGTCGAAACCGAACTGCAGCCCCGCGGGCTGACCGAGAAGACGCCCGACCTCTCCGAAGAGGAGGAGCGACTCCTCTCTCGTCGGAAGAGCGAAGGGAAACCGCAGTTCAACCGACAGGACTACCACAAGAAAAAGCGGACGCCCGAATCCTGGCGACGACCTCGCGGCCAGCTGTCCAAGCAGCGCCGCGGCGTCAAGGGCAAGGGGCCGAAAGTCCAGGCCGGCTTCCGAACGCCGAAAGCCGTCCGCGGCAAACACCCCAGCGGCTTCGAAGAGGTCTACGTCGAGAACACGGACGACCTCGAGGGCGTCGACGGCGCTCGAGAGGCGGTCCGGATCTCGTCCTCGGTCGGCGCGCGCAAGCGCGAACGCATCGAGGAACTCGCCGAAGAGCAGGACGTTCGCGTCCTGAACCCAACCTACGAGGAAGTCGAGGTGGAATCCAATGACTGATCTGACCGCACAGAAGCGACTGGCAGCCGATGTCTTAGACGTCGGTCAGAACCGCGTCTGGCTCGATCCCGACGCGCAAGGCGACATCGCCGAAGCGATCACTCGCGACGAGATCCGTGAACTCGTCGACGAGGGTCGCATTCAGGCCGCCGACGCGAAGGGTAACTCTCGCGGTCGCGCCCGCGAACGGAACGCGAAGCGCGCCTACGGCCACCAGAACGGCCAGGGCAAGCGCCGCGGCAAGAAGGGCGCACGCCAAGACGAGAAAGACGAATGGCAGAACAAGATTCGCGCACAGCGACGGAAGCTGCGCGAACTCCGCGACAAGGGCGAGCTGACGCCCACGCAGTACCGCGAGCTCTACAAGAAGGCTGGCGGCGGGGAGTTCCGTAGCGTCCGGTACCTGTTGAACTACATCGACGAAAACTACGGTGACCAATAATGGCGACAGGACCACGATACAAAGTGCCGATGCGGCGTCGCCGTGAGGTCCGGACGGACTACCACCAGAGGTTGCGCCTGCTGAAATCGGGGAAGCCCCGCCTGGTTGCTCGCAAGAGCAACAAGCACACTACGGCGCAGCTGATCACTCCCGGACCTCAGGGAGACGAGACGCTCGCGAGCGCACATTCGAGCGATCTGGCGGAGTACGGCTGGGATGCACCCACGAGCAACATTTCCGCGGCGTATCTGACCGGCCTGCTGGCCGGCACACGGGCCGTCGAGGCGGGTCTCGAGGAAGCGGTCCTCGACATCGGTCTCAACACGGCCACGCCCGGCAACAAGGTGTTCGCGGTACAGGAAGGCGCAATCGACGCCGGCCTCGAGATCCCGCACAACGACAGCGTGCTCGCGGACTGGTCGCGTACACGCGGCGAGCACATCGCCGAGTACGCAGAACAGCTCGACGAACCGCTGTACAGCGGTGACTTCGACGCGACAGACCTCCCCGAACACTTCGACGAGGTACGAGAGGCGATTCTCGAATGAGTGGAAACAACTACAACGACAGCGGATGGGAACCCGTCACCCGTCTCGGTCGGAAGGTCCAGGAGGGCGAAATCGAGGACATGGAGACCGCCCTCAACTCGGGACTTCCGCTGAAGGAACCCGAACTCGTCGACCAGCTCCTTCCCGGACTGGAAGACGAAGTGCTGGACATCAACATGGTCCAGCGGATGACCGACTCCGGACGACGCGTGAAGTTCCGATGCGTCGTCGCCGTCGGTGACCGAAACGGATTCATCGGCTACGCCGAAGGCCGCGACGATCAGGTCGGGTCCGCCATCCAGAAGGCGATCGGTATCGCGAAGCTGAACATGATCCAGGTTCCCCGCGGCTCGGGTTCCTGGGAGGACCGCTCGGACCGGCCACACTCGCTGACCCGACGGACGACCGGCAAGGCCGGCTCCGTCGAAGTCGAGCTCATCCCCGCCCCCGAAGGGCTGGGGCTGGCCGCCAGCGACACCGTCCGTCACGTCCTCGAACTGGCCGGGATCGAAAACGCCTGGACCAAGAGCCACGGTAACACCCGAACGACGGTGAACCTGGCCAAGGCGACCTACAACGCCCTCGAGAACGCCTCGCAGTCGCGGCACCCGCAGCGACGGCCGGACCGAGAGCGAGCTGAGGTGAGCGAGTGATGAAGGCAATCGTTCAGATCCGCGGCGAAGTGAACCGACAGGAAGACGTCCAGGACACCCTGTCGATGCTCAACATCCACAACGTCAACCACTGCACGCTCGTCCCCGAGACCGACGCCTACGAGGGGATGATCGCGAAGGTCAACGACTACGTCGCCGTCGGAGAGCCCGACGCCGAGGTACTCGAGACCCTGCTCGCGAAGCGAGCGGAGCCCCTCGAGGGCAAGCAGTCGGACGTCGATGAGGAGTGGCTTGCCGACAACACGGCCTACGACGGCTTCGGCGATCTCGCCGAGGCGCTCCTCGCCGAGGAGACGACACTTCGTGACGAGGGACTGTCACCGACGCTTCGACTTCACCCACCGCGGGGAGGTCACGAGGGTATCAAAAAGCCGACCGTTGAGGGCGGCCAACTCGGAAAGCATACAACAGGGGAGATTAACGACCTCCTAGAATCGATGCGATAACCATGACGAGCAAAAAACGACGCCAGCGCGGATCGCGAACCCACAGCGGCGGTTCCCACAAGAACCGACGCGGTGCGGGCCACCGTGGTGGCCGCGGCCGTGCCGGGCGCAGCAAACACGAGTTCCACAACTACGAACCGAAGGGCAAACACGGCTTCAAGCGACCCCACGACATCCGCGAGGATGTCGCGGAGATCGACGTCCAGAAGCTCGACGAGGACGCGATCCTCTACGTCGCGGAGGACCTCGCCGAGGAGACCGACGGCGGCTACCGACTCGACGCACGCGATATCGTCGAGGACGGCCACGAGGTCGACAAGGTCAAGGTCCTCGGATCCGGACAGGTCCGGAACACGCTCGAGATAACGGCGGACGCGTTCTCCGATGCCGCTCGCGAGAAACTCGAGGCTGCCGGCGGCGAGGCAGTCGTCTCGGAGCGAGGACAGGAGGACGACGCCGACGACGACCAGGACGAGGAATAACATATGGGATGGAAGGAAGCCGCTGAACCGGTCCTAACGCGGATGCCAGCAGTGCGCCGTCCGGAGGGGCACGTCCCCTTCAAGCGGAAGCTGATGTGGACGGCCGGCATCCTCATGTTGTACTTCTTCCTGACGAACATCACGCTGTTCGGTATGCAGTCCGGCGGGGCGACCGACCTCTTCGGCGAGTTCCGTGCGATCCTCGCCGGCTCGCAGGGGTCGGTGTTGCAGGTCGGTATCGGACCGATCGTCACCGCGAGCATCGTCTTACAGTTGCTCGGCGGTGCGAACCTGCTCGGTCTCGACACGGACGACCCGCGGGATCAGGTGCTCTATCAGGGCCTCCAGAAGCTGCTGGTCGTCATGATGGTGATCCTGACCGGTCTCCCGATGGTGTTCGCCGGCGGCTTCCTGCCAGCCCAGCAGTCGTTGCAACTCGGCGGGTTCATGCTCGATCAGACGGGCGTCCAGATGCTGATGTTCGCCCAGATCTTCGTTGGCGGTGTCCTCATCCTCTACATGGACGAGGTCGTCAGCAAGTGGGGCGTCGGCAGCGGGATCGGCCTGTTCATTATCGCCGGCGTGAGCCAGCGACTGGTCACCGGACTCGTCCAGCCCTCTCAGGGAGGGTTCTTCTTCGACTGGTACCGCATCCTGACGGGGCAAGTCGAAGTCGGCTCACTCATCTCGACGAGCGGTTTGCAAACGCTGCTGATCAACGATGGCCACATCATCGCCCTGCTGACGACCGTGCTGATCTTCGGGATCGTCGTCTACGCGGAGTCGGTCCGCGTCGAGATTCCGCTGAGCCACGCACGAGTCAAGGGTGCTCGCGGTCGCTTCCCCGTGAAGCTCATCTACGCGAGCGTCCTGCCGATGATCCTCGTTCGCGCTGTGCAGGCAAACGTCCAGTTCATGGGCCAGATCATGAACAGTCAGTGGGCCGGCATGCCCAGCTGGCTCGGGACCTACTCGCAGCAGGGCCAGCCCACCGGCGGGTTCTTCTACTACGTGGCCCCGATCTACTCGCCCGAAGACTGGATGTGGTTCAGTGCGAACGTCGCTCAGGAGTGGTGGCAAGTGATGATCCGGATCGGTATCGACGTCACCTTCATGGTCGTCGGTGGCGCAATCTTCGCCATCTTCTGGGTCGAAACCACTGACATGGGCCCCGAATCGACGGCGAAGCAGATCCAGAACTCCGGAATGCAGATCCCCGGCTTCCGACAGAACGTCGGCGTCATCGAGAAGGTCATGGAACGGTACATTCCACAAGTGACCGTCATCGGCGGCGCACTGGTCGGCCTGCTCGCCGTCTGGGCGAACATGCTCGGTACCATCGGCGGTGTGAGCGGAACCGGCCTGCTGCTGGCCGTCTCCATCACGTACAAGCTCTACGAGGAGATCGCCGAGGAGCAGATGATGGAAATGCATCCGATGATGCGCCAGATGTTCGGCGGCGAATAACGGCCATCTGCCATCTCGGTTCTTTTTCCGTTCGTTGTTTCGTGAGCGACTGCAGTCGCCACCGAAGTCGGCGACTCGTCGTTCAATCCGAAATCGATTGCCCTTCGACCCGTTCGCGGACAGTTGCGAGGTGGCGAGCGACTTCGCGCTGCGTGTGGGAGCCGACGAGGTGATCCTCGAGCGTTCGGTCGAGGGCGAGCGTCTCCCGACAGATCGGACACTCGACCGGCGGCTTGAATGGCATATCCGCTTTCTCTGCCCGCTCGAGGGAAACCGTTACCGGATGCATGTGCCTGGTTCGACTCGAGAACAGTGCGACTCGATCGTCCCGATACATCAATCCGGACGACTGTCCCGTACAGCGAGCAGCAAAAGGGTGTTTCCCGCGACCGTTGTAGCGCCACACGATGACCGACCAGCCATCGACCGACTGGGAGTTCGAGGCAGTGTTCGTGGACGCACTCGAGGCGGTGCCGGACGACCAGTACGATCCCGAGCAGTTCGTCCCCGGCGTCGGGCCGCTGTCGGCGGACGTGATGCTCGTCGGTGAGGCACCCGGCGGCCAGGAAGTGAAACAAGGCGAGCCCTTCGTCGGCCAAGCCGGTTCGCAACTGGATCGGGCCCTCGAGTCGATTGGATACGATCGGCGGGACTGTTACATTACCAATCTCGTCAAGGTGCGACCGCCGGAGAACCGCGATCCGCACGTCGACGAGATCGAGGCCTGGTGGCCGGTGTTAGACGCCGAGATCGACCGCGTCGATCCGGCCGTCCTCGTGCCGATGGGGAGTTTCGCGACGGCCGAGATCCTCGATACCGACGAGACGATCACCGATCTGCACGGCCGGGAGTTCGAGGACGACGGTCGGATCGTCGTCCCGTCGTTCCACCCGGCGGCGGCGCTGTACGACCGCAGCAAGGTCGACGCCATCGAGTCGGATCTGTCGACGGCCCTCGAGTTGGCGTAGCCCGGTCGGCGTCGGTCCCGTTCGAACGCTGCCGACGTCGATCCCGGTCCGTGCAGGCAGGAACGGCTTCCCGGAGACGGGACTATCCTCGGGCATGAGTCCGACGTTTACCGACGACGACATCGACAAGCCCGTCGAAAGCGCGGACGGTGAGACGCTCGGGACCGTCGCCACCATCGACGGGGAGACCGCACACATCGACCCGGAGCCGGACATGACGGACTCGATCAAAGCCGTCCTCGACTGGGAGCCCGCGTCCGGCGATATCGTGCCGCTCGAGAGCGACGCCGTCGACGAGATCACCGACGACGCGGTTCGGATCGGTGCCGCGTTTTCGGCCGAAAGCGTCGAGCCGGATGACGAATCCGCGGCCGAGGCGGGGAACGGCCGTTCGGACGAGCGAGACGGCGGGTCGGAGCCGCGAGTAGGCGGTGATTCGGCCGCCGGACCGGAATCGGCGCCCGACACGGGAGCGGCAACTGACGTTCCCGGAGCGGACCGCGACCCCGACTCCGGCAGACCCGAGGAGTCGGAATCGATCGCGGACGACGAGTACTACGACACCGTCGAAGGGGGAGCGCGCGTCGATCCCGACAGGGAGATGGACGAGACCGAGGAACCAGCGACGAAGGGGACTGAATCGTCGGAGCGGGCAGTGCGGTCGGAGGAGACGGAGCCGGGCGAGGAGCGAACGGCTCGCGACGTCGATGTCGATCCGGACGACGTGACGGACGGTGATCCGGACGCCGAGATACGCAGTGGGGAGGACGTCGGAGACCGAACGGACTCGTGAGGGAGTGAGAGTTCGACGACGGACAGCACAGTGACGTGATCACCGAAAAGACGAGAAAGACGGCGAGAGAACGGATTGATTCGATCCGAAACGGTCGGCGTTGACGAGAGCCCTACTGGATCGAGTACCCTGCGGCGAGGGTCAGCAGGAACACCATGAACACCGCAGTGAGCATCAGATAGGTGATCGACCGGGGCTCGTCTTTCAGGTGCTGGAAGTAGCCGGCGATCAGTGAGACCTTGATGGCCGCGAGAATCATCGTCCCGCCGACTGCCATCTGGTAGTCGAAGATTTCGGGGAAGTGGAAGAAGACGAACTTCCCTGTCGCTAACAGTATCAATGCCACGTAAATCAGGGTGTACGTCCGGAGACTCGCCATTAGTGAGGAATGTGGGTGACGGATACTTATACCTTCCTCATACGACTTCCGTCGGTCGATCGGCGGCGAAGCGACACGTAGATGGACCGCCGGAACGAAGCGCCGACAATGAGTGAACGGTCGGCTCTCGTTCGCCGAACCGGTATCGTTCTCGCGCTCGCGCTGGTCGCTCTCGCCGCCGGAGCCGGCCTCGCCGCCGCGAGCAACGTCGCGTCCGGCCTCACCGGCGGCAGCAGCGACGTGAGCGTCCCGACGTGGCTCTATCTCGCGACCGGCGGCGGTGCCGTCGGTGCTTCGGCGCTGTTGACGATGCTCGTCACCGATCGCGGGATCATCGGTACCTACCACGACCGCGCGCTCGAGGCGTCCGTCGACCGGCTGCTGACCGCCGGCTCGCTCCTGTTCGGCGCGATCGGACTCCTCGGGCTCGCGCTCATCTTCGCCGCCGGCATCGACGGGCCGAACATCGGACTGGTCAGTGCGACCGTCCTGGTGACGTTCGTCGGCGGGCGCGCGCTGCTGACGATCGCCACGTACGCCGTCGGGAACCCGTGGCCGGCGCTCAATCCGTGGCGGCGGATCGCATCGGCGCTGCCCAACGGCTACGAGGAGTATCCCTCGTCCTACAAATCCTGGCCCGCCGTGGTGGCGCTGCTGACGTTCGTCTGGCTCGAGGTCGTCGCCCCGCTGACCTCGTCGCCGCGGGCGTTGCTGGCCATCCTCGTCATGTACTCGTTGTTTACGATCTCGAGTGCGGTCGTGTTTTCACCGGAGACGTGGTTCCGGCGCGGCGATCCCCTCTCGCTGTGGTTCCGACTCTACGGAGCCGTCGCGCCGATTCAGCGGACCGACGACGGGTTCGAACTCCGGTATCCGGGATCGCAGTTGAGCGAGGCCGATCTCGTCACTGATCGGTCGCTCGTGGCGTTCGTACTCGTGCTGGTCTGGGAGCTGACCTACAGCGGGTTCATCGTCACGCCGATCGGGGTCCGGACCATCGAGGCGCTGGTCGGGATCGGACTGCCGCCCGTGCTCGTCTACCTGCTCTTGCTCGTCGGCGGTTTCGCCCTGTTCTGGAAGGTGTACTGGGTCGCCATCGACCGGACTCGCGAGCGAGCGGAGACGTACCTCTCCCGCGAGTACCTCGGGCTCAGGCTCGCCGCGCCGTTGCTTGCCATCGCGGCCGGCTATCACCTCGCACACTACATCGGCTTCGGGCTCTCGCTGTCGCCGGCACTGTTCGACGCGCTCGCGATGCCGCTGAACCCGCCGCCGAACCCGACTCGATACGCGCTGCCGGGCTGGTTCGGCTACGTCGAGATCGCCGGCATCCTGCTCGGGCACGTCCTCGCGGTGTGGGTCGCACACACCGTCTCGTTCGACCTGTTCCCCGGGAAACTGCAGGCGATCAGGAGCCAGTTTCCGCTCATCATCGTCATGGTCTTCTTTACGATGGTGAGCCTGTATCTCGTCTCGCAGGGAACGATGGATCCGCCGTACGTCCCGAGCTAACCCTGCCGGCAGCCCGTCGAGACGCGAGCGCCAACCGGCAAACACTTCCTCGCGCCACCACAACGGTCGACCGAATGACGACCGATCGCACGCTCAAGCGAACGTACGAGGTTCCCGCGGACGAAGCGCCCGGGGCGACCTGTCCGTACTGCGGACGGCCGTTCCGGTCCGAGCGATACGCGACCTTTCACATCGGCGTCGACCACCCCGAGGAGTGTTCCGAGGCCGAACGGGACGCCTTCGACGAGGAACGCGACGACGAGGAGTACGACCTGTTTACGTTTCACTTCAAGGCGGCCATCTCCGTCTTCCTCGTCTACTTCCTGTTTACGTTCATCTACGCGCTGGTCTGGGCGGGGTAGGCGACGCTCGAGCGAGCGGTCCACTTTCGGAACGACAGCCTCGAAGTAGTTCGTTCTCCAGAATCTCTTTGTTCGGTGACTACACAGTGACCGTATCATGGCGTCTGGCCGCTCCGGTACGATGTTTCCCTCCGTCCTCGCAGTCATCACTGTCCTCCTGCTCGCGTCCGTTTTCGCGCCGGTCGCGCTCGGATCGGGGGCGGGGGCCGGCGACGAGCCACAGTCGACCGCTTCGGACGATTCGATCGTCATCGACGACGACCTTCCCGAAAACGGGTCGACTGTCGAGGTCGTCGTTCGACTCGAGGAGGCGACCGTCCACGAAACGGCGTCCGATGCCGCGACGGAACGACGGCTCGAGACACATGCTGAGACGACGCAGGATCCGCTCCTCGATTACGTCCGGGACACGGACGGGGTATCCGTCGAGGAGACGTTCTGGCTGACGAACGCCGTGCTGATCACCGTCGACACGGACGAAGTCGACTACGAGACGTTCGAGCGGTTCGATGCGGTCGAGGCCGTCCACGAGAACTTCGCGGTGACCGTTCCCGAGCCGCCGAATCGCGCGAACGCGACGACGATGGCGACAGCGTCATCTCTCGCAGCAGGCGAGCGACGAACGACGACCGGACTCGCACAGCTGAACGCGTCCCCCGTCTGGGACGCCTACGACACGCAGGGCGAGGGCGTCCGCGTCGCAGTCCTCGATACCGGAATCGACGTCGGCCATCCCGACCTCGAACTCGCGACCGACGACCCGTCCGATCCGACGTATCCCGGCGGGTGGGCCGAGTTCAACGCGACCAGCCAGCGCGTCACGGGGTCGACGCCACACGATACGGGCACGCACGGAACACACGTCAGCGGAACCGTCGCCGGCGGGGCGACGACCGGCACCGCGATCGGCGTCGCCCCCGAGGTGGAACTGCTTCACGGGCTCGTTCTGACCGATACGAGCGGCTCGTTCGCCCAGGTCGTCGCCGGGATGGAGTGGGCCCTGCAGGAGGACGCCGACGTGATCAGTATGAGCATCGGTTCGACTGGCAAACACTCGCAGCTCATCGATCCGGTCCGAAACGCACGGGAGAGCGGTGCGGTCGTCGTCGCGGCGATCGGAAACGAGGGGGCGGAAACGTCCGGCTCCCCCGGTAACGTCTACGAGGCGATCAGCGTGGGCGCGGTCGACCGGAACGGAGCCGTCCCCTCGTTCTCCGGCGGAGAGCGGGTCAACCGGACCGACTGGGCGGGGGCCCCGGACGACTGGGCGGCACCGTCGTCGTACGTCGTTCCCGATGTCGTCGCACCCGGCGTCGCGATCACGAGCGCCGTTCCCGGCGGCGGCTACGAGTCGATGCCGGGGACGTCGATGGCGACGCCGCACGTCTCCGGAACGGCCGCGCTCTTACTGTCGATCGAACCCGACGCGACGCCCGACGAAATCGAGACGGCGCTCACCGAGACGGCCCGCGTGCCGGAGAGCCGTACTGCCGACGGGACGACGGACGGCAGCGACGGTGATGTGGTCGACACCCGCTACGGCTACGGCATCGTCGACGCCAGCGCCGCCGCCGATGCACTCGTCGCTGCCCGCGCCAGTCTCGAGCCAGTGACGGCGGACGAGCCAAACGGCGAGACGGACGGAACCGACGCGTCCAACCCCCTCTCGAGTCCCGTTCTCCTCGGTGGCATCGTACTCGTCGCCGCCGGCCTCGTCGCGGCGCTGACCGTTGCGAGTCGACGGCGAAACGACGATCGCTAACTGGACCGCGTTCTCTATCGGGCTTCGAAACCCGGTGTGTCCCCTTCGAGCAACGGTTCGTGTGACAGTAGCGACTCGCTCGGCGCGACCCGGTCGGAGACCGTCTCCCAATCACGGAGTGGCGTCCGACTGCCTCGATTGGCGGGCGCGGTACCGTCCGGGATATCGGCCCCGCTCGAGTCGGCATCCGCTCCCGGTCAGCGAGTCCGCTGTCCGATCGCGGTATCGTCCCGGATGGTGTCGGTCACAGTCGAAGCGGGGGAAAATAGCCCGAAACGGCACGGCGGAATCACATGTAGCGCCGGAGCGCTACATCAGATAGAACAGCGGGAACAGGAAGACCCAGACGATGTCGACGAAGTGCCAGTAGAGTCCGAAGTACTCGACCGGCATGTGGTCCTCGAGATAGGCGTCGATCGAGACGACCCGGTAGATCATGAACACGGCGATCAATAGCCCGAGGAGCACGTGCAGCGCGTGCAGGCCGGTGGTCACGAAGTAAATCGAGTACTCGATTCCGCTGAACCAGTAGTGACCGTCGGCGAACTTGCTGCTGTACTCGAAGGCCTTGACGCCCATGAACACGAGTCCGAGCAGGACCGTTACGCTCAACGCGCCGAGTAGTCCCTTCTTGTTCTCGCGTTCGGCCATCACGTGTGCGAGGATGACCGTGAAACTCGAGGTCAGCAGGACGTACGTGTTGAACAGACCGGCCATGGTGATCGAGTCGAGATGCCAGTTGCCCCATCCCATGTGGATGCGCATGAACACGTAGGCGCCGATCGCGGCACCGAAGACGACGACGTCCGAGGCCAGGAAGACCCAGACGCCCATCTTCTCGTTGCTGATGCCGCCGAACGGCCAGCGTTCGGCGACGGCCATCTCGGGCGCATCGAACTGCTCGCGGCCGAACTGGAACAGTGTGACGGCCATCATTCCCAGTCCGAGCACTACGAGCGCCGGGTAGATGATGCTCTGTTCGGGTGCCGATGACAGGCTCACGAAGTCGCCGACATCGCTGTGGATGTGCGACTCGACGAACGAGAAGACGTACGGCGTGATGCCGCTGAGTCCGAGGAAGAAGGTGAACGTCGCGGCACCGATGCCGAGCGGCCAGATACTGGCGTGGTCGGCGTGCTCTTCCTCGTGGCTCGCGGCCGTCGCACCGGCTGCTTCCTGTCCGTGTGCGACGCCGCCGTCGGTCGCGGCCGGGGCGTCGTCGACGAACTCGAGTTTGCCGCTGGCGTAGCTGGGCCGGTCCGGCCAGTTCTCGAGCGGCGGGGGCGAGGGAATCGCCCACTCAGCGGTTCGCGAGTACGTCCACGGGTTGTCGGGCGCGTCGGGGCCCGAGACGAGACTCTTTCCGAGCGTGACGAACATGATCAGGAACGACGCGCCGAACACGAACGCCCCGACGGTCGCCAGCTGGTGGTAGAGCTGTGCGCTCTCGGCGTAGTGGAAGACGCGGCGCGGCGTCTCCCAGGCCATGAACATCGGGAAGTACAGCAGGTTGAACCCGATGAAGTAGACCGCGAAGTTGAGCTTTCCGAGTCGCTCGGAGTACATCTTCCCGGTTATCTTCGGCCACCAGTAGTAGATGCCGCCGACCAGTGCGGTGACGCCCGAGACCATCACGTAGTGGAAGTGGGCGACGACCCAGTAGGTGCCCCGGAACTCGTAGTCGAGGACGACAGCACCGAGGAAGACGCCGGTGATCCCGCCGAGGATGAACAGGACGAGGGCACCTAGCGAGAACAGGAACGGCGTCGTAAACCGAACTCGACCCTTGACCATCGTGTAGATCAGCGCGAAGACCATCAGGTCGAACGGCAACGAGATCCCGATCGTCGTCGCCATGAAGAGCGTCTTGATCGGGAGGTTGATCGTCGACAGGAACATGTGGTGCATCCAGACGAGGAACGACTGGACCGCGACCAGGACCATCGCGATGATGACCCACTTCCGCCCGACGAGTCGCCGACCGGTGAACGTCTGGAACGTCTCGAACATGATCCCCAGCGCGGGGAAGAAGACGATGTACACCTCCGGATGACCGAAGAACCAGAAGACGTGGGCCCACAGCAGGCTCGAGCCCTGATCGGTCGCGAAGTACTGCGTGAGGAACAGCCGATCGACCGATAGCAACAGGAGCGCTGCCAGCAGGGCCGCGAAGGCAAAGAGCATCATCCAGACGGTCAGCAGCCACGACCAGGAGAACATCGGCATGTTCCACAGGCCGAGCCCTTCCGCTCGGGATCGGTGCATGGTCACGAGGAAGTTCACCGATCCGATCGTGATCGAGATGACGAACAGGGTCAGCGCGAGAATCGTCGCGTTTCCGCCGGTCATCGCCTGCATCGCTCCCGTGTAGGTCGGCACGTTCAGCGGGGCATACATCGTCCAGCCGCCGGAGAACGAACCACCCTGGAAGAACGAGATTCCCATCAGGATCCCCGAGAACAGGTAGAACCAGTAACTCAGGGCATTCAGCCGCGGGAACGCGAGGTCCTTCGCCCCGATCTGGAGCGGGATGAAGTAGTTCGCGAAGCCGCTCGCGATCGGCGACAGGAACCAGAACACCATGATGAGTCCGTGCGCGGAGACCGCTTGGTAGAACTGATCGTTCGTGAGCAGACCCGTACCGCCGGCCTCCCACAGGTGAGTCCGGAACAGCAGCGCGAGGAGGCCCCCGAACAGGAGGAAGAAGATTGCCGTCGAGATATAGAGGATCCCGACGTCCTTGTGGTTGGTCGTGACCAACCAGCGTTTGACCGACCGCATCGGCGGGAGATCACTCATCAGTTCTCGCCTCCGTCGTTGGCGTCGCTTTCAGTTGCATTACTTTCCGTCGCGTTCATCTCGAGCGTGAAGGTGTCGTCGGTCGGACTGTTCACATCGGTTTCTTCGATCGGCTCGAACTGGCCGTCGGTCGGCGTCACCGTCACGTTGTACGGCCCGGCGTGTTCGAGTTCGTCGATCGTGATCGATCCGTTCTCGAACTCGTCGGCCGTGTACGTCTCCTCGAAGTCAGTCTCCTGATGCTCGAGCGTGAGTTCGTAACCGTCGGTCACGCGGGATTCGTTTCCATCCTCCATCGTGAACGACATCGTCAACTGCTCGTCCATCCACTGGTCGAACTCGTCAGGTTCCACGACCTCGAGCGTGCTGACCATCGAGGTGTGGTACTCGCCACAGAGTTCATAGCACTGAATCTCGTATTGGCCGGTTTCGTCGGCCTGGAACCACGTTTCGTCGTACTCGCCCGGAATAGCGTCGGCTTTCACCCGTTGCTCGGGTATGCCGAACGCGTGCCAGACATCGCCCGAGGTCACCTGCACCCAGACCCGCTCGCCGGCGGGAACGCGGAGGTTACTCGGCTCGACGCCGTTTTCGTACTCGTAGCTCCACGCGAAGCCGTCGCCGACGACTTCGACGTTGAGCGCCTCTTCCTGTGCGCTCTCGCCCTCGTCGGCGGGGTCCTCGACGTACAGGAGCATCCCGTACGTCCAGATCACCAGCGAGATGACGATGATGGCACTGATACCGAACGAGAGAAACAGTTTCTTACCGCCCTTTCCGCCTGTCGGTAACTCCCCGACGGATGGCAGATCTTCGTCATCGCCGGCATCGCCCGTATCACGGTACTTGTACGCGTTGTACAGCGTATACGTGATCACGACGATACCGACGAGCGCACCTAGTCCGAGGAAGACCAGGAAGATCCGGTCGAACACGTCGACACGTGTCTGCATCGGGGTCGTCAGTAGGTTGATGATTGTATTCACCTCTTTTGAACTCCAGTTATATGTCGGAGGATGATTGCTGGGGCCACTTATCTATTTGGAAACCGCCCGACTGATGCCGTCTGTCGGCGAGCGTCCGGCGGACCGCTGTCTCGGTTTTCGGATGGGGCCCGTCTTTTCGGTCCATCACTGTGCCGTTGGGCCCGATGCTCTTTTTTCTGTCGCTGTCGTACGCAGAACCTGTCTAACGAACCACATACCAACCCCGCATACGAGGGGGTCCCCGAGCGGGTTCGGCTCGAGCGCAATTCCGAATCGAATCGTCTCGCCCGCTCGAGTGTGGATTACCGTTCTCCGTTACTGTTCGTCCCCTCGCTAGCGATGGAGCCGGCTGTTCACGGTTGCTCACACCTCGACGGCCCAGACGCGAAACACCGACGGGAGGTCGTACACCTCGCAGAAGATGTCATCGACGAATTGGGCGATCCGATTGGGATCCGCCTTCGCGCTGATCCGGACGTTGACTCCCTCGACTTCTTCGGGCCGATTCAGTTCGTCGATTTTGAACGCCGGGAACTCGCCGAGGACGGTCTTGAGCGTATCCAGTTCCTCGTCAGTACAGTCGACGTTGATCGTCCCGTCACCGAACTGCACCCACGGAACGCCGAGTTCGGCAGCCGTCTCGGCGTCGGCATCGGTGTCCGTGTCAGTCTCGAGGGCGCTCTCGTCGGCCTCGAGTGTCACGAATCCGCTCCCGCGTTCGCGATGGGCGGTGATGGCATCGACGTACAGTTTCCGTCGCTCGGCGGGCTCGGTGGCATTGAAGCGAGTCATAATCGGACGAACGTGCCCGATTCTTTAAGCCTTTATGTGCTGGCACTGAACGAGGCCGTATGGCTCAGCCACGAATCCTGATCCTGGGCGCGCCCGGGGCGGGTAAGGGGACTCAGAGTGCAAAGATCACCGAGGAGTTCGATGTCGATCACATCACGACCGGCGATGCCCTCCGGAATAACAAGGAGATGGACATCTCCGACATGGACACCGAATACGATACCCCGGGCAAGTACATGGATCAGGGCGAACTCGTCCCCGACGCGGTCGTCAACGCCATCGTCGACGAGGCGCTCAGTCAGGCCGACGGCTTCGTCCTCGACGGCTACCCGCGGAACGTCGAGCAGGCCGAGGAACTCGAGGACATGACTGACCTCGATGTCGTCCTCTATCTCGAGGTCAGCGAAGACGAACTCGTCCACCGACTAACGGGCCGACGGATGGATCCAGAGACCGGCGACATCTACCACGTCGAGTACAACCCGCCGGAGGACCCCGAAGTCGAGGAGCGACTGGTCCAGCGAGACGACGATACCGAAGAGACGGTCAAGGAGCGACTGTCGGTGTTTCGGGAGAACACCGAGCCGGTTATCGAGTACTACGACGATGCGGGCGTGCTCGAGCGAGTCGACGGCGAGCAGGCACCTGACGCGGTCTGGGAAGACGTGAAGGAAACGATCGACGACGCGGCGTAAACTCAGTTATTTCGAATCTCGATTTCGTGTTCGACGAGGTTGAGATACGTTAGTTGAGGTGCGGGTTCGTATCCCTCTGGAATCACGTCGACGGTACTATCCTCGAGGCCATTTAGGTCGACTTTGTTTGCCGCGGAGTCGAAATAGATCGAGTTAGCGATGACCGCTCCCTCGAAGGTGAATCCGCCACCGCCGGTGATGTCGATCTGATAGTCCCCGTTATTTGGTTCGAATTCGTCACTCGCAACGTAGAGTAGTCCCCGGAACGTGCTGCTCGAATCGTGAAAGTCGACGGAAGACGTTGACGTACCGTAGAGTTGAATCGTGTCTACGTTCTCCTCTCCACATTCGTCCGTTGGCTTCACATCATCGTGAATAGAGAAGTCCCCCGCTGCGTATATTTTCAGACTATGGTCTCCGTTCCCGCATTCGGAAACTGTTATCCCGCTCCCGTCGGTCGTTACGCTATCGTTGACGACGACGATCGCATCGTCTCCGACCAGTTCGAAATCGTATGATCCCTCGAGGTTCTCGACGTAGTATTTGCCTCCGGAATTGGAATTCGTCTCACTCAGTTCCCCGGACGCGTTCTCCTTGAAATCGTCTCTCAACTGCTGGATCGTCGCGTCCAGTGGAACGTATTCGGTTTCGTCCACGTCGTCGATCGGTTGCTTATTCCCGTTTCCAGTACCCGAACCGATGTTATCCTCACTCGGTAGCGCGACTCCCGACGAGAACGCGTTTTCGATATCGTCGTATCCGAGTCGGACTTTCACTTTGCCGTCAGCGTTTTCGGCCCCGTAACACGCCTGTTGCAGTGTCGTATCGCCTGCCTGATCGACGAAGTACTGCTCCCATCCTCGACAGTACTCGCTCTCGATTTCGATGAATACATGGTCGTCTTCGATGTAACTCTTCGGGCTACGGTTCGCGTCCGTTTGCCTGACACGGATATCGCCGGAATCGATCGATTTGTTCTCAGTGAGGCCGAATACGGGAAACGATAGCGTGCTCGTCTCGTGATTGTAATCGATCGGCGGCGCTGAGAGAACCCGCGTTTGCGACCCCGTTTCGTGGAATACGCCACCGCCCTCGTAGGCGATCGTCGTCCCGTCAGTACCCTCGTACTCGACGGTACCAATCGATCCATTGGCAACGGGCGTTTCGTTCTCGCTGCTGTAACTTTCGGTCCAGATCTCGTACGTCGCCGAACCGTGGTGTGCGATCGCTCCCCGTTCGCCGGCATGAAGTTCCATTGACTGCGAGGTGTCGCCGGAGACGGTCGACGATGAAATACTCGTACTCAACTCGACGAATGCCTGTTCGATCCGTTCTTGCTCCGATTGATGTTCTGCACTCGCCATCGCTTCGGTTCCAACGAGCAAAACGCCGATACTGCCGACGGCAACCATCCCGATCAGCAGGATCAGTGCCAACACGGAGGCTTGTCCTCGAGCCTCCCCTCCACGCCCACCACACCGTAAATTCATGGCTAGAACAGTTTCTCTTGTAATGATAATACGCTCGTCCGATCATATCTTCCAGAATCGTTTATCTCCGTTCAACAGTCGTATTTTACTATAGTAGGAACCCAGAATATTGCTAGAAGACGTGTAGAGTCGCAGAATACGTGTTCTGAACGGTATTGAACGATCGCATTCGTAGAATGTAAATACTCTCCTGACTTCTTCTCACTCTCGATCTCTAATTGCCCGTTCTTTCAACAGTGCACTAATTCGTCAACAATGGTACTGTCTAGTTCAGCACCTCCTCAGCTGGTGTTCGGCCATTCAGTACTTGATTCGGTCGATCGTGGTTGTAATGGTGTCTGAACCATCTGAGCCAGCGGCGAGCGCTGGCTGGACTGCCTCGCCAGAAGGAGGGAAAGCGGTCAACCCGCACCCCGACCACCCTAACGGGTGTCGGGATGCGCTCGTTCTCCCAAACCTCATCACAATCCACGTCTAAGCTCTCTTTGAGTAGGTTGGCGAGTTGCATGAGCACTTCTCGCCACCACCTGCTCATTCCTCAAACTCTCATCTAGACAGTGCCCCAACAATGATTATGTCAATACTTTGGCTACGTTATCTATCTAATCGTGATTGAACCAGCATTGACGGAAACCGTACCAGATTCTGGGTCCGTTTCGATCGTTCCGCCGCCTCTGATATTTGTCTCGCGTAATTCACCATTGACATGGACATCATCGAATGGATCGTCTTCAAGATCAACGTAGGTTCCACCGCCATCAACTTGAACGAATCCGATCACGTCATTGTAATTCGGATCGTTTGTATACAAGGCTTCATCTCGGTAGTTTTCTGCGATATCCCAGGCTGCACGGAATAATTCGCTCTGATTATCCGTATATAGGTCGTATTCGCCATTGTAGTTATGACCGTACGTGTCTTGCAGTCCGTCCTGGTCCATGGTAACCTCCATCATGAATGCGAAGTCTCGTGGACCGAGTGTGAGGTTATTCTCTTCATCTAACGTGACGCCGTCAGTCCCGGCTTTGAAGACTTCGGTGACGTTTCGCTGCCGTGGGTATCCCTCTTCAATTTCTGGGAGATTATTATGGTCAGCATCACGTGTCATGACGAAGCCGGTTTCTGACTCGGCTTCGTACCCACCACCTTCTGCTGTTGTAATTGGGGTGCCGAAATCCGTACATTCGCGATTGTAATAATTACTATCAGTCCCGGTTGCATCGGATTTATCCACGCCAGCATAGTCCCACTCATTACAGGACCAATATGTGGAGCTTATTGAGACAGTCCCAGTTACGTTTTCCTGTTCGTAATTCCAAACTTGATCCTGCGTTCCGAAGGTGTTGAGATTGTGATCCGCCATTGATTGCTCATCAATCTCATCTACGGGAAGTGTATTGTTTTCCCCTGCCGGCGTTAATTGCACCTCTGATCCGTTAACCATTGCAGATGCAGTCACCGGTGCCCATTGTTTATATTGGTCAAATTCTGCCACTTCTGCGGATCCATCTCCATCCCAACTCCAATCACCGTCCTGATGCCAGTCAAGTACGTATCCGCCGTCCTCACTCCATACAAGTTTGTTAACATCCCAATTCCACTCCCCTTCAAAATTCCGCTCACAATGTCGGCCATAGCAGTTGCGGACCACTTCTCCATCTGCTTCCGGAGTAGTTCCATCTGCTGCGACCCATCCACCACTTGACGATGTTTTCGGCTCATCATTGGTCGACTCTGGCTCAGATGGGACAAGGCTAAAGCCAAAATTGCCCGATTCTTGTCTGACTACCGATCCATCTGCTTTACTACCGTCATTAACGAGAAGGCCTGCGTCGGCGTTATCGGTGAACGGACTAGTTATGCGGTTAAAATCGCCCTCTGCTGAGATTTCTGTCCCGATAATGCTTGTACTCACATTTGCGGGCTCGGAAACAATCACTTCTCCTGGATCTCCTATTCCTCCACCATCGATTGTGAAATTCCTAGTTACTTCACAAGTTTGATTGTTGTTAGCACATATTCCAGTGGGGTTATCGATAGCAACGGTAAGTTCATACTCTCCATCAGGGAGTGCGCTACGATTTATTGTCGTCGCTATCGTGCTGTCGTTCCACGGCTGTTGCTCGACCGAAGAAACGGACTCCCAAGAAATATCTACAAGGTCCCCCTGGTCGTTCCGAACCTGTTGATCTCCTTGGAGATCGATTGAAACATTCCGTGGTTCATCAGTTTCGCCTATATTCAAGAACCCAGCTTCTAGTGAAATAGTCTGGTTCTGGGGATCTTGATTAATATCTATATCACTGTTGTTAAGCTTATAGTAGGATGTATTCGGATAGCTCAAAAAGAATCTTCCTTGAGCGTAGTCATCGCTTGTGCTAACGTTATACGTGTACGGCTTATATTGACTGAGGTTATCTTCCTGTTCCGAAATTGCATTTACTGGCAATGTGAGTGATTCAGTTGTCGTCTCACCTGGTTCAAGTTCGATTTCCGTTTTGGTTTCCGGATTTACTGCCAGTGTCAGATTGCCCGTTCCGTATGCATCTCCAACATTGAGAACCGATGCATTGACTTCCAGTTCACCATTACGTGGAACCACTCGGTCAGCTTCAACATCTGTCACCTGGAATGTCGCGTCCGATCTCGCATCCTCAATATACACCCGTACGCGCTTTTCGTCTGGATCATGATCAATATCTACATCTCCCTTCAAAGCAGACTCAAAATGCTGCTTCCATCCTTCATGATATTCACTTTTGATTTCTAACGCAAGATCCGTCCCGTTCGATTGTTTTGATGAATTCTCAATTTCTGCGGCTAAATCATCCGATTTAGAATCGTTTATCTCCGCAATTCCGTTGTCTCCGTTGATATCGCTAGCATCTACTTGGACAACGTTCATTGTCAGAGACTGGTCGTAGTGTATATCTGGTGCGGAATAGACAGTCGTTCCATCCGCTGTTTGTTCCCATATGCCACCCCCTTGATACGCGATGGTTTGCCCATCTATCTTTGATTCAACCCTTCCAAGTGGATCGATTGTTGCGTTCGGGTTGTTATCAAAGGCGGTAGAGCGATTATTCACCCACGCAACATATACCGTCCCATCTGGCTCGAATTGTGCATCTTCAACTGGGACCTCCTGCTGTTGTTTCGTGTTTATAACCGTCGAAAAGCCATGATCCATGACATCCATTGAGGTACGTGTCTGTTCTACTTGACTCTCCGATTCAATCGAACCGATTAATCCCATCCCAACAGTGATAAGTAAAACGGCACTGATTGCTACGATTCCAAACAATAAAACGAGGCCAACTTGTGGAGAGGCACCTCGCTCTTCGTCTTCCCCCTTATGTAGACATTCACGTTCCCCGGTCATTACCCCAGTAATCTATATCCTGCCGTCATAAATGTTGGCTAAACTCACTTCCTGATCCAAGAAAATTATGACTGCTTCAGTCGTCCTTGGCGCATAACCGAAGAAAAACACTTGTATACCGGACGACGCCTAGCACAAAGCAGATGACGCGTACAGCCGAGAAGATCGACGCCCTCGTCCGTGAGGACTCCTCGATGGCGAGCGCCCTCGAGGCGATCCGCGAGGAAGCCGATAGGAACGGCGGCGAGGTCCAGTGGGCCGACGTCAGCGACGACCTGACGAGCGGACAGTGGGGGCGATTGATCGAGAAAGGAGTGTTAGTCGACGGCGACGAGGGATTCGAGATCGCCGATCGCGAGGCCTTCGACCGGGCCCTCGACGGTGACGGCGACGGCGGTGCCGCGGCCGATATCGATATCGACGAGGAGGAATCGAGCTGGTCGCAGTGGGACAAACTCGCCGGCGTCGGCGCGCTGCTGTTGATGCCCGGCTACTGGTTCGATTCGATTCGGAACGTCGTCGGGAGTACGATCAACGCCGTTCTCGGACCGCTCGATGCGGCGTTGCCGTTTTACGGCGTGATCCTCTCGGTCGCGTTGATCACCGGTCTCTACTCGTCGCTGCTGCAGGCGAACCTGATGAACACGGAGGTCATGGGGAAGTACCAAGAGCGGATGCAGGCCGTCCAACAGGAGCAAAAGGACCTCCGTCAGGAGAAAAAAGACGCCGAAGAACGCGGGGCGAGCGAGGCCGAAATCGAGCGCATCGAAAACGAGATCGAGCGCGCACGCGAAGAACAGATGGAGGCAATGGCGGACAACCTCGGGATGTTCAAAGAGCAGTTCCGCCCGATGGTCTGGATCATGCTGTTGACGATCCCGCTGTTCCTCTGGATGTACTGGAAGATCCAGTCGGTCGGGATCGACGGCGCGGAAGCGACCGTCATCATGCCGCTGGTCGGCGAGACCAGCTGGCAGTCGGGGCTGTTCGGCCCCATGCCGGCGTGGATCGTCTGGTACTTCCTGTGCTCGATGGGGTTCTCCCAACTCCTCCGGAAGTCCCTGAACATCGATATGTCGCCGTCGACTAGCTGATCCGGCTCGCAGCGGTTTTCCGATTCGACAGCTCTTCTCACGTACTCATCGCGTACGCAGACGCGGCCGCTGCCCGCGCTCGCTGATTCAAAACCCATTTTACCCGGCCCCTCGCAGAGGGAGTATGTTACTCACCGTCTCCGGCCCGCCGGGAAGCGGGAAGAGCACGACTGCCGAGTTGCTCGCCGAGGCTTTCGATTTCGACCACGTCAGCGGCGGTGACATCTTCCGCGAACTGGCCGACGAGCGCGGCTATACTCCGCTCGAGTTCAACAAACTGGCCGAGGAAAACGACGAGATCGATCGCGACCTCGACCGACGGCTGCGCGAGATCGCCGTCGAGGAAGACGATCTGGTCCTCGAGTCCAGACTCGCCGGCTGGCTGGCCGGCGAGCAGGCGGATTTCCGCTTCTGGCTGGACGCGCCCGCACGGGTTCGCGGCGAGCGGATCGCCGACCGCGAGGACAAGGATCCCGTTCGTGCGACCGAGGAAACGCAGGCCCGCGAGGCCAGCGAAGCCCAACGCTATGAGGAGTACTACGGGATCGACATTCGGGACCTCACGATCTACGATCTCTCGGTCAACACGGCTCGCTGGGAGCCCGACGCCGTCCTCGACATGCTCGTCACCGCCGTCGAGCGCTACGACGCCGACGGCGACGAAGGGAAGGCGCTCGTAACCGGCGTCGAGTACGACTTCTGATGAGCCTGCGTGGCCCACCAGCGGACCGGTCGCCCGCCGAGTTGCTCACCTTCGGCGTCGTCAACCTCGATAAGCCGCCCGGCCCGTCCTCGCATCAGGTCAGCGGGTGGCTTCGGGACGCCGTCGTCGAGACGCTCGCCGAACGCGGCGTCGAGTCGACGATCGACCGCGCCGCCCACGCCGGTACCCTCGATCCGAAGGTGACCGGCTGTCTTCCGGTCATGCTCGGCGACGCGACCCGGCTCGCACAGGTGTTCCTCGAGGGCGGCAAGGAGTACGTCGCCGTCCTCGAGTGTCACGCGCCGGTTCCAGCCGACGCCGAATCGGTGGTCGCGGAGTTCGAGGGGCCGATCTATCAGAAACCGCCCCGCAAGAGCGCGGTGGCCCGTCGCCTGCGCGTGCGCGAACTCTACGATCTCGAGGTGCTCGAGACCGAGGAGCGTCGCCTCCTCCTGCGAATCCGCTGTGAGAGCGGGACCTACGTCCGGAAACTGTGCCACGACCTCGGACTGGCGCTGGGAACGGGCGGCCACATGGGACACCTGCGCCGGACTGCGACGGACCCGTTCGACGACCGCACCCTCCACAGCGCCCACGACTTCCTCGACGCGCTCGGCTTCTGGCTCGAGGACGGCGATCCCGAACCGCTGTACGATGTCGTCGACCCCGCCGAGCGGATTCTCGAGGGGATTCCGAGCGTCGTCATCGCGGAGAACGCGGCCCGCGAGGTGGCCGAGGGGGCTCCCGTCTACGCGCCGGGCGTGCTCGAGGCCGACGACGGGATCGACGACGGAGCGCTGGTGGCCTGTTACACGCCCAACGGCGCGGCGGTCTGTCTCGGGGAACTGGCCGGCAGCGTCGACGCCGAGAGCGGGGTCGTGGTCGACCTCGAGCGGGTGCTGGTCTAACGTGTCGGGCTCGAGGCCGTGAAACCCGGTGACGAACCGGACCCGAAACGACACCCTTAAGCGGCAGACGACCATCGGTTCACGTGCGGGACCGTGGGGTAGTGGTATCCTCTGCGGATGGGGTCCGTAGGACCCGAGTTCAATTCTCGGCGGTCCCACTCGAAATTTTCCAAGTGTTCAACTCTTAGCGGCTCATACCCTCGAGACGGCCGAAAATCCAATTCTCGGTTTCGGTATATTACCACGCAGTCGACAGACTACCGGGAGGTGGTCAGCGTGACGGTCGCTCCGTGGCCGTCAGTCGACCGCTCGACGTGCAAGCATTGTGGAGCCCACGTCACCGACCGGTTCCGTCGCGTCTTCGGTGACGACGACGATCGCGCTCACCGCTGCGGGGACTGCGATACTTACGCTCGACTGAGCCGCGGCTCCGCTGCTGGCGTCGACGTTTCGGTTCCGGACCCGGAGACATCGCCCGGCCGTCACGGAGGCGATTGTCAATGAGGGCCGTCGGTGAACTCGAGTTGATCTGAGAGTTCCTTCCAGAGATCGTCGTCTCGGTCGCGGCGATCGTCACTCACGCAGGGGACTACTCGGTCGTCATCGGTGTCGGTCTCGTTGCGTGGGCTGTGGGCCGGGGTCGGGAACCGTGGCCGGTCGTCGCTGTCCTCGCCGCTATTGGGCTGACGACTGTCCTGAAGTCAGCCATCGGGCTCACTCGTCCACCGGGGGCAGCGATCGGTGGCTACGGATTCCCGAGCGGCCATGCACTCGGCGCGACCGTCGCCTACGGACTTGCTGCCGACCGTCTCGAGATCGGCTCGCGACGAGCCCGGGTTGCGGTGGCGACGATCGTAGTGGGTACAGTCGCAGCGTCTCGAGTGGTGATCGGCGTTCACTATCCGATCGACGTAGTAGCCGGTCTCCTGCTAGGTCTCGGTGTTCTTGTCGCAGTTCGGCGACTGTGGTCGGCGGACTCGTCACCGACGGAAGCCACTGATATCGAGGTCCGTCAGTCGATCCTCGAGGCCGAAGGCGATCAGACCGAGGGCGGTGATTCGCGATGAGCCGGCTCGTCGAATCCGACGAATGCGAGCGGTGCGGTGATCGCGTCGACGCACTCCGGCGACTGTGCCCGGACTGTACGCGCACGGTTCGTGATGCGCAGGAGGGCCCGCTATGAGTTCTCGCGCGTCAGAACTCGAGAGTTCGAAGGCCAGCGGCGACGCCCTCGAAGCGGAGATTGTCCAGACCATCGACGAACTCGAGTACGTTAGCGATCACACTGCCGTGGCGCGACGCCCGGACGACCGCTGCCCTCGAGGCGAGTCGATCGCTGCCGTTCTACGGAATCGTTCTCGTCGAGCCGGCAGTTCCGGTCGAGATCAAAGGCTGCCAGATAGAGATGAGCAACGGGAGCCGATCGATTCGCGGCCGGTTCTACGTCAAACGAGCGGCCCACGAGCAACTGCTCGAAGTCCCGCGGCCGGGGCTGCCGCAGTCGCCCGTGCGCTCGTGCCGGCGACGCTCGTCGATGAGTTGCTCGCCGATCGATGGTACGAGGTCGGCGGCTCGCGCTCCGAGCAGGAGGTCGCGCAACTCGCGTGGCCGCACGTAATTGATCTCGAGGTCGAACCATCGTTTCTCGGCTATCCGTTTCTCGACGGCCGTCCCGAAGTGGTTGGCGCGCTTCGAGCGGTTCACGCGGACCACGCGCGTCGCGCGCTGATATATCTCCGACGGCCCCGAACCGCGCGCCCATCGCTCGCGTTGCTTCCGTCAGGGAGCAAGCGCGGTGTGTGGAACTCAAATTCTCAATATAAACCTAGTGCCAAGAATTCACTGCTTAGCTATCATTCAAAAGGCAATATATACTTCATTTAGCAGTAAATAACCTGATAATCCGAAGGATCTATAATTAGTTGCCTATGTCTGACTGGATAACGTTTTCATCGCCCTCGTTGTTAACTCCGATAATATTATCACCTTGGTGGCATGTGATTGTTTGACCAACACTACTTGCAGTTTGCTGATTACCACCGTTATCGCAGAAGATGCTGTCCGTATTGTCTCCCATTGATGTAATGGTCACGTCATAGTCGTCAGCATCACTGGTATCGTTCGAAATATCAAGTCCTGCCTGCGCGTTCGCACTTTGACCAGTCCCCATATCCAGCACGAATGCCGCGATCACGGCTGCGAGGATGACGGTAATTGCAACCATAAGGATCACGCCGATAACTGGTGAGACGGCTCGTTCGTCTTCGCTTCCGATCAGCTTCGATCTGTATTGCTTCAAATCCATGTTTACCACAGCACCGGTCTGAACGGTCGGAAGGATTATGCGCAGCAGTCTGGAACCACTGTTCGCGCGTGGGGATCTGGGGAATCCACAGCCAACCCGACGCGCATCCTTGCCATCCTTTCGGTGCTTGTAATCTGGACGCAACTACTACCATATATAGTTAAAGGTTCGTGAGTTTCTCGTGAACTGACAAGGGTTTCAGAACTGAGAATCAGGGGGCGCTATCCGGGCTACAGCGAAGTCTTGAAAGCTATTCCCTCTGGCGATTAGTGAAGTTTCCTGCTAAAACGACATGGAATTGTTGATTCGGCATCATGTCCGTATAGGAACTGGGATGAACCAGTAATTGACGAGCGTGACCTCGCGCGCACATAGATGGGTGGGCAGACGGGGATGCATGGACCGCCGTTTTTGATTGTCAAGCCATGATGTGAGACGCGAGTGAGCATCTACGCGAGGGCTCGAGTGCGATCTCGAACGCCTCGAGTATCGCCCGAACTACAGCGGGAGCATCGGGAGTACGAACTTGGCAGTCGGACCGAAAAACGAAAACGCGAATACGCCCATGAGAATGGTGACAAGTCCGCTTCCGAGACCGAACAGAATAGCGCCGATGCGCGTGTTTGTCTGATCGAACGCCGCGCTGAGGCTCCAGATTCCCGTTCCGGCCGCGATAGCGAGACCGAGAAGAGCGAGCCCTTGTATCGTCTCGTCGGCAGTGTAGCCTTCTATCACGACAGCGGCGAGAACGAGTTGACCGCCAATGAAGACGCTTCCCGTATAGGCGAATCCGAGCCACAGTGGCCGGTCAGTTACGGTCGCACGGACCCACGGAAGGCGGGCGACACCGTATACGGCGAGCGGGAACAAGGGGAACACGTATCGAACGGTGAGCATTGCGTGGAGTGGAAGCCGGTAGATGTACAGTAGCGTGACCAGGATCGCATAGGCCAGGACGAAAATATCCGCAGCAAAGACCGGTCGGGACCGAAGGCGCAGAGACGAACGGCTACTCAAACTGTCGAATACGGTCCGGAAGGCGACAACGGGTGCGGCGATCAATGCGCCTGCGATCGGAAGCGCTTCCAAGAAGGCGACGTTGATAGCGCGGCCGGTCGCACCGGATGACGAAAATCCGAAGTAACCGCTCCGAACGAAAGTGCGGTACAGTCGAGCCGGCTCCTGACGAACCGCAGTAATGCCGTCAGTAAGGAACTCAGTGAAAAGAAGGGCTCTGTCGATGGTGCCGAGTAGTGGTGCTATAACTCCGCCCACGATACTGCCGTCATCCGTGGCACTAGCGGTTCCGCCTCCAGTTTCCGAGCTACCACCTGCGGTAGATGTGTCCCCAGTCACTCGGTTGCCAACCGCATCGCCACCGTAGCGATCGAGCATCCGTGGCGGCGTAAACGGATCGCCGGATATCAGATAGTTCGTCAGGAAAAACGGGAGCAGCGAGACGAGCAGTCCCGCCGCAACCGTCGCAAGCGTTCGGACACTGTTCTCTCGAGCAGTAGCGAAATCGGCGACGACCAGAGCCCCGAGCAGAACGAGCCCTTCGGATGCGTGTAACCACGCGGTTAGGCCCACCGGAACGTAGGCGACGGCCCTGTATCGCCGATAGGTCGAGATGCGGTCGGTCTCTCGGCTTCGGTAGAGGAAGAACAGCGTGAGCAGCGCGAACAGGGCAGTAAGAACGTGCCGTTTCGGGATCGTCGCCCAGAGCAGCGCCGGTGATGCAACCCCGACAGCGATGCCAGCCGCAAGCCCGACATCGGACGAGTGGATGCGTGAGAGAAGGCGATAGACGACGAGTGCACATCCGGCAGTAGCGAGTATCATCGCGAGTTGGAGCGCGGGATACGCGAGGTGAACGAGCGGAAACGGCGTCGCAATGGCCACGCTGATGACGAAACTACTGAGTGCAATCCCTCCCCCGACGAGATGGGCTGCTCTGTGACGATCCACTAGCCGTCCGCCGGCGCTGACGGTGGCGAACACCGAGAGACTCCAGAGTGCCACAAGAGCGATGCGAACGTCGGCGACTGCAGCGACCCCGTCCAGAACCCAGAGGATCGGAAGTGCGAAAACGATATGTGCGAAGTTCCGCGGAAACGCTTTTCCGTTGTAGTCGGCCATTCCCGGACTTCTGAGTGTCTCCCCATATGCCGGCGTGGTGACGTGGAGGTGTCCATCGCTCAGCGCGACTAGTCCGTTGGCAACGGTCAGGTTATCGTTGATCGAAAACGTCGTTCGCCAGAGTACCATCGCTGCGCTACACGTGAGGAGAAAGACGAAGACGCCACCGTAGTCCCCGAACACCAGCTGTCCGAGGCGGTGTGCGATGGCAGTCGCTCGTTGCGAGTGGTTATCGAGAACGGCATAATACCGTGATCGATAGCTCACGCTGCCACCTCTACCGTGATATTTCGCCTGATCAGCGTCCGTTCGACGGTGGTTTGGTTCTCAACGCCGTGGTAGGTCAGACGCACTTCTGCATCGTACTGCTCCTCGCTGACGCGGTCCGGGCTGAGGGTAGTTTCCGACATAGAAACATGGAGCATTTCAGGGGATTCCTCGCTTACCGTCACCGCGGAAAGCGAGGTGATACCAAGTTCGCTAATACTGATCTCATAGGTAACTCTCACACACCCTTGGACATCGGTTGCCCTCACTGTCGCGTCAGGAACGTCAAGTTTCCAGACTTCCGCCCCGAACTCGGATCGTGTGAGAGTCGCCGACTCGGGAATGGACGATGGCTGGATTACCGCGTTTCCCTCGCTGGAGAGTGAGCCTCCCTCACAGGGACTCTCATACGTCGTGAGTTCCACCGGCACGAGTGGACCTGAAGCGAGTACCGTCGCAGTAATGATACTGACAACGATAATCGACACAACTCGAGGCCCGATCATACTGATTCCTCATCTCGAGGTATGTACAATAAGTATAGCGGTAGATACTTCCTAGAAGTAGGAATCTACGGTTTCGACCCGTTCAGGAAATCCCTTACCAGTCAGAAATTAACAGATTATACACTAACTACATCTTACGGCTATAGAGACTCGACCGGACCCGCAGGTCTGATCGGCCCCGGCGAACGGATCCAGCGATCGTTCATCATTGCTGACTGGTGGAGATCGGAGAGACAGCCCAGTCGTTTCTCAGTCCGAACTCCCGGCGTCGCTGCTGTCGGGTCTCGAATTCGAACCTCGAGCCGATACCACCGGAGTGAGGCGGAGGTGATACCGGGACGTCGTTCGCGAACGGTCTCGACCGATCCGTAGCCGTTCTCGCGTCCGAAATGCCGTCCGATCGAAGTGTGGCTGCCTCTGACAGCCCGCGGCCGCGCGGCCTCCGGTCGCTGCCGCGGCCGATCGCAGGCCGTTCTCTAGTAGAGAAGCCCGTATAAACTCATTCCGTATTGTGGCGGCCGTGTTTAGTTAAGCGTGAAAAGTGAGGCAGTACGATTTTATGCTGGTCTATGGCAAAAATCGACCGCCTCAACGGTTGTAGCGACTGGATCGATTTGAGTGTTGTGGAGCGAGAACGGACACCGCGTCGGCTGATGGGGCTCGGTATTCGACTCCACCTTGCTGGATTATCGCTTTCGAATACCGTTCGAGAACTCGAGAGGTTCGGTGTCGAGCGATCGCGGAAGGCTGTTCACGATTGGGTACAGAAAGCTGATCTACAGCCAGCAACTGACACGACTCCGAATCACATTGCGCTCGACGAAACCGTGATTCGGATCGATGATCACCAGTATTGGCTGTACGCTGCAGTCGATCCTGAAACGAACAAGATTCTCCATATACGGCTGTTTTCAACGACTACAACCGCATTAACTGAACGCTTTCTGCGAGAATTAACCGAGAAAATGATGTCGAAGACGCTGTGTTTCTCGTCGACGGAGCACAGCATCTCCAGACAGCACTCCGCCGACATGGGCTCCGATTTCGATACAAAAACATGGAAATCGAAACGCTGTTGAACGTATCTTTCGAGAGATAAAACGACGTACCTCCTCGTTTTCAAACTGCTTTAGTCACGCCAAACCATCAACCGCAGAACCGTGGCTCCAAGCTTTCGCCGTCTGGCAGAATGCTATAAACTAAACACGACTATTGTGGCGGCTGTACTCGAGCCCGTTTCGGGCGACTCGACCGATGTACCCCACGCGGCGGCGATCGTCCGATGACCGGCCGCCGCGGCGATACCGTATCGAGGGAGTTATTTACGTCGTCATTGCCGGGAGGGATATGACGAGTTCAGTTCCGACCAGTCTCAGGGTCGTCGAGGGGGTGGCGGCACACGAGGGCGTCGATCCGGTCGAGTTAGAGCCGCCGCTACACGAGGTGATCGATACGGACGCGCTCGATGCGCTGTTTCAGTCGACGGGCGACTCGAGTGCGACGATCGAGTTCACGTATCGCGGAAAGCGCGTGTGCGTCGACGATTCGGGACAGGTCCAGGTGACCGAAGCGTCCAGCAATGCCGGTGGCTCGACGGTCGCCGAATAACGGCGGCCGCTCGGTCGATCGGACACGAGGGCGACGCCAGTGGAGTCGGATCACGGCGATTGCGAGCGGTAGCAGCGCCACTGCCTCGTGTTTGACTCGGGGCTCGAGGAGAGTGAATCCGAGAACGAGGTGTGAAGCACCTCTTGGCGTGGGTCTGTCGGGCGGTCGTGAGCCTCGAGTCAGTCGTCCGACCCGACGAACGATGTCGCCGGTGTGAACATGTGGTCGTCGAGGTATCCCCAGTCGTCGAAGTCGCCGACGCCGCCGCTCGCGGAGAACCCGTAGTAGTCACGCGGCGCGTTGTAGTTCATCACGCTCGAGTAGCTGCTGAAGGAGTACTCGTCGGTATCGATCCCCTCGAAATCGGTGTTCGAGAGACCGAGCGAGTGACCCAGTTCGTGCATCGCGGTCGATCCCGTCTGATCGCGGCCCGACTGCGATTCGACCATCATCGTCCCGAGGCCGGCTTTACCGATGACGTTCCCCTTGCTCGTATCGCCGGCCACGTCCTCGACGATGACCAGATAGTGATAGCCCAGTCCCTGCTGATCGAAATACTGCGCCCGAATCTCGTTCAAGTCGCCGACGTCGGTCTCCGAGTCCCACGGAATCGTCTCGTCGAGGTCCACGTGGAGGGCCGCGCCGGTCGACCCGTCGGGGTTCTCGAGCGGGGCCTCGTCGAACTCGGTGACGATCCGCTCGACTTCGCGCCGCTCGAGGTCGGTCCGCTCCATGGTGTCGGCCTCGACGTAGATGTCCGTCCGGAGCGGGTCGGCGTCGGGGAAGACGTCCTGTCGATTGACCTCCGCACCGTCAGAGAGTCCGTCCCCGTCGGTATCGGAAGTCGTCGGTTCGGTCCCGTACTCGTGGACTTCCTCCCCGTCCGCCAGTCCGTCGTCGTCCGTATCGGCGACGGTGGGCTCGGTCTCGTGCTCGAGCACTTCCGGACCGTCCTCGAGTCCGTCGCCGTCCGTGTCCGGGTTCGCGGGCGCGGTCCCGTATTCCTCGAGTTCGCCGAAATCGGACAGGCCGTCGTCGTCGGAATCCACTGCGAGCGGATCGGTCTCGTACTCGCGCAGTTCGTCGCCGTCCGCGAGGCCGTCGCCGTCCGTATCCGAACTGGTCGGATCGGTGCCGGTCTCGCGTCGTTCCGTGCCGTCCTCGAGGCCGTCGCCATCCGTATCGGCCTCGAGCGGGTCCGTCCCGACCTCGGACACCTCCGCGCCGTCGTCGAGTCCGTCCCCGTCGGTATCGGCCGCGGTGGGGTCGGTCCCGTATCGCCGTTCGGCCCCGTCCTCGAGGCCGTCGCCGTCGGTGTCGGCGTCGAAGACGGCAGTTCCGTCGCGGAGTTCGGTTACCGGCGGGACCCCGTCGGAGTCGGGATCGACGACCGTCGTCCCGCCGACGAATCCGACCGTGAGGAGTCCGACGGCGAGGACGAGAGCGAGAGCCGCGACCGAGCGCGACGATACCATTTCCTGAATGTCACGAACGAGGGACTATCTGTATTGTGGCTTCGTCACGAATCCGATCAGATCTCGGCTTCCGATAGTCAGACCGGCATCGCACCGTCAACCCCCAATTTCACTTTCACCCCGCTGTCCAAACCCTCTTACACGCCGGTCCCCGAGACGACGGTAATGGACGGGAACGAGCGCCTCGAGTTGCCGGTCGCCGACGACGCCCTTCCGTTCGATCCGGCCACGACCGCGATCGAGGACGGTGACGTGTTCGAGTTGCTCGAGCCCGCGGTACAGGAGTGGTGGCTCGAGGAGTTCGGCGAGTTCGTTCCCGAGAACGAGGGCTTCTTCACGCCGCCACAGCAGGGGGCCATCCCGAAGATCCACGACGGGACGAACACGCTGGTCTGTGCCCCGACCGGGTCGGGGAAGACCATGTCGTCGTTTCTCTCAATCATCAATTACCTCTACGAGCGAGACCGGGAGGAGCCCGATGGCCTCGAGAACTCAGTCTACTGTCTCTACGTTTCGCCGCTGAAATCCCTCGCGAACGACATCCACCGCAATCTCGAGGTCCCCCTCGAGGGGATCGAAGAGATCGTCGCCGAGCGCGACGGCGAGGAGTCGATGGGCGAGATTCGCCACGCCATCCGCCACGGCGACACGTCCTCGAGCGACCGTCAGAAGATGCTCGAGGAGACGCCACACATCCTCAACACGACCCCCGAGACCCTCGCGATCTTACTCAATTCGCCGAAGTTCCGCGAGAAACTCCGCACCGTCGAGTACGTCATCGTCGACGAGATCCACTCGCTTGCGGCGGGCAAACGGGGCACCCACCTCTCGGTCAGCCTCGAGCGACTCGAGGCGATGGCCGAGGGAGCGATCACCCGGATCGGCTGCTCGGCGACGATCGAGCCCCTCTCTCGAGTCGCGGAGTTCCTCGTCGGCTGTGAAGCGAACGGCGAGCCACGCGACTACGAGATCGTCGACGCTCGCTTCGCCCGCGAGTTCGACATGCGACTCGAGTGCCCCGCGGACGACCTGATCAACACGCCCCGCGAGGTCGTCCAAGAGCGGTTCTACCGGATGCTTCACGAACACATTCAGGAGCATACAAACACGCTGGTCTTTACCAACACGCGCTCCGGGGCCGAACGAGTCCTGCACAACCTCCGGGAGGACTTCGACGCCTACGACGAGGACAACTCGGGCTGTCACCACGGGAGCCTCTCGAAGGAGGTCCGACAGGACATCGAGAGCCGACTGAAAGACGGCGACCTCGACGTGGTCACCTCCTCGACGAGCCTCGAGTTGGGGATCGACATGCCCCACGTCGACCTCGTCGTGCAGGTCGGCTCGCCGAAGTCCGTCGCCGCCCTCCTCCAGCGGATCGGTCGCGCGGGCCACCGCGTCGGCCAGACGGTGACGGGTCGGGTCATCGCGCTCGACCGGGACGAACTCCTCGAGTGTGCGGTCATGCTCAAGAAGGCCGAAGACGGGTTCGTCGACTCGGTGTCGATTCCCGAGAACGCACAGGACGTGGCCGCCCAGCACGTCTACGGGATGGCGATCGCCGAGATCAGACCCGAAGCCGAACTGAAGCGAATCCTCCGGCGGGCCTATCCCTACCGGAACTACGGCGAAGCGGAGTACGAGTCGCTCATGCGATACCTCACCGCCGAGTACGCCGGCCTGGAGGAGAAAAACGTCTACGCGAAGGTCTGGCGCGACGAGAACGACCCGCCCGACGGCCAACACCATCACGAGGAGTTCCCCGTCGGCGAGCCCCTGATCGGGAAACGCGGCCGCCTCGCGCGGGTCATCTACATGACCAACATCGGCACGATCCCGGACTCGTTCGCTTGCGATGTCAAGACGCGCGCGAGCGACGAGTGGGTCGGCCAACTCGACGAGTCCTACCTCGACACCTTGGAGAAGGGCGACGTCTTCGTCCTCGGCGGCGACCACTTCGAGTACCGCTACCGGCGCGGGTCGAAGGTCTACGTCGACCGCACGAGCGCCCGGCCGACGGTCCCCTCGTGGTACTCCGAACGCCTCCCGCTGTCCTACGATCTGGGCTGTGAGATCCTCGCGTTTCAGGGGGAACTCCTCGAGCGCTACGCGGCCGGCGGGCCGCCGCGGGTCCGCGCGTGGCTCCGGGAGTTCCCGCTGGACGACGACAGCGTGCGGGCGATTGCCCGGCTGTTCGACTACCAGTGTCAGTACGCGGGCGCGGAGAGCGTGAGCACGACCGATCGGCTCTCGATCGAAGTCGTCCGGGACCGCGAGGAGTACGAGCGCCACTACTACGTCCACTCGGCGTACGGCCGCAAGGTCAACGATGGGCTCTCGCGGCTGTTCGCCTACCGCTGTGCACAGGAGGCCACCGCCAACGTCCGCGTGGCGGTCGCGGACAACGGCTTCGTCCTCTCGATGCCGCTGAACCGGAAGGTCGACATTGAGGGGATCATCGCGGACCTCGCGGCCGAGGACGTCCGCGACGACCTCCGGGCCTCCCTCTCGGGAACCGACCTGCTCCAGCGCTACTTCCGGATCAACGCGACCCGCGCGCTGATGATCCTCAAGCGCTACAAGGGCTACGAGAAATCCGCGGCCGAACAGCAGGTTTCCAGCGAGATGCTGCTCGGCTTCGCCGAGGATCTCGAGGAGTTCGCGGTGATCGAGGAGACCTACCGCGAGATCCTCGAGGACAAACTGAACGTAAGCGAGATCGAGGACATCGTCGACGCGATCGACGCGGGCGAACTCGCCGTCTCCCGGCGGCTTCTCGATTCGCCGACGCCGCGAGCGTTCGGGCTCGCGACGCTGTCGGCCAGCGATGTCGTCCTCGCCGAAGACGAGAGCGCCGCGCTGCAGTCGTTCCACGAGCACGTCCTCGAGGAGATCGGCGAGGAGTCGCTGGCGGGGCTGACGGCGGGCTCCGAAGACGAGTAGCTGCCAGATGGGTTAACATCGGTAGCCCTCTCCCAAACTGACTTTATCTTGGAAGGTGAACGGACGATGTGTTACCACGGATTATGCGAGTGAAACACACACGGAACGGTCGAGATGGACGCGATCGCCGGCTCACTGCTGTCCGCCACCGATCGGGGGACGCCGCGAACGGAGGGTCCTGAATGGTCGACCACGACGCGTGGAGCGACCAACAGTCGTCGACGACGGTCTCGGTCGACGGCCACGACCTCGAGGTCGCCTCCCACGAGGACGGTCCCGACGAGAGCACGGCCCCGCCGGTCGTCTTCCTCCACGGCATTCCGACGTGGTCGTTCCTCTGGCGCGATATCGTCCCGGCGGTCGCCGAGGATCGGCGGACTATCGCCCCCGATCTGGTCGGCTACGGCAATTCCGCGATGGGCGACGGCTTCGACCGCTCGATTCGCGCACAGGAGGCGATGCTCGAGGCCCTGCTCGACGATCTCGGGGTCGAGGCGATCGCGCTGGTCGCCCACGATATCGGCGGCGGTGTCGCGCTGCGCTTTGCCGCACACAACCCCGAGCGGGTCGAGCAACTCGTCCTCTCGAACGCCGTCTGTTACGACTCGTGGCCGGTCGAGTTCGTCTCGAATCTGGGCCTGCCCTCGACTGCCGACCTCGAGCGCGAGGAACTCGAGGAACAGCTCGACTCGGCGTTCGTCGAGGGGGCCTACGGCGAGGCCGACCCCGAGTTCGTCGCGGGGATGAAAGCGCCGTGGCTGACCGACGAGGGTCACCTGTCGCTGGTTCGGGACGCCGTCGCGACGAACACGAACCACACGACCGAACTCGACTACGGCGCGATCACCGCCGAGACGCTGCTGCTGTGGGGCAAAGACGACGTCATGCAACCCTACGCCTACGCGGAGCGACTCGCCGAGGACATCGACGACGCCGAACTCGAACCGCTATCGGACGCCTACCACTGGGTTCCCGAGGACCGGTCGGACGCCTACGCCGATCGGCTCCGTGAATTCCTGACAGGAGCGGAAGTGTAACAATATGTCAGCTACGACAGTCACGATACCATGAGCGACGACGAACCACCGAACTGGGATTTCAAGGACCGCGATATCGCGATCCTCTGTGAACTCTCGAACGATCCGCAACTCTCCTCGCGGGAACTCACGCAGGTCCTCGAGGCGGAGTACGACATCGACGTCTCCCACGTCACCGTCAGCGAGTCGATCAGGCGGATGCGCGACGAGGGGGTCTTCCGCGAGGCGATCATCCCGAACGAGGAGTACTACATCTTCGCGCTGTTCGAGTTCAAGTTCAACGCGGAGCACTTCGCCGACAACTGGCGCGAGGCGATGGAGTACATCAAGGCGGACAAACACACCCTGTTTTTCTTCCTCTCGGACGGGGAGTACCAGTGGAAGACGGTGATGATGTTCCGCGACCGCCAAGAGGTCTCCCGGTGGATCCACGATTGCTACACGGAGTACGGCAACGTCATCGCGAACATCCGAAACTCGGCGGTCCACAACGTCCTCAAGTTCCAGACCGATCCGCGGATCTACGAGGACCTGCGAAAGGAACGCAACGAGCGATAACCCACCCGCCCTGATTCTCCCGCGGTCAATCGCAGTTCGCGCGAGAGCGATCTCATCTCGTCCTCGCCGGCCACAACGTTCCGGCTGACTCGAGGGGCTTCGAACCGAGTGCGCAGTCAGGTGCCGTCGATACCGTCGCGAAACAGCCGGTAGGTGGTGCGACCGACGGCGGCCTCGCCGTCGGCCCCGGTGACGGTGACATCCGTGACGCCGGTCGAGCCGCCGGCGCGGAGCACCTCGGCTTCGGCGCGCAGGTCGCCGGTCGCGGGGCGGAGATACGAGACGTTGAGATCCGTGGTCGTCAGGTGGGCCTCGCTGGGGTTCTCGAACGTGCTCCGCAGCGCGAACGCGCTCGCGGTGTCGATCAGCGTCGCGACGATCCCGCCGTGGACCGGATCGTAGCCGTCGCTCCCGATCGGGTTCTCGAAGTCCTCGTTCCGTTCGACGACGAGGACCGCCCGCCCCTCCTCGAGGGATTCGACCTCGAGATCGAGCCACGACAGGTAACCGTGGCGCTCGACGAACGACGCCCACTCCGGCCAGCCCGGCGCGTCCGACGGCCCGTCGGTCATCTCACTTGCCCTCGAACTCGGGCTCGCGGTCCTCGGCGAAGGCGGCGGTGCCTTCGAGCACGTCGTCGGTGCTGATCAGGAGGCCGAAGCCCTGACTCTCCATGGCGAGTGCGGCGTCGAGGCTGGCGTCTTGGCCCTCGTTCATGACCTTCTTCGCGACTTTCAGGCCGATCGGCGGGCCACTGTGCAGGTCGTCGACGAACTCCTCGACGGTGTCGTCGAAGTCATCCCGCTCGACGGAGCGGTTGATCAGGCCCCAGTCCTCGGCGCGGTCGGCGTCGATGTGATTGCCCCGGAAGACCAGTTCCTTCGCGCGGGTCTCCCCGAGGATGCGGGTGAGCCGCTGGGTGCCGCCGCCGCCGGGGATCAGGCCGAGGCCGATTTCGGGCGCGCCGAAGGAGGAGCGCTCGGTCGCGATCCGCAGGTCACAGGCCAGCGCGAGCTCGAGGCCGCCGCCGAGACAGAAGCCGTCGATCTTCGCGAGGACGGGCCGCGGGAAGTCGTTGACCGTCTCGAAGGCGGGCGTGACGTCCATCATGTCGGTCGGGTCCGTATCGCCGAACCCGGAGATGTCCGCGCCGGCACTGAACGCGCGGTCGCCCGCGCCCTCGAGGGTGACACATCGGACCTCGTCGGTGTCGACCGACGTGAGCAGGTCGTCGATCTCGGCGAGCAGGTCGTCCGAGAGCGCGTTCATCCGGGACGGCCGGTCGAGTTCGATCTCGAGGAGGCCGTCCTCGAGCTCGTAGTTCAGGTCGTGGTAGGGGCCGAGTTCGGCGTCGCCGTAGTCGTAGAAGCCCGCGCCGGTGTCCTCGCCGGTCTTGCCCTCCGCGACGAGTTCTTCGAGGTACGGGTGGGGCTCGAAGCGGTCCTCACCCGTCTCCTCGTAGAGTTCCTCGAGTTTCTCGAGGACGGTGTCGAGACCGATCTTATCGGCGCGTCGGCAGATTCCCTCGGGGAAGCCGAGGCCGAGTTGGACGCCGGTGTCGACCTCCTCGGGGGTCGCGACGTCCTCGCCGACGAGGAACGCGGCGCGGTTGATCATGCGGGCCTCGACGCGGAGCCAGTCGAAGCCGCCGGCGTCTTCAGGTTCGTAGTCGGCCCCGTCGCCGTCCTCGTAGTCGTAGAAGCCCTTGCCGGTCTTCTGGCCGAGTTCCTCCGCTTCGACCTTCTCCTCCGTGATCGGCGGGATCGGGCTGTCGCCCTCCTTGCGGACGTGGTAGCCGACATCGATCCCGGTGAGGTCGGCGAGTTCGAACGGTCCCATCGGATAGCCCCGTTCGTGGGCCATCGTCGCGTCGGCCTCGCGGATCGTCGCCTCGCCGTTCGAGACCATGAACGCGGGCTCACCGCCGAAGGGACCGACGATGGTGTTGACGACGAAGCCGCGGACGTCCTTGCGGACGTAGATCGGCGTCTTTCCGACCGATTCGACCCACTCGTAGCCGGCCTCGGCGGCCTCGTCGTTCGTGTCTTCGCCGTAGATGACCTCGACGAGGTCCATCTTCACCGGCGGGTTGAAGAAGTGCAGGCCGAGCACGCGCTCGGGCGTGTCGACGGCTTCCGCGATGTCCGAGATCGGCAGGCTCGAGGTGTTCGTCGCGAGCAGCGTGTCCTCACTCGTGTACTCCTCGAGATCGGTGAAGATGTCGTGTTTCAGGTCGAGGTCCTCGGGTGCGGCCTCGATCACGAGGTCGGCGTCGGCGACGGCCTCCTCGAGATCCGTCGTCGTGTCGATCCGTGAGAGGACCTCGTCGGCGGACTCGTCGATTAGCTCCTTTTCCTCGAGTTTCTGCAGGCTCCACTCGATGGACTCGTAGCCGTCTTCGACGAACTCCGATTTGATGTCCCGCATCGTGACATCGTAGCCGCCCATGGCGGTTACTTCGGTGATCCCGTGTCCCATGTTCCCCGCGCCCAGAACCGCAACGCGGTCGATGCTGTCCAGTGACATGGTCGTGCCATCGGCCGGAAATGTCTTAATTCCACCGACACCGCTTTACCATTGTTAAGAGTTGCTTCGAACCGCTCACAATCCGTATACTGACATCCGGCTGCTGGAACTGTTGTAATGTTTCCAGCCGTTTACTCGGAAGCGAGACGGTACTCGCGTTCGATTGCCGAACCGTCGGCAGCGACACTGCGGCGATTCGGATTTGATCGCGGGTCTCAGTTCGCAAACGATCGGGATGGAACGTTTAGAGCGGTTCGTCGCCCTCGATGATCCGTTTGGCCCGCGCGGCGAGTGCCGGCACGCGGTCTTCCATCTTCGGGTACATCGGATCGTCGCTGTTGCCCTCGAGGTAGCGCCGGAAGAACATCTCGCCGAGGGCGGCCAGCTTGTAGACGGCCAGCGTTCGGTAGAACCGCTCGTGTTCGAACTCGTAGCCGGTTCGGTCCTCCCAGCGTTCGACCAGTTTGGCCCGGCTCGAGTAGCCGTCCCGTTCCATGAAGCGGGTCGTCAGTTCGGGGATCGACGGCTCGGGGTCTTTCGCGTCGCGCCAGTAGGAGAGCATCCAGCCCAGGTCCGCCCGCGGGTCGCCGAGCGTGGCCATCTCCCAGTCGAAGACGCCGACGAGTTCCGGCGGCGTCCCGGGGGCGAACATGACGTTGTCGAGCTTGTAGTCCCCGTGGACGAGCGTGTGGGGGTGCTCTTCGGGGACGTTGTCCCGAAGCCAGTCGCCGACCTCGTGGAGGTCCGGAACCTCGCGTTCGTCCTCGGTGACCTCGAACGCCCACGAGAGCTGTTTCCCCCAGCGGTCGACCTGCCGTTGAGTGTACCCCTCGGGGCGGCCGAACTCGCCGAGACCGATTTCTTCGTACTCGAGGTCGTGGATTGTCGCCAGCGTGTCGACCAGTTCCTCGCCGATCCGACGGCGGTGCTCGGGTGCGGCGAACCGCTCGGGCTCGCCCTCGCGCAGGACGTCGCCCTCGAGTTGCTCCATCACGTAGAAGTCGCTCCCGATGACGTCGTGGTCCTCGCAGGCGAGCAACGGCTCCGGAACCGGCACGTCCGTGTCGGCGACGGCATCGGTCACGCGATACTCGCGGAGCACGTCGTGGGCCGTGTCGGCGGTTTCGCCCGGCGGCGGCCGCCGGATGACGAGTTCGCGGTCGCCCCACGTGACGAACAGAGTCTCGTTCGAATGGCCCTCCTGATGGCGGGCGATATCGTAGTCGTCGACCTCGCCGAGGTTGGCCGAAAGATACGCGACCAGCGCGTCCTCGTCGACGAGGCGCTCGTAGTAGTTCTCGCTCATGGGGCTCTCCGTACCGGTGTGGTAGCTGCCGTTAGATCACGGATCTCGATCGACATGGTATACGGTAGCATAACTGGCTGCCTAACGAAAATAGTTACGTTGTCTCCCTTATTTTACAATGTTCATGTGGTTAGCACAGGTCCCCGCCCGGCCCTGATCGAACGAGTCGCTCATGTCGCTCTCGTCGCGATCGTCTCCTCCGTCGTCGGGCTACGTCCCGCTGTCCGGCGAGCGCGGCACATCGCCGTCGACGATCTCGAGAACCTCTTCCGGCGAGTCGATCCGGAAGGAGACCGCCGAGCCGTCGTCGGCTCCGAACGCGACGCCGTGCAGTCCCGCCTCGGCGGCTCCCTTCACGTCGTGCTCGTATCGATCCCCGATCATCAGCGACCGCTCGGGATCGACGCCGGCCGTCTCGAGCGCCGCCTCGAACATCGCGGGATCGGGCTTGGTCCGTCCGACCGCCTCCGAGGTGGTGATCGAATCGAAACACTCGCGGACGCCGAACCGCTCGAGTATCTCCCGACCCTCCGCGTCGTCGACGTCGCTGATGACGCCGACGTGGAGGTCCCGGTCGGCGAGGCGTTCGATCGTCTCGACGGCACCCGGCACCGGATCGATCGACGAGCGAACGATCTCGTCGAATCGGGGTTGCCACTCTTCGCGCGGGATCTCCTCGCCGACGACCGTCTCGACGCCGCGGTGGTAGCCGTCCCGCGCGGAGCGGAACTCGGTCCCGTCGCGCTCGCGGAAGTACTTCCCGACCGCCGTCCGCCACGTGTCGACGGCCTCCTCGACCGTCGCGTCGACGCCGTGGCGCTCGCATAGATCCGCGACGAACTCGGCGTGTGCGCCCTGTACCGAATCGAGCGCGAGGATCACGCCGCCGATGTCCCAGAAGACCGCCTCCCACTCGGGGTCAGTCGAGTCGGTCGTACCCTCGCCCGCGTCGCCGCTCATCGGTCGAGCCTCGCGGTCGCCGCTTGGTCGGCCGCGTCTATCGCACCACCGTCGCTCTCGAGTCGCCGCGTCGAGCTATATTCGAGCGTGTGTCCAGTCATGGGATCTCGGATTCCTCGCGGCGGCGACCGAACTGCCGTCGCCGTCGCGTAACTATCTGTGCCAGCGATTGCCATTCACTTAACGGTACGGTATCCATACCCATCTTTATTAACAGTTGCTACGAATGGACGAGTGGAACTAACAATGGTAAGAAATCGAACGCAGATCGCAGTCGCAGGTGAGCGGCCATGAGTACCGCCCAGTTCAGCGTCGACGGCGACGTCGCCATCATTACCGGCTCCTCGAGCGGGATCGGGAAGTCGATCGCGGAGCGCTTCGCCGCGGACGGCGTCGACGTGGTCGTCTGCTCGCGCGAGCAGGACAACGTCGATCCGGTCGTCGAGGGAATCAACGAAAGCGACGGGCCCGGCCGCGCGCTGGCGGTCGAGTGCGACGTGACCGACCGCGAGGCCGTCGAGGCGCTCGTCGAGGCCACCGTCGAGGAGTTCGGCGGGCTCGACGTGCTGGTCAACAACGCCGGGGCCTCCTTCATGGCCGACTTCGACGACATCTCGCCGAACGGCTGGGAGACGATCATGGACATCAACGTCAACGGCACCTACCACTGCACCCACGCCGCCGCGGAGCACCTCAAGGACGGCGGCGGTGCGGTGATCAACCTCGCCAGCGTGGCCGGTCAGCGCGGTTCGCCGCTGATGAGCCCCTACGGCGCGGCCAAGGCGGCGGTGATCAACCTGACGACGACGCTCTCCTACGAGTGGGCCGACGACGACGTCCGCGTCAACTGCATCGCGCCGGGCTTCGTCGCGACGCCGGGCGTCGAGAGCCAGATGGGCGTCTCCGCCGACAACATCGACCGCGAGGCGGTCGCGCGCCGCATCGGCACCGTCGAGGAGATCGCCGACCTCACGCAGTTCCTCGCGAGTCCCGCCTCGTCGTATATCGTCGGCGAGACCATTACCGCACAGGGCGTCCCGCAGATCGACGAAGAGCACGACGTGTAGACTCGCGTCTCCGCTCGAGCGACTCGAGACGCGAGTCGTCCCCGAACTGAGACCCGGCAACGATCGATCAGTCGCCGACGGCGCCCCGTTCGGGCCTCGTTCTCGGTCTCATCCGACACCACTCGGAGCGGTGGCGGCGTTCGTCGGCGCTCGGTTCGATCGGATCCTGCGATAGTCAGTGTATAAGAGCGGTCTAATCGGCGTTAATTCGGTCAAATCTCTTAGTACGGTACGAACGGTGTCTCCCATATTCGGGCAATCCGCGAGTCGGCGAGACGTATGCTCGAACGACGTACCGATGCCGATATCGGATTCCCTGCCTCGGCCGGGACCCGACTGCTCCGGCAGCTCGCTACCAACCTCGAGGCGGTTGTCCTCCGGTTCGACGCGCGCGAGAATCAGTGGCGGCGTTCTCGCCGGCCGGTTTCGCGGGCCAGCGAGCGACTCGAGTGCGCCGAAAAACAGCACGCGGATCGGTCCCGACTCGAGTAATGAGCGACCGAATCCACAGCGTCGATGCGATGCGAATCGTCGCGATCGGCTTCGTCGTCGTCATCCACACGAATCCGTTCGAGGGCGTCGGAACCGACGGCAATGCGTTCAATTTCGCGCTGGAAACGACGGCGCGATTCGCGGTCCCGTTCTTCTTCGTGGCAGCGGGGTACTTCTTTGCGCTCGGAGCTGCCCGCCGCGACCTGACGGCCGCGCTCGTCGATCGAGTCACCGGTCTCGTCTCGCTTTACGTCTACGGGATCGTCCTCGCGGCCCCGGTTTTCCTCACGGCAACTGTTTTGCCGGCGGATTCCGGCGGGCGTGATATCGTGCGCAGCGCGATTCCCAAACTGGTCGAATTCGGTTCGCCGCTCGAGTTGCTTTACTACGGGACATCCGTCTCCGAGATCCTGTGGTTTCTCCCGGCGCTCGTCTTCTCGTATCTGCTGATCGCTCTCTGTCTCGAGAGCGGTCTCGGGGGTTACGTCCTGCCGATTTCCCTCGGCTTCCACCTCGTCGGACTCTTGGGGTCCGGTTATACGATGTTCGTGGAGGCACTGTCTAGTTCTGTACCTCCTCGACTGGTACGTTTCCATCGAGAGCTTGATGCGGTCTCTGGTGGTTGTAGTAATGCACGAACTGTTCAAGCCACTCTCGGACGCTCGCCCGACTGCCCACCCATGAATTATGGAAGCGGTCAACTCGCATTTTGAGAGTGTGAAACCACTTTTCAATGAGGTTTCGGTCGGTATAGTTGACCCGACCGCTCAGTCCGACTCGAGAGAGGGCAGTCCGATAGCCAAATTGATCGACGAGAAACTCAGCCTTGGAGAGATCGTGTTTCTCGCGGAGTTTCTGCAGAAACGCAGCCGCCGGATCAGTGCCATGTCGACTAAACAGTGCAACGTCAAGAATCAACTTTGTCTCGATATCTATTGCAGCATATAGCCAAGACCACTCACCGTTGATCTTGACAGCGGTTTCATCGACAGCGACCCGCGACGGCGACGCCGTCGGCGGGTCGCGTCCGCTGTCAGCCAGCCGATGAACCCAGTTCCAGACCGCTCCGTGAGAACGTTCAACGCCTAATTCAGCGAGAATCGCTGTTGTCTCCCGAAGCGAACATCCGGTTTGGTGGAGGCGGACGGCGAACGCCCTGACGGGCGTCGCCGTCCGCTCATTCTCCCAAGATTCTTCTAAATTCGTCTCATAGCTCTCGCTGAGCAGGTCTGCGAGCATCCTAACCAATTCACTCAACGACCTGCTCGTTTCTCAAACTGGCTCAACTAGACAGTGCCTTCGTGGATATTCCGTTCGAGATCAGAGACGCGCTGTTCTTCGGGTTCTTTTACGTGAGTCTTGGCTACACCATCTACTCGCGCGACTGGCAACCGAGTCCCGAGCGAAGCACGCTCTATCTGGGAGCGACCGTCCTCTTCGGCGCGCTCCATCTCGGGGAACGGTACGTACTGGGGTACGTCCTCACGGGGGAGACGATCGGTCAGGGCGTCTACGCCCCCAGTTATACGATCGCGACCGCATTGGGTACCGTCTCGCTGTTCTGTTTTCTCCTCTCGCGACCGGGGCTCGGGCGGTCCACCGCGTTACCCTCGTGGGGACGGCGGTACGCCGTCGGTATCTACGTCGCACACCCGCCAGTGTTGTTCGTTCTGGAGACGGCGAGCGAGACGGTCAGTCCGTTCGGATACGAGATCTCGAATACGATCCTCTGGCATCTCGGTTCGACGCCCGCAACCGTCCTCGGGGCCCTGATCGTCTATCTCGCCAGTCGCAAACTGAGAGCTATCGCGGGCGACGGAAACGGCCTGCCGCGATCGGAGCGGCTCCGAAATATCGGGTCGAAATAGACCGAATCGGTCCCCACAGGACCGGTCGTGCCGGTTTCACCGCACCGTTCGCGCTCGGTGGCATCGAATCGGCTCGTCGCTCGAGCCCGATAGAAACGCTCGTCCTCACGCCACCAGTTCCCATACAGACAAAAGGCCGGACTCCGTCTGTGTCTGACGATGACTGATAGAGATGTCCACCTGCCGGTGGCCGCACAGCCGACGATCGACTCGATCGTCGACTACGCTCAGACGGCCGAGGACGGCGGCTACGACTGCGCGTGGCTCCCCGAGACGTGGGGACGGGACGGCGTCACGGTGCTCTCTGCGATGGCCGAACGCACCGAGTCGATCGATATCGGCTCGAGCATCCTGAACACCTACTCGCGGACGCCGGCCGTGCTGGGCCAGACGGCGGCGACGCTACAGGAGCTGTCGGAGGGCCGGTTCCGGCTGGGACTCGGTCCGAGCGGGCCCGTCGTGATCGAGAACTGGCACGGCGTCGAGTACGGCAACCCGCTCCGGCGCACCCGCGAGACGGTCGACATCGTCCGGCAGGTACTGTCGGGCGAGACCGTCGACTACGACGGTGAGGAGTTCGATCTGTCCGGATTCCGCCTGCGCTGTGACCCGCCGGAGACCCCGCCGCCGATCGAGGTCACCGGCATGGGGCCCAAGGCGGTCGAACTCGCGGGCCGCTTCGCCGACGGCTGGCACGGCATCATGCTCACCCCCGAGGGGATGGCAGAGCGCATCGAAGACATCGAGCGCGGTGCCGACCTCGGCGACCGCGACCCCGACGACGTACAGGTCACCGCCGGCGTCACCTGCTGCGTGCTGGACGATCCGGCGGAGGCCCGCGCGCTCACCCGCCAGCACATCGGGTTCTACATCGGCGGCATGGGCACGTTCTACCGCGACGCCCTCGAGCGCCAGGGCTACGACGAGGCCGCGGAGATCCACGACGCGTGGCAGGCCGGCGACCGCGAGCGCGCACTCGAACTGGTCGACGAGGCCATCCTTGACGACCTCTGTGCGGTCGGCGATCCCGAGACCGCCCGCGAGCAACTCGAGGCCTACGAGGCGGTCGACGGCCTCGACGCCATCGCGGTCAGCTTCCCGCGCGGCGCGAGCGAGGAACAGGTCCGCCAGACGATGGACGCGGTCGCACCCGACGCCTGACGCGTTCCGAACCGGTGTTCGGAGTGTCCGCTGAGATACGTTGGCTGCGGGAGCGTTATCGTGTTCGCACGAACGAGTCGATTTCTGCCGAGATTACTGCCGGTGCTTCGGCGGGACCGCTGTGACTCACACCGTCGAATTCGACGAGGCGGCTGTGCGGGAGCACGTCGTGGGTTGCGCGGGCGCTCTCCCGGAGAAACCCGGGGCCGTCGGTGCCGGTCAAGACGAGTACGGGGGCGGCAACGTCCAGACTGCTCGGGAGGCGGTATCGCTCGACGGCGCGGTTCATCCGGACGACCTCTTCGGCGAGGTCCGTACACGCCGGCCAGACCGGCCACTCCGCGAGCCACCCGTCGAGGTCGTCGATCCCGTCGGGGTGGAGGACCAGTTCGATGTACCGCTTTACCGCCTCACGTCGGTTCCCCGCGTCGATGAGCGTCTGCATTCGGTCCGCGAGGTCGGCGTCCGCGCGGTAGTCGTCGGGGAGGATCGCCGGTTCGTACGCGACGACTGCCGCCACTGGTGCGTTCGTCGCCGTTTCGATCGCGGTGAGTGCGCCGTAGGAGTGACCGAAGAGGATGGGCTCCTCGTCGAACGCGTCGACGAGCGTTCGCACGTATTCGACTTCCCGATCCAGCACCTCATCGGCGCTGGTCTCGGCTCGATCATCGAGACACGTTCCGAATCCCGGGCGTTGCGGGACGATCGCGGTGTATCCGTCCAGGTGTGGAATAACGGGCTGCCAGTATTCTTTGGGAGCCATGCCTCCGTGAAGGAGAATCAGCGGCGGGCCGTCACCGTGGCGCTCGTACGTTACCTCGATTCCGGCATCGGAGTGTGTCGTCTGCATGCGTCACTGCATTCGGGACAGACTGGGCTAAGCCGTTCTCTCAGTGCTGGGGGCTTTTATATGAGCGAGGGAACGACGAGTGTCGTTTCGATATGTCCATTTGCGCCGCCCCTTCCCGACTAACGGGCTACTGTGAACTCTCCTCGAGCGACGGTTCTCCGACAGCTACAAACCGTGCATCCACTCAGTTCGTGGTATGCCCGGCAAGGTGAGTCCGGACGATCTGCTCGCACACGTCTTCGAGCGGACGGGTGCGGCCGAGACGGACGAGACGGTAGTACAGGGCCCCGCGGACGGCGAGGACGCCGCCGCGATCGACTGGCCCGACGGCGACGGCACGCTCGTGGTCAGTTCCGATCCGATCTCGCTCGCCGCAGAGGGGGTCGGCACGCTCGGCGTCGCCGTCGCGTCGAACGACGTGGCCGTCTCGGGGGCCGACCCGCGCTGGCTGACGGCCGTCGTCTTACTTCCCACTGAGGCCGACGCGACCAACGACGACACTGCTGACACGGTACTCGAGCGGATCTCCAGCGACCTCGACGCGGCCGCCCGGGAGATCGGCGCGTCGATCGTCGGCGGCCACTCGGAGTACGTCGACCAACTCGAGCGACCGATCCTCTCGCTGACGGCGATGGGGATGACCGAGCGCTTCGTCCCGACCGGTGGCGCGAAACCCGGCGATGCCGTTCTTCTCACGAAGGCCGCCGGAATCGAGGGCTCGGCCATCCTCGCGGCCGACTTCGGCGACGATCTCGCGGTCGATCCCGACATCCGCGAGCGCGCCGAGGGATTTCTCGAGGAGATCAGCGTCGTCCCGGAGGCGCGGATCGTCCGGGAGTACGCGACGGCGATGCACGACCCCACCGAGGGCGGCGTCGCGGCCGGCCTGCTCGAGGTCGCCCGCGCGTCGAACGTCCGGCTCGAGGTAGACCGTGACGCGGTTCCGATCCGCGAGGAGACCGCGGCGCTGTGCGAGGCCGCGGGCGTCGATCCGCTGCGGATCTTCGGCTCCGGCGCGCTGCTCGCGACCGTCCCCGCCGACGCGGTCGACGACTGTCTCGCGGCGCTCGAGGACGCCGGACTCGAGGCCGCGGCGATCGGTACCGTGGACGACCGCGATGGCGGCGAGTCCGAACTCGTCCTCGACGGCGAGTCGATTACCGACCCCATCGAAGACGACCTCTACCCGCTCTGGGAGGCGGCCGACGCGGCGGAGTGAGCCGTGGCTTCGTCCGGCCGGGTGAGCAACGCGGCGATCCCGGTCGCGATCGACGCGAGCGCGACGACGGTGACGGCTCGGACTGCGAGCCGGCCCACCGGTTGGCGAGCGTGAACCCACTCGAGCAGAGCGATTCCACGCTGCCGACGGCGGCAACCCCTTCTCCCGGACGAAACCCGCTCATCGGACTGCACGAATTCGCGCGCTTGGAACTTATTGACAGGGGTGTTTACCGAGGAACATGGCGAAAATCGCGTACGAAGGCCCCGACGGAACGGCGTCCGAGGAGGTGGCAGCCGAGAACATCACCGACTCGGGGAAGGTACAGGGCGTCCGCATCAGACTCGAGGACGAGAGCTTCATCCACCTGCCGTACACCCGAGTGTACTGGATTCGGATGAGCGAGGAGGAAGGGCGGGTGGACTACTCGTCGGCGTAGCCCGTCGTCTCGCTGCCGGTCGATCGCTCGGCGACGACTCGCCGAGCGACGGCCGCCGCCTGCCTGCTCGAGTTCAGGGCGTCATCACGACTTTGATGCAGTCGTCGTCCTTGTTGTTGAACGTCTCGTACATCGCCGGGCCGTCCTCGAGTCCCACCTGATGGGTGATGACGAAGGAGGGATCGATCTCGCCGTCTTCGATCCGCTCGAGCAGCGGGTTCAGATAGCGCTGGACGTGGGTCTGGCCCGTCTTGATCGTCAGGGCCTTGTTCATCACCGACCCGAACGGGAGGTTGTCCGACCGCCCGAGGTAGACGCCGGGGACCGAGAGCGTGCCGCCCTTCCGGCAGCACTTGATCGCCTGCCGGAGCACGTGGGGCCGGTCGTCCTCGAGTCGCGCCTCCTGTTTGACCTGATCGGCGACGCCCATGGCACCCGTGCCGTGGGCCTCCGTTCCGACCGCGTCGATACAGCGGTCCGGCCCGCGGCCGCCGGTCATGTCCATCAGCCGGTCGTAGACGTCGTCGTTCTCGAAGTCGATGATCTCCGCGTTCCCGTGGTCCATCGCCATCTCGAGTCGCTCCGGGATGCGGTCGATGGCGATCACCCGGTCCGCGCCGAGCATCCACGCGCTCTGGATGGCGAACTGCCCGACGGGTCCGCAGCCCCAGACCGCGACCGTGTCGTTCTCCTCGATGTCCGCGTTTTCGGCGGCCATGTACCCCGTCGGGAAGATATCGGAGAGGAACAGCACCTGTTCGTCCGGCAGGTCGGACTCGATCTTGATCGGCCCGACGTCGGCGTAGGGCACCCGCAGGTACTCCGCCTGTCCGCCGGCGTAGCCCCCCAGCATGTGGGAGAATCCGAGCAGACCGGCCGGCGAGTGGCCCATCACCTCGCTCGCGACCTCGGCGTTCGGATTCGAGTTGTCACAGAGCGAGTACAGTTCGTTCTCGCAGAACCAACACGAGCCACAGCTGATCGTGAAGGGGACGACGACCCGATCGCCGACCTCGAGGGTCTCGACCTCGCTGCCGACCTCGATCACCTCGCCCATCGGCTCGTGGCCGAGCACGTCGCCCTCCCGCATGCCGGGCATGTAGCCGTTGTAGAGGTGGAGATCGGAGCCACAGATTGCGGTGGCCGTGACCTCGATGATCGCGTCGGTCGGGTTGACGATCTCGGGCTCGGGAACGTCGTCGATGCGGACGTCCTGTTCGCCGTGCCACGTGAGCGCTCTCATCGGTTCGATCCGCCTCGTTCGACCCGCATCGATTTCGTGAACTCGCCCGTGCTACTCTCGTCCATTGTGCGTTCTCGGGAGCATGCCACACGCAAGAACGCACTAAAAGTGGGCCCTGCTGGTGCAGCGCCGGTGCTCCCTGTCGAGACGAGGGTCGGGACGAATCGAGACGAGATCGGCGAGTGAACCGCCGGTCGGCTGGCCGCTCACCGCCGCGCCCACTCGAGCATCCGCTCGTAGACCGGGTCCGACGCGAGCGCCGACGAGTCGCCGACGAGCACCAGCGCGCGCTTGGGCCGGGTCAGGGCGACGTTGATCCGCCGGTAGTCCTCGAAGATCGGCCCCTTGAGCGAGCCGGTCGCGGTGAAGGAGACGATGATAACTTCTTGGCTCGAGCCCTGGAAACGGTCGACGGTGTCGACGGCCACGTCGTCGGGGACGTGTTTCGAAATCTCCGACACCTGCGCCCGGAAGGGGGCGATGACGCCGATTTCGGACCGCTCGAGCCCGGCGGCTTCGTACGTTTCGATCAGAGTCGCAATTCGCGCGGCTTCCTCACTATCCGTGTACCGGCTGCGGTCGCCCTCGACGTCGACGAACGAGACCGGATCTCGCAGCGTCTCGGGGAGCCCGTCGCGGGAGACGCCCTCGAGATCGTCCAGATTCCGGCTCGCAACGTCGGGCGTCGCGGGCCGAAGCCGGCCGTCGTAGAACTCGGTCGAGGCGAAGACCTGAATGCGCTGGTTCATCCGGTACTGCCGGTCGAGCATCACGCCGGCTTCGGGGTGGAGGTCGACGAGCCGCTCGAACAGCGATTCGGTGAGATCGTTCTCGGCCCGGACGACCGGCGGGAGCTGCTCGTGGTCGCCCACGAGGACGAACCGCTCGGCCAGATTGATCGCCGCGCAGGTCCCCGGCTCCGTGAGCTGGGCGGCCTCGTCGACCAGCGCCGCGTCGAACCGCTGTTCCTTCATGATCCGCGAGCCGCACGTCGATGTCGTCGCGGCCACCACCTGCGCGTTCTGTAGTTTCGCGACGCGGTCCTCGGGCTCTCCGGCTCGCTCGAGGCGATACGGCTCCATGTCGTCGCGGATCCCGCTCTCGGAGCCGACCCGGACGACCCGATCCTCGTCGATGACATCGTCGAGTTGCTCGAGCAAGGCCTCCAAGGCGTTGTCCACGGCACGGTTCGTAAAGGCGGAGAGCAGAACGCGCTCGCCGCGTTCGACCATCGCGCGGATGGCGCGGGCGATGGTGTAGGTCTTCCCGGTGCCCGGCGGGCCGTGGATCAGCGCGCAGTCCTCGGCACCGACGGCCTTCGTCACGGCCTCGTTCTGGCGCTCGTTGTTGTCGATGAACGTCTCCTCGATCTCCCCGAATTCGGGTTCGGCCCGCCCGAACAGGATGTCTTTCCGGCGTTCGTCGCCTTTCAGGAGCGCGTCGTGCATCGCGACGAGCAGCCGGTCGGTCGTCAGTTCGGAGGGGTAGACGTCGAGCCGGGTGACTTCGACCGGTTCGTCCGCCGTGATCACGATCTCGTCGTCTAACCGCTCGATCCGCGCCAGTTCCGAATTACCCCGGACGGGGTCACCGTCGCTCGCGAGCACCAGATCGCCCTCCCGGAGCTTCGAGTTCGCACCGCCCGTGTTGCGCGCGCTGAGTTCCCACCGGCCGCCCTCGAGCGGCCGCTTCTCGACGAACTCGAGGTCGATCAGCGCGCGGTCGTCGTCGGCCCGCTCCTCGGCCGTTTGCTCCCAGAGCTTGGCGTACTCGCGGTGGACCTCCCGGCGCTCCTCTTCGATCGCCCGGTAGAAGCGATCGAAGTACTCGCGTTCCTCCTCGGGCAGGGACTGCCCGATCTGACCGGCCTTGGACTCCTGATCGAGCCGGCCGGAGACGACCATGCAGGTGTCCTGTTCGAAGCAGTACTCGCACTTCGCGTCGGCCTCGTACCCCGTCGGGATGTCGCCGGAGGTTTCCATCGCCGCGATCTCATTGCGCAGTCGGACGACGTACTTCAGGAGCCCGTCGCCCATCGAGAACTCCTTCGCGGGGGTCAGGTCGCCGGTCTCCTCGTTGCGGTCCAGCGCCGAGTTCTTCGTGTAGAGCAGCGTGCCGATATCGACGTCGCCGCCGTGTTCCTCGAGCAAGAGCGCGTAGCAGGCGGCCTGGACCTTGTCCTTGAACCGCGGCTCCTTCTTGAGGTTCTTCCCGGTCTTGAGTTCGACCGGCGCACCGCGGCGGACGGCGTCGGCCCGGCCCCGAATCCCGAAGGTCTCGCTGATGAGCAACTGCTCGGAGCGCCAACTGTCCTCCTCCGTCAGGCGACCCTGCTCGAGCCAGCCCTCGATCGCTTTGGCGTTCTCTCGGATCTCCTCCTTGACGGCGTCGGGGGTCTCGCCGAGCAGGCCGAGTTGGAGGCCCCGTTCCTCCACGCGGGCATCAATTGACTCCTCGAGGTCGCGACCCCGGAGCAGGTCGCCGAACACCTCGTGGACGAGGGTCCCTTTCACTACGGGGTAGTTCAGCGGCACCCCGGAGAGCTTGTTCAGGTAGTAGAGGCGGGGACACTCGACCCAGTTGCGGATCGAGGTAACGCTGACGAGGAAGGACGGCTCGACGACGACGTAGGAGTCGCCCGTCGTCGCGTACTGCATCTCGCCCTGATACTCCTCTTCTTTCGCGTTCGTCACGAGCAGCTCCATCCCCGGCTCGAGCAACTCGGCCGACTCGGTCCACTTGTTCCAGAGCGTCACCGTCGTCGTCTCGCGGCTATCTGCGACGGCCGCCGTTCCGCCGTCGCTGCGCGTCGGCGCGGCGTCGCCGGCGGGCTCGTCGCCCTCGGTCGCGATCCGGAGCGGGACCTCCGCGAGGTCGCTCTCGCCGTAGCTCGTCGACACCGACCGCACTTCGACCTCGTCCGCGACGGTTCCGCGTACGTGCACAGCTATCGTCACGAGCGAGCGATCAAAAACGCTATCGGTCGCAGTGCTGCACTGCGTTGCGCTCGCGCGAGTCGGACTCGTCCGCCCAGTCGCGCGCAGTCCGCGCCGACGATTGAGCCCGGTAATTCGTGATTACCACGGCTCTCGGTTTCGCTCGAGTCGCCACCGCGGCTGGAACAGGCACGTCGCTTTTGGGATCCCGAACCCTACGCTCGGTGCCATGAGTGACCCGAACGGCGACGATCGTCGGACGAGCGACGAGTCGGGACCCCGGACCGGTTCGGGGGGCAGAGCCGACGACGGACCGGTCAATCGGCCGGAAGAGGCGGCCGCCGACATCGACTCCGGAACCGGCATCGGAGACGGGGAGCGCTCCGGCGGCCGCGACCCGCGCGACGAGTCGACACAGGTCGCAAACGAGGAGCGGCGGCGCAAGACCTCGGTCATCAGCCTGCTCGTCGCCGTCCTCGGCGCGTGGGTCGCGCTCTCGGTGCTGGTCTTCGAGACCGCCGCGGCACCGCTGTGGAACAACGTCTTGGTCGGGCTCGTCGTCCTCGCCGCCGCCGGCTACAACTACTATCGGGTGGCAAACGACGTCCCGCTCAGTACCGGCATCGCGTCGCTGATCGCCGTCCTCGGAATCTGGCTGATCGTCTCGGCCGCGCTGCTCGAGATGACCGGCGGCCTCTTCTGGAGCACCCTCGCGACCGGGGTCCTGATCGCCGGGCTCGCGGGGTACAACGCCTACGAGGCCCGCGAGGCGCGGACGGTCGCGACCGAACCCGGACCGGGCGCTTAGGCCTGTTCAGTCCCGTACTCGGTCTCGAGCCGGCGGACGCGGTGTTCGGCGGCGTGGTGGCCCATCGCGACGACGGCGAACCCGACCATGACGCAAGCGAAGGCGATCGAGACGGCCGGCGAGACGCCGTTGACGTAACTATTGCATACCTGGCCGAGCGCCAGCGCGAGCGGTGCGAGCGTCAACAGCGAGCTCTTGGCCGGCGTGGCGCGAAACAGTTCGACGAACGAGAGTGGTTGGCGGACGGACATAGGGAAAGCGCTGGTTACGTTCCCTGACCGGGGAGTCATGGTATTCCTTTTGGTTCTAATCGGGTGTTTCGGACCGTGAAGGTCCAATTATGGCGTTTTTCGGTGCAACCGACACGTTCATTCTGCGCGCGGTCCAATCGCCGCCCATGCGGCTTTGCGAGTGGCAGGACATACTCGAAGATGTCACGGAGCGAAACGTCGATCCGGAGGACTGGCGCGCCGTCGCCGGTGACCGCGCCGGCGGCGTCGGCGAAGACATGTACCTCGCGCATCCCCGGGCCGGCGTCTTCTTCCTGAAAACGTACGCGAAGAATCCCTTCGAGGTGCGCGGCGTCGGCACGCGAGTCGCCCGCAGCCTCGACGACGAAATCGGCTCGTTCATGCCCGAACGGGACTCTGGCGGGCGCTTCGCGGTCCAGTCCCCGCCCGAAGACGAGGCGCAGGCCGAGACGGTCGGCAAGCGCCTCGAGACGGTTCTCGAGACGCACGCGGACGCGCCGACCCGGCCCCAAGACCTGTTCGACGACGTGATGGAGGCCATGGAGAGCCCGGCGTTCGGGCCGATGGAGTACGACCAGTACGACCGGCCCGACGAACTCGAGGGGCTCGCCGAGCGCTTCGACGAGGCCGACGAGTTGTTGAACGCTGAACTCAAGGATCTGATCGAGACCGACGAGGTCGACCGCGGCTTCATGTGAACCGAACTTTTTACGCCTCGGGTTCGCTCGCTCACCTCTCGGCGCAAAACCGTCCTCAGAAATCGAAGATTTCTGATGGGGCCGCGAGAGCGGAGCTCCCGTGGACTTCGATGAAAAAGTCCGCCTCCGCGGGGCGTTGTCCCGCTCCGGCGGTGTCGTTCGAAAGAGCGCTGAGCGCTCTTTCGTGACTGAGCGAATCGGAGATTCGCGAGGTCCGCGAAGCCGGAAGGCTTCGCTTGATGCCGAGAGAGCAGCGCTCTCTCGTAACAAATCGCTCACTTCGTTCGCGAATACTTGCGTAGAGTGCTCCTCAATCGACGAACAGACGGACAGCCCAATCGAGCAATCGAATACACCTGCGACTGTCCGGTGGGCCTTTGCAACCGGACTCCGATAGACTCCATATGAGCGACCACGCCGAGACCGTCGTCCGCAACTACTACGATGCGCTCCGGAACGGTGATCCCCTCGCACCGTACTTCCTCGCAGACGAATCGACCGTCAAGTTCGGTATCAGCGAGTCCCTGTTCGGGGGACAAGAGGTCTCCGCTGCTCTCGAGGAACAGACCGAAACGACCGACGACTGGACGATCGAGAGCCGCAATCTCGTCGTCGAGGAACGAGATGCGTTCGCGACGGTCGCCGACGAGGTCGACATGGCGTGGACGGACACCGAGACCGGCGAGCAGTATCGGTTCGACAGCCGCTGGAGCGCCACGCTGGTTCGGCAATCGGACGACGGCTCGAGCGCGAGTGACTGGCGATTCGCGACGATGCACGTCAGCGCCCCCCGCGAGCTATGAGCCGCGGTCGCGGGCCGGGCCGGGGCTCCTCGCGCTCGAGCGAGCGACCCACTGGTTCCGGACAGCTCAAAGCCGTCTTCGTGTTACTGGTCGGGCTGTCGGGCGGCCTGATCGCGATCCAGAACAACGCCCCGCTGGCGGTGATCGGCGCGGCGATCGTCGGCGGGAGCGTCGCCGGTGGGGCGCTATTGTGGTACCTAATCTGGATCACCACCGACTGAATTTACTGTGCGCCCGCTGCGGTGCGCGCGCTGGCCCACGACGAGCGAATAGCGAGTCGTGGGACACACCTGCGCGAGGGATGAGCGAACGAACGACAGTGAGTGAGCGTTAGCGCGGGACCAACGGTCCCGCGAACCGTCCGAACGGGCACTTCGTGCCCGTGAGGAGAAATCGGTTGGGGAGGGCGTGGCGATTCCTTGCCGCCACGATAGCAGGACGCTCGCTTTCGCTGTCGATAGATCTATTCTGCCGACAGATCGAATTGCACCGAAACGCCTCGAGAACGGACCGACTTAGCGATCGACGCGCTGGATCCACGTCCCCGGCGCGTCGAGTTCGTCGTGGCTGGGGAGGTTCTCGGGTTGGTCCCAGACGAGACTCGCCGTCTCGAGGTCGCGGACGGCGACGACGTGTTCGAAGAAGTTCTTCCCGCGCTCGTACTGGCGCTCTTTGAGCCCGAGGCCGAGCAGTCGACGGAAGAGCTTCTGGAGCGGGCCCCGGCCCTGCCGGCGCTCGTCGAGTTTTCGGCGCAGGTCCTCGTACTCCTCGTCGAAGGCGTGATCCATCAGGAGTTCGGCGTAGCCCTCGACGACGGTCATCGCGGCGTCGAGATCGCGGAACGCCGCCCGGTCGAACGACCCCTCCGAGAGCGTCGCGATCCCCTCTTCCATGCGGGACTCGAGGTGGTCCGAAAGCCACGGTGCGGCCCCGAACTCGGCGGCGTGGGTCACCTCGTGGAAGGCGATCCAGCGGCGGAACCGATCGGCGTCGACGTCGAGTTTCGCCGCGGCGTTGAGGATGTTCGGCCGGACGAAGTACAACGCGTGGTCGTTCGCGGGCGCATCGGCCAGCAAGAGCGGGTCGTACTGTCCGAGGACGTTCCGCCCGAGGAACGAGAGCAGGACGGTCATCGTCCCCGTGTTGATCGTCCGGGCGACGCCGGGGAACGCGCCGGTGTGGGTCTCGAGCGTGCCCATGACCCGTTCGAAGGTGGCGACGTTGGCGTCGATCCAGTGGTGGCGGTTCTGGATCTCGACGGTCTCGGGGACATCGAACTCGGCCCCCGAAACGGTCCGCACGGCAGCCCTCGCGTCCCGAACGTCGCTGGCATAGGCCTCGCGCTCCCCGGGCTCGAGATCGAGCGAGCCGGGGTCGGTCGCCGCCTTGGCGGCGTCGGCGGCCGACCGCCAGTCGATCGCGTCGTCACCGGACGCCCTGGCAACCGCCCGGGCGCTGCGATAGAGATTCACGACTATCGGTACGGGAAGGATGCGCAAAAGCGTTCGGCTCGGTCCAGTCCGGTGCGACGGCCGGATTAGTTGACGATGACGTCCGGTTCGTCCTCGGGCTCGAGTTCGGGGTCCTCGTCGTCACCGCGGAATCGCTTGGCGGCGGCCGCGATCCCGACGAGGACGACCAGCGCGACCAGCGCGCCGACGGCGCTTTTGCCCGTGCCGCCGGACTCGTCATCGGTGTCCTCCGTGTCGATTTCGGTCTCGGTCTCGAGGTCCGTCGACGAGTCGGTCCCGCCGAACGGCAGTGCATCGCTGAGCGATCCCAGGCCGAACCGTGCGTCGCCGTCGAAGCGTAGTTCGATGAGGGTGAAGTTCGTGTCTCCCATGGGCGGACGCTCAACGAGTGCACACTTAGCCGTTTGGTTAGGTCTCCGTTACTGACGTGTGTAGCGACAGGTTACGAGAATCGGCTCCGTCTCACCGACTGAAACGTTCGACCGCTGGCCGGCGTCAGTACGATACCGTGTCTGCCGACTCCGTCTCGTCCGCTCGCGTTCGTTCCGTTCGATCCCTCAGTGGGGAGTGAGATGACATCTCCCATCCCTTCTGATACCGCGGGCGAAACCGTCGCGGATAGATACGCTTTTGTTTAGTTGGAATATTAACCAGACCATGGTACTCCATAACCCTGCCGTCCGATGGGGCTACGCGTTACTCAGTGGTATCACCATCGCCGCGGTCGCTCTCTTCGTTCTGGACGGAACGGCGCAACTCGTCGCACTGGGAATCGCCGTCATTGACGTCGTTACCACACCGCTGATCCTCAAAACTGTGGCCGAGAACGGTCAAGCTGAAGCCGTTTAAGGCGACACGCTCGATAGATCGTCGCTTCAAGGCGGTCCTAACTGGTATCGCTGAACGGGTTCCGGCGGATTGCGGACCGGTACGATTAAGTGTCCATCACCTGCGGTGTTGCGTATGAGTGGACGACCGCTGGACGTCCTCGAGGCGTCGCTCGGCGAACGCGTTACAGTGCGACTCAAGAGTGGCGACGAGTACGTCGGCGATCTCGCCGGCTACGATCAACACATGAATCTGGTACTCGAGGACGTGACGATTCCCGTCGAGGGCGGCGTCGAAGAGGAGCCGCCGGTCGAAGACACAACCATTATACGCGGCGATAACGTCGTTTCGATCACTCCATGACTGGTGCAGGAACCCCGAGCCAAGGAAAGAAGAACAAGACGACCCACACGAAGTGTCGTCGCTGCGGAGAGAAATCCTATCACACGAAAAAGAAAGAGTGCTCGTCGTGTGGCTTCGGCAAGTCCGCCAAACGCCGCGACTACGAGTGGCAGTCGAAAACCGGCGACAACTGAACCCTTCGGTCTTCTGTCCGATTCTGCCGGTTTCTCGAATTTTCGCCTAGTTCTGACTCTTCGCCGCCCGAATCCTCCGATCGGCCAGCCTCGAGTCCCGACCAGAGCGGCGCGAACCGTCGGGTGCGAGCCGCCGATGGACAGCCCTTAGTTCGACGCCGCGAAGGGTCGCGTATGGCAACGACAGACGCCTTCGCCGGCCTCGAGTGTGTCGACTGCGGGGCGGTCGTCGACGCCGCCGAGTCCCCCCGGTGTCCGGACTGCGGCGGGTCGCTCGATCCGACCTACGACTACGACGCGATCGACCTCGATCGCGAGACCCTCGCCGCCCGGCCGTTCGACTCGCAGTGGCGCTACGCCGAACTGCTCCCCTTCGATCGCGAGTCGGCGGTGACGACGAACGAGGGCGCGACCCCGCTGGTCGACTGCCCGGAACTGGCCGACGAACTCGGCGTCGAACGCGTCTACATCAAAGACGAGGGACGGAATCCCACGGGCTCGAGCACCGATCGCGGCGCATCGGTGGCCGTCACCGCGGCCGCCCGCGACGGCGCGACCGACGTCGCGCTTCCCTCGCCGGGCAACAGCGGGCAGGCCGTCGCGGCCTACGCGGCCCGCGCGGGACTCGACTCTCACGCGTACCTCCCCTCTCGCTCCGGCTTCACGAACAAGGCCATGGTCAACGTCCACGGCGGCGACATGAACGTCGTCGGGGGCCGCTACGGCGACGCCGCTGGCGCGTTCGAGGAAGGGCTCGACGAACACGATGACTGGTACTCGCTGGCGGCGTTCGCCACGCCCTACCGCCACGAGGGCGCGAAGACGATGGCCTACGAAATCGCCGAGCAACTCGAGTGGGAGGGTCCCGACGTGATCGCGTACCCGACGGGGGCCGGGACCGGGCTCGTCGGGCTCGCCAAGGGCGCACGGGAACTGCGGGAACTCGACCTGATCGACGAGCTGCCGGCCCTCTACGCGGCGCAGGCGTCGGGCTGTGCGCCCATCGTCGAGGCCGTCGAGGACGACCGGGAAGACCACGAGCCGGTCGAACACCCCGACACGATCTGTGGGGAACTCGAGATTCCGGACCCCGCTGCGAGCCCGCGGGTCCTCGACGCGATCCGCGAGACCGGCGGCGGCGCGGTCGCGACCGACGATCCGGACATCCTCGAGTCGGCCGTGCAGGTCGCCAAATCGACGGGCCTCGAACTCATCCCGAGCGCGGCGGCCGCGGCCAGCGGCGCATGGGAACTCGCCGAGCGCGGCGCGTTCGACGGCGATGAAACGGTCGTCATCGTCAACACCGGCTCCGGCAACAAGGAGGCCGACGTGTTGCGCAGCCACCTGATGAGCCAGGGCGTCTAGGGCGGGCTGCAGTAGCGGGTAATACACCCGAATACAGCCGTTCGAACCGCTAGCAGGGGCGCAGGTCGACTTCGGGACCCGAACGCTTTCCACCGACAAGGTCTTGACTGCGAGACGAGTAGATCGAACGAGTACCAATGTGTGAACATTCACCAGAGTGTTCGAACGGGGCCTCGTGCCAGCTCGTCCTCGAGAACGGACGGACCGGCCTCGAGACCGCCGAATACTACTGCAAGGCCCACCTCGTACTGCGGATCTGGGAGGTCGAGAACGACACCTCGCTCCGGGCCGTCAGCGCCGAACAACTGTAGCGGCGCACGGACCGCGTTCGCGTTTCGGTCGGGCGTCGACCGATCGAATCGGGTGATCGCGGCCGGACTCGACAGCGATCAGATCGCCGCGCTAGCCCTCGTGTCCGAGCCAGGCGGCGCTTCTGGCGTGCACGTCTCGAGACGGGGTCGTTCCGTAGCGTTTTTGCTGGTTGTCGGGAAACGGAGCGGTATGACTACCCCCTGGGACGATTGGAATCATATTCTCAAGATCGATCCGGACAAGGAGTTACCCGAGGGCGTGACCTACGGCGATCTCTGTGCGACCGGCACCGACGCGATCGAAGTCGGCGGCACCATGGGCATCACCGAGGAGAACATGAGCGCCGTCATCGAGGCGTGTGCCGAACACGACGTGGCGCTCTATCAGGAGCCGTCGAACCCCGAAGTCGTCCTCGAGGACGACGCGCTCGACGGCTATCTCATCCCGACCGTCTTCAACGCCGGCTCGCCGTTCTGGATCACCGAGGCTCACAAGGAGTGGGTCCGGCTCGAGGGCGAACTCGACTGGGAGCGGACGACGACGGAAGCCTACATCGTCATGAATCCCGAGGCCGACGTGGCGGAACTGACCGAGGCGAACTGCGACCTCGAGGCCGACGATGTCGGCGCGTACGCGACCGTCGCCGAGCACATGTTCGGCCAGGAGATCGTCTACGTCGAGTACTCCGGCACCCTCGGCGACGAGGCGGTCGTCGAGGCCGCCGCCGAGGCCACCGACGAGTCGACGCTGTTCTACGGCGGCGGCATCCACGACTACGACTCTGCGTACGCGATGGCCCAGTACGCAGACGTCGTCGTCGTCGGCGACCTCGCACACGACGAGGGGATCGAGGCCGTCCGCGAGACCGTCGCGGCGGCGAACGACGCCTAACGCGCGATCAAGCTCACCGTTCCGCTCTTCTTCCGATTCGATTCGGCTGCGGTTTCCACAGCACGCACACTCGAGCGGCGCGGCAACGGCCCCTACTCGACGACGAGCGCTCGCAGCCGCGGCAGCGCGTCCGTCACGTCCGCTCGAGAGACGATATCGGCGATGTCGTCACATGGCGTCGACTCGAGGTTGACGATTCCCACCGTCGCGCCGGTCGACGCGGCGAGTCGCGGCAGCGACGCGGCCGGTTCGACGACGAGCGAGGAGCCGATCGCGAGGAAGACGTCGCTCTCGCGGGCGAGCGACCGGGCGCGCTGGATGACCGCACCCGGAAGCTGCTCGCCGAAGAGGACGACATCGGGTTTGAAGACGCCGCCGCAGTCGCAGGTCGGCGGTAGTTCTCCCTCGGCCGCGCGCTCGAAGATCGGCTCGCCGTCCCTTCGCTTCCCGCAGTCGGTACAGCGGACTCGCTGAGCGTTGCCGTGGAGTTCGAGAACCGTCGCCTCGCCGGCGCTCTCACCGTCGGTCGTCCCCTCGTGGGCCGAGGCCGCCGCCTCGCCGTGTAACCCGTCGGTGTTCTGGGTGAGGATCGCCTCGAGGTCGCCGTCCCGTCCCATCGCGGCCAGCGCCTCGTGGGCCGCGTTGGGTTCGAACTCGCCGTCAAACATCTCCTGTTGGAGGTCGACGCGGTCGTCCCAGAACCCCGCCGGATCGCGCTGCAATCGGCCGTAGGCGAACTGTCCCTCGTCGAATCGTTCCCAGACGCCGTCGTCGCCGCGGAACGTCGGCACGCCCGAGGGCGCTGAGATGCCCGCGCCGGTGAAGGCGACGACCGTCTCACCGTTCCGGATATCGTCCGCGAGTCGCTCGAGGCCGTCCATACCTAGCGGCACCGCCGCGGGACCCAAAAAGACGCGGACGGCGATGTGCCATTGCTCCGTGGGTGGGAGTTCGAGCGTGCTCGGAGCGCACTCGAGCGCTCGGGGGTGCCAATTGCGCGCTCGTCGGTCGCCGATCACGACTCCGAACGACTGTGCTTAAGTTCCGCCTGCGTGAATCGGGTGGTATGCAGGACAGAACCTACACTGCCGACGCCGAGCCGGGTGACGACGCGACGGTCGCCGGCTGGGTCCACGAGATCCGCGATCTCGGGGGCATCGCCTTCCTGATTCTCCGGGATACGAGTGGCAAGATCCAGATCAAGTTCGAGAAAGACGAGATGGACGAGGAGCTAGTCGAGACCGGTCTCGGCGTCTCCCGCGAGAGCGTCGTCAAAGTCTCCGGTGCGGTCGAGGAAGAGCCCCGCGCGCCGACGGGCGTCGAGGTCACGCCCGAGTCCGTCGAGGTCGTCGCGCCCGCGGACCCGGAACTGCCGCTCGACCCCTCCGAGAAGGTCGACGCCGACCTCTCGACGCGACTCGACAACCGCACGCTCGACCTGCGCAAGGAAGACGTTCAGACGATCTTCGAGATCCGCTCGGACGTGCTGCGCGCGGTCCGCGACCAGTTCCGCGAGTTCCGCTGTACGGAGATCAACACGCCGAAGATCGTCGCCACGGGGACCGAGGGCGGCACCGAACTGTTCCCGATCACCTACTTCGGCGAGGAGGCCTTCATGAACCAGTCGCCACAGCTGTTCAAGCAGCTGATCGCTGGCTCGAACGTCGAGCGCGTCTTCGAGATCGGTCCGATCTTCCGCGCCGAAGAGCACAACACGCCGCGACACCTCAACGAGGCCACCTCGATCGACTTCGAGGGTGCGTTCTGCGACCACGAAGACGCCATGGACGTTGCCGAGGGCATCGTCAAAGCGTCCTACGAGTCCGTACAGGAGAACTTCGGCGAGCAACTCGAGGAACTCGACCTCGCCGAGGACTTCGAGGTTCCGGAGGGTGACTTCCCGCGCATCAGCTACGAGGAGGCCATCGAGCGCATCAACGCGACGGGCGAACTCGACGAGCAGCTCGTCTGGGGCGACGACCTCTCGACGCCGGCCGAGGAGGCCCTCGGACAGGACGTTGGCGGCCACTACTTCATCACCGACTGGCCCAGCGAGATCAAGCCGTTCTACATCAAGGACCACGACGACGACCCCGAACTCTCGACCGGCTTCGACCTGATGCACCCGCGCATGGAACTGGTTTCGGGCGGCCAGCGCGAGCACCGCCACGAGAAGCTCATCGAGGGCTTCGAACAGCAGGGCCTCGATCCCGACCAGTTCGAGTACTACACCAAGATGTTCAAGTACGGCATGCCGCCCCACGCTGGCTTCGGCCTCGGCGGCGAGCGCCTGCTCATGACCATCCTCGGGCTGGACAACATCCGAGAAGCTGTACTGTTCCCGCGTGATCGTCAGCGTCTGTCGCCATAGGCGACAGACCTGAGAGCCGGCGAGACGACCGAAGGGAGTCTCGCGTGACCGGCAGCGCCTGTCGCCGTAAGGCGACGGCGCAACTGTCGAGCGGGGGCTCGTTGGACGAGCAGCGCGAGTCCAACGGTGGACACGACACCGCCGCTATTTATCACCGCGTCCGGCTACAGACCCCGTAGTCGCGCGGCTATCGAATCGTACCCGAGCGAGCGGCCAGTCCGGACGGGAACGGCGGGACGCAGCGAAAAAACGACACGGGCACTCGAGATCGCAGTTCACGGCGGGCGCAGCGGGACGGGAGACTCACCCCTAGCCGCCGTTGCTACCGTCACAGGAGCCACTGTTGATAGCGCCGGCGAGGTCGCTACCGACCATCGAGTCGCCCAGATACGCGAGGTGACTCCCGACGCTGGCGGTGACATCGACGTCCGTGTAGTTCGGGGCGGGATCGCAGCCGGCGCCCTCCGTTCCGAGGGCCGTGTCACCGAAGCCGCCGTAGGCGCTGCCGACCGTCGAGTCGTTGTTCGAGTGGTAGTTGCGGACCTCGCAGGCGTTGTCCAGACCGGCGTTCCACGGACTGCCACAGACTTCCGAGCCGTCGGCGGCCGCGCCCAGCGGGGCGACGGTCTCGATCTGGTAGCCGCTGCCGAGTTCGGTCGCGGCCCAGAGGACACAGCGACCGCCAAGCGAGTGGCCGACCAGTCGGACGTTACCGCCGCCGCTGTCGTAGAACTCCTCGATGAGGTCGGCCGTAACCCCGCCGACGTTCTCGGTGTCGGCTTCCGCGCCGATGAAGTTGAAGTTGGTCGCAGGCCACTCGATGGCGACCGTCTCGGCCGGCGAATAGCCGCCCGACTCGAGGGAGTTCTCGACGTTCGAGGCCTGACTCGAGACGGTGGTGTCGCCGAACCAGCCGTGGACGAACACGAGCAGTTCGTCCGTGACCGGGAGGCTGCCGTCGGCGCTCCAGCCGAACAGGCCGTCGTCGATTTCGATGACATCGGGGCCGAGGACCTGTGCCGACGCCGAACCGGAGGCGGCCGCGAGTCCCGTCCCGGCGATGGCCGTCACGCCAGTCGCTTTGAGGATGGATCGTCTAGTCGATCCGGTCGATTCCTCGAAACGTCGCTGTGTACCGTTCTCGCTGTCGTTGTCTGCCATGGTGCATCGAAATCATGATTGGTAATACGGTAATTCGTTCTTCTTCAGTTCTGAATACAGTTATGTCGGGGTCCGATTACATTTCGATAGTATAACTATCATGAGCAGTGTGGCGGTCGCGAGCATCCGCCGTAACTCGCGCGCACCGGGATCGGAAACACGCCTACAAGCGGAGCAAACGACATTGGAATGGGACTCGCCACTGAAAATGATTGGGTGCGATTCCTGAGACCGATTCCACAAACCGTCCGTAGAGCGGTCGAAATCGGCTTTTGAGGTGCCTGTGTGAGGCGACTGCTCTAATCGACGACTCAAAACTGGTGGTTGCGGAACATTTTTATTGATAATTGTGTGAGTTATTACCATGAAACGGGCGACCTACGTTGTCACTCCACACCGCGGGTACTTCGATCCAACCGAGCGGTGGTGTCGCGAGAACGACCTTCGATTCGAGGCGATCCACCAGATCGGTCTCCTCGAGGACGGGACCGTCAAGGCCCTTCTCGAGGTGGCCGGAACGCCGCCACAGGTCCGGTCGAACGTTCCCGACGACCTCTCGCGACTCGTCGACCGCGAGCTCAGCGCCGACGACGGGCGGACGATGTTACAGCTTCGGTATGAGCCGACCGACCTCAATCGCCGGTTCATCGAGCCGTTCCATACGACCGGCGTGATCGTCCAGTACCCGATCGTGTACGTCGATCCGGACCGATCGTCGCTTCGAACGACCGTAACCGGGCCCGACGACGACGTCCAGCGGCTCATCGAGAGCTACCGGGAACTCGCAGACCTCACCGTCGAGGCCGTCTCGAACTCGTTGCCGTCGGTCGATCAGCGCTACGACGACCTCACCGAGCGCCAGCAGGAGGTACTGGAGATGGCCTACGAGCACGGCTACTACGACGATCCGCGCGGTGCCACCTACGAAGAGATCGCAGCCGAGTTGGACTGTTCGGCGAGTTCCGTCGGACAGATCCTCCGCCGGACCGAATCCACGCTCGTCTCGGCGACCGTCGCGAACCGATCGTACGATTCGTCGTAACGTCGCCGAGCGCTGTCCTCCGGTTCTTGCCCGTCGCTCCGGCTCCCATCGCCGAGCAGGGAATCTACAACGTTATATCGTTCCGACCGATACGACGGGATAATGCGCGAGGAGGCGACGGCGTTCGTCCCCGGACACGTCACGGGATTTTTCAGCGCTCACCCGGACGACGATCCGACGAAAGCCGGCTCACGAGGGGCGGGACTGACGCTCACAGACGGTGTCGAAGTAACGGTCGAACCGGCAGAGGAATCAGCGATCGTCCTCGACGGAACCGAACTCGAGGTCGATCCGGTGACGACCGTCCTCGAGACGCTCGACGCGACCGCCCGCGTCGAAGCGAATTCCGAACTGCCGCTCGGAGCCGGGTTCGGCGTCTCGGGAGCGATGGCGCTCGGTACGGCGCTCGCGGCGAACCGCGTCTTCGAGCGCAAGCTCTCGGAGAACGAACTCGTGACGATCGCTCACGGTGCCGAGGTACAGGCCGGGACGGGACTCGGAGACGTGGTCGCGCAGGCCCACGGCGGCGTTCCGATCCGCCTCGAGCCGGGCGGGCCACAGGACAACAAGCTCGACGCGATTCCGGCGCGGGCGCGCGTCGAGTACGTTTCGTTCGGCGAACTCTCGACGGCCGACGTGCTCTCGGGCGACACCGAGCAGCTCACGACCGCCGGCAAGGAGGCGCTCTCCCGGGTCGTCGAGGAACCGACGCTACTCTCCTTGCTGTACGCCTCGAGGCTGTTCGCGCGCGACGCCGGCCTGCTCACGGAGCGAGTCGCTGAGGCGATCCGCGAGGTCTCGGCGGCCGACGGACAGGCGTCGATGGCCATGCTCGGCGAAACCGTCTTCGCGCTCGGGACGGGGCTCTCCGACGCCGGCTACGAGCCGTCGGTCTGTGCGACGCATCCGGCCGGCGCGGTGTTGCGGTAGTTAAGTACCCCCGCTATCTATCAGCCGGTGTAGATATCTGCCGCCGAATCGCCGGACAGTCGGTGGTCGGACTTGATTCAGCGATCGTTTTCGCGGACGGAATCCGATTCGATTCGACGCCGACGCTCTACGTCGGTATCGGATCACTCGAAAATTGGCGATAGAGCGGATATAACTGCCTGTAAGGGCGCGTTTTTCGATTCTATCGGCGGACTGCGAGGACCGGATCACTGCCGGATAGATTATTCTGAACCTACATGACTGATTTCGTATGGCTAGCCAGAACTTTATTATGATTCGTTCAAGTTATCCGGTCAAGTTTGGCAATGGCATCACTGACTGACATTCACCAAAACCTGTTTCAACTGTATGAACACTACGTCGGCGAACCCGACTCAAGCAAGGACGTCTACGGCTATTGGCTGTTTATCGTCGGCTACATCATCGGGGCCGCCGGCGTGGCGTCGTTCGTGATCGGCTACGCGGGCGAGGGGAATTCCTACACGCTGATCAGGATTTCGGGGGTCACGGCCGCGACGGGGCTGGCCTTCTGTCTGTTCGGGATCGTCCTCATGTTGCCGGTGCGGACGAGGGGGATTCAGGCGAGCGTCGTCGGACTGCTCGTCGCGTTGGGGGGCGTCGGCTTTTTCGGGTGGGCGTATCCGTACAACTGGCGGAATCTCGGCGTCGACTACAGCGTCGAGGTCATTTCGGTCTACACGTTCGGTATCGGGATCATCGCGGGCGTGACGGCCCTCGTTCCCGTGCTCACGGGACAGAAGGGGATGTTCGTCGAGGAGGAAGGAACGACGGACGATCCGCCGATTCTTACGGGCGACGCGATGGAAGGAGCCCAGTTCGCCGCCTTCCGCGACGACAACGGCGACTGGAAGTGGCACGTCCTCCACCTCGAGGCGCTGGCCCAGAGCACGGAGAGCGCCGTGACGCGGCCGGACGCGACGGAGGGCATCGAGCGCGTTCAGAACCAGATCAGCTCCGCGGGGCTGATGGAGCTGACGACCTCCGCGTTCCGGCTCTACGAGGACCGCGACGGGACGTGGCAGTGGACGCTCGCGCGCGACGACGGCAGCATCGTCGGCTCCTGTGCCGGCGAGTTCGACCGGCGTGACGGCGCCGAGGAGTCGGTGAGCTTCCTGAAAGACCGCGGCCCGGACGCCGACGTGATCGAAATCGAGGGGGCCGCGTTCACCTACGCCGAGAAGCGCGATCAGTGGCACTGGCAGCTCGTCGACGACGACCGAACGCCGCTCGCCTCGAGCGAGGACGGGCATTCGACGCAGGAGCGAGCCGAGGAGGCCGCCCGCTCGTTCGCCGAGCGGTTCGACCGCGCGCGAGTGCTCGACGTCGAGCACATCGGCGTGGAACTCTGTGAACGGGCCGACGGCTGGACGTGGCGGTTCGTCGACGCCGCCGACGAGGTCGTCGCGAGCAGCGCCGCCGAGTTCGACTCCCGGCGCGACGCCGAGAAGGCCGCCGAGGCGCTGCTGCCGGCGCTCGAGTCGGCGTCGGTCACTGTCTCCGGCGAGCCGACGTACGAACTCTACGAGTCCGGCGAGGAGTGGCGCTACCGGCTCGTCGACGCGAACGAACACGTCGTCGCGCGGGGTCCCGAGGGGACCGCCGAACGCGACGCGTCCGAGCGGTGGACCGACCAGTTCGGCGACCACGCGCTCGAGTCGGATGTCGTCGAGATCGAGGACGCGGAGTACGAGGTCTACCCCGCCGAGGCCGAGGCCGAGGCCGACGCGGCTCCCGACGACGCGCCGGGCGGCGAGGACGACGACCTTCCGACGCCGTTCGAGGAACCAGAACCGGCCGCCGACGGCGGAACGGTCGCGGACGACGCGCCGGCGGCGGACGACACCAGCCCGTGGCACTGGCGGCTCGTCACCGACGACCGCGAGGTCGTCGCCGCGAGCACCGAGCCACACGCCGACGCCGAAGCGGCGACGACGGCGATCGAACGCGTCCGCGAGCAGGCCAGCGAGGCCGAGCTCATCGAGTTCGAGAACGCCGCCTTCCAGGTCTACGAGGCCGACTCCGGCGAGTGGCGCTGGCGGCTCATCGACGAGGACGGCAACGTGCTGGCCGACAGCGGCGAGGAACACACCTCCCGCGGCGAGGCCGCCGAAGCGATGATGACGCTCAAAGAGCAGGCCCCCGACGCCGAACTGCTCGAGATCGAGACTGCGGCGTTCGAACTGTTCGTCAACGAGGACGACGAGTGGGGCTGGCGGCTCATCGACGAGGCCGGCAAACTCGTCGCCGAGGACCCGGCGACTCACCCGACTCGCGGCGCCGCGCGACAGGCGATGAACCGCCTGCTCGAGTATCTCGACTCCGACGTCCGGACGATGGATCGGGCGGTCTTCCAGACGTACGCGACCGAGGACTGGCACTGGCGGTTCGTCATGCCGTCCGGCGAGACCGTCGCCGTCGACGGCGAGGCGTACCCGACCCGCGACGAACTGGTCGACAGCCTCGACGACATCCGCGACGCCGCCGCGTCGGCCGGTCGCTACACGATCGGTGACGTGTCGGTCCAGCTCTACGGTACCGACGAGTGGCGCTTCCGACTGCTCGACCGCGATCGCGAGGAGATCGCCGACTCGAGTATCTCCTACGCCGACCGCGAGGCCGCGATGGCCGGCGTTGACGAACTGCAGGCGAACGCGACCGACGCGCCGATCTTCGCGATCGACGACGCCGCGATCCGACTCGACGGTTCCGACGACTGGTCGTGGGAACTCGTCGACCGCGACCGCGAAGTGATCGCCAACGGGGTCGGCACCGCCGCGAGCAAGGCCGACCTGTTCGACGCGATCGAGGAGGTCCGCCAGCTCGCGCCGATGGCCGGCCGCGTCGACTTCGACGTCGCCTCCTTCGAACTCGTCGCCGACGAGGACGACCGCTGGCAGTGGCGGCTCATCGACGAGGACGGCCGGACCGTCGCGACCGGCTCCGAGACCCACGAGACGGCCGACGACGCGCGCGCGGCCCTCGAGGCCGTCCGCGAACTGATCGAGTCCGCGAGCATCCTCGAGATCGACAGCGTCTCGTTCGAACTCCACACCGCGGAGGACGGCTGGGTCTGGCAGCTGATCGACGAGTACGGGACGACGATGGCCGAAAGCACCCAGACCTACGAGAGCCGGACCGACGCCCGCGAGGCGATGAACGACGTGAAGGCGCAGGCCCCCGAGGGCTGGATCACGTTCACGGAATAGCGGTCTCCCCGGCTATCGACGGCTATCAATCGACTTTTTTACCGACCGACCCGAGTACGATCGTGAGCGATTACGACAGCGTCTCCGCCGACGTCGAGCACGAGGAGGAGATCCCGGAGGATCACCCCAGATATCAGGACCTGCTCACCCGCCACCGGATCGAGGCGGGCATCGAGAAGGGGATCACGCATCTGCAGGGGATGCACGCCGAGGGTCGGGGCAGCGCCTTCGACTACCTGCTGGGCGAGGAGACGATTCTGAGCGCCGACGACGCCGAACGGGCCGCCGCGGCCCACCTCCTGCTCGCCGAGCGGCCGGTGCTCTCGATCAACGGCAACGTCGCGGCGCTGGTCCCCGGCGGGATGGCCGCCCTCGCCGACGCGACGGGTGCCGATCTCGAGGTCAACCTCTTCAATCGCACCCCAGAGCGGATCGAGGCCATCGCCGATCACCTGCGCGAGCACGGCGCGGACGAGGTGAAGGGACTCGAGGCCGATGCGCGGATTCCGAACCTCGACCACAAGCGGGCGAAGGTCGACGCCGACGGCATCTACGCGGCCGACGTCGTGCTCGTACCGCTCGAGGACGGCGACCGCGCCGAGGCGCTAGACGAGATGGGCAAGACCGAGATCGTGATCGACCTCAACCCGCTGTCGCGCTCGCCGCAGGTCGCCGACGTGCCGATCGTGGACAACATCATCCGCGCGGTGCCGAACATCACCGCGCACGCCCGCGAGTTGGCCGACGCCGACGAAGACGAACTTCGAGAGATCGTCGAGGCCTTCGACCGGGACCGAGCGCTCGAGGAGGCGGAGGAACGGATCCGGTCAGGCGACCTCTGATCGGCCGCGGTCTCGCTCGAGACCAACTATTATCTGTCACCGCACCGAACGGTCGGGCGATGCCATCGCTCGAGCCACCATGTCTGCGATCGGAACACGCCTCCCGCGGCGCGGCCGAGGGAGCGAAACTCGGCGGGAAGGTCGGCGGTCTCGCCGGACCGGCGGGCGGTGCGGTCGGGGCCGGCGTCGGCGCGGCGACCGGCTACCTCGCGGGGACGGCCCGCGATCGGGTCGACTCACTGACACCGTTTTGAATTCATCGGGCGCGAGTGTGCGACCGTCCGGGACACTACCGTCGTTCAAGAAGGCATAAATCCGTCCGTTGATTCCACTCAGACAGCAATGGATACCTACGACCTGATCACGCGAAACGCCGAGGAGGTCGTCACCGACGAGGAGGTCCGCGACCTCGCGGCGGATCCCGCGGGGAAACGCGCCTACGTCGGCTACGAGCCCTCCGGCGTGCTCCACCTCGGCCACCTGCTGACCGCGAACAAACTCATCGATCTCCAGGAGGCGGGCATGGACGTCGTCATCCTGCTGGCGGATGTCCACGCCTACCTCAACGACAAGGGGACCTTCGACGAGATTCAGGAGACCGCCGAGCAGATGAAAGCCCAGTTCCTCGCCTACGGGCTCGACGAGGATCAAACCGAGTTCGTCTACGGCTCCGAGTTCCAACTCGACGAGGAGTACGTACTCGACCTGCACACGCTCGAGGTCGACACGACGATGAACCGCGCCCAGCGCGCGATGGCCGAGCTACAGGGCGACGAGACGGCCAAGGTGAGCCACCTCGTCTACCCGCTGATGCAGACCTTGGACATCGAGTACCTCGACCTCGATCTGGCCGTCGGCGGCTTAGACCAGCGCAAGGTCCACATGCTCGCCCGCGAGAAACTGCCCGAAGTCGACTACGAGGTCCGGCCGGCCCTGCACACGCCCATCGTCGCCGACCTCACCAGCGGTAAGGGGAAGATGTCCTCGAGCGAGGGCGTCACCATCTCGATGGAGGACTCGACGGAGGACCTCGAGGAGAAGGTCAACTCGGCGTACTGCCCGCCGACCCGTGATCCGGAGCCGGACGACGACGGCAACGAGCGCGAGAACCCCGTCCTCGAACTGTTCGAGTATCACGTCTTCCCGCGGTTCGACGAAATCGTCGTCGAGCGCCCCGAGAAGTACGGCGGCGACCTGACTTACGAGGACTACGAGGCTCTCGCCGACGACCTCGAGTCGGGCGAACTCCACCCCGCCGACGCGAAGGGGACGCTCGCAACCTACCTCGACGAACTGATCGCGCCGGGCCGCGAGAAACTGCGCGAGATCCGCGGCTAGTCGCCTTCCTCGAGAGTCGCGGCTAATCGACATCCCGCCTCGAGGGCTCGCGTGTCGGCCCTACTCGACGAACACGCACTCGTCGTCGGTATCGAGGAGGATGCTGAACAGTTGCCCTTCGACGGCCCGGAGGTGCTGTGAGAAGGTCGCCGGCGAGATACCGAGTTCGTCGGCGAGTTCGGTGGCCTCGTGTTTTCGCGGCCAGTCGTAGTAGCCGTTCATGTAGGCGGTGAGAAACACCTCGCGCTGCCTGTCGGTGAGCGCATCGATAACGGTCTGTTTGAAATCGTGGTGCGTAAACAGCGGCGTCGACCGCTGCCGGTCGCGAGAATCGTCGACCGTCACCGTCGGATGCTCCGTTTCGAATCGCTCGACGAGTTCGTCGGCGTCGGCCCGTGAAGACACCTCCGCGACGACCCGGCCGTCACCGCCGTCGGCCTCGACGGTCCGCGGAATCGCCCCGAACTCGACGACGCTCCTCGCGACGCAGCGCTCGCGGACGTGGAATCGTAATCGACCGCCGTCCTCGTGGCGCGCCACGAGTTCCGCGTCGACGTCGTCGCTCCGGTCGACCGCCTCGAGGACCCGCTCCGGCCGGGCACCCTCGAGGGTGAAGTACTCGACGAACCCGGCCTCGGAATGCGGAAAGAGCACCTCGAGATCGAGCCGACAGTCCTCGGCCCGCGACGCGTCGACGAACGGGTAGGACGTGTCGCGAACCCGAAACTCGACTTCGACGGCGTCTTTCACCCGACGGCCTCCGCGGTCCATGCGTCAGTGTTACTGTCCCGCCACTGGTCCGTTTCCCCTTGACTCGCAAGCGGTTCGGTCGCGATCCGATTCGCGTTCGCGAACGTCCGCTCGTGGCCGTGGTCTGTCGGTCGCCCCACTGCGGAGCCACGCCCGGTGACGAGTGCTGTGTAGCGAGAGACTATCGATCTAAGCGGGAGATATCGCCCGCGATAGCGCTGTAAACGACGAATTTTGTGGTCTGACTACGACCAGTCTTATCCCCGTCCCCGGTGGAGGTCCGGCCGATCCATGGGACGCGAAACGGATTCCGACGACTCGTCCGCCGACGCATCGCGCCGTTCGTTTCTGCAAACCGGCACGCTCGCCTCGGCGGGCCTCGCATTGGGACTGTCGGGTGCGGCACCCGCCGCGGCGACCGGCGGTGACTCGACCGGTTCCGACGAGACGCCCGCCGGCGACGCAGCGAGCGACACCGAACTGAATCTGGCGGACGTGGGCTTTCTCCAGTTGATGGCCTACCACCACCGCGGCGGGATCGAAGCCGCCTCGCTGGTTCCGGAGCGGACGAACCACGACGCGTTGGCCGAGTTCGCCGAGACGGTACTCGAGGGCCAGCGGGAGGGCCTCGTGCGGATCGAATCGATCCTCGCCGAGGCCGGGATCGAACCCGAGCACCTGCTCGAGGCCGATCTCGACGCGGTCAGGGACATGGTGACGTCGATCCCCGGCAACCTCCGCCCGAACGAACTCGCGTACCTGCAGCGCCTCGAGGGGACGACCTTCGACCTGCGGTTCATCGAAACGTTCGCGAACCACCACCGCGGCGCGATCCAACTCTCACACCTCGTCCTCCGGGAGGGACAGTCGCCCGCGGTCGAAGCGATGGCGAACGACATCGTCGAAACGCAGCAGGCACAGATCGCGCGAATGTACGCGTGGTACCTCGACTGGGTGCAGCAGGTCTAGCGCGACCGCGGCGGGCGGCGGCCGCCGATCAGCCGATTGAAGTGCGCGCGACTCCCTTGCGAGTCCATGAACGAGACGCGACGAGCGATCCTCGAGGCGATCGCGGACGGGCCGGTGTCGGGGCCCGAACTGGCCGAGTCGCTCGATATCTCGCGGGCGGCCGTCTGGAAGCACATCGACGGGCTGCGCGAGGCCGACTTCGAGATCGAGAGCGGACCGACCGGCTACGAACTGACCGCCGTCGCGGCGTACAACGCCCCGGCTGTCGAGTTCGAACTCGAGGCCCCGTTCTCGGTCGAGTACCACGACTCCGTGGGGAGCACCAACGACCGGGCGCGCGAGCTGGCGGCCGAGGGCGCGACGGACGTGGCCGTCCTCGCGGACGAACAGGTCGGCGGCCGCGGCCGCCTCGAGCGCGAGTGGTCCTCGCCGTCGGGCGGCGTCTGGGTCAGCGTCCTGACGCGACCGGCCGTCGCGCCCGCGCAGGCCCCGCTGTACACGCTCGCGGCGTCGGTCGCCACGGCCACGGCGGCTCGAGAGGCGGGCGTCGACGCCCGGATCAAGTGGCCTAACGACGTGGTCGTCCCGGTCGGCGACGACGGCGACTACCGAAAGCTCGCGGGGATCCTCACGGAGATGGAAGGGGAGACCGACCGCGTGGAGTGGCTCGCCGTCGGGCTCGGCGTCAACGCGAACCTCGACGCCGACGCGCTGCCCGAGGGCGCGACCAGCATCCGCGAGGAGGCGGGCGACGTCGACCGGCGACGGTTCGTCCAGCGGCTCTTGGAGTCGTTCGATCGGTATCGAACCGACCTCGAGGCGGTCGTCCCCGCGTGGCGCGAGCTGGCGCTGACGATCGGCCAGCGGGTACGCGTCGACCGTCCCACTGGCGAAATCGTCGGTGAGGCGATCGACGTGACGGAGTCCGGGGCCCTCGTCGTTGAGACCGAGAACGGGCGGGAGACCGTTACGGCGGGCGACTGCGAGCACTTGCGGCCGGTCTAATCCGTTACTCCGCGGCGAGCCGGAGCTCTTCGGCGCGGCCGTCGACCCCGTCTGGATCGACCTGCACCGTCAACACCGGTACCGAAGCGCGTCGGACGACCCGTTCCGTGACGCTGCCGAGCAGCAGCCGGTCGATCCCGCCGCGGCCGTGGGTCCCCATCACGACTAGATCGCACTCGAGCGGATCGGCCTCGTTGACGATGACCTGACTCGGAGAGCCCTCGCGGACCGCCGTCTCGACCGTGACGTCCGCGGGCGCGAGGTCCTCGACGCGGCTGACCGCCGCTCGCCCCTCCTCGCGGAGCGCGTCGCTGACACCCTCGAGAGCGGTTTCCATGGGGAGCCCGCCGTAGCCGGCCGCGTTGACGACGTAGAGCGCGCGGATCGTCGCATCGTGTTCGTGCGCGAGGTCGAAGGCGTACTCGAGTGCGCGCTCGACTTCACGCGAGCCGTCGGTCGGAACGAGGATGCGGTCGTACATCGTGTGTCACGATATCATACGGCAAGCATACCTATTAACGTTTTCCTGACACGAGAGACGGTCAGCCCGGGTGACGATTCCGGTCCGCCGCGGGCGATTCCGACGGCGAGCGCGAATCGGCGGTGAACACCGGTTGCGGGGCCGAGAGGGGAAACGCTGATACAGCCACCGGCCCAACCGGGGGCCATGAGCGACACGTCGTGGACCGACCGGATCGTCGGCGAGCGGATGACCGTCGATCAGGAGTTCGCTTCGCAGATCGAGACGTCGCAGTTCTCCAACCAGCAGTGGAGCCTGATCATGACGGCCACGGAGTTCGAGATCGAACACGCCGACGATCCCGAGCGGGCCCAGATCGTCGCCAACACGGACAATCTCGACGGGATCATCCCCGAACTCGAGAACGTCCAGACCGGCATGGGCGCGATGGCCGGCGGGGGCGCGGGCGGCGGCTCGAGTTCCTCGAGCGGCGGCGGCATCTTCGACTCGATCATGGGCGCGCTCGGCATGGGCGGCAGCGGCGGCTCCTCCGAGCGGGAGCAACGCGAGGCGGCCGAACGGCTCACGCAGGAGTACGCGACCGAACTGCAGTCCCACCTCGAGTCCAAGGGGAAGTGGGAGAAGGTTCGGCGAACGGCCGCCGACGGCTGAAGCGAGACGACCGTCGCCGGCGGGCTCGTCGGACAGTGCCGAACTCAACTCCTCGCCGGCCGGTCAGTCGCCGGCGTGAAAGAGCGTGTACTCGCTGGTTTCGTAGATGTTGATGAGTTCGTTGACGAGTTCGTCGTAGGACTCGTCCTCGACGCGCAGTGCATCCAGCCGCTCGATCGTTGCTTCGTCGAGTTCGACGGATGGCATACGAGAGCGTTCGTCGTCGCGGGGCAAAAACACCACGGGGGTCGCATCTGCACCACGTCTCGCCCGGGCGCGCGGTCCGGGGCAAGCCACAGCACCTTTAGGGACGGTTCCCGACCGTAGGAGTATGACCGACGAAGTCCAGACGACGACCTTCTCGATCAGTTCCGACGACGGCGCGACCGACGAAATCACGATCCCTTCAGGGCTCGTCGACCTCGTCGCCGAGGGCGACCAGACCGACGCCGAGACGGTCGGCGACGTCATGCTGCTCTCTTTCGCCAGCCGCGCCCACCACATCGTCCACCACGGCGAGGACGCAGACGACGAACTCGAGGCCCAGGAAGAGCGTGTGATGGAGCTCTTCGAGGAGCGCTTCGGCGTCACGTTCGGCGAAGCGACCGGCCACCAGCACTGAGCCGCGACGCGCGACTCGAAGTACCGACTTCTTCACGTTTCATTTCCGCCGAGCGAGAGCGCCGTCAGCGAGCGGCACACCGGAACCGAGGCACCGGTGCTATCCGGCGCCGGCGGTTTCGTTTCCGGTATCCGCAGCGCCCGCCGCGGCTCCGGCAGACTCACTATCGGCTCCCGCAGCCGCGCCGTCCGCCTCGGGGGTGTCCGTCGTCTCTGCCGGTTGATCGGCCGGCGTGTCTTCTGCAGGCGTTTCCGCCGGCCCGCCGTCGGGCGTCTCGGTCGGCTGGGACTCCGTGGGTGACGTGTCGGCTTCGTTGTCCGCGCCGGGGTCGTCCGGTTGCGCCGACTCCGCCGGCGGTTCGTCGGGCGGTGCCGGTTCGTCGGGCTGCTCCGGTGGCGTCGGCTCGGTCGGCTCGTCCGCCTCACCCGTTTCCGTTCCGTCGATCGGTTCCGCGTCGCCGTCCGACTCCGCGGTCGCCGCTGCGGTCGCTTCGATCGTCACCGACGCCTGCTCGTCGTCGGTCGCGATCGCGTGCGTCGAGGTGCCCTCGGGCAGCGGCGACGAGAACTGGATCTCGGCCGACTGCCCGCCCGCGAGCGTCACGCTCTCCTCGGAAACCGGCTGGCCGTCGACGCTGTAGGTCACCGTCTGGGCCCCCTCGAGATCGCCCTGATTCTCGACCGTCGCCGTCACCGCTACTTCCTCGCCGGGGTCGCCGGTCTCGGGCGCGGCGATATCAGTCACGGCGAACGTCGCCGGCTCGCCGCTCGTCTCGACGGTGACCGTTGTCTCGGCCGTCTCGTTCTCGCTCGAGACCGCGAGCGGATACTCGCCGGGCTCGAGGTCGTCCGTCTCGTAACTCAGCGTGGCCGTCTGGGTTTCGTCGGGCTCGAGTGTAACCGGCACCGACTCGCCGGGCGCACCGCCGACAGCGATTTCGACGTCTTGGGTTCCGGCTTCGTCACCGACGTTCTCGAGGTCGGCCTCGACCGTAACGGGCTCGCCCTGTTCGACCGGGCTGTTGGTCCCAGCGATCGAGGCGGTGAACGTCGCCGGCTCGCCGCTCTCCACGACGGTCACCGTCGTCTCGGCCGTCTCGTTCTCGCTCGAGACCGCGAGCGGATACTCGCCGGGCTCGAGGTCGTCCGTCGGAGCCGTAAACGAGACGGTCTGGGTCTCGCCGGCCTCGAGCGAGACCGACTCCGAGTCGACCGCGGTGTCGCCGACCGCGAGCGAGACGGTTTGCGCGCCCGCGTCGCCGCCGGTGTTCTGCACGTCGGCTTCGACCGCGAGTTGCTCACCCTGTTCGACCGGACCGTTGGTTCCGGCAATCGAGACGTTGAACGCCGCAGGGTCGGCCGGTTCGATCTCGCCGGCGGTCGGCGTTTCGGCGGTCACGGGCTCGTCGTAGCCGTAGTTCGCGAAGTCGGTCTGCCAGACGAGCCGCTCGTCGTCGCTCTCGGGCGTCCACTCGACGGTGAACGCGTTTTCGCCGGGTTCCAACTCGGTCGGCGGTTCGTCGGTCGCGGTCCCCTCGACGAACTCGCTGTTTCCGCTCATCGTCGCGTTGTTCGGGTTCTCGTAGCCGAACGTCACGTCGATGGCCTCGCCGTCGTCGGTCGGCGTCGTCTCCTCGACCGACAGCGACGGTAGGTCCGGCCGGGCCTCCTCGGCGCACGTCTGCGCGTCGGGGTTCGCGTAGTCGATCGACGCGAAGGGCACCGCTTCCGGCGAACTGATCCCGGAGATGTACGTCCCGAAGGTGCCGTAGTCGGGCACCTCGACGGTCACCTCGTCGCCGTCGGTCGTCATGCTGCGCTCGTCGCCGATCTCGAAGACGATCGTCCCGTTAAACGGAGCCTCGACGTCCTCGCCGACGGCGACGTAGTCTTCGATGATCGTGTTACCGAAGCCGGCCTGATCGTAGAAGCCCGTGCTCGCGGCGACCTGATCGCCGTCCTCGAGCGAGGCATCGACGACCGCGCGCGAACAGCTCGCGAACTCGACGTCGAAGTCCGCGAGGTCGCCGTCGACTGTGTACTCGACGGCATCCGTCTCGAGGGCCGTTCCGTCCTCGGCCGCGACGACCGAGACGTTGAGCGTCGAATTCTCCTCGAGCGGGGGATCGAGGTCGAACTCCGTCGGGCCGATCGTCTCGTTGGCCGTGAACGGCTCGCTCTCGGCGAGCTGGGTTCCGTTTTCGTCGGTAACGGTCAGCGCGTACTCGACGGAGGCGTTGGCCGAGGTGATGGTCAGCGTCTCGCCGTCGCCGGTCTGATCGGCGACCGAGAGGTTCGCCGTCGGTGCCCCGGGCTCCGGCTCGACGACCGCGTACTCGACTGACTCGGTCGCCAGTGCCGCGTCGTCAGCCGCGGCGCGAACGGAGACGTTGACGGTCGCGTTCTCCTCGAGTGGCGGTTCGAGATCGAGGCGCTCCTCCGCGACCGTCTCGTTCGCCTCGAACTGCTCGCTGTCGACGCGTTCGCCGTCGTACTCCGCCGTCACGACGTACGGGACGGTCGCGCTCGCCGCGTCGATCTCGAGGGTCTCGCCGTCACCCTCCTGATCGTCGACCGAGAGCGTCGCTTCGGGCTCGTCGGTCTCGTTCGCGACCGTGTACTCGATCGTCTCGTTCTCGAGGACCGTTCCGTCCTCGCCGACGACCGAGACGTCGACCGACGCGTTCGTCTCGAGTGGCGGCTCGAGGTCGAGCGCGAGATCCGTTATCGGCTCGCCGGCCGCGAACGCGTCGCTCTCGACCGTCTCCCCGTCGTACGTCACGGTCACGGTGTAGGGAACCGACGCGTTCGCCTCGTCGACGGTCAGCGTTTGTCCGTCGCCTTCCTGATCGGCCACCGACAGCGTCGCGTTGGGCTCCACGTCGGGTTCGTCGGACTCGTCGGTCACCGTCACGAACGCGCCGTCGAGCGCCGGCGCTCCGCTTCCGGTGACGTATGGTACGTCGTCCTCACCGTCGGACTCGACGTAGTCGAACGCCTCGTCGTCGTTCGTATCGTGGTGGGCGACCGCCACGAGCGGCCCGCTTTCGTTCAGCGGCTCGTCGAGGTCGATCGTCACGTTCTCGTGCTCGCCGGCCTCGAGATAGCTCGAGACGCCGACGACGTCGTCGGGATCGGCGTCGACGGCGACGCCCTCGTAGACGGCGACGAACCCGCCCTCCGAAAGCGACGTGTTCCCGACGGTGACGCTCTCACCGTCGCTCTCTTGGTCCGAGACGTCGAGCGACGCAGTGCCCTCGATCCGGTCGATCGTCTCGATGCGCTGTTCGACCTCGATCTCGACGTGCTGGCTGATGACGGTGATGTCGTCGGTGTCCTCCTGAATCGCGTAGGCCGTCGCGTCGGCCGCGGTCTCCGCCGTCACGGACTGGAGCTGCGTGATGCTGATCCGCTGGGACTGGACCGCTCGAGCCGTCTCCTCGCAGGCGCTTCGGGCGGCCGTCTGGATCTGCGTGACCGACGCGTCCTGCGATTGGACGAGCGCACCGCTCGCACCGCCGCGCGCGAGGCGCTGGACCTGCGTCACGTCGACGACCTGCGTCTGGGTCACCGCTCCCTCACTGGCACCGAACGCGGCGGCCTGGACCTGTTCGACGGTGACTTCCTGTCGCTGGATCGCGCTGGTAACCGCGCCCTCCGCGGCGCCGGTCGCGGCGGACTGGACCTGCGTGACCGACACCGTCTGTCGCTGGACGAGCGCGCCGCCCGCCCCGCCGTCAGCCGCGGCCTGAATCTGCTCGACGGTCGCCTCCTGACTCTGGGCGATCGCACCCTTCGCCGCGCCGAAGGAAGCTTCCTGTACCTGCGTGATCGAAATCCGCTGGCGCTGCTCGATGCTGACTGACTGGACCTGTTTCAGCGACCCCCGGCTCGCGCCGCGGGCCGTCGCTTGGGTCTGTTCGACCGAGACCGCTTGCTCCTGGACGAGCGCGCCCTTCGCCGCCCCGGCCGCGGACTTCTGAATCTGCTTGATCGTCACGCGCTGGCGTTGCTCGGCCTCGACGCGCTGTTCCTGCTCGAGCACCGCGTCCGCACTCCCCTCGAGCGAGCCGGCGGCGGCTCCGGCCGCCGCGTGCTGGACGTGCTCGAGGGTAACCCGCTGGCGCTGCTCGACCGATATCGACTGGTACTGCGTCAGGACGCCGTAGGCCGACCCCTGTGCGGCTTCCTGAATTTTCGCTACCGTTCCGATGTCTTTCGCACCGGCCTCGCTCGCTGCACCGGCGGCCGCGCCGTTGGTCGCGACCTGTAACTGCTCGACGCTCACGCGCTGACTCTGGGCGACCGCACCGTGTGCCGCGCCCCAGGTCGCGCTCTGTAGCTGGGTGGCGTTCACCGATTGCGACTGGGAGAGCCCGCCATCGGTCGCGCCGCCGATCGCGTACTGGATCTGGGTGGCGTTGACCGACTGCTCCTGAATCAGCGCGCCGTGGACGGCACCCTTCGTCGCCGCCTGAACCTGCTCGGCTTCGACGGATTGGTACTGGGACGCCGATTCTCGCGCCCCCTCGAGCGCCGCCGTTCGCTGCTCTTGGGTCACCTCGACGCCTTGGGACTGCACGAGTGCAATCCCCTCGTCGACGCCGGTTTCGACGGCGTCCTCGCGGTCCCCTTGGATCGCGACCTGCTCGTTCGTTCCGCCCGCGCCAGTCGACTCGCCGTCCGCCGCTGGCGACTCCAGCGTCACCAGTTCGAAGTCCGAGTCGGCCGCCGATTGGACTCCCTCCTGACTTCCGTTTTCCTGCAGTGCGGCCTGCGATTCGTCCTCGAGCGGCGACGCAGCGGCCGCGTCGGCGTCCCCGTCGTCTGAACCGAACGGGCCGAGGCCGCCACCGAGTAGCGGCAACGCGACGACGCTTCCCACCATCGCGGCCGCGACTAGAACGACGGCGACCGTCGTTCGGCGTCGACTCATCGGTCGCCCCCGCCGCCGCGAAGCCCTCCGTCGCGGATCACACGCCCGTCAGGACCCCACCGTTCGACTGCAGCTCCGGCTCCATCGGCACTGCGTTGGCACGCCGGACGTACTGTCTGATACCCCGAATTGCCGGACTTCGTACTACCGGATCGCATTTTCCCACCACGGGGTGGAATTCGTGCATAAGGACGCCGGTCGTTTCGGTTAGTGAGTCGAGACAATCGGCTATTACTCGGCGTTTCGTTGCGAACAACGAGCGTAAACAGCGGACAGCGGCGCGAAAGGAGGTGGTTTCCGCGCGACCGACGATGGCCGCAACGCTCCATACAACTGGGAGGAAGCGCATTGTTTCGACCGGCCTCGTCGCCCGACTCGAGGGGCGACTCGAGCGGACGTGTCAACGTCCGTTCCGATAATCTCGGAAACCGAAGTATTGATCCCGGTTTACGAGAGAGCGAGGGTATGGCAACGGAACGGAACTCGGTCGATCCCGTCGACGATGCCGTCGTCCGGCAGTTCGCTCGGGCGGCGATGCTCGCGGCGCTGATGGGGGCGTCGGTACTGGTGTCGATCCCGATCCCCCTCTCGCCGGCTCCGATCACGCTGCAGGTGCTGTTCGTCTTCCTCGCCGGGCTCGTCTTGGGTCCGGTCTGGGGGCCGATCTCGGTCCTGTTATACCTCACGTCGGGTGCCGCCGGCGCACCGGTCTTCGCCGGCATGAACAGCGGGCTCGGCATCCTGATCGGGCAGACGGCCGGCTACCTGTGGTCGTACCCGATCGCCGCGGCGCTGATCGGCCTCATCGTCCACCGCGGACCGGCGTTGCGCGATCTGCGGACCGTTCGACTCCCGGTCCTGATCGGTGCGCTCCTCATGGGGACGATCGTAATCTACGGGATGGGGACTGCCTACATGGCGTGGCTCCTCGAGATGGAGGCATGGGAGGCTATTGCGGCCGGCGCGCTCCCCTTTATTCCCGGCGAACTCCTCAAGATCGCCGCGGCGGTCGCCATCGTCAGGTCCGGCCGAATCACGCCGGTTCGATCGTGACGACCCGATGATCGAGTTCCAGTCGGTCTCCCACGCGTTCGAGGACATCCCCATCCTCGAGGACGTATCGCTGACGATCGACGACGGCGAGTTCGTCCTGCTTGCGGGGGCAAACGGCAGCGGGAAGACGACGCTGTTGCGCCACTGCAACGGCCTGTTGACGCCCGACTCCGGCGCGGTCCTCGTCGACGGAACACCCGTCGCGGACGACCTGATCGCCGCCCGCTCGAACGTCGGGATGGTCTTCCAACACCCCCGCGATCAGTTCGTCTCGGCGACCGTGGGGGCAGACGTCGCCTTCGGCCCCGAAAACCTCGGGCTAGAACGCGAGGCAATCGACCGCCGCGTCGCGACCGCACTCGAGGCGGTCAACATGGCCGGTCGGGAGGACGACCGGATCGAGACGCTCTCCGGCGGCGAGCAGTCCCGCGTGGCGATCGCGGGCGCGCTCGCGATGGACCCCGCCCACCTCGTCCTCGACGAACCCTTCACCGGGCTCGACGAACCCGCGCGCCGATCGGTACTCGAGCGACTCGAGTCGCTGTCGGCCGACGGCACCGGAATCCTGCTCGCGACCCACGACCTCCGTGACGTCTCCGCGCTCGCGGACCGCGTCATCGCCATGCGAGACGGGCGCGTCGCCGTTGACGGACCGCTCGAGGACGCGCTGGGGGACCTCGAAGACCTCGCGGTTCGCGTTCCGGACCGATGACCGAACGGGACGAATCGCCGCGACCGACGCGATCGACGCGGCCCACGGGAGGGAAGCGATGCTGACGTTCGAACCCGACGAAACGGTCGCCCACCGCCTCGATCCCCGGACCAAACTGGCGGTCCAGATCGGGTTCGCCGCCACCGCGCTGGCACACACGACGCCGCGGGCGCTGCTCGTCCTCTCCGCGCTGACCGCGATTGCGGTGGCCGCGGCGAACGTCCCGCTTCGCCGCACCCTCGTCGCCTACCGCTTCGCCCTGCTCGTCCTCGCGCTCGCACCCCTGATCGCGGGGGCCACGTTCGGCCCGCCCTGGATCGATCGATCGGACGCCCTCGCGTCGGGGCTTGCGAGCTACCGGGTCCTACTTATCCTCCTCGTCAGCGCGGCCTACGTGCGTTCGACGCCGGTTCGAGACTCTCGAGCGGCGATCCAGCGGACGGTTCCCGGAAAGCCGGGCCAGATACTCGGCATCGGCGTCGCGCTCGTCTTTCGGTTCCTCCCGGTGCTTCGGGGCGACCTCCGGACGATCCGCGAGGCGATGGCCGCTCGGCTGGGAACCGAACGCGGCGCGGTCGACCGCGCCGGGACGACCGCTATCCTCGGGCTGACGCGGGCGTTCGACCGAGCGGATCGCCTCTCGCTCGCGCTGCAAGCGCGGTGTTTCGCGTGGAACCCCACGCTCCCGCCGCTTTCCTTCTCGCGGGCCGACTACCCCGTCCTCGTTCTCGCCGTCGTCCTCGCGCTGTCGACGTTTTACTGACTGCGGGCGCTCGGTTCCGAACTGCGTGTGCCGGTCTCGAATCGCTTAAAGCGAATCTCTGTGTAACTCGATCGACTTCTCCGCCGTCGTACTCGAAGCCCCTGTCGTTCCAACTCAGCATAGTATCACAGAATTTTCGTTCATCACCATTTGCTATCGCCATATTTGGTTTATCGCCGTTATCGGCAGCTCTCCCGTACTCGCAGACGAGACGGCAAAGCCGGGCTTACTCCCCAAATCACCCACAGACTAACAGTTGCGCTCGTCGCCGTCCTGTTCGAGTGCCGTCTCACGCGAGACGAAACCGAGACTCGAGCGGTGGCTCTCGTACCGATCACGATAGCCCACCCCTCATTGCAACGGATCTCGACGAAAGCAGACCGGCTACCGACTCACAGGGCCGGCTACTGAGGTGAACGTCGAAGTGCCGGTAGGCCGGTGGAGGGAATGGTAAACCACGGTCACAGCCACGTGAAACTGCTCCCTGATTCAAATCTTCCAGGGCTTGCTGTGCCCCTCATGGATGTTCGTCGCAAGAGGCAAGCCATGAGAATGAGCTTTGAACCTGCGGTTCGGACTGTGTGAAGACGTATTTCTGCAGGAAGTTTAGAGACCCGCAGGTAGAAGCTTTGAAACTGAGGAGTGAAGCCGGTGGAGGGATTTGAACCCTCGACCTAATCCTTACGAAGGATTCGCTCTGCCAGTCTGAGCTACACCGGCACGTCGCTTCGAGTGCGTTTATTCGTAGGGCCGATATTGGCCATAAGGGTTGCGAATCGATCCGGTCGTGTGAGGGCGTTACGCGTCTCGAGAACCGAGCCCTGAGACCCGGTTATCGCTCGAGTCGCACGTCCAGACAGACGTTCAGTTCGTGCGGGGCGTACGACCGGACCGTGTGGCGGGTTTCGACGGTGACCTCGTAGTCGGGGTCGGCCGCCGCGCGGATCGCGCGTTCGCCCGGGCCGAAGGGGTCGTCCTCGTGTTGGATATCGTAATAGTGGATCGTACAGTCGTCGCCGGCGAGGGTAACGGCCGACTCGAGGAAGTCGTCGGCGCTGTGCGGGAGGTTCATCACGATCCGATCAGCCCAGTTCTCGTACTCGGTGGTGACTGTCCGAACGTCGTCGTTGATAGCGGTCACGCGGTCCTCGACCCCGTTTCGGCGCGCGTTCTCGCGGAGGTAGTCGACGGCCTCGGGGTTGATATCGACGCCGACGCACTCCGCGCCGCGTTTGGCGAAGGGGACGACGAACGGGCCGACGCCCGCGAACATGTCGAAGGCGTGCTCGTCCGCCGTCACCTGTTCTGCCACGCGGTGGCGCTCAGTCGCGAGCCGCGGCGAGAAGTACACGTCGGAGAGGTCCAACAGGAACTCACACCCGTACTCGCGGTGGACGACTTCGGTGTTCTCGCCCGCGAGCAGCTCCCAGTCCCGGACCCGCGTCTCGCCTTTGACCTTCGAGGCCTTGTTCAACACCGTTTCGACGGGGAGATCGGACTCGAGGATGGCGTCGGCGATCGCCCGCGCACGGTCGGGATCGTCTTCGTCGATGAGCGCGGCTCGCCCGAGTCGCTCGTAGGTGGGCTCGAACGCGAGGAGATCCGCGGGCGTGGTTTGGCTCTCGCGCTCGGCGACCGTCCGCGGGACGATTTCGGGAGCCTCGAGGACATCACTGACACCGTCGGGATCGGCGATCGGAATGTAGATCCGGCTGTCCTCGACAGCGATTTCGTACCCGTCGTCGATCAGGTCCGCGTCGGCCAGCGCCGCACGCGTCGCTTCGCCGTGTTCGAGCGCGACGCGGACACACGGAACTTCCATATCCGAACTGGCCGGCGGGCCGCCGTAACGCTGACGTTTTCGCGGGGACGCTCGAGGCTACTCACTTCAAATAAATCGATAGTCGCTATATCGAATGTGGATGCTCAGTGAACTCGCCGACCCGGATGCTCGTGTCGTATCGAGACGGTCGTTCAGCCGCTCGCCGATGAGTCAACCGAAATCGCGGCCATCAGCCGCGACTCCGATGAGATTGAGACGCGATCTGAATCGGTGCTAGTCTTCCGTACCGTTTAGTACAGAAGATATCAGTAATTAATCAATTTATATTCCATCGGTGCGTTGTCCGGATGCAGAATGGACGAATACACGCTCGAGGTTCCCGCAATGACGTGTGAAGGCTGTGAGATAGTGATCACCGGCGCGGTGACGGCGGTGCCCGGAGTAGGCCGGGTCGAGGCCGACGCCGAGGCTGGTCGGGTAACGATCGACGGGGATCCGTCGGCGGAACCCCGTGTCCGTAACGCGATCGAGGAAGCCGGCTACGACGTTCCCGAATAATGCCGTCGCGACTCGTCTGTCGGTCAAGACGGCTGCTTCGTCGTTCCCGCGACGAACTACGGTCGGTGACCCGTTCCGCCCTCGGGCAGGTGATCACCGGATGAGTGCGTCGCTCCGGTCCGGGATCGAACGGGCGACCGGTCTCGTCTCCGTCGATCTCGATCGAACGACCGCCGTCGTTGCGGCCATGTTCGCTCTCGATGCGCTCTGGTGGCTGCTGTTGTACGGCGGCCACGTCCCGATGCCGGGAATGGGCTGGCTGATGACGGACGCCGGAATCCCGATGGCCGCGCCCGGGGCAATGGAGCGCGCCGCCTTCCACGTCGGGACGCTCAAGGCGGTACTCGGGTACGCCGTCGTGTGGGGCGTGATGATGTGGGCCATGATGCAGCCGGCGATGACGCGGTTCACCCGATCGTACGCCGCCGCGTATCAGGGGTCGGCTATCGGCGCGACGCGGGCGCTCGTCGCGTTTCTCGGCGGGTACTACGCCGTCTGGATGGCGTCCGCCGTCGTACCGCTCCTGTATGACGGAATCCTTCCGGGCGGGATTTACGGGTTCACCCGTGCACACACCCACGCCGTCATCGGCGGCGTCCTCGTCCTCACCGGGCTCTACCAGTGCTCGAGTTTCAAACGGTCGTACCTGCGGACGTGCTGTGCGAACGTCCCGGCCCATCTCGACGGCGTACTGCGAGCGGTCCGGGAGGGCCTGTATCACGGCATTCGCTGCGTCTGCACCTGCTTCGGCCTCTTCTTCCTGGTGATGATCGTCGTCGGCGAGATGAACCTCGTCTGGATGGTCGCGCTGACCGGCGTCGTCACGATCGAGCGTCTCCCGTCGTGGGGCGAGGAGATCGCCGTCGGGACCGGCCTCGTCTCTCTCGTCGCGGGCGTGATCGTGCTGATAATCCGACCGGCACTCCCGCTCGCTTTCACCCTCTGATGGGCCGTCCGCGGTGCCGTCTCGAGTCGCGGCCCGCTGCCGTGACTCGGCGAGAACAGTGTCGATCGGAACGCGGCCGTCGAGAGCATTTTCCGTTCGGCACGCGTACTCGCTCGCGATGAGCGTGCGAACGCGGCTCACGACCGTCGAGACGGTTTACGAGAGTCGGTCGTGGCTGTTCACGATTCGAGACCAGTACGGCGAACCGGACGAGGTGATCCTCGTTCCCTGCGAAGACAGTGTTGAGGACGGTTCGACGAGCAGTCGGCCTGCGGCCAACGACACCGGAAGGCGCTCCGCGCCTTCCGAGCCCTCGGTCGCTGACGCTCCCGACGGCGGCGTTGAGGCCTGGATCAACCGCTGTACCCACGAGTCCCAGCGTCTCGATACGGGCCGGGGCGCGGCGATGCGGGACGGGCAGGTCATCTGCCCGAAACACGGCTCGATGTTCGACTCCTGTTCGGGCTACTGCGATAACGGCGAGGCGGCCGACACGACGCTGCCGTCCGTCGATATACGCGTCGACGACGGCGTCGTCTACCTGACCGACGACGACGTCACCTTCGCCCACGAGGGCGGGATCGACGAGGGGGACGACGAGGGCGGCCCGTCATCGACCTCGCACATCGGGTTCTGACCGGGACGCGAGCCCGGCGAAGAGCGCCGTCTCGAAAACGTATTCCGAGCGCTACGACTACGGGCGGCTATGCTCACCTTCATCGGCCTCGGTCTCTACGACGAGAGCTCGATCACCGTCGAGGGCCGGGACGCCCTGCAGGCGGCCGACCGCGTTTACGCCGAGTTCTACACCAGCAAACTGATCGGCACGACGGTCGACGACCTCGAGGCCGCCCACGATATCGAGATCGAGGTCCGGGACCGCGCGGGCGTCGAACAGGAACCGGACGACATGCTCGCGGCAGCCGAAACCGAGGACGTCGCCTTCCTGACGGCCGGAGATACGATGATTTCGACGACCCACGTCGACCTGCGGCTGCGCGCTCACGACCGCGGGATCGAGACGCGCGTGATCCACGGCGTCACCGCCCAGACCGCCACCAGTTCGCTGACAGGCCTACAGAACTACCGGTTCGGCAAAGCGACGACGCTGCCGTTTCCCTACGCCCACGGCGCGGACGGGCTCCCCGCGAGCGTGACCGAAACGATCGATGACAATCAGGACGACGGACTACATACCGTCGTCTACCTCGACATTAAGGCCGAGCGCGAGGAGTACATGACCGCCGACGTCGGTGCGGAACTGATCGCCGAGGAGTACCCCGACCTCGCGGGCGTCGTCGTCGCCCGCGCGGGCAGCCCCGACCCGCTCGTCGAGGCCGGGACCATGGCCGAACTCGCGGACCGGGAGTTCGGCGATCCGCTGCATCTGCTCGTCGTTCCGGGGGAGTGTCACCTGCTCGAGGCCGACGCGCTGGTCGAACTGGCCGGTGCGGACCGAGAGAGCCTCCGCATTGCGTGAGACCGTCGCCCCGTCGATCGAATCGCTCGGACTCGAGACGGCATTCCGTTCGAAACCGAACGCCGGCAGATTTACGGCCGGGGCGGGAAAGGGTGGCCCATGAGCGGTCCGGAGGTCACGGACGACGCGGCTCGCCTCGACGAGTCGGACGCAGCCGACGAGCGGGCCGACTTCGACCGGGAGACGTTCGAGTTGGCCCGCGAGGAACTCCGGACGACGTTCGACTATCAGGTCGAGCGCGTACGGGAGATCGACGAGAAGGCCATCGAGATCCTGAAAGCGAACCTCCTGTTGATCGGGTTGGTCGTCACGGGCGGATCGATCGTCGTCCAGACCGACCTCGACATCGCGCCCTTCATCAACTCCTTTACGATCGCCAGCGCGCTCCTCCTGTTGGTCTCGACAGGGCTCGCCGGTGTGACGTACACGGCCTCGAACCTCCGGGGCGGCATCGACGGCGACGCGGTCGACGCCGCGCTCGCGACGGCTCGAACCGATCCCGCGGCCGACGCGGACCGGTTCGAGGTGCGACTGCTCCGGAGCTACGGGCGGTGGATCGAGTACAACGCCCGGGTGACGGCGGTCAACGACATGTTCGCGACGATCACGGTCCTCATGGTGATCGCCGCGTTCGTCTACGTCGTCGCCGGTATCGCAGTCGGTGCGCTCGGTCCGTCGACCGTCGTCTCGGCGGTCGCCTTCCTCGCACTCACGGCCACACTCCTGTGGCTCGGCGCCTTCGCGTACTACATGGATCACCTCGGCGCGAGCGACGACCGATGGGAGGGCACGTTCGACGGCGTCAGAATCTCGAAGGGCGTGACCCGGAAGCGCGGACTGTCGACGCTGCGATCGATGCGGAGCGAGGGTGCGACCGACGAAGCAGAGGAAGAGCGAGCAGCGGACGCGACCCCGGCGCAAAACGCGAGGTCGTAGGCAAAACGGGCCTGCGAATCGCGGCGGTCATGCCCGGTCCGGCCTCAGCCGTCCACGACTGACTCGAGGCGATCCAGAAAGTCCCCGGGGACTTCGACGTGGGGCGTGTGGCCCGTATTCCCGAAGACGACCTCTTCGAACTCGCCGCCGCGGTCGGCGTAGGTCTCGAGGACCGCGCGGGTCTGGTCGACCATCGGCTGGGGCGGGAAGACGTCCTCGCCGGGCCAGTCCGGCAGTTCGCCCATTCGTCCGAGCGTGCCGAGATCGAACAGCGAGGCGTTCGAGACGATCTGGTCGTCCTCGCCGCGAATCCACGTGATCGGCGGTTTCTCGTCGGGGTCGATCTCGGTGATCGCCTCGAGCTCGCAGTACTTCGGTGAGATGGCGTTGTTGACACCTGTTTCGCCCGGGGCGATACCCGGCCAGTTATCGCTCGGGTTCGAGGAGCCCGGATAGTTCTCGTCGCCGGTCGCCGTATCGAGCATCCCGGTCAGGTACGATTCCTCGCGGTCGTCGTCGAACGTGTGGGTCGGGTCGACGTAGTAGGTTCGGAGGACCTTTCGCGGGGACGTCTGGCCCTCCACACTCCGGTCGCGGTCGGCGAGTCCCGCGACGAAGTCGTCGTTGCCGATTCCGCCGCCCGAACCCGCGTAGTCGTCGAAGCAGGGCGTTCCGTCGACGTCTTTCGTGCCGCCGAATCCGTACGGCGAGAGGGGGTTGATGAGGACGAGGTCGGAGACGGCCTCGGGGTGATCGATCGTGTACCGCATCGCGACCCCACCGCCGTTCGACCAGCCGACGAGAACGAACGGGCGCGCGAGGTCGAGTTCGGTCACTAGCGCGTGCAGGTCGGCCTCGAAATCGCCGAGCCCGTTCGTCGCGTCGACCGGTTTCGTCTCCGAATCGCCGTACCCCCGCAAGTCGGGCGCGATCGTTCGGTGACGGCCCGAGAGGTCCGCCATCACGTCTTCGAAAAACCGCGAGGAAGAGACGTTGCCGTGGAGGAAGACGACGGTTTCGCCCTCGTCGGCTCGACCGGAGCCGCCGGACTCGAGGTAGTGCGTCTCGAGGCGGTCGGTTTCGACGGTTCGCGAGTCGACGCCAGCGAGGGTGTCGTCCCGAGGCATACCTGCCCCAATCACGGCGAGTGTGATAGGTGTCGGGATTGCTTTCACAACCGGCGTCGGTTCGAACGCGATGGCTACTCCCGTCTCCCGGATTTGGGATCGGTCACGGCCGATGTCACTCAGTGAACACTGGCGACCTTAATTCGATAGTATCGATCGGAAACAATCATATTCGAAAACAATTCATCACTGGGTTCGAATGGGACGAGACATGAAAGCGTTCGACGAGACACCGATCAGTCGAAACGGGAAATCGCTCATCCTTGCCCACGACCACGGCCTCGAGCACGGGCCGACGGCGTTCGAGGGCGTCGAGGATCGGCTCGATCCGGAGACGGTCTTCGAGATGGCGACCCACGACGCGGTCACCGCGCTGGCCGTCCAGAAGGGACTCGCCGAGACGTACTACCCCTCCTACGAGGACGACGTGGCCCTGCTCGCGAAGTGCAACGGGACCTCGAGCCTCTGGGAAGGAGAACCGTACTCGCCGCGGACGTGGTCGGTCGAAAGCGCCGTCGAGACCGGCGCCGACGCGATCGGCTACACCGTCTACCCGGGCACGAACCGCGAGCCGGAGATGTTCGAGGAGTTCCGCGCGGTCCAAGAACGAGCGCGCGAGCACGACCGCCCCGTCGCCATGTGGTCGTATCCGCGCGGCCAGGCGATCAAGGAACACCGCAGTCCCGAGGTCATCGCCTACGCGGCCCGGATCGGACTCGAGTTGGGCGCCGACATCGCGAAGGTGAAGTACCCGCGCAGTCCGGAGGCGCTCGCACACGCGGTCGACGCGGCCGGCGACGTCCGGGTCGTCCTGAGCGGCGGGTCGAAGACGAGCGATTACGAGTTCCTCTCGACGGTCGAAGCTGCCATGGACGCCGGTGCGGGCGGGCTCGCCGTCGGTCGAAACGTCTGGCAGCGAGAGAACCCCGAACGGATCCTCGACGCCCTCGAGAGAGTGATATTCGAGGGCGCGTCGGCTGACGGCGCGCTATGACCGTGGTCGATTCGGATGCCGACCACGAACCGATCCTGGACGCGGTCGCGGCGGTCGCCGCCGACGTGCCCGCCGAACTGCCGCGTCTGCGCGGCCACCGCGACGCCGCTACGGCTCCCGCCGCCACTGGCGGTGACGACGACCGGGCGACCGACGAACGCAACCCGACCGGCGACGATCAGTCGGCGGCCGATCGGTGGCTCGACGACCGCTTTCGCGAGGCAATCGCGTCGCTCGAGGCGGTCGGCGCCTACGCGAGCGAGGAACGCACCGACGCGCTCGACTGCGGCGACGGGTACGGCGTCGCCATCGACCCGCTCGACGGCTCGGACAACCTCGCCGCGAACGCCCCGATCGGGACGGTCCTAGGGATCTACGACGCGCCGCTGCCGGCCCGCGGCACCGACCTCGTCGCGAGCGCAATCGTGATCTTCGGGCCGACTGTCACGATGACCGTCGCGGCCGACGGCGACGTGGTTCGGTATCGGGTCGACGAGGACGGTGAGCGAACCGATCCACACCGGGTCTCTCTCGCGAGCGAGCGTGTCGCGGACGGTGCCGGCGACGAGATCAACGGCGTCTGTGGCTACTCCGGCCGCCGCGACGACCTGTCGCCGACCCTGCTGGATCTCTTCGATTCGTTCCGCGCCGAGCGACGGTTGCGGTACTGCGGCGCGGCAGTCGCCGACGTGGTGACGCTCCTCGAACACGGCGGGGTGCTCTGCTATCCGGGCACGGATCGCCGACCGGACGGTGTCTTGCGCCTGCAGTACGAGGCGAATCCGATCGCACACGTCGTCGAGACTGCCGGCGGCCGAGCGATCGACGGTCCCACGGTCGGGAGTGAGGCCGATACAGACACGGCACCGAACCGGCTCCGACAGCGGGACCCGAACGGTCTGCACGAACGCGTGCCGGTCTTCGTCGGCTCTCCGGAGCCGATCGGCCGGATACAATCCGTCCTCGGGACCGAGTAACGAGTGCGACTTCGATTACTGCACCGAGTTTCGATACCAAGTCGACGCGCTCGCACCCGGAGCGATCGAGCGGACCGTGCGGGCGGAGAACAGAGCGAACACACCGAAGCGATCGGCGTTAGGAAAGAAGCCGCTTGAGCCGGGCGAACAGCCCTTTCGAGGGGTCGCCGCCGCGTTTCACGGAGTCGCTCGAGCCCTCGATGTCGCCGTCGATGCTGGCGGCGACATCGGTCTCCACTCCCGGCTCGCTCGGGGTTGTCGCCGTCGCGGCACCGTCGGCCTCCTCGATCGCGCGTTCGAGGAGCCCGTCGGCGTCGTTGACGGCCTCTTTTACCGGCCCGTTGACGACCGGCATGTCCGCGAAGCGGTCCTGGTTCACCGAGGTGTCCGCGGCGATGATGACCGCCTCGGCCGCCTCGATGGCCTCGCTCGAGAGTTCGTTCTCCTGGCCCATGGCACCCTGGACCTCGACATCGATCTCGTGGCCGTTCGCTTGGGCCGTCTGCTCTAAGTTCTCTGCTGCCATCTGGCTGTGTGCGATACCGGTCGGACAGGACGTGACTGCGACGAATTTCATGGTGTTTCGGAATCTGGGTCTGGGTCTGAATCTGAATCACGGTTCGCTACGCGCTCGCGGACGGCGGCGCTCGCGGCCGCGTCCGTCGCGCTATCGGCGACCGTCTCGGCGTCCGCGGTATCGACCGCCGCGATATTTGCCTTTACGTCGGGGATCGTTACGGCACTCATACTGAGCTCGTCGAGCCCGAGTCCCACGAGCAGTTCGGTCAGGTCGGGATCGCCGGCCATCTCGCCGCACATGCCGACCCACGCGTCGCCCGCGTGGCCGGCCGCGACGGTGCGCTCGATCGCCCCGAGCACGGCCGGCTCGCAGGGATCGTGCAACTCGGCGACCCGGTCGTTCTCCCGGGCCGCGGCCATCACGTACTGCGTGAGGTCGTTCGTCCCGATACTCAGGAAGTCGACGCGTTCGGCGAGCGCCTCGGCCGTCAGCGCCGCGCTCGGCGTTTCGATCATCACGCCCAGCTCCGGCACCTCGTGGTCGAGTCCCTCGGACGCGAGGTCGTCGGCGACCGACGCCACGGTCTCCAGGGCGGCCTCGAGTTCCGATACCGTCGCGACCATCGGGAACATCACCGAGAGCGTTCCCGGTTCGGCCGCGTTCGCCCGGAGCAGCGCGCGCAACTGCGTCTCGAAGAGGTCGGCGTCGGGCCCGAGCGATCGCCGGATCCCACGTTCGCCGAGGAACGGGTTCTCCGGGTCCGGCATGTCGAGATACGGGATCGGCTTGTCGCCGCCGACGTCGAGCGTCCGCACGACGACCCGCCCCTCGGGAAACGCCGCGAGCGCCTCGCGGTAGACCTCGAACTGCTCGTCCTCGTCGGGCGGTGCCTCGCGGTCGAGAAAGAGGAACTCGGTCCGGAAGAGACCGATCCCGTCCGCGCCCTGCGCGACGGCGCCCTCGAGTTCCGCGGGGGTACCGACGTTGGCCGCGACCTCGACGGCGCGCCCGTCGGCCGTCGCGACCGGCTCTGAGCGAACCTCGACGTCGCGACCTGCGGCCGCGCGCTCGCGCTGGTCGGGCGTCGGGTCGGCGATCACCGCGCCGTCCTCCCCGTCGACCAGCACGTCGGCCCCGTCGTCGATCGACTCGAGGTCGTCACCGACGCCGACGACGGCGGGGATCCCCAGCGAGCGGGCGAAGATCGCGGCGTGGGAGGTCCGCCCGCCCTCGATCGTCGCGAAGCCGGCGACGCGCTCGGAGTCGAGCTGTGCGGTGTCGCTCGGCGTCAAGCGTTCGGCGAGGAGAACCGAACCCGTCGACAGCGAGGCGAGGTCGACGCGATCCGCGTCGGTGAGCAGCCGCAGCAGTCGGTCCCGCACGTCGCGGAGGTCGTCGGCGCGCTCGGCCATCCGACCGTCCATCCCCTCGAACTGCGCGATGGGATCCTCGAAGGCGGCGTCGACCGCGTGTTCGGCGGGCAGGCCGTCGTCGACGGCCGCTTCCACGCCGTCTACGATCTGGGGATCGTCGACGAACTGCTTGTGGGCGTCGAACACCGCCGCCTCGTCCTCGCCGACGCGCTCGGCGGTCCGCTCGCGTTCGCGCTCGAGTTCCGTTCGGGCGCGGTCGCGGGCGTCTTCGAACCGCGCGCGTTCGGCGTCCGGATCGACCGTCTCGGCCGCCGGCGGCTCGCCGAGCTCGAGGTCGGCGTTCGGATCGTACCAGACGGCGCTGCCGACGCCGGACAGCGGCGTGACGCCGGTTCCATCGTGCGATCGCGGTGCGGTCTCGTTGGCAGCCATCGGTTCAGGTCCCCGAGCTCGATTCGGCCGCGGACTCGGTCTCGGGCGTCGAGAGCAGTTCCTCGAGGTCGTCGAGCGCCGCCTCGGCGTCGTCGCCCTCCGCGATCAGCCGGACGTCCTCTCCGCTGGCGACGCCGAGGCTGGTCACGGCGAGCATGCTCGCGGCGTCGACCGGATCGTCCCCGTCGGCCGGGGCGACCCGCACGTCGGCGTCGAACTCGGTCGCCGTCTCGACGAACGTCGCAGCCGGCCGCGCGTGGAGCCCGTCCTCGGGGACCACGGTGACGGTGCGCTCCATCACGCGACCGCCTCCGTGATCGTCTCCTCGATCGCCGCCTTCGAGTCGGCCTCGTGGAGGCGCTCGCGGACGTCGTCGTGCATCAGGGCCCGCGAGAGCGAACTCAGGAGTTCGAGGTGGTCCTCGCCGCCCTCGGCGGGGACGAGCAGCATGAACAGCAGCGTCGCCGGCTCGCCGTCCATCGCGTCGAAGTCGATGCCGGCCGAGGAGCGCGCGAAGACGATGGTCGGCTCGGCGACCGCGTCGGTCTTCGCGTGCGGGATGCCGATTCCCATGCCGACGCCGGTCGTCGTCTCTTCCTCGCGGGCCAGCAGCGCCTCGAGGGCCGCCTCGCGGTCGGTGACGCGGCCGGCGTCGACCGCGCGATCGAGCAGGAACTCGATCGCGGCCGCCTTCTCCGCGGGCGGTTCCTCGAGCGTGATCAGTTCGGAAGTCAGTACGGCGTCGATTTCGGGTTCGGTTTGAGTCATCGTCTGATCGCTGTGGTGGTATCGGCCATCGCGGCGTTAGTCGTTTGTCTGTCCTGCGTTCGTCTGTCCGGAGTCCGTCACGGATTTTGCGGGTTTGGCGCCGGCGACTCGCTCGTGGTAGTCCGGCTTGATCAGCGTTGCGACCGTGGCCGTGATCGCCGTCCCGAGCGCGATGCAGCCGAGGAACAGCCAGAGGCTGTTCGAGAGGAACATGACGAAGATGCCGCCGTGGGGCGCCGGCATCGTCACCCCGAGCCAGAGCGCGGCCGCGCCGGCCGTCGCGCTGCCGACGGCCGCCGACGGGATGACCCGGAGCGGATCGGCGGCGGCGTAGGGAATCGCCCCCTCCGTAATGAACGCGAGGCCGAGCGGCACGGCCGCCTTCGCGTTCTCGTACATTTCCGCGGCGTACTTCTGGGGTGCGATGAAGTTCGAGAGCGCGAGGCCGAGCGGCGGGACCATCCCGCCGATCATCACGGCGGCCATCGGCGCGAAGATCTGCTCGCCGACGAGAACGGTCCCGAACACGTACGCGACCTTGTTGACCGGGCCGCCCATGTCGACTGCCATCATCCCGCCGAGGATCGCCCCGAGCAGGATGGCGTTCGACCCCTGCATCCCCTCGAGTGCGGACGTCAGCGCGTCGTCGAGGATGGCGATCGGGACGCCGAGTCCGAGGATGACGATCGGCGCGAGCAACAGCGTTGTGAAGACGGGAATCACGAGGATCGGCATCATCTGCGAGACGACCGACGGCACCGACCAACCCTTCATCCAGCGGGCGACGTAGCCCGCGAGCAGGCCGGCGACGATCGCGCCGAGGAAGCCGGCGGTCGCCCCCTCGGCTTCGAACCCGATGACCAGACCGGCGGCCTCGATGATCGCCTCCTGTTGGATCGCCCACGAGAGGATGAATCCGGGTGCGAGTCCGGGTTTGTCCGCGATCGCGTACGCGATGTACCCGCCCAGTACGGGGATCATCATCGTTAGTCCGAGGTCGCCGATCTGGGCCAGGTACCACGGAAGGGTCCCCGTGTCCTCGAAGACGGTCTCGGTGGTCGCTCCGGCGCCGGGCACCGTGATTCCAAGAACCGTCTCTGGCAGCTCGGCGACCATGAACGCGAGCGCGAGGCAGATCCCGCCGATCGTCACGAACGGGATCATAAACGATACGCCCGTCATCAGGTCCTCTTTCACAGACGTGAGGTGCGTGCGAAGTCCGTTTGCTACCCTATCGTTCATTATTATCTAACACGCTATAGCGAAACATTCGCATCTCTGTGGCAAAATAGTTTCGAGTATGTTTGTTTCTTACCGAACCTTATATTATTAAGTCGTGGGCGGAGACGGACGGGACGCGTCGAGGCGGTCAGTACGGGAGGAGTACAATCGGTTGCGTCACCGTCGGTCACACCGATCGGTTCGATCGAATGCAATCGCGCTCGATCAGTACGTCGACACCGCGATCGCGTCCCGCTCAGTGCTGACATCGGTCAGCGACGGGACCTGGGTCCCCGAGACGGAGACGACGCGCGACGAGACCGCGACGCCGGATCGGAGCGCCTGAGCGGCCGACTCGCCGCGCGCGTACGCGGCAAGGACGCCGGCCAACAGGGAGTCGCCAGCGCCGACGGTATCGACCACGTCGACGTTCCTCGCAGGTGCGTGGAGATGTCGTTCCGGGGTCGCCATCACGGCGCCCTCATCACCGAGGGAGGCGACGACGCGCTCGAAACCGTCCGCCCGAAGGGCCTCGGCGGCCGCGAGCGCGTCCCGAACGCCGTCGATCCGGGTTCCCGTCGCCGCCGCGAGTTCCTCGAGGTTCGGTTTGCAGAGCCCATACTCCCCGTCAAGTTCCGAGAGCGTCGCGCCGTCGACGTCCACGACCGTCTCCCAGGGTCCGGCGTCGGCGAGCCGATCGATCGCGTCGGGGCCGACGCCCTTCGGGCGACTGCCGGCGATGACCACCGTCTCGGGGTCGTACTCGCGCAGTCGGTCACCGATCGTCTCGATCGCGACCCCCGAGACCCGCGGGCCGTTCTGGTTGATCTTGTACTCGCCGTCGGCCGTGAGGACGGTCGTGTTCAGCCGGGTCTCGCCTTCGATCTCGACGAAATCGGTCGCGATCCCGCCCGTCGACAGTTCGTCCCGGAGGAACCGCCCGAGCCGGCCGCCGGCCAGGCCGGTCGCGACGGTGTCGACACCGAGTGCCGTCAGGTACTTCGAGACGTTGATCCCCTTGCCGCCCGCGTCGTAGCGGTACTCGTCGGCGCGCGCGATCGCACCGTCGGCGAGCGCGTCCGGCAACTCGACCGTGTAGTCGACTGCCGGGTTGAGTGTGACGCTCGCGATCATCCAGCCTCCACCCCGACAGTCACGTCGGCCGCCGAACACGTCTCGGCGAGTTCACCGGTTGGTTCGGCGTCGGTCACCAGCACGTCGACGTCCTCGAGGGTGGCGAACTGGGCGAAGCTCCGCTCTCCGAACTTGGTCTCGTCGGCGACGAGCACGACGCGCTCGGCGCTCTCGACCATGAGTTGTTTCATACGGGCTTCGTCCTCGTTGGGGGTCGTCAGGTTCCCGTCGTCGGAGAGGGCGTTCGTTCCGAGAAAGAGGAGGTCGAAATTCGTTCGCTCCATGAACGCCTCCGCACTCGGGCCGACGAGCGCCCGCGTCCGGTGGCGAAGCGTCCCGCCAGTGAGCTTCACGTCGGTCGCCTCCTTCCCGAGTTCGAGCGCGAGCAGCGGGGAGTTGGTCACCGGAATGAAGGAGATGTCCGTCGGCACCTGCATCGCGACCTGCATCGTGGTCGTCCCCGAGTCGAAGAAGACGACCTGACCGTCGTGAATCTCCGTCACCGCCCGCGAACCGATCGCGGCTTTCGCCTCGAGGTTCTGGACCTCCTTCTGTCCGTAGGTCTGCTCGCGGCCGACCGCCGTCACCGGTACGGCCCCGCCGTGGGACCGCTCGATCAGTCGCTCGTCCTCTAGCTCGTCGAGGTCACGCCGAATCGTCGCCTTCGACACGCCGAGCTCGTCGGCGAGCGCGTCGACCGAGCAGCCGTCCCGATCCGAGACGAGTTCGACGATCTTCCGCTTCCGCTGTTCGGGTAACATGGGGATCGTCTTCGATACCGTCTCGGGTCTGCACGGTTTTATTTGTTTATGCCGATCTATGCGATCGTTTCTGTTTGCATAGAACGATCGTGGGACGGATCGCGTTCGCTCGTCGGCTACAGGCAGCGCGAAACGACGGCGGGCGAAAACGAAACGCGAACCTGGGCCGGTGCCGGACTCGAAAACAGACCTCGGAACCGGACCGAAAGCCGGCACCGAAACTGAGCAGAACTCGCGCCGGGCGGTTACAGTCGGTCGATAATCGCTTCCGTCACGTCCTCGGTCGAGGCGTCGCCGCCCAGATCCGGCGTTCGCGGCCCGTCCTCGAGCGTCGCCTCGACGGCCTCGTGGACGCGGTCGCTCTCCGCGTCGTAGCCGAGGTACTCGAGGAGCATGGCGGCGGAGATGATCGTCGCGGCGGGATTCGCGATCCCTTCACCGGCGATGTCGGGCGCGGTACCGTGGACTGGTTCGAACAGCGCGCGATCGGGGCCGATGTTGGCCGAGGGCAGGAGACCGAGACCGCCCACGAGCCCGGCCGCCAGATCCGAGAGTACGTCGCCCGCGAGGTTCGGACAGACGACGACATCGAACTGCTCGGGGTCGAGACAGACCCGCGTCGCGAAGGCGTCCATCAGCACCTCGTCGGTTTCGACGCCGTTCGTTTCGGCCACGTCGCGGACCGTATCGCGGAAGAGTCCGTCCGTCTCGCGCATGACGTTCGCCTTGTGTGCGATGGTGAAGCCGTCGTGGTCGTCGCCGGAGACGTACTCGCAGGCGAAGTCGGCGAGTCGTTCGGAGGCCGACTCCGTGACGACGCGGGTGAGCGTCGACACGTCCTGCGTGAGCCGATCCTCGTGGCCCGCGTAGACGCCCTCCGTATTCTCGCGGAGGAAGACCAGATCGGTCTCGGGCCGGACGGCGTCGATCCCCGGATACGCCTTCGCGGGGCGGACGTTGACGAACGAATCGACGGCCGTTCGGAGCGGCAGGATGACGTCCGCCGCCGTCTCGCCGGCCGCCCCGAACAGCGTCGCGTCGGCCGACGCCGCGAGGTCGTAGGTCTCTTGTGGCAGCGCCTCGCCCGTCTCTTCTTTCACGGCGTCGCCCGCGTCGGCTTCGACGAACTCGAAGTCGATCTCGAGGGCCTCGAGGACCGCGACCGCGGCGGGTGTCACTTCCTGTCCGATCCCGTCGCCCGGAATGACGGCGATTTCGTGAGTCATACACACCCATCGACGTGGGCCCGAAAAGAGGGTATCGATACCGTCATCGCTCGCGTCCGATTCAGGGGCTTCCGACGCCCGTCGAGAACCCTACCGCGTCGGCGATCGCACGGCGTTTGAGCAGCCCGAAGCCCGCGGCGACCAGCACGAAACCGGCGAGCGTCAGCGCGCTGATCGACTCGTCGAGTAAGACGATGCCGGCGATCGTCGCGACGATCGGTACCAGATAGCCGATCAGCGCCGCCTCGAACGCGCCGTGTTCCTCGAGGATCGCGAAGTAGATCATGAACGCGATCGCGGTCGCGAAGACACCGAGGTAGAGCAGCGCCCCGACCGAGACGGGGCCGACGACATCGGCGCTGGGAACCTCGCCCGCGCCGAGGCTGACGGCGTGCAAGACGAGGCCGCCGACGAGCATCGACCAGCCGACCAGCGGCAACTGCTCCAGGGTCAGGCCGGCCCGCTGGATCAGGACGCCGCCGAGCGCGACGCTACAGACCTGTCCGACGATGAGCAGTCTCGGGGCGGTGTCACCCGCGAGCAGGTTCCCCGGATCGGGCTGGACGATCAGGCCGACGCCGAGGAAGCCGACCGCGGCACCGGCGGTGCCGAGCCCTGAGAGGCGCTCGCCCAGCAGGGGGATCGCCCACAGCGCGGTGATGACCGGCACCAGCCCCTGGAGGATCGCGGCGACACCGCTGGGGACCGTCTGCTGGCCGAGGAAGAGCAGGCCGTTGCCGGCGATGAGGAAGACGCCCCGCCCGCGACTGCCGCGAGGTCGTTCCGCGCGGTCGGCCGCCAGTCGTCGACCCGGACGCCCGCGGCGGCGAGCAACAGCAACGCCGCGATATCGTACCGAGCGGCGGCGAAGAGCAACGGCGGGAGCGACTCGAGACCGATAGAGATCGACGGAAAGGAAAGACCCACAGCACGGCCAGAGACAGAAACATCGCCACGTCGCGGTTCCGAGACATACCCGACGTTACGGACTGGCGCCGAAAGCGGTAGCGGTGCCGGCACGGGTCTCCCGCTTCCGGTATGATCGCGAATCGCTCGAATCCGACCGCTCGAGCGAGGACTGCGAGACGAACGGCCGACTGCGATGTCTCTGGCGATAGGTCCAGTACAAGGGGAAAACGGCAATCTCGAAGGGGTCGAGCGAGTTATTCGGCTTCCGGAATCGCCGCGCCGTCGACGTACGGCAGCTCTCGAGCCTTCTCGCGGACTGCGCCGGCGTTGGACTTCATCAGCGCCGTCGTGTCCCAGACGCCGTCGACAAGCGCCTTGCGCTGGGCGTCGTCGACGGTGACGTCGATCGTCGTGTCGCCGTAGGTAACTTCCTCGGCCTCGACGTCGATGTCGATCTCGCCGTCGGGGTTCGCGTCGACCCAGTCCTGCAGGGTCTGAATCGTCTCGCTGTCGGCGGTCACGGTCGGAATACCGAGCGCCAGACAGTTGCCCGCGAAAATCTCGGCGAAGCTCTCGCCGATGATCGCGTCGATCCCCCAGCGCATCAGGGCCTGGGGGGCGTGCTCGCGGGAGGAGCCACAGCCGAAGTTGCTGTTGACGACCATCACTGAGGAGTCCTGGAAGCGGTCCTCGTTGAACGGGTGCTCTTTCTGGTTGTCGTCGTCGAACCGCAGATCGAAGAACGCGAACTCGCCCAGTCCGTCGAAGGTGACGACCTTCATGAACCGCGCGGGAATGATCTGGTCGGTGTCGATGTCGTTGCCCCGGATGGGGACGCCAGAGCCGGAGACGTAGTTAACTTCGGGAATCTCGACTTCGTCCGTCATGCGAGGTTCACCTCCTTCAGATCGCGCACGTCAGAGACTTCCCCGGTGATCGCTGCGGCGGCGACCATCCGCGGGTTCATCAGTACCGTGCGGCCGTCCTTCGACCCCTGTCGGCCGACGAAGTTCCGGTTCGAGGAGGAGGCACAGGCCTCGTCGCCCTCGAGTTGGTCCTCGTTCATGCCGAGACACATCGAACAGCCGGCGTTGCGCCACTCGAAGCCGGCTTCCTCGAAGGTGTCTTTGAGTCCTTCCTCCTCGGCGGCTTTTTGGACGCGCTGGCTGCCGGGGACGACCATCGCGCGAACGTCGTCGGCGACCTCGCGGCCCTCGACGATCCGGGCGGCGCGTCGCAGGTCCGGCAGGCGGGCGTTCGTACAGGACCCGAGGAAGGCCACGTCGATGTTGTAGCCCTCCATCGTGTCGCCGGGCTCGACGCGCATGTGCTCCTGTGCGCGTCGGGCCGTGTCCTGTTTCTCGTCGGCGAGTGACTCCGGCTCCGGAATCGGGTCGGAGATGCCGATCCCCTGTCCCGGCGTGGTCCCCCACGTGACGACCGGCTCGAGTTCGTTCGCGTCGATGTGGACGACATCGTCGTACTCGGCGTCCTCGTCGCTCCGGATGGATTCCCAGTACGGCTTGAGTTTCTCGAACTTCTCCGGGTTCTCCTGGAAGTAGTCGGTCTCCGCGAGCCACTCGTAGGTGGTCTCGTCGGGGTTGACATAGCCCGCGCGAGCGCCGCCCTCGATGGACATGTTACAGATCGACATCCGGCCTTCCATCCCCAGCGACTCGATGGCCTCGCCGGCGTACTCGTAGACGTAGCCGACGCCGCCCTCGGTGCCGAGTCGGCGGATGATCTCGAGGATGACGTCCTTCGCTTCGACGCCGTCGCCGAGTTCGCCGTCGACCTGGATTTTGCGGACCTTCTGTTTCTCCATGGCGATGGTGCCCGTCGCGAGCACGTCGCGGATCTGGGAGGTCCCGATCCCGAACGCGAGCGCGCCGAATGCGCCGTGCGTGGAGGTGTGGGAGTCGCCACAGACGATCGTCTTGCCGGGTTGGGTGATGCCCTGCTCCGGACCGATGACGTGGACGATCCCCTGATCGCCCGTCGTCGGGTCCGAGAACTCGATGCCCGCGTCGCGGACGTTCGCCTCGAGTTCGGCCATCATCTCCTCGGCCGCGTCCTCCTTGTAGGGCCGGGACTGGTCGGCCGTCGGCACGATGTGGTCGACCGTCGCGTGGGTCAACTCGGGGTAGGCGACCTCGAGGTCGCGCTCGCGGAGCATCCCGAACGCCTGCGGGCTGGTCACCTCGTGGATGAGGTGGAGTCCGACGAACAGCTGATCCTGTCCGGTCGGCAGTTGGGTTACTTTGTGTCGATCCCAGACCTTGTCGTATAGCGTGCCCTGACTCATTTCTCGTCTCCTACGGTGTCGCGCTCGACGCGGCGACCGTGTTCGGTGCCGCGCTCGAAGACGCGGTTGGCGTCGTCGGCCTGTTTCGGCGGCGTGTGGTCGACGCTACGCATCGTTTCGTCCGTCTCTGTGCGCCCGTTTTCGCTGGCTTCGGTCGCAGCCGACTCCCCGCCGTCGGCGACGACGGTCGGCCCGCGGCTGAACAGCCGACCGGCCGTCTCTCCCGTGTAGGGATTGGTGTGGCTGACGTCGGCCATCGTCTCCGTTGTGTCGTCGGTCTCGCTCATGTGCTTTCGTTAGTCGTCCGCCTGCACCTGGACGGACTCGTCTTCGTCTTCACTCTCTTCCTCGGCCCACGCGAAGAGGTCGCGCAGTCGGCTGCCGACCTCCTCGATGTCGTGGTTCTGCTCGGCGTTCCGAAGCTGACTGTAGCTCGGCCGGCCGGCCTGGTTCTCGACGATCCACTCGCGCGTGAACTCGCCGTTCTGGACCTCCTCGAGGACCTCTTCCATGTTCTCCCGAACCGACTCGTCGACGATCCGGTCGCCGCGGGTGAGACCGCCGTACTCGGCGGTGTCGGAGACGGAGTTCCACATCTCCATGTTCCCGCCTTCGTACATCAGGTCGACGATCAGTTTGAGCTCGTTGAGACACTCGAAGTAGGCGATTTCCGGCGAGTAGCCCGCGTCGACCAGCGTCTCGTAACCGTGTTTGACCAGCGAGGTGACGCCGCCACACAGCACCGCCTGCTCGCCGAAGAGGTCGGACTCGACCTCTTCCTGGAACGTCGTCTCGATGACGCCGGCGCGGGTACAGCCGATTCCCTTCGCGTACGCGAGGGCGCGCTCTTCGGCGTCGCCGGTCGTGTCCTGATAGACCGCCAGCAGTCCGGGGGTCCCCTCGTCGTTCTCGTAGTTGCGGCGGACGAGGTGGCCCGGGCTCTTCGGCGCGACCATCGTCACGTCGACGCCCTCGGGGGGCTGAATCTGGTTGTAGTGGATGTTCAGGCCGTGGGCGAACTGCAGCGTGTCACCCTCCTCGAGGTTGGGTTCGATGGCGTTCTCGTAGACCGACGCCTGGACGGTGTCGGGCACGAGCACGGAGACGTAGGAGGCCTGTGCGACCGCGTCGGCGGGCGTCTCGACGGTCAGTCCGTCGGCCTCGGCGGCCGATCGCGAGGACGAACTCTCGCGCAGGCCGACGATCACGTCGACCCCGCTCTCGTGGAGGTTCAGTGCGTGGGCGTGGCCCTGGCTCCCGTAGCCCAGCACGGCCACGGTCTCGTCGTCGAGCGTCGATACGTCTGCGTCGTCGTCGTAGTAGATGTCGGTGGTGAAGTCGTCAGTCATCGTCTGCTGGTGTGTATTGGTCGTCGTGGTTCGCCTCGTCGGCGGGCTGTGCTGTCGAACTGGGAGCGGCCGTTCGGTCCGTGCCGCGGGCCAGCGCCGTCGTCCCCGTCCGGGAGATCTCCCGAATCCCGAACTGGCTGAAGGTGTCGATCGCGGCCTCGATCTTCTGACGCGCGCCGGTCACTTCGATCGTCGCCGTCTCCGGACTCGAGTCGACGGTCTTCCCGTCGTACATGTCCGCGACGGCGGCGACCTGATCGGGGCGCTCGGCGTCGACCTTGATCAGCGCCAGCTCCCGGCGCATCGCGTCGGGCTCGAGTTCCCGGACCGAGATGACCGGCACGAGCTTGCGCAGCTGTTTCTCGATCTGGTCGATCCCCGGGTCGGGCTCCTCGACGACGATCGTGATCCGCGCGCGATCCTCGTCTTCTGTCGGGCCGACGGTCAGGCTCTCGATGTTGAACTGCCGCCTCGAGAACAGTCCCGAGACGTCCGAGAGCACGCCGGGTTCGTGTGTGACCAGCGCCGAGATGACGGTCCGGCGGGGCTCGTGGGTCGCTTCGACCTCGGGGTCGATGCGAATGCCCTGCTTGTTGCGCCGCCCCGTGGGGGACGGTCGCTCCTCGGGTTCAGGTCCCTCGAGTCCGCGTTTCATAGCTGGTCCTCCGTCAGTGCGAACTGACCGTTGTCGCCGCCACTGGGAACCATCGGGTAGACGTTGGCGTCGGGGTCGATGTGGACGTCGATCACCGACGGGCCGTCGTAGGAGATCGCCTCGTCGATCGTCTCGGCGACGTCGTCGTAGTCGTCGATCCGGAAGCCGCAAGCGCCGAATGCCTCGGCGAGCTTGTCGAACTCGGGCATCCAGCCGTAGTCCGACGCGGAGTGGCGGCCGTCGAAGAAAGCGTCCTGCCACTGGCGGACCATGCCGATGTACTCGTTGTTGAGCACGGCGACGGTGATGTCGAGTTCCTCGCGGACGGCGACCGACAGCCCCTGCAGGGTCATCAGGAACGAGCCGTCGCCGTCGATACAGACGACCTCCTGATCGTCGTCGGCCGCGATCCGCGCGCCGATGGCCGATGGCAGCCCGTAGCCCATCGTCCCGAGACCGTGACTCGAGACCCACGTGCGGGGCTCGGTGTAGGTCCAGTACTGGCAGGCCCACATCTGGTGTTGGCCGACGCCGGTGGTGACGATCGCGCGGTCGCTCGTGGCCTCGTCCAAGGCCTCGATGACGAACTCCGGCTGGACCGGTTCGTCTTCCGGCGCGTCGTAGGCCATCGAGTAGTCGGACTTCCACTGCTGGCACTGCGCGCGCCACTTCTTGGCTTCCGGCGACTCGTCGACGGCGTCGGACAGCTGCTCGACGACGGTTTCGGCGTCGCCGACCAGCGGGTAGTCCGCGTAGATGTTCTTCGAGATCTCCGCGGGGTCGATGTCGACGTGGATGAGCTCTGCCTCGGGCGCGAAGGTCTCGATCCCGCCGGTCAGTCGGTCGTCGAACCGGGTGCCGATGCCGATCAGCGTGTCGCAGTGGGTGATCGCCATGTTGGCGTAGCCGGTGCCGTGCATCCCCGCCATCTCGAGGGAGAGCTCGTGATCCTCGGGGAACGAGCCGATGCCGGGCATCGTGGTGATGACCGGGATCTCGTGCTCGATGGCGAACTCCCGGCAGGCCTCGCTGGCCTCGCCCTTGATGACGCCGCCGCCGAGCAGCAAGACGGGTCGGTCGGCGTTCTCGATCCGCTCGGCCGCGGCCGCGACGATCTCCTCGTCGGCCCGCTCTTGGACCTCGTAGGTGTCGGGCACCTTCGGCGCGTCCGGCTCGCGGTCGGTCTCGCCGTTCGTGATGTCTTTCGGCAGGTCGACCAGCGTCGGCCCCGGTCGACCCTCGCGGGCGAGTGCGAACGCCTCGCTGACGTCGCTCCCGACGTGATCCGAGTCGCTCGAGAAGGTGTTTTCCTTCGTGACCGGGGTCGTGACGCCGGTGGTGTCGGTCTCCTGGAACGCGTCGTTGCCGACGAACTCCGTCGGAACCTGCCCGGTTAGCGCGAGCAGCGGGTCCGAGTCCATGTCGGCGTCGGCGATGCCGGTGACCAGATTGGTCGCGCCCGGCCCCGACGTTGCCAGACAGACGCCCGGCTCGCCCGAGACGATGCCGTAGGCGTCGGCCGCGTGGGCCGCGCCCTGCTCGTGGGCCATCGTCACGTGGTAGATGTCCGAGTCGTAGAGCGCGTCGTAGACGGGCATGATCGCCCCGCCTTGCACGCCGAAGGCGTACTCGACGCCCGCGTTCTCGAGTGCGCGCACGACGGATTCGGCACCCGTCGTGACGGGATCGGTCGTGGTCTCGGACTCGGTCGACGCGTCGGTGGCCGCGTCGGGCGCGGCGCTGTCGGTGATTTGGTCGTCGTCCTGTTCGTCGTCCGCTGGCGTGACCTTTGCTGCGCGTTCGCTCATCGGTTGTCTCCCGCCGTTTGCAGGCGATCGGGTGGTGTACGGTAGTATGTCATCTGCTGGATTGGTGATCGCTCGGAGAACGATACCGCGAATTCGGGTCCGGGGCTACGAAGTGCTGAAAATGGGGCTAGAACGCCCCTACAATACGAATCGGAGCGAGCGCGCTGTTGCCGACCGTGCGAACGCGAGCCGACAGTGGAGCGCGGACCGTCATTACTGTCTACGTAGCTCTCTCGAGGGACATAATCGTTACGGGTCACTCGAGTCCGACTGCTCGAACGCGATACCCGATGCTCGCGGACGGTGGCAAACGGGGAGGACATCCCTCAGGCGCGCACCTCCTCCTCCTCCTCGTGCTGACGCTCGATATCGGCCTCTTCGGCGAAGCGCTCGAGGTCGTCGACCGTGACACGGCGCTTCTCGGCCCCGTAGTCTTTGACCCGGCGGGTGACCGCACGGACCTGCTCGTCGGTGGGGTCGAACCCGGATTCGACGAGCCGTTCGCGGACCGAGTGGGTCCCGGTGTGTTTCCCCATGACCAGTCGGCGTTCGGCACCGACCATCTCGGGGGTCATGACGCCGGGTTCGAAGGTATCGGAGTTCTCGATGACGCCGGCGGCGTGAATGCCGCTCTCGTGGGAGAAGGCGTTCGAGCCCACGACGGGCTTGTTGCCCGGCGTGTCCATCCCGCTCTTCTCCTCGACGACGTTCGAGAGCTCGGTGATGCGCGTCGTGTCGATCCCGGTGTCGCACTGGTAGAGCGACTCGACGGCCATCACGTACTCCTCGAAGGCGGCGTTGCCGGCCCGCTCGCCGATCGAGTTGACCGACACCTGCGCCTGTGCCGCACCCGCTTCGATGCCGGCCAGCGCGTTGGCGGTGGCCAACCCGAAGTCGTCGTGGGTGTGGACATCGATCTGCGCGTCGGTGTGGGCACAGACCTTCTCGATCATGGCCCGGAACCGGGTCGGCGTGGCGACGCCGCAGGTGTCGGGAATGTTGATCCAGTCGGTACCCGCATCCGAGACCGCTTCGATGACCTCAATCAGGTACTCCTCGTCGGTTCGGGTCGCATCCATCGGCGAGAACATGCAGGTCGCGCCCGCCGCTTTGATGCGTTCGACCGACTCGACTGCTTGCTGTACGACTTCCTCCCGGGTGGCGTGCATCGAATCCTCGATCTGGACGTCGCTGGTGCTGACGAACGTGTGCACCATCTCGACGCCGGAATCGAGGGCCGCTTCGATGTCCTTGTCGACGACGCGGGCTAACCCGCAGGTCGTCGAACTGGTCGCCGAAGCGATATCACGAACGGCTTCGAACTCCGCGTCGGAGTTGACGGGGAACCCGGCCTCGATGACGTGGGTTCCCATGTCGTCCAGAATGGACGCGATCTGCCGTTTGTCGTCGTAGGAAAACGATGTGCCGGGCGACTGCTCGCCGTCCCGGAGGGTCGTATCGAAGACACGTGCTGACTCTATTTCGTCAGTGGAATCTAACGTGCCCTGGAAGAACTCGACCCCCCTGATTGGTATCAGAGGATGGGCTGTCTTGTGAAGACATTGTATCTGAATCCGAGGTGCGACGATATATATAAAGCTACCGCTGTCGACGACGATTCATGGTATCTAATAACACCCACCATCAATAATCAAGGTTCGAAAACCGAAGGACGGCGTCGGCCTATTATTGACTCGTACATCCTAGTATTGTTTAGTCCGATTCGGCCGAGCGGCGCGAATTCCGCGTCTCGAGCGCGAATGATCGCCCACCCACGGCCAATCGGCTCGCTCGAGCGCTGGCGCGCGCTCTGCTGTGGACGTTCGGTCGGTACCGCTTCCCGAATCCCGCCCCGAAATAAAAATCGTCCAATTTCGATGTGATTCGAAGACGGGCAGCCAGTTATCGTCGCCGGGACTCGATGGTCACGCTCGAGGCTGCGGTATCGACACGTCGACTGAGCCCCGAATCTGCGACATGAACGACGACGCAAGCGCGCGTATCAGGACTTTATGCCCGGTCGTGGTAGGGGAGCGCGCATGACGACCGACGAGATCACCGATCTGCTGACGGAGGCGTACAACGACGAACTCGAGACCGTGATGAACTACCTCTCGAACGCGATCGTGCTGGACGGCATTCACGCCGAGGAAGTGAAGACGAGCCTCGAGGAGGACATACAGGAAGAACTCGACCACGCCCAGATGATCGGCGAGCGATTGAAACAGCTCGACGAGTCCCCGCCCGGCTCGGAGTCGTTCGAGGCCAACCAGCACAGCCTCCAGCCGCCCGAGGACACGACCGACGTCCAGTCGGTCATCGAGGGCGTCCTCGAGGCCGAGGAGGACGCCATCGAGACCTACCGGTCCCTGATCGAGGCCGCGACCGAGGCGAACGATCCCGTCACGGAGGACGTGGCGGTGACGATCCTCACCGACGAGGAGGCCCACCGGACGGAGTTCCGCGGGTTCCAGAAGGAGTTCCCCATGGACTGATCGTCTCGTACTCGACAGTGATCGGGAGTGAACGGGTGCGCGCCGCTACGTGCCGCGCAACGACGAACGGACACGGTCGTGTGTCGGTGAGCGGTCGGACCAAAGAATAGCATCCGCGAGCGAACGGATGCGCGGCGCTTTGCGCCGCGGAAAGGCGAACGGCGAAGCCGTGAGCCAGTGAGCGAGCGGGCCGAGGAATCCTCGAAGCCGCGCCGGTGGCGCGGCTGAGGGGGTGACGACGTGCTTTTGATCGACCTTTTACCGAGGGACGGTGCGCTGTGCGGCAGCTATGGTGCCGCCAGCGCGACAGACCGCAGCGTAAAAGGTCGATGCCGAACGTTTTTCTCGTACCGCTTCCACCCAGCCCGTATGAGCGATTTCGACCTCGACCTTCGGACCGTCGAGGAGCACATCGACGACGAACTCGAGATCGAGGGCAGCATCGTCCTCGGCGTTCTCGACGGGGAGACGCCGGCCGACGAGTGGCTCGAGGCGATCTCGAAGGGGAACGTGCTGGTACTGAACGTCGACGGCGACGTCAACGATCTGGCCGCCGGATTCGCGCGGGACGTCAAGGAAGCGGGCGGGAACCTCGTCCACTTCCGGGGCTTTCTGCTCGTCGCGCCGCCGGGTGTCGACGTGAGTACCGAACGCCTCTGAGCGGACTCGAAATCGGCGACGAAGGGGTGTGAGTCAATGCTGTCGGCGTCGGAGAACAGGAGTCACGGCGCGGTAAACGTCAGAAAGTGGCCGTCCGGATCGCGGACGACGATTTCCGCCTCGGTCTCCCGCTCGAGCGAGCCGATCCGGTCCCGGACCGCCGCGAGCGCCGCGCTCGGATCGTCTGTCTCGAACCCGAGGTCGACGTGGACGCCGCCGCGGGCGTCGGCGATGCCGAGATGGGGTTCCCAGAGTTCGAGGGCCATCGGCCCGTGTAGTCGCACGCGCTTGCGGTTCTCTCCGGTATCGACGGTCTCGAAGCCCAAATCCTCGTAGAACTCCCGTGCGCGCTCGAGGCTCTCGACCTCGAGGACGACCTCGAAGATCCCATCGATTCCGGGGCCGGCCACATCCTGTTGGCCGAGTTCGACGCAGTTGCCGTCGGGATCGTACAGGTACAGCGACCGCGCGGGGCCGAACTGGGCTTCCTCGAGGTCGTACTCGTCGTCCAGTCGGTCCCACCAGTCGTCGTACTCGTCCTCGGGAATCGAGAACGCGAAGTGCGTGTGCAGACCACCCCGCGGGAGGTCGTCGGGGCGGCGGCAGACGAGATCGGTCTCGCCGGCCGCGAAGGCGAGTTCGTCCGCCCCGTGTTCGCTGACGGTTAGCCCCAGTTGCTCCTCGTAGAACTCCCTCGCCGACTCGAGGAACTTTGCCTCGAGGGCGAGCCAAGCCAGCCCGGTGAGCATGCCCGACCGTACGCGAAGCGGGTGCATAGAAGCGTCGCCGGCAGTCCCCGCCGAACGGTCCGTGAGCGACCGCTCGCAGTCGTCGATGCTCGAGACACATCGGGGCCGCGTCCCGGACCGTTCGCCTCTAGTAGCCACTGAAACGATTCACACACTGATCACAACGTAGTCCGGCGATCAGGTGTGCATTGACTTTCAGTGGCTACTATACGTTTATGGGCTGTGCGGCCGTATCACGCTCGTATGAGCTTCCGCGTCGACGAGCGCGCGACCGACTTCCGCGAGATCGACCGCTTCGACGGCGGCGTCGGCTGGATCGCCCACCCCGACGAACGGATGCAACGCGCCAGCCACGCCCTCGCGGTAGACGGCGAGGTCTGGGTCGTCGACCCCGTCGACGCAGAGGGGATCGACGACCTGTTCGCCGAGTTCGGCGACGTGGCCGGCGTCGTCGTCACCCTCGATCGGCACAAGCGCGACGCCGCCGCCGTCGCGGACCGACACGACGTTCCCGTCTACCTCCCCGAGTTCTTCGAGGGCGTCACCGGGGAACTCGACGCCGCGGTCGCCCGCTTCGACAACGAACTCTCCGATACCGGGATCCGAGCCATCACGCTCATCGATAGCCGCTTCTGGCAGGAAGTCGCCCTCTACAACCCGGCCGACGGGACGCTCGTCGTCCCCGAATCGGTCGGCACGGCCGAGTTCTTCCTCGCCGGCGACGAGGAACTCGGGGTCCATCCCATGTTGCGACTAACACCACCGCGGACGCCACTCCGCGGCGTCGCGCCCGAACGCGTCCTCGTCGGCCACGGATCCGGCGTGATGGACGGTGGTGCGCGCGTCCTCGAGGCGGCGCTCGCCGGGTCCCGAAAGCGAGCCCCGCGGCTGTACGCGTCGACGGCGTGGGAAATGCTCCCCTTCTAACGATAATCGACAGCGCGGAGCGACGCCATCCCGCGCGAGGCATACATCTAACTACCCCGCACCCAAAGCAGCCCTGTGGTCTACGTAACCCGCGGGCTCGTCGACGTCTTGCTGGATCTCGCCAGCGACGCCGATCCCGACGACGTGACGACCGGCGTCTCGGTCACCCCGGCGAGCGACCTCGAGGGCGCGGACGGAATCCCGCCCGAGACGCCGGTCTTCACCGACTTCTTTCTCCCCGACCCCGGTAATCCCGTCAACGCCGTCTTCGGCGTCGATCTCTCGACGCCCGCCCGCCAGACGCAGGGCCGATTCGTCTCCCACCCCGTCGGTGAACTCGAGGTGACGCGACGGGACGATCTGGCGCAGGTGATCTTCGTCGCCGTCCCGCCGTGGGAGGTCGACGAGCGGTCGTTCGGCGCGTTCGACCGCAGCGGGACGCGCCAGCCCCTCGAGATCGTCGACGCCTCGCCGCCGGGGCAATCGCTGACGGACTGAGTCGCGCGCTCGAAAAAGACGGGACGGTGCGTTATGCGATCGGTACCGGGACCTCGTCGTCGCCGATAATTCGATCGATGATGCGACCGGAGTTCCGATCGCGCTCGTCGCCGTCGTCGGAGTCGTCTGACGGGAAGTTCGGAACGTGTGGCATACTCTCGACCCCGTCGGAACTAGTGCCTCGAGGCCCAAAAGCACTGTTCTCAGACGCCGAGCGATGGAGTTGCTGCGACGGCGACGAATGAGGGAAGACGAACGATGACGGACCGAACTACTCGAGGTAGCCGAGTCCGCGGAGCTGTTCGGTGATCTCCTCGAATTCAGCTTCGGTGAGTTCGCCTTCCTTCTGGTGTTGGATGACGATGCTGCGCAACAGGAACCGAACGAGGTCGCTCGTACTCTGGAAACTCGTTCCCTCGATGGTGTCCTCGACCCGGTCCGCGAGGTCCTTCGGGATCGACACCGTGGTATACTCGGTCATATCCCATACTCCGTCGCGGGGCCCAAAGGAGTGTCGACAGGCAGCGACCTGCTGGTCCAGTCGGCTCGCCGCCGACCGTCTCCACAGCCATTTTTATATCTGGCTCCGTAGCGGGTGCTAGGTATGGGAGTTCGGCCACCATCGAGCGGAGACGACGAGGAACCCGACAGTATCGAGTTCGGCATCGCCGCCGTCGACGCTCATCTCAGGAATTCGGACCTGTCTTTTCCGGCGACGAAAGACGATATCAGGGCCGAAATCGGCCACGAGCGCATCCCCTACGACGTTCACGGGAACGACGTCCCGCTCAGCGAGATGCTCGCCGAAGTCCCGGCTGAGGAGTTCGATTCCCGACAGGAGCTATTGAACGCGCTCCACAAGCCGTTCGAAGCGTACCGACGGAACAACTCGAACGGCGTCGTCGCACAGTTTCGCTCGCTGTTGCCGTTCTGAACCCGGGTCGGCGTCGTCCACTGATCGCTCGTCGCTGGCTCCGGTCACAGGTGTCGGGGACGAACGTATTGTTTTGATCTCGGACGCTGAGAAACGGACACTGCGAAGACCCGATTCACGACGTCCGTTACTCGTCGCGCGAGTCTCGAGCGATCCGCTCGAGGCGGCGTCGCTGCTCGCGGTGGAGGGTCACGAGCATGTCCGAGAGGACGCCGAACATGAGCAGCTGGACGCCGAGGAGAACGGCGGCCGCGGAGGCGAGCGCCATGATCTCGTGGCCCTGCTGGTACTGGATCCACTCCCAGAGGACGTAGGTCGCGATGAGGCCGCCCGACAGGATGCCGGTCACGCCGAGGCTCCCGAAGTAGAACAGCGGGTTGTTGGTCTTGGCCAGCGAGTACAGCGCCAGCAGGATCGTCCCGCCGTCTCTGACCGGGTGGAGATTGGTTTCTGACTCGTCGGGCCGGGCGCTGTAACTGATCGGGACGACCGTCGTCTCGACGCCGTGTTTGACACACTCGACGGCGAGTTCGGTCTCGATCGTAAAGCCGTCCGAGTCGAGCGAGAGCCGCTCGAATGAGTCGACGGTAAACGCCCGATAGCCCGACAGGATGTCCTCGTAGTTCGCGCCGTGGACGAACCCGAACGCGCGGTTTATCATCCGATTGCCGAAGCCGTTCAGGGCGCGCATCGCGTCGTCGTCCATATCGGCGAAGCGGTTGCCGATCACGTGCTCGTACCCCCGCGAAAGCGGCTCAAGCATCTTGTCGGCGTCGGCCGGATCGTAGGTGCCGTCGCCGTCGACCATCAACACGTACGGGACCGTGATGTACTCGAGGGCCTCGCGAACGGCTTGGCCCTTTCCGTCGCCGGACTGGACCAGCACCTCGGCACCGTGTTCGCGGGCGATCTCGCGCGTGTCGTCGCTCGAGTCGCCGTCGACGATGACGACGTTCGTGTACCCGTGCTCGTAGAAGCCCTCGATCACGTCGGCGATCGTCGCCGCTTCGTCGAGCGTTGGGATGAGTATGCAAACGTCGTCGGACGAGATCTCGCGGGCGTCCTCGGTCACGGCGACCGTCCCCGCGCCGTCCGAAAGGATACTCGAGCCCGCACGAACCGCGTCATCTTCCATCGGGCACTATTCCCCCTCCGAACTGCAAAAGGCTACTGATTGACCAGTGTCGGGCTTTTACGTCGGCGTGCTGCTGGCACTCTCGGTTCCGAACGCGAAGGGCGATCACGGTCGGTCCCTCGGAACGCGGCCATCACCGCGTTACCAAGTCAGTCCCTCGTAGACCTCGAGGGCGTCTTCGTCGATGTCGATCCGCCGACCGTCGACCACGACCGACCGGGCCATCCCCTCGAAGGAGAGGTCGTCGAACTCGGGCCAGTCGGTCGCGACGACGGCACCGTCCGCCCCCTCGAGTGCGCCCTCGGCCGACTCGGCGTACTCGATTTCGGGGTAATCGGGCCGGACGTTCTCGATCGCGACCGGATCATACGCGACGACGTCCGCGCCGCGATCCGCGAGGTACTCGATCACGTCCAGCGCGCGGGACTTCCGAACGTCGTCGGTGCCGGGCTTGAACGACAGTCCGAGGACCGCGATTCGGGCCCCCTCGAGGTCGACGTGATCCGCGAGCAGGCCGACGAGCCGTCGCGGCTGCTCGTCGTTGACCGCGACCGCGGCGTCGAGCAGTTCGGGGTCGTACCCCTGCTCGCGAGCGCCGGCCCGCAGGGCGTTGACATCCTTCGGGAAACAGGAGCCGCCCCAGCCGAGGCCCGAGCGCATGAACCGTTCCGAGATCCGATCGTCGAGGCCGACCGCCTCGAGCACCTCGTAGGCGTCCGCGTCGTACTCCCTGGCGATGTTGCCCAGTTCGTTGACCAGCGAGACTTTCGACGCGAGGAAGGCGTTGTTCGCGTACTTGATGAGTTCGGCCTCGCGGATGTCCGTCTCGACGAGGTCCGTCTCCTCCCGTTCGAGGATCGGCGCGTACAGTTCGCGCAGCGTCGCGGCGGCTCCCTCGCTCGCCGTTCCCAAGACCACCTTGTCCGGCTCGAGGAAGTCCCCGACCGCGGTCCCCATCCGGAGGAACTCGGGGTTCATCGCGATCTCGATGCCGTCCCCGAGCGGGGTTCCCGATTCGGACTCGAGGATCGGGCCGACGACGTCTTCGGTGGTGCCAGGCAGGACCGTGCTCTTGACGACCACGAGGTGGTCGTCATCCTTGTCCGCTAGCGCGCGGCCAAGCGACTCCGCGCCGGCCCGCATGATCGCGAGGTCGAGGCTCCCGTCGTCGGACTGGGGCGTGGGCAGACAGAGGAAGGTCACGTCCGTATCGCGGACATCGTCGTACTCGGTCGTCGCGCGGAGGGTCGTACCGGCGTGCTCGGCGATTCGCTCCGCGAGGCCCGACTCGTGGATCGGGGCCTCGCCGGCGTTTATCGCGTCGACGATGTCCTCGTTGATCTCGATGTTGATCACGTCGTGGCCGAGGTCCGCGAGGCAGGCGGCGACGGTGGTGCCGACGTAGCCGCTGCCGACGATGGAGACGTTCATAGCGGACGAGACGCGCCGGTCTCGTTAGTCCCTTTTGGGTTCGGTCGGCTCGAGACGGATCCGCGCTTTTCGGCCGACTATCCCCGAGCAGGGACGCCGAAACGCGCTCGAGCGGCCGGACCGACCGCGATCAGTGACCGTCACGAACACGAAAGCTATTCTTGCTATTCGGACGCCTCTAGAAAGGCATGCAGGAACCCTTCGGCCAACGCGGTCGCCTCGTGGCAGGCGTCGTCCTCCTCGTCGTTCTGGCCGGATTCGTGTGCTGGGCCGGCACGATCCCCGGCGATCTGACGGATAGCGACCATCCGACCGAGGTCGACGTGACCCAGAACCGCGAAGCCTACGTCGGCGATCGTGTGGCCCTCGGCGGCCGAGTCGTCGAGACGGATCCCGTCGTTATCGCGACTCGCGCCAGCGGCTCCGGCAGGTTCACCCTCGTGAACGCAAACGAGGGGCTCCAGAACGGGGACGAACCGCTCGAGCGGGGCGACAGCGTGACCGCCTTCGGCACGCTCGAGGACGAGTCGACCCTCGTCGCCGAGCGCACGACGATCGGTGATACGGCCGGGACGGCGTACATGCTTCTCGTCTCCTTTGTCGCCGGCCTCTGGGTCGTCGGCCGATTCGCCCGCGACTGGCGATTCGATTTCGACCGACTCGCGTTCGTCCCTCGGGACGACCCGCTCTCCCTTCGGGACGTGACCCCGTGGCCTCGAGGGTCTGCGAGCGGAGGTGATCGCGGTGCCTGACGTCCTCACGCACGCTATCGTCGGCTACATCATCGGGACGGTCCTGTCGATTCGCTACCCGCGACTGCGGCGAGCACACGTCACGCTCGCGATGGTCGGCGCGCTCTCGCCCGACTTCGTGAAGGCCGATCTCGCGTTCCCGGACGAGTTCGTCAGCTATCTGCTCGGCGTTCCGTTCGCGTGGGGACCGCTGCACACCCTCGGCGGAACGATCGTCGTCGCCCTCCTCGGATCGCTCCTGTTCGCCCCCGAGCACCGCCGAGACGCGGTCCTCTTGGTCGCGATCGGTGCGGCGTCACACCACCTCCTCGATCTGGGACTCATGACGCCGACTGGGTACTCCTACGCCGCGTTCTGGCCGTTGACCGAGTACCGGCCGCCCTCGGGCGGGCTCTACATGAGCACCGACCGCTGGCCGGCACTCGTCGCCGGCCTCTGTGGCGTCCTCGTCTGGGGATTCAAGCGACGAGTCGATGCGCGACGGACGGGGAGTTCGGCGTCCCTCGAGTGAACTCGCGTCGTCGCTCGATAAAGAGTGCGGCGCGTGCTCGAGCGGCGGCGACAGCAGTGAGCGGGTGCCGTCGTTACTCGGTCGGCACCGCGACTTCAGCGTCACCCAGTCGCTCCTCGGCGCGGTCCTTATCGTCCGGGTAGCCCACGTCGATGCGCCAGCCGTCCATCCGGATCGCGTCGATGGTCCGCCCGGACTGGATGAGGAGATCGATCGCGTCCGGCAGTTCGTACTCGCCTCGAGCCGAGGGCTGGACGAGGTGACACGCGTGGAAAATCTCCGGCGTGAACGTGTAGAAGCCGGTCATGACGAGATTGGACGGCGGATCGTCGGGTTTCTCCATCACTTCGACGATCTCCCCGTACTCGTTCGTATCGAGGACGCCGTACCTCGAGGCCTCCTCGTAAGGGACCTCCTCCACGAGGAACGCGGCGTCGGCCCGTTCCTCCTGCTGGCGGTTGATCACGTCGCCGAGGTTCGCCCGGAAGACGTTGTCTCCGAGCATGAGCATGAAGTCGTCGTCGATGTGCGGTTCCGCCTGCAGGATCGCGTGGGCGAGTCCGAGCTGCTCGCGCTGATGGGCGTAGGTGATCGGAACGCCCTCGTATTCGTCGCCGTAGCGTTCGATTATCTTCTCTTTCATGTAGCCGACGACGAGGACGAATTCGGTCGCACCGACCTCGATGAGGTTGTCCATAACGTCCTCGATGAGGGGTTTCCCGTCGACCTCGACGAGGACCTTCGGCTTGTCTTCGGTAAGCGGCCGGAGGCGAGTTCCCTTTCCCGCGGCCAGTACGACTGCTTGCATATGCTCACCGATTATACTTGAGTGTTATATGTCTTCGGGACGGCTTGCTCGGGACTCGACCGGAGCGGGGATCGTTACTGCCCTGTCTGCACGGTACGGAGCAGAACTCGAACGCGATTCAGATAGAATCAATAGCTACTGAACAGTCCCTGTCTCGAAGGCTACTGAATGTATCCGAGATCGTTCAGTCGCTGTTTGATCGAGTCGGATGCGTGTTGTGTGCCGGAAACGACATCGGCCGGCTGGAGAGCCGAAACGGTTTCCTCTATCAGAGGTCGGTCGGCGCCACCGACGACGGATCGCTCTCGAGCGTTCTGGATCAGGACGCACGCATCCCGATCGCCATTGCGTGCATCCTTTCGAACGGCCCCATCTTGGGTGCTGTACACCGCGTGCCACGGGCCGAAGTACGGCTCTCGGTCGTCCGGTTCAAGCGGAAGTTCATCACCTGGTTCCTGCATCCGATACGTCGAAGTGACGACGGGGTCGTCGCTCTCGAACGTTCGAGGATGGCCCTCAACGTAGGCGCGCACGACATCGGGGAACCGGGTTAGCGAAACAGGAGCATCGATAGTCAACCCACTATTGTCGTCGGGTGTACTAACGAGAAGTGGAACGTGTGTTAGCTCCTCGTTGATCCCGAAATTATGATCGATAAGCCGTATCGGTGTTCCGAGCTCGCACGGTTCTCCGAATCCCTCCCCGTGATCGGACGTAATAACGAGTACGGTTTCAGAAAGGTCGTTGCGGGCCTTCAGCGCCTCAATCAATTCGCCGACGATCGCATCGGCCTGCCGTATGCACCCATCGTACAGTGACTCGAATGCTCCGAGTTGCCACCACGGACGATTGCCCAAAAACTCACGTAACAACGGCTCACTGATCCCCTCGTGGAGACTTCGGAGTTCCGAACTGCTCCATCGATCATACCTCGTCGCCGGAAGGTATGGATAGTGGGCGTCCATGAGGTTTATACACGCCGCCCACGGGTCACTCCGGTCGTCGGTCCACTCGAGAAACGATTCGATATGCTGGCGGCTCTCGTCGTGATCAACGGTCGGTCCCCGAATTTGTTCGATCTGGTCGCTAGCACCGTTGTATAACGATTTGATCGGGTGATCACTGCTGAGCGCGGCGGTAAGATACTCCGTTTTTCCGGTCGCGCCGCTCAGTTCATCGGGTGACAACGCATTAGGAAACGGGTACGTCGAAGACGACGGTCCATCGACATCGTCGAACGGCCGTGCAAGCGAGGACGCTTCGGCGACGACAGTGTTGGACGTAAAGAGACCAGTTTGATACCCTTCCTCGGAAAGTTCCTCCCAGATGGTCGTTCCCCGCTTGAGTTCCGCCGTGTGATCTACGGCACGGTGTTCAGCAACCTCGTATCCAGTGAAGAGGCTCGCGTGGCTCGCGATGCTATGAATGCCCGGTGAGCGCGCCTGCGTGTACACCGTCGCCTCTGACGCAAACTCCTCCAGATTCGGTGTCGTCTCGTTGTAATAGCCGTGAAGGCTCGTATTCGCCGCTCGAACGCTATCGAGAACGACGAGGAGAACGTTAGGCGATGTCATATACTATCTTCGTCGACAGCCTGATAAAATCCTCTCGGTAACAGGGTGCCACATTATCTCCAGTTCGGATGCATATATCCGATCGCACACGTCAGGTCCAATCCAGCGGGAGATCGATTGGAAGGTTCTGATCGACAGTCAGCCGGAAGTGAGCGGAGATGACGATGAGGGTCGTGAAGTAGACGACCGAGCCGAGTCCAACGAGCGCTAGCACGACGGCGATATTACTGCTGAGATTTACGTATTCTGCCTCGAACCAGAGACCAGCGTAGACGAAGAGGCCCATGATTCCTGCCGCGATCCACTGTCGTCCGATCTCTCCGACGGGAACGGAGAATTCGACCAGTGACGAGAGAGAAATGTAGGCGATGACGAGACTAATGGCGACTGACGAAGCAGTCGCCGCCGCCGCACCGACAACACCGAAGATCGGGATCAAACTGACGTTTAGAAGGACGTTCGCCCCGATGAATACAGCGTTGATTTTGAAGGACACGTCGGGCCTGTCGATCGCGTCGAGCGTCATCGTGAACTGTCGCTGGTACCCCTGAATCAACGTCGCGACGATGAGAACTGAGAGAACGGTCGCTCCTTGCGTGAACTCCTCGCCGTACACTCGGAGTAATTGCTCACCGAGCAGCGTTCCTCCGACGAGCCCCGGAATGAGGATCAACCCACCGTACGTGAGCGCAGCCTCGAATAGTTCCGCGACCGATTCTGAGTCGTCGTCCGCCGAGAGCGAACTCATCTCGGGGAACAGCGTTTCGCTCAGTGAGCCGCCGAACAGTATCAGAAACACCGCAATGTTCCAAGCCGCCGTGTAGATTCCGACGAGCGACGACGACACGAAGAACCCGAGGACGGCGACGTCAACCCAGTTGAACGCGCGCGAACGGATCTCGCCGAGCCACGAGTACTCCGCATAAGAGACGATCCGGCGGTAGTGTTCCACCGTCGGGAGCGAGATCGAGTCGAAATGACGAATCGCTATCCAGAGCCCGAGTACGGAGACGAGTGCGTACCCAGCAGTATACCCGATGAAGAGACCGGTTATCTGGAACCCAGCGAGAATGGCTCCGATTTGGACGAGACTCCGTGTTCCGGTCCGAATCGGATTGAAGATACCCGAGATGTGGACGAGGTGTTGTCCGCTCAGTATCGAGTTTACGGATGACTGAACGAGATTCACGAATAAGAACAGTACCACGGCTGCCGCGGCAGGGTATCCGATGTAGTCGTTTATCTGTTCGCGAAAGAGCAGGGTGAGTACGGAGACGATCAGGAAGAGGGCGAGGACGATCGTCCCGCCGGCGATCGTGTAGGCCGCTTCGTCCTCGCCCTCGCTGACGCGTTTGTTGATCGCACTCGGAACGCCCATTTTCACTGCGATTCCGAGCCAAGAGACCGTCGAGAGCACGAGATAATAGATACCGAGCGTCTCGGAACCGAGAAATCGAGCGATAAATATCGTCGCGACGAACCCAAGCATGGATGCCAAAAACCGGGAGGTGAAATGAACGATCGATGTCTGGCCCAGTCGCATACGCCTACCGGTGGGCGGGAAGGCAATAAGGCCTCTTTTTCGATACTAACAGCGAAGTACTCGAGACATAATTCACGCGTTGTTCTCGGTTGCAGCCGTTATTTACGCCTTGTATCCGAGTTCGTGTAATCGCTGCTCGACCTCGGCGTCGATATCTCCGTCGGCTTCCGTCACGTCGACTCGGTCTAAGGTTTCAACGGACGATTCGACAAGTTCCCGGTCCGCGAGTCCTCTCGCCGCTCGCTGATCGTGTCTCGTCGATTCGAATCGAACTTGGTCCTCACGACGAATGGCGTCAACTACCGTTCTGTCACCTTGTTCGTGGCAGACTGCATGCCACGGCCCGAAGTACGGTTCCCGCTCGCTCTCCGGCAACGGTAACTCCGTTGCTGGCTCCTCGAGTCGGTACGAACTCGTGATCGTATAGCCGTCGTCCGGAACGAAACTCCCTCTCTCACCGTCGATGACGCTTTTCACGACTGACGGAAATCGAGTTAACGACGCGGGTTCGGTTACGGTTTCGCCTGCCGTCTGTCCGGGATACTTGACCACCAAGGGAACGTGAGCGAGTTCGTCACCGATCCCCCAACTGTGGTCGATCAGACGTACTGCGTCGTTCACGACGCTGTACTCTCCGAACCCCTCGCCGTGGTCGCTCGTCACGACAACTAAGGTGTCCTCGAGTTCGTTCGCCGCCTCGAGTCTGTCGAGCAATTCGGCGAGGTACGCGTCGGCTTGCCTGATGCAGCCGTCGTACAGACTCGTACACGCTTCGAGTTCCCAGAACGGCCGGTCGCCGAGGTATTGGGTCGTCAGCGGCCCGCCCATTGCCTCTCGATGGAGGTCTTGGAGGACATCGCCGCCCCACCGGTCGTACTTCTCCTGTGGCAAGTACGGATAATGAGCGTCCATGAGATTGAGACACGCCGCCCACGGGCCGTCGTTCGACTCTCGCCACTCGAGGAACTCTTTGACGTACTCTCCCCCGTGTTCTCTCTCCGGATCGTGTGCCGCGCTCGAATTGCCGAACTCCCTCGCTAACCCGTTCGCGATGGCTTTGAGTGGTGACTCGCTCTCGAGACACGCTCGAACGTACTCGATGTAACTCGGATTTCCCGAAACGTGTTCCGGACCGAGCGCATCCGGAAATACTAGTTCATCACGTTTCGGTCCCACAACGTGGTTAAAGAACGTCGAAAGGTTCGAAGATTCAGAAACGATCGCGTTTGGTGTGAACAGTCCAGTCCGGTACCCGTCGTCAGCTAGCTCTTCCCAAATCGTATGTCCGGACGCTAAATTCGCACTATGCGACGTAGCCCGATGCTCGGCCACGTGATAGCCGGTGAAAATACTCACGTGACTCGAGATGCTGTGAATACCGGGTGATTTCGCAGTTGTATAGGTCGTCGATCGGGTTGCAAACTCGTCCAGACGTGGTGTTGTCTGTCGCGGATAGCCAAGATGGCCCACGTTTTGGGCACGAACACTGTCGAGAATAACGAGAAGAACGTTCGGCTGATCCATACGTATGGGTTCGGACGGGCATATTTGTATACTTCGGTAGGTGGAATATACACCTGCCATATTATACACGAGGAAATACTAAAGAAATTAGAACCCTATCTGACGCATTCCGTTAGTGATAAACAGGTGCAAATCACTTCACCACTAATGACAGTTAGCTTTACAAAGTTGTTCTCTCAGAGTATATCGAATTTCCGGGAGACGGATAAACCGCTGTTGTCACGTGTTTTCCGACCGATCTATTATATCTACGTCGCGTTCCTTCTCAGTATCACGAAGTAGTATCCGTACGGAACCAACATTTTCGAACGTGATTGGGATGCGCTCATCATTCTCGACGCCTGTCGTGTTGATGCATTACGGGAGGTCGCCGACGAGTACGAGTTCCTGACCGTCGACGACTCGATAACCTCAGTCGGGAGTACGTCTTTCGAATGGATGAACCATACCTTTGACGCCGAATATCGGGACGAGATTCAGGATACCGCATACGTGACCGGAAACGGGTATACGGAGCGGGTACTCGATAACGGCGGCGATACGGGACACGCAGCGATGCCGTTCGGACCATCCGAGTACGATGTCGTCAGTCCCGAGGACTTCGGTTATCTCGAGGAACTCTGGCGGGTAGAGTTTGACGACTCTGCTGAGTGGATGGTCGGGAGTGAGGATGGCACTCGTGTTCACCCACGCTATACGACCGACCGTGCAATTGCGGCAGGCCGAAATCGTAGCACTGACCGGCTGGTCGTCCACTACATGTATCCACACGATCCCTATCCACTGGCCGATGATCCCGACCTACAGGAACCGTTTGATGCGCTCAGAGCGGGACGCGTCGATCGCGACGAGACGTGGGACGAATACCTACAGAACCTTCGGTTCGTGCTCGATGAAGTCGAAGTTTTGCTCGACAACGTCGATGCTGACAATGTCGTGATCACTGCAGACCACGGAGAAGCATTCGGGGAGTATAGCTTCTACCGACACGTTATCGGTTGTCCACTGCCGTGTATGCGAACCGTCCCGTGGGCCGAGACAACCGCTGCGGATACCGGGAATATGAACCTCGTGCTCCAGCACCACAGTCGGCTACCGAAACGGCGACCGCCGAAGAGCGATTAGAAGATTTGGGTTATTTGTAGCGTTACCGGTACGGTCTACGTTCTTATGGTCGTCTGGAGTCTTTCAGCAAGCGTGTCGGTATCAACACGAACATCAACGCCGACCTGCTCACACTGGACGTACCGGTATTCGTGATCCATGCTCGCGGCCAGTCGGTCAAACGTAGCCATCGTCTTGTCTCCAAACAATTCAATCACCGTGAGATCGTCGCCGTATAGGATGTTCGTCAGCCCTGCACCGTGGGGTGCAACGACGACGTCAGCACGACGGAATAGGTCGATCTGTTCACGGACGCTCAACTCGCCGAGGAGATACGTATTGACGTTGTACTCGTCTAACACACGTTGAACCGCGTCTCTATTCGAGACGCGTCGTACCGTTGCATCGCCGCGTGCGATGTAGATCCGGTTACTCCGTTCCTCATCGGAACCGCCATCGCGTACAGTGCCATCACGCATCCGATTACGCATCCAGAAACACTCCTCGGGGATGGGGTCGGGAAACGTTGGAACGACCAACGAATTCGCCTTCGCGACCCCACCGTCAAAACTGGCGATCTCTCCGGTATAATCGATGATATCGAGCGATTCCTTCATCCAGCTTGAACAGTCAGCTGGGACAAGCAGCGTCGGATAAATCCCCGTTTCGGAGCCATATCGCTCGAGGAGGCGAACGCGCAAGAGACACTCTACGGTCCAATGGTAGTAGTTGTTCCACGGCGGGACGGCAAACGCAACTGTGTCGAATCGCCGATCCGGTTCTCCATCGCCACGGAGTGCATCGAGAGTTCGCCGAGCACCGTTCTCCGATATCGACCGTGCGATAGTAACACCGGTTCGTCGCTGTGTGAGCGGCGGCGTTCCGACGGTGTCGGCGATGACGGTTCCCTCCGCAGTGAGACCAGGACCGACGGGACCGAGTAGCATCGCATCCGGGAACTCGCAAACGAATCTATTTCCGGGTTCGTACTGCTCAGGCGTGTCGAGTCCCCGGAATCCGGTTGGTCCTTTGAGTCGCATCGGTTCGTTGTATTCTTCGTATTCGAGACATTCCGACCGATTCCGTACGTCGTCGCGGTATAGTATATCAACGCGCTTTTCGAGAAGATGCTTGTATACGGTTCGATAGAGAAGAAGATCATCGACCACAAGATCACGCCCCTCGGAGATGAGTTCCGCTGCTCCGTCTTGCCGAACCTTACGGACCGCACGACCCGGGACGTTACTGAGATCCATCTTCGTTGAGATTTCTATCAGGAACGCTTTTAACAGCACCGGGATATAGCCGTCTTGTATGCCGTCGTCTCCTCTCGTTTCGTTTATTATCCCAGTTTATAACGATCCGAACGGCCTCCGTGATACGTTGGAATCAGTAACAAGTCAGCGAGATGCTCCGCCGTTCGAAGTCCTCGTTGTCGACAACGACTCGACGGATGAAACGCCGGCGATTATCGATGCGTTCGAATCGGAATACCCCGACGTGGTGTCCGGATATACCGAAACGGATGTCCAGAGTTCGTACGCGGCAAGAAACACTGGTCTCGAACGCGCGACCGGAGACATCATCGCATTCTTAGACGCGGACGAAACCGTCGGCAAGAACTGGCTCGAAACAGCACTCGAAGCGAGGAACGAACAAGATGCCGCGTACCTCGGATGTGCCGTTAAGCTGACTCTCGAGTCGGAGACGCTCGTCGGTCGGTACAATTCTCGAACCGGATTCCCGGTCCAAGCGTATCTGCAGGAAGAGAATTACGCGCCGACGTGTGCGCTCCTCGTCCGGCGCGAAGTCTTCGAGGATGTCGGTGCGTTCGATAGTCGGCTGATTTCGGGTGGCGACATCGAGTTCGGACACCGAGTCGCAGCCGCGGATTACGTGCAGGGATATGCAGAAGATGCCACTGTCAGCCATCCTGCACGGACATCCCTTGAATCGATCGCGAAGAAGAACTTCCGAGTCGGTCGCGGGTTCTGTCAGAAACAGCGATACTACCCGGATCGATATGGCCGACCGGGAATACCACCGACACCGACTGGTTCCGGGAGTAGCGACCATGGAGACGAACCGGACTCCATCGCAACGCGCGTAGCGTTCACGATACTTTCGGTAGCGATGCTAGCGTGTCGCGGATTGGGCTACTACTACGAGTTTCTGTTCGGCACAGAACAGATGGCTACGCATTCGCTTTCTCGATGAGATTCGGTGTTAGAATCGCGTATAGGTAACCGAGCCCAACAGCACCCGTGAAGAGAACAATCGATAGCAACTGCTTCGCTCCGAATGTTGACGGTGATCGAACCAAACTACGAATTCGCCTCGGAATGAAGTGTGTTAGCAATTGCTTCAGATAGTCTCCCTTATCATCGGGGGCGTTTGGATAGAGGAGATCCATTATCCGTTTCGAGTACCCTTGCCAGAACGATCGGAACACGAGCCACCGAAGGTCACCGCGATAGTCGAACAACTTGTGGTGGACAACCGCGTCTTCGGTGAAAATCATCCCTTTGCCGTATCGCTCTAATAACCGAATTCCGACCGGTGCCTCGTGGGCCTGTAAGTGCTGGTCTCCTTTCCTGCCTGTATTGGGATCATAGCCGCCGACCGTCAAGAATACTGGACGACGGTAAGAGATGTTCGATCCGTACGTGTTTCGGACTTCTTCTTTATCTTCAGCGAACCCAGGCTCTACACAGCCGACGAGCCAATAGAACTCCTCCGGAAAGAAGTCGGGTTTCTCCGTCACCCACTCAGGTACGACGTCGCCACCAACTGCGATGGCGTCAGTTTCGTCGTAGACTCGAGCCAGTTCGGCCACCCAATCGTTCTCGGCGACGGCGTCGTCGTCGATAAACGCGACCACGTCTCCGGTCGCGATTTCGGCACCCCGCGTTCGACTGTACGAGATCCCGTGATTCTCGTCGTTACAGTGGAGGACGACGTCGTCGAGACCACCGTAGTCCTCTCGGACGCGTTCGAAGACCGGTTCGTTGCCGTCAACGACGATCACGACCTCGAGCGGGTCGTACGTCTGTGCGAGGACGCTATCGACGCACTCCGAAAAGACATCGTAGCGTTCCATCGCGTAGGTACAGATAACGACGGAGACCTTCATCGGAGACGGATTTCGGTGAGGCCTGAATAAGCTTTTTCGTTCACACGAGTCCGTTGGCGCGACGATCACGGATCCCTGAGAGTCCGCGAATCGGCCGCGTTCGACGACCGGATATCAAACACTGACGAGTATATAACAAGACTTATTCTTGGCTTGGGTCTGGTGCAAGCTAATGAGTACCGACACAGAACGCGTCGAGGACGGAACCGAAACGTCCCTCCTCGAGTCGTTCCGAGACTGGTATCACCTCCCCGTTCTCGGGGCCGTGATGCTGTTTATGGTCTGGTTGCGAACCCAGTCGTACGAGCAGTTCGTAACAGATGACGGAACGCCCGCGCTGGCGGGCATCGACTCGTGGTATCACTGGCGGACGATCAACTGGACGGCAGAAAACTTCCCGCAGACGATGCCCTACGAGGTCTGGACCGGGTTCCCGACCGGAAATTACGTCGGCCAGTTCGGCACGCTGTTCGACCAACTCATCGTCACCGCGGCGATGATCGTCGGGCTCGGTGATCCGTCGGCCGAGACGCTGTATACGGTCTCGCTGCTTGCGATTCCGGTCATGGCCGCACTCGTGGCGATTCCCGTCTTCTACGCCGGTCGGCGGCTCGGCGGCACGCTCGGCGGCATCGTTTCCGTGCTCGTCCTCGCGCTCGCGAAGGGGCAGTTCCTCTCGCGGTCGACGGTCGGCCAACTCGACCACCACGTCGGCGAGGTCCTGTTCATGGCGATCGCGATCCTCTCGATGATGGTCGCGCTCACCGCGGCCGAACGCGAGAAACCGATCTACGAACTGGTCGTCGACAGGGACTGGGACACGCTCCGAACGCCGGCCCTCTACAGTGGCCTCGCCGGACTCGCACTCTCGCTTTACATCTGGGTCTGGCCGTCGGCCGTGTTGCTGATCGGTATTCTCGGTGTCTTCTTTACCGTCCAACTCTGCCTCGACTACCTCCGCGGCGTCTCGCCGGACCACGTCGCATTCGTGGGCGCGGTGAGCCTCGGTGTGACCGCGATTCTGACGGTGCTCCTGATGGAGCAACCCGGTAGCACGAGTTCGACGAGCTTCGGACTCCTCCAGCCACTTACGGCCTTCCTCGTGGCCGTCGGCTGTGTCTTCATGGCGTGGCTCGCCCGCCAGTGGAACAACCGCGGCCTCGAGCGACGGTATTATCCCGTCGCGATCGGCGGCCTCATCGGTGCGACGCTGCTGGTGATGTGGCTCGCCCTTCCTGGTCTGTTCGATACGATCATCGGTAACGCGACGCGTCGAATGTTACCGTTCGGCGGGGCGACCACTGACCTCACCATTCAGGAGGCCCAGCCGCCGGAGGACTTCTTCAACAGCGTCTTCCGAGAGTTCGGGTCCGCGTTCTACACGATGCTCATCGGACTCGCGTTCCTCGCGATCCGGCCGCTCTTCGGTCGGAAGCTCCGTGCCGAACACACGCTCGTCATCGTCTGGTCGCTGTTCCTGATCAGCATGGCGGCGACGCAGGTCCGCTTCTCGTACTACCTCATGCTCGCGGTCGCGATCGTCAACGCCGCGTTCGTCGCGGAGGTCGTCGGGCTTTTCGACATCGATCTCACGACGAACCTCGAGTCGATCCGATCGATCGAGACCTATCAGGTCATCGTCGTCGCACTGGTCGTCTTGCTCCTGTTCGCACCGCTGCTGCCGCCGCTGGCGTCGGCGACCGCTTGGGACAGCGCCGAGGGCGCTCAACCGGGCGGTAGCGCGGTCATCTGGGAGGATTCGAACCAGTGGCTACAGGACAACACGCCCGCACCGGGGAACTACGGCGGTGCGAACAACGCCAGCGAACTCGACTATTACGGGACGTACACTCCCGGAGACGGTGACTACGAGTATCCCGACGGCGCGTACGGCGTCATGTCGTGGTGGGACTACGGCCACCTGATAACGACGCAGGGCGAGCGGATTCCACACTCGAATCCGTTCCAGCAGAACGCGCGATCGTCGTCGGCGTTCCTGACCGCAGAGTCGGAGGAACGAGCGGAGCTGATCCTCGATGCGATCGCGGCCGGCGAATCCGTCTCGGAGCAGTCTAACGAAGAGCTCCGGACGGCCGTCGAGGGCAACGAGACCGACGAGGAGATGCGATACGTGATGATCGACGACCAGATGGCCGGCGGGAAGTTCGGCGCGATCACGCAGTGGACGGGGCCTGACTACAACCACTACGTCACCCCCGAAGACTACGAATCGGGCCAGCAGATCTCGCGGGACGAAATCGCCAGCACGTTCAGCAACGTGCCGTACGACAACACGACGATGTCGTCGCTGTACTTCGGCGACGCTGCGGGCATGGAGCACTACCGGCTCGTCCACGAGAACGACATTCGGATGTCGGCGTACGTCAGTTACGCGATCGTCGATCCCCAGAACGATCAGGTCCTGCTCGACGAGAACGGGCAGCCCCAAGTCGGGATCAACCGAGCGTGGAACCAGCAGACGCAGGCCCAGCTTCAGCGGATCCAGCAGTATTCCCAGTACGATGTCGAAATCTTCGATCAGAAGCAGGCGGCCGCGGTCAAGACCTACGAGCGCGTCGACGGCGCGACGATCACGGGCTCCATCGACGAGGGAAGCCTGAACGATACCGACAACGCCACGGTCTCGGCCTCGGTCGAACTCGAGACCAATGCCGATCGAACGTTCAACTACACCCAGCGAGCCGACGTGGCCGACGACGGCAGCTTCGAACTGACGGTGCCGTACGCGACGAACGACGAACTCAGCGTCGACGACGGCTACACGAACAGCAGTGTCGAGGCCACCGGCGACTACAACGTCAGCGTCATCGCGCCCGGCGAGCAGGGCTTCCCCGCCGTCCAGTACAGAGGACAGACGGACGTTCCCGAAACGGCGGTCGTGAACGGCGAGACGATCGACGATGTCGCCTTCGAGGAAGTCGAGTCCGAGGAACCGGCAGGGAACGAGACCGACAGTAACGAGTCGACCGGCAACGAAAGCGAAACCGCATCCGGCGACTCCGGATCGACCGACGACGGAACGGCCGATAACGGGACCAGCGAGTCGCTCGCGACGGTCGCGGCTGAGCCGGCTCACTGACCCTGACGAACTGACTCGTTGCCGCTCGAGTCACGCGGTCGTCTTCGGGCGACGAACGAAGTGAGAAGTCTTTTGATGGGGTCCGAAATACGTCTCGAGGAATGCGGGAGTTTCTCGTCGTGTATCTCAAGGGGTTCTCGATGGGGTCGGCGGACGTCGTCCCCGGGGTATCGGGAGCCACGATAGCGCTGATCCTCGGCATCTACGATCGGTTGATCCGAGCGATCACGGCGATCGACCCGCGCGCGTTCCGGTCGGCGGTGCGCGTCTCCGAGCCGGCGGAGCGAGCGGCGCTCCGCGCGGAACTCGAGCGGATCGACGCGACGTTTCTGCTGGCACTCGGGCTGGGAATCGGGACGGCGATCGTCGTCCTCTCGGAGGTGCTGTACACCGCGGTGACCGAGTATCCGGTCCCAACCTACGGCTTTTTCTTCGGGCTGATCGCCGCATCGGCGTTTATCCTCTATGGTGAGATTGATCGTTGGACCGGCCGCCGCGTCACCGTCTCAGTCGCGGGTATCGGCCTCGCTGCTGCGGTGACGGGTGTGACGCAAGCCGGCGTGTCACACGGGCCGGCGATGATCGTTCTGGCGGGTGCCGTTGCCGTCTGTGCGATGATTCTCCCCGGCGTCTCCGGCTCGCTTTTCTTGCTGATACTCGGCCAGTACGAGTTCATCACGGGGACAGTAAGTGCGTTCGTCGACGGACTGTTCGGCCTGCTCACGGGCGAGGGGCTCGCTTCGGTCTTCGAGACAGGAACGGTGATCGTACTCTTCGCGCTGGGAGCGGTCGTCGGGCTGTTTACGATGGCACACGCCGTGCGCCGCGCCCTCGAGCGCTATCGAGTGACGACGCTGGCGTTTCTCGTGAGCTTGATGGTAGGCGGGCTTCGGCTCCCGGCCACGGAAGTCTCGTCGAACCTCGATGCAGCACTGAGAGCGGATCTCGCGGTGGCCGTTGTCGCGGGTATCGTCGGTGTCGGAACCGTCTTGCTGGTTGATCGATATACCGACGGACTCGAGTACGCTAAGCCCCATCGGTAGCGTCGAGAGTCGTTTTGGTTGAAATCGTCGTCGAATCCGAATCTTCGTTCAATTATAATAATTCATATACGTAAGTATTAGATAAATTTATTTCTGCCGGTGACAACCGTTGGAATGTGATGTCCGCGACAGACAGCATGAAGGATTACCTCGCACAGCACCCACGAATGATCGGCGCCCTGTTCACGATGTTTGTCCTGCTCAGTCAAGCCGGATCGGCCATAGCGACGAGTTCGTCACAGGTCGGACCGTAACAGCGGACTACTCTTGACAGTCGACTGTTTTCGAAGAGAGAGAACGGAGGAAAGCGGTTCGTAGACGGTTCCTGGTTAGCGATGCAGACCGCCTAACGTGAGCGCGTTGATCCCGTCGTTCCACTGTAACGTCCCGTCGATTCGGATCGGTGCTTCGCTCCAGATGAGATACTCCTCGATATCCTCCCGATCGACCCGTGAGAACGACGTGTTCCCGGGGCTGAGATGACGGTCCGCAACCGACGGGAGCGTCGATTCCGTGGACGTACCAAGTTTGAATTCCTTGGTCGAATACGATTGAACGGCGAAGTCGAACTGGCCGTCCCCACACTGTTCGAGTTCGACAACCATCGGCGCACCGCTATCCGATTGGGCGATATCAGCTGACCCGTCGCCGACGATGAGGTACTGCTCACCAAGAGCCGAGTTCGTTCGAGCGATTTCGAGCGCGGCCCGAAGCGGAAAGCCGCAGTCGAGCAATCTGGCCATCGTCTCTCCGGCCTCGACGGCCCGATCGTTGACGACATCGGCGTACGTGCTGACACCCCCAAACGCGCCGCGTCGGGTAAGCGCCACCCCCTGATTATAAGACCGGCAGGCGTTCAGGAAGAAGACCCCGAGATCGACCGAATCGAGGGTCCGTACGTCGAGATCGCCGTTCGGACAGCGGATACCGTCCTCGGTTGCGTGACCGATATAATGAAAGAAGTCGTAGCCACCCTCGGTGAGTAGCTTGGCGAGTCGGTCCGTATCGACTCCGAACTCCGAGTGGACCTCGAAGGGGAGGACCTCACGACTGCCGTACGTACCGTCGAGGAGATCGTGTTCGTCGATCATCCGGGCATCGTTACAGACGAGCAGGATTTCGATCGATTCGTTTCTGGCGTCGCGGGCCAGTTGATTGCGGTATGCCTCGAGAGTCGCCTTCGAGGCCTGCTGGGGAATGCCGTCGCCGAACCAGGCGTGTTCGACGGACTCGTCGGTGACATCGGGAACGACAAACGAGGACCGGTCAGCGCCCGACGGCTGTGACGAGCGGCGGACGCCGGTGGCCGATCGAACCAGTCCCGCCGTATCATCAGGACACGGGACTGTTTCCGGCGGGCCGCCGCGTGAGTCTCGAACGACGCCGAGTTCGTTGATAATGTACGGTAACAGTTCGACAGTATCGGGATCGGCCGGCACGTGCGCAGTCAGCGGCCAGCGCGGCATGTGTGGTTCGAGCCGTTCATACGGTACGTCGAGATACCGCTCGAGTCGTTCTGGAAGATCGGCCTCGTAGATCTCCGCAAGGTCGTATGGCAACTCTTCTTCGAGTATCTGCCGCTCGTGAAGTTCGTATCGGAATATCCCCTCCGTCCTCGTGACGCATTCGAGGAAGAAGAATCGCTTCAACAGTCGGGCGATCGCGTCCTCGAATGCCTCGCCAGTCGGGAGTGATCGTTCGAACCGACTCGTTTCGAGCGTCGGCTGGGGACCCGGTTGTACCCTCGCACCGAGGAAGAACACGAGGGGAGCGGCCTGATAGAGTGACGCGTGATCCGGCGGCACGGTCAGCGTTACGTCACTGGCCGGTCGGTCGATGACAGCCGGAATCTCGAGTCGATCGCCCAGTTCGATCAGCGGCGGGTGGCCGCGCAACGTCGGCCACGTCCGTTCGGCCGAGATCGTCTTCAGTGCAGACGGCAGGGCGGAGACTGCCTCCATCATGGATTCGACATCGGAGGTGGTCGTTACCGTCGCTGCGGGACGTTCATGAAGCGATCGAATGCCCAACTCGATCCGAGCACTCCGGTCGAGCGAGATTCGAATCGACGTTAAGCCAATACTGATCGTCCCCGGGACATCGATTCGACAATAGAGTTTGATACGGCCGCTCAACCCGATGAACTGGGTTCGGTCCTCGAGGTGGACCGTTTCACCGGCGTCCAAGTTCGCCTCGGTCTGCCCCGTTGGTCCATGGATCGTAACGGAGTACAGTTGATCGAGAACGATCTCGTTCGTTTCGATCACGCAGGTCCTTTCGACGGGAAAACAGAACTCACCGGAATCGCCCGCATCCGGCGAGACGGACCCCGACGTTTCGATCCGTAAGCGGCGTTGTTCGATCGAGTCGTATATTTCCAGTCCGGTCGGGTCCGTCGTATCCTCGATCTCGATCGTCATAGCTCACTCTGTACGACTGCAACCATTCCTCCCCACGATCAAAAATGATTGTATCACTTAGACTGGGCAGGACGGTGTCGTCATTCCGAGTCACTCGTGGATGTCGTCGTCGAAAGCGACCGAAACGCGATCGTCGGGAACCGCGGCTCGACCGTACTCGGTCGTCGACCGCTCCCGGCGTCGGCGGTCGAGAGGGGCAGCCGTTCGATGACCCCGCGATCGGCGAGTTCGTAGAGGAATCGCTTGACCGTTCCGTCGGTCAGCGACGACCGATCGGCGATCGCGGTCGCGACCTCGCGAATCGGTCGGTCGGTCGATTCGATCTCGACGAGCGCCAGCAGCACCTGCTGGCGGGTCTCCGAGAGCGCGAGCGGGCGACCGACGTGGACGCCGTCGTCGGGTACGTCCGCCCGCGCCGTCTCGAGGTGACGGGGTTCGATCCGCTCGGCGTCGTCCTCGCTCGCAAGCACGGCGGCGCCGAACAGGGCCGCGAGCGCGTCGTGGGCGTTCCCGTCCGCCCACGCGGCGAGGTCGCGAACGGCGTCGTGATCGAGCGCGCCCGCCGCGAGCCCCGTCGAGGCGCGGTCGGTCACCACGTCGACGAGTTCGTGATCGCGGTAGGCCGGCACGGTGACGGCTGGCCCCGAGTGGTCGTCGGGCTCCCGATGGCCGACCGCGACGGTGGCAGTGCTGTCCGCGACCGGCGCGAGCAGTTCCCGGACCCGCTCGAGGCCGAGCGTCTCGGGTTCGTCGTGGTGGTCGATCGCGACGATCGCGTGCCGGTCCGGTCGAGCGAGGCCGTCACAGAGACGCTCGCGCAGATCGTCGGTGCCGACGCCGCTCTCGGGGACCCGTTCGCTCGAGATCCCCGAGAGCACGGCTCGGTAGAACGCGAACGCGCTCTCGACCCGCCGGCCGTCGACGGTGACGAACCACGTGGCCGGGTCGGTGCTGCCGCCCCGTGTCGTCGTGACGATCGCCCGACTCGAGCCGCCGAACTGGTCGTTCAACGCGTCGAACAGCGCGGTAACGACGGCCGACGTGCCCGACCCCGACGGACCGACCACCGCGACCGGTGGCGGCAACTCGCCCTCGAAAATCGGCTCGAGCGCGTCGAGCAACTGCTCTAACACGGGGCCGCGACCGACCGGTTCCGGTCGGTGGACGGCCGGGCTGAGCTGGTCGCGGTCGACGACGACGCGCCGGCCCTGTCGCGCCGATCGGCGGCGAGCGATGCGCTCCTGGAGGTCCATTACTGCGCGTTCGCCCCCGTCGCGTTCGCCCCCGTCGCCCCGACCAGCGCCGCCTCGAGCACCTCGAGGGTGTGTGTGATCTCGTAGCCGGTGCCGTGTTCCATCTGCATCGAGCAGGTCGGACACTCCGTGAGCCCCGTCTCGGCGTCCGCGTCTTCCATGTGATCGACCATTTCTTCCCCGATTTTCATGGAGGTTTCGTAGTTCTCCGCTTTCCAGCCGTACGTGCCGGAAATCCCCGAACAGGAGTCGCCGACATCGTGGGCTTCGACGCCGTCGATGTGGGCCAACACTTCGAGCGTCTGCCCGTCGAGGCCCTGATTCCGGGCGTGACACGGCGCGTGGTAGGCGAAGTCGTCGAACTCGTCGCCGACCGAGGTCCCCTCGAGTTCGGCCGCGAGGTTCTCGTGAACGCGGAGGTACTCGACGGCGTCCCACGTGTTCTCGGCGACGTCTTCGGTCCCCTCGAAGTCGAACAGTTCGGGGTACTCCTGCCGGAGCGACATCGAACAGGAACTACAGGAGGCGACGATGTCCGCGCCGTCCTCGAGCGCGGCGGCGAGTTCGCGCACGTTGGTCTCGGCCGAGCGACGCGCGTCCTCGAGCATCCCGTTGGCGAACATCGGGGTCCCCGAGCAGTGCTGGTCGGGGACCATGATTTCGTAGCCGAGGTGCTCGTAGACCCGCACGAGCGCCTTCGCGACCTCGGGGGTGTTGTAGTTGGCGTAGCAGCCGTGGAAGTAGGCGATTCGCTTGTCCGGGTTCGTCACCTGCGCGCCGCCCCGTTTCGTCCACCACTCGCGGAAGGTTTCCGTCGCGAACTCGGGGAGTTCGCGCTCGCTCGTGATCCCGAGGAGTTTCTCGCCGAGCCACTGCGTCGCGGAGAGGCCCATCATGAAGTTCGTCGTCCGGGGGAACATCGACCCCAGCGGGGCGAGCCGCCGGTAGTTGGCGAGGATTCGGTTGCGGACGTACTCCCGGGAGAACTTGTCCATCTGCTCCTCGACGTACTCGCCGCGCGCGGTGTTGTGCATCTGCGAGAGCGGCACGTCGGAGGGGCAGGCGCTGTCACAGCGCATGCAGTTCGAGCACTTCATCACCGAGTCGTCGATGTCCTGATCCTCCTGTCGTTTGAGCCGCCACTGCTCGGGCCCCTGGAACTTCGGCCCGGGGAACTCGTCGTCGACCTCGGCGACCGGACAGTTGGTGTCGCAGGTCGAGCACTTGTAACAGTCGTCCGCGCCCGGCCGGAGGTCCATCTCCTCGGCCTCCGGAAAGACCTGAATCGGTTCGAACTCGTCGTCTCCCGTTACCCCGTCGTCGGTCGGCCGTTCTGCGTCACTCATCGTATCACCTGAATCGATTGTCTACCGTGTCCGCCGTCGATCGCATCGATCGAGCGGGTCCGTTCGCCCGCCCGTCGTCGTCGTTCGAGTCCGTTACTGATGCTCCGCCTCGAGTCGTCCACGCCGTCTCCGCCGGTCATCGTTTCTCCTCCGCGGCACGCCGGCCTGCGACGTAGCCCGTCGCGAGCGAGACGCCGGCACCGGATTTCTCGGCCGCGAAGTCGTAGCCGCCCAGCACCGCGCCCGCTCCGCGCAGGTTCGGGAACTCGAGGCCGTCGTCGGCGTCGAGCGGGCGGAGGTCGCGGTCGACCGGCAGGCCAAAGCGCGCGTAGGGCTGGTCGCCGAAGACATCGTCGACGAACCAGTCGTAGCGGTCCGCGGCGTGGGGAACGTGGCAGTCGAAGATCGGTTCGAACACCCGTTCGCGCTCCGACTCGACCCCTTTGCCGACCAGCCCGCCGGTCGCGAGCACGTACTGGTCGGCCCGGTGGGGAATCTCGGTCCCGTTGCGGTCGACGACGACGTGATCGATCCGCGCGGGTTCGTCCGCGTTCGCCCCGTCCGCGTCGGTTTCGTAGTCGACCACCGGAACCCCCGTCGTCACGCGGACGCCCCGCTCCTCGAGCGCGTCGTAGAGCAGGTCCTCGAGTCGCATCCCGGGCAGGCTCGGCGGCCCCATCGGGACCTCGAAGACGTCGACGCCCAGTCGGTCCCCGAGGTCGGCCCTGACCGCGTCGGCGTGGTCGTCGCCGAGGACGGCGGGGAAGCCGACGCGGGATTCGCCCTCGAGGTGCGGGTCGACGACCGCGGCGAGGGCTTCGCGAGCGGTGGTCTCGCCGCGGTCAGTTTGGACCGTTTCGGGCCGGTCGAGCAGGTGGGCGTACCGCGTGATCTTCGCGTCGTCACGGACGATACCGGGGAACTGCACCGTGACGCCGCGGGCCTCGAAGGGCGCGCCGGCGGCCTCGAGGTGAGCGGCCGAAAGCGGCGCGTCGAAGTCCGGCAGCGTCTCGAAGCCGACGAGCAGCGCGTCGCGGTCGTCGCTCGCGAGGCCGTCGGCGGTCGAGACCGGATATCTGGCCGTCGGTTTGACCGTGCCGCCGTGGGTCGGTACGAGCGCGTTCGCGTCCGTGTGCCCCCCCTCGTAGGCGTCGCCGGCGATCTCGTCGAAAAAGGCGAGTGCCTCGCGGACCGCCTCGCCGCCCACCCGCTCGTAGGGGTGGCCGGCCGGCAGGTCCTCGAGCGCCGCGAACGGGTCCGCGAGCGGGCCGTCGCCCGCCGGCGCGTATCCCAGCACGTCGATCAGTCCGCTGGCGTGGCGGAGCGTGCTCTGTTTGGCCGAGACGAGTCGCACCTGCGCGCCCCGGTCCGCGGCTGCGAGCGCGGCGGTCGCGCCGGCGAGGCCACCGCCGATGACGAGGATGTCGTCCTCGATGGCCATTCAGCGGGCCCCCCGGGGGCCGTCGACCCGGTCCCCCTCGGTTCGGCCGCCGTCGAAGGCCGCGAAATCGACGTTCTCGCTCGCGCTCGCGGGGTCGCGATCCCGGTTCATCGTCGTCGCGTGCAGCGCGTAGTTGAGCATCGCCTGCGAGAGCTGTTCGCCCCACAGGGCGTGGCGTTCGCCCTTCCAGCGCTCCTGAAACAGTTCGTCCAGCGCCTCGCAGGCGGTCTCTTCGTCGTGTGTCGGGTGGAGTTCGTTCGCCATGTTCTGACAGCAAAAGCCGCCCTGACAGTTCCCCATCGAGGCCCGCGTTCGGATGCGGACCGCGTTCAGGTCCGACCCGGACTGCGAGATCGCATCTCGGATCTCCGCCCGAGTCACCCCCTCACACTGGCAGATCACCGGATTCGGCTCCTCGGTCTCGAGCACCTCGTTCGCTCGGCTGCCGAGTCGCTGCTTGCTCCGGCGGGCCACCGGCGAGCGCAGCCCGAAGTCGTCCATCCCGGCCTCGAGGGTCTCGATATTCTCGCTGCCGGGAAGGGGCTCGTCGGCGGTCGCGCAGGTCGCGTTCACGCCCAACTGCTCGCAGACGTGGTCCGAGATTTCCTCGGCCATCGCCCGGTAGGTGGTGAACTTGCCGCCGACGATGCTGGACATCCCCGAGACGCCGTCGCGGTCGGCGTGATCGAGCAGGAAGAAGTCCCGCGTGATGTCGGTCGGGTCCTGCGTGCCGGTTCCCGGCGGCTCGTACAGCGGGCGCACGCCCCAGAACGAGCGGATGGTTCGCGCTTCCGAGAGGATCGGCACCAGTTCCGAGAGCGTGTCGATCATCTGGTCGACCTCCCATCCCGCCTCGGGGTAGTCGTCCGGGTCCGAGACCTCCTCGTCGGTCGTCCCGAGGATGGCCGTCGTCTCGTGGGGGACGACGATGTCGGCGTCACCTTTCGGCCGGCAGCGGTTGATCACGGTGTCGACCTGCCGGACGTTCATGATCGTCATGACGCCCTTCGAGGGCCGGACCTCGATCTCGAGGTCGGCCATCGCGCCGATCTGACCCGCCCACGCGCCCGTCGCGTTGACGACGTAGTCGGCGGTGATCTCCTCCGTGGTTCCGGGGGTGGCGTGCGTGCGCTTGCCCGGACCCGAGTCGTGGCGCACCTCGACCCCGTAGATGTCGTCGCCGTCGCGCAGCAGGTCGATCACTTCGGCGTGGGTCTCGACGCGCGCCCCGTGGTTCTCGGCGTCGATCGCGTTCGCCACGCAGAGCCGGAACGGATCGACCGCGCCGTCGGGGACCTCGATCGCCCGTTTGACGTCGTCCGCGAGGTACGGTTCGACCTCGCGGGCTTCCGAGCCAGAGAGCACGCGGGCGGGGATCCCGCACTCGCGACAGCCCTCGAGTTTCTCACGGAAGTAGTCGTCCGAGTCCTCGGGGCGCTGGACGAACAGGCCGCCGGTCTCCTCGACGCAGTGGCCGGCGATCTCCCGGAGGATCTCGTTTTCCTCGATACACTCCGTCGCGCTGGCCTGATCGGAGACGGCGTAGCGGCCGCCGCTGTGGAGCAGGCCGTGCATCCGCCCGGTCGTCCCGTCGGTGAGGTTGCCCCGCTCGACGAGCGTGACGTCGAGACCGCGCATCGCCAGATCACGGGCGATGCCACACCCGGTCGAGCCACCGCCGAGGACGAGGACCGCAGTATCGCGTGCCATTCTGTCACTGACTGCTACGGCCACCCGCACCTTTATTTTATCGACGGAGAGAAAGCGGCCATACCAATCGGTCGCTATCGAATATTTCGCTCAGGTACTGTGTCTCGAGAAAATCGGTCATTGATCGCTTCTCTCCAGATACCAGCGAGTAACGCACTCGAAACGGCCGTTCTCCCTCTCAATTTGTGAAACGTCTCTTATGGATTCGATAACATTTATAATGATCGTCAAACTTGTTTACCAGTATCACAGCGTCGTCGGTAAAGATGGCGCGTGGACGTTTGGGTGACCACCAATGACAGCCAATACCTACGTCGGTGCGGTAGACCAGGGAACGACAGGCACCCGCTTCATCGTGTTCGATCACGAGGGGCAGGTCGTCGCGAACGCCTACGAAAAGCACGAACAGATCTACCCGGAACCCGGCTGGGTCGAGCACGACCCGATTGAGATCTGGGAGAACACCAAAGACGTCATCCGACAGGCGCTCGGGCAGGCAGGGATCAGCCCCGACCAACTCGAGGCCATCGGCGTGACCAACCAGCGCGAGACGACGCTCCTGTGGGACGCCGACTCCGGGCGGCCGGTCCACAACGCCATCGTCTGGCAGGACCGGCGGACCACCGACCGCGTCGAACAACTCGAGGAAGACGACCTCGTCGAGACGATCCGCGACAAGACTGGTCTCGAGGCCGACGCCTACTTCTCGGCGACGAAAGCCGAGTGGCTGCTCGACAACGCCGATCCGATCAAACTCGAGCGCTCCCGGCCCGAGGACATCCGCGACCGCGCGGAGAAAGGCGAGGTGCTGTTCGGCACCATCGATTCGTGGCTGATCTACAACCTCACGGGCGAGCACATCACCGAGGTCACGAACGCCTCGCGGACGATGCTCTACAACATCCACGACCTCGAGTGGGACGACGACCTCCTCGCCGAGTTCGACATCCCCAGAGAGATGCTCCCCGAGGTCCGTCCCTCGAGCGACGACGAGACCTACGGGACGACCGATCCCGAGGGCTTCCTCGAGGCCGAGGTGCCCGTCGCGGGCGCGCTGGGCGACCAGCAGGCCGCCCTGTTCGGCCAGACCTGTTTCGATGCCGGCGACGCGAAGAACACCTACGGCACCGGCTCCTTTTTCCTGATGAACACCGGCAACGAGGCCGTCGAGTCCGATCACGGCCTCCTGACGACCATCGGCTTCCAGCGCTCGGGCGAGGAGGTCCAGTACGCCCTCGAGGGCTCGATCTTCATCACCGGCGCGGCGATCGAGTGGCTCGAGGACATGTCGCTGATCGACAACCCCGCTCAGACGGCGGAACTGGCCCGCAGCGTCGACTCGACCGACGGCGTCTACGTCGTCCCCGCCTTCACCGGGCTGGGTGCGCCCCACTGGGACCAGCGCGCTCGCGGCACCATCGTCGGGATGACCCGCGGCACCCGGAAGGAACACGTCGTCCGCGCGACCCTCGAGTCGATCGCCTACCAGACCCGGGACGTGGCGGAGGCGATGGAGGCCGATTCCGGCATCGAGATGCGCTCGCTGAAGGTCGACGGCGGCGCGGTCAAGAACAACTTCCTCTGTCAGCTCCAGTCGGACATCATCGGCTCGGAGATCGTCCGCCCAGTCGTCGACGAGACGACGGCGCTGGGGTCGGCCTACGCGGCCGGCCTCGCCGTCGACTACTGGAGCGATCCCGACGAGTTGCGGAGCAACTGGCAGGTCGACGCGGAGTTCGAACCGAAGATGGACCCCGAGACGGCGGACAAGCGCTACGGCCGCTGGAGCGAGGCCGTCGAACGATCGCGCGACTGGGCGCGGGACGGTGAGGAGTAATCATGTTCGGGACGCTCCTCCAGGTTCCCGTCATCGGGATGGAGTTCGAAGCGTTCGCCGTCCTGCTGATCGCCGCCCTCGCCGGCGGCGCGTTCGGCGCGGCGCTGGGCGCGCTGCCCTCGTTCGTCTTCACGGGGTTCGTCGTATTCCTCGGTGAAGGACTGGGCGTCCTCGAGGGGGATCTCGCGACCGACATCACCGGTGTGATCGGCTTCGGCGCGGTCACCGGCCCCCACATCGCCTTCGCCGGCGGGGTCGCCGCGACCGCCTACGCCGGTCGGAAGTACCCCGAGATGGAGCCCGCCGACTGGGACTACCACTTCGGGAAGGACATCCTGTACGCGTTCGGGACCAAACCCGACATCCTCGCGGTCGGCGCGATCTTCGGCGCGCTCGGAATGCTCATCACCCGGGGAATGAACGGGATCGGCTTCCCCACGGACAACATCGCGCTGTCAGTCGTCGCAACGGCCTTCCTCGCGCGGATCGCGTTCGGCTACCCGCTCGTCGGCAAGGTCGGCGGCTCGAGCATCCTCGACATGTCGCCGTTCGAGCGCGAGGAGACGCGCGTGGCCGCCGACGGCGGCACCCAGACCGGGCGGCTGGCGACCGAGCCGTGGCTGCCACATCAGTACGAGTGGAGCGGCGTCACCGCCATCGGCATCGTCGGCGGCCTCCTCGGCGGCTTCATCTGGCTCGAGACGGGGAGCATCTTCATGGGCTATGCGATCTCGGCGATGAGTCTGCTCTTTCTCAACCTCGGCGTCGAGAAGATCCCGGTAACCCACCACATCACGCTGCTGGGATCGACCGGCGCGGTGATCGCGGCGTCGGCCGTCGGCAGCGACCCGGTCGTGTTGCTCGTCGCCGGCGCGTTCGGCGCGATCAGCGCCCTCATCGGCGAGGTGAGCCAACGGGTGTTCTATTCGCACTCCGGGACCCACGTCGACCCGCCCGCGATGGCCATCGCGGCGTTCATGTTGGTCCTCGGGGTCCTGTATCTGGCCGGGCTCCTGCCCAACGCGGGCTACCTCGGACTCTGAACGAATTCGGATTTCAACTGCATCCCGTCTTTCCGAGTTCCGGTCGAAGGGGTTGGATTATGGAGTGATTGAAATGTGTCTCGTGAGATGGTTTTCCTGAACGGTACGTACTGGTCAAAGACTTACTGATCAGTACGAACGATGGACAGTTTGAAATCTGCGAACTCCCGTACCACGTCGAGAAATTCGTCTGGATTGATCGGCTTTTCAATGACTGCATCTTCGTCTGCATCATGGTCGAGATCGCGGGATTCGATGATGTTTTCGTCCATTCCGGAGAGAACGATGACGGGAACGTCGTCCAGTTCGGGATGATGTTTGATCTCGTGCAGGACATCCTCTCCATCTACGCGCGGTAAGTTGAGGTCTAATAAGACAATGTCCGGACGCGGGGCGTCCGTGTATTCGTCTTGGCGATGAATGAAGTCCAGTGCTGCTTGGCCATCGGTAGTGGTATGCAGCTGGTTGTTAATCTGGCCGTCACGGAAGGCTTCTTCGAGAAGACGCACATCCCCTGGATTGTCTTCAATCAGTAATATTTGCGCATCATTCGCGGGTGACGGGCGGCATTCCATACCCGACTCAATTAGTGAGAAGGGATAAGCCGCTCGGCTTGCAGGCGGTCTGTTCGCACACGGTTACCGCGAGCTTCCGTCATCCGCTCAGAATCAGTCAGGAACGGCCTGCTGAATAGAGAGGATGAATTCAGCAGCTCAATCCCGTCCCTTTCAGCACTCGTGGTGAGTCCCCGTGAGAAAAACCCGTTTCAACAGCAGTGAATTCACACAGGTTTCCGCTGTCATCCGGTGATGAATTCAGGAGCGAAAGCCATCGTAGCGAACAGAGATCCAAGCACAACGAACGCTGTGAGTCGCAGGACACCAGCCGCCCGTCGTCGATTGTTCGGCAGGGACTCGGCAACTCCGGACAGGGCGGCCCCGACACCAATAAATAGCGCCCCACTGCCCGGTAAAGAATTTGCAACAACTGCGTAGTATCCGTAGGCACTGAACAAAACGAATGCGCCACAGAGCTGGACCACTCCAAAGAAACGACCAGAGGGTTCACTGAACACGATCTCGTTGATGATGGAGGGCATCTGATGTGTGATTCTTCCGTGAAAGATAAATATTGACTGTATATATGCTCCCTCTGCAAGGACTGTTCCATCTGCGCCGAGCAAGCGGTACCGATGATTCTGTCCGAGTTGCACACTGGGTTCAGCACGTCATTCTCGACATAATTCCTGTCTGCTAGAGAACGAATTCCAGTCAGATAACCGAAGACCATTCGGTCTCGAACACGCCCGAACCGACCCCTTTAGGTCGTCAAGCCCTCGAGTGACGGTTATGACCGCCGATCCGCCGCTCGTCCTCGACATCGACGGCACGCTGACCCGGCCCGAAGGCTGGGGCATCGATCCCCGCGTCTTCGACCCGCTGCGCGAGTGGGACGCGCCCGTCGTGATCGCGACCGGGAAGGCCTTCCCCTACCCCGTCGCCCTCTGTCACTTCGTCGGCATCCCCGAACTCGTCGTCGCCGAAAACGGCGGCGTCGTCTACACCGGCGACGACGTCTTCTTCACCGCCGACCGCGAGGCCGCCCGCGCCGTCGCCGAGGCCTACCGGGCCGCCGGCTACGACCTCGGCTGGGGCCGAGAGGACACCGTCAACCGCTGGCGGGAAACCGAGATCGCGGTCAACTTGGACCAACCCCTCGAGCCGCTGCGCGAAATCGCCGCCGACTACGGCCTCGAGGTGATCGACACCGGCTACGCCTACCACGTCAAGGACACCGATCCGACCAAGGGCGAGGGGCTCGAGACGATCGCCGATCACGTCGGGATCGACCTCGCGGACTGCGTCGCCGTCGGCGACTCGATCAACGACGTCTCGACGTTCGAGGCCGTGGGACGGAGTTTCGCCGTCGCGAACGCCGACGAGCGGGCGACGGCGGCCGCCGATGAGGTGCTCGAGGAGGTCCACGCGGACGGCACGCTCGCGGTGCTCGAGCGGGTTCGCGGGACGTAGCCGAAGCGGGTAAAGCAGGTATTCGGCCGCGAAAAGACGACTGCCGGTCGTTATTCGCCGCCCTCGAGAACGTCCTCGAGCCACTGCTCCGGGACGATTCGGAGCTGGTCGTCCGCCTGCAGGGTATCGGTCGTGAGGACGGCGAGTTCGGTTCCGGAGGCGACGGCAAGTCCGCCGCCGGCGACCGCGTCCCAATGGTTCAACACGGGATCGGGAACCGTCAGCAGGCGGTCGCCGTCGACCTCGGAACTGGCGACGTATCTGATCTCGTCGCCGTCCTGAATCGGATCGAACTGCCCCGAGACGATAACGGCGTCGTCGGCGTCGCGGATCCCCCAGAAGACCTCGGACCGCAGCGACAGGATGGTCCGATCGAACGCCGCCTGCGGGATCGGGATCTCGCTGCTGTGTTCGTCGAACGACGCCGCGCCGAGCCGTTCGTAGGTCTCGTGGGCTGGCTCGGACGCGGCGGACTCGCCCGCGGCAGCGGACTCGCTCGAGGCGTCGGCGAGTCGCTCCTCGTCGATTCCGGACTCGGCGACATCGGTCTGGTCGACGTTCGCTGCGTCGACCCCGCCGTCCCGATCGGGGCCCGAGTCCGCGCCCTCGATGTCGATCCCTGTGCCGGTGTCGACGACCTCGCTGGCCGCGTCGCCACCGTAGTGCTCGCCCTCGGTGTCTCCCGTCTCGAGGTTCCCGATGTCGGGCGTCGTATCGACGACATCGGTCGCGTCGATATCGGCTCGGTCGCCGGCGACCCGCCGCTGGTTGAGCGCGATCGCGACGAGGAGCCCGCCCGCCCCCAGCCGGAGGTAGCCGTTATCGCGGTCGCCACGTTGCAGCGCGCGGACGCCGCCGAGGAGGCTCGCGAACCCGGCGATGCCCGCCGGAACGCCCGAGCGGACGCCGCGCCGAACGGCCCCCAGCGCCCCGGAGATGGTTCCGTTGCCGAGTTTCGGGACGCGTTGCTCGGCCGCGGGACTGTCGTCGGTCTCGGCGGAGGTATCTCGTTGGCTCATACTCGTAGTGGTCGATGTCGTGTCGCGTGGCTCAACTCTCGGCGCTCGAGCCGTCCCCGCCCGTGCTGTCGGCGAACTCGTCGGTCTCCTCCTCGGCCGACGACTGGACGTCGTCCATGTCGAAGGTCGAACCGACCTCGTCTTCGTTGATCGCTCGGTCGAGCGTCTCCGTACTCGTCACCGTGCCGAGCCCCTTCTCCTCGACCGCGGACTGGATTTCGCCGGCGTCGATGGCCGAGTCGACGTTGCCGTCGTTCGTCGACGATTTCAGGGCTCGGCGGACGATCAGGTATCCCGCCAGCGCGGCGCCGCCGGAGGCGACGGCTCCCGGAACCCCGTAGCGTTTGTAGCCGAACGTGACCGCTTTCTTGCCGATGGTGTACGCGCCAATCATACCCGAGACTTGCGCCGGAACGGGCAAGAGGGCGAGGCTTTCGTACGGAAGCGGGAACGAGCGACGGGGGGCTGAAGACCGCGAACGGCCTCGGGAGCCGATCTCGGCTCGCTTTCCCAAATCGATATCGGCTCGACCAGACGGGTCTCAGAACGCTTTTCCCCTCGTTGTGGTAAGGTTCGGTATGGTTTCGCTGCAGGCGGTCGCCGTCGCCGTCGTCGGGTTCGCGATCGTCCTCGGCTCCGCCGTCGCCGTCTACCGCGACGCGACCCGACTCGAGTTCTCGAGGCCGGCGCTGTGGGCGGGATTCGTGTTCGCCACCTGCGGGACCGGGCTGGCGATGTATCTCGGCCCGCCGGACGTTCCGGTTCCCGGCCTGCTCGTGATCGTCATCGCGGGTCCGGCGCTGTACCTGTTCGAGCGGGACGACGCGAAATACGGCGACGAACCCGCCGACCCGCGCGCGCTTCCGGACGAGTCGGCCGGCGACTCCTCGAGCGAGCGGCGCGACGACGAGTAGTCGACCGGGTGGGGAGACGGGCCGGAGTCGGAGACGCGCCGGGCGGTCGCCACACCACACACCTTTTGACCGGGCCGGTCCAACGACGGGCAAATGAGCGATTCCGCAAATCCCGGGGCCGACGGCGCGAGCGCCGACACAGGCGACGACGCCGAGAGCGACGGCGGCGGGCCGGCACAGGTCTCGAGCCCGGATTACCACAGCGAGAACCACACGGCCGCCCAGACCTGCGGCTGGACGGCGAACGCCATGCGCGGCGAGGGCAAGTGTTACAAGAACATCTTCTACGGTATCGAGTCCCACCGCTGCATCCAGATGACGCCGGTCGTCCGGTGTAACGAGCGCTGTGTCTTCTGCTGGCGCGATCACCAAGGCCACTCCTACGAGATGGATGATGTCGCGTGGGACGACCCCGAAGCGGTGGTCGACGCCTCGATCAAACTGCAGAAGAAGCTGCTCTCGGGTTTCGGCGGCAACGAGGAGGTCCCTCGAGACGTGTTCGAGCAAGCGATGGAACCCCGTCACGTCGCCATCTCGCTGGACGGCGAGCCGACGCTGTACCCCTACCTCCCCGAACTCATCGAGGCCTTCCACGACCGCGATATCACCACCTTCCTCGTCTCGAACGGCACCCGACCGGAGATGCTTCGGGACTGCGACCCCACGCAACTGTACGTCAGCGTCGACGCCCCCGAGCGCCACACCTTCGATCAGGTCGTCGGCGCGATGGAGGACGACGCGTGGGCGAACCTCCTCGAGACGATGGACGTCCTCGCGGAGAAAGACGAGACACGAACCGTGCTCCGGACGACGCTCGTCAAGGGCGAGAACATGCACAGTCCCGACTGGTACGCCGGCTTCTACCAGCAGGCCGATCCCGACTACATCGAGTTGAAGGCGTACATGCACGTCGGCCACTCGCAGGGCCGCCTCGACCGGTCCGCGATGCCCGACCACGAGGAAGTCGTCGAGTTCGCCGAAGATGTCGGGGAGTACATGCCCGAGTTCGACGAGGTCAAGGGAGTGCCCGCCTCCCGCGTCGCGCTCCTCTCGAAGACGAAAGACACGTGGGTGCCGAAACTCCAGAAGGGCAGCGAGTTCTGGGAACGGGACCCCGTTACCGGCGACTGACCGCACGAACCCGGCCAGCATGGACCGAATTTCCGAACTGGCCCGACGTGCTCGCGGGGCTCGGGACCGAGTCCCGGACTTAGGACGGATTCTGGACGGCCGATCCGGATCGGGTCGCTGCGATCGGTGAGTACGTCGCGCGGAACCTCTAGAACTCGAGTCGCGAACTGCTGACGACGCCCCTGATCGTGACGCGGAGCTTTCTGCTGATGGCCGCCAGCGTGAGGCTGTAGACCGCCGCGCCCAGTGCGACGATCGCGAGGAGGTGGTACCAGTGGTCGACGGTGGCGGCGCGCTCGACGGGGACGATCACGGCGAACATCACGAGTCCGGCCGCGACCTGTTCTCCCAGCGTCCGCGGGAACAGGACGACCGACGAGAGTTCGCGTTTGATAACGATCGCAGAGAGGCCGTAACGGAGCGTTTCCGCGACGGCCGTCGCGACGACGACGCCGATCGCGCCGTAGGCGAGTGTCAGTGCCACGCCGAGGACGATGTTGATCGCGAGCGTCGCGGCCGAAATTCGGGTGTTGATGTCCGGCCGGTCGATCCCGTAGAGCACGCTCGTGAGCACGCCGGCCTGGGTCTTCGCGATCTGGTAGGCCGCGAGTCCGACGAGGAGCGCCGCGGCCGCGGCGTACTCGTCCCCGAACAGCGTCACGACGAGCAGTTCCGGCATCGCGACGGCACCGAAGAACATCGGGATCGCGATGATGCTCGTAAAGGAGAGGGTGTTCGAGATGTCGGGCCCGAGCGTCTCGCCCTCGCTGTGTCGGTGGCTCACGCGGGCCATCAGTCCGCTCGAGGCGGCCATCGTCACGAACGTCGCGGGCACCGTGAGCTTGAGCGCGACCTCGTAGTGACCGGCCGCGGCGGGTGCGAGCAGGTAGCCGAGCAGAATGATGTCGAACCGATCGTAGGCCTGTCCGAGAAACGAGTTCGGAATGCTGTACCGCGCGTACGACCAGAGGTTCGCGACGGTCTCCCGCGTCGGCGCGACCGGTCGCGTCCGGATGAAATACCAGAGGACCGGGACCGTCAGGAACGTCGCGGCGGCGAGTCCGTACGCCATTCCCGCCGCGCCCAACCCGAGCAGGATCAGGCCCAACTGGAGCGGGAAGGTAAGCAGCGACCGGAGCGTATCGGTCCACATCGAGGCCCCGACGCGGCCGCGCGCTTGGACGATCAGATCCAGCGGCTCGAAGAGCGTGACCGCGAACAGCAAGAGGACGAACAGGATCGGTGCCTCGGGGAGTCCCGTATAGGAGACGAGCCAACTCGAGGTGACGACGGCGACTGCAACGGCCAGCGCCATCCAGACGAGCGTGAACAGCCCCTGACTGCCGATCAGCTCTCCAGAGGGTGCATCGGCCTCCGAATATCGCTTTTTCACCGCCGTTCCCCACCCGTTGACCGCCCGGTCGGCGATCTTCACGAGCGAAAAGAGGAGGTAGTAGCCGCCGAACCCGGTCGGGCCGAGCACCCGCGCGAAGACGATCGTGCCGAGAAAGCCGATCGCGGCCATCGTGAACTTCGCGGCCGTCGCCTTGATCGTCTCGCCCCCGAGGCTGACGGACGTTGCGTCACTCATGCGTTCGTCTCGAGACCTCCGTCACAGATATCCCAGCTCCTCGAGTTGGGACTCTAGACCGCCCATATCCGCCTCGGAGAGTCCTTCGCGGCGCTCGAGGTCAGCGACCAGTTCCTCGAGTTCCGACTCGAGGGCCGCCGGCTCGTAGTCCCCGATCAGTTCAGTCCCGGACAGCCCCTCGAAGTAGTAACAGTCGGCCGTCACGAGTCCGTGGCGTTCGGTGTCGATCGAGGCGGCCTCGTATCCGTCCTCCTCGAGCGCGAGCGCCCGTCGCTTCGAGATCCCGTGGTACTCGAGCAGCGCGCTCGAGCGCGGCCCAGTGTCGACCGAGTCGCTCGAGCACAGCGGGCGGAACGACTCGCCGCGGCGGTGGGCCGACTCGACGCCGGCGAGATCGAGCACCGTCGCGTAGACGTCCAGCAAGTTCACGAGGGCGTCCCGCGTCGGTCGCTCCGCGCCGTCTGCGGTGGGGGTTCGATCGTCGGCGTTCGAGCCGGGCGCGGAGACGACGAGCGGGACCTTCGTCACCGGCGGGTGGAGGCCGCCGCCGTGTTGCCACGCGCCGTACTCGCCGAGCGCCTCCCCGTGGTCGGCGAGGGTCACGACGTAGTCGAACTCGGCGGCGAGTTCCGCGTAGATGTCGCGGTAGATGTCCGATAGGTACCGCACGGCATCGTCGTACGCGGTCCTGATACGCTCCGGATCGGCCGAGGGCTCCTCGAGCGTGGCTTTCACGCTGTCGAAGTGCGGTGAGTCCTCGTCCGGATGGGTGCGGTACTCGTCGGGCGGGTCGTACGGCAGGTGTGCCTCCATCAGATTCGCGAAGAGGAACTCGCCGTTGTGGGTCCACGACCGTTCTCGAACGTACTCCAGGAACTCCGCCGCGCCGTCGTCAGGGTGGCGTCCCTTCAGGCCCATATCCCGGAGCTTCATCAGGGCCCCCTGTTTCAGCGACTGGGTCGTATCACAGTCGTCGTCGACGCACCGCCAGAGCGCCCGAAGGTACCGCTCGGGGCCGTCGGCCTGGTGTTCGGCGATGAACTCGTCCCAGTCGAAGACGTCCTCGCCGAGGCCGCTGAGCCGCCAACCGCCGTCGAACTCGTCGAACCCGTGATGCCAGCCGAGTTGCTCCGAGATGTTGACGTTACAGCTGAACGCCCGCGTCCGGTAGCCGCGGTCCTGAAGGAGTTCGGGGAGGCGAGTCGTGTCCCGGTCGAAGTCCTGGGATTTGATCGTCACGCCGGCCTCGCTCGCGTATCGGCCGGTGAACAGCGAGGCGTGGGCCGGTGCCGTCCAGTGGCTCGTACTCCACGCGTTCGCGAACTGCACGCCCGGCAGCCAGTCGAAGTGCTCGTCGAAGGAATCCGCCCGCAGGGTGTCGAGCACGACGAGGGCGATGGATGGCTCGTCTCCCATGGTTGCGTGTCCGCTCATCCTACCAGCCCTCCGCCAAAGAACCTAGCCCCGGCAATAGAATCGACTGTGGGACCGCCAGCCGTCCGCCCGCCGAACGCGGGTACGGTCACGCTCACAGGACCGTCGTCACCCCCTCCTCAAGCGCCTCGACCTGTGCGTCTTTCTCCCGCTCGAGTTCGTCCATATCGAACCGGACCGGCTCGCTCGTGACGTCGCCGTCGATCGGGACCCGATCGAACAGGTTCGCTCGCGGCGTGTCGAAGTAGAACTGCGCCCGGTTGCCGTAGGTCAGCGCGGGGAGGCAGGCGTGGATCCGATCGGAACGAACCACGTCCGCGTTGGCGTAAAGGAAGAGGTAGTCGGCCACCTGATCGGAGACGAAGACGTTCTCGGCCTCGAACAGCGGCGTCTCGAGGCCGAGCAGTTCCCGCGCTCGCTCGCCGACCGGGAAGTGGTACGGTTCGTCGAAAGGGGCGTGATCGGGCCTGATGATCGTCGATGCGCCGTCGATGTCGGGCTCTTCCTGTTTGTCGAACGTGTGAACGTCGAATTCCCGGTTCGCCTCGGGCGGCCGGTCGCGGTCGCCCAGAAACAGCGAGCAGTCGATGCCGTCGTACAGGTACTCGACGAGGTCGCCGTACTCCTCGTAGGCGGTTCGATCCCGCGTGAGCAGGACCTCGATATCGAGCGCGTCGAAGACGGCCTCGACGTCCTCGCGCTCGGCCTCGTCGTACTCCTCGCCGCCCCCGCCGATGATGACGATCGGGATATCCCGCTCCCTGAGTCGGGTGAGCGTGTCGAAGTACTTCCGGAACGTCGGTCGGGAGAGCACACAGCCCGGGAAGACGGCCAGATCGGCGTCGATCAGTTCGCTGACGTTCATCACGTTCCGCCGGATCGAGTGTGTCGGCGACTCGTAGTCCGCTCCGGACCCGGTCATCCGTTCGAACTTTCGGGTGCCCCGCCACAGCGCCGCGGTGTCCGCCGCGTGGTTGGGATAGCCGCCCGTCTCGACAATCTCCGCGTCGGGGAACGCCCGCTCGAGCATCGCCCTCGCCCCGTAGTCGATGAAGCCGTTCCCGATGTTCGTCGTCCACGTCCGCAAAAGCAGGATTCGCATTGGGCCGTTCTCCACTGGAACGGGGCATAATTATGCGGAGGATACAGCCCGTACGCGACCGATTCGACGCCGAAGTGGCGGCTCGTCGATGACGGCCTCGAGCCGACGTGCCTCGAGCGGCCCGTCGAACGGAACAGTTTGTGAGCGGTTTCACACGGTAATCCGACGCTGACGGTTCCGTCCCAGCCCACGCGACGAGCGGGTACTCGCCTTTCCGTGACGGAAAGCGAATCCCACCCCGTAATCGCGGCCAGCGGAGAGGGGCAGTTTCGTACGTCTCGAAAATGCGACGAGTAGATTCGAAGTAGACGACGAGGGAGCAGCGACCGACATCGGCGTGGTTCAACTCACCAACCCGCCGTCTCTCGAGGCGAGCACCACCTTCTCTCGTAGAGCCCTCGGACTCGAGGGGACGGTTCTGAAGCCGTCTAGCCTGCTATCGTGGCGGCAGGGAATCACCACACCCTCCCCAGCCGATTCGTTCGCTCCTGGCCGTCGCTCACTCATCCCTCGCACAGTATCGACGGCTTCCCTCGCTAGCGCTCACGGGTCACTTCGTTCCCCGTTCACATTCGACGAGCTCCCTCCAGTCGCACCTCGCTTCGCTCGGTCAGCCGTCAGCGCGCGCCACAGCACGTCATCAGTAGCGGTCAGTCGAGATAGCCGAGTTCGCGCAGGCGCTCGGTCGGCATATCGATCCCCTCGTCGCCGTCGGCGGCCGTGCCCGATTCGGCCGCGCGTTCCTCGGCCCACCGGCGCACGTCGTAGACCGATTTCGGATGGGTGTCCGCCGTCGAACTCGCGTACGCGCGCCAAGAGTGACTCGCCGGCTTCTCGCCGGCGTCGGGCGGGTAGAACTCGGTTCGCATGCCGTGGTCGCTGACGACGAGGAGTTCGTCGTCCTCGCCGAGGGCGGCGACGATTTCGTCGACGAACTCACCGACGCGCTCGTAGGCGCGGCCCAGCGCGGCCTCGTCGTCGGCGTAGGCGTGGCCCGCCGCGTCCAGCGTGTGGACGTGGACGCCGGCGATCGAAACCGGATGTGCGAGCATCTCGCGGGCCCAGCCGAACTGCTGGGCGCAGAGCCCGAACAGTTCGCGCTCGAACTCGCTGCGGGGCATCCCCTCGGCGACGGCGTTCATCAGGTCCCAGGCCCGCTGGAGGGGTTTCCCGTCGTGGACGCCCGGCCAGTTGTGGACGACCGCGTCGTCGGCGTCGAACATCGACTCGCGGTCCGTCTCGCCGATGCGCTCGCGCTCGCCGGTTCGGGAGCGGACCAGTTTGCCGAGCGTCCCCCGCGTCGACTCGTCGAGGTGGCCGGTGACCGTCGAGGCGAGGTCGAGCGCGGGGTTTTGCCACTCGCTCGTGCCGCCACCGGTGATCCCGTGTTCGGCCGGCCCGAGCCCGGTCGCGACGGTCGCCCAGACCTCCGGGGTGTACGGAACCGCCTGCGTGTTCGCGAACGTCTCGATCTCGCCGCCCGACTCGAGGCGGACGGCGTCGAGGTCGAAGTAGTCGACCAACCCGGCGTCGAGCGCGTCGAGCGCCAGGACGACGACGGTCATGCGTAGCCCAGATCCTCCAGGTCTTCCTGCAGTGCTTCTTCCTTGACGACGTAGGCGGGATCGAACCGCTCGCGTTCCCGCTCGAGTCCGGGGTCGTCGACCGGTTCGCCATCCTCGAGTCGATACGTACCCTCGTCGGTCGCAATGCGTTCGGCGGTCATCGCGGCCTTTCGGTCCCCGTACGCGGCGAACGCGACATCGCGATCGAGCGTCCCCTGACGGTGCTCGCTTCCGGTCAGGATCGTCGGCACGTCGATCAGGGAGACGACCTCGCCGACGTCGGGGGCGTTGTGCGTCCCGAACGGGACGTTCAGCAGTTCGGGGCGCATCTCGCCGGGGTGACCCCACAGCCCGTCCTCGCCGAGCAGTTCGCCGTGGTCGCCACAGAAGACGACGCGCGTGTCGTCGGGGATCGCGTCCCAGAGAGCCTCGAGGGCCGCGTCGAGTTCGCTCACCTCCTGCCGGTAGAGGTCCCGAACGAGGGCCTCGTCTTCCTCGGAGCCGCGGTCCGAGAGGACGCGGCGGGTGACCCGCTGGGCCGTCGCCCGATCGACATCCGTGCCGTCGGGATCGTAGGGATGGTGGGGCTCCATGAAGTGCAGCCAGCCGAACCACTCCTCGCGGCCGTCGACCGCGGTGAGGAACTGGTCGACGACCTCGTCCGCGGGGCGGAACGACTTCTCGGTCTCCTCGACGTAGCTCCGGAGCTGCTGGTATCGGTTGTAGCCCCAACTGGCGACCTTGTAGGGAAGCGAGCCGCGCTCGAGCAGGATCGCGCCCTTGTCCTTCAGCGACTCGCCGCCGCCTTTCGGCGACGCGAACGAGTCGAACCCGGCCGCGTAGCCGTACTCCTGAGAGAGCAGGTGGTTCGTCGTAATCCCGACGCAGGGGACATCGAACTCGTGGGCGACGCTGGCCTCGGACTCGAGGCCGTTGCCGGCCGGGTACTCCCCGCCGATGATCGCCGGGAAGCTGCCGGGCGTCGCGGTGCTCGTGGCGAAGGCGGCGTCGTGGGTGTCGTCCAGAAAGTCCAGCGTTCGGGGCATGTACTGGACGTGATCGGTTCTGAGCGAATCGACCGTGACTAACAGGGTCGTGTCCGTCATGTGTTCTCCGTTCGAATCGAATTCGTTCTCATAGGTATCCCAGGTCCTCCAGTCGCGCGCGACTCGCCGCGTCTACCTCCTCGCCGAACGCCCCCTCGTCGCGGTCGTCGTCGGTAACCCAGTCCCCGAAGGCGGACTCGAACAGTCCGTCCGGAACCGTCTCGTCGGGCCGGTCGACTTGTTTCGACGGGGGACCGGAGACATCGTACACGGCTTCGGTGCCGAGCTGGTCGCGGTAGTACTTCCGATCGCCCTCGTAGACGACTCGCTGGCCGCGGTCCCAGTAGGACTCGTCGCCGCCTTCGGGGATGCCCGAGCCGGAGCCGACGATCTCGGCGCGAGCGCGCTCGCGCTCGAACGCGAACGGATCGAAGGGGCCCTCGCTCGCGAGCGATCGGAGCACGTCCCCGAGATCGGCGTGAGAACTGAGCCCGTCCACGTCGACGGGGCGGGCAGTGGCGTCAGTCGCGAGATCGAAGTCCCGTTCGCCGGTCGCGATGACGTCGAAGGGGACGTGCAACAGCGCCTCCGAGAGGCTGCTCATGTGATTCATGAGGTGGCCGTCCGATTGGTAGCCGAGGTTCTCACCGTGGTCCGCCGTCACGATCACGATTGATTCGCGGTCGTCACCGGTCCCCAGTGCGGCCACGAGGTCGGCGACGATTCGATCGAGGTAGTCGACCGTCGCTGCGTACAGCCGGCGGACGCGTTCGACCGCCGCGGTGTACTCGCCGAGGCCGTCCGCGACGTTCACGTCCGAATCGCGGAACGAACTCGAGTGGAAGTCCGCGGAGACGCCGTGGATCGAGTCGTCCAACCCGCGAAACGGCGTGTGCGGCCCGTGGGCGTCCATGAGGTTAGCGAAGGCGAGCACCGGGCCGTCGGGCTCGGTGACTTCCCGCTCAAGGGCTCGAGCGATCGCGCGGCCGCCGAAGTCGGTCGGTTTCTCGATCGGGAGCTTCCGGCTCACGTCGTCCAGTTTGAGGAGGACGCCGTTGGCCAGCGAGCGCAGCGGGTGGTCGTGTTCGAGCGCTTGCCGGACGAAATCGGCGTAGGCTTCCACGCCGTCAGTCGATCGATCGGAGATGTGGCGCTGGACATCCATGCCCGCGGGCAGCCTGCGACTCGGCGAGATGGGGACCGTACGATCGAAGAATCGATCGAACCCGAAGACGGGGCTGGCGTAGATGTTCGACGAGACACAGACCGACTCGTAGCCCGACCGCGAGAGGGGCGCGATCCAGGTGTCCGCGGCGTCGATCGGGTCGAACCGACGCTGGTGTGCGTGGACGCCCGTTTCCGAGGGGACCGACCCCGTCAGGAGCCCGGCGTGGCTCGGAACGCTCCAGCCACCGAGCGCCCGCATTCCCTCGAAGCGGACGGTCGCCATCTCCCGGAGGCGAGTGGCGTACTGGTCGTAAACGTCTTTCCTAACGGTGTCCAGACAGAGGACGACGACGTTCGGGCGGGCGTCTCCGGTCATGTGAATCGCTCGAGTGCGGCGCTGAAGCGGTCTCGCTGGTTCGATTCGGTCAGGTCGGCGACGAGGTCCCGCTGGTCGCTCGCGACGGACCGCCGCTCCGCGGGCGACAGGTCAGCGAACGCCACCAGCCCGTCGAACAGGCCCGCCTCGGTCGGCGGAACGACCTGTCTGGCGGGTAGGAGCTCCCGGACGCCGGTCGCCTCGGTGACGATCGTCGGCGTCCCCGAGAGGATCCCCTCGAGCGCGGCCACGGGAAACGCATCGCCCCGCGACGACTGGACGTAGAGGCTCGCGCGGTCGAACCAGTCGGCGAAGGTATCGAGGTCGACGAAGCCGGGCGTGATGACGCGGGAACTGTCCGCGTACCCTTCGGCCTCGTGACCCTCCCCGAGGATGACCAATCGAACGTCGACCTCGACGGTCCCGGCAAACCGGTCGACGGCTCGAGCCAGTCGATCGTAGCCGTTGGCCGGTTTGGCCTCGCCCGCCGAGAGGACGGTAAAGGGGTCCTGCGGCGAGTTCGGCGAGAGCGCGGCGAGGCGCTCGTACTTCGCGTCGCTGATCGGCGGCCGGACGTAAGCGACCGGGGCGTCGCCGAGGTACGGCCGCGCCCAGCGGTCGGCGTCGCGGCCGACCGCGATCACGCCGTCGAGCAGCCGGCTCGAGAGCGGCCTGAGTCCGCGCCAGAGGTGTCGCGTCGGCCGTTCGGAGAGCGTATAAAAAGTCTCGTCCGCGGCGAGGTAGACGAGGGTCGTTTCCGGATGGCGAAGTTTGTAGGCGAGCCCGGTCTGGAGCGGCGCGCTCCCCTCCGCGATGACCGTCTCGTATGCGGGTAGCGTTCCTGCGGTTCGGAGCCGGTCGACGGTCCGCTCGGTGTTGCCGCCCGGTTCTGGCGGGCGACGACCGGTTTCGAAGTGACGGCGATCGGCGCTCACGGCGTCGGCGAACACCCGGTGAGCGGGGTGTGCGTCGCTGTTCTGATAGAGCAGACACCGATCGCTCGTCGCCGCTCGCTGTGTCTGCGACGGCTCGGTCACCGTCCGCTTCCTCGAGTCGCCGTCTCGATCGTGTTGGGTCGTCCTCGCCGTCACTGATCGAGCACCCCCTCGGCACGCTGTCGTCCGGATTCTCGATCGTCGTCCGGGCCGCGGCCCGATCGGTCTCCACCTCGCGGACCCACGTCGGCGGTCGCCGTCCGCTCGACGACCTCGCGTAGGCCCGCGGCGAAGCGATCGTACTCGTAGCGCCGGGCTTCCTCGCGGATCTCGCCGGCGTCGAAGTCGTCGGGATCGAATCGGCGGACCGTCTCCCGTATCGAGGCGACGGTCGGCTCGAAGCACAGCCCCGTCCGCCCGTCCTGCACCTGATACCGCGTGAACCCCTCGTTCACCCCGAGCAGGGGCTTGCCGGCCATCATGGCCTCGGCTCCGACGAGGCCGAAGTCCTCCTGCTTGGGCGCGTAGACGATCGCGGTAGCGCGCGCGACGAGCGATTCGATGTCCTCGACGTAGCCCCGGACCTCGATGTTGTCGTAGTTCGCGGCGAATTCCTCGAGTCGCTCGCGCTGTTCCCCGTCGCCGGCGATCACGAGGCGCTCGTCGAGCCCCGCGAAGGCCTTCGCGATCAGGTCGATCCGCTTCTCGGGGGCGAGCCGGGACCACGTCACGAAGTAGCCGTCGTCGCCGTCGTTGTGCCAATCGCCGGTCACGGGCGGGTAGACGACCGTCGCGTCGCGGTCGTAGAACCGCCGGATGCGGTCCCGGACCAGTTCGCTGTTCGCGACGAACTGGTCGACGTAGTCGTTGGCCTCCTTGTCCAGTGCCCGCCACGCCTTCGCGTACGCTTTGAGTCCGATCTCGACGAACGGTAACTCGAACGACGAGAGCCGGTCCCGATAGAGGTCGTACAGCCACCGCGGCGGGCTGTGCGGGTAGTGGACGATCCGCTGGCCCACGTCGGGGACGTAGTACTTCGACAGCGGCGCGCTCTCGAGGACCACGTCGTAGTCGGCGAGAGCCGGGTGGGCGTCGGTCATATCCAGCGCCACGTTCAGCGTCTCGAGCGGGTTCATCCCCTCGTTTTTCCACTCGAGGAACGGCCGCCACGGCAGCGAGGTGTACTTCGACTGCCGAAACGGGATCACCTCGATATCGTCGGGAATCTCGGTTCCGTCGGCGACGTAGGCGGTGTAAATCGGCGCGTCGAGCACTCGCGCGGCCTCGATCGCGAACTCCTCGCCGCCGCCGATGCCGGGAAAGCGGTCGTGGAGGACGGCGACGTTCGCGTCGGTCACTGTAACACCTCCCGGAGTTCGTCGTCGGTCGACCACGTGCCGTCGTGGGTCTCGTCGTCCCCGTCGGCTCGAGCGCGGAGCAGCGAGACGCTCGCGCGGAGCAGCGAGATCTGGGTATCGAACAGCGAGTAGAACGGCTGGAGCGGGCCGAGCGCGTCGCGGGAGCCGAGCGCCGTAAAGCCGAGCGCGGCGGCCGGGACGGCCGCACCGGCGGGGCCGAGCATCGCCAGCGACCCGACCGTGGCCACGGCGATCCCCGCGGCGACAAGCCACGGCGAGACCACCATGAACCACCAGTTGAAGGGGAGGACGACGCGGCCGTAGGCCCCGTGGCTGCCGAGCGCGTCGCGCTGTCGCCACAGGAGTCGGAGCAGCCCCATCGCGCGCCGGTCTTTCTGCTCGCGGCGCTTGCCGAAGGCCGAGTGGGCGGCCTCCTTGTAGTGAATGTCCGGATCGAAGACGACGCGGTCGCCGTTGCGCCGGATCTTCAGCGCGAGTTCGGTGTCGTCGGCGATCGAGTCCTCGTCGATCCGGACGATCGCGTCGCGTTCGAACGCCGAGAACGGCCCGTGGAAGATCAGCGTCGAGTCGATATGGGACTCGAGGACCTGGATCATCGTCTGGATGTCCCGGTAGCCTCGCTCGACATCGCTGTCGCCGAGGACGTCCGCGTTGCGGCCGGTCACCGCCGCCACATCTGGATCGGCGAGGTTCGCGGCCGCTTTCCGGACCGCGTCGGGTGCGAGCCGCGAATCGCAGTCCGTTTTGACGACGACTTCGTTCGTCGCGGCGGCGTAGGCCTCGTTCAGCGCGACCGCGAGTCCCTTCCGCTCGTCCTCGCGGATGAGCGTCAGCTCCGGGTCCGATCGCCCGGCGAAGAAGGTCTCGACGAGTTCCGCCGTTCCGTCGTCGCTCGAGTCGACGACGACGATTTCGACCTTTGCCATCGGATAGTCGAGGTCGACGAGTTCCTCGAGTTTCGATTCGACGATCGCCGCCTCGTTGTACGTGGGTAAGACGATGCTCACCGACGGCTCTCGGGGCCACGTGTCGGCGGGCGTGCCCGACGGCCGGCGGAGGTAGTACACCCCGAGGTAGATCAGATAGGGGAGGCCGGTCAATGCGACTAACCCGAACAGGGCCTCGAGGAGACGCTTCATGCAGGTACGGCTAAACGCTCAACGGACCGGCTGAAAGCCGGTCTCCTTGCATTGTGCAAGGGACGACGGCCGTGACTGTCATCGGTTTTAGGTGGTTCCGGGATCGCCCCACGGATCGATCGGCTCGGATCGCTGCCGGTCGACGCGGAGAGCGAAGGCAGAATCCGACCGGACCGGTGGCTTTTTCCACCCGCTCGCCAACCGTCGAGTACGCGATAAACTCTCGTGAACTGCATCACAGTTTCGTGACGCATTCCACATCCGATATGCTTTTACGGGGCTACGGTATAGCTTCGTGTATGTCAGTACTAGCCGAGTCCGCCGTCGGGCACGACGAACTCGCCGTGCTCAAACTCCTCGCACTCGAGGGCGGACTCGAGGGCGATGTCAAGATTTCCTGTTCTCGTCTCGCGGAACGCCTCGACGCGTCGAACCAGACCGCCTCGCGGCGGCTGCAACGGCTCGAAAGCGCCGACCTGCTCGAGCGCGACACGGTCAGCGACGGCCAGTGGGTCGCGATCACCGAGACGGGCGAGCAGACGCTCCACGCCGAGTACGAGGACTACCGTCGCATCTTCGAGACGGACTCCCGTATCGCGCTCGAGGGGACCGTCACCAGCGGCATGGGCGAGGGTCGCCACTACATCTCCCTGTCGGGGTACAAACGCCAGTTCGAAGAGCGCCTCGGCTACGAGCCGTTCCCCGGCACGCTGAACGTCGACCTGCGCGAGGACAGCGTCCGCCGGCGCAGCGCCATGGCCTCGCTCGAACCCGTCCCCATCGACGGCTGGGAGTCCGACGACCGGACCTACGGCCCCGCCGTCTGCTATCCGGCGACGATTCAGACGACCGACGGCGACACCTACGATAACGCCTACACCATCGCCCCCGAACGAACCCACCATGACGACGACCAACTCGAGGTCATCGCCCCCGACAAGCTCCGGGAGGAACTCGACCTCGAGGACGGCGATCACGTCACCGTCTCGGTCGGTGATCGCGAATGACTGGCCGCCACGCCGGTCCCCAGTCGAACGCCGACGGGAGCGCCGCGGGATCGGCGAACGCCGCGGGGTCGTTCGAACACGCCCTCGAGTCGCTTCGGGCGGGCGAACCGATCCTCGTCCACGACGCGGCCGACCGCGAGGGCGAGACGGACCTGATCTATCACGCTGACGCCGTCACGCCCGAGGCCGTCGCTCGACTGCGCAACGACGCCGGCGGACTGGTCTGCGTCGCGCTCGGCCACGACATCGCGGAGGCGTTCGAACTCCCGTTCTACTCGGAAGCCGTCGACCACCCCGCGACGGCCGACCACGAACTCGGCTACGACGACCGCTCGTCGTTCTCGCTGACGGTCAACCACCGGGACACCTACACCGGCATCACCGACGACGACCGCTCGACCACCATCCGGGCGCTCGGCGAAGCCGCCGCCGAGCCGGCGACGACCGATTTCGCGTCGGCGTTTCGGGTCCCCGGCCACGTCCACCTGCTCAAGGGCGCGCCCGACCTGCTCGCCCAGCGCGAGGGCCACACCGAACTCGGACTCGCCCTCGCCGACGCCGCCGAACTCTCCTCTGCCGTCGTCGTCTGCGAAATGCTCGACGACGAGACCGGCGCGGCGCTCTCGCCCGCCGACGCCCGCGCCTACGCCGAGCGCCACGACTTCGCCTACCTCGAGGGCAGCGAGGTCCTCGAGCGCCTCGGCTGAGACTCGCCGACAAATACCGACGGCTCGAGAGGCAGTTTATTCTCTCCGCGTTCTTCGATTGTCCATCGTTCTCGGACGGACTGATACTCATCCGAAACCCGTTTCCGCACGGCTATTTTCGACGATCGAACCATAATTTCGACCGATGAACCAGAATAGAAAATATGGTGGGGTGGCTGGCTATCGCACATGGTGCAATCCATCGATCGACGACGGCTCGTACAGGCGATCACCGGCGGTCTCGCGGTCGGGGTCGCAGGCTGTCTCGGCGGCGACGATGACGACGAGACGAACGAGGAGACCGACGACGCCAAGCCCGACGAGGGAAGCGCCGGCCTCGCCTACGCGTTCGGTCCGGACGCGATCTCGCTCGTCGATCCTAGCGCGGGGGAGGTCGTCGACGAGATCACGGACGGCGTCGACGGCTACGAGTACGGCGACGCGGTCGTGACCGCGGACGGAAGCCAGCTATTCGCCATCGAAGAAACGCTCAGTCAGGTACTCGCCATCGACCTCGAGGCACGCGAGATCGCCGCCGAGATCGGGATGGGTCCCGGCGGCACCCACATGTACCACCCGACCGACGACGAGATGTGGGCCCACTCGGATACCGAGGGGACCTTCTACGTCATCGACACCGACTCCCACGAGGTTATCGAGACCGTCGAGGCCGGCCTCGACGGCGAGGGCCACGGGAAACTGCTCTCCCACCCGGAACTCGGCGACACGGGGTACGCGACCAACGTCAACGATCCGGCCCTCCACGTCGTCGATCTCGAGGCGTACGAACGAACCGACACGATCGAACTCGGCGAGGACGGCGGGACTCACTACAAGGCGTACAGTCCGGCCAACGGGTTCGCGTACGTCGAGTACGGCGACGTCACCGCCGTCGTCGACACCGAAACCGACGCGGTCGTCGACGAACTCGACGTCGCCGGCGGCATGTATCTCACGCCCGATGAGGAACGGATGGCCATCGTCGATCACGGCGCGATCCACGCGTTCGACGTGACCGGCGACGAAACGACGGCGATCGGCTCCGTCACGATCGAGGGCGGTCCCGACGACCTCGAGTACTACCGAGCAGACGACACACTCTACGGTTTTACGGCCAACACGATGGACGACGACTCGGTCGTGGTCGACATGGACGCCCTCGAGGCGGTCGACCGAATCGAGGTCGGCGACATCGAGCGCCCGGCGGGGGCCCAGCACCTCCACCGGTCGGCCGTCTCCGGTGACGGGTACTTCATTACGCCCGCGGACGCGGAGGGCACCGTCGCGGTGATCGACATGGCCGACCGGGAACCGGTCGCGCAGGTCGAGGTCGGGGACGGCGTCGGCACCGTCGCCTACGTTCCCGAGTGAGCATGGCGACGACTGGCTCGGTCGAGCGGACACGCTCACACCACGCCCGCGCTCGCCGCGTGCGGCTTCTCGTCGGCCTCGTTGTCGTCGCGCTCGCCCTCTCGAGTCTCGCCGCGCCGGTCGCGGCCCACGCGTACCTGAGCAACTCCGATCCGTCGAACGGCGACCGGGTCGGGTCCGTTCCCGACGAGGTGACGCTGACGTTCGGCGGCGACGGGGTCCAGACCGCCGACGTGACGGTGATCGGCCCCGACGGCGAAGACGTTAGCGGCGACGCCGCGGTCGACGCCGACGACTCGCGGATCGTTCGGGTCCCGATCGCGGACGCGGCCGGTGGCGACGGGGCCGACGGCCTGTACACCGTTCGGTGGGCAATCCTCGCCGACGACGGCCACGAAACCGACGGCTCGTTCGTCTTCAGCGTCGGCGACGGCCCGCTCGATCGCGACGCCGTTCTCGCGGCCGCCGAGGGCGACGGCGACGGGGGAGAAGGGTCGATTCCACTCGTCGAAACCGCCGCGAAAGGGCTGCTACTGGTCGCGCTCATCGCGCTCGTCGGCGGGCCGGTGACGGCCGCGGTCGCGGTCTACCCGGTCGTCAGCCGGTTCGGCTCACCGGCCCGGACCGTCGATCGACGTCTCACACGGCTGTTCGCGGCCGCGGGCGGACTGTTACTCGTCTCCGTGCTCGGACTCGGACTCAGCCGGGCCGCATCGGTCGGTCCGCCGTCGCTCGAGACGCTCGTCGAATTCGCCGGCCTGCCGCTCGGGACCGCGTGGGTCGTCCAACTCGTACTCGCAGCGATCCTCGTCGTCGTCCTCGCCCTCGCCGTAGCGGGGTCGTTGCCCCGCCGCGTCTGGCTCCCCGGAACGGTCGCCGGCGCGGTCTCCGTCGGCGCAACCGTCGGCTGGACGAGCCACTCCGCGGCGGCGATCGATCGGCTGCAGGGGACCGCCGTCGACTTCGCCCACGTCGGTGCCGCGGGGCTGTGGGTCGGCGGCCTCGTCGTCCTCGCCGTCGCCGTCCCGCCGGCGCTCCGCGAGGCGGCCCCTGACGATCGGGCGGCGCTCGCCGCCGGAACGATCCGTCGCTACTCCCTGCTCGCGCTCGGCGGCGTAGCGCTGGCGGCGGCGACCGGCCTCCTCCTCGCAGCGTGGCACGTGCCGACCCTCGAGTCGATCGGCGCGAGTCGCTACGGCGTCACCCTCTCCGCGAAATCCCTGTTGGTCCTGCTGGCGCTCGGACTAGGCGGGTTCACCCGATTCGTCCTCCTCCAACGGCTCGAGTCTGCCGCGGACGGCGACCGAGCGGACGCGAGCGGGACGATCGCCGCGTTCACCCGCGCCGTCCGACTCGAGGTCGCCGTCCTCGTCCTCGTCGTGTTGCTCTCGGGGGTGCTCACCTCCGTCCCGACCGCGGCCGTCGGCGGCGCGGACGACGGTCTCGAGCGAGCTACGATCGAACGCCAGGGCGATGTCGATCTCGAGCTAACGGCGATTCCCGCTACGCACGGTGGCGAAGCCGACGACCGACTCCTCGTGCGGGCGGGCGAGCCGGTCGTCTTTGAAGTCGCGTTCCGCGACGGCGACGAGCCGCTGGAATCGGAACGGCCCGTCCGCCTGCTCGCCGACGGTCCCGACGAGGAACGGTTCGAGGTCGACCTCAAGGCGACTGACGACCGAACCTACGCGACCGTCCGGGCGTTGCCGGCGAGCGGTGACTGGCGGCTGCGAATCACCGGCGGGCCGGACGGTCGCTACGTCGACGAGTGGATCGACGTGCACGCGCTGGCGGACGCTACCGAGCGAGGACACAACGGCAACGGAGAGTCGCGCGAGTACGACCGCGGCACAAGCGATGCCGGAACCGACTCGTCGTTCACCGCTGGCCTCCGGATCGCTGCAGTCGCGGTCGGCGTCGTCGGTACCGCAGCCGTCACGATCGAAGCGGTTCGGACTCGCAGACGCTGACTGACGACTGCGTGTCTGGTCGGCGTAACACGTCGGATTCGACGGCGCAGTGCCGGCGAATTCGGCGACAGCCGAACCCGAAACCGCGAACACTTAGTAGAGTGGCTTGCAACAGTCCTGATCATGGGATTCGACGAGATGGACGTCGACACGATTTGGATGGACGGCGAGTTCGTCGACTGGGACGACGCGGAGATTCACGTGTTGACCCACGGACTCCACTACGGATCGGGCGTCTTCGAGGGCGCACGCTGTTATGACACCGACAACGGGCCGGCGCTGTTCCGCTGGGAGGAACACTTAGATCGACTCTTCCAGTCTGCGAAGCCGTACGAGATGGACATCGAGTTCACGACCGAGGAACTCACTGCGGCGACCAAAGAGCTCATTCAGCGCCAAGAGCTGCCCTCCTGTTACATCCGCCCGATCGCCTACTACGGCTACAACTCGCTGGGCGTCAGTCCCAAGGACTGTCCCACCCGCACTGCCATCGCCGTCTGGCCGTGGGGTGCCTACCTCGGCGAGGACGCACTGGAGAACGGCATCGACGTGATGATCTCCTCGTGGCGGAAACACGCCTCGAGCCAGATCCCCACGAACGCGAAGACCTCAGGGCTCTACGTCAACAGCATGCTCGCAGGCGAGGAGGCCCGCCGGAACGGCTACGCGGAAGCGATCGTCCTCAATAAGGAGGGCAACGTCGCCGAAGGCCCCGGCGAGAACATCTTCCTCGTGCGCGACGGCGAACTCTTCACGCCCGGCCTCTCGGAGTCTATTCTCGACGGCATCACCCGCGATTCCGTGATCCAGATCGCGGAGGATCTCGGCTACACCGTCCACGACAACGTCTCCATCTCGCGGGGCGAACTCAACACGGCCGACGAGCTGTTCTTTACCGGCTCCGCGGCCGAAGTCACGCCCATCCGCAAAGTCGACAACGTCGTCATCGGGAACGGCTCTCGAGGCCCCATCACGGAAGAGATCCAGCAGAAATTCTTCGAGATCGTCGAGGAGGCCCCCGACGAATACGACGACTGGTTCGAGTACGTCGATATCTAACCTCACGGTCCCGCAGGGACCGCAGCAACAGGAATTCGATTTTCACACTCGCTCTCTGAACGGCTACGCAGGCGACATTGCGGTACTTTTCCGCTCGAATCAAACCGTTTGGCCGGGAGCGTGCCTCGAGTACCACGAGAGGCGCGCGACTCGGGGGAGGGCAGGCCGTCACCCGGTACCGACCGCGAGCGAACCCGAAGGGTGAGCGAGCGGGCCGACGACTGACCCAGAAGCCGCGCTCTGCGCGGCTGGCGGGGAAGGAGGAGTGCTTTTCATCGAAGTTTTGCCGAGGGCGCGGCGAAGCCGCGCCCGCAGCGCAAAAGTTCGTTCTTTAGTCGTCGTCCGACCCTGTCGTCTTCGCCTCGTCGATCACGTCGATCGAGACGCCGGCGTCCATGCCGCGGCGGTTGGCGTCGCCGAAGCCGGCGCTGAGGACTCGAGTGAGCGCGTCTTCGACGTCTTCGTCGAGTTCCGTGATTCGGTCGGATTCGACTTCGATGACGTAGCCGGTAGTGATGTTCGGCGACGTGGGTAAGAAGAGCACCTCGCGGCCGTCGCTGGTTACTTTGCCCGTTTTGAACGCCGTCATCCGCAGCCCCTGCCACGTCTCGAGTTTGACGGGTTTCTGGAGCGATTCCTGTTCGCCGAAGGCGGTCTCGGCGGCCATTTTCGAGGCGTTGTAGACGACGCGGATGACGGGAACGCGGTTCGCGATGTTGTCGACGAGGCGTTCGACGAGCCCGCCGACGGTCGTCCGCATGAGGTAGCCGACCGAGAACGTGAGAATGATGAAGACGGTCAGGGCGACGATCACCCGCAGAAACTGGGCAACTTGCTCGCGCGTCTGGACCGCCTGATCGCTCTGGCCGCCGATAAACGCCGTCAGCGCTTCCTGTTTGAGAATGAGACCGGGCGTGAGGCCGGCGACGAGTCCGTAGAGCCAGTAGATCGCGTAGAGCGTGATGAGGATCGGGACCAGAACGATGAGCCCACTCGCGAAATCCCGCTTCCACGAAGCCATGTCCTGCAACTCACACTACTGGCTAATGAGCGCTTCCCTTTGTCGTATCCAAGTCCGGGCCGCCCGCGGCGACTCGAGGTGCGGCGGTCCGGATTCGGCGATCCGCCGGACCAAATTTCAAGTCGATTCGATGAGCACAGAGGGGTATGAGCCTCGAGCAGGACCGACCGGGTGAGTCGGCCGATCCGCTGGACCCGTTCCGGCAGTTCTTCGCGCTCGAGCGCGACGTGCTCGTCCTCTCGGCGGCGATGTTCGCGTTCAGTCTGGGCTTTCAGATGACCAATCGGTACATGGCCGAGTACATGTCGGCGCTGGGCGCGTCGGCGTTTGTCATCGGCCTGTTCGGCTCGTTCGGGAATATCATCAGCGCCGTCTACCCCTATCCCGGCGGGGCGATCTCGGACCGAATCGGGTCGCGGTACGCGCTGACCGCCTTTGGCCTCTGCTCGACGGTCGGCTTCGGGATCTGGCTGGCCGCCCCCGCGTTCGCGGACGTCTCGATCGGGTCGACGTCGCTGGCGGTCGTCCTGCTCTTCGTCGGCTTGCTTCTCGCACAGGCCTGGAAGTCGTTCGGCCTCGGGGCGACCTTCGCCATCGTCAAGCAGGCGGTGCCGCCCTCGCAGCTGGCGGCCGGCTTCGCGAGCACCGAGACGTTCCGCCGGACCGCCTTCCTCGTCGGCCCGCTGGTCGCCGCCGCGCTCTTCTATCCGTTCGGCTCGAGCGACGGCGAGATCCGTACTGCCTTCCAGCTAATCCTGCTCATCGCCGTCGTCTTCGGCGTTCTCGGCACGCTCGTCCAGCACGTCCTCTACAGGCCGGACGAGGACGATGTCGGCAAAGCGTTCGAGGGCGTCTCGCAGGTAGTCGCCGATCTGCGAGCGATGCCCGCGGAACTTCGCCCGCTGCTCGTGGCCGACACGCTCGTTCGCTTCGCCAACGGGATGGTCTACGTCTTCTTCGTCATCGTCGTCACCCGGGTTCTCGAGGTCGGCCTCTCCCTGTCCGTTCCGGCGGTCGGGACCGTCGATCTCTCGCCGCAGTCGTACTTCGGCGTGTTGCTGGGGATCGAGATGCTCGTCGCCCTGCTGACGATGATCCCGGTCGCCAAGGCCGCCGAGCGGATCGGGCTCAAACCGGTCGTCGCGCTCGGCTTCGCGGTCTACGCGATCTTCCCGGTCCTCCTGATCAACGCGCCGGACGACGCGGTCGTCCTCGCGGCCCTCTTTGCCTTCTCCGGGCTCCGGTTCGCGGGGTTGCCCGCCCACAAGGCGCTGATCGTCGGTCCCGCCGAGCGGGGTGCCGGCGGTCGCGTGACCGGTGCGTACTACCTCCTGCGGAACCTGGTCGTCATCCCGAGCGCCGCGCTCGGTGGCCTCCTTTGGGACGGCGTTTCGAACCCGCTGACCGGGACCGAGGTGTTCGCCGGCGATCCGATCGTCGCGTTCACTCTCGCGACCGCGATCGGACTGCTCGGGACGGCCTACTTCCTGCTGTTCGGCAGGGAGTTCGAGGCGTACGAGTAGCCGCCGAGTGCGGACGCCGCGTCGGCGCAACTACGAGAGGAACAGCCGGTAGTAGTACGGACTGACGAACCCCTCGATCAGGGCCGCGATCGCCAGCAGGATCCCGATCCCGACGAGCACCCAGAACGCCCGCTCGAGCGCGTCCGCGAGGTCCGTCCGTGCCGCGCGACCGCGCCACGTCCGCCACGCGGTGACGCCGACGGAAATCCCGAGCGCGCCGGCGATGAGGATCGCCGGGATTTCGATGATGCCGTGGGGGACGACGAAGGCCGCGAGTTCGGCCGGATCGACCTCGAGGCGGGCGGTAATCCCCAGCGCGATGCCGTTGAACAGCACGGAGACGATCGCCGGGATCACGAACGCGACGCCGCCGTAGGCCGTCGTGAGCGCGACCAGCCAGTTGTTGCCGAACAGCTCGAGCGCCATCGTCGGGGGGAACATCCCCTCGAGTCGGGTCGCGATCGACGCGTCGAAGGTACCGGCGAAGGGGCCCGCGGCCGCCCAGCCCATCCAGAAGCCGAGGAGCCCGAGGGCGAGGACGAGCACGTGGGTCCCCGGGGTGGATCGGACGTAGGATACCAGTTCGGTCCAGCCGCGCCGGAGTCCGGCCCGGAACTGAGCACGCAGGGAGCGGGTCGGCGGCTCCGGTGGCGTTAATCGATCCCGGTAGCCGCAGTAGATGGCCGTCTTCAGCAGATCCAGCGCCGGGAAGAGAACTAGGGCGGAAACCAGCGAGCCGAGCGTGACGACGTCGACGAGCGAGAGCAGCCCGGTGACCATCGACAGGGCGATCATCGCGAGGATCGCCATGGCGTAGTAAAAGACGGCTTCGACCGGCTGTGCGCGGACGAAGCCGGCGGCGCTCCGCAGGGAGCCGAAGACGCCCGCATCGTCCACGACGATCGCGACCGGTGCGAACGCGAACAGCGCCCGGATGAGGACGAGGAGAACGACGGTGAAAAGCCCAGCCAACAGGACGACCGGAGCGATGAGTAGCATCGACCCGGTTCCCAGCGAGATCGCGCCGGCGAGCAGCGCCGCCCCGATACCGACGGTGACGAGGACGACGGACCAACACAGGAACTCGAGGATGAAGAGGCCGAGAAATCGCAGCCAGTAGCGTCGCGCCCCGTCGAACGCGGCGAGGAGCCCGCGGTTGTTGCGCAGCCGGCTGTAACAGGCCGAGAGCTGTCCCGCGGCGACGGCGGCCGAAAGCAGTGCGAACAGCAACACGCTCACACCGATCGTGACCGCGGCGAGGATACCGAGCGGCAGCGTCCAGAGCTGGTCGAAGACGGGCTCGAGGCCGTTGGCCCACGATTCGAACGCCTCGGGATCGGCGTTCGGATCGGTCGGGGGCGACTCGAGGTCGGCCAGCGCCGTCCGGATCGTGTCCAGACGACCGGTCGCCGCCAGAAAGAGGTAGGCGACGGCGATCCCGACGAACGGAACGACGCGAACGATCGCGGTGATCGCGGCGCCGAGAGCGTACACGGGCAGGAGATCGCCGGGGCGGCGACGGAGGACGGCGACGACGGCAGCGATGAAATCGGAGAGAGCCATACCGACCGTTGGACCGGCTATTAGTTAAATGAACCCTCTTTGTACGCGTAATATCTGCCAGGAAAGTTCGGTCGGTCACCTCCGGCCGCCGACTCGAGACTTACGTCGATCGGCGGCGTAGGTTCGTGTATGGTCACCACGATCGACGCTGACCGGCTCGCGGAACTGCAAGACGACGATGCGGACTTCGTCCTCGTCGATACCCGCCCCGCGGACAGTTACGAGTCGTGGCACATCTCCGGGGCGGTCCACTTCTCCTTCGGCCCCGAGGAGGAACTCGACGGCCGCCTCGAGGACCTCCGGGAGACCGTCGGCGACGCCGACCGCGTGATCACCGTCTGTGCGAAGGGCATCTCCTCGGGCAACCTCGCGACGCGCCTCGAGTCGGCGACCGACGAGTACGATGTCGGGACCGTCGACGGCGGGATGAAGGGTTGGAGCGGTGTCTACGACCACGTCGAGATCGATATCGGGGACGGGCTGACGATCGTCCAGATCCAGCGCCGCGCGAAGGGGTGTCTGGGCTACGTCGTCGGCTGTGACACCACGGGCGAGGCCGTCGTCGTCGATCCGACCGCGGACACCGACGCGTACGCGGTCGCGGCCGAGGAAGCCGGCCTCACCGTCACGGGCGTCGTCGACACGCACGTCCACGCCGACCACGTCTCCGGCGGTCGCCAGTTGGCCGACGACCTCGCGGTGCCCTACTACCTCAGCGAGCGCGCGAGCGAACGCGATGTCGAGTACGAGTACACGCCCCTCGAGCGCAACGAGGTGCTCGCGGTCGGCGAACGCGAACTCAAGGCGCTGTTCGCGCCGGGTCACACGAGCGAGATGATCACCCTCTTGGTGGACGACCGAGCGCTGTTGACCGCCGATACGCTCCATATCGATTCAACGGGGCGGACGGAACTCGAATTTAGCGACGACGAAGGCCAGCAGGGAGCCAAACTCCTCTACGAGACGCTTCACCGGACGATTCTGGCCGAGCCCGAGGGCGTCGCGGTGTTGCCCGGTCACGTCACGGTTACCGCCGACGGCGAGTTCGAGCACGGCGCACCCGGCGAGCCGATCCGGACAACGATCCGCGAGGCCCGGACGGGAATCGACCTCCTCGGACTCGAGGAAGACGAGTTCGTCGACCGCATGGCCGACGCCGGCGAGAAGCCGTCGAACTATGAGGAGATCATCGAGTACAACCGCGGCGACACCACCCTCCCGCCGGAGGAGCGCGTCGAACTCGAGCTCGGGCCGAACAACTGTTCGGCGTAAGCCGACCGGGTGCCGACTGGCCCGCTGGCCGACCGTCGCGTCAGCCTACCGCTTCGCGCCGGCGACGCCGCTTCCGATCGCCGCGCCGCAGTCGTTGCACGCGACGAGATAGAACCGCTTCGACGCCGCGAAGAAGCCGGTCGTGGCGTCCATTTCGACGAACTCGACGTCGGTCTTCTCCGAGAGGGTCGCGTCGCATTCGGGGCAGTGGACCATACGCGCAGTTATGATAGCAGTGCTATATTTCTTGTCCTCTCACACGGCTCCGCCCCCGCCACCGCCGGCTTTCGCGCCGGCGACGCCGCTGCCGATCGTCGCGCCGCAGGCGGCACAGGACGCCGTATAGAAGCGTTTGGACGCCGCGATGATCCCCATCTCCGCGTCGGTTTCTGTGAAGTCGATGTCGGACGCCTCGGCGAGGGTCGTTCCGCAGTCAGGGCAGTGGACCATAGCGATCGAATGGGAAGCCTGCCTGAAATTTGTTACCCACGTTCCACATCGGCGACTCGACCACCGCGAAATCGATCACCGCGAGTACGTCTCGAGGCGGCGGATCTCCCCGTTCGACAGGTCGAAGAAGTCGGCGAACTCGAAGAGCGTCGCTCCGTCGTCGACCACGCGGCCGCGAACCGCGACCCGGTCGGCCTCGGCGATCACCGACTCGAGTTCGTGACTGGTGTCCGGATTCGGTCGCTTCTCGCGCATGAATTCGATGAACTCGTCGCGGTCCTCGAACGTCCGGTCGGGCCGGTGCTGGACGAACTCGGGCGAGAGAACCGCCTCGAGTGCGTCGTAATCGTGCTCGTCGAGCGCGTCGTAGTATTGCCGGACGAGAGCGGCCGAATCCATACCCGACGTTTCGGTGCGATCGACAAAAGTGTGCGACTCTCCTGCCCGGTTCGTTCCGGTTACTCGAGCAGGGATCGCAATCATTTGGACGATTTACAGCGATAATCCCATATGCGAAGGGCTGAAATGAATGGCCGAAACGGTACCGACCGAGATAGCAAATGATCGATGGAATTGGAAGCGAGATCTACTGGGAACAGGTCGCAATGAGCGTCTTCGTGTCAGCCGTACTCGTCCGTGATCTGCTCGAGAATCGAGACTCAGAGGAACAGGTTCGATCGAGTATCGTCTCCCTCGTCGGCTGCGTGTTGCTCGCCGCGAACGGAGTGATTCGGCCGCCCGGACTCGTCTTGCTGGGTCCTGCCACGATCTGCTTCATCACTGGCCTCGCATTGCACCTGTCGACACGAGGGTGGCGTTCCGATGGCAGTACGGCCCACTGAGGCCCGGAAACGACGAACGGACGGCGGACCTGTGAGTCGCCCCGTTCCACATCGCTTTTCTCTCGGCTTCCCCTCCCTCCTCCTGTGGAGTGTCACGTCTACTACGAGGGCGACGACGACCCCGAGAAGTGTACCGCGCGTCGCCTCGAGAAGTTCGAGAAGGCGATCCTCCATCGGTCGATGGGGCGGGTGCCCTACGGGGTCGTGCTCAACCCCCATGCCGAGCAGGCGCTCTCGCCGGCCGATCTCGAGGAGGGGCTGGGGACGTTGGTCGCGCTGGACTGCTCGTGGGAGTCCGCCGAGGAAGCGTCATTTCAGATGCGCGGGGTCCACCGCGCGCTCCCGTTTCTCGTCGCCGCGAACCCGATCAACTACGGTCGCCCGTTCCGGCTGACCACCGTCGAGGCGCTCGCCGCCGCGGCCTGTATCTTCGACGACCGGGAACTGGCCGAGGACCTGCTCGAGCCGTTCCGCTGGGGCGAGACCTTCCTGACGCTCAACGAAGAACCGCTCCGGCGGTACAGCGAGTGTACGGACTCGAGCGAGATCGTCGCGGTCCAAGAAGACTATCTGGCCGACGAGGAGTAACCGCGAGCCAGCGGCGGCGACGGTCCGTCGCCGACACCGACCGCTGGTCCTGTTGACGCCCGCTCGACAGTTGGGTTCGGCCGCGACCGAGTCGCGCCCGTCGGATCACAGCGATTAAATGCCCCACGAGCGAAAGCCGGGTATGGCCAGTTTCGACGCCGCTGAGAAACGGATGCTCGAGAAGATGATCTGCATGCGCTGTAACGCTCGCAACTCCAAGCGAGCCACCCGCTGTCGCAAGTGCGGGTACAAGAAGCTTCGCCCCAAGGCGAAGGAAGCCCGCGCCGCATAATCGCCCGCGACGGATCGCTCGGTTCGATCCGGTTTTTGGCGCTTCTGGTTCTGTAGTGACCACGTTGCTAGTTCCGACTCTCGCTGGCGACGCCGTCGTCTCGAGAGACGGTCGCAGCGCTAGTGATGGCCCAGACGACAAGTCCTCACTCGTCAGGATATTTCGGCTCCCGCTTCTCCGCCCGCTCGAGCGCCGTTTCCACGACATCGAGTACGTCGCCGTGGAAGACCCCACCGTGGCCCGCGTACATGTGTTCGACCCCCTCGGGCATGCGCTCGAGCAAGTCCTCGATGCTCTCGATGAGTCGCTCGCGGGACTGGCCGGCCATGTCGGTGCGCCCGAAACTGCCGTAGTCGAAGGCCCCGTCGTCGTGGACGACGACATCGCCGGAGAACAGCGACGACTCGGAGACGAACGAGACATGGTCGTCGGCGTGGCCCGGCGTGTAGACGACGTCGAACTCCTCGTCGCCGATCCGGACCGTGTCGCCGTCGTCGATCGCCTGCGTCCGGGCTGGATGCTCGGCGTAGGCGTACACCTCGGGGTCGAAGGCGTCGCAGACGGCCTCGAGCTGGGCGACGTGATCGCCGTGTTGGTGGGTCATCACGACGGCCTCGAGGTCGTCGGCGTAGTCGCGGATTTCGTCGACGACGCCGTCCCACGCGCCGGCGTCGACCAGCGTCGTCGTTCCGTCCTCGCCGACGGCGAGGAATGCGTTGCAGGTGAACGTCTCCGCGTCCTCGGTGACGTGATGGACTTCCATACCGGAACAGTCGACGGCCGGTGGCAAAAACGGTGCCATCACGGAACCCGACGCCGCTCGCGCTCGCCGTCTTCGCCCATCGCACATCTGGCGGATATTTTATATCGGATCTCCGGATCGTCCGTAGAACGTCTTTCCCGAACGTGTTTGTTGCTTGGAAAACTCTCATAACTCAGTGACCACGGAATTTTTCAATCGGTATCTCGTAGACCATACTGTATGGGATTTGGGAGCTACGATGAATCTGAGCAACAGGAGGTCGACGCTGATTTTGACGACGAGGACGCAGTCAAGTCGGGAGAGAACAGCCACGAGGGAACCATCGAGTTCGAAAATGGCGCGTCCAGCGACGAACTGCTCGATCGGCTCAAGGAGATCAAAGACGAGAGCGACTGACGGATGAAGCCCGGGGTGCGGGCGCTGGGCATCGCCGAATCGTACCGCGGCGATCACGACCGTAACCGGGCCGAGAGCACGCTCGCCGGTGCCGTCGTCCGGGCCGACCGTGTCTGTGACGGCCTCGAGTACGCTGCCTGTCGCGTCGGCGGCACCGACGGGACCGACGCCGTTATCGGGCTGCTCGACGACCTCGGCCGTCCGGACATCCGGTACGTCCTGCTCGGCGCTGTCGCCCCCGCGTGGTACAACCTTCTCGACCTCTCGCGAATTCACGAGGCGGTCGACCGGCCGGTGATCGCCGTCACCTTCGAGGCCAGCGACGGCCTCGAGGCCAGCCTCCGAGAGGCGTTTTCCGGACCCGAACTCGAGGCCCGCCTCGCGACCTACCGAGCGCTGCCGGAGCGACGCGACCTGTCGGTCAACGACGAGACCGTCTACGTGAGATCGGTCGGGCTCGAGGCCGACGAGGCAGCGGCCGTCGTCCGGGCATTCACTCCCGAGGGCGGCCGTCCGGAGCCGATTCGGGTCGCCGGACAGGCGGCTCGAGCGGCGGATTCGTACGTGCGATCGCTCGAGTGACGGAATGAGGCGGGCAGGGGTCGGTCCGTCGAGCCGGTACACCGGTCGCAGTCCGTCTCGGACCCGACGGCACCGTCCCGAAAGACGTAGGAGGCGACCCGCTGACTCCCACGTATGGGAGCGATGGAGGACCTCTGTGTCACGGAGTGTACGCGCTGTCCGGCGCTCGTCGATTCGCGGAGCCGGATCGTCAACGGCGGCGGCCCCGAGGACGCCGACCTCCTGTTCGTCGGCGAGGGCCCCGGAGCCAACGAGGACGAGCAGGGCGAACCGTTCGTCGGCCGCAGCGGCACCGTCTTAGATGACGGCCTCCGCAACGTCGGCCTCGGGCGCGGCGACATTCGCATTACCAACTGCGTGCGCTGTCGTCCCCCCGAAAACCGCGACCCGAAAAAGGACGAACTCGCGAACTGTCGGGGCTACCTCGAGCAAGAAATCGCCTCGCTCGATCCGGAGGTGATCGTCACGCTGGGGAAGGTGCCGAGCGAACACCTGCTCGAGCGGTCGGTCGCGGTCACCAAGGAGGCGGGCGACCTCGCGGAGGTTCGGATCGACGGCACGCCGCGGCGACTGCTGATCTGTGTCCACCCGGCGGCGACGCTGTACGATCGCAGTCAGGAGGAGACGTTCGAGAACGCCCTGCAGCGGGCGGCCGATCTCGCGGGCGTCGCGGACAGCGAGGGCGGACAGTCCCGCCTCGACGGGTTTTGAGCTGCCGGAGCCGACGCGGTAACTCTCAGTCGTCGGCGGAGCGATTTCGGTGACGATTCAGACGACCGATCACAGTTCATCGAATATATTATTACATGTTGTCAGAAATCAACGCATATGTCTCAGTCCTCCGCTTCCGAATCCGCCGAACCCGCCGATCCCGCGTGGCGATTCGGCGTCTACCTGTTTCCGCTCGCGCCGCTCGCGATGCTCGGCTCGTACGCTGGCCTCTGGCTCTTCACGCGGTCCGTCGACGCGGAGTCGCTCGGCGTCGGACTGGCCGCGTTCGCCGTGACCGTCCTCGCCGGCTGGTTGTCGGTCATCTTCGCTGCGATCGTTGCGGGGTCGTTGCTCATGGACGCGCTCGCACTCCGGGACCACCCGTCTTGGAATCCGAACCCGTGGATCGCGGGCGGCCTCGGTCTCGTTCACCTCGCCGGAGCCGAACTGGTGATTCCGTACCTGCTCTCGGTTCCCGGTATCGGCTACTACCTCTACCGGCGACGGCAACTGATCGGTCGCGACGGCGGTGACGACAGTGGCGGCAGTGGTGGGCCAACCGAGTCGACGGAGGGCCGCGCCGCGTGAGTCACGACGGGTTGCACGAAGGGTAATTCACTTTACCACGCCCCACCGAGTACGCGTATGAGCACTGTTTCGTCTCCGCAGGAGGAAACCCTCGCGTCCATCGTCATCGTCGACTACGGGCTGGGGAACCTCCGCAGCGTCACGCGCGGCTTGGAGCGGGCGGGTGCCGACATCGAAATCACGGACGACCCCGCGGCGTTCGCCGCGGCCGACGGCGTCGTCCTGCCGGGCGTCGGCGCGTTCCGCGAGGGCGTCGAAAACGCCGACCCGCTCCGCGAGGACCTCCTCGAGGTGGCCGAGAGCGGGACCCCCCTCTTCGGCATCTGTCTCGGAATGCAGATGCTGCTCACGACGAGCGAGGAGGGCGACAACGACGGCGAGTCGGCCGTTCAGGGACTCGACCTGATCCCCGGCACCAACGTCCGATTCGCGGAGGGCCAGAAGGTCCCCCACATGGGCTGGAACGAACTCCACGTCCAGCGCGAGCACCCGCTGGTGGAGGGCATCGACGGGAACTACGCCTACTTCGTCCACTCCTACTACGCGGTTCCCGACGACCGGAACGCGACGGTCGCGACGACGGATTATGAACTCGAGTTCCCCTCGATCGTCGCGAACGAGGCGGGCAACGTCTTCGGCACGCAGTTCCACCCCGAGAAGAGCGGCGAGACGGGACTACAGATCCTGCGGAATTTCGTGGAAATCTGCGCCGCGGAGTAGTCGAGCGTCGCAGACTGCGAACGGCTGCCGGAACGTGCTGCTTTTTCCCGATTATGCGGAGTGGAAGCCATTGGATCGCCCGAACGAAAAAGCGGAGTGCTGACGGGCTGGGAATTCTGCAAAAGTCGTCGAGGTGCAACCGACTCGCGCAGAGCAATAGACGGAGTGCTCTTCGGCCGTCACTCCATCGAGAGCGACCACGTCCCGGCGGCTTCGACCGTCACGAAACCGACGCCGTCGATATCGAACGTCGTCTCACCCTCGAACTGATCGAGTTCGTTGAACGCGAGTTCCGAAAAGAGACCGCCTTGGGGAAGGATTTCGACGATGAAGTTACCTTGCCCCTCGTGGCTTCCGTGAGCTCGGCCGAGTCCGTCGAACAGAAACGGGCCGTCCCATGTCGACCCTTCACCCTCGAGTTCGACCGGTAACGAATCGGCTTCGTCCGCAGTCGGCCGCGGTTGTCGGATCTCGATTTCCCACTCCCCGTCAGCGTCGATATCCAGTAGATACGTCCCCTGTTCCGCGAGCACGCCCGACGCGCCGTCGTACTCCCCGATCGCGTTAATCAGCAATTCCTCGTACCCGTTATCCGTCGGAATCAGTTCGACGATGAAGTTCGCCTCGCCGTCGTGGACGGCCTCGGCGATGGTCACACCACCCTCGAGTTCGAACTCGTCGGTGACGGTCGCACCCGTCCCGTCGATCGTGAGCGGATCTGGGTCGTCGTCCGATTGGACGTTGGCCGTTCCCGTGGTTGCGGCTGTTCCGGACGAGCCAACGATCGGAGCGGTCAATCCGAGACTCGCGGTGAGATAGCGTCGTCTCTTCATACGGTAACAACCCACATTCAACGTCTTCAAATGCTACTCATATCGTTAGTGATAGTCGTACGTGTTGGGGTGTAAGACCGCTCACTGACTGATTTCCGCAGCCGGCCGCAGAGACGTTATATGAGGTCACGGACTTCCGAGTACCACATATCGTGGTAGTCGACGTGGCCGACCCGGCGCGCGATCGCGACCGCTAAGGAGTGCCAGCAGCGCTCTGTCGGGTCGTCGGCGTCGAGGTTGTACTCGCTGTCCTTGCAGGTACAGCCGCCGTCCTCGACGATGTACTCGTCGTCGTAGCCGACGACGATCGTGAAGTCGCGGTAGGATTTCACGCGGTTTTCGCCGACCGCTTCGATGGCGCGAACCCCGCGGTCGCCGTGGATCTCCGAGATCTCGCCGACGATCTCCGGCGTCAGCTCGCCGGCTTCCTCGAGAGCAGCCTGCCATCGCTCGACGGGGTTGGCCTTCGGCACGTCCGTGACTGTGCACCGAACTGTAAAATCGGTTTGGTTGTGTCGCCGCAGGGGCGGGACGACCGACGCGCCCTGTGTGCAATCGCCCGCCGATTCGAGAGCGACGCCGGGCTCGGTCAACCGGTTGACTCCCGCTCGAGCCGGCGACGTAACAGGAAAGCCGAAAGTCTGGGGAACCATTCCGTAGCGTGATAGCCTCCGCGCGCTAACGGCCGAGGCGTTGCGTCTGCTTCAACGGAACCGAATCGTCGAACGCCACGGCGGGGACAGCCGGGTCGAGTCCGAGTCGGGCGACGACTCGACGGTCTCGGGTACCCTGTCCGCGCTCGACGACGGCCTCGAGTGAGCCCACACGGTCTCACAGCGCGGTCCGCCGACTGCCGTCCGAGACCACACCGTTTTTCGCCCGGTACCGACGAGACGTGGTATGCGCGTCACCGAGGGCGGGGTCGAACTCGAGGTCCCCGGCGAGCAGACGGAGGGCATCGAGGAGGCGGTCTTCTACAACCCGCGACAGGAGTTGAACCGGGATCTGACGATCGCGACGCTGCGGGCCTACCGCGAGCGCGAGGACCGCGCCACCTCCTATCTGGACGCGATGACCGCGAGCGGCGTCCGCGGCGTTCGGGCCGCCGCGGACGGCTGGGACGTGACCTGCTGTGACGTCGACGAGGAAGCCGTCGACCTCGCGCGAGAGAACCTCGAGCGGAACGACTGCGAGGAGGCGACCGTCGAACACCGCGATGTCAACGCCCTCATGCACGACTCGACGTTCGACGTGATCGATCTCGATCCCTACGGGACGCCGATGCCCTTCGCCGACGCCGCGTTCGCGAACTGCCGCGATCTGCTCTGCGTGACCGCGACCGACACCGCGCCGCTGTGTGGCGCACACTTCAACAGCGGCGTCCGTTCGTACTCCGCGGTGCCCCGAAACACGGACTACCACGCCGAAATGGGCGTTCGGATCCTCATCTCGGCGCTCGCACGCAGCGGCGCGCGCTTCGATGTCGGCGTCGAGCCGATCCTGACCCACGCGACCAGCCACTACGTCCGCACCTACCTCGAACTGACCCACAAGCCCACCGCGGCCGACGCCGCGATCGACGAGTTAGGCCACTGCTATCACTGCGAAGACTGCCTCTACCGCGAGGTCGACCCCGGGCTGATCGCCGATCCGGTCGAGACGTGTCCCCACTGCGGCGGGAATCGGATGCTCGCTGCCGGCCCGATTTGGCTCGGACCGGTCCAAGATTCGGAGTTCATCGCCGCGGTTCGGGACGAGATTCCCTATACGTTCGATACCGCACCGGAGGCGCGGGAACTCTGTGACACGCTCGCGGCGGAACTCGACGAGCCGACCCACTACGACCAGCACAAACTCTGTCGGAACTGGGGGCTGCCCGCGAACGCGATGGACGACTTCTTGGCCGATCTGCGCGAGGCGGGGTATGCGGCCTCTCGAGCCCACTACGGCGGGACGACGTTCAAGACGGACGCGAGCGTGGGCGAGATCCGTGCGGCGACCGAGGACAGTCTCGGCTAGTCGACGAGAGCGGTCACTCGAGGTCGGCGTACAGTCGCACGAGCCCACACTCCGGGCAGCAGACGCCCTGCAGTTTCGTCGTATTTTTCAGCCCGATCTTTCCCAGGAGTCCGTCGCGTTTCCCCGTCGCGATGGACAGGCTCATTCCCTCGGTGTCGCGAACGGGGACCGATTTCATCGTCACACCGCAGTCCGGACAGCGTCGTTGCTCCATACGATAGTATCAGTTCTCCAATTGAAAATACTTGGCTCGAACCGCAGCGTCCGGCGACGGGTCGAGCGGCGGCTCTCCGGCCCGTATCGGCCCCGTACATCGACTCGACGGTCGAAGGGAACGACTACGGCGTTTCAGTCGCGATCGGGCCAGAGGCGTCGTGACGAGCGCCACAGTGTAAGAGTCCGTTGTGCATCTGTGCGACGAGACTACATATAGTGGCCCGCGTGGAAGGGGCGCGCGTGATCGACCGCAAACGGGGACTGGAGGTAACGGGAGAAGCGGTCCGGCTCGCGCGGACCGAACAGTTGACGCTGCTCGCGGCGGGCGTCGCGTTCTACGGGTTCATCTCGCTCGTCCCGCTCATGTTACTGGCGCTGGGGATCGCCGCGTCGATCGGCGGCGAGGCGCTCGCGGCGCGGCTCACCGTCGCGGCCAGCGACGTGCTCACGCCGGCGGCCCAGGAGTTGCTCGCCGAGACGATCGTCGACGACACCGGCCGACAGGGGGCGACGGTCGTCGGCAGCCTCGGGCTGCTGTGGGGCTCGAGTCGGGTCCTCCGCGGACTCGATCGGGCCTTCTCGCAGGTGTATGGCACCGCAGGGGACAAATCGCTGCTCGACACCGTCTGGGACGCGATGATCGTCTCGCTCGGCATCTCGGCAGGCCTCGTCATAGTCGGGACCCTCGAACTGGGGATCCGGTTCGTTCCCGGAGTCGGCCTGTCGATCATCGGGCAGCTGTTCGTCATCCTCGGACTCATCGCGACGTTCCTGCCGCTGTACGTCATCTTTCCGGACGCGAACGTCGGCTTCCGGGAGGCCGCGCCGGGGACGCTCGTCGCCGCCATCGGCTGGTTCGCGCTGAGTCGGAGCTTCTCGCTGTACACCAGTCTCGCTACCGGGTACGCGATCTACGGCGCGCTCGGGGCCGTGTTCCTCGTCCTCGTCTGGCTGTACATCGGCTCGATCATCCTCGTCTTCGGCGCGGTCCTCAACGCGGTCCTCGCCAACCGTGAAGTGGATCGGCAGCTACAAAGTCCCGGACACCGACAGATTTCGACAGAAGCGATGACCGACGACGCTACGGGTGCCGACGAGGGAGCCGCGGAGGACCGCGCGAGCGACCGTGCGACCGCGAGGAGCGCCAGCGCCCGAACGCGCGATCGTTCGGGCGACCCCGAGGTGCTCCGCGAGGAGATCGAGCGGCTGCGCGACCGCGTGGATTCCTTCGAAGACGACGTCGAGAACAGGACCGTTCGAAAGGAATCCCTCGAAGGGGAGTTGAAACGCTACGTTCGACGCCGCGTGCGGCGCGGCCACGCCCACGACTGGGGACCGTACCTCGTCTTGCTGTACGGGACGGCGATGTCGATCGCCGCGTTCTACTTCCTCGAGGGAATTTACGCTATCCTCGCGATGATCGTCGTCTGGACCTCGACGCTCGGCGTCTACGTCCTGATGGTCCTGTTCGGCTTCGGCATCTCCCTGCTCGGGATTCCCGGCCGCGTTCGGAACCTGATCGGCGATCGACGCTCCTGATCGCGCACGTAGTCCTCGTCCTCCTTTCGGCTCCCGTCTCACGCGCGGTTCTTCGATTCCGTCCTCGAGTCCTCACAGTTCAACCGTTCCATCGCGACTCGACCACCGCTTCATAGCGACCCGGATCGGCGGTCTCGCCGCTCGAGCGGGGCCGTTACCGAGTCGCTCGCTGCGTCGCGTCGCTGGCCCCATCGATTACTGCCGCGTGGGGACGGCCTGCCGGACGAACCGCCGTACCCGATCCGTGTACGTCGCCGGGCGGTGGAGGTTGCAGATGTGGCCGGCACCGGCGAGGACTTCGACGCGGCCGTCCCGCGCCGCGCCGGCGTGGGCCTGCTCGCCGCGTCGCATGAGTTTGTCGTTCTCCCCGTTGAGGATCAGCGTCGACCCGGGATAGCTCGAGAGCTTCGCCCGGAAATCGACGCCCGCGATGTCCGGGCCCGCGTCGCCGAACTGCTTCGGGTAGAAGCCCGAGTCGATGATCTCCCGCTCGATGTCCGGCGGGAGATCGCGGTTTCGGACCCAGCGCGTCGCGAGCTTCTCGCCGGCGCGTTTCCCGAGGTCGGGTTTGGTCAGGAGCCGCGTCAAACCGCCGGTCAGTCGCGTACCGAGCGCCATCGTGTTCACCGGGTTGACGCTGCTACCCGACAGCACCAGCGCGTCGACGTCGCCGGGATTGCGGTAGGCGTACTCGGTCGCCGCGTACCCGCCCAGCGAGAGCCCGACGAGCACCGCCGAGCCGTCGACGTGGGTCTCGAACACGTCCTCGAGGACGTCGATCGCCGGGGCCATCCGGAACGGCTTGCCGGCGCGGGTCCCGTGACCCGGCAAATCGGGCGCGACGGTGTGATACTCCTCGGAGAGTTCCCGCTGCTGGGGCAGCCACATCTTTCGCGTGAACATCGCGCCGTGGACGAACACGATCGATTGTGCATCCGATGGGCCGGCGACATCGACGCCCTCGACGCCGTCGCCCTCGCCTCTCCAGTTCATAGCTGGTGTGCGTATCACAAGGAGCGTCTTAGTAGGCCACCCGGCGAGCCACGGCGAGCGCGGAAACGAATCCGGTGTCGACGCGAGTTGTGGACGCTACTCGTCCCCGCTCTCGTCGGAACCGGATCCGGACTCGGATTCGGCGTCCGTCAGCGACTCCGTTTCGGGGTCGTCTGCGAGCCCTCGTGCACCGTCCTCGGTCGTCGGCCCTCGATCGGTCGACTCCGTCTCGCGGAGCGCGTCCGGGTCCACTGCGGCGTCGGTCCGGTCTGCATCCTCACCGGGATCAACGGTCGCGTCCGTCCGCTGTGGGTTCTCGTCGACGTCTACCGTCGCATCGGATCGGCTGCCGTCGTCGCCAGCCGACCCCGACGAGAACTGCGGATCGCGGTCGGCTAGTTCGGTCGGATCAGCCTCCATCCCGCGACCCCGTTCTTCGATCTCGTCCATCTCCTCGGCCGTACGCAGGCCGTCATCGTCGGCCATATCCTCGGAGATTTCAGTCTCGTCGATCCCGCTCATGCTGCCGGCGGGCTCCGTCTCCGGTCCGTCGGACGACGACCCGTCGCGCTCGGCACCGGCGTCGGTCGTCGAGTCATCCCGGATCGGAAGCCCGCCCTCGAGTCGGATCGCGTCGCCAGTAATTTCGCGAACGGACTCCCGGTCGAGCATGATCCGCTCCTCGGCACCCTTCTCCCAGCCGAGCGAGGACTTGATCGACTCGACGGCCGACGGGTCCGGCCTGACGCGGGCGATGTCCCCCTCGACGGCCGCGACGACCCCGACCGCCTCGCCGGCGGCGTTCTCAACGGGCTTGTCGATGTCGTCGTCCGAAAACGTGGCGCACATACCGTCGGCTACCGCGACTCGAGGCAAGCCGGTGGTGCCTGCAACAGCCAGTCGATTTCGGGGACCGCAGCCGGTCTGCCCCGTCGTCAGTCGATCGGGAACCGCAACAGCGCGCCGACGCCGTCGAACGCGTCGCGAAAGCGGCTGCCGTCCGGGAAGTCGTCCGGAACGACGACGGTCTTGCCGCCTTGCTCCGCGGTTCGGTCACCCAACGTCTGTAGCTCGCGCCCTTCGAGCCCCGTCGAGAGCAACAGCGTCTCGACCGCGTCGTACTCGAGTGCGTCGTCGACTTCGTCTGCGCCGTAGGCGACGGGGTCGCCGTCGTCACGGACCGCTTCGAAAAACGTCCCGAGCGTGTCGCGGACATCCCCGCGATCGCGCTCCGAAATCTCGCTTTCGCCCTTGGCCGCGAGTTGGCGGAGCCCCTGCTCGGAGGCGTACTCGACGGCGAACTCACCGACGAGGCGGTCCTCGAGCCGGTGGTCGAGGTCGGCCTCCTCGCGGAAGTCCTCGACGGTGCCCGTGGTGCCCCCGAGGAGGACGCCGTCGATCGGGTCGCCGTCGACGAATTCCATTTCGGCGCGGTCGGCCACCTCGTCGAAGAAGTCGCGTTTCTGGCGCTCGCGGTCGCGTTCGAACCGCTCGGCCGACTGCCCGCCGGCGCTCGACTTTCCCGGCACGTCGCTATCGAAGCGCTCGATCGGCTCGACGCCCTCGTCGTCCAGCCGGCCCAGCGCGGCCCCGCCGCGCTCGACGACGAGCAGGCCGTAGGTCGATTCGGGCTCCGCGAGGGTCTCGAGGGGCTCGAGGGCGAACTCGTTCGCGTGGTCGTATCTGGACTCGTTGATCGGGACCGGGAGGTCGTCGAACGACGCGGCGACGAGGTCGCCGTCGACGACGCCGGCGTAGATCGCCAGCCCGGTCTCGGGCACCTCGTCGTACTCGTTCAGGCGGCTTCGGGTCTCCTCGAGTGCGTCGACGAGCGGCTGGGCCGTCGACTGCTCGGCGAGCTGGGTCGCCTCGGCGTAGTCGGTTTCGACCGGCTGGCGGGCCTCGCCGATCGATTCCTCGGGCGTGACGGTCAGCGTGACGAGCACGTCGCGGTCGGCCGACGCGTCCGAGAGGCGGTCGAGTCGCTCGTGGAGTTCGTAGTTGGCAGGAGACATGGATAGCGCGTTCGTGTCGCCGCCTCGTCGACGGAACCGACGAACTCGTCACATCCGATGTCGGCGTCGAGGAGGGGCTACCCGCGGCTACAAGCGGCCCGGGATTGAATGCCCTGCCGGCGTGTTCACCGGTCGCGCTCGAGTTGGTCGCCGCCGAACTCGTCGTCGCTCTGGATACGGGAGGCCTGCGGGCCGTCCTGGTCCTGATACTTCGAGCCGCGTTCGCTGCCGTAGGGTCGCTCCGCGGGCGACTTGAGCTCGGTGAACGTGAGCTGCGAGATGCGCATGCCGGGCGTGAGCGCGACCGGGGCGGAGCCGAGGTTCGACAGCTCGAGCGTGATCTGGCCCCGATAGCCGGGGTCGCAGAGACCCGCCGTGGCGTGGACGACGACGGCGAGTCGGCCGAGCGAGGAGCGGCCCTCGACGTGGGCGATCAGGTCGTCAGGAATTTCGACGCGCTCGTGGGTCGTCCCGAGCACGAAGTCGCCGGGATGGAGGATGAAGTCGTCGTCCTCGTCGACGATCGTCTCGGTGACGTACTCGTCGACCTCGTCTTCGGTGTTCGGGTGAATACAAGGGATGTTCGTCCGCTGGAACTCGAGGAACTCACGGCCCAGCCGCAGATCGACGCTCGCGGGCTGGATCTGCAGTTCCGGATCGTCTAACGGTTCCACGACGAGATCGCCGGCCTCGAGGCGCTCGAGGATGTCCGCGTCGGAGAGGATCATACGGAGTAGGAGCGAGCACGGGGCCCTAAATTCCTCGGTCCGAGCGCGACCCGTCGGTCGGCCGCGACCGACCGATCGCGCGGATCGTCGTCTCGTGTGAATACGCTGAAATTCTCGCGCGGACGGCCTAACCGATTATAACGCTGTATCACAAAGGCCGCCGCATGGATGGGGAGCAGGACCGGTTCCACGGCGACACGAGGGTTCTGCATCAGCAGGCTGTCAGAATACCGCTTCCGGATCGGGAGGCCGAGCGCGTATTCCACGAGAACATGATGAACGTGGCAGCTGCTCGAGAGCAGAAAGCGGCGCTGTTCGCCGACTCGGACGTCTCAGTGTTAGACGCCTACGAAGCGGAACGCGATCGCATCGCCGAGACGTTCCAGCGGCGGCTTCGACGGACTGTCGGGGAGAACTACGAGGAGGTCGCGATGGCATATCACCGCGGTGAGCGAGACGACCGGATCGGCGCGCTGGCCGCGTACTACTTCGAGGGGGCGTGGCGGGCACAACAGCAGGTCACGATCACCGACATGCTGTATTCCCCGCTGATACTCCGCTATCCGGACAGCTTCACCCTCAACATGCGGTTCGCCAGCGGGTACACGACGGCGGAATCGGTCCGCTACGAATCGCCGGCCCACTGTTCGGAGGACCTCGACGACGGATACACCGAGACCTACTACGAGGAGAGCCTGTACTCCCAGAAACAGGCCGCCGACTACCTCAGCGAGACCGCCGAGATCATCCGCGAGGAGTTCCCCGGTCCCGACGAGACGTCCTTCGAGGAGCGCAAGTACGGCGGCGTCGTCTCGGCGGGCGGCCGCCGCGGCTCGGTCTTCTCGGAACTGCTCGAGCGCGTCGAGCCCGATCCCGATCGGTTTTCGGAGTCGATCGACGAGCCGACTCTCGTCGAGGCCGGCCCGGAGGCGACGCGGACGGAGCGCAAACTCCTTCGAGACTGCGAGATCGTTCACTGACCGCGGCCGGTTCACCCGACGCGAGTAGCGAAAGCGGTGGTCGCGCAGTTGGAACGCGCGTCTCTGGCGGACGAAATCTCACCGGATGAACGGCTACTCGCCGACCCGTCGTCGCTTTCGCCGCGGAGATAGTCACGGCTAAAGGTGTCCCCGTCCTCGAGTCGGCCATGAAACAGGCCATCGTCGCCCGTACGGACATCGGGATGGGGCAGGGAAAGCTCGCCGCACAGGTCGCTCACGCGTCGCTGTCGGCCTACGAGAAGGCGGACAAACAGTTACAGGACCAGTGGAAACAGGGCGGACAGAAGAAGGTCGTCCTGAAAGGCCAGAGCGAACGGCAGCTCCACGAACTCTCCGAAATCGCCGAGCGGAAGGGGATCCCGAGCGCCGTGATCCGGGACGCCGGCCACACCCAACTCGAGCCGGGAACCGTCACCGCGCTGGCGGTCGGTCCGGCGGCGGACGACCGGGTCGATAGCGTGACCGGCGAGCTGTCGCTGTTCTAATCCCGTCAGTCCGAGCGGTAGCCCCGCGGTTCCTCCCTGACCGCCGATTCGTCGTCTGCCAGCGGCGGGTCGGCGGGAACGGTCGGGAGCAGCGAGCGAACGTCGATCGACTTGCTGCCAAGCACCGCGAAGCCGGCGAAGATCGTCAGGAAGCCGACGACGGCCATCGCGTCGATGGTCTCGTCGAGCAGCGCCCAGCCGCCGAGCGTCGAGACGACGGGCACGACGTAGAAGATCAGGTTCGCGCGGATCGCGCCGGCCGTGTCGATGAGGCCGAAGTAGGCGATGTAGGCGAGGACGCCGGCGAAGATGCTGACGTAGCCGAGCGCCAGAGCCGCTTCGGCGCTCCACGTGATCGCGGCCGTCGACTCGCCGCCGGACCAGGCCAGCAGGTGACACAGCGCGGCGGCGAACGGCAGGCCCCACGCGACGCGGACCGTACTCGAGAGGTCGCTGTCGGCCCGGCGGATGAGGACGGCCCCGAGCGCGGCGGCGATCGCTCCAGCGAAGAGGATACCTTTGCCGACGGCACCGCCGAGCAGGTTCGCGGGGTCGGGGCTGACCACGAGGGCGACGCCGAGCAGGCCCAGTCCCATGCCGGCCGCGCCGCGGGCGGAGAGTCGCTCGTCGGAGAGCAGGAACGCGGCGAACACCGGCGTCATGATGGGGTTGAGACTGTACATGATCGAGGCGACGGCGCTCGTGACGTACTGCTGGCCGACGAACAGCAAGGCGTTCGTCAGCCCGATCGCGAGGACGCCGGTCGCGAGGATCGCACCGATATCGCCGCGAGTCCGCGGGAGCAGTTCCGACCGCGACGACGTCAGACCGACGTAGGCAAGCATGACGACCGCGGCGATGTCGAACCGGAAGGCGACGAACAGCAGCGGCGGAAAGTACGCCAGCCCGGCCTTCGCGGCGACGAAGGTGCCGCCGAAGAACAGACTCGAGAGGGCGAAGAAAACGGCGATGCGGCGGGAAACCATCTACGCCGTCACCTCCGTTCGAACCGTGTGCGCCGGACCGATCTCGGCCGACGCGGGGATAGCGAAAATCATCGTACTACACCGTACGAGCTACGGGTTTATAGTTTCGTTCAGAAAATATTTCATAGTAAGAAAGGTCGGCGAGCCGAGAAACTGCTGGAAGCCGCGATACCGCTGCAGACCGTGAAATAATTTCACACTGCGAAAACGATTTACCACAGCGGCGACGACTGTCCGTATGGAATCGGCGCTCGAGGAGATCGAGTTCCTCGCACTCTCGTCGAACCGGGTCGAGGTACTCAGGCTGCTCGCCGAGGAACGACGGACGCGGACCGACCTCGCGAACGCGACCGGCGCCTCGCAGGCGACGCTAGGCCGGATTCTCGGCGATTTCGAGGACCGATCGTGGATCAGACACGACGGCAGCGAGTACGTCGCGACCGCGACCGGTCGGCTCGTCGCGGAGGGGTTTACCGACTTACAGGAGATCCTCGAGACCGAGGGCAGGCTCCGGGATATCGTGGACTATCTGCCCACGCACGCGATGGACTTCGACCTCCGGCGGCTCTCGGACGCGACGATCACCGTCCCCAGCGGAACGCGGCCGAACGCGCCGCTGAGCCGGTTGCTCGGATTCCTTCGGGAGGGCGTCGAGGTCCGGACGTTTTCGCACACGTTCAACGAACAGACGCTGCGCGTCGTTCGAGAGCGCGTGACCGCCGGCGAGCAGCGCTTTCGAGGCGTGTTCGGCCGCAGCGCGATCGACGCCCTCGCCGACGACTCGGCGCTCCGGGGACAACTCGAGGCCCTGCTCGCGGCCGAGGACGCCGAAATCCGGGTCCGCGAGGAGGGCGTGCCGATCGCGATCATGATCGTCGACGAGGTCGTCTACCTGCTCTTGCGCGACGAGAACGGCATTCTCCGCGCCTCCGTCGACACCGACGACGACGCCGTGCGCTCATGGGCCGAGGACTCGCTGGATCACTACTGGCGGACGGCGACGCCGCTCGAGTCTGAGACGCTATCCGACTGAGAAGCGACCGGCGCGCCCGTTCTGCGTCATCATGGCTCCGTAGCCGCGGCGACCGGCTACGGCGACGCCGGTTCCGTTGCCACCGGGCCGACGGCCGCCGGATCGGGCGCTCCCGACTCGAGTCCCGATCCGCCCGGTTCCGGCGCGGGTCGCGCGAGTGCGGGTGAGGAGTCCGCCGCGATCGACGCGGGTTCCGGGCTCGTCTCCTCGTCGCTCGTTTGCTCGATGACGTACTCCTGTCCGACCGTCGACGCCTGCAGGCTGTCGACGGGCGCGTGGTCCTCGGTCAGCACCGGCACGTCGTCGGTCTCCGGCTCGGAGAGCGAGGCGTTGATCTCGCCGCTCAGGTCGATCCCGAGGTCGCGGTTCTCGTTTCGCTTGGCGAGTTCGGCGTCGGTGAAGTCGGTGTTGTCTTTCGTCGCGACGACCTCGATGTTCTGGACCGAGTCCCAGTTCGATGTCCGGTAGCTGTAGGTCGACGCGAACGCCTCGTCGATGGTCTTGTACTGGGCGCGGTAGAACTCCGAGCCGGCACCGCTGGGTGCGGCGATGACGTTCGCGAGGAAGACGCCGTCCTCGGTCAGTCGCTCCTCGGCCAACTCCATAAATCCGAGTTGGGTCAGGTGAATCGGGACCTGATCCTTCTGGTAGGCGTCGAGGACGATCACGTCGTAGGTCGTGTCGGTGTCTCGGAGGAACTGCCGCCCGTCTTCCGTGTGGACGGTCATGTTCTCGCCCTCCTCGAGATCGAAGTAGTTCTTGGCCGCCTGCGAGACCTCGGGATCGAGTTCGGCGACGTCGACGTCGGCGTCGTATTTCCGCTCGAAGTCCTTCGGACCGGTGTACCCGCCCCCGCCGATGAACAACACGTTCTCGACTTCGTCCGGATCGTCGACCATCAGCATGGGCAGGTGGAAGAACCGCGTGTACTCGAAGACGTGTCGGTCGGGGTCCTCGAGGTCCATCGCGCTGTGGCGGGCGCCGTCGAGATACAGCGTCCGGGTATCGCCGTCGTCGATGACCTCGAGTTCCTGATAGGCCGTCTGGGTCTGGTAGACGACGTCGCCGCGGTGGTCGAACGCGATCGGGCCGAGGCCGGCCGCGACGACGAGCAACACTGCGATGGCGACGCTGGCAGCCGCTGGTTTCGATGTGACTGCGGGGAGCGTGAGCGCGAATGCGGTGCCGACGAGGACGAACCCGAACAGGAGGCCGATCATGTCGATGCCGAGCACGGGGATGAGGAGGTACGTCGTCGCGCCCGCGCCGACGATGCTCCCGATCGTCCCGAGCGCGTAGACGTGGCCCGACGCCTCGCCGGTCCCCTCCTTCATCGAGAGTTCGGCCGAGTAGGGGCTGATGAACCCGAGCAGGTAGGTCGGCGGCCCGAAGAGGATGAGGACGGCCGGCAGCGAGGCGTATCGGGCCGGCAGCGGCATCGCCGAGGCCGAGAGCAGGAGTTGGTCGCTCGCATAGACCACGACGGCGACGTAGCCCGCCGTCCCCAGCAGGATCCAACTCATCCGGCGGTTCGACGCGGTCCCGGCTCGCTTCCCGCCCTGCCAGTAGCCCAGACTCAGCGCGGTGAGGAAGACGGTGATGATGCTTCCCCACGTGTAGATGCTGCTCCCGAACTGGGGGGCGATGATCCGGCCTGCAAGAATCTCCAGTCCCATGCTGGCAACGCCGGAGACGAACACTGCGACATCGGGCTTCGTCGGCCGGTAGGCGGACAGCTGCCGCATACTCATTATCGAAACTGTAGCGGGCCTGCGACGAGAACCTGTCGCCTCGCGACGGTCTCGCCGGACCGCCGCTATCGCCGCCGTCGATCCGCCCCTCGCGACGACCGGTTAGGGCCGCGTGACGACGTGGGTGAGCACGAAGACGGCGAGAGCCACCGCTGCGACGGTGACCGGCGTGAATACGAGCGCACCGATGAGGTCCGCCCCCCAGACGAACATCGCGGCGAACAGCGTCGAGAGGACGGCGTTCAGGAGGAGCAAGACGCGCGGATCGCCCTGCGAGGACTCGAGGCCCCCCTGTAGTCCGTCGTCCGGCTCGCCGTCGGGTTCGGCCATGCGAAGAGAGGGGGACGTGGGTCACTTAGAGGTTTCCGTGCACGACACCGGCGACCCGCAGCGGAAATCTGCCGTGTTGGCCGCGTCGAGACGAGTGTCGGCGGTCTCATCGGGAACGATCCCGCCGGGACGGCGGTTTTTATAGTGGTTCGGCGGCACGTGGTCACTATGCGCGAGGTGACGGCGTCGCGAGTCCTCGAGGTGGCCGCGGCCGACCTCTCGGCGTGGCTCGAGCCGGCGGCGATCGTCGAAGCCGAGGGGAGCTTCGCGGTCGAGCGCGTCGAGGAGGGAGCCGACGCCACGATCGTCGTTGCCAGCGGTCCCGGAATCCGACTTCCGCTGCGGTTCGAGGACCGCGACGGCGTGATTTACTACACGCAGGAGGGCGAACACGGTCCCTTCTCCCACATGGAGACGTGGCTCGAGTACGAGCCGATCGACGACGAGCGGACCCGGGTGACGATCCGGTCGGCCGTCGAACTCGCCGCACCGCTGCCCTTCGGCGATCGGATCGCCGCGTGGAAACGCAACGGCGAACTCGAGGAGGCGCTCGAGACGATCGAGACCGAACTCGGCTGACGGTCGTAGTGGGATGAGAACGAGCGGCGGAGACGGAGTAAGAGTACGGAGCGGTGAGCGCGGGCAGCGGCAGCGATCAGGGCTCGCGAAGTACGACGTCCTCGTCGTCCTCGCTCGGGAACGGGTTCGGCAACTCGTCGGCTCGCTCCCACTCCTCGTCGGTGACCAGACAGTCCTCGAGTCGCGAGCGAAGCGTCGGTTCGTGGGCCGCGAGATCGGTGCCGATGACGACCAGTTCCGTCCGGCGGTCGCCGTGGTCGTCGTGCCACTCGAGGTCGGGGCGATTAGAGCGGTATAACTCCCGCTGGACCTCGGGGAGGGCGGCGATCCACGGCCCGCGGACGGTCGCGCGGACCGATGGACCGGCCTGAGCGATGTCGAGTTTCACGTCGCGGCCGGCGATCCACGCCGTCCCCTTCGATCGGACGATATCGTCGGGGAGGTCCCGGAGGAACGACGCGAAGCGCTCGGGATGGAACGGGCGGCGCTCCCGGACGACGAACGAGTCGACGCCGTAGACCTCGTCCGGATGGCGATGGTCGTCATGTCCGTGATCGTGATGGTCGTCGTGGTCGTTTGGTTCGCCTCCGTGTGCAGTGTCGTCGTCGGCCAGCGCCCGCTGCCAGCCCGCTAACTCGCCCGTCCGGCCGGGATCGAACAGGTCGACGCCCAGTATGCGATCCGGGTCGACCTCGCTGAACGTCGTGTGGATCGTCTCGGCGGTCGGCTGGAGCGCGCGGACGAGGGCTTCCGCCCGCTCGAGTTCCGCGTCCGTACAGAGATCCGTCTTGTTGAGCAGGACCAGATTCGCGACCTCGAGCTGTTCGATCACCAGATCCGAGAGCGGGCGATCGGCATCGCCAGTCTCTCCGCGGCGCTCGGGAACCTCGTCGCCGGCGAAGGTATCGAGGAACAGCCGCGTGTCGAGGACGGTCACCAGCGCGTCGAGATCGTAGCTGGCGGCCACGCGCGAAGACGTGATAAAAAGCCGGGCGACCGGTGCGGGCTCCGAGATGCCGGAGGACTCGACGAGCAGGTGATCGAACTCCCGTTCGCGGGCCAGCCGAACGACCGCCGTCTCGAGGTCGTCCTGCAGTTCACAGCAGATACAGCCGTTCGAGAGTTCGGCGACGCCGCCCTCGATGTCGAGATCCGAGCCCTCCGCGACGAGTTCGGCGTCGACGTTGACCGAGCCCATGTCGTTTACCAGTACCGCGAGGTCGCGGTCGGCGGTCCGCAGAAGGTGATTGAGCAGCGTCGTCTTTCCCGCCCCGAGGCTCCCCGAGAGGACGGTCACCGGAATCGGCGATTGCATAGGGATGGGTTGTGACTCGAGGGGCAAGAAGCGTCGCCTCGAGGTCGGGGCTGTCGGCTCGCGGAACGTACGTCGTCCCCACTACCGTTCCCCGGTGAAGTAGTTACTTGATGGGAAAGTAATGAAAACCTACTTGTAATGTCGGGAATAAAATCGGCTCGTATGAAGCAGTGTCCCCGCCGTACCCTCCTCGGTGGCATCGGCACGACGATCACCGCCGCGATGGTAGGAAGCGCCGCCGGCGCGACGACCACACAGACGGGTAGCGACGCCGAATTACCGTCGCTCGATGGGCTCCTCGACTATCTCCCGGCGTCGGTCGCGACGGACTCGATGATGGTGATGGCGACGGACTACGAGCGCCGACGGAAAGCCGACGAACCCTACGAACGCACTCCGTCCACCGGACGGTTCGAGATCGACGCCGAATCCGTCTCGAAACAGGTCTACGTCTACGACAGCGGAGACAGCGAGTTTTCGCGGCCGATCATCGTCCTCGCCGGTGAGTTCGACCTCGAGGGCGACGCCGAGACTCGCGAGACCGACGGCGGCGTCGAGTACGAATACCGAGAGACCGAGGAAACGGTCGCCGCCGTCACCGAGACGCTCGCCGTCATCGCCGAAGACGACGACACGATCGACGACGCGTTCACCGCGAAGGCGGGCGAAACCGAGCGCTTGCTGGCCGCCGAATCCTCCCTCAAGAAGGGGTTCGGCCTCTTCGACGGTGGCCGTGCCGGCTACACCGTCCAGACCGGCAACAGCGCTCAGGCCCCCGATTCCATGGACGACGTTACCGTCGAATACATCGTCCAAGCGATCACGGTACTCGATCCGGACACCCTCGAGATGAACGTCGGGATCGCACTCGAGGACGCCTCCGATGTCACCGACGAACTGATCGAGACGCTCAAAGGCGAACTGGCGTACACCGCAACGACGGGCGAGCCGACGGTCGAAACCGACGGCGCTCTCGTCACCATCTCCGTCGAGCGCGATCTCGCGGCCGAACGGGCGGTCAGAGAACACGACAGTCCCGGATTCCTCCGGGCCGAACGCGACTTCGATCTCGAGGACGACTACCTCGAGATCGAAGTCGGGCGCGGCGACCCGACCCCGATCGAGGACCTCACGCTCGAGGTCGGCGACGAGGAGTACGACCGTGATATCTGGGCCGACGGCCACGGCACCCTCGAAGAGGGCGACACGATCGTCATCGACATGGACGACGTCGAACCGAACCAGTCTGTCACGATCACACACGATCACGAACTCGGCACGAGTTCGAGTTCAACGACGATCCTCAGCCGGTTCCAGTTCGAGTTCGACTACGATATCGATACCGAGACGCTCGCCGTCGAGTACGTAGACGAGTTCCCGCTCGACGGCGACGAGGTTTCGCTCGTCGCCTACGACGAACAGCCGCGATACCGACTCGACGAGGACGGCCCCGAGCCGAAAACGACGACGCAGCCGTGGAGCGGAACGATGAGTTCGGGTGACGAGGCGACACTCGAGGACGTCCAACCCGGCGACACCGTCCTCGTCTGCTGGGACGGCACAGGCCGACAGGACAGCATCGCTCGCACCCGTATCCGACCACCGGGTCGCGTGCGCTTCGAGTACGAGTACGAGAGCGAGACGCTCTCGGCGACCGTCGAGTTCGAAGACGAGACCGAGCGGTCGGCCGCGGAGTACGAACTGTTGATCGACGACGAGCCGGCCGATACCCAGTGGACCGACCAGTACGACACCGTTAGCTCGGGGACGACGATCGAACTCGAGGACGTGGCGGTCGGCACCGACGCCACCGCTGTCTGGGGCGACGAAGACATCCGTATCGGCGGCACGCGGGCGCACCCGTCGATCCAGCTGTCGTTCGACGAGGGGACGGTCACCCACGAGGGCGGCGACGCCCTCCCCGCGTCGAAACTCGAGGCTCGCGTCTGGACGACCGACGGTCGCACCGTGATCGACATCGCCGACGAGGTCGACGGCGACTTCGCGGAGGGCGATTCGTTCACCGTCGACGCTGAGGAAGCTCGCAGCATTATGCTCCGATACGACGGCGAGTATTCGGTCGGCTACGCGCATCCGCCGCGGTAACCGGGTCGAAAACCGAGAGGGCATATTTTCCGGCTTCCGGTTTCGATGATCCGAGCGACACGGACTCGGCCACCGCCGGGACGCGACATATTTTTGTCTCCGGCCCTGAGCATGATTGACGATGACATTGGCCGATCGGATCGCGACGTTCCGGGCCACGCTCGAGGAGTGGCTCCGCGGGCTCTATCACGGGATGATCGCCCATCCCGCCTACGAGAAGATCGAGGCCGAAGCGGAGGACCTCGAGGACGCGTTCATGCTCGCGTGTTTCCCCGACGCCTTCGGCATCCCCTCGCCAGTCTCCTATTACACGGCCGAACTCCTCCCCTTCCTCGAGGACGAGTATCAAGCGTGGGAGCGCCGGATGTGGGACCGGCAGTCGATTATCGAGCGCAAAGGCCACCAGTACCACTTCTGATGACGGAGTTTACCTTCTTCGGCGGCAAGGGCGGCGTCGGCAAGACGACCGTCTCGAGCGCCTACGCCCTCGAGTGCGTCGATGCGGGCCTCGAGACGCTGGTGGTCTCAACGGACCCGGCCCACAGCACCGCCGACGTGTTCGACCAGGAGTTCGGCGACGAGCCGCGGCCGGTCGAGGGCTATGACGGGCTCTCGGCGATGGAGATCGACCCCGATCGGGAAGTCCAGGACCACCTCTCGGAGCTCAAACAGCAACTCGGCTCGCAACTGAGCGCGACGATGGTCAACGAGGTCGACATTCAACTCGAGATGGCCCATCAGACCCCCGGTGCCTACGAGGCCGCCCTGTTCGATCGATTCGTCGAGGTGATGCGCAACGCCGAGCCGTACGATCGGGTAGTGTTCGACACGTCGCCGACCGGGTCGACGCTCCGATTGCTCGCGCTCCCGGAACTGCTCGAGCGCTGGATCGATCGGCTGATGGACAAACGCGAGCGCAGCATCGACCTCTTCGAGAAGGCGGCGATCGGCAACAACGAACCGCGCCGCGTGATGGAGGGCGATCCGATCCTCGCGCGCTTGCGGGAGCGCAAGGAGCGATTCGAGTTCGCCGGCGAGGTGCTGCGCGAGGACGCCACGTTCTACCTCGTCTTGAACCCCGACGAACTCTCGATCCGTGAGACGCGCCGCTCGGTCGAGACGCTCGCGGAGGCCGACCTGCCCGTTCGGGGGCTCGTCGTCAACCGCCTCTCGCCCGAACCCGATCCCGACGAAAACGGCCGGGGCGCGCGCTACCTCCGCCAGCGGGTCGAAACCGAACGCGACCGCCTCGAGCGGATCGAACGCGAGTTCGACGTGCCGATCGCCGCGACGATCGAAACCCGCGTCGAGGAGGTCCGCGGGAGCATTCTCGAGGATGTCGCCGCCGACCTCGAGATCGAGGTCGAAGACGGCGACCGAGCGCCGACGACGTAACGGAGTCGACCGTCGCGATTGGGACAGGGAAACTCGGTGTCGGCGGGAACCCGCGGTAGATTCAGCATCGCTCGTGACGTATATATTATATTCTCAAATCAAGAGAGGGAGGAATGAAAAATCGTTCAGACCTAGTCCGAAATACAATGAATTATATTTATGGTTGTCCCGTGCAACCCATCGCTAGGGAGTTAGTAACATGGCAGGTGTAATTTGGATCGTCGCACTGGTGCTCGTGTTGTTCTCGGTCGCGTACGTGGGGTACGGACGGTACCTCCAGCAGTTCGTCAATCTCGACGACAGCCGGGAGACGCCAGCACACAAGTATCAAGACGGTCAGGAATACGTTCCGGCGAAAAAGCCGGTGCTACTGGGGCATCACTACTCGAGTATCGCGGGGGGCGCGCCGATCGTCGGCCCGATTACGGCCGCACTGGTCTGGGGTTGGGTCCCGGCCGTGCTGTGGGTCGCCATCGGCAACCCGCTGTTGGGTGCGGTCCACGACTTCGTCTCGCTGTCGAGCAGCCTGCGACACGAGGGGAAGTCCATCGGCTACATCATCGGTGAGTACGTCGGGGAGCGCGGCAAGAACATGCTGCTGTGGTTCGCGTTCCTGCTGACGATTCTCGTCGTAGCCGTGTTCGCACTGGTCATCGGGATCGTGTTCGACGGCTACCCGCAGGCCGCCACCGCGAGCATGCTGTACGTCGGGCTCGCGTTCGTCTTCGGATTCTGGCTGTACCAACTGAACCTCCCGTTTTCGGTCGGGACAGTCGTCTTCGTCGCCGGAATCTTTGCGACGGTCTGGGTCGGTATCCAGTACCCCATCGCGCTGTTCGGCTCGAGTTTCGAGAACGCGCCGGATACGATCGTTCTATTCGGCGAGACCGCGCCCTGGTTCGTGCCCGAACTGGGATTCAACGCGAACGTAGGTGCGTGGGTCCTCGTGATGCTCGTCTACGGGGGACTCGCCAGCGTCTTGCCGGTCTGGATGCTGCTACAACCCCGTGACTACCTGTCGTCGTTCCTGCTGTACACCGGTGTCGGCGGGGCGTTGCTCGCCGTCATCGCCGGGACGTTCATCACGTCCACCAGCGAACCGCTGACCTTCCAGATCGACGCGTGGTACGGGGTGCTCGGCAGCGACAACGCGTCGTACGAACTGATGCCGCTGTTCCCGCTGTTGTTCATTACGATCGCCTGCGGGACGATCAGCGGGTTCCACTCGCTGGTCTCCTCGGGCACCACGGCGAAACAGCTCGATAAGGAGACCGACGCGCGGCTGATCGGCTACGGCGGGATGCTCGGTGAAGGCCTGCTGGCCACCGTCGCGCTCTGTACGATCGGCGTTGCGGGAATCGCCGGTGCCGGCGGAATCGGCACGGCGCTGCCAAACTTCGCGACCGGCGGCGGCGTGATCCTCACCGCGTTCGGCCTTCCCGAGAGCTACGGCGCGCCGTTCATGGCGCTGGTGCTCGCCAGTTTCCTCCTGACGAGCATGGACACCGCAGTCCGTCTCAGTCGGTACATGGTCGAGGAACTCGTCGGGACGCCGCAGACGTCGATCGAGGAATACGGCGCGAACCGGTACGTCAACACGAGCATCGTCGTCATCGCCGCCTTCCTGCTCCTCGGAACTGGAAGCTGGGAGGACCTGTGGCTGCTGTTCGGCGGTGCGAACCAGTTGCTCGCCGGGCTGGCGCTGCTGACCGGCACGGTCTGGCTCGCGAACTGGGACCGGAGCAAGCAACTGATGAGCACGGGCGTCCCGCTGGCACTGATGGCGGTCGTGACGATCATCGGGCTGCTGTGGGTCGCCTTCTATCAGGTCCTGTACAGTCGGCTCCTCATGGGCGATCCGACGATCTGGACGTGGATCGCCGGCGGCGGCCAAATCGTGATCAACCTGACGCTGATCGGATTGGCGCTGTCGCTGCTGCGAATGGGCTACGGAAACATCAAGTCCAGTCGCGGCTTCGGCGAAGAACCCGTCGCCGCCGACGGCGGCGAGCCGTCGGAAGACGACTAAAGCTGTAGCCGTCGGGCGATCAGCCCGAGAAGACCGACTTCTTTCCGCTCGATCCGCTCCCAGAGCCGGAAGGCCGTCGCGATATCGGCGTTCTCGCTGGCGACGAGGTCCTCCGGTTCGGGCGCGACGACGGCCAGATTGATCTCGTAGTGGCCGTTGTAGCCGTACTTCAACAGCGTTCGCTCGGAGAAACCGGCGACGCGGCTGCGGATCTCGTCGGGGATCGACGGCGCGACCGCGACGAACGTGAACTCGGTACTGTAGTGTTCCTCGTCGGGATCGATCCAGTCGTCGGCCAACTGATGGCCGAGATCGACGTACCGATCGAGCAGCCGGTCGTCGACGCTGTCGACCCGATCGACGAACAAGTGTTCGGTCGACTCGTGCTCGGCGATCGAGATCGACGGATGGAGGAAGTGCTTCTGGCTCGCGAGGTCCATCCGCCCGTACAGCGTGAACCGCTCGCCGTCGACCGAGCGATCCTTCTCGAGGTCGTAGTTGTGCATCAGACGGTCGCTCACCCGATCGACGTACTCGTCGTCCCAGTCGGGAACGGCCGTTGTTTCGGTTCCCGTACTTGAGTCTGCCCCAAGGGACTCCTCGGATGCGGGCTCCCGGTCAGACATGGGTGGCGAGTCCTCCGTGGTCTCGAGCGGGTGCAGTTCGGGCCGCTCGTCGGAAACAGCGAGTCGCAGTAGTGACCGTCTCCATGTGAGTAGATGCCACGTCGCGGGCAAAAGTCCGTCGGCATGCAGCCCGCGGGACCGCGATCAGGTTTAAGTGCCGCGGGGACGTGGGATGAATTAGCATGGGCAACGACCGCGAAGCCTGCGGGCGCTGTTCGATGTCGGTCGCCGTCGATGTCGCGAATGCCGACACCGACGAGGAGAGACAGAGCGACCGCGATCCCTACGGCGAGGCGCGAATCGAGGTCGAGGAGGACGAACTGCGGACCGTCTCGCCCGGCGCGTGGCTCTCTGGGCTCGCGGGACGGCTCGACGACGCCGCTCAGCGGTTCGTCTGGGGACAGTAGCAGTAACTCCGGAGAATCGAATACCCGCGGCGTGCCCGCACGGATTCTCGCGGTCAGTGCGTCGTTGCCGTCGCTCAGTTGGTCGTGATGACTTCGATGACGTCTCGAGACTCGACTTCGTAGTCCTTGCCCAACTGGCGGTTCGTCCGGCAGTCGATCGCGTGCAGGAAGCCGTCGCCGATATCGGAGTGGAGGCTGTAGGCGAAGTCCTCCGCGGTCGAGTTCGGCGGGATCAGGTAACAGTCCGGCAGCACCTCGCCGCGTTCGTTCCCCAGCCCGTTCGCGCCGCCGGGGAAGACGGGGGTGACGCCGAGGACGTCGAAGAGCGCGGTTTCCAGCGCCGCCTGAACGCCCGTCGCGCCGAACTCCGCGAGGAAGTCCCGGATCTGCTCTAAGCCCTGTTCCTGATCGCCGGAGACGTCGCCCGTGATCTCGAAGTCGTCGTCACCGGGTCGGTAGTCGACGACGCCGGCCCCGTCGGCGGATTTGAGGGCCTTCTCCGCGTGGGCGCTGCAGGGAACGATCGTCAGGTGCTCGTAGTCGGGATCGTTCGCGATCTCCTCGTAGTTTGCCTGCGCTTCGGGGGTGTCCATCTTGTTCGCCGCGATGACCATCGGCTTGGTCTCCTTGCGGATCTCGCGGGCCAACTCGAGTTGGTCGTCCTCGTCCCACGCGTCGGGATCGAAGCCGACGTCGACGCGCCGAATGAGCCGTTTGATCTCGTCTTCGGTGGTCTTGAACGCGCTCATCTGTTCGGCGAGTTCCTCCTCGATGGCGTCGTCTTCGGTGGTGTAACCCGTCTCGTAGCGATCGATACCCTTCTCCAAGACGCCGAGGTACCACTGGTCGAGTTCCTCTTCCAGGAACGCGATGTCGTCCCGCGGGTCGTGGCCCTCGGTCGGTTCGCCCTCGGCGTCGGTCTCCCCGGAGAAGTCGACGACGTGGACGAGCACGTCGGTCTCGTTCAGATCGGAGAGGAACTGGTTGCCGAGTCCGTTGCCCTCGTGTGCGCCGGGGATCAGCCCGGCCACGTCGACGAGTTTCGTCGGGACGAAGCGGGTGCCGTGGTCGCAGTAGCCGACGTTGGGGGTACACTCCTCGTCGAATTCGGGCGCCGCACAGTCGACGCGGACGTAGGCCTCGCCCACGCTGGGGTCGATGGTCGTGAACGGGTAGGCCCCTTCGGGCACGTCGTTCATCGTCGCGGCGTTGAAAAAGGAGGACTTGCCGACGGAGGGTTTGCCGACGAGTCCGATCCGGTAACTCGTACTCATTACCCTGAGTGAGCGAGCAGTGCCTAAACGGGTTTCTCTCCGGTGCGACAGTGCCACGGCCTGACGTATCACGACCTGTGTGCTCGTGTTGGCGGTAAGCGGTCGCTCCGAAACAGCACCCGCGCCTACTCGAGAACAGCAGCTAACGCGTCTATCGTCCGATCGACCCGGTCGACGCGGGCGTTGTGTCCCATGTGGCCGATGCGGAGGATATCGTCCTCGAGGTCGCCGAGTCCGGTCGCGAGGACGATGTCGTGGTCCTCGGCGAGCGTTCGCTGCAGGGCCGTCGCGCTCCCGTCGATCTCGAGTGCGGTCACGGTCGGCGACGGCGTCGCTTCGTCGGGGTACAGCGACAGTCCGAGATCCGCAGCCCGCTCGCGACAGCGCGCGGCGGCGTCCTCGTGGCGCTCGAAGACCGACTCGAGGCCCTCCTCGAGCAGTAGGTCGGTTGCCGCGTCGAGTCCGTACAGATTCGATGAGAGGTGCGTGTAGGGGAACCACTCGTCGGCGGCGGCGTCGCGCCACGGCTCGAGGTCGGTGTACAGACTCTCGGTCTCGAAGGACTCGATTTGCTCCCACGCGCGGTCGCTGATCGAACAGACCGTCAGCCCCGGCGGCGCACTGAAACACTTCTGGGAGGCGCCGAGACAGACGTCGATCCGGTCGGTCGGCACCGGCGTCCCGCCGAGCGAGGAGACGGCGTCGACGACGCTGATGACGCCGTGTTCCTCGAGCGCGTCGAGAATCGGCTCGATATCGTTCAGGGTGCCCGTCGGGGTCTCGCAGTGGACCAGCGTCGCCACGTCGAACGACTCGTCCGCGAGCCGGGACTCGATCCGCTCAAGATCGAGCGGGTCCCGCCACGGCGCGTCACAGACTACCGCCTCGCCGCCGGCCATGTCGACGAAGTCTGCGAACCCCTCGCCGTAGAGCCCGTTCGCGATGCACAGCACCCGATCGCCCGGTTCGACCAGCGACGCGATCGCGGCCTCGAGACCGAGGATGCCCTCGCCGCCGAGGATCGCGATGTCGTCGTCGCCGTAGATCGCCTCGAGTTTGTCCGTCAGCCCGCGGTAGAACTCGAAGAACTCGGGTTCGACGTCGGGGTTCGGCGTCGGTTCGCTCATCCGTTCGCGGACGGCTGCGGGCACCTCGGTCGGCCCGGGGGTCATGCGCAGTCGATCGTCGCTCATACGCGGGACACCGGCACGTTCGGCCATAAAACCACTCGGGATGACGGCCGCTCGAGCGGGGACGGGCAAACGGGTATCAACTCGGTCGTCGTCGGTTGCACCGAGTCCGCCATGGCAGACACTGATCCACGGCGCGGTGCGGGCGAGGGGACGATCTCCCATCCCGCCTTCGCCGCGCTGTCCGACCGTCTCGTGCCGGATCGATTCCTGATCGGCCCGCACCGCGAGTACCTCGCGGCCGACCTCTCCGGGCGCGTCCTCGATCTGGGCGCGGGCAGCGGCCCGATGTTTCCCTACGCCGCCGACGCCGGGGAAGATGATCTCGAGTACCACGCGGTCGAACCGGACCCGAACATGCGACGCCGGGCGGCACGCAAGGCAAAGCGCACGGACTTGTCGGTCGCCCTCCGCGACGCTCGCGGCGAGTCGCTGCCCTACGCCGACGACAGTTTCGACGTCGTGCTCTCGGGGCTGGTCTTCTGTACCATCGGCGACCCGGACGCCGCGCTCGAGGAAGTCGCCCGCGTCCTGCGGCCGGGCGGGGAACTGCGCTTCCTCGAGCACGTCCGAAACGACGGCTGGCGCGCGCGAGCCCAGGATCGGCTGACACCGCTGTGGGAGCGCGCCGCCGGCGGCTGTCAGTTGAACCGCGAGACGGTCGCGCGGTTCGTCGGCCACGACGCGTTCGGCGTGCTCGAGATCGAGCGGACCGGCGTCGGGATCTTCCCGGTGACGCCGGTCGTCCGCGGGCGACTTCGGCGACGGGACGAGCAGTTCTCGATCCGGTAGCCGTCTTCAGACTCGAGGCCGCGTTCGGGTCGCGTTTTCGCCCGGGGTGACCCTCGAGACCGCTGCCCGAAGGTGTGGAACGTCGACTGGAGGGTCTCGACGCTCTCCGAGAATAGTCACATCGAACTGATTTTCATAAACTGATGACTATAACCATTCATTATGCGTTCGCCGTCGGTCGTTGGAGTATCGATTATGTCTCCCGAACACCACCGGAGTACACACCTGAACCGGCGATCGTGTCTCGCAGCAACCGCCACGGCCGTTGCGGGGGCGATCGGCGGAGCGGGAACGGTCGGCGCGGCGTCGAACGACGGGTACGAGACGGTCACCGTTCCCGCGGGCGAGCGCGAGGTCGTCCGCGTGGACGACGGCGGGACGTTCGAGAACGTCCTGTTCGACGTCACCGCGAGCGGGGCCGCGGTGACGATCGTCGCGTACGGCTCGGACTGGACCATCCGGAACGTCGCGGTCCGCGGGCAGGTCGATATGGGCGACGAAGCGGTGATCGGCGCGGCCGATACCCACGGCGGGACCTCCCGCATCGAAAACGTCTGGATCGGTGACGGCGCAGTCTACGAGGAGAAAGGCGGGACCGGGATCTGGGTCAGTCCGGACCACGACGGCCACCTCGAGATCGATCGAGTGAACGTTCAGAAGATGAGCGACAACGGGTTCTACTGTTCGCCGCCGGGTACGGGCTGTGGCGGAACCGTCGCCCTGCGGAACTGTTACGCCGCGAACTCGTGGATCGCCAACTACCGGCTCTCGTCGGGGATCGTCGAGGACTGCGTCGCCGCCGTCACCGACGACCGCCAGTACCGCAAGGGCCGGGGCGTCTGGGCGTGGCCGTCCGGGCCGGTCCTGGTCAAAGGGTGTCAGTTCGCCATGAACGGGCACCACTACTCGTTCGTTCCCGGCGCGAACGGCGAGGGGAGCGATATCGCCGCCATCGAGACCCAATGGGACGACGAGTTCCACGGCGGGTGGACCGACCACCACGGCGGAACGGTGTACTTCGGCGGTGAGTCCGGGACCGACCCGCAAAACACTGTTCCCGACGGCTGTCCGACATCGGCCGCGGCGGCGGTCGAAGAATAGGGCAACCCGCCCCGTTATCGAATCGTGTCCGGAATCCGCTCGATGACATCGGTCGCAACGACGCCCGGGCCGCGTTCGGCCGTCGCGAGTTCGCCGGTCTTGCCGAGGATCCACGCGCCGAGTTCGGCGGCCTCGCGCCGATCCATCCCCTGACCGAGCAGCGACGCCATGATCCCGGCCAACGTATCCCCGGTCCCGGCGACGGTCATGGCCGAGGTTCCCGTCTCGTTTTCGATCCGTTCGCCCTCGGCGACGATCTCGTCGACGTCTCCCGTGAGCGCGATGACCGCTCCCGTCTCCTCGGAGAACGCCTCGAGCGAGCCGTAGGCCTCGTAGATCGGCCCGTCCTCGGAGCCGCTGGGGGTCAGAACGGCGTTCGAGAGGTCGGCCTCGAGGGCGGGTTCGATCGCCAGCGCGTCGATGATGGTCGGGACTTCGATGCGATCGACCGCGTCGCGCACCGCCTCGGGATCGGCGTCGACGAGGCCGGGGCCGATCACGAAGGCGTCGGCCCACTCGCTGACCTCGACGGTCCGTTCGACGGCACCGTCGTAGAACTCCTCGTGCCCGTGGTGGTCGACGAGCAGGTTCGGCGAGTGGCCCGCGACGATCTCGTAGATCGATTCGGCGACGAACGCCCGGACGTGATCCGAGCCCGTCCGGAGCGCCGCCCGGCCGACGAGTGCGGGCTGGTTCGGGTACGCGACGCTCCCGGCGACGATCCCGACCCGGCCGTTGTCGTGTCCGGACTCCTCCGAGATGTTCGAGAGCGTTTGCTGGAGCCGTGCCATACGCACCGTCCCGAACGACGGCGTGTAGGCGTTCGGCAGGCGAGTTCCGGTTCGGCGTTACGTCCCGGCCCGGCGTATGCGACGCAAACTCATAGTACGCCGCCGCCGTAGCTCCAGACGATTATGTTCGACGACAGAACCGACGCCGGCGAACGCCTCGCAGCGGACCTCGAGGCCCGCGGGCTCGAGGCCGATGTCGTCCTCGGGATCCCCCGCGGTGCCCTGCCCGTCGCGCGGCCGGTCGCCGACGCGCTCGCGGCCGACCTCGACGTCGTCGTGGCGCGCAAGATGGGCGCGCCCCAAAACCCGGAGGTGGCGCTGGGTGCGGTCGCAAGCGACGGCAGCGTCTGGTACAACGACGACCTGATTGATCGGGTAAATCCCTCCGAGGCGTACCTCGAGGAGATCCGGACCGACGAGGCCGAAAACGCGCGCGAGAAAGCGGATCGGTACCGCGAGACGGGCGGCCTCCCCGACCTTCGGGGGAAGCGAGTCCTGCTCGTCGACGACGGCGTCGCGACCGGCGCGACCGCGACGGCCTGCCTCCGACAGGTCCGGGAGACCGAGGCCGACTGGGTCGGTCTGGCCGTCCCCGTCGGCTCGCCGCGGTCGATCGACGCCCTCGAGCGGGAGGCCGACGACGTGATCGCGCTGGAGACGCCCGCAGACTTCCGCGCCGTGGGCCAGTACTACCGGGATTTCGGGCAGGTGACCGACGAGGAGGCGCTCGAGTACCTCGATCGGGGGTAGGGCTCCGTCTCGAGTGCCATCGTGACCGCCGACGCGCTACTCCCGTGACGGCTGCCGTCGTTTTTCGATCCGATTATCCGTTATCTGATCTGTCCAGATAAAGAGAATTGGACATATCTTGTACAAACATTCGAAAAACTTCAAATATTCTTATTTTAATAATTATCTACACTTTTTATGGCGGCAAGATCTGATAAACAGTGATAGACACCAGTTGGTTTTTATATGTAGAATATGACCGCTCTCGTATGGCAATAACTGGCTTGCCGCTTGGTATTATCGGCTACAGTTCGGTGTTTCTCATACTATTTTTGATTATACAACGGCGGTTATACGTCATCCCTGCTCTGATCATCGTCCCGGTGCTAGCCGGGTTGGTCGCGGGGTTCTCGCCGGACGAGATCGGGACGTTCGCGGCGGAAGGGTTAGGCGGAATCGTCAGCATCACCGCGATGTTCGCGTTCGCGGTCTGGTACTTCAGCATCATGCGGGACAACGGGCTCTTCGACCCGTTCGTCGCCCGCATCGTCAGCAGCGTTGTCAATCGGCCAGCCCTGTTGACGGGTGGAACTGTGGTCCTCGCGATGGTCTCGCATCTCGACGGGGCCGGCGCGACGACGATGCTGATCACGATTCCGGCAATGTTGCCGCTGTACGACGCCCTCGATGTCGATCGGAAGATCCTCGCGGCGCTCGTCGCGATCACCGCCGGGACGATGAACATGGTCCCGTGGGGCGGGCAGGTCGTCCGCGGCGTCGCGGCGATCGAGCCCGCGGAGATCTCGAACGTGTTCGATCCGATGATCCCCGCCCAAGCCGCTGGCGTCCTCTCGATCTTCGTGATCAGCGCCTACTTCGGGCGAAAGATCCGCAACGATATCGACTCCGTCACCGCCTTCGAAGGAGTCGACGAGGAGTCGATAATCGACGAAGCCGTCGACGAGCGGACGATCGAGACGGACTGGCGGTGGTGGTTCAATCTCCTGCTGACGGTCGCCGTCCTCGCCGTGCTCATCCGGGGTGTCACGTCGCCCGAACTGTCGTTCATGGTCGGACTGGTCATCGCCCTCGTCGTCAACGTCCCCGACTACGAGAAGCAGAAGGACGTCCTCGAGTCCTATGCGCCCGACGTGATGACCTACGTCGGCATCCTGTTTGCCGCGGGCGTCCTCATCGGCGTCCTCGAGGAGAGCGACATGATCACCGAGATGGCGAACATCCTGATCGTGCTCATCCCCGACGCGCTGGGCGCGAACCTGCCGCTGGTCGTCGCGATCGTCTCCTTGCCTGCGCGACTCCTGTTCAGCCCCGACGCTTTCTACTTCGGCGTCCTCCCCGTGCTCGCGGAGACGAGCGTTTCCTACGGCCACGATCCCGTGGCCGTCGTCCGCGCGTCGCTGGTCGGCCAGACCGTCGGTTTCCCGATTTCACCGTTTACCGGCGCGACCTACCTCCTCATCGGGCTAGCGGACATCGAACTCGGCGAACACATCAAGTTCACGCTCCCCTACATGGTGGTCGTCTCGGCGACGATCCTCGTCGCCGGCGTGGTGGTCGGTGCGATTCCGATCTAAGCCGATCGGTACGCCGTCAACTCGGAGAATAGTACTCGGGAAACTCGATTGCAGACGGTCGGACGGCCGCGCTCGATTCCGTCCGTCCGATCAGGGCCAGAGACCGCGCGTCTCGTGCGCCTCGGCGATCCGATCGAGCGCGACGGCGTAGGCGGCGTCGCGCCACGTGACGTCCCGCCGTTCGACCTCGTCTTTCAGGGCGGTCCACGCCGTGAGCATCTCGGTCTCGAGTTCCTCGTGGACGCGCTCGAGTGACCACGCGCGGCGGTTGATATCCTGCAGCCACTCGAAGTACGAGACGGTGACGCCGCCGGCGTTCGCGAGGATGTCCGGGATCACCTGCACGCCTCGTTCCGCGAGGATGGTGTCGGCGGCGAACGTCGTCGGGCCGTTTGCGCCCTCGACGACGATGTCGGCCGCGATGGCGTCGGCGTTGTCCGCCGTGATGACGTTGCCGACCGCGGCCGGGATCAGTACGTCGACGTCTAGCTCGAGGAGGGCCTCGTTCGAGAGCCGCCGGACGCTGTCCGCGTCATCGATACCCGTCGCGAAGCGAGTGACCGCTTCCGGCTCCTCGTCGTGGGACGGAATTTCGTCCACGTCGATTCCCTCGGGGTCGTAGATCGCGCCGTTGACGTCGCTCACTGCGACGACGGTGGCACCCCACTCCTCGAGGAGGCGGGCGGCGTTCGCGCCGACGCTGCCGAAGCCCTGGACGGCGACGGTCGTCTCGGCGAGCGGGTAGTCGTAGTACTCGCAGGTTTCTCGAGTGACGATGGCGACGCTCCGGCCCGGGGCTTCCTCGCGGCCGTAGGAGCCGCCGATGACCGGCGGTTTCCCGGTGACGACGCCGGGGATCGTCTCGCCTTCTTGCATCGAGTAGGCGTCCATCAGCCACGCCATCGTCTGCGGGTCGGTGCCCATGTCGGGTGCCGGAATGTCCGTCTTCGGCCCGATCACGTCGCGGATTTCCTGGGTGAATCGACGCGTCAACCGCTCCTTTTCGTCGTCGCTCAGCGACTTCGGATCGACGACGATACCGCCCTTCGCGCCGCCGAAGGGGAGGTTCATCACGGCGCACTTCCAGGTCATCCACATCGACAGGCCGACGCACTCGTCGCGGCTCACGTCGGGATGGTAGCGCAGGCCGCCCTTGTAGGGACCGCGGACGCTGTCGTGCTGGGCCCTGTAGCCGGTAAAGACCTCGACGGAGCCGTCGTCGCGCTTGAGTGGCACCGTTACCTCGTGGACCGCCGCGGGGTGTGCGAGCCGCTCGAGGGCAGCGTCGTCGATATCCAGTTGAGCGGCGACGCGGTCGAGCTGTCGGCGCGCGGTCCCGAGTGCGGTCTCGGGGTCGGTCGATTCGGCCGTCGCTTCCCGCGTCGGCGACGAACGGTTTTGAGACGCCATCGTTACTCGATCGGTGTGCGCCGATTTCGCATCTCCGCACCGCATTCGGGGCAGGCGTCCGGCGCAGCCGCGCGGACGACGGTTCCGCAGTCGAAGCATTCGTAGGTCGATTCCGCTTCGGGATCGAAGTCGGCGTCTTTGTGTTGCATGGGAGAGATGACGAACGATGTTTCGATGGTCGTTGCATTTAGGAATACAAGGGATATTAGGATGAGTATATCCGTCAGATAGCTAGCGTCGCCGTTAATTGAGGGTTCACTATTCAACCCCCTGCGATTGGGTTGCCGGAAGTCCGAGTTCCTCGAACACCACTTCGAAGAGCTTCCGCTGAACGGCCCGAATGTGACGGTAGAACGCAGCCGGCGAAATGTCGAGCGCGTCGGCGACGTCTTCGCCCGAGTTCTCCCGCGGCGATTCGAAGTAGCCGCCGTAGTACGCGATCTGGACGACCTCGAGTTGGCGATCCGTGAGCCGATCCCGCAGTGCTGACCGGAAATCGCGCGGCGACGTTCGTTCGACGGTCCGTTTCGAGCGCAGTTCGGCGTCCGAGAACGCCGTCGAGACGATGTCGGCGCTCTCCCGTGCGTCGACGGATCCGGGGACATCGATGACGACTCGAGTGCTCGAGGGAGACGCCTCGATCCCCCGTAACACCGCGCCGTGGTCCGCGAGGCGGAGAGCAAGCGCCGGGCGGGCGAGTTGCAAGCGGACGATCCCGCCGTCGCTACCGTCGCCGTGATCGCCGCCACCGCCGCCCTGATCGCCCTCGCCGATGACCTGTGCGCGCTCGACGCTGACGAGGTCCGCGGCCGCGGTGACGACGGCGTCCGGCGACGCGCCGTCGACCGCGGCGAAGACCGACGCGCCGTCCTCGTGCTGGCGGACGCTCCCGTCGACGGAGAGCGCGCAATCAGCCCGTCGGGCGAGCTGTGCGAACACGAACGCGTCGTCGCCCACCTCGAACTCGAGTCGCGTGCTCGCGTCCGAGACCAGCGCGCGCTTGCGCTCGACCGCGGCAATCGCGGAGGCGATCGTCTCGCCGAGTTCCCCGAGGACAGCCCTGATCATGTCGTCGAATGCGCCGGGTCGATCGGCGTAGACGGTCAGGACACCATACGCGAACTCGTCGTAGCAGAGCGGGACGCTCACGGCGGACTGATACTCGCGGGCGAGCGCCGCCGACCGCCACGACTCGTCGCGGAGGCCGTCGGCGACGTTCGAGACGACGGTCTCCTCCCGATCGGTTGTCGCCCTGACCGCGGGTTCGCTCCCGTCCGCGAGCGAGAGCGATACGCTATCGAGATACGCCCGGCCGTTCGAGTCGCCGCCCTGGGCGCGGGCCTCGAGGCGGTCGCCGCCGACGTCGGTGGTGCCGATCCACGCGAACGAAAACCGGTCGGCGGCCGTGAGTCGGTCGCAGACGGCGCGTTCGATCTCCTCGCGGGTCTCGGCTCGAACCAGCGCCTGATCGAGTTCCCTGATGATCTCGTTGACCCGATTGAGGCGGGTGAGCTGTCGGTTTCGCCCCTCGAGTTCGCGGTCCCGCTCGCGCAACGCGTGCTCTCGTTCGACGCGGTCGAGCGCCGCTTCCGCGGTCGCCGCGAGCAGGTCCGTCAGCTCTCGGGTCACGTCGTCGAACGCGTCCCGCTCCGGTGAGCCCGCGACGAAAACGCCGTGGTCGCCCAGCGGGACGTAGGCCGCGCTTCGCAGGTCCGTCCCGGGGTTCGAGAGCGACGGCGAGTCGTGAACGTCCGCGAAGAACCGACTCTCGCCGTCGACGAACACGCGTCCCGGAATGCTGTCGTCGGTCGCCCGGTGGTCGCGGACCGGGCCGTGTCCCCGCTCCATCCCCGGCGAGGACGCGGCGGGCCGCAACACGTTGTCGTCCGTGTCGAACAGGTACGCGGCGCTCGCCTCGCAGTCGAGCACGTCCGTCGCGTCGTCGACGACGATGTCGGCGATTTCGCGGTCGGTTTCGGCGTACAGGAGTTCGCGGGCGGTGCGATGGAGGGCCGTCAGCGCCTCCTCGCGGCGCTTTCGCGTCGTGATGTCCCGGCAGCTGTAGAGGGTCGTTCCGCCCTGAATCGAGACCTCGCGGACGTTGACCAGGAGCGTGTGCTCGCGACCCGCCCGATCGGTCGCCGTACACTCGAGGTTGGTCAGGACGCCGGCCGACTCGAGCTCGGCGCGATCGAAGAGGTCCGGCTCGAGGAGTTCGTCGATCGTCCCCAGTTCCCGGATCTCGTCGTCCGAGTAGCCGAAGATGAAGTGGACGTTCGGACAGACGTAGGTGAACTCGCCGTCGTCGTCCGTGATGAGGACCGTGTCGGTCATGTTGTTGAGCGTCACCCGGTGGAGCTCCTCCGACTCGCGGAGCTCCCGCTCGAGCCGGGCGCGTTCGGTGATATCTGTCGCCCGCGCGAGCAACGAGACGACCTCGCCGGACTCGTCGCGGACTGGTCGAATGGTCACTTCGAAGTGGGCCTCGGCCGCGTCCGCGACATCGCTCGAGGACGCGCTTCCGCCGTCCGTGGTCCCCGCTGTCGCCCCGCCGCCGTCGGCGCGGAGTTGCGTTAGCTCCCGGTGAGCCGTGTCGCCGCTCGCCGCCCGGTCGATCGCCTCCCGGATCGCCGTTTCCCCGTCGGCGGTACACCGCCACCACGGGAGGTCCTGTAACGGCCGCCCGCGGACATCGCTCTCGGTCGCGCCGATAGCCTCGAGCGCGGGTTCGCTGGTCCGTCGGACGGTTCCGTCCGGCTCGAGCACCCACGAGTACGTCTCGGAGTCCTCGAAAATCGCGTCGAACCGGCGAGCCCGCTCCCGCCGGCGCCGTCGCTCGCGGCCCGTCGAGAGCGCTCGGTCGATCGCCGCCCGACAGTCCGCGACCGTGTCATCGGTGTCGTCGGTACCATCGCGCGGAACGTACGCCGTAACGCCCGCGGCGACCGCGTCGCTGGCCAGTGTCTCGTCGCCGTCGGCCGGCGCGAACACCACCGGAAGCTCCGGGTCGCGTTCGCGAACCGCCTCGAGGAGGGCGAGTCCGGCCGCTTCGGATTCCGGCAGGGACTGTACCGTCAGCAGACAGTCGACGGACCGACTCTCGAGCCGGTCGAGTGCGGCGGCGGCCGTCGACACCGCGGTCACGTCGCGCGCGTCGCCCTCGAGCGCACTCGAGAGGGTCCCTTCTGACGGCTCGACGACGAGGAGCCGCGCGCTGTCGAACGTTGCTGGCGAATCCATTCGTCTCCGATAGGGTCTCCACCGGATAGAAAGCATCGCTCCGGTCGCGCTCGCTGCGACCGACACCCGTTCACCGCTCGAGTCCCTACGGGGGCGTATGCGCGTTTCCGTTACCGTCGACGACCGGGAGCCGGCCGGACTCGTCGAGGCGGTCCGGGCCTATCCAGACGTGATCGACGTGACCGTCGAACGGCTGGCGACCGGTGACCTCGCGATTGACTCGGTCGGCATCGAACGGAAAACGCCCCGCGACTACGTCACCAGCGCCATGGGTCGGAGCGGCTCGGACCTCGCGGATCAGGTCGAACGGATGGCCGCCGCCTACGACCACTCCTACGTCCTGCTCGAGGGGGATTTCGCCGACCTCGAGTCGCTCCGAACGAACGTGTCACCGGCGTCGATCCGGGGATCGATGGCGTCGATCACTGCCCGGCAGGGGGTGGCGGTCATCCCCTGTACGGATCGCCAGCACCTGATCGACTTCGCGATCCGCCTCGGTCGAAAGCACGCGGAGGACCCGACGAGCCGACGGCTGCCGGTCGGCTCCGTGCCGAGCCGGCGCGAACCGACGACCAAGCGGATGTACGGCTGCATCGAGGGGATCGGCCCCGAACTCGCGGCGACGCTGTACGACCGGTATCCCACCGTCGAGGCACTGCTCGAGGCGGGGGTCGACGAACTCACGGGGATCGACGGGATCGGGCCGACGCGGGCGAAGACGATTCACACCGCGTTCCGCGACGACGGCCCGTGAGAGAAGAAGGGCGGTCAGGCGTCGTTCGTATCCCGAAGCGTCTACCGGCACTCCTCGAGCGAGGCGGCGTCGGCCTCGCTCATGGCGATCCAGCTGTCGTCCCGAGCGATGTTCGCGACGACGAGATGCGGAGTCCCGTCGATCTCGTCGACGGCTGCGACGACATCTCCTGCCCCATTCGATCGGCTTCCGATCGACTCTGCTTCGGGCGTCATACTCGGAGATAACACCCCGTCCATCATGAATGTAACGATGTGGTCGGAATATGTGGTTGAATACTCGAGAAAGTACGCCATACTTCTGTATACACCGAACTACATCGGGAGAAAGTTAGACGGAGTGAAACAGGAGGAGACTGGTAGTCACGCGTACTTCGACCACACGTTTCGGAGCGGGAGCCACTCCGTCTCCGGATTCACGCGGTCGGCGAGGACGGCGTTGAGGACCGCCCCGAGCAGGAGACAGAGCCCGCCGAGGTAGACCCACGTCAGGACGATGAGGACCGCGCCGGCGACGCCGAACAGCGCGACGCTTTCGGATGCGGCGGCGTAGAGCCGAAAGCCGACCGCGAGCGCGGTCCACGCGAGGGCCGCGACGGCCGTTCCCGGCAGCACCTCCCGGACCGAGACCGCGGGCTGTGGAAACAGGTAGTACATCGGGAAAAACGCTGCGAACAGGAGGACGGTCAGCGAGAGGGTCACGAGGATCGTCGCCACGAGCCCGCCGTTCCCCGTCGGAACCCCGGCCCCGATCACGCCGACCAGCGCGACGCCGACGGCGACGGTCGCCGTCAGGAGGACGGCGTTGCAAACCGTGACGAGGGTTACGGAGGTGGCCGCGTCCGCGTACGACTGTTCCTTTCGACCGTCGTAGACCGCCAGAAACGCACTGTTGACCGCCTGAAACAACCGGGCTGCGCTCCAACAGAGGATCGCCGACGCCAGCAGCGCCGCTCTGATTCGGCCGCCGCCGTCGCCCGCCACCGCCTCGAGGTCGCTCGCCGATACCGTCCCCTCGAGGCCGGTCTCCCGGACGGCGACCTCGAGGATCGGCTCGAGCGCGTCGACGAGCGACGCGCCGACGAGCGCCAAGATCACCAGCGGGACGACGGTGTTGAACGCGTGGTAGGCGAGCCCGGCGGCGGCGACGCTGAGTTGCCGTTCCCGTGCGATCGCGGCGACATCGTGGGCGAGCGCGGTGAGACTCGAGGCGCGCATAGCACGGGATCAACGGTCCGTCGGAAACCGTTTCGGCCGGCGATGGAACCGGGCCGCGGCGACGGAGCAACCGAGAAACAGGGGACATCGCACCCGAAAAGGAACGGGCACTACTCGTGGTCGCGTTTCGGTACGGTTGACTGGGAATCTCACTCATAGTCCTGCAGCCCATCCGACCCCCCACAAGAGTTATTCACAGTACATTTATGCCGCTATATCGAATAGAGCCCGATATGACTATGCAACAGAAGAAACGATTTAGTCTTATAGCAGGGATTCTTGGTATTCTCGGTTCGTTACTCAGTATTTATCTTGGTATCGGAGGGCTGTGAAGAGACGGTCTGAAAAGAAGGCGGCCAGTATTCTAGGTGTCCATGCCCGAATCCAGCCGCCTCATCGTCTCTAACGGCGGCGTTCAATTAGATTTTCTGGAGCGCTACTCGTCGGTGACGACCGACTGGACGTGACCGACGACGCCGCTCTTGAGTTTGACGTGCGGTCCCTCGGGGTCGTCGCCGTGGATCGTCCCGACCTCGCCGATGATCGGTTCCGTGTCCTCGGATTCGGGATCCGCGTCGTCCTGGACGATTTCGACGGTGATGCCCTGTCGCAGTTCCTCGGCGCTCGGTCGTTCGTTCGACATGGATAGAGGTGAGCCGGGTCTCTCGAAAAACGTAGTGCCTGCACTCGACCGGGCCACTCGGATTCCGTCTCGAGGCCGCGTTCCGTCGCTCACGACCAGTTCTAAACCGCCGAATTGGTCGTCGTACGCCACTGTCTCGGCGTCTGAACCGATTCCACCGGACGGCTTATCCGACTGTGTGCAGTCTCTGTTAGTAGCAACCGACGTGACCTGCGACTGGATCACGCTCTCCCTGCCGTCTCCTCGCCGAACGGATCGGACGACAGCGATTCCGAACGACTGACTGCGACCCGACACTACCACATGAGTAAACAGACACAACCCCCCGAGCACGACGTTCTCGGACTCGAGACCGGCCTCGAGGCGCTGCAGGCGAGTCCGGAGTTCCACGGACCCGTCGAACCGGTCGCCGAACATGACTCGTACGATCACCTCGCCCTGCTCTACGAGACCCAAGGCGAACAGTTCGCGACGGCGATTCCGTACATCGAACAGGGCCTCGAGCGCGGCGAACGCTGTCTCTACATCGCCGACGAGAACGACACCGATGCGGTCCTCACGGCGCTCCGCGATGCCGGCGTCGACGTCGACGGCGCGCTCGAGTCGGGCGCGCTGACGATGCACACCGCACAGGACTCCTACCTTCGGTACGGCGAATTCGACCCCGACGACATGATCGCGTTCCTCGCCGACGCGATCGAGGAGGCCGAGGACGAGTACGAAGGCCTCCGGATCACCGGCGAGATGACGTGGGTGTTCGGCGACGACCCGCCGCTCGAGGCGCTCATCGAGTACGAGAGCAAACTCAACCGCGTTCTCCCCGACGCGAACGGAATCGCGCTCTGTCAGTACAACCGCGAGCGGTTTCCCGCGGAGACCATCCGCGACGTGATCAAGACCCACCCCCATCTGATCTACGACCGGACGGTCTGTCAGAACTTCTATTACACGCCGCCCGAGGAGTTCTTCGGACCCGATCAACCGGCACGCGAAATCGACCGGATGATGGGCACGCTGCTCGATCGGACCGAAGCCCGTGCCGAGTTACAGCACAACCAGCAACACCTCGAGCGGCAAAACGAGATCACTGCCGATCCCGACTGCTCGTTCGAGGAGAAGCTACAGGATCTCTTCGACCTCGGCTGCGAACGCTTCGACCTCGAACTCGGGGCGATGGCCCGCATCGACGTCGACGACGACTGGTTCGAACTCGAGTACGTCAGCGACGATCACGAGCAGTTCCGACCCGGGGTCGAACTCCCGCTGTCGGAGACTTACTGTGCCGCCGCCACCGAAATCGAGACCGCCGAGAGCGTGACTGATCCGCAGGCTGACGGGTACGGCGATGTCACCGTCTACAACGAGTTCGGACTGCGGGCGTATCTCGGCACCTACGTCCCCGTCGAGGGCGGAGCCGACCGAACGTTCTTCTTCGTCTCTCCGGACCGGCGCGACGAGGCGTTCACGGACGACGAACGGACCTTCCTCCGCCTGCTGGGCCAGTGGGTCAAATACCAGCTCGAACAGGAACAGCGGGAGTCCCACGAGCGGACGCTGTACGAAATCGCGGCCGATCCCGACCGCTCGTTCGAGGAGAAGCTACAGGCCATGTTCGAACTCGGCTGTGAGCGATTCGACCTCGACCTCGGCGGACTGGCGCGCATCGATCCGGCGACCGACTCGTTCGAAGTCGAGGCCGTGAGCAACGAGCACGAATATCTCGTACCCGGCGCGCAGGCGCCGCTCTCGGAGACCTACTGCCGGTTGACCGTCGATGACGAGTCGACGGCCGGCGTAACCGACCCCGTTCGCGCCGGCTTCGGCGACACGCTCGCCTACAACGAGTTCGGCGTCGAAACGTACCTCGGGTCGCGGATCGAACTCGAGAACGAGCCCGACCGGACGTTCTTCTTCGTCTCCGCCGACGCCCACGACCGAGCGTTTACGGACGCCGAGCGGACGTTCCACCACCTGATGTCCCAGTGGGTCCAGTACGAACTCGAGCGAAAACAGCGCGAACGAGCCCTCGAGGACTCGAACGAGCGCTTAGAGCAGTTCGCCTACGCCGCCTCACACGACCTCCAAGAGCCCCTGCGGATGGTCACGAGCTACCTCCAGTTGCTCGAGACCCGGTACGGCGACGCCTTCGACGAGGACGGCGAGGAGTTCCTCGAGTTCGCCGTCGACGGGGCCGAGCGCATGCGCGAGATGATCGACGGCCTCCTCGAGTACTCCCGCGTTTCGACCCGGGGGGATCCGTTCGAACCGGTCGAGTTGGAGGCCGTGCTCGAGGACGTCCGCGCGGATCTCCAGTTCCACATCGAGGAGAGCAACGCGGACATCGAAATCGAGCAACTCCCTCGGGTCGACGGCGACGCCAGCCAGTTGCGGCAAGTGTTCCAGAATCTGCTGTGTAACGCGATCACGTACTCGGGCGAAGAGCCGCCGCAGGTTCGCGTCAGTGCCAAGCGGCGGAGTCGGGAGTGGGTGATCTCGGTCCGCGATGAGGGAATCGGGATCGATCCCGACGATCACGAGCGGGTGTTTACCGTCTTCGACCGACTCCACGGTCGCGAGGAGTACGAGGGGACGGGGATCGGCCTCGCGCTCTGCCAGCGGGTCGTCGAGCGCCACGGCGGCGACATCTGGGTCGACTCCGAACCCGGCGAGGGGGCGACGTTCTCGTTTACGCTGCCCGTCGCGTGATCGGGGTCGCGACCGTCGCCGTTACTCGTCGTCGAACTCGAGGGCGACGGAGTTGATGCAGTAGCGTTTACCGGTCGGTTCGGGACCGTCCTCGAAGACGTGACCGAGGTGGCCGCCGCAGTTCGCACAGAGCACCTCGGTCCGGCGCATGCCGTGGCTGGTGTCGGTTCGGGTTTCGACTCGATCGTCGTCGACGTCGTAGAAACTCGGCCAGCCGCAGCCGGACTCGAACTTCGTTCCGGACTCGAACAGTTCGGCTCCGCAGCCGGCACAGGCGTAGGACCCGTCGTCCTTGTGATCGACGTACTCGCCGCTGAACGGAGCTTCGGTACCCGCCTCGCGGAGGATGCGGTACTCCTCGTCGCTCAGTCGCTCGCGCCACTCCTCGTCGCTCGTCGGGGCGTGATCTGACTCGTTGCTCATGGGCACCGATAGGGTCGAGACACTCAAGAGTCTGTCTGCACGGCCCACCGGATATCGCTATCGTGCCGTCGCTGTCGCCGTCGTCGCTGCCGTCACCGGCTGGTAATGACGTCCGTGCTCTCGCAGTTCGGACACTGGGTCATCCGGCCCAGTTTCGGGACCTCGATCCGCCGCCATTCGTCGTCCCCGCCCGGTGCTTCGAACCCGCAGTTCCGACACCGCGACCGTCCGCGCGTGATCTGATCGCTCACCATGAGTCGAACTATGCCATAGACCCACATAGGTATTTGTTCGGGTACGGACGACCGTCACCGGCTCCAACGGGTTACGCGACCGATCGTCGCGCGACGACCGGTCGCGAACACAACCACGGGTGACAGGGACGTGGACTGTGCGATCCGATTTCGATCGGAGATCTCCTCGTCGATTTCCCACTGTCTCCGAGCGCCCGCCGTCGGATGGATCGGTGTCGTCTCCGTCCGGATCCGGCGCTCGGTCCGTCACCGGAGTGGATCAGTATCCCGGCACGCCTGATCTCCGTGGGGATGGTCCACGAACGACTACATAAATGTTCGTGGCCGTTATAGTTATAGAACACAACATGTCTGCAATCGATGCCCGCGTCCGCTTAGGCGACTGATACCACGTTTATCACCGCCGATAGCGGCCGACTGAACATAGTGAGGGGTGTTATTTTATATGCATCTGTCGTATGAGATACATCCGATCGCCATCAGCAGGGCCAACGAGGCAGAGAATGAAACAGGAACACATCGACGCGGGCAAGGCGATACAGAAACGAACCGGGAAGACGTTCTATCTCGCGACGCGGTTTCTCCCCGAGCGAGTGCGACACGCGACTCACGTCCTCTACGCGTTCTTCCGGATCGCGGACGAAGTCGTCGACGACGCCGCTGACGTCCCGCCGGAGACACAGCGGGCCCAACTCGAGGACCTCCGATCACAGGCGCTCGGCGAGCGTGAGCCCGACGATCCGGTGCTCGAGGCGTTTCAGGAGCTCCGGGAGCGATACGGGATCGACGACGCGGAGGTCGAGACGTTCATCGACGCGATGGCGACCGACATCGAGACGAGCCGATACGAGACCTACGACGACCTCGAGTCGTACATGCGGGGGTCCGCCGCCTCGGTCGGCGTGATGATGACCGCGATCATGGAGCCGGAGACGGAGGCGGCCGCGCTGCCCCACGCCGTCACACTCGGCGAAGCGTTCCAGATGACGAACTTTCTCCGGGACGTTCGCGAGGACATCCGCGAGCGCGATCGGATCTACGTTCCGCAGGAGACGCTCCGGGACCACGGCGTCGAGCCAGCCCAGATCGAGCGCCTCGAGCACTCCGAGTCGTTCGCGGCGGCGATGGCCGCCGAACTCCAGCGCACGGAGGACCTCTATCGCGAGGGCGTCGCCGGCATCCGGTATCTGCCCGCGGACTGCCAGCTCCCGGTCTTGTTGGCCGCGGTCCTCTACGTGGAACACCACGCCGTCATCCGCGCACAGGAGTACGACGTTCTCTCCCGGGAGCCGTCGTTATCGGCGGCCCGGAAACTGTGGTGTCTCGCGAAGACGCGCTGGTACTGGCACTGGAACCGTGATCCCGAGGCGGTGTTTCAGCGGGTCTCGGCGGTGCCGACCGGCGAGCGCGACCGGCTGGGTCCGGAACACGGCGACGGCGTTCCGACCCGGTGACGATCGGCCGCATATCAATCCCCACGATATAGTGGCTAATCGTTCGTTGTCCCCGCGGCCGAATCCCGATGTATGTCCACGGACACGAACTCCGAGATACTCGACGAGGAACGGCAGATGGCGAAAACGACGGCGGTCGGCCTCGGCGTGTGGCTCGCGCTCACCGTCGCCGCCGTGGTGTTGTTGCTCCTCTTCGGCGACGTCATCTCGAGTCTGTTCGTCTGACTAGCCGTTGCTCCCCGTCTCACGGTCCAAACCGTGCGGATCGCCGCCGCGCGCTACTCGGAGACGTCGTTGCTGGTCAGCGCGCTCGTCTCGGCGACGATGAACTTCGCCAGTTTGCGCTTGGAGTGGTCGGCGAACAGGTGCTCCTCGAGCTGTTGATCGGCGGCCGGCGACTCCCGGCAGACCGGGCACTCGACCGGTTCTCTGGTAGCCATACGGAGATCACACGCCTCGAGTGCAAAAACGGACCGCAAGCATGCGCCTCCCGTCGGTCGTCGAGATATTCCGCATTCCCCGTCGTTACCGAACGCGACCGACTCCGTCACCGCCGGGACCACCCCGTCGGTAGCGCCGTCCGAACCGTCGCGAGGTCGTACCGGTCGGTCCGGAGGAGCCCGAGACAGAACAGGCCGGCGACGCCGGCGGGAATCCAGTTGCCGTAGAGGACGTTGATCGCGCCCCAGAGCAGGACGAAACTCACCAGATCGTCCAACGCGAACTCGCAGGCCCGAACGCGCTCGAGCAACGCCGCACGGTCGAATGCCAGATCGACGAGGACGACGGCGACGGTCCCCGAGAGGAGCCACCCCCAGTAGTTCGAGGCGGGAACGCCGTAGTAGCTCCCCGGCGGGACGTACGTCCAGAACCCGATCGCGACGGCCGCGGGATCGAGGACCAGATCGACCGCGACGACGGCGGCGATAGCCGCGAGCAATCGAGGGGCGGCCCGTCCGACCCGCTCGCGGAGCGCCAGCAGCGTGAGCAGGTAGGCGTTCAGCACCAGCGGGACGAAAAACAGCGGCAGCGCGAGCGGCACGTCGCCACCGATCATCGGCCCGAGCCGGATCCCGTACTCGAACGCGCCGTAGGGCCAGCCCGTCTGGACGCCCACGAGTTCGATGGCGTAGGTGTAGGCCGTCAGGACGCCGAGAAAGGCGACCGCTCGGCGGTCGACCCGCGGCAGCAGGGCGACGACCAGCGGCGAGCGCATCACCAGCGTCCCGAACAGGATCAACAGCGGGTTGTACGCGAGCGGGTCGGGGAGCACTCCCTCGGCGCTCCCGACCAGCGTCACCGCGCCGACGATCGGGAAGACGACCGCGATGGTGACCCGATTCTCGCGGACGAGCGCCTCGAGTCGACGCTGGACCGCGGCTCGGGTCCCGTCTGCATCACGCTCGCCGCCGCCGTCACGATCCTCGCCGGCGGACTCCTCGCGGCTGCAGTTCGGTCTCGAGGCCGTTCCCGTCTCCGGGCTCGAGTCGGTCTCGGGCTCCCGGTCCGGACCCGAACTCGAGGGCGGGCGATCCGGCTCTCTAGCCATAGAGCACCCTCCAGAGGCCGCCCATCGTCAGGAACGCGCCGACGGCGGTGTTGATGGCGGGGAACCACCAGTAGGCGCGGTCGACGGCGACGCTCGCGGTGGCGATCGCGGCCACGAGCGCGGGGTAGACGAGCATGAGCGCGCCCAACCGGACGTTGAGCGCGCCGAAGGCGGCCGCGCTCGCGAGCCAGCACGCGCCGCAGTAGAGGTAGATCCGGCGCTCGCCGAGCACCGTCGCGGTCGTCCGGATCCCGGTCTCGCGGTCGGGTTCGATATCGGGGATCGCCGAGAAGGTGTGCATTCCCATGGCCCACAGCCAGCCGCCCGCGACGGCGAGGATCGGCGGCTGCGCGCCGGCGACGGCGGCGTAGGCGGCCGCACCCGGCGTGACGTAGAGCCCGTTCGAGACCGAATCGAGGAGCGGGGTCGTCTTGAACCGGACCGGCGGGGCGCTGTAGGCCGCGCCGAGGACGAGGAAGGCGACGAGCCACGGTATCGCGGCCGTTCCGACGAGGGGTGCAAAGAGCAACGGAAGCGCCGCACAGAGCCCGACGGCCGCGGGAACGTATCGTTGTCCCCGATACCGCGTCTCCCGGTCCTCCTTCTTCGGATTCGCCGCGTCAATCTCCCGGTCATAGATGTCGTTGATGCCATAGAGGAAGACGTTCGCCGGCAGGAGGAAGTAGGCGAACAGGGCGACCGCGGCGGGCGCGAACAGGTCGCCGACGGCGGTCGCCGCGTAGGCCACCCCCACGAGGACGGGACCCGCGAGGTACAGCCAGAACCGCGGCCGCGAGAGCGTCAGCAGGTACGATAGCTGGTCGCCGATGCTCGCTTCGCTCTCGGCCGTCGGGTTCGGGGTCATCGATGGGGACTCGAGCGTACGGTGTGATCGTCTCGGTCGGCCGTTCGATCGATACCATCGACCCGATCGCCCCGTCGCGGTCCCGTCACGGCCGGGTCCCGTCGCCGTGGTCGGCGAGCACTTTCTCGGCGGTCAGTTCGCCGCTGATGAGACACATCGGGACGCCGATTCCGGGCGTGGTGTCGCCGCCCGCGAAGTAGAGGCCGTCGACCTCTTTCGATCGATGCGGCGGCCGGAAGAGGGAGGTCTGCCGGAGGGTGTGAGCCAGCCCCAGCGCCGTGCCGCCGTAGCTGTTGTACCGATCGGCAAAGTCCTCGACCGAGAACCGCTCCTCGAGGACGATCCGGTCCCGCAGGTCGGTGCCGGTGTTTGCGGCGATGTCGGCGAGGACTCGGTCGCGGTACTCGTCGCGGATTTCGGGCGTGTCCTCGAGGCCGGGCGCGATCGGGACGAGGACGAACAGGGCGCTGTGGCCGTCGGGCGCGACGTCGTCGTCGGTTTCGGAGGGGACACAGAGGTAGTAGGCGGGATCGTCGGGCCACTGGGGATCCTCGAAGATCTGGTCGAAGTGGCCGGTCCAGTCGGTCGGCAGGACGAGCGTGTGGTGGGCGAGTTCGTCGACGTCTCCCTCGACGCCCAGATAGAGCAGGAACGCGGAGGGCGCGTAGGTCCGCTCGTCCCAGTAGCCGGCGTCATAGCCGCGCCGTTCGGGAGTCAACAGTTCCTGTTCGGTGTGGGCGTAATCGGCGTTGCTCACGACCAGATCGGCCTGTACGGGCCCCGTTGCGGTTTCGATTTCGAACCCGCCCGTGCGGCCCTTGATCTCCGTCGCCGGGCGATCGGTGTCGTACTCGACGCCGAGTTCCCGGCCGAGGTCGGCGATACCGTCGATGACCGCGCCGATGCCGCCGTCGGGGTACCAGACGCCGAGGTTGAAATCGACGTGGCTCATCAGATTGTACAGCGCCGGCGTGTTCGTCGGCGAGCCGCCCAGAAACACCAGCGTGTACTGCATGATCTGCTGGAGTTTCGGATGGTCGAAGTAGCCCTCGACGTGGCCCTGCATCGACCCTAAAAGCGAGAGGCCCCGAGCCTGTCGGGCCACGTCGAGGTCCAGATAGTCCCGTAGACGCTCGCGGTCCTCGTAGACGAAGTGCTCCATGCCGACCTCGTAGTTCTCCCTCGACTTCTCGAGGTAGCGCTCTAAGGCGTCGCCCGCGCCGTCCTCGTACTCCTCGAAGACGGCTTTCGTGCGCTCTAAGTCCCGCGTGATGTCTACCTGATCCCCGTCTTTGAAGAAGATCCGATAATGGGGATCGAGATGCTCGAGATCGTAGTACTCGCTCGGGATTCGGCCGAAATCGGCGAAAAACCGCTCGAAGACATCGGGCATCAGATACCACGAGGGACCCATGTCGAACCGGAAGCCGTCCTTCTCGAGGCGGCTCGCCCGGCCGCCGACCTGTTCGTTCTTCTCGATGACGCGCACGTCGGCACCCGCGTCCGCGAGGTAACAGGCCGTCGAGAGCCCACCGATGCCGCCCCCGATCACGACGACCGACTCACCGGCCAGCGATTCCATGCTCGATTCTGAGCATGGGACTGGTGTTAAACGTATTTCACACCTATGTAGGGAATCGGACGGATCGTGTCGACTATCGAATGGCGGGTATCGTCTTTCGATCCACCGATTCGTTCACTGACGGACGGCTACGAGCGCCGGTGTGGCCGCTACTGACGAGTGGGCGATGCGGAGAAATCTAGTAGGAATCGAAACCGCTACCGGGGATCAATCGATGTGGCCTTCGCGACGCAGTTGATCTGCGTCCTGGCCAGTGTAGCGCCATTCGATGGTGGCCTTCTCGTCCTGCCAGTCCCAGGGTTCGGCGACGACGATGTCGTCTTGCTCGATCCAGGTACGGTATTTCATGCGACCCGGAATGCGGCCGAGTCGCTCCTCGCCGTCCTCACAGCGGAGGCGAACGTGGTTGCCACCGAGGTGTTCGGTTACGACGGCGAATACTTCATCGCTGTTGGGCATACGGAGGTTCCGTCGCCCGGAGTCTTCTGACACAGGTTTACTACGTGCGGTAGACCTTTAAATGGTTGGGGAGACGTGGTATCGCACCCCACGACGCTGTACGACTATGTGTCTCATCCTCGACGGAGTCGACCGGCGGTCGACCGGTTCGCGGACCACCAGCTCGACCCTATAGCTCGCGGTCCGAATCCGGGTTCTCGAGGTCCCAGAGCAATTCCGGCAGAAAGGCCTCGAGGTTGTCGATAACGCTCCGCTCGCTGACGTTCAATCCCTCGCAGTGCTCGTGGGCCGACTCTCGAATGTCGACGTGGAGGTCGCCGTCCTCGAGCCAGACCCCCAGCGGGAAGACCGAACACCGGGTCGGTTTCCAGTCCTCCTCGAGATGCAGCGAACAGAGGCCGTCCTCCCGGAGGAACGCACAGGCCGAGCCGTCCTCGGCGACGTGGTCCTTGCGGTCTTTTCCCTCGCGGGTGACGAACTTCTCGCCGCGGAACTCCGTCGTCGTGTCGGCGAGGTTCGCCCGCTGGGCCAACTCGAGCAGGTCCCGGTCGTAGAGGAGCACGCCGTGGTGACAACACCACGTGCAGTCGTCGACACACTCGAACGTGAGTTCGGGATCGAACTCGACGACGACCTCGCGGTCGGGATAGACTTCGACGCGTCGCGTGGCGTCAGCGCTCACGTGTCGTCGGTAGGTGGTCACCGTGAAGTGCCTTTCTACCCGTCTCCTCAAGTACTGGCGCTGTTCACGAGGCGGTCTCGACAACCATTTCGAAAGCCCCTGCCGCTCTCGAGTCGTGTCGCTCGCTGCGCCCTTCCCTCGCTCGCTCACACGTTCGCTCCCTCAGTCCAGTGCTTGCGTCGCGAACCCTCCTCGAGAGCGGCAGCCCCTTTCAGTCCCACCCGGCGGTGGCTCGGTCGGGATGCTGTTCTCCGTCCCAGTTCGGTCAGTTTTACGTGCGAACCGTGTCGGCTTCGAGCGGCAAATTCTCCCGCTCACTCGAGTCGACGACCGTGTTGCGGAGCGTGCCGACGCCCTCGTAGGTGATTTCGACGGTGTCACCGGGCTCGACGAGACCGGGGTTGGCGGGGCTGCCGAAGGAGATCACGTCGCCGGGGCGGAAGGTGAATCGGCGGGAGAGAAAGGAAATGATCTCGGCGGGATCGAACAGCATCAGTTCGGTGTTCGCTTCTTGGCGGCGCTCGCCGGCTACGTCGGTGTACATGTCGATGTCGGTCGGGTCGACGGCGGTTTCGATCCATGGACCGAGCGGGCCGGAGGCGTCGAACGCCTTGCGGGCCGTGCGGCCGCCCTGATCGAGCGCGTCCATATCGTTCAGGATCGTGTAGCCGCGGACGATTTCCGGCACCTCGGATTCCGAAACGTTTCGGCAGGGTTCGTCGATGACGGCTGCGAGTTCGCCGGCGTAGGTCACTTCGTCGCTGAAGCCGGGGTAGGGAACCGGGTCCTCGTGGCCGACGAGTGACGCGGGCGGTTTAATGAAGAAATCGGGTTCGTCGGGTCGTTCGTACTCCATCTGGTCGAGAGTCTCGGCGAAGTTGCGCCCGACGCAGTACAGCGCCGAGGGCTCGCAGGGCGGCAGCAAGTCCGCGTCCGATTCGACCTCGTAGACGCCGTCGTCCGTGTGCACGACGCCGCCCTCGTACCGTCCGGTGACCGGTCCGTCGTCCGTCGCGATCCGCGCGAGTTTCATTGTCGGCGGTCTCGGTTCCGGCGGATTAGTGGTACCGATTCGATCGCGACCCGATCCGGATCGAACGGCTCGCTCGAGGCGAGCGGTTTCGCTCCATCCAATCGACCGCCGGTCCGACGCACCCACGCACATGTCGGTCCAACGTATACCCCGCTGCTCGGCCAACGGGAAACCATGTGCGCCAACTTGACGGTCGACGACGAAGGGAAGCGAATCGTCAACACGAACGGGAGAGCGGTCGGCGTCGTCCGAGACGTCGACGCGGGCGTCGCGTACGTCGAACCCGGACCGGAGATGACGGACTCGATCAAATCGCGGCTGCGTCGGGACCGAGACGTCGCCGGCGGCACGGAAACCTACCAGCTCGACGAGGACTACATCGACGAGATCACCGGCGACGAGATCCGATTGCAGCGGTTCTAATCATTCTCGTCTCGGTGTGTGGCGATCGAATCGAACGTACGTCGCACGACGTTCACCCGGGCTGACCGTCTCGGAGGATTCGCTCTAGGTTCCGCGCTCGAATAGCCGTCCACGCCTCGATGTCGAGATCGAACCGCTCGAACATCGTCGTCTGCGGAACCATCTGCCCGGGAGCGAGGTAGTCCGTCCCCCAGACCAGTCGCTCGTAGTGGGTCTCGAGGAACGTCTGTCCGTACGCCGGATCGCGAGTGAGCGCGTTCCAGCCCGAGCCGGCCGAGAGGTCGCCGTAGACGTTGTCGTACGCCCCGAGCAGTTCGGGGACCCGTCCGCCGGGTTCGACCGAACCGTCGGGGTAGCGACCCCGGTCGGCGACCGTCACGTCCGCCGAGATGTGGGCCCACCAGAAGTGCGCGTGTGCGATGAAATCGACGCCGGGGTAGGACGCGAGCGCGTCTTCGAACCCCGGGAGGCCGACCTCGTCCAACAGCGCCTTGTTGTCCAGATGGCACAGGACGGGGAGGTCGTACTCGGCACAGCGTTCGTAGATCGTCTCGAGCCGTCGGTCGTCGATCGGCAGGCCCGGCTTGAGTTCGCCGAAGCCGCGAGCGCCGCGTTCGATATACCCCTCGAGCAGATTGCTGACGGTCTCCTCCCCGTAGACCACGGTCCGTGGATCGACCGAACAGAACGGGATCAAGCGGTCGGAAGCGGCCGCGACCTGCTCGAGAACCCACCAGCTCGGAGCCTGTACGGGGTAGCTCTCCGGCGAATCGAGCGCGTGGACGACGGCGCGATCGATCCCGTGCTCGTCCATCCAGGAGAGCAGTCCGTCGGCGGACAGCGGCTCCCTGCCGAGCGTCTCGTGGGGGATCAGATGCGTGTGCGCGTCGAACAGCGGACGTTCCGCGACGGGGGCGTCCCCGCCGGCGTCAGCCTGTGCGACTCGAGCGTCGCCGTCTCGAGTCTCGATCGCGCCTGCGTTCGATCCGAGCACGCCGGTGAGACCCGCAGTCCCCGCGACCGCGAGTACTCGCCGCCGCGTCGCGGTCTCGGGCGATCGGTCTCGGTCACCCGCTCGCGGACCAGTCATGCGTGTCGGTCCCACGGACCGACGCAAAACGCTACGGGGACCAGTATCGATTCCGCCCTACGAGGCCTCGGAACGGCGGTCACCTCGTTGCAGACTGAGACGATAGCGAGATGGCCGATGCTGATACGGCCGCTCAGTCCTCGAGCAGCAGGTACGTTCGGCCGCCGCGGTGCTCGAGCGAGACGGCGTCGGTGTCGACGTTCGAGCGCACGAACTCGTCGATCCCCGCCGCGTGCAGGTCGGAGACATCGATCCGTCGGCGCTCTCGCTGCGGTCGGTCGTCACGGTCGCCGGTCGATCGAGGCGCGTGTCGGTTGCTCCCCTCATCGCGGTCGCGTCGTTCGTCGGTCCCCTCGACTGCCAGTTGCATACCTCTCAGTTAGACTGATAGTACGTCAAACCGACCCGTCCGGAGTGAAAGTGAAAGTACGGGACGGAGTGGAGTCCCCGAGAAGCGCCGCCGATCGGCTCGACGCGGCCGATTGCAAGGAGTTGGGTCAGTCGCCCGCCGTTATCCGAGCGGTTTGAGTTCGACGCGATGTGGCCCGCCGTCGGTCTCGAGCGCGACCGAGTCGACGATCGCCTCGCGGGCCCGCGCTCGCCACTCCTCGACGGCCTCGACGTGGCGTTCGCGGACGCGGTCGGTCTCGTCCGGGTCGTCCGCATCCGCGTCGGCAAGCGCCGACTCGAGGTCGGGATAGTCCTCGACGATGTCGTCCGCGATGATCTCGGCCGGCGAGAGGTGGACCGCGCCGGTCAGTTCGGTGTCGTCGACGCGGTAGACGTGGATCCGGGCTCGCATCCGGCCGTGAAACGGCGGCGTTACTCGGAGGACGGCGTCGCCGGGGTTCTCTCGGCCGTAGACGAAGGCGTCGACGGCGTCGGCCGGCGACAGCGCGATCGAGCGAATCGCTGACGGGTCGTCGGGTTCGGCTGGCGAATCGTCGTCCTCGGCCATCGGTCGAGGGTTGGCGTCGCGGCGGGTTAACTGTCGGGTTCGGCGGAGCCGTCCTCGAGCGCCGGCCGAAACACGTCGGCGCGCTCGGCTGTCGAAACCCCGTAGGTCGCGTCGGCGACCGACGCCGGGAGTTCGGCGTCGGCGGCCGCGTAGTGGGCGCGAAGCGACGCCCGGACGGCGTCTCGCACACAGGCTCGCGTTGCCGCACCGACTTCGGTGCCGCTCCCCGAGAACGCCGCCTGCGATCCGTCCGGATCGTGGCCGACGACGACCGCGTCGGTGGTCGTGCCCGGAAACTCGGTTTCGGCGAGGAGCGTCGCCGCCTTCGCCTCCGCGGCGACCGCGATCAGGTTCGCCAGCGCTCCCGGCGCGAGCGCTCGCGTCGTCCCCACGACGACGTTGACCGTTCCTCGGCCCGGCTCGAGTTCGGACTCGCCGGCTTCGATCCCATCTCCGTCCGACTCTGCAGGAGCCGGTTCCACGGGGAGCGCGGCGGGGTTCGACATCCCGGCGGTCGCGTAGGCCGTCACGGGACCGCGGCGAGCGCCGCGCGCGTCGGCGACATCGACGCCGGTCAGCAGCGCCGGTCCGTCCGTCTCCGAAGCGGGCGTCTCGAACCCCGCTCGCTCGAGTCGGTCGTCGACGTAGGCCTCGAGATCCGTTCGGTCCCAGCCCTCGGGAACCGAGATGTTGTACGCGTGGTCCGCCACGCGGCGGCCGCCGTTCCAGCCGGTCGAGAGCCATTCCGCGTTCGGCCGGCGAATTCGGAGCACGCCGTCCCGTCGGACCGCATCGAACTCCGGGTCCCGATCGGTGTCCGCGTCGGTCATCACTCGGACCCGCGGTCGGTGTCCTCGCGGTCGCGAACGCCGAGCGCCGCGAGCAGCCGGTCGTTCGCCTCGCGGTCCTTGACCGCGACCCGGACGTGTGAGTCGAGCGCCCGGAAGGTCGTCGCGTCGCGGATCGCGACGCCGGCCGCTCGCGCGTCATCGATCACCGTCGCCACGTCGCGGTCGCCGACGTCACAGAGGAGATACGGGGCGTCCGATTCGTGGACGTCGAATCGTTCCGCGAGCGCATCGCGCATCCGCTTGCGCTCGAGCGCGACGCGAGCGCGCGTGTCGCGAACGAACTCCTCCCGTCGCAGACAGTGAGCACCGACCCGCGCCGCGGGCGTCCCGAGCGACCACGCGCGCCGCGCCGTCGCGAGCGCGTCCCGTCGCTCGCCGGCCGCGACGGCGAAGCCGGCCCGGAGCCCGGGCAGGCCGAACAGTTTGGTGAGCGAGCGCGCGACGACGACGTTCTCGCGCTCGAGTTCGGCCGCGGACGGGCGGTCGGTAAAGCCGAGAAACGCCTCGTCGACGAGCAGCGTCGTGTCGGCGTCGGCACACCGGGTCGCGAACGCCTCGAGCGCGTCCGGCTCGACCGCGTCGCCGGTCGGATTGTTCGGCGTGCAGACGACAGCGAGGGCACACGCCTCGAGCACGGCGGAACCCATTTCGAACAGATCGTCGTAGCGTACGAACCGCGGCTCGGCTCCCTGGAGCTCGACTTCGCGGGCGTACTCGCCGAAGCTCGGGTACGGAACGAGCGCCTCGTCGCCCGGCTCGAGCGCGGCTTCCATCGCGAGGCGAATCGCGGCGAGTCCGCCGGGCGTGGGGATCACCCGCGCCGGATCGCAGCCGACGAACTCGGCCGCTGCGGCCCGGTAGTCGGGGTAGTCGTCGTCGGGGTAACGCCGGGACTCCTCGAGTGCGGCCGTATACGCGTCCCCGACGCCGTCGGGGGTTCGGGGGTTGGTGTTGGCGGAGAAGTCCAGCAGGTCGCGGTCGGACTCGCCACCGTGGGGAACCCGCGTTCCGGTGTGGATCGAGTCAGGGTCCACGGTGGCCCTCCGGCGCGCCGTCGCCAGCGCTACGCTCGGCGTTCGGTTCGTCGTCGGCATCGTCCTCACCGCCGTCGATTCCGAGACGAGCACAGACCGCCTCGAGCCGGTCCCTGACTGCGTCCATCTCGCCGTCGGGGACGAGCGAGAGCGCGCCGCCCATGCCGACGCCCTCCTTTGCCTCGCCGGCGCAGTAGCGGGCCATCGCGACGTGCTCGCGCTCGTCGAAGCCGGGGTCGGTGACGGTGAGGTCGCAGTCGAACCGCTCGCAGGCCTCGGGGAGCCGCTCGCCCTGCTCGTCGGCCACGAACGAGGTGGTCGCGATCGACAGCGGCGCGTCGATCCCGGCGTGGCGCAGGGCGGCGGCGACGGCGACCATCTGGGTCCCGCCCGCGAGTGTCACGTCAGTCCCGGACTCGAGCGCGCCGGCCGCGATCCCGGCCACCGTCGGCTGGACGGGATCGCCGACGGCTTCGATCGCCTCGAGCGGTCGGCCCTCGCAGTCGCCCGGCTCGAGGCCGCTCGCGGCCAGCGCCTCGTCGACGACCCGCCGTTTGCGCTCAAGCGGGTTCGTCGGCAGCGACGAGGAGACGCCGGCGGATTCGCCGAGCGCGGTGAGGACGCCGAGGGCGGTCGTCGTCCCGCCGGGGACCGTCTCGCCGATCATGAGCCGGTCGTCCGGGAGGCTCGCCCCGTAGTCGTGGGCGCGGTCGAAGGCGGCGTTCGCGTCCGGCACGGCCGCTTCGTCGCGGATATCGGTGCCGGGGGTCCCGCCGAGGTCGACCGTCGGCGCGGCCGTCGACCGGGTGAGCCCCGCATCGATCACGGACACGTCGAAGTCGACGACCTCCCGCACTGCGCGGGTCACGGCTGCGGGCGTCGGACACCCGTTCGGGCTCACCGGCGTCACCGGCGACATGACCGGCTCCCCGTACTCGAGGATCTCGACGTCCGCGGAGGGCGTGTGTTCCATCAGTTCGGGAGCGGCCCCGGCGGCGCTGATGCCGTCGATCAGGGCCGTCTCGGTCGTTCCGGCGGGGAGGAGCAGCCGCATTTCAGCGGCCCTCCCCGTCCTCGTCTCGGTCCCGCAGCAGTCCGGCCGCGAGACGGGCGTCTTCCAGTCGGTTCACGTTCGTCGCCAGTCGCGAGTCGTAGTACACGTCGGTCATAGTCGTTGGGTCGTCTGTCGTGCCGACAACGTTGACCCCGGTCGGCGCGAGGTGGTCGGCGGTCTCGAGTCGCGTGTCGATACTGACCCCGAGTCGCCGCTTGAGAGCCACCGGGACACAGACGGTCCGCGAGGCGCTCTGATTGCCGTGGGCTACGAGTATTCGGTCGACGACGGGGCCCTCGAGCAGCGGCAGGTCCGCGGCGACGGTCAGCACCGGCGGCGAGATTCGGGGATCGTCGAGGACGCTCAGCAGATCGGTCACGTAGCCCTCGCCGGCCGTTTCGATCGTCGCGACGCCGTCGGTCGCCTCGAGATGTGATCGCGTCTCCGGCGCGTTCGGCGAAACGGCGGCGTAAACCGTCTCGATCGCGCTCTCTCGCAGGGCCGCCAGCACGCGATCGACCATGGCCGTCCCGGCGATCGTGTGCAGCGGCTTTTCGCGGGGGCTCTCGAGGCGGGTCCCCTCGCCGCCACACATCACAACAGCGTCCACGCGATCACCCCCAGATGGATGCCGGCGACGCGGCCGATCTCGTTCGCGGCACCGAAGATGTCCCCGTTGAGACCCCCGAGATACCGGTTCGCCCAGTACCACGGGAGGCCGATACCGGCGATCGCTCCGCAGAGTGCGATTGCGCCGGGATGGGGCCACACGAGCGTCGCCGCGGCAAGCACGACGACCATCGGGACGAAAAACGAGCCGCTGCTTGCTCCGTCGGTGAACTGTTTCCCCATGCCGTCGTACGCCGCCCGTCCGTAGCTGGCCATCAGCCCCATTCCGAATTTCGTCCCGATTTCGGCTCCGACCGCGACGCCGACCGCCGTTCCGACGGGGAGGCCGGCCAGTCCGAGCCCCCCGAGCGCCAGTCCAGCGACGGTGAGCGAGACCGCCAGCAGCGCGCCGACGCCGGTGGTCGTGTCCTTGAGCACCTCGCGGCGGCGCGCTACGTCACCGTGGACGACCAGCGCGTCGCCCAGATCCGCGACCCCGTCGAGGTGGTGAATTCCCGTGACGGCGTACACCGACAGCAGATATCCGAGCGCGACGGTCGGCGCTGCGAGCGTCTCGGCTGCGAGCAGCGGCACCGCCGCCAGCGCGCCCGCGACGAGGCCGACGATCGGAAACGCCGCCGGCGTCGTCCGAAAGGCCTCCCAGTCGCCGTCGCGGAACCCGACCGGCAGGCGCGTCAGGAAGCCAAGCGCGCCGCGGACGGCCCCGATCCAGCGCCCGATCGCGGTCACGGGGACACCACCCCGGCAACGGCGATCGCCAGCCCGATCGAACCAGCGATCGAGACGACGGCCGCTCGGCCGACCGCGGTGACGGCCCGCTCTCCCTCCGCCAGCGTCGGGAGGTCGGCGTCGGGATTGAGGACGTAGACGCCCGCCTTCTCGAGGCGGACCGAGAGCGCGCAGGCGAGCGTCGCCATCGGCCAGCCGGAGTTGGGCGACGGCGGCACCCGCGCCCACTGCCGGGCGCGAGCGAGCGCGAGCGGGTCGGCCGCGGCGACCGCGATCGAGACGGCGGCGATTCTGGCGGGCAGGTACATCACGAGGTCGTCCAGCCGCGCGCTCGCGGTGCCGATCGGTTTCGAGGGGTAGCCCAGCATCGAGTCGAGCGTGTTGACGCCCTTGACCCACGCGGCGACCGCCGCGGCGGCCGGCAGCGAGATCGGTGCGAGCACCGCGAACGGCAGCAGTGTCGCGATCAGCCCGTCTGCGAGGTTCTCGGCCGCGCTCTCGACGGCCGCGCTGCGAAGCTCGCCGGCCGAGAGCGTCGACGTGTCCCGGCCGACCAACCCGCGGACCCGCTCACGAGCGTGCTCGAGATCGGCTTCGTCTGCGGTCGCTCCGACGACGTCTTCGGTGAGCTCGAGCAACGAGCGCAGGCTGGTCGTCAGGAAGAGTACGAGCGCGGCGGCGATGCCGCCGCCCATCGGGTGGACGAGCCCCGCCGCGAGGACGACCCCGCCGGCGACGGCGGCCGGAACGAGCGGAGCGACGGCAGCGATCGCACCGCCGACCAGTCGCTGGCGGCGCTCGTCGTCGCTCCACGTCCGATCCACGGCCCCGACGAGGCGGCCGAACCACGCGACGGGATGGGCGGCGGTCGGCGGCTCGCCGAGCAGCAGATCGAGACTGAACGCGAGGCCGATGACCGAAAGCGTCGTCAGCACGTCGTCCTCGCCTCCATGCTATTCTCGGAATGGAGCCGCGCGGTCATGACTGCTGTCGTTCGCCGGTCGCCAGTCGCGCCGGCACGTCCGCGAGCGAGGCGTCCTCGAGTAGCAGCGCCGTGCCGCCGACGGCCTCGATACCCCCGTCGGCGTGCGGATCGTCGCCGACGTGGACGAGATCGGCGAGCGGAACGCCGAGTTCGTCGGCGGTCAGTTCGAAGATTTCCGGCGCGGGTTTGCGCCAGCCGCAGCCGACGCTCGTGACAATCGCGTCGAAATCGTCGCGCTCGAAGGCCGACCTGACGAGGGTGCGACCGACGAGTTCCGGGACGCTGCAGTTCGAACAGATTGCAACTGGTCCCTGCTCTCGAGCGGCGGCGACCGCCTCGAGCGCGCCGTCTCTGGTCTCGACGGCCGGATCGAACGCCGCCACGACCGCCCGTCTGGCCGCGTTTCGGTCGTAGTCGACGCCGCGGCTCGCGAGGGCGCGGGAGACGTGAGCCGGAAGCGGCACTTCCGCGCCGTCGGGCGCGTCGACGTGGGGCTCGGCGTAGGCCGCGGCCCAGTCGTCCGGCACCGTGACGTCTCGCTTTGCGAGTTCGGCCGCGACGGCTGCAGCCGGGTCGTCCGGGCGGTCGGCGGTCACCAGCGTCCCGAAGAGATCGAACGATACTCCCACGACAGTGTGACTAGCACAAATCTACTTTAATTTCGCGGTCTCACGGTGGCGGGGTTGTTTGGACGGTTTTGTGCATACCCCTTTTCGGACACGGTCGCCAGCCACGAGTACGATGATTCGACGACACGCGCCGATCGGTTCCCGACACGTGACCGCCGTCGGACGGGCGATTCGAGCCTGCGCCGACGCGGTCGGCTCCGCGAGTGCGATTCGACGCGACGAGAGTACTGCGAACCGATCTAGGCAGCGACGCGAGGCGTGGGCGGGGCGGCTCGAGGACACGAGCCGAACCGCAACCGGCGAGGCGCCAGGCGAGGATTCGGACGCGGGAGCGGCTGACGGTGGACCGACGGACGACGAATCGGACGGCGGGTCGTCGATCGCGAACGGGGCCGTCGATCCGGACGACGGACCCACGAGCAGGGCCGAGATCCTCGAGTACGGCCTCACGCCCGCAGAGTACGTCCGCGCGGTGCTCGTCGAACACGGCGGCCGGATCAAACAGCAGCGCTTCATCGACCGCTACGGCTGGTCGCGTGCGACGCTCAGCCGGCTGCTCTCCGATCTCGAGGGGCGCGACGTCGTCGAACGCTACCGGATCGGTCGCGAGAAAATCGTCTGTCTCCCGGCCGCGGTACCCGACTCGGTGTGCTGACGTGTTCGTCGCGGCACGCTCGAGTCGCCGTCGAAAATAAAACGAATCGAACCGCGGATCTCAGACGGTCTCCTGTACGTCATTGCCGGCGCAACCCCAGAGCGATCGGGGTTGTGCCGGGAAATCGGTACAGCAACCCGTCTCAGTCGAGGCGGGCGAACGCGAGATTGCCCGAGATGTTCTTGATGTAGATGTCGACGACGTCGCCCTCGTCCGCACCGGGGACGAAGATCGTGTAACTGCCCTTCTCCGCGACACCGTCGCCCTTGCGGCCGGTGCCGGTGATTTCGACCGTGTAGGTCTGGCCCTCTTCGACGGCGTCTTGCTGTTGTTGCTGCTGGCTGCTGGTCGAGCGCTTGGTGACGGGGCGGAACGCACCGCAGGCATCACAGCGCAACATTGGGGTGCGGTCCTCGCGGACGAGACGGGTGTCCGGCAGGCCACACTCCGAACAGAGGACGTACTCGTCGACGTAGGCGTCGATCGCCGCGTCGAGGTCCGTCTGCGAGAAGGTCCCGTTGTACCGGCCGCGGCCGTTCTCGAGCTTGCCGCTGGTCCCCAGTTCGCGCTGGATGAACCGGTGGAGGTGCTCGGTGTCCCGGGAGAGCACGTCGGCGATCTCGTCGAGGTTGGTTACTCGCGTGAACGCGCCGTCTTTCTGTGGCTCCGGGTCGGGAATCTGTAGCCGCTGTTCGTCGCCCCCGATATCGGGGACATCCTCCATCGCTCGGTCGAGACTCGATTCGTAATCCATACGCGAGAACAGGTGACGCGAACGTAAATCCGTTCTGCTATCACGATCCGCCCGACGGCGTGCCGAACGGAACGGATACGAGCGCCGTCGGCGTGCAGTGGGCGGCGGCCGTCGGCTCAGTACGTGCCGCCGCCGCTCTCGCTGAGCGAGCCCTGGGTCTCGTCGTCCAGTTCGTCGAGGTCGCGTTCGGCGTTGGCCTCGTTGGGACTGCCGGCCTCGCCGGTGATCTCGCCGTAGACGGCCTCGCGGACCTCTTCGGGCGAATCGTACTGCTCGCCCGCCAGCCGGTCGAAAACGCTCCCCAGCGACTCCGTCTCGTTGGGCATGTCGATCGGCTCGTTGCCGTACTCCGAGGCGATCTCCTCGCTGGTGATCGGATACTCCATCTCGCCGAGGTGGCGCTCGACATCCTCGAGGATGGACTCGGTGTGGTCGGCCCGCTCCGCCTTGCGTTGTTCGGCACGATCCTGGACGCGGTCGCGGCTCGGTCCGTCGTCGCTCATAGCCGGAGCTATCACCAGCCGTCGGAAAAGCGGCCGGCCGGCGCTCGCGTGGCTCGCCCGATCAGTCCGGCCCATCCGCTCGCTCGGACCTCCGCTCCTGGACACCAGCCGGTGTTGTTACGCCCGTAGCAACGAGCGTGCTATCACTCGCATCCTCACAGCGGCTATTTGTGCCCGCTTTGACGACGAGATACTGCGACGATGGACGAATCCGATGCCAATCGACGAACGATCGCCGCCTGCGAGCAGTGTGGCGCACTCTACGCGGCACTCGAGTTGTCCGACGACAAGCTTCGCCCGATCGGCCGCCGAGACGGCTGTCGCTGTGGCAGTACGGCGTTCTCCGCCGTCGACGGCTCTCTTTCCGAATTGTCTCTCGAGGACGACTCGGACGAGTAACCCTCCTCGCGGGGCAGTCGATCGCGTTCGCACTAGCTGCTGGAATCCGATCTCGATCCTTCTCTACGGTTCTGCCGAACGGGACGACGGCGCTGCGTAGCGCTCTCGAGAACACGCGCGACGCCGTCGTGATATCGCACTTCGTTCTCCATCTCGAACCCTAGTCGGATTTGGTTCAGGATACTGTGGTAATATTGATCAGGCACCAATATCTATTCATAGTTGAACTCTGAATTGTCATCACAAGGCATGGCCACCGAACGGATCACACCCGTCGACCTTCCCGAACCGCGCTACGAGTACGGGGCGGACGATCACGTGTTCGTCGAACTCGCGGAGGAGATGAGCTTCACTGCCAATTTCAAGGCGATGGCGATCACCCAGCAGGTCGCCGAGCGAGACATCGACGGCGTCGTCGAAAACTGCCCGGCCAACGCGTCCTACATGCTCCGTATCGATCCGGAGATCATCCACCCGGACGACCTGATCGCGGAGCTCAAAGAGATCGAGTCCGAGATCGACCTCGAGAACTACGAGTGGGAGACGCGTATCATCGACGTGCCGGTCCTGTTCGAGGATCCGTGGACCCACGAGACGCTCATGGAGTTCCGGGAACGCCATCAAGACCCCGACGGGACGGACCTCGAGTACTCGGCGGAACTCAACGGCTTCGACGGCGTCGAATCCTTTATCGACGCCTTCGTCGGCGCGCCCCATCTGGTCACGATGGTCGGGTTCGTGCCGGGGCTGCCGTGGTGTTTCCAGATGGTCCCGCGGAACCAGCAGTTGGAGGTTCCCAAATACGTCGAGCCACGGACCGACACGCCGAGCCGCGCGGTCGGTTTCGGCGGCGCGTTCTCGGTCATCTATCCGGTACAGGGGGCCGGCGGCTACCAGCTGTACGGGCGGACTCCGATCGAAGTGCTCGACACCGAGCAGACGCTGCCCGACTTCCGCGATTCGATGGTGTTCCCGAACCCCGGTGACATCCTGAACTACAGACGGATCGATCGCGAGGAGTACGACGCGATCCGCGAGGAGGTCAAAGCGGGCACCTACGAGTACAATTACGGCGAAGTCCGGTTCTCACCGGAGGAGTTCTTCGAGTCACCGGCCGAGTACAACGAGCGGCTCATGGAGGTGGTCGAATGATCGAAATCGAGGCGGGCGGTATCGCGAGTACGGTCCAAGACCTCGGTCGCACCGGCCACTACCACATCGGCATGCCGCCGTCGGGTGCGATGGACCGCTACGCCCACACGGTCGCAAACTATCTCGTCGGGAACGACACCGACGCGGCGACCGTCGAAATGACGTATCAGGGCATCACCGCGACGTTCCGAGACGACGCCGTGATCGCGATCACCGGTGCCGACATGTCCCCCAGCCTCAACGGCGACCCGATCGACACGTGGGAGACCGTCGCCGTCGACGCCGGCGACGAACTCGAGTTGGCGTTCGCGACCGAGGGGGCGCGAGCCTACCTCGCGGTGGCCGGCGGCATCGACGTTCCCGAGGTGATGGACAGCCGCTCGACGTACACCCTCGTCGGGATCGGCGGTCACGAAGGCCGCGGTCTCGAGGAGGGCGACCGGCTCCCGATCGGGGATGCACCGGCCGAGCGGCGCGAACTGGTCGGCACGCGGATCGACGACGAGGACGTGCCCGACTACGCGAACGAGGACACCGTTCGGATCGTCCTCGGACTGACGAGCTACCGGCTCACCGAGGAGGCCAAGGAGACGCTCTGTGAGTCCGAGTGGACAGTCTCGTCGGAAGCGGACCGCGTCGGCTACCGGCTCGAGGGGCCGGACCTCGAGTTCGAGGAGCGCGAGCAACCCTTCGGCGCGGGAACCGATCCGTCGAACGTCGTGGACCTCGGCTATCCCATCGGGTCGATTCAGGTGCCCCAGCAGCCGATCGTCCTCATGCAGGACGCGGTCACGGGCGGCGGCTACGCGACCGTCGGGACCGTGATCAGCGCCGACCGCGGGCTGCTCGCACAGCGCCAGACCCACAAGTCGGTCTCTTTCGAGTCAGTCGACGTCGACGAGGCGATCGACGCGCGCAGAGACCAGAACGCGCGCCTCGAGGCGATCCGAGCGGACATCGAGGGTGAGAATTAGAGTCAACGATACGCTAACAGACAGAACAGTAACCAAAACAAAGAATAGATTCGGGATTAAATCCGATACATCCACAACATATGACAGAGAAAACCACGATCAAGTCACCGATGCCGGGCATCTTCTACCGACAACCCGATCCTGACGACCCGCCGTTCGCCGAACCGGGAGACACCGTCGAAGCGGGCGACACGATCGGCCTCGTCGAAGTGATGAAGAACTTCCACGACATCGAGGCCGACAGTTCGGGGACGATCAGCGAGTTCCTCGTCGAGAACGAGGCCGAAGTCGAAGCCGATCAGGCGATCGTCGAACTCGAATAACGGCGTCGAAGCGACCCGCCGGATCGGCGAGTTCCGTCCGCTGTCGGCCGATCGCGATTCGACTGTAATCGAGACAGGTTTCCTGGTATGCAACCGGATAGGAGCTAGTCTCTGCGTCCTTCGTGAGACGACATTTGACGTTTCCGGGGACTGTTGGACGAACCGACGTAAGCTATATGCTGGATTGTGCTAGACTCTCACCCATGGCGGCGATCGACATCAACTGCGATATGGGCGAGAGCTTCGGCAACTGGACGATGGGCCACGACGAGGCGGTCATGCCCTACATCACGTCCGCGAACGTCGCCGGCGGGTATCACGCCGGCGATCCGCACGTAATGCGGGAAACGGTCGAGTTGGCGGCCGAACACGACGTCGGCATCGGTGTCCATCCCGGTCTGCCGGATCGGACCGGCTTCGGGCGGCGCAAGATCGACGCCACGCCGGAAGAAGTGCGCGACTACGTCGTCTACCAACTCGGCGCGCTCACGGCGTTCGCTCGCCGCCACGGCGCGACCGTCCAGCACGTCAAGCCCCACGGGGCGATGTATTCGATGCTCTCGGAAAGCCCGGAGCACGCCCGCGCGGTCATGAACGGCATGCTCGAGGTCGACGACGATCTCATCTACCTCGCGACCGATATGAACATCTACGAGGTCGCACGGGACATCGACGGGCTTCGGGCGGTGTTCGAAGGCTACGTCGATCTGGATTACCGGGCCGACCGCTCCCTGATCGTCGAACAGGAACTCGCCGACCGCGATCCCGAACTCGTCGCCGAACGGTTCGTCTCGATCGCCACCGACGGCGTCGTGGAGGCGGCAAACGGCGAGGAGATCTCGATCCCCGCCGAGAGCATCTGTATCCACGGGGACAACCCCAATGCCGTCGCGATCCTCGAGGCGATCCACGACCGGGTCGAGGAACACGACATCGAACTCGCACCGCTGTCGCAAATCGCCTGATCGAGGTGTTGAAACACCGATCTCGAAACGAACTCCCCTGCCGCCCGTTGATCCTCACTCGTCGAGCAGTTCTCGTTCCACGTACTTCGTCGTGTGTTCGTTCGAAATGAACCCGTCGTCCTCGAGGAGCCGCCGGTGGAACGGGATCGTCGTCGGGACGCCCTCGATCGTCGTCTCGTCGAGCGTGCGTTTACTGCGGGCGAGCACCTCGTCTCTGTCCTGTCCGGTGACGATCAGTTTCGCGAACATCGAGTCGTAAAACGGGGCGATCGAGTCGCCCTCGTCGACGCCGTCGTCGACGCGAACGCCGATGCCCCGCGGCGGTTCGTACGTCGACAGCGTCCCCGGCAACGGCGTGAAATCGTTGTCGGGGTCCTCCGCGTTGATGCGGAACTCCATGGCGGCCCCGCGCGGGTCGACCTCGTCTTGGGAGAACGAGAGTTCCTCGCCGGCGGCGACCCGGAGCTGCCACGTGACCAGATCGATCCCGGTGAGTTCCTCGGTCACCGCGTGTTCGACCTGAATCCGCGCGTTGACTTCGATGAAGTAGAACTCGCCGCCCTCGTAGAGGAACTCGACGGTGCCGGCGTTGACGTAGTCGGCCGCCGCTGCCCCGCGGCAGGCGGCCTCCCAGAGTTCGGCGCGCGTGTCGTCGTCTAGCACCGGTGAGGGCGACTCCTCGAGGAGTTTCTGCTGGCGTCGCTGAATGCTGCAGTCGCGTTCGCCGAGGTGGCGCACGTTTCCGTGTTCGTCGCCGATGATCTGGACTTCGATGTGACGCGGGCTCTCGAGGAACTTCTCGAGGTAGACGTTCGGGTTGTCGAAGTACGCGTCGCCCTCGCGAATCGCTTCCTGGAGCTTCGAGTCGATCTGGGACGGTTCGTGGACGATCTTAAGCCCGCGGCCGCCGCCGCCGCCGTCGGCTTTGATCGCGACGGGATAGCCGTGTTCCTCGGCGAACGCCTCGACTTCGTCGGCGGACGTGACCGGATCGGTCGTTCCGGGCACGATGGGGACGTCCGCCGATTCCATGATCTTTCGGGCTTTCGTCTTCTCGCCGAAATCGGCCATCACGTCGCTCGGCGGGCCGATCCACGCGAACTCGCTTTCCTCGACGTTCGCGGCGAACGATTCGTTCTCGGCGAGGAACCCGTACCCCGGGTGAATCGCGTCGGCGTCGGCCGCCCGCGCCGCCTCGAGCAGCGCGTCCTGATTGAGATAGCTATCTTTCGCCTTCGAGCCGCCGATGTGGTAGGCCTCGTCGGCCATGCGGACGTGTTTGGCGTCCTCGTCGGCGTCGCTGTAGACGGCTATCGCGTCGATATCCAGGTCCGTACACGCCTGAATGATTCGAACGGCGATCTCTTCTCGGTTCGCGATCAGCACTCTTTCGAACACAGTGTCGTGATATGACTTCTATTTCCAGATAAAGCTAACTTACAATCGTGTATTGGACAGCGTCCAACAGAAGCTGATTGTCCCGACTATCGACCTGTTCCGCCGAGAGCGAGGACCTGCCGTGAGTGCGGGAGGAACCGCGGTCGATCCGCACTCGGGCCGGTCCCGTTCGGCGCGGCTGCGGACTCAGGCGACCGTCTCGAGGGCCGCCTCCAGTTCGTCGACGGCGTACTGGAGCTGGTCGCGGGAGATGGTCAGCGGCGGCTGGAAGCGCATGACGTTCTTGTAGTAGCCGCCGACGCCCATCACGACGTTCGACTCCTCGCGGAGGGACTCGCTCACCGCGGACGCGAGGTCGCTGTCCGGTTTCGGCGCGACGTTCTGTGGCCCGGTCTCGCTCGGATCGACGAGTTCGACGCCGCGCATGAGCCCGAGGCCGCGGGTCTGCCCGACGACGTCGTACTCGTCCTCGAGGGTCTGGAGTTCGGACTCGAGCCACGCGCCCTGCTCGCTGGCGTTGTCGACGATCCCGTCCTGTAGTTCGTCGATCGTCGCGAGCGCGGCGGCACAAGCGACGGGGTTCCCGCCGAACGTCGAGAGGTGGTCGCCGGACTCGAAGGCGTCCGCGATCTCCGCGGAGGCGGTGAAGGCACCCAGCGGCAACCCGTTCGCGATGCCTTTCGCCTGCGTGAGGATGTCGGGTTCGACATCGAAGTGGCTGCTCGCGAACAGCTCCCCGGTCCGACCGTAGCCGGTCTGGACCTCGTCGGCGATGAGCAGTGCGCCGTGGTCGTGGGCGATCTCCTGGACCCGCTCGAGCCACCCCGCCGGCGGCACGATGATTCCGGCCTCGCCCATGACGGGTTCGACGACGACCGCCGCGAGGTCCCCGCTCGTGTGCGAGCCGATGATCCGCTCGAGTTCCTCGGCGCAGTCGGCATCGCACTGGTCGCCGTCACAGCGCGGACAGCGGTAGCCGTACGGCGGCGCGGTGTGGGCAACGTCGTTGAGCGTCGGGGCCATGCCCTGCTTGTAGGCCTTGTTCCCCGTCAGCGCCAGACTGCCGAGGGTACGGCCGTGAAAGCCCATCTCGAGGGCGATGACTTCCTTCGAGCCGGTGTACTTCCGCGCGAGTTTGACCGCGCCCTCCACGGCCTCGGTCCCGGAATTACAGAAGAAGCTCTTCTGCAGGTCGCCCGGCGTCACGTCGGCGATCCGTTCGGCGAGGTCGGCGACCGGTTCGTTGGGGTGGACGTACGAACAGCCGTGGACGAACTCGTCGAGTTGGTCTTTCGCGGCGTCGACGACGGCGTCGTTGTCGTGGCCGACGTTGACCACCGAAATCCCGGAGAAGACATCGAGGTACTCGTTGCCCTCGAAGTCCTCGAGCGTACAGCCCGAGGCCCGTTTGATCGGCACGTCGAGCGATTTCCAGATGGGCATCACGTGGTCGTCGTACGCCGACAGGACGGCCGCGTTCGACTCCCGGCCGGCGGACGAATCAGTTTGTTGTCCAGCCATTGCCTAAAGAGTCGAACTACATCCTAATAAAATATGTCTTTAGGAATTCTGTCCCATCTCTAAAACGCCGGCCCCGGATTCACTGATCGCTCGAGCGGCGCGACCGCTCGAGTCGCGGCGAACCCCCGAACTGCATCCAACGTTTCCCCGATCTCGCGACTCACGTTCGAATGTTGTTTATCCGTGTACTCCGTTTCGCGAGTATGGACGAGCGAAACGTTCGCATTCTTCAGGCTATCGCGGAACTCGGAACGGGGAGTCCGGACGAGATTTCGGAGTACACCGACATCCCGAAGTCGACCGTTCACTATCGACTCACGAAACTCAAAGAGAGCGGCGTCGTGACAGACGATCTGTTCGACATCGACCTCGAGGAGTTCGGACTCGAGATCACGGTGATCACGGAGGTCATCGCGGAGTACGAAGAGCAGTACCACGAGGAGGTCGGCGAGAAACTCGCCGCCATCGAGGGGGTCAATCAGGTGTACTTCACGATGGGCGACACCGATTTCGTCGTCATCGCCCACCTCTCGGGCCGCGAGATGGTCCACCGGCTCATCAGCGACTACGAGGCGATCGACGAGGTCGTCCGAACGAGTTCGCAGTTCGTCGTCGAAACGGTCAAAGACGAGTCCTACCCGCTGAACGACTTCGAACTGGACACGTTAGTCGAAACCGTCGCCGACGACGAGTGAGGATACCGCCGTTTTCGCCGGGAAAGACGACCCGAAGTCGAGCGGCGATTCTCGTTCCCGCTGTCAACCCGCGAGTGACTACTCGAGTTCGTCGAGTTCGAGATCCGCCAGCTCGAGGTCGGAATCGGTCGAGGAGGCGCCGTACAGGACCACGCCGAGCAGCGCCCAGAGGAGGACGATCGCCCACTCGTAGGGCCACACGAGCGCCGACGGGCCGCCGGGCAGGTAGAGGCCGATGAATCCGAGCGTCAGGACCAGCCCGGCCACTCCGAACGCGTACCCGAACGGGAGCTTCAGCGGCCGGTTCAGTTCGGGCTCGCGACGGCGCAACACCAGGAAGGAGACGGCCACGATGAACCACGCGACGACGAGACCGAGGCCGCTCGCGTTGACGATCCAGACCAGCATCTGTTCGCCGAACAGTGGGGCGAAGATCGAGAGACCGCCGATGAGGGCGATGGCCGTCGAGGGCGTATTGTACTCGGGGTGGAGCGTGTTGATCCGCCGCGGGATCATGCCGGAGTCGGCGAGCGCGAAGACGGCACGGCTGGCTCCGAGCAGGAAGGAGTTCCAACTCGTCAGGATGCCCGCGATACCGGCGAGTGCCATGATACGGCCGATCAGCTGACTGCTGAAGATCGCTTCCATGGCCGCGGCGGCCGGCAGCGGACTGTCGACGAGCGTGGAGCCGGGCATCGCCTGTCCGGACGCCCAGATGACCGCGATGTAAAACAGCGCGGCGAGCGTGACCGACGCCGGGATGAGTAGTCCGATGAGCCGGGGCGCGACATCTGCTTCCTCCGCGGATTGGGGGATAACGTCGAAGCCGACGAACATGAACGGCGTCATGATCGCGACCGTCGCCACGCCCGCCGTTCCGACGTCCGACAGCGGCGGGTTCGGCTGCGACTGGCCGTTGAAGAGCGCGCCGATGACGAGCATGATCCCGGCCAGACCGATGACGAGTGCCAGTATCGTTTGGAACTGTGCTGCGGGTTTCACGCCGCGGTAGTTGAGCGCCGTCATCACGACCGCGCCGATCCCGCCGACGAGAATCCACGAGGCGTAGACCGGCTCGCCGGCCACCGTCCAGAGTTCGAGGACGTTGAAGCCGGGTACGATGTACGCCATCGCGGACGGTAGCGCCACGACCTCGAAGACGACGACGCCGACGTAGCCGAGGACGAGCGACCACGTACAGACGAACGACCAGAGCGGCCCGAGCGCCCGGAAGCTGTACACGTGCTCGCCGCCGACGAACGGCAGCGCGGAGGCGAGCTCGCCGTAGATCAGGCCGACGATACAGACCATGATCGCGCCCGCGACGAAGCCGAGCACCGATCCGGCGACCCCCGCTTCGTCGATCCAGAAGCCGGTCTGGATAATCCATCCCCACCCGATCATCGCGCCGAACGCGAGCACGAAGAGGTCTTTCTTCGTCAGTATCCGCTCGAAGTTGTTGCTATCTTCTACCATACCACTCCCTGTCCAATACCGGGTGTTAAGTTTAACTAAATACAATCCATTGGGATCACGTTCCTGTTAGCTGTCTTTGGCCGGACATTGTCCAATATACGGAATTACTGACCGATCGAAACGACGGTACGCGAAGTGTTGCCGTCGATGAACCCGGAGTTACCCCAGTGGGCACCTCGAAGAGCCGCTGTTATGACTCGGTTTCGGACCCTGCCGGTCATCGAAACGACTGTCTACTCGGCGTAGCAGTTGTCTACTCCTCGAGTACGCTGCTCATATATAGGGCGGGGAATCCGGTACCTCAATTCGATGACTAGTACTGTCAGACGACAGTCGTCGTCGCGGAACAGTCAGACGAACGATTCTACGGCAGCCACGGCCGGGTACGGAGCGTAACCATGATCGGATTAGGAACGCTTCGAGACCTGGTTCCGGGCAGCCGGCAGACGCTTCTCGCGCTCGGGTTCGGACTGGCCGTCATCGCGAGTCTCGTCGCGACGGGTGCTATGGGCGCGTCTGCGGCCGTCGGTCCCGATTCGAACGAGTCCGTCTCGGAGGAGGCGTACGTCGAGGCCGCGCCGGAGCCGGGCGATCCCTACTTCGAGGCGGCGGCCGACGACGGTAGTTGGATCAGCTACGAGAACCCGCGCGACGAGTATCGGAACCCGTATCTCGGCGACGGCTCCGGGAAAATCTGTGTTACACTGGTTAACGAAAACGGCGACCCCGTCGTCGGTGAGTCGGTCCCCAACACGTCCGTGACGATTCCCACGAACGATGTCACGAGCTGGCACTCCAAGGCCGATCCGATGACCGTCCAGTTCCCCATGACCGAGCACTACGACCGTCCGCTCGACGCCGACCAGTTCGGAACGAGCCCGGACATCGCACAGGGCGACGGCTACTTGGATTCCCACTGTATCGAGTTGCACGGCAATCCCGAGGACGCGACGATCGAGTACGGCGAAGCGCAGATCAGCGGCGAGAACGCCGATCGAATCGACGTCGCCGGATACATTCAACAGATCCCCGAAGGCGACGGCTGGGATACCGACATCGACCCGCTAACCGCTGCGGAGTCCTACGAGGAAGCCGGCGGCGGCTGGACCTACGAACCCGGGGCCACGCACGGACAGGTCGACGTCATCCTGCAACTCGACGCACCGGCCGACGAACGGTTCGACCCCGACGGCTCGAGCGGCTCGGAGTCCGAAACGAACGAGACGAGCGACTCGACGAACGAGAACGACCAACAACCCGACGAGAGTGAGTCCGGCGAGAACGACGAAATGCCCGGGTTCGGCGTCCTTGCAGCCCTCGTCGCACTCTCGGTTGCCGTCCTCGCTCGATACCGCGGCTAATCCCGGCCCTCGAGCCGACGCTCACCCGACGCTCTTCGACCCGGGATATTCACGGCACAGCCGCTCGAGCGGCGTCATGGACAGCTAACTCACATCGGTGAACCGAGACGAAAGACAGGGAACGGCTACGAGTTGTAGCCGGGAACCATGGAGCTCCTCGCACGTCGTGACGGGGCAAAGATCAGGTGGGGTATCCCACCGACAGACTGTCGTACCCCCGTCTATCAGATGATTCGAGCGGAACACAATAATACTGCTGGCCAATCGGTTCAAAACGCGACGAAAACGGACGACAGACGCCGGTGAATCGACCGATGTGTGCTATCAAACCACAGCAACGTCAGTCGTTCGAAGCGGAACGTCTCGATGTCCGGACTCTCGTGGACGCTGACTCGGAGCGCCGTTCGAACCAATTAGGTTTTGACGGTCGACGCGAGATACCCGACAAATGACGAACACGACCGACGCTGACGAGGACGCGCCGCGCGTTCCCGTCGTCTGTCCGGCCTGCGAGACGACCTCCCGCGTTCCGCTCTCCGACCTCGCAGACGCCATCGAACGACACAACGACCAGCTCCACGACGGCGACGACATCGCCGAAGTCGATCCCGACATCGCCGATCGTATCGCGGATCTCGCCGCCACCGATCTCGGTCTCCTCGAGGACGACGGCTGACTGGCCGCTCACCGACACATTACCGGCCGAGATACTCGCGAAGTTTGCCGATGAGCGAGCGGGAGGACTGTTCAGTGCGATCTCGCTTGGTGACGATTCCGTCTTCGTCGGGCGCGTCGTCGAGTCGAACGTCGGGCCGTTTCGAATCCATACCGGTCGGCTACGGCGATCGCTGGGACAAGTCTTGACCTTGCAATCGTCGCCCACCGACGGCCGGACGCCGATCGACCCGATCAGCTGTTCTCCGTCAAGCCGATGCCGTGAACGGGTCTCGGCCACGGGATTTCCGCCGATTCTCTCGAGTCGACGCCGTTTCGAAAATTCCGCCGATCTTCGACTCGAGAGCTTATATTTCGTCGCCTCCGACCGTTAGTTCAGTGAGAAGGCTTATGCTGGCATACTCGACTGTGTCCAGTATATGACGCGGAAGAACGCGACAGTCGACCACGACAGGAGCGGATTCGCGGCCGATGCAGACGACCAGACGCCGTCGCCGAGCACCGTCGAACCGACCGCGACGGCGACGATCGCGGCAACGAGAACGGCGGCCATGGACGCCGGCGAGACCGAGGACTCCCTCCCGAACACGCTGACGATCATCGGACAGGGAACGCCCTCGAGTTTCGAGATTACCGTCGACGGCGAGATCGATCTGACCGACGACCCGCGGGACGCCGACGCGACCGTCGTGTCGGGGACCACGGTCGAGGGGACGATCGAGTCCGGAACGGTAACGTTCCAGTTCACCGGCGATCTGACCGACGTGACGTTCGTCGACCGCGGAATTACGGGACAGGAACCGGCGACCACCCCGAACGTCCACGTCGATTACGACGCGCCCGACCAGCGGCAGTCGTAACCGACCGTTCTCACGGGACAGTACGCTCGTCGCTCGAGCCCGGCGGCCGGCAGTATAAACATACTCACGGGCGCGGACCGAACGACCCCGTATGGACGAACGCACTCCCGACGCCGACGCGGAGAGCGACACCGGTGTCGAGGCACATCCCGAGATACGGGTCGACGCGGACGACCATCTCGAGGGCGGAATCACCGTCGAGACGAAAGCCGGCGTCCCGATCTATGCCGACGCCGGCTCGGAAATCGACGCCAGATGGATGGAGGCCGTCGACGGCCGAATCCTCGAGTTCATGCAGGACGAAGACGCCTTCGAGCCGACCCAGATGGACGAGGAAGGGATCTGTCCGGCGAAGTACGCGGCCTATCGGTGTCGTGAACTGGCCAAGTACGGTCTCCTGAAGCGCCACATGCCCGGCTTGTACGAGGTCTCCGACGCGGGCGACCGCTATCTCGCGGGCGTGCTCGATCCGCGCGAACTCGAGCCCGACAGCTGAGCCCGGAAAGGCGCGACCGAGAGTTAGGGTTCGCATTACGAGATCGACGCGGGCGGCCGGCGCTCGCTGTCTGTTCCGTCGTTCGTCTCGAGATCGGCACGCCGATCATCGACGTCGAAATCGCCCAGCAGCGCGTCGATCACGTCCGTCGCCGCGGGCGAGTACAGCGGTCGGTTGTCGTTGCCACAGCGGTCGTCCATCAGACAGGCGGGACACCCCTCGTCGCGCCCGCACTCACAGTCGACCATCAGATCGCGGGCCCGCCGGGCGACGGCCTCGTACTCCTCGTAGATGCGCCGGGAAAAGCCCAGTCCGCCCTCGATACCGTCGTAGATGAACCAGCCGCTCGTTCCGGGGGTGTCGGGCAGCCGGTTGGTCGCGAGTCCGCCGAGGTCGGCCGCGTCCACGGTCAACTCGAGCGGGGCGACGGCGATCATCGCGTGCTCGATGGCGTGGATGCCGCCGAGGTAGCCGTGGAGCCGCGGCGGGAGTTTCTCACACTCGTCGTTGTGGTAGTCGCTGTGAGCGGCCGTCACCGCCCGTTCCACGTCGTCGGGCACCTCGGCCCAGCACAGTTGCGTGCGCATCTCCAGGGGCGGGACGCCCGTCTCGAGTCCGACGGCGCGAACGTCGCCCGAGCCGATCTCCCGTTTCATGAAGGTGCCGTGGTGGACCGTGACGGTGCCGTAGCCCCAGTTGAGCCGGAACGGGCCGACGTCGCGGGACTCGCGGACCTCGGTGTCGTAGATCGTCGTCTGGCGCTGGGACTGGGTGTAGTAGTCGACATCGACGGCCTCGAGTTCGACGTAGGGCTGGGGCCGATCCTCCCGGAGTTCGACCACCTCGTACTGGTCGCCCCGATACAGCACCGTCGCGCCCTCGTGGTAGTCCCGATACGCGCGTGCGCGGCCGATCGGCTGGTGGTCGAACGAGTCCTCGCCGGCCAGTCGGACCTCGAAGTCGTCCCCGCCGGAGGCGTAGAGGCTGATCTCGTCCTGCGGTCGGTCGCGGTGGGCGTAGGTGACGCCACCCGCGAGCGAGCCCTCGAAGTCGCCGATTCGTCGGCCGTACTCGACGGCTCGCTCGAGGCGGTCGAGCCCGCCGAACCGGTCGGCGTCCTCGCGGCGCAGCGGTAGCTCTTGGGCAGCACACTGCAGGTGCTGGAGGTAGACCGGATTGTTCTCGAGATCGACGACCGCGCTCTCGGGTTCCTCCTCGAGGAGGTACTCGGGGTGGCGGAGGATGTACTGGTCGAGCGTCGCGTGACTGGGGACGAACACCGAGAGCGCCTCGCGCTCGCCGCGTCCCGAGCGGCCGATCCGCTGCCAGAACGACTGGCGCGAGCCGGGATAACCCAGCAGAACGGTGCCGTCGATGCCGCCGACGTCGATGCCCACCTCGAGCGCGCTGGTCGTCGCGACGCCGTCGAGGTCGCCGCTCTTGAGCCGGTTCTCGGTCCCTCTGCGCGATTGCTTGCCGTGGCCCGCGTTGTAGGCGGCGAGTTCGGTCCCGCCGCGGGAGGGGAGACTCGGGGTCTCGAGGTACTCCCGTGCGCGCCCGACGGCGAGTTCGGTCTGTTTGCGGGAGTCACAGAACAGCAGCGAGGGGACGCCGCGATCGCAGCAGTGCGCCCAGACCTCGGGTGCCTCGACGGTCGCGGGGCGCTTGCTCGGCGTCCACGCGCTGTCGCCGCCTCCGTCACCGTCGCCGGTATCGGCACCGCCTCCGTCGCCGTCCGCTGGCGGGTCCCAGAACACGAGATGGCGGCGGCCGCTCGGCGAGCCGTCCTCGTCGATCACCGTCGCCGGCTCGCCGGTCAGCGCCTCCGCGTGTCCGGCCGGGTTGCCGATCGTCGCCGTCGTCAGCACGTACTGCGGGTCGCCGCCGTACCAGTCGATCAGTCGGCGGGTCCGCCGGAGGATCCACGCCGCGTGCATCCCGCTGATCCCCGTCCACGCGTGGGCCTCGTCGATCACGAGCAACTCGCAGTTCGCGTGGAAGTCGGCCCAGCGGTGGTGGCCCTCGAGGTACTGGTTCACCCCCGCGAAGTTCGTGATGACGACGTTTGCGTCCTCGCGGATGCGCGCTTTCTCCTGTCGTTTCGTGTCGCCGTCGTAGACGCCGACGGTGACCTCGAGTCCGAGCGCGTCGAAGAGGTCGTTGAGTTCCCGCTCCTGATCGCGGCTGAGCGCCTTCGTCGGGTAAACGAGCAACGCGCGCACGTCGGAGTTTTCTCGAAACCGTCGCGCGATGTCCAGTCCGTAGACGTAGGTCTTCCCGGAGGACGTCGAGGTCGCGACGCAGACGTTCTCGCCCGCGGACAGCGACTCGAGCGCCGCGGCCTGATGGCTCCACGGGTCGACCGCGAGTGTCGCCGCGAGTTCGGGCGGTAACACCTCGCGGGCCGGGACGTGGCTGGCGGACTCGGCCGGCAGCGTGAACCGCTCGCGGTCCTGGCCGCTGTAGCGACTCGAGGGATACGTCTCGACCAGTTCCGCGGCGGTCAGCGCGAGGCCGTCCGTCGGGATGCTGTCTCCGTCCGTCGTCAGGGTCTCGGTGTCGTCAGTTGGCATACTCAAAAGTCTGCGAGTCCGGTCTGGGTCGTCGAATCGTCCGTCGCTCGATCTCCGTTTGCGCCGCGCTCGGTCGCGGGCGGAGCCGCGGCGATCGCATCGTAGACCGCGGCCAGTTCGCGAACGTCTGCCTCGCAGTACCGACGCGCCGCGTCCCAGTCGATACCGAAATCGGTCGCGGCATCCGAGCCGCCGTTCGCGCCGGAATCGGGACCGCTCGAGCCCTCGAGCAATCGCCGAATCCGCTCGGCGAGGGTCTTCCCGTCGAGGGCCGCCGCGGCACCCGAGCGGTCGCAGCCGAGCGCGTGCGCGACATCCTCGAGTCGGTCGGTCCGGCCCGGCAGGACGGCATTGTCCCGTCGCACCGCCCAGTCGTAGGGATCGTAGGTGGACACGTGTTCGCGCCAATACTCGTGATACGCGGGCGCGTCACGGGCGATGAACCGCTCGAGGTGCTCGTAGTCGAACGAGTGGCCGTTCCACGCGACCAGCGACGGGGCGTCGTACTCGGCGGCCAGCCACGAGACGAACTCGCGGGTCGCCGCGCCCGGGTCGTCGCGGGTCGGCTCGGTGTCGACGAAGTCGAGGTAGGCGTCGCGTTCGGGATCGTAGACACCGATTACCCAGATGATCGTCGGCTGGAGCCCGTCGGTTTCGATGTCGACGAACAGCGGCGTCGCCGCGTCGGCCGCCGGCGGGACCGGGTCGGCGGTTCGTCGGACGACGCGGGACTCGGCGAGCGCCCGCGCGCCGTCGACGATCTCGCGAGCCGTCGACGTGCCGATGCCGTCGATCGCACACAGCGCCGTCTCCGTCGCCTCGGCGACGGCCGCGCGCGTGTCGTACCCGTTTTCCCGAAGTCGCTCCGCCGTCGTCGGGCCGACGCCGGCGAGCGCCCGCAGCCCGAACCGGTCCGCCGGGACCGACGAGACCGCGACCGACCCCGATCGATCGCAGGTGAGACCCGCGAGTTCCGCGGCACCGGACCGGCGGAGCGGGGCGACCCCCCGAACCGGCAGTCGGACCGACTCGCCGTCGACGGTCGCCGCCCAGACGTGGTCGTAACTCGCCTCGAGCGCGCCGGTGAGAAACGTCGGGTCCCCGCCCGCTCGGGCCCGGTAGCGGGCGGCGGCCTCGCGGCCGGCGAGAGTCGCCGCCAGCGAGACGGCGTCGGTCGTCGGCTCGAGGTCGTCACAGACGACGTAGTCAGCGGATGGGTGGCTTTCGGCCGCGTCCTCGAGCAGCGCGGCCGATCCCGAGAAGAGAAACGAAACGTCACCGACGGTCTCCGTCCGGACCTCCGCGGGACCGGCGGCGGAGACGACCGGCCCGTCGAACGCGCGCCGGAGGCGGCTCACGACGCGGACGTCCGAGGCGTCGCGAACGACGTAGACGAGGGCCGGATCGAAGTAGCCGAGCACGTCGCGCAGCGCCGACCCGTCCAGTTCGGCGACGGCGTCACAGCGCAGCGCCAACAGCTCGGCACCCTCGGCAGACATAGAGATGGCCTAGCAGCGGGCGGCCATAAGGTTCGTGGACTCGCGCGGTCCGCGAGCCCCGCTCATACGGTCTCCTGTCCGTCATTGCCGGCGCAACCCAGCGCGGTCGGGGTTGCGCCGGTCAATCAGTACCGCGACCCGTATCAGTCGGCGTCGACGGCGTTCGGAACGTGGGTCTCGAGGAAGTCGGTAACGGCGTCGCCGCCCTGAAAGCCCTCCGCCAGTCGCGCGGTTTCGTCACCGTCCTCGAACAGGATCAGCGTCGGCACCGACCGGATGTCGAACCGGTCGACGAGCTCGATATCGTCGCCGGGGTTGACCATCCCGATGGCGACGTCGGTCGCGCGGGCGACGTTCCCCAGTACCGGCTCCATCGCCTGACACAGCGCACAGCCGCTGGTGTAGAACTCGACGAGCGCCACGTCGTGGCTCTCCACGAAGGTCTCGAGGTCGTCGCCGGTCTCGAACCGGCTCGGTTTGCTGGTCGCGGCCATACTCGAACGGAGGGTCTCGCCGCGGAAATCGGTGACGGATGTCGCGGTGTTCGGCCGACGGAGAGGGCCTATTCGACGGACGGCGCCACGTCGACACGACACCCCTCGGATCGATTGACGGTGTCGTAGCGGAGATTCACCGGTAAACTGTATTGTGTGAAGGGGTTACGGAGTGTGACTTTATACGTGGCCGCTGTAGCCTCGCTCGATGACCCAGCCAGCATCCACCCGCGACGACGGTGCGCCGACACGGCGAAAAGCGACGCTGTTCTGCTGGGAGTGTGATCACGCGAGTCCGATCGACGGCGACTGGCAGGTGCAGTCACGGCCACGACACGTCGCATACGTCTGCCCGTCCTGTGAGACCACGCTCGCGAAACGACCGCGGCGTACCGACCCGTCGCCCGCTCGAGCGCCGACCCCGCTGACGGTGTGGCGGCGCGCGCTCCGCACCTCGGCGACCGTCTGGCGGGCGAGCATCGATATCGGCATCTCGAGTCTGACCGCAGCGGCGGCGGTCGGTGCCGTCAGCGGCCGCGCCTTCGAGATGAGCTAACCGGCCCGCCGGGCGGTAACGGCGGCGGGAACGCGCGATTCGATCGGACCGGTGAACCGCGTTCTCGAGCCGACTCTCCACGACTATTCAATTCCGACGATATTTTTCAGCCAATGTCATCCTCACTCCGAATATTCCATATTATAAACTACGAACGACCATTTTTATCTCCATTTGCGGATATTCGCCAACAACAATAGAACTTTAATAGTAGAATCCATTGGCTTAGGCGAGCAGAAGATGACGAACGGAAACTTAACCGCCGCGGAAGAGGACGTACTGGACGAGATCGAGGAGGAGAACATCGACTTCCTCCGACTGCAGTTTACCGACATTCTCGGGACGGTCAAGAACGTCTCCGTGCCGGCCCGACAGGCCGAGAAGGCGTTCACCGAGGGAATCTACTTCGACGGCTCCTCGATCGAAGGCTTCGTTCGCATTCAGGAGTCGGACATGCGGCTCAAGCCCGACCCGGACACGTTCGCGATTCTCCCGTGGCAGGACCGCGAGGACGGCGCATCGGCCCGAATGATCTGTGACGTCATCGACACCTCCACGGGCGAGCCCTTCGAGGGCGACCCGCGCCGCGTGCTCAAGAACGCACTCGAGCGCGCCGACGACCTCGGCTACACGGTCAACGCCGCGCCCGAGCCGGAGTTCTTCCTCTTCGAGGAGGACGAGGACGGCCGCGCGACGACGGAGACGGGCGACCATGGCGGCTACTTCGACCTCGCGCCGAAAGACCTCGCGAGCGACGTCCGCCGCGACATCATCTACGGCCTCGAGGACATGGGCTTCGAGATCGAAGCGAGCCACCACGAGGTCGCCAAGGGCCAACACGAGATCAACTTCGAGTACGACGACGCCCTGACGACGGCGGACAACGTCGCCACCTTCCGGACTGTCGTCCGCGCCATCGCCGCCCAACACGACCAGCACGCGACGTTCATGCCCAAGCCGATCCCACGCATCAACGGCTCGGGGATGCACACGCACCTCTCGCTGTTCGAAGACGGCGAGAACGCGTTCCACGACGACGACGACGAGTTCGACCTCTCGGAGACCGCTCACTCCTTCATCGCCGGGATCCTCGAGCACGCGCCGGCGATCACGGCGATCTCGAACCCTACCGTCAACAGCTACAAGCGACTGGTGCCCGGCTACGAGGCACCCGTCTACGTCGCGTGGTCCGACCGCAACCGCTCGGCACTGATCCGCAAACCGGCCGCCCGCGTCCCGGCCGCCTCGCGCATCGAGGCCCGCTTCCCCGACCCGTCCTGTAACCCCTACCTCGCGCTCGCGGCGCTCATCCACGCGGGTCTCGACGGGGTCGAGCGCGACCTCGACTGTCCGGACCCGGTCCGGGAGAACATCTACGAGTTCGACGAGGAGAAACGCGAAGAGTACGGCATCGACACGCTGCCGACGAACCTCGGCGAGGCCGTCGAGGCCCTCGAGGAGGACGAAGTCATCTACAGCGCGCTCGGCGAGCACGTCGGGCCGAAGTTCGTCGAGGCCAAGAGCCAAGAGTTCGAGGACTACCTCGTCGACGTCTCCGACTGGGAACTCGACCGCTACCTCGAGACCTTCTGAGGCGACTCCCGCTTTCACCGCGTCTAACTCCGCCGCGATCGACACACCGGCGACGATTCTGTGACTGCCGCGGCTCACTGCGGCCGATTCCGTTTTCGTCGACACCGTCGTGAGAACAGCGACCCCTCGTCGGCTCCGCCCGCGTCTCGGGATTAGTTTGCGACGACGTACTCCGAGTCCGCCTGCTCGACGTAGCCGGCACTCGAGAGCGAGTTCAGCACGCTCAGAACGTCGATCTTCTTCATCGCCAGTATCTCCCCCAGTTCGTCGATCGTCGCGCCGTCGGCCGCCTCGAGATAGAGATAGACGAGTTTCGCGCTGGCTGACTCGAGGTCGTCGGGAACCGGATCGATCCGGGTGTCGGGACGCTGCTTTTGTGAACTCATTGTCACCTGTGTCGACCTCGTTCTAGTATATAAAGCCACTCGTAATTGGAGTACTGATGCATACTAGGACTCAATACGGATCGAGTCAACACACCGCAGATCGCGATGAACGAGACGGTCTCGAGACTGGACGGCACTCTCGGACGGAAAGACGATGTTTTACGGTCGTCAGCCCACCACCGAGAGACATGACCGCGGACGAGCGACCGACTGTGCCGACGGAACTGGACCGCACGGGTCGCGAGGCAGTCCGAGAACTCGCGACGCGAGAGCCGGCGACGCTCCGGGCAGTGAGTTCCTATCTCGAGGAGGTGGCGGCGTGGAAAGCACGGGACGGCGAAGCGGAGAAAGGGGACGAGTCAACAGTGGCCGATCCGGAGACGTACCCCGACGGCATCCCGGAACGAGCGACGGTCTCGGTGACTGAGATCGCCGGCGTCGAGTACTACTACTACCAGTGGCGAGACGGTGACGAAATCAGGTCCGAAACGAGAGAGCGGTGATCCTCGTGCAACCGCGGTCGGTTCTGCCGAGCGAGGGGGTGCGATTCAGCGTCTCCACACCGGGAGCCGGTCACGCGACCGGGCCAGTCGGCGGTTACTCGGACTCGAGCACTCGTTCAATCGCGTCCGCCACCCGCCGGGGCTGTGTCATCGGTTTCGTGGCACACCGAATTGGAAGCGGCCACGGCAGTCCGCGACGGATCTCGAGACGGCCGTCCGTGAGATCGACTGACTGCAACTGAGTACGGGGGACAAACTGGTAATTGAACGTCTTCGCTCGGCGAACGCACAGCCCGCTCTCGAAGAGCGTGTACGTTCGCTGTCTGCCGCCGCCGATCGCCTGTCCGATCATCGCACCACCGAACGCAGGAAGCGGATTGAGGACCAGCGGAATCGAGACTGTGAGAAGAAGGCCGCCGACGAGGCAGACGCAACCGAGAGCGAACCCGAGTCCGCGAATCAGTCGCCGGTATCTGGTATCTGGATGCGATGTCCACTCGGCCAGGACCGATTCCCGTTCACGAAGGGACGCCGCGTGTCGGTTCACGGTGACGAAATAGAAGACCGCTCCCGCGAGGGCGAAGACGAGGTATTCACCAAGCCAGGCCCTCAGCCACGTCTCGTAGCCACGGGTGGCGGTCAGTTGGAAAAGCAAAACCGCAAGAACCGGGACGAATACGGCTATGATCGGGAAAAGGTACAGCCGCGTTCGGACGAGGGAAGTCGCAGGAGCCGTCGACAGATAGGTACGGAGTGCCACGAGAAGACCGGTACACCCACCAGCAACCACGGACCACGCTGTGACGTATCCCGATCCGAGGACGAGGCCCGTTCCACCCAGCGTGAGAAGGCCGACGTAACTCCCAGCAACGACCGAGAAGAACGCCGCAGAGGGTTGGCGGAACGACATATCCTCCAATTATGTAGTCTGTCTTAAATTACCTTGGGAGTAGATTCGATAGCGTGGAAAGATAGTGATTTGTCGATCCTGCTTGTTTCGGTCGGTCCCACTCGTTTCCTTACACCGATTCGTACGGCCCGAGTCGCGTCCCGTCTACCAGGTAGGCCTCGCCCCCGGCCAGCCCTGCGGGGAGAAACGGCGAGAGAAACGACTGCCCGGTCACGTTGATCCACGTCCCGCCGACGAGGTCGTTGAACGCCGGTATCACGACCGCTCGAGGCGGTGGTTCGTCCGCGTCCTCGAGCCACGAGACCCCCTCGTACTCGGGGCGGTCGCGAAACGGCTCGAGATCGAGGCGGCCGCGCAGCCACGCGCGCTCGACGCGACTACCGCCGACCTCGTCCTCGAGTCGCACACAGGGGTGTTCGTGGCCCAGACAGAGTACGTCGCTCTCGAGGGCGGCCCGCGACGGCCACGTGTGGCCGTGACAGACGCCGATATCGCCGAGGGCAACGCCGTCGCCGGGGACGACATCGACCGTCGCCTCGATATCGTCGCCGTCAGCCAGCCACGTTTCGATCCGGCCGTCGTGGTTGCCCTTGACGACCGTCACCGCGAGATCGGCTCCGAAGGATTCGAACAGCACCTCGAGTTCGCCGCGTTCGGCCCCGCCGGGGTCCCCGATCGAGTGCATCAGATCGCCGCAGACGACCAGCCGATCGGGGTCGGTGCGCTCGAGCAGAGACAGCAGTCGCTCCCGGCGGTCGGGTGCCTGACTCGGAACGTCGACGCCGCGCTCGTATCGCAGCCCCGCCTCGTAGCCGGCGTGGTAGTCGGCGACGAACAGTGCTCGATCGCCGCCGACCGCGGCGGTCGCGGCCGGTTCGCCGGGAAGCGGTTCGATTCGAGTCGGCGGCGACCCGGCTTCAGTCGTGCTGGGACGGGAATCGTCTCGCATCGTCGCCCGATCAGATCGCCTTCAGCGTCTCGTCGTCGGGTTCGTAACACTGGCCGCCCATCAGGGCGTCCTGAATTGCGTCTTCGACCTCGGTGGCGGACGCGCCGGTGTCGTCGGCGACCGCCTCGATCAGCGCCGTCCGATCGGCACCGTCGCCGTCGTCGAGTTCCTCCATGGTCTCGACGACGTAGTCCTCGAGATCGACGTCCGCGGCCGGTTCGTCGTCATCCTCGGTGTCGTCGATGTCGGCCTCCTCGTCGGCTTCGGATTCGGACTCGGCGTCCGGTTCGTCGGTCTCGTCGGCCTCCTCGGCCTCGAGTCCGGACTCCGGCGGTGCGCCGAGGTCGTCGGCGGGCTCGCTCGATTCGGTGTCGGCGGTATCGCTCTCCGCCGGCTCGGTCGCCGTCTCAGCGTCGCCCGTGGCGTCGTCCGATTCGGACTCGTCGCCGGTCTCGGCGTCCTCCGGCTCGGGAACGTCGATATCGGCCTCGCCGGGGTCGTCGACCTCGCTGCCGGTCGTGAACTCCGCGCCGAACTCCTCCTCGAGCTGTTCGCGCTCCGCTTCGTCCATCTCGTACATGCTGTCGTCGACGTCGCCGGCGTCGAAGTCGCCGAGATCGTCGGCGTCATCGGCATCATCGGCGTCGTCGGACGCCGACTCCTCGACAGCGGGCTCGTCGACGGCGTCGTCCGTCGTTTCAGTCCCGGTATCGGATTCGAAATCGACGGATTCCGATTCCTCGCTCGCCGAGCCACCGGTCGCCGTCTCGGCGGTCTCGGATTCGGACTCCGAGTCGGTGACACCACTCGTGTCCGTGCCGAGGTCGCCCTCGGCCGTGTCGTTCTCGGACTCGGCCGCGGTCGGTTCGCTCTCGAGGTCAGCGTCGATCTCGGCGCTCTCGGCGGCGTCCGTCCCGTCGCTCGTGGCCGTTCCGGCCGCGGAGCCGGAGTGTGCGTCCGCGGGGTCGGCCGCTGCGCCGCTGCCGCCGGCCGCCGCCGCGACCGGCTCCGGTTCCGGTTCGGACTCGGCACCGGCCTCGAGCGCCTCGGTATCGACGCCCTCGAGATCGGCGAGTGACGCGACGGACGCGTCGTAGTCGGGGCTCGTCGCGTCGGGCGCGATATCGAGCCCGCTGACCTGATCGCGCTCGCCCGCGACGACCTCGACCGCCTCGAGCGCGCACTCGCGCAGCGCGGCGAGATACGACGGCGTCGTCCCGTAGTGTTCTTGTGCGAGCGGAATTCCCGCTGCCAGACCAGATTCGACGCCGGCCTCGAGCAGGGCGTCGGTCAGCGCCTCGTCAGTCACACCGAGTTCGGTGGCTCCCGCGACGGTGCCGATCCGCTCGAGGGTTTGCTCGGTCGCGCTGACGACCCAGCGATCCCGGGTGTCGGCGTCGACCGTCGCGATGCTTTCCGGACGGATCGAGGTGTAGACCTGCTCCGAATCGTCGGGCTGGAAGGTCCGGGCCTTGCCCGTCACCGCGACGAACGCCGGCGGTTCGGCCTGCTCTAAGAAGGCGAGTTCGTCGGGCTGGTACTGGCCGGCGTAGACGACGAACGCGCCGGTCGGGTCGACGACGCGGGCCCGGACCATCTCGTCGTTGACCGACGTGACTTCGGTCAGCGTCCCGACGGCGAAGACCCGGTTGAGCCGCGCGCCGGTCGGCGTGATCACGTAGTTCGGGGCCCGTTCCTCGTCGCTCTCGGCGTAGGAGAGCGAGGCGTCGTCGTACTCCGCCGCGAAGAGCCGGTAGGCGAGTTCTCGTCCCGGCACCTCGTCGTCGCCATCGCCGTTTCCGTCGTCGTTCGCGCTCATGCGTCCACCTCCTCTAAGAAGGCCGTCGCACGGGCGGCCGGATCGTCCTTGCTCTCCTCGAATATCTCGGCGTCGAGATTCGCGCCGTACTCGTCGACGGAGAGGTGACCGCGCACGCGGTACTCGCGACCGACGATGCGCTCGCGGATGCGATCCGCGACGACCTCCTGGTCCATCGCCTCGCGGGCCTGTTCTAAGGCGTCCTCTAAGGTGCCGCCGTAGACGCGCTCGGTGAGCTCGTCGTCGAGGACCACGGTGACGGTCCCGGTGCCGTCGTCGAGGATTCCCTTGACGCGCATGTCGTCGATCCCGTCGACGTCGCCGTGGGTCCGGCACTGCCCCTTCTGGATGACGCGATAGCACTCCGGACAGCGCTGGATGAGTCCGGAGCCGTCCCGGACCGCCAGCAGGTTGCCGACGACTTCCACGTCGTAGATGCCGCCCGTGCCGACGGCGTCACCGACGTCCATCGTCGAGGTATTGCTGCCGACGTCGATCTCCCGATCGAGCGCGCTGACCGTCGAGAACTCCGAGACGTTGACCTCGGGCACCCCGCGGAACTCCTGGACGTAGGCGTTCTCGATGCGGACCGAGCCGCCGTTCTCGATCTCCGGGGCGGGGTCCCAGTTCGTGAAGGGGAGCCGCCCGCTCTCGTCGCCGAAGACGCCGTTCAGGATGTCCGTTTCGCCGTCGCGGCCGTCGATCGTCTTGCGCTCGCACTCGAGGACCGAGACCTCGATGGTGACCGCGCGATTGCCGGTCTGGAGATCGGCCAGTTGGGCGTCGCCGCCGATTTCGTACGGCACCTCGAGCGAGTCGTCGTCGAACGACAGCGAGGTGCTCTCTCCGAGGTTGAGTTCGGGTTCGCCGTCCCACTCGCGGACGCCCGCGTTGCCCGCGGTGATCGTGTCGCCGGGCTCGAGGCCGAAGTCCTCCCACGCCGTGTAGTCGATGACGCCGGTCTCGTCGGCCAGCCGGCCTTCCACGATGACGTGATCGGAGCCCTGATAGCGGATCGACCGCTCGCCGGCCGTCAGGACGACGCCCGTGACGGTAACCGACCCGTCGTCGGGCGTGATTTCGGCGATGTCCTTCGCCGACGGTGTCCCACCACCGCCGCCGGAATCGTCGCCGTACTTCCGTCGGAGGCTCTGTTTGGCCTCGTCGACCGGCACGCTGTACTCCACCAAGTTCTGCAGGTCGTCTTTGACCTCCTCTTTGTCAACACCGAGGTCGGAGGCGAGATCCTCGGCATGATCGTCGAGTTCCATCACTTGCCTTTCGAGTTGGGGCATAAAAAGCGTTCCCGGAGGAGGGCGAAAGTGAACCGGGCGGGGGATCGCTCGAGGCGTTCGGTCCCTGAATCACGTATAAAGGACTGAAATCGACGACTCGTTCCGAAGTGGGCAGCCGATACTGCGGTGGCGCGCGCTGGACCACGGTGAGTCATTGACGAACCGTGGTCGAACCCGTGCGAGGTCTTCGTGAACGGAGTGAACGAAGGCTTGGAAGACGCGAAGCGTCTTCATGTGGATGAGCGAGGGAACGACGTGACTGAGCGAATCGGTTGGGGAGGGCGTGGTGATTCCGTGTTGCCAGCCTGAGCAGAACGCTCTGCCTCGTTTCGTTCCCTCTTTCCAGCGAGTAAGAACATACCGTCAGTATACAGAGCACCCTCGAGGACAAGCGCCGGGTACCGGACTCAAACTGCGCATCTGCGCCGCTACCGGACGATAGCAACAGGAACAGAGGACCGCCATAGCGACCGCTCAGGGTTGTTGGAAAGACGGGGTAGGTCAGTCAGGTGAACACCCGTGGAAACCACGCGTGCTGAAAGGTAACTGTCTGACCGTGCCGTCTACCACCCACTCACCGCTATCGGCATAAAACCCCTCCGGTACGCAGAGCGATCGCTCAGGGTCGCGGTGCCGCCTTCTGCAGCGCCGTCTCGGCGATGTTCCCGCCGTAGTCGGCGCTTCTGGACAGCGAGTCGACGATCAGTCCCAGCGACTGGGCCTGGACCGGCTCGAGGTCCCGAAGCATGTCGTCGATCTGGCGCGTGTGCTCGTCGATCTCGAGGACGTTCTCCCGGGCGTCGTGGCCGAGTTGATTCGCCTCGCCCGCATCGTCGGCGAACAGCGCGTCCATCGCCTTCTCGAGGACCGTCGAGGCGTCGGCCTGCAGTTCCTCGAGCCCCTCCGCGACGGGTTCGGGGATCTCGCCGAGTTTGAGCGCGATGTTACTGATCTTGGCCGCGTGGTCGGCCACGCGCTCGAGTTGCCGGGCGCTCGAGTGAAAGTCGAAGCAGTCCTCGCGGGGCACCCCGAGTTCCTCGGCGGCCCGCGGCGATCGGAGGGTCGCGCGGAAGATTCGCGAGACGACCAGCCAGAGCCGGTCGACGTCGTCGTCGCGCTCGATCACGTCGTGAGCGATGTCGTCGTCGTCCTCGATCAGCGCCCGGACAGCGTCCTCGAGCATCGATTGGGCGATCAAGCGCATGCGTGTCACGGCGTTGACGATCGAGAGTTCGGAGGAGTCGAGCAGGTCCTGAATGACCACGCTATCGCCCGTCTCCTCTAAGACTTCGACGCCGACCAGCCCCTGGGTGGCGTCGCGGATCGCCCGGCGCTGGTCCGTCGTGATCCGACCCGCCTCGAGCCTGATGATGTCGAAGCCGCTGACGTACATCGTCATCACGGCCCGAGTCAGGCGCTCGCCCTCGAGACTCGAGATATCGAGGACCCCTTCCTGCCGGTCGGTCTCGTCCCGGGGCGTGAGCAAGAGCGCGTCGTCTTCGGGGTAGAACTCGACGGTCGTCCCGGCGCTGACGTCGTTTTCGGTCGCCCACGTCTTCGGTAGCGAGACGGTGTACGTCGATCCGCCGGTCACCTGGACCTTGCGCGTCTCCATGTTGCGGGGGTTTCGACCGCCCGAATATAAATATATGTGCATCTATAGAGCACCGCCGATATACGGGTATAGTTGCCGTTCAGTGGTCGGTTCTGGCCGATTTTGGAATGGAGAAATACGTAGCAATACCGCCGTCGATGTTCTATACTATAGAACTATATAGCAGTGTGGTTGTGGAGTAACAACACACCGTCACAGTATCGATCGCCGATTCCCGCCCTCTAGTCACCGACCGACCCTGTACGCACCCCGAACTCGAGTCACCGGAACTGCCGCGAAACCGGGTTCGAACGGCCAGTGTCACGTCCGACTCGAGGCGTGACAGCGATCGACGAGTCAACGTCACAGTCGTCGGATGCGGAGCGCGGGATGGCTGTCGCGGGTCGAACTGGCCGGAACGACGTGAAATAGTCATCCGCGAGCGCCGTCACTCGATTCCCTCAAACCGGCGAAATCGGACGCGAAAGACGATTTTCCAGAGACAGTAATTGTTCTATATAGGGATATGTGCCCACTGATCGATATATACGGCTCATAGCATCGTATTTTTATACCCTCTCGAATTGACCACGTGATGGCAGATAACCAGTTCGGACGCGACGCAGTATCGCGACGGAAATTCATCGCCGCAACCGGTGCTGCCGGTACGGCCGCGATCGCAGGGTGCAGCGACACGAGCAGCGGGAATGGCGACGGCGAGCTCTCGGGGGAGGTCATCGTCAAGGGGTCGAGCACGGTGTTCCCCATCTCCGACGCGATGGCCCAGCGGTTCATGGAGGAGAACCCGGAGGTCAACGTCACGGTCGACTCGACCGGCAGCGGCGGCGGCTTCGAGAATCACTTCTGCCCCGGTGACGCCGACATCAACGGCGCATCGCGGCCGATCAAATCCGAAGAGGAGGACCACTGCGCCGAGAACGACGTCTCGCCGATCGAGATGCACATCGCGGGCGACGCGCTCACGGTGGCCGTCAGCCCCGATAACGATTGGGTCGATAGCATGACCTTCGACGAACTGGCACAGATCTGGGGCGACGACAGCGCCACGACGTGGTCCGACATCAATTCCGACTGGCCCGACGAAGAACTCGAGCTCTACGGCCCCGACACGACCTCAGGGACCTACGACTGGTTCAGCGAGAACGTCAACGGCGGCGGCCACCGGACCGAGTACGAGGGGACCGAGGACGACAACACGATCATTCAGGGCCTCGAGAACAGCCCGTACGCGATGGGGTACTTCGGCTACGCCTACTACAGCGAAAACGAGGACCGCGTCAAGGCCCTCGAGATCGCAGAGAGCGAGAGCGACGAGCCGTCCGCCCCGAGTCTGCAGGCGGCCAGCGAGGGAACGTATCCGCTGGCCCGACCGCTGTTCATCTATCCTGCCGAGGGCGCGCTGGAGCGCGAGCCGGTCTCCGAGTTCGTCAACTTCTACCTCGAGAACTCGAGCGCCGACTGGATCGCCGACGACGTCGGCTACGTCCCGTCGAACCAGGACATGGTCGACGAGAACATGAGCGCGCTCGAGGACGCAGCGGGCGAGTAACGCGGACGACTCGATTTTTCGGCGGAAAACCGAATAGAAAATGAGTGACACATCAATGGACGCCGATCTCACGCGATCGGCAAACGGACGAATTGCAAAGGAACGATTGTATCACGGGTTGTTGTTCTGCTGTGCGGCACTGACTGTCTTCGTGACGATAAGCATCGTCGCCACGCTGGCGATCGACGCCGTCGAGTTCTTTCGCCGCGTCGATCCCAACGCCTTCTTCACCGGAACGGAGTGGGTCCTGCGGAGCGACAACCCGATTCTCGGTATCCTGCCGCTGGTGTCTGCCACGCTCATCGTGATGATCGTCTCGGCGCTCGTCGCGATCCCGATCGGAACGGCGGCCGCGGTCTATCTGAGCGAATACGCGAGCGATCGGATGCGATCGGTACTGAAACCGGCCCTCGAGATCCTCGCGGGAATTCCGACCGTCGTGTACGGCTTTTTCGCGCTGGTGTACCTGACGCCGTGGCTCCAGGGGTTGGGGCTCGACCTGAGCCTGTTTAACCTGCTGTCGGCATCGATCATGGTCGGGATCATGATCATTCCGATGGTCTCCTCGATCAGCGAGGACGCGATGAGCGCGGTACCCGATTCCCTGCGGCAGGCGGGATACGGCCTCGGTGCCACGAAATTCGAGGTCTCGACGAAGATCGTCATCCCGGCGTCGATTTCGGGGATCTTCTCCTCGTACATCCTGGCGCTCTCGCGGGCGATCGGCGAGACGATGATCGTCGTGGTCGCCGGTGGCAGCCAGGCCCGAATGTTCAATCCCTCCGAGCCGTTCGCGAACCTCCTCAATTCCGGACAGACGATGACCGCTGCCATGGTGCAGGCGGTGACGACGGACCTGTCGGGCGGAACCGCCGGCTACTACTCGATGTTCGCGATCGGGCTGACACTCTTTGTCATCACGTTCAGCATGAACCTACTCAGCAACCGCATCGCCGCTCGATACCGGGAGGAGTACCAATGAACCGACCACCCACTGCGACCGTCACGGTCACGACGGAGGTGCGTCGCTGATGGCGACGACCGACGAGTCGACGGGCGCTTGGTTCGGCACGGACGGACAGGTGAGTCAGCTCCGCGGGCTGTTGTTCAAAGCCGGCTGCCTCGGCGCGACGGTGCTCACGCTGTTCCTCGTGTTCGTCTTTCTGGTCTACGTGGCGGTCGACGCGATCGAACCGGGGACGGCCGATCCGGCCTGGTGGGCGACGGTCGTCGCGACCGTCGCGGTCCCGGGGGTCGCCCTCTCGGCCTACTACTACCGCTTCGAACCACAGGCAGGTGAGGTCGCGTACACGGCCCTCGGACTGCCCGTCGCCGCGACGCTGCTCGCCGGCGGCGTCGGCATCGTTTTCAGACACATCGTCAGTCCACACGAGTGGCTCGCGCTCGTCGTCGCGGTACTCGTGGCCTACGTCGCACTCGAGGCCCACGAGCGAATTCGGGACGCCGGAGCGCTCGAGCGGGCCGCGGTCGCCGTGGCTGTCCTGGGACTCACGATCGCCGGAGTCCCCGGGCTCGTTCCGAGTCTCCGTGCGCTGATCCTGTCGCTTCCGGTCCTCCCGATGGCACCGCTGTCGCTTCTGGGAGCGTTCGTGGTCCCGATCGGGATCGCGGTCGGCTGGTACCTCCGTCGCGCCCGGGAAAGCGACCGGGCGGGTGTGATCGCTGGGGGAGCGACGGTCATCGCGGCCGCGCTCGGCGTCGTCGCCGGACCGGTTGCGGGCGTCTCCTGGACGACGTGGCTCATTCTGACGACGGTCGTCGGCGTTCCCGTCGGGCTATACGTCGAACGAGTTCTCAGAGGGGGTGAGGGCGTCTCCGGACTCGCACTGCCGGTCGCACTCGCCGTCGGCGCGGTCGTCTGTGCCGTCGTCGTCGACGCGGCCGGATTCGCCGGCCCGGACGTCTGGCTCGACTGGGAGTTCCTGACCAACGCTCACAATCGGACGCCGCGGGACGCCGGCATCTACCCCGCGCTCGTCGGATCGGTGATGATGATCATCGTCGTCGCGCTCGCGGCGTTTCCGGTCGGTGTCGGCGCTGCGATCTACCTCGAGGAGTACGCGCCGAGCAACGGACTGCTCGGATCGATCGTCGAACTCATCGAGATCAACATCGCGAATCTCGCCGGGGTCCCATCGGTGGTCTACGGACTGCTCGGCCTGGCGCTGTTCGTCAAGACGGGCGGGCTGCGTCCGGGAATCGTCATCGTCGGCGGGTTGACGGTGGCACTGCTGATCCTGCCGATCGTCATCGTCTCCGCACAGGAGGCGATCCGTGGGGTGCCCGACTCGCAGCGACAGGCGGCCTACGGCATGGGTGCGACGAAGTGGCAGACGGTCCGAACCGTCGTCCTGCCGCGGGCGATGCCCGGAATTCTCACGGGGACGATCCTCGCGCTCGGCCGCGCGATCGGCGAAACGGCACCGCTGTTGATGGTCGGCGTTGCGGCGGTCGTCCGGATCTCGCCGAACTCGTTTGTCGGGCTGTTCAGCGCGATGCCGCGACAGCTCTACTCGTGGGCGCAGTTGGCCAAGCCGGACTTCTACCACGGCGTTCTCGCGGCCGGCGTCCTCGTGTTGCTCATCGTCTTGCTGATGATGAACGGCACCGCGATCCTGCTTCGCAACAAGTACCAGAAAGATAACTAAGATGACTCGAAACGACATTCGAAACGCCGACGACGGCGACGAGCAGCGAACGGACGGCAGCGCAACGACCGTCTCCGAACCGATCACGGGAGCCGACACGACGAACGACTCGCTACTCGACGACTCGTTCGATGTCGATAGGGGTTCCCTGCCGGCAGACACTGAGACGGTGATCGAGGCGCGGGATATCGACGTCTTCTACGACGACGTGCAGGCCCTGCAAGGCGTCGACATCGAGATCCCCGAAAACGGCGTCACGGCGCTCATCGGCCCGTCGGGCTGCGGGAAATCGACGTTCCTGCGCACGATCAACCGGATGAACGACCTCATCGACGCCGCTCGCGTCGAGGGCGAACTGCGATTCGAAGGGAAGAACGTCTACGACGACGACGTCGATCCGGTCGCGCTGCGCCGGAAGATCGGCATGGTCTTTCAGACGCCGAACCCCTTCCCCAAATCGATCCGGGACAACGTCGCGTTCGGACTGGACGTCCAGGACAAGGACGTCGACGTCGACGAGACGGTCCGGAGCGCCCTCGAGCGAGCGGCCTTACTCGAGGAGGTCGAAGATCAACTCGACTCGAGCGGGCTGGACCTCTCGGGCGGCCAGCAACAGCGGCTGTGTATCGCGCGGGCGATCGCGCCGGACCCGGACGTGATTCTCATGGACGAGCCCGCCTCGGCGTTGGATCCGATCGCGACCTCGAAGATCGAGGACTTGATCGCGGATCTGGCCGAGGAGTACACGGTTATCATCGTCACGCACAACATGCAGCAGGCGGCCCGTATCTCGGACAAGACGGCGGTCTTCCTGACCGGCGGCGAACTCGTCGAGTTCGACGACACCGACAAGATCTTCGAGAACCCCGAGCACGACCGCGTCGAAGACTACATCACCGGCAAGTTCGGGTGACGGCCCGATGACTCGCGAGGACTATCGAGCGCGCCTCGAGCGGCTTCGCGACGCGGTCGTCTCGATGGGGGATCTGGTTTGCGAGCGGCTCGCCGACGCCGTGACGGCGCTGTTTACCGACGACAGAGCGCTCGCCGGCGAAGTGATCACGGACGACAGCAGCGTCAACGACCGGTACCTCGAGGTCGAGCGCGAGTGTCTCGACCTGCTGGCGCTGTACCAACCCGTCGCCGGGGACCTGCGGTTCGTCGTCGCCGCGTTCAAGATCGCCACCGACCTCGAGCGGGTCGGCGATCTCGCCGTCAATCTGGCCGAGTACACCCTGTCCTCGACGGACGCGTCGCCGCCGATTCCCGACGTCGATTTCGAGCGGATCGCCGCGCTCGCCCTCGAGCAGATCGAGCGCGCGGTCGAGGCGTTCGGCACGGACGACGCCGACGCCTGTTTTGCGATCGCCGACCGCGACGACGAACTCGATGCCCGCTGTGCTACCGTCGCCGAGCGCGTCGTCCGGACGCTCATCGAGTTACGCGCGCCGGACCCCAACTCGAACAGGGGTCGGGACATCCGTCACGATCTCGTCGATTCGCCGATAGCGGACGTGATCTCCGACGTCTCGCGGACGTTCGTCATCGTTCGCGACCTCGAGCGGGTCGGCGACCACGCGGTGAACGTCGCCGCTCGCACGCTGTACGCCCTCGAGAACAGCGAGGAGTTACTCGTTTGACGCCGCTGTGGGTTCGAATCCGCTGTGCTCGTGTTCGTTGCTGTTTCTCCCAGTTGATCGTCGCTCGAGCACTGAAAACCGCCCCAACGCGATCTATAGACCGCTATACGGCGATATCGAGCCCGGAGGATGAAACTGTACTCGACGCCGTCCGTGATCGTGGCTACTCGTCTCGCAATCGAATCTATATATGCTGTCATTATTATCCGGACGATAGATCCGAAATATTGTCCGTGATCGGTGGGCGAAAATACGGAACGTCAACTATTGGCATATGTATGCGTTTCGAGTACTGACGTTGGCACTCGCTGTACTACCACAAGCGCCCCGAATGGATACATAGTTCTATATAGTGCTCATAGTAGTATACTTACCCGTTCTGTGGCTTCGATTTGGTGATGTCGAGAGATACCACGGCGTCTTTGTCGACCGGCTTCGGTCGACGTGATTTTCTCGCCGCGGCAAGCGTTGCTCTCTCCGGTGGACTGGCCGGTTGTACCGGCGTCTTCGCCGCGGAGGGCAACCAAGTGAACATCGCGGGAAGCAGTACGGTGTTTCCCGTGACCGAGGCGATCGCCTCCTCGTTCTCCGAAGAAAACCCGACGGTCAACTTATCGATGAGTAAGACCGGGACCGGCGGTGGATTCGGGAACTTCTTCTGTGCGGGGCGGACCGACATTAACAACGCGAGTCGGGCGATCGCCGACGCCGAAACCGAGCAGTGTGGCTCCAACGACGTCACGCCGCTCGAGTTCACGGTCGCAACGGACGCGCTGACGGTCGTCGTCAACCCCGATGCCGACTGGATCGACTGTCTCACCGTCGAACAACTCCAAGAGATCTGGCAGGCCGACGGGGCGCAGCGCTGGAGCGATATCAACGAGGACTGGCCCGACGAGGAGGTCGAACTCTACGGCGCCGCGACGACCTCCGGGACGTTCGACTACTTCAAAGAGGCGGTCCTCGGCGAAGAACTGAACCACCGGAGCGACTACTACGCGACCGAGCGCGATCGGACGATCGTCCAGGGGGTCCAAGGGTCGGAGGCCGCAATGGGCTACTTCGGCTTTTCCTACTACAGTGAAAACCCGAACTCGATCAAGGCAGTCTCGATCGACGACGGGAACGGCTGCGTCGAGCCCTCGATCGAGACGGCGAAATCCGGTGAATACACGCCGCTCTCGCGGCCGCTGTACATCTACGTCGCGAAGGAATCGCTCGCCGAACCCGCCGTACGGGACTTCGTCCGGTTCTACATGGAACAGGCCGCGACGGACCTCGTCTCGGAGGTCGGCTACGTGCCGATCACCGACCAACAACGCGACGACAACCTCGAGAAACTCGAGACCCACGTTGAGGAGGTGACCGAATGAGCGCACCCGATTTCTCTCACGACGCGAGCCGCACGGCGCGGGGCACCGTCTTTCGCTATCTCTTCATGCTGTGTGCGCTCCTGTCGATCCTAACGACCGTCGCGATCGTGTTGACGCTGCTGGTCGACGCGATCGATTTCTTCGCGCAGATCTCGGTCGTCGACTTCCTCACCGGAACGCGGTGGAGTCCGACGAACGACCCGATCGCGTTCGGCGTCCTCCCGCTGATCTCGGGGACGCTGGTCATCACGATCGGCTCGGCGATGGTCGCGCTCCCGATCGGTCTGCTGACGGCGATCTATCTCAGCGAGTACGCCTCCGAGCGCCGCCGGGCCTATCTGAAGCCGGCCCTCGAGGTGCTGGCGGGCGTTCCGACGGTCGTCTACGGCTACTTCGCGCTCGTCTACGTCACGCCGGCGCTGGACACGTTCCTGCCGCTCTCGACGTTTAACGCGCTGTCGGCGTCGATCATGGTCGGCATCATGATCATCCCGATGGTGTCCTCGATCAGCGAGGACGCGATGAGCGCGGTGCCCGATTCCCTGCGGCAGGCGAGTTACGGGCTTGGTGCGACGAAGTACACCGTCTCGACCTCCGTCGTCGTTCCGGCGGCGCTGTCGGGCATCTTCTCCTCGTTCATCCTCGCGCTCTCGCGGGCGATCGGCGAGACGATGATCGTCGCCATCGCGGCGGGACAGACGCCGCGACTGGCCGACGTGACCGATCCCGCGGGGCTGTTCCTCAACTCGATCCAGACGATGACCGCCGCGATGGTCCAGATCGGGACTGGTGACATCGTCGGACAAGGCGTCGCGTACAAGAGCCTGTTCGCGGTCGGACTCACCCTGTTCGTCATCACCTTCATCATGAACCTTGTCAGCGAGTTCGTCGCGTCGCGGTATCGCGAGGTGTATCGCTAATGGCGGCCGACACGCAGGACGCACCCGACGCCGGTTTCGGGCAGGTCAGCCGGACGAAAGACGTCGCCTTCCGCGTGCTCGCGCTGGCGGCGACGCTGCTCGGCATCGTCTCGCTCGCGGCACTCCTGGCGAACGTCGCCGTCGACGCCGTCGGCTGGCTCGACTGGCAGTTCCTCACGAACCCGCCGCATCCGGACCCCTACGCGGCCGGGTACTTCCCCGCGCTGGTGGGCTCCATCGCGATCATGCTCCTGATCGCGCTGATCACGTTCCCGCTCGGGGTCGGGGCCGCGGTCTACCTCGAGGAGTACGCCGACGACGGCTATCTCACGAAATTCATCCAACTCAACATCGCGAACCTTGCAGGGGTTCCCTCGGTCGTCTACGGCCTGCTGGGACTGGGGCTGTTCGTCGGCCTCCTGAACCTCGGCTACGGGACGGTTCTCGTCGCCGGGTTCACCGTCTCCCTGCTCATCCTGCCGATCGTCATCATCTCGGCACAGGAGGCCATCCGATCGGTGCCCGACTCCCAGCGGCAGGCCTCCTACGGGATGGGTGCGACGAAGTGGCAGACGATCCGTAACGTCGTCCTGCCGCGGGCGATGCCCGGCATCATGACCGGGACGATCCTCGCGCTCGGTCGGGCGATCGGCGAGACCGCGCCGCTGATCATGATCGCCGCGCCCACGACCGTCTTCGGGATTCCCAACAGCCTCTTCAGCAAGGTCAGCGCCATGCCCTTGCAAATTTACAACTGGGCGTCGTATCCCGAGACGGAGTTCCAGTACGGCGTCGTCGCCGCCGGCGTCGTCACGCTGCTCGTCGTCCTGCTAACGATCAACTCGATCGCGATCGTCATCCGGAACCGCTATCAATAGAGATACTGACAATGACTAACGAACAGATGACTTCCTCGGAAACGGAACCGACCGACGACCAGCCAGCCCCGACGCCGGGAACCGGCGGCCTCGACGACCGTACCGCCGACACTGGCGGGGAGACGATGACGGATCGCACCCTCCTCGAGGCGCGCGATCTGGATGTCTACTACGGCGACGATCAGGCGCTCCGAGGGATCGACATGGAGATTCCCGAAAAACAGGTGACGGCGCTCATCGGCCCATCCGGCTGCGGGAAGTCGACGTTCCTGCGCTCGATCAACCGCATGAACGACCTCATCGACATCGCTCGCGTCGAGGGCGACCTCTACTTCCGCGGGAAGAACGTCTACGACGACGACGTCGATCCGGTCGCGCTGCGCCGGAAGATCGGCATGGTCTTCCAGTCACCCAACCCCTTCCCGAAGAGCATCTACGATAACGTCGCCTACGGACTGAAGGTCCAGGGGAAAGACGAGAACGTCGACGAGAAGGTCCACACTGCCCTCGAGCGAGCGGCCTTACTCGAGGAGGTCGAAGATCAACTCGACTCGAGCGGGCTGGACCTCTCGGGCGGGCAGCAACAGCGGCTCTGTATCGCTCGCGCCATCGCGCCGGATCCGGAAGTGATCCTGATGGACGAGCCGGCGTCGGCGCTCGACCCGGTCGCGACCTCGAAGATCGAGGACCTGATCGAGGACCTCGCGGAGGAGTACACGGTCGTCATCGTCACCCACAACATGCAGCAGGCGGCCCGTATCTCGGATAAGACGGCCGTTTTCCTGACCGGCGGCGAACTCGTCGAGTTCGACGACACCGACAAGATCTTCGAGAACCCCGAGCACGACCGCGTCGAAGACTACATCACCGGCAAGTTCGGATAACCGGCTGGTTTTCGTTCGATCGGTCTCGCGTTCCGTTCGAGCCGCGTTACAGTTCGCGTCCCACCGAGTCACCACACCGCGTCGAGTCGCCGTTCGTGTTCGTATTCGGTGCGTCTACTCGCTCGAGAGAGACTGTCTGCGTCGCGACTAAGTGTCGGTTTCTAACCACGTCGCTTATGCGCGGATATCGCATGGGTTGGAAGGGATGGTTGCCACTGGGGTCCACATCCTGATCGGTCTCGCGCTGGTCCTGCTCGTCTCCCGATCCGGACGGGCCGAGCCGTATCTCGTCGTTGCACTCGCCGCCATGGCCCCCGATATCGACACGTTCGTCTTCCGGCCGCTGGTCGAATTCGGATACGTTTCGGGGCCGCTATGGAGCCATCGAGGACTGACGCATTCGCTGCTCGGGGGCGTCGTCGTGGTCGCACTCCTCGCGTATTTCGGTCCGTGGCGAGCCGCCGCGATCGGATTCGGCTCGCACGTCGGCTTCGATATGCTGACCGGGGGCGTGCGACTGTTCGCTCCCGTCGATCCCACACTGTACGGAACGTCCGTCGATTGGCTGCTCCTGAATATGCTCGCGTCCGTCGTCGCAGTCATCATCATCCTCGGCGGGTTGCTCGGCATGAAATACGACTTCGAGCGCCCGATCGACGCACACGCCCCGAAAACGACACTCGAGTGGTTCCGGTAGCGCGACCCATCACGATCGATCGGCGGCACGGTCAGCGCCACCGTTGTGCCTGCGCGTGGTGGCGTTACCGACGGGCTCGGTGTGCCATGCCTCATCTCACACCGCGTCTCACTCGAGGAGGCCCCCGAGATGGACGAGCGCTTCGACGAGCGCGAAGCGGGTGTCACGAAGGTCCTGCTTTCGCCGTAGCCGGCGAAAGTCCAATGTGACGCACACAGTCTTTATCAGGGACGGACGACGTGCCAACAGTATGGCCAGACAATCCTATCAGGAGAAGCTCACGGAACTCCGTGAGGACGTGCTCTACATGAGCGAGGTCGTCATGGAGCGGCTTCGAATGGGACTCGACGCCCTCGAGCAGAAAGACGAAGCGCTCGCACAGGAAGTGATCGAAGGCGACGGCGAGATCAACCGGATGTACCTCGATCTCGAGCAGGACTGTATCGACCTGCTCGCGCTCCAGCAGCCGGTCGCGAGCGATCTGCGGTTTATCGCCGCCTCGTTCAAGATCATCACCGACCTCGAGCGGATCGCCGACCTCGCGACCAACCTCGGCGAGTACACGATGGACGCCGAACAGGACCTGTTCCCCGACGTCGACGTCCAGGAAATGGGCGATCTCACCCTCGACATGCTCGAGGACGCGATGATCGCGTACGACACCGAGAACACTGACACGTGTCGGCGACTGGCGTCCCGCGACGACGAACTCGACGAGTTCGCCGAACGGGCGAGCGAGATCGTCGTCCGCGACCTGATCGAACGCGAACTCGAGTCGCCCGACGAGGTCGAGCGGATCCTACAGGACGTCTCGCGACTCCTACTGACGATTCGAGACCTCGAGCGCGTCGGCGATCACACGGTCAATATCGCTGCGCGGACGCTGTACATGGTCGAAAACGACGACGAACTCATCTACTAACGGCCGGTTCGGTCGGAGACGGATCGAGACGCCGCCGAACGGTGGCCGACTTACTCCTCGGATTCGTTGCCGCCCTCGGACTCGTTGCCACCTTCGGATTCGTTACCGCCTTCGGTTTCGTTGCCACCCTCGGACTCGTTGCCGTCTTCGGATTCGTTGCCACCGCCGCCGTCGCCGCCATCGATCTCGAGATCGCCTCGCATCTGTGCCTGGTGCGGTTGGCAGACGTACTGGGCCATCTCGCTGCTCGCCGTGATATCCAACATCTGGTCTTCGGTCGGTTCCGCGACCTCTTCGGTCTCAAGGTCGTCGACGACTTCGTCGCTGTCGTCTCGAATTTCGATATTGTGGTTGGAACCGTCGCCTTCCGTCCAGCCGATCGTGTAGTCTTCGCCCTCCTGCAGGATCAGCGTCGGGTTCGACTCGCCCTCGATCTGGGACGGTGCGAGCCCTTCCCACTCGGACGTCTGCCCGCTGAACTCGATATCGGTGCCGGGTTCGATCTCGTAGCCGTCACCGCCGCCACCGTTGCCACCGTTACCGCCGTTGCCGCCGTTACCGTTGCCGCCGCCGCCACCACAGCCAGCGATGAACGCCGTTGAACTCGCGACACCTGTCAACTGAAGCATCCGCCGTCGGGATAACCGATCGTCTCGTGCCATCAGGCTGACTTTGTGCCCAACGGGAATAGTCGAATACCCGTCTACTGCGTGGGAGTCAAGTACGGGTCGGTTTGGGACACGTTGACGCCGATTTCGGCTGTCGGCCCTACTCACCGTGACGGCCGTGGCCCCGCCCCTGATTCACGCTCGGGAACACGTGTCAACAACTGTGTCGTATCAATGATATTTCGGGTCTCGAGCAGCAGTTCGGCCGCCGTCCGAATCGCAAACTCGGCCTCGAGGGCGACGCCGTGACAGCGCGTGTAACACTCGAGCCAGCGGTTCATCGCGTCCTCGAGCGCGGCGAGCTCGGCCGCAGTGAGCGGGACCCTGCGGCCGCCTGTCCGGGCCTCGACGTAGAGCCAGACGGCCTGTCCCGCCCCCTCTCGGAGGTATGCGGTGGGGTCGTCGGGTTCCGTTCCCGTACTCGTCGAACCGGCGGGTCGGTGCCCGTCGCCGCTCTCGAACGCGGCTCGCTCGCGCTCGGCGCGGCGAGCGAGCGCGGCGATGCGAGGCCCGTACCGGCTCATATTATCCCTCGCGGTAGTCCACGCCCTTGCCGCCGCGGGGGTGTTCCCACTCGGTGTCGGCGACGATCGCACAGGTGCCACACTCGACGCAGGGCTGGGTGTCCAGACTGACCAGCGTCTCCTCGGTGCCGTTCGTGTTGACCACCTCCGAGCGGTAACAGCCGCCGCCGAAGTCCGTCGCGCTGACTGGACAGGCCGTGACGGCCGCGCCGCTTGCCGCGACGGACTCGTCTCTGAGTTCGATATGCGGGTTCCCCACGTCGGTGTCATACGTCAGGTCGCCGATTCGCTCCTCGAGACTCGGCGGCTCGATATCGCTCTCCCAGTGGATCGTCTTGCCGTGTTCCTCGGCGATCAGCGTCGGCAGGGAGACGTAGCCGGTCTTCGTGTCGGGGAGCATCGACACCAGAAACGGCGAGTTGTACGCCCGCTGTAACAGCCGGTCCGCGATCGGGTTGCCGACCGCGAGCGATCCGAGCGGCGACTCGAGTACCCGTTCGACCACGTTCGTCACGGCGTCGTGCTCACCGACGGTCCGGGAGAGTTCGTACCGCCGCGGCCGGAGTTTGTCCATCGTGCCGGAATTCTCGAGCAGCTTCGTGTACCGCCGGCCCGCCGCCTCGGAATCGGGATCGCCGCGCGCGGCGACGAAGGCGTCGGCCGCGAGCGCGCCGGCGGTGACGGCGTGGTTCATCCCCTTGATGATCGGCCCTTGGGCCTGCATCTGGCCGGCCGCGTCGCCGACGAGGACGAGCCGGTCGCGGTAGGGCTCGCGGTGGGCGACCTTCTTCGAGTCCGGGACGAGCTTGGCGGCGTACTCGCGCTCGCGATACTCGTTTTTGAACCAGCCCGCAAGCAGCGGGTGGGTCAGCAGGGCGTCGAGCAGTTCGTGGGGTTCGGCCTCCCGCTCGACGAGGCTGTCGAGGTGGAAGACGGTCCCGATCGACAGCGAGTCCTCGTTGGTGTAGCAAAAGCCGCCGCCGCGAACGCCCTCGAAGAGGTCGCCCGAGAACAGGTGGGCGGCCCCCTCGTCGGGCTCGAGATCGAACCGGTCGTCGATCGCGTCGGGGTCCATGTCGACGACGGCCTTGACGCCCTGGAACCACTCGTCGGGTTCCTCCCAGTCCATCAGCCCGGCGTCGCGGGCGAGTTCGGAGTTGACGCCGTCGGCTGCGACGATCAGGTCCGCCTCGATCGGCTCGAGTTCGTCACAGGTGACGCCGACGATCTCTCCGTTCTCGCGCAGGAGACCGTTCACCCGCACGTTCGTCAGTACTCCGCCACCGGTCTCGCTGGTCTTCTCGTGGACCCGTGCCTCGAGCCACGAGTCCATCTTCCGGCGGAGCACGGCGTCACACCAGTCGGTGTCGTGCTCGTGGAGGTCGGCCAGCTCGTACGTCTTGACCGAGTTCCCGGCGACGTTGTGGATGTAGTAGTCCGTGACGGGCCGCTCTGTCGCTTCCTCGCGGACGCCGTCGAAGAGGTCCGCGAGCGTGTACGGTGCGGACTCCTCGGCGTAGAGCAGTCCGCCGGAGACGTTTTTCGACCCCGCCTCCGTTCCGCGCTCCAAGACGAGCGTCTCGACGCCGTGGTCGGCCAATCGTGCGGCCGCCGCGGCCCCGCCGGGGCCACAGCCCACGACGACGGCCTCGTAGTGTTCGTAGTCGTCCGTTGCGGCCGCCATCACTCGTCACCCCCGTCGGCGACGGCCTCGGGCTCGAGGTCGATCGACCCCGATTCGACGGCCTCGGTGAGCCGCGGCAAGACCTCGAAGAGATCGCCCTCGATGAAGTAATCCGAGAAGTCCCGGATGCGGGCGTCGGTGTCGGTGTTGACGGCGATGATCGTCTCGGACTCGTCCATGCCGACCTTGTGCTGGACCGCCCCGGAGACGCCGGCCGCGATGTAGACGTCGGGCGCGACGACCTGTCCGGTCTCGCCGATCTGGCGCTCCTCCTTCGAGTACGCCTCGACGTGGCCCTCGAACTGGTAGGAGGAGGTGACGATCCCCCGCGTAATCCCGAGTTCGGCGTCCTCGAACGCGTCGACCAGCTCGAGACCCAACTCCATCCCCGCGGTCGGATCGTCGGCGATCCCGCGGCCGAGACAGACGATCACGTCGTGGCCCGTGAGATCGATCCCGGCCTCGAGCCGATCGTACTCGGTGATCGCGACGCGGAACCAGTCGTCGTCCAGTTCCATGTCGTGTTCGACGACCAGTCCCTCGCGGTCGGGATCCGGATCCATCGGGTCGAAGCTCCCAGGAATGACCGACGCTCCCTGCGGGTGGAAGTCCCGGCCCGGATTGTCGAGACAGAGGATCGTCGAGTACTCGAAGCCCGAGAAGTCCGGCCGCTTCATGTGCAGGACCTTCTCGACGGTCTTCTTCACGCCGGGTTCGCCGGTCTTGACCGGGTTCGAGACCTCCTCGTCCGCGATGAACAGATCCGAACAGTCCGAGGCCAGCCCGGAGTCGAGTTCGGCCTGGACCGTCGCCGAGAGATCGCGGCCGTTGTTCGTCGCCGGAAACAGGATATAGCGCGGTTTGTCGTACTCGCGCCAGTCGGTGCTCTCGACGGTTCCCTCGCCGCGAGCCATGTGGGCCGCGATTTCGGCGTAGGGCTTGTGCAGGAACCGCTCGAGTCGCTCGTCGTCGTGATAGACCGCAACGTCGGCCCCGGAGGCGATGCACTCCTCGGCGAGGCCCTCGCAGTCGTCGCCGACGAGGAATGCGACGACGCCCTCTTCCTCACCGTAGTCCGCCTCGAACTGGTCCATCAGTTCGCGGGCTTTCCCGAGCATCTCTCTTGCGACGTCGAGCAACTCGCCGCCCTGCGTTTCACAGAAGACCCACACATCCGCGTAGTCGCCGTCCTCGAGCGCCCGCACGTGTTTCTTGTCGCGGGTGGGATGGGAGAGCCCGTCGTCTTCTTCCTCGTCGGTCTCGGGCTCCGCTCCCGTCTCCCCGGTCTCCGCAGTTTCGTCCTCGCTCTCCGCGTCGCCCGCCACTTCGTCGCCCACTGACTCTTTCGTCTCCTCGTACTCGCCTTCGGTCTCCGTGCCCTCCTCGACGCCGTCGCTTTCACCCTCCGCATTGGCACCGATCTCCTCGAGTCGCTTCCGGACCGCCTCGCGGGCCGTCGCACGATCCTGCCCGGTCCGCTCGGCCTCGAGGATCGCCTGTAGTTCGTCCGCGTCGTCGACCGTCTCGAGTGCCGCCGTCAGTTCGTCGACCGTGTGCTCGTCGGGGTCGATCGCCGTCATTTCAATCACCCGCCCCCGCGGCGTAGGGTTGTAGTTCCTCGAGTACGTCGCCCATTTCCTCGCCGTCGTCGGGTTCGATCATCGTCGCCTCCCGTTCGGACGGCGCTTTGGGGATCGGATCGACCGACGAGACGATCGTGGGCGACCCGTCGAGCCCGATGTAGTCGGGATCGAGGTTCAGATCGGTGTGATCCCACGTCGTCAGATGGTCGTCGTGATTCTCGGCTCGCCCTTCGGTTTCGGCCCGGAGCTCTTTGCGGGTCAACCGGTGGGACGCCCTCCGATAGGTCGGCTCGAACTCGGGATCGGTGACGACGACACAGGGCAGCGGCGCTTCGACCGTCTCGATCTCGTCGACATCGCCCTCGACGAGGCGCTTCGCGCGCAGCGTCCGCTCGTCGGGATCGATGTCGAGCGCGACGACGTGGGTGACGATCGGCCAGTCCATCGCCCAGCAGGTCTGGGGCCCGGTCTGGCCGGTCTCGCCGTCGGCCGTTTTGAACCCCGCAAACACCAGATCGATGTCGGCGACTTCCTCCCGATACGTTTCCAGGCCCGCGCTGAGTGCGATCGCCGTCGCCCACGTGTCGGAGGCGGCCAGCTCGCGATCCGAGAGCAGGTAGCTGTCGTCGGTGTAGACCGTCTCCATCGCCCCCCGAAGGACCTCGGCGTATCCCGGCGGCCCCATGCTCATCCCGCTGACGTGACCGCCGTGGCGGATCTTGGTCTGCAACGCGGCCCGCAGCGCGAACTCGTCGTTCGGGTTCATCACCGTCGGCGTCTTCCCCCGCTCGAGGTGGCCGTCTTCGTCGAACGAGACGGCTCCCTCCGAGAAGTCCGGGACCCCTTTCGTCAGTACGATCGATCGCATGGATACCCCCGTTGCCAGAGTGTGTTAGTTTCTGCCATGGCTGTCGGACTCTACCATAGTATCAGTATTAAGAATAGGGGTGAAATTCGCCGATAAATTGTCCCGAACGCGGAGACAGTCTCCCGGAGAATTCGTCCGGCTTCGATGGTGGTCGTCGTGGGTCGAGCGTCTCGCTCGAGCGAAACCCGTCCGGATGCCGACCCCGTTACTCGCGCTCGCGTTCGGTCGTTCGCATCGTGATCTCGCCGTCGGCGCGGATCGTCCCGTCGACTTCGGCGTCGGGGCCCAGTTCGAAGTCCTCACAGGAAACGTCGCCGAGGACGCGGGCGTCGCGCTCGACGACGACATCGCCGTCGCGGGTGGTCACGTCGCCGTGGATACGGGTCCCCTCGCCCACGGTGACGTCGCCGCGTGCCCGGAGGCTGCCGAAGACGTTGCAGTCGGCACCGACGTCGATCGTCTCGGCGCGGACGTTGCCGTGGAGCCGGCAGTCGTCACCGATCGTCGCGGGCGTCGAGACGCGCCACGCGTCGTCACCGACGGTCGCGTTCCGGGGAATGACGAGCGGGTCGGCGTCGGGTTCGTCCTCGTCGTCATCGTCGTCGACGATTTCGGAGATCAGCCGCTGTGCGGCGTCGTCCTCGCCGATCAGGAGGAGGTGTTTGAGGTAGACGAACAGAAAGACGATCGTCGGCATCGGGTTCCGGATGACGATCCAGCCGTTGGCTTCGAACCCCTCCTCGATCTCGACGTCGTCGCCGATGTCGAGGTCACCGGCGACTTTCAATCGGCCGCCGATGTGGACACGCTCGCCGATGTAGGCGTCCTCCCCGACCAAGACGTTCTCGGCGACGTCACACCACATGTCGAGCCGACAGTCGCCGTCGGCCTCGATTGCGCCGCCGAACTCGGCCGACTCGCCGGCCAGCACGTTTCGGCCGCGGACGCCGAACCCGATGGTCGCCCGGCCGCCCACGAGGACATCCCCGTCGGTTACGAGGTCGCGCTCTTGGGCTTCCGTTCCGTCGGGAACGACGAGTTCGTCGAGCGGATCCCTGCTGAAGGCCACACTCGCATCCAAAGGGAGCACCGCCTAATAAACCTCGCGCGTCGTCAGTCGTCCGTCTGACGCCGTCGCCCGCGCCGCCCTCGCCATCGCTTCATCCGGTCTGCTGTCCGTCATTGCCGGCACAACCCCGATCGCTCTGGGTTGCGCCGGGACATCGGTACAGCAACCGGTATCAGCCGTCGAGTACAGTCGCCTCGCTTTTACACCCCCGCTGCATACGACCAGCCATGACTACGCTCGCGTTCGACGACGACGGCGTCGATGTCGTCTACGAAGGCACCGAGTTCCGCCTCGAGCAGGAACTCATCGAGGAAGCGACCCAGAAGTCCTACTACGACGTGACCGACCACGAGGTGTTGAAGATCGTCGCCGAACAGCCGAACCTGCAGGGCGAACCCCGCCGTATCGGCGATATTCTCGACTGAACACGGACGGTGTGCCCGCCGTCAGTACACGCCGTGGAGTAACACGAACACGACGATCCCCAGCGAAAAGGAGATCAGCCACAGCGTCGCCGCGACGCGGCCGATCCGGGCGTGGCTCGTCTGCGGAATCTCCGTGACCGGACGGGACGCCGCGAGCAGGAGGACGTAGTAGAGCAGGGGGATACAGACGATCGCGAGGAAGATGTGGATCGCGAGCAGCGGCAGGTAGACGAACTGGTAGACCGCGTCGGGTCCGGGAAACGGCTGCGGACCGCCGGTTACGGTCAGCCGGTAGAGATAGAGCGCGAGAAAGCCCGCGAACAACCCGAACGAGGCGAGCATCGTGACGCGGTGGCGTTCGATCCGACCGCGACGGATCGCCCGCCAACCCACCGTGATCGTCCCGATCGCGACCGCGCTGATCACGGCGTTGACCAGCGGAATCACGTCGATGACCCACTCCGGGGCCGCCGGCACGCTCGAGGGCGGAATTCGTCCGCCCGCGGCCGCGAAGACGACTGCCAACGACACCACGCTCAAGACGCCGGTGAGCAGGCGCACGCGCTCTCGAGGGACGTATTCCATGTATGGTCGTTCGAGCGGAACGTGAAAGTGGTTATCGTCTCCGGCGGAGAGCCGTCACCGCTCGTCGCCGTCCTCCGATTTCCAGTACTCGTGTCGAGACAATAGCCACAGCGATCGCTCGTCGGAAGTAGTGTCGGAAAGGATTATGCGTGGGTGATGTCCACGAAGGGAAATCACCTGCATCGATCTTTGGTGGAGCTCAGCCACCTGTGCGATGCGTGGGACCGGATTCGAACTTCCGTCGTTGCGCTTCGCTCCACGACGGCATTCGCGATTGGCAAGCCAATCGCTCATCGGCGGACCCCGACGGGACAGCGCCATCGTCGAGAGACTAATCGCTCGTCAGGAGTAGTGTCGGAAAGGATTATGCGTGGGTGATGTCCACGAAGGGAAATCACCTGCATCGATCTTTGGTGGAGCTCAGCCACCTGTGCGATGCGTGGGACCGGATTCGAACCGGCGGACCCCTACGGGACAGCGCCCTCAACGCTGCGCCGTTGGCCTGGCTTGGCTACCCACGCTCGCGGTCTCTGTCTGCACTCATTCGTATCCAGTGTGATTATAAAAGCCCTTTCCTTTGGGTCGGCGACTGCGGCGGGGTCACACGGAAACGACGGTCTCACGTGACACGTGAGCGGTCCACGCAACCCGTCGGCGTCGGGGCTCGAGCGGCATCGATCGTCGGCGGTTCGTGCAGCTCGAATCCGTCCTCAAGTCGGGTGAGACACAAAGGTTTCAACGCTCGAGCGGGATTTCAGGTCGAATGTCGGTGTCGTCGGTCCGGACGCGTGCGCTCGCCGGTGTGATCGCGGCCAGCGGCATGGTCGCCGCGGGCCTGCTCGTCTCGCCGTCGAAGGCGATGGGGACCGTCGACGCCCTCGTTGCGGACCCGTTCCTGTTCGGTCTCGTCGTCGCCGGGCTCTACCTCGTGCGGCCGCTTCTCGCGTGGCCCACGACGCCGCTCGCGATCGTCGTCGGCTACGGCTTCGGCGTCGCGGCCGGCGTCCCACTTGCGCTCGTCGGCGTCGTCACGACCGTGCTCCCGGTCTTCCTCGTCACCCGCTGGCTCGCCACCGGCGAGGCGGACACGGCTCGTGAGTCCCATGCTGAGAGCGAGGGGGGCGGCTCTCGGTTCCTCGAGCGGGCCGGTGATGTCGTCGCGCGCTATTACGAGACGGCGGGACCGCTCCGCGGCGTCACCGCCTCGCGGCTGGCACCGATCCCGTCGGACGTCGCGACGTGTGCCGCCGCGGTCAGCGGCGTCACGCTCCGCCAACTGGTGGTCGGGACGGCGATCGGCGAACTCCCGTGGACGATCGCCGCGGTCGTCGTCGGCGCTTCGGCGGCGACGATCACCTCGAGCGGACTCGGCGAACTCGGTGTGGCGTTGTCGGTCGCCTGTGCGCTCGCCGCCGTCGTCCTCCTCGCCGGCCCCGTCTACCGCACGCTCCGGACGGACCGAACGCGAACCGAGGGCGCGGGACGATCGACGGACAGCTAGTCGGCTCGGTCGGCGGTGGTCCTGCCGGTCGTGATGTGGGCCGCGAAAATCAGGCGGCAACTGCGCGGTATCGCTGTCCGATCACCCGTCTCCCTCCTCGATCAACGAATCGCTCAGGTCCTGTAACTCCGACTCGAGTCGCTGGTAGCCCTCGGTCTCGGTCAACTCCTCGACGGAGTGCTCGTCCTCTAAGGTCTCCATCTTGTTCGAGATGGACTCGAGTTCGCGCCGGTCGCCGCCGCCGTAGCGCGACTGGACCCGCAGGTTCTCGATGATTCGGGTCAACTGGGCTCGCGTGACCGGCTTCGTGACGTAGTCGTCGAGATCCAGTTCGACGATATCCAGTCCCGGATCGACGGCGGTCACCATGATCACCCAGCAGTCGTAGCCCGCCGCGCGGATCTCCTCGAGCACGCGATCCCCGGTGATATCGGGCATGTGCCGGTCGAGCAGGACGATGTCGATCGCGTCGCTCATTCGCTCGAGTGCGGTGGTCCCGTCGTAGGCGGTCACGACCTCGTAATCCTCACCGACCCACATCGCGTAGAGGTCGGCCAACTCCCGTTCGTCGTCGACGACGAGAATCGTCGGTTGCGCAGACATAGAGATCAGTGTCCGAGACCACAAACCGCCGTCTTGTAGGGATTCCGGGCGACTCAGTACTCGAGTCGGGCGCTGATTCGGTCGTTCGGCGAGAAAAGGGCGGTCAGCGGAAGGGGTCGCTGCAGTCGAGGATGACCCCGTGCTGGGGACAGACGTACTTGCAGTGACGTTTGTACATCGGGGCCTCGCAGTGCGGACAGCGCGGCGCGCCGGCAGGTTGGGATACTGTCTTTTCTCCGTCTGTTCCGACCGCTTTATCTGTGCGATCTTCGGCGACAGACTCATCGATGTCGGCAGTCATATATTTTCTATCGATCCGCCCGTGCTAAGTCCTGACGATCGGCTCAAGTTACGGGGAAAGCGAGCGCAGCCGAAATCGATCAGTTTTGGGTTCGTTCTATAGTGGCCACGGAAAATCATTGATACCAGATCACGCGACAGCGTTGCCAGCAGAGTGTGAATCGTTTCAGTGGCTACTATAAATGCCATTGTGTTTATTGAGTTTCCGTATTGTACGCGTGAGCACTCGACGGCATATCGTTGATTATCCCGCTATCTATCGTTTCGCTCGGCGTCCGCACGGCGGTTGTCGTTTTCCGGTGCTGATATGCCGAGTCCACCCGAGAAGCGGATGAAGCGTCCGCTGATTGGGCACCGATAGACTGATCAGCAGTTGCATTGGGAGTCGATGACTGCTGGGAGCTTTTCACGCTCGTCCCACTGTAGATGCACGTCACACGGTAACTCCGAGCCAACGACGAGATACGTATAGTCGTACCTATCCATGAATTTCGTAGCCTTCGTTTCATCGTCTTCCCAAACCATTCCCTTGACCTCAATCACTACGTTCTCTGTAACGAAACCCGGCGTGTATGTGCGATCACCCAATTCAAAATATCGGTCTTCATACGTATAATCGATCCCCGCATCATACAAGATTAGATCTATTGCTGCTTCCCAACCGTTTCTGACGATATTTCTCGTCTTAATGACCTGGCGTGGTTTGGATCTTCCCGGTACACGCCCTTTCAGTGCGTCACTGAGTCTCTGAAGTTGCTCATCCGACCAGTCGTATCCATAAAGCGGATGGTCCTCTCCTGTCCGCCCATACATCGAATGCTTCGTTGGATCTTCTTCGTATGTCTCTTTAAGTGATTCAGATAGTCTCTGTCGGCTTTCTTCGTCCATCTCGAAAGAGACGCCATACATTGGATGATCTTCGCCAGTGACTCCGTACCAAGGGTTATTTTCACCCTGTAGAGATTTACTTATTTTTCGGCGTGTTTCTTCAGACACTTCGTGTCCTGTCAAAGATTCGCTGATCTTCCGCTTCGCTTCTTCTGGCATTTCCCTTCCTGAAGACGCTTCACCGATCTTTCGTTTTGCTTCCTCGGACATCTCGTGTCCTTTCATTGGGTGATTTTCACCGGATATGAGATCACGACCTAGCTCTTCCTGACTCTCGGTAGTTTCTTCACAATATCTCACCAAATGAACCCCGATACCGTACTCGTTCTTGAAATCATCCCTTCCGCAGGCTGGACATTCTTCTATATCATTCATAAAGAGGTTTCTACCGCATTGGTTTAAAAAATATAAGCCGCGAATCTATCGTTTCAACAGTACTACTGGATCAACATTCCGACCAGCCACAACTATTGCAAGTTTTGCAGCCTTCGGAGAAGTACAGCGACATCGAGCCGCAGTCGGGACACTCCGGCGATTCGCCGGCGTCGATGAGGTCTTGGGTCGTGTCGTCGTCAGCGTCCGCGGTCGAGCCGCTATCGGCGGCGGCCGCGCCGCCGTCGGTCTTCGGCCCGTCGTACTCGGCGAAGTCCGCGTCGGCCGACTCCTCGAGCGTCTGCTGTTTCGGGTACGGCTTGTCGATCTCGTTCTCGAGGTAGCGGCGCATCGCGGTGCCGATGGCGTCGGGGATGGACTGGATCTGTTCGCCCTTGTCCCACGCGACCTTCGGCGAGCGCGTGCCACAGAGTTCGTCGACGATCTCCTCGGGGTCGACGCCCGAACGCAGCGAGGTCGAGATGACCTTCGCCAGCGCCTCGGTAAAGGAGTTCGTGAAGCCACCGGAGTGGCCGATGTTGGCGAACAGCTCGAACGGCTGGCCGGTCTCGGGGTCCTCGTTGATCGTCACGTAGATCTTCCCGTAGCCGGTGTCGATGCGCTGGCTGACGCCCTGCAGGGCGTCGGGACGCTCGCGCTTCTCGGTGAAGTCGATCTCGACCGGTTGGCCGTCCTCGCCGAGCAGCGCGTCGACGTCCTCCTCGAGGACGTCCGCGACCTCTTCGCTCTCGAGGAAGCCTTCGAGACCGCCGAAGATCTCGTCGATCTGTTCGACCAGGGCCTGTGCGGCCTCGGTCTCGTCGGCGAAGTCGGCGTTGTCTGCGCGCGTCGTCAGCACCTGCTTCGAGCGGGTGCCGTCGCGGTAGTAGGTGACGCCCTTGCCGCCGTTCTCGTAGACCCACTCGAAGACCTCCTTTGCGTCCTCGAGCGAGGAGTCGTTGGGTGCGTTGACCGTCTTCGAGATCGAGGAGTCGACGCCCTTCTGACAGGCACACTGGACCGCGGCGTGCTGTTTCGCGGAGAGGTCGCTGGTGATGACGAACAGTTCGCCGATGGCGTCGGGCACGGTCGAGAGCCCTTCGACGCCGTCGAACTGGTTCGTCGCCATCTGCTCCTGTGCCTCCTCCTTGACGGCGTCGACGTCGATGTCGTTCGCCTCGAGGGTGCGCAGGAAGTAGTCGTCGAACTCGACGAGCATCTCGTCGCCCTGGACGTCGTCGGTGACGTTCTTGTAGTAGGCGACGTTGTAGATGGGCTCGCAGCCGCCGGTGGTGTTGCCGACCATGGAGGTCGTTCCGGTCGGCGCGATGGTCGTGACGTTGTGGTTGCGGATGGGGAAGCCGTCTTCCCAGTCGTCGGCGTCCTCGCCGGTCTGGTGCTCGAACCACTCGCGGTACTCGGTCGGGTTCGCGTACTTCGAGTCGCCCCAGTCGTTAAAGGAGCCGCGCTCGGTGGCGAGTTCGTGGCTCTTGGCCTTCGCGCCGTGGTTGATGTGGGTCATCAGCTGGCGGGCGACTTCGTTCCCTTCGTCGCTGCCGTACTTGATCCCGAGCTGGACGTACAGCTGAGCGAGCCCCATGATGCCCAGCCCGATCTTGCGCATGTCCCGGACCTTCTCCTCGATCTCTTCGACCGGGAAGTCGGACATCGTGACGACGTTCTCGAGGAAGCGCGTGCCGTACTCGATGCGCTCGTCGAACTCCTCGAAGTCGATGGCCTCCTCGAGGAAGGCTTCGATAGCCGCCGCTTGGGAGTCGTACTCGTCGCCGTGTTCGTCGGACCAGACGCGCCAGTCGGGGGCGTCCAGATCGGCGAGCGTCGAGAGGTTGATGTGGCCGAGGTTACAGGCCTCGTGTTCCTCCAGCGGCTGTTCGCCACAGGGGTTGGTCGCGAGGATCTGGTGGTCCTCCTGTTTCTCGACGTCGAAGGAGTGCTGGTCGTTCACTCGCTCGAGGTAGATGACGCCCGGTTCGCCGTTCTCGTGTGCGCCTTGGACGATGCGTTCCCAGACGAGTTCCGCGGGGACCGAGAGCGGTTCGCCGACCTCGACGTGCTCGCCGAGGTCGTACCGGCTGTACATCTCCTTGGTCTCCTCGCTCGCGATGTGGGGCTCTTCCGTCCGCGGGTTGGTGAAGGTGTACTCCTCGCCGTTCTGGACGGCCTCCATGAAGTCGTCCGTGACGCCGACGGAGATGTTGAAGTTCGAGAGGTGGCCCTCGACGGCGTTGCGCAGGTGCTTGGGGACCCGCCCGTCCTCGTCGATCAGCTCGCGGGCCTCCTCGAGCGCTTCCGAGAAGGTGGTGTAGGTGTAGTCGTCGGGGTCGTTGAGTCGCAGCGTGTGGGCCAGCGAGACATCCTTGTTCTTGGCGTGGATGAACTCGATAACGTCCGGGTGGGAGACGCGCATGATGCCCATCTGGGCACCGCGTCGGGTTCCGCCCTGAGCGATCGTCTCACAGAGCTGGTCGTAGGTCCGCATGAAGGTGATCGGGCCGGAGGCGATACCGCCCGTCGAGCCGACCGAGTCGCCGTAGGGACGCAGTTGCCAGAAGCCGTAGCCGACGCCGCCGCCGGACTGGAAGACTTCGGCCGCCTTCTTGGCGGTCTCGTGGATGTCCGAGAGGTCGTCGTCGGGCGACATAACGAAACAGGCCGAGAGCTGCTGGAGTTCGTCACCGGCGTTCATCAGCGTCGGCGAGTTCGGCATGAAGGAAAGCGACTCCATGCCGTCCGTGAAGGTCCCGGCGACGTCCTCGACGTGGCTTCGGACCTCGTCGGGAAGCTCGGGGACGACCGTCTCGTAGGCGAACTTGTTGACGTTGTGTTCGGTCAGGGCGGTTTCCGCGTCGTCGTCGGCCGTCACGCCCTTGTCTTCTCGCGGGCTTTGCCCGCTCGAACGGTCCGAGGCGCTTTGCGCCTCGCTACCGAAGACCTCCGCGGCGAGCTCGTCTCGGCGCGGGTGGTCGGGCTTCAACTGGTCGGGCGTGACCGTGATCTCGAGGTCGCGCTTTTCGGCCTCGTAGACGGCTTCGGCCAGCGCGACGTTCTTGCCGACGCGGTCGAAGAGGTCCTCTTGGGTCTCGATCAGCTCGCCGTTCGAGTCCTTCCGGAGATACCGGGCCGGGAGAATGTTCTGGTATGCGTTGTCAGTTAATCGTTCCTCTAAGGTGTCACCATCGGAGCGCTTGATCGGAAGCGTGAGGTCTGCCGCGGAGAGTTCGACATCGCTCACGCGTGCGTCACCTCGTCGGTACACTGCTGCAGCACGTCGATTCTGGCGTCGGACTGGGTCCTAGCTCGCATCATTCGTAACGAAGGTTCGATATTCATTGATACCTCATAAAACGTGGTGTTGTTGTCCTACTTTTCTTGTAGTAATACAAATCTGGTTGCAAAGATGTCTCTGTAACCTTTCGTTTCTGTTCCTCCGGCGACCGCCGAGACGGCCACCTGTGTGGTCAATAGACCCTACGCAGTCGACTGCCTTAACGATTTTCAGACCGAATTGAACGTGACTGTTTCCGACACGAGGCCGTCGCAAGCGGGCGAATTTCCCGTTTTCCGGTGATCCGGTTGGACTGACCGATATACTCCCTCGAGTCACTCACGCTCGCGAGTCAGTCACGATATCCAGAAAGATTACGTCCCTGCGGTACGGGGAGGTTCGTATGATCGATGCACTGCTGTCGGCACCACCGATCCTGCTGGTGCTGGCCGTTCTCGCCGCCTTCGCAGTCGCGGTTATCGCCCTCCGAATCGCGATCAAACTGGCCGTCCGCGTCGGTATCGTCGCCGCGGTCGTCCTCGCCGCCCTCTACGCGGTCGGGCAACTCGAGTTGCTCCCCGGCGTCTAAGGACGATCGTCCAGTCCCGTCGAATAGCTCCCGGACGCGGGAATCACTCGCCGAGAGATCGCTGTTCAGTCCGTGCCGATCTTTTCAGACGACCGCAACGAAAAATGCGCAGCGACGCTCAGACGCTCGAGAGGAAGTTCTCGATCACGTCGTGGCCCGCCGCCGTCAGCACGCTCTCTGGGTGAAACTGCACGCACTCGAGGGGATACTCCTCGTGGCGGACGCCCATGACGAGCGTTTCCTCTCCGTGTTCCGCGGTCGCCGAGACCGCGAGACAGTCCGGCACTTCGGTCGCGACGAGCGAGTGATAGCGACCCGCGCGAAAGCCCTGCTCGAGGCCCTCGAAGACCCCCTCGCCGTCGTGGTCGACGGCGGAGGCCTTCCCGTGAATTGGGTCCGGCGCGCGGCCGACGGTGCCGCCGTACTCGTAGACCGCGGCCTCGAGGCCGAGACAGACGCCGAGGGTCGGCACGTCGGGTGAGATCTCCCGGAGCACGTCCATCGTGACGCCGACATCGCGGTCGTTTTTCGGATGCCCCGGCCCCGGACTGACGATGATCGCGTCGGGGTCGACGGCGCGCACGTCCGCGAGCGACGCGGTATTTTTCAGGACCTCGGTCTCGGTGCCGGCCTGCTGGCTGACGTACTCGACGAGGTTGTAGGTAAAGGAGTCGTAGTTGTCGACGAACAGGACCGTGATCGGCTCCGCGTCGCTTTGCTCGTCGTCCGCTGCGGTCGCGTCGGCTTCGTCCGCCGTCGCACTCATCGGCTCACCTCCGCCGTCGCTTCGGGGTCATCGTCCGGCGTCGACCCGTCGGCCGGCAGTTCGATCGCCTCGAGCGCGGCGAGGACCCCGCCCATCTTCTGCTCGGTCTCCTCGTACTCGGCGGTGGGGTCGCTGTCGGCGACCAGCCCCGCGCCGGCTTGGACCGTGATCCGGTCCTGCTCACCTTCATCTTCGACAGTTGCAGTCCGAATCACGATCGCGAAGTCCGTATCGCCCGTCCACGAGTAGTAGCCGACGCCGCCGCCGTAGAGGCCGCGAGGGGTGGACTCGAGGTCGTCGATGATCTCCATCGCGCGGATCTTCGGGGCTCCAGAGAGGGTGCCGGCAGGGAACGAGGCTCGAGTCGCGTCGAACCCGTCCGAGTCCGCGGCCAGCGTCCCCGTCACGGTCGATTCGATGTGCTGGACGTGGCTGTACTTGAGGACGTTCATGAACTCGTCGACCCGGACCGAGCCCGGTTCGGAGACGCGGCGCACGTCGTTGCGCGCCAGATCGACCAGCATCGTGTGCTCGGCGCGTTCCTTGCCGTCGGCCAGCATCTCGCCCGCGAGCCGCCGGTCCTCGACGGGACTCGAGCCGCGGTCGCAGGTGCCGGCGATGGGGTTGGACATGACCTCGCGACCGCGTACGGAGATCAGGGTCTCGGGGCTCGCCCCGACGACGGTCAGGTCGTCGTGGTCGAGCAGGTACATGTACGGCGACGGGTTCACGTCCCGCATGGCCTCGTAGAAGCCGAGGGTGGCCACGTCGCCGTAGAGCTCTCGGGTTCGGGAGATGACGCCCTGATAGATGTCTCCGTCGAGGACGTGCTCTTTGGCTCGCCGGACGCTTTCCTCGTACTCGTCTTTGGGACCCGCAACCTCGTCTTCGCGGACGAACCCGCCCGTTTCCGGCCGTTCGGCCGCCCGCAGCGTCGCCGCGATGTCGTCGGCCTCCGCCCGGAGAGCGTCGTATACCTCGCCGGGGTCGTCGTCGGCCTCGAGGACGGGCGTACAGACCAGCGAGACCGTCCCGTCGCGCTCGTCGAAGGCCAGCGTTTTCGTCGTCAGGAGGAACTGAGCGTCCGGGAACCGCGAGTCGGGGCGCTCGCAGCCGACCTCCTCGAGCCAGAGGTCGTAGACGGCGTCGTAGGCCAGAAAGCCGACCAGTCCGCCCTCGAGGTGCTGGCGGTCGTGATCGGGCATATTTTCGAGGCGAACGTCGGGCATCGCGGCCCGCAGCGCGTCGACGGTATCGCCGTCCGCGTCCGTCTCGATCGCTTCGAGCGGCGCGTCCTCGGACAGCGCCTCGACGGTCGCCTCGCCGGACTCGACGGTCACGACGGCCTCGGGGTCGTAGCCCACGTAAGAGTAGCGCGCGTGGCGCTCGGCGTCCGCGGCGCTCGGCCGAAACGCGCCGTCCGGATCGCTCGAGGCCGTTTTCTCCGCGCTCTCGAGCAGGAAGGCGTACGGCGAGCGCTCGCGATCGACCGCGTCGGAGCGGCCGGTCAGCGCCGCGTAGGCGGCCAGCGGCGTCGTCTCGCACTCGAGGGTCGCGACGGTGTGGACGACGGCGGGTCGGTCCGCCCGCTCCTCGCTCGTGCCCGCGTGGTCGCGGAACGTCTCTCGGTCGATGTCGAATACCGGTCGGTCGGCCGGCGTCGAATCGAAGTCGGCATCGTGCATGGTCACGGTTACAGCTCCGCCGGTTTGCGGGCGTTCTTGGCTCGGTCGACGAACGACCGCACGGCGTCGACATCCTTGACGCCGCCGCGTTTCTCGACGCCGCTTGCCACGTCGACCGCGAAGGGGTCGACGGTTCGGACCGCGTCGCCGACGTTCTCCGGCGTGAGCCCGCCCGCGAGGACAAGCGGCGACTCGAGGTCCGCAGCGGCCATTCGCGTCTGATCCCAGTCGTGGGTGCGGCCGGTACCACCGCCGCCGCCGTCGCCGGGCGTGTCGACGATGAGGGCGTCGACGATGTCGTCGTAGGTCTCGGCGGTCGTCGCGTCGTCGGCGTCGACCGCGAGCAGGAGTTCCGTCTCGAGTTTCGCGCGCAGGTAGGCGAGGTCGCCGACCCGCATGTCGCTGTGGATCTGGAGCGCGTCGGGTTCGATCTCCTCGACCAACTCGATCGCCTCCTCGGGGCTATCCGGCATCGTCACGAGCACGCTCGTCACGAACGGCGGGGTCGCCGCCGCGAGCGCCGCGGCCCGCTCGATCGAGACCTCACGGGGCGTGTCGACCGACACGTCGCAGATGATGCCGATCGCGTCCGCCCCCGCGTCGATCGCGGCCTCAAGGTCGGCTTCGGTGGTCAGTCCGCAGACCTTGACGCGGGTCATTGGCCCTCCGCCCGCGCCGTCGCGCCACAGAGTTGCTCGAGTTTCCGCGCCGCCTCACCGTTCTCGATCGCCTCGCGGGCCACCTCGGCACCCGCCTCGAGCGAGTCGGCCTCGCCGGCGACGTAGATCGCCGCGCCGGCGTTCGCGAGGATGACGTCCCGTTTCGCGCCGGTCACGTCGCCCTCGACGATGCCGCGCATGTCGACCGCGTTCTCCACGGGCGAGCCGCCGGCGATGTCGTCGATATCGTGCTCCGCGAGCCCGAGATCCGCCGGCTCGAGCGCGTACTCCTCGACAGCTTCGCCGTTGACTTCTGCAACGCGGGTTTCGCCGTGGATGGCGATCTCGTCGGTGCCCGCGCCGTGGACGACCAGCGCGCGGTCGATGTCCATCCGCGAGAGCGCCTCCGCGAGCACGGGAACGAGATCGGGGTCGTAGACGCCGACGACCTGTGCGTCCGCGCCGGCGGGGTTGGTCAGCGGCCCGAGCACGTTGAAGATCGTCCGCATTCCCAGTTCCTTGCGCGGGCCGATAACGGCCTTCATCGCCGGGTGGAACACCGGCGCGAGCATGAAGCCGATGCCGTCGACTTCGATCGCGTCCTCGACGGCCGGCGGCTCGGCCTCGATGTCGACGCCGACCTCCTCGAGCACGTCCGCGCTGCCCGAGGACGAGGAGACCGAGTAGTTGCCGTGTTTGGCGACCGGAACGCCGGCCCCGGCGGCCACGATCGCGCTCGTCGTCGAGACGTTGATCGTGTTGTAATCGTCGCCGCCGGTGCCGCAGGTGTCGACCAGCGGCTCCCGATCCGGCGAGATCGTCCTGGCCGCGTCGCGCATCCCCTCGGCAAAGCCGGCGATCTCGGCTTCGGTCTCTCCCTTCGAGCGCAGTGCCGCCAGCAGCGCGCCGATCTGTGCTTCCGTCGCATCCTCGAAAACGGCCGTTGAAGCCGCTCGAGCGTCCGATTGTGTGAGATCCTCCCCGTCCGCGACTCGTTCGACATACTCCTGCATAGTGGACACCAATGTACGTAGTTGTCTTGTAATGCCCAAATCCGTACATCGACTTAAGCGTATCGGACGGGTGCGTGGTGGAGACTCGCGTACGGCAGTCGATTCGAAACCTTCAATTGGTGTGGCGGGCAACGACTGAATGCAGACAACGTGGCGACGCAGGCCACGGACGAAAGCCAAACCAGGGTTGGTGGTCTAGTCTGGTTACGACACCTCCTTGACATGGAGGAGGCCGGCAGTTCAAATCTGCTCCAACCCACTTTTCGAGCGACACTACGCGAGGAGCGAAGCGACGAGCGCGTCGCTCGAAAATTGGTACAGCAGTTTGAACCAGGGAGCAGCTTTGCTGCGACCGTGGTTCAAATCTGCTCCACCCCGTTTCTGCCGATTTCGAAAATCGCGTCTCAGTGAGTAGGTTTGCGAGCCCTCGAGCAGTCCCGTCCTCGCCGGGACGCCTATCGACGCCGCGCCGCTACCCGTAGTTGAAGAGTCGCCCGACGACGAGCGCGACGGCGACGGCCAAGACGAGCGTGAGTAGCAGTTCCGAAAGCCACTGTATCGGCCACGGACCGACGGACCCGAGGCGAACGAAGCCCGCGGCGAGCACCACGATATTCGTTCCGAGAAGTAGATTCGTCGTTTCTCGGCTGGCCGCCCAGTCTCGAGCCTCCTCCGATGGCATGGGTGGCTTCTCGTCGGCCATCTATTGTTACTGTTCCGATACGTTACCGCGCCCAGTAGCTTGCCCGGATCGAACAGTACAAAGCCGTGAGTCGATTCGGCCGGGGTATGGAAGTCGTCGGTCGACTGTTGGCGCTACTCGTCGTGTTGCTGGTCGGAGCGGGGTTGCGGACGACCGGCGTTCTCGACGCGCGCCGGACCTCGTTTCTGAACGACACCGCCTACTACGTCGCACTCCCGGCGCTGATCTTCGTCTCGACCTACGACCGATCGATCAGTGCGCTCCTCTCGCCCGCGCTGCTCGGGGGACTGCTGTTCGTGCTGTTCGCGACCGCAGGGATCGCGTGGCTCGTCCATCGACATCGCGACTCGAGTGCGCGCCGGAGCGTCGCGATCGTCCAGTCGTATCACTCGAATCTGGGCTATCTCGGCCTGCCGCTGGTCGCCGCGACGTTCAACGATTCGGTGACGGCGATCGCGAGCGTCGTACTCGGCGTCGTGTCGTTGGCACAGGTGCCGCTGACGGTCGTCGTGCTCTCGATGCTCAACGGGACCGACGCCTCGATCGAGCGGGAACTCCGCGGACTCGGTCGAAATCCCGTCTTGCTGGCGCTGCTCGCCGGGCTGACGATCGGCTCGGTCGGCGCATCGATTCCGTCGCTCGCCGCGACCGGCCTCGATGCGGTCGGCTCGCTCGCGCTGCCGGTCGCACTGCTCTGTGTCGGTGCCTCGCTGGAGGTCGACGCGCCGTCGATCGATGTCGGTGCGACCGCCGCCGTCGTGGCGCTCAAGATCTGCCTGATGCCTGTACTCGCGTGGGCCGTCTTCTCGACGCTCGCCGTCGACTCGGCGACGTTCACCGCCACCGTGGTGATGCTCGGCACGCCGACGGCCGTCTCGACGTTCGTCTTCGCGAGCGAACTCGGCGGCGACAGGAAATTTGCATCCTTGAACGTCTTCGTCACGACGCTCGTCTCGATCGCGACGATGTTCGTCCTGATATCGCTGGTCGGTTAACCGTCGCGACCGGCGGTTACCGCGAGAAGAAACCCTTGATTTTGCCGATCAGTCCGGACGAATCGTCCTCGTCGTCATCCGTTGCGGGTCCGTCGTCGGGGTCGACCGATCCGGCGAGCGGACCGGCGTCGTCGGCCACGTCCGCACCGTTGGCTCCGCCGGCCCGCGTCGTCTCGAGGTCGTCCATCGAGAGCTCGACGTCGTCGATCTCGGGGGTCGACTCGCGGCCCTCGCCGGCTTCGGCCGCGCGGACGTCCGCGCCGGTGACGTCGCCCTGCTCGACGCGGGCGGCGAGGTCCTCGGGCGAGTCGTCGGCGATATCGTCCGGGAGGGAGGCCGCAGCCGAGTCGACCGCGGACGGCTCGGGGTCGCTCTCAGCGTTCTCGGTGCTCTCGGGGCTCGAGCCCGGTTCGTCGAAACTGGCCTCGGCACCGTCCGTCGATTCGGTGTCGCTCGAGGCCGAGGCCGAGGTCGGGGACGGGGATTCGTCGGCGTCGGTATCGGGACCGGGATCGGGATCGGCCTCGGCGGTGGTCGTAGTTACCGTCTCGGTCGCGCTCGAGTCGGTCGATACCGAGGTGGCCGACGCCGATTTCGTCGAGTCCAGCGAGTCGAGGATGTCGTCGACGCTCTCCTCGGAGACGACCCGTTGGGGGCCGCCGTTGGGCTCGAGGGCGTCGCCCGAATCGGCCTCGTTCGTCTCGTCCGCCGCACCGTTTTCGTCGGTCGCGGCGGCGGTGGATCGGTCGTCGCTCATGGTGGTGGTCTGTCGCTGCCGGGGACATAATCTTTCCCCTGTGAAGAGGGTTCAGGAAACGAGGGAGACGGCGGTCACAGCGGCGGCCTATTCCGCGATCGAGGGCCGCGCTCGGACGACGTTGAGCACGGCGCCGACGAGGATGATGATGCCGGCGAAGTAGAGCCACGTGACGAACAGGAGGACGGCACCGACGGCCCCGTAGGCCTCGTATTGGGCGGCGTTCGCCGCGTAGAGCTGGAAGCCGAGCTGGAGGATCGTCCAGCCGACGGCGGCGAAGACCGCGCCCGGGAGGATCTCGCCGAGGTCGACCGGGACGGGCGGGAGGACGTAATAGATCGGGAGGAAGACGAGGACGAGTCCGCCGAGCAGGACGAGCCAGCCGAGCACGCCGGCGAACGGGACGGTGTCGGCCACGGTCCTGAGCGCGGCGCCGATCCCGAGCATCAACACGATCGCGCCCGCACCAGCGACGATCACGGTGAGTCCGTCCCTGATCTGATCGACGAGCGAGTCCTCGGCGACCTCGTCGTAGACCTTGTCGAACGCGAGGCTCAGCCCGCGAAAGACCTTGAGCGCACCCCACGTGGCGACGCCGAGCGCGACGACGGTCGCCTCTGCGCGCCCGGATTCGGTCGTCAGCGCCTCGGTGACGAGGTCCTCGCCCGACGCCGGGAGGAAGTCGCCGGCGGCGGTGATGAGTCGCTGGGCGGCCTGCTCGCCGCCGAGCAGCGAGCCGACGACGAGCGCGAGCAGGACCAGCGGAATCAGCGACACGAACGCGTAGTAGGCGAACCCGGCCGCGAGAAAGGTCAGGTCGCGGTCGCTCGCCGTCCGATAGATCGCGGTGAGTGTCTCCGGAATTTCCATACGATTCGTACGACGATCGGAACCAATAACGTGTAAGTCGTTCGCAGTTCCTGCGGCCCGCCCATGCCGGCGATTTCCGCCGCGTCTGTCACCGCTCGAGACTGACTGGTCGCCGAACGGTCGCGGATCGCGATGACAATGGCGATGGCGAGTGCCGCGCAACGACGGCTACCACTCGCGACAGAAGTTCTGGCCGGCGTAGACGGAGCCGTCGTCGGCGATGTAGACGCCGACGCCCGCTCGGTCCCAGCGGGGCGTCTCGCCGTCCTCGAGGATCGCCTCTCGGTGATCCGTCGAGTTCATCCACTGGTTGACCAGCCCGGTCGCGAGTCCCTCGGCGGTCTGATATCGAACGGGGCCGCCCTCCCCGGGTCGTTCGACGCGCCGGTCGACCCACGTCATGGCGATGTTCTCGCCGTACCCCTGACAGTAACTGTCGACGTCGCGGAACCGATCGTAGGGTCCCTCCCCGTCGGGGTTCGTGTGCGCGAAGTAGTCGCGCTGAGCCATGTCGTCACTGTGTGCGCGCGAGACGGACGCGATCGTCCCGTCCCACGCGAGGGGCTCGAGGCCGTGGTCGGCCCGCCGCTCGTTGATCTCGGCGTGGACGAAGTCCTCGACGGTGGGGGAGCGGACCGTCTCGATGTCGGTCTCGTAGCTCGAGTTGCCGGGGTCGTCCGGATCGGTTACGCTGGGGTTGCGTTCGCCGGCCGGCGGCGGGTCGGAACTGGGCGAGGGTCGGTCCCCGAGACCCAGATCGAGGCCGTCGATGAGCTGGGGCGCGAACAGCGCGGTGCCGAGCGCGAGCGAGGAGATGAGGAGGAGCGAGACGAGGACGTTGAGCAGGCCCCGGAGCAGTGCGCGGTCGCCGCTCCCGTCCGTCTCAGTCGATGCCGTCTCGGATCGCCGGCCGTCCATCGAGTCGAACGACCAGACAGCGACACAAGACTGTCGCGGTCAGTTACAGTCAGTGAGACGTGAGTGTTGCAGTGGAAACAGGTGCGCAGTTGCCGTCGAGTTGGCTCGTCACCGTCACCGACTCGGTGGCCCGTCGCGGTCGCCGAAAATGGTCTCGTGGAACCCGATGACGAGGCCGGGAACGACCGCCATGAAGAGGTGTTCCTCGAGCGGGATGCCGGCGACCTCGATTCCGGTCCGGAGTTTGATGTCGAAGACGTCGACCGCGAGGGTGTACCGGTCCCAGACGTAGGCGACGGGGTACAGCGCGAGGATGGTCACTGCCGCCTTCCGAAGGGCGTTCGCGCGGGACAACAGCAGGGCTGCGACGGTTCCCCAGACGACCTCCGTCACGAGGTACGTGTAGCGACCGAAGACACTGATATCGAGCATCGGGCCAGGTTCAACGGCCGGTGCAAAAATCCCCCGGGCCGGTCCTCCTTGGATAGAACGGGCAGTACGTTAAATACCTCTGCGTCAGTATGTTCCCCTAGAAGGATGAATATCGCTGATATCGCCACCACGGAGTTCATCGAAGTCGACGTCGGCACACGCATGGGGAAGGTCCGTTCGATGTTCGAGGACGGCAACCCCAAGGGAATCATCGTCACCGACGACGGGGAGTACGAGGGCGTCATCAGCGAGCGGGAGGTCCTCCAGTCCCACGTCGAGGACGACGCCAAGGTGGCGGCACTCACCAAACCGAGCCGGAACACGCCGTCGCCCAAGGTCGACCGCCAGGAGGACGTCCGGGAGACCGCACGCGTCCTCGTCGAGAGCAACGCCAAGGTCGCCCCGGTCTTCGAGAACGGCGACCTCTGGGGCGTCATCACCGACGACGCCATCCTCGAGGCCGTCCTCGAGAACCTGGACGCGCTGACCGTCGAGGACATCTACACCGCCGACCCGGTCACGCTCACCGAAGATGACGGGATCGGCAAGGCGATCAACCACTTGCGCGAGCACGGGATCTCCCGACTGCCGATTCTCAACGAGAACGGCTACCTCTCCGGGGTCGTAACGACCCACGACATCGCGGACTTCGTCATCCGGAAGAACAACACGACGACCACCGGCGATCGGGTCGGCGACACTCAGCGGATGCTCGACGTGCCGGTCTACGACATCATGTCGAGCCCCGTCGAGACGACGACCCTCGACACGACCGCCGAGGAGGCCGTCGAGGCGATGCTCGACGACGATTACGCGGGGCTGATGGTCACGCCGGCGGACGACGACCGCATCGTCATCGGCGTCATCACCAAGACGGACGTGCTGCGCGCGCTGACGTTCACCGAGGAAGAGCACATGGACGTCCAGATCACGAACATCTCGATGCTCGACACCATCACTCGAGAGGGTATCGTCGAGAACATCGAGGAGGTCGTCGACAAGTACCAGGACATGCAGGTGATGCACGCACACGTTCGATTCAAAGAACACCAAGAGCGACTCCGCGGCACCCCGCTCGTGCAGTGTCAGATCCGCCTGCGAACGAACAAGGATCAGGTCGCCGGCACCGGCGAAGGCTACGGCTCCGAGAACGCCTTCCGCGTCGCGCTGGACAAACTCGAGCGCAACGTCTTGGAACTCAAGGGCGTCACCAGCGACGAGGAGTACCGCGGCCAGCTCCTGCGGAAGCTCAACCAGCTGTAGCGGGTACTGCCGCAGACGGCCGCCACCGTCGACGCCACGCTGTCTCGATTATTTTCGACCGCCGAACGGAATGCGGACCCGGGTACTCGACAGCGATACGACACGAAACGATACGCGTACCGGGGTGATCGAAACTACGGATTCAGGATCGGACCGTCTCGTCTTCGCCCTCGAGGCCGGTGTCGGTGATCCGGAACTGGGCCGATTGGCCGGCGGGCTTGGAGCGGTGTTTCTCCAGCGTCGCGCGCCGTTTCCCGCCGCGGAAGCGCTCGAGGCGGAGGACGGTCCCGGTCCAGTGCTCTAACGTGTTGCCGCCGAGCCCCTTGGTGCGATCCGAGTCGGGGTCCGAAAAGACCTGATTCGTCAGGACGACCGCCAGATCGTGTTTCCGGGCCAGCGAGAGCAGGTGCGTTACCTGCCGGGTGACGCTTCGCAGCGCCTCTCCCTCGTCGCCGTCGGCGGTGCGCTCGAGCCGGTAGAAGCCGGTCGCGCTGTCCAGGACGATCAGTTCCGCGCGCTCGGCGAACTCCTCGGCGTCGCGGACGGCCTCGGCCTGCTCGTCGAAATCCAGTGCGTCCTCGATGACGATTCGCGAGGCGACGGCTTCGATGTCGTCGGCCGCATCTGCGTCTCGAGTGCCGTCGGTTCGCGGCGACTGCGTCTCGACGGTGGCCTCGAGCAGCTGCTGGAAGCGGTCGACCGAGACCCCCTCGGTATCGATGTAGACGGCGGTGCCGCCGTCGACGGCCGTTTGGACGGCCGCCGACAGCGCCAGATTCGTCTTTCCGGCGGCCGGCGGCCCGTATAACTGCGTGACGGTGCCGCGTTCGAACCCCCCACCGAGCAACTCGTCGACCGGGCCGCAGCCGGTTGGAATCGCCTCGTCGGTCACGGTTCGAGTTGGCAGGGTACGCGCAAAAAGGCCCCGGAACGGGCCCGCGCTCGCGTCCGGTTCGCGCAGCGAGTATCGGTCGCAGTTCAGGACCGATCGCAGTTCGGAATCGGTCGTGAAACGCGCGGTCGGGAGTGGTGGTGGAGCCGGCGGTTCGCGTACGTTTATTCGTCGCGGGGGCGAAGCCCGGCCTGTGATCGTCGTCGCTACGGCGGACTTCGAGGTGTACCACGGCGTCGTCAACGAGCTCCGGGACCGCGGGACGGTGTTTACCACCGTCGAACCCGACGAGGAGCTGCCGGAACAGGCCACCGTCGTCGTCACGGGGGCGGACCACGCAGACGCGTTCGCGGACGTGCCGACGATCGTCGCCGAACCCGACCACCCTCGGCGGGCGGTCGATCAGGCGCTGGCCGCGGTCCGCGGCGACGGCGGCCGAACGATCATCGGCATCGATCCGGGGAAGAAACCCGGCATCGCCGTTCTCACCGGCGAGACCATCGTCGCGACCTTTCAGGTACCCCTCGGCGACGCCGTCGACGTGATCCAGCGCGAGGCCGCCGAGGCACCGTCGCCGGTCGTCCGGATCGGCGACGGCTCCCGCCTCGAGAGCGCGAAACTGGTCAACGAACTCGACACCGTCCACGTCGAACTCGTCGACGAGACGGGGACGACGCCCTATCTCGGAACGGGCTCGAGGGGGATGGGTGACGTGCTCGCCGCGGTCAACATCGCTCGGCTCGAGGGGGAGGTGGTCGACGCCCGTGAGATCGAGCCGACGGAGGGCGAGATTCAGGTGATCAAGGACCGCTCGCGCGAACGGAGCGAGCGCAATCGGGCGATCGACGAGGTCCTCGCCCGCCGCGTCGCGTCCGGGGAGTTGACCATCGACGAAGCGCTTTCGGAGCACCGGAACGGCTCCGATGGGGATGGTAGTAGCGACGAAGATGGGAGCGGTGACGACCCGAGAGACGGCGACAGCGACGGAGACGAGTAAGACCGGTCCCGGCGCTCACTCGACCGTCACGCTCTTCGCGAGGTTTCTGGGCTTGTCGATCGATCGACCGAGTCGGTTCGCGACCCAGTACGACAGCAGTTGGAGCTGTACGTTCGCCAGTATCGGCAGCAACTGCGGTCGGGTCTCGGGGATACGCAAGCGGTCGTCGACGTGGTGTTCGACCGCGTCCGCCGAATCCGTCACCGCGACCACCGGCGCGTTGCGGGATTCGGCCTCCTTGACGTTCCCGATCATTTTCTCCCGTTTCGACGAGCCGCTGATGATCGCGAAGACCGGCGTCCGCTCGGACACCAGCGCCAGCGGCCCGTGTTTCAACTCGCCGGCGGGGAACCCCTCGGCGTGTTTGTACGTGATCTCCTTCATCTTCAGCGCGCCCTCGAGGGCCACCGGTGCGCCGTAACCCCGGCCGATGAAGAAGTACGCGTCCGACTCCACGTAGTCGCGGGCGATCGCCTTCGCGCGCGACCGGTCCAAGATCGACTGTATCTGGTCCGGCAACGCCCGAAGCGCCTCGACGAACCCGCGGGAACACTCGCCGGTGAGCGCGCTCGAGAGCATCGCCAGCGCGGCCTGCTGGGAGGCGAACGTCTTCGTCGCGGCGACGCTGATCTCCGGGCCGGCTCGGATGTACATCGCGTGGTCGGCCTCGCGCGACGCCGAACTCCCGACGACGTTGGTCACTGCAAGCGTCTCGGCACCCCAGCGGTTCGCGTCCCGGAGCGCCCCGAGCGTGTCGGCGGTCTCGCCGCTCTGGGTGACCGCGATCACCAGCGTGTCGTCGCCGATGGGAATCGCATCGGCGTCGTACTCGCTCGCGTGGAAGGCCGACGCCGTGATGCCGCGGTCGCGAAAGAGCCGCGCGGCGTAGAGCGACGCGTGGTACGACGTTCCGCAGGCGACGAGTTGGACCCGCGCCGGCGGACTGAGGTCGTCGATTTCGTCGATCGACACGGAGCGGTCGATCTCGTCGATGCGCTCGCGGAGACAGTTGCGAATCGCCCGCGGTTGTTCGTTGATCTCCTTTCGCATGTAGTGGTCGTAGCCGCTCTTTCCGGCCTCCTCTGGGTCCCACTCGACGGTCTGTACCGGCATGTCCACGAGCGCCCCGGACTCGTCGGTGATCTCGACGCCCGACGGTCGAATCGTCGCGAACTGTCCGTCTCGCAGGTAGACGACCCGATCCGTGTGCTCGAGAAACGCCGGCACGTCGCTCGCGAGGTGATAGCCGTCGTCGCCGATGCCGAGGACGAGCGGCGACCGGTGGCGCGCGGCGAGGACCCCCTCGGTGCCGGAACAGACCGCCGCGACGGCGAAACTCCCCTCCAACCGATCTACCGCGCGCCGAAACGCCGTCTCGATGCCAGCCCCCTGTTCGAGCGACATCTCGATCAGGTGCGGGACGACCTCGGTGTCGGTCTCGCTGTCGAACTCGTGGCCCGCGGCCTCGAGTTCCGCGCGGAGGTCGCGGTAGTTCTCGATGATCCCGTTGTGAACGACGGCGACGGAGCCGTCGCAGTCAGTGTGGGGGTGTGCGTTCTCGTCGGTCGGCGGCCCGTGGGTCGACCAGCGGGTGTGGCCGATCCCGGCCCGTCCGTCGACGGACCCGTCCGGTACCGCCGCCTCGAGTTCCGAGAGTTCGCCGTTTCGCTTGTACACGGAGACCGACGAATCGGCGATGGCGACGCCCGCCGAGTCGTACCCCCGGTACTCCAGCCCCGAGAGGCCGTCCAGCAGCACGTCGAGGATGTCGGGGTCCGTCTGTGCGGGCGTGTAGCCGATGATTCCACACATCAGGACCGCACCTCCGTTCCCTCGGGGATCGTTCCGCGGACGGTCGTCCCCGGGTGGACGTCCACGTCGGGGCCGACGATCGATCCGGGAACGTACGTGACGCCGCCGCCGTCGCGGGCCCGATCGGCTAAGAGCGCGCCGAGGGACTCGTCCTCGAAGATCCGGTCCCTGACGCGGACGTCGCCGGGGCCCCCGGAGACTGTCGATCCAGCGCCGATCGTCACGCCGATGCCGGTGATACACTCGACCGCCGTCGCGTTGGCTCCGAGGCGCGTGTCGGCGTCGATGACGCTCTCTTCGACGACCGCGTTCGAGCCGACGGTCGCGTTCTCGCCGAGACAGACGTAGGGGCCGACGACGGCACCCGGTCCGATGACGCAGTCGCGGTCGATGACGACGGGTTCTCGAATCATCGCCGACGCGTGCACGCTCACGCCGCGGTGATCGTCCAGCGGTCGGTCCCCGTCGACGATTCCCGCATCGAAGAGTTCGAACGAGACGTCGAGCAGGTCCCACGGATAGGTCGCGTCGGCCCAGATCCCCTCGGAGACCACCCCGCCGACGATTTCGCCGGAATCGACGAGTGCCGATAGTCCGTCCACCAGGTGGTGCTCGCCGGCAGTCGGTTCCACTGCTCGAACGGCATCGAACACCGCCGGCTCGGCGACGTAGACACCGGCGTTGAGGTAGTAGTCTCGGTCGTCGTGCGGGTTTTCGACGATGTTCGTCACGTGCCCGTCCTCGAGGGTGACGCCGCCGTAGGATTCGACGGACGAGCGCTGTAACAGCCCGAGCGTCGCGGCCGAATCGGACTCGTGGCCCGCGATCGTCTCCCGGATAATGCGGCTATCGACGATCTGATCGCCGTTGATCACGAGGCAGGGCCCGTCGACGGCGGATTCGGCCGCGAGTAGGGCGTGGCCGGTTCCGAGTTGGTTCTCCTGCGTGACGTACGTGAGCGGAACGTTCCGGTACGTCGGCCCGAAATACGACTGGACGCGGTCGCACCGGTAGCCGACGACGACGACGATTTCGTCGATGCCGGCATCGACGAGCTGATCGAAGACGTGCTCGAGGATCGGCTTCGTGGCGGCGGGAAGCATCGGTTTCGGCCGGTTCCGTGTCAGCGGGCGCAGCCGGGTTCCCTCCCCGGCCGCGAGGACGATAGCAGTATAATCGAGCATACGGCTGCTCGTTACCGAGCCCCACGTTTTGAGACCCTAGACAGTCTCACCAAGCCAATAACAGAAATAACGTGGAACATTATCGCCGTCGCAACCACAGCGGGAGAAACAGTTTCTTATCCGGCAACGGATTCCGTGGCGTTGCCCGCGTCCGACCCGTCGGACAGCGCGAGATGGACGTGTCCGTCCGCGTTCGAAACGGACGGCTCGTCCGGGGGATCGCCCGGATAGAGCAGCCAGACGACCCGAACGTCCTCGCCCGTCATCGTCGGCTCGAGGTCGTAGTCGATCTCGGCGGTTTCACCGGCATCGACGCGTACGTCGCGCCGGTCGAGTTCTCGTTGATCCGCGATCATCGTGTCCGTTTCGTCCGACGCAATCTCCTGTTCCGCGGCGATCACGGTGTAGTTCACGGACTGGCCCTCGCGGTTCTCGATGCCGACGGTGAGCGCGGCGCTGTCGCCCGGTTCGAGGTCAGTCGGATAGCTATCGGCCTCGAATTCGTCCTCCGAGAGGAGATAAATCGCCGAATAGTCGTCGTCTTGGGGAAGCTCCGTGGCGGCGTAGCCGACGCTGCCGGCCGCGAGTAACACTGCCGCGATCAACAGTCCGTTCAGCGCCACGTCCGCGTGGCTGTCGGGACCGCGTATCGCGGCCCGTCCCCTCGCCAGCCACGCCCGGTAGGGGACTCGAAAACGGTCCGGTTCCGGGACGGCCAGCCGGCGGACGGTGGCGACGACCGTCGTGACCGCGGTGACGGCGCTGAGCGCGACGACGAACGGGGCCGGTCGAATCCCCCACGGCGTTAGCTCGAGCGAGACGGCGACGAGCGGGGCGATCACGAGGCTCGTTCCGACCGCGTAGGCAACGCGCTCAATGCCGTCGATCCGTGCGGGCCACGGGGCGTTCCACACTCGCGGATCGAGTCGGTCACCGTCGGCTCGGCTTCCGCGGTCCGCGGTCGACGGTTCGCGCTCGGGGTCGGGGTCCTCGAGGTCCCCCTCCGTCCGTCCCGGGCCTCGTTCGGGAAAGAGGGCGGCAATGAAAACGTATCCCGGCACGAAGAGCACGAAGGCGACCCCCACCGGGACCCGCAGCGGGGTCTCTCGAACGACCGGCGCGAACACGGCGGCGTTTGCGAGTAGCGTCACCGCGACGGCGGCGGCGAGGTCCGCCGGCAGTGCGCGGATCGTTCGAAGCCGCGAGCGCGTCGGTGAACGAACATCGGCCATTGCCGATGGTATCTCTGCCGGTGTCTAAAACCGGCGGGTTCGTTTCGACGGACAACGCGATACACCGGAGGGATACGGACGTATTACCGACTCCTAACGACGGCCAACGGCGGGCGAGACGCCCGCCGGTTCGGACTCGGCCGTCGGACGCTAAATCGGCGGTCAGTTCCCGGCTGCTTCGGACGATTGGATCGGCCGTCTCCGGTCGTCCCTTGTTTTTCCCGGAGATACCGGGTGTTAACTGAGAGACGAGCACCGACTCTTTTGGACGGCAGTGCCGTCGATAGCGTATCCGCTCGGTGATCCCCTCGCATGTCCCTCGACGTTCGGAAACACAGCAGTATCAAACCGGTGAACCGAAACCAGTGGAATCAGGTCGTGACCCAGTCGGATCAGGGAAGCGTGTTTCACCGCTACGAGTGGCTCCGGGCGATCGAGGACGGGACGTCGCTCGAGCCGAGACATCTCCACGTCTCGAAAAAGGGGAATCCGATCGCGATCTTACCGAACTTCGTCCACCGGGTCGGCTCGACCCCGATACGGCGTCTCGTCTCCGTTTCCCCCGGCTCGGGCGGGCCGGTCGCGATGACCGACGAGGAGGCGGCCGTCGAACGGTTGGTCGAGGGGGTTTCCCACCTCTGTTCCGGACTGGTCGCCTTCAACCAGCTGCGAATGACCTACCCGGAGTCGGTTCGATACCACGACTTCCTGAAGGAACGGGGGTACCGGCTGACGGTCCGGCGGTGTCGGTTCACGCTCGATCTCACCCGCCAGTGGGACCGGCTCAGTTCCGAGATGCACAGTTCGCGCCGGCGGGCGATCGAGCAGGGACACGATCAGGAGTACGAGATCGTCGACGAGGTCCTCAGCGAGACCACGTTATCCGAGTTCTACGACAACTTCTCGTCGGTGATGGACCGCGTCGAGGGCGACGGCCTCCCGCGGTCGTTCTTTCGCGCGCTCGGCGAGTTCCCCGAGCGGGTGACGGTGTTCTCCCTCCGCGTCGACGGGGACAGACGCGGCATGATCATGGTCCTGTTGGACGACGATCGATCGACCCTCCACTACCAGTTTTCCGGGATCACGGAGGACCACTTCGAGTACAACGCGTCGGAACTCCTCCACGAGCACGCGATCAAGTGGGGGATCGAACACGGGTACGAGACCTACGACTTCCGCGGGACGGACCCGGACTTCAGGGACGGCCTCTTCCGCTTTAAGGAGCGGTTCGGCGGGAAAGCGAAACCGATGCTCTGGTGGGAACGCGGTCATCCGACGCCGGCGCTACCGGCCTTGAACGCCGGCCGAACCATCTATCGACGGTACACGTCCTGACGTCGCCGGCACCGCTGGTAGCCACTGAAACGAGTTCCACACTGATCGTACCGCCGGCCAGCGATCAGGTGTGCATTGACTTTCAGTGGCGACGAGATCGCGTCCGCCGCCATCACCTACCGGAGACACCGTCGAATGGCTCCTCCCCCGGGTTAACCGGATCTTTCGCGACCGTGACCATCACTGGTTTCAAACCCGCGTCGCCCGTCGTGGGCGGTATGTTTTCGCCGACAGCCGATCGACCGCTCTCCGTCGGCAGCGGCCGCCGTCCCCGTCGATCGGCCGCTTCGACGCCGCCGGTGGCCGACCGCTGCATCGATTTCTCGCTTCCCCGTCGACGCACGGTCCCTCGAGCAGCAACAGGGCCGTCACGCTCGCGTGGCACATGAGTGCGGACAACACCAAGAACAGGGCCACAGCGACGGAGACGGCGACCGAACACGGCGACGACGCCGGAGGGGACGATCGGAGCAGCGGTCCGGACCGCGAGGAACGACCTCGATACCGCCCCCGCGACGGACGCTCGCTCGAGTCCCGGTATCGGCGGACGATGCTCGGCTCGCTCGCACTCGGCGCCCTCGCCGCCCTCGGTGGACTCGTCGTTCCCGACGCGCGCCGGATTCTCTTCGCGTTCGCCGGAACGGGACTGTTCGGCGGGCTGCTCGCCTACTCCCTGTCGCCGACCGCTGTCGTCCCCGCAGCGGTCACCGACCGCGTCTCGACGGCGACCGCCGAGAATCAACGCGCGGTCGCCGACGCGGTCGGCGGAAACCGTGACCCGGTCTACGTCCCGCACGACGGCGCGGTCCCGGCGCGGCTCCACCTCTCCGGACCCGTCGATTCGACCCGGTCCGGAGACGCGCTCGCTCGAGGCGGAGACGAGACCGGGACGACCCTCGAGCCCTCGGGCGGTCGACTCTTCTGCGATTTCGAACGCGAGTTACACGAGGAACTCGGGAGCGCGCCGCGGCCGCTTGCCGCCCAGCTTGCGGCGGGTCTCGTGGACCTATTCGAACTCGCGCGGGCAGTCGAGCCGTCCGAGGTCGGTGACGGCTCTCTCACGCTCACCGTCTCCGGCAGCGTCCTCAACGATCTCGACCGGTTCGATCACCCCGTCGCCTCGTTTCTCGCAGTTGGCTTCGCGACCGGACTCGATCGCCCGGTCCGCCTCGAGGTCGCACCGGGGTCCGACGAGACGGAGTGGCTGGTCACGTGTCGGTGGCCGCCTCAGGGGGAGTGACGGCTCGAGGGAGCCTCACGGAAGCGGACCGGCCGACAGGATGTCGGTGAGACGGAGGACGACGACGACCGCGTAGCCGAGGAGACCGAGCGCCGCGAGCCGTCGGAGCCGCGAGCGCCACGGGAGGGCCACGAGCCGCGACATCGAGAGCTCCGTGACGACCACCAGTCCGAGCAGCGATACTCCGAAAAACAGGCCGTAGAAGAGCGAGTCCAGTACGGCGAGCGAGAGCGCCGTCGCTCCCATCACCGCGATCTGCCACCGAACGATTCGGAACCGGCGGCGCGTCGTCATCGGCCGTAGACAGGACGACCGGACTCGTAAAGCCACCTCTTGGTCGGGGCAGGTGGTCATGGGTAATGGTGTCTTTCGGACGGATACCGCACTCGGTCACGCAGCAGGCGTCGACTCGGCGGTCCGCGAGCGATCGCGAGCGGGTAGCTGCCCGCCGCTCTAAATGGTATGTAAATGATCCTTTTCGCCGCCGGGACGGACGGACCGCTTTTACCGAGGGTGAGCAGATAGTGGTATCGATAACGCCCTATGGTCGACCGAACCGACGCTCAGGCGTCAGTGCTCATTCCGACGGGGTTCGCTCCGGGCGGCTACTCGTGTGTCCGGTCGCTCGCTCGGCGCGGCGTTCGAACCGTCGTCGCGTCGGAGCACAGGGACGTTCCGGCCGGCGCGTCCCGATTCTGTGACGAACGGCTCCGTATCCCGGCACCTCGAGACGACCTGCTCGCCTACAGGGACGCACTGGAACGGATCGCGGCGCGGCCGGGAATCGAGACGATCGTCCCGATGCGACCGCAGGACACCTATCTCTTCGCGAAGTATCGCGAGGCGTTCGATCGACACGTCTCGCTCGTCGTCCCGCCGTTCGAGACGCTCGAGACGGTTCACGACCGAATCGCGCTCTTCGAGGCCGCGTCGGAAGCGGGCGTTCCGGTGCCGGAAACCGGCAGCCTCGACGAGTTCGCCGACGGGCATGCGGAGTACATCGTCAAATCACGGTACAACCTCCTCGCCAGCGAGTACGTACCGTCGTACTCGCCGACCGAATCCGGCTTCGCGGACGGGATACGACACGTCGAGCCCGGCAGCGAACCCGACATCGCCGCGCTCACCGCGGAGATGGAGCACGTGCCGATCGGCCAAGAGCGCATCCGCTCGGAGACGCAGTACGTCTTCGGTGCGCTCTACGACCGCGGCGAGCCGGTGACCACGTTTCAGCACAGACAGATTCGCGGCAACTCCTACGCCAGCGGCGGCGGCGTCTATCGGGAGTCGATGTACGATCCCGAACTCGAGTCGGTCGGGAGTCGGCTATTGGATCACCTCGAGTGGCACGGCCTCGCGTGCGCGGAGTACGCGAAAGACAGCGAGACGGGCGAGTACAAACTGCTCGAGATCAACCCCCGAATGTGGCAGTCGCTCCCGTGTGCCGTCCGCGCCGGCGCGGACTTTCCGTACGATTACTGGTGTCTCGCCACGGGTCGACCGGAGTCGATCGATCCCCGCTACGACGTCGGCGTCAAGAGCCACTTCCTGTATGGAGAACTGAACCACCTCCTCAGCGTGCTTCGCGACGAATCGAGCATGGCGGCCCGACCGGAGTTTACGACGCGGACGTGGGAGATACTCAAATCGTTCTGCCTCGCGCCCCACTTCGACGAGTTCAGACTCGACGATCCGGTTCCGTTCGCTTGCGGGCTCTGTCACCTCCTCAGAACCAGACTGCGGTAGCGGGCTCGTCGGAGTCCGGTCGTCACACTCGCCGCCAAGTTATTAGTGCGTGTCCGGCGGAGGACTGTCGATACATGAACCAGCAGACGACTCACGGTCGGAATCCGACGGCCGCTCGCTGCGAGTATCGATCGCGCGACCTCGAGCACGCGACCCCCTAATCGATGGGGGGAACCGGGTTCGAAGCGCCCGCGGTTTCGAGAACCTCGCCTCGTCGATTCCGTCGAGTCACACACCGCGATCCCCTCCGCACGCTCCCGCCATGGTGAGCCGATTGCTCTCCAACGTGCTCTCCGATTTCGGCGGGAGAGTCGTCCACGTCATCAGCACCGGCGTATTACTCATATTCCTAACCCGAACGCTGGGGCCGGAGTTGTACGGGCTGCTCGCGCTGGCGATATCCATCTTCGCGACCGCGCGATTTTTCAGCGAATCCGGCCTCCCGCGCTCTGCGGCGCGATACATCGCGCAGTTCAAGGAGGACGACCCGGGGACGGCGTTCAGGACTGTCCTCGAGTCCTGGAAACTACTCGCCGTCGCCGCGGCCGTCGTCTCGCTCGCGCTCGCTGCCCTCTCCGAACCGGTGGCGACACACCTCGACGAACCGGCGCTCGCACCGCTGCTCGTCGTCGGATCCGGGTACGTCTTCTTCTATTCGATCCACACCCACCACCGGTTCGTGATGCAGGGGTTCGAGGCGATCGCCGCCAGCGCGAAGGTCCACTCGCTCGAGGGCGCTTGCACGCTCGTCTTCGTCGTGGGACTCGTCCTGTACGATCCGACGCCGCTGTCGGCCGTCACCGGCTACGTGCTCGGGTACGCGGTCGCCGCCGTCGCCGGGTTCGTCGTCGTCTACCGGCTGACAACGGGGATCGATGCGTCCGACTCGAGTCGGGGAACAGTCCGAGCCAAGATCCTCACATACAACGTCCCGATGAGCGTGACGCGGCTCTCCGACGAGGTCGATCAGGAACTGGACACCGTTCTGGTCGGCTTCTTTACCAACCCGACGCAGGTCGCCTTCTACACGCTCGGGAAACAGATCAGTCAGTTCACGCGGGTGCCGGCGGCCTCGATCGGGTTCGCGCTGTCGCCGACCTACGGCTCCGAGCAGGCGAGCGGGCAACTCGAGCAGGCGACCGAGGTCTATCAGGAGAGTCTCTCGAAGACGCTGATCCTCTACGTCCCCGCGGTGGCGGGAATTCTCGCCATCGCCGACGTCGCGATTCCGACGATCTTCGGCGAGGGGTACGCCGACGGGGTGCTCGTCGTCCGGGTACTGGCGCTGTTCGTCCTGTTCGAGGCCTTGGAACAGATCTCCGGTCCCGCGCTGGATTACCTCGGCAGAGCGCGGTCGCGGGCGGTTCTCAAGTCCGTCACGTCGTTCGGCAACCTCGGGTTGAATCTCGTCCTGATCCCGCTCTACGGGGCGGCCGGAGCCGCCGCGGCGACGGTCGTCACCTTCGGGCTCTACGCGGTCTGCTCCGTCGCGATCGTCTACACGGAGCTTCCCTTCGATCCCCGACGGGTCGGGATCAGCCTCTCGAAGGTGGCGGGGATTTCGCTGGTGATGGGGACCAGCGTCTACGGGCTCACGGACGCGCTCACGGGGTACGCCTCGCTGGTGCTCGGCGTCGGCGTCGGCGTGGCGATCTGGCTACTCGCCTGCCACCTCTTCGGGCTCCTCGATTTCCGGCGGCTCCTCGTCCAACTCAGGGGGTGAGCGCCAGTCGCGCGAGCCAGTCGGTTACGCGTAGTACGACACCGAGCCCGAATCGTAGACTCGGTGGCGGTCGTTTAGCTCCTCCCGCGGGAACTCGGACTCGGGGACGTACTCTCTGAACTGTAACGGCCGCCGCTCGAGTTCGCCCTCGCGGACGACGACGCCGTCGTACCCCGCGAACAGGTCCTCGTCCGCGGCGTTGGCGATCGTACACGTCGACGAGCGGACCTCGGTCAGATAGCGACAGGTGACTCGGTCGGCACCGATCTCGCCGGCGCGTCGCTCGTCGATCGATTCGAAGGACCCCCGCTCCTGCTCGGTGAGGTAGTACGTATAGAACGGGCGTTCGACCATCGGGTTGTCCGTGGCGACGAAGTCGTTCGAGACGGCCGCGACGGAGAAACAGGAGACGACGAGGAGCAAGACGACGAAGGCCTTGAACCCGCCCCGGCGCAACAGCTGGTGGAGCCCGACGGCCCCGGTCAGCGCCACGAGCATGAAGCTGTAGTGCTCGAACCGACCGACGTTCACGCCGACCAGCGAGTCCAACAGGAGCGTCGGTCCCGGGAAGACCAGCGGGATCAGTACGACGGTCAGTACGCCGACCGCGACGAACGTCGTGTCGTGGGTCCGCGTCGACCGGAGCCAGAACAGGAACCCGAGCAAGACGAACCCCAAGAGGAACGCGTACGGGACGTAATTGGCGAGTTCGACCCACGGCGCAGTGAGCACGCTCGAGGGGGCGGACTCCCCGCCGGAGCCGGCGAAACTCGTGACGATCGCGTCCGCGATTCGCGCGACGAGAAACTCCGCGCGGTAGAGCCAGTACGTGGTCGTGACGAGGGCCGCCGACGCGAGGAGGAACCCGTCGACGATCCGGGCTCGACGGCCGAGGAGCCGCTCCGCGACGAACAACACGCCGAGGATGACCAGCACGAACGGGATCGAAACGGGGTGATAGACCACGATTCCGAGGAGGAAGAGCAGGGTCAGCGCCCGCGTTCGGGCCGATGGCGGCGTCACGGCCGCGAGCAGCAGTCCGAGGAAGAGCACGGACGTGATGCTCCGGGGGATCGAATACATCCCGTAGAAGATGTACATCGGGACGGAGATCAGGAGCAGACACGATAGCAGCCCGACCCGCTCGTTGGGGTACACTCGGCGGGCAAAGGAGTACATCATCGGCACGCCGGCGCCGAAGGTGAGCCCGGAGAGCAGATACATCGTGGCGTGGGGTGAGACCCAGTCGCCGAACACCTGCGACGTGGCTCCCGCGAGGGCGTGCCAGAGGACGAACGGCTCGTACGACGCGGGCTGTGACGGCGTCGACCCCGTTTCGACGACGAAATTCGTCATTGAGATGTGGGTCGACAGATCGGTTCGACCGACGAAGAAGTCGTAGTTGAGCGTCACGCTGAAGATCACGAGCAACAGCGCGACCGCGACGTGATAGAGGACGATCGTCCGGCTCGCACTCTCGCCGCTCGAGACGGCGAGCAGGAAACACGTCGTGTACAGCGCCCCGACGCCCAGGAAGAACACCGTGGGACGAACCGCGGTGCGGGCGACGAGGAGTACGAGCGCGCTCAGGATGACGTGGAAGACGATCGAGAGGAGTCGCCAGTCGATGGCCCCGAGGGAGCCGAGCTGGGTGTGGCGGGCGATTCGGTCGGTGCCGACTCGACGGACGACGAGCGGCGAGGCGACCATCGGAATCGCGACGTACAGCCCCAGAACGGCGAGGTTAGATAGCCCGAGCCAGAGCGGCACGGCGAGCCCGATCACTGCTACGATCGGCAGCGCGACCATTGCGCCGACGGAGAGGGCGACAAGTCGCCGACTCATCGGACCCCCTCGAGCGGACGGGTGATCGCCGGGTCGCGACGGCTCGAGCGGGCGACACACCGGTCGTTTCGTCCGGGCAGCGCTGCAGTTGCTGTCGTCGCGGGCACGGATGGCTCGCCCCTACGCGGACCACTCCGGAAAAGCTATCCACCGTCGTTCGTGCGTTCGTGAACGTTACTGCCGGCCGATCTCGATCGGGGAGCCGGTCGAGCCGGAGCGGTCCGCGGGATCGGCCGTCGCTGTTCCGTTCGCGCGGGTCGTATCAGCGTAGGTTTCGATTACTCGACCGGGACCCGCCTAATCAGAGATTCCGAACGGGCACAGTACGAACTGTATTGTCACCGGAGCCGATACCGTCGATAGAATGCGAACTCGACGGTCGTATCTAAAGGGCGCGGGAGCGCTGCTGGCGGGCGTGGGGGTGGCGGTCGGTGCCGCGAGGTTCACGCCGACGGACGGCCGGACGGATCAGGGCAACGCGACCGACGACGACGCCATCGAACCGCCCGAACAGCCGGCTGACGACGCGGCGGTGATCGACATCGATTACGACCAACACGATCGGCCGGGGGATGTCTACCGCATCTGGACGGGCAAGGAGGGAGAGAGCTACTCGTTCGTCGATGATCGAGTGTACAACGGCGACAGCGCCATGCGCTGCCGGATCGGGAACGGCGAGAACAACGGCAGCAACGCGACGTACTGGTTGCCCGTCAACGGCTACGGCCAACCCAGCGAGGTCTACCAGCGAGCGGTAATCTCGCTGGGCGACGACTGGGAAATGGAGGGCAAGGACGTCTGCCGGTTCTGGTGTACCGGGCTAAACGACGAGGCCGGTCCGGCCGGTTCCGGCGGCAACGGACCGCCCACCGGCGACGACGGCTGGTCGAACCTCGTGACCGTCACCACTCGCGGACCGGACGGGAACGGGACCGACGAGTACAATCTGGCCGCCTACACGTACCACATGGACCAATCGTACTCGGCCGGCGAACTCGAGGTCATCGCGGCACCGATCCCGAGCGGCGAGTGGTTCGAACTCGAGACCCACGTACGGATGAACTCGATCGTCGACGGGGAGGCGGTGCCCAACGGCGAGGTTCGGTACTGGCTGAACGGAGAACTGGTGTACGAACGGACGGACTTTCGGTGGACGACGACCGACGCGCAGGCCGTCGAACACGCCGGTCCGATCGTCCGGTACGGCGGCAGCGAGAACGCGCCGACGGATCTCCGGCTGTACTACGACGAGCATCGGCTCGTCCTCGGCGACGCCCCGCCCATCCCGTCCTACGACGAGCAAGACGGGTTCGTGAGCCCGACGGTCAGAGACGAGTACGAGGGACGGATCACGTTCGTGAGCCGGGACGAGCGGACGACGTACACGATCCGCTGTGACGGCGAGATCGTCCACTCGGAGTGGAGCAACATCGACGGCCAGCGGGCGACGTACAACGACACCGTCTCGATTACCGACGACGGGGAGACGGTCGTCGAAGCGACGATCGTGCCCTCGAGTACGGACGGCTACTTCTATAACGGCGAAATCGTCTCGATTTCGGCGGACCCCGACCCCGCCGAGCTGTGGGTCGACGGAGACCAAGTCGATATCGACGACTACGCCGGCGAGTGATCGAGGCCCCGTTCGTCTCGGCCGGCCGCGGGCCTCACTGGGTCCGCTCGAGGTACAGCGAGCGGCCCAACCGGTAGAGCGACCAGCCGAGTCGGGAGTACCCCGTCTCCATCTCGACCAGGGGGATCGCGTCGCCGCCGTACTTCCGTTTGAACGTGAACACCGAGTTATCGAAGTGCGAGCCGGTCCGTCCGAAACTGTACCGGTCGTCCCCCCGCTCGATCCCCCACTTGATCGCTCGTTCGTGCATGAGTTCGGACGGATGGTATTGGTAGTTCTCCGTGTCCGGAATCGCCGACAGCCAGTGGTGGAGCGTCCCGCCTTCCTCGTCGAGGAGGTAGACGTATCGGCCGACGTCGTCCCCGTCGACGACGGCCCGGAACACGCGGACCCGCTCCTCGAGCCGGTCCGCGATCGCTTCCAAGAACTCCCGGGGATGGGCGGTGCCGTTGACGCGATCGACGTTCTTCGCGTACCACCGATACGTGGTCTCGAGGTCGTCCCCGAGCGGGTCGATCTCCACGCGGTAGTCCTGCTCGTGGGCCTTCCGGAGGTCCCGTCGGCGCTCCTTGTCCATGTTCTCGCGGATGGCCTCCCACCCGTCGCCGAGGTCGAGAACCAAGAGACAGGAGTCGAGCGTCGAGCGATAGCCCCGCGCCTCGAGGTAGCGACCGTACCGGACGTACTCCGGGTCGTACGCGCGAACGCGATGGGAGAGGATCCGCGGTCCGGCCACCGTCTCGAGGGCGTCGAACAGGAGGTCGACGGTATCGCCCTCGCTCGAGGTGACGACCGGCCCGCCGAATCCCGGATCGGCGGAGACGAGTTGCCGAACGGGCGGGGTCACCGGGAGCGCGTCGACGACGGCATCGGGCAGCGAGAGGTCGGTGACGAAGTTCGGCATGAGTCCGACTGGGTTCCCGCGTTTCTCGACGACGATGTGACACGGGTCAGAGTCGAACCCATCCTCGATCGCGCGGAGCCACTCGTACCGGTGAAACAGCGTTCCGCGGTCGGACTGGGAGACGGCGTTGTTCCACTGGTTCTCGTTGGCGCCGCTGATGGACCGGTAGCACACCGCCGAGAGCGGTGAGTCGTTCCGGTCGCCACCGCCCTCCGATCGCTCGCGGTCCCCGTTCGCCCGTGCGCCGAGCGAGCGGGCGAGTTCCCGCGGATCGAACTCCGAGAGTCGATCCTCGATCGTCGATCCGCTCGCGATACCACCGGTATCGGTACTCGCCGAGTCGCGCTGTCGGTCCTCGGTATCGGTCATACGGCCAGTCCACCACCGACCTATGTGTCGTTTTGTGTTGTGGGAATGTACTGTGAAATAAGTCAAACAATCCCGTACAGGCGACGTACAGGATTGGTACAAAGACAGCTCGGTCTGTGGATGCGCGCAGGTCCTCGTGCGTGAACGGTCGCGCAACTCCGTCCCGTGTCGGTCCGCTCCGAGACGCGATCGAAACAGTTCACTCGTCGGCTGCAACTGGCGATTCAATACGTTATTACTCGACCCTCGTCCCGCGACCGTCGAACGTTCCGGAGAGACCGAATTACTACGAGCGTTAATATTCTCCATCAAACAGTCGTATTTTCGGTACGAAGTCAGGAAACGAAGGTTGATAACGGAACAATTGATTACTCGAGTCGCATGGTCCCCAATCGGTTCTTACTCGGTGGCGACGAGTCGACGAACGGTACGGATCGGGCGTCCGACAACGCGTGTTCCCGTCGGTCGTACCTGCGAGCGACCGGTGCGGCGGTCGCGGCCGGGCTGACCGCCGGCACCGCGAGCGCATCGGCGGCCGGCGCTGACGGTGCGCCGGCGACCGGCACGTCGGACGAGGCCTCGAGCGTGATCGACATCGACTACGATCGAATCGACGCACCGTCGGACGCGTACCGCGTCTGGAACGGGAACGAAGCGAGCGCGGCGATGGGTCAGCACCCGACCCAGTCCGGGTCGCAGTCGCTTTCGATCACGGTCGGCAGCGGCAATAGCTGGGGCACGAACGCGATGTACTGGCTGTCCGAACAGGGCTACGGGCAGCCGTCGGAGGCTTACCAGCGACAGCGGGTCTCCATCAGCGACGGCTGGGAGATGGCCCCCGACGACCTCTGTCGGTTCACGGCTATCGGGTTCAACACGGAGGCCGGCAACGCGGGCTCGGGCGGGCGCGGACCGCCGACGGGCGCCGACGGCTGGTCGTCGGTCGTCTGTCTGGCGAACCGCGGGAACCCGCCCGCCGGAACGTACGGGCTGGCGACGTACACCTACCACATGGACTATCACAGCGGCTCCGGCGAGATCGAGCTCACCGACGCGGCGATCCCCATCGGCGAGTGGGTCGACCTCGAGACATACGTCCGGATGAACACGTACCAGAACGGCCGGGCGAATTCCGACGGCGTCATCCGCTACTGGCTCGACGGCGAACTCGCCTACGAACGTGAGGATCTCCGCTTTACGACGACGGACGCGCAGGCGATCGAGTATCTCGGTCCCCGCGTCAGGTACGGCGGCAGCGAGGTCGCCCCGGCCGAGCAATCGATTCAGTACGGCGATCACCGGATCGTCGTTGGACCCGCCGCATCCGACCGCGCGCCGTCCGCTCGGCGCTCGTAACGAGCCCCGGCGGGTCGCCGAAGGGACGGTTTCGTGCCCTGAGTTCCGCCACTGCCGGTCCGTCGCGACGAAGTTCTGTGCGGGTAATTCGGTATTACGGAAGATGTATCGCCACAGTGTGCGGTGAAGCGTTTCGCTCGAGTTGTTCATCGCCGGTAATATTATTTTACTCGCATCCGTTTTGGTATTGCATACGGAAGGAGATGAGGGTAGACAAATGGAACCCCCGGACGGCGACGCGGCGGAATATAAGTTATCGGTACAGATAGAATATAGTTCCCAATACTAGTACTAAGATAAATATACACTCTGAAAATATGAACAACAATGAGTCCGGAAAAGTTTATAGCGGTATATTCTCATTACCCGGTCGAATGGCACGCGACAGATCGGTAGCGGATGACGACAGTACCGACGCCGATGGCCCACGGCGATCGACGACCGACGACGAGATCGACCGTCGTTCGTATCTGAAACTGACCGGAACGGCCGCTGCACTTGCGGCGGGCGCGGGCGCAGCGACCGGGACAGTGAGCGCCGCGAGCGAGGTCGACTGGATCGAACTCGACTACGACCAGTACAGCAGTCCCGACGACATCTACCACTACACGTCCGGGAACGGCTCCTACGGGTTCACTCCCTCGGACAGGGACGACGGGCAGGTCCTGTCCATCCACACGGAGCGAAATCGGAATACCAACCAGAACGTCAGTTACGACATCCTACAGGACGGCTACGACGCGCCGAAAGCGGTCTACCAGTCCATCGACATCAAATGCGGTGAATCGATGACGTTCAACGCCACCGGCGACAACGTCCGCTTTCTCAACGCCGGGATCAATATCCAGTGGGGCGATGCTCACTCCGGCGTCGACGGCCCGCCGTCGGGCGACGACGGCTGGTCCGTTCGGCTCTACGTCTACGACCACGACGGCAACTCGAGCGGGCCGTTCGGGCTGAACGTCTACAGCTACCACATGGATCGCCGGGCCTCGTCCGGCGAATCCGATGTCGTCCGGTCGGATATCTTCCGACCCGGAGAGTGGCAGCGCGTCGAGACCTACATCGAGATGAACACGATCTCGAACGGCCAGGCGAACGCCGACGGGCTCGTCCGCGTCTGGGTCGACGGCGAGGAAGTGTACCATCGCGACGACTTCCGCTGGACGACCGAACCGCAGCAGGCCCACCAGCTACTCGGTCCCGTCATGCGCTATGGCGGCTCCGAGGTCGCCCCGCGAGATACGGATATCTACTACGATAACCACCGGATCGCGGTCGGCGGCCTGCCGGAGGACCGCGACGGCGGCAGCGGCGGCTTCGACTACGACGCCCACGACAACGTCGTGCCTCCGAGCCAGAGCGACCAGTACGAAGAGCGCTTTTCCTTCCGAAACGGCGATTCCGCCTCGGCGTACACGCTCTACGTCGACGGCGAGATCGTCCAGTCCGACTGGGGACGAGCGAGCTACAACGAGACCGTCACCGTCAGCGAGGAAGGCGAGTACGCGGTCGTCGAAGCCACCGCGGGCCCCGGCACGTACGACGGGTTCTACTTCAACGGCGACATCGTCGCGATGGCGTTCGATCCGTATCCCGAACGCGCGTGGCGCGGCCCGGCCGACGGCGCCGGCGACGACGTCGTCACCTTCGACGACTATCCGGAGTCCCCGCCGGAACCCGAGGAGAGCCTCGACAACACGATCCTCATCGACGGCATCGGCACCGTCGGCGGGACCGACTACGAGTTCACCGTCAGCGGCACGGCCGAAGCGTCGAACTACAGGGGAGCGACGGTCAACGACGCCGACACCGTCGACGGCGGCACCGTCACGGGATCCGTCGGCGGCTGGCGAGACGCGTTCGTCTTCAGCGGCGAACTCGAGGACCTCAGCGTCGACGGGCCGGCGCGGGTCTCGGTCAACGACGAGCGGGTCGATCCCGCCGAGTACGGCGACGGATCGTCGTCGACCCTGACCATCGTGGGTAACGGCACCGAGTCCGTCTACGAGATTACCGTCGACGGCACCATCGAACCCGACGCCGACACGAGCGCGGACGTGACGAGCGACTCGGCCGACAGCGTGACCGGAACGATCGAGCGCGGGGTCCACCGGCTGCAGATCACGGGTGAACTGGTCGATCTCACCTACGTTGAGGGCGGAACCCACACCTACCTCGACACGGAACGAATCCGATAACGGCCGCGGTGCGCCGCACCCGACTGCGGCGTGATTCGACCGACCGATTCACAGAACGGGCCCTACCGGCCTCCGATTCGATTACCGGAGCCGCCTGTAGAGACTCGAGACGGCGTTCATGACGGGCGTTCCCCGTTCGACCTCGTAGTACGTGGCGAGGTCGGGATTGAACTTCGATTTGTACGTACAGATTCGTTTGGTGTTCGCGCCGCAGAGATCGTAGCGTTCGATGCCTCTGTCCCGCGCGTCGCGGATGATCCGCCAGTGCAGGAGGTCGTTTATCGGGAAGTCGACGTCCGGTTTTCCGCCGCCCGCCGAGTAGTAGATCGTCGACGGCCCCTCGAAGACGAGAATCCCGCTCGCGAGGTCGCCATCGACCGCCCCGACGTACGGTCTGAGCCGCCCCGCCGGCAGCGTTTCGTAGGCCTCGAGGAGGAACTCGAGGGGGACCGTGTACGTTCGGTCTTGGGCCTCGTATCTCGCGGTGACCTGCTCGTGGATGAACTCGATCGCCTCCGTACCGCGTTCCTCGATCCGGAAGCGTTCGGCGTCGTCCTCGTCGGGGTCGAGGTACCGTCGCAGCGATTTGGAGAACGACTGTTTGAGGTCCTCGGGGTCCCGGTCGATGGCGAGGACGTACGTGTGCCGGGGCGACGCATCGAACTCGTTCCACGTGAACGGCCGGGGGTCGTCGACGCCGACCGAAGTGCAGACGCGACTGTACCGCGGCCCGATCCGCTCGTCGATCGACTCGAGACAGCCCTCGACGAAGCGCCGCAGCCGGCGTTCGGCTTTCCGGCGTTTCAGGTGGCCGTCGTTGAGCGGTGCCGGTCCCATGCTCGGGATCCCCATCCGCGGCGGCGGGGAAAAGGCCGCGGAGATCCCGCCCTTGCTGAGTTCGAAGACCGGAAACACGCCGACCGGTTCCTGTCCCTTGTAGCCGATGAACGGGTACAGGTCGGCCGACGCGTGGCGTTCGATGAGTTCGAGCATATCGAACGTGTGGAACAGCGTCCCGCCGCGAGAGGTGCGGACGTGATCGTCCCACTGCTCGCGATCGATGCGGTCGTCGGCGTCGAATTGAGTGATATCGATGCTCATGCGTTGGCAGTCACCGTCTCGAGTCGGTCGTAGTACTCGCCGCAGGGGCCGACCCACGCCCCCATCGCCAGCGCTTCCTCGATCAGCCGCCGGTAGAGCCGCCGGTAACCGGGAAACTCGGCCTCGTTCATGTACCGGGGGTGCCAGAGGACGGTCGCGACGGCGTCGTTTTCCGCCGCTTCCGTCAGGAGTCGGCGGCACTCGGACCACGCGCGGTCGATCGAGGGGGTGTTCTCTACCAACGCCGTCTCCATGATCGTCAGCGGGAAGACGACGAACTCGTCGTCAAACGGCCGAACGACGTCGTAGCGGCCGTCGAACCCGTAGTCGTCGCTCGAGCCGAGACTCGCGTCGTAGCGCAGTCCGATCTCGCGGTGGTACCGCCACGTCCGCGGCCGATCCACGTTGAGGTAGTGTTGGCGACCGCCGACGATCTCGTGGCCCAGAATCGACTCGAGCGTCGCCTTCTCGGCGGCGAGTCGGTCGCGGTCGTCGTAGGAGTCGTAGGAGCCGTGGAGACCGATCTCCCAGCCGCCGCGATCCAGCGTCCGGATCGCGTCGACGATCTCGTCGTCGGTGATGTCGTATCTGCCGGCGTAGAGTTGCCACGCCTCGGGTCGCACCCACTCCCGCGGCGGCTTCTCCCGGAGGGGTTTCTCGTTCAGGAAGTAAAACGACGACCGAACGCCCAACTCCGCCTCGAGGGTGCGTATCGCGTCGAACTGCCAGTACGGCCGCTCCGCCGTCACCAGCGAGCGCAGCTGTGACGGATCGCGCTCCGTCACCGCGTAGTACGGCGCTTGGTAGGTCTTGTAGGGCCGGTCGACGTCGTGGGTCAGACACAGCGCGAACGCGGCGTCATCCGGGACCGAGGTCACGCGTCGATCACCTGCTCGACGGCGTGGACGATGAACGCCGTGGTGTCGATCTTCTCCTCGAGGAGCGCTCGCCGTCGCCGTTGCCAGATCGCCGGATCCGCCGCGACGATCGTGGTGGCAAGTCGCGACAGATCCGCCGGCGTCTCCGTTTCGGATCGGGAGAACACGAGCCCGTACCGGTCTTCCAGTTCGGTCAGCACGCCGGCGGAGAACGGCGAGACGAACATCGCGGGCGTGCCGAGGAGCGCGCTCTCGATGGTCATCGTCCCGCTCTCGCCGATCAGCAGGTCGGCGTGGGACAGCAGGTCGTGTATCCGGTGTGGCGGCACGGAGACCTCCCTGTCCGCGAGCGACGGTGGAAGGGCCGCCTCGGCGCTTATCACCACCCGACAGCCGGCCGCCTCGAGTCGCTCGACGAGCGGTTCGACCTCTTGCAGCCCGTCTTTCCCCACGTCGTGTGCGGCCGTCCACGAGACCAGTCGTAACACGACCAGCGTCTCGTCCGCGTCGGCACCGATCCGGTCCAGTACCGTCGGGTCCGGACTGAACCGGTCCGGATGGAGATACGCCAGTTCGTGGTAGCCCGAGTACCGGACGTGGTTCGAACCGAGATCGTCCCGGAACGAGTCGGGCGTACAGATGACGTCGGAGAACGGGAACGCGAGGAGGTTCTGTACCGTCGCGTGCTCGGTGTCGGTAAACAGCACGCTCCGCCCGCCGCTGACACGCGACGCGTGCGTGATCGACGGCTCCGCGATGGCCATCAACGCCGCGGGCTCCAACTCGCGAGTGCGTCGGATCACCTCGTACTCGTATTTCGCCTGCACCTTGGCGAGTTCGTACAAGTTGCCGGGTTCGGCCGCGAGCGTCCGATACTCGATGTCGTAGGCCTCGAGCAGATCGCGGACGAGATCCTTCTCCCGCGCGAACACGTGCACGTCGTATCCCCGGTCCTCGAGTTCGCCGATCGCGTTCCGAAAGAAGTGGACGTGCGCGGGGTGTTGGATCGTGCTCACGACGCGCTCGGCGGTCTCACTCATAGATTCGGTCCTCCAATGCTTCGTTCTCGCGCATGTCGAGCAGCATCGCAAAGGCCACCGAGACGCCGCCGAAGAGCGCGAGCGCCGCGCTCGTCAGGGCGTCGCGGGTTCGGCTCGCGCTCCCGCTCCTGTCCCCGCTCGAGTCCGGGTCCTCCTCTCGCGTCCGCGCGGCCGTGAAGAGCGACCAGAGGCCGCTCAGGACCCCGACGAACGCCGAGGCGACGCCGAAGAGGTAGAACAACACGAGCGGGTGGAAATCGACGACCAGATACCGCGATTTCAGCCGCCACAGGAAGTTCCGGAGGAGCATGCCGGACACCTTGGGGATGTACGTCCGGTACGTGATTCCGGACTCCTCCTCGCCGTAGACCGACGGGATCGCCACGTCGGCGACGCGCATCCGATTGGCGTTCAGCGTCACCAGCAGGTCGTTGCAGTAGCCGTAGTACTCGTACAACTCCTCGACGGCGATGGTCTCGAGCGCGTGGCGCGAGATGGCGGTGTACCCGTTCTGGGGATCGCTCACCTTCCAGTAGCCGCTGGCGATCTTGGTGAGCAACGAGAGGACCGAGTTGCCGACGAACCGGAACGGCGGCATTTCGGCCCGGTACTCCGCGGAGAGGAGCCGGTTCCCCTTCGCGTAATCGGCTCCCTCGACGACCGGGTCGAGGAGTTTCGGCATCTGAGAGAGGTCCATCTGTCCGTCGCCGTCGACGGTCACGGTGATCTCGCTCCCGCCGTCCAATGCGGCCAGATACCCCGTCAGAATCGCCCCGCCGGCCCCCCGATTCTCCCGGTGTCGTATCGGGACGACGCGACCGATCGGATCGCGGACCGATGCGCGCCGCTCGAGGGTGTCACTGGTGATGTCGACGGGGGCGGTTTCCGCGGAGCCACCCACGGCACCGCCGTCGGCGGTCGCCAGCCCGTCGCCGTAGGTCCCGTCGCTTCGGTTCCAGTCGGTTGCATCCGCCCGCGCGCTCGCGGTGATTTCGTCCCACGTGCGATCCGTCGACCGGTCGTCGACGACGTAGATCCGGTCGACGAACGCGGGCATCTCGCGGATCACATCGCCGACGAACCCCTCCTCGTTGTACGCCGGAACGACGACGCCGATCGTGTGTTCTCGGTACATTATAACCGTTTGTAGCTGGAGACGAGTCCGTCCAATCGCTCTTCGAACGTTCCGTCGACGTCGACCGCGATCGGCTCCTCGCTCATGGCCGACACGATCGCCTCGAAGTCGAGGTCGTCGAAGGCGCTGTGTGGCGTTCCGATCACGATGCCGTCGGCCCCGTCGGGCGAAACCGTCGATCGAACCTCGATCCCGAACTCGTCGCGGACGGCGTCGTCGTCGGCGATCGGATCGACCCCGACGACCGACACGCCGAACTCCTCGAGGGATTCGATCACCCCATCGATCGCGGACGTTCTGATGTCGCCGACATCGGGCTTATACGCCAACCCGAGCACCAGAACGGTGCTGTCTCGAAGGACGTTTCCGCCGTCGTTGAGCGCCTTCATCGTCATGTTGGCGACGTGCTCCGGAACGTAGCTGTTGACCTCCCGCCCCTTCCGGATGAGTTCCGGCGAGAAGCCGTTCCGTTCCGTTTCGTAGATCAGGTAGAACGGGTCGACCGGAATGCAGTGGCCGCCGACAAGTCCCGGCTCGTACTCGTGGAAGTTCCACTTCGTGCCCGCCGCCTCGAGGACGGCGCTCGTGTCCAGGCCCAAGTGACTGCACGCGATCGCCAGCTCGTTGACGAGGGCGATGTTCAGGTCCCGTTGGACGTTCTCGATGCACTTGGCCGTCTCGGCGGCCTCGATCGTCGGCGTTTCGTGGACGTCAGCGTCGACGACGGTTTCGAACAGTGACGCGAGTTCGGCCCGCGTCCCCTCGGTCAGTCCGCTGACGAGCTTGGTGACGGTTCGGATCGTGTGCTCTCGATCGCCCGGCACGACCCGCTCCGGGGCGTATCCCACGCCGAACTCCTCGCCGGCGGTCATCCCCGAGTGCTGCTCGATCGCCGGCGCGAACACCGACCGTGTCCCGCCCGGATAGACGGTCGACTCGAGGGCCGCGATCGACCCGGGCTGAATGTGCCGGCCGATGATCCGCCCGGCGTCGGCGACGAACGAGAGGTCCGGCTTCTCGGAGCCGTCGACGGGCGTGGGAACGGTGACGATGACGTATTCGACGTCGGCGATCACGCTCGCGTCGCTCGTGAACTCGATCGAACTGGTCGCGATCTCGCGGTCGCCGATATCGTCCGTCGGGTCCGTCCCCGACTCGAGGGTTTCGACTTTTGCCGGGTCGATGTCGAACCCCCATACCTCGTGGCCCGCGGCGTCGAACTCGTAGGCCAAGGGGAGCCCGACGTAGCCGAGTCCGACGATGCAGATCCGCGCCTCGTCCGCGCCGAGGTCGGGCGTCGCGTACTGGGAATCACTCATCGGTCTCACCCCCGATGACGATCACTCGGTGGTCGGTCTCCGCGACCGTTTCGTCTTCCAGTGCCGCCCGGCCGTCGACGACGACGAGTCGGCCGCCCTCGCGCTCGAGGTCGTCCCACCGGATCGCGTCGAACTCCTCGTGGGGCGTGACCAGCACTGCGCCGTCGACGGGTCGGTCATACAGGTCCTCGAGCGAGACGGGGGTCACCCCCCGCTCCTCGAACGGTTCGAACGAGTCGAGGACCGGATCGACGCCGTAGACCTCGGCCCCGAACGCCGCGAGTCGGTCGGCGATCCCGAGCGCCGGCGACGCCCGAGTCTCCTCGACGCCGGGGCGGTAGGTGAGTCCGAGGAGTGCGATCGCGGTATCGGCCAACTCGGTTCGCTCCGTGGCGAACGCCTCGCGGAGCGTATCGACCGTGTACGACGGCATCGAGTCGTTGACCGCTCGAGCGGTCCGCAACAGCGGCGCGTCCGTCTCGAAGGGCTCGATGACGAAGTAGGGGTAGAACGGAATGCAGTGGCCGCCGACGCCGGGTCCGGGGTCGTGGATATTGCAGTAGGGCTGCGTGTTGGCGACCTCGATCGCATCCCTGACGTCGATACCGAAGTCGTCGGTGAACGTCGCCAGTTCGTTCGCGAGCGCGATGTTGACGTCCCTGTAGAGCCCTTCGAAGACCTTCACGGCCTCCGCCGTCGCGGTGTCGGCGACCGCGATCACGCCCTCGTCGTTGATCGTCTCGTAGACCGCCGTCGCCGCGCGGGTGCTCTCGGCGTCGACGCCGCCGACGACCTTGGGGTACGCGCCGCGGATGTCCGCGAGCGCCCGACCGCTCGCGGTCCGCTCCGGACAGAACGCCAGTCCGAACTCGCCGCGGTCGAGCCCCGACGCGTCCTCGAGTGCGGGCAGCACCCGGTCGCTCGTCGTCCGCGGCGGGACGGTGCACTCGACGAGGACGAGGTCCCCAGCATCCAGCCCGGCACCGATCGCCTCGGTGACGGCGTCGAGGACCGAGAGGTCGGGTTCGTTCTCGTCGGTGATCGGCGTCGGGACGATGACGACGTGGACCGACGCCCGCTCGGCGGCCTCGCGCGGACTCGTCGTCGCGGACAGTGCGTCGTCGGCGACCGTCTCGCCGACGAGCGACGGGAGTCCCGGCTCCCGCTTTAGGTGGCAGTTACCGTCGTTGATCGACGCGACGACATCCGGGTCGATGTCGGCTCCGCGGACGTTCCCCGTCGTCTCCGCGAACACCGCCGCCACGGGAAGCCCCATCTTGCCGAGCCCGTAGACGGCGACCGGAATCGCCCCGCTCGCGAACGCGTCCCGCTGTCGGGCTGATGGTCGATCGACCCCGTACAGGCGGTCGCCGTCGCGGTCGCGTCGGTGGCGCTGCTCAGTCATGTGCGACCTCCACGCCCGCGGCGGTTCGATCGCTCTCTCCCTGCGCCTCGATCCGCTTTGCGATCGCGAGAGCGGCGAGCCCGTCGTCGACCGTCACCCGCGGCGGCTCGCCCGAGGCGGCCGTCTCGAGGAACGCCGCGAGTTCGTTGCGAAGCGGTTCCTCGTTCGGGACGCGGGGTCGTTCGACGAGGCTCTCGTGTCTGAACCGGACGTCGCCGTTCTCTTCGACGTACTCGGGGACCGAGCGGCGGTGGATCTCGATCGACTGGTCGATGTAATCGACTTCGACGAGACACTCCTCGGCGGTCACCTCGAGCGTCCGCACCTTCCGCTGGGTCAATCGACTGGCCGTCAGCGAGGCCATCGCGCCGGAGTCGAACTCGAGGAGCGCCGCGGCGTGTCGGTTGTCACTGACGCCACTGCTCTGTATCGCAGTAGGCTCTGCATCAAGCAGGGAGCGCACGATATCGATATCGTGAATCATCAGGTCGAGGACCGCACTGTCGTCGATGGCGCGGTCCGGCGGCGGGCCGAGCCGCTCGGCCGAAATACCGACGACCGACAGGTCGGCGATCATCGACTCGAGCGTCTCCACGGCGGGATTGAACCGTTCGATGTGCCCGATCTGGACCGGAACGGCCGCCGCGTTCGCCGCCGATCGGAGTTTCCGCCCCGTCTCGAGGTCCTCGGCGACGGGTTTCTCGACGAGGGTCGCGACGCTGGCCTCGAGACAGTCCGTCGCCACGTCGTAGTGGTGTGCGGTGGGGACGACGACCGAGACGGCATCGACGGACGCGAGGAGGTCATCGAGTCCCATCGGGGACGCGCCGTACTCGGTCGCGACGGCCGTCGCGCGGTCCGCGTCGATGTCGAAGACGCCGACGAGGTTCGCGTCGGGGAGCCCGTGGTACACTCGCGCGTGGTTTCGCCCCATCGAGCCGACGCCGACGACGCCGACATCGAGTTGCCGTTCAGGCGGCATAGTCGGCGATCACCCCCGTAATGCGGTCGATATCGTCGGCGGAGACGTTCGGGTGGACCGGGATCGACAGCACCTCGGCGGCCGCTCGCTCCGCCGCCGGCGCGTCGTGGGTCACGCCGTCGTAGGCCGGTTGCTCGTGGATACAGGCGGGGTAATAGACGCCGGCCCCCACGTCGTGTGCCGCGAGGTGGTCCCGCATCGCCCGCCGATCGTCCGTCCGAACGGTATACTGATGATACGCGTGTCGCGTGTGTGCCGGTTCGGTCGGCAGCGACAGCGACGTTCCGGCGAGCCCGTCGGTCAGCCGAGCGGCGTTCTCCCGCCGCCGCTCGAGGAACGTCGGTAACCGCTCGAGTTGCGCGCGGCCGATCGCGGCCGCGAGCGACGTCATCCGGAAGTTGTGACCGACCGACGCGTGAGTCCCCTCGTCCGTGCGACCGTGATCGACGAACCGCTCGACCCCGGCCGCGACGTCGCGGCGGTCGGTCAGGACGATCCCGCCCTCGCCGGTCGTCATGTTCTTCGTCGGATAGAACGAGAAGCAGGCGGCGTCCCCGAACGACCCGATCCGCTCGCCGCGGTACGTCGCACCGTGGGCCTGTGCGCAATCCTCGATCAGCGGCACCTCGAGTTCGGCGGCGAGGTCGACGAAGGCGTCTAGCTCGGCCGGACAGCCGTACAGGTGAACGACGAGGATCGCGTCGATGTCGTCCGTCCGCGCGACCTCGCGGGCCGCGGCCGGATCGAGGTTGTACGTGGCCGGCTCGATATCGGCGAAGACCGGCTCCGCGCCGGCGTGTCTGATGGCGTTCGCCGTCGCGACGAACGAAAACGGCGTGGTGAGCACGCGGTCGCCCGCGCCGATGCCGAGTCCCTCGAGCGCGGCGTGGAGCGCCGCCGTTCCGTTCGCCGTCGCGACGCCGAATTCGGTGTCGCAGTAGTCGGCGAACTCCCGTTCGAACGCCCGAACCTCGTCCCCGTCGGCGAGCATCCCGCTCTCGAGAACGGCCGAGACGCGGTCGGTCTCTCGCTCGCCCAGTTCGGGGTTCGCGATCGGAATCACCGGTCGTTCCCCCCGCAAAGCGACTCCGGCAGCGGCTCGTGGCTCGCCGGCGCGCCGACCGCCAGCGTCCGCTCCGGAACGTCGTCCGTCACGACGGCGCCGGCGGCGACGAACGATTCCCGGCCGACGGTTACGCCCGGAAGGATCGTCGCGTTCGCGCCGACCGAGACGTGATCCTCGAGAACCGGCCCCTCGAGATCCGTCTCCCGCCGGAGCGGATACGGATCGTTCGTCAGGACGGCGTGTGGCCCGAGAAAGACGTGATCGCCGATCGTACTCTCCGCGGGAACGTACGCACCCGTCTGGAGGCTCACGCTCGAGCCGATCGTCGTGGTGCCGTCGACGACCGCGTTCGTTCCGACGAGGACATCGTCACCGATCTCCGTTCCCTCACGAACGAGCGCGAAGTGGCCGGTATCGAACCGGTCACCGATGACGACATCGTTGTAAATAATCGTTCCCGGTCTGATCGTCGGATCGGCCCCGATAACCGGTTTCCGGCTCTCTTCGTCGTATTCGTATCCGATCGTCTCCGTCCCTCTTGTAGTCATGTCTGGTACCCCCGTGCTCATGCTCTCGGTCCCGACATGGCCACTGTATTTCAAAAGCAAGAGAGATCGTTTCAGCGGTAAACAGCCGTAGAACCGCGGATTCGAGACAGCGGTCACATCCCGCCGTCTATCACGCCGTTTCTCGACGATGACAATGGCTACTAGTGAATAGTGGGACTGCTCGGAGCCAAGATCGTGTTTCCGGGACGAAACGCGGACCGGTGAGTCGACATCCCCGCGCGCGAAAACCGCGGTGACGGCCTCGTTTCGAGTAGCGCGGTCGTCGGTCTCGAAAAAGTTTCTTGGCGTACATCTAGTCGAAATTACCTCCTCTCAGAAAGGGGAGAATCGGTGCAGTATCGCGGTTCGAAATCGATTCGCGTCGCTCTCGAGCGCGTCTCGTTTCGACCGGATTGAGAGGACAGTATCCGAACCCGTCCCCGATCACGACACCGGTCGGCGAGCGATCGGGTATCGAAGCGCCGGGAAAACCGCGTTCTGAAATCGCGAACGAAGAAACAAAAGGAACGACGCTACCGGTCACGCCGGTCGGAAATCGACCGTGTGGCGGACGTAGCGAATATTACGCTTCGACCCAAGTGTTCGTCGCGGAGACGGACGTGAGCTGGACGTTCTCGTTCTCCTGCAGACTGATCTGCGAGCTGCCGGCACTGCCACCGTCTTCGGCGACTGCGACGGAGGTGTGCTGCTCGTTCAGGTTCTCCTGGGTGATGATCTGACTCTGTTCGATCGCTGCGCTTGCGGTCTGTTCCGCGTCGTTCGTCTGCGTGGCGTTGCCGGCATAGTCGTACGACGTGCCGGGGGTAGCCGTGCCCGCGTTCCCGTCGACCGTGACGGTGGTACTCGAAGTCCGCGTGACGTCGTCGGAGACGTAGCCCGGACTCGCGTAGACGTTGATCGCGTCGGCGTACGCGACCTGGGCGTTGTAGTTCTGCTGGTAGGCCAGCTGGATCGCGGTGGACTCGCTGTCGTTCTGTGCGATGGCCATGGCGGTGTTCTGCAGGTTGATGTTCTGCTGTTCGACCTCTTGGCCCTGTGCCACGCCGGCGGTCGCGGTCTGCTCGCCGTCGATGTCGTCTTGCTTCTTGTCCTTCTTGTCGGGCTCGTGAACCTCGGTCTCGGACGAGAGGACATCGCCGCTGACGTTACCCGCGGTCGCGACGTCCATCCCGGCGGCCGACGCCATCAGGTTCGAGGCGGAGGCGCTACCGATCTGCTCGTTGAGGTTGCTCTGGTCGGTGAACTGGATCGCCGTGGCGGTGCTGCCCTCGCCAATTGCGATGGCGACCGCACCGTCCTGTTCGTTGACGTTCGTCTGCGTGACATCCTGTGACTGCTCGAGCAGCGCGTCGGCGCTCTGGCCCGCGCTCGAGCCGGCACCGTGATCGCCCGTCTTGTCCTTCTTGTGACCGAACTTGCCGTCACCGAGGTAGACGTTGGATGCGTTTGCCATCCCCTCCTGGAGGTTCTCGTTTCGCTGGTAGGACTGCTGGAGGGCGGTCGCATCGCTCTCGTTCACTGCGAGCGCAAACGCGGTGCTCTGGTTGTTGTAGTTGACCTGTCCGACCGACTGGGCCTGGCTCACGCCAGCGACGGCTTCCTGCGTGACCGTCTTGTCGCCCTTCTTGTCTTTGACAGCCCAACCGTCGAACTGCTGGTCGCCGCCGTCGCCGACGATGATGTTGACATCGCCGACGTTCTCGAACTGCGTTTCCGCGCTGCGCACGTCGCGGCTCTCGGCGGTCACCTCACCGCTCTGGACGTTGTCGTTCTCCTGGTTCGATTCCTGAATGGCGGTCGCGTCACCGCCGTCGATCGCGATCGACACCGCAGTTCCCTGCTCGTTGATGTTGACCTGATCGACGTCTTGGTGCTGGATGATCTCGGCGGAGGTACCGCTCGAGTCGTCGGCGTGTTCGTCGACGTACTCCTCGAGCGACTGCCCGTCGAGGTCGGCACCGAAGACGAGATACAGTTCCTCCCCGTCCTCGAGCGCGTGTATCGTTCCTGCGTCCAGTTCCCCTTCCCCGCCTGCGGTGGCTGCCGGCACGCCGGCTGCGATCATCGACAGGGCAACCATACAGGCCATAAGGAGTGTCGTAGTTCGTGAGCGTCTCGTTGTGTTGGAATTCATTGAGCGTTTGATCTGTATCGTGATGGTCTTTCGTTTCTGAGTCTCTGCGACGCAAACCATCCTATCCGCAAGAGTACCTTTGTTATCGACAGGTTGGGAACCGTATGAACCGGCCTATGGAACCGAAGGCGACTGCTTACCGAGAGAAATCAGTGACTTCGGCGGGGTGTCCCGGAACTATGGGCCGCGACCGAAACCATCTTATATCTGATCCGTTCCGATCGTACCGACAGATAACTAAACCAGTCCGGACGGTCGCGGATCGATTACCGTTTCGGGAATCGAAGTCAAGTATTAGCGGCTCATAGCCGATCAGCAACCGTTTCACAGCAGACATTTCGGGGACGGTGGGCCGAACGGTGGGCCCCTGAAACCGCAGGCCATCGACTCAATAGGGTCGTCGAAACGACGACAGTTTCCGCCGACAGTCAGTGAACGATCCGCCTGAGTCGATAAGCGGTCCGATCAGGCCCTCTAATGCCGCGATTCGCCTCGAAACCGTTTGCCGGGTTCAAATGGGATACTGGTATGAGTAGCGACTGGGCAACGCGCCACAGCGGGAGACCGGGAGGAGACAGCCAGTCTCGTGCCGAGCGATCGGCTGTCAGACGAGGAGGTTCCCTCCTCGAGGGGTCCTCTCGTTGTGGTTGACACGCGTGGTGCCCGACTGCAACACGGTGACCGAAACCAATATGAAACGCGCACTCACGCTCGCACTGACGGTAGCAGTGATCGGCGGCCTCGCCTTTATGGGGGCTGCTGGAACAGCGGCGGCACAGGCAAACGAAACTGACGACGGGTTCGATTACGATCCGGACTTCGACGTCGATCAAGACGCCGACGCGGACACGACGATAACCAACGAGCAGAGCAACAGTAACTCGCAGACGCAGGCCGCGTCCTCCTACAGCAGCTCGGACAAGAGCACCGCTGAGACGTCCGCCGTGCAGAGCCAGGACGTCTCACAGGCGAACTCCAACAGCGTCGAGGACGTGGAGACGACCGCCTCGAACGATAACGAGATCGATGCTGACGTTGAGGACGTCAACACCGGCGACACCGATGTCAACGTCGGCGCCGGCGACGACGGTGCTGACGGGAACGCCACTGATGGCGACAACGGCAACGTGACCGACGATGACGATCTGACCGACATCAGTGACACCCTCGATAGCATCCTTGGGGAGCTCGAAGCGGGCCTCAACGTCACCCTGGGTTAATTAATCTGCTTCAGTAATTCCGTTCTACTTTTTTCGCGATCACGTCCCGTACTCAACGACGAACTGTCTCGAGTTCGATTTCTGGCAGTATCATGGCTGGCACACTGAGTCCATTATCCAGTGAGCGAGGAGTTCACGACTCGCTCAGCCTCGCGAAGTACATCTCGAGTCGCTAATTCCGTCTCTCGAGCGACCGCTTTTGCATCGTCGTACTCCGCGCTCACGTCGTAGACCTCGCCGTCGGCGTCGCTGGCGATCTTCACGGTGACCTCGTACCCCTCGCCGTCGATCTCGAGTGTCGCGGTCTCAAATTCACGATTCGCGATCCAGCGATGCGTAACACCGGCGTCACGGACCCCGAGCGTCCCGGTCTCCTCGGCCAGCGCTCGAGCGACCCGCTCTCGGTCCGCCGGCTTGCAGATAACCTTCACGAGGTGGCCCGGGCGGGACTTTTTCATCGTCGCGGGGAGGATCGAAACGTCTCGCGCGCCTGCGTCCGCGAGCGTGTCGTGAAGTCCACCCAGCACTTCGGGGGTCGCGTCGTCGAGGTTCGTCTCGAGGACCGCGATATCGTCCTCGACCAGTTCCCCGCCGCTCTCGGCGCTTCCCACCAAGACGCGGAGCACGTTCGGGTGGGGATCGAGGTCGTAGCCGCCCGCGCCGTTGCCCGCAGCCTCGAGGTCCAGTGCGGGCAGCGAGTCGACGCCGTCGGCGATGTGACCCAGAATCGCCGCACCGGTGGGAGTCAGGAGTTCCGCATCGACCGGGCCGCCGCACAGCGACCAGTCGGCCCGCTGTGCGATCTCGACGACCGCCGGCGTCGGCACGGGGTACTCGCCGTGGCTCATCGTCACCGTTCCGCCGCCGGTCGACAGCGGCGTGGTGACGACGCGGTCGGGCCCGATGTCGTGGAGCAACGCGACGGCACCGACCACGTCCGCGATCGCGTCGTCGGCCCCGACCTCGTGGAAGTGGATCTCCTCGAGATCCTCGCCGTGAACGCTGGCTTCGGCCTCGCCGAGCAGTTCGAAGACGGCGAGCGCGTCGCGTTCGACCGCCGGCTCGAGGTCCATCTCCGTGACGATGTCGCAGACCTCGAGGTAGCTGCGGTGGGGCCCGTGGCCTTCAGCGGGGACCTCGTCGCCGTGCTGGTGAGTATCGTGGTTGTGGTCGTGGTCTCCATCGTGGTCGTGACTGTGGCCGTTCTCGTCGTGACTGTGGTCGTGGCCACCCTCGGATTCCTCGCGTGCGTGCTCGGTGTCTGAACCGTCGCCATCGTTCCCGCCGTCGACGTCCGCGTCCGTCAGGACCACGTCGACCGCCGTCGCGGCGATACCGCTCTTGTCGGCCGCGTCGATTCGATACTCCACCTCGAGGGCGTCGGTGACGGACTCTAAGGCGTCGGGGTCGGCACCGGCGTCGAGGAGGGCAGCGAGGATCATGTCACCGCTCGCACCCATTCGGCCGTCGAAGGCGAGGACTCGCATACCTCCGTTCCGGAGCGGAAGACGCAAAAAGCCACCTGTCCTAGTCCCCACGGACGCGGTGTCGATAGGGCCAAAACCAACCGATGCCGGTACATCTTTGTAGCGTCCGGTCCTACCCATGTGTGATAGCTACTAGCACAGGAAATGACTCACCCTAGCAAAAAACCTATCCGCGCACGTATCGGAGTCATTGACATCGCCGTCCATCCCTAAATCATGAACGAAGTCCAACTGGAGGTTGCGAAGGCATACCCGAACGACTCGGGTCGTGGTATCGCCCGACTCGACCCGGACACGCTGTTGCATTTGAAGCTGAGTCCGGGCGACATCATCGAGATCGAGGGTGCAGATACGACTGCTGCGAAGGTCTGGCGTGCAGACCGGCAGGACTGGAACACCGACACCGTCCGCATCGACGGCTTCACCCGCCAGAACGCGGATGTCGGTATCGGCGAGCGGGTCACGATCCGCAAGGCCGAAGCGACGAAAGCGGACAAGCTCACGCTCGCACCGCCGGAGGAGGCGTCGGTCCAGTTCGGCTCCGACGCCGCCGGCATGGTGAAACGCCAGATCCTCAAGCGCCCGGTCGTCGGCCGCGACATCGTTCCCGTGATGTCCTCGACGAACCATCCGTTCATGCGGTCGCCGGGGCAGGCGATTCCGCTGATCGCCGTCGAAACCGAACCCGAAGGGGTCGTCCTCATCACGGAAGACACCGATGTCGAACTCCGCGAGGAACCCATCTCGGGCTTCGAGAAGACCGGAGGCGGGATCACATACGAGGATATCGGTGGCCTGCAAAACGAGATCCAGCGGGTCCGGGAGATGGTCGAACTCCCGATGAAGCATCCGCAGATCTTCAAGAAGCTCGGCATCGAGCCGCCACAGGGCGTGCTCCTGCACGGCCCGCCGGGCACCGGGAAAACCCTGCTCGCCAAGGCCGTCGCCAACGAGACCTCCGCCAGTTTCTTCTCTATCGCTGGCCCGGAGATCATCTCGAAGTACTACGGCGAGTCCGAACAGCAACTCAGGGAGATCTTCGAGGACGCCACCGAGGAGTCGCCGTCGATCATCTTCATCGACGAACTCGACTCCATCGCGCCCAAACGCGAAGACGTCACCGGCGAGGTCGAACGCCGCGTCGTCGCCCAACTGCTGACGATGATGGACGGCCTCGAGTCCCGGGGACAGGTCATCGTCATCGCCGCGACGAACCGCGTCGATTCGGTCGACCCCGCACTGCGCCGCCCCGGCCGCTTCGACCGCGAGATCGAGATCGGCGTGCCGGACGAGACCGGCCGCGAGGAGATCCTGCAGATCCACACCCGCGGCATGCCGCTTTCCGACGATGTCAGCCTCGGACACCTCGCCGACGAGACCCACGGCTTCGTCGGTGCCGACATCGAGAGCCTGACCAAGGAGGCCGCGATGAAGGCGTTGCGACGCTACCTCCCCGAGATTGATCTCGACGAGGAGGACATCCCGCCGAGTCTGATCGATCGGATGATCGTCAAGCGCGAGGACTTCAGCGGCGCGTTGAACGAAGTCGAGCCCTCGGCGATGCGCGAGGTCCTCGTCGAACTCCCGAAGATTTCGTGGGACGACGTCGGCGGCCTACAGGATGCCAAAGACCAGGTTCAGGAGTCCGTCGAGTGGCCGCTCTCGAACCCAGAGCGGTTCGAGCGGCTGGGCGTCGATCCGCCGGCCGGCGTGTTGCTGTACGGCCCGCCGGGGACCGGGAAGACGCTGATGGCGAAGGCCGTCGCCAACGAGACCAACGCGAACTTCATCTCCGTGCGCGGCCCGCAGCTGCTCTCGAAGTGGGTCGGGGAGTCGGAGAAGGCCATTCGCCAGACCTTCCGCAAGGCCCGGCAGGTCTCGCCGACGGTCATCTTCTTCGACGAGCTCGACGCGCTCGCGCCGGGCCGGGGCGGTGAAACCGGCTCGAACGTCTCCGAGCGGGTCGTCAACCAGCTCCTGACCGAACTCGACGGCCTCGAGGAGATGGGCAACGTGATGGTCATCGGCGCAACCAACCGGCCGGACATGATCGACCCCGCACTGCTGCGCTCGGGCCGGTTCGACCGGCTGGTCATGATCGGCGAACCCGACGTCGACGGCCGCGAGCGCATCCTCGATATCCACACGCAGGACACGCCGCTGGCCGCGGACGTCACGCTACGGGAAATCGCCGAGATCACGGACGGCTACGTCGGCAGCGACCTCGAGTCGATCGCGCGCGAGGCGGCCATCGAGGCGCTGCGCGAGGACGAGGAGGCCGACATCGTCGAGATGCGTCACTTCCGGCAGGCCATGGAGAACGTCCGGCCGACCATCACCGACGACATCCTCGACTACTACGAGCAGATCGAAGAGGAGTTCCAGGGCGGTACGAGCGGCGGTCCGGACCCGTCGGGTCGCCGCGGCAGTCGTATCGGCTTCCAGTAGTCGCAGGGATACGCGATCGTCTATCGCCGGTTCGATTTCGGTTTTCCGTTTTCAGTTTCCCGTTTTCGCTGCCGAGTAATCGTTCGTCCGTGTCATCCGCCACCGGACGCGCTGTCGCTCGCGCTCGGACTGTCGCCTCCGTGTGGCGTGTCGCGGGCCCGAATCCGTGCCGCGTGAACCGTCTCCGTCGCGTCGTCGATCACGACGACATCACCCGGAGACTCGGGCAAACGGTCCGCATCGGCCAGCGAGCCGTTCATGTACGTCGGCTGGGCGCTCTCGAGGGCCGCCAGATCCGCTCGAGCGGTCAGCCGGTGCGAGACGAGGATGTCCGACTGGGAGATGCCGACCTCGGGGACGGCGCTCGGGCGCTGTGTCGCGGCGACGAGACTGACACCGGGCGCGCGGCCGCGCGTGAGGATCGTCTCGAGGGCGGGTTCGGCGACGCCGTCGAAGAAGGTGTGGGCCTCGTCGAGCAGGAGCCACGGCAACCGATCGATCGACCGGCGGATCCGGGCGCGGTACAGCGTCTCCGCGATCCCGCGACAGACGGCGTTCATCGGCGCGTCCGCAAGTCCCGAGACGTCGACGACTGTTACTTCCGCAGTCGCGAGATCGGCGGCCGCGAGTCCGTCGGCATCGAAGACGCCCCACGACTCGGCGAGGCGGAGGTGGTTTTCCGCGGCGCGCGTCGCGGCGCTCGAGGCGTCGGCCGACTCGAGGTGTGTCCGCATGCCGTCGATGGTCGATTCGGCCTGTGCGGCCTGCCAGAGCAGTCCGCCAGCGCCGCTCTCCGGCGAGAGCCCGAGCAGCGTACACCACGATCGGGGATCGAGCGAGTCGGGCGCGACGGCCGGGTCGTCGATCACGCGTGCGGGGACCGCGTCGCCGGTAGCAGGCTGTGACAGCGTGTCGAACGCACCCATCGGATCGACGATCACGGGTGCGACGCCGCGCGATCGCGCGAGCCCTTCTGCGATGACGCCCATCGTGTAGGATTTCCCGTAGCCGCGCTTGCCGACGAGCAACACCGCGTGGGGGGAGTCCAGATCGAGGTGGATGGCCGCGCCGTCGCTCCCGTCGAGCGCGCGGTAGGCGCCGAGGCGACAGATCGGTCCGTCGGCGGGGGCGGCGTCGCGACCGAGTACGAAACTCACGGGCCGACTTCCCGCGGCTTCGTATTTGAACCCGCGATCCAACGTTTAAGACGGAAGGCGGGGCCAAGCGGGGCGTGACTTCGAAACGGACCGACTCGGATTCGACGGACAGGAGGGACGGCTCGCGGTCGTTCGCTCGAGATGACCGCGCGATCGAGGGGTTGCCGATTCGGCTGGTGATCGCACTGGTCGTCGGCGTCGCGGCGCTGGCGATCATGCTGAACATGCTCGGCGGGATCGGCAGCGTCGGTGACACGGAGGTAACCGTGAAAATCGCCGACGACGATCAGGTGATCGAGGCCGACGCCACCGGATCGAGCGCGGAAGTGAACGCGTACGCGATCGACGAAAACGGCAACAACGTCTCGGACGCGACGATCGTTGCCACCGCCGATTCCGCACAGCTCGACGGCGTGCTCGACGAATCCACCGGTGACGATAATCACGCGGCACTGGATTTCGACGGCAGCCAGAGCCTCCGCGCGGACCAGGACATGGGAGCGATCCAGTTGGAGGTCATCCCGCCCTCGGACAGCAACTACATCGACGAACAACCGAACCCGGACATCCGCGTCGTCTCCCGCTGAGACCGTGACGCCACGCTATTCAGCCGCGATCGCGGTCCGGCGTACCGCACCGCGCCGACACCGAACGCCGGGTCGACGCCGAACGCACCGCCGCCGCGGGCTCGAGCGACCATGATCGGGACGACGACCGAACTCATCACCGGACTGGCGTTCGGGCTGGTCTTCGGCATCGGCCCCGCGATCATCGTCGGACTCCTCGGGGCCGCGTTTCACCATCGCGGATCGACGCTTCCGTGGCCCGGCACCGTCGCGATCGCGCTGTCGCTGACCGGACTCAACGCCGCCGTCGCGGGTGTGCTCGAGACCAGCGCACGATCATCGGCGCGGCTGGCGATCGGGGCCGCCGCGGTCTGTCTGCTCGCAGTGTACGCCGTCAGTCAGGGCGAACGCGCCGCGACGGAGCTACCGATCGGAATCGAACGGCCGGTCCTCCGGCGGCGAGCCCTCTCCGCCGAAGCTATCGATTCGATCGACGCGACGGGACAGGTGACGATCCGCACGACGGGGGCGGTTCGCAGTCTGGACGGCTACCCGTCGCTCTCGCCCGACTTGCGGGCGACGCTCGAGGCGGACTCGTGGCGGCTCCCCGCTGACCTCCCGCTCTCGGCGATCGAGACCCGACTCGAGACGCGGCTCCGAACCGAGTACGCACTGGCCGCGGTCTCGGTGTCGATCGACGGCCGCGGTCGGGCGACCGTCGCCGCGGCACCGCCCTCGGGCGGCGATTCGACGGCCGTCCCCGACGGGTGGCGCGCCGTCTCGATCGACGCGCTCCTGCCGACGGGACTGGCACCCGGCGACGATGTCGCGGTTCACGTTCCGGACGAGGCAGTTCGGGGGACGGTTCTGAGCAGTGATCGGAGGGGTCCGACGGGACCCGGCGGCCGGACCGAGACCGAACCGGGAGTCGAGCGCGGCACGCGGCTCGACGCGAGGGGGCGACCGACCGCCGAAACGGCCGGCGGCGACGGGCGCGTCACCGTCGCCGTTCCGTCCGCCGGCGCCGACGCGTTGCTCGCCGCCGAGCGCGCTCGAATCGTCGTCCCCGCCGGCGGTACGGACGCCGACCGCGAGGCGATCTCTCGACTCGAGCGGGCCGACTACTCGATCCGTCGCGCCTCGTTCGGAGCGATCGAGACGGCCCTCGAGTCAGTCGATGACGTGACCGACGACGAACTCCATATCCTCGCGGCGACCCGTCGCACCGAGATCGAAATCGATACCGAGGAAACGGCAGCGACGAGTGCCGAGACGATAGCCGACCGCGAGACGTGGGCCGTTGACCCCGAGGAAGAGGACCTCGAGGACGGGGACGACGTGTTCGTCGCCGGCGAGCGAACGACGGTGAAACGAGCGCTCGACGCGGCTCGCGACTCGAAGTCGGGTCCGAACACGACTGTGGAGACGGAGGTGCGACCGTGACGGGAGTCGTCGTTTTGCAGGCGGTCGTGACCGAGTGGACCGAAACGGCGCTGGTCAACGTTCTCGGGTTCGCCCTGCTCGCCGGCATCACGGCGACGATAGTCGCGTTCGGCTACCGCGCCACCAGCGCTCGAGTCGCCCCGGTCGGCGCCGGCGTCTTCGCCGGCCTCGCCGTCGTCGCGGGTTGGCTCAACGCAGTCGGTCTCGGGCACGCGACGGTTATCGACCAGACGCCGCTCGTCCATCACGCGACCGCCGCGTACTTCCTCGGTGCGATCGCCGTCAGTGCGGGAACCGCCGAGGGCGGGCGTCGGATCGGCGACCGGTTCGCCTGCGACGTCTTCGATATCGATCGACTGGCGGCCGCTGGCGAGGGCGCGTCACTCGTCCGATCGGCGCGGCGACCGACGCCGATCGAGTTACCCGAACGGATCGGCGATGTCGACGGCTATCCGGCCGCCGACGCGGCGACCAAACGCGACCTCGCCGGGCGGACGGTGCTGGTTCCCCAGTACCGCGACGCGTCGACCCTCAAGTCGCGGCTCTCGAGCCGCCTCGAGCGGGATTACGACATCGACCACGTCTCGATCACGGTCGGAGACGACGGCGGGATCGAGCGCCTTGCGGTCGGTCGACAGCGAACCGGACTCGGGTCGACGCTTCCGGACGGCACTGCCGCCACCGCGATCCGCGCCACTCCGTCGCCGACCGCCAGCGCCGGCGATCCGATCGAGGTCTGGGCGGCCGGGGACGACGGCGACTCGAGTCGGCTCGTCGCAACTGGGACGCTGCGGGCCGCGACCGGTGCCGTCGCGACGATAACCGTCGATGCCGACGCTGTCGACGAGTTCGGAGGCGGATTCGGAGCCGACTCGAGGTATCGCCTGGCGACGCGGTCGGTGTCGCCGGACGACGGCTACGGATTCGTGTCCGTGCTCCGCGCCGCCGACGAGACGGTGCGCTCGGTGACGGTCGCAGAAGATGACCCGATCGACAACGAGTTCGTCGGCTGGCTCTCGGGGACCGTCCTCCTCGCGGTACGCGACGGCAACGCGATCCCGTTTCCGAACGAAAACGAGACCGTGCAGGACGGCGACCGGCTCTTTGTCATGGGCACCCCCGCAGAACTGGAGCCGCTGTCGGCGAACGAGCCGGGGTCGGCAGCGTAATAGATCCGGACGAGTGCCGAATCGGCTGTGTCAGGCCCGATTCACGTCATCCGTCTCGTCTCGAGCGGCCTCGATGTGATGGCGCTCGATGCGAACCGTCGACGCCTTCTCGTTGGCCGCTTCGGGACCGTACTCGCTCGCGACCTCGCGGATCGCCCGCATCGAGGCGTTCCTGATCAGGGCCTCGAGGTCGGCCCCGGTGTAGCCCTCGAGTTCGCCCGCGAGTTCGGCGATGTCGACATCGTCGTCGAGCGGTTTCCCCTGTGCGTGGACCTCGAGGATCTTCTCGCGGGCCTCGAGATCGGGCTCGCCGACGAAGACGTGGGTATCGAGCCGACCGGGCCGGAGCAGCGCGGGATCGATCTGGTCCTTGCGGTTGGTCGCGGCCAGCACGACGAGGTTGGGGTTCTCCCGCATCCCGTCGAGTTCAGTCAGAAGCTGCGAGACGACGCGTTCGGTGACCTCGTGGCCGTCGCCTCGAGCGGCCGCGATGGCGTCGATCTCGTCGAAGAAGACGATCGACGGGGCCGACTGGCGGGCGCGCTCGAACACCTCGCGGATCGCCTTCTCGCTCTCACCGACGTAGCGGTCGACGATCTCGGGACCGTCGACGCGGACGAAGTTAACGTCGGTTTCGCCCGCGAGTGCGCGTGCGAGTAACGTTTTTCCGGTTCCGGGCGGGCCGTACAGGAGGACGCCGGACGGCGGATCGGTGTTCGTCTCCTCGAAGAGCCGGTCGTAGGTCAGCGGCCACTCGACCGACTCGCGGAGCGTCTGTTTAGCCGTCTCCAAGCCCCCGACATCGGAGAAATCGGTGGTCGGGGACTCGGCGACGTACTCGCGCATGGCCGAGGGTTCGACGGCCGCGAGCGCGGTATCGAAGTGGGTTTTCCGAACCATCGGATTCCGGTTCCACGTTCGCTGCTCATCGGTATCGGTCGGCCGGTCGCGAATCGCGGCCATCGCGGCCTCGCTCGCGACGGCGTCGAGATCCGCCCCGACGAAGCCGTGGGTTCGCCGCGCAATTGCGTCGATGTCCACGTCGTCGGCCAGTGGCATCCCGCGAGTGTGTACCTCGAGGATCTCTCGGCGACCCTCCTCGTCGGGGACGCCGATCTGGATCTCGCGGTCGAACCGGCCGCCCCGGCGGAGCGCGGGATCGATCGCGTCGACGCGGTTGGTCGCGCCGATGACGATGACCTCGCCGCGGGCGTCGAGACCGTCCATCAGGGTCAGCAGTTGGCCGACGATCCGGTTTTCGGCGTCACCCTCGTCGTCGCGGGTGCCGGCGATCGAGTCGATCTCGTCGAAGAAGATGATCGTCGGCGCGTTCGCTTCGGCCGTCTCGAACACGTCGCGGAGCCGCTCCTCGCTCTCCCCCTTGTACTTCGACATGATCTCCGGTCCCGAGATCGTCTCGAAGCGGGCATCGACCTCGTTGGCGACCGCGCGGGCGATCAAGGTCTTGCCCGTGCCCGGCGGGCCGTACAGGAGGACGCCCGACGGCGGTTCGACGCCGAGTCGCCGGAACAGTTCCGGCTCCGACAGCGGGAGTTCGATCATCTCGCGGACCTGCTCGAGTTCCTCGTCTAACCCGCCGATGTCCTCGTAGGTGACTCCGGAGCTCGGACTGGGTTCGGGCTCGTCGGCCGCGACCTCGGAGCCGGAGTCGGTCGCGGTCGGCGTACCCGTCGATTCGCTCGATCGATGGCTGCGGCCGCCGGCTCCGGAGCCACTCGAGGTCGCGGTGTCGCCCGGTCCGACTTCGGCGTCGACGATGCGGATCGTCGTCGCGTCCGTGATTCGAACGTCGCCGTCCGGGTCCGTGTCGGTCACCCTGAACGGCTGTTGATCGATCCCCTCGATCCGGACCTGTTCGCCGGCGCGAACCGGCCGGTTGCGCAGTTTCTCCGTCGCTTCGCTCTCGGCGGCTCGCCGCTGGCGATCGGGGAGCCCCGGCGGCGCGACCAGCGTGACCCGGTCGGCGTCGGTAATGGTCGACTTGTCTTTCGCTCTGACGGAGACCGTATCGCCGACGTGGACGCCGGCATTGGCCCGCGTGTCTCCGTCTATCTGTACCGCGTTCTCGGGGACCGACTGGTCTGCGGGCCACATCTTGGCGACGGTCGTCTCGTCGCCCTCGATCACGACGGTATCGCCGCTGAGAATACCGAGCTGTCGCCGCGCCGGTTCGGGGATCCGCGCGACGCCCCGGCCGGCGTCTCCCTTCTCCGCAGCCCGAACCGACAGCGTCACGCCGTCCGATTCCGACGAACTCATACCCGTTCCTTTCGCGTCGGTCGCCTTGAGAATTGTCCCATCGCCGGCGGTCGGCACTCGTCGGGAGCGTTTGCCGACGATCGAGACCGGACTCGAGTCGATTACAGCGCGTTCTCGAGGAGCCGATCGATGCCGCGTCGCAGCCGTTCGGAGGCCGAGGGTGCCGAAATCCCCAACCGGTCGCCGATGTCTTCGGTCGACGCTGCCCGCGGAACCTCGAAATAACCCGCTTCGCGGGCCGCGACCAGCGCATCGTACTGCTCGCGGGTGAGTCCGAACGGCGGGTCGTCCGACGACGATTCCCGGGTGAGTCGCTCGAGTTTGAACGTTCCGCCCCGGTCCGTACAGAACGCGCGGTACTCCGCGAGCGCCTCCCTGTCCGGGAACCGCGCCCGCGCCCACCAACCGTCGACGGTCACGACCCCGCCCAGCGGCGTCGTTCCGAGTTCGACGTACTTCCGATAGATCGGCAGCGGCGGGTCCCGGAGCCTGATCCGATACATCGTGCCCTCGGCTCGCTCGTCTATCCGCCGATAGGTCTCGACCGTCGGATCGTCCGCGAGCGCCGCGGTGAAGCCGTCGGCACGCTCTGCGGTCCGGCAGAGAACGACCGGGCGGTCGGGATCGACGACGAGGATCCGTTCGATGTAGAGTGTGATGTCGGGAACGGCCGACACCGCGTCCGTCAACGGTAGATCCGGAGAGTTGAGCTGGAACTCCGCGATGAGGCCCATACGTTCCCTTTCGTGCGACGGGACTTAAACACCCTTATGGATTAGATACAGGTTGATCGGGAACCGGCGCATATGTTCGGCTAAGCATGGACCCCGACGACCAGCCACCGATGCAACTCGAGACGACGGTTCGATCGTACAACTACTACCGCAACGCGGTCGAGAAACACTGGGATCCACACGAGGTCGACCTCGAGGCGGACCGCGAGGGGGTCACCGACCTCCCCGAGCCGGCCTTTCGGGGACTCAAGCAGTCGCTCGCGCTGTTCGGCGCGGGCGAGGAGTCGGTGACGGAGGACCTCTCGCCGCTGGCTGTCGTCCTCGAGGACATCGGCGATCAGATGTTCATCACGACGCAGCTCTACGAGGAGTCCAAACACACCGACTTCTTCGACCGCTACTGGCGCGAGGTGGTCCGTCCGGAAGAACAACGTCGCGGGCAGGACCTCACCTCGCCGACCGACGAGGCGTGGTTCAACGAGCCCTACGACGAACTGTTCGAGCGCAACGAGCGGGCGATGGCGCGACTCCTCGAGGAGGACACGCCGGAGAACCGCGCGAGGGCCTACTGTCACTACCACCTGACGATCGAAGGGATCCTGGCCCAGACCGGCTACTACGGGCTCACCCTCGCCTACGGTGAGAACGAACCCGAACTGCCCGATCTGCCGGGACTGGTCGAGGGGCTCAAACTGGTCCGCAGCGACGAGGGACGCCACGTCGGCTTCGGGATGGCGAAACTCAAGTCGCTCGTCAGCGAGGGCGAGGTCGACCCCGACCTGCTCCGCGAGACGATCGACGAACTGGTGCCGCTCGTCCAGGAGAGCCTGGCCGGCGACGACGGGGCCAGCACCGAGGCGGGGCCCGGCCCGAGCCCGTCCGATCTGGCCGACTACGCGTACACGAAACACGAACAGCGGATGCAACAGATCACCAGCGCGAGCGAGGCGATTCCGGACGTCGAGGAACTGACCGAACTCGACGCCTGACGACGGCGGTTCGCGACGCGCCGTCGGACTCGATCACAGACGGCTCCAACTCGAGGGTCGACCTCGGCTGCAGCGACCGGAGAAACGCCTTTTGTCGTCCGTGTACCATCGTCTAGCATGGTAGTCCAGACAGAACGCGACGACACTACCTGGTACGAGTGTGAGACCTGCGGACTACTCTTCGACGAGCAGTCGGAGGCGTCCGAACACGAACAGCGGTGTGACGGCTCCGATCCGACGTACATTCAGTGAGCCGACCGACCCCGACCCCACCCCGCGAGCCGGTCACTCGAGTCGCTCGCGGTGCTCGTCGGCGAGTTCGCTGGCCTGCTCGAGCGTATGTGTCTCCGTCCAGCGGACGCGGTCGCCGTCGCCGTAGGCCAGCGCGGTCTTGAGTTCGTCCCGGAGGACGCCGTGGTCGACCGCGAGCACCGTCCCTGATCCGTCGCCGAGTTCGTAGACGCCGGGCCGGTCCGGCGCGGCGGCGACCGTCTCCCGATTGAGGTCGCGCCAGGGTTTCTGTAACGGCATCAGTCGGCGCTCTCGACGAGTTCGTAGGCGTGCTCGCTCATCTCGTCCTCCGCGAAGACGAAGACGCGGCCGTCGACGAGCGAGAGGTCGGCCTCGACGCGGATCGAATAGGCCTCCGTGGCGACGGTCACGCCCGGGAACAGTTCCTCCTCGTCGTCGCGATCGAGCATCACGCGACCGACGCCGGTCGTCTCGAGGATGTCGTCGTGGGTGTTCCGGTCGTTTACGTAGGTCATGACGCCCTCGACGCCGTCGGGATCGGTGACGAGGACGTGGACTTCCTTGCCCGGCGGGGTCGAGAGGGAACCATCGACGGGTTCGGGCGGTCCGTGGTAGAATACCTCCCGGCCGTCGTGGTACTCGACGACCACGCCACCGTCGACGAAGTCGACGCCGATCGTACTGGGGGCGACGTTGTTGCGCGCGCTCATGTGCGTTCGTTCGGTCGGATCGGGGAAAAGCGGTGTGTTCCAGTCGCCGGTTCGTCTGTTATCTGATCGAGTCGTTTGCCGTCGCCCGCGGACCGTAACGCCCGGCGACCCGATTCGCCGAGACCGTCAGCCGTAAATACGCGGTCTGAGTCGCTTGTGGTATGGATGGCCGTGCTGTCGCCCCCGCAGCCGGGACGATACTCAACGCGCTCGCGACCGGCACCGGGTCGGCCTTCGCGATCGACCTCGAGACGACGGCAACCGTCGAACTCACGAGTGACAGCGATATCGTCGGTGACATCGCCGGCCGGCCCGACGCCGACGCGACGCTCATCGAGCGCTGCGTCGAACTGACGGTCTCGGAGTACGCCGACGCGGCCGGACTGGACGAGACGGACGTGGGCGCTCGCGTCCGCACCGAAAGCGAGATTCCGATGGCCGCCGGCCTGAAGAGTTCGAGCGCCGCGGCCAACGCGACGGTGCTCGCGACGCTTTCCGCCCTCGAGGTCGCCGACTCGGTCGAGCGGATCGAGGCCTGCCGACTCGGCGTCCGGGCCGCTCGCGACGCCGGCGTAACCGCCACCGGCGCGTTCGACGACGCCAGCGCGAGCATGCTCGGCGGCGTGACGGTGACCGACAACGCGACCGACGCGTTGCTCGCCCGCGAGGAGATCGACTGGACGGCGTTAGTCTACACCCCGCCCGAACAGTCCTACAGCGCCGACGCGGACGTGTCGGCCTGCAAGCGCGTCGCCCCGATGGCCCGACTCGTCGAGGAACTCGCGCTCGACGGCCGCTACGGCGAGGCGATGACCGTCAACGGCTTCGCCTTCTCGGCCGCACTCGAGTTCCCGACCGGGCCGATGATCGAGGCCCTGCCCGACGTCGCCGGCGTCTCGCTGTCCGGAACCGGACCGAGCTACGTGGCCGTCGGGGAGCGGGAATCGCTCGAGGCAGTCGAGCGACGGTGGGACGAACGCGACGGAACGACACGATTACTGCAGACGCGAACGGACGGTACCCAAACGACATGACTCGAGAGCCAACGGACACAGCGACGGACGGTGGAATCGACGAGGAGGAACGCACGCCTGAGGAGATGGACCTCGACGAACTGCGCGAGGAGATCCGGACGATCGATCAGGAGATCGTCGAACTGATCGCCCAGCGAACGTACGTCGCGGACACGATCGCGGCGGTCAAGGACGAACAGGGGCTGCCGACGACCGACGAGAAACAGGAACAGCAGGTCATGGACCGGGCGGGCGACAACGCCGAACAGTTCGACGTCGACGCGAATCTGGTCAAGGCGATCTTCCGGCTGTTGATCGAACTGAACAAAGTAGAGCAAAGGGATAGTAGATAGCACTAAGCGAGTTTCTGAGCGCGTTTAACGCCCGACAAGCGATTAGAACTCTTCCGGTTGCTGTTCAGTTGGTTTGTATCGAATAGTTTGAGCAGTGGACCGATCACCGGAGCGAGTGGACACTACACGTGTTAATGTAGCGATGCGTTCTGTGGGTAGGAAAACATATGTGCGCACAGTCTGTGATCTTTCTTATGAATCAGACCTCCACTGAGAAGCACCCGTTACTGGGTGCTGACGAGTGGGCACGGATTCTTCGGTCGTTTCTGTTTTCGCTCGCTCTAACCCCGACATTGCTGTTGATTGAGCCTGCCCGACGGATTGTTTCGCTTGAGGCAACGCTAGCGGCTATTACAGTAGGTCTATTTCTCGGAATTGTGGCCGCCATTGGACTGGCCGATATCAACCATCAAGATGCCAACAGCGTGACGGCATCAATTGTAACCCTTGTTTGTATCTGTGGGGCCACCATCGCTGTGTGGTTGATTTTGCCCCACCAACATATCGGGACATTCCTTCAGTTTACAGTCGCGTTCATCTGGGCGATGCCCATTACTGAACTGTTGTATCATCGCCTCTTGGCACCCGAACCCAGCTAAGGGCACGATCACCTTCCTGATACACCCACACCCTATACTGAACGATACGTGCTTCACCTATACTGATCGCTGCAGATACGTCAGTTCAGTCCGAGGCTCAGTTTCAACGCTTCGTCCACTGCCTCCATCGACTCTCTATCGAGACTTCCAAGCACCGAGTGAATCCGTTTTTCGATGGAGACGACACGAATTTGATCGAGGCGAATCGAGGAATCTTTCTCGAACGGCGAGTCCACTGCTTCAATGAGAATCTCGAACGGATACCCCCGATATGTCCCCGTCGCAGGTGCAACGATAGTCGTACTAGCATTTTTATTCCCAACGTCGTTCTGGACGACTACCGCAGGACGAGTTTTCTTCATCTCGTGCCCTTCCGCAGGATCAAGCCGAACGATAACAACGTCGCCGCGACGAATTTCCGAGTCCTCGCTCATTTATCCAGCCCGTCCCACGCCTCGTCCGACGCGTCGTCCCACTCTTCTGCAAGTTCTTCTGCACTCCCAGAAGCTTCGCGGTAGGCGGCGGCCAGTTCGTCTTCGTTGGGATGGTCAGATTCTACCTCAACGACGGCGACGGTCACACGCTTGTTCGCGTACTCCGTTCCGAGATAGATTCGACCTCGGTCATCGGTCTCGTTAGTTCGTAGGTCCCGAGCATCCACTTTCGTCATGTTACCGACTTGGACCTACTGCTGAATAAATGTTACCCACTATTACCCACGACGGATATTTTCTGTGACTCGTACCATGGATTTCATCTACCTGAACAAGGTCGAGCAAAGGAACAAGAGATAGCACTAACCGGGTTACTACCACTTCTACCGGACGATATTGGGAGTAACATTCAATTGCTGTGTAGCTGGTTCGTGGGTTTACAACCCACTATCACGGATGACCATCACCTTCACGCGGCGCACACCATCGAAATCACGGAGACGGTACGTCAGTTCATGGACCCGCTCGGCAGAGCCTCGGCAGAATAGTGACTCGAGACACCACTCGCCTTGGTGAGTATGACTCGTATTGAGAATCACGTCCTGATACCCGTGCTGGACGGCGTGGAGTTCCTGTATCACTTCGTGGTGTCGATAATCGAAAGCGACGAGGGCAACGACCTCGCCAGTTGTCTCTTCGAGGCGAGTATGGGATTCGATATACTCCAGCATCGCCTCTCGGACGGCCCGCGACCGATTTTCGATTCCCTGTTCCGTCCACACCCGATCGAACTCCTCGACTACCTCGTCTGGGATGTTGAAACTCGTTCGCACGGCTACTGATTCGTCCTTCTTCTACAAGAGGGCCCGCGTATGACGATTCGTCCGATTCGGTATTAACAACCGTTATTCGCGTCCTCGGCGGAGTTCTCCGTAGATGTTACACGATGACGCGCTCGGGCTTCTCCTCGGGGCGGTCGCACTCGGTGCCGTTCACGGCATCGAACCGGGTCATGGCTGGCCCGTTGCCGCATCCTATGCGCTCGACCAAACGAACAAGTGGGCATACGGGTTCGCGGCGAGTTTCATCCTCGGCGTTGGCCATCTCGTCAGCAGTATTGCGATGGTCGGAGTGTTCTTCTACGCGAAGGAGTACTTCAATATCACACAAGTCAACGAGCCGATTACGATTCTCGGTAACATTCAAATCGGTGGCCCAGTTAGTCTCGTGGCTGGTGGCTTACTCATCGCGCTCGGCATTCGTGAGTACTCCCACGGACATTCTCACGGTAGCCACGATGCTAACCACGACTCCGATCACCACAACTCCGACCACGGACACTCGCATGACCACGAACACAACTCGGACGGGCACCACAGTCGCTCGCAGGAGCAAGGCCATTCACATGGTCACGGCCACGAGCACGATACCAGTGGACTGATTTCTCGGCTGAAGGGGATCGTTCCACTCGTCGGTGGGCACTCTCACTCCCACGATAACCACGACGAGGCCGCCGACCGGGGCCTCCTCGGTATCGCGTGGTTCGCTTTCGTTCTCGGGTTCGCCCACGAGGAGGAGTTCGAGATCATCGCGCTCTGTGCCGGGTCGAACTACTGCCTCGAACTGATGAGTGCATACGCCATCACCGTTATCGTGGGTATCGTCGGTCTGACGATGCTGTTGATTGCGGGCTATCAGCACTCCGAGGAGAAAGTCGAGCAGTATACGCCATACCTCCCGGCGTTCTCCGCAACCGTCCTCATCATCATGGGTGTCGGATTTATCAGTGGTCTATTCTAAGGTCAAATCGTTCCATCTGTCTCTCTGGTGGAGATCACCTACTTGAACAAAGTAGAGCAGCGCGAGAACCGATCCGCCGTTGGGACTCGAGTCGCCTAGTTCTTCCCTGTCAAGGAACGAACCGACTCCCGCCACTGAATCTCTCCGAGCGGGCCGAACCGCCGCTCGAGGCGGTCCCAGACGACGATCGTCGACGGGAGCAGGAAGATCGACGTGAGATAGGCGTAGAAGATCCCCAGCGCGAGCAGGAGTCCGAACTCCATGATCATGGGGATCAACGCGAGGTACAACACGCCGAGTCCGCAGACGGTAGTGAGCATACTGCCGGTCAGGGCACCGCCGGTGCCGCGGACAGTCACCTGCAGGGCCTCGTGGACGTCGGCTCCCGCCTCGTATTCGTCGACGAACCGGTGCATGAAGTGGACCGTGTAGTCGACGCCGAGCCCGATCGAGATCGACAGGATCGGGGTGTTGATCGGCGACAGCGCGATTCCAAACAGGCGCATCGAGCCCGCCAGCATCGCGACGGTCACGAGGACCGGAACGAGGTTGATCACGCCGTAGACCATCCGCCCCTCGAGCCACCAGTACGACAGCATCAGGAAGACCGCAGTGAGGAGGAACGCGACGACCAGACTCTTGATCGCCGAGTCGCCGATGCGGTCGATGACAGCCTGATTGACTACCAATTCGCCCGTCGCCGTCGCGTCCATCTCCATCTCGTCTGCGACCGCCTGGGCGGCGTGGGTCGCGTCCGTCTGGTCAGCGTCGGAGTCGACCTGATACACGATGCGGGTCGAACTACGGTCGCTCGTGACGTACTGCTGGGCGGACTCTTCTTCGAGCAGTTCGTCGTAGACCCGGTCGATATCCCGGTTTGGAAGCCCATCGTGGTCCGAGTCGGTTTGCTTGACCGTTGCCGCGAACTCGGGGTCGGTCGACTTGCGCTGCTCGATCGTGCCGACGACGCTGTCCGCCTCCGCGCGCCGGTCGGTTTCCTTGAACGTCTCGGGCGGATTGGTAAGCGCCCGGTCGATGTCGCGGAGTCCGGCGGCCGATCTCACGTCCGGATCGTCAACATAGACGGTTACCGACCCCACGAGCCCCTGATCGAAGTCTTCCTCGAGGTAGTCGAGTACAGTCATGAACGTGTACTGACTGGGTGCGAGCGGTTCGGGAAACTGTTCGTACTGGGCGAGCCGATCCTCGTCCGGGAAGAACGCCTCCTGCGAGAACTCCGAATCGACGCCCGTGCCGTAGCCGGCTGCTGCCGCGCCGAAGACGAGCGCGCTCACGAGGATGATCGCGGGCGCGATCCGCGCGAGCGTTACCCCAACCGGAAGGATCCGACCGAGGACGGAGTCTTCGTTCCCCATCGGGCTCGTGCCGAACTTCGGGAATCGAGTCCCGTCGCGGAGCCGATCCAGTCCGACCTTCCCGGCCGGGAGGAAGACGCCGAAGATGAGGAAGGTAAACAGGATACCAACCCCGGCGACGATACCGAAGTCACGGAGCTGACCTATCGAACTCGTCAGGTTCGAGGCGAAGCCGATTACGGTCGTCATCGTGACGATCAGGAACGCACCCGTGAGCTGGCGCGTCGTGATACCCATGGCGTCGCCGATCGCCGCACCCGTCGCTCGCTCCTCGCGATAGCGGTTGATGATGTGGATTCCGAAGTCGATCCCGACGGCCAGCAGGAGCGGGAAGACCGTGATCATCATATCCGAGAACGGAATGCCAGCATAGCCCATGAACCCGAACGTCCAGAGCATCGTCATCATCAGCGCGGCCAGCCCGAGGGCGAGATCGATCGGGTCGCGGTAGGCGACGATCAGGAAGAACAGGATCAACACGAGCGCCGCCGGGAAGACGACGATCGCGGTGTCACCGAGCAACTGCAGCATCTCCTCTTCGATGATCGCGCTACCGAACACCTCGACGTTCTCGCCCGTTTCGTAGCCGTCGATATCGTTGGCTAACGCGGCCGTTTCCGACTGTAGCTCGGCCGTGTCGTCCGTGTCCGCGTTCGGCGGCGTATCGTAGGTGACCGCGATCTGAGCGACGTCTGCCTGTGCCGACTCACGGGTGAAGTCCGTACTCACCGGCAGCCCGGCGGCCTCGTCGGCGTCCGCGATAGCCCCTTCTAACTGCCGCTGAGAGGCGCGTTCGATGGCGCGTCGCTGCGTTTCGGGCGTGTCCGCCTCCGGATCGAGTTGCTGAGCGACGAGCGAGGCCGGACTCGTCGACGACTCGACCCTGAGCCCCGCATCGTTTTCCGCACGCTCCTGAAACTCGAGCATCCGGAGGAGGCTCTGCTTCGAGAGGGTGTTGCGTTCCTCGATGAACAAGCTCGCGGTCGAGCCGCCGCCCTCGCGGCCCTCCCGGGCGAAGTCGTCTTGCATGTCCTCGAGGGCCTGCTGTTCTTCTATCCCCTCCGTGAACTGGTCGGTTCCGGCCTGTTGCTCGCCGCCGCCGATTCCACCGACGAATAGGACGGTAACGACGGCAAAGGCGAGGACGACCCGCAACGGGTGGTCGGTGATCGCCGTATTGAGACGATCGGGAAGGGAGCGATCGCTCACCGCGGCGTCGTCCCGGTCGCGGATCTCATCGATATCGGGCATCGATCAGTGCTGTCGCCACCAGAGGCCGACTCCGATACCGCTCACGGCGAGAGCAGCGAGTATCCCGACGATAGCCGACGGGAACCCGCTACCGTCATCGCCGCCGGCTTCGACCTCGATCGGGTACTGGTAGACATCCGAGAGGACCGTCTCGCCGCGTGCGGTGTCGTACTCGAAGTCGAGCTCTACGGGGTGGGTTTCGACGCTCGCGTCTTCCGACGCCGAGACCTCGAAGGGAATTTCGGCCGACTCTCCCGGCTCGAGTTCGTCGACGAACGCCTCGTCGTCGGGCGCGTCGAGCGGACTATCGGTGTAGAGTCTCGCGTCGATGTTCGACAGCGTCTCCGGGCGCTCGTTCGTGATCTCGAGGACGAGGTCACCCGAGTCGCCCTGCCGGACCGACACCCCGTCGTCGCTGAGCGAGAACTCATCGGTTCGTTCGTCGACCACGACTCGTTCGGAGATCGGACCGTCCTGCAGGGTCGTGTCTCCGCTCCCGGTGTACTCGACGGTAAAGCGGAGTTGCCGGGCACCAGCATCGGCCTGCCCGCTGACGTCCGTCGAGTAGGCGAACGTCGCGGCTTCTCCCTGTTTCAGTTCGGGGAGCGCGTAGCGGGTGTCCTCGACGAACAGCGAGTCACTCATCGGCTCGATGACCAGCACTGCGTCGTCGACGGGTCGCGGTCCGTCGTTGACGACTTCGCCGGTTACCCTCCCCTCGTATCCGACCGAGAGGGTCTCCTCAAGGTTTCGGACCGAGAACGATTGTTCGGCTGTCGGCGACAGCGCCGTTCGCACGGAGTCGGCGGTCCGGTCGATTCCGGAGCCGTCCTCGTAGGTGAACGCTACCTCGATGGGTTTGTTCACCGCGCCGGTCGATTCGGCCATCGTCGCCTCGACGGTCGTCGTCGTCGACTCGTTGGGTGCGAGGTCGCCGATGGCGTTCTGGCTCGTTCCCCCGTCGATCGTCACGCCACCGAAGCCGGTGACGGATACCCGCGTGTGATTCGCGGGTTCGGCTCCCGTGTTTTCGATTTCCATCGTCACGTCCCCGCTCGAACCGGGCGAGACATCGGTTACGACGTTCGAAACAGTAAAGCGCGGTTCGTCCGGAACCGTCACTCGATACTCGAGGGACTCGGTCTTCGTGAGTCGCTGCTGGGAGCCCGAGGCGTCCGAGACGCGGTTCGTATAGGAGTACTTGACGTCGACTTCGATCTCGTACGTTCCCGGGTCGACGTCTTCGGGCACTTCGATCGCGAGTGGTGCCGTCGCGATCGCACCATCCTGAATCGGGCCGACCGCCACTTCGCCCGAGGCCGACTCGAAGGGACCGGCATCGTCGATTTCGGCGGTCACGCCACGAGCCGTGAGCACCCTATCGGCCCGGGATCCGGTATGAAGGTCGCCGTCGTTCTTGATGTCTACCTCGAGCGTAGCTTCGGTCCCCGGCGTCACGTCCGGGTTCGAATCGACGAGATCGAGGTCCGGTTCGCCGCGGGTCAACTCGCCGCTGGCCTGCTGTGCCAGCGCCCCCGCGGCACCGAAGGGGGCTACGAACCCGACGACGGTGACGGCTGCGAGGACGAGGGCGACGGTCCGACGGCGGGTCACGGGGACCACCCGTCAGGGCTCTCGAGAGCGGGCGACGCGACGGTCGGCGAGTTCGCCTTCCACGAAACGTGTTCGGCGAAGTGACAATCGCTCATTACCTACTGTCTGGGAAGTGGGGGGTATAACTCTTTTGAATAAACGTTCAATCAAACCCGTTATGGTACCGCGATGCGATTGACCGGTATGAATTCGACTGCATCGCTCGTTTCGTCAGTGGCCGTTCGAGCGAGACCCGACACAGTCCAGTACAACGTCGAGGTGACTGGTCGTGACTGACGGCGTGTTCGAGGATCCGGCGAATACGCGCGAAGAAATCCTGGCCGCCACCTATCGCTGTCTTAGAAAATACGGCTACGCCGATCTGACGATGCAGAAGATCGGCAACGAACTCGAGCAGAGTCCGTCGCTGGTCTATCACCACTACGAGAACAAGGACGCGCTAGTGATCGCGTGTCTCGAGTACCTACTCGAGCACTTCGAGGACGAGCTTGGTCGCGGACGGGTCGACGATCCGCGGGACCGACTCGAGGAGATGCTCGACTGGTGGTTCGCAACGGATGTCGACGACGACTGGCACGCGTTCCTGACGACGGTCCTCGAACTCCGAGCGCAGGCGGTTCACGATCCGGACTACCGAGAGCACTTCACCCGAAGCGACCGCGTGTTCAAACAGTCGCTCGCGGCGGCCCTCCGCACGGGGATCGATGCCGGGCTCTTTCAAGAGTGCGATCCGGACGCCGTCGCCGAGACCCTCCAAACGATACTCATCGGCGCGGTCCTTCGGCGCTCGAGTACCGATGCCGATGCGTGGCTTGAGGAAGTCCACAGTGAACTGGAGCGGTATCTCGAGTCGCGCGTGTACAAGAACTAATTCGTAACTCGAATCGAACTCTCTCCGCTTCTTTGGGTGAGCACCATTGCTGGTCGCGGCTCGTAAGTTCGTCTTACTGTTGCGTTCGGATTTTTCTCTCGTGATCGGTGGGCATACTCACTCGAGGATACCAGACTGAGGTCGGCCAGGGGAGCCTCAAACCACGTAATAATATTTTATAACGACTGTCGTTGTGCCGTACTATTTAGGGCCTGTTTCGGCGGTATACCGTCTCACTCGAGCGGTTAAGAGACTTTTACCGATCAACGACAGAGATCTATGCTTCCAGAAAGCTTATTACTAAATCCTTAATACCAATGAAACACCCCTACCCGGTGCGAGTCCCCCAAGCCGGGATCGATGCGGTATCGGCGATGACTCGCACTCCAGGTGAATCGCTCGATAACCAACCGAAACACAACCATAACACAACATAAATGACAGACGACGCAACCTATCGCGAAAAGGGACGTGCAGTAGTCCTGGCCGCGCTTATGGTTCTTTCCGTTGTCGCCATGTCCGCAGCGTTTGTGGGCGGGGCGGCAGCATCGAATGTGGACGATGATAGTGACGTTAATCAACTTGACAAACCGTTTACTCACGACAACCGATATTACGAAGGGCAGATCGGTGTAATTGTCGTGGGTGATGACGGTGATGACTTTAGCACTGGTCTTGACGCCACTAACACTGTCGACCTAGTGAATAACGACACGGACAACATCGCACAAGAACTCGAAGTCTACGCCGCAGGTGACGTTGACAGCGAGTTCGATGATGTCGGTGACGTTACTGCTTTCAATGGTATCGACAGTGACGATTATGTCGTCGTGACTGACACTGAAGGCCTCGAAACGAACGAATACTACCTCGATTACGAGTTTACCGAGGACACTGGGAGTATCCACGGTGGCACTCTCAGCGGTGACGAGATCCGATTCGACATCGCAGTGCAGGATCTCAGCACCTCGTTCGACGATGACTCGGTAGCAAACACCGAGGGTACGAACGCAGAGACCGAACTCGAGATCGACTCGAAGATCCGCGCAGACTTCACCGCGAACGTCAGCGCTGACGGTCTCGATGCTGAAGAACTCTGGTCGATCTTCGGTGACGACGGTGCGGCCACTACCGACGACGATCTCAGTACCTACGGCTCCGACTCGAACGTCAACTACGTTGACACCGAGGAGGACGTGATCGTTCTCGATGCTCGTGGTGACTTCACCGCGAACTTCTCGGAGATCGACGCCGGTGACTACCAGTTCGATGTCGAAGCCAGCGACACCAGCGCTTCCGACAACGCAACGATCACCGTCACCGACGACGACACTGACCGCTCGTTCACCGAAGGTACCTTCGTTGAAGAGCGAGGCAGTCTCGCGAACATCACCATCGATATGGACAACACCGACGAGGCAGCACTCCAGATCGGTGAATACGATGATGTTGCATACGAAGCTGGCCTGATCATCGACGCGTCGGACTACGACGGTGACGAGGTCACTGTCCAAGTCAACACGCACAAGGCCGGTAACGGTACCACCTTCAGCGATGAAGATGAATACTACACCGCACCTGGCAACGATGATGTCGATGTCAACCTTCAGTACATCAACGTCAGCGAGAACACGGTCTACAGTGGCGACTTCAGTGCTGACGCACTCAACAAGCCGCTCGCAACTGGAGACTACGAACTCATCATCGGTGACTCGTGGAACACCACCAACTCGGCCGTTCCCGAAGTCGTCAACAGTCAGGACTCCGCATACCTGACGCTCGAGGACCGCCAGCCAGCCGGCGACATCGCCACGCACACGGCGCCCGCCGACGCTAGCATGGACGACCTCGAGGACTACGAAGACGCAACCGTCACTGAGACGGAACTGTTCGCCGAGGACGACCACATGCTGGTCACCCTCGATGACTTCGGTGCAACCGGCTTCCTTGACTCGGTTGACTCCTCGAACGTCAGCAGCGACTTCGCTGACGCGAACATGACCCTCGAGATCGAAGAGGCAGACCCGCGCGCCAACCAGGATGCGCAGGTCTGGAACTCCAGCCCGACGACTGGCGACAACAACCTCACGATGGAATTCGTCAACGCGGGCGACTACGAGGGCGATCAGCTGATCCTCCTCGTCACCGCCGCTGACGGCGACTTCAACTACGACAGCAAGGACTACGACGTCTCCTTCCAGATCACTGAGGACAACGTCTACGTCGAAGACGAAGACGCCGAAACTAACCACGAAACCACGTTCACCCTCGAGGAACGCGACCTTGAGTGGGACGACAGCGCTGCAGAAGTCAACGCAGTCAACAACGCAACCGCACAGGGCTCGACCAACCTCGCGCCCGGTACGGAAATCAGTACGCGTGCAGCGGCCTCGGGTACGTTCGTCGAAAATGACGATCCCGCTGTCGAACTCGTCGACGGCGAGCGGACCTTCGAGTCCACCTTCAACTTCGGTGACTACGACGCTGGCACCGAGTTCACCCTCGAAGCCAACAACAACGACGGCAGCAAGGTCTCTGACGAGATCGACTCCGTCCTCATCGAGGGGACTGAAGCTCAGCCGTTCAACTACGACGTCACGTTCGACCCCGCCGAGCCCGCAGTCGGCGACAACGTCTCCGTGACGATCGACGTCGAAAACTCCAACGACCGCACGGCCTCCGAGAACGTCCACTTCGACTTTGACGGCGAGACCGTCATCGACGAAGAGGTCGAACTCGAAGCTGGCGGCTCCACCACGCTCGAAGCGACCCTCCTCGAGAACGCTGAGAAGGGCGACTACGACTACGAGCTCATCACGGACGATGAGTCGAACGACTCTGGCACGCTGACTGTCGGTGACGAAGGCGACGGTTCCGACGGCTCCGACGGCTCCGACGGCTCCGACGGATCTGACGGCTCCGACGGTTCCGACGGCTCCGACGGATCTGACGGCTCCGACGGCTCCGATGACGGCGACGACGACGGTACGCCCGGCTTCGGTGTCGGCGTCGCCCTCGTCGCGCTGCTCGGCGCTGCCATGCTGGCACTCCGCCGCCAGAACTAAGCTGTAACAACTACCGGCTCACGCCGGCCCTAACTTCCGCGGCTTTCTTTTATCGCACACTACACCCACCAGCGACGGGTATGGATCGTCTCGAGTCGATACAACGACACAGGGATAGCTGCGACTGTCTCCGCTCGGCTGCGAGAACCGACGGAGTCGTCGGGGACACCTGCGTTGCACTCGAGACACTGAAGCCACCGGCTCGTTTGAAGAGGCGTGTGGCTACCTATTGTCGACCGATACAAGTCCGAAACGACACTGGTCGCTCACAGACCAGTTGCTCGAACACGCTCGAGCGATTGCCCAACTGATCGCGTTCGAACTGTCTCGCGGAGATCAAGACTAGGCCAACGCCGCCGACGAGACAGTACGTTCCGATGCGCTCGAGACCGACGCCGTCCGTACGATTTCACGCTCGCCTCGAGTCTGCGAGTTGATTACAGGTCCGACATCACTGTGCCAGACTATGCAATTCTGCCAGTGTAACTCGAGAAGACAAAACGATGCGTCGCAACAAAGACCGAGACAGTCGGTTCAGTCAGAGAGACAACGCGCTGTGCAGCCGCTGAAACCGATCAGTCGTCCGCCGCGGCCGGTTCGACCTCTTCGATGCTCGAGTCGGCTCGCTCGAGGTCCTCGAGGTACTCGTCCGCATCCAGTGCGGCCTTCGAGCCCATGCCGGCGGCGGTGACGGCCTGCTGGTAGTGGTAGTCGACGACGTCGCCGGCACCGAAGATGCCGGGGACGTGGGTTTCGGTCTGGCCGCCGCCCTCGCCGCCTTTGGTCTTCAGGTAGCCATCGGCGTCCATCTTCACGTCGGTGCCCTCGAGGTAGTCGGTGTTGGGCGTGTGGCCGATGGCGAAGAAGACGGCTCCCACGTCGAAGTCGAACTCCTCGGTTTCGGGGTCCTCGAGGCGGTCGGTGGGGTGGCCCTTGTCGTTTTCAACGAGGGTGACGTGGTCGACGCCCTCCTCTTGGGAGCCGTGGATCTCGATCAGTTCGGTGTTTTTCATGATCTCGATGTCGCCGTCTTCGACCTTCTCCTCGACGCGGTCGACCCAGTAGTCCTCCGCGCGGAACTCCTCGCGGCGGTGGGCGATGTAGACGGTGTCGGCGAACTTCGTGAGGAAGGTGGCCTCCTCCATGGCGGCGTCGCCGCCGCCGACGACGAGCATGTCCTCGCCGCGGAAGAACGCGCCGTCACAGGTCGCACACGTCGAGAGGCCGTAGCCCATGAGTTCGTCCTCGCCGGGAATCTCGAGCGTGCGGGCGCTGGCACCCGAGGCGGCGATGACGGCGTCGGCGGTGTAGACGTCGCCGTCTTTCATCTCGACGCGGAAGGGACGGCTCGAGTCGTCACCAGAACGCGACGCGTTCTGGTTTGCAGTCGAGCTTTGCTCGACGCGCTCGACGGACTCGATGATGCCGTTTTTCAGGTCGGCGCCGAACTGTTTGGCCTGCTCTTTCATGTTGTTGACCAGTTCCGGGCCGCCGATACCCTCGGGGAAGCCGGGGTAGTTGGCGACGTCGGTGGTCAGGGTGAGCTGGCCGCCGGGTTCGTCGCCCTCGATGACCAGTGGCTCGTTGTTCGAGCGGCCGGCGTAGATCGCGGCGGTTAGCCCGCCGATGCCGGTGCCGGCGATGATGAGTTTGCGGTGTTCGACGACCTCGTCATCGTCGTCGGTCGCGATGCCGAGTTTCTCGTCGAGTTCGCCGGTCTCGTTGAGCGCGCTGGTGTCGTCCCAGCCGCCGATCAGTTCGTCGTCGATGAATACTTCGGGGGCGGTCTTTCGGCCGTCCGCACGCTCGACCATCTCCTCGAAGAGATCGTCGTCGTCGGTGACGTTGTACGTCTCGTACTCGATTCCCTTGCTGTCGAAGAGGTCCTTGGCCTTCTCGCAATACGGGCAGTCAGTCTTCGTATAAATCTCGACGCGTGGCTGGTCGCTCATGTAACAAGGTATGGATAGAGCGCCTAAACCCCTTGCGCTCTCAGCAATCGCCCCCTCTTGTGACGACGGCTGTGGGTCCTCGTCCGCCGATGTCGCACCGTCGACGAACTCGATGGAGACCGTCATCTCTCGATCGGTTCGCGCCTCGAGGGCCGTCTCGAGTCGGTCGACGAGGCTGGGATAGGGGTGGTCGGCGGGCCGCTGGACGACGACTGTCACGCTCGTCTCGTCGCTGACGACGCCCCCGTCGTTGAACTCGGTTCGGACTTCGACTAGCTCGAGGCGGGTATACTCGTCGTCGTCCAGGACGGTTCTGACCCGTCGTTGATCGTTCTCGAACGCGACGTGGTGGCCGAGGACGAGCACGACGGCGAGGGTTCCGATCCAGTCCCGAGAGACGTTTCCGCGGAGCGTCCCCATCGTCCAGCCCGCCGGCCGGTAGCCGAGGTACCAGAAGACGGCGAGTCCCGATAATAGGATCGACGCGGCGTTGACGGCGACTAGGACGAAGGTATCGATGGCGACGGTCGCGTGGCTCCACGCCAGCCCAATACCGACCGCGGCCGCGGCGGGGATCAGTGCAACGGCGATCATCACGCCCGCGAGCGACACGGGAATCGCCGTCGCGAGACCGAACGCGCCCGCGGCCCCGGCACAGACGCCGACGATGAGCGCGAGCAGTCCCGGCGAAATCCGATTCTGGACCTGCGAGATGGCAGTGATGTCGATCGCCGACGGAACGGCACCGCTGGACGGGTGAAACGTATGTGGTAGTTACTCCGGCGGCCGACTACGGACGACGCACTTACGGGCCCGAGCGACGAGGAACGATCATGGGCGCTGATCTCGAGGAGAAAACGAACCGGTACGGCGAGTTGCTCGCGGCGGCACTCGAGGAGGCGTCGATCGCGCCGCCCGAGGGGACCCCGATGGCCGAGGCGGCTGCCGACTGCTACGAGATGGCCGCGTCCTATCTCGAGGACGGCAATCACTTTCGAGAGCAGGATGACCTCGTCAACGCGCTGGCATCGTTTTCGTACGGGCACGCGTGGCTCGACGCCGGTGCCCGCGTCGGATTGTTCGATGTCCCGACGGAGGGTCACCTCTTCACCGTCGAGTAGGTCCGGGTTCAGCGACGTGAATCTGGGCCTTGCCATCCCAAACGATTAATCACCATGTAACCGGAACATATATACCAATTTTCGCGGTTAGTTTATAAAGTAGGCGGAACATTTATATGGATTACGGCCTTACTCTATGTTAGCTGAGGCGACCGGGTTTCTTCTGGTTACCCCACCCGGGAGCCCCGAGTAACCCACCCGATACACCATGACAGACACCAGCATCCGAACCTATACGAACGAGCGAGAGACCGAGACGGAGGAGGAGACCACGGCGGTATCCGACGAGCAGGAACACTGTCCGGAGTGTGGCGGTCGGCTGGTCTCCGACGACGAGCACGCCGAGACCGTCTGTGCTGACTGCGGACTCGTCGTCGAGGAAGACGAGATCGATCGCGGCCCCGAATGGCGAGCCTTCGACGCCGCCGAGAAAGACGAGAAGTCCCGCGTCGGTGCGCCCACGACGAACATGATGCACGACCAGGGCCTCTCGACGAACATCGGCTGGCAGGACAAGGACGCCTACGGCCGCTCGCTCTCGAGTCGCCAGCGCCAGAAGATGCAGCGTCTCCGCACGTGGAACGAGCGCTTCCGCACCCGCGACTCCAAGGAGCGCAACCTCAAGCAGGCGCTCGGCGAGATCGACCGAATGGCGAGCGCGCTCGGCCTTCCCGAGAACGTCCGCGAGACCGCATCGGTCATCTACCGCCGCGCGCTCGAGGAGGACCTGCTGCCGGGCCGATCGATCGAAGGCGTCGCGACCGCGTCGCTGTACGCCGCCGCCCGTCAGGCCGGCACGCCGCGCAGCCTCGACGAGATCTCGGCGGTTTCCCGCGTCGAGAAGATGGAGCTGACCCGCACGTACCGCTACATCATTCGGGAACTCGGCCTCGAGGTCAAGCCGGCCGACCCCGAACACTACGTGCCGCGGTTCGTCAGCGACCTCGATCTCTCGGACGAGACCGAGCGCATGGCCCGCGAACTGCTCGAGTCGGCCCGCCAGGAGGGCGTCCACAGCGGCAAGTCGCCGGTCGGCCTCGCGGCCGCCGCGGTCTACGCCGCCGCGCTCCTGACCAACGAGAAGGTCACCCAAAACGAGGTCAGCGAAGTCGCGAGCATCTCCGAAGTAACCATCCGCAACCGGTACAAGGAACTGCTCGAGGCCTCGGACACTGCCGCGCCCGCCTAAAGCGGTCGGCATCGGCGGCTGTCATCTGTCGTCCCGCTGACGCGGGTGGTCTTTTCGGTCGAGCGGAACTGCGGCAACGTTTTTCACCGCTCATGTGAAAGTGTGTGACATGGATAGAACGACCGTCCAACTGTTGTGTCCAGAATGTGCGAAAGACTGGCAGGTTTCTCCGGACGAATTACCCGCGCCCGCCGAGATGTTTCACTGTCCGAACTGTCACGCCTCTCATCGGACGGCCGAGTTCATGCGGACGGATCGCGATCTGCAGACCCTGAAACAGCTCGGGTAGCCAGCGGTTGGCGGCGATTTTCGTTTCGGCGAAACGCCAGGTGTCCGACCATCGTTCCAGCAGTAGCCACGTTTTAACTCTCCAGAATCTGCGTATCGGAAACTGGAACGAAAGAACTCATTACGCCGATAAATAAAATAGTAACTACGCGTCATCCCGCTGTTTTCCTCGCGTAGGGAGTGCATTCGAATCGTCCCGAGCAGTGACAGACCAGCCAGTCAACACGGGTCTCGTGTTAACGCGACTCAAGATAATAATATAACCCTGCAGTGGGTAGGAGTGGATGGTTATGAAGAAACAGGAGCTCATTCACCTTCACGGCCTTCTGGCGGAGGTATCGAACCAGTGTGCAGAGTGGAACGACTGTCAGATCGACCTCGAGAAGTACGAGTCGAAGGGGATCCGGCCGACATCGATTCACAAGTCGAAGACTGATCACAAAGCCGCTGTTTTTGCGATCGCCGAGGGAATTACGACGAACATGCGGGAAGAGGAGCAGGAAGCAGTCGCCGCCACTGCGGACTGAGCAACTCGTCGCATCCTCCGATCGATCACAGTCCCTACTGGCGAGACTCGTTTCTGGATGGAGACGTATCGACTACGGGATCAGTTACTCATCGCGGGTCGGATTCTCGAAAGCGGAAGACGGCAAGCAGGGACCGGTCGTGAGTCAACAGCTGCGGATTACTCGACGAGGTCTTCGAACTCCGGCAGGATTTCTTCGTCGTCCTCGTCGTCGGCCCCGGCATCCGAGTCGCTCGCCGCCTCGGCCCGGTCGTCCGCCTGCTCGGCGTCCGGTGATTCGTCTGTTTCGTCCGACTCCTCGTCGTCTTCCTCGTCTTCGAGGACGTCGATCTGCGTGACCTCGAGCGGGATGTTCTCGAGGCGTTGGCCGATCTCTTTGCGCGCGATGCGCGAGGCGTGTTCCTCGCGCTCGACGTTGAAAACGGTCATCTCCAACTCGAGCGCGACGAGCGCTTCGTCGGCCGCGATGAACGCGGGCGGAAGCTCCTCTCCTGATGGGGAGGTTCGCTCGCCCATGTTGATCTCGACGTAATTGAGGTCAGGGTTCAACATCTCGCCCGTCTTCGAGATGGCGATCCGGATCGCCTCGTCTTCCGTTTCAACGTCGAATACCGGCACGGCAGCTTCGACGACGACCCTGCAATCCATACACAGACGTTGTATGGCCTACAGTAAGAAGGTTCGCCCGACGACGGACGAACTGCACCGTGTCGGCCACCGGAACGCGACCGTGCGACGCGACGCCTGGGCAGTTCGAAAGGCAAAAGCCCGCGCCCCCGAAGGCTCGAACGAATGGAGACGGGGACGATCCCACTCGACGACCTCGCCGGCGGACTCGACCTGTATCGCACGCTCGAGAGCGGTCAGAGCTACCTCTGGCGGCGCGACGACGGCGAGATGTACAGCGAGACGCCCGCACCCGGCGCGTGGTACTCGACCGTCGTCGAGGGGGACGTGATCCGCGTCAGGACCCGCGACGGCCGCCTCGAGTGGGAGTCGACGGCCGACGCCGAACCGATCGTGCGCCGGCTGTTGCGCCTCGACGACGACCTCGAGGCGATCGTTGCGGCCGGGCCGGACGACCAATTGCTCCGCGAGGCCTACGAGGCCCACCGCGGGATGCGCCTCGTTCGGGATCCGCCCTTTGGCTGTCTGATCTCGTTTATTTGCTCGGCCCAGATGCGAGTCGGGCGCATTCACACGATGGTGAAGACGTTGGCCAGCGAGTACGGCGACGAAATCGTCTTCGACGGCGAGACCTATCACGCGTTCCCGACGCCGGAGCAACTCGCGACGGCGACCGAAACGGAGCTTCGCGAACTGGGACTCGGCTACCGCGCCCCCTACGTCGTCCGAACCGCCGAGATGGTCGCCAGCGGCGAAGCGCATCCGGAAGACGCGCGCGACCTCGAGTACGAAGCCGCGCGGGAGTACCTCACCAAATTCGTCGGGGTCGGCGACAAGGTTGCCGACTGCGTGCTCCTCTTCTCGCTCGAGTTCGACGAGGCCGTGCCGCTCGATACGTGGATCAAGTCGGCGATCGAGGACTACTTTCCCGACTGCGACCGCGGGTCCTACGCCGCGACCGCTCGAGCGCTCCGCGAACGGCTGGGCGGCGAGTACGCCGGCTACGCCCAGACGTACGTCTTCCACCATCTTCGAACCGGGGAGTAACGGCCGTCGGTCCGGGCGGCTCGCCGCGGAACGATTTTGTGAATGGATTGTCAATATCCTCGTATGGCCACCGAATCGGTCCTCCCGCTCCTCGCAACCGCGGGGGCCCTCGGTGCACTGGGGATCCTGATCAAGTGGTTCGGAATGGTCCGACTGATCGCGGGCTACGATCCGGATCAGGTCGCCGACGAGGAGGGGCTGGCGGATTTCGTCGGCACTAACACGCTGTACGTCGCGGCGCTCGTCCTACTGGTTGCCGTCGTCGAATACGCGGAGCCGTTCGCGGGCACCGAGGCGGTCTGGCTCGCGTTCGCCGTCGGCGTCCTCGCGCTCACCGCCCGAATGATCGTCGGCGCTCGCCGCTACGAGGAGCCGACGTGAGCGCGGGATTCTCGACGCTCGAGTCTCACTCGTAATCGTCGCGACCGGCCATGGCCCAGTAGGCCTGCGAGAGGAGCGTGATCGCGAAGACCACGACGAGGATTCCCGCGACCCAGAGCGCGATCCGTTGGCCGAGCAGGTAGTACGTCAGCGCGCTCGCGCCGACGACGAACAGCACCGCGCCGACGAGCAACTCGAGTAGCTCCCGAAGCGATGCACGGGTGCTCGAGACATCGACGTACTCGTCTTCGAAGCGGTCGATGATTCCCATCAGCGGAACTCACCCAGCGTCGTCTGGTTTCGCTTCAGCGGCTGTGCCCGATAGCCGTATTCGGTCGCGAGGGTGTCGGCGAACGCCTCGTCGGAGCCGTGGGTGGTGTAGACGATCTCGGGGTCGATCGCGCGCACCGTCGCGACGAGTTCGTCGAAGTCGCAGTGATCGGTCAGCGGGAAGGTGACATCGTAGTTCCCCCGGTATCGGAAGGAGTCGTCGACGGCCCAGCCCGAAAAGCCCGCCTTGAGTCCGTCCTCACGCTCGACGGCGGTTTCGACCCAGTCGGCTCGCGCCTGATTCGACGGGAGGATCACGATCTCGTCGGTCAGCCCGCGGAGCGAGTCGTATCGCCGACCCGGAAACGCGAGGTCGCCCTCCGTCGCGGTCTCGATGGCGTCGTTTACGTCTCGAATCGACGCCGAGACGAGTATCTCACGGTCGGCGTCGCCGGTCGCGTCCCGGGCGAGCCACTGGAGTTTCTGGGAGCGACCCAGCGAGTAGCCGAACAGGAACAGCGGGCGGTCGTCGTTGTCACGAATCCAGTCCGTAATCGCGGCCTCGAGGTCGTCCTGTGCCGGAAACCGATACTTCGGGAGTCCATAGGTAGTCTCCATGATGAGCGCGTCCGCATCGACGGCGCGGGGGTCGAACCCCTCGAGGTAGCACCGATCGCGGGTGGAGAAGTCGCCGGTGTAGCAGTAGCGCCGAGGGCCGCCGTCGGCGTCCGGGAGGTCGATGATCGCTGCGCGGGAACCGACGACGTGGCCGGCGGGAATGAGGTCGATACCGGGCGCGGACTCGACGAACTCGAAGCCGGTGCCGGTGCGGGCCTCGGCGATCGCCGCCGTTTCGGCCGAGCAGACGACGGTCTCCGGCGTCGTTCGGAACGTGTGATCGGCGTGGGCGTGGCTCACCACGTTGACCGCGCCGACGGCGCTCCGGGCGTCGGCGACGACCCGCGGCTCCCCGCCCTCGCGTTCGAAGTGAATGCCGTCTCGGTGCCGTATCGTCACTGGGAGGGCTAGGGGCTCGAGGCACCTCCCGTTGTCGCTTCCGCCCGGTCTCTCGGAGCCGGATTTTTGGCGGTCGCGGTCGAGGGCTCGCACATGGCAGAGCGAATCCGCGCACACGTCTTCGTTTCGGGGACGGTACAGGGCGTCTACTATCGTGCGAACACTCGCGACACGGCCCGCGAGGCTGGCGTCGACGGCTGGGTGAAGAATTTAGACGACGGCCGCGTCGAGGCGGTCTTCGAGGGACCCGAGGACGTCGTCGAGGAACTGATCGAGTGGTGTCACACCGGAAGTCCAGCAGCCGAAGTCGAGAGCGTCGAGACCGAGTACGAAGACCCGCAGGGCGAGGACGGGTTCGAAATTCGGTACTGATCCGCGCTCGCGAATCGTCTCAGCGAAACAGCGTTCGAACGGCGATATCGACGTATTCGAGGAACGAGGCCGTCGGCGTCCCCGGCAGATAGAGTTCGGGTTCGGACTGCTCGAGCGGCAGGTCGGGGTAGTCAGCGGGAGCGGTTTCGAGAGTATTGTCGGATTCGAGTGCGTCCATGACCCGCCTACGAACTGCGTCTATTTATGAACTCAGAAATATAGTTTCGGCGTTACGAACTAACAATCGTGATTGAGTAACCGTCGCACGGGGCGCGGAACCACGGACCTGACGACTCGAGCAGCGATTGTCGATCCGATTCTCACGGACTGAACCGGTTCGTTCGATAGCTGTCGCTTTCGTCACCGTCCTTTCTATCGTCTCCCCGTGCGTCGGTTTCGTCGTCTCCACTCCGCTCGCCGCGCTCGTCGTCGTAGATATCGATGTGGTGGATCGCGTGCGGCGAGAGCAGGCGCTCGCCCTCGAGTTCGATCCAGCCGTTGGCGTGGACGACGATCGGCCCTTCGTAGAGGACATCGTTCGAGTCGGCGTCGCCGTAGATGACGACATCCCGGTAGGCCTGCGTAAGGGGGTTCACACTGTCCGTAACGATCGAGTCGCGACCGGCGATCGGCGGAAACATCGGTGGGTCGAATGAGAATTTCATATCATATAAGCATACCGTGCTCGAGAGCAATGCCGATCGACACCGCTACCACTGGCTTCGTGAGGGATCGAGAGCATCACGGTTCGACCGAGAAAATCACCCGGGCTGGGGCAAATACGCCTCGAGCCACGGCGGCTCCTCGGTGTACTGCCACTCCGCCCAGTCGGCCTTCTCGCCGGCGTAGTAGGCGCGGTAGGCGGCGACCGGGTCGTCGGGGCGTTTGTACTCGTCGGGCATGGTCTGTGGACGCGGCGTCGGCTCCTCGGCGGGGAACGCAATCTCGTCGGGGTCAATACGGTCGATGACTTCCCAACTCGCGTGGTCGCCGTCTTTGTCGTAGCGCTCGACGAACTCCGCGTTGAGCGCCTCGGCGTGATCCCGCAGTCGGAGCCAGTTCGCCCGCGAGTCCGTCGCCCACTTCGTCACGGGGTGATCGACGTGGGTCGGCTTGTAGAGAAAGTCCGCCTCGTAACCGTTCTCGCGGGCCGCAGTACACAGCACCTGCGCGGCCTCGAGCAGCAGTTTGTTGACATGCTGGTCGCAGTGATAGCGCGCAGCGAGCCGCGGGTCCTCGTCGAGCCAGAAGACGTTCACGGCGGCGATAGGGATTCGATCGGATTGGCTCTGTGGCCTAACGATGTTGTGTTTCCCGACACGGGGTCCGCAACGTTGAACGGACGGCCCGTCGAACCCTCGAGCATGATTACAGGCGAGCGAATGGCCGCCGTCGACGCGAACGCCGCGGCGCTGGGCGCGCCGCGAAAGCAGTTGATGGAATCGAGCGGGAACGCCGTCGCCCGCGCGGTCCGCGAGGCGGCCGACCCCGGCGCTCGAGTCGCCATCGTCGCCGGCCGCGGGAACAACGGCGGGGACGCGTTCGTCGCCGCCCGTTTCCTCGATGGTACCGAACGTCATTCGGCATCAGACCGAGACGCGTCGCGTCTCGGGCGTGAGTACGACGTTACCACATTGCTGCTCGGGCGCGCCGCGAACATCGGCACGGACATCGCCCGCGAGAACTGGGACGCCCTCGAGCAGGCGGAGTACGATACGCGAGAGATCACGGACTCGAGCGAGTTCGCCCTCCCCGACGCGGACGTGATCGTCGACGCGATGCTCGGAACGGGGATCAGCGGCGACCTTCGAGAGCCCGCCGCGACCGCGGCCGACGCGATCAACGACGCCGACGCCACCGTGGTCGCGGTCGACGTGCCCTCGGGCTTCGACGCCGACGCGGGCGACCACGCGGCAAACGGCGTCGAGGCCGACCGGGTCGTCACCTTCCACGACACGAAGCCGGGACTCGAGGAACTCGCGGCCGACGTGACGGTCGCGGACATCGGAATTCCGGCCGCTGCGGAGCGGTTCGCCGGCCCCGGCGATGTCGACCTCGCTCGCCCCGAAAGCCGCGACGGCCGCGCGTTCGTCATCGGCGGCGGTCCCTACACCGGCGCGCCGGCGCTCGCCGCGCAGGCGGCGCTCCGTGCCGGCGCGGAACTCTCCTTCGTCGCCGCGCCCGACTCCGTCGCCGGCGAGATCCAGGGCTACGCCGAGGACCTCATCGTCCAGCCCTACGAGCACGACCGGCTCACCCCGGAGCAGGTCGACGGCCTCGTCGATACGGCCGAGCGCCACGACGATATCGTCGTCCTCGGTCCGGGTCTCGGCACCGCCGACGAAACCCTCGAGGCCGCCCGCGCGTTCCTCGAGTCCTATACCGGGCCGGCGGTCGTCGACGCCGACGCGCTCGAGGTCGTTCCCGACCTCGAGACGGACGCGACGCTGGTCTGTACGCCCAACCGCCGCGAACTCGCCCGCATGGGCGGCCCGGATACCGACTCGCTCCGGGACGCGGTCGACGAAATCGAGTCCTTTGCAGCCGAACTGGGCCACGTCGTGCTCGCGAAGGGCGTCGACGACGTGGCGACCGACGGCGAACGGACCCGGATCAGCCGCGCCGGCGCGCCCGGCATGAAAGTCGGCGGCACCGGCGACACGCTCGCCGGCATCGTCGCGGCGCTGCTCGAGCACGCCGACCCGTTCGACGCGGCGACGGCGGGCGCGTACGTCAACGGACTCGCCGGCGAGCGACTCGCCGAGACCGAGGCGAACGGGCTCCTCGCGTCGGATATGCTGGACGAAATTCCGGCGGCCCTGTGGGGTGATGCTGATGAGTGAGAACGACGACGCGCGCGACGAGTCAAACACCGATGCGGTCGACGCGAGCGACGGCGAACGCGCGGCCGACGATCTCACACATACCACCGACGAGGGCGACGTCCAGATGGTCGACGTCGGCGACAAACCCGACAGCGAGCGTCGCGCGGTCGCGGCCGGGGAAATTCACCTTCGGCCCGCCACCGTCGAGGCGATCCGCGAGGACGAGGTCGGCAAAGGTGACGTGCTCGCGACCGCCCGCATCGGCGCGATTCAGGCCGTCAAGCACACGTGGGAGACGATCCCGATGTGCCACCAGATCCCGATCACGAACGTCGACACCGAGTTCTCGCTCGCCGAGGACCGGGTCGAGGTCCGGGTCGGCGTCGAGACCACCGGCAAGACGGGCTGCGAGATGGAGGCCCTCGAGGGCGTGACGACCAGCCTGAACGTCGTCTGGGATATGGTCAAAGCGGTCGAGAAAGACGACGACGGCCAATACCCCGAGACGGGCATCGAGAACGTCCGCGTGCTCGATAAGGAAAAACGGCAGGCATGAGCGGTGAGACGAAGCTCCGGACGCCGCTCTGTGAGACACTCGGGATCGAGTACCCGATCGTGCAGGCTCCGATCGGGAGCGCGACGACGCCCGACCTCGCGGCCGCCGTCTCGAACGCCGGCGGGCTCGGCCACCTCGCGGTCACGTGGCGTGATCTCGAGGAGACTCGCCGGGTGATCCGCGACACGCGCGAGCGGACCGACGAGCCGTTCGCGGTCAACCTCGTCCTCGACGACGCGACGACGGTCGTCGACACGGACGAGCACCTCGAGACGATCCTCGAGGCGGGCGTCGATGTGGTCACCTTCTCGTTCGGCGAGGCCGCCCCCTACGTCGATCGGATTCACGACGCGGGCGCGGTCGTCGCTCAGACCGTCGGCAGCGCCGAGGGGGCCCGCGCGGCCGTCGATGCCGGCGTCGACGCGATCGTCACGCAGGGTCTCGAGGCGGGCGGCCACGTCCAGAGCGAGGTGGCGACGACGGCGCTCGTCCCTCGCGTCGCGGATACGGTAGGCGGTGAGGTCCCGATCGTCGCAGCCGGCGGGATCGCTGACGGTCGAGGGATCGCGGCTGTGTTGGCCCTCGGCGCTGACGGCGCGTGGCTCGGCACCCGGTTCGTCGCGACCGAGGAGGCGGCCGTCCACGACGAGTACCAGCGGCGACTCCGCGAGAGCGACGAGACCGCAACCGAGTACACGACTCTCTTCGACAAGGGCTGGCCCGGAACACCACATCGTGTGTTGCGAAACGAGACGCTCGAGCGCTGGGACCGCGAGGGTCGGCCGCCCGCCGGGGAACGGCCGGGGGAGACCGACGTTATCGCTCGGATCGACGACGGTGACGGTCGCGGTGAGCCGATCGAGCGCTACGACGAGGCGCTCGCGACGCCGGCCGTCGACGGCGAGATCGAGGCGATGGCGCTGTTCGCCGGCCAGAGCGTCGGCCTTACCGACGAGGTGCGACCAGCCGGTGCGCTGCTCGAGGATCTCGTCACGGAGACGCGGACGGCTATTTCGGGATTGCCGGGTCGACGCTCGGGAGGCGGGCGCGGACAGGACCTCGAGTAAGAGCTGCTTTCTCACAGCGAGCTAGCACGTCCCGCCGAACGCCGGGGAACTCGAGAGCCGGTGACGGACGGAAAGCCGAGCCACAAAACTAATAGTAGTGTCTTACTGTCACTCTCGACATGAGTATTCGTTCTGCGGTGGTCCTCGCGGCGGGCGAGGGATCCCGTCTGCGGCCGCTGACGAAGCATCGACCCAAGCCGATGCTTCCCGCGGCGACCAAACCCATTCTCGAGTACGTTTTCGATGCGCTCGTCGACGCCGGGATCACGGAAATCACCGTCGTCGTCGGCTACGGTCACACGCACGTCCAATCGCACTTCGGGTCGACGTACCGCGACGCCTCTCTGGAGTACGTCGTCCAGGACAAGCAACTCGGTAGCGGCCACGCGCTGCTGGCGGCCGAGTCCGCGGTTTCGGAGCCGCGGCTCGTCCTCAACGGCGACCAGCTCGTCGCCGGACAGATCGTTGAGGACGTCTGCAACGCCCACGAGAGCGCGGACGACGCGATTGCGACGCTCGGGCTCATTCGGCACGCGAACGTCGGCGAGTACGGCGGCGTGATCTGCGAGGACGACGGCACCGTCGAGACCATCGTCGAGCATCCCCGCGACGACCGCTCCTATCAGCTCAACGCGGGCGTCTACGCGTTCGATCCGGAACTCTTCGACTATCTCCACGGACCGGAGCCACACCTGAACGAGTACTCGCTCGTCGACGGCATCGCGAACGCCATCGACGCCGAGGAGACCGTCCGCGGCGTCACGTCCGACGGGATCTGGATCGACGCGACGTATCCGTGGGACTTACTCGAGGTCGCGGAGACCCTCTTCGAGAGCGCGGACGGCATCGAGAGCACGGTGTCGTCGACCGCGCGGGTCCACGGCTCAGCGACGATCGTCGAACCGGTCGCGATTTCGGCGGACTGCGTCGTCGGCCCCGGGGCCGTCGTCGGACCCAACGTCGCGCTCGGTGAGAACGTGACGGTCGGCGCGAATGCCGTCATCGAACGCAGCGTCGTCGACGCCGACACGCGCGTCGGCTCGGGGGCGGCGCTCGTCGACTGTGTCACCGGCCGTAACGTCCGGGTCGGAACCGGGTCGACCGTCGTCGGCGGCCCCGGCGACGTCCGCGTCGGCGACCGCGTCCACGAGGGCGAGCGACTGGGCGCGCTGCTGGCGGACCGCGTTCGCGACGATGGCGGCGCGACCTACGCGCCGGGAACGATCGTCGGCTCCGACGCCGTCATCAACGCCGGAACGACCGTTCGCGGGACGGTCGACGACGGAACCGAGGTGCAGTAACGATGTGCGGAATCGTCGGCTACGTCGGAGCCGCCAGCGGGGACGACGCCGTGGACGTGGTCCTCGATGGCCTCTCGACGCTCGAGTACCGCGGCTACGACTCCGCGGGACTGGCCGTACCGACACCCACAATGGCGGTCCACAAAGCCGCCGGTGAACTCTCGGCCCTCGAGGGGGCAGTTCCGCGAGGCGACCTCGCGGGCGAGTCGGTCGGGATCGGCCACACGCGCTGGAGCACCCACGGCGCGCCGACGGACGCCAACGCACACCCCCACAGCGACGAGGCGGGGCGCGTCGCCGTCGTCCACAACGGGATCATCGAGAACTACCAGCGGCTGCGCGACGACCTCGCCGACGCGGGCGTCGCGTTCCGGAGCGAGACCGACACCGAAGTGGTGCCCCACCTGATCGGGCGCTACCTCGACCGCGGCGCGGACGCCGAAGCGGCGTTCCGGCTGGCGATCGACCAACTCGAGGGCAGCTACGCGATCGCCGCGGTTTTCGAGGGATCGGAGACGGTGTACGCGGCCCGGCAGGACTCCCCGCTCGTCGTCGGCCTCGGCGAGACCGGCACGTACCTCGCGAGCGACGTCCCCGCGTTCGTCGACCGCACCGACCGCGTCTGCTACCTCGAGGACGGCGACTTCGTCCGGCTGACCGCCGACGGCGCGGTCGTCACCGACGAGACGGGGGAGACAGTCGACCGGCCGATCGAAACGGTCGCGTGGGATCCCGAAGACGCGGAGAAGAGCGGCTATGATCACTACATGCTCAAGGAGATCCACGAGCAGCCGTCCTCGCTGCGACAGTGTCTCCGCGGCCGGATCGACGAACTCGAGGGGACAGTCAATCTCGAGGAACTGGCGGAAATCGACCACGACGGGCCGGTCCAGTTCGTCGCCTGCGGCACCTCCTATCACGCGGCGATGTTCGGCGCGGAGCGGCTTCGTGCCGGCGGCGTGAGCGCGCAGGCGTTCCTCGCCAGCGAGTACGCGAGCGATCGCGTCCCCGTCGACGGCGATACGCTCGTCGTCGGCGTCACCCAGAGCGGCGAGACCGCCGACACGTTGCGCGCCCTGCGCGAGGCCGCCCGGGCCGGGGCGACAACGCTCGCGGTGACGAACACCGTCGCGAGTTCGGCCGCGCGGGAGTGCGATCACGCCCTCTATATCCGGGCCGGTCCCGAGATCGGCGTCGCCGCGACGAAGACGTTCGCGAGCCAGCAACTCGCGCTCGCGATGCTGGCGTTCGAACTCGGCGACGATCCGACCCGCGCGGAACTCGAGGCGCTCCGGGACGTTCCCGGGCAGGTCCAGACCGTCCTCGAGACGACCGAGGCCAAGGCGGTCGCCGAGGCGTTCGTCGACGCGGACGCGTACTTCTCCATCGGACGGGGCTACCACTACCCGGTCGCACTCGAGGGCGCGCTGAAGATGAAAGAGATCACCTACCGGCACGCGGAGGGGTTCGCGGCCGGCGAACTCAAACACGGCCCGCTCGCGCTCGTGACCGAGAACACACCGGTGTTCGCGATCGTCACCGGCGACGGCGAGACGGCCCGAAAGACGATCGGGAACGTCAAAGAGGTCGAAGCCCGCGATGCGCCCGTCGTGGCGATCACCGACGGCGAGTCCGACGTGACTCGGTACGCCGATCACGTCCTCGAGATCCCCGCCGTCGACGACCTCAGTGCATCGGTGCTGGCGAACGTGCAGTTACAGCTGGTGGCCTACTGGGTCGCGAACCTGCTCGGCCGGTCGATCGACAAGCCGCGGAATCTGGCCAAGAGCGTGACGGTCGAATGACCCCGCTGGACGGAGTCGCGCGATTCGGCCGCCGATCCGAATCGCGGTCATTTAAGTGATAGCGATGGCGCAGGGATACCAGTGAGTCGTGTCGACCTGATCGTCGCGATCCTCGCCGGGATCGTCCAAGGGATCGTCGAGTGGCTCCCCGTCTCGAGCCAGGGCAACCTCTCGCTGTTTCTGACGCTCGCGGGGACCGACCCCGCGGTCGCAGTGCAGTTGGCGCTGTTCCTGCAGGTCGGGACGACGCTCTCGGCGGCGACCTACTATCGTGACGACATCGCGACGGCCGTCCGCGCGGTGCCCGGTTGGCGGCCCGGCGATGCATACCGCGGCGAGAACGCCATCCCGTCGTACGTCGTCGTCGCCACGCTGATGACCGGACTCGTCGGCATCCCGTTGTACGTCTACGCGGTCGACCTCGCCGGCCAGCTCACCGGCGGCGTCTTCATCGCGGTCATCGGCGTCCTGTTGGTACTGACGGGGGTCCTCCAACTCGGCTCGGAATCGGTGTCGATGGGCGTCCGCGACGCGCCGACGCTGCCGGACTCGATCCTCGTCGGCGCTGTTCAAGGCGTTGCGATCCTTCCAGGTATCTCGCGGTCGGGTGTGACGACCAGTGCGTTGCTGTTCCGCAGCTACGATCCGCCGGCGGCCTTCCGGCTCTCGTTCCTGCTGTCGATTCCCGCGAGCCTCGGCGCGGCCGCACTCACCGTCGCCGGTGCCGGCGGCCTCCCCGGTATCGATCCCGCCCCAGCGGCGGTCGCGCTCGGGCTGAGTGCGATCGTCGGCTATCTCACCATCGACGCGCTCATGCGAGTCGTCGATCGCGTGCCGTTCTGGCTCGTCTGTTTCGGTCTCGGTGGCCTCGCGATCGTCGGCGGTGGCGTCGTTTCCATCGTCGTGTGAAACGATCAGTCGACGACCGGTCCGGGAACCGTCTCGGCGGGATCGCATTTCTCCGTCCAGAAAAGTTATAACAGACTCCTGACTTGGTGTCGAATAGATGCAACTAACGGACGACGCCGCTACTGGACGGTCCGTCCTCGATGCGCTCGAGGGGGACGGGTGCTCGTATTGCGAGGACGGGACGCTCGTTCGTGAACGGTACCACGGAAACGCGGCGGTCGTCTGCGACGACTGCCACACGCCCGGCGCACAGGTGTGGTAACGCGGGCCGGCGATCGACGGCTCTCGGGAACGAAAACGTGATAGCCCCGTACACTCACCTGAGTCACAATGCCTACTGACGGCGACTCGAGCCGACTCGCCGACGCGACGGCGACCTTTCTCGAAGACCGCGAGGACGGCGAGCGCGCGCTCGAGGCCGTCCTTACTGTCGACACCGAACACGACACCTGGACCTTCGACGATATCGATCTGGATTCGGGAACGTTCGGGGAACTCGTGTCGAGCGGCATCGTTGAGAAGGTCGACGGTGCGTATCGGGTTGCAGACCCCGAGGCCGTCGACGCAGTGATCGCAGGCGAGGAGGTCCAAACGGACTCGCGTTCAGTACCTGCCGACCGCGATTTCGATCTCGAACGGTTCCGGACCATTGATCCTCGAGCGGCGATCGCGTTAGTCGGGGCGCTGATCGCCGTCGCCGGTGCGCGGATGACGGCGTTTCGGTCGGTCTTTCAGCAGGGCTACGTCGTCTCGCCCGCGAACGATCCCTACTACTTCCGGTACTGGATGGAGGAGTTGCTTGGACGATCCTCGGGGCCCACGGACTTTGGTGTTCTTACGGATCCGTCAGGTGCTGTCTTCGGGACACGGCCGTTCGCCCACGCGACAAACTGGTTTCTCGCCGAACTACTCGGCGGCGGACATGGCGCGGCCGAGACAGTCGCAGCGTGGCTGCCGATCGTCGCGTCCGTCGCGCTCGGGCTCGCGATTTACAAGCTCACCGTCCTGCTCACTCGAGACGTTCGAGTCGGGATCGCCTCCGTGCTCGCCTTCGCCGTGACGCCGATCAACGCGGTCTACACGGGGCTCGGGTTCATCGATCACCAACTTCACCAGTACTTCTGGCTCGGCGTCACGCTCCTGACGCTGACGTGGCTCGCCGTCGATCTGCAACGGCGACTCGAGCGCGGTAGTGACGACCAGGTGGCCGTTCGGGGCCACCTTCAGGACCCCGTGACGTGGGTCGTCGCCGCCGCGTTCGGGTTCTCGGTCGCGGCCGGGATCCACGCGTGGGGCGGCTCGCCGCTGCTGTTGGTCCCGCTCGCGGGCTACGTCGCGCTCCGCGTCGCGATGGACGCTCGAGCGGGCGTGTCGCCGACGCGTGCGAATCTGCCGCTACTCGTCGGGCTCGCCGTCGGGAGTGCGCTCTCGCTCGCCCTGCACCACCGCTGGGGCTGGCACGCGGAGTTCGTCGCGACCACGCCGGCGCTGGTCCTCAGCGGCGCGATCGCCGTGGTCGCGCTCGGCGAACTGTGGCGGCGGCTCGAGGGTCATCTCGGCGGGTTGCTCGCGATCGAGGGACTCGTCGCGGCCGGCGGCCTCCTCGCGTTTCGGCGACTCCAACCCGAGGACTGGGCGGAAGCGATGGCCCGCGTCGACGCCCTGTTCTTTCGCGAGGGCGCGACCGAGACAGCCTCGCTGTTTGCGACGGAATACGCCGTCTTCTTCGGGCCGATGTACCAGCTCGGGATGGGCTTTTACCTCGCGCTCGTCGTGCTCGGCTGGGTCGCGTGGACCGTCGCCCGCCGGTACGAACCAGGTTGGTTGCTCGTCGGGACCTACACAGGGTATTTGCTCGTGCTGGCGGGGGTTCAGGTTCGCTTTGCTGGGCAGTTGGCGATTCCGCTGGCCGTACTGACCGGACTGGGGCTCGTCCAGTTGCTCGCGGTCGTTGAGTTGGCTAGGACGCCGGTTCCGTTCCGTGATTCAGATTCGGCGTCTTCGAGGACCACTCGAGACCGTGACAGTGTCGCCACCGATGGCGGGCGGGCGCTCGAGCCCCCGATTTCGGTCCCCGATGGCCGAAAGGTCGGGTACGTCCTCGGCATCGGGCTGCTCGTGTTCGGACTGAGTCTGATCTACGTGCCCGGGTTGACGGCGGACGTGACCCACGACGAGGCACAGGTCGGGGCGGCCAGTGCGATCGACGACCACGCCGAAGCGGCGAATCAGACCTATCCCGAGAACTTCGTGCTCAGCGAGTGGGGCGACAACCGGATGTACAACTATCTGGTGAACGGCGAATCGCAGGGGTACGGATACGCCCAGAGCAACTACGGGGAATTCCAGTCTGGGTCAGATCCGGATAGCTGGTACGACCAATTCGACGGCCGGGTCGGCTACGTCGTCGTGACCGATATCGACGGGGAGACACCGGATGAGAGCGCGCAAGCGCAGTTACTCGAGGAGCGGGGTACGGGCGGTGACGACGAAGACGGGCTCGCGCATTATCAGGCGATTCTCGTCAGCGACGATGCCGCTGCGTTCGCCGTGGTTCCCGGCGCGACGCTCGAGATGAGTGGAGAGCCGGGCGCGAACGTGACCGTCGGGACCGACGTATCAGTGTCCGGTGAGTCGATAGCGTACGAACGAACCGCGTCTGTGGGTGACAACGGGCAGGCGACAGTGACGGTTCCGTACGCCGGCGAGTATACGGCTGGCGATCGAACGGTGACCGTTACCGAAGCGGACGTGCTGAACGGGAGTTCAGTGGGGCTCGAGGAGTGAGAGTCCACGGATATATCCTTCACTGATCAGGCCGAAATATACAGGTCGAGTCCACTCCTTGTTGTCAGTATGCCACAGACTGTGGATGACCTTCGAAACGAGATCCGGCTGGCCGTGGGGAGATACGAACGTCAAGAAGCCACTGCTTTCACTAAAGAAGCTCTCGCTGCAATCTGTGACGCCGTGGACTACGGAATTGATACAAACCGTCTTCCTCCCAAGTCACAGATGCGGGCGGGAATTCTCTTGAGAATCGGCATATTAGATGAGGATAACCCAGACAAAACAGAGGGTCCCTTCCGCAAGAACGAACTCAAATTTATCGCGGATTCGCTTCAGAGTGAGTAGCGATCGTCTTTTAGGTCGTCTGACAATCTGATTAGCAGGTGTGAGAGAGCCGAATCAGCCACTTGTAGCGGCGACAAACAACAAGAGAAGGAACAGTGCTACGCTCAGTGCGACGAGATGTAGGGAGGCTGTATCTGTTGGTTCGGATGCGTAGCTCTGCGGCAACCATGAATGCCGTGACGGCGCCGAGAAAGACCAGGATCGATCCGAAGACGCTCGCGGTATACTGTGCGCGGACGGCTGGCCGATCGAGTGTGTAGTGGAAAGCGAAGAGATCGACCCATGGTGAGTCGTGCAACGCGCGTAACTCGGTCTCGTAGATCGGCGCGATATGGTGGAAATCGGGCCCCAGTCCCCAGATTCCACCGAGTGCGACGAGACACACCGGTATCCACGGCGTCAATCGATATCGGAGCGCGATAGGTGTTATGAGTAACAACAGGAGCGATGCGCCGACGAGATAGTGGGTGATTGCAGGTGCCATCAGTGTGCACCGGTTGTGAGGCCGGTCGGACGGACTGGTTCGACAGTCACAGGCTTCAGTAAGAGCCCTGTAATGGCTAGGGTGAGTGATCTCCGCGGTGTTCAGATAAGGTTGAAGAAGTGAGGCGTAGCGTTTTCAAAGTGTTCTATGCCCGAAAACGCACGCCTCAGTTCTATTATCGGCCAGATTGACTTGGGTTTTGTGGAGCGCGAGGCAACACCGCGGCTGTTGATGAAGCTCAGTATTCAGCTCCATCTTGCTGGACTCTCGCTTTCGAATACTGTTCGCGTTCTCGAGATATTAGGTGTTGACCGGGCCCGCTCGACTGTTCATAACTGGGTTCACAAGGCCGATCTACAGCCCAATTCCTGTCGAAGTCCGGATCACGTCGCGGTTGACGAGACAGTGATCCAGCTCGGTAATGAACAGTACTGGCTGTACGCAGCTGTCGATCCAGAGTCAAACGAATTGCTCCATACAAAGCTTGAACCGACTAGAACTAAGGTTATCGCTAGTGCATTCTTCACGGAATTATGCGAGAAACACGACGTCGATGACGCTGTGTTTCTCGTCGATGGAGACAAGTCCCTGAACTATGCCTGTCAACGACATGGCCTCGATTTCAGATACGAACGGCATGGAAATCGGAACAGTGTCGAACGTGTATTTCGTGAGATAAAACGTCGAACCTCATCCTTCTCAAACTGTTTTAGCAATGCCTACGCAGAAACTGCTGATCAGTGGCTCAGATCGTTCGCCTTCGCATGGAATCAGTTAATCTGAACACGGCCGTGATCTCGAGGCCGATGTTCAGTACAGTCCGTGGACAGCTGTCGTCTCCAGTATGGATGCTCGAGACCGTATTCGGAAGTGACCGCCGAGAACCGCTCGAGGGACCTACCGACAGCTACCCAACCCTACTAACCAACCGTCTGTGTGATGTGTGGGTGTTGTGTGCTGAGAGAGTTAGCCTCTCTCGAGGGTGAGTTTTACCCGGGTCTACGGTTACCCGTAGACGCCAGCTGTCTCCGGGTTTTGGTCCAGTTTGCTCGAGTCCGGGGCCTCACCCGGGATTGCTGCATCGGTGGGAAGTACGAGCCGGCGTTCGGTGTACTCGAGGCCGTTCTTTCGCTCGGTCCGTTTGCAGACGGTGAGCTGGTGACTCGAGAGGTCGATGATCGCGCCGATCGTCCGCGAGACGAGCTTTGTGGCGTAGCTCTCGCTGATGCCGTCCTCTTGTCTGCGGGTCCAGTGTTTCAGGTCGCTCGCTTTGACGGAGGCCTCGATTCCCTTACAGCCCGTCCGCCAGGGATCGTCGCCGATACTCGAGTCGATTCTGGCGTTCCACAGTTTCGCGGCCAATCGCGTCGGCAACGCGTTCGCCGTCGGTCGGAGCGCCTCCTCGTCCATCCGCGCGAGCTGCTGGATCGGGAGCAAGTCCCCGTAGGCGAGCGAGACGTACCATCGTCGAGGGGGTCTGCGCTCTCGGAGACTCGGAAATACGTCCGGCCGTCGTCCTTGGTGACCCGCTCGAGTCGGTTGCCGCGTATCTCGAGGTTGTATTCGTCGACGGTGTCGATCCGCAGGTGCGCGCCCTTCTCGAGTTCTTGCGACTGTAGTTCCTCGATTCGGTCTTTGTTCGTTCCGGCTTTGTTCAACGCCGCGTCGACGACATTTTCGTCCTCCGTTTGTGTGCGTTCGCACTCTTCGAGTCGGTCCTCGAGCGTCGCAGTGGTCTCCTCGAGGCGATCCGGTCGTCTTTCGTCTCTAGTTTCGTCTCGAGCTCCGCGATTCGCTTTCGAAGGTGCTCGAGTTCGTTTTTGAGGGCCGCGGTTTCTTTCTGTGGCGGATTAGTGCTCGAGTGATCACTCATCGCCCTCACCTCCCGTCTCGTCCGTTTGGGTACCGTCCTCGGATGTGCCATCATTGTCGAAGGCATCTCGTCGTGCCGCCTCGAAGGGCCGCTGACCGTCGTGACACTCCCTTCCCACTTGGAGGTCGTCTGGAGGTTCCACTCTTCAGTCCCAGAGAGGTGCCATCGCAGGCAGTCGAGTTCCGCCCGCAGCTCCCGGCAGTGACGCTTCGCTGCGCGGGTGGTGTCTTTCTCGAGGGTTTCGTCGTTGGTGATCTCATGGAGCAAATTGCTGGTGTGGACGTCGATCGCCTCGATCAGCTGGCGATAGGCGGTAGTCGATTGCTGTAATTCGTCCTGTCAGTCGGGGCTTTCATTACCCTGTGTCTCGTCGTCTGTCATGCTTCCGTAGGCTGGTTACAGGAACTTCTGGCGGACTCGGTGACTCCACCACCGAACCGCGCTTTTCACGGATCCTCACTCTTGGATCCGTTTTCCGTCCCGCAGATCGATATTATAATATTGTCTAACAAAAACCATATTTAGCATATCTGTAATAATGGAATAGCTAGTGATAGATGTGCTATAGTATACTTTGATGCAACTCCCTTTAGCAGTGCTCTACAGATGCGAAAGCGAGCCGAGTGGATGACGCGGGCGGACGATGAAATCCTCGAGTATCTCGAAACTCACGGTGCCGGCACACTGAAATCCATTGCGGACGAAATCGATCGGAACAACGACTACATCGGTACTCAGTGTCGAACGCTCGCTTCGTACGGGCTAGTCAATCGGCCATCCCGAGGGTTCTATGTCCTCTCCAAGTCAGGTGGTGCGTATCTTGCCGGTGAGCTTGATGCCAGTGGGCTTGCGGATGATCGGTAATTTAGCACCCTGCTTGGTTCGTTGAGTACACTTTTGCGACCAATAACGTTTCGAGGCGAATTTCTCCAAACGACGTAAATGTGTTCCGCTAGAATACCGAAGAGCGACTCCGATTGATTGATACGAGTTGAAACACCCTACCCAAGTATGACAAAACGAGTACTCGTAACAGGCGGGGCTGGGTTTCTCGGGAGCCACTTGTGTGAACGACTACTATCTGAGGGACATGAAGTAATCTGTCTCGACAATTTCGGTAGTGGGCGGCGAAAGAACATCAAGGAATTCGAAGACCATCCCTCATTTAAAGTCAACGACCGCGACGTTCGCATCTCGGAATCTCTCCCATCTGTTGATCGGATCTATCACCTAGCATCTCGGGCTTCTCCAGCAGATTTTACCCAATTTCCCGTCAACATCGCGTTAGCGAATACCCAAGGAACACGCCGACTCTTAGACCAGGCCCGGGCCTGCGACGCCCGGATGGTTTTCGCCAGTACGAGTGAAGTCTACGGTGACCCTAAGGTTCATCCGCAACCGGAAACCTACACGGGGAACGTAAATATTCGAGGAGCTCGAGGCTGCTATGACGAATCCAAACGATTTGGAGAAACGCTGACCGTTGCGTATCAGCGAAAATACGATGTTGACGCCCGTACAGTACGCATTTTCAATACGTATGGACCACGAATGCGTCCCGATGACGGGCGAGTAGTTCCGACGTTCGTTACCCAAGCACTTCGCGGAGACGATCTCACAATCTACGGTGATGGTGAACAGACTCGAAGCTTCTGCTACGTAGACGATCTCATTGAGGGGCTGATTTCACTTATGCGGGTTGATAACCCTGAACATAATGTCTATAATATTGGGAAAGAGAACGAGCGCACCATCAAGGAACTGGCGTATGAAGTACTTGGTTTGACCGATACTGAATCGGATATCGTCTACGAACCTCTTCCTGAAGATGATCCAGGCCAGCGCAGGCCTGATATTACCCGTGCTAAGACAGAATTGGACTGGGAACCAAAAATATCGCTACGTGAGGGATTAGAAGATACAATTACATATTTTGACAACTGAATCCCGGAAACGTATAGCGTCTGAAATTTTTCTCGTATGCTGAAGGGGACAGTTTGAAATCGATGAGAATGATTCAGAACTGAATATTTCAGATGAGACCCATGCCCAGCTGATTTAGTTTGGGTTCGTGATTACTTCACCGAGAGGGTCCCTCATTTCACTAGCGATTATAGACAGCAAATTCACACCTCGCATAATAATGCTGATAATAGGCAGGTGGTGAATGAATCGAAACTCGTTAGTGAACTTAGAAAGCGAGAGTTCGAAGATATAAATCACTTAACTCAAATATATAATATAAAGCAAATAATTATGGGATATAAATTATGTGATTGGGGTACATGGTACAGAATTTACAAATACCACATTCACTGATTCAACTGCAACTCTCTATTTTTCTGGGGCAGGAATTTATAATTTTTATTATTTCACTTATCAACAGCTTGGTTTTGATTACGACTTCTTTATATCGTCTTAGACGATTAATGGTGGTCTTCTTGTTAATGTAGTTACTGTTATAGAAAGAGTGAATAACTTTGTGCATTGAAGCCTGATTGAGTCGAAGCAATGCGTGATGCTGCTCTCAACGCGCGGTACAGACTGCGGAATGAGATACTCGTAACAGTGTGTACAGTACTGATCTATATCGTGCCTTGGCAGCGCTGGATCCTTGAGACAACTTCTAATCATCCCAGAATGACCAAGTTTTATAGGTCACTTGAGATTAAATTTTAAGGAAAGAATGTATGATTGAATGCATTCTCTCCATTACTTAGTAGCATGAGTATATGATTGGTCAACACCATTTTGTTGTTGGATCTTTGGATATGAAAATCGAATACATTCCCAAAGTGGTACATCATCTACTCGTAGATTGAAGAGAGAATGCTCAAGTTCGAATTCCGCTAACTCGTTCGGGTCAATATCCATGGAAGGATTTTGGATGGTGTGGTCTTTTCGCCTACGTCCTATAGATTCGGGTGGAGTCTATAGTGTTACCACCCAGAGTATGGGCCCCATTCTGAATATCGGTCACCTTGGTACCCATTCTATGCGTCGCAACTACATTACCAAATTCAAGTGTACGACGTGCGGCGAGGTTCATGATACTCCTCATGCAGGCCGAACGTGTTGTGACAGCTAGCGTCGAGTCGTCGACGATACTTTCCTGTCCGGAGTACTCTGTCAAACTAGTCGCGGTAGTACGGAATCGTCCGCTCGAGGCCCTCCTCGAAGTCGACATCAGGTTCGTATCCGAGCAAGTCTTTAGCCTTCGAAATATCGGCGTTCGAGTGTCGGACATCGCCTGGACGTGGCGAGTCGTATTCCGGTTCGATGTCCGTCCCGAGGAGTTCGTTGAGGGTGTCCACGAGTTCGTTGATCGTCACGCGCCCGCCACAGGCCACGTTAAACGCCTCGCCGGTCACGTCGCCCTCCGCAGCGAGCACGTTCGCCTGAACCGTGTTGTCGATGTAGGTGAAGTCGCGGGACTGCTCGCCGTCCCCGTAGATGACCGGCTGCTCCCCGCGAACCAGGAGATTGATAAACTTCGGGATAACGGCGGCGTATTCCCCGTTGGGGTCCTGTCGCGGGCCGAAGATATTGAAGTATCGGAGCGCGACAGTGTCGATGTCGTAGAACTCGCTACACTGGAGAGTCAATTCTTCGGTGAACTGTTTCGAGAGGGCGTACGGCGACTCGGGGCGCGTCGGCATCGTCTCGACCTTCGGAAGTTCGTCGCTCGAGCCGTACAGCGACGACGAGGACGCGACTACGACAGTATCGATGTCGGCTTTGCGGGCGGCATCGAGAACGGTCGCGGTTCCGGTACAGTTGCCGTCAGTCGTGGTTACGGGATCGTCGACGCTCCGTGGAACCGACGGCACGGCAGCCTGATGGAAGACGTAGTCGACACCTTCGCTGATCGAGGCCATCAGGTCGGCGTCGCGGATATCGCCCTCGTGAAACTCGAACGCTTCGTCTGTCGAGAGCGACTCGAGGTTTTGCTTTCTCCCGGTCTCGAAGTTGTCGACACCGCGGACGGTGTATCCACGCTCGAGCAAAGTATCCGCGAGGTTCGATCCGATAAATCCGGCAACGCCGGTCACTAAAGCAGTCGGCATACTCTCCTGTTCTCGAGGGGGTACGGTTGAGTGTTCCGGCTCCGAGATGATTACAGCCGGACCACGTTCGAACTATCGAGCCCGTTCGTCGCGTTCCGCGTATCGAACACGAGCGGTGCGCCGTCGACGATCGCCTCGATATCCAGTACCGAGTGGTCCGTGACGATGACCGCACAGTCGACTGTCTCGAGCAGTTCAGTCGTCAACGGAACCGACTCGTATTCGATTCCCCCGACGTCGAGGGTCGGGACGTGGGGATCGTGATACTCGACAACCGCGTTCCACTCCTCGAGTTGCGCGATGATGTCGATGCTTGGCGACTCCCGCGTATCCGAGACGTCCGGTTTGTACGCACCGCCGATGACGAGTACCGTCGCGTTCGACATTGCGACCCCGCGATCGTTGAGTCGTTCCACGACCCGCTGGACGACGTGCGCCGGCATCTCCCGGTTGACCGTATCCGCCAGATCGATGAACCGCGTGTCGACGCCCTGCTGGTTCGCCTTCCAGGAGAGATAGAACGGATCGATTGGAATGCAGTGGCCGCCGAGTCCCGGTCCCGGATAAAACGGCATGAATCCGAACGGCTTCGTCTCTGCGGCCTCGATCGCATTCCAGATATCCACGTCGAGTTCGTGCGCGATCTGTGCGAGCTCGTTAATGAGGCCAATGTTGACCGCGCGGAACGTGTTCTCGAGGAGTTTCACGAGTTCGGCTTCCGTCGCTGATTCGACGCGCACTACCTCGTCGAAAACCGGCTCATAGAGCGCTTCGGCTCGATCACCGCAGGTTGGCGTAACACCACCGAGCACTTTCGGGATGTCCGTCGGCCCGTACTCTTCGTTTCCGGGATCGATCCGTTCAGGTGAGAAAGCAAGATAAATATCTTCTCCGATGGTTGCGCCGTTTTCGGCGAATACGTCACCGATCGCCTCCTTCGTTGCCCCGGGATAGACTGTACTCTCTAGGATAACCGTACATCCGTTCGGAACGATGGGTGCGAGTCGTTCGGCTGCGTCGATGACGAAGGACAAATCCGGCGTGTCCGTCTTTCGAAGCGGTGTCGGGACACAGATCGAGATTCCATCGACGTCGAAGAGCGAATCGTAGTCAGTCGTGGGGACGAGACCGTTCTTGACGGCATCGGCTACTCTCGCGTCCGACACGTCGTTCACCGTCGATTCACCGCTGCGGAGTCGTTCGATCGTGTCCGCATCGACGTCAACACCGACTACATCGTAACCCGCGTCGTGCATCGCCAGCGCCAGAGGGAGTCCGACGTATCCCAAGCCGACGACACCGACCCGCGTTTGCTCAGCCATATACGCCATCGGATACACCTCAGGGATTTCACTCCATCGTTTACGGAGTTTCGTATAAGGGTATCAGCACTTCCAATATCTGCTTTCCAACTAGTCAAACCGAAATCACACGGCACGACACCCTCGTTCGCCTCAAAATTCTGAAAATCGACCTTTCCCAGCAGTCAACTACGAGATCACGACATCGCCTCACACCAATTGCGGAAAACGAGTCTTAAGTTCTCGAGGTGTCTTGCCACGAGTGTGATCTCTCGATGACTGACTCTCGGCCTCGCGTCTTCCATCTCATCACGCGCTTGCTCAAGGGCGGTGCAGAGGCCAAGACGATGGCGACAGTGCTCGGCCTCGAGGACTACGAGTTCACCGTCGGTTACGGTGCTGCTGTCGATCAGGATCAGGTCAACCGACTCGAAAGTGCCGGTGTCGAAACGAGGCAGTTTCCGCTAATTCGCCACTACAATCCAGTGACGACGCTGCCTGCCGTCGCTTCGCTCGCGGTGTACCTGCGACGGAACGACTTCGATATCGTCCACACGCACAGCACTGAGGCCGGCATTATCGGACGCTTCGCGGCTGCTTTGGCTGGCGTTCCACATGTCGTTCACACCGTGCACGGAGTGCCGTTCGCCGACGATCGGAGCGCTGCGCTCAACCAGTTCGTCCTCGCCTGCGAGCGCGCGGCTGCAAAGTCCACCGATCGCATCGTCACCAACGCCGACGTGATCGCCGACGAGTATCTCGAGCGCGGGATCGGTACTGCAGACCAGTACACTACGATCTACAGCAGCGTTGACCTCGAGGCGTTTCGAGATGCCGAGCCTGCAATGGACCTTCCCGGGACTCGCCCGCGGATCGTCATGATCGGACGCCTCGCCGAGGGGAAAGGATTCGATCTCATGCTCGAGGCTGTGGCGTCGCTCGAGACCGATGTCTCCGTCTACTTCGTGGGGCAGGGGCCGTTGTTCAACGATCTCGAGGAGGAAATCGCCGATCGAGGACTCTCCGATCGCGTGTCTCTGCTGGGCTACCGCGACGACGTTCCGAACGTGCTAGCTGCGAGTGACGTGCTCGTCCTGCCGTCGTATCGAGAAGGGACACCGCGCGTGATTACGGAAGCGATGGCCAGTGGGTTACCGGTGGTTGCAACCGATATTGCAGGAATTCCGGAACAGGTCGCCGAGGGTGAGTCCGGTTATCTGATTCCGACAGGGGATGCCGATGCTCTCGCTGATCGGCTGACCACGCTGTTAGCTGATCATGAGGAGATGGAACGGATGGGTGCTCGGGGACTCGAGCGGGCTGAGGCGTTTTCTGTTGATGCTATGCTCGAAGCGATCGACCACCTGTACGATGAGCTTATTACAGAATCATGAGACAGTACAGGGTATCTGGAATAAAAATACCGTTCACGCCGGGAACGTGCGGAAAGACTATGATGAGAAAGACACAGAGAATATAACCATTGAGAGATGATCCCCAGCAAATGACGACGGTTGTCCTCGGATTAGACGGGGGATGCTTCGAGCTGATCCAACCGTGGATCGACGATGGTTCTCTTCCTACGTTTGCTACATTGACGCGAGACGGCGTTGCTGAAGATATGCAGAGTTGTCTCCCTCCAGTCACCTGCCCGAACTGGCAGTGTTACGCTACCGGCACCAATCCAGGAAAGTTGGGTGTGTTTTGGTGGGAATCTATCGATAGAGACGATTGCAAGATCGAGAACAGGAGCGCTGCCGAAGACTTCGACGGGACCCATTACTGGCAACTTCTCGATGAGACCGCTGCAGTCATCAATCTGCCAACGTCGTATCCACCATCCGAGACGGATGGCATACATATTGCGGGCGGGCCTGGAGCAGACCAAACCGGCTATACGTATCCTGAATCGCTGGAATCGAAACTCAAGGTGCAGTACGACTACTCTGTCCATCCAGAAAAAATGGCTCTTCTATCCGGCGACGATCCGGATAACGCCTGCGTTGAGGAGATCTACGATTTGATTGACTCACGATTCGACGTGCTTGAGGACGAACTCGAGAGCGGAGAATACGAGATTATTCACATGACTGTGTTCTACCTAAACGTTCTCCAGCACTTCTACTGGGACATGGATGTCGTAAAACGAGCGTGGGAGAAGATCGACGAACGAGTCGGCCACATTCTGTCGAGCGATGAGCTAGACAACTTCTTCGTGATGTCCGATCACGGCTCCAACGAAATCAAAACGACGTTTCGAATTAACACGTGGCTCGAACAGAACGGCTATCTTTACACCGAGTCGAGCATAAGCGACTATCTCCATCGGATCGGAATTACGCAGGAACATGTCCGCCCAGTATTAGCAATGTTAGGAGTGGAGTGGTGGGCCCGCCGGTTGCTCCCGAAACGGATCCAGATGGCGCTTCCTGATTCGGAAGGATCAGTCGATAAGAGCGGCAAAGAAGAGGTTATCGACTGGGACCGTTCAAAGGCGGTTGCGAGTGGACAGGGTCCAGTGTACGTCTTATCTGATGATCTCGATGAGAGGGAGCGAATCATGGACGAACTGATTTCAGATCTCGACGGTCTCACTGACAGAGCAGGGAGCCCGGTATTCGACCGAGTTCTACCGGGTGAGGACGTTTACGATGGATCACATGTAGAAAAGGGGCCTGACATAATTCTCGATCAAGCTCCCGGCGTCCATATCGAGGGGAAAATCGGGAGCGATTCCGTATTCGGCTCGCCGAGCAAGTGGCACGGCGAAAATAAGGACACAGGGATGTTCATCGGATACGGTCCCGATATCGACGAAGAGACCGAAATCCGAGATATGCACATTCTCGATATCGCGCCGACACTCCTCCACCTTCATCGAACTGACGTTCCTGAATACATGGACGGGCAGGTCCGACTCGAACTATTCTCCTCCGAGTCGGAACCGAGGAACCGAGCGGTATCACGGAATGACTCAGAGGTTGCCGACGATTCGACGAGGGAATCCGTCGACCGTGATGTGACCAGCCGACTCGAAGATCTGGGCTACATGGAATGACCGACACGACCGGCGTATTTACCCTCTCGCTCGACACCGAACTCGCCTGGGGAACGTTCGACGTCGGACGGCTCGAAGCACATAAGACAGCGTACCGGGCGACGCCGGACATCATCGAACGGCTCTGTGAGCTGTTCGACGAGTACCAGATTCCGGCGACGTGGGCGCTCGTCTCGCACCTCCTCGTGGACTGTCGGCACGGACGGGGACACGCAGACCGGACCCTGCCGGATTTCCCGTGGATCGACGACTGGTTCGCCGAAATGCCGTGTTCGAGCGGACTCGACGAGGGGTTGTGGTACGCTCCGTGGATCGTCGATCGGCTACAGGCCTGCCAAACGGACCAAGAAATCGGCCTCCACGGAGCGACACATATGCCTCTCGGAGCGAACGGGTGTTCGAGACGAAACGCCGAGGAAGAACTCGAGATCGCCATCAAAACACTCCGAGAACATGGCGAGGAGCCAGAAACGTTCGTCTACCCGCGAAACGATATCGGCCACGTCGACGTACTCCGTGATAACGGGATCCGAACCTATCGAGAAGTAGACGCACGCTGGTACGAGCGATCGTTAGTTCCTGATACGGCGAAACCGCCACTCAGGTTCCTCGACGAGGCGACGCAACGAACACCACCAATCGTAGAGCCAACGCTGAACGACGGTCTCGTAGAACTACCCGGATCACAGATATTCCGCCCGAGCCACGGCGGCTGGCAATACGCGCCTACCGGAAGCAGCGTCGCTCGAGCGAAAAAGGGGCTACAGCGCGCCGCTCAGACGGGTGGCGTGTTCCATCTGTGGTTTCACCCTTTCAATCTCGGACACGCCTCGTCAAAGGACATGGAACGGTTCGAACGTGTGTTAGCCATGGCTAGCGAACTTGCAGAGAACGGTGAAATCGAGCGCCTCCCAATGCGGGAAGTGGGAATCCGAACTCGGCAGGGACGATGGGGATGAACTCATTTTCAACTGCCGAGTGATACAGTATCAAAATAAGCGGCCATATTATAAACCACATCTAATATACATCGTTTGAAATCGGAAGAAGAGCGTGGATGCAATCCATTTTATACTCCAGTCGCTAACATTCCGAGTAAATAATTTACGTGATTCGATCGACTCGTGCTCGATATGAAAGCCTTGGTTTAGCAACATATCACGAATCTCCGACGGAGAAAAATGGTGGGGATGAGGGCGATCTATATACTGTATTCTATTTCTGATGTATTCCGGTAGTGAATACGTATTTATTTTGAATAGAAACGTCCCTCCAGGCTTTAACACTCTAGCAATTTCCGCTAAAACCGTGGAGGGCTGAACAGTATGGTCAAGCACATTTATATTTGCAGCGACATCAAAGAAATCGTCATCGAAGGGAAGAGACTCACCAGCACCTTGAATGACCGGTTCTCCAGAGAGGCGGGGATTTGAAACTTTGCCTAAGATCGGATCGAGGCCGATTATTGTACCCGCATCCGGCACGTGTTCTTCTATAGAATAAACGAGACCTCCAGTACCACATCCGACTTCTAATACAGATTTCTGTCCGAACAGATTATCCGGAGAGAGATCAAATCTATCAGCCAGCCAATCTAGTTGTCCGTATGATATTTCTTGGTGATAATCCGTCTCCACTTCTTGTGCTTCGTTCCACCGACTGATCGAGTCCATTGGTCCGATTCACGGCTATCGCTCATATAGGTATTATCGTTCGCCTTTATCAAATTTATCTAGATTGTTGATAGATTAGATTGAATTTACTCAGTAGCACGTTTCAATACACAATATCAGATATATCCAAGATCTTCTAGACGCTGTTGAACAGCGTCATCGTCTTCTCGTCCAACCCCGGTATCACTGTCAACGAGGTCCGAAATGGGGTGCTTCGACGGTATGACTCCGTCTACATCCGTCTCGATTAGTAATTCTGTTCGAACTTCGCCGTCCATTTCCTTCGGAATCGGCGCTCCATGGAGAGAAAGTAAAGTCGGTGCCACATCGTAGATCTGCCCCTCGATTTCCGTTCCAGAATCGATCGATGGTCCGGAGGCGATGATGATTCCCTCACGATTGTGTCCACCGCTACGAGCTTTCGATGGTGGGCCATCAGAGAAGATTTGCCCGCTTGCCTTTGGACGAGGATCGACGGCACATTCAAAATCGTCGATTTCGATCATGAGATCAGGAGCAAGATCTGTTTTTGGACCATGGTAGACACCGTCCGGCTCGTAAATATCGATTTCACTTGGCCCGTCTTCGAGTGTCACGAGCGATTCTAATCCATCGATAATTTCCTGTTTGTCTTCCGGATCATCGGAAAGGAGATAAATCATCCCGCTAGTGAGATTTTGCCTCGGGGCGAAGGCAATGCTGCTCTCGAAATCGATGTCTTCGCCAGGCGTTTTCCGGACTGACTTACCGACCGATTTTGCCAAGTCATTTAATTGGGGAACCAGACTAACGACTGATTCACCGATTCGACGAAGATACGGGAAATACGTGGTCCGGACTTGATCGGTAAGCGACTGTTCTGTGCGATTCAGGTATCCCTCTTGCTCGAGCCACTCGTTCGAATGGAACGTTTTGTTAATAGGGCCGAATCCATGGTCCGAGACGATGACGAGGTCGGCGTCTTCAGCACGAGCGATGTCTGCTACCGTGCCAACTGCCTCATCGACTCGCATCCAGATTCGTTCCAACATTTCTTCGTGACCAGCTGTCGAATCGTACAGAACGTGGTCTTCGTCAGCGTAGCGCCAGAAGTAGTGCTGTGCCCAATCAGTAGCGCTTATAATTCCGAAGAAGTGGTCGGGATCTTTTTCGGAGATTAAGTACTCGATCGCGGTTTCACGCTTCCCGATGATATCTAACAGGTCGGATTCCAACTTTTCGGGATAACCCTGGTATTTCGGATCAGCATACGGAACTTTTACTCGATAGCCGTCAGTCACATCATCGAGTTCCGAACCGAGTGATTCAGGATACGTAATTGTTTCATCTGCTTCCGATCCCAGGCCACTAACCATGAATCCGTTTGTTTCGTACGGCGGATACAGCATTGGGTAATTGAAGATACCTACTGACTGATCGTGAGCTGATAAAATGTCCCAGAAGCTCTGCCCATGGAATTTGTCCGACCCCAGTGTTTCGAACTCGAACGAGTCTGGACTTTCACGATTGAGGAAGTAGAAAACGCCGGTTTTTCCCGGATTCTGTCCTGTCGCCATAGAGAGCCATGCAGGGGCAGTGATAGGCGGGAACGTGCTCTCTAAGTCTCCGGAACTTCCGGATGAAATAACTTGCTTTATATTGGGAAGAGCCCCATCACGAATTAATGGTTGCAGAACATTCCAGGTAGCTCCATCTAGACCTATAACTATTGTATCAGTCATGGTATTCTCCTATCTTTTTGACTATGTTTTCCGCTAACGTATCCCATGTTCGGTTTTCAATACTATATTCTCGACCTCTGTTCCCCATCTGGTTCCGCTCTTCGATAGGCAGATCAATTAATACCTCGATCGCCGATCGAATGCTATCTGGCGAAGAATCATTTATCAATTCACCTAGGTCATGTGTTCCGATGAATTCCAGTTCAGTGGATTTTGTTGCAATAACTGGAACTCCACAGCTTAAATACTCAAATACTTTCATAGGGCTACCCCAATGATCTGGATCAATAACACCATATGCGAGATCACTCGCCGAAATATATATATTCACTTGATTATGATCAATGAATCCTGGGAAATACGAATCTATATTCAAATCATGAGCGAGTGACTTAGTTTTATCTAGCATAGGGCCATCTCCTACCAATAATAATTTAACATCTTCATCTAAGCGGTCAATTGCTTCTAGTAGTGGTTCGAGACAGTGATACTGTTTGAAGCTGCCAACAAATGTTATAACAAAATCCTCATCGTCAATAGGTTCGTGAATTCTTTCTCTGGCGGCAGATCGTGGTACCGGACTGAACTGATTTGTATCTACTCCATGGTGGAATATCTCTATTGAGTCATCTGCGATATTTCCTCGAGATTGTATCCACTCTTTTGCTTCTTCATATGCCGCGAAAGTATACGTGCTGTTCTTCGCATTTATTGTTGCTATTATCCTTGCTAAGAGAGATGCACCAATAAACGGTGACATCCTTGAGATTGTTTTTTCCATCAATCCCTCAACTAATAGTATTTGGGGAATATCATTCGAATATGAATAAAATGGTGGAGTTAGTAAACTGACTTTCAATGAACAAACGATCCCATCAATGTTGTTGTTCTTTTGTATTTTTCTTAATTTTCGTAGTATTTCTGGTTGGGCACTAATATGCCACGCTGGATCCCGTCGCCTCTTTTCAGTTATGTATTCTGGAGTTACGTTGTCTGATGATAGAACTTCCGGGGGATCGTTAGACGGTGTTGGGCAAATAATGGTCAACTGAACACCATCAATTCTAGATAGTGCGTTAGCGATCTGACGAGAATATAAGTTTTGTCCAGATTCTCCAGAAATGTCAACTAACATGACGATAGTAATATGCATGAATTGTGTAGGCCTTTCCGATTAGTGGTCTTCAACTTTCCGATTATTTCCAAACTGGAGCGATATTTTTAATATTTAATAACAGTATTGGAATTATATTATAATTGTATAATCTCGTGCAGTCTTTTCTTTTGCTTAGTTCTAGTATATTCACTGGCAGCTTCCTTTGCCCCTTCTTTTAAATTTTGACGTATCTTATTATCTTTTATAAACTTGGAAACAATACGGGATAGATCATTATCTGACTTGAATGTATTGATACCAGGCATTAGCCGATCGGGAACTTCATACCATTCTGGAAGTAATAATGGTGTCGCATTGCGGATTGCATCTGAAATAGCACCAGACCCCTTGCTTTGACCATAGTGTTCAACAAACCCATCTGATTTTCTAGTTCTTCGTAGAGGGCTAATAAGAAGGTTGCTCTTTTCAATATAGTGTGAGAATTCTTTCTCAGGTATCCAATTATGGAAACTAACTACCTTCATCCTCGGACCTTCAAATTTTTTAGCTCTTCTAATGATACTTTCGCCATAGTCACCAACTGGTTGACCTAATAATACGAATTCAATATCATTCATACCAATATTGGATAGACTTTCTAGCGCTCTAAGAATAGTCTCATATTCTCGTCGGCTTTCGTCTATCAAACCTGGTACGGTTATTGTAATCGGGCTTTCTTGATCATGGGCTTGGCTAAGCTCGGAACTTTCTTTAATATTATTTTTATGTATGACTGATGTGAACGTCTCGACAGTAGTTTCATGGAAGTGATTTCTAGCATATACCATTATTGGCTCAAATTCCACTAACAATAGATCTATTTTTTTTAGGAATTTTTGTTTTATGGGGTATTTTAGATAATTATATATTTTTGGAGTGAGTCCGATTTCTCTACCAATCCATCCATTTAAATCGTATGCGAAAAGAATGAATTGGCAATTTGGGTTAAAGTTATCGTATTGCAGATAGTCGAATATAGTTCCATAGAACGGGAATGATATTAGTGAATCAAGATTAACCATCTCTTGGGACTGTATGCGCGATAGGAAGGAATGATCCGTTTCATGGTCTTTTTTTGTAACCCAATTAATATCATTTTGGAGAGTAGAAGTCTTGCCGATTATTCGTTTGCAAATCCCTTCTGTAGTGAAAACTGTAACGTTAGCTATTTCAGCAGTAATTTTACAGAGATCAAGAAGATAATTTTCATGAGATGATAGATTAAGTAATCCGATGTTTGGTCGCATAGAATTTTGCTTCATCCTCAGAAGAAGTCTTATTGAGGGAGTATAGTATATATTTCGGATCCCGATTAGAGGTGTATAATGGTCGTTATCTGAAAGATTGTGTTTCTCGCAAAGTTCTGGAGAAATATAGCTGCCGGATCAGTGCTATGTCGATCAAATAGCGCAATATCAAGAAGTAGCTTTGATTTATCATACAACTAATCTCGCAACGGTGACCCGTCCTCAGAACGAGGAGTGTTCTAGTGGTCTCACGAGAGCTGATCTCGTAGATGTCAGTCGTGTCGCGTCCGCTATCAGCCAGACAAATACCTATTATCAGATGACTTGTTGAGAACGTTCTATGCTGAGTGAGGACTTTCCAAATCCTAACTAAATGTATTAACTATTCATATAATTTTTTGCTGTGGTTTTATCGGACACTGCACATAAGATTGCACCTAGGACAACTTGGTGAACACTGGGAGTTGCGGGGTAGAGAGATATCTCAATAAGTACAACTACGTATAACGAAATGAGAACTATTATTGGCCGAATATTGGCATTTGGCGAGTTTTGGACTACTCGAAAGCCAATAATAAGTGGGTAAATAAATATGGTTAAGAATATAGATCCGGCCACAATCCCACTAGAGGTGAAGTAAATTAATGGAGTAAAATGAAGTGGATGGGGAGAATACATCATAAATTGGTCCCATCCGATTCCCTGTACTGGATTTTTAAAAAGTATATTCATTGCAATAGAAACCTGGTCAAGTCGGCCTATAACGGACTGGAATCGAAGACTTACTAACCAAAATACACCAAATATCGATATTAATGTTATTATAATAATGGTCGGTTTAAATAATCTATTATTCCGAAATTTATACCACCCGAGAATACAGAATCCAGCAAAAAGAGCAATGACACTACTTCGAGACTGTGACGCAAAGATACTAACGATACCACCGCAGATCACAAATGATAGTACTAAGCGTATGTCGTCCCGGTCAATGTCTCTCCACATACTAATGCCGCTAATCACTGTTGTAGATACTATAATACCGTGTGTTCCAAATAGTGTATTAATACCTATGCCTCCCTGAGAAAACCCCGGAAATAGTACTGCTGATTCACTAGCGATTGGAATTATACCTAAATGTGCTAATAGATCGGCACTAATTATCGGAATACCGGTAATCACTAGATATTTAAAGAATTGATTGGAAGTAGTGCTTGTGATTGATGCAATCGATATTATTCCTATGCAAATCGCCAAAATTTGCTTCAACATTTCATCAAACGGTAGATAAGAAATATTGAATATAAATATAGAAAGTATTAATATTATATATGCATAAACAAATCTTATCGAATTCCTATAAATAGTCATACGATCATGGTTTATGAGCAGGAAAATAGTGAAAATAAATGGGGTTGCAATCCAATATAGATTTATTTGGTAATTCATAATATCTAGAACATGAATTGCGACCCCTAATTGCAGAAGTATAGAAATGATGAATAAAGATACATCCGAAATTTTATGTTTTTGTGATCCCATTTGGCAGATCATTTTGTGTGGATACTTAAGTAATCTTCTCTAACCATAGATGTCAAAATTTTGTAATGGGATTTGAACATCTCAATTCCAACAGATAGATAGTGCCTGGCAGTAGCTTTGTCAATAGATGAACCTCAGATCAGAGCTTGCAGATCGTCCGGTTTTCATCACTGGAGCGGACGGGTTTATTGGATCTCACCTTGTGGATCGATTAATCGAATATGAAGCAGATGTGCACGTGTTTGTACGGGCGACATCTAGCGGCGAATTGAACAACATTAGATACCTGCGCGACGAAATTACGGTCCATAGAGGCGACCTTCGAGACAAACACTCTGTGGACGAAGCACTTCGATCACTCGAAGGACACAGCGATACCCTCATTTTCCATCTTGCTGCACAAGCTCACGTCGGGGAGTCGTGGGATCGACCGTACGAAACTGTGGACACGAACATCACTGGGACCCTTAATCTTCTCCAGTCCGTTGTTGACCTCGATCTCGACATCGCGAAATTTGATACGGCTGGAACGAGTGAGGAATACGGGAACGTAAAAGAGGAGATGATCGGAAAACACGAGTTCGAAGAAGACGGCCGAGTGCTACTCAGTGAGCGCTCTCCAGTTAATCCGACCAGCATCTACGCAACGTCGAAGTTGGCTGCAGACTTCCTCACGATGAATTACAACGATGCCTACGGACTCCCAACCGTCACTACTCGGATGTTCAATAATTATGGCCCTCGACAAAACCCACGGTACATCACTGGCACAATAATCACTCAGGCGCTAGAACGAGAAATTGTCGAGTTAGGTAACTTAACTCCAAAGCGCGATATGTGTTACGTCGCAGATGGCGTGAGTGGCCATCTGCATGTTGCACTCGGTGGGTCGGCAGGCGAACAATACGTCTACGGACACGGTGAGAATATCTCAATGCAAAGATGGGCGGACACAATCCTCGAGGTAGGCTCAGAACACGGTTACTGGGATAACCCCGAGATCGTTCAGGATGAGGATCGATTCCGTCCTGGCGATAGCGACGTCGAAGAGCTGCTCGTCGGGTACGAAAAGCTCTACGAGGAGACCGGTTGGGAGCCAAAAGTTTCGTGGCGTGAAGGAATCCGTCGAACCATCGATTGGTATGCGAATAACTCCGAGAGCTGGTACGGTCGGGTGGACTGGCGATGAGCGATGAAACGAAGGAGTTCTGGGATGGCCGAACGGTAATGGTGACGGGCGGTGCCGGCTTTCTAGGCAGCCACCTCGTCGAAGAGTTAGCGGCTCGATCCGATTCTGTAAACATTTTTGTTCCACGAAGCGACGAGTACGACCTCCGAGAGAAATCCGATATAAAACGTGCCTTCGTGGATTCAAATGCTAACACCGTTATTCACCTCGCGGCAACCGTCGGGGGCATTGGTGCGAACAAAGAAAATCCGGGTCGGTACTTCTACGATAACGCTATCATGGGTATCGAACTCATGGAACAGGCCCGACAGCATGGCGTTGATAAATTCACGATCCTCGGAACGATCTGTGCCTATCCAAAGCACACACCCGTCCCGTTTAGCGAGGATGATCTATTCGATGGGTATCCTGAGGAGACGAATGCTCCGTATGGTATCGCAAAAAAAGCCCTCTTAACACAATCGCGAGCGTATCGGAAACAGTGGGATTTCAACAGCATCTATCTGCTTCCAGTGAATCTGTACGGACCACGAGATGATTTCGACCTAGAATCCTCGCATGTTATTCCCGCGATTATTCGTAAATGTATTGAAGCTCGAGAGAACGATGAACACTCAATTACGGCCTGGGGCACTGGCGATCCGACTCGAGAATTCCTCTATGTGAAAGACGCAGCGGAAGGTATTCTAGCTGCGACAGAACAGTACAATTCGTCGGACCCGGTGAACCTCGGAAGCGGTGAGGAGATATCCATTCGGGATCTGGTTGAGACGATCGTAGCAGAGACGGGATTTGATGGAACCGTTGAGTGGGATACGTCGAAACCAGACGGTCAGCCACGACGGAGACTCGATACCTCAAGGGCCAAAGAGCGGTTCGATTGGGTTGCGTCAACGAAATTCCGTGACGGTCTTCGGAAAACCATCGAGTGGTATAAGACGCACAAGGACGAAATCCATGAGTGAATGGATTCCAGAAGAGGAGTGGGAAACCATTGTGAGGAATGTGCCGATCCCTTCGGTCGATCTTGTAGTCGAGTGTCCGGACGGCTTCGTTCTCGGTAAGCGGACCAATGAACCCGCTAGAGGCGAGTGGTTCGTTCCTGGCGGCCGCGTAAAGAAGGGTGAAGAACTAGGAGAGGCCGTTCATCGTCTTGCAAACGAGGAACTGGGGACTGGTGTTGAAATCCACGAGGCTATCGGAACGTTCGAACATTTCTATAGAACTTCAGAGATCGGATACGAGAAACATTATATCGCACATGGATATCACGTGTGGTCGGAAGAGACTGATTTTGAAGCGGACAATCAACACAGCGAAATCAAAATTTTTGAGGAGTCACTGCCGGACTTTCATGACTATGTCGATAAGTATTTTCGTAGTGTTGATCCTCGAAACGCGAGTATTTAGCTGAAATCGCAAATTGTCCTAGCGATATATTAAAACCATCTTAAATATCAGACTGATCCATTGTTCAAATAATTAATAATTGCTTCCTCGATCTTTTCTACGTCTACGCGTATATCACCACCTTTGTTCTTAGCAGTCACAAATCTGTAATCTATATCGAGTATTTCCGAAATTCCGTGATAGCACGCAGAACCGATTGGTTCGTAAGAAAACTCAATAATATCTGTATCTGAAGAGAATACGATATTTGCTAGATTTGAGCCGTGTGGTCCGACAACCATGTCTGCTTGCGAATATAATTGTACTTGGTCCTGGAAAGAGAGTTTACCAGGGACATAAAGCTCGAATCCATATTTCCGAATTGCATTCATTAGTTCTACCTCATTAATAACCTTTCTGGTTGTTGCATCACGGCGAGACACATATATTCTGCGCGAAAACTCGTCATTGTCACAGTTACTGGAAGGTGAATTACTGAAAACTCGGTTGCGAAGCCAGAATACGGCAGTTGGATCGAGTATATCTCGAGAACGACGAAGAGAGGGGACGAGTAACTTTTCGGTAGACGCGTGTTCCCATTCCCATTCAATCCAATTGTTTGAAGTGTATCCCACGTGCCGTAGACTTTCTTTCATCCACTGTGAGGGGGAAGGCGGAAGTATGATTGTAACGGATTCTCCAGTCTCTTCTTCGTAACGCTCTACACCTTCCAATTTTGGCAGGTGATCGAATAGCCAGTGAAAATATCCATTCCAACGGCCGAACAATGGAAAGTATGTACCTGATAGTTCTATTGGAGTAGATTTTTTATCTCGAACGTAATCACGAGCTACTTTCTCCCAAAATCGGGGTGCAGTGTTCCATAATTGAGTGGTTTGATCGCCGTTCGAAGTTGTTTCGAGGATCATTTTATCAGTTCCTGTTTTACCAATCCCCCAAGAGCTGAATAGCTCTGCGTGTTCTACTACTGAAACAAAAGCGGTATCAAAATGGTGTACTTCGGAAAATTCTTTAATTCTGTTGGGGATAGTCTCACTTTTTTCTGGTAGATCAATCGACACTGTACCGCCATTCGTATAATAATAGGTGTTGTGAGCCGCTACGAGTTCTTCGCGATTCAGAACTCTGTTTCGTAGCAGACGCTCAAGAACCGGAGTTGCAGTCTTTGATAAGGTGTGTGTATTCATAGTAAAAACATTCTGGTTCATATTAATTATGAAATATGTGTTTTCGGAATGCGACCCTCAAGAATGGCGTTAATTCTTGTACCCCAGGGCTTCTAATTGTTCTTCTAACTCAGAAGTATCTATCGCTGAAGTCGCTTCAGTACGGCTTTCTACTGTTATATTGCGTCGCTTCGAACCCCGTTCAACGATCAACCACGGTACTTTGCACAGTTCGACTGTTTTGGGATTGCGGTAGTGTTCGTACAGTTTCCCTAAAAGCAGATAGGGTCTTTCCCCAAACATTTCACCATGGTCGGAACTAATTACTACTTTACCAGCGATATTTTTGAGGAGAGTATCGACATCTTCCAAAACAATTTCGAGCGTCTCTCGATATGCCTCGCGTGCTGCTTCTTCGGAAATTTCCCCAGTTGCGACTAACTCCATTATACGTTTTCCTTGGGATCGTCTTTCATTGGGTGCAGCACCCCCAATTTGGGCCTTCTCTCGCAACTTTTCTGCAGTAGGTCCCAAGGGAGGATCATGCGGTTGCATATAATGAACGATAATTCGTTTGTTAGGATACTTTTCGTGAGCCTCAATCGCGGAAGCTGTCACATCACCTGGTCTTACACACTGCATCTCCGAATCCCAATTAGAGATCGGTTCTGTAATAACATCATGAAAAATATCATTATCGACTAATCTCACATGAGGATTTGCAGTTACGTATACCGTGTCGTGTATATCTTTTCCGACGAAGTTTCTTTCTATAAATCGTCTACTATCCACTCCCTGAGAGATTTTGTGAGTTAAGTCGCCAGAAATAGAATTTATATCACTAAAATCATCAAATCGACAGGCATCGAGCAAAATAAGCGTGTCCCAATCTTCATCCATTATATCCGTTCCCGACCCGTGTTTAACGGTAAACAGAGCGTTGTATGGATATTTCAATAACCAGAACGGGAACGGTGTCGAGTTGTTAGTCACCGTTGGTTTTGGATATAATGTATTGGATGCGCGAGCAATACTTCTCTTCAATAGCGTACTCAGGCCTTCTGTTCGATAGGCTTTGACCACTTTCTTTAATACACTCATGGGTATCTGACAATATTGTGATTTGTACTCGATCGTTCTAAATAGCAATTACGTGGTGTGTATCTGCTGGGCACATAAACATATTCATTTTTTGGACTGGAGACCGTACAACTCCGCATACTTTCCATCAGTATCGACCAACTCCTGGTGCGTACCGGATTCGGTAATTCGTCCATCTTCCACGGTAAAGATCCGGTCTGCGTTCTTGACTGTGGACAGGCGATGTGCGATGGTGATGATTGCGTAATCGCGGTCCATCCCCTCGACTGCTTCTTGGACCTGCTTCTCTAGGTTTGAATCCAGATCGCTCGTCGCCTCGTCCAGAATCAATAGATCGGCGTCCTCAATCAATGCTCGAGCCAGTGCTACTCGCTGTTTTTGACCACCAGATAGTTGCACGCCTTCATCACCTAGTTGCGTTTCGTACCCGTCCGGAAGGTCTACCAAGAACTCATCGACTTTTGCGATTTCACACACTCGGTCTAGCTCTGAGGTAGTTACCTCTCTGTTCCCAATGGTCAGGTTGTATCGAAGTGTGTCGTTGAAAATAAACGGGTTTTGCCGAACAACGGACAACCGATCTCGCCACTCGTCGATATTCATCTCGTCGATTGGTACTCCGTTAGCTCGGATGTTCCCTCGGTCAACTTCGTACATCCGGGCGAGAAGAGATACGATCGTTGACTTGCCTGCCCCCGACTGTCCAACGAACCCGATGAATTCGCCTTTTTCAACCTCGAAATTCATGCCGCGAAGTACCTGCTTGTCGTCGGTATATGAGAACCACACGTCGTCAAATTCAACGCATTCAACCTCAGACGGGACCTCGTGAGTAGAATTGTTTGGCTCTTTGTTGGTTTCCAGTTCACGGATGAACTGCTGGGTTCGAACCAGATGCGGAAGGTCGTTCTCGACTTGGTAGAACTTTTGATTCACAGCGCTTACTTTCGGCCCAAGTCGAAACATTGCAAAGAGAAATACACCCATTGCACCGATCGAAAGGTTAGCGTATGTGAGTGCGAGGAAAATAAGGAGGAATACCGAAACAGAAACGCCGAGATTATAAAATCGACTAAGTGCTGCTTCGTTACGTCGAAGCTTGATTCGTGCACTGGTATATTGATTTACTGCGTCGATAAAGTCGTTGTACAGTTCGGTGGCGAGACCAAAGATACGGACATCACGAATCCCTTGCGTTCCTGCTTGAGCAGTTTCCTGTCGACGTTCATTTGCGTCAGCAACAAGATCGCCAGTTTTGTACCCTGGTTCAATTACGTGTCGGAGCAACACTGTGAGACCACCGAGAGTAATAGCTGCAACCACTGTAAGGTAGGGTGCAAACATGAATGCAAGTGTGAGATATACAATTGAGAGAAAAATTTGTTCGATTAATTGTACGACGCGCATAATCACTCGTCCGGCGTAGAAGGTTTGTGTGACGATTGCATTCAAAATATCGTCAGATCCTTCTTCATCAAAGTATTCTACGCGAGCATTAAGTGCATTATTGAATGCCCGAAGCTGCAAATCACGGATGTAGTAGGTTCGCAAAGCCTCCCGAAACCAGTCGACGAAGAAACTACTTGTGTAGCGGGCTGTCATCACAGCTGAGACACCGACTACGACGTTGCCAAGTGTGAACGGGATTCCAAGCATTTGATATGTAGTCACAAAGATAGCCATCACACCACTCGCCTGCGCAGTTGGATCGTTGACCTGGACAATCTCGATAATCGGAAGAATAAAACTCAGACCGACTCCTTCTAACATTGCTGCGACCAGACCAAGCAGAATAATCGATCCAGTAAACCTCGGGTTGAAACGGGCAACATCGAGAAGAGCATCGATTTTTTCATACCTATCTGCTCCCTCAGAATCTGAATCTGACATAATGATAATCTACTCTACCATCCAGGTGGAGGCATCATAATCTCGTCGGTCCACATACGTAGATGGAACAAGATATAAAAATAGTACTAATGTCTTTGTCGGAATATGTTCAGTAGAACCAAGAAGATAACTATCATAATTACCGGCCTCGTTTGATAGAGCACTAATTTGGCGCTATATTGAAAACAGTATATCTACCAATTAAGAGCCAAAACATCTACTAGAATCTTCCAGATTTGACGGATAACGATCTTTACGTCGAACCAGAACGACTGCCGACGGACGTACTCGAGATCATACCGAAGTTTCGCCGCAGGCGCGTGTCCAGTGATATCGTTGATCTGGGCTAGACCGGTCAGCCCCGGCTTCACGAACCAGCGTTTCTCCCAGTCAATCCCGTCGCGCTGAATCTTGGTGTCGAGTTCCGGGCGCTCTGGACGCGGTCCAACGACACTCATATTGCCGACGAGAATCGACCACAGCTGGGGAATTTCGTCGAGGTGCGTTTGCCGAAGAATACGACCGACGCGCGTTACGCGTGGATCAACGCCACCCGCATCCTCGTCGCTGATTTTTGCACCGGTCTCGGATTCGGCGTTCTCGACCATGCTGCGGAACTTGTACACGGAGAACTCCTCGCCGAACACGGCAGTACGATCTTGACTATAGAGGATCGACCCGGGATTGTCGAGTTTGATTGCAACCGCAATGACTGCCATTAGCGGCGCAAGTGTAACGAGAGCAGCCGTTGCAAACACCATGTCGAACACCCGCTTGAACAGGTGATCCAATGGATCCCAGGGCTCGAGATCTACGTCGACTAACTCGCCGATGTCGCCCTCGGAGACCAGTACGCTGTTGGCGTACTTTCGGTGGACCTTCGTGTCGACGCCGTGTTCGTGACAGGCGTCCAGTGCCCCGAAGAACTCCGCGCGGTCGGCGTTCCGGAACGCGAGCACGACGGTATCGATGTCTTGGTCGACGAGTGCGTCCTCGAGTCGCGAGAGGCCTCCGAGTCGCGAGAGGCCGGCGAGTCCGTCTGGTCCTTTTGACTCGAGGCTCGCGTCACTAGCCGTCTCGAGGGTCAGTCCGCCATCGGCTCGCACTTCCGAGTCACCAGCGATATCGTTCTCGTTGAATTCATGGTAACCGACGTTCGACGGGCAAAGATAACCCAGAACTGGTGCGTCAATCGCGGGCGCGATCCGTTCGATTTGGGCTAGATCGTCGCCGACGATGAGCGTGCGTCCGTCCGAGCTGCTCGGTTGCCGGCGGATCCAGACAAACCAAGCAGGGATCACGAGCGCCAAGATTCCGACGATCATGACCAGCGTCGCCCTCGGGAGTCGGTGGGACCACTGGAAGTAGCCCAACGTTGCGAGCATGAGGCCTGCGACCAGCACGCGTTTCTGTGCCAGGACGATGGTATCTAGAATCCGTCGTGGACGGGGTTTGTACAGCGGCAGGAGGGATACGACAACGGCGAGAACAGTCAAACTCAGGGTCCAGTACAGCGATAAACCGGTCAGGGTAGTGACCTCGAGGCGATTGAACAGCGGCACGTAGGACGTAAATAATTCCTGTGCGAGCGTGTAGTTGGCGGCAGTCACAGAGGCGACGGTCAACGCAACCACGCCGAGTACACTGCCGATCCGAAACCGCCAACCAGTAAGCATTGGTTACTCTCGTCCCACGACATTGTGATATACTCTTTGGTATCTGTATCTCGAGTATCATTAAATAGAGTTTAAATATAGGAATCGATGACTCCACATCAGCTGTCCGACTCAGAGCCGGACTTGTCGATATTCTCGGCCTCGGCCTCCGAGTCGGAGTACGGGATGAACCCCCGATTCGGCGTCACAGTTCCCGACTTCAGGGCCAGCTGACCGTGGCCCGTCCGTTGCGAGGACTGTGGCCCGCAACGGAGGAATTTCCAGCCGATATTCTTCGCCGCGTTGTAATCCGCGTGCGCTTCCATTCCACATTCCTCACAGGCGAAGTGATCTCGAGACACACGATTCTCTCGACTCTCGTGACCGCACTCGCAGCAGCGCTGACTCGTGTACGCGGGATCGACAAAGACGACTTCGATACCCGCTTCCTCGGCCCGGTACTCAACGAACTCGACGAGCGTTCGGTGCGCCCACTGGTGGAACGTCCGGTCAGCCGAGATCCGATTCTGGATGTGACGAAGGTTTTCGAAGACAATATGTGAACAGTCGTACTCCTCTGTCTCTTCGAGAATTGCATTCGCGACTTCGTGGAGGGACTGTTGGTGACTGCGTGCTTCGCGACCACTAATGGCGGCAAGGGTGCGGTGTGCCGATTGGGTCCCGGTTTTCTGTAGTCCACTGCGAACGGCCTCGAACTGTCGTTGTCGGTGTGCGAACTCACGACCCGATTCGAAGCGCGCGGTCGACGTCACAGCGAGGTTCTCGATCCCGAGATCGACCCCGAGAACGCGTTTTGGCTCTCGCTCCTCGACCGACGGCCGCGGCCGTCGAAAACCGAGATGGAGAAAGTACGAATCGTTACGCGTGACGAGCGTCGATGCGCCGATTTCCCATGCATCGGCCTCGATGAACTGCCACTGATACCCCTCATCGTCGCTGGGAAGCACCAACTCACACCGAACGCGTTGCTCGACCGTGGTCAGAGATACTGTCTGATCGTCGAATAGCGAGAGGGTCTTCGGCTCGTACCTGATAGTGGGCGACGTGAACTCCGGTTTCGATACCGATTGGTCGTGTTCTTCCAGAGTTGCAACGGCGGAGAGCGCATCCGCAGCGTGGTGGATCGCGAGGGTGGCATGCATACTCCCCAAGCCAGTATCCTCACGGATGCGGTCGTACGCGAGCGATTGGAGTCGACGCTTCCCGCATATGTCGTTCCGCCAGCCGATATCAGCTGCAAGTTGACAGCCCTCGCGCCATGCTCGACTGGTCTTCTCAAGCAGCCTCGCGTCTGTTGGTGAGACGCGGAGCCGCGTGATTGCCGTTCGAGTAAGGTAATTACTCGCCATGTATCAAGCGGTGGACCATCACCGGTGAGCGGCGAACTACACCCAAGCGAGGCGATCTCATGGTGGACACCCTTCAGTCGGTGGGCTGAACGCCCGGACCGCCAATTCGGTCAGACACAATCGATGGCTGCGCGCCGTCGACAGTGTGATCGTCCCGAGGCGACCCCCGACAAGCACCTCCGTCACACCGAGCGTCGGTGACCGGACTCTCTCAGGTACGCACCCGTGGCAATACAGTCTTGAAACGATCCAGTCCGTTGTCTCGGCACATCGATACGCATACGCGAACACGATGTCGGTCTCGTGTAGCGCCTCACCACAGCTGATGAAGACGGCGCCATTGGCGTACGGTCCAACGGGATGGCCAGCTAACACCGCTTCTGGGGTTGCGATGACCGTGGTCTCGTCGTCGGGGGCACAGTCGTTCGGCGACCGGTGCCGACAGGCGTCGTCACTGGGCATCGGTTCTCCCCTCCGGGTGGCGCGCCGCGTCGAAGCACGCGAAACAGGAGAGTCGATCCCCAGTCGGACGGTCACACCAGTCGTGATCGCACAATTCGTCAACCGGATCGCTTTCAGTGATGGAATCCGTAGTTATCATTGCTTCTCGAGCCTCTGAGAAGCACGGTTCGGTGTGCCAGCACCGAGCCACAGTCTTTCTGTGACGACCCGCACTTCTCATGTGGTTCTATTTCGGCCAGCGCCTTATATTTTGCTTAGCAAAGTGCTTAGATGATTGCTAAACAGATCGTTCAGTATAGAGTGCAGTATTATGTTCTGCGAGACAAGATACATCACTAATGGTTAACCAGAGCTATGAACCGAACGAGCGAGAGGAGGTTATTATCGGATTGTTCAAAGAAGGGAGGGAATCCGATGATCCATGGGGACGCGCAAACCCACAATTTTTTCGCGATCAAACGGATCTAGAAAAGGGGCAGGTCGAATATGCCCTCCGAAACCTCACTAATGCAGGCTGGATTCGCCGATTGAATAAAGGAGGTCTCTACGAATTCGTCGAGGACCCCCGCGAAGCCTGAGACTGTGGCCACTACGGGTCGGCAGGGGCTGCGGGCCGCACCGCGCGCCACACCCGGATGGGTGTGCGCTCGGCAGACCATGCTGCAGTTCTCGCCGGCGCCGGCGGAGGAAGGCGGCGCGGCCAACAACACACCGCATGACTCATACTGCGAGTGATCGACAGCCTCCATCGCGCCCGGTAGTGACGCGTCTACCGACCGGCGACACCCATACAGGCGTAGCGCAGTGCGTCGAGCAGTGATCCTCTGCGACCGCCGTGTCAACGTGGTCGGCCTTGTAGCCGAGGAACTCCCGGATCAGGGTTTGACACCGCTCCGAGATCAGGAGCCCAACTGCGGACTGTTCTGATTGCGTTGTCTCGGTACTGACTGTCTCACTACGGGGTGGCTCGCCCGCGCGCCGCCTTTCCCCCGTGGACGACGAGAGGTAGGTGCCACCGGGAACCCCACCCATCGTCATGATTACCTTCTCGCGGGAGCCCACGTCTAGGTTGCCATCGGCCTCGAGGCGGGTGCGCACCGCCACGAGCCCCTCGTCGAGGTCTTCGTCACGACCTCGCCGCCGTCGCTGGCACGGTTGAGCGTAGCGATCCGGGCGGGGTCGTGCTCGTCGTCGATCGTCCCCCTGGCTTCGCGGTGTCGTCGAGCCAGACCCGAACGTCCTCGAGGTGGCGTTCCGACTCGGAGAACGCATCCGGATGATGAACTGTTCGAACACCGGCTTGCTGAGCTCGAGACTGACACGGGGATCGGCCCGCCATGAGCAGCGCCGGATCCCGCCAGCTGTCGGCGACGCGCTCGCGGGCCGCAGCGTGGAGGATGAGGAGTGTCACGGCTGAACCCGTCGTAGACCTACCCCTGGGCAGCGACGACGCCGCCCCGCAGCGCCTGGACCTCGCGGTCGGTGCCGCCGAACTGGCGCGCGGAGCGCCCGCGCGTGCCGGCGTCGAGATACGGGTTGTCGAGCGTCGAGGCGCGTACTACCTCGAGGTCGAGGCCGATCGGGTCGCCCGTACCCTGGCGCTGGCCGAGGATCGCCCAGGCGTCGTTGTAGCCGTTGCCAGTTAGCGTCCAACACTGGACTCTCGGGCCCACAACGCCGCGGAACCGACTGCCGAGCATCTCCAGCAGGTCGTGGAGATCGACCGCATCGCGGCTGGGCTCGTCCAGCCAGATGGCGCCGAACTCGTCGCCGGCGTACCGGTTCCAGCGATTGGCTGAGCGAGAAGTCAGAGCGAATCTGCGAGTTCATCCACCGTCTTGTCACTGGCCGAGAGTTCTGTCTTGAGATCTCCCTCGTGCAGTTGCCGCTCGAAGTTGATCGACCGGTTGATCTCCTCCCGAATCTTCCGTTCCTGCGTCAGATCATCGTCGTCGCGGGCGCGGTCCGCGAGTTGATGAAGTTGTTGGCGGTTCGCGCGGAGCTCCCGGAGAAGGGTAATCCCATGAATATCGCGGAACTCGTCGAGGCGTGGCAACCACTCGGAAATCAAGGCGATATCCTCGGTGACCGTCGCCTCTTCCACGTCGAATTCGGCTGCAATCTCCGGGACAACCGCCTCGCGGCGTTCCCCTCGCAGCACGTAGCGTTCCCAGAGCTGTCTGCGCCGAGCGCGTTCTGATGATGGCATGATTGATCAGATGGGGTGGGGCACGGTACCATACGGGTTGGAGGCCCATAGGTATTGCACTGGGACGATGGCACTGGCACCGACGGTCAGCGCTCGTTTCTGACCGCCAGGTAGTCCGACTCTGTCGTGTACGGATCGATCGCCTCGGAGACCCACGCCGGCTCGAACGTTGTCGTGATCTGTTTCACGCGACCGTCGCGACCCCGTGCGTCGATCCAGGTCTCAACGAGCCCCATCGTCTCGAGATCGGTGACCACGTCGCGGATCGCACGCTCGCCGAGATCGAACTCCTCAGGATACGCGTCATCATCGAGGAGTGTTCGAATCTCGCTCGTCGTCACGGGCTGGTTGCGCTCAGTTCTCTCCGTCTGTCCGGTAATCCCGGTCAGAACCAGAAAGTGATTGAACGGAAGTTCGAGCAGTTTCGCGATCGTCGCCTCGCGTTCGGTCGCCTCCAGGTTGGCGTCGAGACAGTCAGAGGTCACCTGGGTGAGCCCGCGCTCGGTCGCGGTCTCGCCGGCCTGCCGAAACAGCGTCAGCGCCTTCCGGGCGTCGCCCCACCGCCGGGCGGCCTCCTGCACGCCGTACTCGACGACCGCGTCCGGTAGGGCGCCCTCGTGAAACGCTCGTGCGAGGCGCGGCGCCAGCAGCGCCTCGAGGCCAGCGACTCCGTACGGCGGGAAGAACACGGCCTCGTCGCTCATCGCGCTTTCGACGCGACTATCCAGGCGGAGATCGACCTCGAGTAACTCGTTGCTCACCAGCCAGACCGATAGCGCAATCCCGCGGGCGAGTTTCCCCTCGCCGCGGAGCAACCGATAGAAGAACTCGCTGGGATCGTAGTTGGTGTCGTGCCGGACGTGGTCGATCTCGTCGAGGATGAGCACCGTCCACTCGGGATACTCGACAAGGGCCGCCCAAATCTCCGTAAAGACGCCGTCCAACCCCTCGTAGGCACCCTTTCGTTCGCCCGTAAGCTCATACAGGATCTCGTTGGCCGCGCTAAACAGCGTCCGACACTCCTTCAGGTTGACGTACTCGACGGCCACGCTGTCGTGGCGGGCGGAGAACTCCCGACAGACCCGCCGTGTCGTCAGCGTCTTCCCGGTGCCCGGCGGGCCGTAGACCGAGACGGTCGGCGGCAGGTAGCCGTCGTGGATACCGTTGAGTATGGTCGCGAGGGCGCGCTCCTGGCCCTCACGGGCGTGGACCTCCGTGGGGGCGGCCAGCGGATCCAGTGCTCGCTTGTCGGCGAAGACGCTCTCCGTGGGCGCGGTCTCGTCGAAGAGATCGTCGTAGTCGCGCATGGCTCCAGCGGAACTACGAGTGTCTATGTGGTCACCTAACATAGCAGTTGGCCTCGGCGACCCGACACACTGACCTCGAGCGGGTCATCCTCGCCTCCTCCTCGTCGGTGTACGGCAAGCCGGAGTACCTGCCCTACGACGAGGCCCACCCGACGAATCCGGTCTCGCCCTACGGCGTCTCGAAACTCGCGAGCGAGCAGTATGCGCGGGTCTACAACGAGATTTATGGCCTGCCCACCGTCGCACTCCGCTACTTCACTGTCTACGGCCCGCGGATGCGCCCGAACATGGCGATGACGAACTTCGTCTCCTGGTGTCTTCGTGAGCGTAGCGAACGAAGGCTCGAGAGAGCCTGCTCTCTCGGTGTCTGCACGGCGAGCCGCCGGTGATCTACGGCGACGGAAACCAGACCCGCGATTTTACCTACATCGAAGATATCGTCCGGGTCAACGAACAACTTCTCACGGACGACAGCGCCGACGGTGAAATCATGAACGTCGGCTCGACGGACAACATCGACATTCTCACACTCGCGGAAGTCATCCGCGACGCGATCGATCCGAGCCTCGAGCTCGAGTTCGACGAGGCCCGCGAGGGCGACGCCGAACACACGCACGCCGACATCTCGAAAGCCAACGACGTACTCGGCTACGAGCCCACTGTCGATATCAGAGAAGGTGTCTCGAAGTTCATTGACTGGTATCGCGACAACCGCGAGTGGTACGACCCACTCGTCCGCTCGTCATAACCGCACATCCTCTCTAATTACCTCCGCGATCTCAATCGGTGGCCTCAGACCTCGATTGTCTGCTGCCCTCCCGAGGAGACCTCGAGTCGACCTGTGACGGCTCGAGCCGATTCCGTGACGAGTACGGATTTTGTATACGTTCCAAACAATCCACCGAAAGACACATTTCAATATCCCATCCATTTAACTGTGATTCGTTCGAAAGGTCCAGCTATGCGAAGACGCGAAGTCATCGTCGGAAGCGGTATCGTCGCGACCGTTGCCCTCTCCGGTTCAGCCGGCGCGGCGACGAACCAAACTGACGACGGCCAAGCGATGTCGTCGGCCGACGGCGACCTTGAGACCGTCCTCGAATTGCTCCCCGCGGATGCGGCCCTCGACGCGAACTACCTCCGACTGCAGTACTCCCACGTCGACGGACGAGACGCGGAGGCCGTCGACTATCAGACGCGGCAGATCCTGGAGGGGGTAGCGGAGGTCGACGGCGAGATAGACCCGGAAGCGGTATCGGATATCGTCTCGGTCGACACGGAGAACGGTAATCTCCAACTCAGCGCCGCGACCGGTTCGTTCGACCGCCCGAGTACGGACGCCGCCAACACTGAGGAACGAGGTGACTGGCGAATCGCCGAGGTGAGTGATGGCGAGGCTTTCGCCGCTGCAGATGACCGACTGATCGCCGTCTCGGCGACCGAAACGGATCCGACGGACATTGCCGGAACGGCGGTCGATGCCGCCACCGGAGAGACTGAGACGGTCCTCGTCAGTCCCGACGCAACCACGTCCGTCTTCGAACGGCTCGAGTCCGCGGAGTTCGTCGTGTTCTTCCCTGACCTCGAGGCGATCGACTATCTCGAGTTCGACGACAGGGTCGAATCGTTCGGCGCTGGCTTCGAAGAGTCGCCGGCGGAGCGGTCGGGGACCGGGACGGTCGAGTCCGAGTACGTCTTGGAACTCGCGTCGGATGCTGACGTCGACGACGACTGGATCCTCGAGCAACTCGAGCGCATCGAACAGGGCGAGTTCGTCGAGACAACGATCGAGCGGGACGGAACGTTCGCCCACGTCGAGGCGGTCGTCGACCTGCCACCCGAACGCGACCGTGACGCAGCGCCCGACGCCCGCGTTCGGGCGAAGTCGAGCGCCGACGAGGGACGGGTGACGTTCGAACACAGCAGTGGCGAAGCAATCGACGCCGCAGACCTCGAGGTATGGATCGACGGCGAACTCGCGGATCGACAGCTCGCCGATGAGTACGACACGTTTACCGAGGGAGATTCCTTCGAACTCGAGACAGGGCCGGTCGCAAATGTCGGGCTGCGCTGGTTCGACGAGGGCGAGGACGTCTACTACTATTACGCCACGACGCTCGTCGGCTCGGAATCGTTCGAGGCGAGCCACGATCCCGAGACGGACTCGGTGGAGATCACGTACGCCGGCGAACTCGATGCGGATCCGGGCCGTCTCGAGATCGTTCACCGGCAGCGCGACGGCGGCCAGGACCGAAACAACGGACCGACGAGGACCGACCGAACGACGCTCGAAGATCTCGAGAGCGTGTCGGGATCGCTCGGACAGGGCGAAACCATCACGGTCGAAGACGTGACACTCGGCGACCGTGTCTCGCTCGAGCCGACGGCACCGGCCAATCCGAACCGCGGACAGCGGTCGCTGGCACAGATTCGCGTTCGACCGCCGCGTATCTACCTCGATCGCCGCGAGGGGACCCTCGTCGCACGGTACGTAGGTGATCGGGAACACGATGCGGACGAATTCCGCGTGCTGATCGGCGACGAACCCGCCGAAACGCAGTTCGCGGACGTAACCGATACCCTGTCGGCGAACAGCGAACTCGAACTCGGCGAGGTTTCACACGGAACCACCGTGACCGTCGAGTGGCTCGAGCCCGATCCGGACGATCCCGTCGTCATCGAGGAGCAGGTCCTTCGCCCGCACGGTCGCGTCGATTTCACGTACGACGATGCCGAGGGAACGGTCGTCGGCGAGTTCCGAGAGGGCGACGAGATCGCCGCCGATGCCCTCGAACTGCGGATCAACGACGAACCGGCGGCGACACAGCCGGCCGACGAGTACGAGACGTTCTCACCCGGTGATGACGTACGCGTTGCTGGTGCCCCGTTCGAATCGGTCGAACTCGTCTGGGAGGGGCCCGACGACACCGAATACGATCTCGGCCGCATCACCGTTGGTCGGGACGCGCTCGACGCGGTTTACGAACCCGAGACGGAGACGATCGAACTCGTCTATACGGGTACACAGCCCGCCGATCCGTCGGCGCTGTCGGTCGAGCACGCTGGTGACGGACCGCGATCGGGCGACGGGGATCGCCTGTTCGCCGAGCAGTACGACACCCTCACTGAGGGCGATAGCGTGGTGATCGAAGACGTCGCGATCGACGATCGAATCTCGGTTATGCTGGTCCAGGAGGGGGACGGCTACGTCTCCCACCGGTCGCTGTTCCACTTCACGCCGGAGCCACGGTTGGCGTTTAGAATCGAGGAACGTGACGGGGAACTCGTCGCCGTCTACCGTGAGGAGACGAACCGCGACGCCGATGCCTTCCGGTTCCTCGTCGACGGCGAACCGGCCGGCGTACAGCCGGCCGACGAGTACGAGACGCTGACCGGCGGTGAAGAGATCGAACTCGGGGAGTACCAGGCCGGTACCGAGATCACGGTCGAGTGGACCGTTCCCGATGAGCCGCGGGCGGTTACCGAGCACGTCGTCGTCCCGGACGCCGAGTTCGATGTCGAATACGATTCCGACGATGGGAGCGTGACCATCGAACACACGGGCGGTGATGAGATCGCCGCCGATGATCTCGGGGTCGTCGTCGAGCCGACGATGCACGAACCGCAGGGCTGGGACGACTACGAAACGGTTTCGAAGGGCGATGCCACGACGGTGGACCTCGACGAGGCGAGCGAGCGCGACCGTGATCCGGTTGCGGTCGTGATCGTATTCAAGGGGAGCGACGCGATCAGCCACGAACGTCTCGACGGATGAACGCTTCCGGTCTCGCTACTGGATCATCCACTGGCCTCCGAGCACAGGGCCCGGAATGCCGTACTCAGAGCGCTCTCCAGCGTTTCTGACTGTTAGACTGTGCAAGCGTCGCTGTCTGCGATCAGCCGGTTCCTTACAGCGGTAGCGAAGCGAAAGCCCACCCCTTAGGGGTGGGAGGAGGTCAATGGTCGATCGTTGCCCCGCCACAGTAGAACAACCGCACCGAGAACGTCGACGACGTTCTCGAGAGGAAGTCTCCGATCTGTCGATACGAGGTCTCGATTCCCCACCGACTCTCATACGTTTTGCCGATTCGATGCGCCTGTCGCTGTGTCACCTCCCGGTTTGTGATGAACGACACAGATTCCACGTCCGTACCTTCTCGTACGGGCACGACAAACCGCGTGATTGTAACCGGTTCATACGAGGATCGCGGCCGCGACATCGTTGTTCGAATCATCGCGCTCGAGGGAGGCGAATTTCGGACAGGGCCGGTCTGTAACGACCGAGGTAAGATGCTGACTGCCGCTCAATCCCGTTCGAATACGATGCCCCTCGTCCTTTCGTCTGTGAAACCGATGACTCGCTTTCGACGATGGCAAAACGGCGGAGTACTGTGGCAGATGGTATAAGATGGTTCATCCCATAGATGGAATCATGCGGGACAATGCTCGCGTTTCGGATGGGGATCTCGCCGTCGATATCGATCTCGAGGGGTTTCGATCGGTATTCGATGACGCCGACGTTTGCTATGCCGTCCTGTTCGGATCGTTTGTCACCGGATCGGGATCGCCGACATCCGATCTCGACGTTTGCGTACGATTCGTCGATGAGTGTTCGCGACGCGAGCGGTTTCGGCAGCGGAATCGAATTGACAGCGCGCTCCAGTCGTATACCGCTCCCTTCGTGGACGTGAGTGATTTCGAGGCGCTTCCCGACACCGTCGCACAGAACGCGCTTCAAGATGGGTTCCTCGTGTACGGCGATCCCGCGACGAAAGCGGCAGACGAGCGACAGCTCGCACAGCAGACCAATGAGTCGAGCGAACAGCGTGAACGGCGGCGACGCGAATTCATTGATCGCCTCGCCGAAGGGAACGTCTAATGGTCGATGAAGCGATCGTCGTGGATCGACTCGAGTTGATCAACCAGTATACGAACGAATGTAAGGAGATGCGTGAGGTTGCCAGAGAGGAGTATCTCGACAATATCGTCCTCCAACGTGCTGTTGAACGTTCATTGATGAACGCGATCCAGTCCTGTATCGATCTAGCGAGCCATATCCGAGCGGCTGGAAATCTCGAGACCGCCGAGACATCACGCGAAGAAATCGAAGCGCTTGTTGCGGCCGATATCGTCTCCGCTGAGACGGGCGCGAAGCTCGCGGAGGCCGTTGGCTTTCGGAACCATCTCGCACATCGATACGGTAATGTCGATCACGACCTTGTATATGATGTTCTACAGGGTGATCTCGAGTGGATCGATCAGTTCCAACAGGAAATCGCAGTGTGGTTTCGAGACCAGTGACATTACGAAGCACCAGTTTATGTCTGAACCTACAGGACAGTTGATAGGTAACGCTGCAACGGCAAGGTTCTACATCGACTTACGGCCAACATAGATAGTCCCGCGCTCGTAGAAGTTGTCTGTGAGATTACCAGTCTGGGGACTCGAATCCGAAAGTACTCGATGACCACCATCCGAAGTAGTCCGCTCCTGACGAGTAGCAGCCGCCGCCTTACTATGCCGGCCGACGGACAACGCGCTGACGATGCCCGTCCGTCTCCCGTTTCCGGGGCCGTCCGTTCGATGGGTCCCAGCCATCCTCGTCGCGGGGCTCATCTGTTACTGGTCGGTCGTCACATCGCCGCCGTCGATCACGGTGCCCCTCGAGGCGTTACTGACCGGTCCCACCGATAGCGCGCGGGCAGCGATTATTATCATCCCCGAACTCGACTGGTTTGACCTGCGCCACGGACTCGCGTACGCAGCATTGGCACTAAGCCTCGAGTACGCCTTTCCGGACGGAGAGACAACCAGTGCCCGCACAATTCTCCTGCTGTTCTGCGTCACGATCATCTACGGCGCGCTGATGGAAGCGGGACAGCTGTTCCGTCCCGCTCGAGTCGCGTCGATGGCCGATATCGCGAGTAACACTGTCGGAGCAGGGACCGCACTCGTGCTCTCCAGCCTTGAGCACAGGCCTCACCTCGGTCCGAACCGCTCGAGTAACGAGTCCTGAAACCCAGTCCCAAACACGACTCGAGCACCGACACTCGCTCGAGTACCGATACGATCAAGGACGCGCCGTCCATCGTCGCGGGCACCGAATGCGTCCCGCGATCAGGCTCGCCGTCGTCGCCACACTGCTCGTCGTCCTCGGTGGGCTCTGTGTCCACTACGGCGCGGCGTACGACGAGAACTGGCCCCACCCGACCGGTGATCAGATTCAGGACCGGGGAGCCGACGCCTTCGTCGGCGACCGCGTGCTCCTGTTCGGCGAGGTTCGAGCCGTCGATGCCGACGCCGAAACGATTACGATCCACGTCACGGACGACAGCGATGCAGTTGCGGCCGAACTCACAGTCACCGGCGTCGAACAGCGAGTGGAACCGGGTGGCGTCGTACAGGTGTACGGCGTCCTCGAGTCGGCGTCGACGATGCACGCGGATCGAACGGTAGTCGTGAACCGTGATCCGTCGGCGACCGCGTTCAAACTCGGGGCGTCGGTCGTTGGCCTGCTACTCGCGGCGGGGCACTTCCTCCGGCATTGGCGGATCGATGTTCGGGAACTCGCGTTCGAACCGAGAGCCGCCGACCCCGAGCGTGACGCCGAACCCAGGGAGGGACACCGCCGTGGCTGATCTCCTTTCACATGTCCTGCTCGCGTACGCGGGCTGTACGATTGCGAGCTGGTATCGCCCGATCCCGGACCGCTGGATCGCCGTCGTGATGGTTGGGGCGGTCCTGCCGGATCTCAATCGGATCACGCTGCTCGTCGCGAACGGAACGCTCGAGGCGGCCCTCGGCACCCCCTTCGACTTCGGCGCACTGTCGACGCTCGGCGGCGGTATCGTCCTCGCGGGCATCGGCGCGATGGTCGTCGCCGACCGGCACCGACGGGCGTTCGCCGCCCTCCTCGCGGGCGTGCTCTCTCACCTTGTGATCGACGGGGTCAAGGCCTACGCCGACGGGGCTGCTGGCGCGTGGTTGTACCCGTTCACGTGGGCGCGCCATCCGACGCCGAGTCTGTACGTGTCCTCGGATCCGGCGGTCCTCGCGGTCGCCGTCTCGGTCGCGGTGATCGCGTTCGCACTCGACAGGTTCGCAATTCGACCGCAGTAGGCTGCCCGGCGACCGCTCTCGTCGAGAGCATCGACATAACAATGCCTATGGTCCCGCAACCGGCTTTCTCCCGCATGAACATCCGGAGGACTTCATGCCGCTGATCGACGACGAGGGAAACCTCTTCGGCGTCGTCAACGTTATCGACGCGCTCGCGGTCTGTCTCGTCGTCGCCGTTCTGGTCGCTGGCGTCGCCGTCGTCGGTGCCCTCAACGACGGAAACGGAACTGGCGGCCCCGAGACGGGAGACGAGAACAATACGAGCCAACAGGCGACGCGCTACGCCACGATCGATCTCGGCACCCAGCCCGATTACGTCGCGGAGACCGTTGCGGAGGGCGATCAGGTGGCCGTCGCTACCGAGGGTCACAACCTCACGCTCACCGACGTATACGTCTCTCCGACGAACGGCGGCGACGACGGACACGTGGTCGTCCGCGCCGAAATCGACGGTGAGTATCCGCCGACCGACGCCGACGAAACGGCGTTCCAGTTCGACAACAGTTCGGTTCGAATCGGTTCGGACGTGGCGATCGACACTGCTGATTACGAACTCGAGGGAACCGTCCAGCGACTCGAGGAGGACGGCACGACGCTGCGCACCGCACGGACGACCGTTCGACTCGAGTCGAACGTGTCTGCGACGACGGCCGACGCGATCGAGTCGGGCGACGAGTACCGGTTCGCGGGACGAACCGTCGCGACCGTCACCGACGTTACGACGACCGAGCTGGACAATTCGTCGGCGATCGCCGTCGACCTCGAGGCGGATCTCGTGACGTTCGACCGGGCCGGCACGCAGACGTTCGGCGGTCGGTCGCTCGAGACCGGCTCCCGGCTCACCCTCCGGACGGAGCGCTACGACATCAGCGGCGACCTGCTCCGCCGCGGGCCGTCGGAACCGATCGACGAGACCGACTGATCATGCTGGATCGCGCACTCGAGCGGTCGCGGGTCGTTCGATTCCTCGAGTCGCTCCCCGAGCGGGCCGCCGCCGCAGTCGAGGCCAGCGGCCTGCGCCGCCTCGGCGAGACGATCTCCCAGTGGGTCCGTGCCTCGTACTGCTATCGGTGGCTCACGGCCGAGCCCGACCCGGACGTGATCGTGATCGATCTCCGAGAGACCTACACGGTCGGCCCGATCATTCGAGTCCTCGAGTGGACGGGCGACCGGCTCGCGGACGGCTACGCGAATTCGCGGACCGAACCCGCTGTGTCGCGAGCCGCCGCGGCGGTTCGGGCACAGCCGATTCGAACCGCCGGCGCGGTCGGTCTCGCCTGCGTACCAGTTTCGTTGCTCGCGCTCACCCTGTTGGGTGCGCTCTCGATCGCGCTGTTCGCCGGCCATCTCGTCGCCGCGGCGCTCTCGGCGGTCGCGCTCCGATCGACGCGGTCGCTCGCGGATCTCCGCGAGAGCCGGCCAGTCTCGCTGCTCGCGGCGGTACTCGAGCCGCCAGAGCCGCCAGAGTCGCCTGAATCCCACCGGAGAACCGGAAAGAACGAGTCGGACGAGCCTGCGAACGAACCGGCGGAAACTGCCGACGACGAAGACCCCGATCGATAGAACTGAGAACGGGACCCGACTACAGGTCCATCCCGCCGTTGACGTCGATCACTTCGCCGGTCACGTACGACGAATCCTCGCTCGCGAGGAACCGAACCACCGCGGCGACGTCCTCGACCTCCGCTAACCGCTCGAGCGGGATGCCCGAAACGATCCGCTCGAGCACCGCGTCGGGGACGCTCTCGAGCATGTCCGTCCGGGTGAACCCGGGCGCGACGCAGTTAGCAGTCGAGCCGCCCTTAGCGAGTTCGAGCGCGATCGTCCGCGTGAAGCCGAACATCCCGCTTTTGGCGGCCGCGTAGTTTGCCTGTCCGAAGTTGCCCTGTTTCCCGACGACGCTCGAGATGTTGATCAGTCGGCCCTCGTCGGCGTTCCAGATGTCGTCGTAGAACAGTTGCGTGCAGTTGAACATGCCGCCGAGGTTGACGTCCATTACGCGGTCCCACTCCTCGCGGGACATCTCGGTGAACTGCTTGTCAGCAGTGATGCCGGCGTTGTTCACCAGTACGTCACACTGGCCGAAGGCCTTGTGGCAGACCTCGCGCATATGTTCGACCTCTTCGCGGGTGGATACGTCGGCTTGGGCCGCGACGGCGGAGCCGCCCGCCGACTCGATGGCGTCGACGGCCTCGTAGGCGTCGCCCTCCGACGAGCGGTAGTTGACGACGACGTTCGCCCCCTCTTCGCCGAGGTATTCGGCGATTCCGCGACCGATCCCTTTCGCCGACCCCGTGATTACGCAGGTGCGACCATCCATGGACATGAGTCACACATTCGACGACCGGTGATAAATAACGACCCGTTAGTTGCCGGCCGGCTATCGGAGAGAACAACCCGACTGACCGCCCTCGACGGGAAGGAGACCGCGCTACAGTTCTCGAGCCTGTTCGATCCAGTCCTCGAGCCGGCTCGGCGAGATCCCCGTCTCGGCGGCGAGTTCGGCCACGTCGGCCGCGGCGAGTTGGTCGAACGTCTCGATCCCGGCCGCCGTGAGGTCGTCGGCGTACGCCCCGCCAACGCCGGTCAGATCGGTGAGATCGTCGGTTTCGGCCTCGATTTCGGACGCGGCTTCCTCGCCCGCGACTTCCTCGACGACGTCCTCGTCGACGGTCATCTCGCCGGGTTCCGCGGGTTCCGTCTGCACGTCGTCGTCGCCGCGTTCGACGATTTCGTCCGCGGAACGATCCTCGCCGTGACGGTCGCTCGTCTCGGCGTCGAGATCCGTCTCGGCATCCGACCCGGTCTCGACGCTCGCTCCGCCGTCCGCGAGATCCTCGGCACCGGATTCGTCGCCTTCGACGTCCTCGGCGAGAGCGGCGTCCGCGTCCGTGGGCTCGGGCGTCTCCGGTTCCGATTCGACATCGGTGCCGTTCGACCGCTCCTCGAACCAGTCACAGACCTGCGGCCAGAGTTCCTCGTGGCTCCGCGAGGAGACGGACATCCCGATGTGGCCCGTCGGGAACTCGAGGACCTCGGTGTCAGTCGAGGCGATCGCGTCGTTGAACGGTTTGGAGGCCTCCGGAGGAATGAGGTGGTCGTACTCGGCGACGATCTGGAGGACGGGCATGTCGATGGTCGTGATGTCGACGTGTTCCCCGCCCAGTCGAAGCTCGTTCTCGTAGAGCTTGTTGTCCTGGTAGATGTCGCGGATGAACTCCTCGTAGGCCTCGCCGGCCATGTCGATCCCCTCGTCGAGCCAGCGCTCCATGCGCGCGAAGTTCTCGACGAAGTCCTCGTCCTCCATGTTGTCGTAGAACCGGACGTACTTCGTCACGTTGTTCGCGACGGGGTCCATCAGCGCGAATCCGACGTCTAAGAACCCGGCGGGGACGTTGTCGAAGGTCTCGGTGACGGTTTCGGGGTCGTAATAGTCCTCGGCACCCCAGAGCTCGAGGACGCCGCCGTCGCCGGCGAAGCACAGCCCCGAGGCCATCAGCGCGAGGTTCTCGACCTTCTCGGGGTACAGCGAGGCGTACATGGCCGACTTCGTCCCGCCCATGCAGTAGCCGAGGATGTTGATCGAATCCTGCCCGGAGCGCTCGCGGACCACGTCGACGCAGTTGTCGACGTACCGGTTGACGTAGTCGTCGAGCGAGAGCGAGCGGTCGAGTTTGGACGGCTCGCCCCAGTCGATCAGGTAGACGTCGAAGCCGGCCTCGAGCAGCGTCTGGACGACCGAGCGGTCGGGCTGGAGATCGAGGATGTACGGCTTGTTGATCAGCGCGTAGACGACGAGGATGGGGATGTCGTGTTGCTCCTCGGTCATCGGTTCGTAGTGGAGGAGCCGGAGTTTGTTCTCCTCGTAGACGACCTCGCTCGGCGTCTGCCCGACCTCGATGTTCTCGACGGTTTCGGTGCGCTCGGGGGCGACCTGCGTCTTCTCGGCCAGGTCGGCGGTCGCCTCCCAGGCCTGCCGTTGCATGTTCAGCGCGGTTGCGAAGGGGTTGTTCATTGCTCGGTTTCGAGGTGCTCGAGGACGCGGTCGAGTTTCTCCTCGACGGCGTGCTGGCGGCGCTCGAGTTCGACGAGGCGGTCACCGATCTCGACCACGTCCTCCTCGGTCGCGAACCCGAGCGTTCGGAGCGTCTCCTGGGCCGCCTCGTCGGCCTGTTGCTGGAGTTCGAGCACGTCGCCGACCGTCTCGCCAGTCATCTTGGCGAAGGCGGTCGTCGACATGACATCCTTGAACGCGTCGTTTGCCGTGTTGAGCCAGATGTCGCGGAACTCCTCGATGTCGACGTCCTCGCCCTCCAGTTGGTCGTTCATCCGGTCGACCATCTGCTGGGAGGCGGTCATCCACGTCTCGTAGGCCTTCGCGTAGCCCTCGACGCCGTCGGAGAGTTCGTTGTCCTCGCTGACCTCGCCGACCGTCTCCGACCAACTCTCGACGAACTCCGCCTGCGCCTCCATGTTGTCCTCGAGCGCCTCGAGGAATTGCTCGTTCCACTGTTCGGCGAACGCGTTCCAGTCCTGCATGGGGGGTTGTGAGTCGGACATGGGTGAAAATTGATTACGTACTGTGAAAAGCGGTTCCCCGGGTTACGCCGAGACGTCGAACTCGTCGGCGGCCTCTTCGACGTTTTCGGCGACGGCACCGACGTTCGCCTCGACCTGTTCGTGGGCTTCCAGTGCCGCGTCGAAGGAGGTGTCGACGACCTCGGAGTAGCTCGCCGCGAACTCCTCGTAGGCGACTTCGGACTCCTCGAGGGCCTCGAGGGAGGCGTCGACCGACTGGGACTGGGCCTCGGTGGCCGACTCGAAGCTCTCGTCGACGAGTTCGCGGAGCTCGCCGAAGTCGGCGGCCTCCTCGGGCAGCGAGGCCTCCAGGGCGTCGAAGTAGGCGTGGATCGCGCCCTTGGTCAGCTCGGCGTTGGATTCGGCGAGCGAACTCGAGGTCTCGATCGCATCGGCGAAGGCGCTGATCGAGGTCTGCTGGGCCTCGAGGGCGTCGTGGGTCAGGGACTGGCTCTGTTCGAGTGCGGTGCGCTGTGCGTCGAAGACTGCGGTGAATGGGTTCTGGGTCATGGTCGTGATTACTCCTCTCGGTCGCGTTTGACGGGGACGACGATCGTCTGGACGATATCGCCCTCTTCGATGTCGAGGGCCTCCCGTTCGGGGCCGGGAATGCTGATCCGACCGCCGCTCTGGACGCGGGCCTTGAACGTCGCCGTACCCATGTTCATCGGCCCGAAGGCCGACGTATTCTCGAGCGGGTTCGCCGACGTGGCCTGTAGCAACTGTTTCATCATCTCCTGCTGGGATTCGGCGACCTGCTCGCCCGCTTCCTGCATCTGCTCGGTAAACATCGCGGGCGGGAACCAGGGCGATCGGTCGGAGTCGTCCGTCATCGATAGATCATTGGATCGCAGACATGATAAGACTTTCCACTAGATACCATTAGATGGCAGAGAATGGTATAGCACGGATCGGTGCACTGATTGATGGTTCTGGTGACCGTCACGACTGGCTAGGGATGACTCGAGGGAGTCACGATTTCGGGCTACCTGTGCCAGAGAGCGGCGTTCCAACCGGATTTTACCGGTATTTCAGAGCGGTAAAACCGCGTTGTGACAGCCAAAGAAGTGATATACACCCCACTCTTAGCCGCCCGTAGATGCCATACCAGAACCGCGGCGAAGACAACCTGACGGCCATGACGAACGCGTGGTCGGCGATGACGCGAGGGTTTCTTCGAACTGCGACAGCGGCGAATCGTGCGGCCGTTTCCGCGATGGTGCCCTCCACCGACGGCGAGGACGAGCCGGAGACGAACAGGGTCGCCCCGTCGGTCCCGTCGGTCGACTACGCCGATCTCGACTGGCAGTTCGACCGGACCGTCGACGACCCCGACCACATCAGCGTCGGCGACACCGTCACCTTCGAGAAGGCGTTGACCGACGAGGACGTTCGGGCGTTCGCCGCCGTCAGCGGCGACACGAACCGACTCCACCTCGACGGGGACTTCGCGGCCGACACCCGCTTCGGAGAACGCATCGTCCACGGCACGCTCGTCTCCGGGCTCATCAGCGCCGCCCTCGCTCGGCTCCCCGGCCTCACCATCTACCTCTCGCAGGACCTCGAGTTCAGCGGCCCCGTCGGCATCGGCGATCGGGTCTCGGCCCGCGTCGAGATCGTCGAGGACCTCGGCAACGACCAGTACCGACTCGAGACGGTCGTCCGCGACGAGGACGACGACGCGACCGTGATCGACGGCGAGGCCGTCGTCCTGATCGACGACCTGCCGGCCGAATAGCCGGTTTCGACGGCTCGAGGCCCGTTGCCGCCGATCAAGCCGTTGCAACGTTGCTAAGTAGCTGCTCGCGGAACGGGCGCACATGACTCTCTTTGGAACCGCGGGAATCCGCGGTCCGGTCGATGAGGTATCGCCGTCGCTGGCGCTTTCGGTCGGTCGAGCCGCCGGCGAGCCCGGCGAAACGTTCGTCGTCGGCCGCGACGGCCGGGTAACGGGGCCGGCGCTCGCGGCGGCGATGGAAGCCGGCCTCGAGAGCGCCGGTGCGGACATCCGCCGCGTCGGACAGGTGCCCACGCCCGCACTCGCCTTCGCCTCGCAGGGGCGTCGCGGCGTGATGCTCACCGCGAGCCACAACCCGCCCGAGGACAACGGCATCAAACTCTTCGTCGACGGCGTCGAGTACGACAGCGACGCCGAACGGATCATCGACGACCGCGTCGCGAGCGACGACTCCCGGCTCGCCCGCTGGGACGAGTGGGGCGAGTCCGAGCGGCTCGCGGTCCTCGATCGCTACCGCTCGGCCGTCGAAACCTACGTTCGCGAACAATTCGGCGCTCGGTCTCGAGACGGCGACGCTCCGGCCGACCCCCTCGCGGGGCTTCGGGTCGCCGTCGACTGCGGGAACGGCGTCGGCGCGCTCGCGACGCCGCAGGTCCTCGAGCGCCTCGGGGCCGATGTCGTCGCGATCAACGCGTCCGTCGACGGCCACTTCCCCGGCCGGGAGAGCAAACCGACCCCGGAGACGCTCTCGGAGTTCACCGAGTTCCTCGCTGGGGGCAGCGAGGCCCCACGCGCCTCGGACGGGGCGAGCGGTGACGCCGCGAGCGGCAATTTCGACCTCGGACTGGCACACGACGGCGACGCCGACCGGCTCGTCGTCCTCGGCCCCGACGGCGAGGTAATCCACGAGGATACCGTCCTCGCCGTCGTCGCGGCCCACTACGCGGCGGACAGCGACGCGGCCGACTCCGTCGTCGTCACCACACCTAACGCCTCCGCACGCATCGACGAGCGGGTCCGCGCGGCCGGCGGCCGGGTCGAACGCGTCCGACTGGGGTCGCTTCACGAGGGCATCGCCCGGGAGCGCTCCCGCGGGTCCGACGACACCGAAATCGTCTTCGCCGCCGAGCCGTGGAAACACATCCACACCGCCTTCGGCGGCTGGATCGACGGCGTCGCGAGCGCCGCGGTCGTGGCCGCGCTCGTCGCCGACGCCGGCGACACCGACTCGCTCCGGGAGCCGGTCACCGAACGCCCCTACCGCAAGGTCAGCGTCGAGTGCCCGGACCCGGCCAAACCCGACGTCATGGCCGCCCTCGAGAACGACCTGCCCGATGCGTTCCCGGACGCGACCGTCGACACGGACTACGGCGTCCGCCTCGAGTTCGCGGACGCCTCGTGGCTGCTCGTCCGCCCCAGCGGCACCGAACCCTACGTGCGCCTCTACGCGGAGAGCGATTCCGTCGACGAACTCGTCGCGGAGGCGCGGGCGGTCATCGAGACGGCAGTCACCGAAACCGCGTAAGCCGGGTCCATCAGTTATCGACGACAGATCACAACGATGGAACGAATAGCAGGCGAATAGTTGACACCCGACCAGTCAGATTCCGAAGTTTCGACGGGTATATACCACGTCCCTGCGCTATCCCGGCACATGGTACAGAATCGACGACAGTTTCTCGAAGGTGCGAGTGCAGTCGGACTCGCCGGTATCGCCGGCTGCGTCGGTGGGTTCGGCGACGGCGGCGACACGGAGTATCAGGTCGGGATGGTGTACGCGACCGGCGGCACCGGCGACGACTCGTTCAACGACATGGCACAGCAGGGAGTCAAGGAGGCGCGCGAGGACTTCGACCTCTCGTTCCAGAAAACGGAGCCGGACAACGAAGGGCAGTTCGAGAGCGCACAGCGGGACTTCGCCGAGTCCGGCGACTACGATCTGATCAACTGTATCGGCTACGCTCAGGCAGGCGCACTCGGGGAGAACGCCCCCGACTATCCGGACCAGAACTTCATCATCGTCGACGAGGTCGTCGAGGAAGACAACGTTCGGAGCTACACCTTCGGCGAGCCCGAGGGCTCGTTCCAAGTCGGTCACTTGGCCGGCCTGCTAACCGATCGCGAGTTCGCCGCCGGTACCGGCGAGACGAACCCCGACGCCAGCACCGTCGGCTTCGTCGGCGGCACCGAAACGCCGCTGATCCAGTCGTTCGAGGCCGGCTTCCGGGCCGGCGTCGAGTACGCGAACGACGACGCCGAGGTCGTCACCTCGTACGTCGGCGACTTCAACGACACGGGCCAGGGACAGTCGACCGCCCGATCGATGTACCAGAACAACGACGCGGATATCATCTTCCACGCGGCCGGCCGAACCGGTATCGGCGTCTTCCAGGCGGCCCAAGACGAGGAGCGGTTCGCGCTCGGCGTTGACGACGACCAGTCGCTCTCCAACGATAAATTCGCCGACGTTATCCTCGCGAGCATGGTCAAGCGCGTCGACAACGCCGTTTACAACGCCATCCAATCCGTCGTCGACGGCAACTTCGAGGGCGGCGAGTCCGAAACCCTCGGCCTCGAGGAGGACGGCGTCGGCGCCGTCTACGGTGACCAACTCGGCGACGAGATCCCACAGGAGATCAAAGACCAGCTCAAGGAGTCCCGACAAGCAATCATCGACGGCGAGATCGACGTCCCAAGCGACCTGTAACCGTATGACCGAGTCGGAAGTGGAAACGACTGACGGGACGGAATCGACCGAAGCGGTGGGGCGGGGGGCTGCCGGTCTCTCGGAGACGGGGAGCGATCTCGCCGTCCACCTCGACGGCATCACCAAGCGATTCCCAGGTGTCGTGGCGAACGACGACGTTGATCTCCGCGTCGAACGGGGAACCGTCCACGCCCTGCTCGGCGAGAACGGGGCCGGCAAGACGACGCTGATGAACGTCCTCTACGGACTCTACGAGCCCGAGGAGGGACGGGTTGTCGTCGACGGCGAGGAGCGGACGTTCGACTCGCCCCGGGAGGCCATCGACGCCGGCATCGGGATGATCCACCAGCACTTCATGCTGGTCGATCCCATGACGATCGCCGAGAACATCGCCTTAGGGAACGAACCCACGAAGTGGTTCGGGATGGCGATCGATCGCGACCGCATCCGCCGCGAGATTCGCGACCTCTGTGACCGATACGGCTTCGAGGTCGATCCGGACGCCGCCGTCGAAGACGTAAGCGTCGGCGTCCAGCAACGCGTCGAGATCCTCAAGGCGCTGTTTCGCGGTGCGGACGTCCTCATTCTCGATGAGCCGACCGCCGTTCTCACACCCCAAGAGGTCGAAGCCCTCTACGACGTCCTCGAGGAACTTACCGCCCAGGGGAAGACGATCATCTTCATCACGCACAAACTCGAGGAGGCGACCCACGCCGCCGACGCGATCACCGTCCTCCGGGACGGGAAGTCCGTCGGAACGGTCGACCCCGGGCGGACGAATCGGGAAGACCTGGCCGAGCGCATGGTGGGCCGTGAAGTCATCCTCGAGGCGGAGTCGGAGCCGGTCGAGACGGGTGATGCCGTCCTCTCGACGCGAGACGTTACCGTCGAGGACGCCCGCGGCGTCGAGGCGGTCTCCGGGATCGACCTCGACGTGCACGCGGGCGAAATCCTCGGTATCGCCGGCGTCGACGGCAACGGACAGGCCGAACTGGTCGAAGCGATTACCGGCCTCAGGACCCCCGACGAGGGGACGATCACCTACGAGGGGACGGACATCACGGCGTGGTCCCGCCGCCAGCGAATCGGGAACGGGATGGCCTACATCCCGGAGGATCGTCAGGAACGCGGGCTCGTGATGCCGTTCAACCTCGTCGAAAACGGCCTCCTCGGGAGCCAGCGATCGCCGCAGTTCGCCGCCGGCGGCCGCATCGACTGGGACGGCGTCCGCGACCACACCGAAGACATCATCGAGACCTACGACGTCCGACCGCCGGACGCCGACGCGGAGGCGCATTCGTTCTCCGGTGGCAACCAGCAGAAGTTCATCGTCGGCCGCGAGTTCGAACGCGACCCCTCGCTCGTCGTCGCGACCCATCCGACCCGCGGCGTCGACATCGGGTCGACCGAGTTCATCCACGACCGCCTGCTCGAGCTTCGCCGGGAGGGGGTCGCGGTCCTCCTCGTCTCTTCGAATCTCGACGAGGTCCGGTCGCTGTCGGACCGGTTGGCGGTCATCTACGAGGGAGAGTTCATCGACGTCACCGACCCCGACGACGTCACCGAAGAGGACCTCGGGCTCCGCATGGCCGGCCAACGGCCGGACGAGGAGTTCAACGGCGGTTCCGACCCGGGTGAGTCACAGTGAGGGACCGATTCGAGTCGGTCCTCGAGCGCCTCGCTCGACTGTCGGTCCTCGACCGGATCGTCATCAGCGTCGCGGCGCTGTTGGCCGCCGTCCTCATCGGCGGTATCCTCGTCTTCGTCTCCGGAGCGTTCGCCTCCTGTCGGACCGGCCTCCAGCTGGGCGGGACGACGTTCTGTTACAACCCGATGCAGGTTTACTACGAACTGTTCTTCGGGGCGCTAGGCCACCCGCTCGAGGGCGGCTGGTCGCTGACTAATTACCGCCTCGCGACGACGCTCCAGTGGACGACGCTGCTGATCTTCGCGGGGCTGTCGGTCGCAGTCGCGTTCCGCGCCGGGTTGCTCAATATCGGGACGCAGGGACAGTTGGTCGTCGGTGGCCTCGCGACGGCCGTGACCGTCGTCTACGCGGCGTCGGTCGTTCCCGGCGGATTCGTCGGGACCGTCGTCCTCATCCCGCTCGGCGTCCTCGCGGGCGCGGTCGGCGGCGGGCTCTACGGCGCGATTCCGGGCGTGCTCAAGGCCTACGCTGACGCCAACGAAGTCATTACGACGATCATGCTCAATATTATCGCTGCCGGCATCACGTCGACGCTGCTCTCCTGGCAGTTTCAGGACCCCGATAGTAGCAATCCGGAGACGAGACCGATCCCTCAGTACGCCGAGATACCGAGCATCCCCCAGATCGGGTTCGAGGAGGTAAACTTCTCGCTGCTCGCACTCGCGTTCGCCGTCGCGCTCATGATCGGTATTGCGTGGCTGCTCACTCGGACGTCGTTCGGCTACGAGCTCTGGACGAGCGGCGAGCAGCCGAGCGCGGCCGCCTACGGCGGCGTCGACGAGAAGCGGATGACCGTCGCCAGCATGACCCTCTCGGGTGCGCTCGGCGGGATCGGCGGTGCCTTCTGGGTACTGATGGTCCACGGCCAGTGGCTCGAGAACGTGCCGTCGCTCGGCTTCGACGGCATTGCCGTCTCGGTGCTGGCCGGCAACAGCCCGATCGGCGTCGGCGCGGCGGCGTTTCTGTTCGGCATCTTCGAGAGCGGCTCGCAATCGATCGGTACCGCCACGAGCGTTCCCAAGGAACTGGTCGGCGTCCTGACCGGGCTCATCATCCTCTTCGTCGCGATGCCGGAGTTCTTCCGGCTGATCGGCCGACGATACGTCGATTTCGGAACGACGGAGCCGGTCAGGCCCGACGGCGGTGACTCGGCGGCCGACGATGGGGGTGATGGCGATGCGTAACCCGCTGGACCGAACACGCGAACTCCTCGCTCGGCGGCCGCTCGCGACGGCTTTCGGTGCCGTCGCCGTCTTACTGCTCGGTCTCTGGCTGACGCCGGCGAGCTGGCAGACGTCGACGCTCCAACTCGCCGTTCCGATCGCCCTCGCGGCGATCGGCGGTATCTTCGCCGAGAAGAGCGGCGTCATCAACATCGGCATCGAGGGCCTGCTGATCGTCTCGGCGTTCTCCTCGATCATCGTCGTCGACTGGCTCGGCGACGCGGGCACGACGTTCGGCCTGACGAATCTGTGGTGGGGACTGCTGGCCGGCGTCCTCGTCAGCGTCCTCTTCGCACTCGTCTTCGCGATCGTCTGTCTCGAGTTCGAGGCGGACCAGATCATCGCCGGGCTGGCGGTCTGGCTTATCTCGCTCGGGCTGGCGCCGTTCGCCTCGCAGATCCTCTTCGGGAGCCCGAACACCGCGAGTATCACTCGGTTCGGGAAGGTGACCCTCCCGGTGCTGTCGGAGATTCCGCTCGTCGGCTACCTGCTGTTCGACACCGAACCGCAGGTGTACATCATGCTCGTCGCTGCCGTCGCGGGCTGGTATCTCCTCTCCCGCACGAACTTCGGGCGGTGGGTGGTCGCGAGCGGCGAGAATCCCAAGGCGCTGGATACGGCCGGTATCGACGTCCACAGGGTCCGCTACGCCGCGGTACTCCTCTCGGGCGTCTTCGCCGGACTCGGCGGCGCGGGCTTCGCCCTCGGGACGCTCGGCACGTTCACCGGTGCCGGCGACACCGCGATCAACGGCCGCGGGTTCATCGCGATCGCGACCTACCTGCTCGCGAACTACCACCCGATCGGTGCCCTCGTCGGGTCGTTCCTCTTCGCGGGGCTCAATTCGATGCAGGACATGCTTCAGACGGCGGGCTACTCCGTTCCGACGGAACTCATTCGGACGATCCCGCACATGACGGTCATCGTCGTCCTCGTGCTCGTCGGCCGCACCCGCCTACCGGATGCCGCCGGCGACCACTACGAGTCCGGCGAGGACTGACCGCCGCCGGCCACGGCGGCCGTCGAAACCGCACCGGTCGATGCCTTCTTACACCCGCTCGAGCTATCACCCGTCGTGACTGCACACGATCTCATCGACGCCGCTCGTGACGTTCAGGGACGAGCTCACGTTCCCTATTCCGAGTACCCGGTCGGTGCCGCCCTCGAGACCGACGACGGCGAGGTCTTCGTCGGCTGTAACCTCGAGAATGCGAACTTCAGCAACAGCCTCCACGCCGAGGAGGTCGCGGTCGCCGAGGCGGTCAAGAACGGCCACCGCGAGTTCTCGCAGCTCGCGGTCAGCTCCGGCCGCCGGGACGCCGTCACGCCCTGCGGGATGTGTCGCCAGACCCTCGCGGAGTTCTGCGACGACGACCTCGTCGTGCTCTGTGATGAAGGAGATGACGGCGCCCCGACCGAGTACACGCTCGGCGAACTGTTGCCGAACACGATCACGCAGGAAACGCTCGAGTGACATCCTCCCCGTCCTAATGGGCGGGGCTTTTTCCTCGCACTTCCGTAACGGGGCGGCGGTTCCGGACCGATTCGTATTCCGCAGGGCCCCACGACCGCGCTCACGCTACGATGTCGTCTCCTCGAGGTACTCCCTGAGAATCGTCCGGTGACACCGCTTTTTCTCGGTGTTCTCGAAACAGACCAGTGCCAGCGATTCGCCGGCGGCCAGCCGATCGGCAAGCGTCGCGATCGCGTCCCGCGCCTCGCTCGAGTCCTCGAGATACGCCCGGTACGCGTCCTCGAATCCGACCCGATCCCACGCGGCATTGTGTGCGCCCTCCTCGCAGAGTCCCTGCATCTTCATCTCCTCTTCGGCGTCGCGCATCTCCTCGAGCAGGTCGGCCGGCGGGCCGAGTTCGGGCCGGTTCTCGTCGACGGCCGAGTGAAACCACGAGGTCGGCTGGCGGACGACGCCGACGCGCGTCGCGTCCGCCGGCAACTCGACGAGATCGTGCTGGATCGCCGCGACGTAGGTGTCCGCGAGCGTCCCGCGTTCCATATCAGGAGCCACGTGTGCCCCGCATTTATATACACCGTCGGATCGAACCGCCGGTACTCAATGGCTCGCGACAGCGAAGACCCGAACGCCGATGTCCAGTACCACCTCGAGGTCGGTCCCGAGGACGTAGCCGACACCGTGCTCCTCCCCGGCAATCCCGAGCGCCTCGAGAAGATCGTCGCATTCTGGGACGACCACGAGATCCGGGCTCACCACCGCGAGTACCGGACGGCGACGGGCACGTACGAGGAAACGCCGATCTCGGTCACGTCGACCGGAATCGGCAGCCCCTCCGCCGCGATCGCCGTCGAGGAACTGGCTCGAGTCGGCGTCGACACCTTCGTTCGGGTTGGCTCCTGCGGGGCGATCCAGCCCGAGATGGCTGTCGGTGATCTGGTGATCACCACGGGGGCAGTCCGCCAAGAGGGAACCAGCGACGAGTACGTCCGACCGGACTACCCCGCCGCCGCCGATCACGAGGTCGTCTCCGCGCTGGTCGCCGCCGCCGAACGGCTCGGTTACGACTACCACACTGGCATCACGATGAGCGCGGACTCGTTCTACGCCGGGCAGGGCCGTCCCGGGTTCGAGGGCTTCGAAGCCGCCGGCGCGGACGACATGCTCGACGAACTCAGAGAAGCGAACGTCAAAAACATCGAAATGGAAGCAAGCGCCGTTCTGACGCTCGCGAACCTGTACGGACTCCGTGCCGGTGCGGTCTGTACCGTCTACGCCAACCGCGAAACCGGTGAGTTCAGGACCGAAGGCGAATCTCGCGCCGCGGAGACGGCGTCGCTCGCGACGCGGCTTTTGGCGAAAATGGACGCAGTCAAACGCGAGGCCGGCGTCGACCGCTGGCACGCCGGACTCTCGCTCGAGTAGCGATAGCTGTCTTCCCGCTCGAGGAATCTACAGAATCACTGTGTCCCGTCAATTGACGCGTCCCGTCAGTCCCGCATCCGGACGATCCCGTTCTCGAAGACCTTCCGGTTCGGGACGATGTACTCCTCGGAGTCGTCCTCGATCTTGGTGACGAACAGGTCGACCTCCTGGACGATGCCCGTCTGATCGCCGATCCGGATCTCGTCGCCGATTCCGTAGGGCTGGTTGAGCAACAGATAGATCCCAGCCGCACTCGAGACGAGGAAGTCCTTGAACGCGACGGTGCCGACGATGACGATGCCGACGGCGTAGACCGTCAGCAGGATCAGCAGGGCCAGCACGTGGACGCCGACCTGCCCGAGCGCGATGATGAAGGTGACGTACAGCACCGAGTACTTCACCAGTTTCGGGATGACCGACACCTCGGGGAGCTTGACGCCGCGCAGGTACTCGCTGACGATCAGCTCCGACTTGTCCGCGACGATGAATCCCAGAATGAGCACGAGAACGGCGATGAACAGCTGCGGGATGAACTCCGTGACGCGGAGCCAGAAGGCGTCCGTATCGAGCAACTGGGCGATGTGGATCGCGGTCAGGACCGCGATCCCGTAGATGAACCACGAACTCAGGCGCGCGACAATCTCAACCGTCGAGGTGCCGATCGACTGGGCCGTCCGCTCGAACGGCGTCCCCTCGACGGCCTCGGGCACTCCCGAGGCCGAGAGCAGTTCCTCGTTGAGCCGCCCGACGAGGTAGCCGACGACGAACCCGAGCGCCAGTACCGCCGCCGCTATCACGGCCGGCTCGTTGAACAACGGCTGCCACGCTACCATATCAGTACGCCTCCGGATCGACCTCCAAAATAAGTTCACCGGCCTTGAACGCCCGGACGAGCCCGTCGCTCTCGGAGAGCACGATCGAAATGGCGTTCGTATCCCGGGTGATCGCACCGCCGGCCATGTGTCGCGCGCCGAGTCCCTTCGGCATGTCGACCCCCTCCGCCGACGGCTCGAGGTAGCGATAGGCCGAGACGATCTTCCCCGCATCGGAGATGATAAAGGCGCCGTCGAGCCGCGAGAACTCCTTTAGCATGACGTTGACGATCGGATCGCCGACGTGGACGTGGGACTTCTCGAAGGGGTTGTACGAGAGCGGGCGGGACTTGTTCATCACCTTCCCCGCGTCGCCGACGACGAACAGCGCGCCGACCGGCTTCCCCTTCTGGCCCTTCTGTCCCAGTTCGATCGCCAACTCGAGGACCGCCTTGACCACCTCCGGGTCCGCGCGGGATTTGACGAACAGGTCGTAGATCCCCGTCTGGGTCTCCGCATCCGCCCGGACCCGAGAGACCGTATCGATACTGTCGCTGAAGACGCTCGTCGCACAGGCGAGGTCGTCGCCGTCCTCGATCACGCCCTGCTCGAGTGCGCCCTCGAGACCGAACCGAATCCGATCGGTTATCTCCTCGAACTCGAGGGGGAGTTCGACGAACGTCTCCGCGCCGACGGCGTTTTCGGTGCCGACGACGACCACGTCGAGATCCTCGACATCCGCGAACCGTTCGTAGTACGATCCGCTTGGCGAAAAGAGCACAACTGCATCGACACTCGCAAAGAGTTCCCCAAACACGTCGTCTAACCCGGCCATTGATGATACAACCCGGGCCTGCGCGAATAAGCGTTATGGAGTGTCTGACACGTGTCTGCCGATAATATCCGGTTCTACCGGGCGTAATTAGTGTCAGTGACCATCGGCTGAGTCGGTCACAGCACGCGGCTCGAGTCGCCCGTGAACCCGTTCCCGGCTCTGTACCTTGTCTGTCTATTTTTGCGGTCGCTCGAGGATGCGGTCAGTGTCAGATCCGAATTCAGATTGGATGAAGACGGGGCACTTGGGGCTGCTCGAGTGCTGTGACTACCGAATTCGAACCGGTCGGCGAGTGCTGTTGCTCGCGAGTTTGCTCGCGACAGCAATGCGCGGGACCGGATTCGAACCGGCGGACCCCTACGGGACAGCGTCCTAAGCGCTGCGCCGTTGGCCTAGCTTGGCTACCCGCGCTCGTCTCCCGATTTTCGCGAATCGAGTAAGTACCTGTCGGTCCGAGTTAGCTGTGTTTGACCGGCTCCTCCGGTGACCAATCCGGCGGGACGATAAACGTCACGTGTTCTGGGTCCCGAAGTTGGTGTAGCTCCGCGGCCTGTTCGGCCAGCGACCGCTCCCGGTAGGGCATCTCGAGCCCGCAGCCGGTACAGACGAGTTTGCAGGTTGGCTCTTTCATAGAGGTCGGACCGCCGCCGCGACGGGTGCTATCCTCACCTTCGGCTGACGGCTGGTTTAGTAGTTGTCTCCTAGTGAAATCGACCGAGAACGGCCGTATTTCCGAGGTATTCGTATCTGAACGTTGCCGTCCGTAGTGAACCATTGGTGGACGACGCAGCCTCACGCTGGGCGACCGGCGTCGCCGAGGCCGCGGTCCGTACGTTTATGCCGGCCGCTCCGGTAGCCGTTCGTATGCACAGCGCCCGGGATCGCGTCGAGTACGAACCGTGGCTCGAGGAACTCGAGACCGTCGCCGACCGACTGGAGCTCTCATCGGAAGCGCGGTCGTGTGCGGTCGATCTCTTCCTCGCCGACGTTCCTGCGGCCGATCGCTCGAAACAAGCGGTGTTGGCCGCCAGCCTCTATGCCGGCTCGCTCGTCGCCGGTGACGGCCGCACGCAGGGGGCGGTCGCCGAGGCCGCAGACGTCTCTCGGCTCTCGATCCAATCGCGCTGGAAGGACCTCCTCGAGTCGGCCGGACTCGAGCCGCCGCGGTGGTAAGACGCTCGTACAGGGACTGTTACCCGCACAGTGGCGGACTGGGTTCGCATAAGTATACGATACGAGAACGAACGCACCGGGGTGTTTCTATCGGAAATTGCCATCAGAATCGTCGTTCGAGCAGTATCGCGCTCTTCGCCGCGCCAACTGACCAGCCCACGGTCGATCGGTAGGCTCGACTCGTATCGGTCGGCGGCCGCGTCAGTCGTCGGTGACGATATTTCCGTGTTCGTCGATCTCGCCCTTGACGATCCGGGTGCTCGAGATGATGTCGCCGTCGTCGGCGAGCACGTGTGGGACGACGACGACCTCGAGCGGGTCGTGGCCGCGCTCGCGTCGGATCTCGTTGATCCGCTCGCCGCCCTCGCGGGTCTCGGGGGAGACGACGAGGTAGTCGTACTGGGGTTCGGTCGCGATTCCCGTCGGCGACTCGAGCATGCGGACCTCGAATTCGCGGTCGTAATCGGCCGCGATCGACTCGAGTTCGGTCTCGAGGTCGGCGCTCCGTTCGTCGTAGGAGCGGACGCGTCGGTCAACGTCTCGTGTCTTCGGCGCGAGTTCGTCGCTGGTCAACCCGACGGTCACGTCCCCGAGTTCGAACGCCCGTTCGAACAGCCGCCGGTGGCCGTCATGAACGGGGTCGAAGGTCCCACCAAGCGCGACGTCCATACCCCACTTCACTGCCGCGGTGCGTATAAAACGGTCGAAACGCCGTATTCTCTCGCGGGGGCGTCTCGGAGCACGTTCCGACCGCGGAGGTTCGACGATTGTCGAAACTCCCCTTCGCATTGTTTTTAGTAGTCCCCTGCAGTGTCACCCGGTATGGGACTAGACGAGGACGCACTGGAGTACCACCGCACCGATCCACCCGGAAAGATCGAGATCTCGACCACGAAACCGACGAACACGCAGCGGGACCTCTCGCTCGCGTACTCGCCCGGCGTCGCCGCGCCGTGTCTCGAGATCGACGAGGACGAGACCGACGCCTACAGCTACACGGCGAAGGGCAACCTCGTCGGCGTCGTCTCGAACGGCTCGGCCGTGCTCGGACTCGGCGACATCGGCGCACAGGCCTCCAAGCCCGTCATGGAAGGCAAAGGCGTGCTGTTCAAGCGCTTCGCCGACATCGACGTCTTCGACGTTGAACTCGACGAGGCCGACCCCGACAAGATCGTCGAGGCCATCAAGATGATGGAGCCGACCTTCGGCGGCGTCAACTTGGAGGACATCAAGGCGCCGGGCTGTTTCACCATCGAGGAGCGCCTGCGCGAGGAGATCGACATTCCCGTCTTCCACGACGACCAGCACGGCACCGCGATCATCTCGGGTGCGGCGCTGCTCAACGCCGCCGACATCGCCGGAAAGAGCCTCGAGGAACTCGAGGTCGTCTTCTCCGGTGCCGGGGCGAGCGCGATCGCGTCGGCCCGCTTCTACGAGTCACTCGGCGTACAGAAGGAAAACATCACGATGTGTGACTCCTCGGGGATCATCACCGAGGAGCGCGCGGCCGAGGGCGACGTCAACGAGTACAAACAGCAGTTCGCTCGAGACCTCCCCGAAGGCGGCCTCGCGGACGCGATGGAAGGCGCGGACGTCTTCGTCGGCCTCTCGATCGGCGGCATCGTCTCCCAGGAGATGATCCAGTCCATGGCCGAGGATCCGATCGTCTTCGCGATGGCCAACCCCGATCCCGAGATCGGCTACGAGGAGGCCAAGGCGGCCCGCGACGACACCGTCATCATGGCCACCGGCCGCTCGGACTACCCGAATCAGGTCAACAACGTCCTCGGCTTCCCCTTCATCTTCCGCGGGGCGCTCGACGTGCGCGCGACCGAGATCAACGAGGAGATGAAGGTCGCCTGCGCCGAGGCGCTGGCCGAACTCGCCCGACAGGACGTGCCCGACGCGGTCGTCAAGGCCTACGGCGACGAGCCGATTCAGTACGGCCCCGACTACATCATCCCGAAGCCGGTCGATCCCCGCGTGCTCTTCCGCGTCGCGCCCTCGATCGCCGAGGCCGCGATGGAGTCCGGTGCCGCTCGCACCGAAATCGACCTCGAGGAGTACGAGGAACAACTCGAGGCCCGCCTCGGAAAGTCCCGCGAAATGATGCGCGTCGTCCTCAACAAGGCCAAGAGCGACCCCAAGACGGTCGCGCTCGCGGAGGGCGAAAACGAGAAGATGATCCGCGCGGCCTACCAGATCCAGGAGCAGGGGATCGCCCTGCCGGTCCTGATCGGCGACGAGGACGAGATCAAGGGGACGGCCGCGAACCTCGGGCTGGACTTCGACCCGACCGTCGCCGATCCGTCCGTCGGTGACTACGAGGAGTACGCCGACCGGCTCCACGAACTCCGCGCCCGCAAGGGCATCACGCGCAGCGAGGCCGGCGAACTCATCGAACGCGATACGAACTACTTCGGGAGCGTGATGGTCGAACAGGGCGACGCCGACGCCTTGCTGACCGGCCTCTCCCATCACTACCCCTCGGCACTCCGACCGCCGCTGCAGGTCGTCGGCACCGACGACGACGTCGACTACGCCGCCGGCGTCTACATGCTCACGTTCAAGAACCGCGTGATCTTCATCGCCGACGCGACGGTCAATCAGGACCCCGACGAGGAGGTCCTCGCCGAGGTCACCAAACAGACCGGCAAGCTGGCGCGACGGTTCAACATCGAGCCGCGGGCGGCCCTGCTCTCGTACTCCAACTTCGGCAGCGTCGACAACGAGGGAACCCGAAAGCCGCGCAAGGCGGCCGCAATGTTACAGGACGACCCCGAAGTCGACTTCACGGTCGACGGCGAGATGCAGGCCGACACCGCCGTCGTCGAGGACATCCTCGAGGGCACCTACGGCTTCTCCGAACTCGACGAGCCCGCGAACGTGCTGGTCTTCCCGAACCTCGAGTCGGGGAATATCGGCTACAAGCTGCTCCAGCGACTCGGCGGGGCCGACGCCATCGGCCCGATGCTGGTCGGCATGGACAAGCCGGTCCACGTCCTCCAGCGGGGCGACGAGGTCAAGGACATCGTGAATCTGGCGGGCGTGGCGGTCGTCGACGCCCAACAGGAGTAACGCGTGAGCGAGGACGCCGCCGACCGCCGGGACGCCGACTCGAGTCCCGACCGCCGAGACGCCAACGCCGACGCCGATCGACCCTCGGCAACGGCCGTCGCGGAGCGACAGGGCCCTGACACTGGCGACACGCGGCTCTCGAGGCGGCGACTCCTCTGTACAGCAGGGACTGCCGGGACGATCGGGCTCGCCGGTTGTACCGGACGACGGTACCGCTCGCCACCGGACTGTTCGTCGGTCGGTTCGGCCGCCGACGCGGACGGTTACGTCCCGCTCCCGGCGGACGACGACATCTCGATGTTTCGACGCGGCCTGCGCCGGTACGGCTACTACCCCGAGGAGACCGTTCCGGACGCGGTTCGCGTCGACTGGTCGTTCCCGACCAACGGGATCGGCCACACCGCGGCCAAGTCGACGCCCCGGCCGACGCCGGACGGCGACACTATCCTTATCGCGAGCGACACCGGCCGAATCGACGCCGTTACGCCGACGGGCGAACGCCGCTGGCGCATCGATACTGGCGCGTCCAGAAGCCTCGGCTTTCACGGGACGCCGGCGATCGTCGACGGCACCGCCTACATCGGCGGGTACGACGGCGACTGCTACGCCATCGATATCGCCTCCGGCGACGTGATCTGGCGAACGTCGGCCCGCGAGTTCGGCAACGCGATCGCGATCGGCTCGAGTCCCGCCTACATCGACGGCAACCTGTACCTGCTCACCGAGCACAGCGATCCCGCCAGCGGCACGCTCTGGGAGATCGACGCCGCGACCGGGACCCCCACGTGGAGCGACGACCGCATCTGGGGGATGCCCCATCCCTCACCAGCGATCGACTGCCGGGCCGGCCGACTCGTCACCGGCTCGAACGACGGCGTCGTCTATTGCTGGGAGTTTCCCTCCCTCGAGTTCGCGTGGTCGTTTCAGGCCGGCGGCGAGGGCGGTCCCGACGGCAAATCGATGGCGGGCGGCCGGTTCAACCTCGGCGCACAGATCAAAGGGACGATCCCGGTCTACGACGGCGCGGCCTTCGTCGGCTCGTGGGACGGCCGGTTCTACCGCCTCGATCTCGAGGACGGGAGCGAGGAGTGGTCGTTCCAAACGGACAACATCGTGATGTCGAATCCGGCGATCGATCCCGACGACGGAGTCGTCTACGTCGGAAGCGACGACCGCCGCGTGTACGCGCTCGACACCGACACCGGCGACGAACTGTGGTCGACGAACGTCGGTGGCCGCGTCATCGGCTCGATAACAGCCACTGCGGACACGATCCTCGTCGGCACCTACGACACCCACCTGTACGCCCTCGATAGAGAGACCGGCGAGCGGCGCTGGCGGGTCGAAAACCGCGGCCACGTGACCAGCGGTGCGATCCCGCGAGACGGCCGCATCTACTACGCCGAACGGGGGGTCTTCTCGAACTATTACGACGAGGAGGAGGAAACGGTGCTCGAGGAGCGCGGCCACGCCTACTGTTTGGTTCCGGACGAGTGATTAGCCCTCACGCAACTGAACGGTTTACCGGTGCGGTCTCACCGATCGCTACCGCGAGCGAAGCCGAAGGCTGAGTGAGCGGGCCGACGACTGACTCGACGCGAGTGAAACGAGCGGAGAGGAAGGAGGAGTGTTTTTAATCGAAATTTTACCGAGGGACGCTGCGCTGTGTGGCGAAGCCACCAGCGCAGCAGACCGCAGAGTAAAATTTCGTAGCAGTGCATTCAAGTATACGCCCGGATTTTTACCGGGTATGCAAGATCAGGGACGCTCTACGCGCAAGCGAACCGGTGGTCGACTGAAGAACGTTCGGAAGCGCCGCAAGGACGAACTCGGTCGGCTCCCGACCGAGACGGAAGTCGGCGACCAGCGATTCCGAACCGTCGACGCTCGCGGGAACGTCACGAAGACGCGAGCACTCTCGACGGACGTCGCGAGCGTCAACAAGGGCGGCGAGACGGTCTCCGCGGAGATCGAAGACGTCGTCGAGAACGACGCCAACCCGAACTACATCCGCCGGAACATCATCACGAAGGGTGCCGTCATCGAGACGAGCGAAGGGCAGGCCCGCGTCACCTCCCGTCCCGGACAGACCGGTCAGGTCAACGCCGTTCTCCTCGAGTAGCGTCGCCCCCGTTTTCGATTCGCCGTAACTCGCGAGCGTACCGTCCGGTAGCGGCTCGTCTTTCAGCCGACGGTTCTCTGGCCTCGCTCAGATGTCCCCGATGTCGGGGTTCCAGACCGGTGTAATCGGTGCTTCGACTCGCTCGATCTCCTCGCTGCTGAGTTCGATCTCGAGCGCGCCGACGGCGTCCTCGAGGTGGTCGATCGTCCGCGGGCCGACGATGGGTGCGTCGACGAGATCCTTGTGGAGCAACCACGCGAGCGCGACCTGTGCCGGCGTCGCGTCGCGGGAATCGGCGATGTCGCGGACGTGCTCGAGGGCCGCCCAGTTCTCGTCGGTGAAGCGTTTCCGCATGAACTCGTCTGTCGCGGCCCGGCCCGAATCAGGGTCCGCGTCTCGCTCGTATTTGTCCGTCAGGAAGCCGCCGGCCAGCGGCGACCACGGGAGGACGCCGATATCCTGATCGGCACACAGCGGCAAGACGTTCGCCTCCTCGTGGCGATCGACGAGGTTGTACTCGCACTGCATCGAGACGAAGCGCTCGTGATTGTCGACGTCGGCCGCAGAGAGCGCCTTCATGAACTTCCACGCCGGCATCGTGCTCGCGCCGACGTAGCGCACGTCGCCCGCGTCGACGAGGGAATCGAGCGCCGAGAGCGTCTCCTCGATCGGCGTCTCGTCGTCCCAGCGGTGGATCTGGTAGAGGTCGATGTAGTCGGTTCCCAGCCGCTCGAGGCTCGCGTCGGCCTGCTCGAGGACGTGTTTGCGGGAGAGACCCTCCCCGTTCGGTCCCTTGTGCATCCGGCCGTACACCTTCGTCGCGACGACGAGTTCCGATCGATCGCGGTCGGAATCGGCGAGGGCCGCGCCCACGATGTCCTCGCTCTCGCCCTGTGAGTAGACGTTCGCGGTGTCGAAGACGTTGATTCCGAGTTCGAGGGCGCGGTCGATCACCGCGCGGGCCTGCTCGCGGTCGTGGACCATCCACGGCTGGTCGGTTCCGAAGTTCATGCAGCCGAGACAGAGTCGGGAGACTTCCAGCCCCGTCGCGCCGAGACGCGTGTACTCCATACTGTCGTCTCTCGGTTCGGCGGTGGGTAAAGCCACCACGGATACCTTCGGAGACTGATACGACGGAAAACGAGTCCGCGGGTCCGCGTGATTTCCGAGCGCGGGTCAGGGCCGCGGTGCCGCCTTCTGTAACGCCGTTTCGGCGATGTTGCCGCCGTAGTCGGCGCTTCTGGACAGCGAGTCGACGATCAGCCCCAGCGACTGGGCCTGTGCGGGCTCGAGATCGCGGAGCATGTCGTCGATCTGGCGGGTGTGTTCGTCGATGTCGACGACGGCCGCGAGCGCGTCGTGGCCGAGCCGATTCGCTTCGTCGGCTTCCTCGGCGAACAGCGCGTCCATCGACTGCTCGAAGACGGTCGCGGCTTCGGCGTGAAGGCCGTGGATCGCGTCGGCCACGTCGGCGGGGAGGTCGTCGAGCTTGAGCGCGATGTCGCTGATCTTGACGGCGTGGTCGGCGATCCGCTCGAGTTGGCGAGCACTCGAGTGGAAGTCGAAACAGTCCTCGCGGGAGACGCCGAGTTCCTCGACTGCGCGGGGCGATCGCAGCGTCGCGCGGAAGATCCGCGAGACGACCAGCCAGAGGCGGTCGACGTCGTCGTCGCGATCGATCACGTCGTACGCGATGTCGTCGTCGTTCTCGATCAGTGCGGTCACCGCGTCTTCGAGCATCGATTGAGCGATCAGGCGCATGCGCGTGACGGCGTTGACGATCGACAACTCGGAGGAGTCGAGCAGGTCCTGAATGACCACGCTATCGCCCGTCTCCTCGAGGACTTCGACGCCGACGAGTCGCTGGGTCGCGTCGCGGATCGCGCTGCGCTGCTCGGTCGTGATCCGGCCCGCCTCGAGTGAGATTACGTCGAACCCGCTGACGTACATCGTCATCACGGCTCGCATCAGTTCTTCGCCCTCGAGTCCCGAGACATCGATGGTCCCTTCCTCGCGGCGCGTCTCCTGTTCGGGCGTCAGGAGGAGTTCGTCCCCTTCGGGGTAGAATTCGACTGTGGTTCCGCTGCTGACATCGTTGTCCGTCGCCCAGGTCTTCGGCAACGAGACGGTGAAGGTCGACCCTCCCGTCACCTGAACCTTTCGCGTCTCCATACGAACGGGTTCCGACTGGAACAATATAAATCCACTAGTCTATAGAGCCATATAGACTGCCGATTTACCCCCGCAAATCGGCTTCTTAGAGGCATTTTCGGTACCCATTGGTCAGTACACCTCAATCGATAACGGTTGACGTATATAGAGATATATAGTGGATCCGGAGAGACGGAGATCGACTATCGAACCAGTCGAGTCCGAACCGTTGCACTCGAGAACGGCGAACCGACGACCGGTCACTGGGACTCGATCCGAGACGGCACCGGACCGGATTACCGCGTGTCAGCGAGGTCGACGACGACGTCGGTGTTCGCCGACAGCCAGGTCGTCATCCGCTCCGCCTCGGGACACTCACGCGGCGTGATCGTACACCGGTCGGGTCGGTTCTCGTATCGGACGACGATCGACTCGAGGTCGATCGTTTCGTCGGAGTACTGCGTGGCCGCGGCCAGTCGCTTTCGGGATGACTGATCGTCGTAATCGTTGGTGGATCCGGTCATGGGTCGGGAGCAGTCGCGTATGCGAACCGACCGAGGACACGTACAAAGCCACTGCTAATTGTGATATTGAGCGGTCCGTACTGATCATAGGCACTCCGTATCGGTGCCGGTCCCCGCCCGGAGCGCGGTGGTCGCCGACCGATCCATAGATCCAGCGGCGGGAATCGACGGCTGGCTCGTGCGTTCCGCCGGCTACCGCTGAGAACCGACGGACGAAAGCTCGCCGGACCGAAAAACTGAGTCAGGGGCGCGGACCGCTCTCGCAACTCGGCGATCGCTACTTTCGAGCGCTGGTCCGCACGTCGTCGAGTGCGGACCGCATGAACGTCTCGTGGACGTTCGTCGTCGAGCCGCCCCCGGCGGGCTTGCACCGCTCGTAGCTCCCGTCCGATCGCATCACCCACCGGTTCTGATCGTCCGAGAGCAGCGTCTCGAGGATGCCGTTGAGCCGCCGTTGGAGTCGCGGATCGTCGATCGGCGTGATCGCTTCGACCCGATTGTCGAGATTGCGGGTCATCCAGTCGGCCGAGCCGATGTAGTATCGGTCGTCGCCCCCCGCTCGGAAGTAAAAGATCCGCGAGTGCTCGAGGAAGCGACCGACGACGCTGTAGACGTCGATCGTGTCGCTGACCCCCTCGAGTCCGGGCCGGAGCCGACAGATGTCCCGGACGATGAGATCGATATCGACGCCGGCCATCGACGCTTCGTAGAGTTCCCGGACCATGTCCGGGTCCTCTAACCGGTTCATCTTGGCGACGATGCGCGCGTCTTCGCCGTTGCGTGCGCGCTCGGCTTCGGCGCGGACGAGATCGACGAAGCGATCGCGCATGTTCCCGGGCGCGATAAGCAGTTCCCGGTAGTCCCGGTGCATCGAGTGACCGGTGAAGTAGTTAAAGAGCTTGACGAGGTCCTGTCCGATATCACGGTCGGCCGTCAGCAGTCCTAAATCCTCGTAGCTCTTCGCGGTCTCGGAGTGGTAGTTGCCGGTCCCGATGTGCGAGTAGAGCCGCACCCCGTCGGCTTCCTCGCGGACGACCAGCGAGGTCTTCGTGTGGGTCTTGTAGCCGATCGTCCCGTAGGCGACGTGGATCCCTTCCTCCTCGAGTTTCTTCGCCCACTCGAGGTTGTTCTCCTCGTCGAAGCGGGCCTTGAGTTCGACCATGACGGCGACCTGCTTGCCGTTGCGAGCGGCTTCGATCAGGCTCTCGATGATCTGTGAATCGCTCGCGGTGCGGTAGATCGCCGCCTTGATCGCGAGCACGTCGGGGTCGTTGGCCGCCGCCTCGAGGAACCGCTGGACGGTCGCCTCGAAGGAGTGATAGGGGTGGTGGACGAGCACGTCGTCGTCGCTGATCGCGTCGAACACGTTCGTCGCGTCCTCGCAGCGCCCCAGCCGCGGGTGGGGCTGTGGCGACCACTCGGGAAGTTTCAACGCGGGCCGATCGAGATCGGTCAGGTCGGCGAAGTCCCGATAGTCGAGCGGGCCCTCGAGGTCGAACATCTCCCGGTCGTCGAGATCCAACTCGCGCGTGAGGATCTCGCGGATCCGCTCGGGCGCGTCGGGCTCGATCTCGAGCCGGACGGCGGTGGCGAAGCGTCGTTCCTCGATGACTTCCTCGATCATCTCGATCAGGTCCTCGGCGACCTCCTCGTCGCGGCGGACCTCGGCGTTGCGCGTCACCCGAAACAGGGCGGTGTCGACGACTTCGACGTCCGGGAAGAGCAGATCGAGGTTCGCCCGGACGATGTCCTCCAAGAGGACGTACCGGGTGTCGTCGCCGAACTGGACGAACCGGAGCTGGTTGCGCGGGATCTTCACGCGGGAGAAGGTCAGTTCCGCGCCGGGTCGTTCCCGCGTCAACACCGCGAGCGAGAGACTCTGATTCGAGATGAACGGGAACGGATGGGCCGGATCGAACGTCAGCGGGGTCAGGGTCGGCAGGACGGAACTCTCGAAGTACTCGCGCAGTTGCTGGCGCTCGACGACCGTGAGGTCGTCGTAGTCGACGATGTGGATTCCCGCGTCGGCCAGCGCCGGCTGGATCTCCTCGCGGTAACACGCGGCCTGCCGTTCGAACAGCAGCCGGGCCTCCTCGAGGGCCGCTTCCCACTGCTCGCGGGGCGTACGGCCGTCCGGCGTCTCCTCGGTGACGCCGGCCGCGATCTGTTGTTTCAGCCCGCCGACGCGCTTGCGGAAGAACTCGTCTAAGTTCGTCGTGACGATCGCGAGGAACTTCACGCGCTCTAACAGCGGGTTGTCCGCGTCCAGCACTTCGTGGAGAACGCGGCGCTGAAAGGCGAGTTCGCTGAGTTCGCGGTTCAGGTAGTACGACGGGTCCGAGAGATCGACATCCGCCCGGGCCGTCTCCGCGTCGTCTGACCTGACGACCGGTAACTCGTTCCGATCCGGGTTCGCTTCCCAGTCGACTCCGTCGGTCGCATCGGAGCGCTCGATCTCGACGGTGTCGGTGGACTCGTCGGATTCGTCGATTTCCTCGGATTCCTCGAGTTCATCCGTCCCCGGAGTGGCATCGGTCGTTGCCTCGCCATCCGGCATCGAATCGGGGTCCAGTTCGACCCCGTCGGCTTCGGCGGCCGATTCGCTGTCCTCTCCCCACCCATCTCGAGCGGGCGAGCGGGCATCGGTCTCCGTGTCGTCTTCCGCGTCTCCGCCGTCGAATAACGACCGGAACGCGAACTCCGTGCGTCCGCTCGCCGCCTCGTCGGTTGCCTGTTCCTCCGTAGTCGATACTGCCTCGTCGTTTGCTCCCGAATCTCGTTCGTTCATCCCGAAATCCCCCCGTCGCGGTCAGCCATCTGCCGTGACGAATTTCTCGGACGGCCGCTCCACGTGCCCCGTCCCGGAGACGCTGCGCAACTCGTCGCGGCGAACGTCGTAGGCCGTGAGGTCGCCGCCGTAGACACAGCCCGTATCGAGTCCGACCGCCCACTCCCGCTCGATCGGCTCCTCGAGGACCGTGTGGCCGAAAAAGACCCGCGGCGGCCCCTCGTAGGTCTCGAACCAGAACGGGCCGTCGTAGCCGTCGCCGTCCGGCGACCGCATCGTCAGCACGTCGTCGCCCGAGTGCGCCGACAGCGGTCGGCTCGGATCGACCCCACCGTGGACGACGAGTCCGCCGTCCCACGAAATCGCCGTCGGAAGCGACTCGATGTACTGGTAATCGACCGCGTCGAGCGCCGACAGCGAGGCGTCGCCCTCGAGCAGCTTTCGCTCGTTGTTGCCGCGGACCGAAATCAGCCGCGGCGACCGCCTGACGCGGTCGAGGACGGCCTTGCTCTCCGGCCCCTTTCGGACCAGATCGCCGACGAACACGGCGAGGTCGTTCGCGCCGAGGTCGAGCGTGCCCAGCAGCGCCTCGAGTTCGTCCAGACAGCCGTGGACGTCACCGACGACGTAGACGTCGTCTCGGTTCTCGAGGTCGATGTGCCGGTGGTCGAACGATACCGTGTCGTCGAACGCGGAGTTGGCGGTCGTCACGTGTTATGCGTTCGAACCCTCAGCCGAAACCGGATAAGTCGTTTATATGTTCCGTATTGTACGCTATATAGCACCGCATAGCGGTCACGAGACGGCGAATTCGCGGCGTACGCCGCGTCGAACCGCGGTGTCGAGACCGGGGGATTTCTGTACGATCCCCGCCACAGCACGGATATGTACGTCATCGTCAACGCCGCCGCGAGCGCAGACGGCAAACTCTCCTCGCGCCGGCGCGAACAGCTCGCGATCAGCGGCGCGGACGACTTCGCGCGCGTCGATCGGCTGCGCGCCGAGAGCGACGCCGTCGCGGTCGGCGTCGGCACCGTCCTCGCGGACGATCCGCACCTGACCGTCAAAGACGACGACCTGCGGGCCCAGCGCCGCGAGGACGGCCGGCCGGCAAACCCCGCGCGGGTCGTCGTCGACTCGAGCGGGCGCACGCCGACCGACGCGGCGGTCCTCGACGACGCGGCGGCGACCTACGTCTGTCTGAGCGAGGCCGCACCCGTCGATCGCCGGATGGAACTCGCCGACAGCGCCGAGTTGATCACGGCCGGTGACGACCGGGTCGACCTCCTGCGCGCGTTCGCGACGCTGCAGGAGGCCGGCCTCGAGCAGATCATGGTCGAGGGCGGCGGCGAACTCATCTTCTCGCTGTTCGAGGCCGGACTGGTCGACGAGCTCCGGGTGTTCGTCGGCCCGAAAATCATCGGCGGCCGCGACGCACCGACGCTGGCCGACGGCGAGGGGTTCGTCGCCGAGTTCCCGGCGCTCGACCTCGAGGCGGTCGACCGGCTCGACGACGGGGTCGTGCTCACGTGGCGCGTCGACGACCGCTAAGTTACTCGAACTCCGGCTCCCGGTCCTCGACGAACGCCGTCATCCCCTCGCGCTGGTCGTGCGTGCCGAAGAGGCTCGCGAAGGCGCGTTTCTCGTACGCGAGGCCGCTTTCCTGCGAGCCCTCGTAGCCCCGATTGAGCGCCTGCTTGGCGGTCCGCATCGCGAAGGCCGGTTTCGAAGCGAGTCGGTCGGCCAACTCGCCGGCGACCGTCTCGAGTTCGTCGTCCGCCACGACCTCGCCGAACAGGCCCGCCTCGGCGGCCGAGTCGGCGTCGAGGCGCTCGCCGAGGAAGATCATCCGGCGCGCGGTCGCGTCGCCGACCAGCCGCGGCAGCCGCTGGGTGGCTCCCCAGCCGGGGATGATCCCGAGATCGATCTCGGTGTTACCGATCAGCGCCGACTCGCCGGCGACCCGCAGGTCACAGGCCAGCGCCATCTCGCAGCCGCCGCCGAACGCGTAGCCGTTGACCGCCGCGATCGTCGGCGCGGGAAACGCCTCGAGCGCGTCGGCCACGTCGTGGCCGAGTTCGCCCCACTCCTGTGCCGCCTCCGCGGAGAGGTCCTGCATGTAGGTGATGTCCGCGCCGGCGATGAACGCGTCGCCGGCCCCCGTCAAGACGAGCGCCCGCGCGTCTTCCGCCGCCGCTTCCTCGAGGGCTTCGCCCATCGCCTCGAGCGTCGCGACGTTCAGGGCGTTGAGCGCGTCGGGTCGATCCACGGTCAGCGTCGCCACGTCGTCGTCCCACTCGAGTCGAACTGTGTCCCACGACATACGCCGTCGTTTGCTAGCCTCCGTCAAATCAGTTCGCACGGCGGCGACCGCGACCAGTGTCGTCGCGCCGCCCGACGGCCACCCGTCACATCTTTCCTCGGTCGCGCCCTACGGGCGGCTATGGAACGAGCCACGTTCGGCGGTGGGTGTTTCTGGTGTACCGAAGCGGCGATGAAGGAACTCGAGGGCGTCGACTCGGTCACGTCCGGCTACGCCGGTGGACACGCCGACGATCCCACCTACCGCGAGGTCTGTTCCGGAAACACCGGCCACGCGGAGGTCGTCCAGGTCGAGTACGATTCCAACGCGATCAGCTATGACGAACTGCTCGAGGTGTTCTTCGCGACCCACGACCCGACGCAACTCAATCGACAGGGACCGGACGTCGGAACCCAGTACCGCTCCATCGTCCTGTATCACGACGACGACCAACGGACCCAGGCCGAGGCCTACATCGACGCGCTCGACTCCGAGTATGATGACGACGTGGTGACCGAGTTGGAACCGCTCGGGACGTTCTACCGCGCCGAGGAGAAACATCAGGACTACTTCGAGAAGAATCCCAACGACGCCTACTGTACGATGCACGCGGCCCCGAAAGTCGAGAAGGTCCGCGAGAAGTTCGCCGAGAACGTCGCCGCGGAACACTAGGGAGACCGTCAGCGGAGACGGATACCCAGTGGCGTGATCCCGAAAACTCGGAACGGAGTTTCCCACTCTTCTTCGAGAAACCGGAGGCGACGATTCTCTCAGTGCTTGCCGATCCACCCCGACACTATATCGGACTTCGCCGATACGCTCTAGCGTGGGAATGCCGCTCACAAAATATTCGCTGGGGAGCGTTCGGAGAGGGCTCCGCAACCCCGACCTCGTCTGGACGGAGCTTTGCAAGTACCTCTGGTCGGCCCATCGGACCGCCTACGAGCTCCGCCACGGGGACGGCGTCGACGTAATGGCGGAAGACTGGGACGACCTGCTGATACTCGACGCCTGTCGATACGACGCCTTTGCGGCCCAGAATCGGATTGACGGCACCCTCGAGTCCCGGCTGTCCGCCGGCTCGAGCAGCCCGGGATGGATCGACGCGAACTTCTCGGGAGAGACCCATCACGATACCGTCTACGTCAGCGGGAACGCGTTCACGGCCGACATCGGCGACGACGTGTTTCACGCGATTTACACGGTTCCGCCCGAACCGGTCACGGAGGCCGAAGCCGTCGACGCGGACGCGATCACGAACCCCGAGATACTGGCGGACAGTTACGTCATCCGTCCGGAAACCGTCGTCGAGAAGGCGATCGAAGCCCACGAGCGGCATCCGCGAAAGCGGCTGATCGTCCACTTCCTCCAGCCACATGTTCCACTCATCGGCGAGACGGGACTAGAGATCTACCAGCAGATCGCGTCCGAGGGCGATCTCTCGTCGCTTTCACGCGGCGGTCGCGGGAATCGGTTCGGCGCGTTGAACGTGCAACTGTACCGCGTCGTCGAGGACGACGCGTTCGATATCGACGTTGCTGACCTCCGGCAAGCGTACGCCGAAACCCTCGACCTCGTGCTTCCGTACGCCGAGCAGTTGACCCGAGAGCTCCCCGGAAAATCCGTTATCTCCGCCGACCACGGCGAGCTGCTGGGTGAACGGCTCCTGCCGTTCACGGACAGAAAATACGGCCACTTCGAGTACCTGGCGGCCGACGAGTTGCGACGGGTCCCGTGGCACATCGTCGACAGCGACGATCGGAGACGGACCGTCGAAGAGGCGCCGATCGAGTCCGCTCGGATGGACGAAGAAGAAGTGACCGAAAAGCTCCGAGTACTGGGGTACCGGTGACGAGCGGTCGGTTCACACTCGAGTCGGAGGATGGTTTCGCTTGAAAGCTCACCACTGAAGACCGAGCCGGGCGTCGGTCGATCCGAACCATGTCCGTCGGCAAACTCGGCCCCCAAGACGTCGTCACGACCAGTCCCGACAGCCAGCTCGAGGAGGTTACCCAACGGCTCGAGGCGGAAAACGTCGGCTCGGTCATCGTCACCGAGAACGACGAACCGATCGGAATGCTCACCGACCGCGACGCCGCGCTCGCGATCCACGACCACGACGATGTCGGGTCGGTATCGGTCGCGGACGTGATGACCGAACGGCCGGTGACGGTCCACGAGGACGACGACCCGGTCACCATCTCGGAGGCGATTCGCGACAACAACGTCCGCCGGTTCCCGATCGTCGACGACGACGGCGAACTGGCCGGCGTCGCGACGCTCGACGATCTGGTCGCCACGATCGGCGAGCAACTCGATAACGTCGCCGATACGATCGAAGCCCAGTCGCCGGACTACAGCCCGTAGTCCCGTCGTCGAGCGCGGACAGCTCGAGACGAAACGAGACGATTCGATCTCGCCGACATCCGAGACGTTTCTTCGGAGTTCGGCCCGAGTAGTGAAAGGTACGTCAGTCTGGGCGTCCTCGCTCGAGTATGGACAGTGAAACGGGCGTTCTCGTGATCGGCGGCGGCGCTACCGGAGCGGGAATCGCCAGAGACCTCGCGCTCAGGGGCGTCGACGTCACGCTCGTCGATCGGAACGGGCTCGCGTCGGGAACGTCGGGCCGCTCGCACGGGTTGCTCCACAGCGGCGCGCGCTACGCCGAGGCCGACGGCCCGGAGGCTCGAGAGTGCCTCGCGGAGAACCGGATCCTGCGCCGGATCGGGGGCGCGTGCGTTCGGGAGACCGAGGGGCTCTTCGTACAACTCGCCGAGGACGATCCGGCCTATTTCGACGCGAAACGCGACGCCTGCGAGGACGTTGGGATTCCGACCGAAGTCGTCGACGGAGACACCGCCCGCGAGGCGGTTCCGGATCTCTCCGACGATGTCGCTCGCGCGATGTGGGTCCCCGACGGCGTGGTCCTCCCGTCGCGGTTGGTCGCCGCCAACGCGGCCGACGCTCGAGAACACGGGGCGGATATTCGTCCTCACGCACCGGTCGAGTCGATACGCCGCGAGAACGGGCAGGTCACGGCGGTCGCACTCGGCGGCGATGCCAACGAGACGGTGCGGCCGAGCTACGTCGTGAACGCGACCGGCCCGTACGCGGGGCAGATCGCCGAGATGGCGGGCGTGTCCGTCGAGATGCGCCCGACCCGCGGCGTCATGGTCTCGGTCGAGTACGACGGCCTCGAGCCGGTGTGCAACCGGTGTCGCGAGCCCGACGACGGCGACATCGTCGTCCCGCACGGCGGCGAAGCCGTCCTCGGGACGACGAGCGTTCCGGTCGGCGATCCGGACGACTACGAACGGGCCGACTGGGAGATCGAGGAGACGGTCACCGAATGTGCGGCGATGCTCCCGCCGGTCGCCGACGCCGACCGCGTCCGAACGTGGTGGGGCGTCCGCCCGCTGTACGAACCCGACGAGGCCGCTCGCGGCGGCCGCGGGATCTCGCGCGGTTTTCACCTGCTCGACCACGCGGACGAGGACCTCGAGAATAGCTGTAGTGTCGTCGGCGGGAAGCTAACGACGTACCGCAGGATGGCCGAAGCCGCTGCGGATCTCGTCTGTGATCGACTCGGCGTCGACGCCGACTGTGTTACCGCCGACGAGCGGCTTCCGGGCGCGTCGGATCCGGCCCGGCTCGACGAGTTCGTCCGGCAGTTCGACGGGCAGGGACCGACCGACGCCGACATCGTCGGAAAATAGCAGCAGCGTTGGCTCTCGAGCCGAGCGGGCGACAGAACTGCCTCAGAATTCGCGGTTGAGTTCCGACCAGAAGTCGTGCTCCGTCGAGCGGTCGATATCGACGCGCAACTCGTTTGCGTCGTCGAGGTCGATCGAGATCCGCTCGAGATTGGCGACGTACCGGGCCTTCTGATGGCGACCCTCGCGGACGCCGGCGGCTTCCTTGACCAGCCCGGCCTCCGTCAGGCAGTCGAGTTTTCGGTAGGTCGTCGAGAGCGGGCGGTCCGCCGCCTCGGCGATGTCGTCGACCGTCATCGGCTCCTCGAGCACCGCGATAATCTCCCGGCAGGCACCGTCGTCGAGTGCGGCGATCACGCGCTCGAACTCCGGGGAGCCGTCGGACGAGGAGAACTCGAGGGACATTGGGTGCAGCCACGTTAGGAGCGAGGCCTAAAGACACGTTTGGTTGGGGGTGTCACTGGCTGGACGCGACCCGACACGGAGGGAATCGGATGGAGCAACTACATGTGCGACGGGGCCGACCGACCCCGTATGAGCGACGATCAACCGCCCGAATCCGCGGTCGAGAACACGCCGGGGCAGGGCCGAACGCCCGAAGCCGAGCGAATCGAACCCGCCGCCCCCGAGGAGTTCGGCCTCGTCCAGGTCTGGTGGGGAGACGGAAAGGGAAAGACGACGGCCGCCCTCGGCATGGGGATGCGAGCCGCGGGCCACGGTTACCGGGTCCACATGCTCCAGTTCATGAAAGGCGGGGCCTCGAGCGTCGACGCAGTCCGGGGCGAGTACAACGCGATGGCCGCGCTGCCGGGGATCAGTTACGAGAACCTCGGCCACTACGGCTGGCACGGGATGGCGGACGAGAGCGACGAGGCCGACCACGAGGCCGAGGCCCAAGCAGGCCTCGAGCGCGCCCGCGAGTTACTCGAGGCGGCACGCGACGCCGATCTCGGCGCGCCCATCGATCTCGACGCGCCGCCGGAGGCGGGGATGCACATGCTGATTCTGGACGAAGTGCTCTACGCCGCGGATCGCGACCTGATCAGTGAAGGCGACGTCCTCGATCTCATCGAACGGAAACCCGACGACCTCGAACTCGTCGTCTGTGGCAGTCACGCCGAGCCGACGTACCTCGAGGAGCGGGCCGACCTGATCACGAACGTTCGAAAGGTGACGCACCCGATCGACGAGGGACAGCGGGCGCGGCGCGGAACCGAGTTCTGATCGGCCGTCGCCGCGGTAATCGACGGCGGCCGCGGCATGTCACTATTCGCCGACCAACACAGTTATTATCAGATCGTGAGAAAGATCCGGCGTTCAATGGGTGCGATTCACGTAGACGGGCTGCGGAAGTCCTACGGATCTATCACTGCTGTGGACGGAATGGAATTCACCGTCGATCGGGGGGAGCTGTACGGGTTTCTCGGTCCGAACGGCGCCGGCAAGACGACCACGATCCGAGTGCTGACCGGCCAGATTCAGCCGGACTCGGGCGACGTGACCGTTCTCGGTACGGACCCGGTCGCGGAGCCGATCGAGACGCGTCGGAAGGTCGGTATCCTGCCGGAACAGGGGTCGCCGCCGAGCTTTCTCACGCCCCGCGAGTACCTCGAGTTCGTCGGCGAAGTGCGCGACCTCGAGCCGGAGCGGGTCGCCGACCAGACCGCGATGTGGGCCGAACGTCTCGGATTCGAGAGTAAACTCGACACGCTGCACACCGACCTCTCTCGAGGCCAGCAACAGAAGGTGATGATCGCGCAGGCGTTCGTCCACGAGCCCGACGTGGTGTTCATCGACGAGCCGCTGGCGAACCTCGACCCGCTCGTCCAGGAACAGGTCAAGCGCTTTCTCGTCTCCTACGCGGCCGGCGACAACGCCGTCTTCGTCTCGACGCACAACATCGACGTCGCCGAGGAGATCTGTACCCGCGTCGGCATCGTCGCCGACGGGCAACTCGTGACCGAGCGCTCGCTCGCGGACGACGACGGCGACGAGTCGCTGCTCAAGGTGTTCCTCGACCGCGTCGAAGGCGAGGACGCGCGAGATACCCCGACGCTCGAGCACGTAGACGTATGACGGAGGCCGCGACCACCGAGCCGGCCGGGTCGGAACGAACGGGCTCGGGGCTCTCGACGCGGCGATTGCTCGCGGTGCTCTTCCGGGAGGAGTGGCGACTTCACACCCAGTTGTTCGGCGGTTGGCGGTTCGCGCTGTTCCCGTTCGTCATCGCACTGCTGGCCGTGAGCGGGACCGTGGCGCTCGTCGAGACCGGCACCGCGACGGAGACCGTCGTTGGCGGCCTGCACATCCTCGCGTTCGCGTTCGGGCTCTACAGCGGCACCGCGGGCTTCGCCGGCTCGGACATGCTCGAGAACGTGTTCGGCCGGCTGTCGCTGCTGCTCTCGTCGTCGACGACGCTGCCGCTCTCGCGCCGGCGGCTACTGGGCGCGTTCCTCCTGAAGGACGCGCTGTTTTACGGCGTCGCGTTCGTGCTGCCGATGGCGCTGGGGAGCGTGGCCGTCGACGGCCTCTCGGCGATGACGCCGCTTTCGGTCGGACTGTTCTGGCTCTCGCTGTGTCTCGTCTTCGCGGTCGGGATGGCGACGACCGTCGCGCTGATCGCCGTCCGCACCCGCGGCGCGCCACCGTGGGCGATCGGACTGGCAATCGCGGTCGCCGTCGGCGGTATCTGGGCAACCGGCGGGCTCGGCACCCTCCGGTCCGTTCTCGTCCCGATCGACGGCTCCGCGGTCACCGCCGGCGGACTGGCCGCCGTCACCCTCGTCGTCGCCGCGGGGTCGCTCCTGCTGTACGATCCGACCGACGGCCGCCCCTCGCGGACCGCGACCGACCGCTTCGCCGGGCTCAGCGAGGTCCTCCCCATCGACAACGCGGCGCTGGTCACGAAGTCACTGCTCGATCTCGCGCGCTCGTCGGGCGGCGTCTGGAAACCGTTCGTCTCGGCCGGTATCCTGCTCGCGCTCGTGGCCGCGCTCGTCGGCGTCGTCGACTCGATCACTGGCATCGCGCCCGCGCCCGGGATCTTTTTCGGTGGCGTCCTCGCCCTCTCGGCCTTCACGACGTACAACTGGTTGACCCAGTTCGACTCGCTCGAGGCCTACCTCACCTACCCGGTCTCGATCGAGGACGTCTTCCGCGCGAAGCGGCTCGCGTTCGTCCTGGTCGGCGCGCCGACGGTCGCCGTGCCCTATCTGGCGGCCGTGCTCTGGTTCGAGGCCACGCTGCCTGACGCCGTCGTCGGAGCGATACTGCTGGCCGGCTACGCGCTGTACTACTACGGGCTGACCGTCTACATCGCCGGCTTCGATCCCAACGAGTTCCTCTTCGACGCCGTCCGCTTCGCGACGTTTACCCTCGGCGTCGCCGTCGCGCTCGTGCCGACGCTGGTCGCTGGCTTTGTCGTCGTCCCGCCGTCGCTCGAACTCGTCGCCGGTCTCGGCGTCGCCGGGATCGGGCTGGGCGTCGTCGGGATCGTCCTCTCGAGTCGCGCCGGACCGCGCTGGGACGCGCGATACGGAACGTAGCGGCTCGAATCGGGACAATATCGAGAGTTCGCGTTCGCGATCTCGTCGTCCGCTCGACGAGGGACGAAACGAGTCCGCCGCGAAGGAACCGATAGGACGATACTATCGGCAGCGCGAATGCGTCCTAACGCGGATGACCAGAACCCTTCTCGTCGCCGGAACTGCGAGCCACGTCGGCAAGTCGACGGTCGCCGCCGGTCTCTGTCGGCTGCTCGCCGACCGCGGCGTCGCCGTCGCCCCGTTCAAGGGCCAGAACATGAGCAACAACGCCCGCGTCGTCGTCCGCCCGGACGGCGGCGAGGGAGCCGACGACGGGACCGGAGCGAGCGCCGACGCCCAATGGGGAGAAATCGGCGTCTCCCAGTTCGTACAGGCTCGAGCGGCCCGAACCACGCCGACTACCGACTGCAATCCCGTGCTCCTCAAGCCCCGGGGCGACGGCGAGAGCCAACTGGTGCTGCAGGGCGAGGCCCACGATCACGTCCCCGCCGGCACCTACTACGAGGAGTACTGGGAGCGAGCGCGCGAGGCCGCCGAGGCATCCTACCGCAGGCTGGCGGCCGACAACGACGTGGTCGTCGCCGAGGGCGCGGGCAGCATCGGCGAGATAAACCTCCACGATCGAGATCTCGCGAACGTCGAGACCGCCCACTTCGCCGACGCCGACATCCTCCTGTTGGTCGACATCGAACGCGGCGGGGCCTTCGCCAGCCTCTACGGGACCATCGAACTCGTCCCCGACGCGATCCGCGACCGCATCGTCGGCGCGCTCATCACGAAGTTCCGCGGGGATCCGTCGCTGCTCGAGCCCGGTATCGAGGAGATCGAAACGGAGACCGGCGTCCCGATTCTGGGCGTGTTACCCTACGACGACCCCGGACTGCCGGAGGAAGACAGCGTCGGCCTCCCCGGTACCGAAGAGCGGGGCGTCGTCGGCGACGACGACGGCGTCCCGGACGATCGCCGCATCCGGATCGCCGTCCCCCGGCTCCCCCGAATCTCGAACGCGACCGATCTCGAGGCGCTGGCGGCCGAACCCGGCGTCTCGGTGGTCTACGTGCCGGTCGACGGCGACCGGCGGGGCGACCCGCTCGCGGGCGTCGACGCCGACGCCGTCGTGGTGCCGGGCACGAAGAACACGGTCGACGACCTGCTGATGCTTCACGAAGCCGGCTTCGCCGACGCGCTCGCAGCCTTCGACGGGCCGGTCGTCGGCGTCTGCGGCGGCTACCAGATGCTCGGCGAGCGGATCACCAACGCCGCGCTCGAGGGAACAGGCGAGGACGACATCGTCGAGGGATTGGGATTACTGCCGGTCGAGACCCGCTTTGCGGGCGACAAGCGCCTCGAGCGGACGACGGTTCCCGTCGACGGCACCGCCTCGCCGCTGCTTTCGGGGGCCGACGGCTCCGCGTCGGGGTACGAGATCCACGCCGGTCGGACGCAGGCGCTCGAGGACGTGGGCCGGCCGCTCGGCGACTCGAGTGCGGCCGCCGGACGGGTGCTCGGGACGTACCTGCACGGCCTGTTCGACAACGAATCGGTTCGGACGGCGTTTCTCGACGCCGTTGCGGAGCGGGCGGGCGTCGACCGGCCGACAGCCGAGGAGTCGGCGGCCTCGTCGATGGCGGGAGACGAAACCGGATCGACGCCGTCCGACCGGGCGGCGCGGCTCGTTCGCGAGCACGTCGATCTGGATGCACTCGGCGAGCCGTTCGGTGCAGAAGACGGAGAGGCGGAGTGAGGCAATCTGCAGCGGCTACAGCGGCTACAGAATCCGTTCGATCGATTATGCCGAATCGCCGCGGTAGGTACCGAGCAGTTCCTCGAGGATGATACACTCCTGATCGGTCTCCTCATAGTGGGTATCGATGAACCGTTCGGCGGCCTCGTAGTTGCCGCGCAGGCCGTGCTTTCGGACGTTGATCACGGCGTCGAGGAAGAACGTTCCACCGTCGGCCCCGAGCGCTTTCGCGTGGTCTTCGTCGCTGATATCGAGTTCCGACTTGATCTCGTCGAAGTTGAACGTCTTCACCTCGTGATCGGAGTCGATCAGGGCGAGAACGTACTCCGCGGAGAAGCGATAGAACTCGGATTTGCTTTCGAACATACCGTCTTCGACGAGCGAGTCGATCTCTTCGACCACGTCGTCGGGGTACCTGACGGTATCTTTCGCCATGTCCGGATACTGCTCGCTACTGACTAATTATTGTTTCTACTGTTCAGCGTATGTGTCGGTGTGGGTATGTGACAGATCACGGCGCAGTGCCCGCAGTCTCGAGCGATTCGGCAGGTCCGTATCGAGTCTCGAAACGGAACGAACGTTAAAGGGATCGGACCGGGTTCACTCTGACGTGTGGATCGACGTGTATCCCGGCGTTCTCCTCAGTTCCCTCCCGTGGTGGATCGCAGCGCCGCTGGTCCAGCTCGCGGTGCTGGTGTTCGGGATGGCGCTCGACGAGACCTACGTCAATCGAACGACGGTGCTGACGGGTGCGATCGCGGTCCACATCCACGGCTTCGTCGCCGGCGAGGTCGGACTACTGGTCGGGCTCTACGCCGATCTCGGCCTGCTCGTCGGCGCGTACGGCGTGTACGCCTACGTCGTCGACGCCTACGTCGGGAACGCCTTTCGGCTCGTTGCGTTCCTCGTCTACTCGCCGCTCTCGGTCTTCCTCGTGATCCTGACGGCAGGACCGACGCTGTTCGGGATCGAACCGCTGTTCGTCCCCGCGCTCGCGCTGGCCGGGTACGGAAACATCCAGCTCCGGGAGTATCTATCCCCGAGCGATCCCTACTACTTCGGCCCCGAATCGGAGGCGGCGTTCGAGTCCGCCGTCGAAGCCACCGCCGAAACGGACGCAGGGTCGGGAATGAACGAGCACGCGACGACGGGGACCGATACCGCAACCACGGGGACCGACGCCGCAACCACGGAAACCGACGCCGCGACGCCGACGGAAAGCGACACCGGGACAGCGGCCGCTGCGAGTGCTGACGGCTCGGATCCCGACCCGTTCGCCGAGGCTCGCGACGACGGCGGGACCGACCGTCCCGCCGGCGAACCGGCCGCGGCCGCCGACTCGAGCGAGCGGGGGATTCTCCCCGAGTTCATGCGCCGGCTCTGATCAACCGGCCGCCGAGTCGCAACCGGCGGCTCTGCTCCGTTCGCGCCCACCTGCAGCTTTATTATTTCGGGCCCCGAATCGCGGTACGTAATGGCAGACGAAGCCGAACTCCGCGAGCAGATGATCGACGCCTTCGAGGACGCCGACTATCCAGTCTCGGGGCCGATGGACCTCGTCCCGGCGCTGCCGAACGGTCCCGGGACGACGTTCGAATCCGGTGACTTCTCGATGACTGCGATGGAACTGAACACCAAGACCTCCGGCGGTGACTTTCCGTACGAAGACGTCGAGTCGCTCGTCGACGACCTGCTCGCACAGCTCCGGGAGCGAGGCGAGTTGTGAGCCGGCGGCTCTCGGACGGCGGTTCCCGACGGCGTCCCGTCGACGGGTGAGGAACGACCAGCAGGCTTTTATTCCGAATCCGCGTTGGTAGAACGGAGCGCGGTGACGGACAGAAACGACCGAAGCCGAGCAAACAGGGGGTAACGGATGACCGGAACGCACCGATCGGAATCGATCGTCGTCGTGACAGATACTCGAGCGGGAGAGAGCTATCTCCGGCCGCGCCTCGAGAAGGCGATCGAGCACGACGTTCGAACGGTCCCCGCATCCGGCGACCTCGAGAGCGTCCTCGGATCTGTGCCATCGAACGGGAACGCCGACGCCGACGGGGCGACCGATTCGAACCGCGAGGACGGGGAGACGGAAGTATCAGACGGTGGCGAGACCGCCCCGGAGAGCACGGCGTCGGCGGACGACGGCGAGGCGGCGTCGGCTCCACCGTGTGCCGTCGTCCTCGAACTCGACTGTCCCGGCGAGATACAGACGGTTCTCCGGCGCGTCCACGCGACGTTCCCGGACGTTCCGACTATCGTCGCGCCACGGGAGGGCAGCGAACGGCTCGCTACCGTCGCGCTCAGGGCCGACGCGACGGAGTACGTCCCGACCGAACGCGACGAGGACCCGATCGATCGGATCGTCTCGACGGTTCGGTCACAACCCCAGCCGCCGTCGGACGGCGACGACGGCCGATACCACCGCATTCTCGCCAACGAACTGCCCGACGAGGCCTTCGTCATCGGCGAGGACGGCACGTATCTCGAGGCGAAGGTCCGACCCGACTCGGCCGACCTGTACTCGACGGCCGTCGACGAGCTTCCCGGAACGCAACTCGAGGACGCGTTTCCCGATCAGGTCGCCGCGAAACTGCAGGACTGTCTCGATCGGGCGATCAGGACCGACGACGTCCAATCGGTCGAGTACGACGCGAAGACGACCGACGGCCGCCGTCGGTTCGAGGCCCGCGTCGTCCCGATCGACCAGCGAATTCGGGGCCGACGGGCCGTCGTCTGGCTGGCGCGAGACATCACCGAACGGGTCCGGCGCGAACGGAAACTCCGCTCGCGACAGGCCCAACTCGAGACGCTCAACCGGATCAACGCGGTCGTCAGGCAGGTGATCGAGACGCTGGTCGAGGCACCGGCCCGCGACGCGATCGAGCGCGAGGTCTGCGAGCAACTCGTCGACTCGGAGCTGTACTGCGGGTCGTGGATCGCCGAGCGGACCGGCGACGGCCGACTATCCTTCCGGACCGGAGCCGGCGAGGCCGAGACCTACCTCGACCGCGTCCGCGATCTCGACGGCGACCACGAGCGTCCGGCCATGCGGGCGATCCAGACCGGCGAGATCCGGACGACGAACCGGATTCTCGAGGACGAGACGGTCCCGGAGCCGCTACAGGAAGCCGCCCGCGCGGACGATGTCCGATCCGCAATCGCCGTCCCGATCACCCACGAGGACGCGACCTACGGCGTGCTCACCGTCCTCGCGAGTCGAGACGACGCGTTCAGCGAACGCGAGCGGGCCGGGTTCAGGCTGCTCGGCGAGACGATCGGGTTCACGATCATGGCCGTCAAGAACCGCCAACTGCTCTTTGCCGACACCGTCGTCGAACTCGAGTTTCGGATCGACGGCGGCGACACGTTCGCGTTCGATCTCTCCGAGGAGTACGGCTGTATCTGCTCGCTCGAGTGGGCAGGCACCACGGCGAACGGGCGGACCTTTCAGTACGTCACGATCGACGGACTTGACGGCGAGACGGTCCTCGCGGCGGCGAGTGAGCACGAGTCCGTCGAGGAGTGTCGACTCATTCACGACGGCGAGGAGAGCTGTACGATCGAGATGCGGCTGGCGAAGTCGGGGGTCCGGACGCTCACGAATCACGGCGCGACGATCCGGGATGTCACGGTCGAGAACGGCGTCGGGACCTATCTGGTCGAGGTCTCCCAGGACGCCGATGTCCGAGAGATCGCGGAGGCGCTGACGCTCGTCTACGAGACCACTGAACTCGTCGCTCGGCGGGAGGTTGATCGACCGGTTCGGACGGCGGCCCAGCGCAGAAACCGGATCCTCGATCGGCTCACCGACCGCCAGCTCACGACGCTGCGACTCGCGTACTACGGCGGCTTCTTCGACTGGCCGCGCGAGAGCACCGGCGAGGAGATCGCCGAGGCGATGGACATCTCGCCGCCGACGATGCACCAGCACCTGCGGAAGGGGCTCAAGGCGATTCTCGGCGAGTTCTTCGAGGGCGGCGGACACAGCTAGCCGGCCTCGAGCCGTCCTGCCGTCGGCGATTGCGCCGTGCGAGCCCGGCGACCCGTGGCTCACGGGACTCGCGGTTCGATTTCGGGACCGAATTCAGGCTGGAGTGACTCTCACGTTTTCTTAAAAGTTGACCATATGAACCCCAGTAGCGATGCGGGTGACGGCCGATCGATCGGGTAGGAATGACGACCGTCTGGGGGACGCAGTTCGGCTGTGGATGGCGGGGAGGCGTGGGGCGAGATTGACGTGGTAGCAGTACCGTTCAGGGCCCTCTTCGAGGGGTCGAATAACCGGTACTACACCGACTGGCAGGTCAGGCGGCGGCTGCGGACCGGCGCGTGGGCGCTCTGTATGCGACAGCGAGCGCCGGCCCGGTGGCTGGTCGAAACCAAAGCCGAGGCGTTGCTCTCGCTCGCGCCGATCGAGCCCGCCGAGTTGCCGACCGGGGTCGAAATCCGCGTCGCCGACGATCGCGCTCGAGTCGTCGACCCTCGAGACAGATCGCCGACGACGGGCTCGAATCGAACGGCCACCGACGAGGGCGAGACGGCACCGACCGAGAGGTAATACGTGTCGTCATTCACCCGCGAACACTGGGTCTCACCCGACCGATGTCGCCCGTGAAGCGTCGCGTGTTCCTCGGAACGGTCGGGTCGATGGCCTCGCTCGGCACGTTAGCGTACGCGACGCGCGACCCGGACGAGACGCTCGCGGTCCGGATCTGGTTCTCGGAACGGGCCGCGACCTACGACGGGGTCGCCGATCGCATCCTCGAGTATCTCGAGGAGGTGTTCGCCCTCGAGTACTGGACACTCGACGTCTCTATCGGCGGCTCCGTCTCGGTCTCGACCGAGGATGCCGCGCGACTCACCATCCGCGGCGAGTGGCCGAGGGCCGTCGCTGCGGGCGCGCTCGGCCGCCGCGACCTCGAACCGGTGTCGGACGTCAACCTGCTGGTGACCGACGGGGAGATGGAACGAGCACCGACCGGATACGGAATCCCCCACATCGCATCGGTCGGCGGGGCCCGACACATCGCCGCGCTCGAGTCGTTCGACGAACTGGTCGACGACGACGCGCGCTTGATCGTTCCGTACGCGACGCCGACGCGGTCGATTCAGGTGCTCGTCCACGAGATCGGACACGCGCTCGGACTGGAACACGAACACGGCGTCGCGTTCCGCCGCGATGGGGCCGTGATCGCGACGCCGATGCTCAGCAGCTACGCGTGGGATCCGTCGTACGATACCGACCGCCCGCACTGTGGGACGGCGATTCCGAGCACGGACGACCGAAAACGGAAACTCAGCCTCGCCTTTTCGTCGTGTGCCCGCCGCGAACTCGCGGCCTACGAGGGCGGGCTTTTCTCGAACGGCACCGCTCGGCGAACCGACCGATCGCTCCCGGAGCGACGAAACAGGACGCGGTGACGACCGGCCGGCGACGGAATCGAGACGACGTCGAGTCGCTCGTCTCGTTACTCCTCGGTTTCGTCGTCGTCGTCCTCACCGCGGGCGAAACTGGCCTGTGGCTCGCCCTCCTGGTCCGTGCCGGCGTTTGGCCCTTCGATGAGCGCCTCGAAGTCGTCGACCTCGTCGTACTGATCTCGGTACACCAGCGCCGCTTTCCCCGCGGAGCTGATCTCGTAGAGCCCGGACCGCTCGGCGGGTCCGATCTTGTTGACGAGCCCGTAGTCCTCGAGCACCGGCAGTCTGGTGTTGATGTTCTTCCGGCTCTTTCCCGTGTGTGCAGCCAGATTCGTTGCGACGTTTCGTCCCTTGTCCTCGAGCGCCTCGAGGATCAGGAAATCAGTTGGTTGGCGGAGTTTCACTCTCGTTCACTCTCGTACCGGTCTATATTTCCAGTGGTAACTAATACTTTCGGCTCGAGACGTGGTGTTTTCGATGGTAATTGCCACCCACAATATTAAATAGAGGCATAACGTATGCCCGATCGGGTGGGTCGAGCGACCCCCAGACGGATCCCCACCGTCGCAGTCGAACCGAGCCCGATTCACGAACCGCTGCTCCCCGGTATCGGGTTCGGTCACCACCTGCCCGTACTCGGCTCCCACCCGCTCCCTACAGCCGTCCTCCTTCGTCGGACACCACACAGGAGCGAGCCGACGGCACGGACAACGAATCGGTCGATCGAAGCCAGGACGACGCCACCGTCCCGTCCGTCGTCGTCAGTCGACGGTCGCGGTCGGGCGGGGACCGTCGACCAGTTCGGCACCGGTCGAGCCGAGCCACGAGAGAAACGACGCGACCTCCGCGGGTGACTCGACCCGACAGGAGGCACTCGAGGGATCGTCGCCGCCGACGCGGACCCCGATCCCGTCCGGTTCGACCGCTCGGAACGCCGACTCGTCGGTGACGTCGTCCCCGACGTAGACGACGGTCGTCGCCGGCGGCTCGTCGGCCGCGATCAACTCGACCGCGTTCCCCTTCCCCCACGGGAAGTCCGGTCCGATCTCGAGGATCCGTTTGCCGGTCGAAACCTCGACGGCGTCGCCGCCGAACCGGTCGACCACCTCGCGCGTGATCCGCCGGGCGATCGGTTCGGCGGCCGGCGGCACGGACCGGAAGTGAACCGTTCCCGTCAGGCGCTTGTTTTCGATCCGGCAGTTCGGGACCGACGAGAGCGCGGTCTCGAGGATCGAGCAGAGACGGTCGATCCGGGTAGCGCGTTTGCGCGCGATTGGGTGGACGGCGACGGAGCCGTTGCGGGCGAGTTCGAGCCCGTGGTTGCCGGCGTAGATCGCCGGGCCGTCGACGCGCTCGCGGACGTCCGCCAGCGCGCGGCCGCTGACGACCGCCGTCGTTATCGCCGCGGTTTCCGCGAGGGCAGCCACCGCGTCCCGGTTTCGCTCGGTCGGTGCCGCGGCGTCCGGATCCTCGACGATCGGCGCGAGCGTCCCATCGAAGTCCAGACAGACGAGCAGTCCAGCGGCGTCCTCGAGCCGGTCCCGGAGTCGCGGCTTCCGCTCCTCGAGCGGCCGCGGCTGTGACTCGGTTCCGGCCATCGGCTACGCTGGCGGCGTCGGTTCTTTCGAGTCGGAGCCCGAGTCCGAGCCGGAGCCAGAGCCGGTTTCCGCGCTCGCGTCGCCGGGCCGCCGGTCGCCGTGGACGCGTCTGATCCAGTCGAACTGCGTGTCCATCCACGATTCGATGTCGCCGTTGAAGACGCGCTGGCGAAGCGTGTTCATCCGCCGTCGGCGCTCGTACGGCGGCATCGAGAGCGCGTGCTCGAGTTGGGACGCCACCCCGTCAGTGTCGGTCGGATCGATCGTCAGGGCGTGCGAGCCCAGCCGATCGTGTGCGCCGGTCCGATCGCTCAGCAGCAACGCGCCGTCGCCGTCGACGCTGGCGGCGATGTACTCCTGTGCGACCAGATTCATGCCGTCGATCAACGGGCTCACGACCATTACGTCCGCGCGCCGGTAGAGCGCATAGAGGTCTTCCTCGGGCAGGACGTCCTCGGTGTAGACGATCGGCTGCCAGTCGTCGGTCTCGAAGCGGCGATTGATCCGCTTTACTTCGCTGCGAACGAGTTCGCCGTACTCCTCGTAGGTGTCGATCTCCGTGCGCGACGGCGTCGCCTTCTGGACGAACGTAAACTCGCCGCGCCAGTCCGGATTCCGCTCGAAGAACCGCTCGAGGGCCGCCAACCGCTCGGGGATCCCCTTGCTGTAGTCGAGGCGGTCCAGCCCCAGTCCGAGCATCGTTCCCTGCGGAATCCCGTACTCTTCGAACAGCGCGGAGAGCCGGTCCGGGTCGGTCGACCGCGCTCCCCGGTCGTACGATTCGGCGTCGACGCCCATCGGGGTCGCGACGACCCGCGTCGTCGTCCCCTCGTACCGGACCGTTCGGCGAGCGTAATCGACGGTCGCTCCCGGCAGGAACCGGTCGACGCAGTCCAGGAACTGATCGGCATACCGCTCGACGTGGAAGCCGAGCAGGTCGTTGCCGAGCAGCCCCTCGAGGATGTGACCGCCGGCCGGGCAGTACCGAAACGTCGACGGCGACGGCCACGGGATGTGCCAGAACTGGGCGACGGTCGCGCCGGCGGGGACCGACTCCCGGATCATCCGCGGCGCGAGCGCGAGGTGGTAGTCCTGCAGCCAGATGACGGAGTCGTCGGTCGCGTGGTCGGCGACCGCCTCGGCGAACCGCTCGTTGACCGTCCGATACCACTCGAAGTCGTTCGATCGGTCCTCGATCAGGTCGGGAAAGCCGTGACAGAGCGGCCAGAGGACCCGATTGCTGAAGCCGTAGTAGTAGGAGTCGACCGCCTCCTCGGAGAGATCGAGGCGGTGCAGCGTGTAGGCTTCCTCGTCCGGCGGGACGGCGACGCAGTTCCGCTCGTCCGTCACGTCGAAATCGGCCTCGCCGTCGCCCCACGCGATCCACGTCCCGTTGGTCTGTTGGACCACGGGATCGAGACCGGCCGTCAGGCCGCCGGTCGGTTCGTCGACCGTGATCGATCGCGCGTCGGCCGTCGAACGAGCGCCGCCGTCGGCACCCGTTGGCGGGGAGCCGTCGCCGCTCGCGGAATCGGCGTCCGCCGCCGGAGCGTCGTCTTCGTACTCGTGACGATACGGTTGCCGGTTCGAAACCACGATCAACGAACCGGGACAGGTCGGGCCGCTCGAGCCGAATTCCTCGTCCGTTCGACCGCGGCCGTCGGCCCGTCGCTGTCGTTTGCGTACAGTCGTCGACGACAACCGCTCGGTAACTCGCATTCGCTGAAATACCACAGCGTCCCCACGGGTTGCCTCGCGGCCTGCGATCGCCGGGGGGTTAATACCTTCCTGCTAGCAATCGCAGTATCCCGACTGTTCAATCTCCGTGAGAATCGCGAGGCGAGACCGCCAAGAGAGACGGAGAGCGACGAAACGCTCCGACCCGATCATCACGCGACCGCTTTCCAACCAAACGTTGATTTCCCGCTCGAGCGAACCGTCCCCCATGCAATCCCCGTTCGATCGCCGGATCGCGGCCTGTCAGCGTCGACTCGAGCGCGCCGACGCCGATCTGGTCGTCTGCTTTCCGAGTCCGAACCTGACCTATCTGACCGGCTTCGAGGAATCGCCGTCCGAACGGCACCTGTTACTGTTCGTTCCCGACACCGGTGATCCCGCGCTGGTCGCGCCGGCGATGTACGAGGACCAGCTGTCCGAGCTTCCGATTGCGGACCTTCGACTGCGCTGCTGGACCGACGCGGACGACCCGCTCGAGACTGCCGAGAACGTACTGGCGGGCTATTCGCTCGACGGGACGGAGCCGGCGACCGTCCTCGTCGACGATCGAATGTGGGCGACGTTCACGCAGGATCTCCGGGAGCTACTGCCTGACGCCGAGTTCGGCCTCGCGAGTGCCGCCCTCGAGCCGCTACGAATCCGCAAGGACGACGTCGAACTCGCGGCGCTCCGGCGGGCCGGCGAACTCGCGGACCGCATCTCGCTCGAGATCCGCACGCGTGGGGACGACCTCGTCGGCATGACCGAATCGGAACTGGCGAGCGAGATCGATCGACTGCTCGCCGCGGTGGGCGGCGAGGAGCCGGCCTTCGAGACCATCGTCGCCGCCGGGCCGAACGGTGCCCGACCCCACCACCACGGCGGCTCGCGGGAGATCGAGGCCGGTGAGCCGATCGTCCTGGACTTCGGCGCGTTCGTCGACGCCGATCTCGAGGCCGGAACGGGCCGATATCCCGGCGACCAGACGCGGACGATCGTCGTCGGCGAGCCGCCCGCCGAGTACGAGCGGGTCCACGACACCGTCAAAGAGGCTCAACAGGCCGCGATCGACGCGATCGATCCGGGCGTTACGGCCGGGTCGGTCGACCGCGCGGCCAGAGCGGTCATCGAGGACGCCGGCTACGGCGACGCCTTCGTCCACCGAACCGGCCACGGGGTCGGCCTCGAGGTCCACGAACCGCCCTATATCGTCGCGGGCAACGATCGCGAACTCGAGCCCGGCATGGTCTTCAGCGTCGAGCCGGGCGTCTACCTCGAGGGTCAGTTCGGCGTCCGGATCGAGGACCTCGTTGCGGTGACCGAGGACGGTGCCGAGCGACTGAACGACACGCCGCGCGGCTGGGAGGCCGGCCGCTGAGCGAGAAGTCGCCGCTGAGTGGGGAACCACCGCTGAGTGGGAAGCCGCCGTTGAGTGGTGAGCCACTGTTGCGTAGGGAGTGACACGCCGTCGGCTCGAGGCGGTGTCGAACGGGGACACCGGGTTTCCGGTGAAATGTCGGCGCGTTGCCCACGGAAATATGCTGATTTCGGCGAAATGAACCGGCGGTTGGCGGCCCTACGATTCGTCGGTCTCGACGAGGACCGTCCGGACGACCTCCGGATCCTCGAGTAACTGGTGTTCGGTGTAACTGCCTTCGGCGCTGCCGCCGCTCCGGCGGGCCTGCTCCAAGATGTCGAGGAACGCGTGTTCTTTCAGCAGGTCGCGGACCCGCCGGAGCGAGAGTGGATCGGAGCGCTCCTGGCGACAGATCTCCTCGTAGACGTCGTAGATCTTCGTCGTCCGGAACCCGTCTTCCTCGGTCGCGTTGAGCGAGAGGACTGCAAGCGCCTGTAGGACGTACCGCGAGTGCGGGGTCGAGCCGCGGATGAGTTCCCGGAATCGATCGGTCTCGGCCCGCTCGCGGGCCTGTACGACGAACTCCTCTCGGACCGTTTCGCTGCCCTTCGACTGGGCGATCTCCCCGGCGTAGCGGAGGATGTCGATCGCCTTCCGCGCGTCGCCGTGCTCGCGGGCGGCCAGCGCCGCGGCCCGGGGGATCACCGACGGCTCGAGGACGCCGTCCTTGAACGCGTCGCTGCGGGCCTGCATGATGTCCCTGAGCTGGTTCGCGTCGTAGGGCGGAAAGACGAACTCGCGCTCACAGAGGCTGGACTTGACCCGCTCGTCCAACCGATCCTTGTACTTGATCTTGTTACTGATGCCGATCACCCCGATCTTGCACGACTCGAGCTTGCCGGCCTCGCCCGCACGCGAGAGTTGCATGAGAATGTCGTCGTCGTCGAGTTTGTCGACCTCGTCCAGAATCACGAGGACGACATCGTACTGGGAGTCGAGTACTTTCCAGAGACGCTTGTAGTACGTCGAGGTGCTGAGCCCCTTATCGGGGATTCGCACGTCGGTGCGTGCCGGTTCGTTCAGCGCGTGGGCGATCGTCTGGACGGCTTGGGTCTCCGTGTTGTCCTGTGCGCAGTCGACGTAGGCAAAGGCCGAGGTGACGTCCTCGTCGCCCGCGACGCGGACGGCCCGTTCCGAGATGTACTTCGCACAGAGGGACTTTCCCGTACCTGTCTTGCCGTAGATGAGGAGGTTACTCGGGCTCTGACCGAAAATCGCGGGGTTGACCGCGTTCGCGAGTTCCGAAATCTCGTCGTCCCGGCCGACGATTCGCCCCTCCGCGGGGAGATGATTGATCTCGAGCAGTTCCTTGTTCTCGAAGATCGGATCGTCGCGCGTGAACAGGTCGTCGCCGGAACTCGACATGGTCGAACACCGGGTTTCCGGTGAAATAGTGTTTCCGTTTGGCAGCGCGGGCTCGAGCGCGGACGGGAAAGCACCGCAGATGGCGTCAAGCGGTGTGTTTTCGGCCATTTCGTTTTCGTTCGGTAACCTCGAGGGGTTCCCGCTCGTCGAACGATGTCGGTGAACGAGCGGGCGTGGACACACACCGTGTTTCCGGTGAAACGGGGAAACGACGGGTGAGGGGTGCAGTTGAAACGGAGGTTCTGTCATCGGAAACCCGATGTGCAGTACGATATCTCCCGTGCCGGCGAGAGTCGATAGCCGTCATCGGAGCCGAATTGGCCCATCAGAACAAGTGCGCTCCTTTTCTCGACTTCTCGTCGAAAGGTATCTCGATCTACTTAGTGGACTTTACTCATAACATGAATTTATATATTTCTATAGATGGCGAGAGAGGCGTCCGAAGAAGGGGTGGCCGTAGCGGAGTCGACCACATCGGTCGTCCGATATCGAGACGCGATTCGCAGAGGGGTTCACCCGTCGACGGATTTCACCGGAAACCCGGTGTGTGACTGCTGAATCACGCTTCCGGTTCCTCGACCAGTTCCACGCCCAACCGCGCGCTACGATTCGCCCGTGGATTTCTGAACTGGCTTTCGGTCTGCAGTATCGACCGCCCCGTCCGTCCCATTTCACCGGAAATACGGTGTGAGCGCAATCTTCGAACCATTGCCGTTCGGTCGGGTCACTCGAGACAGGTCCACCGGCCGGCGAGGCACTGATTCACCGGAAACCCGGTGTGTCCGCTTACTGGAGTTCCGTTCGGCACAGATGCGTTCGGACACGACTCGTTCAGCACGGATCCGTCCGGGACAGTATGGCAGCTGTTCCGGGACACGTCTCCACGCCCACGAGCGATTCTCTACACTGATCCGCAGAACTCGAGTCCGACGATCACTACGTTTCCGATCGCTCGAGGTCGACCCGGCCCCCGGATGCGCTCGAATACACCGGAAATACGGTGTCCGCGAACCGATCTCTCTCTCCCATCGATTACGGCGACAGTCTCGGAACCCAATCGCGGTTCTGTTCACCGGAAACACGGTGTGTCACACTCCCGTGACCCACCGCCGTCTCACTGACCCGATACATTTCACCGGAAACCCGGTGTGGGCCGCCTCTCACGCTCGAGTCGCGATCTCTCTATCTCTCTCGAGAAAGCGATGGACGTTACCGGCGGGAACCGCCGCTCAGTGTTCGGAGAGTTGCCGTCGCTCAGTGTTCGGAGACATCGCCGCTCGGCGGGCGACGATATTCGACTCTCGCGCGTTGGGCAGTCCGGTGAGACCGGGAGCCGATTCCGGTTGTCCCGGGCCGGACTCAGTAGTCCGGTCCGGATTCAGTAGTAGTAGAGTTCGAGTTCGTGACCGCAGTTCCGGCACCGGGTTTCCTTCCCCAGCAGTCGGTTCGAGTCGCTCTCCGCGTGGATCCCCGGACCCGGGGGAACGGACGCGTCGACCGTTGCGTCACACTCCGGACAGCCGATATGCATATCTGCATGATCTGTGCGAGACATCGCTCGAGCATAGTCCACGGTCCCCGATAGTTATCGAAGCCGTACGAGAACGCTGGCAGTCCCTTCCGATCGTTCGATCGCTATATAGGCGGATTTACGCGCCGGATCGGCAGGGTCGAGAAGCGAGTCCCCCATCGATCGCTCGCCGTTCGTTTGAACCCGCCTGAAGACTGTTGCCGTCCGAAAGCCGTGATTTCCGTGCCGAAATCGACCGCCGATCGCGCTATCTTCTTCCAGCGAGAGAATCCCGCCGTTCACGGCGGGCGTGAATCGCGAAATCCCGGTGCAACAATCCACTCGGGTCTGCCCCGCTGAATACCCAATGGCACAAGAATTATTGGAATTGGGTATTTTATATTTGATGAGGCCAAATGGAGTATCACCTGCAATCTGGGCCGCACACAGTCTACGCGCTCCAATATCACTTCGTGACCGTCACGAAGTATCGAGCCGACATCCTCACAGATGAGCGGCTAGAGCGCGTAGCCGAAGTCGGTCACGAGATTGCAGACGACTTCGAGGCCGAATTAAGAGCGTGGACGGCGGGGCCGACCATGTTCACATCCTGTTCACGACCAAACCCACCACAGACCTCACGAAGTTCATCAACTCGCTCAAGGGTGTCACCTCGCGCCGGATTCGCAAGGAGTACCCCGAAGTGAAAGACCGTCTCGAAGATGCGTTCTGGCAACCGGGGTACTTCCTCGCCACGACCGGACAGGTGAGCATTGACGTACTGATGGACTACGTGGCCGACCAGTAGCATGACCGCCACAACCACGAAACCGCTGGAGGCCACGCTCGTCCCGCCGACTGCCCACAAAGAGCGCAAACTGTGTGACCTGCTCAATAGCTACCGGGCAGGACTCCACGAGGCGTTCGAGGCAGGATGCGAGACGATGACCGCCACCAGCGACGTGGTGACGCCCTACGACCTGCCGTATCAGGCGAAAGCAGCCCTGTGCAACTACGTCCCGCAACTCCATGGCACCTACGATGCACAGGAGTTGGACGACGACCATCCCGTGCGACTCACCAACCAAGCCGCCGAGTTCGATCACTCGTCGGAACGCGATTACGAGTTCACGTGGTGGGTGCCACAGCCCGGTCGCGGGACGAACTTCTGGATTCCACTTCGGATTAACCCGGCCCAAGAGGGACTGTGGCACGACCTCCTGGATGGTGAGGCGTCAGCAGGGCAACTCCGCCTGCAACGTCACCGCACGTCGTGGACGCTCCACGTCACCGTCAAATTCTCCGTCGAACAACCGGACTACGAACCGACCGACGACGATGTAACACCAGTCGGCTTCGACATTGGCGAAGCACACCTGCTCGCGGGCTGTGCCTGCGAGCAGGGTACTCCGGCTGATCCACTGCTCATCAACGGCGGACGCGCTCGTTCCCTTCGCAAAGAGATGTTCACGACGCTGAAGCGACTCCAAGAGCGTGACGCCGCCCAGTGGCGAATTGACGACCGATTCGACCACTACCAGAACGCACTCACCGACATCATCGAGAAGGCGTCCGACGTGGCGTCGAGTACGCCCAACGCTTTGAGAAGCCAGTCATCGTACTGGAAGACCTCTCGGACATCCGCGACAACCTCGATTATGGGGAGTGGATGAACCGACGCCTCCACGCATGGGCGTTCGCTCGCTTGCAGGAGCGCATCGAGGACAAAGCGCGAGAGGCTGGCATCCCGATCGAGTACATCGAGCCATCCTACACGAGTCAGACATGTCATGAGTGCGGGCACATCGGGTATCGGGACGGCGACGAGTTCCGGTGCCAAAACGGCGAGTGTTGGGTCACGGAGTATCACGCAGACATTAACGCGGCGGTCACCATCGCTGACCGCCACGACCCGTGGGGTGAGAGCCTGCCGCTGAAACCGACGGGCGATGACATCTCACGGGATAGGAGTGCCTGTGACAGCGCCACGACCCCCACCGAGCAGAGCCAACCACGGCAGATGACGCTCGGAGAGGACGGGTCGGAACCCACTTCCGGTAGGTAACTGGTATTCCCATGCAGGGAAGCCGCGCCGTTCACGGCGCGGAGGATGTCACGTATTCCTTGTTCCGAGCCCCGACGGCATACCCCCGTTGCTCGAGCCGCCGCGACGCGACTAGACGGTGTACGTGATGTCTTCGAACTCGAAGAACGCCGTCTCGTAGCCGTCGTGGCGGGAGACCTGCGGCGGCGCGTCGACGGTGACCGTCACGCGGTCCCCCGTCGCGAGTTCGTCGACCGCGAGCCCGTAGTGGTATCCGAGCTCGTCGTCGAGCGCCTGCGCGAGCGATCCCTCGCCGACGACAGTGCCGTCGCGTTCGACGGTCGCGGACAGCGACGTGAGCGGGATGAGAACGTCGTTGTATGGCGTTCTGGGAGACACTGCCAGGTACGATCCGCCGTCGGCGAACCGATCGGCGTCGGTCACGAGCGCGGCGAACGCCGCGTCGCCGCTGCGTTCGGTGCCCAGCGACTCCCCGGGGAGGTCCTCGAGGGCTGGGGCCTGTCCCATCGGTGGCGGGCCGACGTCGCCGTCGCCGTGTCCGGACTCGTGATCGCCGCCGTCACCGTGGTCCATCAGCGACAGCGCGCCCTCGTCGCCCCACCGATTCTCGTCGATCGTCTGGAACGAGAGGTCGTTGATGTCCGACCGGGTGTACTCGAAGTCGACCTCGAGCGATCCCTGCGATTCCAGTCGGCCCTCGAACCCGCCGGTTCGCTCGAGGTCGCCCCCGACCGGACCGGATCGAACGCGGACCGTGTATTCGCCCTCGCCGGGGAGCCGGACGTTGTCACCGTAGTGAAACCCCATCCGCTGGGAGATCATGGGCCACGGCGAGGAGATGCCGTCGTCGATCGGGGAGCCGTCCTGTCGGATCTCGAGTTGCATGTCCACCGGAAGGACGGTGCGCGTCTCGCGGTCCCAGACGGTGGTCATGAGGTGGAGGCTATCGTCGGTGCTGACCTCGACGAGTTCCGTCTCGTCGCCGTTGACGAGCCAGAACCGGTGTGGGAAGGTATACGAGAGCGCGACCGCGTAGTCGCCGTCGGCAGCCATTCCGTAGCTCCGCATCTCCTCGCGCGAGGAGGGGAGATAGACCGCGTCGGGGCGATTCTCCACGAGCGGCGGGTTCGCCCACGCGGACTCTTCTTCGAATCCGAGCCGCTCGAGACAGCCCGCGAGCCCGGCGGCTCCGACGGCTCCGATTCCGGCAGTACCACGGAGGAAACCCCGACGATTCATTAGCGGCCGTTGGGCACCGGTGACAAAACGCCTGTTGGTTCGCCGCTCGAACGGGCGGCAAGGCCCGCGGTCGTCTCACCGTCCGCCGAACGGTTCGGTCGATCCGGTGGAACCTCTCGATGAACGCGCCCCTTCGTGAACCGAACCAATGAACCTTTGATTCGGCGTTCCTACGATCTATACATGGACCGGCGGACATACCTCGGAACGGCCGGAATCGCAGGGTTGACTAGCGTTGCCGGCTGCCTCGGCGGGGACGGCGAGAACACGGGCGATACGGACGACACTGATACCGTCCTCGGTAACCCGGACGTGCGACGAGGCGATCCCTCGTATCCGATTCACGGCGAGGAGTTCCCGTCGTTCTCCCTCCAGGATCCGATCGCGGAGGAGACCGTCTCGCTCGAGGACTTCGTCGGCGAGCGTCCGTTCGTGATTACGTACTTCTATTCGTCTTGCCCGGACGGCATGTGCCAGCAGCTCCTCCAACACTTCCATCGAATACAGGAAGACGCCATGGACAGCGACTATGCGGACGAGCTCGGGTTGCTCGCGGTGACGTTCGATCCCGACCGGGACACCGCCGACCCCCTCCGGTCGTACGGGACGCAGATGGGGATCGACGTCGATGCAGACCACTGGCACTTCCTCCGACCGGCGGACAACGAGACGGCCAAAACTCTCCTCAAAGAGACGTTCGGACTCCCGCTCGAGCGAGACGACGAGCAGTCGGAGGGGTCGGCGAACGAATCGACGAACGAATCGGCGAACGAGTCGTCCGATTCCGGCGGCGAGTACACGTTCACGCATTCTGCCCTCGTCCAACTCGTCAACGATCGCGGCATCGTCGAGCGTGCCTACCCGAGAGCATCCAACCAGCGCGAAACTGTCAACACGCAGGTGATGGTCGAGGACGCGCGAACGGTCGTGGGGGTGACCGAATAGGATGCGGCGACGCGATCTCCTCGCCGGCATCGGCAGTGCGGGCGTGCTCGTCAGCGGCGGTGCCGTCGCCGCGTTCGGTATCCCGTCCCCCAGTGACTCCAGTACCGGGGAGGACGACTCCGACGGGTCGTCCGGCATCGTCGGGAAGCGCCGTGACCCCCTCGAGATCGAGACGGCCGACGCGCCCGGGAGCGAGGCCGGTACCGTTCGTGTTCCGGCATCGGATCGGCCGACCTTCGTCGACTTCTTCGCGACGTGGTGTGCGCCCTGTAAGAAACAGATGGACGCGCTCGTCGAGGCACACCAACGGGTCGGCGACGAGGTCCGCTTTCTGTCCGTGACGAGCGAATCGATCAGCGAGAGCGAACTCGCCGCGTGGTGGGACGACCACGACGGCAACTGGACGATCGGTCTCGATCCGACCGCGGAACTCACCTCCCTCTACTGGGGGACGCCCTACCCTTCCGCCGTATCGATCGACGCCTCGGGGCGCGTTCGGTGGGCCGAGACCGGCGTCAAGACCGCGGACGAACTCGTCGCCGGGATCGAACGGGCCCTCGAGGACGGCGACGCTGCCGACGGGGACGAATAGCATGATTGATTCGGCGCTCGTGATGTCGATCTCGTTCGGATTGATATCCGGGATTGCGACCTTTTTCTCGCCGTGTTCTTACCCGCTCCTTCCGGGATACGTCGGCTTTTACGTCAGCCAGACTGACGGCGATCGGGCGTCGCTGGGCGGTGCGCTAAGTCGCGGGCTGGTCGCCGGTCTCGGCGTGCTCGTCACCTTCGGCGTCCTGCTCGGAGCGACGTTCTGGGTCGGATACGAGACGCTGTCGGCCGTCACGTGGTTCGAACTCGTCGCCGGGATCGTCCTGATCGCGTTCGGGCTTCTGGTCGTCTCCGGCCGTGCGCCGTCGCCGTCGATCGCGCTTCCGAAGCGACGCTCGAGCGTGCTCGGGTTCGCGATCTTCGGCGTCGGCTACGCGCTGGCGGCGGCGGGCTGTGTCGCACCGGTTTTCTTCGGCGTGGTCACCCGCGCGCTCTCGCTCCCGACGACCTCGGCGGCGATCCTCCTCGGAACGTACGTCGGGAGTTTCGTCGTGCTCATGGTTTCGCTGACTGTCGCAACGGGGATGGGGCTCGTTGCCAGTGCCGGCCGACTCGCGGCCTATACTGGCACGCTCAAGCGCATCGCGGGCGCGGTCATGATCGTCGCCGGCATCGGACAACTGTATCTCGCCATCGTCGTCCTCGATGTCATCAATGTCATCGATGTCGTCAGGCAACTGTATCCCACCATCGTCGTCCTCGTCCCCTGATCGCGGTGTGCGGAGCCCACATTCGTCGTTCGAAGCCGTCCGACTCGTCCGAAGCTGTCTGATCCCGTAACCGATATCGACGAGGCAGTATTGAACCTGTCATTTTCGCTTCTTAATCCAAATTATGAGGGTGATTGCTTTATCGCCGATCACGTACAGGGTCCGGCTCGTGAGCCGATATCGGTGCCCGAACTGCCTCGAGGAGTCGGGAGTGGAGGTCGATCGATCGGTGACAGATGACGGGTTGAAGCGACAGTTCGAGTGTCGGAACTGCGGGCACGTCTGGGACGTCGTCTTTTGAGAATCGGGTCGCGGGTCCCGGCAGGCAACGGCAGGTCAGGAACCTATCCCGCCGTCTCCCGAACGAGTATGCAAGCGATGTATCAGGATTTGCTGCTCGCGACGGACGGGAGCGACGCCGCCGAACGGGCGACCGATCACGCGATCGAACTGGCGAGCGGACTCGACGCGACCCTGCACGTCCTGTCCGTCTCCGAGGACGGGCCACAGGCCGCGAACAAGGAGGATAAGTTGCGCTCGGATCCGGAAAGCGAAGCCGAGCGGGCCGCCGAACACGCCAGAGACGCGGCGTCGCAAAACGGCGTCGAGGTGACCGCGGACATCCGCCACGGCGTCCCGCAGGAACAGGTCGTCGACTTCGCGGAGACGAACCCGGTCGATATGGTCATCGTCGGGACGGCCGGCCGGTCCGGGCTCGATCACCTGATCTCGGGCAGCGTCGCCGAGGAAATCGTCCGGAACGCGCCGGTGCCGGTCCTCACCGTTCGCGAACGACCCTGACGATCGTCGGGCCGATAGCGTGACCGAATCGGTGACGCGGACTCCTACTCCCGTGTTACTCGCGAGTACGAAACAGATACTTAATCGGCGAGCGGGCGATGCGGCCGCTATCATGGCCGCTCGTCACGCAGGCGCGCCCGTCAGCTCGCAGACACAGAGCGGTCAGTCGAAGCGATCTCGTCAGCCGACGCTCCCGGCCGGATACGCGTCCATGCGTGTCTCCGTACTCGAGTCCCGCGAACGACTTCCCGAGGTGGTCATCCCGTGAGCGACGGCACCGCGACCGTCGTCGGCGACGCGCTGTGCGTGCTGGTCGCCGGCGACTCCGACCCGGCCGACGATGCGATGGCCGCGCTCGCAGCGCGATTCGACGGCGTCTCGCTGCTCAGGGAACGAACGCTCGAGGGAGCCCGCCAGCGACTCGCCGACCGGGAGGTACACTGCGTCGTCTGCCCGTTCGCGCCGACCGGCGACGGATCGACGCCGGCCGACGCGACGCTCGAGCGGCTCGCGGCCCGAATCGGCGACCGCCCGATCATCGCCGTCACGGACGGGGAAGCCGCCGACAGAGCGCTCGAGGCCGGGGCGAGCGACGTCGTCGACCGCGACGCGTCCGCGGCGGTACTCGCCGCGCGCGTCGAAAACGCCGCCGAGCGAGAACGGTATCGGCTGGCCGCCGAGAAATCGGACCGCCGCCACCGATCGATCCTCGAGCACGCCGCGGCGGTCGTCTGGGTCTGTGACGCCGCCGGGGAGATCGAGTACGCGAGCCCGGCGGTCGAGTCGCGGATGGGGTACACGCCGACCGAACTCGAGCGAACGACGATCGCTCGGCTCGTCCACCCGGACGATCGCGAGGCGGCTCGCGAGGCGCTCGCGTCCGTCGCCGCGGCCCCGGTCGGGACGACCGAACGGGTCACGGTCCGACTGGGCCACGCCGACGGCACGTGGCGCGTCGCGGACCTGACCTGTACGAACCGGCTCGAGGACCCGGCCGTCGAGGGGGTCGTCGTCACCCGGGCCGGCGCGGGTGCGGCGACCGACGCGGCCGGCAGCGAGGACGCTCGAGCGGGGCTCGACCGGCTCGAAGACGCGTTTTTCACCCTCGGTCCGCGGGGCGAGATCCGGTTCGCCAATCGAGCGGCCGGTCGGCTGCTCGCCGACCTCGCGGAGCGATCGCTCGACGGCGATCTCCCGACGGGAACGGTCGTCTGGGAGCTGCTTCCCGACGGGGTCGGCACGACGCTCGCCGATCGGGTCCGCGAGGCCGAAACGACGGACTCGGTGGTCGAGTTCGAGACGGACGCTCCCGCCCTCGAGGCCCGGCTCGTCGTCGCCGTCCATCCCGGCGACGACGGCGTCTCGGTCCACGCGCGAGAGGTGGTACCCGACGCCGCGTCCGGCGCGGCCGCGACGGACCGAGACCGCCTTGCGCTTCTCGAGTCGGTCGTCGACGCGCTGGACGAGGGCATCGCCGTCCTCGAGGACTCGACGGTCCGGCTGGCGAACCCGGCCCTGCTGGACCTCGCCGGGACGGACTCGCTCGTCGGCCGGGACCTCGAGGCGGTGTTCGACGACGACCTCGCGGCGACGATCCGAGAGCGGGCCCGCTCGCCGGTCGTCAGGTGGATGGACCCCGTCGCGGGCGAGTTCGCGACCGACGCGACCGTCTCCGTCGACGTGTTCGTCGCGCCGCTGCCGGATCCCGACCGAACGCTCTGTGTCGTCCGCGACAGGCGGGACTCCCGTGCCGCCGCGCTGTCGACGATCCGGCGGACCGTCGCGACGCTTCGCCGCGCCGAGACACCGTCCGCCGTTCGACAGGCGGTCACCGACGCCGTCCGCGAGTGTGCCGACGCCGACGCGGCCGTCTGGTATCTCGTCGACGACGACCGGCTCCGACCGGCGACGGTGACGACGAGGGAGACGACGGCGACGGAGCAGCCTCCCGGCGGCGACCGGCCAGCGATCGAGCCGCCGCCGATCGAGCCCGACGACACGCCGCTTTCGGGGCTCCTCGAGAGCGGCGAGCCGACCGTCTACGATCGCGCGGAACTCGGCGACGCGCTCTCCCGCACCGGTCTCCGCGCTGAGCGAGTCCTCGCTGTCCCGGTCGCGAACCGAGGGCTCGTCCTCGCGACGAGTACGGAGCCGATGGCGTTCGACGGGATCGATACGGAGTCGATCGAAATCCTCTCGGACACCGCCGGGACGGCACTCGATGGCCTCGAGCGCGCCGAGACGCTCCGAACGTGCCGGCGCGACCGGGATCGGCTGCAGGCCGTCGCGGAGCGGACGGAACGCGTGTGGGAGGAATCGAAGTCACTGCTAGACGCCGAGACGCGCGACGGAGTCGAACGGCGGCTCTGTGAGGCGATCGTCTCCCTCGAGGCGGCCGGTCGAGCGGACGGGATCGAACTCGCGTGGGTTGGCCGCGCGGACGACGGCCGCGAGCGGATCGTCCCCGAAACGTGGGCCGGTCGCGACGGCGAGTTCCTCGAGTCGATGACGGTCCCGCTGGATCGGACCGCCGATTCGCCGACCGGGACCGCCGCTTGCGTCCGCGAATCAGTCGTCCTCGAGACTCTCGATACCGACACCGACACCACCACCAACACTCTTAGCCGGTCGGCGGATTTCGACGGAGAGGACTGGCGACACCGCCCGCTCGAGCGGGGTTTTCGGGCCGTACTGAGTGTCCCGATCGAATCGGGCGACCTCCGCTACGGAACGCTTACCGCGTACGCGGAGCGGTCGTCGGCGTTCGACGACACCACCCGCCGCGCCTGCGAACACCTCGCGGCGATCGCCGGCGAGGCCATCGCCGCGATCGAGACGAGACGCGCGCTCCTCGCCGATCGCGTCACCGAACTCGAGGTCGTTCTCCGGGACGGCTCGGAACCGCTCTCGGCGATCGCTCACCGGCTCGGCCGACGGGTCGACGTTCGGGCCGTGATTCCCCGATCGTCGGGCGGTTCGACGGTGTTCTGCTCGGTCGCCGACGCCGAGGACGACGCGGATACGGACGCGGTTCCCGAGACCGTCGGCTCGCTGCCGGCGGTCGACTCGGTCTCGGTCGCCGGTCGCGGACCCGGCGACACCGTCCTCGAGATCGGAGTCGCCGAGGCCGCCGAGCCGTCCGTCGCGCGGACGATCGCGGAGTACGGCGGCGTCCTCCGGTCGCTCGCGCCGGTCGACGATCGGACCAGACTCGTGATCGACCTCGGGGACCCGGTCGGCGTCCGCTCGTTTCTCCGGGCGCTCGAGGCGGTTCATCCCGGAACGGAACTGGTCGCGCGCCGGGAGCGGGACCGGCCGCCGCGTTCCGCGCGGCCGTTCGAGAGGCTGGCCGAGGACCTCTCGGAGCGACAGCGTCGGACGCTCGAGGCGGCCTACCACGGCGGCTTCTTCGAGTGGCCCCGCGAGCGCACCGGCGAGGAGGTCGCCGAGTCGCTCGGCGTCTCGCAGCCGACGTTCAGCCGGCACCTCCGGATCGCCCAGCGGAAACTGTTCGCGTTGCTGTTCGACGAACGCGCCGGCGAGTGAGCCGCGACGACCGACCGGTATCGAGTTCTTACCGGCTATTTCGTCGCGATAATTCGCCCTTTCCGTATCAACGAAAACGGACGACTATCTGACGGATGAATCAATATAGCGGTCGAATCCGGCGTGGGTTCCGTGTATAGCGTCCACGACCATGTAGTCGGCTCGTAATACGTTGTTCAATGAGTGCGTTCGAGGTAAGAAGCAATTACGACGGTCATCTCTCCGGATGGCGGATGGTCAGATGAGCATCGATATCGCCGACGCCGAAGATGTGGCCGAGACCGAGGGTGTGACCGACGCCGCGACCGAGACCGTCGCTGACACCGGCAACCGGTCCGAGATCCGATCGGAGGCCGAGGGCGGAATCGTCGCTCAGCTCCGACTCGATCACCCGGAACTGTTCCTGCGCTCGACGCTGCGACACGCCTCGGATGTCACCGTCGAACCCGAGTACTGGACCGCCGTCGAACCGGGGCGAACCCTCGTCTTCGTCACCGCCTACGGCTCCGACTTCGACGACTTCGAAACCGGGCTCGAGACGGACCCCACCGTCACCGATCCGGTCCTCGTCGACCGCTACCCCGATAGGCGAGTGTACCGCGTCGCGATCACCGACTGCGCGCGCACCTTTACCGCCGAAACCGCCGCCGTCGGCGGCCGAGTTCTCCAACTCTCGAGCGCTCGGGACGGCTGGCTCGTCCAGCTTCGGTTCCCCGACCGCGAGCGCCTCGTCGCGTTCAACGAGTACTGTCGCGAACGGGATATCTCGGTCACGGTCGATCACCTCCGCGTCTCCGACGACGAGGACGACGGCGTCGTCGCCCTGACCGACAAACAACAGGAGTTACTCGTCGTCGCCCACGAGGAGGGGTACTTCGACGTTCCGCGCGGCATCTCCCAGGACGAACTCGCGGACCGACTCGACGTCTCGAAGTCGGCCGTCTCCCAGCGGCTCCGGCGGGCGATCGGCGAACTCTGTGCGGCGACGCTCTCCTGAGCGCCGACCCGCACCGTTAGATTCCGTTTCTCGATCTCGAGACGAGCCGTCCCGATCGCTCCGCGTCGAGTCGGAAATGAGAAAATCAAACCACTGACCGTGCCGATCGGAGTCGGAATCGAGGTCTCGAGACGGCGTCGCGCGAGTGCGGCCGGGCTCGCATCGACGCCGCCCCGTCCCCCGATGGACTTATTCTTCGTCCTCGTCGTCTTTCATCGATCCGAGCTGATCGACTAGCTCGTCCGTCGAGACGTCGGACTCGAACGACATTTCGCCCTGATGTTCGTTTTCGTGGACGTTAACGGCCTCTACGTCCTCGTCGTCGGTCGTCTGCTCTTGTTGTTCGGATTCGTCGTAGCTACCAAAACCCATACTCGATACTCCCGTGCCACTGCAAAAGGTGTGGCGGTTTGTTCCATCTCGGTACTCGCTGCTCGCTCCGCGGCGGGCCACGCGGGGCGACCGCTCTGCTCGAGGTCCGCTCGAGGCTCGATCGAACCCGTTTCGAACTCCCGATTGACCCTCGTTCAGCGCGACGGTTCGATGTCGCCTGTTTCCGTTCCCTACCGCTAGTTGGCAGCAAATACCGCCCGTTCGTCGCTTCGTACTCGAATGGCCGTCGGCTGTTCGGTCGGCATACGATTCGGACGACCGCGTCAGACGCCGGAAATTCGGCTCGAGCGGGCCGCTGAGAGATTTGCGAATGGAAATAATGGATAGAAATAACGTCAGCTCTCAGCATGTGATACTCCTGTCACTGCCAGTCAGCGGCGGAGTACACGCGGACTACGGGATTCAGTAGTCCGTCTATAGTAATGGGTTCGGGAGGTTTGAAATGCTCTCATGGTTGCGTACCGTCCACCCTCTCGACCAATCGCGATGGATCACCGGGCCGCCCCGTTGGATCTCCTTTCTCCGCCGGAGACCGGTCGGTCCGACGACGCGTCGTCCGCGGGAACTACTATCGTGTCCGGGCCACACGACCGTCTCGAACGGCCCGACGGTCGGTGATCAGCAGATGTGTGGAATTATCGGCCGCGTCGGCGACGGCAACGCACTCGAGCCGCTTCTGACCGGACTGGAGAACCTCGAGTATCGGGGCTACGACTCGGCCGGCGTCGCCGTCCAGAACGGCTCCGGTATCAAGGTCCAGAAACGGTCCGGGCGGGTCGAGGAACTGAAGGAATCGATCGGCGAACCGCTCTCGGGCGAAGTCGGAATCGGCCACACGCGCTGGTCGACCCACGGGCCGCCGACCGACGCGAACGCCCACCCGCACACGGACGAGAGCGAGGACGTCGCGGTCGTCCACAACGGGATCATCGAGAACTACGCCGCGCTCCGGGAACGGCTGGCGGCGAACGGGTACGAGTTCACGAGCGACACCGACACCGAGGTCATCCCCCACCTCGTCCAGTACTACCTCGACGCGGGATACGACAGCGAGTCGGCGTTCCGACAGGCGATCGACGAACTCGAGGGGAGCTACGCCGTCACCGCGATGGTCTCCGGCGAACACGTCCTCTACGCCGCCCGACAGGGCTCCCCGCTCGTCGTCGGCATGGAAGACGGCGAGTACTTCCTCGCGAGCGACGTGCCCGCCTTCCTCGAGTACACCGACAGCGTGGTCTACCTCGAGGACGGCGACGTGGTCATCGTCGACGAGGACGGCGTCGAGTTCACCGACCTCGAGGGCGACTCCGTCGTGCGCACGCCCGAGACGGTCGAGTGGGACCCCGAGCAGGCGGGGAAAGGCGAGTACGACCACTTCATGCTCAAGGAGATCAACGAACAGCCGACGTCGCTGGCCCAGGCGATCGAGGGGCGGGTCGATTCCGCGATCGAGCGGATCGCCCTGTCCGATTTCGAACCCGGCACCTTCGACGACATCGACAGCGTCCAGTTCGTCGCCTGTGGTACCTCCTACCACGCCGCGCTGTACGGCTCGCTCACGCTGAATCAGGCCGGCGTGCAGTCGACCGCGCTGCTCGCGAACGAGTACAGCGTGTCCGCGCCGCCGATCGATGACGACACGCTGGTGATCGCAGTCACCCAGAGCGGCGAGACGGCCGACACGCTCAACGCGCTTCGGCGAGCCGAGGCCGAGGGCGCTCGCACGCTCACGGTGACGAACGTCGTCGGCTCGACGGCCGCCCGCGAGGCCGATGACGCGCTCTTCATCCGCGCCGGCCCGGAGATCGGCGTCGCCGCGACGAAGACGTTCTCCTCGCAGGCCGTCATGCTCACGCTGCTCGGCCAGCGCATCGCCGGCGATCTCCGGGACGAGCCGCCGGCCGACCTCGAGTCGCTGCTCCCCGAACTCGAGTCGATGCCCGGACGGATCGACGACCTGCTCGCGGAGTCGACCGCCGAGTCGATCGCCGAGCGCTACAGCGACAGTCAGTCGTACTTCTTCATCGGCCGCGGCCTCGGCTACCCCGTGGCGCTCGAGGGGGCACTGAAGTTCAAAGAGATCACCTACGAGCACGCCGAAGGCTTCGCCTCCGGTGAACTCAAACACGGGCCGCTGGCGCTGGTCACGCCCGAGACGCCGGTGTTCGCGATCTTCACCGGCGAAGAGGACGAGAAGACGCTGAAAAACGCCGAGGAGGCCCAGACCCGCGGCGCACCCGTTATCGCGGTCTGTCCGGACGACCACCCGGCCGTCGAGGCCGCCGACGAGCACCTCTCGATTCCCGAGACCGAGCCGGATCTGGCGGGACTGCTCGCGAACGTCCAGCTCCAGCTGGTCTCCTACTACGCGGCCGACCTCCTCGGCCGGCCGATCGACAAGCCGCGGAACCTCGCGAAGAGCGTCACCGTCGAATAGCGCCGGAGCACAGTCCGGTTCCGCCGCTCGACTCTTTTCGTTGCCGGCATCTTCGCGCTTCGATCCGCTGGGCTCGAGTCACAGTTCCGTTTCGTCTCCAAGACCGACTGCTCCCGGATTAGTTCGTATCGGCGGCACGGCAGAACGACAATCGGACTCGAGTAGGGGTCATCGAGGCCGCAGGACGAGACCACCCCCGTAGTCCGGTCCGCACGGCGTCGGTGTACGACCCGTACTCGAACGATGTCGGAATCGAACGTGGAGGGTCACTCTGGCGATCGAACGTCCCGGTGGCGACGCCACCGGACTCGTGGGTATCGACCGATACCCTCCAGTTAGGCTAGGAGTTCGACGCGATATAAAGGGCACACCTGATAGCTATGGTATATCAACGAACCAACTATATCAGGGGTCGGCCGAGAACTCGAGGCGACCGATTCGAACCGGATCTTACCGGTCCTGCTCGACGGTTTCGCCGGGCTCGGTCATCGCGCCGGTGTCGAGTTTCAGGCCGGGTGTGAGACTCGTATTGATGCCGGTCTTGACTCCGTCGCCGGCGACGACGCCGAACTTCCGGCGGCCGGTCGAGACGCGCTCGCCTTTGACGGTGACCGAGATGTCCGCATCGTCGTGACGGAGGTTCGCGACGTTCGTCCCCGCGCCGAAGTTGACGTCTCGCCCGAGGACGCTGTCCCCGACGTACGAGAGGTGACTGACCGACGTGCCCCGCGAGAGGACGCTGTTTTTCACTTCGACGCCGTTGCCGACCGAGACGTCTTCCCCGATCAGCGTCGCGCCGCGGACGTAGGCGTTCGGCCCGACGGTCGCGCCCGACCGGATCAGCACCGGGCCCTCGATCACGGCACCGGGCTCAACTGTCGCGCCCTCCTCGACGACCACCCGCCCCTCGAGGTGGGCCGCGTCGCTGACCGCGCCGTCGATCCGGCGCTCGAGGGCGGCGAGTTTCCACTCGTTCGCCTCGAGTAGTTCCCACGGCCGGCCCACGTCCAGCCACCGCTCGAGGGTCACCGGCGTGACTGCGTACTGCTCGATGACCCGCGCGAGTACGTCCGTAATCTCGCGTTCGCCCCGCTCGCTCGCGGGGACCTCGAGCCATTCTTTCGCGTCCGCCGGGAAGGCGTACGCGCCGGCGTTGGCGAGGTTCGTCGGCGGTTCCTCGGGCTTTTCGACGATGTCGATGACGGTGTCGTCGGTCGTGCTGAGGACGCCGTAGTTCCGCGGGTCGGCGACTTCGGCGGCACAGACTGCCGGACACTCCGTGAATAGGCGGTCGATCGCCGCCGGGTCGTACAGGTTGTCGCCGTTCAGCACGGCGAAGGGACCGTCGATGTGTTCGCGGGCGGCGTTGACGGCGTGGGCCGTCCCCGCCTGTTCCGTCTGGACGGCGTAGGAGACCGGCACGCCCCGATACTCAGCGCCGAAGTAGTCTCTGACCGTCTGGCCCTCGTAGCCGACCACGAGGACGATTTCGTCCGCACCGGCGTCGACGGCGGTATCGACCGTTTGCGCGGCGAGTGGCCGATCGGCGACCGGGAGCATCGGTTTCGGACGGGACGCGGAGAGCGGCCTGATCCGTGTACCCTGTCCTGCGGCGAGAACGATGGCTTTCATCACGCTCACGTACCCCGATCCGGCGGATAATTATATAGTTATTACAGCTACGGACCAGAACTAATCGGTTTTCTGACCACTTTCCGCGTCGACGACGGTCCTGATTTCGCGTTCGGTCCCGGTCGCGCTCGAACCCGAGTCGCACTCGAGTCACCGCTCTCGCCGGTCCCGACCGACATCGCCCGATCTACCAGTCAATCTGCCATTCATCGCCGGTGAAATACTATATTACCGTCTCGAAATATCTCATTTCTCACGAAAGAGCCCTCGAAACTCTCGATATCGGAACTGTCTCTCACACCGGTCGATCGCCGCCGAAATACTCGACTAACGGTCTCGAGGCGAATTATGCGGTCTATAGTAAATACCGTTCTGTCGCTACGGGTTGTTGATGTCGACGGATTCATCCGCCAAGTGGACGCCCATGACGTCCGGCCAGCAAACGACCGCCCCTCGATGTGTCAACTGTGGCAACCAGGTGACGCGTCAGTTCGCTCGCGTTTTCGGCGACAACCGCGATGTCGTCCACGCCTGTCCCGACTGTGCGACGTACCGTGAGATGAAGACCTCCGATTTCATCCCGAAAGAAGCGAGATAAGTTTCGTCCCCCGCTGACTCGAGCGCCGTCGAAGTCTTCGCTCGCCGTCGATTCGTAGCTCTCGTGGGACAGCACGCCCCCTTTCAGGCGTCCACCGCGACCGTCTCGGTGACGAGCGCCCGTGCGGTCTCGAACAGTTCCTCGGCGTCGGCCGCCGACCGCGCCTCCGCGGTCACGCGGATCAGCGGCTGCGTGCCGCTCGCACGGAGCAGGAACCAGCCGCTCTCGGTCTCGACTCTGACGCCGTCGAGGGTTTCGATCTCGTCGTATCGCTCGCGAACCCGGTCGGCCACGTCGGCCATCACCCTCGTTTTGTCCTCGACTTCGATCGATGTTCGCCGGATCGGATACTGCTCGATATCGGCGACGAGTTCGGACAGCGATCCCCGCTCGGCGACCAGTTCGACCAGCTTACAGGCCGCGAGCGGGCCGTCCGGACAGCGCGTCTCCGCGGGCCAGATCCACGCGCCGCTGGGCTCGCCGCCGAAGACGACATCGGGCTCGGTCGTCCGCTCCGCGACGTAAACGTCCCCGACCTGTGTGCGCGTCAGCGACGCGCCGACGCCGGCCAGCGCGTCGTCGACGGCGAGACTGGTATCGACCGGCGCGGCGACGCGGTCCCCCTCACCCGCCGCTTCGCGGGCGAACAGGGCGAGTAACGCGTCTTTCGGCACGAAGGCTCCGGTCCCGTCGACCGCAAGCATCCGATCGGCATCGCCGTCGTGGGCGACCCCCAGTTCGGCGTCCGTCGCCGCGACCAGCGTCGACAGCGTCTCGAGGGTCTCCTCGGTCGGCTCGCTGGGCCGTCCGGGAAACGAGCCGTCTTCCTGTCCGTTCAGGGTCCGCACCTGACAGCCGAGATCGTCGAGCACCGCCGCCGTGATCCCGCCGGCACCGTTGCCCACGTCGACGACGACGCTGGGCTCGCGCTCGAGGTCGACCGCTCCCCGGAGCGCGTCGGCGTGGTGGTCCCGGACGCCGTCGCGACGAGAGCGGCCGCCGACGCCGTCCCAGTCGGCCAGTTCGTAGTCGTCCTCGCGAATCCGCCGCTCGATCGCCTCGCGCTGGTCGGGCCCGAACGCCTTCCCCGACGGATTCCAGAGCTTGATTCCGTTGTCCGTCGCCGGGTTGTGCGAGGCCGTCACGACGACGCCCGCGTCGGCCTCGAGGTGGTCGATCGCGCGAGCGATCGTCGGCGTCGCCTCGACGTCGACCGTCAGCACGTCCGCGCCGCACTCGCGCAGTCCCGCGCCGACCGCGTCGACGAACATCGATCCGCTCTCGCGAACGTCGCGACCGACGACGACGCGCTCGTGTCCCTCCGAGGCGACCGCGCGGCCGACCGACAGCGCCAACGCCGCCGTCACCTCGCTTCCGACCCGTCCGCGGATACCGCTGGTTCCGAACATACCTCCTCCTGACAGGGGCGAGCGCCTTACTATGCACGGGTTAATCCGATTGGCTGTCCGCAACGGAGCCAGACCTCGATATCGCCGCCGCTCCGCCATCGCACGCGGCGTTCGACAGCGACCGCTCGCGGCGACGGCCGCGACTGCGAGGCCGATCGACCGATCGTTAGTATCTCCCTGTATTTCTGAACTGTCGGTGCCGTATATATGAGTCACACCGGTACGCTCGAGTGAGAATGAAACCGGTACAGCATGCCGCCGACGGACGGACTCGGATCGCCGACGAGAGTGCGACTCGGCTCCGGCCGACCGCGAGACGCGTCGATCGAGCGCCGCGATCCGAACCCGAACCGGCCGCCCCCATCGGATACCGCCTATGAGTGCGACCGAACCCGACCGCGAGATCGACGAGGCCGCCGAGTCCGGCGAGAGTAGCGGCGACGACGGGACCGGCGACGGAACGCTCGCCGAACTCCCGCCCAGCGCGAAACTGGTCTACAAGGTCCTCGAGTACGAGGCCCCGCTGACACAGGAGGGGATCGCGGCCGAGTCCCGACTGTGTCCCCGGACCGTTCGCTACGCGCTCGGCAAGTTAGCGGATCAGGACCTCGTCACCAGCCGGGTCTGTCTCGAGGACGCCCGACAGTCGAAGTATCGGCTCGCCGAGTGAGTTTCACGTCGCATTCGAGCGGCCCGCCGTACTCCGACCTGCAGAATCCATTAGTTATAAGACACTAACGAGCCGACATTTAGGTGGAAGTCAGCTCCAACGAGCGAGGGGGCATGCGTTGAAATGCCCCGGGTGATAGGACACCCGAGACTGGCTTCCAAGCCATTCCCGGCTTTGCAAGCCATGTTGCACTTGTTCCTACCGAGACATAAACGTCTCGCACGACGACAGTATCGCGTTCGAACATCGAGCAGACGCCAGTGGTCACACCGTGGGCCGGTCCCCGCTCGCAGTGGGAGGGACGGATGAGCGACGACACTGAGCCGTCCGCCGATTCTGAGTCATCCGCGGACGACGAACTCACGCTCGACGGCGACTCGATCGCTGCGAACACCTCACAGACGGGACGACAACCGGTCCGCTGTCCGCGCTGTGACGCGCCCATCGCGCTGGTCGTGAGCTACGGCCCTACGACCCACGAGGCCAGCCCCTGCGGCTGTCGCGTTCCCGGCAACCTCCTCGAGCGGAGCGGCGACGGCTCCGAGTGAGGGCACTGGGGTACGACGGGACCTCGTTTTTTGCTGCGATTCCGACCCGACAGTACCGGACTCTCGAGGACGCGATCGCTCTCTCGGATGCGTGGTGCGGAGAAGACGACGCGTTCGCCGACAGGGACCGTGCTATCGGTGTTTCTGATACCGGTCGACCAGCAGGTCGACCCCGAAGGAACCGGACGTGATCTCGTAGTGGGTCTCGAGGCGCGGGTTGAACTTCGCCTTGTACCGGTTGATGCTCGGCACGCCGGCCCCGACGAGATCGTACTCCTCGACCGAGCCGTGGAGGCCGTCGCGCATGACGTGCCAGTCGAGGAGGTCGTTGATCGCGATATCGACATCGGTGTCCGGTTTGACGCCGCCCTGCCACCGGTACCGCGTCCGGTCGGACTCGACGACCAAAATGCCGCCGAGGAACTCGCCGTCGACGCGACAGACGTAGGGCCGGATCGCCCCGTCGGGAAGCGTTTCGTAGACCGAGCGAGCGAAGTCGGTACTCAGCCGGAACGGTTGGCCCTGGCTCTCGTATCGTTCCCTGACCTTCTCGACGATGCGCTCGACGTCGTCGGCGTCGCCCTCCTCGATCGTGTACCCGCCCTCGTCGGCGTTCCGGATATTGCTCCGGGCGTCGCTGCTGAACCGCTTCAATAGGTCGTCCTCGCTGCCCTCGAGATCGACGACGTACGTGTGTCCGGGGTCGACGTCGTACTCGCTCCAGACGAACGGCCGGATGTCGTCGAACTCCGCCGTGACGAACTTGCAGTACAGCGGCGATATCTCGTCGTCGATCCACTCGAGACAGCCCTCGATGAACCGCTTGGTCCGGCGGTCGGCCTTACGCTGTTTCAGCTTGTCGACGTTCAGCAGGGAGGGGCCGAGGTACGAGGTCCACGAGTGGGGAGCCGGCGAGAACGCACCGGTGACCGGTCCCTTGGTGTACTCGAAGACCGGGAAGACGCCGACCGGTTCCTGGCCTTTGAAGCCGGCGAGGAGGTGCGGCGTCGATCCGGTGTCCTCGGCCTGCAACCGGATCGCGTCGGCCCGGAAGAACGGGTTCGTTCCGTCGGATCGTTCGACGTAGCGGTTCCACTCGTCTGCATCGGTTCGCGGATCAAGGACGCGTATCTCGATACTCATAGATAACCAAGGTCGGACAGTCGGTCTTCGACGGTCCCGTCGTCGGTCGCCGTGATCGTCTCCCGGTCGTAGGCCGGGTACGCTCGCTCCGCGCTCCCGTCGACCACCGGGAGCGGGTCGCCGTCCATCGCGGCGTCGACCGGCACGTCGAACAGCGAACAGATCGTCGGTGCGACGTCGAAAATCGACGCGTCCTCCAGAGCGGCGGACGCGTCGAATGCCGGTCCAGCGGCCGCGACGACGCCGGTTCGCTTGTGATTCCACGATTCCATCGGCTCGCCGAACCGTGCCTTGCCGAGATCGGCGTCGAGCGCGTTGTCGAACCCCGCCGGCACCGTCACGATATCGGGAGCGTCGTCGACGTGGTCCCCCTCGAAGTACCGTTCGCGGGGTTCGACGGCGTCGAACATCGGCTCACCGTCGGGCGTCCGCACAGCCGATAACGTCTCGATGAGTTCCTCGCGGACGGTCTCGTACTCCGATTCGGGAACCTGCCCGTTCGGTTCCCGCCCGGCGAGGTTGATGCGGACGCCGAGTTCGCTCTTCGAGCGGACGTAGGCCCGGGACGCCGGGAAGTCGACCTGTTCGCTCGCCGCCCGGATCATGTCGTTGGGCACCCGCGTGCCGATCGCCTCTTTCAGGCCCACGCGGTCGAGCGCGCTCGCGACGCGCTGAGTCGTGAGCCCGGCCGTCGCGGCGAGGTTCATCGCCCGCTCGAGCGGCCTCGACTCGTGGTCGCCGGCCTCGGCCCCCTCGAGGAGGTCGTTCTCCCAGGACTTCGACCAGTTCGGCATCCCCTCGCCGCCGCTCCGAGAGTGCACGTAGCCCTCGTCTCGGAGGAACTCGTTGATCCGGAACGCGTCGCCGGAGACTTTCCCCATGCCGTGGTCGCTGACCACGAGGACGTTGTCGGGGTCGGTCCGCTCGAGCGTCTCCGCCAGCTGGCGGTCGACCTCGCGGTAGACCGCCTCGATCGCCTTCTTGTCCCCGGGTCGCTCGTGGAACACGGAGTCGGTCTGCTGGAACTGCAGAAAACCGAAGTCGGGCGCGATCCGGCGGCAGAGATACCGGAACGCCTTCCCCCGGAGTTCGATCGTCCGTTCGTACCCCTCGATCGAGCGGGCCGGTGCCGGCCCGCTCCGGGGGTAGAGCCAGTAATCGCCGCCACAGGCCAGTTTGACGTCCTCGAGGATTCCGTCCGGATGGCAGTCCGGGTCCTCGGGGGCGGTCAGCCCGGGAATCAACGCGCCGTCGAACGCCCGTGCGGGATGGGTCACGGGAACGTTGACGACGACGCTCGAGAGCCCGTGATCGCTCAGGAGCTCCCAGACCGGGCGCTCCCGGACGTGGGTCCCGTTGACGACGCTCCAGTCGTAGCCGTCGAACGAGAGGAAATCGTAGACACCGTGTTTGCCCGGATTCTTGCCGGTGTACAGCGATGGCCACGCGCTCGCCGTCCACGGCGGAATCTGGGACTCGAGGGGGCCCGCCGTCCCGCGCTCGAACAGCCCCCGAAGGGTAGGAAGTTCGCCCGACTCGAACAACGGCTCGAGCACCGGCCGACAGCCGGCGTCCAGCCCAACGACGAGCAGACGAAGGTCTTTGTCGTCGGTCGAACCTGCCATGGAAGCGTTGTCCGGTCGGTTCGGCTTTGTTATGCAACGTGCTTGCGGGCCGTAAGCTCGCGCTGCCGGCTCTACGGTCGGAATAGTAGTTCAGCCCGCGTGATTGTCAGGATCGAGCGATTCGTGTACGCGCGGATTTCCGCGCGATCGCGAGCTGTACCGTCCGTATCACTAAGGCCCCGCTCGTCACCGTATTACGCCGATGCTCGTCGCTACTGCCACCGTCTCTTCACACCGATCTCACGCATGATCAGCGCTACCCCCTCCGTATTCGACGTTGCAGTCTCGCAATCGGGGTCCGGGATCGATCCGTTCGTCGATCGGCACGCACCGGACAGCACGCACACCTACTACGGTGCCGGGAAAGTCGCGCTCCGGGACGGGCTCGCGGGCCTCGTCGACTCCGGCGAGAACGTCCTCGTTCCCGCCTACCTCTCTCCCGCCGTCGTCGAGCCGTTCCACGACCTCGGACTCGAGTCGCGGTTCTACGCCGTCGAGGAGACCCTCGCGCCGGATTTCGCCGATCTCGAGTCACGGATCGACGATGACACCGCCGCCGTCATGTCGGTCAACTACTTCGGGTTCCCACAGCCCGGCCTCGAGCGAATCGCGTCGCTTTCCGACGAGTACGACTGCTATCACGTCGACGACAACGCCCACTCGCCGCTCAGCGTCTGCGACGGAACGCTGCTCGGAACCCACGGCGACCTCGGCATCACGACGCTGCGGAAACTGCTGCCGGTCCCCGACGGCGCGTTGCTCTACTGCACCGACGACGAGGTCAAATCGCAGTTCTCCCCCTCCTCGCTGGCCGGCCGTTCCGGCCGGATCGCGGCCGGCGACTGCCGGTTCGTGGCCGCCTCGGTCGCCGAACGCGTCCTCGAGACCAGCCCGTCGCTCCATCGGTCGGTCGAGGCGGTCCTCTCCGACGGAGCCGAGGACTCGTCGTCCGTCGATCCGAGCGGCCGCTACGAGGCCGCGAAAGTCCCCATGTCGCGGTTCTCTGCGGCCGTCGCGGACGCCGCTGACCCCGACGCGATCCGGGCCGCCCGCCGGGAGAACTTCCGGGCGTGGCAGGAGATCGTGGACGGTCGCAACGACCTGACTCCGCTCTTCAAACGGCTGCCGGCGGGAATCAGTCCGTACGAGTTCCCCGTGCGGACGAGCGAGTCGGAAGCGTTCCTTGCGGAACTCGAGGACTGTGGCGTCGTCGGTGCCCACACGTGGCCGATACTCCGTCAAAATGTCCGCGAGGACGAGACCTACGAAACGTCGATCCGGCTCGCGGACGAACTCGTCGCGCTGCCGGTTCATCAGGGGATCGAGCCGTCGGCGATCGAGACAGTCGGCGATCGATTACGGCGGTGAGATCGTCTTCTTTCTCTCGTCAGTCGATCGGACGCGAGTTCCGTCCGGTCGACCGAACGCGAGTTCCGCGCTACTGATCGGCAGCCGTCGCCGACAGTTCCGCGCGAACGTCGTCGCTCAGCGCGTACGTCCGTTCGGCCGATCGCTCGAGCAGCCCCTCCGTGCGAAGCTCCGAGACGAGACTCTGGACGGCGACCCGCGAGCGGTCGACTCGAGCGGCGACGGTCTCCGTCCGGAGCCGGCCCTCCGTCGCGAACAGACCCAGAATCGCCTCGGCCGTTTCGGCCGAACACTGCGATCCCTCGCACGCGCGAGCGACCCGATCGCTGATCCACTGGACCTCGAGGAGGTCCGCCAGTTCGCGCTCTTCGTCCGCGACGACGAATCCCGATTCGTCGTCCGCCGCCGTCTCCCGATCGGGCTCCTCGTCGGCGGGCGTGTAGCCGAACTCGATATCGTCGCCGCCGGCTTGGACGATCGACGCCGAATCGTCGTCGCTTGCAGCGTTCTCGTCGGTCGCCGATTCGCTTTCGTCGCTCTCGAGGTCGCGGACGACCGCGCGTAACTGCTCGTTCTCCGATCGGAGGCGATCGACTTCCGCCGACTGTCCCGCGAGTCGGTCTTCGAGACTCTCGATTCGCTCGTCGCGTGACTCGAGTTCTTCCTGTAGCTCGTCCCGCTCGGCCTCGAGATCGGCGATCTCCTCGTGGAGCCGGCGCAGATCCTCGCCCTCGCCGGGGAGTTGCGACTGGACGGTGTCCGTGTTGCTCAGCGCGTCGGCCATCTGTCTGGCCGCACTCGAGACGTCCCGCGCCGACGAGAGTTCGTCTTCGAGGGTCTCGATGCGTTTTTCCTTTTTCTCGAGTTCGGTCTCGAGTTCGTTGATCCGGTCCTGTTCGCGCTCCTTGCGCTCGGAGATGTTCTGGAGGTCGCCGACCAGCGCGTCGGAGACGGACTTGAGTTCGGGGCGTTCGAAGTCGTCAAGGCCGGGGGTCGCGCCCGCGTCGAAGGTCCGTTTGCGGCGGAACTGGATCTTCCGGACGTCGACTTCGGTCCAGTCGGTCTGGACGAACGCCTGTCCGTCGTCGAGGTCGGAGACGAGTTCCTTGTACTCGGTGTCGATGATCCGGCCGACGACCTTCGTGTCGTTGTCCCAGGTCAGCCGGTGCCAGACGAGCCAGTTCGCCTGCGTGATGAAGTCCTTCTTCACGTCGGCCGGGCGCTGGCTGATCCCCACGATGCCGAGGCCGTGTTTGCGCCCGCGCTTGCTGATCTTGATCAGCAGGTTGCCGGTCTCGCCGACGCCGCCGCCCTCGGGGATATACTCGTGGACCTCCTCGACGACCAGCAGGAACGGCTTCTTCATCTTCTTCTCCTTGACGAACAGCTGCCGGGCAACCTCCCGAAGTAACTCGTCTGCCACGTCCTCGTCGAGATAGCCCGAGACGTCGAGGATGACGGGCACGTTCTCCTCGAGGGCGATCGTGGCCATCTGCTCGGCGTGTTCCGGCCCGATCTGGATGTCACACTCCTCGTCGGCCCCCGCGTGGAGCATCTCGTACTCCTCTTTGAGCCCGTAGTACTCGCCGTCCGTGTCGACGATGAGGAGGGGGTAGCCGGCCTCGAGCAGTTCCTCGGCGATCACCGACGCGGTGTTCGATTTGCCGGAGCCCGATTTCCCCGTCACGAATCCGCGACCGGTGAGCAGTTCGACGACGGGCAGCTTGAGGTCGGCACCGCTATCGGTCTCGCCGACGAGTATCTGTCGCTGCTTGGACTCCTCGTCGCTCACTGGCCCACCACCTCGCGTCCGCGCGGTTCGTTCATACTATCCGTACAGTTCGAACCCGCAACCTTGAATATTGGCCTCGGCTCAGTCTCGATAGCCGCCGGATCGCGGGGTCCCTCAAGACCGGCCCGCTCAGTCCTCGTCGCGCTCGACCGTCTGCTCGCGGACTGTCATCCCCTTGCGACCGAGGTGCTGGAGCTGTTTCCGGGCGAAATCCTCCTCGCGCGTGCCCCGCGTCGCGAGCACGTAGACGAGCGCGCCGCCGGCGGGTCGCATCGTCCGCCCGGCCCGCTGGGTGCCCTGCCGGCGGCTCCCGCCGAGCCCGGAGGCGACGATCGCCAGATCGGCCGTCGGCAGGTCGATCCCCTCGTCGCCGACCCGCGAGATGAGCAACAGATCGCGCTCGTTCCGCCGGAACTCGTCCAACAGCCGCCGGCGCTCATGGTGGGGCGTCTCGCCGCTGAGGAACGGGACCTCGAGCGCCTCGGAGAGTTCCCGGCCCTGTTCGAGGTAGTCGACGAAGACGATGGCTTTCGAGTCGGGGTGGGCCGACAGCAGGTAGCGGACCTCGTCGATCTTGCCCCGGTTGCGCGCGGCGATCCGGTACTTCTCCCGTCCGTCGGCCGAGCCGTAGGCGTTTGCCTGCTCGTCGTCGCCCCACGGCACGTAGCGGATCTCGAGTTCGGGTTCGGCCACGTGGCCCGCGTCGAACAGCGCCTCCCAGTCGGTGCCGATCGGCGGTCCGACGAGGGTGAAGATCTCGGTCTGGCGGTCGTCCTCCCGAATGGGGCTGGCCGACAGTCCGAGCCGGTGTTTGGACTGCAGGTGCGTACTGCGCCGGTAGACGTCCGAGGGGACGTGCTGGCACTCGTCGAAGACCACCAGCCCCCACTCGCGGTCGTCGAACAGCGAGCGGTGGCGATCCATCCCCGCGATCTGGTAGGTTGCGATCGTCACCGGGCGGACCTCCTTGCGGCCGCCGTGGTACTGCCCGATCTGGTGGGGCTCGAGCGAGGTGTACTCGATGATCGTATCAGCCCACTGCTGGGCGAGGTCGCGGCTCGGTACGAGTACGAGCGTCTCGCCCTCGACGTGGGCCATCGCGCCCATCGCGGCGACGGTCTTCCCGCTGCCCGGCGGGCCGACGAAGACGCCCTCGCCGGCCTCGGCGAAGCGGTCGACCCACGTCCGCTGGTAGTCCCGCAGCGACACCTCGAGATCGATCGGCAGTTCCTCGCCGGACTCGAGTTCGCGGTGGTCCTGAACCGGATAGCCGGCCTCGTAGAGGATCCGCTTGATCGCGGCTTCCGAGCCCTCCTGGACCCAGTCTTCGGTCTCGGAGATCGGCGCGTGGACGTGTTCCTCGTCGAGTTTCTGGCGGGCGACGTTGCCCATGATCTCCGCGCTCTGGCCCTCGAGGACGGTGTAGCCGTCGTCGTGGGTCACAAGCCGGAACTGGTGGGCCCGGTCCCACTGGCTCTCGACCCAGTCCTCGAGTCGCTCCGAGCGCTGGCCCAGCGCCTGCCGCATCGTCCGCGCGAGGTCGTCGAAGGAGTCGTGTGGCGTCCCCCAGATGTCCTCCGGCCGGACGACGTAGCGATAGCCCTGCTCGCCGTTCCCGTCCGCGAGGTGGGCGAACTGCGAGAGTTGCGCGCGCGTGAACTGGTCGGGTCGATCGACGATGATCTCCCGACGCTTCGGGAAGATGACCACCCGCTCGCGATCGGTCAGGTCCTCGAGTTCGGTCGGATACCAGACCACCGGATCGGTCGAGACCGCGTGGCGCTGTAGCTCGCCCCGCTCGGCGAGGGTCTCGAGCCGATCGTTGGCGTCGTCGTGGGGGATCTCGAGGGCGCGGGAGACGGCCGCGGCGGTGAGAACTGGGCGGCCCTCCCGCTGGCTGGCGTCGTGGAAGTCGGCGATCGTGAACTCGTCGCCGTCGTCGCTCGAGTCGCCGGTCTCGTTCTCCTCGCCGGTGTCGGTCGCCGCCGCGTCGGTCGGGTCCGCGGGCTCGCTTCGCTGTTCGTCGGTGGGCGTCGAAGAACGTTCGTCGGTCACTGGCGAGTCGTAGCGGCGGTGCGGGTAAACCGATTTCGCTCGCCGGCGGTGTTCGCCGACCGCGCTCCCGCGACGTGTCCGTCGCTCTCTCGAGCCCGGATAGCTATATTTGACTGGACGGTGTGGGGTTTCAGTATGTATCGCGCGATCCTCCCCGAGGGACAGATCGAATGCGAACGGTACGACCGGGCCGAGAACGGCGTCGACCTCTACGACGGTGACGACGAGTTCATTGCGTTCGTCCCCTACGCCAACCTCCACGCGCTGGCCGACGAGGAACTCTACACCGGAGACACAACCGAGGACGAGCGCTCGATCATGTAGCGGGCTGCTGATCGATCGCCTCGAGTTGCTCGCGATACCGATTCCGAACAGTGACGACGGTCGTCTGGGCGGTGTCGGCGACCGCGCGTTGCGGGATGGTCTCGTCACAGAGCAGGCCGGCGGCGTAGATGGCCGCGGCGGCGAACCCCGTCGGCGACTTGCCGGAGTGCAGCCCCTGCTCGGTCGTCCGATCGATGATGTCGATGGCTTTGGTTTCGACGTCCTTGTCGACGTCTAACTCCGAGCAAAACCGCGGGACGAACTGTCGGGGGTTCGTCGGCTCCAAGTTGATGTCCAACTCGTCCGCGATGTAGCGGTAGGTCCGACCGATCTCTCGCTGGTCGACGCGTGAAACGGACGTTACTTCCTCGAGGCTCCGGGGAATGTCCTCCTTACGACACGCGGTGTAGAGCGCGCTGGTTGCGACGCCCTCGATCGAGCGGCCGCGGATGAGATCCTGCTCGAGCGCCTGCCGGTAGATGACGCTTGCAGTCTCTTTGACCGGCTTGGGGACGCCTAACGCGCTTACCATGCGGTCGATCTCCGAGAGGGCGTACTTGAGGTTGCGTTCGCCCGCGTTTTTCGTTCGGATTCGTTCCTGCCAGACCCGGAGTCGATGGAGTTGGCCGTGTTTGTCGGCCGACATCGAGTGGCCGTTCGCGTCCTTGTTTCGCCAGTCGATGGTCGTCGTCAGCCCCCGGTCGTGCATCGACTGGGTCAGCGGCGCGCCGACGCGGGACAGCTCGTCGTGTTCCTGTGCGTTGAACGCGCGCCATTCCGGCCCATAATCGATGGGATCTTCGGTAAGGACGAGGCCACACTCCGCACAAACCTGTTCCCCGCGATCCGGATCGTGAACGATCGTGTCGGTCTCGCAGTCGGGACACAGACCGGTCTCAACCTCCTCGGCCTGTGATTCGGTGCTGTGTTGATCGATGATAGACCGCGTCATCAGTACCGGAGGAAAGTCATGCCGCCACTGTAAGGGGTTCACATGGTTTCGCGGGAAACACCGACTTACGAGAGCGCCGGTCGGCAGTCAGTGTGTCGATTCAGCGGACCGATCACGGCGACTCATATACCGGGAGTCGTTGATCGTCTCCCGACGATACCACCGAAGAGAGGTAGATGAACGATACGACCGTCAGCTGCCTCGAGCAAACAGGTGCGACGGTCGTATCGAGACCGTGTCCCATCGGTCGTGACCGGGTGAAACGGCCGTCGATCGCCCGTTTCGACCCACCATGACCAATGTGTACGTGCCACATGAAATCTAGCGATCGTTGCGTCGAGCTGATTCCGTAAATCGCTGCTTCACGGAGTAAATCCGTCGTTCGGCTGTGAACTGTCGTTCGACTTTATCTTGGTCGGTTCGAACGTTCGGTACCAGTGCCGTGTTTGGAACCAGTCCGCCGGGCCGCACCAACGTCGGGTTCCGCCGCCGACGGGGCGTCCGTACGCCGCCGATATACGCCCGCAATCAGTCGATACCGATCGGCTTCGACGGCGGCCGGAATCGCCCGTCCCAGCGGCGGTCAGGCGTCGCGACGGCACCCTCCCGAAGTCGTTCCGTACCTCCTTTGCAGACGGTGCGAAACGTGGCTGTGCTTAAGAGTATCTCTGTTGGTGTTCAACTTGGTGTGTCAATCGTGATTTCGACCCGCCGTTCGAACGTACAGCGGTCGCCGGCGAGCCGACGCTTCGGGACGACGAAGCCTCGGCGTCAGGGGACCCGCAGCTCGAATGGAGTCTATACAGCCGGAGGGACGGCCTAATGTCCTCGATCGATACGTCGCTCCCGGACGAGATCGCGTCGGTCGCCGACGCCGACGAGGATGAACGGCTCTCCAAGGACGTTATTTTCGAGCTCTTAAAGAACCGCCGTCGCCGGGAAGTCCTCGCGTACTTGCTGGAAGCCGACGAAACGGTGACCCTCGGCGAACTCGCCGAACAGATCGCGGCGTGGGAAAACGATACCGAGGTCAACGCGCTCAGTTCCGACCAACGCAAACGGGTCTACGTCGCCCTCTACCAGACCCACCTGCCGAAGATGGACGACGCCGGGATCGTCGAGTACGATCAGGATCGCGGGCTGATCTCGCTCGCGGACAACGCCGATCTGCTGATGATGTACCTCGATACGGACACCCATCGTCAGGACCGCTGGGATCGATGGTACGCCGGGCTCAGCGTGGTCGGTACTGCCCTCCTCGGCGCAGCGGTTCTCGGCGCGCCGCTGCTGTCGACCGTGCCGCTTGCCGCCCTCGCGGGCGTCGTCGTCGCCGCTTTCCTCTGTCTCTCGACCGCACACGTCGTCCGGAACCGGTCCCAAGAACGCAACGTCGACGGCAAACTCTCTCGGATCGAGTGATCCACCGTTCACGGCGACGGTCCGAATCGTAACCCACGACAACCGGTCGGAGTACTTCTGTCGTTCCGCATCCACATACCAGCGCCAGCAGCTGCGGTAGCTGTCCGTTCGTCGATCGATCCCACACGGGCCGTTGTTGTCGGACCGTTGAGAAGGGTTTTTACCACCCGATTGCGTACGTTCACATGGCTCCCGACGACCGTCATCCAGTACCGGAACAGTCGCGTGCCAGCAGCTGTTCCCGGCGCGGGAGCCGCCTCTTCGAAACTACATCCTCGAGAGCCATCGCCTGACTCGAGCGCGACTCGCTCGAGCGGAGCGCAGGTCCCGTCGGATGCCGGTGTCGGCGGGTCGATCTCGGGTCTCATCGCGTCGGGCTGTCGAAAGTGATGATCGTCAGTATCAGTAACGGGTCCATACTCGGCCGGCGTGCCGAGGGATAGTTGGCGCTCGTGAAGTAATCGGACTAAAACTAATGATCGGAGTACTGTCCGCTCTGTCATGGTCGTTCGAACCGCAGTCGTCGGCGCAGGAACGGTCTCGCGAGCGCATCTCGCGGGCGCCCAGAACAACCCTGACATGGAACTGGTCGCGGTCTGTGATCTCGACGAGGAACTGGCTCGGGAACGGGCCCGGGAGTTCGGGACGATGGCCGTCACGGACTTCACCGAACTCCTCGACGAACTCGATTGTCTCCACGTGTGTACGCCGGTCCAGACCCATTTCGAGATCGCTCGCCAGGCGATCGAGGCCGGGGTCGGCGTCATCATCGAGAAGCCCGCGACCGTCACGGCCGAGGAGGTCGAGCAGCTGCAGACCCTCTCGCGCGAACACGACACGCCCGTCACGGTCATCCACAACCACCTGTTCTATCCGGCGGTCCGCAAGGCTCGAGAGCTAATCGACGCCGGCGAACTCGGCCACGTCAAGTCCGTGGATACGCTCTACGCGGGACTCACCCCGCCCGACCAGGTCAACCGGGGGTCGTGGGTGTTTGAGCTCCCCGGCGGCGAGTTCGAGGAGGGGCTTCCCCACCCGATCTACTCGATTCTGGGCATCGGCGGCTGGCCCGAACGCGACGACGACATCTCCGCACAGACCGTCCTCTCAGACGACTACGAGGAGGACTTCGAATACGATCAGGCCCAAGCACAGTACGTCTCCAAGGAGGGGGCGCTCTGTAACGTGACGATGCTCTCGGGGACGCTGCCCCAGCGCCTCCACGTGATCACGGGCTCCGAGAAGTCGCTCATCGTCGACGAGATCAATCAGTCGCTCTACGAGGTCGACGAGGACTACACCTCCTCGGTCATCGCCCGCTCGAAGAAGAGTCTCGACGTCTCCCTCGCGCAGGCCTCCAGCACGCTCGAGAACGTCAAAGCGGTCGCGACCTCGCGGTTCGACGACAGCTGGGAGTCGGAGACCAAGACGAACTCCCACTGTGCGATCTTCGACGAGTTCGTCGACGCGATCGAGGGCGACGCCGAGGTCCCGGTGCCCCTCGAGCAGTCGAAGTGGACGATCCGCATCATGGAGACCATCCGCGATGCTGCCCAGCCGAGCCGAGAGGAGAGTGCGGCAGAGACGGCGGACCCGTCGGAAGCGGCCGACGCCACGCCGGCGGAGGAGCCCGCCACGCCCGACGACGAGGAGTCCGTTCCGGCCGACCTGTAGCGACCGGCGATAGCCGCCCAGTTCCTCGTTTCCAATGTCACTCTCACAGCGCCTCGTCCGCGGAGTCAAGGCCACGTTCGGTGCCGAACTGCTTCGACTCGGCGCACAAGGGGCGATCACTCTGTTGCTCACGCGGGTCTTCCTCTCGCCCGACGAGTACGGACTGATCTTCCTCGCCATCGCCGTCTTTTCGATCGGGACCCTGTTCGGAACCCTCGGAATCCCGAAGTCGATGGCGAAGTTCGTCACCGAGTATCGAAACACCGACGAGTCCCAGATCCGCCACATCGTCCGCTCATCGATCGCGTTCAACGTCCTCACCGTGGCGGTCGTCTGCGTCCTGTTCTTCCTCTTCCGGGACGCGATCGCCGCCGCCTACGGCGAGCCGGGGCTGGTACCGCTACTGGCGCTCGGTGTTATCTACATCGTCGTCAAGGTCGCACACGGCTACCTGCTGATCGCGTTCCAGGGCTTCGGCAAAGTCACTTTGACCGCGGCGACCAGTACGGTCTCGAGCGTCGGGCGACTCGGCTTCATCGTCCTCTTCGTGGTCGCCGGCTTCGGCGCGTACGGCGCGCTGGCCGGCTTCATCGCCGGCTATCTGGTGGCCGTACTCGTCGGAAGCTACTTCCTCTATCAAATCCTCGCGTCGTATCCGACGACCGATGTCGGCGAGCCCGGCCTCCCGAAACGCATCGTCAGGTACAGCCTGCCACTGACGGCCTCACAGGGTGCGAACACGTTATACAAACGCGTCGACACGCTGATGGTCGGCTTCTTCCTGACCCCGGTCGCCGTCGGCTTCTACGAACTCGCCAAGCAGGTCTCGACGTTCGTGATCGCGCCCGCGGACTCGCTGGGCTTTACCGTCGCGCCGACGTTCGGCGAGCACAAGTCGTCCGAACAACTCGAGCGGGCCGCCCGCGTCTACGAGCAGTCCCTCGAGTACGTCCTCCTGTTGTACCTGCCGGCGGTCGCCGGGATCGTCCTCCTCGCGGACCCCGGAATCCGGTTCGTCTTCGGCGAGGAGTTCGCCGGCGCTGCGCCGGTCTTACAGGTGTTCAGCGTCTTCGTCCTCTTTCAGGCGGTCGACAAGATCACCAACGATAGCCTCGATTACCTCGGCCGGGCGACCGAACGCGCGGTCGGGAAAGGGATCACCGGCGGGTTGAACTTCGGGTTGAACCTCGTCTTGATCCCGGCGATCGGCGTCGTCGGCGCGGCGACATCGACGGCGCTCTGTTACGGGCTCATGGTGGTGTACAACGTCTATCTCATCGACCGCGAACTCGACCTTCACTGGCGGCGACTCGGGAAGTCGATCGGCGCCGCCGGCGGCGTGACCGTCGCGATGACCGCCGCCGTCGTCGCCTTACAGCCGTTCGTCACCGGGATCGCGACCCTGCTCGCCGTCATCGCCGCCGGCGTCGCGGTCTGGGCGGTGCTGTCCGTCGCGAGCGGGCTCGTCGACGTCTACGAGATCAAAGCCCACATCTGACCGACCGCAGGCTATCGCGGTGACGCGCCGCGTTCACCGCGTCGGCGGCCGCGTCACTCGAGTCGCCCGCTCCCGTTGCCCGAGCGAGTCGCCGCTCGAGGCGGTCCGTCGGAACCCGCGGTCGCCGCGCTCCGTTGGGCCGCCGCTCCGCCGTCCGAGAGCCGCGAGTTCCAGCCCCGAACGTATCTCGTTCCCAGAACGGCAGTGCGAACGGACCGGACCGTCGTCGGTTGCCGCGATCGGCGTTCAGTCTGCGTTCCATTCTGTCTGTCCTTTGTAACTTATCGCCGGTGTTGACGGTCCGAATAGCCGGACGAAACGGCGGTAATAGCGTATTACCCCGGTGCCGTCTGTCGATTCCAATATAAAACAATTGTACTCTAGTACAATATATTAAACAAGAAATAGCAATGAATCTCTGATAGTCTGTTTATTTTATACAGAATTAAGGAGAAAGTTTATGGTGGCATACTATCGTTACCCGAACGCATGGCACGCGACAATTCGGTATTGAATGACGGCGAATCTGCGGATAGCGGCCCCGAGAGCGGTGATACGGGCGGTAATAATAGATTACTGGACCGTCGCTCGTACCTGAAGCTAACGGGTGCGGCATCCGTGATCGGCGGCGGACTGGCGACCGGCAGCGCGGCCGCCGCCGAGGACTACGAGGTCATCGAGGCCTCCAACGAGTGGTACAACATCGACGACGGCGAGGTCTTCGAGAACAAGATCATCGACTTCTCGAACGGCAACTGGTTCGGGCTCTACGCTCGAGAGTCGACGAACTGGACGATCCGGAACGTCGGCTTCGTCGGGACCCACCGACACGACAGGCACGCGATCGCGGTCGCCGACGTCGACGGCAACACGTCGACGATCGAAAACGTCTACATGGGAGACGGCTGTCTCCGGCCGAGCAGCTACAGTTCCCACGGACAGTGTGGTATCTGGGTCGCCCCGGAACACAGCGGTCACATCGACATCCGAAACTGTAACGTTCAGGACTGGCCCAACAACGGGATCTACGCGTCCGCCCCCGGCTACAACGGCAACGGCGGCACCGTCCACATCGATAACTGCTACGCGGCGAACAACTACGTCTCGAGCTACCGGCTGAGCTCCAACGGCTCGAAGTGTACGAACTCCGTGGCGTACAACGACAGTAACGGTCGGTACAACGGCCGCTGTTTCTGGGGCTGGAACCCCGGACGGATGGAGGTCTCGAACTGCCACTTCAGTTCCGGGTCCTACACCAACGCGATCCACCTCGGCCGAAACGGCAAGACGACACGGATCAGCATCGATAACACGCAGTTCGATGGGATCAGTCAGCGCGGGAACATCCAACTCTCCCGCGGGAGCGGGCTCGGATCCAACCCCGATCTCTCGATTCCCGACGGCGTCCCGACCTCGGCCGAAGAAGCTGCAAGCGGTGGCTCGTCCGAGCCGTCGCCCAGCCCCGAGCCGGGACAAGACCCGAGCGAATCGTCGCTGGCGAACACGATCGTCTTCGACGGGAACGGCACGTCGGATTCCACGAGCTACGAGTTCGTCGTCAGCGACGCGGTCGAGGCGAGCACCGACGAAAACGCGACGATCGACCAAGCAGCGTCGGTCGACGGCAAACGCGCCAGCGGCACCGTCGCCGACTACCTCGACGCGTTCCGGTTCGACGGCCAGATCGAGCGCCTGTCGGTCGACGGTAACGCGACCGTCCGCGTCAACGGCGTCGAGATCGACCCCGCCGACATCGACGATGTCCTGCAGAACATCATCCTCATCAACGGGAGCGACGAGGACTCAACTCGCTACGAATTCTCCGTCAGCGGCGAGGTCGAACGGAGCAGCTACGACGGCGCGTCGATCGACGACGAGGACGCCATCGAGGGCGGTACCGTCTACGGCGGCGTCGCCGACTGGAAGGACGCCTTCAAATTCAGCGGCGAGATCGAAGAACTGACTGTCGACGGCCCCGGAACGGTCTCCGTCAACGGCGAGCGGGTCCATCCCTCGGACTTCGGCGACGACCTCCCCCACGTCCTCGAGGTACAGGGACCCGGCGTCCCCGTCGGATTCGAGATCACGGTCGACGGTGAGATCGAGTTCGCGGGCGAGGACGATCCGGAGGACGAAGCGACCACGATCTCGGGCTCGACGGTCCAGAGCACCGTCACCAGCGACAATCTCCGCTTCCGTTTCTCAGGGACGCTGACCGATGTCACGATGACCGGCGGCAAGGCAACGATCACGGTCGACGGCGAGGAGATCGACCTCGAGGAGTACGGCGACCCCGAGCTCCTCCCGCACGCGATCGTCTTCGACGGCACCGGCGCTTCCAAGCCGAGTACGTACTCGTTCCGCGCAACCGGCAAAGTCATCAAGGCTCAGTACCGGGACGCGACGATCGACGACGACGATATCGTCGAGGACACGACGGTCCGCGGCGGCGTCGCCGGCTGGCTCGACGCCTACTGGTTCGACGGCGACATCGAGGACTTCAAAATCCTCGGCGACGCGACGGTCGACGTCCAGTACAACGCACGTAAACAGTAATTCCGTCGCGGTTTCGGTGACGATTTCGGATCGGCTCGGTCGATTTCGGCTCTTCCTCTCGATTCCCGGCCCGTGAGAACCTGATACGTCACGATTCCTGACTCGAATAAACGGTTTCGGCCCGTTCACTCGCCGGGCGATGGGCAATGCTCTCCGACTGTCGATACCGTCACAACCTCCCATCTCGGCTCCGATTTCCAAACTGGTCCGTTTCTTACTGTGGCTCGAGTAGTGGGTTGCAGACACTGGGAGACCGTTCTGTATCGCGCCACCGCCGACAGTTCGCCCGGCTGTCGGTGCGATTTTTGGCTGTCACGATACTCGAACGAACGCGATAGCTCGCCGTCTTGGCTACCTCGAGTGGAGCGACGGGCTTCGGCCGCTCGGACTCGAGGGCTGCAATCGACTGCAGGGCCACGGGTTCCGCTCTGTACGTCGGGTCGATACCGTGACCGACGACGAACTCGAGATGGAGTCGTCGCCCTCCTCGGTGGCTATCGGCAATCCGGTCGAACGAAGCGAAGCAGTACGGAAAACGAGTCAGCAATCGCGCGCGGTGAAGCCGCGTGCACATCATCACGCGGCGGAGGGTGCGTCAGCGGGGGACTGCGTGAAGTGGAGGGGTGCGTCAGCGGGGTGGAGAGGGGTTCGTCAGCGGGGAGGGCGTCAGCGGTTCGGTGGAGGGGTGCGTCAGCGGGATCGCGGCGACGATCGCGTTAGTTCTGGGAGCCCGAGGCCGCTTCTTCGGGGCTGGTCGGCACGCCGTCGGGGATGAACGCGCTGGGGTCGGTTCCGACGCTGTCGCCGACTTGGACGCTCGAGCCGGCCTCTTCGGAAATCCCGGCCTGTTCGTCGTAGTCGGTTTCCGCGACGGTGACCTCCGTCGGGTTGCCGTTCGCACCGGCGACGATGGCGTTGTTCTGGCCGTTCATCTCGATCTGGCAGCCTTCGACCTCGACCGTGCCGGGGGCCCACGCCCAGATACCGCGGCCGACGTAGCCCTCACTGCCGTCGACGTAGACGCTCGAGTTGGTGACCTTGCTGCCCTCGGTGCCGAGTCGGAAGTGCGAGACGTAACAGTTCGCGGCGAAGCTGCTGTCGATGTGGATCGTGCCGCCGCCCTTGTTGCCGGGGGCGGAGCCGTAGATCGCGTTGTCCGAGAAGTTCTGGATGTTGACGTTCTCGAAGTCGATATGGCCGTTGTGATCCGGGGCGACCCAGAAGGCGGTCTGTCCGTGGCCGTTCGGATTGGTGTTGCCCGTGCTCGCGCCGTCGCCCAGGTAGACGTTCTCGACGGTGGACGTGCCGCCGCTCGTATCGGAGATGCCGAACGTGGCGGACCCGGTGCCGGAGGTGTTCTCGCCCTTGAAGCCGACGTTTCGAATCGTCCAGTCGCTGCTGTGGGCGGTGACGATGATGTCCTGACCGGTGGTCATGTCGATGAGTTTGTTCTCCCAGGTCTCACCGGCGTCGATGGTGATCGTCTGTCCCTGGGCTTCGATGACCTCGTAGTCGTCCTCGGCAGCGGCCGCGGCGCCGGCTCCGCCGATCGCGGTTGCTGCGGTCGCCACCGCGGCCAGCGAGCGAACGTAGTTACGGCGTGTTAATCCGCTATTACGGCCTGCAGTCGGAGTAGGTTCCGTCTCGGACGTACGGGGGTTCTGCGCCATACAATTCCGTAACACCAACTTACACTCATAAACTTTTCCTTGGCGCTATGGCTTAAATTTACAGACTATATTTCTAACGTTGTAGAATACCGAAGAATCTACCGACATTTAGTCACGAAGATACGAACGAATTGCTGACTGAGATTCGTCCCGTAACAGCGTCTTTTCCGAGGAAATATCGGAATATCGCGCGCAGAATCGAATCTGACGCCGTATTCGACAGTGACGGAGCGATTGGACCAACTGGTCGCGACGGGCCGTTTCGATCGGGCAGTATCGTATTTCTCGAGTCGTAATAGTCTATTACCGCCCGATTTGCGCCCGTTGATCGATCCACGACTAGTAGGGACGAGGCCTCGAGCGGAACGAGTGGTAACTGATACCGTGATCCATTCGAGAACTACCCGTTCACCCGTCGCGGTCCGAGTCGTCACGAACTGGCGGCCGGTGCCCCTCGAGTGCAGTGTGGTCCACTGATCGGTTCGACGCTGCGGCTCGAGCCGCGACGGTGTCGACGGCGCCGACGGCGGGTCGCGTGGCCTCGACCGAGCGACGACCCTACGGCTCGCTGCTGACGGCGTACATCTCGAACTCGTCGTTCGAGATGACCTTGTTCGCACCCGGCTCGGTATCGAGTCCCTCGAGTGCGGCGTTGCGGTAGTTGAGTTCGTCGTAGACGGCAATCTCTTTCGTTCTGTCCCACTCCGTGACGGTGAAGTAGTACTCGTCGGTCGGGTAGGCCCCGCTGTAGTTGCCCTGAGAGAACACGGTGGCGTTGACGGAGCCGGTGGCCGCCGACGCGCCGCCGATCCTGTCGCCGCCGCCGGAGATGCCGTTGATCCCGTGATCGTACCGGTAGGGATCGTACCCCATGCCGGCGTAGGGGACGTCCTCGGCCCCGTGGTCTAACCCGCTTTCGTACCCGCTCGCCATTTCGGGGGTCACGTGCTGGCCCGGATTGTAGATCAGCGGCGATGCGAACACCGTCATCAGCCCGAGCACGAGACAGGTACCGAGTACCAACGCCGTGACCGCGTTCGCTCCCGGCCGCGAAATCACGCCCGAGAGCCCGCCGACGAACTGTGCCAGCGCGATCCCGGCGAGGATCGTCAGGAGCACGTAGATGAAGCCGACCTGTCGGAACGCCATCGTCGGGGTCCCGACGAAGTAGACGGCGAACAGCCCGCCGAGCGGGACGAGCGCGAGCGCGACGTAGTTGACGAGCGATTTCGTCTCGCCGTCGAGTCGCGTCCGGCCGAGCCAGACGGCCAACACGAACAGGCCGACGATGAGGCCGATGATCGCCGCGTCGAGGAAGAGCTTCACGAACAGTTCGGCGAGACTGCCGCCGATCTCGGTGAGCGATCCGCCCCGCTGGTCGACTTCGGCTCCGGCACCGATATCTTGCATCAACAGGCCGGAGATGAGCCCGGTCGCGGCGCTCCTGAACCGCTCGTTGCCCAGCGCCCAGAGCCCGAACATCCCCCCGAGGGTGATCGTGTGTGCGTACGTCGTTGGATGCTCGAGCATCGGGTGATCGTCGAACCGTCGTCGGGCGAGATACTGGACGCCACTGATCGCGCCGACGAGGATGACGATATTGAACATCTGCTGGGGGTGGACCAACAGGAGTGCGAGGGCGGTCAGATATACGAGCGCGCTGAACGGCGACAGTCCCAAGGGGAGCCGCTCGAGCGTCGACCGCCGCCGGAGGTAGGCGACGACCGCGAAGACGACGGGCGGGACGAGAAACAGCGCGTTCGAGTTGGTGTGGACGCCCATGAACGTCGCGATGTTGTTGACCGGGAGCACCATCCAGGAGACGATCGCGGCGAGACCGACCGCCAGTCCGTTGCCGGCCATGCCGCGGACGGCGAGCGGGACGAAGACGACGAACGGGACGAACAGGACGACGATACCGATCTGGAGCCCGCGTTCGATCGGGACGCCGCCGACGAAGTACAGCACCGTCGCGATGGCGTGGAGCCCGGGATAAAACAGCTCGTGCGGTGCGGTCCCGCCGTTGATGATGTCCCGCGTCCAGCCCAGATGCGTGAGCGCGTCGCCCATGCCGGCGAAGTAGTAGTTCCGGATCACGGGGAGGCTCACGATGGCCGTCACCGTCGTCGCGCCGAGTGCGATTCCGAACCCTTGCTGGCGACCGCGACACGAGAGGGTCGTCCCGACCGCGATGGCGAGCGCGAGCGCGAACCCGGCCCAGACGATCGTCGGCGGTCCCGCGTAGACCGAGGACTCGTAGGCCGTCGCGGGGTTCGCTCTCGATACGAGAATCCCCATCGCGACCGCCAGAAACCCGACCGCGACCGTCACGTTGAGCGTCGACCGTCTCATACCCTCTCACCGTGCTCGTCGGGGCCAGTCTCGAGATACATCGTTGCCCGTGAGGTCGGCGCTGACGTGGTTTGTTATACGTCTCCTACCGTCGAAATCACTGGCCGGCAGCGGGCCCGCGAGTACGGAGTCGACCGACAAAGCGGGTTCGTCTCCGCGAATTCCGAGACTCGAGCGGGCGATTCGTTCCGCAATCGGGAGCGATCTGCCCCGAAATCGGGACCGAACTGCCGTCACTCTCCGCCCAATCGGAGTATGTCGCACCTATCGATTTCGAACAGTCGTCTATGGATTGCTTTCTCGATTTCGGACCGATCAACGGTTCTGGTGGTTTTTGTAGCCGGTCGTGATCCACTCACTCGAGAGCTACACGCCTTTCACCTATGTCATCGATTATCATCGATCGGATCACCGCCGACGACGGGACCCTCGAGTGTTCGGTTCGTTCCTCGGCCGACCTCGAGCGGTTCTTCAGCGACGAACCGTTCCGGACCAGCTACGACGTGTCGATCGAGGACGTCCCCGAGGGCGTGCTCGCGATCCCGGTCCTCGCACAGATCTGCCCGGTCGCGTGGGCCAACGGGGCGGACGTCTACGTCGACGAGGTCGACGCGACGTTCGCCCGGGCGCTCGAGGAGGTCAAGGAGTCGCTGTGCGAGATGCACGACTTCCTCGAGGGCGGAACTCTCTATGCCCGGCGGACGATCGAGCCGGAGCCGGCGACGGGCAACGAGAGCGGCCTGCTCTTTACCGGCGGCGTCGACTCGACGTGTTCGTACGTCCGCCACCGCGAGGAATCGCCGACGCTGGTCAGTATCCGGGGCTGGACGATCACTCCCGATTCCGCGGACGACGAGAAGTGGGACGCCCTGCGATCGCGCGTCTCGAGCTTCGCCGACGACCACGACTGCGAGACCGCGTTCGTCGAATCGAACATGCTCTCCTTTCTCGACCATCCCATGCTGTTGGCCCACTACAAGCGCCACGTCGACGGCGGTTGGTACAGCTCCGTCGGCCACGGGCTCGGGCTGCTCGGCCTCTGTGCGCCGATGGCCTACGCACGCGGGATGGAGGACCTCTACGTCGCCGCGACCCACTGGGACGGGATCGACCTCGAGTGGGGGTCCCGACCCGACATCGACGAGCGCGTCCGGTGGGCCGGCACGCAGTGTCATCACGACGCCTACGAACTCACCCGACAGGAACGGCTCGATGTCATCGCTGACTACGTCCGCACCGAGGATCCCGACCTCCAACTCCAGACCTGCAACGACCAGATGGCGGGCAACTGCGGCGAGTGTGAAAAGTGCTATCGCACCGCCGTCGGGCTCCGTCTCTCCGGGCTCGAGCCGGCCGATCACGGCTACCCGTTCGCCGACACGGACTACCACCAACTCCGCCGGTCCCTCGAGCGCGGCGACTGGGTGCTCGGCGAGGACGAGCGACACATGTGGGCGGACATCCGCGATCGCGCCCGCGAGACGGAGCCCGCGACGCCGGCCGAACGGACCTTCTTCGAGTGGCTCGAGACCGCCGAACTGGCCGAACTGATCTCGGCGTCGGAGCCGCCGCTCTCCCATCGACTGCTTCGAGCGGGTGCGAGGAACGCCCCCAGTACCGTCTACAACACCGTCTATCCGGCATGGATCATGGCGAAGGCCGGACTTCGACGCGTCCGATCGGATCGGTGACCGCCCGGTCCCATCGGTGACTCGTCCGACGTGATCGGTAACTCGTCCGATATCGCCGTTTCGCGGCCCGCGACGCTCTTCTGATCGGTACGTGTCGGCCGGCCGAACGATTGTTTCCGCCGGTTCAGCTCCGTATCCGTCCCACCACGTTTTTCTTTGCTCCGTGAGAACTCACTGCACAGTAGGGCAATGGACGTGGATATCGGCGATCTGGCCTCGATCTTGCTCGAGCACGCCCAGGACAAACTCGCCGTTGTCGACGAGTCGGGGCGGTATCTCTACGTCAACGACGCGAGCGAGTCTATTCTCGGCTACGAACCGGCACAACTCGTCGGCGAACAGTCCCGAGAGTACGTCCATCCGGACGACAGGCAGACGGTCGCGGATCGGTTCGAGCGGGTCAGCGCGACGGGCGACCGGTCGGCGACGGTTCGGTATCGCCACGCGACCCGGAGCGGCGAGTGGGTGTGGCTGGAGAGTCGCTTTACCGACCTGCCAGACGATGCCCTCGAGGGCTACGTCGTCAGTTCGCGCGATATATCCGATCAGATCGCCGCGGAGCGAGACCGCCGAGACGCCGAAAGCCGGCTCCGAACGATCGCCGGCACCGTCGGCGACGTGCTCTGGATGTTCGACGGCGACTGGTCCGAGGTCCTGTTCGTCAACCCGGCCTACGAGGACGTCTTCGGCCAGTCCGTCGCGGACCTCGAGGCGGACCCACAGCAGTTTCTCGAGGTCGTCCACCCCGACGACGTTCCCTGCGTTCGCGAGGCGATGCGCCGCGCCTCGAGCGGCGAGTCGGTCGACGTCGAGTATCGCGTCAACCCGACCACCGACTACGGCCGCTGGGTCTGGGTGCGCTCCGAACCGATCATCGAAGAGGGGGAGGTCGTCCGGATCGTCGGCTTCTCTCGGGACATTACCGATCGGCGGCGGCGGGAGCGCCAGTTGGCCGTCATGGACAACCTCCTCCGGCACAACCTGCGGAACGATCTGTCGGTCATCCTCGGCAACGCCGAGTGTATCGCCCGCGAGGCCGAGGAGCCGTCTCGCGGGCGCGCGGAGATCATTCGACAGCAGGGAGCGGACCTCCTCGAGAGCGCCGACAAACAACGCGAAATCATCGAGCTGCTCACGGCGCAGTCGGTCCCGGACACGATCGATCTCGTCCCCGTCGTCGCCGACGCGGTCGAACCGATACGCGAGCGGTATCCGGACGCGATGATCCGAACGGCGCTCCCGGACGCGGCGACCGCGAACGCACTGTACGAGATCCAACTGGCCGTGACGGAACTGCTCGAGAACGCCGTCGACCACGCGCCAGACAAGTCGCCTGACATCTCGGTTACCGTTCGATCTCGGCCTGAGACGGTCGATATCGAGATTCAGGACAGTTGCCCGCCGATTCCGGAAGTCGAGTTTCGCGTCCTGACCGGCGACTGGGAGATGGACGATGTCTATCACACGTCCGGACTGGGACTGTGGCTCGTCTACTGGGTCGTCGATCTCTCGGACGGCCACATCGCGTTCGAGCGCACCGAGACGGGAAACGCGATCACCGTGACGCTGCCGCGCGGACAGCTGTAGTCTGCAGTGTGGCCCACGGCTAACTGAGTATCCGGACGCGAGACCCCCACAGCGGGGCTGTAGAACAGTGCTCGGAACGGTCTCCGATCGGCCGCGTTATTCCATGTAGCCGAGGCCCTTCAGCCGATCCTCGACGTCGTCGAAGTCCTCGTCGACCTCCTCGTCGCTCTCGATTCGCGTCAGCGTCGTGCGCTCGACTTTGGTCTTCGCGGGCGTGCCCGCCTCGTCGAACGCGTCGAACAGCACCCGTCCGTCGGAGTTCTCCGGGACCGGTTCGCCGATCCCGTGGAGCAGGGTCGGAGCGACATCGACCACTCGAGCCCCGCGGAGTTCCGCGCCGGGAGCGATCGAGGGGCCGCGACAGAGGACGATCCCCTCGCTGCGGTGGCTCGCGTCGTAGGTCCCCGTGTCGCCGAGGACCTCGTCTGCCATCCCGCTGCGGGACTCGTAGACGCCGCGGCCGCCGACCACCAGATCCGGCGAGTCCTCGTCCGTCGGGAACAGTTCGTCACCGTCGTGGACCTCGAGTAGTGCCTCGCCGTCGTCGTCGGTCGCCGACTCGAAGGCGGCCCGGATGTCGGCTTTCACCTGCGGCACCTCGCTCGGCGAGACGACGCCGCTGTCGAAGCGCTCGGTGTCGTTGATGTAGCAGTTGCCCGTGTCGTGGACGAACGCGACGGTCCGCTCGTAGTCGACGTCGTAGAGCGCGTGATCGCCGGGGATCTGTTCGGCGACGGAGTCGACCAGCCGCCGGGGCAGCGACTGGACGAGCGTCTCCTCGGTGATCCCGACCCGATTGAGCGCGCCCGTGATCGCGTCCCGGGAGATGCCGAGGCTCGCGAGCGCGCCGCGGGTCCCGTCGTCCTCGCGCCGGAACAGGTAGCCCTCCTGTTCTAAGATGCGGTTGACGTAGACGAGGTCCTCGATCGGACCGAAGCCGTGGTCGGAGACGACGTAGAGGTCCGCGTCGTGGTCGTCCGTGTAGTCCATGACCTCGCCGAGGACCTCGTCGAGTTTCTTGTAGTGGGCGAGCAGCCGGTCCATGTCCCAGATGAGGTGCTGGAACCGGTCCGGTGCGGTGTACACGAAGAAGAACAGTTGCCAGTCGTCGCCCGCGCGGTCCATCTGGGTCTGCATCAGTTCGCGGCGCTTCGCGAGCATGTCGTCGACGGCGACCTCGAAGTCGTCCAGTCGGTCGGCGTACTCGGGATAGTCGAGGCTGATCTCGTAGTTCGGAATGCGGGAGTCGATCTCGTCTTGCAGGTCGGGCGGATGCGCGAACTCCTGGTCCGTCGAGGGCGTCATCATCCCCGTGACCATGGTGCCGTCGATCTCGCGGGCCGGATATGTCATCGGGACGTTCCCGACGTGGGCTGGCCCGAGCTGGTCCCAGAGGGCCGGCTGTGCCAGATCCTGGCTCGTATACATCTCGTGGCTATACTCCGACGAGAGGTTCTGGAAGCCGTATATCCCGTGTTTATCCGGCCAGACCCCCGTGGCGATCGACGGCCACGCGAGCGGCGTCGTCGGTGGGCGAGTGCTATCGAGCGTTCCGGACGCGCCTTCCTCGCGCATCCGGGCGAAGTTGGGGAGTTCCCCCTCGTCGCTCCATCGCTCGATGAGTCTCCACGGCACGCCGTCGAGTCCGAGCACGAACGCTCGCTCGGAGGGAGTCGTAGATCCGCTCATGATTATTGTATGAGACGTCGAAGACGCCTGCTGTCCTGTGAGTCGCCCGATGAGCGCTTTGTTATAGAGAGGTTTCAGGGACCGCTCCGCTCGAGGCAACGCTGTTCGGTGACGTTACCACATCGGTCGGCGCTCGTCCGTCTGCCGGCGCTCACTGGACGGCTCACGCGCCCAGTGGTGTCCGGTCGCGGGCTCGACAAGACCTCCATAACAAAGCCATCCAAACGCGACCGTCCGGATATGAAACGCGTTCAATCGTGGTGGGATCAGTGGGCAGCGTCGTAATCTCCCTCGACGCCGAACTCGGCTGGGGATTTCACGACCTCGCCGAACCGCCGAGCGACCGCGTCGACGCCGGCCGGCGGGGCTGGTCGGTCATGGTCGAGTTGTTAGCGGAGTTCGACGTGCCCGCGACGTGGGCCGTCGTCGGCCACCTCATGCTCGACTCCTGTGACGGCAGCCACGCCGACCATCCGGCCCCCGACGGGTGGTTCGAGCACGAGCGAGCCGACTGGGCGAATCGCGAGGAGCTTCGATTCGGTCCCGACCTCGTTGACGACATGCTCGAGTCCGATGTCGATCACGAGTTCGCCAGCCACTCCTTTTCCCACGTCCTGTTCGGCCGGCCGGAGACGGACCGCGATCTCGCCGTCGCCGAACTCGAGCGCAGCCGTGAGATCGCGGCCGACTGGAACCAGTCGATCGACTCGTTCATTTATCCGCGCAACGATATCGGCCACCGCGACGTGCTGGCCGAGCAAGGCGTCACGGCCTACCGCGGCAAATCGCCGACTCGAGACGGCGTTCGGGGCGTCTTCGACTCGACGATCCGGGATCAGTCGATGTTGGTCGAGCCGGTCGTCGACGAGCACGGCCTGGTCAACGTCCCCGCGTCGATGTTCCTGTTCGGGTTCGAGGGGCCGGCGCGAACGGTCGCGGAATCGATCTGGGAAGACCCCATGGTCGCGCTGGCTCGCCGCGGGATCGACGAGGCCGCACGCACTGACGGCCTCTTTCACATGTGGCTCCACCCGAACAACCTGACCCGCGAGCGAGACGACAAGCGGATGCGAGCGATCCTCTCCCACCTCGAGCGCCAGCGGTCCGCGACCGATCTCACCGTCGAGACGCTGGCCGATGTCGCCGATCGGATCGTGAGTCCCTCGGGGTTTGACGAGCAGGCGACGGCGAGCTGGAACTGACCACCGACCGCTGACCGCAGACCGCCGATCGCCGACCGGCGGTCGAATGGAGGCGCTACTCCCCGTCGCGGACGGGTATGACGACGATAACAAAGCCCGCAGCCGACCCGTTTTCGGGCAGATGGCACCACCGCTTCTGAATCGATGGACCGACTCGAGTGCACTGTCCCTCGGGATACTCGGCGTCGGCAACATCGGTCTGGTACACTTGAAGTCCGCAGTCGCGATGCCCGACGTCGAGGTCGTCGCGGCCGCCGACGCCGTTCCCGGGAACCGCGACCGAGCCGAACGCGCCGGCGTGTCTCGAACGTACGACGACTACGCGACGCTGCTCGAGTCCGAGGAGCTAGACGCGGCGGTCGTCGCACTGCCGCCGTTCCTCCACGCCGAGGCCGTCGAACGGGCCGCCGAGGCCGGCGTCGACGTCTTCGTCGAGAAACCGCTCGCTCGCTCGACCGAGGAGGCCGACGAGATGCTCGAGACCGCCCACGAGGCGGGCATCGCCGTCGGCGTCGATCACACGCTGCGCTACCAGCCCGACATGGCTGGCGTCAAGGAGGCCTACGACGAGGGCAGCGTCGGCCACGTCCCCTACGCCTCGATCACGCGGCTCAACGACCACCCGCTGGGGAAGCCGCCCGCCGACGAGGCACCGCCGGAGTGGCCGATGGACCCCGACGCCGCCGGCGGCGGCTCCCTCGTCGAACTCGGCGTCCACTGTTTCGACCTCCTCGAGTGGCTGTTCGGCGACCTCAAGGTCGAAGACGCGTCGATGGGACGAACGCTCGAGACCGAAGCCGAGGACGCCGCGACCGTGCTCATGGCGGCCCCGGAGACGGGAACGACGATCACGCTCCACTGTGGCACCTACCAGTGGGAGCAACTCCCGGAGGTCAACACCCGGCTGCGCCTCGAGGGCGTGACGGGGACGATCAGCAACCAGGAGCACCTGCCCGAGAACTTCTACGCCGGCGCTGCAAAGTCCGCCCTATCGAACGTCGCCGGCCGGTTCACGAACGACGAGCCGGATGTCTTCGGGCCGACCTTCTACCTGCAGGCCCACTACGACGCGCTGGCGGACTTCTGTGAGGCGATCCGCGAGGGCGAGCGGCCGCCAGTCGACGGGGCCGACGGTCGGCGAACCCTCGAACTCGCCGAAACGGCCTACGAGCTGGCCGCCGAGAGCGACGACGAGACGGCCGAACCCGAGACGCCGGAGGTGACCCTATGAGCGCGACGCCGGTCCGCGCGACCGCAGTCGACGCCGACGACCGCCGCGGTAGCTGGATTCCCGATGTCGATGCCCGGATGGCGGCCCTCGAGTCGCCCGTTCGGAACCTCCTCGAGCCCGCCCTCGAGACGCTGGCCGACGCCGACCGGATCACGCTCGTCCCGGACGCCCACTACCCGTTCCACCCCTCCTCGGGCATGGTCACCGACCCCGCCGTGATCGGGGCGATCGTCGCCCGCCTCGAGGGGCGGACGGACGCCGAAATCGCCGTCGCCGGCGCGAGCGACGATCGGATCGCCTTCGATCGGACCGCCGAGTACCTCGGCTACGCGAGCCTGCTCGAGCGCTTCGACGCGGATCTCGTCGATCTGGCGGACGACCGCCACGTGGACGACATCTGTGAAGTCGACGGGAGCCCGACCGCGGTCTCGGTCCCGAGCCGGCTCGCCGAGAGCACCGCGGTCGTCGTCCCGTCGCTGCGGCCGTCCGAGGACGGGCCGGTCGCGGGCGCGATGCGAACGCTCGCCGGAACCGTCGACTGCTCGGCCGATCCCGCGCGGGTGCCGGTCGCGGCGACCCGCGCCGTCGACCCCGCCCTCGCCGTGTTGGACGCGACGACCGTCTACGGCGACGCACCCGCCGCGGGCGATACCCTGTTTGCCGGTTCTCCCGTCGATATCGACGCGACCGCGACCGCACTGCTCGGCCGCTCGCTCGAGACCGACGCGGCCCTCGAGACGGCTCGCGGGGACGACGGACCGGTCTCCGTCGAGGGCGACGTCGACTTCGACCGGCTCCGAGAACGGGTTTCCGACGGCGAGTTGCCGCCGCCGGACGAGACCCACCCCGCCGTCTCGACCGCCTACCGCGTCTACGCGGCGGTGTCCGGCGACGCCGTCCCGCCGCAACTCGAGGGCGGTCGATGACCGCGATGACCGACTCGCGCACGGCCGCGGTCACCGGTGCCACCGGCTTCCTCGGCTCGCGGCTCTGTGACCGCCTGCTCGCGGAGGGCTGGACCGTCCGCGGGCTCAGCCGCCCGACCTCGGACCGGGGCGACCTCGAGGGCGTCGAGTGGTACGTCGGCGACCTCTCCGACGGCGAGACGCTGCGCGACCTCGTCGACGGAGCCGACGCCGTCTTCCACCTCGCGGGGATCGGCCTCTGGAGCGCCGGCCCCGAGACCGTCTGGGAGGTCAATCGCGACGGGACCGAGCGCGTGCTCGAGGCCTGTCGCGACGGCGACGCGGGCCGCGTCGTCTTCACCAGTACCGCCGGCACGCGCCGTCCGCCGGCGGACGCCGACCTCGCCGACGAGACGGACGTGGCCGAACCGATCGGTGCCTATCAGGCGTCGAAGGCCGAGGCGGAGGACCTCGTCGATCAGTACGCCGAAACGGACGACGCCGTCACGGTCCATCCGACCTCGATCTTCGGCCCCGGCGACGAGGAGTTCACCGCCCAACTGCTCTCGATGGGCGTCGATCGGACGATGCCCGCCCACCTCCCGGGCGGCCTGAGCATCGTCGGCGTCTCGGACGTCATCGACGGCATTCTGGCGGCCTACGAGCACGGCTCCAGCGGGGAACACTACATCCTCGGCGGCGAGAACCTCTCCTACGAGTGCGCCGTCTCCCGGATCGCCAACGCCGCCGGCGGCTCGCCCGCCCGGATCCGCGTCCCGGCGACCGCGATTCAGGCCGCCGGCCCCGTCGCCGAGGTCGTCGACGCCGTCGCCGACCGCCGGATGTTCCCCTTCGACCGGCAGATGGCCAATCTCGCGACCCAACGGCTCTTCTATAGCTCGCGGAAAGCGAGCGAGGAACTGGGTTACGAGTACCGGCCGATCGAGGACCACGTTCCGGAGGCGATGGAGTGGTATCGGACGGAAATGCGGTAGTCGTCGCTCCTTGCTTCGGAAATCGACGCGAGAGAAGCCCTATTTGTCTGGAATCGGTCCTCCGCAGAAGTTGTAACCTGTCGTGACTGCGAGGCTCACTCGAGCCCGGCCGCGCCCTGAACCCGCTTTCGCTCGCTGCTGGCTTCGGTCTCGATCACCGTCCCGGCGACCCGCTCGTAGACCGCGAGCATCCGCTCGGCCGTCCGCTCGATGCTGACCTCGCTGGCGGCCTCGCGGCCGTTCGACCGCTCGTCGCGCTCGAGGACATCGATCAGTCCGCGAACGAGGTCCTCGTCGCTCGTTGCGACGTGGGAGGGGTTGACGCCGGCCAGTCGCTCCCGAACGTCGCCGACATCGGCGGCGACGACGGGGAGGTTGCAAGCAAGCGCCTCCTTGACCGAGTTGGGCGACCCCTCGCTGTCGGAGGTCAGGACGAGCGCGTCGGCCGCGTTCATGTAGTCCGCGACGGCGTCGTGGTCGACGCCGTAGACGGTTCGGAGCCGGACCGGTCGCTCGAGGAGGTTGTCGACGACGCTCACGACGCGTTCGGCCCGCGGATAATTCTTCACCCCGCGTGCGGGCGAGTACGGGAATAACACGTTGTATGCCGATTCGTCGTCGTCCCAGCCCACGGTTGCCTTCGCTTGCTCCTGTGGCTCCGGCCGGAACAGCTCCAGGTCGACTCCGTCGGGGATCACCGTACAGTCGCGGCCGAGCACCTCCCGCATCTCCTCGGACATGACGATGACCTCGTCACAGAACGGCGCGGAGGCCCGGCTGACGGGGGCGATGGGACCGTGGACGTCCGACCCCCACAGCGAGAGGACGACCGGCTTGCGGAGCTGTGCGAGCGCCATCGGTGCCGTCAGCCCGTAGTGGGCGTGGATCAGATCGTAGCCGTTTCCGGCCTCCTTGATGACTTCCGGCACCGTCCGGATGTAATCCGCCGGACTCCGGTCGGTGTCGGCGTCGACCTCGCCGGCCACCGGCACCGTGGTAAAGGAGACGCCTCGATCCTCGAGCGCGGCCATCTGCTGATTCATGAAGGGAGCGTCGGCGTTCGCGGTGAGCGTGAGGACGTGCATCTCGGTGGGGAAAGGGACGGCCTCGCAGCGTTTTGTTATCCGCAGGGCCCGCTCGAGTTTTCTTCACGTACACCTAGACGTGCGGGCCGTATCCGGTGACTTCCGTGCGAGGCCCCCCGTAGCGATGGTATTACAAAGGGTCGACGACGGGTAGCTATCCTCGATGCGGATCCTCGTCTTGGCGAATACGCCAGCACACGTCCACCTGTATCGACACGCCGTCGACCGCCTCGAGCGAGCGGGACACGACGTGCTCGTGCTGACCCGGGAGTACGCCTGTACGACCGACCTACTCGACTATTTCGACATGCCCTACCGAGTGTACGGTGACCACGAAACGGAGGGCTACTCGAGGCTCGGGTTCGCTCGCGAACTCGGCGGCCAGTTCCTCACCATCGGGACCGAAGCGGTCCGGTTCGATCCCGACGTGATCTTCGGTCGGGGCCCCTACGCGGCCTACGCCGGCACGCTCTCGCGGACGCCGGTCGTGCTCGTCCTCGACGACGAGCCGGGCGACTTCAACCACACCGTCTCGCGCCCCTTCGCCGACTGTATCCTCTCCCCGGAAGTCACCCGCCGCGATCTCGGCGACGCCCACTACACCTTCGACGGCTTCAAGGAGTGTGCCTATCTCCACCCCGAGGTCTTCGAGGCCGACAGCGACGTTCGGGAGTACCTCGACGTCGAACCCGACGAGCCGTACGTCCTCGTCCGATTCAACGCCCTCGACGCCCTCCACGACGCGGACCTCGAGGGGTTCCGCCCCGAACAGCGACGGGACCTGATCGAGCGTCTGAGCGAGGACGCGACGGTCTTCGTCTCCGACGAGGGCGGCGAGATGGACCTTCGGGACCTCCCCGCGCGGTCCTACGACCTCCATCCCGCGCTGATCCACGACGCCATGGCCGAGGCCTCGCTGCTGGTCGCCGACACCGGCACGATGGCCACCGAGGCCGCGCTGCTCGGCACGCCCGCCTTCCGCTATCGGGGCACCGACGACCACGAGTACGGCGAGTTCCGGGAACTCGAGCGCGCCGGGCTGGCCGAGCAGTTCGATTCGTACGACGCGGTCTGCGATCGCTCCCTCGAGATCCTCGCCGACGACGAGGCGAACGCTCGGTGGCAAGAACAGCGACGGGAGTACGTCGGCGACCTCGTGAACCTCACCGACCTGCTCGTCGACGTGGCCACGTCCCGCGGCGAACTCGAGCGCCTCGAGCGATCGACGAAGCGAGTGCTGCAACCGCGATCGCGGTCGATGTAGCGGTGCTCGGCGGGCTCTCGCGGCGATATCGCCGATTCCGTCGGTTCGGCGGTCACGAAACACTTTTGGTCATCTCCGGAAAAGAGCCGACTAGTCCCCCGTTCTATGAGTCTCTCTACACTCCTCAGTGAGCTGTTCTCCGGCGGTGAGACAGCCGCTGAATCACCCGACACAGCCCCGGAGGGCGGCGAGAACGTGCCCTCGGTCACGGTCGTCCACGAGTGCCGAAACTGTGGGACGAACGTCTCGGCCGGCACGACTCAGTGTCCCGCCTGTGAGGGAGAGGACATCGTGACGTACTCGATCGAGTGACCGACATCGACGACACGAGATCGGTCCGTCAGTAGAGAGATCGTTCGTCGTTCGACCGATCGGCAGAAATTCTCCTCGTCGCTCGCAACCGTCCGAAACTCGAACGACGCACTCTCGTTCGACTATCGCGCCCGCTCGAGAGAGCCCGTTACCGCGGTTCGCTCCGTGCCGGGGCTCGCTCGTCGCGATCCCCGTCGGCTCCGTCGCGTCGCTCCTGTTCCGTCGCGTCGGCACACGGGACCTCGAGGTCCTCGTTGGCCTCGGCGTCGAGCCTGATCGCGGTGCCGAGCGAGACGAGCCCGAGCAGGCCGGCGACGAACGAGGCGAGGCCGGCCGTGAACCCGTCGTTTCCGTCGATCGCTCGAGCGGCCGAGCCGAGAACGCCCGCCGCGCCGCCGGCCAGCCCCGCGGTCCCGGCAGCGTAGTAGACGACGGCCGGGTTGAACGACCGGACCACGTACCGCGTCTTCAGCCGCCAGCAGAAGCTCCGGAGCAACAGCAGCGAGACGAACCGGACGAACGGCACGTACTTGATGCTGCTCTCTTCGTCGCCGTAGACCGCGGACATGGGCACGTCAGCGACCCGACAGCCCGCTACGTTGAGGTGGGTCAGGAGGTGATTGAGGAAGCCGTACTGGTCGGTGATCGACTCGAGGTCGAGTTCCTCGATCGCCTCCCGCGAGATGGCCGTGTAGCCGTTCTGCGGGTCGCCGATCGACCAGTAGCCCGAGGCGAACTTCGAGAGGCCGGTGAGCATCGCGTTCCCGACGAAGCGGAACGTCGACATCTCCGCGCGGTCCTCGGCGCTGCGCAGCCGGTTGCCCTTGGCGTAGTCGGCCTCGCCGGTGACGACCGGGTCGATGATCCGGTCGAGGATGGCGGGATCCATCTGCCCGTCGCCGTTCATCACCGCGACGATGTCGATCCCGTCCTCGGCGGCGCGCCGGTAGCCGGTCTTGACCGCCGCGCCGTAGCCGTGGTTCTCCTCGTGGCGGATCGGAACGACGCGGCGACCGTCGCCGCCGTCGGCCACCGCGAGCTCCGAGTCGGCGGTCTCGTCGTCCGCCTCCTCGTTGAGTTGGTCGGCGACCCGCTGGATCACGTCCCAGCTCTCGTCCGGCGACCTGTCGTCGATTGCGTAGATTCGGTCGACAAAGTCCGGAACGGTTTCGATGACGCGGCCGACGAAGGCCGCTTCGTCGTAGGCCGTCACGACGACGCCGATCTGTTTGCCCTTATACATCGTTCCCTCCGTCCGTGCGGTGGGCCGCCGGTTCGCCGTCGGCGGCGGCCGCTCGCTCGTTCGTCTCTGTCGACCCGGCGTCGCCCTCGCGAGCGGGCGACCCCCGCGGGGGTCGGCCGTCGCTCGAGCCGCCGAGGTCGTACTCGCGGTGAGCCGTGGCCGAGAGGTCGACTGCGTCCCGGCCGTCGAGGACCACCATCGGCTCGAGGCCGGGCCAGTCGATCCGGTCGAAGTCCGCGTGCGGGGTGACGATCACGGCGGCGTCGAAGGCCTCCTCGGCCAACGCGTCGATTCCCACGGCTCGAGCGCCGTAGTCGGTCGGATCGACGAGCGGGTCGACGCCCGCGACCTCGGCCCCTCGCTCGCGCAGGCCGTCGATGACTCCCAGCGCGGGCGACGCGCGGGTCTCCTCGACGCCCGGCCGATACGTTATTCCGAGGACGACGACCGAGGCGTCCGCGAGGTCGGTGCCGGTCGCCGCGAGTTCCCGCTCGAGGCGGTCGACGACGACCGCGGGCATCTCGTCGTTGACCCGGCGCGCCGTCTCGGTCACGGCCATCGGCTCGTCGGTTCGGCCGAGCAGGAAGTGCGGGTAGTACGGAATGCAGTGGCCGCCGACGCCCGGGCCGGGGTCGTGGAGCTGACACATCGGCAGATCGTTGGCCGTGTCGATCGCCTCGCGAACGGAGACGTCGAGTTCGTCCGCGAGTCGACCCAACTCGTTCGCCAGCCCGATGTTCACGTCGCGGTAGATCCCCTCGAACACCTTGACGGACTCCGCGGTCGTCGCGTCCGTGACCGGGTGGACGTCGTTGTCCGAGAGCTCGTCGTAGACGACCGCCGCCGCGCGCGTGCTCTCGTCGTCGACGCCGCCGACGACCTTGGGATACTGGCCGCGGATATCCCGCAGCGCCGTCCCCGAGGACGTGCGCTCCGGACAGAACGCGAGCCCGAACTCGTCGGGCTCGAGGCCGCTCTCGCTCGCGAGGTGGGGCCGAAGGACGTCTCGACAGGTCCCCGGCGGGAGCGTCGACTCGGCGATCACCAGATCGCCGGGTTCGAGGCCGGCCGCGATGTCGCCGGCGACCGATTCGACCGTCGCGAGGTTCGGCTCGTTCTCGTCGTCCAGCAGCGTCGGGACGATGATGACGTGGATCCGCGCCGCGTCTGCGGCCGCCGACCCGTCGGTCGTCGCCGTAAGGCGACCGGCGTCGACCTGCTCGGCGACCAGGTCGTCGAGGCCGGGTTCGCCGACGACGTGGCTCTCGCCGTCGGTAATCGTCTCGACGACGGTCGGATCGACGTCGACGCCGGTGACGTTCCCCGTCGTCTCGGCGTAGACCGCCGCGAGCGGGAGCCCCATCTTGCCGAGCCCGTAGACGGCGACCGGAACCTCGCCGCTTGTTACCCGGTCGCGCTGTCGGTTCGGCGACTGGCTCGAGCCGTAGAGCCCGTCGGTCGAAGACTCCGCCATCAGGCCTCCACCTCCGGCTCTCGGCGCTTTTCGTCGTCGGTTTCGTCTTCCGGCCCCGTCGCGAGCCGGTCGATCAACTGGACCGTCTCGAGGGCCGCGATGCCGTCCTCGGCGGTGACCGCCGGTTCAGAGCCGTCTCGAGCGGTCGCGACGAACGACTCGAGTTCGTTCCGGAGCGGCTCGCCCGTGTCGACCCGGGGCCGCTCGACGACGCTCTCGTGGCGGTACCGGGACTGCCCGTCGTCCGTGAGGTACTCGGGGTAGGAGTCGCGGTGGATCAACACCGACTGCTCGAGGTAGTCGACCTCGACGAGACACTCGCGGGCGGTGACGGTGAGTTTGCGCACCTTCTTCTGGGTGACGCGGCTCGCCGTTACCGTCGCGACGACGTCGTCGTACTCGATGGTCGCGGTGGCGTACTGGCCGTTTTCGGTCCCCATCGCGGTGACCGAGTGAGGTCGTTCGTCGAGGATCGAACCGACGATGTCGACGTCGTGGACCATCAGGTCGAAGATGACATTGCCCGGCGCGGTCCGATCGATCGGCGGCCCGAGTCGCTCGGCTTCGACGCTGATCACGTCCAGATCGTCGATCAGGTCCGCGACCGTCTGGACCGCCGGATTGAATCGCTCGATGTGGCCGACCTGTAAGACCAGTCCCGCCTCGCGGGCCTGCTCGGCCAGTTGCTGGCCCTGTTCGACGGTCTCCGCGATCGGCTTCTCAACGAGCACGTCGACGCCCGCCTCGAGACAGGTCGAGACCGTCTCGTAGTGGGCGTGCGTCGGGACGGCGACCGTCACGACATCGCAGCGCTCGAGGAGCGTCTCGAGGGCGACCGGTTCGGTTCCGTACTCGGCGGCGACCCGCCGGGCGATCTCCTCGTCGCGGTCGGTGATGCCGACGAGTTCGACCGCCGGCAGTTCGTCGTAGACGCGCGCGTGGTTTTCGCCCATCGAGCCGACGCCGATGACGCCGGCTCGGATCGGTTCGTCGGTCGTCTCGTCCGTCCGTCTGGTGGTGCTCATTGGGTAGTGAAGTGATCGCGAACTGCTTCGACGACGGTCCGTCGGTCGCGCTCCGAGAGGCCGGGATGGACCGGCAGCGAGAGTACCTCGTCGCCCGCCCGTTCGGCCGCCGGGAGCGACGCCGCCGCCGTGCTGACCGTCTCGTAGGCCGGCTGGCGGTGGATCGGCGTCTCGTAGTAGATGCCGGTCCCGACGTCGCGCTCGGAGAGCGTCTCCTTGAGGGCGTCCCGGTCGTCGGTTCGAACGGTGTACTGGTGGTAGACGTGCCGGGAGCCGGTCGGCTCCGTCGGCGTCTCGAGCGGGAGGTCGGCGAGCCGTTCGTCGTAGAAGGCGGCGTTCTCGCGGCGCGCGCGGTTGAATTCGGCGATCCGCTCGAGTTGGACGCGGCCGATCGCCGCCGCAACGCTCGTCATGCGGTAGTTGTGGCCGAGGTCGACGTGGTCGTAACCGCCGGTACCGCTCATATCCCGGCCGTGGTTGACGTAGCTCGCGGCGCGGTCGGCGATGTCGTCGCGGTCGGTGACGATCATCCCGCCCTCGCCGGTGGTCATGTTCTTCGTCGGATAGAACGAGAAGCAGGCGGCGTCGCCGAACTCGCCGACTCGCTGCCCACCGATCTTCGCCCCGTGGGCCTGACAGGCGTCCTCGATGACGAACAGGTCATGTGCTTCGGCGATGTCACACAGCGCCGGCATGTCGGCCGGCAGGCCGTAGAGGTGAACCGGGAGGATGCCGACGATGTCGTCCCGCTCGTCGAGTACCCGTTCGACGTCGGCCGGGTCCAGCGTGTACGTCTCGGGGTCGATATCGGCGAAGACCGGTTTCCCGCCCGCCAGCCGGATCGCGTTCGCGCTCGCGACGAACGAAAACGGCGAGGTGATAACCGCCTCTCCCTCCTCGAGTCCGACGGCCTCGAGCGCGGCGTGGAGCGCGGTCGTCCCGTTGGCCGTCGCGACGCCCGTCTCGGTCCCGCAGTAGGCCGCGAATTCCTCCTCGAACGCCCTGACTTCCGGGCCGTCGGCGAGCCGGCCGTCCTCGAGAATCGATTCGACGCGCTGCACGGCGTCGGTGCTGAGTTCGGGATCGGCGATCGGGACCGGCGTCGCGCCCTGTTCGGGGTCGATCTCGGCCTCGGTCGTGTCCGCTCCCGCGCCGGTACCGGTGCCAGCGTCGATGCTCGTCTCCGTCTCGGGATTCGTCTCGGTGTCGGTCATGCGAGCTGGTTCGCCCCCTCCAGTTGCTCCGGTAAGTCCCGAATAGTCGCCGGCGATCCGACGGCCATGCTGTCGGCCGGCACGTCCTCCGTGACGACGGCCCCGGCCGCGACGAACGCGTTCTCGCCGATCGTGACGCCGGGTAACAGTGTCGCGTTCGCGCCGATCGACGCGCCGTTCTCGATCGTCGGCCCCTCGAGTCCGTCGTCGGTCCGGACGGGGTACTGGTCGTTCGTCAGCACGGCTCCCGGCCCGATGAAGACGTTGTCGCCGATCGTCGTCTGGGTCGGGACGTAGACGTTCGTCTGGAGGCTGACGTGCGAGCCGATCGTCGTCTGCCCGTCGATGACCGTCTTGGTGCCGACGAGCACGTCGTCGCCGATCGTCGTCCCCTCGCGGACGAGAACGTCGTGTCCCGTCGCGAACCCGTCGCCGATCGTCACGTCGCCGTAGACGATCGAACCGGCCCTGATCGTCGCGTCGTCGCCGATCCGCGTCGGCTCGTCGAACTCGCCGTAGCCGACCGTCGCGTCCTCGATCGTACAGTCGTCGCCGCGGACGACGTCGCGAATCGCCTCGCTCATCGCGAATCACCGCCGTCGTCACGGGGGTCGTTCCGGGTCTCGCTCGAGCGAACGCGACACCGCGTCGTCCCGTCCGTTCGGACCGCTAATCGGCATCGTGGTCGGTCGCGTATTCGTTTCATAGTGAATCGATACCCGCGTGGGCAATCGTGCTCAAACAGCCGGTAACGAGGCTTTGTTATCCCCGGCCTGAGCGTCCCGTAGCCGCGAACTACAGCCTCGCCGAGGGGGTGTGACCGCGATCGCCGCGAGCCGCCCGCGCGTGGCCGCGATCGTGCGTTGGCACCCGCCTCGAGCGCTGAAACATCGGCGTAGGAGTCAGTCATCGCCGCTAACTGGTACAATTCCCTTTCGCAGGGGTAGCCGAGTGATAGTAAAGTGTCACAGGCTGGCACCCGGTACTGTGAGGAATCCGACTACACCCGTCAGACGGGAACGGGATCCGATCCGAGACGACGAGGACACACATGTCTGACAGCGAACTCACACAGGCCAAACTGTTCGACGTATTCAGCAACGCGCGCAGGCGGCGCACGGTCCAGTTCCTGAAACGACAGGGCGGTTCCTGCGATCTCGCACCGCTCGTCGAGCAGGTCGCCGCCTGGGAGAACGACACCGCTCCCGACGACGTGACCCGGACCCAGCGCCGGCGGGTCTACATCTCGCTGTACCAGACCCACCTGCCGATGCTCGAGGACCACGGGATCGTCGACTGGGACCCGGACGGACACGAGATCGAGCTCCTGCCGAGCGAGGACCGCTTCGAGCCGTACCTCGATCGTCACCTCGAGGACCGGCGACAGTGGCACCGGCTCTACGCCGCCGTGACCGCGATCGGCGTCGTCGCGTTCGGGCTCTCGGCGCTCGCGATCGGCCCGCTGACGACGGCCGCCGCGCCGGTCGTCGCTCTGGTGCTCTGTCTCGCCGTCCTCGTTCTCTCGGTCGCACAGCACGTCTCGCGTCGTCCGGGACTCGCCCTCCCGTTCGGACGTGCGAGTCGATAATCACCGGTCGTGTTACTGCGGTCCCCGTCGCACTCACACGCAGCTGTTCCTGTCCACCCGTCTTCCGAAACTGCCCAGCGTCGGTGCTCGAGACGGCGACGGCCGTGGCAGCCACGGTGCCCGTGACTGATTGTTCTGTGCCGTTCGCTGACGAGGTCGTCGTCTCGTCCGTACGCCTCTCCGTCGAACGACCGAGAACCATCCAGTCGCCGCTCTCGTCGGAGACCAGTAAAATCGAACTCGAATCCCAACCGTCGCCCGGCGACGGACGACGCTTCGATCGTCGATCGCTTCTCGAGCCGTCGGCAGCGCGTTACTCGCCGGTGACCGTTACCCAGAAGTGGGTCTCCTCGTCCGCGTTCTCGTTCGTCGGCGACGCCGGCGGCTCGCCCTCGTAGAGCAACACGCTGATCCGAACCGTTTCGCCCGACTCCGCCGTCGGCGTCACCGACCGCTCCCCGGTCCCGGTCGCGCCGTCCGAGACGCTCGCCTCGATCCGCCGTAACTCCGCTCTGTCGACGACCTCACCGTCCTCGAGGCGCTGTTCCTGGACGATGGCCGTATACTCCTGATCGCTCCCTTCCTGATTCTCGATCGTGATCGTCAGCGGGATCGATTCGCCCGACTCGACCTCGCTGGGCAGTTCACCGGCGACGATTTCCCCGTCTTCGTCTTCGCTATAGAGGGCGAGTTCGGTGAACCCGCCCGCCGACGCGGGGAGCAGAAACGCCACGAACAGCGCACTGACCGCCGTCCCGACCGCCAATACGAGCAGTATCGACGAGGCCGTCGCGAGCGCCGTATCGCCGCGTCCGAGCGACCCGAGACTCGCGATGGGCGAGACGGAAAACCGCTCACCGGCCGGCGTTCGGAGCCGTCGCAGGACACCGACCTGCGCGGTGACGACCGTAACGACGACGAGAGCGGCGGCGATCGACGTCGCGGTCAACGACAATCCGACGAGCGGCAACAGCAAGACGACGAGCGGGGCGATCGCCAGCGATAGAACGAAGGCGAGTCCCGCGCGTTCGGTGGCGTCGATTCCGCGGGGGCGGCTCTCGGCGGCCGTCGACGCCGTCTCCCGTGCGTCTCGTTCACCGGCCGGGAACAGGATCGAAACGAGCGCGTAGCCCGGGAGAAAGAGGGCGAGCGGAAACGTCACGGCCAACCGCAGGGTGCTCTCGCTCGCGAACGATGTCACGACGAGATATGCGAACACTGCGCCGATCGAGACCGCCGCGAGGTCGAACGGGTAGCGACGAACGAATTCGAACCGCGTCCAGGTACTCGTCCGATGACTCATCGACGATACACCGGCGTTCGCCGTTCGGCGTTCGATCTACGTACTGACCATACGAATGCCATTCTCGTGGCATCGCTCCACGTTTCGGTTCTTTGTTATGGCCGAGTTACCGATACAAACCGGCTGCTGACCGGCTCAGAACGCGATAGAGAACACTCATCGGGAGTCCGGTCTCCGTCCCGATCGGCGCTCGCCCCTAGAAGTCGACGTACTGTGCCTCCCATTCCCGGCGCTCTTCGATCCGCTGTCGACCGGCGTCTGTGATCGCGTAGTAATTCGTTCGCCTGTCGAGTTGCCCCTTCTCGACCAGTTCCTTATTGACGAGGGTGTCCAGGTTCGGATACAGCCGCCCGTGATTGATCTCCGAACTATAGTACTTCTCGACTTCGTCCTTGACGGTCTGCCCCGACGGTCGGTCAGCACCTGCGATCACGTACAACAGATCACGCTGGAAGCCGGTCAGATCGTGCATTGCTCAATCACACTGACCGTTCTACTGAATAGATATTTGTTATCCGTCTCATACAGATCCCGTTTGTCCCATTTAAATGGAATTACTCGATCGAAACTGACTATTCCGCAACCGGTTTCCGGTTTCGGGCGCGAAATCGTCTCCGCGCTCGAGTCGGCCAACACGTGGCAGTGCCGGTAGGATTCGTAGAGAGACGCCGAGTGGTCAGTGCTCGAGACGTTCGAGGGCGATTAGTCCTCGGTATCCGAAACTGCGACATCGATCCCGTCCGCGTCGATCCGAACGCGGAGGACATCGACGGTCGCCTCGTAGGCAGTCGTGTGCGACCCGTCGTCGTCGAACCGCACGCACTCCGCGACGAGATCGCTCTCGAGGAGGTTGTTGATTCGTCGGTAGACGGTCGCCGACGAACTATCCGTCCGTTTGGTCAGTTCCTTTGCCGTCTTCGGGCCGTCGCTCGTCGCCATGAGGATCGTCCGGGCACAGTCGTCCCCGAGGACATCGAGCTGGGCCGATGGATTGGCAGTCGACTCCGATCGCGTGTTACTCGCTTGCGTTGACATAGTCGTGGTCACCCGTTGATGACGGGCAGGATCCGTTCGCTCTCCGTGAGAGGTGACGATTCGAGACAGTCGGCAGTTGGCCCACCACTGTCGGGGGTTCCACCATTACATTCCAGCACAAAAATCGGTAAGCGATAGTGGTATTTTATAACGATGTACCTTATTGTCCGGCGCAATTTCGTTGCGCGACGTAAGATCGTATTTCGATCCGGAAACAACAGCTTTCGGTCCATTTTCGATCCGATCAACTCAGTGTTTGACCGCCCAATACGGCTGAATTCGGATTGAGGTCGATCGAGCGCGTATTCCGTATTCTGCAGTTTTAAAACGTCTCGCGGCGCATATCGGACGGAAAGTAGGTGTTTCCCGGTTCTCACGCCACCGCCTCGAGTGAACGGTCAACGTCCTTTATTCGCGTTTGCTCCCCTCGATACGATGATGCCCGGACGGGTATCGCGGGAGATCGGCGGTACCGCCGCCGAACCGAGTCCGCCACGGTCGGGACGACCGCTTCGGCCGACGGCGAATTCGGGATACGCGTCCGAGTACACCCCCCAAACCATGAACTCCACACAACACGATTGGAAGCCCATGGAATCGTCGACAGCCGGTGCTCGGTGTCGAAACTGCGGGACGCACGTGACACAGCAGTTCGCTCGCGTCTTCGGAGATAACGGCGACATCGTTCACGGCTGTCCGTCCTGTACGACCTATCGGGAGATGCAATCCGGCGGTCATCTCCCCGGAGACTGAGCCCTCCGTTTTCTCATTTCCCACTGTCAGTCACGCTCGATACCCGAGCCGCCGCTGCGCTGAAGCAGACAGAGACCGGCTCGAGACCGCACGCCGGCTCGGTCCGCTCTTCGGACCGGCACCCGTCGTCTTCATCCCGGCACTCACCATCGACTGTCGGAGAGATTCGACCGACTGAACCGACGGCATGGACGCCCGTATTCGCTTCCTACTGTCGTTCGCGAAACACTCGCGTTCGCGGTTGGAATCGAACGATGGCGTAACCTGCAAAAGTTAAAGTTAGTGGTGAGTGAAGTGGGGATACATGGTCACTGGTGGTGGATTGTCCCTCGAGATTCCGTCCCCCTTCTCTCTGATCGATGTCAGTTCAAACGGACAGGACTGAACCGCTCGCGGAGAGTGAGGTGTTTCATATCCTCGGCAACGATAGACGGCGGGCTATCGTTCAGTTGCTCGCGGAGGAGGGCGGACAGATCGATGTCTCCGACGTGGCGACCGAGATCGCCGCGACCGAGTCCGAGACGACGCCCGTCCCGAACAACCTCTACAAGAGCGTCTACGTCTCGCTCCAGCAGACGCATCTCCCCCAACTCGAGGAAGACGCCGTGATCGAGTACGACTCCGACGCGAAGACGATCCAATCCGGCCGTCACTTCGACGAGGTGCTCCAGTACGTCGACGGCCACGCCGACGATCACTCGCAGGTCTTACGGCTCCACCTCGGCCTCTGCATCCTCGGCCTCGCCGTCATCGCGTTGGCCGGACTCGATCTGCCGCTCGCCTCGAGCATCGATCCGGTGCTCTCGAGCGTGCTCGTGTTCCTCGCGGTCGCGGCGAGCAGCCTCTATCGGCTACTCGGGTAGCGACCACAGCAGACCCTCCGTGTTTCTCTCGACGAACCGGTCGGTCGATGTTCCGTGATACCAGTCCGTCGACACCGACCGCCCTCTCGGGGCCAATGGCGGCGGCAGCGTCGTTGAAAAATCGAGTACCGTCGCCGTCGTCACCGCAACGGCGCGAAAAGACGCGCTGTCCGTTGGGTCTCTCCGCTTAGGCTACGACGAATCCGATCGCGGCGGAGTCGTCGGTCGTCACGCCGTCAGTCTCGTTGTCGGCGTCGAGACCGTCGTCGGTCTCGTTCGTTTCGTTCTCATCGTCTCCGAGTTCGGTGTCGTTCGACTCGGTGTCGTCGACGCCGGTCTCGGTCTCCTCGGTCAGCTCGATCATCGCGACTTCGCCGGACTGGTCGGTCAGCACCATGTGGACGTAGCTGCCGGCCTCGATATCGTTCGTTTCGACCTCGAATTCGACGGTATCGTTCTCGCCGCCCTCGAGCGTCACGTTCTGCTCGGCGACGAGGTCACCGTCGAGGCGGAACTGGGTCCGCTCGGTGCGTTCCTCCTCGGTCGGGTTCTCGACCGTCGCCGTCACCGTGAGCGTGTCGCCGACCGCGGCGCTCTCGGGTGCCTCGAGATCAGCGACCTCGAACGAATCGGCCGTCACTTCTTCGTCAATGGGCTCCTCGTCGACTGGGGTTTCGTTGTCGACGGGTTCCTCGTCGGTCTCGTTATCGACGGGCTCTTCGTCGACTGGAGCCTCGTCAGTTTCGTTATCGACGGGTTCCTCATCGACTGGAGCTTCGTCGGTTTCGTTGTCAACGGGCTCCTCGTCGACTGGAGTTTCGTTGTCAACGGGTTCCTCGTCGGTCTCGTTATCGACGGGCTCCTCATCGACTGGAGTTTCGTTGTCGACGGGTTCCTCGTCGGTCTCGTTATCGACGGGCTCCTCATCAACCGGAGCCTCGTCAGTTTCGTTATCGACAGGTTCCTCGTCGGTTTCGTTGTCAACGGGCTCCTCATCGACTGGAGCTTCGTCGGTCTCGTTGTCAACTGGCTCCTCGTCTACCGGCTCTTCGTCGGTTTCGTTGTCAACGGGTTCCTCATCTACCGGCTCTTCGTCGGTTTCGTTGTCAACGGGTTCCTCATCTACCGGCTCTTCGTCGGTTTCGTTGTCAACGGGTTCCTCATCTACCGGCTCTTCGTCGGTTTCGTTGTCGTCAACCGGTTCTTCTTCGACGGGTTCCTCGTCGACAGGTTCCTCATCTACCGGAGCTTCGTCAGTTTCGTTGTCGACGGGTTCCTCATCGACTGGAACTTCGTCGGTTTCGTTGTCAACGGGCTCCTCGTCGGTGATGTTGTCGATGTCGTCCGGGAGTTCGTCAGCGCTGATATCCTCGCCGACGACAAGAACATACACGCTCGCGTTTTCGACGTTCAGGTTTTCGACAGTGAGATCCTCGACCGTGACGAAGATCGGACGGTTGTCAGCGTCGATCGGCATCTCGTCCATCGGTTCTTCGTCAACGGGTGCTTCGTCGGTTTCGTTGTCGTCGATCGGCTCTTCATCGACTGGAGCCTCGTCGGTTTCGTTATCATCAACAGGCTCCTCATCGACCGGTTCGTCATCGATATCGGTCTCGTTGTCATCGACCGGTTCGTCGTCGATGTCTGTCTCGTTATCATCTATCGGCTCGTCACCGACATCGGTTTCGTTGTCGTCAACCGGCTCGTCACCGATGTCGGTCTCGTTATCGTCGACCGGTTCGTCACCGATGTCAGTTTCGTTGTCGTCGATCGGGTCGTCACCGACGTCAGTTTCGTTGTCATCGACAACGGTCTCGTTGTCGTCGACCGGAGCCTCGTCGTCTTCCCCGTCGATGGTGACCGTCGCGTCGTCGGTCACGGGCTCGTCCTCGGGCGTGACGAACGGTCCATCAGCCTGGCCCTCGGTCTCGACGAAATCGTACTGCTGGTTGTCGTTCGTATCGCGGTGCGGCATCGCGATCAGCGTCTCGTCTTCCTCGAGCGACTCGTTGAGCGTGATCTCGACGCTCTCGTGCGTGCCCGCCTCGAGATACGCTGACGTGCCGATGACGCTCTCGAAGACGTTGCCTACGAGGAGGCTGCTGTCGTGGATCGTCACGAAGCCGCCGCTCGCGAGCGAGACGTTCTCGACGACGACCGTGTCGTTCTCGGCCGTCTGTTCGTTAAACGTCACGTACGCGCCTTGTTGACCGTCCGACTCGTTCTCCAGACCGGTATCGGCGTCGTCGGACTCGGTATCGATCGGTGTCGTCTCGCCCTCGTCGAGTCCGGTCGCCGTGTCCGCGCTGTCCTCGTCGGCTACTGATTCGTTCGTCGGTTCAGCGTCTGTGCCGTCGTATTCGTCCTCACTGACATCGCTGCTCTGGGCCCCACCGGTCGCGGCCGCTGCGACCATCGCTCCGCTCGAGCAGATGAGCATCAGTGCGGTAAGTACGACGAGTAACTGATTTCGTGCGTTCATGGTTGCCGTGAAGGCATCCATTTCGTCGTTGGTTTGGCGGATAAACCGGCAGAACCATTACGCTGAGAAATCGGATACTACGGCCAGACAGTGGGGATTCAGTGGCTCGGCCGCCGACGGAAAACAACGATTGCTGATAGGAACGACCGACCGCTTAGTCGTCGTTCGCCTGTTCGGGTGACTTCGACGCCGTCGGCTCGTGTCCCGGCAGGCAGACGAGGTTCTCGCGTCCGAGCCGCAGTTTGGTGATCTGATCGTCGTCCTCGAGGTCGGCGAGCAATCGGCTGACTTTCGCTTTCGACCAGTCGACGGAGTCGACGATGTTCGATTGCTTCATCCGTCCCCCGTTTTCCCTGAGGAGCTGGCGCACTCGTTCCCGATCGGTCACGAACTCCTCGTGGTCCGACTCCGCCTCGTTCGCGAGCGAAGCCGGCTCTTCGTATCGGTTGCGAGCGACGAGTATCCCACCGAGCAGCGCGAGCGCGGCCATTCCGGCGAGGGCCGCGAGATGGGCGCCTCCCTCCAGTTGGAGCGGCCGGGCAAATCCCGGGACGTACTCGGACCACGTGGAACTGACCGACGCGACTGCACCACCGATCGACGACCCGCGCGAGTCGAGGCGAGTGGAAACCCGTCGGATGCTCATGGCTTCGGATGGTCTGTAGTCGCGTGATTCATGTCCTGTACCGTCGTGATCGGTCTACAAATCGGTTTTTATAACTCATATTCTGTTACTACCTCGGAAGTATATCACGACGAATGATGACAACTGTGGCGTCGACGCAGGGAAGCTCTCGGTCGTCGCAGGTGTCGACGGACGGCCGGTGTCTGATGGTGGGGGGATCGGAGCGGCACAATTCGTGAGCGCGCTGCTGGAACACTCGTCAGTCATGGTATAGGCTGGCTTTGCTCGACGGATTGAATAAACTCGACCGGACGTTTGGAACGGCTAGCGCGGATTCACTCCGGATTCAGCCGGTAAGACAATGTTGGCGTGATTCTCCGTCGATCGAACACGAGTGTGTCTCTCCCCCTCGAGGACCGTCTGTGCCGGTTTCGCTCGAGCCCGACGGTTCGACGCGACCGCAGCCGTGGGGTGAGTGTCAGCCGCTCGCTTCGAGCCGAATTAGCTGTACGAACCGCCTTCTCGGTTCGGCTCGAGCGTGGTCCCGGCGTCCATCTCGGCCGCTTCGGACTGCCCGTCGCCGACTAGCGACCGAATACCCGACTTGAGGCCGAGACGCGCCTCGAACCCGAGGTCGTGGGCCGCCTTCGACGTGTCCGCGCCGCTGTGTCTGATATCACCGGAACGGGGGTCGCGGTTGACGATCGTCGATGACGAACCGGTCGCGTCGCGGACCGTTTCGGCGAGTTCCCGAATCGTCGTGCGCTGGCCCGTGCCGATGTTGTACGCCTCGCCGACCGCGTCCGTCGTCGCCGCCCGCAGATTCGCCCGGACGACGTCGCTGACGTGGACGAAATCGCGGCTCTGCTGGCCGTCGCCCTGAATCGTGATCGGCTCGTCCGCCCGCGCCTGCTCGAGGAACGTCGAGATGACGCCGCTGTAGGGCCCCTGCTGGCGTGGACCGTAGACGTTGAAGTACCGCAGGACCACGGTCGGAAGGTCGTACAGCTCCTCGTAGAGCCGAGCGTACTGGTCGAGCGCGAGCTTCTGGACGCCGTAGGGCGAGGTCGGATTCGTCGGCGCCGTCTCCGACACCGGCAGCTCCTCGGGGTGGCCGTAGACGGCCGCGCTCGAGGCGACGACGACCCGGGCGTCCTCCTGACGGGCCTGCTCGAGGACGAGGAGGCTCGCCTCGAGGTTCGTCCGGTTGCTCTGCCGGGGTTCGTCGACGCTCTGGGTGACGCTGACGACGGCGGCGTGGTGGAAGATCACGTCGACGCCGCGGGCCGCCTTCTGGAGCGCGATCGGATCGCGAACGTCGCCCTCGATCACCGTCACCTCGTCGGGGACGTGAGCCCGGTCGCCGGTCGTGAAGTTGTCGAGGATCCTGACCTCGTTGTGCGGCGTCAGCGCGTCGACGAGGTGGCTGCCGATGAAGCCCGCACCGCCGGTCACGAGTATCGTCTTGTCGCGGATCGCTGGCGAGTCCATTTCCTGGGACGACCAGTTCCTCGCTGTTTAGTATCACATTCGTACCCCCGTTGATCTCGCGGTTGTGTACGCGTAGGCCGTGCTTACGGTCTCCCTTATTCGCGGCTCTGTCCCGACTGTCGGGATCGATCGCGGCAAGCTATCAGGCGACCAGTCTGACTTAAAACTAGTCAGTTTGAGTGACTATCGGCTCACTCGTCGCTCGAGGACCGGACGTTACTCGCCGCACTCGCGGCTTTCGAGCTGAACGACTTCCCGGCGCTCGAACTGGCCTTCGCGGTCGCTTTCGTCGCGTGCCACGTCGTATGCAGCGACTCGAGCGTGTGGAAACCGATTAACACGCCGCCGATGAACAGGACCATCGACGCGTCGACGCCGCTCTGGATAACCCACGGGATCGGGAGTTCGATGCCGAGGAAATTCAGAACCAGCCCGAAGGTGCCACCAATAGAGACGCCGCCGTAGCGCATCGCCTTTTCCTGTGCGGTGAGCACGGTCCAGACCATGCCGAACAGCCCGATGATCGCTGCAACTGCGTCGTATATTTTCGTCGCCGTACTCTCACCACTCCCGTCGCCGACGACCCGTTTCATGAACTGACGGCCGGCGTTCTGTGCGAGCACGATCGCACCACTGACGAGTCCGAGCGAGAGCAAGACGGCATACGGCGATTCGGCGTAGCCGGCCGGGAGAATCTCGGTCGCGTAGATCAACCCCGCAAGTCCGAGACAGTAGGCAGTCCCGGTCGCGGCGTAGTATTTCCGCCCACCGCGGCGGACGACGAGTAGCGAGGCTGTGGCAACCGAACCAACACCGATCGCGAGCGCCGGCCACACAAGCGGCTGCCCGGCGACGGCGGCTGTAATAGCGATACCAACGACGGCTGTGACGGCCCAATTTAAGATTCGCATACAGTCACGACTAGAGACATATCTTATAAACCTAGTCCACTCTGTTGATATGTTCCGCTAAATCGCTAAGGGACAGCCGGTGTTGGGCTTGGTCGGTGGGACAGACTCGTCCATCGATCTGTTTCACGGCTGATTCTCGAGCGAGACGCCCATACTCGAGGGATATCGGAGTAAGCGACCGAGGCCTATTCGGCCGGCTGTTCGACACGGTCCCAACTCACACTCACATGCTCAATCGAAATCTCATCCAGTCCGTACTCGGACGGTGAAAACTCAGCAAACGACTCATCGTCAGTACAGACTGTCGGCTGTTGATCTTTGGTCTGGTATGCCAAGGTAAAAATCGGCACGTCTTTCGGTTGAATCTTTGCAAGATCGCCGATCGCCTTGTTATAGCTTTCTGCTCGCTCGGCCTCGAGATCCATGTCTCGAATTTCTGCTTGCGGACAGGATCGGATCGCACGGCAGTTGTAGAGGAGTGCGGAGAACCGCTGAATCGCGTCGTCACGAGTCTCACTTTCGATTGTAGTATCCGAGTCGATGTTTTGAGCCACTTCGGAGAAAATATAGGCGCTGACCGCACTCAACTCACGTTCGTTCCGAAACCGCTCGATGCATTCATCGGGATACCCGCCACCGACGGTGAGCGCATGAATCCAGAGGTTACTGTCCAAAATCAGCATTCAGCGAGACCAACTTAGTCGTCGCTCGCCGCGGTCTGGAACCGAAACTGCTCCCCCGAGGAACCACTGTCAACGCGAACCGCGTCGGTATCCCAATCAACCTGTTCGCGTGCATCTTTGATATCGGACCATGCGTCTTCGGCACTGTCGTACTGTTCGACGCCGGCAGCGAACAAGTCTGCATATCGGTCGGTCATATGGTGTTCACCTTTGGGCGACATTCTATATAAACAGAATGTCTATCTAACCTATTCATTCTGCCATCCACATATAAATCCACTGTATCGTTCGACCATCTTCGTTAGAGACGGGTTACCGATCTCTTCTGGCTGCACCGGACATGGGACCGGATTGACCCGACCGATTCGAAACTGATCGCCGCAGGACTACTCGCGTTCCTCCTCGTTGTGACGGCGATCGCGGAACACCGGGAGTATCAGGTCCCGCAGTCGGTCGAAACGACCTATCGGGAGTATCTGAACGTCGAGTCTGGAGAGTGAGCCGCCGACCGCGATTCTGCGTCTCCAGTTCGCTCGGCTCCATCGGGTGAGTCGCCGGAGGTCGCGGCCGGGCCGGACCCGTTTGGGGAAGCTATATGCGCGGCCCTCGGCAATCCCACGCCAATGACCGTCGATCTCGTCGTGTGCAACTGTACCGTCGTCACGTCCGCGGGTCGCTCGGCCGACTCGGGGGTCGCCGTCGAAGACGGGCAAATCGTCGCCGTCGGCCGGAGCGACCGGCTCCCCGACGCTGACCGCGTCCTCGATGCCGACGGTAACGTGCTGGTTCCCGGTATCGTCGACTGTCACATTCACAACCGCGAGCCCGGGCTCGAGTACAAGGAAGACTGGGAGTCCGCGACTCGAGCGGCCGCGGCCGGCGGCGTGACGACCGTCGTCGGAATGCCGAATACGGACCCGGTCATCGACCGGCCCGAGCACCTCGAGCTCAAGTTCGAGCGCGGCGAGGCGTCGGCCCACGTCGACTTCCAGAGCTACGCGGTCGTCACGAGCGAGAACCTCGATCTGATCCCCGAGATCGACGAGACCGGCGCGCTCGGATTCAAGGTCTTCCTCGGCTCGACGGTCGGGGACGTGCCGCCGCCGAGCGACGGCGAGATCCTCGAGGCGATGGAGAAGATCCGGGAGACGGGCAAGCGACTCGGCTTCCACGAGGAAAACGGCGAGATCATCGACCACTACACGGAGCGGTTCAAAGCTGAGGGGCGAAACGAGCCGATCGACCACTCTCACTCCCGCCCCGTTATCGCCGAGCAAGAGGCCGTCGAGCGGATGATCACCTTCGCCGAGGAAACCGGCGCGAAGATCCACATGTTCCACGTCTCGTCGGGGTCGGCCGCCGAGGCCGTCGCGCGGGGGAAGGACTGCGGCGTCGACGTGACCGCGGAGACGACCCCTCACTACCTCTGGTTCACCGAGGATGTCATGCGCGAGAAGGGCAATGTCGCTCGAGTGCAACCGCCGATCCGGGACGCCGCGGAACGCGACGAACTCTGGCGCGTCGGCATCGACGACGGCGCGATCGACTGCATCGCCACCGACCACGCGCCCCACACCCCCGAGGAGAAGAAAGTCGACGACCCGTTCGGCAACACGTGGGACGCGATTTCGGGCTTCGTCGGCCTCGAGACCGAAGTCCCGGCCATGCTCAGCTTCGTCGATCGGGGGCGGTTCACGCTCGAGGGGTGGGTCCGCCGGCACTCCACCCGTCCGGCACAGGTCTGGGGGATGTACCCGCAGAAGGGGTCGCTGCAGGTCGGCACCGACGCGGACTTCACGATTGTCGACCCGGACCGCGAGTGGACGCTCGAGGATCGACGGGACCTCCACTCGAAGAACTGCGTGACGCCGTTCGAGGGCGAATCCTTTACCGGGAAGGCGGTCGCGACGGTCGTCCGCGGCGAGCCCGTTTTCGAAGACGGAGCCGTCGTCGGCGAGTCGGGGTACGGGACCCGCGTCGATGTCGAGTGATACTGTCGAACGAAACAACGCACAAGCCCACATCGCCGCTCCGAGACGCCACGTTGCTTGCGACCGTTCGTGTATTGTTCGCGCGACAGTTCTCAGTTCGTGAAAGCGGCGGTCGGTTTATATTTACACTCCGTCCGTCGGCCGCAATGAAGATCGCCCGCCATGACTGATGGAGCACCCGAGGCAGCCGACCGAGACGAACCGGACGAGACGACCGAGACGGATAAGACCGAACAGCTCAGGTCGGTGTACCTCTCCGTGACCGACGGCGACGCGGAGCCGGTCGTCGAGTCCCAACGGGAGGAGTCCCGGACGCGAGAGATACGCGAGGAACGGAGCGACGAGGTCGTCGGCCCCGCCGAACACCACGGACTCGAGGACGCGCTCGACGATCCGGAGCCCGCCGACTGATCGCCGGCCCCGCTCACTCGAGGTCCGCGCCCACCGCGTCTTCGACCGACGAGAAGCCGTCGCGCTCGAGCAGTTTCGAGAGCCCCCGATTGATCTGTTTTGCAGTCGACGGCCCCTCGTAGACGAACCCGGTGTACAACTGGACGAGCGAGGCACCGGCGCGGATCTTCGCGTAGGCGCTTTCGGCCGAGTCGACGCCGCCGACGCCGACGATCGGGAGTTCGCCGTCCGTGTACTCCGCGAGCGAGCGGATGACGGCCGTCGAGCGATCCTCGAGCGGCTTGCCGCTGAGTCCGCCCCACTCCTCTCGTCGGGGCGAGTCGAGTCCCTCGCGGCTCGTCGAGGTGTTCGTCGCGACGATGCCGTCGAGGTCGAACTCCCGAACGATGTCGACGAGATCGAAGACGGATGCCTCGGGTTCGTCGGGCCCGATCTTCACGAGTATCGGCATGTCGCGGTCGTTTTCGGCCTCGAGCGTCTCGAAAATCGCTCGCAGGTGCTCGGGCGAGCCCTCGTCGAACTCGTCGGGCGTGTTCGGGCAGGAGACGTTCACCACGACGTAATCGGCGAACGGCGAGAGCCGATCGAAGACCCGCCGGTAGTCCTCGATCGCCTCGCGCTCGTTCGAGGAGTTCATCTTGCCGACGTTGACCCCGAGCGGGATAGAGGGGGTGCCGTCGTCCTCGAGTCGCGATTTGACCCGTTCCATTCCCTGCCCGTTGAACCCCATCCGGTTGACCATCGCCTCGTCCTCGCGCAGGCGGAAGAGCCTGGGTCGGTCGTTGCCCGCCTGCGGATAGGGCGTGACGGTTCCGATTTCGACGAAGCCGAAACCCAATGCCTCGAGCGCGTGGGTCACTTCGGCGTTCTTGTCGAAGCCGGCGGCGACGCCGACCGGGTTCGGAAACGTGGTATCGAACAGGTCGACTTCGAGGGCGGGATCGTCGTACCGATACGCGTAGGACAGCGCCGCCCGCGTCGGCCGCGTCGACTGGGCCGCCCGGAGCGTCCGTTTGCCGAGATCGTGGGCCGTCTCGGCCGGGAGTGTGAACGCGAGGGGGCGGATCCGCGAGTACAGCGTCATTGCCACTACGTGGGGCTGGCCGACAGGTAAACGTCTCGAAGCGCTCGAGACCGGAGCACGTCGGCACAGTCAGCTTTCGGAGCGACTCGAGCGCGGTCGAAGTCCCCGTTTGAGTCGACTGCGCCCGGTCAGACGTCCTCCGGCTGCGTGCCGATTCCCTCGAGCCAACCCGGCGGTTTCGCGGCCGAGGGTTCGGCGTGCTCGCGTTTCAGCACCATCGGCGTGCGCTCGAGGCTCAGGACGAGATCGCCGTGCTGGTTGTACGCCCGGAGTTCGGTCTCGACGATACCGACGTGATCGCGGGACTCGAGTTCCCGCTTCGAGAGGACCTCGCTTTCGGCGAAGATGGTGTCCCCGTGGAAGACCGGGTTGTGGTGGCGGATGTCGTCGTAGCCGAGGTTCGCGGTGGCGTTGACCGAGACGTCGATGACGCTCATCCCGACGGCCAAGGCGATGACGAACGTGCCGTCGACGAGGCGCTCGCCGAACTCCGTCTCCGCGGCGTAGGCCTCGTTGAAGTGCATCGGATTGAGGTTCATCGTGATGTTTGTCATCCAGACGTTGTCCGTCTCGGTGACGGTGCGGCCGAACGGGTGCTTGTAGATGTCGCCGACCGCGAAGTCCTCGTAGTAGCGGCCGTGCCAGCCCTCCACGAGTCGTTTGTCGGGCGATTCGTCGTCGGTCTCCTCCGGGTCGGTCGCGTCGTCCGTCTCTGCCATGTGACTCGATCGGACCGGTAGCCAGTTAGCGGTTCGGACGAGCGCGCTCTCATCGAGATCGCCTGCATCGCACAGAAGTCGGACCGTCGGCGGATACCCATTCAGACGAGAGAAAAGCGGTGCGCCTGCTCCTGATTCCGGAACGCCGTGCCGCCGTGTCCGCCGACTCAGTTCTCGTCGCGAACCGCCGCCGCGTTCGGGCCGAACTCCGACTCGAGGAGGTCGGGGACCGTCTCGGGGGTCACGTCCGAGTACCACGTGTTTCGCGGTTGAATCGAGACCGCAGTACCGTCCTCGCTGCACAGTCCCAGACAGGAGGTTTCGCTGACCGAGACCGCAGTCCAAAAGGCGTCGCGTTCGCGGAGCCAGTCTTTGACCGCCGCCACCGTCTCCTCGGCCCCGACCGCGCCGCAACTCGCGTACTCGCCGTCACGGTCGTTGGTACAGACGAAGACGTGCGCCTCGAGGCGGTCGCGGTGTTCCGCGGTTCGGTCTTTCATGGACTCGTCAGGAGGTCGTCGCGTCGCTCGGCGGTCGAGTGCACGCCGGCCCGCGTCTGGAGCCAGCCGAAACAGCCCGCGACGAACGCCCAGAGCGCGGCCTGACTCAGCGCGGTCAGCCCGCGGAACGCGGTCACGAGCTCGGCCGGCATCGAGCCGGACTCGACGATCGTCGGCGCCGCGATCGCGGTGACCGCCACGAGCGCGACGATCGGTATCGCGGCTGCGACCCCTCCGAGCTGTCGGCTTCGCGCCGAGACGCGGCGATAGCCGTAAATCGAGAGCGCGGCGACGAGCGCGCCGACGGCCATCAGCCCCGCGTAGATCGCGATCCGGAGCGTGGGATCGAACGCCTGCTCGGCACCCGGCGTCGTCGGCGGCAGCACCAGCCACGGCGCGACCGAGACGGTGAGGAAGCCGGCGCCGGCCAGTACGTAGGTCTTGACCCGCCCGCGGCCGGGCAGGGCCGGCTCGAGAAAGTAGAAGGCGAGCGCGAAGGCGCCGCCGAGCAGGATTCCCCAGAGGACGCCGCTGCCGACGCTCACCGCGGCTGTCGTCGCTTCGCTCACCGCGTGAGCGTGTTCGCCGGCGGCGTGGGCATGCTCCCCGGCCTCGTGGGCGTGTTCCCCTGCTTCGTGGGCGTGATCGCCGCCCGCTGCGACCGTCTCCATGTAGCCGATCAGCGGGTTCGCAACGACCGCCATGTAGGTTCCGTATACGATTCCCGCGATCGCGCCGGCGAGCACACCCCGCTCGAGGTAGTCGACGAGCATCGGTCTCAGTGACAGACGACGCCGGCTGCGTGTCGGAAGTTGTGCATCGAGTCGTGGACCAGCGGTTCCTGGAGGAACAGCAACGCGAACGTCAGCGCCGCGACGAACGCGAAGACGGCCAGTAGCTGTGCTGTCGTGAGGTCGTCACGGGCGGCCCCGATTCGACCGTGAACGGTTTCGGTCGTCGTCATGCAAGTCAGTTTTCTCTACTGAAACTGTGGTTGTAAAACTACCGATCGTCCGGCGACGGCAATGAATCGCGCTTGCGACGACCGTTCGACGGGGAGACGGTTCGAACGTTCAACGTCCGTCACGATCACCCCGGCCGAACACGTCGAAACCCGTGACTACCGCTGGATAACGAAATCGTTTTCCTACGGCTACCGCTTGATTCGACTAACAACGAGAGCCATGAGTACCCAATGTCGGTCCCCAGGAGGGAGATGCCGTGGCGGCTAACCGTCTGCTCGTCCCGTTGTCTGATACGGTAACCGTCAGGCAAACGGTCGGCTACGCCGTCCAGTCCGGGCTCGAGGCGGCCGATTCGCTCGAGTGTCATCTCGTCGTCGCGCTCCCCTACGACGCCGACGTGCCGGAGAGCGACCAGCAACACGAGGACGCCGAAGGGCTGCTCTCGCGGGCGCGAAACTGGGTCGAAGAGGACGCCGGCGACGCCGACGTGACGGTCGAGACCGCGACGCTCGGTGCCGACGAGTACCTCTTCGGGCCGCGAGACTACGCCGAAATCTTCGACGCCTACGCCGACGAACACGGTATCGACCGGGTCGTCATCGATCCGGAGTACCAGCCCGGGGTCACCGCACAGATGCTCCAACCGCTCGAGCGCGAACTCGAGCGCGTCGGGCTGGCCTACGACGAGGCTCCGGTCGAGCGATCGGCCCGACGCGGCCGTCTCGTCAGCGGGACCGAGGACTTCGACCGACTGTTCGCGACGTTCCTGATCTCCTACGGTTTCTATCTCGTATTGGGCGATCCGACCTACTGGTTCGATCTCGTCACCGGCGCGGCGGTCGCCGGCATCACCGCCGTCTCGCTCGCGCAGGTGACGTTTACCGTGCCGCTCGACCGCGTCCAGTCGCCGCTCCGCGTCGTTCGATTCGTGTTCTACATCCCCTATCTGCTCTGGGAGATCGTCAAGGCAAACATCGCGGTCTCGGCGGTCATCCTCCGGCCGTCGATGCCCATCGAGCCATCGCTAACGCGAGTCAACGCCCGCGTTCGAAGCGGACTGCCGCTGACCGCATTGGCAAACAGCATCACGCTCACGCCGGGCACACTGACGGTCCGGGCCAACAACCAGCAGCTGCTCGTCCACACGCTGATTCCCGCCGCACGCGACGACCTCTTCGACGGCGGCTTAGAGAGGGGAATTCGCTTCGTCTTCTACGGCCGCGAATCGGCGGCGATCCCCTCGCCGCGCGAACGCGACGACGCCGAAATCGTCGGGGGTGACGAGCTGTGACGCCGGTCTCGCTCGAGAACGTCTTCCTCGTCGCGGCCGGCCTGTTCGTCGTGCTGGCGATCGCGATGTTCTATCGCGCCGTCGTCGGGCCGACGACCCAAGACCGGCTGCTGGCGGTCAACGTCCTCGGGACGAACACGGTCGTCATCCTCGCCCTGCTGGCCGCGGGGCTCGATCAGTCGTGGTTCCTCGACGTGGCGCTGATCTACGCCCTGTTGAACTTCCTGATGTCGATCGCCATCTCGAAGTTCACCGTCGAACGGGGTGGTGTGCTGTGATCGAGCCGATCGCGCTCCAGTCGACGGTCGGGACCGTCCGGTTCTGGACGATCGTCGTCCTGCTCGGACTCGGCGTGTTCTTCACGCTCGTCTCGACGGTCGGCGTCCTCCGGCTCCCGGACATCTACGCCCGGGCTCACACGGCCTCCCAGACGGACACGCTCGGGGCCGGCTTCGCGCTCGCCGGCGTCGCGGTCGCCTTCGGCTGGCAGCACGCGGCGGTCTACACCGTCCTCCTGCTGTTCTTCGTGTTCGTCACGAACCCGACGGCGGCCCACGCTATCGCCCGCTCGGCCGCGGAGACCGGCGTCGAGCCGGTCCTCGCCGAGGAGGACGCCGCCGAACCCGAAGCGTCCGCCGGAACCGACGTGCCGACCGAAACGGACGGTGAGGCCCGATGAGTCTGTTCGCGTACTCGCTCGTGATCTTCATCCTCGCGACGGCCGTCGCGACGGTGTTGTTCCGGGACGTGCTGTCGGTCATCATCGTCTTCGGCGCCTACAGCCTCGGGATGGCCATCCTCTATACGTTCCTGCTGGCACCCGACGTGGCCATGACCGAGGCCGCGATCGGTGCCGGCGTCACGACGCTGTTGCTCCTGTTGACGATCGCGCGCACGACCCGGCCCACGACCGACGCGCTCAGAGAGCGGATTCACGTGCCGGCGCTCGTCGTCGTGGGTGCGTTCGTCCTCCTGCTCTGTACCGCAGTGCTCCCCGAAATGTACACGGTCGGGAGCACGGAGACGCCGGTCTGGCAGAACCCCGAGGTGACCCAACACTACATCACGGAGACGTACGAGCAGACGGGCGTCGAGAACGCGGTCACGTCCGTCCTCGCCGCCTACCGTGGGTTCGACACCTTCGGCGAGGCGGTCGTCGTCTTCGCAGCCGGCGTCTCAACCCTGCTCGTCTTGAAACGCGAGGTGTTCGCCTAATGTCCGGATCAGTCGACGATACCTACACCGAGAGTCAGGTGATCATGACCGCCGTCAAGATCATCGCACCGTTTACGCTCACCTACGGGCTGTTCATGACCTTCCACGGGGGCGACGCCCCCGGTGGCGGCTTCCAGGGCGGGACCATCGTCGGCGTCACCGTCCTCATGCTCGCCTTCGCGTTCGGCATCGAACCGACCCGACAGTGGCTCAGAAACTCCTTTATCACCGGTCTCGTCACCGGCGGCGTCGTCATCTTCGGCGCGATCGGCCTCGGAATGATCGCGCTGGGTGGTAGGTTCCTCGAGTTCGATCGACTCTACGCGGTCTTCCACGTCAAACAGAAGTGGGGGCTCGAGGCCGTCGAGATCGCCGGCATCTCGCTGATCGTCTCGGGGACCATTATCAGCCTCTTCTTTACGATGGCAGCGGGCTTTTCGCCCGAGCGGCCCAGCGGGACCGGTGGCATCAGCAGTGACACCAACGCTTCCGAAGGCCCCGATTCGCCCGCCGCGGAGGTGAGCGACGATGATTGAACTCCTGATGGATCGCTACACCTACGTCCTGATGTTCGTCTTGCTGGGGCTCGGCATCTACATGGTGATCGCCAGCGAGAACCTCGTGAAGAAGCTGATCGGGGTGAGCCTCTTCCAGACGGCCATCTTCCTGTTTTTCATCTCGATGGCCTACATCGACGAACCGGGCGCGACGGCACCCATCGTCCCCCACCACGGCGAAAAGGGGGAGGTCATGGTCGCGAGCCCGCTACCGCAGGTCATCGTGCTGACCGCCATCGTCGTCGGCATCGCACTGACGGCGGTCGGACTGGCCCTGGTTATCCGCATCTACGCGGAGTACGGGACGCTCCGCGAGGACACCCTCAGGGAGGTGCGTGCCGATGAGTAACGTCGATCTGATCCTGCCGTTGCTGATCGTCGCCCCGATCCTCGCCGCGACGCTGCCGATCGCGCTCGGCCTGTGGTTCGACCGGACGGGGTGGCCTGTCGCGGGACTCACAACGCTCGGGCTGTTCGCCGGCGCTGTGGTCCTCGCGAGCGAGGTCTACGCCGGCAACGAAGCAGTGACCCACGAACTCGGCGGCTACGAACGGACGTACGGCATCGAACTCGTCGCCGACGAGTTCTCGATGCTGATCGTCCTGCTCGTGACCGCCGTCGCCACCGGCGTCCTCGCGTACACGCGACATGGGGGCCCGCGCGGAAACACGTTCTACACCGCCTACCTGCTGTTGACCGGCGGCCTGCTCGGCATCTCGCTGACCGGCGACGTGTTCAACCTGTTCGTCTTCCTCGAGATCACGAGCCTCGCGACCTACGCGCTGGTCGCCAGCGGCGACGGTCCCGAGTCGGCGGTCGCCTCGCTGCAGTACCTGATCTTGGGCACCGTCGCCGCCTCGATGTACCTGATCGGCGTCGCGTTCGTCTTCATGGCGACGGGGACGCTCAACATGCTCGAGTTGGCCGAGGCGATCCCGGACGCACAAGCACAAACCTTGATTCACGCCGGCTTCGCGTTCATGGTCGTCGGTTTCGCCGTCAAGGTCGCCCAGTGGCCGCTGCACACATGGCAGCCAAGCGCCTACCAGCAGGCACCCGACGGCGTGACGCCGCTGATCGCGGCGCTCGTCTCGACGGCATCGGCCTACGCGTTCGGCCGGTTGATCGTCACCGTCTTCGAGGTCGAGTACCTCGCGACGATGCCCAACGCGGCCGCGGTCGTCCTCACGATCGGCTGTGTGAGCGTCCTCGCGGGCACGGTACTCGCCGTGATCCAGACCGAGGTCAAACGCATGCTCGCGTACTCGTCGGTCTCGCAGTTCGGGCTGGTGGTGGCCGCCTACGGGGTCGTCATCGCCGGCAACTCCGAGACGGCCTTCGTCGGTGCCGCGATCCACCTCGTCGGTCACGGACTGTTGAAAGCCGGCCTCTTCCTCGGGGCCGCACTCGTCGCGGCGAGCTACGGAGCCCGCACCGTCGACGAGTACGCCGGCCTCGCCAAGGAGCGACCGGTCATCGCCGGTTCCATGGCCGTGCTCCTGTTCGCGCTCGTCGGCGTCCCGCCGGGCGTCGGCTTCGTCGGCAAGTGGTACATCGCGCTGGGTGCCGTCGAGTCCCAGCTTTGGCCCGTCGCCGCCGTGATCTTCCTCAGTACCATGCTCACCTTAGCCTACGCCGCTCGCCTGCTCGAGAAGATGTACTTCACGCCGCCCGCTGCGGTCGACCGACCGCACGCGCAGGGAGCGGTGGCGACCGACGGCGGTGACGCCGATCGCGACGAATCCGCCGCCGCCGATCCCGAATTCGACGGGACGGGAACCGCTGCTGCCGCGATCCGCGGCGGGGAGACGCGGGACCCCGTTTCGACTGGCATGGTCGCGATCGTCGTCGTCGCCGCGCTCGGTGCCGTCGCGCTCGGGTTCGCCGGCGGCACGCTCGCCGACTTGCTCTCGCCGTTCCTCACGGAGGTGTTCAACTAATGGTTGCAGACATTCGGCCGCTCGCCGCCGTGTTGGTGTCGGCGGTCGCCATCGTCCTGATCGTCGCGTCGCATCGCCGACCGAACCTCCGCGAGGGCTGGTCAGTCCTGGCCGCCCTCGCGAAGTTCGCCATCGTGGCGAGCATGCTCCCCGCCGTCATGGACGGCACCATCTTCCGGTGGAGTCTCGCGGACTCGACAGGGATCCAGTTCCTCGAGGGGATCGACTTCGCCCTGCGGGCCGACCCGCTGGGGATCTTCTTCGCCCTGCTCGCGAGCTTCCTCTGGATCTTCACGTCGTTTTACGCGACGGGGTACATGCGCGGGCTCGACGAACACTCCCAGACGCGGTTCTTCGCGTCGTTCGCGGCCAGCCTCTCCGCTGCCGTCGGGATCGCCTTCGCGGCGAATCTGGTGACGATCTTCGTCTTCTACGAACTGCTGTCGCTCGTGACCTATCCGTTGGTCGCCCACAACGAGGACAGCGAGGCCCGCATCGCCGGCCGCAAGTACCTGACCTACACGTTCTTCGGCGGCGGGGTCTTCCTGCTTGCCGGCACCGTCCTGATCTACTGGCTGACGGGGCTGGTCGGCGGGCCGACGCTCGCCTTCGAGGCGGGCGGCATGGAGGCACTCGCCGCGGCCGCACAGGTCGAGCCAGTCTATGCGCAGGCCGCCTTTTTCCTGCTCATCGCCGGCTTCGGCGTCAAGGCCGCGCTGATGCCGATCCACTCGTGGCTCGCCGACGCGATGGTCGCGCCGACCCCCGTCTCCGGGCTACTCCACGCGGTCGCGGTCGTCAAGTCCGGTGCCTTCGGCATCGCTCGCGTCATCCTCGAGGTCTACGGCCCGGGGCTGATCCACGATCTGCCGCTCGACGTGCCCGGAATCGGCGAGGTCGGCCTGAACATTCCGGTCGCCCTCGTCGCCGCGTTCACGCTGACCGCGGCGAGTATCATCGCGTTGCGCAAGGACCACCTTAAGCGCCGGCTCGCCTACTCGACGACGGCCCAACTCTCCTACATCGTGCTCGGGCTCTCGATGTTGCATCCCTACGCGATGGTCGGGGCGCTGTTCCACATTCCCGCACACGCGTTCGCGAAACTCACGCTGTTCTTCTGTGCGGGTTCGATCCACGTCGAGACCCACACGGACTACATCAGCGAGATGGCCGGCATCGGCAAGCGGATGCCGCTGACGATGACCGCATTTACCGTCGGCGCGGCCGGGATGGCCGGACTGCCGCCGCTTGCCGGCTTCGTCAGCAAGTTCTACATGCTGATCGGCGCCGGCTACATGGGCGGCGAGTACTGGCTGTTCGCCGGCGCACTGTTGCTCTCGGCCGTGCTCAACATCGGCTACTTCTGGCCGGTCGTCTACACCGCCTTCTTCGAGAGCGAGGACCGACACAACGCCAAACCGTTCCTCGAGTTCCCGCGGGGCGGGCTGCTCCAGTCTTACGGGAGCGAGCCGGACGAGAGCCACGTCGCCGCTGACGGGGGCGAACGCGAACGAGCCGATAGCGAGCGCGAGCGAAGCGAGACGGCCGCGGAGGCAGACGACGCCACAGGGGACGAAACGTTCGAGTACGCCGTCGACCAGAACCCAAGCGACCACACGGTTCCCGACGGGAGCGATTCGACGGGCGAGTCCGTCGACGCCACGGATCATCACGGCGACCACGACGACCACCTCACCGGCGGGCCGCCGGCCGACGGCTGGCAACGCCGCTCGCTGTTCGCCGAGAGCACGTGGCTCATGCTCGCGCCGATCCTGATCATCGCGACGGGGGCGATCGTCCTCGGCGTCGTCCCGGACTACGCCGTCTTCCTCGATCTGGCGACCCGGATCGTCGAGGGCGTCTTCGGCGTCGACTCCTTCGAGCAGTTGCAGGGCCTGTCCCTCGAGGAGGCCCTGGAGGTGGTCGGCGAATGATCCCCTCTGACCTGCTGACGGCGGCCTACCCGCCGCTTTTGGTCTTCGCGGCGGCGCTGCTCGTGCTCGTCCTGCCGCGGATCGCCGGGTTCACCGTCGGCGCGCTGAGTCTCGCGGCCGTGCTCGCGATCTCGCTGGTCGCGCCGGAGGGCCAACACCTCGCCGGGAGCTTCCTCGGGTTCGAGGTCGTCCCGTTCTACGTCGACGGCTTCTCCCGAATGGTCGGCATCGGGCTTGGCTTCCTCGGCGTCTGTAGCGTTATCTACGCCTACTCGAGCGAGGCCAGTAAGACGCTCGTCGCGTTCGCGCTCGTCTACGTCTCCTCGTCGATCGGAGCGGCCTTCGCCGGCGACTGGCTCGTGCTCCTGTTCATGTGGGAGCTGATGGCGGTGACGAGCACGCTCGTGGTCTGGCACTACGGCGGCGAGGCGGTCCGAGCCGGCTTCCGGTACGCGATCTTCCACGGCACCGGCGGCGTGCTCGTGATGCTTGCGGTCGCGGTCCACTACGTCGAGGTCGGGTCGTTCCTCTACACGGCCAGCGACGGGATCGCCACCGGAATCCCGGCGCTGCTCGCGGTGCTCGGGATGGGCGTCAACGTCGCTTTCATCGGCTTCCACACGTGGCTGCCCGACACCTACCCGCGACCGCACGTCGCGGCCTCGGTGTTCCTCTCGGTGTACACGACCAAGACGAGCGCGTTCATCCTCTACCGGGCGTTCCCGGTCGAGGGCTCCCACGACCTCTCGATATACATCGCGTACATGGGTGGGCTGATGGCCGTCTACGGCGCGACCTTCGCCCTGCTGCAACACGACATGCGGGCGCTGCTGTCCTATCACATCCAGGCCCAGCTCGGCTACATCGTCGCCGGAATCGGGATCGGATCGCAGCTGGCCGTCGCGGGCTCGATGAGCCACCTGTTCAACAACGTGCTCTTCAAGAGCCTGCTGTTCATGGCCGTCGGGGTCGTCATCTACCGGACCGGCGAGGAGGATCTCTATCACCTCGGCGGGCTCTGGCGCGAGATGCCCCTGACCGCGATCGGATTCGGGCTCGGCGCGCTCTCGATCACCGCGATTCCGGGATTCAACGGCTACGTGAGCAAGGGGATGATCTTCGACGCCGCCAATCCGGGCTACTACGGCCAACCCGAGTATCAAGCGCTGTACTGGCTGCTCTGGCTCGGCGCGATCGGGACGCTGCTGTCGTTCATCAAACTCGGCTACTACGTCTTCTTCCACGGCGAGAGCGACATCGAGGTCGCCGACGCCAAACCCGGCCAGATCGTCGCGATGCTCGGGCTGGGCGGTGCCTGTCTCCTCTTCGGCGTCTGGTGGCAGGGACTGGCCGACCTCGCGCCGACGCTCCACGGCCACGGCGGTCACTTCACGTTCTCGTACTACGGCGGCGAGAGCGAACTCCATCCCTACAGCCTCTCCCACCTCGAGACGGCCGGTATTCTGACCGGCGTCGCCGCGGTCACGTTCGTCCTCGTCCGGAAACCCCTCTCGAAACTCGATCTGGGCGATCCGGCGATGGTCGTCTATCCGGCGACGTACTCTCTCAGCCGGTGGACGATGCTCGCGGTGACCGAAACGTACGCCGCCGTCGATAGAGCGGTCGTCGGCGGAGTCAAACGCTGCTACTGGATCGGCAACAATCCCGTCCTCGCGATCGACGCGGCCGTGGGTCGTCTTCCCGACTGGATGGTCGATGTCGACGAGCGCCAGCCGACGGACGGCGGGCGTCCGTCCACGATCCACCTCCGAACGGGCATCGGCACCACCGTCTTGCTGCTGACGCTCGTTCTGACGGCGATCCTGTGGCTCCTCGTCGTCTGAAACCGATAGCAGCGATAGCGACTCGAGCGTCGTCCTCCCGACGCCGTCCTCCCGATTTCGATGGCCGGCCTCTTCGCGTTTCAATTACGGTCCGGTTGCTCGTCTCGCGACCGCCCATCGTCGTCGCCAATTGACGGCTGTTCTCCCGAAACGACGATCGACTGCTCGAGCACCGACGCCCGAAGCGTCGGTTTCGACGCCGTCGCCTCGCGGCGGTACGCGTCACCGTCGCCGTCGTGCTCGCCTCGCACGCCCCGCGGCGTCAGGTAGTTGCCGTCGATATCCACGCCCGCGTCCTCACAGAGTCGTTTCAGGACTGATCGCGCTCCCTCGGTGGTAATCGCCGGCAGCGCGATGGCGTGCTCTCGAGCGAGTTCGGTCGCCGTCGCGTCCTCGAACAGCGACTCGATATCGCTCTCGTCGCGCCCTCGGTCGCGAAACACCGACCGAACTCGCGCCGCGATCGACGGCGCGTGGCCCGTCGGAAACAGCGGCCAGTCGTTCGACGGCGGGTCGAGGACCACCCGATAGCGCCGCAGCGGCGTCCGTGCACGGGCGGGAAGCGGAACGTCCTCGAGGCGCTGGGACTTTCCCAGCACGCGGATCGTCCCCGTATAGAAGTCGACATCGTCCCACGTCGCACCGGTGCGCCGGTCGTCCTCCGGCACCCGGAACAATTCGGCCCCCCGGACGTTCGAGTGGGCGAGCACGGCGACCATCGCGTACTCGCGCAGCCGCGTGCGTCGCTCGCTTGTCGAGGGGGCGGCCTCGAGCGCGCGTTCGCGAACGTGGCGCTCGAGTTCGCGCCGTTGTCGTGCGGTCCACGTGTCGCTTTCCGGGCGCGTCTCGGCGGTCGGTAACGCCGCCTCCGCGCGGTCGGTCGCGGCGGGGTTGTCCGCGAGGATCCCGCCGCGGACACACCACGAGAGGAACGCCCGGACGACCGCGTAGTAGGTGCCGGCCGTCGAGGCGGTGTACTCCCCGCGGTCGGTCCGATGGCGGAGTTCCTCCGCGTACGCGCGCATCTGATCGACCTCGAGTGCGAACAGGGCGGTGAGCCCGTGTTCTCGCTCGAGCCAGTCGGCCCACCGTCGGAGGATCGATTCCGCGTTGGACGCGTAGGCCCCCGCACCCGGTCCGTCGGGATCCCCGACGGCCTTCCGCTGGAGATAGGCGTCGACCGCGTCCGTGATCGCGACCTCGGTCACGGCACGATCACCCGCCCAGTCGCTGCGCGACGACGCGGCGCGGACCGTCGGCCCCCGTTTCGGCCGCTGTCCGGCCGCTCGAGGCGGCTCTCACCGCGGCGAGGGCGGATCGTGTCGGTGTCGCCACGGGACATCGGTTCGTCCCATACTGTTCCGTGATCCTAAATCCGTGTTTCGGTCTCACGGGGTCGGAAAAACGCGATTCGACCGGCACGGTGCGCGGCTATTCCCGACCGCGATTGATTCAGTTCGTCGCGCCGAATCGGAGCACGTCGGCGTGATCGCTGATGATTCCGTCTACGCCGGCCGCCGCGAGCTGTTCGCCCTGGTACCACGTCTCGAGGGTGAAGACGTTCACGTCTCGACCCTCCTCGTGTGCGACTGTGAGGAGATCGGTCTCCGACCAGCCCGCGCCCTCCTCGTAGCGCTGATCGGCGTAGAACGGCGTTCCCCGAATCATGTGATAGGGCGGGTGAATCGCTTCGGCCTCGTATCGTCGCGCGATTTCGACACCGTCCGCGACGGAGCTCCAGCACAGCGGTGCGACCGGATAGTCGGACGCGTTGCGGGTCGTCGCCAGCGCCGCCTCGTAGAACGAGGAAAAGAGGTACTCGTGGTGGAACTCGTCGACGATGTCGAGCACCCGCGCGACGAACGGCTGCCAGATCTCTTTTTGCTCCTCGAGTTCGTCCCCCGGAAGCGATTCGGCGAAGGCCACGTCGAACGACCCCGGATTCTTCAGTTCGACGTTGACCCCGACTGACGGTGGAATCGCCTCGAGAACGGGCCGTAATCGGGGGACGGTTTCGCCGCTCTCGAGGACTTCGGCACTCGTCACGGTGTCCGTCTCCGTCTCCCAGACGACGCCCTCGGTGTCGGTCAGCCCGCGCTCGCCGCCGTCGCGGCTGGCGAGCCGATCGTCGTGGAAGACGACGACGTCGTTCTCGGCCGTCGGGACGACGTCGATCTCTATCATGTCGGCACCGCGCGACGGCGCGGCGGGCGACTGCCAGCCGCGTGCCGCGGCTTCGACCGCGCCGACGGTGTTTTCGGGATACAGCCCGGCGAAGCCGCGGTGAGCGATCAGGTCCGGATCGCCGGTAGAACCGCGGAATCCGTTCGCGTTCGATTCAGCGGGATGGCGTTCGTCGGGAGCCTTCCCGTTCCCGCGACCGGGAGTCGCACCCGCAACGCCGGCCGTTCCGGTCACTGATGCGCCCGCCGCGACGATGAACGATCGTCGTCGGAGCGCGGAACTGGACGTGTCTGGGTGGCCGGTTCGCCGTTCGTCGTCGTTCGTCTCGGACATCTTCGGATCGGCCGACCGGACCGACAGATAAAAGATATTATAATTCTGCGATATACTGAAATAGCCGAGTACCCGTGCGAATTGATTGCAGCGGAGTTCCCGCTGCTCGCCTCGGGGTGAGGGCTGCACGCACATTGACTCGAGATCGATCCATCGAATCGCAGGGCGGACCGTTCTCGCTAACTCGAGAATCCGCGATTCGATATATCGAAATGTGATTTATTTCCGGCACCGGTCGCATCAGTCACGATTTCGGATCGCCGACTCAGGACGGATGCTGGTGTCTGATCTTCTCGGCCGTCATCCCCGGCACCGGCGTCCCGCAGTATTTACACTTCCAGTTCGGTGTCGGCGTTCCGCGTTCCTTCTCGAGGTCCTGTTTGAACTCGAGGTGTGCGCCACACGGACAGCGATAGGTCGTGCGGGTCATGGGCGAACTAATCCGGCGGGAAGCGATAAACGGTTCGCCGAGCCACTGGCGTGGACTGAGCGGGTCGCTTGAGGACAGGTGCCGATCGGATGACCAGTATCTCGCAGAGAGTTGGATGGCTGCTCGTATCGCGCAGCGTTCCGCCGGACCGGGAGAGCCGGCCGCGATGAAGTCGTTTCGGTGATCGATCTGGTTACATCGCTGTATCCGTCTTCGGTCGCCTCGAGCCCGATCCGGTCAGAAACCGCTGCTCGAGGTCCCCCTCTTTGACGCCCCTCCGATCGAGCGATTGCTGGGGACCAGTCCGTCTCACGCGGCAGGAACCGAGTCTCGAGCTTCCATCGCGGCCGATGGGGCACGAGAACACTGCCCAGCAGTCATCGTTGACGGGACGACACTCGAGAGGGACCGAATTCTGATCGACGATGCGATGGTGGAGATGACAGCGACTTCGATATGGGTTCCGGAGCGGATTCGAAGACGGACTCGTCTCCTGTCACGACTACTGCAGCGACAGCGCCAGCAGTTACAGCCGATGAGATCGCGATTCGGACGAGAGCGTTGATACTACTCGGAGACTCGAAACCGAGTCCATCGAGTAATTCGCGGGCAAAATTCATCGGTTTCGGCTGTGGGAGTTCTCGAGCGACTGCTCGACTGGCTCGAGCGGGCGTTGATGGGGAGCGGACCGATGCGTCTCTCTTGGTCCCCAGACTGGCTGCGTTTCTCTTCGACAGCGTCGATAAATCATATACCGCGATACATAATCGACGATATCAGCGATTCTCGTTCCGCAACTGGCGACCGATTACGGGAACCGAGACCAGTCGGTCGTCGATCGGCTTGGCTCGAGCGGGCGACCATCGGTCACTCGCCGAGTTCGACAGTAGCGAACTACTCGGGGTTTTGCCACGCGCTGTCGGACTCGTCGAACCAACTGAGCTTCCGCTCCGCTCGCCGTCGTTCTTCAGGGCGATGTGGATATCCATTCCGACACGGTGACCGACGACGGGACGCACACCGTAGTTCGCCCACGGGATCGCGAGCATCGTCCGCCACCCGTCGTCGGTCTCGACCGTTTCGACCTCGGTACCCGCAGCTATCGGAGCCGAGTTCCAGCCGGAAACTGCCGTCTCCGTGCCTCGCGGGACGAGTATCTGGCGGTCGTTTTCCCCGTCATAGGTCGTCCCGCGGCTGTTATCGGGATCGAAGTGCGTTCGATATCGGCGTCCCGCGTCCCGTCATCGGAGTCGGTGACGGCGACGAGGACGTACAGTGACTCTTCGTCCCACAGCGCCCGCCATTCGGCCGCGATATCGGGGAGGCTGTCTCCCCAGAGGAAGTTCTCGACCGTGCGGATCGGCAGTCATCTCCGATCGCGATCGTGTTTTCTCGTTCAGAAAAACCGGACTGCTTTTCATAGTTATACCGAAACGAACAGCTATACCAGTGAGTGAGGAATCTGACCTGTCTACATTGCTCGCGGTCCTCGACGACGAGTACGCACGGGATATCCTCACCCACACGAGCGTCGAACCCATGTCTGCCAGTACATTGAGCGAACGGTGTGACGCGTCCCTCCCGACGATCTACCGGCGGCTCGACCGTCTCGAGGAGTGTCACCTCGTCACCGAAGAGACGGAACTCGCACCGGACGGCAACCACTACAGCGTCTACAGTGCGAACCTCGACCGACTCGAACTGTCGCTGGAGGACGGCTCGTTCGCCCTCGAGTTGACGTACCGTGAGGAAGATGTCGCCGACAAGTTCACTCGCATGTGGGAGGGGATGCGATGAGTCGGAGCGTCGTACGGGTCGACGAGGCGACGATGTTCGAGCTGTTGACCGTCGCGAGTCTGTTCCTCGTTGCCCTCTTCGGGACGGTGATCGCCTATCAGGCCTACCGCGGCTACCGACGCAACGACGCGTCGTCGATGCTCTACCTCGCGGTCGGGCTCCTCCTGTTGACGCTGTTTCCGTTCCTCGTCAACGTCGTGGTCACCACGCTGGTCAGCCCGGAACGAATCGTCATCGCACTGCTCGAGAACGTGAGTCGACTGGTCGGTCTAGTTGCGATCACCTACTCGCTGTACGGGCAGCATTGACAGCGAGTAGTGACTGGAAACGTGTAGGGCCGAAGCGATCCCGGGACCACCGTTTCTGCTACCAGTGATAGGAAGGCGACGCATATGTCCCCGCGAGAGGGGGATCGCGGGGACTGGGGCAGGCGTCGCAACCCGTGGGGATGATCAGATGCGGGGAAGCATCGGGGGACCACCAAGGCGTGCAGGGCTGACCTCTCGTCCCCCGTGTGGTCCATTCCGTGCCGTCCTATTAGTGATACGAGCGCGTTTTCTGGGTCGGAAAATCCCGTGCCGTCCGTCGATATCGATTCCGATTTCGGTTCCACAGCTTTCTTCGATATCGTCGCCGTAGGACCGCTATGCAATATCTCGTCGGAACCGGCTCCGTTCACACGACGGCGGCGATCTGTGACTATCTCGGCGACCGAGTCACCGACGACGATGCGGTGATCGCAGTCGCCGTCGCCGACGACGCGACGGCACGCCGTGATGGCGAGGAGGCGTTGAACGTCGCGCCCGTTCGACTCGCGGCTGCGGGCGACGTCGAGACGGAGCTTCGATCGGGGACCCCCGGCGAGGCGCTCCTCGAGGCGGCGGCCGAGTTCGACGCCGACGAGATCGTGATCGGCACACACAGCGGCGACCCCGATGCGGCGCACGAACTCGGCTCGACCGCACGGCGGCTTCTCACCGATTCGAGCCGGCCAGTCGTCGTCGTTCCGATTCCGGACCTCTAGCTCGAGCGGTGTGCTCGCGTCTCGCTCGATCAGAGCTCTCCGTCGTACGCGTCGTCGATGTACTCGCCGTCGCGACGGACCCGAACTTTCAGCGGCGGATCGTCCCGCTCGAGTTCATCGATGAGCGTCACGGTATCCCCCGATGCGAACGGTCCGTCCGTCCGTTCGTCGAGCGGAACGTCGATTTCCTCATCGTCGATATGGACCTCCGCGACGAGCCCGGAGACGGGCAGCGGCCGCCCGCCGTCGTGGACGAGCGTCACCGTCCCGTTCTCGACCGTGAGATCGAACGAGACCGACGAGTCGGCCTCCCCGCTGCCGATAGGGAGGTCGTTCGCTCCCCAGACGACACTGATAGTCGTCCCGACGGGGACCGACGCGGGCTCGAGCGTGTCGCCGTCGGACACCGTCTCGCCCTCGTCGCGCCACTGTGTGGCGGCCGGTTCGCCGTCGCGCAAGACCGTATACTCCGCGGCCGGTCTGGTCCGGTCGTCCTCGAAGGCGAGTTCGACGGTCGCCGTCTTCGTCTCGTACTCGTAGTCGACCGTAGCCTCCCCGATCGGCTGGATCCGATCGCTGGCGAGCGCCTTGGAGCGCGTGGGTTCCTTCCAGCAGACGTAGACGGCCGTTTTGGGCGCGACGTCCTCGAGCGTCGCCCCATCACCGGTCGAGAGGTCGGTGCCGGTCCACGGCCTCGTCGTCCGGACCGGCTCGGATACGATCGCCTCGGCGTCGTCAGCGTCGTACAGCGCGAGGATCACGTGATCGCCGTCGAGCGGGAACTCGTCCTCGTAGCGGACCGACAGCGTCCTCGCGTCCAGGTCGTAGTCGACGGTCCACTCGAAGTCGGCGTGCAGGGTCGTGTGGGTGGGCATGCCGCGGTCTCCCTCGTGGACGAGCGAGATCCGGAGGTACGGCTCGGCGTCCTCGGTCGCCACGAGTAGCGTGTCTCCCCCTTCGATCTCGTCCCGACCGTCGGCCCAGATCGCCTCGTCGTAGGGCTCGCCGTCGAGTTCGAGCCTGAGTTCGTCGACCGGCGTCGGATCGCCCGCGCCGACCTCGATTTCCACGTACTGCTCGTCGGCGTCCAGTTCCCCGGCCTCGAGACGACCCGGGCTCTCGTGGCGTTCGGCGGCGAGATCGATTTCGACCGTCGCCGTCAGGAGCGAGCCGTCGACATCGGACGAGACGATCTCTCTCCCGCCACTGCGTAGCTGTGCTCGGAACCGGTCGACCAGATCGTCCGTGACGAGCGAGTCATCGACGAGCGAGAGCCCGTGGTGGATCTCGAGCGTGTCCGGTTCGGACACCGTCGCGGCGAGGATCGCGTACTCCCCGTCCTCGGGCTCGAGGGCGTCGTAGGTCCACGACCACTCGTCGTCGGTCGTGACGGTCCGGATATCGGCGTCCGCGAACGCCGCGAGCCCCTCGTCGAAGGTGGGGACCGCGTCGCGAACCGCCGGTGCGTCGCCGTCTCGAGCGGCGATCGCGGCGTCGACCGTCGACGCCGAGTCGGCGACGATGCCGACGCCGTCGAGTGCGGCGACGACGCCCGCGTCCGCGAGCGGCGCGAACTCGTAGTCGGTCCCGGTGTCGTGTTCCCGAGTCGTGAGGTCTGTCTCGAGGGCCGCGTCGATGTCGCGCGCCGGGTCGAAATCGCCGGACTCGGTCTCGAAGACCGTGACGAACGGCGACTCGAGGCCCTCGTCCATGACGGTAACGTGGCGCGAAACGGTGCCGGTGTCGCCGGCGAACAGCTCCGCCAGTCCCGTGCCGTGTGTGATGTCGTAGGGGCCGACGAGGTCCTGTACGTCGGCGTCCCGGAGTCGCGATTCGTGTACTGCCGAGAGCGCTGCGCTCTCGTCGGCGGTGTCGGCCGGGACGGCGGCGAGCAGGTCGGCGAACGGATCGTCGGACGCGTCGGATTCCTCGCTGGGCGTTTCGTCGGTCTCGTCCAGCACCGAGAGACAGCCGGCAGCCGTGCCGACGAGCGACGCACTGATCCCACTGAGGAGGGTTCGGCGGGGACGGTCTCGCATGTGACAACGGTTCGTCACGATGGTACAAGTAGGTTCGCATATACTATCGGACTCGTGACTTTTCTCGAGATCGTTGCTCTCGCTCGCCGCCTCGTGCGGATCGACGCCGAGTCGCGCTGATTGGACTCGGGGCTGATCGCGACTGCGGTTTCAAGACAGCGCGATAGCGTTTGGTGTCACGCTCGCGGTCGGCGGTATCGGCGCGGAAAATCAGTGCAGTCCGTCTCCCGACAGCGTGGCAGTGGTCCGTTCAGAACGGGAACAGCGAGTCGGCCTCGAGGTCGCGCTCGATGAGTTCGATCTCGTGGCCGTCCTGGTCTCTCGTAAACGCGTACATGTTGTCGTTGCTCTCGGGGTCGCGGTAGTCGTCGGCACCGCGCTCGAGGAGTTGCTCCCAGTCGTCTTGGAGGTCGTCGATACGGATACAGAGGTGGCCCCACGCGTCGCCCATGTCGTACGTGCGGCCGTCGTAGTTGTAGGTGAGTTCGACGGACATCGCTTCCTCGGCGGCGTCTCGGGGCTCGACGAAGTAGTTCGCGAAGGTGTCGGACTCCCAGCGGCCGACCTCGTCGTACTCGAACTTGCGGGTCCAGAAGCCGAGCGCCTCGTCCGCGTCCTCGACGCGGAGCATCGTGTGATCGAGCGACCAGAGCGCGCCCTCTTCGCGCTGGACGATCTCGATCTCGTGGCCGTCGGGGTCCTTCACGAACGCGTAGTCGCCGCCACAGGACTCCGGATCGCGGTAGTCGTCGACGCCCTCGTCCATCAGCTGCTGGTAGTAATCCTCGAGTTCGCCGTCGGGGACGCGAACGGCAATGTGGCCCCACGCGTCGCCCACCTCGAGCTCCTCGCCCTCGTTGTGGGTGATCTCGAGCATTGCGCCCTCGTCGTGCATCTCCTCGGGACCGAGATAGACGATGGTGAAGCCGTCGCCCTCGAAGCGATCCTTCTCCTCGTACTCGAGGTGGGTCTGATACCAGTCGAGCGATTCCTCGAGGTCAGCGACGCGGATCATCGTATGATCGAGCGTTCCGTCCATACGCGAAACGACGCCTGCGACTCCAAAAAACGTGGCGAAGGCGGCGGTCTACTCGGGTCGTTCCGTCGAATCCGAGTCGATATCGCTCTCGGGATCGGCGATGTCCGCGGCCGGGGTCGGCGCGACGGGCTCGAGGCCCTTCCGGTCGGCGTCGAACCGCGAGAGGATGTTGACGAGGCCGACGAGGGCGACGACGCCGAGCGGCAGGAAGACGATTGGCGGGACCCCGAGGTAGCCGTTGAGCAGATAGCAGGTGACGACCACGGCGAAGACGGTCAGCGCGTAGGGCAGTTGCGTGCGCACGTGGTCGATCAGATCCGCACCGCTGAACGTCGCCGAGAGCACCGTCGTGTCGGAGATCGGCGAGGCGTGGTCGCCGAAGATCGCGCCGGAGAAGACGGCACCGACGGCGACCGGAACGAGTTCGAACCCGGTTCCCAGTTCGTAGGCGACCTGTATCGCGATGGGCGTGACGAGCCCCATCGTCGCCCACGACGACCCCATCGTAAAGGCCACGAACGCCGCGGCAATCAGGATGAGGACGGGCAGCAACTCCGCCGAGAGGTAGGGTTCGACCAGACTCGCGACGTAGTCGCCCGTGCCGAGCGTCTCCGCGACGCTGCTGATCGTCCACGCGAGCACGAGGATCGTCACCGCCGTCAGCATGATGCCGAAGCCGTCGATGACGGTGTCGACCCCGTCGCCGAGATCGAACAGGCCGTAGGCGATCCCGATCGCGATCGCCGACACGACCATGGCGAACGAGCCCCAGGTCAGCGCCGTCGCGAAGTCGCCCGCGCCGACGATGTCGATCAGGACCTGCGTGAGCCCCACTTCGTCCGCGGCGGCACCGACCGCCGTCGGCGCTCCCACCTCGGCCTGACTCGAGAGCCACGACTGGTAGCCCGTCCAGAAGGCACCCGCCAGCGTCACCGTGATCAGGACGACGACGGGCGCGAAAAAGGTCCGGAGCATCGGCCGCTCGTCGATCGGCTCGCCCAGATCCTCCTGGACCTTCTGGAGCGGCTGTGCGCCCTCGCGGTTGACTGCACCGGTCGTTCGCGACCGATGCTCGGCGTCTAACATCTCGCCGTAGTCCCGCCCGGACACCACGACGATCCCGACCATGACGATCGCCAGCAGCGCGTAGGTGTTGTACGGGATCGAGTCCACGAACGTCTGGAACGCGCTCGGCGCGTCCGCCGCGACGCCCATGTCCTCGTAGGCGCTGCTGATCAGCGACAGCTGGAACGCGACCCAACTCGAGATGCCGAGCGTTGCGACGGGCGCGGCGGTCGAGTCGACGATGTACGCGAGCTTCTCGCGCGAGACCCGCAGTTCGTCGGAGATCTCGCGCATCGTACTCCCGACGATGGCGGTATTGGCGTAGTCGTCGAAGAACATGGCGAGTCCCAGTATCCACGTCGTTAGCCCGACGGCCCGCTGGGACCGGAGGTTTGCGGTCGCCCACTGGCGGACGGCGATCGCGCCGCCGAGCCGCCAGATGAGCGCGACGCCGGAGCCCAGCAGGAGCGTGAATACGAGGATCTGGACGTGGAAACCATCGTCCGCGATGATCGCGCTGACGATCCAGTCGAACGTCTGTGCGAGGCCGAGGCCCTCGGTGTGGATAACCGCGCCCGACCAAATGCCCAGAAACAGCGAGAGCATCGGCCGGCGGGTCACGATCGCGAGCACGATCGCGAGCACCGGCGGCACGAGCGAGAGCCACCCGATATCAACCATAGCTACCTAGTCATCGGGCCGCCGGATATTCTTGATCGTTCCGATCCGAATAGTGTCGATTCAACGATCGTACTCGATGGAATACCGGCGATGGTCGAGGATCGATTTCCGAAATAGTCCCTGAATCGCCCGATATAGCGCCGGTTACCGCCGCAGAATCAGCTTCAGCACGTCCTCGTCCTCGAGGACGTGATCCGTTCCGACCTGCTGTTGATCGTGGGCTGCGCTGGGGCCGGTCACCCGGGCGAAGCGGAACCGCTCTTCCATCTCGCCGCCGAGTTTCTCGATGGCCTCGCCGACGGTGGTTCCCTTCGGGACGACGAGGGGTTCCTCCCAGTCGATGCCGCGGCCGGGCTTCTCCATGTAGACTCGGATCAGTCCGAGTCGTTCCCAGATGCGGTCTTTGAGCACGTCGAGCCCCTTCTCTTCCTCGGCGCTGATAAAGGTGACCTCCTCAGGGTCTAAGTCGCGCTGGCGCAACTGCTCGTCGACCGTCTCCTTGTAATCGGGATCGATCAGGTCGACCTTGTTGACGCAGGTGATCGAGGGGATGTACTCCCGGTTGTCCATCAGGCCGTCGACCAACCGGTCGATCGAGACGTTCTCCTGGAGGTTGACGACGGCGTTGACGTAGCCGTGTTCGCGGATGACCTGCTTGATCGTCTCCTCGTCTAGGTCTTGGTCGGTACTCGAGGTGATCTTGATGCCGTCTTTGATCTTCGGACGGACCGTGACTTTCGGGGACTCCTGATCAACGCGGATGTTGATGTCGTACAGCTCTTCTTGGAGCCGATCGTACTGCTCGAGTTCGAACACCGAGAGCATGTAGATGATGAGGTCGGCGTTGCGGACGACCGCCAGCACCTGCTGGCCGCCGCCCTTGCCCGCCGCCGCGCCCTCGATCAGTCCCGGCACGTCGAGCATCTGGATGTTCGCGCCGCGGTGGTTCAGCATCCCCGGGTTGACATCGAGCGTCGTGAACTCGTAGGACCCCGTCTCGCTTTCGGCGTTGGTCAGCGAGTTCAACAGCGACGACTTGCCGACGCTCGGGAATCCGACCAACGCGACGGTCGCGTCGCCGTGTTTCTCGACGGAATACCCGCCGCCGCCGCCCGATCCGGACTGCTGTTTCTCGAGTTTTTCCTTCTTCTCCGCGAGCTTCGACTTCAGCCGGCCGATGTGGGCCTCCGTCGACTTGTTGTAGGGCGTATTGGCTATTTCGTCTTCGATTGCCTCGATTTCATCCTCGAGCCCCATTTGTCAGTATGCAACCGGTCGCGCCGAAAAACCCTTTCGAGACACGCGTTGAGAACGCGCGGCGACGGCTGCCGATCACTCCGTCTCGAGTCGACTCGAGGGACACCGTCTGCGGTGTCGGCTCTGCTCTTCCCGGCGAATTGAACAATCGTTTCCTCGATTTCGTTCCTATTGCCAATATTGTATTAGCTATACCGTCTTGTGGGACATATGATAGCATATGCGCAGGCGAGAATACGTTACGGCGGTGGGGAGTAGCGTGGGTGCCCTCGCGGCGACGGGGGTGGGACACGCCCAGACGGGATCGCTCGAGCGGGTCTGCCCGGCGGCGACCGCGACGACGGTCAGGCCCGGCGACGACGTGGTCTTCGAAGCCGCGGCGTCTCCGGGTGTCGAACCGCAGGCGGCCGACTGGCGGGTCGACGGTCCGGACGGGGACGCTATCACGCCGTACGACCCGTTTTACAGTTACACCTACATCACGGGCAATCCGGCCGCTTACGGTCAGTTCGACGAGTCTGGAACACACGAGGTCAGCGTGACCGTCGACGGCACGACCGTTATCTGGACGGTCGAGGTCACCGAGAGCGCGCCGGACCCGCCGAACGCTGATGTGACGTGTGATCCGGGACCGGACGCCACGATCACGGTCCGCGACGAGGTCGACGTGACCGCGTCGGCTGCCGACGATTTTGGGCGTCTCCATCGGCTCTTCTGGCAGGAAGGGCGCAACGCCACGTACGTCGACCGGACCGACCTCTCGGGCTCGACGGGGACGGTCACGTATTCGACGACCGGCGGCAACGCGATCTGGTTCATCGGCGGCTATCCGATGATCGCGTGGGTCGCCTGCCGGGACGGCCGGTTGGCGTCCGTCCGTACCGAGGGGCCGTCGGTCGTCGCGTTCCGAAACGTCACGATCACCGGCACGAACGCGCCGGTCCACGCGGGCGAGGACCTCGTCGTCGAGGCCGAGATCGACGCCGAGGGCGATTCCACCTATCACGGGTTCGTCGACGTCGAAGCGGACCTGATCGTCGGTCACGACCCCACGCACGTCGACAGTCGGACAGTCGAAGTGTTCACCACCCAGACCGAGACCGTCGACCTCGAGTTCACGACGGCCACCGTGCGCAACACGCAGACGTTCCCGGTCCGCGTCGAGACGGCCCACGCCGCTTCCGAGACGGACGTGACCGTCATCGGAACCGAGGACGACGGGACGCAGGGCAACCTCGAGGTGACCGGGCTCGAGACGAACGCGCCGGTGACCGGCGGCGAGTGGCTCGAGGTGACGGCCACGCTCGCGAACACGGGCGACGGGCCGGCCGACCGGGACGTGGAACTCGTCGTCGGCCGCGATCCGACGACGGTCGATACGCAGGGCGTGACCGTCGGCGCGGGCCAGACGACGACGGTCTCGCTGGGCTACGAGATCTATCCCGTCCGAAACGACGACGAGTTCCCTGTCCGGGTGGGAACGGGCGACGACACCGCCTCGCGGACGGTCCTGGTCTACGGACGTGACGGGAACGACGGTGGTGATGGTGAGCCGTCGTTCGCGGTGTCGATCACCGGAACGAACGCGCCGGTGACCGGCGGCGAGTGGCTCTCGGTGACCGCCGCCGTCGAAAACGTCGGCGACGCCGCCGGCACGCACGACGTCGAACTCGTCGTCGGCCGCTCGCCCGAAGTGGTCGACGCCGCGAGCGTGAGCCTCCCGCCCGGCGGGACGGGAACGGTTTCGCTCGGCTACGAGACCTACCCGGTGACCAACGACGACGTGTTCCCGGTGATGGTTCGGTCGCCCCACGCGAGCGACACGCGAACGGTGACGGTCCACGGAACGGGCTGAGATCGGTCCGATCGGCCGCGAACGTCGAGTGGGCGCTCGAGGCCGGATCCGGGGCCTCGAGTCCCGAACCCGGATCGGCCGGCGGCGGGGTTACTCTTTCAGGCCGAAGGTTCAGGAGGGAGAGTCCACTGGCGGTTCGTGGCGATGCGTCACGACGAATGGATGAATCTCCACGCGTTACTGCGGGAGATACGAGACGATATGGAGCACCGAGGGGATATCTCTCCGGATGCGTTCGCGGCGTACGACTATCAACACGCTCGACCGAAGCACCTCCACCGACAGAAAAAGGAGCACAAGCGAGCGACGCGGCTCCTCCTCTGGGGGATCGTGCGGTCGATCGAGACGAAGAGCGACCTCGCCGTGGTGCGCCGCTGAGGTCGAGTCGGTTCGGATCGGTGTAGGGACATCACGCGGCAAAAGGGTATTGTCGGTCAGCGATCGCCCTCGTACGGTGGTACTCTGAACGCGCCGGGTAGCGTCGTCGGTTCACCAGCGAATCGGAGTCGCCGGTCACTCGCGGTAGCACGAGCCGACGCCGGTCCGTTCCCGATCGACTGGGATCTCATCCGCCCGGGATCCGGTCACCCCGGATTTCGGGAACGGACAATCGTATGTGTGCTACCAACTCGCATAGTTGGCCTGCATGCCAGCGCCGGCACAACCATATCAGCGTATAGCGGCGCTCTAACGCCGAATTAACTGGTCGGTACAGTAGTCGAACAGCTGGTATACGATCGGACAGGCACGGTGTTTCAGTGACCGCACGCTACCGAAAGTCGGCCTCGAGAAGCGGCCGAAACGCGATATATCCTGGTGCTACCACACGGGTCCATTACCGATGCAAACGGGACTTCGACACACATAAACGCCGGGCGACGGATTCTAGATGTATGTCAAACGCGTCGCAGCTGCGTGACAGCACCCAGATCGTCCTTCCACGGGCGGCGCTCGAGGGGCTCGAGTCGCGGCTCGACGACGAGTTCACGGTCACCGTCTTCCCGGACGGTGAGGACCGCTGCCGGATCATCGGCAGCCCCGTCGAGATCAAGGAAGCGAGCGAGTTCCTCGCTCGACAGGGCGTCAGCGTGCGCTGATCGGGTTTCGCCGAGTGCGGCGGTTCCGTTCGTGTTCTGTTCTCGAGTTCGGTCGTCTCCAGTCTCGCCGTCACCGCTCCGGATGCGTCGGCGCGTCGAACCCGCCCCGGACGAGTGGCTTCGCGACGTGCCGACGCGCACACGGCGGGACCTCGTACCAGCCCTCCTCGAGGTCGCGCTCGAGCGGTCGCTCCGCTTTCCCCGCCGTCCCGGTTCCGCAGTCCCGACAGCGATAGCCCTGATTCCGGCCTGCGCTCTTCATCGTCCGTCCGCAGTCGGGACAGGTCGGCGTGACCCGCTCGGTGCGGACGAGTTCGCGGACGGCGAACTTCTCGAGTTTGAGCGTGCCGCTTGCAACCTCGCCGCAGGCGGTGATTCGGTCGCCGACGCACAACTCCCGCACCCGATCTCGGAATCGTTTCGTCGGCTCGAACGCCGCACAGGTGAGCCGTTCGGGTGCGCTCTCACCGTCTTCGTCTCCGCCGCCTCCACCCGTCGGTTCCGGTGACTCGAGGTCGACGAAGACGTGACCCCCGCGCCGGGTTTCGGGCTCGCTCGCGACCCGCCCCTCGAGCCGGTAGGCCCGCCCGTCCTCGATAGTCGCGATCGAGCCGTCCCGGAGGTGGATGTCCGTCCCCTGATTCGTCAGAAACAGCTGGCTCGCGGCGACGGGTTCGCTCTCGATCCGCTCGGCGACCGCCCGGACCGCGGCCCGCTCGTCGCCGCGGATCCCGTGCAGGATCGGGCCGGGCGTGTGCGGCACGCAGACGGTCTCGTCCTCGCCGCGGTCGACGGTGTCCCACACCTCGGGATAGCCCCGATCCGCCGCGGCGAAGACGCTCTCGTGGTCCACCTCGCGGGCGGTTCCCCACCGCTCGGACTCGCGATAGGAGATATACTCGTGCGTCCACTCCTCGAGGGCCGCCCACGCGCCGACAGCGGCCAGCGCGCCGATCCGGCCGCGGCCGTTTCCGGCGTGCCACGACCGATAGCCGTGGCGCTCGATCGCCGCCGCGGCGTCGGCCGGCTCGAGGTGATCGCGGATCGCACTCCACGCGAACTGCTCGATGTCGTCGGGGATCGCGCCCGCTTCGGTGGCGTGGTCCGCGACGACGAGCCCCGGATGCGTCCGCTCGTCCGCGGTTTCGGCCAGCGACTCGAGCCGGTCGCGGGCGACGGCCTCGGCGCGGTCGGGATCGCAGTCGGTGTGGATCGCCAGCGCGGCGTTGCCTCTCGTCTTGTATTCGACAGCGGGATTGAGCCGGACGAGGAGGAGTCGCTCGATCGCTGCCCCCTCGCGGCGCAGTCGCTCGGCGATCGTCGCGGCGACGTAGGTCGTACACATCCCTCGCTCTCGCGAGTCGGTATCGTCGATCCCGACGACGGTCATCGGCGGCTCTTGGCGGGGGATCGGGTAACCCCTTTCGGGACGCCGCGCCGTCGCCGACAGGCGGAACCTGATATATAAGTATACTCCCGATACGGGGACGAATCGCGACACGGCACCCGGGCATCACGGGGAAAACGTCTTATATGAGGAATCGCTTACAACCCCGTATGTCCCGCTCCGCGCTAGTCGGCAACGTAACCGCGATGTTAGAGGACGCGGGATTCATGGTCAGTGATCGGTGTGCGATCCGACCGAAGAGCTTCGATATCGCCGCGCGCTGTGGCGAGGACCTGATCCTCGTCAAGATCCTCGCGAACATCGACGCGTTCAACGAGGCGACGGGCCAGGAGATGCGGCGACTGGGGACCTACCTCAACGCGACGCCGCTAGTCATCGGCCTGCGCAGTCGCGACGAGGATCTGAAACCCGATGTCGTCTACTTCCGACATGGCGTCCCCGTGTTCAGCCCCGATACGGCGTACAACCTGTTCATCGAAGAGGTTCCGCCGCTGATCTACGCCGCTCCCGGCGGCCTCTACGTCAACATCGACGGTGACCTGTTAGCCGACGAGCGAGAGGACCGCGACTGGAGTCTCGGCCAACTCGCCGGCGAACTCGGCGTCTCCCGACGGACCGTCTCGAAGTACGAGGACGGGATGAACGCCTCCGTCGAGGTCGCGATGGCGCTCGAGGAGATGTTCGAAGCGCCGCTGACGAGTCCCGTCGACGTACTCGAGGGGGCCGACGATGTCCACGAGAGCGAGGCAATGCCGGACGACCCCGAAGCGGATCCGGACGACGAACAGGTCGTCGCCGTGCTCACGCGGGCCGGCTACAGCGTCCACCCGACGGCTCGGTCGCCGTTTACGGCCGTCAGCGAGGACGAAGACGACAGCGAGATCGTCCTGACGGGTCACTCGAAGTTCACGAAGGCCGCGGAGAAACGCGCCCGGATCATGAGTTCGATCGGGCAGGTCACCCGCACGCGATCCGTCTACGTCGTCGACCGCGCGAAACAGGAATCGGTCGACGGCACCGCGCTGGTCGAGCGCGACGAACTCGCGAAGTTCCGGAACGCCGACGACCTCCGGGATGTCATCCGGGAGCGCTCCGAGTACGAAGAAGCGGTCTGAAGCCCGATACGCGCTGTTCGGCTCGTTTTACAGTCGACGCCAAGCCACCGAGACGTCGTCACGCCGCGCCGGTGCCGTAGGTCTCCTCGAGATACTCGACGATATCGTCGCTTTCGGGCATGCCTTCGATGCCGTTCGCTTCGTCGACGATGACCGGGACGCCGGTCTGGCCGCTGACTTTTTCGACTTCCGTGCGCTCGTCGTGCGAGCGGGGGACTTCGATAACGTCGTAATCGACCTCGAGGTCGTCGAGTTTCGAGCGGACTTTGGCGCAGTACGGACAGCCGGGAAGCTCGTACATCGTGATGTCTGCCATGCGGGGATATTGCCGCGGAAGACGTATCAGCCCACCGGTCGGCCGGGCGATTGCCGGAGCCGAGGCGGTCAGGACGCATTCGTCGTTCGGCGTCGGGGCGCGTATGATCGACGGAAAGGCGGACCAAACTGCTCCGTTAGAACGAGAGCATTTCGGCGTCGACGGCGAAGAAGACGGCGAAGTAGAGGATGAACGCGACGGCGAGTGCCCACTGGCCGAGCGAGACGTCGTCGGCTTCGCCCATCGAGGCCTTGACGAGCGGGTAGCTCATGATCCCGGCGGCGAGCCCGTTCGAGATCGACGTGGTCATCGGCATGACCGTGATCGTCAGCCCGCCCGAAATCGCCCACGCGGGGTGTTGCCAGTCGATGTCGGTGACGCCCTGTAGCATGATGATGCCGACGACGACCAGCGCGAGGTAGGACGCGTACTGCGGAATCGCGCTGATCAGCGGCACGAGAAGCAGGGACACCAAGAAGAGGAGGCCGACGACGAGCGCGGTGAATCCGGTCCGGCCGCCCTCCTCGACGCCAGTCGAGGATTCGATGTAGGTCGTCACCGTCGAGGTCCCGATCATCGCCCCGACAGTGGTCCCGATCGCGTCGGCCATCAGCGGCTTCTCGATCTCGGGGAGGTCCCCGTTCTCGTCGAGGAAGCCCCCGATCTGGGAGACGCCGATGAGCGTCCCGGCCGTGTCGAAGAAGTCGACGAAGAAGAACGTGAAGACCACGAGCACGAAGACGAGCGGATCGTCAGTGATCATCCCGAGCCCGTCGACGAAGCCGGCGACGAGCGGCGTGAAGTCGTACTGAACGTTCGCGATCAGACTCACAAGCCCCTCGTTGCTGACCTGCTCGTAGCTCCCCGGCGGCGTGAGCGTTCCCGGCGAGACGACGTCGAGGGCCGTCAGCAGCCAGCCGGCGACGGCGGTGGCGAGAATTCCGATGACGATCGAGCCCTGAATCCCGCGGGCGTGGAGGATGAGCATTAGCGCGAGTCCGACGACCGAGAGCGCGGCGACGGCGCTCGTCGCGACGTTGCCCATCGTCACGAGCGTGTCGGGGTCCGCGACGACGATCTGCATCTCCTGGAGTCCCAAGAAGAGCAGATAGACGCCGATACCGGCCCCGACGGCGAACTTGACGGGTTCCGGGAAGAGTTCGATGATGTACCGGCGCGCGCCGATCGCAGTCAGGACGATGAAGACGATCCCTTCGACGAAAACCGCCGCGAGCGCGACCTGCCACGGCACGCCGAGGCTGAGGACGACCGTGTACGCGAAAAAGGCGTTCAGTCCCATCCCCGGCGCGAGGCCGAACGGCCTGTTCGCCCAGAACGCCATCACGAAGATCGCGACCGCCGACGAGAGAATCGTCGCGACGGTGATCATCTGCGTGACTTCGCCCGAACTGTAGCCCTCGAGCGCGATCGCCTCACCGAGGATCGCCGGATTGACGACGATGATGTAGGACATCGCCAAGAACGTCGTCAGCCCCGCGATCGATTCGGTCTCGAGGTCGGTATCGTGCTCGTCGAAGCCGAAGAACGCTGCGAGTGTCTCGATAGCCCCCATATTGGATGCTCGAGCATAACCACACCGGTTAGTTAAACGTTCTTGTCCGCATTGACGCGCTGTGTATACACGCTTGTGGATAGAATAGTGAGTAGACCCGACGGCTCGCTCGCCGGTCGACTCGTGTCGGCAGGAGGTGACGGGACGAACGTATTTCACCCCCGAGCGCGTACCGTGGTACCATGAGGTTTGTCATCGTGGGATACGGTCGGGTCGGCTCGCGGACGGCAACCATCCTCGCCGAGGAGGGACACGAGGTCGTCATCGTCGACAACGACGCCGACCGCATCGAACGCGCGAGCGACGAGGGGTTCGAGACGGTCCGGGGCGACGGGGCCGACGAAGACGTACTCGTCGACGCGGAGATCGGAACCGCCGACGCGATCGGTGCGTTCACGCCCGATCTCAACGCCAACTTCGCGGCGTGTATGGTCGGCACCCACCACGGCTGTCGGACCGTTCTGCGGATCGACGAGGACTACCGCGAGGACATCTACGAGAAGTACGCCGAGGAGGTCGACGAGATCGTCTATCCCGAGCGGCTGGGCGCTGCGGGCGCGAAGACGGCCCTGCTCGGCGGCGACTTCAACGTCGTCGCCGATCTCGCTGCGAACCTCCAGTTGACCGTCCTCGAGATTCGGGAGGGGTCGCCGGCGGTCGGCAAGCGGATGAGCGAACTCGAACTGCCCGAGTCCGCACGGATCTACGCCCACGGGCGCGCACGTGAGCCGCTGACGATCCCGCTGCCGGGCACCGAACTCGCGGTCGGCGACGAGGTCGCGGTCATCACCGAGACCGATCGCGCGTCCGCGGTTCGATCCGCGCTGTTGCCCGCAAGCGCCTGACTGTGCTTTCGACTCGGTCTTGTCGCTGCGCTCGAGCGAAGCCACTGGCGCTTCCGAAAGGGTAGAAAACCGGGAGCAGGCGCGCTGACGGCTGGGATGGGGGGAGGGGTGGGGAGACCGCCGCGCGCCTGTTCCTTTCGTCACACCGGGAACTAATAAAACCGCGTCAGACGATCGACGGACGAGAGTCAGACATCGCCGCCGGCGCGCTCCAGAACGCGGTTCAGGTCCCGTCCTCGAGACGGAAGACGAGCACGTTCTGGTGGACCATCGAGGGGACAAAGGAGAACGGGTAGCCGTAGACGTGGAGGTCCTTCGTCGGATCGTACCAGATCAGGTTCGCCGCGAGCGAGAGCGGTGCGGTCGACTCGATCGCCCGCGCGAGATCCGCCGAGAGGAACTCGTAGGACTGCTCGCGGTACATGTCGCCGATGAAGACGACGACGTGGCCGTCCGGCGCGACGGCCTCGGTGAATCGGTCGAACTTCGCGGCCATGTCGTCGAGCCACGCTTCTTTCGTTTGACGTTCGTCGGGCCCGTCGTCCGTCTCGAGACCGGCGTCGTCGGCGTCGGTGGCGGTACCAGCAGCACTATCGCCTTCGAGATCGCCACCGGCGGTCGCGGCCGCGGCCGCGCCGTCGAACGACCCCAACTTGCTCTCGCGGGTCTCGCGTTCGTTGCGCGTCTGCTCGAGTTCGTCCATGTGCCAGTAGGGGACGTCGGTCAGCAGGAGGTCGACGGAATCGTCGGGGACGTCCTCGATCAGGTCGGCGCAGTCCCCGTGTCGGAGTTCCTGTTCGGCCAGCGGCGGCTCGCCGCGGGCGCGGCGCTCGTCGTTTTCCTCCGCGAGGACTTCTCGGTAGATCTCGATCCACCGCTCGGTGCGCTCGAAGCCGATGGCCTCCCGGAGCCCGGTCCCCTCGTGTTCGCAGAAACTCGCGCCGAGCAAGGTCCCGCCGACGCCCGCGAAGGGGTCGAGGACGGTATCGCCGGCCTTGCTGAACCGGTCGATCAGGTCCGCACAGAGCCGCGGCGGTTTCTGGCCGCCGTGTTCGCTGCGCAGGTCGTGTTGGACCGCGGGCGGGTAGCTCTCGGCGATCACGGACTTCGTGGCGTACTTCCACTCCTTGCCCGTGAGGTCGTTGACCCGATTGCGCTCGTCGTAGACGCCGCGGCCCTCGACGTAGCGCTGGTGATCGGCCAACTCGTCGGTATCGATCACCTCGCCGTCCTCGACCGGGAGGGACTCCTCCCGCGCGCGGTTGGCGTCGAACGCGCCGTCCTCGTCCGTGAACAGGCGGCTCTGGCGGTGTCGATCCCCGTCGTCTGCCATACCTCGAGTGCTCACGGGAGTCGCTTAAACGCTTGTCTTCGTCCACCGCCGCTCGAGCCGGTGACGCGAGTGTTAGCGAGACCATTTGAACGTCCCGGCCCTACCTCGGGTATGAACATGCTCGTCGACGGCGAGTGGCGGACGGACGCGTACGAGTCGACCGGTGACGACGGCTCGTTCGAACGCCAGACGACGCCGTTCCGCGACGAAATCCGCGATGAGCCGAACGCTCGATTCCGACCCGAGGCGGGTCGGTATCACCTGTACGTCTCGCTGGCCTGCCCGTGGGCGCATCGAACGCTCGTGACGCGAGCGCTGAAGGGCCTCGAGGACGCGATCTCGGTCTCGATCGTCGACCCCTACCGCGGCGAGGGCGGCTGGCAGTTTACCCCCGAAAAAGAGGGCTGTACACCCGATCACGTCCACGACGCGGATTTCCTCCGGGAGCTATACGTCCGCGCGGATCCGGACGCGACCTGCCGTGTGACGGTACCGGTACTCTGGGACACGCAGGAAGACACCATCGTCAACAACGAGTCCGAAGAGATCATGCGGATGCTCGACACTGAGTTCGACGACTACGCCGATCGAGACGTCGATCTCTACCCCGAGGGCTACCGCGACGACATCGACCGGATCATCGACGAGATTTACGACCCGATCAACAACGGCGTCTACCGCGCCGGCTTCGCCACGAAACAGGGCCCCTACGACGAGGCGGTCGACGACCTCTTCGCCGCGCTCAACCACTGGGACGAGGTGCTTGCCGACCAGCGGTATCTCGCGGGCGATCGGCTCACCGAAGCCGACATCGCGATGTTCACGACGCTCGTCCGGTTCGATACCGTCTATCACACGCACTTCATGTGTAACGTCCAGTACATCCGGGAGTACGACAACCTCTGGCCGTACCTCCGGGATCTCTACCAGACGGGCGTTCCCGACCAGCGGGAGGGAACGGAACCGCGAGCGGGGAGCGGTGCGAGACGCGACCGCGGGGAGCGTCTCGACGGAGCGAACGGGGAGGAACGATCCGTGAGCGACGCGACCCGCGAGCACGGCGTCGCCGAGACGGTGAATATGGACCACATCAAGGAACACTACTACACGACCCACCCCGACGTGAACCCCCACCGGATCGTCGCTCGCGGGCCGGACCTCGCGTTCGAGGCCCCCCACGACCGCGACGACCTCCCGGGCGGCCCGCCGTCGGACCTCGTCGCAACGGCGAACGCCGACGACTAAGCGAGAGTCGGACTCGAGCGAGCGATCGAAAGCGCGGCGAAAAAACGAGAGACGGGACGACGGCTTACGATTCGGCGGCCGTCTGGTCGGCTTCGGCTTGGCCGACATCTTCGGCGTCGGTTTCGGTGTCCCCCTCGTCGGCGTCGACCGACTCGGTATCGGCTTCTTGCGTGTTTCTCGAGCCGTCGTGACCGGTCTCGCGCCGCCAGTTTTCGAAGCTGTGTTCGAACTCGTCTTCTGCCACGAACACCTTCCAGAGGATCCACGCCGGGACGAGCACCGGTATCATCGGAATCAGGACGATTACGAGTATCGCCGCCATGATGTAGCCGAACAGGGACATCTGGGTGTTCGGCCCGTAGCCCGACGACTCGGACACCTTGGTTGACATGTGCGGCGCTACGAACGTGTCGGTATTCCGTCTTTCGATTCGATGGGTCCTCGCGGGAACGAATTCGGCCGAGAAATCACTGATCCGTGACACGTCGACGGGCGTGATCTCGGGAGACGAGCGACGATCGATCGTTTCGAGCAACGGCCAGTGATTCGCACTCCTGACGCCATCAAAACGGGAGTCCGTCGACTCGAGCCCGTTGGGCCCGCTCAGTCGTCGCTCAGAACCGCCTCGGAGTCGTCCTGCGGGCGGTAGCCGAGATCGAGCATGGTCTCGGTGAGCGAGAGGAAGCGCTCGGAGTTGTCGGAAACGCCGTGGGCGATCAGGGGCGAGTCATCGAGCGTCGTCGTCGCCGCCGCGTTGAGCACCCGTCGGCAGTCGCCGGGGCTGAGCCACATCGCGCGGGCGTAGCGCTCGCCCGCGGCGTCTCGCTCGTCGCAGATCTCCCGGAGTTCGTCGCGAGTGAGCAGCCAGCCGATCCGCAGGTTCACCACGTCGAACCCGTGTCGCTTGGCGTAGTACGACCCCATCGCCTCGCCGAAGACCTTCGTGACGCCGTAGTACGTGTCGGGGTTCGTCGGATCGCTCGGCCGGACGGCGTCGGGGCTGCCGCCGGTCGACTCCGGCCGGATCGCCGAGGCGGTGTTCGCCATGTTGACCGCGTGGTTCGAACTCGCGAAGACCACCCGCTCGAGGTCGTTCTCCTCGGCGGCCTCGAAGGCGTTGTACACTCCCTCCACGTTCGGGCCGCTGACCTCGTCCCACTCGGCCCGCGGCGAGGGGTTGGCCGCGAGGTGGATCAACACGTCCTGGCCCTCGAGGGCGTCGATGAACTGCTCGCGGTCGGTGATCTCGATGGGGTCTGCGTCCAAGTCCTCGGTCTCGCTGTGGGTGAACAGCGTCAGATCGTACTCGTCGTCCGGGAACGCGTCGATGGCCTCTCGGCCCACGTTACCCGCCGCACCGGTGATGGCGATATTCGTCATACGGACCATACAGCAACGGTGTAGAAATAATTCGGGGCGGCGCGTTCCGGTCTGACGCCGGCCTACGGCTCGACGACGATCTTGCCGACGCTCTCACGATCCTGCATCGCCGCGAAGGCGTCGTCGGTGTCCTCGAGCGCGTACGTCTCGTCGATTTCGGGGTCGAGTTCGCCGTCGGCCGCGAGGTCGACGAGCCGTCGCAGGTCGTCCTGCGTTCCCATCGTCGAGCCGACGATGCGTTTGTGGCCGAGGAAGAGGTTCGCCACGTCGACGGTCGACTCGTTGCCCGCCGTGCGGCCGCAGATCGCCATCGTCCCGCCGCGACGCATGACGGACTGTCCGAGTCGGGTGAACTCGCCGCCGAGGTGGTTGATGACCGCGTCCGGCGCGCCGATCTCCTCGACTTCGCCGCGAATCTCGTCGATATCCGTCGATTCGATCCCGTGATCGAGCCCGAGGTCGCGCACCCGCTCGAGTTTCTCGGCCGACGAGGACGTGCCGATCGTCTCTGCACCGAAGATGGCTGCGAGTTGGATCGTCGCGACGCCGACGCCCCCGGTCGCACCGGGGACGAAAACGAAATCGCCGGGACCGACCTCGGCCCGCCGCAGCATGTGGAACGCGGTCATGTACGCCGTCGGAATCGCGGCGGCGGTCGCCGCGTCGACGTCGTCGGGCAACGGAATCAGCCGATCGGCCCGCACGCGGGCGGTTTCGGACAGCCCGCCGTGATAGAGCGAGAACCGTTCGCAGGTGTTCTCCGGGCCTTCGCGACAGAACCGACAGGAGCCACACGTCTCGTTCGGGCAGAGAACGACCCTGTTGCCGGGCTCGAGCCCCCGAACGTCCGCGCCGACCTCGCTCACGACGCCGGCCACGTCGAGTCCCGTGACGAACGGCAGGTCGTCGGCGTCGACCATCGCCGAATCCCCCTCGAGAATCCAGAGATCGTGGCGATTGATCGCGCAGGCCTCGACGTCGACCAGCGCCTCGTCGGGGCCGGGTTCGGGTTCGTCGCGGTCGATCACGTCCACTCCCTCGGGACCGATCAGATCGGTAAACGCTGCGGCTCGCATCGGTTTTCGACTCGACCTCGAGGGCAAAGACCCTAGGGAAGGCGGCACTGCGGTCGGGACCTCGAGGCGGTTCCGCACATCGATGTCGGCGATCAGCGCCGCTCGATCGGTCGATCGGTCGCCGTTAGGCCGATTCCGAATTCGGCGCTGGCAAGGCCCGGAGCCCGCGCGGCGGCACGAGGTAGTTCGCCCGGTTGCGGACCCTGATGTACTGGAGGATGCCGTTGTTCGTCCGCGAACTGATCGAGCCGTCGGTGAGGTCGCTCCCGGTCATCGCGTTGCGCGTTTTCACGAAGTCCGCGATTGAGCGCTGCAGCGAGAGGAAGTGAGTGGCCGCCGCGTCGTCGTCGGTCGAATCGAAGTCCCGGCGGAGGATGATCGGCTCGCCGTCCTCGCGGGCTCGAGCCGTCTTCTGGGCGTGGCCGACCGTTCCGCGTCGCGCGTCCTCGGCCGCGTCGCCGCCGACCTCGGCGATACGACTCGAGTCGCCGAGGTTGTCCCCGGCCCCGTCGACGAGCCCCTCGTCGGCGTGGGTCGGCGAGAACATCTTCGAGACCCGGATATCGCGGCTGTCCTGTTCGTACCACTGGTGGAGGTGTAGCCGGATTTTCGAGAGGTGGATGGTCGTCCCGCCGGCGAAGGGACCGTCCCGAATCGTCACGCGGTCCTCGCTCGCCTGCGTCTTCCTGAAGCCGGATTTGAACCCCATGAACATCGGCGCGTCGTCGGGAACCGGCTCGCTGTCCGGGATGCCGCTGACGCCGGACTGGCGATCCGCCGGGAGGCCGCGGCCGATGAATCCCGTTCGGCGCTCGGCTACGTCGAAGACCCCCTCGAGGGTGCCCTCGACCTCGAGCCCGTTGAGTTCCTCGAGGTCGCCTTGCAGCGCCTCTTCGGCGCTCAGCGTGACGTGGCCGTAGTCGCTGGCCAGATGGATCAGGGCGTCGTACTCGTCGAGTTCGGGGTCCTCGATCGGCGCGAGCGCTTCGGGATCGGGCAGGTCGACGCTTTCGGGAAGGTCAGTCTCGAACCGATCGAAGTACGCCGGACCGTAGCCGATCGTAAACGCCAGTCCCTCGTTCCCGCGTTTGTACGCTTTCTCGAGGGTTTGGAACGCGGTCTCGAGTTGCTCGCGTTCGTCTTCGGCGTCCGCTGGCCCGTCGCCGACGTACTCGAGGCCGAGCAGGAGGTGGTGTTCGGGCGGCTCGATGTTCCCGTGGTCGTCCTCGGCGAGGAACTCGTTCCACGCGTGCTGGCGGTCGGGAAGTTCTTCGGGGCTGAGCGCGGCCTGTGGCACGTCCTCGGTCTCCTCGCGCTGGAGGCAGGCGGCGAGCGCGCTCGCACCGCCGATGGCGACGGCGCTGCGGACGAACGCGCGACGCGAGAGCCCGCGGTCCGGACCGTTCATACACGACCCTCGGTGGTTCGCGACTAAGGCTATTGCGGTCACACCGACCGGTACAGCCATCCGTCTGAGAGTGGTACATTCTCGCATGAATCAGGTCGAAGTGTTCGTCGAGATCGACGCCCCGCCGGCGGCCGTCTGGGACGCGCTGCTCTCGTTCGACACCTATCCCGAGTGGGACCCGATCCGTCGCACGATCGAGGGGGTCGCCGTCGACACGGCGGGACGCGAGGGCAGCGCCGAACCCGCCGATCTCACCCGGCTACTCGACGGACCGATGGCCGTCACCGTCGACCCTCACAGACGACTCGGCTGGCTCGACCGGCTCGTGGTGCCCTTCGCGTTCGACCGCTACCACGAGTTCCACCTCGTGCCGATCGACGACGGCGAGCGAACGCGACTCCTCCAGCGGGAGACGGTCCGCGGCGCATTCGCCCCGCTCACGTTCGACGAGGGGCGCGTGGAACGGGCGTTCATCGAGATGAATGACGCGATCGCGGCCCGGGCCGAACGCCGGACGAGCGCGAGCCCGATCGCCTGATTCCTGCTCCGTACTCGGTCACGCCTGTCGAATCAACCCCGCCCGAGCGATCAGACCAACTCGAGCAGCGCCTCGAGGGACTCGATTTCGTGTGCCGGCTCGCTCGAGAGGGCGTACTCCCTGCGGTGATCCCGCCGGATGAACGCCGCGTCGATGCCGGCCGCGTCGGCCGCGGCGATGTCGACGCGACTGTCCCCCACGAACAGCGGGTTCTCGACCGCGAGATCTGCCAGCGCCCGCTCGAGGTAATACGGCGTCGGCTTCTTGCGCTCGATGCCCTCGAGGGTCGGCTCGCGGCCGTACCAGACATCGACCGCGAGGTCGCAGTGCTCGAGGACGTTCCCGATCGTCTCGTGTTGGTTGTTGCTGACGATCGCCGTCGGGGTCGACAGCGACTCGAGCGTCGCGACGTCGTCGTAGTGGCGTTTTCGACCGGCCCGAAGCTCGGCGAGTTGGGCCGCGATCGCGGCGTCTTCGCGGGCGCGCCAGAGGTCGTCGAGATCGATACCGTGGTGGTCAGCGGTTCGACGCAGCGAGGTCACGTCCGGACTGAGCAACGTCTCGATGTGGTCGGCGGGCGGATCCGTGACGCCGACGCTCTCGAAGGCGTCGGTCATCGCGTCGATCAGTACGTCCCGATCCGTCGGCGTCGTCAGGACGCCGTCGTTGTCGAAGATGACCGCGTCGTACGCCGTTTGGGCACCCATGTGGCCTGTCGTAGGACCGGGGGGATTTCGGCGTTGTGTCGGACAGCGACTGAGGTTTCTCCTCACTTGCCCGATCCGACGCCCCGCCTCGGTCCCTACCTATCGGGCGACGAGAAAATACTTATACATCGCTTGACAACCCGCGAGCCACTTCACTGGTCCCGCTATGACAACCGCCCGATCCGATTCCGCGACGCCGACCGACGATCCCGTGACGACGCTCGAGTCGCTCCGGGCGGTCGTCAGGTCGCGTCTCGGAATCGATCCGCGGGCGCTCGCCGCGTTCCGGATCGGGCTGGGACTCGTCGTCCTGTTCGATCTGCTCTTGCTTCGGCTCCCGGGACTGGTCACGTTCTACACGGACGAGGGGGTCCTCCCCCGCTCCGCTCTCAGGGAGGTGTCGCCAGCGCTCGCGAAGTGGTCCCTTCACGCCCTCTCGGGCTCCGCGTGGGCACAGGGGCTCTTGCTCGCGATCACCGGTCTCTTCGCGACGTGCGTGCTTGTCGGCTACCGCCACCGGCTCGCGGCCGTCGGCGCGGCGCTGCTCCTCGCGTCGCTTCACGCCCGCAACCCGTATCTGGTCAACGGCGGCGATACGATCCTCATCTCGCTGCTCCTCTTCGCGGCCGTCCTTCCGCTCGAGGCCCGGTGGTCGCTCCGTCCGCGTCGACTCGAGTTCCGGTCCGCGAGCGGGGACGATCCTCGCGTAGTTTCGACGGCGACCGCGATCCTCTGCCTGCATATCGTCGTCATCTACGCGATCAATGCGATCCTCAAGTTCCGGAGCGACGCGTGGCTGTCCGGCGTGGCCGTAAAGCGGATCTTCCGACTCGAGGACTTCATCGACCACGCGGGGCCGACGATCGCGGAGTTCCCCGCTCTCCTGACCGCGATCAACTGGCTCTGGATCGCGGTTCTCGCCGCGTCGGTGCTGCTCGTGGTCGCGCCCGGTCGGCTCCGGACCGCGACCGTCGCCGCGTTCGTCGGCGCTCACCTCAGCATGGCGGCGACGATGCGTCTGGGTGCCTTCCCGTTCGTCATGGTCGCCGTCCTGCTCGTCTTCCTCCCGCCGCCGGTCTGGGACCGAATCGAGCGCTTCGTTTCGGCGAGTGGGCTCGAGGGGCGTCTCGAGTCCCGCGCGGTCAGAGGGGAGTCTGGAGAAACGGGGAAGACGGTAGCCGAGTCAACGGTCTCACCGCGCGTTCGGCGCGGTACCCGACTCGCCGCGGCGGGGCTTCTCGTCTGTCTCTTCCTCGCCGTGGTGGGCTGGCAGGTCGCCGCGGCGGGACTCGTCGATACTCCGGCCTCGAGCGACGACGGCGCGCTGGGGAGCGCGAGTTGGGCCTTCTTTGCGCCCCAGCCGCCCGACTCCTACAGCTGGTACGTCGTCGAGGCGACCCCCGAGTCCGGAGAATCGACCGATCTGGTCACCGGCGATCCGGCGACGTTCGACCGCCCGGACAACGCAATGGATCGATACCCGACGACGCTCTGGAAGCGGTACGGGACGAAGGGACAGGGGGCGGGCGACGCCGCCCTCGAGTCGGCGGGCGCGTACTTCTGTGACCGCGCCCCTGCCGGGACCGAGTCGGTGACGATCTATCGCGTCGAACAGCCGGTCGACGCGGACGGGCCGGTCGGCGAGCCGATCCCCCACGAGACGGTTACCCGTTCGTGTTGATCTCCGGTGCCGGTGGCGAGACGGGATCCGACGCCGGAACACCGATCCCGTCCGTAGGTTCAAGTACGGACGGGCGACCAGACCCGCCGTGAGCCACGAGATGAGTCCCGACTCGCGCGTCGCGCAGTCCGATTCACGCCGTTCCGGTCGGGTGGACGATGGGCCATAGGGCGCTCGTCGCCTACCGGCGGCCGGATCGCCTCTACGACCTGCGGTACAGCCACTGGGGCGGCGAGGCGCTGTCGCTCGCCGACGAGATCACGGCGACGACCCCGCTCGCTGACGGTGCGATCGAGGGGTCCCTGCTTGCGGACTCGATCACTCGCGACCGCATCCTGCAGGACTTCCTCGATCCCTGCGTTCACGAGGCGCTCTATCTCGTCGCGCCGGCCGACGACTACGCGGTCGACGCCTACCGGGTCTGCTGGCTCGAGTGGGGTGACGGCCGCGACGACGGCCGGGGTGCGATCGTCGCCGCCCGGGCCGACGACGGGGGCGGAGCCGGGGCCGGGACCGAGGGCGAGCGTATCGAGACCTGGTTTCGCGCGACCAAGACCGCGCTGGCCGATATCATCGAGATGGGCGCGCTCTCGCGGCGGGCCGCACAGGCGTACCTCGAGGCCCGCGTCTGCGAGGATCAGGACGGCATCCTCTACACGTACGGCGAGTCGGTCGAGGACTCGTCGTACACGCCGACGCCCGATCGCTGGCTCGAAGAGGAGCGTCGAGAGCGCGACGAGCGGACGGACGGCTCTGGAGAAACCGACGAGTGAGCGGTGCGAGGACGAACTGGAAGACGGCTCGGCTTCGAGAAACTCACTCGCCGGTGGTCCAGCGCGCGTCCGCGAGCGTCCGCTGGACGACCTCGTCGCCCACCGCTTCCGCTAAGGTCTCGAACCCGGCGCGCTCGCTCCGGTCGCCGGCGTTCGCGACCAGCCGCGAGACGATGAACTCCGGCGTCGAGCGGCCCACGGTGTCGAACCGGGGCTGGTAGTCGACGAGCAACTCGAGGTCCGGGTTCAGTCCCTCCGCGAAGATGCCGTCGACCCGCGCCTCCGGCGGGAGCGGCTCTAAGTCGTCCGCGAGGTGGGTGACGAACACACCGAGCGCCTCGCGGTCGACGGAGAGCGTGACGAGGCCGTGGAGGAGGTCCGCCGCGCTGCCCGGCTCCGTGATCGCCTCGAACTCGTCGACCAGCATCAGGGTCCGTCCGCCTGTCGAGAGCGGCGGGACGATCGACTTGAGCGTCGACTCGAGGACCCCGGCGTTGAAACTCGCGTGCCGGCGGTGGAAGACCAGCGAGTCGACCGGCGTCACCTCGGCCCGATCCGCGGGGACCGGCAGCCCCATCGTCGCCAGCAGGACGACCTGACACAGCGTCTCAAGCAGGGTCGTCTTCCCGCCGCTGTTGGCTCCAGTGAGGACCGCGACCCGCTGGTCGCCGGGGACTGATCCGACGCCCTCGGGGACGCTCGTCACGCCGTGCTCGCCGAGGCCATAGGTGACCGGTTGGACCGACTCCCCGTCGTGTGCGGCGAGCGTGAGGTTGCGCGCGTTGACGACGGACACCGCGGCGTCGTCGGTTCGCCCAGTGCGTGCGCTCTCGTCTTCCGAGCCGCTCCGTGCCTCGCTCTCCACGAACACGGGACGGGTACAGTCGTACTCGAGCGCGAAGCGAGCCAGCGAGAGGTGCAAGGCGATGTCGTCGACCGCTGCGACGGCCCGGTCGATCGCATCGCGGGCCGTTTCGAGCGTTTCCTCGAGGTCGCTCGCGACGGCCTGTTCGCGCTCGTCGACTGCTTCCGTGAGATCGCTCCGGAGCGTTCGCAACGTGCCGCCGACGAAGTCGGTCGCATCCGTCGCGTCGGTGGGCATCGCGTCCCGAACGCGATCGATCGTCGCGTCCGTCTCGTTCAGCACGTGGTCCTCGAAGGACTGCCGGAATCCCTCGGCGTCGTGGACGCCCGCCGAGCGCAGGTCGTCGATCAACGCGAGCGCGTTCGCGTCCATGTCCTCGATCGCGCCCAGATCGTCCCGGAGCCGGTCGAGTTCTGCGTCGGCACCGTCTCGAACCCTGCCGCCGTCGAGCGCCGCCAGCGCCTCGGCGGCCTTCGCGAGCGTTTCCGCCTCGAGGTCCGCGATCGCGGCGAACGGGCCGGAGTCGACCCCGGCCTCGAGCAGCGCCAGCGCGGCCTCGACGGCCGCGTGCTCGCTCCCATCGCGCTCGTCGTAGCGCTCGTAGGCCTCGAGCACGGCGGTCCGATCGGCCTCGGCGAGGTCGGCCCACGCGTCCCGGGCCGCGAGCACATCGTCGAGTCGCGATTCCATCGCCTCACGGCCGTCGAGCGGTGTGAGCACCCGGATTCGATCGGCCGCCCGTTGAGTGACTGCGTGCTCGACCGCGAGATCCAGTAGCTCCTTGTAAGCCGACCGCGCGTCGCTGGTCGAGAGGATATCCATGCCAGCGCCGCCGGTCGCCCGCCGGAGGATACGGGTCGCGCGGCCGCGAGCGAGTCCGGCGTCCGCGAGCGCCCGCACGTCGCCGCTCTCGATCGCCCGGATCGCCGCCTCTCTCCCTAACTCGTCGACCAGCGTCTCCCGCGTCTTCGGGCCGACCCCCCAGTACTCCTCGAGTCGCATACGTGGTGACTCGTGGCGACTGTCTTGAACGCTGTGTCATGTTGCCGCGCGCCGGTCCATGGGAGACGCTGGTATCGACCGCGCCCGTTCGGAATAGCCGACATCCGCTCGAGCGAACCGGTCCGCTGTACGTTCGCGTGTCGGTACACGTCCGTCCACAACATATACACGAATGTGGGTATGTTTCTCCTCGAGGGGGAGTCGAAGAAGCACAAACACGGGGATTTTTATCGGCTCGGTGCCCTACTGACTCCCATGACTGATGGGCGGGGCGAAACTCCCCGGCGAACAGGGATGACCGAAAAGTGTGGCGTCGTCGGCGTCGCACTCGACGGTCGAGACGCGGCACGACCGTTGTACTACGCGCTCTACGCACTCCAGCACCGCGGGCAGGAGTCCGCGGGGATCGTCACTCACGACGGGTTCCAACAGCACAGCCACGTCGAAATGGGGCTCGTGGGGGACGCCTTCGGCGAGGACGACCTCGACGCGCTCAACGGGGCCGCGGGGATCGGCCACGTCCGGTATCCGACGGCCGGCTCGGTCGACTCCTCCTGTGCACAGCCCTTCTCCGTCTCCTTTAAGAGCGGCTCGCTCGGTCTGAGCCACAACGGCAACCTCGTCAACGCCGACGAGATCCGCGACGAACTCGCCGCCGCGGGGCATGCCTTCACCAGCGACGGCGACACCGAGGTCATCGCCCACGACCTCGCGCGCAACCTCCTCGAGGAGGATCTGGTCCGCGCCGTCAAGCGCACGATGGGGCGGATCCACGGCTCGTACTCGCTGACGATCACCCACGACGACACGGTCCTCGGCGTGCGCGATCCGCAGGGGAACCGCCCCCTCTGTATCGGGGAACTCGAGGACGGCTACATCCTCGCCTCCGAGTCGGCCGCGATCGACACCTTAGATGGGGAACTCGTCCGCGACGTTCGGCCGGGGGAACTCGTCGTCCTGCAGGACGACGGGCAGGGCTTTGACTCCTACCAGCTCGTCGAGAACGAGAACACCGCCCACTGCTTCTTCGAGCACGTTTACTTCGCACGCCCCGACAGCGTGATCGACGACACGCTCGTCTACGAGGCCCGGCGGAACCTCGGTCGCAAGCTCTGGGAGGAAAGCGGCGTCGAGACCGATGTCGTGATGCCGGTCCCCGACTCGGGACGCGCGTTCGCGTCGGGCTACGCCGACGCGGCGAGCGAGACGACCGCCGACGGCGAGGCCCGCGACGCGGATGACGACGGCGTCGAGTTCGCCGAGGGGCTGATGAAGAACCGCTACGTCGGCCGTACCTTCATCATGCCTACCCAAGACGAGCGCGAACGCGCGGTGCGGCTGAAGCTCAACCCGATCAAGTCCACGATCGAGGGCAAGACTGTCACCGTCATCGACGACTCGATCGTCCGCGGGACCACCTCGACCCAGCTCGTCCAACTGCTCAAGGACTGCGGGGCCGAGGCGGTCCACGTCCGCATCGGCGCGCCGGCGATCGTCGCCCCCTGTTACATGGGCATCGACATGGCCACCCGCGAGGAGCTGATCGCCGCGGACAAATCGACCGACGAGATCCGCGACGAGATCGCCGCCGACAGTCTCGCCTATCTCTCGACCGACGCCGTCGCAGACGTGCTCGAGAAAGAACGGATCGACCTCTGTCTGGGCTGTGTCACGGGCGAGTACCCCTACGACATCGAGGGCGAAGAAACCGACCGCGACGTGAGCCGTCCCGATGTGGGCGGTCAGCAGTTGCCCGCGGACGACTAACAACGAAATTTTGCGCTGCGTTCTGAGCGGACGGATGCGCCGATAGCGCATCCGTCCGCTCGTCACTCGGCAAAATTTCGATCAAAAGCACTCCTCCTTCCCCTCCAGCCGCGCGTCGCGCGGCTTCCGGGTCAGTCGTCGGCCCGCTCGCGCCACCGGCGCTCGCGGTCGTAAACGGTGTCCGTCGTCTCCTGCTCACCCTTGGAACGCCTCCGCGAACTCCGCCGGGAGCGTGCCGATATCGATCCCCCACGCGATCGGGAGCCAGCCGACCGCGACCAGCGTGATCAGGACGATCCCGATGACGTTGAGTCCGACGCCGACCTTGGCCATCTGGGGCAGCGTGATGTAGCCGCTACCGAAAACGATCGCGTTCGGCGGGGTCGCGACCGGGAGCATGAACGCGAACGAGGCGGCGGTCGCGCCCGCGATCATGAGTCCGAAGGGGTGGACGCCGATGCCGACCGCGACGCCGGCGAGGATCGGCATGAGCATCGCCGTCGTCGCCGTGTTCGAGGTGACCTCCGTCAGGAAGATCGTCATCAGCACCACGGCGAACAGGATCGCGATCATCGACACGCCCTCGAGGAGGCCGAGCCCCTCGCCGATCCACGCCGCGAGGCCGGTCTCGCCGAAGGCGTTCGCGATGGAGAGCCCGCCGCCGAACAGGAGGATGACCCCCCACGGGATGTCGACGGCGTTCGTCCAGTCGAGCAGGAAGGTGTGGTCGCCCTCGGCGGTCGTCGTCGGCAGCGTAAACAGGACCAGCGCGCCGCCGATGGCGACGATCGTATCGGCGTCCTCCGGCGGCGCGACGCCGAAGAGCGGATCGATCAGGCTCGCGCCGATCCAGGACGCCGCCATCGCGACGAAGACCACGGCGACCATCCGCTCCTGTCTGCTCATCGATCCGAGCCGCTCGAGTTCGCGGTCAATCGTGTCCGCGCCGGCTGGGAGTTCCTCGAACTGGGGCGAGACCGCTCGAGTGACGTAGCCGTAGACGGCGACGAGGCCGATGATCGAGATCGGCACGCCGTAGAGCATCCACTCGGCGAAGGAGACGGACTGGTCGAACAGCTCCGAGGCCTGCCCCGCGAAGAGTACGTTCGGCGGGGTGCCGATCAACGTCGCGACGCCACCGACGGACGCGCCGTAGGCGATACAGAGCATCAGCGCGACGCCGAACGAAAAGTTCCCCTCGCTGGTGTCGACCTCGAGACCAGTCTCGTCGACCAGATCGGCGGTCTGGTAGATGACCGCCAGCGCGATGGGGACCATCATCATCACGGTTGCGCTGTTCGAGACCCACATCGAGAGGAAGGCCGTCGCGAGCATGAACCCGAGGATGAGCCGCGAAGGCTCGGTGCCGACCGCTTTGATCGTCCGCAGCGCGATTCGCCGGTGGAGTCCCCACCGCTGCATCGCCATCGCGAGGAAGAACCCGCCCATGAAGAGGAAGATCAGCGGGTGGCCGTAGGACGGCGTCGTGTCCGCGACGGGGAGCGCCCCGGTCAGCGGGAACAGAACGATCGGGAGCAGCGACGTGGCGGGGATCGGAATCGCCTCGGACATCCACCAGACGGCGACCCACGCGGTGACGGCGGCGACGGCCTTTCCCGCGGCCGAGAGCCCGTCCGGCGTCGGCGAGAGGAAGATGAGCGCGAACAGGACGGGTCCGAGGACGAAGCCGATCTTCTGCCGGAGCCCGTACGTGCCGCCGACATCGAACGGCGAGCCACCGTCGTCGCTGCGGTCGCCACCGCCGGAGCCGTCGTTGCCGTCACCGCCGCGGTGAGTCCCGTCGCCGGTTCGGGCACCCTCGCTCGCCTCCCGGTCGCGACCGCCGTCGGGGAACACCCGCCGTGCGAGGCGACGTTCCTCGGCCGTCAGGTCGTCCATGTCCGCGATCATGGCCGGCGCGTCGAGCGTGAGATACGCCTTCGTCCGGGTGTTGACGGTCCACAGATACGCCCACAACCGCCGGGAGACCGATCCCACGGTCGACTCTCGCTCCGTCACCATTCTCCCCGTTGCTCCCACAGGAAGGCGTATAAATAGTGATCGCTTACGTCATCGCGACGACCGAAAACGGAAGCGAACAGGATACGAGGCGGTCCGGACAAGTCGAGGTATGCCACTGCTGCAGTTCGATACGACACTGTCGCTATCGGATGCAGAGAAAACCGCCTTCGCCGACCGGGTCACGGAGCTGTATACCGATGAGATGGCGACGACCGCGGGACACGTCGCCGTGACGATCCGGGACCGCGAGCCGGCGGACCTCCACCTCGGGCGCGCCGTCGATGGCCCGCTGGTGTTTCTCGACGCCGAGATACGGCAGGGCCGATCGCTCGAGCGAAAACGCTCGTTCGCGCTGGCGACCATGGCCTACCTCGGGGACACGTTCGATGTCCCCGACGAGAACATGAAGGTCGTGTTCACCGAACATCCGGGCGAGTCGATGATGGGCGTCGACCGCGTCGGCGGCGAGTGGGACGGTGACGGCGAAGATGGCGACTGAGTCTCGGGACTCGAGCCGATATCCGACCCACTCCGGCCGGGTTCGAACGGCGGGGTCCCCGCGGACGGTAGCGGCATCGACCGCTGAAACCACTATCCGTCTCGATCCCGAACGGCTACGCATGTACCGCGTGTTGCTTCCCGTCGACGACACCGAATCGCGAGCGCGGGACCAAGCGGCGGCCGTCCGCGACCTCCCGGGCGCAGCGACCGAGATCTCGGTCGACGTGCTCCACGTCCGCGAAGACGCCGGCGGAACGGACGCCGAGTGGGCGGCGGGCGGGTTCGCCGAGGAGTACGCCGACGAGATGGAGCGCCTGCAGGGGGACGAGTCGCTCCCCGGGTCGGTCGAGGCGGCGGTCGACGTACTGGAAGCGGGCGATCTCGAGTGGACGGTTCGAACGGCGACGGGCGATTCCGCGGAGACGATCCTCGAGGCGGCCGAGGAGTACGACAGCGATCTGATCGTTATCGGCGTCCGCAGTCGGTCGCCGGTCGGCAAGGTACTCTTCGGGAGCGTCGCGCAGGCGGTGATCCTCGATAGCGATCGGCCGGTAACGGTTGTCCCGGCAAACTAACAGTCACGCTCGCGGCGGCGCGTCGGTTCGATCGATTACCGCAGGCAGGCCGCGACGACCTCGAGCATCCCCTCACCGCGGACCTCTTCCGCAAAGAGGGGGACCCGCCGAACGTCGGTGCCGCGGAAGAGATCCTGTGCCTCGGCGAGCGCGCCTTGTTGGACATCCCACCGCCGCTGACAGAACTCGCAGTCGTCGAGATTCGGCTGCAGGAACTCGCCGTCGACGTCGTCGGTGACGTTCGACAGCGGCTCCATCACCCGGTTGACGACGACGGTGCCGACGGGAATCTCGAACTCTCGGAGCTGCTGGCGCAGGCGCTTCGACTCGAAGACGCTCATCTCCTCGGGGATCATGACGATCCGGAAGTCCGTCCGCGCGGGATCCCGCAGGGCCGCCCGCAGGCGCTCGATGCGCTCGCGGAGGACTTCCAGGTCCTCGAGGTCGCTGCCGTCGTCGGGCTCCTCGCCACCGCCGAACATCCCCTTGACGCCGTCGAGCATGCCGCCGATGCGCTGGCGGAACTTCACCAGTCGGCCCATCATGGAGTCCATAATCTCGGGCAATTGCAGCAGCCGGAGCGTGTGGCCCGTCGGGGCCGTGTCGACGATCACGCGCTCGAAGCGCTCGTCGTCCATGTACTCGAGCAGGAGCTGCATCGCCGCGGCCTCGTCCGCGCCGGGCATCGCGCCGCCGAAGAGGGCGTCCATCGGCGACTCGCCGCCGAGCATCTCGCCGAGCCCGCCGAGGGGACCGCCCTCGGCTCCCTCGCCGCCGGGGAAGGGAGAACTCCCGCCGCCGACCCCGTTCGCCCCGCCGGAGAACGGGCCCTCTGCGTCTGCCTCTGCATCTGTACCCGCTCCTGCGCCCGCGCCGCCGAAGGGAGTCTCGCCTCGCTCCATTGCGGCCTCCGGATCGATCTCGGCCGCGTAGAGAGGGATGTCGTCGCGGATTCGGTCGGGCTCGGCCGGGATGTCGGTCTCGAAGGTGTCCGAGAGCGAGTGGGCCGGATCGGTCGAGACGATCAGCGTCCGGGTGCCGCCGCGGGCGCTGTCGAGCGCGGTCGCGGCCGCCATCGTCGTCTTCCCGACGCCGCCTTTCCCACCGTAGAGGACGTACTCGGGACCGTCGATTGGCTCGTCGGACGGTTCGACGTCGACGGTCTCGCGCTCGCCCGTCTCCGCGTCGTCGACCGAGTCGGTCGGCGTCACCTCGATGGTGTGTCCGTCGTCGCTGTCCCTCGCCGCGTCCCCGTCCTCGTCGACCGGTTCGACGTCGATGCCGCTCATACCGCGCGTTTCCCGGTCCCGACACGAGTATTCGTCGGTCTCGATTACGGTCGCCTAACCGACTGCCCCTATCGCTCCGTCACCGAGGGCCGAGCCGGTGGCTCGTCCCCGCGGACGATATCGCAAAGCGCCAGCGCGATCGGCACGGCCCACAGCGTCACGTACAGCGCGTGGGCGAGCGGGCTCGAAACGAGCGCGTAGCGGAGCCTCGCCCACCCCTCGAGTGGAACGGCGTCTCGAGCCGCGCGGTAGGCAACCACGCTGTAGTATGCCCAAACGGCCGCGTTGCAGGCGACGAGAACGCCCAGCGGGCCGGCGAGCGAAACCCAGCCGAGCGCGGCCGAGACGAGCACCGCGATCGCGAGCGGAATTCCGACGACGTTCGTCACTGCGAGCAAGTGCATCACCGCCGTCCCTGCAACGAATCGGACCCGGTCGGACCTGGATCGATCGGGTGCGTGTGGACACCGGTACGAGTCGCGAACCTGCTGTCGGCTCTGCTGAACCCACGCGTCGATAGCCGTGGGACACCGAGTTCGGAGGTACCGATCCAGTACGCCGACCGCGCCGTTTCGGCGGGGTTCCGTCCCGCCGCGGGTCGTCGCTCCCGTCGCGTCGTCGCGTCGCCGGCCTTCGAGGTCGTTTAGCACGCGGGCCGTCGCGAACGTTCCCTCCTCGAGCGGTCGGCACGGCTCACTTCCCGCGTTCGTGGACGGCAGATCCGATCGAACCGCGCTCCCCATCGACTCGAGCAGGGGGACGGGACCGTCGTGGACGTTCCCCGCGGTTCGTTTCGCCCGCACGATATCGTACTCCTCGAGGCCGACGACGGCGAGTTCGAACGCGTCGACGGGGAGCCGCGTGCCCGCGACACAGGCGGTGACGATGTCGTCGGCGGCGAACGAGCGTGTCGCAAGTGCCTCGGACAGCGCGGCCGCTTCGGTTCGAGAACCGCTGCCGCCACCAGTACCTGCCCGCCGATCCGTCACCCGGGCATCCGTGACGATCTCGCCGTCGATCCCGATCAGCGACACCGCCAGACCGTTCGCTCGTCCCGATTCGACGGCGTCGGACGGATCGACCGCGGCGCGGTCCTCGAGCCCGTAGACGACGGCCACGGAGACCTGACTGGCGGGATAGGTCTGGCCCGCGATCGACGCGAGGGTCCCCTCGAGCGAGTCCCACCGGTCTCCGGCGACGGGGACGAACACGTGGATCCGCCGCCGGAGACGTGCGGGGAGGCGACAGTCGGGTCCGAAATTGTGGTCGACGGGTGGTGCCGGCCGAGCCGTAGGGTCGCCGCTGGACGACGAGCTGTGATCGCCGCCGCCTCGAGGCCGTGGTCGCCGCGGTCGTCGCTTCGGGTCGGCCACCGTTCCCTCGAGCACTCGACCGAGCGTCCGTTCGTCGACTGCGTCGACCGGGCGGCGAGCGAACAGGACCACGAGTCCGCAGTTGACGACGAGGTAGCCGACTTGGGTCACGACGAACGCGGCGACGACGGCCTTGAGTAGCATTCCTCACTGGCCACGGCCTCCCCGCGTATCTGTATTGCGGCCGGACAGTCGCCGCTCGAGAACGGTTTCGGTGGCGACGACGCACGGACCGTTTCGGTGGCGACGGCACTCACTCGAAGTAGGCTGCCAGTCGCTCGGCCGCTTCCTCGACGCGCGGGGTCACGAGGGCGAACCGCAACCACTCCGTCCGCGAGTCGCCGAAGGCCTCCCCGGGCATCCCGGCCACGCCGGCCTCGTCGATCAGTCGCTCGACGTTCTCGAGCGTGCCCGGGTAGTCGTCGAAGCGGGCCATCACGTAGAACGACCCGTCTGGACGGGTGTACTCGGCTCCCGCCGCCTCGAGCGCGTCGGTAAAGGTCGTGACGCGCTCGCGGAGGCGTTCGCGGTTGCGCTCGTAGTAGTCCGGCCTCGTCTCGCGCAGGGCGTTCAGGACCGCGTACTGGCCGGGTCGGGTAGTCGCGACGTTGACCAGCATGTGTCGGCTCTTGGCGTCGTCGACGAGTTCCGGCGGGAGGATCGCGTAGCCCACCCGAACACCGGTGATCGCCATCGACTTCGAAAACGCGTTCGTGACGATCCGGTGGGCCGAATCGGTCTCGAGCGCGCTCGCGAACTCGCCCGAGAGGTCGTAGTGGTCGTAGACCTCGTCGCTGATCAGGATCGCGTCGTATTCTTCGGCGACGGCGACGAGTTCCCGCATCGTCTCGGCGGGGTAGACCGCGCCGGTCGGGTTGTTCGGCGTGGTCACGACGATCGCGGCGGTCTCCTCGCTCGCGGCCGCGCGGACGGCGGCGGGGTCGAGTTGCCCGTCGTCGGCGGTCGCGACGAACCGCTGTGTTCCGCCGAGCATCGTCGTCTTGCCGGGATAGTAGGGATAGACCGGATCGGTCAGCAGGATCTCGTTCCCGGAGTCTCGCTCGAGGGCCCGCGCCATCGCGAGGTAGTTCGCCTCGCCCGCGCCGTTCGTGACGATGACCTGCTCGGCGTCGATGCCGCGGCGCGTGGCGATCTCCTCGCGTAACTCGAGCAGCCCCTCGCTGGGCGGGTACTGGAACCGGTCGGGCTCGAGGTCGGCGTACTCGCGCAGGCCGTCCCGGAGCGCCTCGGGGGGCTCCCAGTCGGGGTTCCCGCTGACCATGTCGATGACGTCGCGGTCCGCCGCGTCCGCGTACTCCATGACCCGGAAGAAAAGCGGCGTCTCGTAATCCATAGTCGGTACTGGACGGCCGCTGCTGGTTTGGCTTTTCGTTTCCGCGCCGAGCGCGACGGAATTCGGCCGCTCGAGTTTGGCCGAACCAGTTGGGTGGTGACCCACACTGGGCCGGCAACCCTCGCTTTCACAACGATTCCGCCCCTCGATTCGGGTATGAACGACGACATCGACCGCGAGCTGCCGATAGAGATCGCCGACGCCTTGCGGGACGCCGAGGAGACGCTGGCCGTCGCCGAGTCCTGTACCGGCGGCCTGATCGGTGCCGCGATCACCGCCGTCCCGGGCGCGAGCGACTACTTCGATTCGGGGCTGACGACCTACGCCTACGACGCCAAGCGCCGCCACCTCGGCGTCAGTCGGGAAGCCCTCGACGAACACGGTGCCGTCTCCGAACCCGTGGCTCACGAGATGGCACGGGGAATCCGAGACGTGGCGGACGTGACGTGGGGTATCTCGACGACCGGTGTCGCCGGCCCCACCGGCGGCACCGACGCGAACCCGGTCGGCACCGTCTACATCGGCGTCTCCTACGCGGGGCCGTGGGGGTCCGAGGACTCGTACTCGACCGTCTCTCGCTACGTCTTCGACGGCGATCGCGCGGACGTCCGCGCCGCGACCGTCGAGCAGGCGCTCGAGGACCTGCTCGCGGAACTCGAGGCGCGCTGAGTCGGAGAGGGGGCTCCGATAGCAGATACACATCTGAGAAGCGACACGTCTACCGAAACAGACAGGGATCGGTGACAGTCTCGAGAGTAAACTATTCCCCGGTCGACTCCACAGATGCGGGTAGATGAACAAGAAGGGTCACGTGCTCAACGCCGTTCTGTTGAGCATCGGATTGGGATATTTGCTCGAGCCGACGGGGGATCTGGAGACGTTTCGAACGATCGTGATGATCGGCGTTCCGGTCTCGCTGGGGGCGCTGTTTCCGGACGTCGACACCGCGTTCGGCAAGCACCGGAAGACGCTCCATAACCTGCCGATTCTCGCGGCTTTCGTCGCCTTTCCGTACGTCTTCGGGAACCTCGAGTACGTCTGGATCGGCGTGTTGACCCACTACGTCCTCGATGTCGCGGGGAGCAAACGCGGGATCGCCCTGTTTTACCCCGTCTGGAAGAAGGAGTTCGGGCTGCCCATCGGTGTCGCGGTCAGCAGCAAGCGCGCCGATCTGATGATGGCGTTCGTCACCGTCGCCGAACTGGTACTGGTCGCCCTGATCGTCTTCGAGATCCCCCAGTGGGGCTTCGAGATGGGGCGGAAGACGCTCGGGATATAGGCTCGTGCCGTGAGCGAGGCGCGTGGCCGACCGTCTCGTGAACGTCAGCGAGGGACAGTGCGAACCCGTCGTCAATCGTGGGCGGCGGCAATCGACAGATCGTTCTCGTCGATCTCGACGCGATAGTCGTCGACGGTAAACGCGACCTCGGGGTGTGAGCCGGTGATGACGAGCGTATCGAGCGCTTCCGGATCGATCTGTTCGTACAGGGTCGTTCCCAGCGCCGTCGAGAGGTCGGTCGGGTCGACGCCTTCGATGCCGGCGATCGCGTTGACGATGGCGACGGTCGGCGTCGTGCTTGACCACGTGTATCGACCGGAAAACAGTTCTTCTCCCATGTCTCGTTCCTGTCCGACAGACTGTCGATATCCCACTTAGATATGCGGTGACTATCCGCGCGAAAACCTGCGGTTATCGGAATCGGTAACGCAGTCGACTACTGCTATTCTGAATCGAGAGTCCACGTGAAAATCGCCTAATCTGGTCCGTGACGGGTCGAAATACACCGGTCGCTCTCACTTATCGTCGGTTCGGCGACCACTCGTCGCAGGCGTCCATGTCGTCCATCGCCGTTTCGTGGCGGGCACAGTAGGGAACCATTCCCTCCGACGAGCGGACGTACTCGAAGTGCTCGCAGTTCCCGCAGTAGCGATCCGTCGGTTCGGCCGGCGTCTCGGTCGACGACTCGACGATTTCCGCATCGCGACCGTCGCCCGCCTCGAGCGGCGAGGAGATATCCGAGGCCGCGGAGCCGCCGTCGCTGGTCGCAGCGCCGACGGTCCGGCCGGGAGTCGATCCGGTACCGGAGCCGGTCGCCGATCGCGACGAGCGGCCGGCGGACCCCTCGTCGTACGAGAACGATGCTCGCTTGGACCCGGACACGTCTCCGTCGGCGTCCGCGTTAGTCTGCGTGTCGACGTCTCCGTCCGGCGTGCCGCCGAGGAAGCCGATGCCGCCCAACCCGCCCGCGTCGCTCGAGTCGTCGACCTCGACGACGGTCTTGTTGTGGCGGGTGACGTTCATCTGGAGGTTGCCGCCGGGATCGTTGCGCATTTTGAAGGTGGCGACGGCGCTGAACAGACACCAGATCGCCGGCAGGAGCCCGAGCAGGTAGATGGCCGAGACCTCGAGCGTGAGTTGGTTGCCGCCGTAGCGCCAGTGTTGGGGGTAGGCGTGCCAGAAGAGTGCGACGCCGAGCAGACAGAGGCTCGCGCTGATCGCGGCCGTGGCTTGGACGCGTCGACTGGCCGGTAATACGACGAAGACGCCGACGAGAGCGGTCGGGACGCTGAGCCCGGCCAGTACGCCCGCGGCGCGGACGGTCGCGAACTGCGCGGCCATCCCCTCGGAGAGCTCGACCGCGTACCCGCCGAAGAGGTCGGTCGTCGCCACGAGTACGGCCACGACGGCCAGAAGTGCACCGAGCACCACGAGCGCCGTCCCCGCGTACAGTCGGCGACTCGTCACCCCCGGTGCGGTCCCATCGTAGGCCTCCGTCAGGCTTGTCATAGGCAGTCGTTCGACGGCCCATCACAAAACGATACGTCAGACACACCTCGGTTGTCGGAGAGGTCGTCCGGCGGCGGGACCCGAGCGCGACCCGCGGAAACGAAAGCTTGAATCACCGCGCTCGCAAACGACGGCCTATGAGCGACGAGGACGAAGACGCCGAGCCAGCAGTCTCACTCGGAGAGGGTACCCCGGTCGAGGGCGCGCCGCTCGCCCGCGTCAGTTCGCGACTTGCGTGGCCGAAGGAAAAGAGCGAAGTCGATCGGCTCGAGGGCGATGCCGTCATCCGAACGCCGGACGGTCCCCGCGAACTGTCGACCGTGCTTGAGTCGGTCGACGAGACGTACTTCCAGCGCCATCAGGAGTTCGAGGGGCACGTTCGAGACGTGATCGGGACCGGGCCGGTTCCGACTGCGGACGAGTAACACCGTGGCGTCACAGTCGGGGCGACGCGACGATCACTGGCTCCGTGAGTACATGTCCTTTTCTTGGGTCCAGAAGGCGTTACTGGTCGGTGCCGTGGTGACGCTGCTGTGGATGCGGTTGGTCCCCAGTGACCTCGACCAGCGGGTCGTCGTCGACGCTATCCTCCTGATCGGAGGCCCGCTCGCGCTCGGGCTCGCCCACGGGAACCGCATCGGCTGGCGCATCGATCGCGTCGCGATCCGCAATACGGTCCTCCTCGCGCTGTTCGTCGCCCCGTTCTACGTCGTCGGATCGACGCTGCCGACGATCCGGGCGTTCTACCCGATCTGGGAGACCTCGGCCGCACCGGCGGCGTTCATCCCGCACGCGATCAAACTCTTCGTCCTCGCGCTGGCCGCCGAGACCTACTACCGCGGCCTGCTCTGTGTCGGCGTCAAGGAGATCGGGTTCGTCGCCGTCTTCATCAGCCCCGTCGTCTACATGTTCCACCACGCCTCGAAACCGCCCATCGAGTTCCTGCTGTCGGGGCCGACGGACGTCCTGTTCGGTGCCGTCGACTACAAGTCGAACTCGATTCTCCCGTCGGTCGTCGCCCACGGCGGCGGCCTCGTCCTGCTCGACTGGCTCGTCCTGCACGAGCCGCTGTTCGATCCGACGTTCCTCGTGCGATTCCTCGAGTGGCTGCCGATCCCGCTGTAGCGGGGTCGCGGCGGTCGCCGCCCACCTGGTCGGACGACGGGACCGATTAAGGGCCGGGACGACCAACCGTCGCGTATGGCACTTCCCATCGACCCGACGCAGATCGATCCGGCGGACTACGGCGAGCACCGCGCGGTACTCGAGATGGACCACGAGGAGGCCATCGAGCACACCCGCGAGGTGTTCACCGAGGCGGGCTTTGGCGTCCCGGCCGAGTTCTCGCCCTCGGAACTGCTCAACGAAAAGGTCGACGCGGACCGCGATCCCTACTACGTGCTCGGGGCCTGTAACCCCGAGATGGCGGATCGGGTACTGGACGTGACCGAGCAGATGGGGGCGCTGTTCCCCTGTAACGTCGTCGTCTGGGAGGAAGAGCCGGGTCGGCAGGTCGTCTACCACGTCTCGATCATGAAGATCGCGCGGCTGCTCGGCATCGCTCCCGACGACGAGAACTGGCAAGAGATCGTCGACACGACCAGCGAGATGGTCGACGAGGCCTACGCGAACCTTTAGAACCGGCCACAACCGTCTCGTCTCCTCCTCGCGGAATCGGCGTCCCGAGCGCGACGATTCCGTCCCGATCGGGTTCTCCTTGTCGAACCGTACAGTCACAAACGCCAACATTTATGTTTTCTGTTCAAGAGGATGAAATATGGACGCCCGAACGGCGTTTTTCGCCCTCCTCGTCGCCGCCCTCTGCGGACTTGCTGCCCTGCTGGTCCTCCCCCTCGTGGAGTACGTGCTGGCGGCCTGTCTGCTCGCGGTCGTTCTCCGCCCGGCCTACCAGCGACTGGAACCGCGCGTCGGTCCGCGACTCGCCGGCCTCGCGCTCACCGGCGTCGCCGTCGTGGCCGGTGTCGTTCCGCTGCTCCTCGTTTCGCTGGTCGTTCTCCGGACCGCCCTGTCGACCCTCGAGTCGCTCGAGGCCGACCGGATCGTCGAGTACGGCCGCGAAGTCGCCCGGGACGACCTCGGACTGGCCGACGGGACGGTCACCGCACTCGAGTCCGCCGTGCGATCGGAACTCGAGGAATCCTTTGCGGGTGCCGCGGAGGTGACGCTGACTCGACTGATCGATATCGTGACGACGGGGATCGACGTGGCGGTCGGACTGGTCGTCCTCGTCTTCCTGGTGTACTACCTGCTGGTCGACGGCGCGGCCTTCCTCGACTGGCTCCGCGAGACCGCGCCGCTCGAGACGCGAGTGCTCGACGAACTGTTCGCGGACGTCCACGACGTCACGTGGGCGGTCCTCCGCAGTCACGTCCTCGTCGCGGTCGTACAGGGGATACTCGGCGGGCTGGGGCTCGCAATCCTCGGCGTGCCGTACGCGACCACGCTGGGAGTGATCCTCGTTCTCGCCTCGTTTCTCCCGACGATCGGCGTCTGGCTCGTCTGGGGTCCGGTCACGGTCGCCCACGCGGCCTCGAGCGGTCCCGCACGCGCCGCTGTCCTCTTGGGGTACGGCGTCGCCGTGCTCGCCGTTACGGACAGCTACCTGCGCGCGTACCTCGTCGACCGCGGCTCGAGTTTGCATCCGGCGACCGCACTGGTGGGCGTCGTCGGCGGCATCTACCTCTTCGGTGTCGTCGGGCTCTTCGTCGGCCCCATGATACTCGCGGCGTTCAAAGCCTGCGTGACCGTCGCCCATCGGCTCGAGCGGGCCGATTCGGACGACACCGACTCCGCGACCGGACCCGATCGAGAGCAATCCTTCGTGGAAGCAAAACAGTAGTGTATTCGATGGTCTATACGCCGCTCAGTCCGCGGTATGGGCCCGCTCGGCCCGGTTAACCGTCGGAATCCCGCGACCGGTCAGCGCCATCAGGAATAGGACGGCCGGCGAGAGGAATCCGAACAGGTAGAACGGCGCGTACTCGAGGGTGGGGACGCCGGTTGCCGAGGCCATGAAGACGCCGCCGGCGTGCCACGGAATGAGCGCGCCGGTGGGGGTCCCGGCGGCTTCGACGGCCCGGGAGAGTTCCTCGCTGTCGAGGCCGAACTCGTCGTAGAGGTTTCGCAGCGTCAGCCCCGGGAGGACGATGCTCATGTACTGCTGGGCGGTGAGCGCGTTGATCAGGATCGCCGAGAGCCCGGTGCCGGCGATCAGGCCGCCGGAACTGCCCACGCCCTGCGAGAGGCGGTGAGCGAGGACGGCCAGCACGCCGGTGTGCTCGAGGAGACCGCCGAGCGAGAGCGCGGCGACGACGACGGTGATCGTCCACGCGGAGCCGGTGAGGCCGCCGGTCGCGAGGAGTTCGTTCACGAGGTCGGTCCCGGTCTGGGGCTCGGTGCCGCTCATGAAGACTCCCCACGCGGCGACGAAGCCGGTCCCTTGGACCAGAATCGTGGTGAAGACGCCGGCGAAGACGCCGGCGACGAGCGTGGGGAGCGCGGGGTAGCCGTAGAGCGCGAGACCGAAGGTGACCACGAGCGGCAGGAAGACGAGCACGGAGAGGTCGTACGTGCCCGCGAGCGCGGTCTGGATCTCGACGATGCGGCCGGCCGGAATCTCACCGCCTGCCTGCAGGCCGAACGCGGCGAATCCTAACACTGAGAGTCCGAACGCGATGGCCGTCCCCGTTCGCATCCGGCGGATGTGGTCGTACAGCGGCGTGTTCGTCACGCCGGCCGCGAGATTGGTCGTGTCCGACAGCGGGGACTGCTTGTCGCCCGCGTAGGCTCCCGAGATGACCGCACCGACGGTCAGCGGCCCGGAGACCCCGAGCCCCGCACCGATCCCGACGAACGCGACGCCCAGCGTCCCGACCGTCGTCCACGAGGAGCCGATCGAGAACGCGACGACGGCTGCCAAGATCGCGGCGACGGGCAGGAACACCGTCGGCGTCAGCAACTCGAGGCCGTAGTACATCATCGCCGGGATCGTGCCGGCGTCGACCCACGTGGCGATCAGTGCGTAGATCGTAAAGATGATCAACAGCGCCTGTATCCCCATCAGAAGGCCGTTCGAGATTCCGTCGGAGAGTTCGGGCCAACTGTATCCCAGATAGCGACCGAACGCGCCGACGAAGACAATACTCCAGAGCAGCGGGACGTGCGGATCGAGGCCGAGGACGGCCGATCCGACGCCGAGGAAGGCGACGACCGCGAACACCGGAACGAGCGCGAGAGCGAACGACGGCCGCCGTTCGGGCTCGAGGTCGTCGATCGTCGTCGGTGTAAAGTCGGCTGACATCGGCTGTGGTATGCACTTGGGGAATAAAAGGTGAGCGGTTTATTACCCGAAGGTATGTTTCGCGATAGCAGTGGTCACATTACCGCTGAGTGAACAGTCTCTCGGCGGTCGGCTCGCTGGTCGAATTCGGTGGACAGCGGCGAAAATAACGGCCGACGGGCTCACTCCGAGCTCGAGAACGCGCTCAGGTTGGCCTGCAGTCCGGCCGCGAGTTCCGATTTCCGCCGTAATCGCGCGTAGGAAACCGGCAGTCGGGTCGCGACCTCCGAAACCGCCTCGTGGAACGTCTCCGCCTCGCCGTACTCTCCCTCGAAGGCGTTCCGGACGCTCTCGCGGACCTGCCAGACGCCGACGGGTGCCCAGTAGTCGTCGGAGACCTCCCGCAAAACGAGACACTTCGCCTGCCGGCCGATCGACTCGAGGTACTCCAAGACGCCCAGTCGGGCGGCGTAGTAGGCCCCCGCGGTTTCCTCGACGTAGCTCGAGCGCCCCTCGTAGCCCTCCGAGGCGCTGGCGAGCCAGATGTCGTCGTGCGGGTCGGGGTTCCAGATGCTGCCCGGCGCCTTCATCTCGACGAGTTCGAACTCCCAGTTGCCGGGCGCGAGCACGACCCAGTAGCGGTTGCCGACGTACTCGTTCGCCCAGACCTGCACCTCGTCGATGCTGGGCGCGTTGCGGATGCGCCCGCGCAGGTACTGCCCCACGGTGTCGTCGACGGCCGTGATCGACCAGCGCGTGGGAACCAGTCGGCGCTGTTTCGTCTGCCCCAGCGCGCCTGCGGAGAGAATCGAATTGATCTCGTAGACGTCGAACCCGCGCCGGTAGAGGTAGGTCATCGCGCCCTGTGCCTGCCAGTCGTCGTCCTCGAGGGTCTTCTTGACCGGTTTGGGGACGTAGGGGTTCTCCCGCAGTTCGGCGTTGGTCGCGTTGGCCCGGGGCCCGCGCGGCGTCGCTACGTCGGTTCCCGCGTCGAGGCCGAGGTCGGGCTTGTCGTCCAGTCCGATCTCGAGGTCGACCGGCCGGTCGGCGATGGCGACCTCCCGTTGGACGCCGACGAAGCCGTCCCAGACGTCGTCGACCGAGGGGGTCATCCGGCTCGCGATGCTCGGGGAGTCGACGTTCGCGCGCTTGCTCGAGTTCAGGAGCCCGGTCCGGCGCTGGAGCACGTCGTCGATGGCATAGCCCTGCTGGTACCAGTCGCCGTCGGTGACGTACTCCGCGGCGTCGTCCTCGTCGCCGACCGGCGAGAGCAGTCCGACGGGAATGTCCGGGTAGTTCGACCGGCCGACGAAGATCGACGGCGAGGTCGAGCCGACGAGCGTGTCGCCGCTCAGGGCGTCGTCGAACTTCCGTTCGAACTCCTCTAGGTGATCCGTGATCGCGTAGGACTTCTCCTTGGCGAGGCGGCGACGTTCGGCCTCCTCATCGGGCTCTAAGTCCTCGATATAGTCGCCGAGGCGCATTCACTCGAGCTAGGGCGGGGACGGTGTTGAATGTTGAGTTTCGGGCGGCGGAGCGCGTTCGGGATCCGAGCGATCACGCTATTCGTGTGGCTCCTTGCTTGGTTTCGGTCGGCAGAAGTGTCAGAGGCAGAGGTCCAGTCGCGTCTGCAACCGAACCTCACTCACTGCTTCGAGCCGGGGTATAAAGTAATCGCCAGCGCGTTTTCTGAGTCGGAAAACGCGCAGACGAGAGGACACAGCCACCGGCTTTCGGCGAGCCGACGCGCCAACGGTGGTCTCTCGCCGTGGACGACTCGAGTGTGCCGGGACACCGGCGGAACGATGGCGACGGGAGACGATGACGCGTAGCATTCTGCTATCGAGTAGTTTAAAAACGGCGGGCGGGAAAGAAGGGGTATGAGTACGACCGACGACCGAGAGACGCGTTCCTGCGTCTCCTGTGGGCTCAACATCGCGGGTACCAACGCAGCCGCGTTCAAGTGTCCCGACTGCGGCCAGCAGATCTACCGCTGTGCCAAGTGTCGCAAGCAGAGCAACCTCTACGAGTGCCCCGACTGCGGATTCACCGGACCATAAGGTTTCACAATGGGTAAAGTCGCTGCCAAAATCAAGGTCATGCCGGACAGCCCCGAAATCGACCTCGACGCGCTCCAAGAGCGCCTCGAGAGCACCCTCCCCGAGGGCGCGAAGATCAACGGCGTCGAACGCGAAGAGGTCGCGTTCGGTCTCGTCGCGCTCTACCCGACCGTGATCGTCCCCGACGGTTCGGGCGGCACGGAAGCCGTCGAGGAGAGCTTCGGTGACGTTGAGGGCGTCGAAAGCGTCGGCGTCGAGAACGTCGGCCGCATCTAACGCACGGCGTTCGTTTTTCGCCGTTTCGAATAATTCCGTTCGTGAGCCGCGCGTTTTCGTCTCGAGCGGTCGGGCCGACGAGAGAGACTCGAGTCGCTACTGTTCTTGCTCGCGGTTCGCACCGAGGTCGGCCTGTGAGACGATCTCCGCGCTGATCGGGGAGAGATCGACGGTCACGTCTGCGGTGACGGCCTTGCTGATCTCGTCGAGGTTTCCGGCGAGGACCGTCAGCACGTCGTCGGGGCTGGTATAGACCAGCATGTTTCCGTCTTGGCCCTCCGCGACGAGTTGCGTGTCGTTCAGGACGACCTGATCGTTCTGAATCGTCGCCGAGACGACCGGCAGCGCCGCCGGCTTCCCCGGCTCGTCGTCCCTGACCTTGCGGATGTGGACTTCGTCGAGGTCGATAACCTCCTTGTACTCCTGGATCTGTTCGGCGCAGTCGACCATGTCGTTGAGGAGGGCGGTCCGCTTTTCGTTGCCGTGGTCGCCGTCGAGACAGTGCTGACAGACGCGGAGTTCGAGTCGCATTACGCGCCGATTGGGGTTGGATACCGATGAGAATTCCGCTTCTGTTCGTCGGCGTTCGCACTCACTCCCTTCCCTGCTCGTAGATCTCCTGAATCCGTTCGGTCCCTCGATCGACGTACCCGCCGTGATAGCACACGGTGTGGTCGACCTCGAGATCCGCCAGCGCCCCGACGGACTCGATCGCGCGGTCCATATCGGGCGTGAACCGCGGTTTCGGACCGGCGAGGGGCTCGTCGCCGTCCGCGACCAGCGCGTCGCCGGCCACGAGCAGGTTCCCCGTCGGGAAGTACAACGAGAGATGTCCGGGCGCATGGCCGGGCGTGGCGATGACTTCCATTGGCCCCGCGAGAGTCGGCAATCGGACACCGTCGGTCAGTTCGATATCGATGTCGACGGGCGGATACCGGTCGCCGCCGTCCGACCCCTTGATCGGCTCCTGCTCGCCCGAGACGTACGGCGCTTCGTCGCGGTGGGTCGCGACGATCGCGTCGACTCGCTCGAGCAGTTCCGCGAGCCCGCCCGCGTGGTCCGCGTCGTGGTGGGTCAGGACGACGAGCCAGATGTCCGCGAGTTCGAACCCCATTCCGGCCAGATGAGTCTCGATCTGGCCGACCGCGCCGGCGGGGCCGGCGTCGAGCAACACCAGTCCGCGGGCCGTCTCGACCGCCGTCGGGGTGAACGTCCGTTCGTCGCCGCCGTACTCGAGGGTCAGTGGCAGTGCGTACACGCCGGGATCGTCGCGATCAGTCATGCGGGCCGATTGGCGGGCCGACCCCAAAGGCGTAGCCCTCACGGGCGACGCGACTCGAGTGTTCGAAACACCGGATTCGACGACTCAGGAGAGAACGCCGTCGATGGCTCCCTCGAGGTCGGCGATCAGGTCGTCGGCGTGTTCGATCCCTACCGAGACGCGGATCAGGCTATCCGAGAGCCCGGCTTCGATGCGTTCCTCGCGGGGAATCGCGGCGTGGGTCATCGGGGCGGGCTGTTCGATCAGGCTCTCGACGCCGCCCAGGCTCTCCGCGAGAGTGAATATCTCGGTGTTCGAGACGACCTCGCTCGCCTCTTCTAAGCTCGCGTCGAGTTCGAAACTCAGCATGCCGCCGAAGTCGTCCATTTGCTCGGCGGCGATCTCGTGGCCGGGATGGGACTCGAGGCCGGGGTAGTAGACGCGGTCGACATCGGGGTGGTCGTCGAGGACATCGGCGATCGCGCGGGCGTTCTCGCAGTGGCGGTCCATGCGGACGGGCAGCGTCTTGGTGCCCCGGAGGACGAGGAAGGACTCGAAGGGACCGGGCGTCGCCCCGACGGAGTTCTGATAGAAGCCGAGTCGCTCGTCGAGTTCCTCGTCGTTCGTTAGCAGTGCGCCGCCGACGGCGTCGGAGTGGCCGCCGAGGTACTTGGTCAGCGAGTGCGAGACGATGTCGGCACCCAGATCGAGCGGCCGCTGGAGGTACGGCGTCGCGAACGTGTTGTCGATCGCACAGAGCGCGTCGTGGGCGTGAGCGATCTCGGCCGCACCCGCGATGTCGACGATCGACATGAGCGGGTTCGTCGGCGTCTCGAGCCAGAGCAGCGCGGTCTCATCGCGGAACGCGGCCTCGAGTTCGTCGAGGTCGGTCATATCGACGAACGAGAACTCGAGGTCGTAGTCCTCGTAGACCTGCGTGAAGATGCGGTGGGTCCCGCCGTAGACGTCGTTGCCGGTGACGACGTGGTCGCCGGCCTCGAGCAGATTGAGGACGGTGTTGATCGAGGCCATTCCGCTGGCGAACGCACGGCCGTACTCGGCGTTCTCCAGACTCGCGAGGTTCGCCTCGAGATCGGTGCGCGTGGGATTCCCGGTCCGCGAGTACTCGTAGCCGCGGTGGTCGCCCGGCGCGTCCTGCTTGTAGGTGGAATTGGCGTGAATCGGGGTCATCAGTGCGCCAGTCTCCTCGTCCGGTTCCTGGCCAGCGTGAATCGAGCGAGTCTCGATCCGGCGGTCTGCATCTTCGTCCATACTCGTATGAGTGCCGCGCGGCCGGATCATTGTTGCGGCGGGAGGTGGAGAATGGGTGTAGGGCGGTGGAGAGGGAGTCGTACCGCGCGAGCGGAGCGAGCGCGGCCTTTTTTGGAGCAGATTTTTTGACGGGGTTCGAGGTCAGCTATGCTGACCGAGGACCCCGTGAAAAAAGGTGCGTGGGAATACGTGTGTTTTATAACCGTCACCGGACAAAGCGGTCGTACGACTATGCCGAAATCTAATGGCCCTCGTCAGGGAACCCGGAGAAAGCTCGCGAACGATCCTCGAGACCGCGGTACCTCGCCGCCACAGCGTGCGATTCAGGAGTACGAGGAGGGTGAGAAAGTCCACCTGAAGATCGACCCAAGTGTTCCGGACGGTCGCTTCCACCCGCGATTCGACGGTCACACCGGCGAAGTCGTCGGGAAACAGGGCAGCGCCTTCAAAGTCGAGATCAACGACGGCGGTAAGGACAAGACCCTGCTCGTGACCGCGGCCCACATGCGCGCACAGAATCAGGAAAAGAACCGGATCTGATCAGGGATGACGATCTTCAAAGAGATCGTCGACGAGGAGTTCCTGACGGTCTCGGAGACGAAGGAGCTGCTCGCCGACATCGAAGCCGAACGCGCGATGGACGAGGATCGCGAGCTGCGCTACGAGCTCGCGCGAGCGATCGAACACGCGAACCGATTTGCGGTCCTCGAGCCCGAGGAGGCCCAGTCGCTGGTCGACGACCTGCAGACCATCGAGAAGGTTGACGAGCCGACGGCCTACAAGATCGCCAACCTCCTGCCGCAAGACCGGGACGAACTCCGGTCGGTGTACGCACAGCAGCGGTACTCGCTGTCGGGGGACGAACTCGACGAAATTCTCAATATCGTCGCACAGTACGCCTGAACGCGGTCCCTTCGTGGCGTTCGGAGGTGGCTTCGTCGCTCGCCGATACCCGACCAGCATCGGCGCTCGAGGCCGCGTACCCGGGCCGGTTTCGATTTGTCCGTGACCGCCACCGACTGGCAGGTAGCGGTGCGTTCGTTCTGGTTGGTGTCGGTGACTGACGACGCCGATATCGAACCGCGGACCGAACGCGATGGTAACGCCCCCGGTGGCAGTCACACGCAGTCTCCTGCAAGCGGGCCGACTCTTTAAGTACGGCGTGGCCGTACTGTAAACCAATGAGCGAAGCTGATCGCGATGAGCTGGACGTTCGTCGTGCGGTCGTGTTGGATTACCTCGCACACGGGCTGTCGGACGACGGCCGACCGCAGTACGCGAAGTCGCCGGCAGGCTACGCCGTCGGTATCGAGGACTTTCAGCTCTATCAAGTCGCCTTCGACGAGGACGAGCGCCTGACCATCGGGAGCGAAGTCATCGTCGAACCGCCAGCCGAACGGGACATTGTCACCGAATGTCACCGAGTGGAGTACGAGGATCTCTCCTCGGGTGCCCAATCCGAACTCGAGTACGTCGTCGCTGATCTCGTCGAGGAGAACGAAGAGCGGTTCGTCGACTTCTACAACGACGCCCAGCCGATCACGTTGCGGCTCCACCAGCTGAACCTGCTGCCGGGCATCGGGAAGAAGCTCCGCAACGGGATTCTCGACGAGCGAAAGCGCAAGCCCTTCGAGAGCTTCGAGGAACTGTCCGAGCGCGTCTCCGGCCTGCACGACCCCGACGAGATCCTCGTCGAGCGCATCCTCGAGGAGCTCCGCGACGACGATCTCAAATACCAGACGTTCGTGGGGCGGCGCGAACAGGAACAGAACCAGTAGCGAGCGACCCGGCTCCGTTCTCCGAATCGAAGCGACCCGCGATGCGATGTCGCGGACGACGCCGTTCTGTTTCCTTCCGTTCCCTCTCCGATCAACCCTCAAGTGCCCGTTCGCGAGCGATTGTGGGGAGCGAATCCGAGACACAAAACCGGCCGTGAGACGGTGCGTTTACACCGGCCCCGGCCGTAGCGCCGGCAATGAGAGATCCAGACGGACTGATCGCCCGGGCGGGCGTCCGCGGCGATCCGGACCGCGACCAGCACTTCCTCGTCGACGACCGCGTGCTGGACCGGTTGCCGACCTACCTGACTGAAACCGACGCCGACACGAGCCATATCCTCGAGATCGGTGGCGGAACGGGCGCGCTGACTGACCGGCTGCTCGCGGTCGGCGACGAGGTGACGGTAGTCGAACGCGATCGCGAACTCGCCGCATTTCTGCGCGAGGAGTTCGCCGACGAGATCGACGCCGGCGAGTTGACCGTCGTTCAGGGCGACGCACTCAAGGTCGAATTACCCGACTTCACGGCGTCGGTCTCGAATCTCCCCTACGGCGTCTCGAGCGAGATCGCCTTTCGGCTCTTTCCCGAGAAGAAGCCGCTCGTCTTGATGTTTCAACAGGAGTTCGCTGAACGGATGGTCGCCGAGCCGAACACGTCGGAGTACGGCCGGCTCTCGGTCTCGAGCCAGCACTACGCTGATGTCGAACTCGTCGAGTCGATCCCGAAGGAGGCGTTCTCGCCGCCGCCGGCGGTACAGAGCGCGGTGGTTCGTGCGATCCCGCGCGAGCCCGACTACGAGGTCGACAACGAGGACTTTTTCCTGCGGTTCGTCAAGGCGCTGTTCACCCAGCGCCGGAAGACGATCCGGAACGGGATCCGGAACACGGCTCACATCTCCGGACTCGCCGAACCCGAGGCGGTCGTCGACGCGGCCGACGAGGACGTGCTCCGAAAGCGGGCCGGCGCGATGGCACCCTCCGAGTTCGCCGCGCTCGCCCAACTCGCGAGGGATGTTGGTGGCCCGATCGACGAGTAATCTCGAGGCCCGGCTCGCGGGGCCCGTTCGGCTCGAGTCGCGGTCGAGGGTCGATGGGAACAGTCCGACCAACGGATACTCAAAGCTACGCGACCGACGGGTTTGAGAGACGAACGCATGTCCGAACTACTGACGGAGTTCGACCGGCTCTCGGCGGTGTTTCCGACGACGCCGCTGAAACTCGCGGTGTCGATCGTGGCGCTCGGACTCGTCGTCGGCGTCCTCCTCGCCTACCGGCGGCTCCACGCGTGGGTCGCCGAGCGGGCGCGGCCGCTGTACGCCGATATCGCTTCCATGGCCCTGCTCATCGCAACCTGTGGGATGAGCCTCAGTATCGTACTCGGCGTCTGGGGCCAGACGGCGGAACTGAGCCGGCTCTACAACGACTTCGGGCTCGGCGGCGACGGCGTCGCACGCGCGATCTTCTCGTTTCTCCTGCTCGTCGTGACGGTCATCGTCACCCGGTTCGTCCGCCGGGTGATCGAGGAGGTGTTCGGCTCGTCCTCGGCCGTGACGGCCCACCAGCGGAAGGTCACCCACCGCCTCTCGCAGGTGATCATCTGGTCCGTCTCGCTGGTCGTCGTGCTCGGCATCTGGATCGAGGACCTCGGGAGCCTGCTCGTCGGGGCCGGCTTCCTCGGGATCGTCCTGGGGATGGCCGCTCGGCAGACCCTCGGGACGATGCTCGCCGGCTTCGTCCTGATGTTCGCCCGGCCGTTCGAGATCGGCGACTGGATCGCGGTCGACGACAACGAGGGAATCGTCACCGACATCTCGATCGTCAACACTCGCGTCCGGTCGTTCGACGGCGAGTACGTCATGATCCCCAACGACGTCATCGCCTCGAGCATGGTGACCAACCGCTCGAAGCGGGGGCGACTGCGACTCGAGGTCGAGGTCGGCGTGGACTATGCGACCGATATCGACCGTGCCGCGGACCTCGCGAAGACCGCGATCGAAGATATCGACGAGGCACTGGCCGCGCCGTCGCCGCAGATCGTTGCCAAGTCCTTCGGCGACTCGTCGGTGATACTCGGCGCGCGCTTCTGGATCGACAAGCCGAGCGCCAGACGCTACTGGACGGCTCGAACCGCCGCGATCAGCGCCGTCAAGGCGGCCTTCGAGGACGAGGGAATCAAGATCCCGTACCCGCAGCGCGAACTGTCCGGACGGGCCGAGACCGGCGGCTTTCGGATCGCCGACGACGGCGAAGCGACGCCGGCCGGGGAATCCGGCGACGGCGAATCGCGCGAACACCGCATGACGACACCGGAGGATCGATAGATGACACTCGAGGACCGACGCGACGAGGAACCGGACGTGTACCAACCCGCCGAGGACTCTCACCTGCTGGCCGAGGCGGCCTGTGACCGACTCGAGGGGAGCGAGGTCGTCCTCGAGGTCGGCACGGGTTCGGGCTACGTCGCCAAACAAATCGCCGACGAGACGGGCGCTCGCGTCGTCGCATCGGATCTGAACCCACACGCCGTGCGCCAAGCCCGCACCGAGGGCGTCGAGGCGGTGCGAGCGGATCTCGTCTCGCCGTTTCGGGACGGGTCCTTCGACGCGGTCGCGTTCAACCCGCCGTACCTGCCGACCGATCCCGAAAACGAGTGGGACGACTGGATGGAACGCGCCCTGTCGGGCGGCGAGGACGGCCGAGCCGTCATCGATCCGTTCCTCGAGCACGTCGGTCGCGTGCTCGCCCCCGACGGCGTCGTCTACCTGCTCGTGAGCAGTCTCACCGGCGTCGACGAGGTGGTCGAAGAGGCCGGCAAACACGGGTTCAGCGCTGTCGCCGTCGCCGACGAGTCGTTCCCCTTCGAGACGCTGACGGTGCTCGAGTTGTTCCGTTGAGGGCTCAACGAGAAGCCGGTGCGATAATGTTATGGAAAGGTACTTTTCGAACCTCTGATAACCGGTGAGTAATGCCCTCCACTCGACGGACGCTGCTGACGAGCGTCGGCGCCGCCGTTACGAGCATGACGCTCGCGGGCTGTTCGCAGCTCCCAGCCGCCCTCGGCCCCGATCCAGAGCCCGATGAGCCGCCCGAATCGGGCGTCGAGAGGCGGGTTGACCCCGGCGATCACATTCTCGGTGCCGACGGCGACTGGTCGAGTTTCGGCTGTAACGCCGCCAATACCCGCGCTGTCGCCGACGGTCAGGCACCGGTCGACGGCGTCAGCGAGCGCTGGCGGGCCGATGTCGCACAACTTGGGTATCGGGCGCCGGTCGTCGCTGGCGGTCGCGTCTATCACCCCGACGGCCGAAGACTGCGGGTCTTCGACGCCGCGGACGGAACGGAGTTGTGGACCCTCGAGGACAGCCGGGTAGCGCCGTTGGTTCGCGACGGCGTGGTCTACGTCCCCGTCGGAACCACCCTCTACGCCCTCGAGGCCGACACCGGCGACGAACTGTGGAATCGGGAGTTCGAAACGCGGGGAAGCGTGACGACGCCGACGACGTACGAGGGACGCCAGTTGGTCTGTGGCGCGGGCGAACGCGTCGTCTCGCTCGATCCCGAGACCGCCGAGATCCGGTGGGAACGCGAGGTCTTCGGACAGGTGCTCGACCACCTCGCCGTCTTCCAGGGCTACGGGTTCGTCGTCGCGACTGAGGCCGGCGAGGTCTCCCTGTTCTCCGAGGAGGGGACGGGCTGGCGGCGGTGGGAGCTCCCGTCGACGCCGACGTGTCCGCCGAGCGCCGATACGGACTCGATCTACGTCACCTGTCGTAACGGGACGACGTACGCGCTAATGGACGACGGACTTTCGGACCCGGAGATCACCTGGACGGACGACACGGGCTGGGCCGAACGCGGGATCGGCGTCGTCGACGATCTCGTCCTCGTCGCGAACGGTCGCGGACTCCACGCCGTCGACGCCGAATCCGGCGAGCATCGCTGGGAATACGACACCGGCGACTGGCGACATACAGCCCCCGCGTACGGTCGCGACACGCTGTTCGTCGGCGGCGACCGACTCTGGGCGGTCGATCCAACACCCGGTGACAGCCCGGACGGCGGCCCTGCGGTCCGATTCGAACGAAAATTCGCGGGTCGGGTCGGTCTGGGTCCGGTCCTCGACGACGGTACGCTGTACGTCGTCGCCGAAGTCGAAGACGAGACGTTCGCGCTGCTGGCGCTGGACTGAGCCACGGATCGTCGGGAAACGCCGCCAGATTCCCTCACCGGCTACGATCTGTACCGTCCGCATACTCGCGGGAATTACTGACACGCATTTCAGTATATGGAAAATATTAAGCGTCGGTATAGCCTAGCCGTGACCACGATGACTGAGTACGTTTCGACCACGCCGGGGCTGTATCCGCTCCCGGACTGGGCGAAAGACGACCTTTCAGACCTGAAAGGACACCAGAAACACGACCTCATCAGCGGCGACGAGGGCGAGGCAATCACCGCGGCCTACGAGGAGGCCCGCGACGAAGTGATCGGCGTCCAGCAAGACGCCGGCCTCGACCGCGTCGTCGAGGGGCAACTGCGCTGGGACGACATGCTCGCCCACCCGCTGGCCGTCGCCGACGCCGTCGAAACGCGCGGGATCGTCCGCTACTACGACAACAACAACTTCTACCGAGAGCCGGTCGTCCAGGACGACCTCGAGCCCACCGGCGACGTCGCCTCCGAACTCGAGGCGACCGCGGAACTGACCGACGGCGACGACCTGCAGGCAGTTCTCCCCGGTCCGTACTCGCTTTCGGACCTCGCGACTGACGAACAGTACGGCGACGAGGCCGACTTCCTCGGTGCAATTGCCGACTTCCTCGAGGGTGAGGTCGACGCCTTCCCCGAGCACGAGACGCTGTTCCTGCTCGAGCCCTCGCTGGTCGAGAACGCTCCCGACGACGGACAGGACGAGCGCGCGAGCGAGGCGATCGATCAGGTCGCTGGCGCGACCGACGCCGACGTCGTCGTCCAGCCCTACTGGGGCGCACTCGAGGAGAAGGTCTACGCGCACCTGCTCGACGCCGACATCGACGCGGTCGGCTTCGACTTCGTCGCGAATCAGGACGACAACCTCTACAACATTCAGGAGTACGGCGCACCTGACGACATCGCGCTGGGCCTCGCGGACGGCCAGAACACGCTCGTCGAGGATCCCGAAGCGATCCGCGACCGGGTCGAGTGGGTCGAAGGCCAACTCGGCGTCACCGAGTTCGAGACGGTCTACCTGACGACGAACACCGAGACGTTCTACCTGCCCTACGGCAAGTACGTGGAGAAACTCGAGGTCCTTGCGGAGGCCGCAGACCTCGCGGAGGTGACAGCAGCATGAGCACGAACGAGAACAAAGATCAGTTCCGACCGCCCGAGCACGATTCCGACCACTTCCTGCTGACGACCGTCGTCGGCTCCTACCCCAAGCCCAAGTGGCTCAACCGCGCGAAGGAACTCTATCAGGACGAGGATCACGGGTTCGACGCCGACGACTATCAGGAGGCCAAAGACGACGCCTCGCGACTCATCACGAACGAGCACGAGCGCGCCGGCCTCGACGTCGTTGTCGACGGCGAGATGCGGCGCAACGAGATGGTCGAGTTCTTCGCCCACCGTATCGAGGGCTACGAGTTCAACGGCCCCGTCAAGGTCTGGGGACACAACTACTTCGACAAGCCGAGCGTCGTCAGCGAAGTCGAGTACGACGACAGCTGGCTCGTCGACGAGTACGAGTTCACCGCCGACGCGAGCGACCGACCGGTCAAGGTCCCGATCACGGGTCCCTACACGCTCGCGAACTGGTCCTTTAACGAGGCCTACGAGGACGACGACGAACTCACCCTCGAGCTCGCCGACCTCGTCAACGAGGAGATCGAGAAACTCGTCGACGCCGGCGCGCGCTACATCCAGATCGACGAGCCCGCGCTCGCGACGACGCCCGACGACCACGCCATCGTCGGCGAGGCCCTAGAGCGCATCGTCGCCGACCTCCCCGAGGAGGTCCGCATCGGTCTCCACGTCTGTTACGGCGACTACTCCCGTATCTATCCCGAAATCCTCGAGTTCCCGGTCGACGAGTTCGACCTCGAACTCGCGAACGGCGACTACGACCAGCTCGATGTGTTCAAGGACCCCGAGTTCACCAAGGATCTCGCGCTCGGCGTCTGTGACGCCCACGTCGCGGAAGTCGAGTCCGTCGAGCAGATCGAGGAAAACATCAAGAAGGGCCTCGAGGTCGTCCCGCCGGAACAGCTCGTCGTCTCGCCGGACTGCGGCGTGAAGCTGCTGCCCCGCGAGGTCGCCTACGGCAAGATGGCGAATATGGTGCAGGCGGCCCGTAACGTCGAGGAGGACCTCGACGCGGGCACCATCGATATCGAGCGCGGTGCGCCGACGCCGGCCGACGACTGACGACTGACGCGGTTCGTCGCGTCACTGCGTTCGACCGGCGAGCGAATCGCCGGTTGCGATCACTGCCGCGTTCTCTTCACGCCCGTATTCCGTTTCGACGACGGCACGTGCTCGCATCTCGTGTGAGATGTTCGCACGCATATTTCGATGAAGTTTACTGTTGAATCAAGAAACAGAACACGGACACGAGTGTTACCTGATATCCTCCCTGTCTAATAATATATATGTGGTCCGAGACCGAATAAACGAGAGATGCAAGACGCTCTCGAGAGCCGACGCGAACTCAGTGACGATGTCGCCGAGCACCGCGATCCCGACCACGATATCGATCCGCTGTTCGTCAACCGATGGTCGCCACGCGCGATGACCGGCGAGCCGCTCGAGGAGGACGAGTATCTCCCGCTGTTCGAGGCCGCCCGCTGGGCACCCTCCGCGTTCAACAACCAGCACTGGCGGTTCCTCGTCGCCGACCGCGAGGACGAGGAGTGGGACGCGTTCCTCGATCTGCTCTCCGAGAACAATCGCGCGTGGGCGAGCGACGCCGCCGTGCTCGCCGTCATCGTCTCGAAGACGACGTTCGACCACAACGGCGAACCGGCCCCCGTCCACTCCTTCGACACCGGCGCGGCGTGGGAGAACCTCGCGCTCGAGGGCGCACGCCGCGATCTGGCCGTCCACGGAATGGCCGGCTTCGATTACGAACGCGCGGCCGCAGAACTCGATGTCCCCGAGGAGTTCGCGGTCGAAGCGATGGTCGCGATCGGCGAGCGCGCGCCGCCCGAAACGCTCCCCGAGGAGCTACGGGAGCGCGAGCAGCCGAGCGACCGTAAGCCGCTCTCGGAGATCGTCCACCGCGGCGGCTTCGAGTAGTCGATCCGATCGTTCGCTCGATCCCCCGTTCCAAGCTCAACGGCTTTTCGTCCGACGACTGAACGGCCGCTATGGACAACCCGCTGTCGAGCGACACGCTCCGCGGGCGAACCGGCTCGCTCGGACCGTTCATCCTCCGCCGTGCGGAGCGAACCGAGGCGATCAATTGGGACGAATAGGGCGGATACCCCCTGTGGTGTCCGTGCTCGAGCGGTCCGTGGCAGGCTCCTCGAGTGATCGATCGGCGTAACCCGACTCGCAATCGAGCCGGGTCGATCTCACTGCTCTCAGAGAAGATCGATATTCCCCGGCCTCTCGGCGCTCCCGACGACGATCGAGCCGTCGCGGCGAACGACGATCCCGTAGCCGAGTAGGGTGCACTCGAGGACCACGTCGTCGGCTCGTCCGCCGTCGCTTCGAACCGAGTCCTCGACGGCGAACGTGATCGACTCGAGGCTCGAGACGGCCGCCGGAAGTGCCGCGAACGTCTCCGACGGCACGTCCCGGATCTCCCCCTCGACGGTGAACGAGAGCACGTCGGGCGGCGGTTCGATCGGCTCGCGGTCCTCGTCCGCCGACGACCGGTGCGCGTCGAGCCCGGCCGCGATGTCGTCCCCGTCCGGCGTCGCGACGCCGACATCGACGGTCTCGAGTCTGAGAGTTGCCGGGCCGGTCAGATCGAGCGCGACGGAGTCCGCGTCGCCGTCCGGTACGGTCACGCGAACCGGGTTCAACGTCGTTCCCGCGAACTCGCCGAGCAGCGTCTCGGTCGCTCTCAGAGTGCCCTCCACCCTGAATTCGAGTCCGTCGGGCGGTCGCGTTTCCACGGTGACGTTCGACAGCCGAACGCTCTCCGCGTCGTCGAATCGGACTGTGTTGCTCATCGGTTTCCGGTGAGCCTACGGTCCGAGCCGGGGAAACGGTACCGCCGGGATCCGGCGTGGACGGCGTATTCCCTGCATACGAGAGTCTACTCGAACGCTACACGCAGTGTGTCCGACATAGCTACGTGTTATCCGCTAGATAGCTAGGAATTATTTATGCAGTATCGAGTTATGGCAGAGAGTTGCATGCCAAACGGAAACGATCACGATGGCGTCGACGAATCGCGCAGGACGTTCATGAAGGCAACCGGTGCGGCGACGGCCGCGGCCGGGCTCGGAGCCACCAGTGCGGCGGCCGGCGACGGGAAGCGATCGAAGCGTCTCGAGGACGCGATCAAGGCGATGACCCTCGAGCAGAAGGTCGGCCAGATGACCCAGGTCGCGATCGACGATCTCGGCGAGGGGTTCGGCCCCGACACCGCGTTCAACGATCACGACGACGTGGACACGGTCGGCGAGCTATTCTCGGAGCTCCACGTCGGTTCGATCCTCAACGGCGGCGCGACGGGACCGACGTTCGACGGCGAGGAGTTCGTCGAGGGACTCAACGGCCTCCAGGAGTACAACCTCACGGTCAACGAGCCGGCGATCCCGTTCGTCTGGGGCTGTGACGCGCTCCACGGGAACTGCCTGCTCGAGGGGTGTACGAGCTTCCCGCAGCGACTCAACATGGGCGCGACGCGCGACATCGATCTCGTCGAGGCGGCGGCGACCCACACCGGCGACTCCGTCGCGGCGATCGGCGGCCACTGGAATTTCGGGCCGACGCTGGACGTCCTGCGGGACATGCGCTGGGGCCGCTACTTCGAGGGCCACAGCGAGGACGCGATGTTGCTCGGCGAGATGGGGAAGGCTCGCGCCCGCGGGTTCGAGGCCAACGGCCGGGTCGCCGCGACGGTCAAGCACTTCGCCGGCTACGGCACCCCGAACACCGGTTCCGACCGGACCCACGCACGGACCTCGATGCGGGACCTGCGGACCCGCCAGTTCGAGCCCTACCGGCGCGGGCTCGAGGAAGCCAAGACGGTGATGGTCAACAGCGGCGCGGTCAACGGGAAGCCGGCCCACGCCTCCTCGTGGCTGCTGACGACGGTCCTGCGGGACCGATTCGACTTCGATGGCGTGGTCCTGACCGACTGGGACGACTTCGAGCGGATGCTCTCCAACCACGAGTACCTGCCCGAGACCGACGCCGGCTGGCGCGAGTCGGTCCGGCAGGGTATCGAAGCCGGCGTCGATATGCACATGTGCGGCGGCGAGACGGCGCCGACCGACTTCATCGACACCGTGATCGACCTCGTCGAGAGCGGCGACCTCTCCGAGGCACGCATCGACGAGTCGGTCCGTCGCATCCTCGAGCTCAAGGCCGACCTCGGGCTGTTCGCGGACCCGCTCGCGCCGGAAGACGAGATCGGCGACATCGTCGGCGGCGCTGCCGATGTCTCCGAGCAACTCGCCAAGGAGTCGCTGGTCCTGCTGCAAAACGAGGACGACACGCTCCCGCTCGAGGGCGTCGACGACCTGCTGCTGACCGGGCCCGGCGTCCACGAAGGGATGGAAAACCGGTTCCTGATGCAACACGGCGGCTGGACGCTCGGCTGGCAGGGGATCGAGGACGGGAACCTGACCGAGGACGGCCCGCGACCGCGCCAGAACACGATCGAGGGCGAACTGGCAGCGCGGCTCGGCGACGGGCTCACACACGTCCCGACGGAGTACGAGCCCGCGGCCTACGAGAGCCTCTACGAGAACTTCGATAACGGCTTCTTCGATGTCACCGACGAGCAGGCGGCGGCGGTCCGCGAGGCCGCACCTGGCTCCGACGCCGTCGTCGTCGTCCTCGGCGAGGGAACGCACAACGAGGGCTTCGGCGACCGGGACAAGATGCGCTTCCTCGAGGCCCAGCGGGAACTCGTCGAACTCGTCGATAGCGAGACCGGCGACGACGTCCCGCTCGTCGGTGTGATCCTCGCCGGAAGCCCGCGCGGCACGGCGGAGACGTTCGAGCACCTCGATGCCGTGCTCTTCGCCGGCCAACCGGGCAGCGATGCCGGCGTCGCGATCGCCGACACGCTCTTTGGCGACTACAACCCCTCCGGGAAGCTTCCGTTCACGTGGGAGTCCCACGTCGGGCACGTCCCCCAGATCTACGACGAGTATCCGCCGCGCCATCCCGACAGTGCGGGCGATCAGATGGTCCAGTTCGAGTTCGGCCACGGCCTCTCCTACACCGACTGGGAGTACGCGGACCTGTCGCTGTCGACCGAGTCGGTGACGAACCCCGCCTCGACGCCGACCGTGACGGCCCACGTCACCGTTGAGAACGCCGGCGACACGGCCGGCGAGCACATCGTCGAGATCTACAACACCGAATCCTACGGCTCCGTGCTCCAGCCCCAGCGTCGTCTGATGGGCTTCGAGCGGGTCGCCCTCGAGCCGGGCGAGCGCGAGACCGTCGCCGTCGACCTCGACCTCTCGACGCTCGAGGTCGTCCCCGGCGACGTTCCCGGCTGGGGGCCCCGGGTCGTCGAGGCCGGCGAGTACGAGCTCGCAGTCGGCTCCGACTGGGGCGTGAACGCGAGCGACGAGGACGGCGGTGGCGGCGAGACGACGACGCTGACCGTCGGAGAGACGGCCTCCATCACCGATCCCGAGCCGACGCCCGGTCGCTACGACATCGACGGGGACGGGGACGAGGACTTCAGCGACGTGATGGCGCTCCACCGACGACTCAAGCGGCGACGGTAATACGACGGGGCCCACCGCGGCAGTGACCATTGGGGCTGCAGCCGTCGCGGGAACGCGACCGCGTCCCGCACCCGCTTCGCCAACAACTAACTGTCGGCTCGGCGAACGGGTGACCATGACTCTCGAGATCGGCGTTCTCGGCTATCGATTCATGGGGAAAGCACACGCGAACGCGATGGCTCGATTGCCGATGTTCTTCCCGGACGCACCCGAGATCGAACGCAGCGTGCTCGTCGGCCGCGACGAGGAGGCGCTGTCGGACGCGGCCGATCGACTCGGGTTCGAGTCGATATCGACGGACTGGACCGAGGTCGTCGACGATGTGGACGTCTTCTACAACCTCGGTCCGAACCACGTCCACCGAGAGCCGTCGATCGCCGCCCTCGAGGCCGGAACGCCGGTCTTCTGTGAGAAGCCGCTCGCACCGACGCTCGAGGAAGCGGACGTGATGGCGGAGACGGCGCGCGAGGCGGGCGACGACGTGCCCGCGGGCTGCGCGTTCAACTACCGGTTCGTACCCGCGATCCGGTACGCGAAGCGGCTGCTCGAGGCGGGCGAACTCGGCGAGATCCGTCAGGTCCGCGGCCGGTATCTGCAGGACTGGCTGGTCGACCCCGAGGCCCCGTGGTCGTGGCGCAACGACGAGGAGATGGCCGGTTCGGGCGCGCTCGGCGACCTCGGCTCGCACACGGTCGATCTCCTGCGATTCCTCGTCGGGTCCGACGACCTCGCGGGCGAGATCAAACGAGTCAGCGGCCACCTCCAGACGTTCGTGGATGAGCGGCCGGTCGAAGACGGCGACGAGACGCGTCCCGTCACCGTCGACGACGCCTACACCGCGCAACTCGAGTTCGAAAACGGTGCCGTCGGATCCCTCGAGGGGACGCGGGTCGCGGCGGGCCACAAGAACGACCACACGATCGAAGTCCACGGCTCCGAGGGCAGTCTCCGGTTCTCGCTCGAGCGGCTGAACGAACTCGAGGTACTGCGAGCCGACGAGAATCGGGGCTACGAGACGATTCTGGTCACCGACGCGGACGATCCCTACGTCGACCACTGGTGGCCGCCGGGCCACGTGCTGGGCTGGGAGCACACCTTCGTCCACGAGAATTACGAGTTCCTCAGCGCGGTTGCGAGCGGCGACGCGTTCGAACCGAACTTCGACGACGGTCTCGCCGCTCAGCAGGTCCTCGACGCGATCGAACGGAGCGACGAGCGCGGCGAGCGGGTCGCCCTCGAGTAACGCGGTTCCGGTCTCGTTCTAAAGCACTCGCTCTCCCTAGAGACGGGCTTCCGGGCCCGCCTCGAGTGACCTCAGTCCGAGAAACGTGAGCCGATCGGCTGGGGCTGGGGTGTGGTCCGCCCCGTTGCCAGCAACAGCGGGACGTACACCGACGAAACGAGCCCGCTGCGTGTACTGGCAGCAGAGAATACCACGTCCTCCCCACCCGATTCGCTCGTTCCCTTCGGTCACTCACTCATCCCTCGCGCGAGTTCGTCCCGCGATTCACTGTCGTTCATCACGGGACAGCACGCGCCACTGTACTGGATCGACAGCCGGTCTGGAGCGGAGACGGACCGGCGCAGTCGTCGAGCGTCAGAACGACAGTGTGGCGGCACACGTCCGATCCGTTCCGACGCTTGACTGACACCCAGCGCGTAACCGGATTTTTTGTAGCTCCGCTAAGAATAACTCCGTGGGAATGGACGACAGGATTCGGGCGTTCATCGCCAACGAGGGCTGGCTACTGGTGGCGATCCTGACGTTCGCACTGACGAGTATCGCCGGCATTGCCGGCCTCGGAGCGCTCGCGGGCGCGATCTCGGTCATCGGATGGTTCCTGCTGACGCCGGTCCTGCTGTTCTGGGGCGACGAAGTCGCGCTGTTGCTCGAGGACGCCGACGCGACGGGCACGACGCAAACCACCGAGACGGACGCCGAATCGGACCCGCTCGAGGAGCTGAAACGCCGCTACGCGGCGGGGGAGATCGACGAGACGGAGTTCGAACGCCGACTCGAGCGGCTCGTGGCGGTCGACGAGATTCCGGACGACGCGATCGGTTCCGGAGCGGCCGACGAGACGCCGACGGACACTGTGAGAGTCGATGAGGCGTCGGACGAGGCGACTCGGACCGAACCGCTCGAGCGAGAGACCGATCTCGACCACGAGCGAGAACGGGAGTGCGACCGCTAGCTGCGGGTCCGTCGGCCACGACACCTGCGCTCGCCGATCGCCGGAGGCGTCGAGTATTCCCGGCTGGCGACCCAACGGTGACTCGCTATGACTGCGGAGATGACCGCCTACGTTATCGAGGAGTACGGCGACCCGGACGTTTTCGCGGAGACGACCCTCGAGGTCCCCGACCCCGAGCCGAACGAGATCCGCGTCGAGGTCGCTGCGTCCAGTGTCAACCCCGTCGATTACAAGATCCGGCAGGGCGCGCTGCCGGACTTCGCCCCCGAACTCCCGGCGACGCTCCACTGCGACGTGTCGGGCGTCGTCGACGCCGTTGGGGAAAACGTCGACCGGTTCGAGGCGGGCGACGAGGTGTATGGCATGCCCGGCGGCGCGGGCCGGCAGGGGAGCCTCGCCGACTACGTCGTCGGCCACGCCGGCACGTTCGCGCACGCGCCGGACTCGATCCCGCTCGAGGAGAGCGCCGCCCTCCCGGTCGTCGCGCTCACGGCGTGGGAGCTCCTCGACGACAAGACCAGCGTCGATATCGACGACGAGGTGCTCGTCTACGGCGGCAGCGGCGGCGTCGGCCACATCGCGGTCCAACTGGCCCGCTGGTTCGGCGCGGCCGTCACCGCGACGGGCTCGAGCGAGGAGAAACGCGATCTCGCGGAGCGCCTCGGCGCCGACGCGACGGTCGACTACACCGAGACCGATGTCGAGACCTACGTCGCCGAGCACGCCTCCGGTGGCGGCTTCGATACCGTCGTCGACCCGATCGGGGACGAGCACCTCGAGACGGCCTTCGAGGCGGTCCGGCCCTACGGCACCGTCGTGACGACCGAGTCGAGCGCGGCCCAGGAACTCGACCTCGGACCGATGCACGCGAATTCCCTCGAACTCGGCGTCGTGCTCGTTATCCTGCCCGTGTTGCTCGGCGACCGGCAGGACCGCATCGGCGAGGAACTCGCCGACATCGCGGCGCTCGTCGACGACGGAGCGGTCGAACCGCACATCGACGAACGGTTCGCCTTCGACGATGCCGCCGAGGCACACCGTCGCGGCGAAAACGGCGACTTCCTCGGGAAACTGCTGCTCGTCAACGAGTGAGCGGTGGCTCCGAGAGAGCAGTGACTCGCCGCGGTCGACCCAGTCGGCCGGGCTGGCTCGAGGCCGCGCGGTCGACTATGCCGCCCTGAAATCGCCCGAACGACTACTCCGACTCGATTTTTCCGACCGTCTGAATCTCGTCGTAGCGCACGCTGCCCTCGCCGAGCGGCTGGCCGTCGATCTCGAGATAGCCGGGTTCGAAACTCGTCAGTTCGCCGGTGACATCCGTCTCGTGGTCCTCGGTCCGCTCCTCGCTGCGGACCTCGACGATATCGCCGATCTCGAGGTGCTCTCGGACGAGCGCTTTCGTCCGCTCCGTGTCGGCGTCGGGTGGGATCTTCAGATTGGTCATCGTACGTCGACCGTCCACGGCCACGCCGGTAGTAGTTGAGCCGGTATTCGCAACTCGGGACCCCGTACTCGGACGACAGTTTTTGTACCAACGGGCCGAAACGTGACCGATGAAGATCGTCAAGGACAGCGTCCACGACCATATTCAGGTCGACGGCGTCGCCCGCGACCTCCTCGATACGCCGGCACTACAGCGGCTCCGGCGGATCAGCCAACTCGGGACCGTCTCGCTTGTCTATCCCTCGGCCAATCACACCCGCTTCGAGCACAGCCTCGGCGTCTACCACCTCGTCTGCGAGGCCCTCGAGCAACTCGGCGTCGAGGGGCGGCAAGCGGAGCGGGTCCACGCGGCGGCCCTGCTCCACGATGTCGGTCACGCCCCGTTCAGTCACAATATCGAGGCGCTTACCCACCGCCGAACGGGTCGCTACCACGACGATGTCCACGACCTGCTCGCGGACGGGGCGGTCGGGGACGTGTTGGAAGCGCACGGCTTAGCGCCCGACGCGGTCGCGGATCTGGTCGCCGGCGAGGGGCGGTTCGGCCAGCTGGTCTCGGGCGAACTCGACGTCGACCGGATGGACTATCTGGTGCGCGACGCCCACCACACCGGGGTCCCCTACGGGACGATCGACCACGGCCGACTCGTCCGAGAACTCACCTTCGCGAACGGCGAACTCGTCCTCGACGAGGGCAACGTCCAGACCGCCGAGAGCCTGCTGGTCGCGCGGGCGCTGATGAACCCGACCGTCTACAGCCACAGCGTCGCCCGGATCAGCAAGGCGATGCTCCGGCGGGCGAGCGAACGGCTACTGGACGTTCCCACCACCGATATCGATGCCGAGACCCTCCAGCGGATGGACGACTACGATCTGACCGTGGCCCTTCGCTCGTGCGACGAGACGGCGGCGTTCTGCCGACGACTGGACCAGCGCGATCTGTTCAAGCGGGCCGTGTGGGCCGAAATCGACGACGTGCCGGGCGGGATCATCGAGGCCGACCACGAGACGATCCGCGAGTTCGAACGGGAGATCAGCGACCGGGCCGGCGTCGATCCGGACCACGTCATCCTCGACGTGCCGAGTCGCCCCTCGATGACGGAGTCCACGACGCGCGTGATGGTCAACGGCGAGATCCGCCAGTTGGGCCAGCAGTCGCCGCTGGTCGAGGCGCTGCGCGCGGCCCAGTACTCGCAGTGGCGGCTCGGGGTGTACTCGCCGCCGGACCTGCGCGACCGTGTCGGCCGGGCCGCGGTCGAGGTGCTCGGGCTCGATATCGACGGCGCGCTGGTCAGCGAGGTCCGGGACGGGCTGGATACGACGCTGGACCAGTTCGTCGACTAACGGTATCGACGGACGACGCCGGGCATATCGGCTTCGTCGGCCACATCGACCACATCGGCTCCGCTGGGCGCGGACGATCGGGGTAGCCACTTCAGGCTCGCGGCTTATCCCCCGTCGGCGGAGAGGACTCGGTGATGAGTACATTCGTTAGTCGCCTCTCGATACTCCTCGTCGTCGCAACCGCTATCGCCGTCGTACTGGTCGGTTGGGCCGGCGGATTCATCACGATCGAATCGCTCGAGCGGTCGGAGTCCGCCGTCGTCGTCGGCCTCTCCCTGCTCGTCCTCTCCGGACTGGTCGCCGTGTTGTACGAACCGCTCGAGGTCGACGACGAGTCGAACTGAGCTCGCCGCTTACTGTCTGCCGTCCACCGTCCGTCGCCTGCTTCCCGTCGCTCACTCGGTTATCGTCCATCGCCAATCGACCGGCAACCTCCCGATCCGACGCTGATCCTGCCCCGAACCGTTGAAGGCGGTGACCACAAACTACCCCGTATGGAACGAACGGGAACGATCCTCCGCGGTCGCGAGTTCGAACCCGTCGAGGGACGGGTCGTCATCGGCGACGACGGCCGCATCGAGGCCATCGAGGAAACGGCGGTCGAGAGCGACGACATCATCCTCCCGGCCTTCGTAAACGCCCACACCCACATCGGCGACTCGATCGCCAAGGAGGCCGGCGGCGGCCTCTCGCTCGAGGAGCTGGTCGCCCCGCCGGACGGGCTGAAACACCGGCTTCTCAGGGACGCCTCCCGCGAGGAACTGGTGACCGCGACGGAGCAGTCGCTACGATTCATGCAGCGGGCCGGCACGGCCGCCTGTCTGGACTTCCGCGAGGGCGACGTGGCGGGCGTTCGGATGCTCGAGGACGCCGCAGCGGGTCTCGACATCGACGCGCTGTCGTTCGCTCGGGGCTCCATCGACGCGATGCGCGCCGGCGACGGCTACGGCGCGAGCGGCGCGAACGACGACAGCTTCGACCGGGAGCGAGCGGCGACCCGCGAGGCGGGCAAACCCTTCGGCATCCACGCGGGCGAGGTCGACGCGAGCGACATCGATCCAGCCCTGGACCTCGAGCCGGACTTTCTGGTCCACATGGTCCACCCCGAGCCCCGTCACCTCGAGCGGGTGGCAGCACAGGAGGTACCGATCGTCGTCTGCCCGCGCTCGAACCTCGTCACCGACGTGGGGCTCTCGCCCTACGCGGACCTCCACGAACGGACGACGCTCGCGCTGGGAACTGACAACGTGATGCTCAACTCGCCGTCGATGTTCCGCGAGATGGAGTTCCTCGCGAAGCTCTCCGACCTTTCCGCGGCCGACATCCTCCGCATGGCGACGATCAACGGGGCCGAGATCGCCGACCTCGAGTACGGCCTGATCGAACCCGGCCGGGAGGCCCGACTGCTGGTGCTCGATGGCGATTCGGACAACCTCGTGGGCGCGCGGGACCCGGTTCGGGCCGTGGTCCGGCGGGCGGGCGTCGACGACGTTCAGGAAGTCGTTTACGGGTGACGCGACGCCGGCAAAACGAGCGAACTGCAGGTCGCGTCAGTCGAGTCGCTCCGACGTTTCCGCGTGTTCTCTCGCGAGTTCGACGTACCGGTCGGCCGCCGCCTCGAGCGCCGGGTCGTCGATCTCCGTTTTCGGCTCGGCGGGCGCGCCGGCGACGAGCGTCGATTCGGGAATCTTGGTGTCTTCGGTGACGACGCTGCCGGCGGCGACGACCGCGCCCTCGCCGACATGAGCCCCGTCGAGGACGACCGCGTTCATCCCGACCAGCGCACGCTCGGCGACGGTCGCGTCGTGGACGATGGCGCTGTGGCCCACCGTCGCGTAGGGCTCGAGTTCGGCCGTCTCGTGGAGGACGGCGTTGTCCTGGACGTTCGCTCCCTCGCCGACGACGATCGTGCCGTGATCGCCCCGGAGCGTGGTGTTGGGCCAGACGCTGGCCTCGTCCTCGATGACGACATCGCCAATGACGACTGCAGCGTCGTCGACGTACGCGGAGTCGGCGACCCGCGGTTCCGTCCCGTCGAACGATCGTAGCATGGCCGTTCCTGTCTCGAGAACCGTCTTGAAGGTGGCCATCGCGATCGCCGGTCGTCGCGCAAGACTCGATGACCGCTGTCGGCCAACCTGTTACGTTACAAGACAGACACGGATTCGTCTATTTCCAAAACCAATACATTTTGGCACCACGGCTAATGCGCGGACGGTAATACACGAGACGTGGCGGCACGCTATCGTCCACACGGACAGCGCCTGCCGCCGTGTCATCCCCCCGAACCACCCACGGTTCGGAATCCCCCTTTCGTTTCTCTCCCCACCCCTACTCGTCCCGGTCGACGTCGGACAACCGCTCCGAGAGCCGATCGAACCGCTCTCGCGTCGACTCCCGGCGCTCCCGTTCGGCGTCCTCGCGGTACGATGCCTCGAGCACGGTTTCCTCGTCGACGGTCACCTCGAAGACGGCCCCCTCGTGTCGGCCGTCCGCCGGCAGGCGCTCGACGTCGACGGTGCGCTCGTCGACCGCGTCGCCGTCGTCCTCGAGCAGGAGGACCGCCGTCTCCCCGTCGACGATCCGGTCGAGGACTGCAGTGTAGGTCTCACTCATCGGTCATCACCCCGCGGTACGCGCGCCAGCGTCATCAATCGGTGGTCGATCGCCGTCGATCGACGGCCGTTCCCCGTCACTCGCCGTTCGAACGTCGGCCGTCGGCGGTCGGTCGAGCGACGACTGCGCGTCTTGCTTCCGCTCGAGCAACGCCGCCGGATCGGTCGGCGCGTCGCGCTCCGTCTCGACCGACGTGTCGGTTCCGTCGCTCGTCACGACGATATCGCCGTGGACGCCGGTCCAGTAGGTCTCGATCCCGCGGTCGGCGAACGCCTGCAGGACTTCGTCGTGGGGATGGCCGTACTGGGAGTCGAGCGCGCTCGAGACGATCGCCGTCTCCGGATTGACCGCCTCGAGGAACGAGTCGCTCGAGGAGGTCGACGAGCCGTGGTGGCCCGCCTGATAGGCGTCGGCCGCGAGGGTCTCGCCGTGTTCCTCGACCAACCGGCGTTCGGTGCTCGTCTCGATATCGCCGGTCGTCAGGTACGAGAACTCGCCGAACGCCAGCGAGAGGACGACGCCGTTGGCGTCGACGCTATCGCCCTCCCCGCCCTCGGACGGGTTCAGGACGGTCGCCTCGAGGTCGCCGTCCTCGATCGGCAGACTGTCGCCCGTCGCGACTTCGAAGAGTCGCACGTCGTAGGCCTCGATCGCGTCGAGGTAGTTGTCGTAGGTCGCGGTCGTGTGGGGCACGCCGGAGTCGTAGGCCGCACCGACGCCCTCGCCCTCCTCCTCGAGGTACTCGATGATCTCGGGATGGCCGCCGATATGGTCGGCGTGGCCGTGGGTCGCCACGAGATGATCGATGCGGTCGATGTCGCGGGCCTCGAGGTAGTCGATAATCTCCTCCCCGTCGTCGCGGTAATCGCCCGTATCGATCAGGATCGTCTCGCCGGCGGGGGTGACGACGAGCGTCGAATCGGCCTGTCCGGCATCGATGTGGTGGATCTCGAGTTCCCCGCTCACGTCGCTCGTCGGCCCGTCGTTGCCGTCGATACTGTCGATTCCGCTGCTACAACCCGCGAGGACCAGCAGTCCCGCGACCGCCACGACCAGAGCCCCTCGTCGCATTCGTGTTCCGGTCCGACGGGCGCTGCGGATATGTGCGTTCGGACCCGCCTGACGGGGTGACTGTCGGAATTTCTAACCAATCGGATCGTCAGTACCGTCGGTACCGATAGCTGGGACCCCATCGTCCCCGTTCGTCGGCACCCGTCAAATCCATCGAAAACGGGCGCGAAAACTGCGAACCGCGAACGACTCGAGAATCACGACTCACGAACCGACACGGCGGCCGGATCGATCTCAGAACGCGTCGCCCTCGAAACTCGTCTCCGCGTGCAGACTGTCTTTCAGCGCGTCGTGGACCTTGCAGAGCTCGAAGGCGCGCTCGATGATCTCCTCGCCGGTGTCGTCGTCGACATCGGCTTCGACGCGGATATCGAACGCGACCGACTCGAGTTTGTCGTCGTCGTTGAGGTCGCCGTTCGTCTCGATTTCGATCCGCCCGAGGTCGTCGGCCCCGCGCTGCTGGCCGCCGACGCGCAGCGCCGGCACGTAACAGGAGCCGTAGGCCGCGAGCAGGGTCTCGAGCGTGTCCGGAGCCTCCTCGCCGTTGGCGTCGATCGTCGTCTCGAAGTCCCGGATCTCGTTCGTCGCGCTGTACCCCTCCTCGGAGACGGTGGTGACTGCTTTCGCCATGCGGTCGTGACGTCCACGGGCGGTGCTGTAAACGTTTGGTGCCGATCGCTACTCGCGTGTCTCCGGCTCGGAACTCCTCTCGAGGCCGTCTCTCCCGGCCGGATACGGCCCCAACTGCGACGACTGCGTCGACACCCTGCGTCTGCAGCGTGACCCGACTTGCCGGTCGCGACGCAATGGTCGCGAACGGACGATGGCAACTCTCAACAAGGACTCGGCGAAGAAGCTCAGCATCGTTTCGACGGTACTCGACGCCGTGATGGCGTTCCGGCGCGGGCGTCGAAAGAGCGGGCTCCTCCTCCTCGCCGCGGCCGCGCTCTCGTCTCGCGTCCCCGGTATCGGGACGGCCGTGTCGCTGTTCCTCAGACTCGTTCGACGGTTCCGATAGCTCGAGCGGCCATGGTCGACGTTACCGGTCATCTCGGGATGGCGCTGTTGTTCGCCGCGCCGGCGTGGACGGTCTGGGGCCGACGCGGTGCGCTCGGGTTCGCGGCCTTCGCGTTGGTGACGGCGATGCTCCCCGATACCGATCTGGCGCTTCGACACGTGCTCCCGGTGACCCACCACGGGGTGACCCATACCGTCCTGTTCGTCGTTCTGCTGAGCGTTCTCGCCGGAGCCGTCGCGGCCCGGTACCTCACCGACTGGTTCAAGCCAATCGCAGGATCCGGAGCACCGAAATCGCGACCGAGACCGTCTTCGTCTTCGCGACGGCGGGGCTGATCGTCGGCGGTATCAGCCACTCTTCGCCGATCTGCTCTCCGCGCCCGACATCGCACCGCCGCTCTCCCCGTTCTGGCCCGTCTACTCGGAGCCGGTCATCATCGACGTGATCTACTACGGGTCGCCGTTCTGGAACTTCGGACTGCTCGCCGCCGGCGTGGCGCTCCACCTGCTGTTCGCTCGAAACGACCGCTATCCGCTCGAGACCCGCTACCGAATCGGTGCCGCCGAGAACACCGACACCCAGCACCACGCGAGCGACGACTGAGACCGAGCGCCCGAGTCGCTCGCGGCGGCGAGACGGCGAGAAAATAGTACCGGCAATTGATCGCTCGTCGGCGTTCGATACTCGTCCGCTCAGGCCTCGAGTTCGAACGGCTCGTCGGCCTCGAGGACGTGGACTTCGGCGTCGCTACCCGTGCCTCGCACTTCGCTGGCGAAGTCCTCGGGGTCCTGCTCGATCGGCGGGAACGTGTCGTAGTGCTGGGGGAACGCGTGGTCGACATCGAGCCAGTCGACGGCGATGGCGGCCTGCTGGGGGCCCATCGTGAAGTGGTCGCCGATCGGGACGATCGCCGCGTCGGGCTCGAGATAGGGGCCGATGACGTCTCTCATCTCACTCATCAGGCTGGTGTCGCCGGCGTTGTAGATCGTTGTCGACTCCTCGTCGCTGACCTGGGTCGGCTTCGTATCGGAGATGACGAAGCCGGCCGGCATGCCGCCGCTCGAGTCGTTTTCGGTCATGATGCCGTTCGTGTGATCGGCGCGGTGCATGGTGACATACGCGTCGCCGCACTCGACGGTGCCGCCGAGGTTCATCCCCATGCCGCCGACGGCGTCCTCGAAGCCGAACTCGTCCTCACAGTAGGAGACGAGTTCCGGCGTCGCGACCAGCGTCGCGTCCGAGAACTCGCCCGCGTGGGCGATATGGTCTGCGTGACCGTGGGTCAACAGGACGTAGTCGGGCGTGTCGACGTCCGCTGGCTCGAGGTCGGTCTGTGGATTGTCGAAGAACGGGTCGATCAGTAACTCCGTCTCCCCGACGGTGACGTGCCACGTCGAGTGGCCGTACCAAGTGAGTTCCATAGCACCTGCTGGGTTCGGGTGAAGCAACCATAAAAGTGGGCGAGGTTCCGAGACGGATCGATGGCGGATGGCGGTTTCTCGCCGTCGTCCAGTGCTCAATGACTGCTTTACGGCCGGCGAGGAATATGTACTATCACCAACTCTTATACGTTCGGTCCGGGATGGGGCAAACGCCGCAAGCGAACTGACACACCACGCATGCGGTCTGGGAGCGTCCCGTCCGACCGCGATGGCATCGCGGTCGGGACGATTGTGATTTCCAGAACCACCGTGACCACCACTTGGCAACCCACACGGCGGGATCCATGGCGTTCCGCTGCCGATCGCCGCTCTGGACGGCGATGCCGTGGCGTTTTTTACCCGGGGGCCGTACGCCGACTATGCTCGCACTCACGCTCGAGGAGTTCATGGTAGAGCTAAACGACGGCGCGATCAAGAACGTCGGCCCGAACAACAAGGCGGCGACGGTCAAACTGTTCGACGTCGACAGCGCCGAGGCGAGGGAGTTCGGCGACAAGCGCGTCAAACTCGTCTTCGAGGACGAGGACGACAACGAGATCCAGGTCTCGCTGTTCCCGGAGGACGTTCGGTCGCTCGTGGACGATATCGAGTCGCTCGAGGAAGATTCGCCCGTTTTCGACTGACGGCGGCCCGATATCGCGGGTACGACCGCGATTCGTCTCGCGGACGCATTTCGACAACCGTTTTAGGGCGAAACCGCTTGGTTCGAGTAGATGGGTAACTGTATCATCTGCGGCACACCCGTTGACGGCGAGATCTGTCAGAGCCACGAGGAGGATGCCCTTTTCGAATTTCGCGGCACTGCCGCCTCGCAGCTCACGCCCGGTCGCTACTACCGGGGAACCGTCGACGGTTACGCCGACTTCGGTGTCTTCGTCGACATCGGAGACCACGTCACCGGTCTGTTGCATCGAAGCGAACTCGACCAACGACTCGAGAGTCTCGACTGGGAGCCGGGGGACGATGTCTACGTCCAAGTGCTCGACGTTCGAGACAACGGCAACGTCGACCTCGGCTGGTCGATCCGCCAGCGCGAACGCGAGTTCCGCGGCAAACTGATCGAGACGGCCGACGACGAGTTCCGTCCCGAGGAGTTCGAGGACGATGCCGATGACTCCTCCGACGAGTCGACAGCCGAGACGACCGACGAGAGCGAGCAGGAACTGACCGACGACCGAGCGACGAAAGCCGGCGAACTGCAGGCGGCCGCCGAGGAGACCGAGCCCGACTCGGAGACGGACACCGTCGACGAGCAGCCCGCGGCCGCGGAAACCGCTGGCACCGTCACGAGTAGCGGCTCCGTCGCGACCGAGTCCGCCGCCGCCTCGGCGCCCGCAACCGACGACGCGGCCGACGCCGAGCCCGAGTCCGAACCGGAACCCGCGCTCAAACGAACGACCATCGAGGCCATCGAGAATCAGGTCGGCAGCGTCGTCCGCCTCGAGGGCGAGATCACCGGCGTCCGCCAGACCAGCGGCCCGACGGTCTTCGAACTGCGCGACGAGACCGGCACCGTCGAGTGTGCGGCGTTCGAGGAAGCCGGCGTTCGCGCCTACCCCGATGTCGAACTCGACGACATCGTCGCCCTCGAGGGCGAGGTCGAACACCACCACGGCGACCTGCAGGTCGAGACCGAATCCCTCGAGATCCTCGAGGGTGAGGACCGCGAAACCGTCGTCGACCGCCTCGAGACGGCGATCGAACGCGAGGCCCGACCGGCCGACGTCGCGCCGCTGGCCGACCACGAGGCAGTGGCGGCCGTCGAGGACGGCATCGCCGACGCGGCGACTGCGATCCGCCGTGCCGTCATGGAGGCACGCCCGGTCGTCGTCCGCCACGGCGCGACCGCCGACGGCTACGTCGCCGGCGCCGCCATCGAGCGCGCCGTCCTCCCGCTGATCCGCGAGAAACACACCCGCGAGGACGCGGAGTACCACTACTTCGAACGGCGCCCGCTCGACGGCCGCGTCTACGACATGGACGCCGCCACCAGCGACGTCACCTCGATGCTCGAGGCCCGCGACCGACACGGCGAGCAACTGCCGCTCGTCGTCCTCGTCGACGCCGGGTCGACCATCGAGTCCACCGACGGCTACGAGCTGCTCTCGCTGTACGACGCCGACGCGCTCGTCATCGACGATAGCCGAGCGGACGACGAGATCGCCGACGCGGTCGACGTCGCTGTCGCCCCGTCGATCGCCGGTGCCGACGTCGCAGACGTCACGTCGACCGCGCTGGCGACCAACGTCGCCGCCCACGTCAACGACGACGTTCGCGACGACTTAGAGCACCTCCCCGCGGTCAGCTACTGGGAGAACACGCCCGCGGACTACCTCGAGCTCGCCACCGAGGCGGGCTACGACGAGACCGGCGTCTCCGAACGGCGCGAAGCCGTCGCGCTCGAGGCCTACTACCAGTCTTACAAGGACAAGCGCGAATTGGTCATCGACCTGCTGTTCGACGACGACGGCGATCTCGCCGCCCACGTCTCCGAACAGTTCCGCGACAAGCTCGAGACCGAACTCGAGACGGCTCGGGAGAACCTCTCCGTTCGCGGCGTCAACGGCGTCACCGTCTCCGTGCTCGACACCGACGCCTTCACCCACCGGTACAACTTCCCGACGACGATCCTGCTGCTGGACGCGCTCCACCGCAGCGAGCGCGATCGAGCGGACCCGCCGTTCGTCACGCTCGGCGTCGGCGACGACGAACTCCACGTCCGCGCGACCGACCCCGTGAACGTGCGCGACATCGGCGATGCCATCGCCGAAGCGGTGCCCAACGGCGGCGTCAGCGTCGTCGGCGGCCGCGACGGTCACGTCGAGTTCCTGCCCGGCGAACGCGACGCAGTTCGTGAAGCCGCACTCGAGGCGCTCGGCGAGACGCTCGCGTAACGCTTCGCTCTCCTCTGTCGTCCACAGTCCGCTAGCGACGGCGTTCGGTGTCCCGGTAATCGAGCGGTGGCGACTTCCCTGATAACACCTCGAGCCGATAACGTATTTCCGATAGCCAAACGATGAGTCTCTATGGATGCGATCGAGAAGTCCGATCGCGAGCGCGACGCGGATACCCCGGTAACCCGCCTTCGTGAGAACGCGACCGGAATCGCGTCGCTGCTCGTGACGGCGTTTTGGCTCGGTGCGATGTTCACGGGCCAGTCGTGGTGGCTCGCGGCGTTGCTCGTCGGCTACGTCGCCGTCGTGCCGTTAGTTGCGATCCTGTTCGGCGACGAGGAGGATCAGCGAGAATGGGCCGACGACTACGTGGGCACGGACGAATCGGAGACGGTTTCGGAACCAGAGACGACGGCGACCGACTCCGGGACTACTGCGCGTGACGCCCTCGAGACCCTTCGCGAACGCTACGCCGCCGGCGAGTTGACCGACGAACAGTTCGAGCGTAAACTCGAGCGACTACTGGATACGGAGACGCTCGAGGGGGCACAGGAGTGGGCTCGAGGGCGGGAGCGTGATCGGGATCGAGATCGGGACCGGGACGATGACCGAGAGCGGGACGAAGATCGAGACCTCGAGTACGAACGCTGACGGAGATTTCAGTCGTCGGTCGGTTCGGCCTCGTCCGATCGCTCGGCGCGGTCGGGGCGCTCGACCGCCGACGGGTCGGGCCACGTGACGCTCCCGAGGAAGGGGATCCCGATCCGCTCGGCGGCGCGGGCGATCATGTGCGCGCCGGTTGGCACCGTCAGGAAGAGGAAGACGATCCCGATGAGCGCGGTCAGGCCCTCGGAACCGGGGCCGAACTCGACGAAGCCGGCGAGGAAGATCGCGGCGGTCCCGAGCGTCGTCGGCTTGCTCGTGGCGTGCATCCGGTTGTAGACGTTCGGCAGGCGCAACAGGCCGACCGTGCCGACGGTCAGGAAGAAGACGCCGACGACGATCAGCGCGATGATGACGGCGGTCTGGATCATTCGATCACCTCGCCCTCGGTGACGAACTTGGCGACGGCGACGGTCGCGATGAAGCCGATGATCGCGAGCACGAGGCTCACCGTGATGAACAGGCCCCGATCGGTCAGGAGCGCGAACAGGACCGCGATCGCGACGACGTTCGTGGCGATGGCGTCCAGCGCGACCACGCGGTCGGGGTTCGTCGGGCCGCGGATCACGCGGTAGCCACAGAGGACACAGAGTCCGCTGACGAGAACCAACGCGGCCCGGATCGCCGTCTCGAGGACGGCGGGATCGCTCTCAGTCATCGTCGTCACCTCCGCGTTGGCGGCCCGTGGTACTGTCTCTTTCCCCGCCGGAGACGACGATTGCCGGCGGCGGGTCCGCGGGCGAGGCGTCCTCGTTGAACAGCTCGAGGGCGTAGTCCTCCCACGTACGGATCGGTTCGGCGATCGCCTCGGGATCGCGGCCGTTGACGCCGTGGACGTACAGCGCGTTCGTCTCGTCGTCGTAGTCCAGCGTCACCGTCCCGGGCGTGATCGTGATGCTGTTCGCGATGACGGTGATCGCGATATCGGACTCGACCCGGAGCGGCACGAGGATCACTTCGGGCTCGATCGGCATGCCCGGCGAGAGCACGCGGTAGGCGACGTCGAGGTTGGCCCGCAGGAGTTCCCAGACGAACGCGCCGAGGTAGAGCCCGGCGTAGGGAAGCGCCCGGACTCCGCGACCGAGGTCGACGTACTTGCCGTACAGCCGCCGGAAGACGAACGCGACCGGCAGACCGACGAGCAGCCCCGCGAGCAGGCCCCGGACGAGTGAGATCGGCGTGAGCGGCATGCCGCGGACGAACACCCACAGGACGGCGAATATGACGCCGACGACCGGCCACGTGCGCACTCGCATCAGTGCTCACCCCCGCTCGAGCCGAGCAGATCGTCGGCGGCCTGCGGATCGACGGCGTCGACGTAGCTCTCGGTGTCGAGTGCCGCCTCCGCGGCCGTTCGCGCGAACTCGTAGACGGGCTCGAAGCCGACGCCGACCGCGACGATCGCCGTCGCGAGGACGACGAGGACGGTCACCTGCACGGAATCGACCGTCGCCACCTCCACGGCGGGGGTCCGAGCACCCCAGAAGCTCCGATTCCACATGCGGGTCGCGTAGGCGATGGTCAGCAGCGACCCGGCGAGCAGGAGGACGATCGCGGGGCCGTTCTCCGCTCGAGCGGCGGCGTCGAAGACGAGGAACTTGCCGAAAAAGCCCGAGAGCGGCGGGATGCCGACGAGCGCGAGCGAGGCGACGAATACGGCGATCGCCAACGGCGGCGACCGGCGTGCGAGCCCGCCGAGATCGTCGAGGCGGGTCGTCCCCGTCGCGGCTCTGACCGTGCCGACCGCGAGGAAGAGCAGTCCCTTCGCCAGCGTGTGGTTGAGCGCGAACACCAACGCGGCGATGATGGCGAACCGGCGCAGGTCCGGGCTGGCCGTCGTCGCCGCGATCGCGACCGGGATCGCGATGAACCCGACCTGTCCGATGCTCGAGTAGGCGAAGACGCCCTCCATGGAGTCGCGGCCGACGGCACCGATGCCGCCGAGGAGGATGCTGGCGGTGGCCATGACGAACAGCGCCGCGCCGACGAACGGTAGCGGCGAGTCACCCGCGATCGTCACGCCCAGAAGCGGAACCGAGAGATCGACGGCGACCTCCGCGCCGGCGAAGACGGTAAAGGAGAGCCGGATGATGGCGTAGATCCCGACCTTTTTGGTCGCGCCGGCCAGCAGGGCGGTGATCTGTGGCGGCGCGGCCCGGTAGGCGGTCGGGATCCAGAACTGGAAGGGGACCAGCCCGGCCTTGATCGCGAACACCGACAGGAGCAGGCCGAGCAGGCCGACGACAGGCACGGGATCGAGGCCGTAGGCCGCCGGGTCGGCGAGGCGCTGGGCCAGATCGGCCATGTTGAGCGTGCCGGTCGTCGCGTAGATGCCACCGACGCCGAGCAGGAAGACGGCGCTGGCGAGCAGGTTGAGCGAGACGTACCAGAACGCGGCGCGGGTGTGCTGGGGGCCGCCGCTGTAGGCGACGAAGACGTAACTGGCCATCAGCATCACCTCGAACCAGACGAAGAGGTTGAAGAGGTCGCCGGTGAGGAACGCGCCGGTGACCCCCAGCGCGAGGAAGTGAAAGAGCGGGAAGTAGTAGCTGCGCCCCTCACCGCCGGGGAGGTGTCTGGTCGAGAAGACCAGCGAGCAGACGCCGAGAATCGCGACCATGGTCAGCATGAACGCCGACAGTCCGTCGGCCACGAGCGTGATACCGAAGGGGGCCGCCCAGTCGCCGACCTGATAGGTCGCGATCCCCGGCGCGTCCGGCGCGAGGACGATGTACCAGTCGATCGCGGCCACCGCCACCGCGTAGGCCGCGCCGCCGGCGAGGCTCACCGCCGCTCGAGCCCGGGGTCGACGGCCGAGCAGGAGCGAGCCGACGGCCGCGACCAGCACGACCAGCATCGGCGCGATCACGAGCTGTGATTCCGTGCCGACGGGCGGTGCGGTCATCGTCGATCACCCGATGCTACTCTCGTCGTCGCCGTCGTTGGCTGCGGGTTCATCGTTCGCGATCACCGAGTTCCGAAACGTCGAGCGTGTCGTGTTCCTCGTAGACCCGATACGACAGGACGAGCGCGAACGCGGTCATCCCGAAGCCGATGACGATGGCGGTCAACACGAGCGCCTGCACCAGCGGATCGGCGGTCTGCGGAACGTGGTCGCCATGGCCCGCGAGGACCGGCACCGAATCGGTGGTCGCCGGCGCGATGCCGCCCATCGCCAGCAGGTAGACGTTCGCGGCCTGACTGATGATCGCCAGCCCCCAGACGACCCGGACCAGATCCCGCCGCAGGAGCAGGAAGGTGCCGAGGGCGAAGAGCGCGCCGACCGCGGCCGCGAGGACGACCGCAGTCATTCGGCTCCCACCACCGAGAGGATCGTGAGCAATCCACCGACGACCACGCAGTAGACGCCGAAATCGAATGCCAGCGCGCTCGCGACCTCGAGGTGGTCGTAGACCGGCACCCCCTCGAGCATGACGAACGCCTGCGTGAGGAACGGCTCGCCGAACAGGAGCGGTCCGAGCCCGCTGGCGACCGCGATCGCGAAGCCGTAGGCGAACAGCCGGCGGTAGGCCACGACGACCCGGTCCCGCGAGTGCTCCTTGCCGGGGTCGACGTCGCGACCGAGGACGCCCCGCTCGAGGAAGTCCAGCCCGAAGGCCATGTAGATGATCGCGAAGGCCGTCACCGTGAGGACCCCGCCGATGAACCCGCCGCCGGGGAGGTTGTGTCCCTCGAAGTACAGCGAAATCGAGACGACGAGGATGATCGGGACGATCGCCCGAGCGGTCGTGCGCATGATGACGGTCGTCATTCGTCTCCACCTCCGGAGGCTGGGCTATCGCTCCGTGTTCCGGTCGGTTCGTCGCTTCTCGAGTCGTCCGCAGGGGACTCCTCGCCGGGGGTGGCGTCGTCGCCTCGAGCGTCGGTCTCGTAGCCGTCGCCGCGGCCGCGCATAACGATCAGCGTGAGGATCGAAATCGAGGCGAGCGCGACCACGGCGAGTTCGCCGAGCGTATCGAAGCCGCGGAAGTCGACGAGGGTCACGTTGACGATGTTGGTCCCGCCGCCCTCCGGCACCGCCTGCTCGGCGTAGTAGCGGGCGATGTCGGTCGGTCCGTCGGGGCGCGCACTCGTCGTGACCAGTACCGTGACGAACGCGGTCGCGCCGACGGCGACGGAGAGGACGGCGTCGCGGACGCTCCGACCGACCTCGACCTCGTAGGACTCGGGGATCTCTTCGATGACGAGCAGGAAGATCACGAGCACGAGCGTTTCGACCACGAGCTGGGTCAACGCGAGGTCAGGCGCGCTCGCGAGGATGTAGAAGATGGCGACCATGAAGCCCAGGATCGAAAGGGTGAGGACGCCCGCGATGTGGGATTCGGAGACCACGACGGCCAAGCCACCGATCACCGCGACGAGCAACACGAGCCCGATCGCGAGCGTGACCTCGAGGCCGAACTCGGTCGGCGCGATGGCCCCCGCCGCGACGAAGCCGGCGAGCGCGAGCGTACAGGTCGCCGCGAGGGTCCACGTGGCGTAGGTCCGCAGGAGGCCGTTGTGAACGTACTCGGCGAACGCTCGTCCCTCGTCGCTGAGGCCGTCGACGATCGTATCGTACCACCAGTTCGCGCCGATCGGCGGCACCGCCCGCGGGATCGCGCGGATGCCGTCGTGAAGCCGGCCGTAGGCCGGGAACGCGAGGATCCCGACGCCGATCGTGACCGCGCTCATCCCCACCGCGGGCGAGTACGATGTCGGGATGTCGACGTGCATCTCGTGGGGGTCGACCGCCGTTGCCTCGAGGCCGGACTGAACGATGGCGTCGACGGCGAGTTCGGGGTCGACGCTGACGACGGCGGCGAGCAGCGCCAGCACGGCTGGCGGGATGAGCAGGGTAACGGGCGGCCGGTGGACGTGCCCGAGGTCGTCGGGTCGATCGCCGAAGAACAGGGAAAGGAACTTCAGCGAGTAGAGGACGGTGAAGATGCTGCCGAAGACGGCGACGGCGGGGTAGAGCCAGCCCAACAGCCCGATGTCGTGGTGGTGGCTCGCCTCGACGGCGGCCTCGAAGAGCAGTTCCTTCGAGTAGAAGCCGTTGAACGGCGGAATCCCGGCCATGCTGAGTGCGACGACCGCGGTGATCGCCGCCGTCACCGGCAGGTCGCGCCGGAGTCCGCCGAGCTTGTCGATCTCACGGGTCCCGGCCTCGTGGGCAACGATGCCGGCGACGAGGAACAGCGCGGCCTTGAACAGGGCGTGATTCAGCAGGTGGAAGACGCCGGTTTCGGCCCCGTAGACGGAGGTGAAGCCGAAGCCGGCGACCATCAGTCCGAGGTGGCTCGCCGTCGAGTAGGCGAGCAGTTCCTTGATGTCCGTCGACGCGACGGCCATGATCGCACAGACGGTCATCGTCGTCAGGCCGAGCGTCGCGAAGAGGAACAGCCACTCGGGGCCGACGAGCATCGGGCGGATGCGGCCGATGAAGTAGACGCCGACTTTGACCATCGTGGCCGAATGGAGAAACGCCGAGACGGGCGTCGGGGCCGCCATCGCGTTCGGCAGCCAGAAATGAAGCGGGACCTGCGCGGACTTCGTCCCCGCGCCGATCGCGAGCAGCCCTAAGACCGGGAGGAACAGCCCCCGATCCCGAAGGGCCGCCGCCATCGCGTCGGGCTGTTCCAGCATCGCGGCCAGATCGAACGCCGAGGCGGGGCCGACCACGTCGCCGGCGACGATCGACAGCAAGAGGAGGCCGACGAGCAGGAAGAGCCCGCCGCCGACGGTGATAAGCATGGCCATGCGGGCGGCGTACTGCGAGGAGTCGTCGGCGGTGTAGTGACCGATCAGGACGAACGAACAGAGGCTCGTGAGTTCCCAGAAGAGGAAGATCGCGATCAGGTCGGCGGCGAGCGCGACGCCGACGATCGAGCCCATAAAGGCGAGCAGGGCAGCGTAGAACCTGACCAGCCCCGATTCGCCGTGCATGTACGCGGGCGAGTAGGTGAAGATGAGCGTCCCGATACCACACGCCAGCAGCGCGAACAACAGCGCCCAGCCGTCCACGTGAAATCGGAGCGCGATATCCAGCGAGGGGATCCACTCGAGCGCGACGGTCCCCTCGTCACCGTACTGGCTGGCGAGGAGCCCGAACGACGACAGCGCGACGAGGCTCCCGGCGAATCCCGTTCCCTCTCCGAGGACGCGAAAGAACAGCGGCGTCAGTGCTGCGGCGATAAACGGCAGCGCGACCGCGGCGACGACGATCGCCAGGTCGGGAGACATTCAGTACGCCGAGGGTAGGGCGAGACCGCCCTTAAACAGTTACCTTTCGGACGGTGCTGCCGTGTACGGAATCGCGGGCAGCGACCGCTCGGTGGCGGACCCGTTTGATCCGCGGTATCGGTCTCGGATCGGTCGCGGTCCCGTCGAATCGGTGAGTCCGACACGCTTATTCGCGAACGGCCACGAATCACGTGTAGTGAGTACCGAGACGCCAGAACCGACCGAAACCGAAGCGTTCGAGCGGGTCTGTGAGACGCTCGTCGAGCGGATTCTCGCCGGCGACGTCGAGCGCGACGAGGTCGAAAAAGCCAAGCTCGAGGCCTGTTCGGAACACTCGGCACCCAAGGTGCCCAAGAACTCCGAACTGCTGGACTACGCGCCCGAGGAGCACCGCGAGGACCTAGAGACCGTGCTCCAGCGCAAACCGGTCCGGACGGCCTCCGGCGTCTCGCCGGTCGCGATCATGACCTCGCCCGAGCGGTGTCCCCACGGCAAGTGTCTCTACTGTCCCGGCGGCCCCGACTCCGAGTTCTCCTCGTCACAAAGCTACACGGGCGAAGAGCCCGCCGCGGCCCGCGGGGTCCAGAACGACTACGATCCCTACGGGCAGGTCACGCTGCGACTCGAGCAACTGCGCCAGATCGGCCACCCCGTCGACAAGGTCGAACTGATCCTGATGGGCGGGACGATGACCGCTCGCAGCCACGACTATCAGGAATGGTTCGTCAAGCGCGCCCTCGAGGCGATGAACGACTACGACGTCGACAAGGAGCCCGAACCGGCACAGGGAGTCAGCTTCGCCGAGGATCCCGAGGAGTACGAGTTCAAATACCTCGAGGATGTCATCGCGGAAAACGAGACGGCGGACATCCGCAACATCGGGACGACCTTCGAGACGAAGCCCGACTGGTGTGACCCCGAGCAGATCGACCGGATGCTCGACCTCGGCGGGACGAAAGTCGAGGTCGGGGTCCAGACGACCTACGAGCGGGTCAACCGCGACATGCACCGCGGTCACGGTGCTCAGGCGTCGATCGAGGCCAACCAGCGGCTGCGGGACTCGGCCTTTAAGGTCGGCTTCCACATGATGCCCGGCCAGCCCGGCATGAGCAAGGAGATGTGTCTCGAGGACTTCCGCCGGCTCTTCGAACAGGAGCAGTGGAAGCCCGATTACCTGAAGATCTACCCGACGCTCGTAGTGCGGGGCACCGCGACCTACGACTGGTGGCACAAAGACGAGTACGAACCGCTCTCGAACGACGAGGCCGCCGATCTGGTCGCGGAGATCAAGGACATGATCCCCCGGTACACCCGCCTCCAGCGCGTCCAGCGGGACATCCCGGCGGACTTCATCGACGCCGGCGTCTGGAAGTCGAACCTCCGGCAACTCGCTCGCAAGCGCATGGACGACCACGGCTGGACGTGTGACTGCATCCGCTGTCGCGAGGCCGGGATGCACGACGAGGAACCCGACGACATCGAACTCGACGTGATGACCTACGAGGCGTGTGGCGGCACCGAGCACTTCATCTCGTTCGAGGACTTCGAAAAGGACCTGCTGGTCGGCTTCTGCCGGCTCCGGTTCCCAAACGACCCCGTCCGTCCGGAACTCGAGAACACGGCGCTCGTCCGCGAACTGCACGTCTACGGGTCGGAGGTCACAATGGGTGACGAAGGCGAAACGGACCAACACCAGCATCAGGGCTACGGCCGCCGGCTGATGGAACAGGCCGAGGCCCTCGCCGCCGACGCCGGCTACGACAAGGTCAGCGTTATCTCCGGTATCGGCGCTCGAGAGTACTACCGGAACAAACTCGGCTACCATCAGGACGGCCCGTACGTCAGCAAGCGCCTATGACATCCTCCCCGGCGTGAACGCCGGGGTTTCCTCACGCTGGGAGTCTCGGCTATGCCGAGTTGGTTTGAGAGAGCAAGCTCTCTCGTCATCACGAGACGACTTCGTCGTCTCGAACGACCACGGAGGCAACTTGCGGGTTCGTGTGCTCCTCGTTGGGACGGGGAGAGTGTGATGACTCTAGCCAATCGTGACTGTCCCACTTGAGGCACACGGGCCGTGCCATCGGCCGTGCTACCGTTTCGTGCCGTTGACGAGACACCTCGTGTCTCGTTCGCCAATCAGAACTCTCCGAGTTCTGATGACGCCTCAGGAACGTCTCGCTCGCGGCGAGGTCCGCGTGGCCTTCGAAGCCGCAGGTACCGAGCCGCCCTCGCGGTGCGGTCGCCGTTTTTCGGCTCGTGCTGTCGTCCCCCCTCATCGACAGTCTCGTCGAGTCACTCGCAGCGGACTACTGTGTTATCTCGACAGATCGGCCACAGAAAATTTATAGGGATAGAATCGGTAATAGCGAATGCCGACGCCCGTCGGCACCGTTGTCAACCTATCCCCCACTCCGACAGCGGCACACCGATTGCCTCTCGCCAGAGCGCGCCGACGCCACCTATCGCTCGATCCCCCCGACGCGACACGCTCGGCGCGCTCGACACCCGAACCCTCTTGCCGTCTCTCACCGCGTCGAAGCGGTCGCTCCGTTGCTCGTGACCGACCGTTCCGTCACCTCGAGTCGGTCGTGTCGCCCGAATGGCTTGATGATTCCCTCTAGCGCTGGGAGAGAGCACAGCAAGAACGGGTAGTGCCGACTCCGGCCGCGGAGCGAGTTCGACCCGACGGTTCACGTTCAGACTGCGAGGACAGTGTCGACGAGTAGCATGGTCGCGAACCCGAGGACGAAGGTCGCCGTCGCGGTGTCGGCGTAGCCGTGACCGTGGCTCGAGGGGATGAGTTCGCGGAAGACGACGGCGATCATCGCGCCAGCGGCGAAGCCGGCGGCGACGGGGAACAGCCCGGAGACGAACGCGACCAGCGAGAAGCCGACGGCCGCGGCGATCGGTTCCGGAACGCCGCCCGAGAGGGTGGTGTAGAGGAGGGTCTTGGGGCCGGAGACGCCCGCCCGGACCGCAGGGACCGCCATCGCGAACCCGTCGGGGACGTTCTGGACGGCGATCGCCGTCGCGATGGCGACTCCCAGCGCCGTCTCGCCGCTGGCGAACGCGATGCCGACCGCCAGCCCTTCGGGGACGTTGTGGATGGTGACGGCGCCGCCGACCAGTGCGGCTCGGCGCAGGTCGTCGTCGCGGACGGAATCAGTGTCGGACTCCTCCGCGGCCGACGGCAAGTCGCCGGCGGGACCGGATCCCGTTCTCGGGCCTTCGGCGCGTTCCTCGCTGAACAGGAGGTGCAGATGCGGAAACGCGGCGTTGGCCGCGAGCAGGAACCCGCCGCCGGCGACGATTCCGACGACGACCTCGAGCGGGGAGCCGAGCTCGAGGCCGGGGAGAACGAGCGCGAAGACGGCAGCGCCGACCATGATGCCCGCGGCGAGTCCGAGCGAGCCGTCGTAGACGCGGTGACTCACCCGGTCGGAAAACAGGAGCGGCAGCGCCCCGATCCCGGTCGTACAGCCCGCGATCGCGGCGACGAAGACGACTTCACCGAAGGGTGACATATCGGTTCGGTTCGCCGCCGTCTCGAAAACGTTTGCGATCGGGAGACACACTGCCGGCCACAGCGACCGCGAGGCGAGTCGCTCGATCACGACTCGTCTCAGTTCGGGGCCCGCGGCTCGTCAGTCGATCGTGACCTCGAGTTCGAGCAGGCCGAGGTGGGGCGGTGCGCCGCCGCCGTTCGTGCGGAAGTCCTCGGGTGTGGCGTTAACGACGTTGTAGAAATCCGACTGATCGGTCGGCACCAGCGTACTGCCGTCGTCGCGCTGGAGGAACGCCGGCGTGTCGGTTCCCTCGATGAGGTCGCGTTGCTCCTGCCAGTCCTCGCCGGCGTAGATGAAGGTGCCGAAGGAGAACCGCCCCGCGGCGAGCGCGTCGTGTTTCGACATGAACATGCCTGCCTCTTCGGCGTTGTACTCCTCGTCGCTCACCCACGCGATCGCCGCGACGCCCTCGGACTCGAGGAGGTAGAAGTCCCACGAGAGCGTCGCGTCGAACACCGCCCAGACGCTGCGCGGGCCGACGGTGTGGAGTTCGACGCTGAACGCGGGCCGCAGCCGCGAGCCATCCTGTTCCGGGACGAACGTCGCGTCGTAGCCCGGCGATCGGATCCCGCGGTCGTGGTAGACGACGCCGTCCATGTCGACGTCCGCCTCGATTCGATCGATGATCCCGCTGACGGTGGCTCCGCCCTGATTCTCGAGGTGCTCGAGGAAGTCGGGGAACTGGGAGACGGTCTCCCACGGTTGTTCGTCGCCCGCGCTCATACGGCTCGCCCTCCGCGGGGATCTGGTACTCGGTCTCGGCGTCCGCGACGCGGAGCCGTCCCGGCCGGATCGTACGTGGTGCCATCGACAGCGTCGTGCATATCCGGTGGTGGGGGACGGCGAGGATTAGGCTTTCCGACCTCCGACAGTGGTCGCTTCTCGAGTCGCCACTGACGGAATCAATCGATCTTGTGTAGCTATCTGCTTCGGACGACTAATCGCAGTGGAATCGGTGGACACTATGCGTGCATACTGAACGGCACATCTTTTGCCACGGTTCTTAAAAGACAAACGCAGTAGGGGTGACGCTGCATTGCCCTCACCAGGGACGCAGTGAACGGAACGGGATGATTGTTCGGTGATTCAGTGCAGGAGCGTTCACGAGATGCTTGGCCGTTCCGATCCACTGCGTGACCTGCCCCGCTCACGTGTGTATCCACTGGGGCAGATCATGATACTGTTAGGGAGTTACGTCGATAGCCATTGGGCCGTCCGTTGCAGGCTTGTGTTGATTATCTGGATGGCAATCTGTGGACAAACAGTAGTGCTTGATTCAGCCGTTTATTTAAGCGCGAGTGGGAGCGTGTTCGGGGGTATCGGCCCTGTTATTGGCGTAGGCATTGTAGAATGAGAGGGCAGCCGTAATCAGTCCGCCGGCGCCGGTGGTTGCCGCGAGTTCAGCACTCCCCATCTCGATGACCGCTGGCGAGACAAGCGCCCAGAGTCCGAGTAGTGTGGTCAACGAGGCGATGCCGACGCTCGCCACCCGGTCCCGTGATAGACGGACGAAATTGTAGCCTGCGAGCAGGAAGATTGCCGTGCCGGTGAGGGTATCGTTCCAGATCGCCGCCTCTGTGGCCTCAAACATGAACGGATAGGCGACGAGCCCCAGTCCGGCTATGGCGACAATCGCGCTCACCCACTGCATCCTGTCCGTATTGAGGGTGTTGTGGCGACGGTTGGTCTCAGTGGTGCGATTCGCTTCTGGATCGGTCGGTGTGTCACTCATAGTGGCCTCTACAACTCGTGAATCGGCTGGCAAGCAAAGGGGGCAGTGGCTGCGCTCGCCGGGACCGTCCGCTAGTCGGTCGTGCCTGCTGATCAGTTCTTGCACTAGACGTGTGTATATACTGCGAGACTACTCAGATTTTGTTGACATCCAGGGTTTATTTCCGTACTCTCTGGCTGTGATGGTTCCCTCATTGTACGCTTCCGCCCACTCTATGAGGACGTGAAAGGTGGCAAACGACTGCTGAGATTCGTCGAGAACTGTCGCCTCAAGAAGTTCTGTATCGTACCCCGTGTTAGTGAGCGACGCGTAGCCGCCGGCGATTACTCCGACCGCGTCAAGTGACCCAGTTTCGGTGCGAGCCGGTTGCACAAACTCTAGTTCGAGTACTTTCCCCTCGCCGTGTGGTTCGTTTTCGATCACCTCAACATCCTCGCGCTCGATCTCTAACTTCTCCTCGATGATTTTCTCTGTCTCGGAGAGGTCCTCGACAAGAATCTCCTGTTCATCAAGGAATGTCTCCAATCCGCTGACGTTCTCAATTTCGGCATTTTCGGCCCGTAACACACCCTCCTCGACAACATCCAACTGCTGGTGGACCGGCAGTTCGAGTTCCTCAACGTTCACGTCGTCAAGAAACGGGGGTCTTGTTTCCGCTTCCTCGAGCGTCTCTTCAGTACAACCACTCACTGCGACGACTGCCGTGATACCGATCCCGCCACGTTTCAGCAATGTGCGTCGGTTCATAAATAGAGAATTAGGGCATATAGTTCACTGGTAGAACGTATCTATACGAACAGGGCTGAAAACGGTTCTCCCCGCAGGTGCGTGCCTTGTCGGGAACGGTCATGTTACGTAATTTGCAACGCCAATCCCTTTTGAGACGGCTCAAATACCAATTCTCGATGGCCTTCGAAGTCTTCCAGTTGTACGATCTATTGCTTATACTCATTGGGGTTGCCGTCCTCGGAATAGCGATTCTACCGCGGTTTATCGCGGAATTGCCAATGACAGATCCGCTCTTCTACATCCTGTTCGGGTTCATACTCTTCTCGTTGCCCCTCGGCATACCTGCACCCGACCCGCTTGCGCAGGGCCACATGACTGAACGACTGACTGAAATCGGCGTCATCATCGCGCTGATGACTGTCGGCTTGAAAATTGATCGACCGCCTGGACTACGATCGTGGGAGAGCGCATGGCGACTGCTCGGGATCACGATGCCGCTGACCATCGGTCTGGCGGCGCTCGTCGGCTGGTGGGTCGGACTTGCGATTCCGACCGCGATGCTTCTCGGCGCCGTGATCGCGCCGACTGATCCCGTGCTCGCCTCGGAAGTACAGGTCGAAGGGCCAGGAGGAAGCACCGAAGAGGAACCGAAAGAAGGTGCGGCTGGCAGAGAGGACGAAGTTCGCTACGCGCTCTCAGCCGAGTCGGGGCTCAATGACGGGTTTGCATTCCCGTTCACGAACCTGGCGATCGCAATGGCACTCGTCGGCGTTGCCCCCGCCAACTGGATCGGCGAGTGGATACTCGTTGACGTACTATTCAGAATCGTCGTTGGAGTCGGCGGCGGACTGGTCTTCGGCTACCTGCTGGCGAGATTGGTGTTCATCAAGCCGGTCGAGGACCCCCTCCCGAAGGCAATGCTTGGGCTCGAGGCGCTGGGCGGGACCTTCGCCGTCTACGGACTGATTGAGTTCCTCGGCGGATACGGCTTCATCGGCGTCTTCATCGCCGCGACGGTACTTCGGGACTATGAACGTCGCCACGCGTTCTACGAACCGATGCATGACCTCTCCGAGAAGTCCGAACAGTTGCTCCAGATCACGATCATGACGCTCTTCGGCGGCGCGATCGCTGGCGGGTTGCTGGCACCGCTGACACTCGAGCTGTTCCTCGCCGCAGTGGCGATCGTGTTCATCGTTCGGCCTGTCTCGGGGATCGTGGGCTTGCTCGGCTTCGACCGAAGCTGGAGTGAACGATTGGCGATTTCGTTCTTCGGATTGCGCGGAATCGGGACGTTTTACTACCTCGCATACGGCCTCAATCAGGCACCCTTCGCAGATCCAGACGTTATCTGGGCACTCGCTGGAACCACAATTCTGATCTCAGGCATTGTGCTTGGAATCTCAGCAACACCGATCATTGAAAAGACCCTTGGAGAAGAAAGTCCAGAACTTGGAGAAACGATTGGAGAAGAAGGTTCGAGTTGAAAGAGTGCAGCAGAAATTCGCCTTCGAAATAGGATTTGGAAATACATTCCTCTCCTGTATTGAATGGCAACTACGTGTGCGCAAGTACCTTTTTCCGCCTCGGGTTCGTTCGCTGTGCTCACTCACCTCTCGGCGCAAAAATCTACGCTAAAAAGGCCGCTCACTCCCTTCGGTCGCTCGCGGGTGCAGCGCTTGCGTTTCGACCGCAGCGGTAACGCCTCCGCCTGTACTTACCGCTGGGTACGTTCCTCCCTCAGCACACGGTCAGATTGGAATCTGGGCGCTGGCGTCGGAGCGACACGTCTTTTTGACCGGGACGGGCAATTTCGGGTATGGATCCAAAGCGGGAACTCACCAGCGTCGACCTCGCCGCTCTCGTCGGGGAACTCGGGGCCTACGAGGGCGCGAAGGTCGACAAAGCGTACCTCTACGGCGACGACCTCGTCCGGCTCAAAATGCGGGACTTCGACCGCGGTCGCATGGAACTAATTCTCGAGGTCGGCGAGGTCAAGCGCGCCCACACGGTCGCCCCCGAACGGGTGCCCGACGCCCCCGGCCGACCGCCGCAGTTCGCGATGATGCTGCGCAACCGCCTCTCCGGGGCCGACTTCGCCGGCGTCGAGCAGTACGAGTTCGACCGCATCCTCGAGTTCGTCTTTGAGCGCGACGACGGCACCACCCGGATCATCGTCGAACTGTTCGGGCAGGGCAACGTCGCGGTCACCGACGGCGAGTACGAGGTGATCGACTGCCTCGAGACCGTCCGACTGAAGTCCCGGACCGTCGTGCCGGGCTCGCGCTACGAGTTCCCCGACACCCGGACGAACCCGCTGACGGTCTCCCGGGAGGCCTTCGACCACGAGATGGACGACTCCGATACGGACGTGGTCCGCACGCTCGCGACCCAACTCAACTTCGGCGGCCTCTACGCCGAGGAGCTGTGTGTCCGTGCCGGCGTCGAGAAGGGGATGGACATCGACGACGCCGACGAGGACGTCTACGAGCGGCTCTACGAGACGATCGAGCGGCTCGCGCTCGACATCCGGAACGGGAACTTCGATCCGCGGCTCTACCTCGAGCGCGACGACGAGGAAGATGACGACGGAGAGGGCGACAGTGATGATGCCAACGCCAGCGTCGTCGACGTGACGCCGTTCCCGCTCGAGGAGCACGACGACCTCGATGGCGAGGCCTACGACTCGTTCCTCTCGGCGCTGGACGACTACTTCTTCCGGCTCGAACTCGCCGAGGAGGAAGAACCGGACCCGACGGACCAGCGGCCGGACTTCGAGTCGGAGATCGCCAAACAGGAGCGCATCATCGAGCAACAGCAGGGGGCGATCGAGGGCTTCGAGCAGGAGGCCGAAGCGCTGCGCGAGCAGGCCGAACTGCTCTACGCCGAGTACGGGCTGGTCGACGACATCCTCTCGACGATTCAGGGGGCCCGCGAGCAGGACCGCTCGTGGGACGACATTCGAGAGCGCTTCGAGGAGGGAGCCGAGCAGGGTATCAGCGCCGCCGAGGCCGTCGTCGACGTCGACGGTAGCGAGGGGACCGTCACCGTCGATATCGACGGCGAACGGATCAGCCTTGTCGCCGGGCAGGGCGTCGAGCAGAACGCCGACCGGCTCTACACCGAGGCCAAGCGCGTCGAGGAGAAAAAGGAGGGCGCGCTGGCCGCGATCGAGAACACCCGCGAGGATCTCGAGGACGCCAAACGCCGCCGTGACGAGTGGGAGGCCGACGAGAGCGGGCCCGCAGCGGACACCGAGCCCGACGAGGACGAGGAAGAGACCCAACGCGACTGGCTCTCGGAGCCGTCCATTCCGATCCGCGAGAACGAGCCGTGGTTCGACCGCTTTCGCTGGTTCCACACCAGCGACGACTACCTCGTGATCGGCGGCCGCAACGCCGACCAGAACGAGGAACTCGTCAAGAAGTATCTCGAGCCCGGCGATACGGTCCTCCACACGCAGGCCCACGGCGGTCCCGTCACCGTGCTCAAGGCGACCGATCCGAGCGAGGCCTCCTCGAGCGACATCGAACTGCCCGACTCGAGCATCGAGGAGGCCGCCCAGTTCGCCGTCTCCTACTCGTCGGTCTGGAAGGACGGCCGCTACGCGGGCGACGTCTACGCCGTCGACTCCGATCAGGTCTCGAAGACCCCCGAGAGCGGCGAGTACTTGGAGAAGGGCGGGTTCGCGATCCGTGGCGACCGAACGTACTATCGGGATACGCCGGTCGGCGCGGCGGTCGGCATTCAGTGTGAGCCCTACACCCGCGTCATCGGCGGCCCGCCGTCGGCGATCGAAGAGCGCGCGGTAACGACGATCGAACTCGAGCCCGGGCGGTACGCGCAGGCGGACGCGGCAAAGCGGCTGTACCGCCAGTTCCGCGAGCGGTTCGAGGACGAGACGTTCGTCCGCAAGATCGCCAGTCCCGACCGGATTCAACACTTCATGCCGCCGGGTGGCAGCCGGGTCGCGGACGACTGATACGGGTTGCTGTACCGATTTGTCGGCGCAATCCCAGAGCGGTCGGGAGTTGCGCCAGCAGTGACATACAGCAGACCGTATGAACGCGGACCGGCGGCGACTGTCCCGGAGCGAGAGACAGCGCGAGCCACCGCGTTTCTCCCGTCGCTTCGGTCGACCGCGACCCCGATATGTACGGCTCAACACTGATTGGTGTCCCCGGCCTAAGGCGGTCGATGATGCACCCACTCGAGGCGGTCGTCCCCGCGCAAGTCGGTGGTGGGATCGACGGGCCGATCATCGTCACCGCGGTCATCCTCGTCGCGATGGTGGTCATGATCGGCTTCGTGGTGTTCCTCGCGCTCGGTCCCGGCACCCAGCCGTATCAGGCGGAGCACGCGGAACCGACCCCGACCGACGACAGCGGCGTCCGCGACGCCGATGGGGAGGAGCCGGACTCCCCGACGGAATCCGGGTCGGGCTCCGACTGACGCGTGCCGACCGACGTTCGCTTTCTCGACTGCGCGGTTCTCGGGTCGCCGTTCGAGCGGAGGCTGCACGTGCCGGGTCCACGACTACACGGCAGACCGTGGACGCGATTCGCATGGCGGACATCGATACCGACACCGACACGGAACCGGATCTCGGCACCGCGACCATCGTCTACGAGACGCCCGGTGAGACCGACGAGCGAGCGACCGTCGATAACGACCGAATCGCCTACTTTCAGGACCACTGGCTGTTCGCGTACGGCACCGACGAGAACGGCAACGACGTCGTTCGCCGGGTCCCCAAAGAGCGCGTCCACTACGTCGAACGCTCGGTCGACGAGATCGAGGAAACGTTCGAGTCCGGCCTCGAGAAGGCGAAGGGGAAACTCGAGGAGCTTCGGGACTGAACGCGGTCACCCCTTCACTCCTCTTCCTCGAGGTGCGCGTGATTCTCGACGTGGCCGTCGGCTCGGGGTTCCGTCCGTTCGTCCCGATCGGCGAACGGCTCGGTCCGCCCGGCCTCGAGCGCGGTGAGACAGTCCTCGACGGTGTACGTGCGATCCCCATCCGAGCAGGGCGCGACACACTGGAGATCATCGTCTTCGTACACGGCGACGCAGGCGGTCGGCACCCGAATGTGGACGGCGCGTCGCCGATCGAGCATCGAGGGGGTTTCGCGCCGGTCGAACGCACACAGCGCGTACCCCTCGCGGTCGGCCCACGACCGGAACGCGTCGACGGTGAGCGAGACCGACGGGCCGGCATCGTCGAGTTCCTCGAGCGCGGGACACACCGGCGACCACGTCTCGACGCGCACGTCCGCGGGGCCGACCCGCTCCTCGAGTCGGCGGGATCGGGCGGCGGTCTCTTTGAGGTGCTCGACGATGTCCGCGTCCGCGCAGTGCCGGAGAAAGACCTCGACGCGGATCTCTCGGTCCGGATCGGTGGCTGAGTCCGTCATTTGCTGAGTCGTCCGTGGCCGCTTGCAACCGCACTCGTCGCGGCTACCGGGACGGCAATAAAACTTGCACCGCGTCGGACGCCCTTACCGTCCGTCGGTCGACTCGGCGCCGTCGGTCGGGCCGCCCGTCGGGTGAGACTCGCCTCGAGTGTGGGTCGTCGGTCCGGGTTCGGCGCGATCGGTCTCGTCGAGAGCCACGTGCCGCTCCGATGCGTCGTAGGACGAGCCCAGCGCGATCAGGAAGCCGACCATCGCGGTCACGAGGGCGACGACCCCGATCGCGACGGCCCCGATGGACGCCGCCGGGCCCGAGAGGACCTCGGCGGCGGTCAGCAGCGAGACCGCCGTCACGGCCGCGATCAGGGCCAGCAGTCGGCCCAACCGCCCGGCGTCGAACCCGTGAAACGTCTTCTCGCCCGTCGTATCGAACAACACCGTCACGATCCCGTTGTACGGGTCGTCGGTCCGGGCGTTTCCCAGCGAGTGAATCGACTGTGCCAGCCACGTGCCGGCGGTGAAGTTGAGCAGCGCGACGAACGAGACGAGGCCGATTTGGCCGCCGACGAACAGGCCCGCCCCGATCGCCCCCGCGAACGTCAGCGCCATGATTGCGTGGGTCACGAGCGATCGGACGCCGAAGTCCGCTAACTGATCGATGGATGCGTGTGCCATACCCAAACTGGGCCGACGGCGGCAATCCCGCTGCTCCATAACAGTGTCGAACGCGAGCATATACCAGACTTTCTCCGGCGTCCCGACGGTCGCCTCGAGTCGCTGCGCGATCGCGGGTTCGAACGGCAGGCCGAATCGGTCGCCGTTGCCCGGCAGCACCGATCGCAGCCCACTTACCGCCACCCCGCGAACGACTGCCCATGCAGATCAAAGACCGGGAGCAGGTCGAGGGCGGCCGCGAGCGGATTACGGTCGTCCCCGAGAGCGTCGACGACCTCTGGCACCTGCAGTACGTCCTCGAGCCCGGCGACCGCGTCGCGGGCGATACGACCCGGCGGATCCAGCGCAACGACGACCAGATGCGGGATACGGGCGGCGAGCGCGAACACATGTGGGTCGCCATCGCCGTCGAGGACATCGAGTTCCACAAGTTCGCCAACCGGTTGCGGATCGGCGGCGAGATCGTCGCCTGTTCGCGCGAGGATCAGCTGAACTTCCACCACACGCTCAACGTCGAGGCCCGCGACGAGATCTCGATCGAGAAGCGGTTCAAGCCCGATCAGGAGGCCCGCCTCGAGGAGGCCGAAGAAGCCACGGAGAACCCGGACGTGGCGATCGCGACCGTCGAGGAGGGAGAGGCCCACGTGCACACGGTCGCCCAGTACGGCACCGAAGAGCGGGCGACGATCACCGGGACGACCGGGAAGGGCGAGTACGCCCGCGGGCGCTCGGAGCTGTTCGAGGAACTCGCGACGGTCCTCAAACGACTCGAGGTCGACGCCATCATCCTCGCCGGGCCCGGCTTTACGAAACAGGACGCCTACAAGTACATCGAGCAGAACGAATCGGAACTCACCGAGTTGATCACGATGGTCGACACGGCGGCCGTCGGCGACCGGGGGGTCCACGAGGTACTCAAGCGCGGTGCCGTCGCGGACGTCCAAGAGGAGACCCGCATCGAGAGCGAGGCCGAATACATCGACGAACTCACCCGCCGCATCGCCGACGGTGCTAAGGCGGCCTACGGCCCCGAACAGGTCAAAAAGGCCGCCGAGTTCGGCGCAATCGAACGCCTGCTCGTCCTCGACGATCGACTGCAGAAAGAGCGCGGTCCCGACGGCGAGTGGGCGATCAGCGTCGACGACATCGTCCGCACGACCGAACAGAAAGGCGGCGACGTGACCGTCTTCTCGAGCGAGTTCCCGCCCGGCCAGCAGCTGTCGAACCTCGGCGGGATCGCGGCCCTGCTTCGGTACCGACTCGAGTGAGCGAGTGCGGGAGACGGCCGCGAGCCGAATCGCCTACTCGACCTGCATTTCGTCGCTGGCCTCGATCAGTTGGATCAACACGGTGGCAAACAGCGAGCCCGAACTCCAGATCGCGGTCTCGCCGCCCTCGCCGCCGAGGACGCTCAACAGGATGCCGTCGTCGTCGGCGATGACGATCCGGCCCGATCGCTGGTCGTCCGTTCGGTGGGCCGGCGGGTCCTCGACGGTGACGCCCTCGACGCCGGCGAACCGGCGCTCGATCTCGTCGTGCCGGCTGACGATGCTCACCGCGACGCCTGCTGCCGCGCGCTCCGCGAGCGCCCGTTCGATCGGGTCCGTGACGAGTTCCGGGAGCCGGGTCCCGAAGACGATCCGCTCCTCGGCCTGCGAGAGGATGTCGGCGGTTCGGTCGTCGACGCGGTCCCGGCCGCGAACCGTCCAGATATCCTCTTGGGTCTCCTCGCCGGCCGGCTCGTTTTTGATCGTTTCGACGTACTCGAACGCCCGATCCTGCTCGCGCTCGAACTGGTCTCGGAGGGTATCCCGCGCCTCCTCGACGCTGACCGGCCGGTACCGAATCGGGTTCGACTGCTGGACCGCGAGCAGGCCCCGCTCCTCCAAGCTCTCGGCGACGCTGTATACCTGCGACCGCGGGACGTCCGTGATTTCGGCGATGTCTCGTGCCGTGCCCGCGCCCAGTTGGTGGAGCGCGATGAACACTTTGGCCTCGTAGCTGGTGAGTCCGAGTTGTTCGAAGGCCTCGACGGCCTCGAGTTCGCCGGTGCTCACTCGCCGTCACCTCCGTTGGGCTCGGTTCCGCCGTCGCTCGCGGTCGGCGCTCCCGTCCGGGCACCCGACGCGTCGAACGACACGTCGGGGCCGAAGTACCGGGTCCACAGGACCAACAGCGTCGGGAGGACGACGACGCTGGCGAGGAACGCGTAGGTAATCGTCAGTCCGGTGATGATCCCGAACTGGCGGAGCGCGGGGAGGATCGCAAAGGCGAGCGTCCCGAAGCCGCCGACGGTGGTCGCGGCGCTGCCGAGCAACGCGCCACCGGTGCCGGTGACGGTCGTCCGCAGCGCCGACCAGACGTTGCCCTGGCGCTCGAGTTCGAGCCGGTACCGTTCGCTGACGTGGATGCTGTAGGCGACCCCGAGCCCGACGGTCAGACTCGTGATCATCCCCGTCAACACGTTAAAGGGCATCCCGATGAGGTACATCGTTCCCAGAATCCAGCTGACGGAGAACGCGACCGGGAGCAGGGTCACGGCCCCGAGCGTCGCGCTGCCGCCGGTCAGCCAGTAGGCCGCCGAGAGGAACAGGAACACCGCCACGAGCGTAATCACTAGGCTCTCGAGGACGGTATCGAGCAGGTCCTGTTCGACAATGTAGCTGACGATCGGGTCGCCGGTCGCGATGGCGGTCCATCGGCCGTCGTCCCCGTCTTCGAAGTCGTTCGCGATCGGGCGCATCTCCGCGGTCGTCTCCGCGTTCGTGGCATCGCCCTGAACGGCGATCACCAGCCGAGCCGATCGGTACTCGCCGTCGTCGGTCCGGGAGAGGACCTGACTGGCGGCTTCCTCGTCGGTCTCGAAGAGTTGGTCGTACAGCCCCGAGACGTTCTCGTCGGGGACGCCGTCGTCGTCGGTGTCGGCCGCGGTGAACGATTTGTTGAACGACTCGTTCTGTCCGGCGACTCCTTCCATCGTCGAAAGCGGGTCTTGGATATCGGGTTCGCCCGTCGCTAACGTGTACGCGATGTCGCTCTCGGCGGTGTCGTTTCGAGTGGCGTTGATCCGCTCGAGGAAGTCGTCATCGTCGACATCACCCTCGACGAGGAGTTGGGCCTGCCGATCCTGGCGCTGGAAGTGCTCGTTGACGTACTCGAGGTCGTCTTTCGCGTGGTACTCGCCGGGGGCCATCCCGCCGGGCAGCTTCTGCGTCCACTCTGGGGGGCTATCCGCGAGGAAGTCCTCCTCTTGGAAGCTGGTGTCGACCTGCGTCGCACCGTAGGCCCCGCCCGCGGTGAGCAGGGCGACGATCAGGAGGACGACGAGGGGGATCCGGCGGGCCGCGCTCGAGCCGATCGTCAGCACGTCGCTGAAGCGGCCGCCGCTGGTCCCGAACGCCCGTTTGTGTCGGTCGACGCCGCGGGCCTCGAGGAGTTCGTCGATCTCTATCTTGGCGGCGGGGATCAGCGCGCCGAAGACGATCAGCGCGGCGACGATGCCGACGGAACTGACGATGCCGAACTCCCGGATGGGCCCGATCGGACTGACCAGATTCGAGAGGAAGCCGATGACGGTCGTGGCCGTCACCCAGACGAGGGCGGCACCGACGCCGGCCAGCGCGGTCGTCATCGAGCCGCGGACGGTCCCGCCGGTGCCGTCGGCTTCCCGCTGTTCCCGGTGGCGCATAAAGACGTGAATCGCGTAGTCGATCGACAGCCCGATCAACAGGACCGGGACCGCGACGAACATCTGGTTGAACGCGATGTCGGCCCAGCCCATGAACCCGAACGTCCAGACGAGGACGGCGATGATGCCGACGACCCCGAGCACGATATCGAGCGGGTCGCGGTAGGCGATCAGCAGTGCGACGACGACGAACAGCAACGCGAGCGGGCCGACGATCGCGAGGCTGTCGTTCATCGAACGGTCGATCTCGTCGGTGATCAGCCCGCCGCCGAAGACGAGGTAATCCTGGTCCTGCGTCTCGGCTAACTCGCGGATCTCGAGTTGGCTCTCGACGACGCGGTCGCTAACCCCGCCCATCTCCTCCATGCCCTCGCCACCGGACGACTGGCTCACCGACGTCATCCGCGCCTCGGCCTCGGTGCTGCCCGGCTCGTAGGCGGTCGGCATCAACGCGATCGCGGCGCTGTCGTCCGACTCGTTCGACGAGAGCGTGTTCTCGAGGGTCCGTTCGTACTCCTCGTCGCTCAGGTTCTCGAGGGCCGCGATCTGGTCGTCGATCGGCGGACTACTCTCGCCGCTCTGCAGGACGCCCGCCGTGGCGGCGCCGCGAGCTTGCTCGAGTTCCGCAGTGAGGTTCTGATACTCGGGATCGCTCTCGTCGAGTCCGTATCGCTGGGATTCGATCGCGCGAATCCGCTCGATCGAGTCGGCGTACTGGGCGGTCTGATTCTCACTGAGACCCTCGGTCGACTCCTCGACGATGGTGTCGAACTGCGCCTCGAGTTCGTCCGCTTGCGCCTGATACTCGGGATCGCTCTCGTTGGAGGACTCGTTTAGCTGCTCGTACTCCCGCTGGAGCGCGATCGCTTCTTCGACGCCGGCACCGAGTTGTGCGCCCCGTTCTTCGTTGATCGCCGTGATCGCGACGAGGTTTTCGACGCCGGTTATCGGCTGGTCCTCGACGAGCGTTTCGTTGATCGACTCGTTCGCTCGGAGTTCCTGCTGGAACTCGAGCGAGGAGACCAGCGACTCCTTCGTGAGGACGTTATCGCCGCGTGCGATCACCTGCACGCGGGTCGTGTTCTCCGCTTGTTCGCTCGTGAAGTTGCCGTTGATCCGCTCGAGGCCCTTCGCTTCGCCGGATTCGCCCTCGAACTGGTCGAGCGACGAGTCGTCGTCGACCATCGGCATCCCCGCTCCCACGGCCGCCGTCAGGAGCAGGAGAACCACGAGTACGATCCGCGTGTGGGCGGTGATGGCGTTCGCGAGCCGTTCGGGCACGCTCATTCGACCACCTCACTGTCGGTCCGGGAGAATTCGGCAGGGTCCATCTGTTGTTACGATCCTACAAACGTTGTCGCACATACCTGTTCGGCCTTCGTATCACTATCCGAACAGCCGGTCGGCAGCGTCGATTCCAGGCTCGCTATCGGGAAGAACGACGAAAACGGGGCGACGATCTGGCCTGCGTCGGCGCGGTCACTCGATGGAAACGGTCGTGAGATCCTCGGCGAACCGCACGTCGCCGTCGTAGTGGGCACCGATCGACTCGAGCATCTCCTCGTGTCGCCCTTCGGTGTGGGGATAGAGGTGAGTCAGGTAGACGCGGCCGATTTCCCGGCCGGCCAGTTCCCGGCCGAGGGCGTCGGGCGTCGGGTGGTTCGAGACGTCGACGTCGTCGGGGAACGAACAGTCGTGGGCGAGGATCGCCGATCCCTCGGCGAAGTTCGCCAGCCCCGCGAAGGCCTCGCTGTCGCCGCTGAAGGTGAAGCGATCGCCGAAGCGGTAGGCCAGACACGGCAGCGAGTGGCGGGTCTCGTAGGCCGATACATCGAATCCCGCCACGGAGAACTCGCCAGGAACGACCTCACGGACCTGTACCTCGAGTTTGTCCTGCATGTACTCGTAGACCTCGAGCAGGTCGTCGACCAGTTTCTTGGTGCCCTGCGGGCCGACGATCTCGAGGTGGTCCTCGCCGGCGAGCCACCGGGCTTTCATCAGCGGCAGCAGGTCGGCGACGTGGTCGAGGTGGTGGTGTGTCAGGAGAACCGTCGAAACGGCCTCGTAGCCGACGCCGGACTGCTGGAGCCGCTGGAGCGCGCCGGCGCCGCAGTCGACCAGCAGCGTCCGACCGTCGTCCTGGACGAGAACCCCCGCCTGAAAGCGTTCGCCGGTGGGCAACGCGCTGCCCGTGCCGAGAAAGGTGACACGCATACGCGGGCTTGGGACGCCCGCCCCGATAAGGATACCTCTCGCCGCCGTCGCGTCGCTGCCGGCCGTCGCGGGACGAACGGTATAACTCGCCGGCCTCCGTCGTGCCGGTATGCGCGCTGCAGTACTCGAGGCCTACGGCGAACCGCTCGCGATCGAAACGGTCGATCCACCGACGCTCGAGCCCCACGGCGTCGTGGTCGACGTCGAGGCCTGCGGGATCTGCCGGAGCGACTGGCACGCGTGGCAGGGCCACGGTGAGTGGGCCGACGATCAGGTCCCGCTCGGACAGATCCTCGGTCACGAACCCGCGGGCCGGATCGCTCGAGTCGGCGATAGGGTCGACACGCTCGAGGCGGGCGATCGGGTCGCGATTCCGTTCAACCTCGGCGAGGGATCGTGCTACCAGTGTCGCAACGGCCACGGAAACGTGTGCGAGGACGGGTACGCGCTGGGGTTCGAGTCGACCGTTCCCGGTGCGTTCGCGGAACGGATCCACGTGCCCCACGCGGAGTTCAACGTCGCGCCCCTCCCCGACTCCGTCTCCGCGACCGAGGCGGCGGCGCTGGGCTGTCGGTACGTCACGGCGTTTCACGCACTTTCCCACCGGGCCGAGGTCGGCGGCGGCGACTGGGTCGCCGTCCACGGCTGCGGCGGGCTCGGGCTGGCGGCCGTCCAGATCGCGGCGGCGCTCGGGGCGCGGGTGATCGCGGTCGACATCCGCGACGAACCGCTCTCGATGGCGACGACGCTCGGTGCCGACGCGACGGTGAACGCGACCGAGGCGTCGGTCCCCGAGGCCATCGAGGAAATCACCGACCGAGGCGCACACGTCTCCGTCGATGCGCTCGGCCGCGCGGAGACCTGCCGGAACAGCCTCGACTGTCTCCGCATCCGGGGGACTCACGTCCAGATCGGGCTCACGACCGACGCCGAACGCGGCGAGGTCGCCCTGCCGATCGACGAGGTGACCCGCTGGGATGTCACCGTCGTCGGCTCCCGCGGGATGCCGCCCTCGCGCTACGACGAACTCCTGCGGATGATCGAGGCCGGCCGGCTCGAGCCCGAGCGCTTAGTGACGCGTCGCGTCGCCCTCGAGGACGTCTCCGATCGGCTCGCCGCGATGACCGAGTACGAGACCAGCGGCGTCGAAGTCGTGACGGAGTTCTGAGCGATGGGTCCTCTCGAGTCTCTGCTCTCGTCCCTGACGGACGACGGGGAGTCGCGATGTCGACTACTCGGTTGACCGATTTGAGGATCAGTGGCCGGCGTCCTCGTCGACCGCCTCCGTGCCGGTGCCGAGAACTCGGTACGTCTCGTTTCCGCAGGCACATTGTCCGTCGATGCCGATCGGCTGCACCGTTTCGTCTCGCAGTATCCGGACCGCGATCACGTTGTCACACTCGGTGCAAACCGCTGCCGCCCGCCGAGCCTCGGTGTCCATTGGCACTCGTACCGCGCCGCCATACTTCAGGCTAATTCAGGTAGGCCGGCAAGTCACTGTCGTTGACGCCACGGGTCGGGCCGTGACGGTGTCGACGCCGTCCCGACGGATCGGTCCCGATAGGAACAGCGCACACGATCGGCGGTTTTATCGCTGCATCCGCCCGACCGAGACGTACGAACCAATGACTGTCGTTCTCGCCGGCGTCGGGGCCGATAGCACGAACGTCGGCGCGCTGGCTCCTCTGTACGACGACGGGCGCTTCGAGTACGTCCCGATCCTCGAGAAAACGCGGGTCACGTCCGAAACCGAGACGCTCGGGTCGTGGGAGTTACGGGCCGGCGACGGCGTCGCGGCGGACCTGACGACCCGGATCTCCCCGCAGCCGGTCCGCGGCGGCGCGGAGACCGTCGCCGGCGACGATCTCGAGTCGTGGCCCCTCCACCGCGATCCGAACTTCGAGGCGCTCACCTACGGCGAGCACCGGACCAGCGGCTACGTCTCGCGGCTGCGGGCGCTCGAGCCCGGCGACGTCGTCGGCTTCTACGCCGGACTGCGCCGGCCCGACGGGGACCGGGCACACCGCTACCTGATCGGCTACTTCACCGTCGACGGCGTGGCCGTCGTCGGCCCCGACACGCCACCGGCCGAGCGCGAGGCGATCCTCGCAGCCCACCCGGAAAACGCCCACGCGAAGCGGGCTCGGGACGGCGACCTCTACCTCGAGAAGCCGGTCGTGATCGTCGACGGCCGCGAGCCCGGCGGGCTCTTCGAGCGGGACCCGATCCGGCTCAGCGACTACTACGTCAAGGAGGGTAACGAGCGGGCGCAGTACTACCTGCGCGACGAAATCGAGTCGGAGTGGGACGTTCGGGCCGGCGGCGCGAACATGATGTACAAGCCGGCCTACCGCTGCGGACTGTCGGGTGCTGCGTTCCGGGAACTGGTCGGCCGCCCCGGGTCGCGCTCGGCCGAGCAGCCCGAACGCGTCTGAGACTGCGCTCGCCAACCCGGCGACCGCTTCGAGCCCGTTCAGTTCACGATTCTCGGTCGGCCGATTCGTCGTCGGAACGCTCGAGATGGTCGACGAACGGTTCGATCGCATCGAAGTTCGACCCGAGCGTCACCTCGTCAGGGGGACCGTCGTACGCTACGATATCGTGTTCGGCCAGCCGCGGGAGGTGTTTGTGGACCAGTGCAGTGACGACGGCCTGCCGGGATTCGGCGATGGAATCGAGGCCGTCGGCGTCACGCGTTCCCGACGTGAGGTGACGGGCCAGTTCTCGAGCCGTCGCCCCCTCCACGTCGCTGAGATAGCGGAGGGCGGCTCGACGCGTCGCGTTCGAGAGGAGTGCGAAGGCGGCGTCGATCTCGCGCGTTTTCGAGCGATGTTGTGACACAGGATTCTGTTATCGCCGAACGGAACGACGGTGACCCCTCACTGGTTAGGCCTTGCGGGTCCGCGGCCGGTATCGAACGCCGCCCGCGGCTCGAGGGCCGGTTCCGGATCGATCGGTTTGATGTAGCGACGCGGCAAACAGTACGCGCAGTGACGGATTCCGACGAGACGACGCCGCGACACGACCGCGTCGAGCGTCACGCGACGCCCGGGCCGCGCAACTCGCTCGCCCACTGGACCACCGCTCGCAACCCGCTCCGGATTGCGATCAACTACGTCGTCGTCTGGCTCGTCCGGATCTCGCCCAGCCTCCGGCTCAAACGTTGGCTCTTGGGTCGCCTCGGCGTTACGGTCGGAGAGGGCGTCTCGTGGGGGCTCGAGGCCACGCCCGATGTCTTCTGGCCCGAACTGATCACCGTGAAGGCGGACGCGATCGTCGGCTACGACGCGACCTTGCTCTGTCACGAGTTCCTCCAAGACGAGTACCGGACCGGCGAGGTCGTCGTCGGCGAGCGGGCGATGATCGGGGCCGGCGCGATCGTGCTGCCCGGCGTCGAGATCGGCGAGGGGGCAAGCGTCGCGGCGAACTCGCTGGTGACTCGCGACGTGCCGGCCGGGGCGACGGTCGCGGGCGTCCCGGCCCGACGGATGGGGGGCGACAGCGGTGACGAGGAGCCGGCCGACGCCGCCGCGTGATCGGCGGGCTGTTTGCTGTTCGCTGTTTGGAGTTCGAGACTAGCAGGGTGATCGCCGTTTGTGTCGTCGGAACGATAGCGACTGCCGTCGAAACGTCGCTGCGAGGAAGCGCGGAAAAACGGGAGAGTCAGGGACGAACGGCGCGATTTATAGCGACGACCAGGACCTGCGCGCTGCGTTCCACGAGGTGATGTCGGCGATCCAGCGGGCGGCGATCATCTTCTTCAGGTTCTGGGCCGGGAAGCCGCCGAAGGTGTCGACCGGCAGGGAGATGCCGAAGGCCGGCTTGACGCCGTGGGCGACGGCCTTCTCGCCGACGGAGATGACGGTCCCCTTGTCCTCGTGCTCCCAGGTCATCAGTGGGCGGTTCTCGATCGCGCGGGCGATGTTCTCGCCGGCGACGTCCGCGGCCTGCCACGCGGCCTGTGCCGTCGGCGGCGCGGGCTGGTCGCCCTGATCGATGATCGCCGAGTCGCCGATCGCGAAGACGCGCTCGTCGGAGGTCTGGAAGTTCGCGCCGGTGTTGACGCGGTTGTGCTCCTTCTCGAGGTCGGCGTCGTCCAGGGCGTCCCGGCCGGTGATGCCGCCGGTCCAGACGAGGACGTCGTGATCGAGGGGCTCGCCCTCGTCGAACTCGATGTGATCCTCGGTGGCCTCGGTGATCGGGTCGTCCGTATGGATCTGGACGCCGGCCTCCTCGAGCAGGTCTCGCAGGGCCTGCTGGACCTCCGGATCGTTACCGGGGAAGATTTCTTCTAAGGCCTCGACGAGGTGGATCTCGATGGGCGCGCGGTGCTCGTCGCGGAATTCGGCGATTTCGCCGGCGGTCTGGATACCCGAGAGCCCGGCGCCGCCGATGACGACCTGTGCGGGCTCGCCGCGGGTCGCGTCCCGACCGGCTTCTGTGACCGCCTCGTGGATCTCCATGGCGTCGTCGAGGCTCTTCAGGGTCAGCGAGTGGTCCTCGAGACCGGGGATGCCGTAGTAGGCGGTCTGACTGCCGAGGCCGACGAGGACGTAGTCGTACTCGACGTCGTCACCCTCCGCGAGTTCGACGGCCTGTTCGTCGACGTCGAGGCCGGTGACCTCGTCCTGAATGAACCGGGTCGATGAGTCCGCGATCTGCTCGACCGGGAACGTGATGTCCGAGCGGACGTCGGGGTCCCGAATCACGCGGTGGGACTCGTGCAACACGAGATGGTAGTCGACATCAGCGATCCAGGTTAGCCGCGCGTTGTCCCCGAGCTCCGATTGGAGCTTATTGATTGCACCGGTTCCGGCGTATCCGGCACCAAGCACGACGACGTTCTCTGTCATATCCCACAGTGCGAAACACTATGATACAAAGCTGTTGAAACCGGAACCAGTATGTTCACTGTTCTCATACCGTCGATTCGGTCGGTATCCGGCGCGGCTCGCGTCGGCGGCCCGTTCAGAGAATCCGCTTTCCGAACGCGCTCGCGGTTAGTTCCGCAGCCAACGTTGCCGTTTCGTTGGCCTCGTCCAAGATCGGATTCACCTCGACGACGTCCATCGATCGGAGTATCCCGTCGGCCTCGTCGCGCCGGGAGAGGGCCTCGAGGGCGGCGTGGGCCTCCCGATAGGTGACGCCGCCGCGGACGGGAGTGCCGACGCCGGGTGCCGTCTTCGGGTCGAGCCAGTCGAGGTCGAGGCTGACGTGGACGCCGTCGGTCCCGTCGGCCGCGATCTCGAGGGCCTCCTCGACGACCGTCGAGACGCCCCGCTGGTCGATGTCGGACATCGTGAAGGCCGTCATCTCGCTCTCGCGGATCAGTTTGCGTTCGCGCTCGTCGATGCTGCGGAGCCCGACGTAGGCGATCGACGATTCCCGCAGTCGAGGTGCGGGTGCCCACTCCGTCTCGCCGAACGCACCGCGACCGAGGGCCGCGGCCAGCGGCATGCCGTGGACGTTTCCGCTCGGCGTCGTCTCGGGCGTGTTCAGATCCGCGTGGGCGTCGAACCAGACGGCACCGAGGTCGGCATCTCGCGCCGAGCCGCCGAGCGAGCCGATCGCGACCGAGTGGTCGCCGCCCAGCACGAGCGGAAACTCGCCGTCCGCGAGCGTCGCCGCGACCCGATCGCCGACTCGCGTACAGACGTCCTCGACCTCCCGGAGGAACTTCGCGTTGCCGCGACTGGGCTGGTCGGCGTCGGGATCCCGCTCCTCCGCTCGCGGCATCGACAGGTCGCCGTCGTCGACCGGCTCGACGGCCGCTCGCTCGAGGCCGTCGGCTAGGCCGGCGTACCGGATCGCGGACGGTCCCATGTCGACGCCGCGGCGGTTCGCTCCGTAGTCCATCGGCGCGCCGATGATTCTGACGGTCCGTTCCATACGCCCGGTACACCGTCTGCCGGTTTGGTCGTGGCGGTCCCCGACTCCCTCGCTGGCGATAGCTTTAGGGTTAGACGACTCTAAATCCGGATCAGCATGATGCTGAGCGACGTGATGGAGGACTACCTCAAAGCGATCTACCGGCTCCAGCGGGAGACCGACGACCGGATCAAGACCTCGGAGATCGCCGCGGAGCTGGATGTCACGTCGCCGACAGTCACGAGCATGCTCGACAAACTCGAGGAACGCGAACTCGTCGACCGCGAGAAGTATCGCGGGGTGACCCTGACCGACGAGGGCGAGACCGTCGCCCTCGAGATCGTCCGCCATCACCGGCTGCTCGAGGCCTACCTCACCGAACACCTCGACTACGACTGGTCGGAAGTCCACGCGGAGGCTGACCGACTCGAGCACCACATCAGCGAGGACTTCGAGGCCCGTGTCGCCGACGCCCTCGGCGAGCCGACGGTCGACCCCCACGGGTCACCGATTCCCAGCGCCGACCTCGAGCGCCCCGAGCGGCCCGACGGGGAGTCCATCGCCGCCTTCGAGGCGGGGGATATCGTGACCGTCGCCGAAGTCGCCGACCGCGACCCGGACGTCCTCTCCTATCTTGCCGAGCACGGTGTCGAGCCCGGCGTCGAACTCGAAATCCTCGAGATCGCCCCGTTCGGAATGGTGACGGCCCGCTCGAGCGAGGCCGACGAGCCCGTGTCGCTGCCGGAATCTGTCGCGACCCACGTCTGGGTCGCGGAACCCGCGGAACCGGAACTGTAGCCAGCGATCGACACACATTCGAGAACTGACCTCCTCGACGGCGTTCCGCTCGAGGCCATTCTCATTCCATGGGTGAAGAGTGTAATAAAACGGATACCGATCTCCCGCGGCGGACCGAAAAGAAACATCTTCCCGTCCCCGATTCAAACAGCACAATACCGCCGAAACACTCCGGCTCACCCGCCGGGTTTAAGGAAACCAAATACGAATCATCATCTATGTCATCCATCGAACTCACACCCAGTCAGAAGAAAATCCTCCGCGCGCTCACGAACCTCCACAAGGAGACCGAAGACGCCATCAAGGGCGAGGATATCGCCGAACAGGTCGACCGGAACCCGGGGACGATCCGCAACCAGATGCAGAGTCTCAAAGCCCTCCAACTCGTCGAGGGCGTACCGGGGCCGAAAGGCGGCTACAAACCGACCGCCGCCGCCTACGAAGCACTCGAGATCCAGCAGATGGACGAGCCCGCAGCCGTCCCGATGCAACACGAGGGCGAACCCGTCGACGACACCATCATCGAAGAGATCGACCTCTCGAGCGTTCACCATCCGGAACTCTGTCGTGCGGAGATCCACATTCAGGGCACGCTGAGCGACATTCACGAGGACGACTCCGTCACCGTCGGTCCGACGCCGCTCTCGAAACTGCTCATCGAGGGGACCGTCGACGGCAAAGACGACACGAACAACATCCTCATCCTGCGGATCGACGACATGGTCGCCCCCTCCGAAGAACCGACACACTGACTCGGCAGTCGCCCGCGTTCTCTTCTGTTTCCCTTCCAGCGCTCGCTCTCTTCGGATCTCGGTTCGACGCGTGAAAACGATCCGCGAGACGACCCGAAACGGGCTGGGTGTTCGATATCGTCAGTTCGCGTCGTCGTCCGCATCGGCAGCGTCGGCAGCCGCCGCCGGAATGTCGTCGACCGCGGCGACCGCGTCGCCGTCGTCGACCTCCATGACGATCACGCCCATCGTGTTCCGCCCGACGGTCGAGATCTCGTCGACGCGGGTGCGGACGATCTGTCCGCGCTCGCTCATCATGACGAGTTGATCGTCGTCGTCGACCGCCTTGACGGCCGTCACGGGGCCGTTTCGTTCGCCGGTCTTGATATCGATCAACCCTTTCCCGTACCGGGACTGCGTGCGGTACTCCGAGAGCAGCGTCCGCTTCCCGTAGCCGTTCTCGGTGACCGTCAACAGCGCCTGCTCGTCGCCCTCGTCGGTCGCGACAAGCCCCGCAACGGCGTCGTCGCCCTGCAGTTTGATCCCGTTGACGCCGCGGGCGTTCCGACCCATCGCGCGGACCTCGTCCTCGTCGAAGCGGATCGTCATGCCGCCCTCGGTCGCGATGACCAGATCCTGCGAGCCGTCGGTGACCTCGACGTCGACGAGTTCGTCGCCCTCCTCGAGGTCGGCGGCGATGATCCCCGTCGAGAGGATGTTATCGAACTCCTCGCCGGCGGTGCGCTTGACGTAGCCGTTTCGGGTAACCATCGTCACGAACTCGTCGTCGCCGAAGGCGTCGGTGTCGACGATGGCCGTGATGTCCTCGCCGGGGTCGAGATCGAGGATGTTGACCGCCGATTTCCCGCGGGCGGTCCGGCCCATTTCGGGGATTTCGTAGGTCTTGAGCCGGTAGACTTCGCCCTGATTCGTAAAGCAGAGCAGGTAGTCGTGGGTGTTGGCCCGGAAGACCGTCGAGACGCGGTCGTCTTCCTTGACGTCCGCGCCGATGATCCCCTTGCCGCCGCGACCCTGCGGGTCGAACGCGTCGATCGGCATCCGCTTGACGTAGTCGTCCTCGGTCATGACGACGAAGACCTCCTCCTCGGGGATGAGGTCCTCGTGGGTGACGGTGCCCTGATCCTCGATGATCGAGGTCCGGCGGTCGTCGCCGTACTCGTCTTTGATCTCGCGGAGTTCGTCTTTGATGACCGAGAGCAGTTCCGACTCGCTCTCGAGGATCGTCGTCAGGCGTTCGATTTCGGCTTGGACCTCCTCGTACTCGTCCTCGATCTCGGCGGCCTCCATCGACGTGAGGCTGCCGAGTTGCATGCGGACGATGTGGGTGGCCTGCTCCTCCGAGAAGTCGTAGCTTTCCTGTAGCGCGGCTTTAGCGGCCGACCGATCCTCGCTGTTGCGGATCAGTTCGACGACATCCTCGGCGTTCTCGACGGCCGTCAGCCGGCCCTCGAGGATGTGAGCGCGATCCTCGGCCTCCTCGAGGTCGTACTCGCTGCGCCGGCGGACGACCTCGCGACGGTGGGAGATATACTCCGCTAAGGTCTCCTTGAGCGAGAGCACTCGCGGCTGCCCGTCGACCAGCGCGAGGTTGATGACGCCGAAGGTCCGCTCTAAGTGGTTCTCGAGCAGTTTGTTCTTGACGACCTCGGCGTTCGCGCCGCGTTTGAGTTCGATGACGACGCGGACGCCGTCGCGGTCGGACTCGTCGCGCAGGTCGGAGATGCCCTCGATCTCGCCCTCGTTGACGTCCTCGGCGATGCGCTCGACGAGGCGGGCCTTGTTGGCCTGGAAGGGGAGCTCGGTGATGACGATCCGCTCGCGGTTCGATTTCCACTCCTCGACCTCGAATTCGGCGCGGACGCGGATGCGCCCGCGGCCGGTCTTGTAGGCCGAGTAGATGGCGTCCCGGCCGACGATGTTCGCGCCGGTCGGGAAGTCGGGCCCCTTGACGTGTTCCATCAGGTCGTCGACGGTCGCATCGGGGTCGTCGATCAGTTCGATGGTCGCGTCGACGACCTCGCCCAGATTGTGGGGCGGGATGTTCGTCGACATCCCGACCGCGATCCCCGAGGAGCCGTTGACCAGCAGGTTGGGAAACGCCGCCGGCAGTACGTCGGGTTCCTGCAGGCGGTCGTCGTAGTTCGCCGAGAAGTCGACCGTGCCCTTGTCGATATCCTCGAGCAGTTCCTCGGAGATGGCCGACATTCGGGCCTCCGTGTACCGCTGTGCGGCGGCCGGATCGCCGTCCATCGAGCCGAAGTTCCCCTGGCCGTCGACCAGCGGATAGCGCATCGAGAAGTCCTGGGCCATCCGGACCAGAGTGTCGTAGATCGCGCTGTCGCCGTGGGGGTGGTAGTCACCCATCGTCTCCCCGACGATCGAGGAGGACTTGCGGTGACTGCTCCCGCTCGAGACGCCCATCTGGTGCATCGCGTACAGGATGCGTCGGTGGACGGGCTTGAGGCCGTCCTCGACGCGGGGAAGTGCCCGCCCCGCGATGACGGACATCGCGTAGTCGATATACGACTGTTCCATCTCGTCCTCGATTCGGACGTTCTCTACCGCTCGCGCCTCTACGTCGGTCGGTTCGGGTACGTCTGAGCTCATGTCTTCATCTGGTTTCGTGAGGTGTGTTGGTTTCGGGTGGTGTCAAGCACTGCATCCGTGAGCGAGTTCGCTGCGCGAACTCGCGAGCGGGCCGACGAGCGACCGTCGGGAGCGAGGAGTGCTTTTGATCGAAATTTTGCCGAGGGCGCGGCTATGGCCGCGCCCGCAGAGCAAAATTTCGTTAGATATCGATCCACTCCGCCTCCGGAGCGTGATCCTTGATGAACTGCTTGCGGGGGTCGACGGCGTCGCCCATCAGGACGGAGAACATCTTGTCCGCCGCCGCCGCGTCCTCGATCGTGATCTGCTTGAGGATGCGGTTGTCGGGGTTCATCGTCGTCTCCCAGAGCTGTTCTGGATTCATCTCGCCGAGTCCCTTGAACCGCTGGACCTGCGAGGGGTTGCCGTCGCACTTCTCTTCGACGATCCGGTCGCGCTCCTCGTCGGTCATCGCGTCGTAGGTCTCGCCGCGGTACCGGATGCGATAGAGCGGCGGTTGGGTCGCGTAGACGTAGCCGCCCTCGAGCAGCGGGCGCATGTGCCGGTAGAAGAACGTCAACAGCAGGGTACGGATGTGGGCGCCGTCGACGTCGGCGTCGGTCGCCATGATGATCTTCTTGTACCGGACGTCCTCGATGTCGAACTCGTCGCCGATCCCCGCGCCGATCGCGGTGATCATGTTCCGGATCTCGTCGTTCTCGAGGATGCGGTCGAGCCGGTGTTTCTCGACGTTGAGGATCTTCCCTTTGATCGGGAGGATGGCCTGGAACTCCGGATTTCGGGCCTGTTTCGCGCTGCCGCCCGCGGAGTCGCCCTCCGCGATGAACAGTTCGGCCTCGTCGGGCTCTTTGGTCTGGCAGTCGGCCAGTTTGCCGGGCAGCGAGGTGGAGTCGAGCGCCGATTTTCGGCGCGTCAGCTCTTCTGCCTTCTTGGCCGCCATTCGGGCCTTCGCGGCCTCGACGGCCTTCATCACGATCGCTTGGGCGGTGTCGGGGTGTTCCTCGAAGTAGGTGCCCAGTCCCTCGTGCATGGCGCTCTCGACGATTCCCCGAACTTCGGAGTTGCCGAGTTTCGTCTTCGTCTGGCCTTCGAACTGGGGATCGGGGTGTTTGATCGAGATGACCGCGGTGAGTCCCTCGCGGATGTCTTCGCCCGAGAGGTTGTTGTCGAGATCGGAGAGGAGATCGTTCTCGTTGGCGTAGTCGTTGACCGTCCGGGTGAGCGCGGTCTTGAACCCGGTGAGGTGGGTCCCGCCCTCGCGGGTGTTGATGTTGTTCGCGAAGGCGTGGATCGAGCCCTGCAGTTCCTGCGTGGCCTGCATCGCGACTTCGATCTGGATGTTCTGTTCCTCGTCCTCGAAGTAGATGATGTCGTCGTGCATCGCCGAGCGCGTCTCGTTCAGATACTCGACGAACTCGCGAATGCCGCCGTCGTACTCGTAGGTCTCGGCGACGGACTCGTCGTCGTCGGCGTCGACGCGCTCGTCGCGGAGCGTGATGCGGACGCCGGAGTTGAGGAAGGCCAGTTCCCGAAGCCGGTTCGACAGCGTCGAGAAGGATATCTCGCCCGTCTCGAAGATGCCCGTGTCGGGCCAGAACCGGATCTGGGTGCCCGTCTCCTCGTCCGGCTCCATGTCGCGGACCCGCTCCATGTCGCCGACGGGTTCACCTGCCTCGAATGCGTGGCGGAAGACCGATCCGTCGCGTTTGACCTCGGCCTCGAGACGTTCGGAGAGGGCGTTGACGACGCTGACGCCGACCCCATGGAGGCCGCCGGAGACCTGATAGGACTTGTTGTCGAACTTGCCGCCGGCGTGGAGGACGGTCAGAATGACCTCGAGTGCAGGGCGGTCGTACTCCTCGTGGGTATCGACGGGGATGCCGCGGCCGTCGTCGGCGACGCTCACCGAGCCGTCCTCGTGGATGGAAACGGTGATGTCGTCGCAGTGGCCGGCCAGTGCCTCGTCGATCGAGTTGTCCACCACTTCGTAGACGAGGTGGTGGAGGCCTCGAGAATCGGTAGAGCCGATGTACATCGCCGGTCGCTTTCGCACAGCCTCCAGGCCCTCGAGGACCTGAATCTGTCCGGCGCCGTACTCGCTTTCCTGGGACATGTAAAACCTGTTTTCGGATAGCGGTCCGGCCCTAATAAAAGTCACGTGTACGCGCGCGAGCGCGAGCAGTCAGCCGATTGACGAAGCGGTCGAACGAACGGGAAACGGCCCTTAGATGACCGCGTCGAAGTCGTTGTGGCCCTGAATGTCGACGCCCTCGTCCGTGACCTCGGCGAGGAAGACGCCGTTGCCCGAGCCGGTGTCGCGCTCGACGGCGCTTTTGATCGCGCGAGCCGCGACCGACTGCGCCTCCTTGAGCGAGAGGCCCTCTTCGTACTCCTGCTCGAGGAGCCCGTAGGCCAGTTGCATCCCGCTGCCGGTGACGGTGTAGTCGTCTGCCATCACGCCGCCGGCGGGGTCGATGCTGTAGACGTGGCTGCCCTCGCTATCGACGCCGCCGAGGATGGGGTTGATCGCTCGGAAGGGACCGCCGCGGGCGAAGTTGCCGGCCAGCGTCGCCAGCGCCTCGATCGGCATCGTCTCGCCGCGTCGGGACTCGTAGAGGTTGACCTCGGAGCGCAGCGTTCGGATGAACGACTGCGCGCCGCCGACCGAGCCGACGAGGGTCAGCGCCCCCGTCGGGTGGATCTGCTCGACTTTCTGGACGTCCTTGTTCGAGACGAACCGCCCGCCGAGGCTGGCGCGCATGTCCGTCGCGATGACGACGCCCTCGTCGGTCGTGATGCCGATGGTCGTCGTCCCGGTCTTGTTGACGGTGTCCCCGTGTTCGTCGCTCTGTGTCCCGTTGGGGAGCGAGCCGAGTTCGGGGTCGTACGGCGACGGATCGGCGTTGCCCTGCGGGCCCGACCCACCGGTCCAGTTATTCATCGCTCTCCTCCGTCTCGATCTCCGCGAGGATCGACTCGAGGCGGTCGTCGTCGACCGACTGGAACGATTCGTCCTCGGTCGTGATCGTCGCGACGTCGACGTCCTCGGCGGCGACGACCTCGTCTTCAGGTTCGCTGAGTGCGCTCACGGCGAGTTCGAGACCGCCGTCGACGTCGAGATCGTCGCGGTAGTTCTCCTCGAGGTAGCCCTGAATGACGTCGCGGTCGCCGCCGATGGCGGCCGCCTTCCACTCGTAGTCCGTCCCCGAGGGGTCGGTCTCGAACAGTTTCGGCTCGCCGTCCTCGATGCCACCGACGAGGAGGGCAACGCCGAACGGGCGGGCACCGCCGGTCTGGGTGTACTCCTGAATGTGGTCGGTGACCGCTCGCGTCAGCGTCTCGACGCCGATCTGCTGGCCGTAGCGGAGCTGTTCGCCCTGCGCGCGGCGGCGTGCGAGATCGACGAGTTGGCGGGCGTCGGCGACGTGGCCGGCGCTCGCGACGCCGATGTGTTCGTCGGCCTTGTGGATCTTCTCGACGCTCGAGCGTTCCATGAGCGTCGAGCTGACCTGCCGGTTGGCGGCGAGGACGACGCCGTCGGGCGTGCGGAGTCCGACGCTCGCGGTACCGCGTTTGACGGCCTCGCGGGCGTACTCGACCTGATAGAGGCGTCCGTCCGGGGAGAAAATGGTGATTCCCCGGTCGTAGGCCTGCTGTTGGGATTGTCCTTGCATTTGGTCTTCACCTGTGGTAAGGGATAGAAATATATAGGCCTTCGTCTGAAGGCAACTTCGTGTGTACTCTCCCCTTCGCCCCGGACTCCCAAGAAGGTGATGCCGGCACTCGTGCGTGAGTGGTGACTCGGCAAGCCGCGGTCGACGGAACGAGACGCCTCGTCGACAGTCGAAACGGGAGTTTTCGGCCGATTTCGGCGCGAATCGGAGCGTGTAGGCACTCGTTGTCGCTCCGTGGTCGTTCCGTCGCCCGAGAGTGTCTGCTGAACTCACGTGTCCCACTCGGGTAAATATCGGATTACTCGAGCCAGCTATCCGAGGGGTCGTCTGCTATCTCAAGCTTTCCGCTCAAACGGATCCCAGTCGTTGCTTCGGGTACAGCATTCCGTCCCACAGTACACAGGTGAAATCCGCCCGATTGCGTCGACTCGAGGCCCGCGATCGTGCGTGGCCTCGAGGGCCAGACACCTGCGACTTTTCGGACGACTACCACACATGGAAGACCACTGTACCGCGGTCGGTATCCCTGTCGAAACGGCGAACGAAACCATTCTCCAACGCGGGCCCGGACTCCCCCTCAGGGCGACGTTCTTCGGGGCCGGGCCCGCTTCCGCGCTGAGAGGACCCGATTGGCAGTCCGTATCTCGCCAGTCGACGTTCCGCCCGCCATCGGTCGGCGGTCGGCTGACGGCGTCCGAGCCGCCCGTTCGAGGCGCAGTGACCGCCGGAGCCGCGCTCGACCCTCGGGGTGATCGCGCATGAGCGGCGAGTCGGCCTCGGCGTCGGAATTCGTCAAGGCCATTCCTGGCGGCGAAACGATACACGGGGCGCTCTACAGATACGGTCTGGGTATCATGTTCGCTGCAAACGTGTTCGGAGCGGGGTCGGTGTACATCCTCGCCGACACGGGCGCGAACTTCGCGTACTCCCTGTTGTGGGTCCTCCCGCTCGCGTTCTTCATCGATATCGCCCTCCACGACATGAGCGCTCGACTCGCCGTCGCCGACGAACCGCTCGCCGATTACATCGTCGATGCCGTTCCGATCGGAAGTCGACCGCTCCTCGTCGGCATCTCGCTGATGTCGGCGCTGTGGGCCGTGTCGAACTACGCCGTCGCCGGAGCGGCGCTCGCCTGGCTCGTTCCGTTCTTCGACAACGTGATCGTCGGCATCGTCCTCGCGGCCGGGTTCGGCGTCGGCATCGTGCAGATGAAGGTCTACGATCGGATCGAAGCGGTGATCGCCGTGATGGTGTTCGCCGTCTTCGGTTCGTACGGCCTGCTCCTCGCGGGGCTCGACGTTCCGTGGCAGTCCGTCGCAGCGGGACTCCAGCCGGCGCTCGCGACCGATATCGGCTACCTCACTGCGGTCATCGCCCTGCTGGGAACGACGGTCTACTGGCCGAACTTCTTCATCCAGTCGAGCATCCAGCCGACGAAGGAGTGGTCGGACATCTGGGACTACCGCCGTGACAACGCCGCCGGGATCGCGACGACGCTCACCATCGGCAGCTTCGTGATGATCGTCTCGGCGGTCACCCTCTCCGAGGGGAGCATGACGCTGACGGGCCCCGGCGTCCCGCTCGCGGAGATCATCGGTCACGGAGCGCTCGTCGTGTTCATGATCGCGGTGCTCTGTGCGACCATCACGTCGGCGACCGGGACGCTGTTCGGCGCCGGGTTCATCATCCCGCAATCGCTCGGCCGGCACACGGTCTTCGGCGATACCGCGTTCCGACGAACGGTCATCGCACTGGTCGTCTTCTCGGCCGCGACAGCCCTGCCGATGCTGCTCTACACGGGATTCGACCCCGTCGAGATGGCGATCATCATGCCGGCCGTCAACGGCGCGATCGGGCTTCCCCTGACCGTCTTCGCCCTCATCGGTGCCGTCAACAGGTACTACGACATCGCGTGGTACGAGAACGCGGGGTTCCTGGCCGCGGGAATCGTGCTGCTGATCGGGAGCCTCATGACGGTCCAGTCGCTCTACGAGACGATCGTGGGCATTCTCTAATCGCGGATCGGCGTTCCGTTTTCCGCCGGGTCGACTCCGAGCGAGAGCGTACTCGACCGGTCCGTCCGTTCGGTTCGCGAGAGTGTACTCGACTATTTGATCGGTAGCTGACCCGAGGGGGTCGAAATCAGAAGAGTTAGTTCGAGCGCCACGGACCACTGGATACCCTCCCAGATGCTCGAGTTGCCCTTCGGTCCCTCGCTGGTCCTGTTGCTCGTGTCGATCGCCTTCTTCTCCGGCATCGGCATCACCACGATCGGTCCCGGCGGCATCTTCGTGACGATCGCGCTGTACTCGCTGACCCCGCTGGCCTCGAGTCAGGTCGCCGGGACCGCCCACGCGACGTTCGTCGTGACGGGACTCGTCGGCAGCGCCGCCTACCTCCACTCCGGGGAGATGAACACCGGCGAGAGCCGCGCGATCGCGATCGTCCTCAGCGGCTCGAGCGTCCTCGGCGCGCTCGTCGGCTCGTACGTGAACGCGTTCGTCCCGCGATCGGTGTTCGGCGTCCTGCTCGGCGGTGTCGCGATGGCCGTCGGCGGGATCATCCTCTATCGCGAGCGGCGGGGCTTTAGCCCGGTCTACGATCTCGAGCCGCTGAGCGGGACCGGCCGGCTCGTCCTCGCGGGGCTCGGGTTCGTTCTCGGGATCGCCAGCGGGCTGTTGGGGATTGGCGGCCCGGTACTCGCCGTCCCCGCGCTTGTCCTCGTCGGCGTGCCGATGTTGCTCGCGGTCGCCGTCGCACAGGTCCAGTCGATCTTCATCGCGACGTTCGCGGCGTCGGGCTATTTCCTGCAGGGGAACGTGCTGATGCCGCTCGCGGTCGTCGTCGGCACGCCGCTGTTGCTCGGCGTCGTCGTCGGCTGGCGGGTCGCCCACGTCATCGATCCCGAGCGGCTGAAGGTCGCGCTGGGCGTCGTCCTGCTGGGCGTCGGGCCCTACCTCGCGCTCTGAGACGGCTCCTGCCGGACCCAGACTGAAGGCGACGGGCGTCGACACCCCGCCCGTGGCCCGAATCCTCGTTCCCTTCGACGACTCCGAACCCGCCCGCGACGCCCTCGGGTACGCGTTCGACCTGTTCCCCGACGGCGACGTGATCGTGCTGGTCGTCGTCGACACCACGTCGCTGCCCTTCATCCCGAACACGGCCGACGACGAGTCGAGCGACGAGTCCCAGGAACTGCTCTCGGAGGCCGCCGACCTGCTCGAGACCGCGGAGTCGATCGCCGCGGACCGCGGGGTCGACGTCGAGACGCGAACGCGGCTGGGGACACCGGCCCAAGAGATCCTCGAGTTCGCCGAGGGGGAATCCATCGACCACGTCGTCATCGGCAGCCACGGCCGGTCGGGCGTCGCGCGGATCCTGCTGGGCAGCGTCGCCGAGGTCGTCGTTAGACACTCGCCCGTGCCGGTGACCGTCGTCCGGTGACGGACCGTCGCGGCGAGCCGAGCGCACCGACTCCCCCGGACCCTGCAAACACGGGCAGCGAACTCTTTGCCCCGAGAGGCCGACCCCGACTCGAGAGCCAATGAGCGAGTACGACGGCACGGAGAATCCCGAAACCCCGTGGCGGGGCGACGAGGACGGCGCGTCCGAAGACGACGCCCGCGGCGGCGAGGGGCTGACCGGTGGGGACAGAACGCCGTACGGACCGAACCCGGACGAACGGGGAAAAGGACTGTCGGCGGTCGCCGGCCTGCTCGGGCTCGCGCTGATCGTACAGGCCCTCGTCCTCGAGCTCGCCGCGGGCCAGTTCTGGAACGACGCGCTCGTCGGGGCGACCCTGTTCGTCGCCGGCGCGTACAACTACTACCGCCGGTCGAACGAGGAGTTCGGGAGCATCGGCGTCGCCTCGCTCGTAGCGCTCCTCGGACTGTGGCTCGTCGCGTCGCCGTTCCTGCTCGGCACCGGATCGGGCCTCGCCGAGACCGCGAACGATCTCGGTTTCTGGACCGACGTCGTCGTCGGCCTGCTCGCGGTCGGGCTGGGTTCGTACAGCGCTTACGAGATTCGCGAGCGCCGCCGGGACGTCGACGTGCGGCGGACGGTGACCTGACTCGCCGACGCGTTCCGCGATTCGATATCGCGGCGAATCCGCTCGCGAATCGTGATTGTGGCATACTCCGGCCCAATCCACTTATCCCGCGTTCTGGTAGGGTGGTCCGATGGTTCCGCTCGTCGCGATACTGCTCGCACTCGTCGTCGGCGCGGTGATTCTCGAAGTCGTGTCGTATCGAGCGCTCGAACGGATTCCCTCGGTCGCCACCGAGGAGTTCCCCGAGATCGACCGGGAGTTACTGGGGAAGTTCAGCAGTTTCGATCCCGAACTGGGCTGGTGTCCCCAACCCAATCGGGAGAAACAGAAGGACACGGGCGACCACCTCCCCGGTGAGGAGGTCCGCAGCGTCGTCACGTACTCGACCGACGAGTACGCGAGTCGGGTCTGCCCCGCGAAGGAGCGCGACCCCGACGCCGATCTCACGGTCTCGACCTACGGCGACTCCTACTGTTTCTGTCGGGAGGTCGACAACGACGAGACGTTCCAAAACTACCTCGCGCAGGAACTCGACACCCACGTCGCCAACTACGGCGGCGGCAACTACGGTCTGGATCAGGCGCTGATGCGACTCAAACGCCAGTACCCCGAGGACCCGACCGACCACGTGTTCATGGTCGTCACCGCCTCCTCGATCGCCCGCATCCTCTCGGTCTGGAAACACTATCAGGAGTTCGGGAACATCCTCGCAGTCAAACCCCGGTACGTCCTCGAGGACGGCGACCTCGAGCGCGTCGAGAGCCCCGTCGACGAAAAAGAGGAGTTGCTCGACCTCGAGTCGAAGGCCGATTTCCTGCGGGAGTACGACTTCCACTACGACCACTGGTTCAAACCGCACTTCGCGACGCGGCCCTACACGGCTGACTTCCTCGAGAAGAACGAACACGTCCGGTACGCGGCGTATACGGCCGGAAAGGAACTCGAGCGTCGGCTCGAGCGATCGATTCCGGGGATCGACTTCGATCTGGCACAGACCCAATCGGCGTTGCGGCTGGAGCGGCCCCGCGTGCGGTATCACGAACGGCTGTTCGACACCCACGAGGCCCTCTTCGACGCGCTCATCGAGGAGTTCGTCGACTACGCGGACGAGCAGGGGTTCGAGCCGACGTTCGTGATGGTCCAGCAGCTCCGGTACGCGACCTACGAGTCCGAACACGGCCCGATCTACGGCGACCTGATGGATCGACTCGACGAGCGCTACGACGAGCTGACGACGATCGACATGGCCACGCATCTCTCGCCCGACGACGGTGATGTCGAGTCGCTGTACGTCGAGCGCGGTGAGGGCGGCCACTACAGCCCCGAGACCAACGCGGAAATCGCGCAGGTGCTGGCCGAGGTCGTCGAGGAGCGGGCAGTCGTGGAATGAACCCGTTCTATCTCGTCGCCGGGATCGTTATCCTCGTCATCGGGATCGTGGACATCATCTGGACGACGCTCTGGGTCGACGGCGGCTCCGGCCCCCTCTCGGGCCGGCTCACGACCGGGGTCTGGCACGGGCTCCGAACCACGAGCGGCAATCACGACAAAGCGCTCAGTATCGCGGGCCCGCTCATTCTCGTCCTCACGCTCGTCATGTGGATCGGCCTCATCTGGCTCGGGTGGACGCTCGTCTTCGCTAGCTACCCGCATTCGCTCGTCAGTACCCGCTCCGGGGCCGTCGCCGACTGGTCGGGCCGGTTCTACTACGTCGCCTACACGATGTTCACGGACGGCAACGGCGACTACACGCCGCTGGGCGATGTCTGGGAGATCGCCAGTTCGCTCACGACGGCCTCGGGGATGGCATTCGTCACGCTCGGCGTCTCCTACATTCTCACCGTTCTCGGAGCCGTCTCGAACAAACGCTCCTTCGCGAGCACCGTCACGGGACTGGGCGAGCGAAGCGAGGCCTTCGTCCGGACGGGCTGGACCGGCGAGGACTTCCAGGGGCTCGATCTGACCGTCGAGTCCCTCGCCTCGGAGCTGAGCCTGCTGGCCGAACAGCACAAGTCCTATCCGATCCTCCACTATTACCACAGCGAACAGGCCGATCGAGCGTCGGCCGTGGCGGTCCCCGTCTTCGACGAGGCGCTCGCACTCTTTCGCTACGGCGTCCCCGACGAGGCCAGTCCCGACCCCGCGATCATCGAGAACGGGCGCTCGAGCGCCGAGAGCTACATCGAAACGCTCGACGCCGCGTTCATCGAGCCCGCCGACGAGGTACCGCCATGGCCCGAACTCGATCGACTCCGCGAGGACGACATCCCGACCGTCTCGGACGCGGAGTTCGAGGCCGAATTCGAGGCGATGACCGAGCGCCGCCGGCATCTACTCGGCATCGTCCGCGGCGACGCCTGGGAGTGGCCGCCGGTCGAGGAGTGAGCCTGCCCGCGGTTTCCCGATCAGTTTTCGACCACGTTTCGGGAGTATTCAGCACGCACGTCGCGGAAACGCAGACCGGTGTTCTTTGCGCTCCGGACCGACGCATCCGTATGGAGGAGTACGACGTTCTGGTCATCGGCTCCGGCTCCGGCCTCGACGTAGCCAACGCGGCGGCGAATCAGGGAGAGTCGGTCGCGGTCGTCGAGAAGGGACGACTCGGCGGCACCTGCCTCAACCGCGGCTGTATTCCGTCGAAGAAGCTGCTGTACCACGCCGACGTGATGGAAACGATCGATCGTGCCGACGAGTTTAAGATCGACGCGTCGGTCGACGGCGTTCAGTTCGCCGAGATCGTCCGCGAGGTCACCGCGGACGTCCACGGCAGTTCGGACTCGATCGAGCGCGGCCTCAGTTCTTCCGACCGGATCGACCTGTATCGAGCGAAAGCCCGGTTCGTCGACGACCGCACGCTCGAGCTCTCCGGCGGGGACCGGGACGGTGAGCGCCTCGCGGCGGAGACCGTCCTCGTCGCGGCGGGCACCCGTCCGGCGATTCCGCCGATCGACGGCATCGAGACCGTCGACTACCTCACCAGTAGGGAGGCGCTCCAGTTAGAGACCCCACCGGACCACCTCGTCATCGTCGGCGGCGGCTACATCGCCGCCGAACTGGCCCAGTTCTTCGGCACCTTCGGTAGCGAGATCTCGATCGTCGGCCGGCGGCCGACCCTGCTTCCCGACGCCGACGAGGAAGTAGCCGCCGCGTTCACGGAGCGCTACGCCGACCGATTCAACGTCTACACCGGCTACGAGGCCACCGCGGCTATGCAGTCCGAGGGCTCGATCACCGTCGAGGCGAGCCCCTTCGCCGACGCGGACGGCGCGATGGCGAGCCCGACCGAGCAGATTTCGGTCACCGGCGACGAACTGCTCGTCGCGGCCGGCCGTACTCCCAACACGGACACGTTGAACGTCGAGGCCGCCGGCATCGAAACCGACAAGTTCGGATTCGTCGAGACCGACGCGTACCTGCGGACGACCGCCGAGGGCGTCTGGGCGCTCGGCGATATCGTCGGCGAGTACCTGCTGAAACACAACGCGAACCACGAGGCGCGGGCCGTCGCGCGAAACCTCTTTGGCGATGACCTCGAGGCGGTCGACTACTCGGCGATGCCCTTCGCCGTCTTCGGGTCGCCGGAGGTCGCCGGCGTCGGGCTGACCGAACAGGAACTTCGGGAGGCGGACCGAGAGTACGCAAAGCGCACCTACCGCTACGAGGAGACCGCCCGCGGGTCGGCGATGAAAGCGGAGGGGTTCGTCAAGCCGATCATCGACCTCGAGGGCGAAATTCTGGGCTGTCACATCATCGGCCCCGAGGCCTCGGATCTGATTCAGGAGGTCGTCGTGGCGATGACGGCGGGCACCGGGACGGTGCGGGACATCCGGGAGTCGATCCACATCCACCCCGCGCTCTCGGAGGTCGTCCAGCGCGCGTTCTCCGGGGAATTCACGCTCGGTGACACCCACGGCCACGGGCATTCCGACGATCACGGGCACGATACCGGGCACGAACGCGGCCACAGTCACGACCACGGGCACAGCCACGATCACGACCACTGAGAGCCCCACCGCCGAGTCAGAGCTCGCGTCAGCTCGCGGATTCTCCCTCGAGCACGGACACTCGAGCGGCCGCGCGGTCACCGACCCCGAGACGGAAATACCGGTTTCGAGCCGGCGATCGGGCCCGATCGCGGGCCGTCACGGCCATCGAATCGGCGGACTGGTCGGGGACGATTCACTTTCACTGCGGTAGCACACAGCTTTTAGCCCCACCGTTAGTATGGGACAACGATGACGTCGTTCCAGTCGACACTCGGTGACGAGCCGGGGATCGCCGAGGAGCTGGCGGAGAGCCAGCAGTCGATCTCCATCGCCGAGTTCTTCGAGAAGAACAAGCACATGCTCGGCTTCGACAGCGGTGCTCGAGGCCTCGTCACGGCCGTCAAGGAGGCCGTCGACAACGCCTTAGACGCCGCCGAGGAGTCGGGTATTCTCCCGGATATCTACGTCGATATTCAGGAAGCCGGCGACTACTACCGCCTGATCGTCGAGGATAACGGCCCGGGACTCACGAAAGAAACGCTCCCGAAGGTCTTCGGGAAACTGCTCTACGGCTCTCGCTTTCACGCACGCGAACAATCCCGCGGCCAGCAGGGGATCGGTATCTCTGCTGCAGTTCTGTACGCCCAGCTGACCAGCGGGAAACCCGCGAAGATCACCAGTCGGACGCAGGGGTCGGAAGACGCCGAGTACTTCGAGCTCATCGTCGATACCGACAGCAACGAGCCCGAAATCAGCGTCGAGGAGACGACCACGTGGGACCGCCCCCACGGCACCCGCATCGAACTCGAGATGGAGGCCAACATGCGCGCCCGCCAGCAGCTCCACGACTATATCAAGCACACGGCGGTCGTCAACCCCCACGCCCGCCTCGAGTTGCGCGAACCGCAGGAACACTTCAAGTTCGAGCGCGCGACCGACCAACTCCCCGAGGAGACCGAGGAGATTCGGCCCCACCCCCACGGCGTCGAACTCGGCACCGTGATGAAGATGCTGACGGCGACGGACTCCCAGACGGTCTCGGGGTTCGTCCAAGAGGAGTTCACCCGCGTCGGCAAGAAGACCGCCGACTCGATCATCGACGCGTTCCGCGACCGTCACTACGGCCGCGAGATGCGCTGGCGGCCGCCGGCGAGCCACGAGGAGATAGACCTCCACGCCGCAGTCGAGGACGCGACGGCGAACAAAGGTGCCGACGCGACGAGCGCGTTCGCCGACGCCATCGCCGACGCGGTCGCGGATTCCGACCGCATCGCCCACTTCGAACTGCGCGAGGCCGTCGAATCGGCCGCCGAGGCGGTCGAGGACGACCACGGAACGACGTTCGGCGACACCGTTCGGGAAAACGCCGTCGAGGCGGTCTGGCTCGAGTTGATCGATGTCGCCGAGGCAGACGACGATGCGGCCGAGACGGACGACGAGGGCGAGCCGGCGACCGAGGCCGACGGCGACTCGAGACTCGTCGCCGACCTCTACGACCTCGCGGATGACGCGACGAGCACCCGCAAGGACGACGAAGTCATCCATGCCTTCGCCGACCGGCTCGCGGGCAAGTTCGAGGATCCCGAGGACGTTCGCCACCGGTTCACCTCCGAAACGCTGCGCGAGTACGTCGACCGGGCTGCGGACCTCACCGAGGAGTACGACGATGTCTCCTTCGGCGAGACGGCCCGTGAGAACGTCACGGAAGCCATCTGGGACGTGATGGCCACCGTCCCGGACGACCCGCCGCTCGTTCGCGAACTCGACGGCGACCGCGACGCCACCAGCAACCTCGTCGACGCGATGCGCGCGACCGACATCATGGCACCGCCGACGCGGTGTCTCGCGCCCATCTCCGAGGACCTGATCACCGCCGGCCTCGAGAAGGAGTTCGACGCCGACTTCTTCGCCTCGGCGACCCGCGACGCGGGCGTCTCCGGCGGCGATCCGTTCATCGTCGAGGCCGGGATCGCCTACGGCGGCGACCTGCCGGCCGAGGGAACCGGCGAGGTCATGCGCTTTGCGAACCGGGTGCCGCTGGTCTACCAGCGCGGGGCCTGTGCGACGACGGACGTAGTGAAGTCGATCGGCTGGCGCAACTACGGCCTCGACCAGCCCGGCGGCTCCGGCCTGCCGAACGGGCCGGTCGTGATCATGGTCCACGTCGCCTCGACGAACGTCCCCTTCACCAGCGAATCGAAAGACGCCGTCGCGAACGTCCCGGAGATCGAAGACGAAATCGAACTCGCGATCCGGGAGGCCGCACGCGATCTGAAGAGCTATCTCAACAAGCGCCGGTCGATGCAACAGCGCCGGAAGAAACAGAACGTCCTCGGGAAGATCCTCCCGGAGATGGCCGCGAAGGTCGCCGAAGTCACCGGCCGCGACGAGCCCGACATCGACGACGCGATCGCACGGATCATGAACAACGTCCTCGTCGAGCGCCACACGGAGGCAAACGGCGACGGAAAAGCGGTCTCCGTCGTCGTCGAGAACAACTCGGGGACGAACGAGTCCCTCGAGATCACCGATATCGTCTCGGCCGAACCCACCGATCTCTCCGACGGCGCGACCGTCGTCGAGATGGACGGCGAGTGGTTCGTCAAGTGGGAACCGGAGGTCTCGAGTGACGACGAGGCGGCCCTCGAGTACGAGGTACCGGACGACGCGACGTTCGATCTGGACGTCAAAGGCGTCGAAACGGAGAAACTGACGGTGAAACAATGAGCGCAGACGATACCGAACAGGCACGAGAGCAGTTGATCGATCTCGCGGCGCAGTTCTACGACCAGTTCGAACTGGGCGAGATTCCACACATGTCCGTGCCGACACGGACGAAGAACAACATCGAGTACGACGAGGAGATGGATGTCTGGGTCTACGGCGACCGCGAGTCGACCCGATCGGCCAACTCCGTCCGCGGCGCACGGAAGCTCCTGAAGGCGATCTACACCATCGAGTTCCTCGCGGAACAGCTCGAGGAGGACCGCTCGTCGACCCTGCGTGAACTCTACTACCTCTCGGAGAGCTGGGACAACGACGAGGCCCAGTTCACGAGCCAAGACGAGTCCAACAGCATGGTCGAGGACTTGGAGATCGTTTCGGGGGTCACCCGCGAGGACTTCCACATGCGCCCCGAGGAGTCGGGCGCGAAGGTGATGGGGCCAATCCACATCCGCGAGCAGACGAAGCGCGGCGACCGCGACATCCACTGCCAGCTCGACGTGGGACAGGGCGGGTACCAGATCCCGAACAACCCGGACATGATCGAGTTTCTCGACAACGACGCCGACTTCGTCCTCTGCGTGGAGACCGGCGGCATGCGCGACCGACTCGTTGAGAACGGCTTCGACGAGGAGTACGACGCGATCGTCGTCCACCTCGGCGGACAGCCCGCACGGGCCACGCGCCGGCTGACGAAGCGTTTCCACGACGAACTCGGGCTTCCCGTGGTGGTCTTCACTGACGGCGACCCGTGGTCGTACCGCATCTACGGTTCCGTCGCCTACGGCTCGATCAAGTCGGCCCACCTCTCGGAGTACCTCGCGACGCCCGAAGCGAAGTTTATCGGCATCCAGCCCGCCGATATCGTTGAGTACGAACTGCCTACCGACCCGCTGGCGGACTCCGACATCAACGCCTTGGAGAGCGAACTCGAGGACCCGCGGTTCCAGACCGACTACTGGGAGGAACAGATCGAACTCCAACTCGAGATCGGGAAGAAGTCCGAACAGCAGTCACTGGCGTCGCACGGTCTCGACTTCGTGACGGATACCTATCTCCCTGAACGGCTCAGTGAGATGGGCATTCTGTAGACGGCGCTCGAACCGTCGTTCAGGGAGATGATCCCTGAACGGCTCAGTGAGATGGGCGTCCTGTAGGCTTCGTTCTCCTCGAGTCGCGGTCTCATCGCGCACTCCAATCGGATAGCCGAGCGCCGCACGTGCGACTTGCTTCTGTCGATAGTCGAGACCCCTGTCAGGACGGCAAACGTCTGCCGCAGCTGGTGGTCTCAGTCCCGCTCTGCCTCGGTCGCCGAATCGTCCCGGTTGCATTCCCTGTGTCTGCAGGTACAACCGGTTCCCGTCTGCGGGTACTTTCATCAGCTAGACTGGTGATATGGCCGACGAAAACGACAGCGAACGGCCGTTGCACAGCGACCCCGACGAGGGGGCGATAGACGAGCCGACGACCTCCAACGCCCAAGAAGCCGACGAGACCGCGTGGATGATGAAAGAGGGGGTCGCGATCGGGCTGATCGCGATCGGTGCCATGGTGGCGCTCGGCATCGGCCTCCTGCAGGGGACCGGCCTCGTCGACGTGTTCGCGCCGATCGCGGACACCGGGCTCGGCCAGTGGGCCGCGTTCGCGGTGCTGATACTCATCGGTATCGCGGTGTTCGCGTGGACGCGAATCGGCGTCTGAACCGCGGTTCGAGGCCTCGCTATCTCCTCTCTCCGCTCGTTGTCTTCGTCCCCGACACTCGAGCGACCCGCTCGAGAGACGTGGCGCGGTTTCGACGCGTCTCACACGGAGTCGTCTACTCGTCGAGGACGACCGGGACGCGGCGTCTCGCGATGTCGACGACGAACGCATCGACGTCGGTTTCGTCTGCATCGGCGGGATCGTAGCGGACCGGCAACACGAGGTCGGGGTCGATGTCGTCGGCCAGCGACGCGGCGTCGTGGCGATCCATCGTCCCCGTCCCGTCGATCGGCGGGAGCAAGAGGTCGACGTCCATCTCCCGGTGAAACGGTAGTACGTCCGTGTCGCCGGGCCAGAACGCGGTGATTCCGTCGACGGTGACGCCGAAGCCACAGCCCCGCCCCTCGGGATGGACCGGCGTTCCGTCCTCGTCCGTATTGGGACCGTCGGGAGCGTTGGCGGCCGGCGTCGTGAACAGATCGAGCGGCCCGAGGACGAACGACTCATCGGCGCGGACGCGTTCGACCTCGAGCGGCAGTTCGTCCGGCCGTTCGTCGATACCGCCGCTCTCGCTCGCGTCGATCCCGATCGACTCGTGGACGACGACCAGCGCGTCCTCGCGGGCGACCCGCCTGATCGAGTCGGGATCGTAGTGGTGGTCGTGACTGACGAGAATCAGATCCCCGTCTCGAGGCTCCGTTCTTTCCAGTCCGCCGTCTCGAGCCAGAACGGGATCGCTGTAGATGACCGCGCCGGTCTGTCCCTCGAGTCGGACGGCCGCGTTGCCGAACCAGTCGATCGTCACGGCGTCGAAGCTGACGGTCATGCGTGATCGTTCCGCGAGCGGGCCGAAAAGTGTTCGACTCGCGGTCGGCTGGGGCCCCGAGCCGCGGTTCGATCCGTAGGTCTGCCCTGCGGAGTCGGCTCGGGAACCGACCTCAGGGGATTCGAACCGAGTGCTCGAGCGTGCCGACGCCCTCGATTTCGATCTCGACGGTGTCGCCGTCCGAGAGCGGGCCGACGCCCTCGGGCGTGCCGGTCGCGATCACGTCGCCGGGCTCTAAGGTGAGGTAGGTCGTGATCTCGGCGATCAGTTCCGGGATCGAGAAGATGAGTTGCTCGCGGGAGCCGTCCTGTTTGAGGTCGCCGTTGACGCGGGTCCGGACGGACGCGTCCGCGGGAACTTCGTCCGGGGTCGCGAGGACGGGGCCGAGGGGAGCCGCCCCGTCGAAGGCCTTGCCGCGGATCCAGTTCTGTTCCTGGCGCTGATCGTCGCGGTTCGAGAGATCGTCGACGCAGGTAAAGCCCTCCACGACATCCATCGCGTCCGCTTCGGGAACGTGGCGGCACTGCTCGCCGATGACGACGCCGAGTTCGGCCTCGTGGTCGATCCGGTCTTTGCCCGCGGGGAGGGTGACGGTGTCGCCGTGGGCCGCGAGCGCGTTCGGCGGCTTGAGAAAGAGCAGCGGTCGGTCGGGGACCTCCGAATCGAGCTCCGCCGCGTGGTCGGCGTAGTTCTTCCCGATACAGACGATTTTCGACGGCTCTGACGGCGGGAGCACGTCGATCTCGTCGTCCTCGAGCGCGTAGCTCTCGTTCGCGAAGTGAACGGTTCCGTTCTCGTACTCGCCGCGACGGACCGCGCCGGCGGGGTCGCGGAATCGGACGTATTTCACGCTCGGTGGAATGGGTGCAGGGGATAAAAAGCGTTGAGGAGGCGGTTCGCTCGAGGGTGGGTTCGACCGGCGGCGAGCTACAGGTAGCTCTCGAGTTGTGCCATCGCGTCCCGCGCCGCGCGGTCGGGTTCGTCGGGGTAGGTGTAGAGTTCCAGCGTGGCGAACCCGTCGTACCCGATGTCTGCGAGCGCGTCGAAGATCGCCCGGAAGTCGATGTCGCCCTCGCCGGGGATCCGGTGGTAGTGTTTCCCCCGGCGGCCGCCGACGATGTCCTCGAGGTGGATGCCCGTGATGGAGCCGGCACTAGCGCGGATGCTCTCGGGAACGTCCTCGCCGTAGACGGCCGCGTGGCCGATATCGAGGTTGATCCCGAGCGAGTCGCGGCCCATCTCGTCGATCAACTCGAGCGCCTCGCTGGTGTTCTCGATCAGCAGTTCGGGTTCGAACTCGATGCCGACCTCGATGTCGCGGGGGTCGGCGTAGTCGAGGATCTCGTGCAGCGAGTCGCGGAGGTACTCGCGGGCCTCCTCGGGCGGCGTCCCCGGAAGCGGCCGGCCGGTCGCCAGACAGACCGCCGGCGAGCCGACGGCCTCGGCGAGGTCGATCGCCCGCTTCGTGTATTCGACGCGCCACTCGCGGGCCTCGTTGTCCGCCCGAATGACGCTCGGTTCGAAGAAGGCCGACGGCGGCGCGTCGTCGTAGTAGCCCATCGCCGTGTTCGCGTTGACGTTCGAGACCGCGAGCCCAGTTTCGGAGATAGCCTCGAGGACGGCCTCGCGGTCGCCGTCGCCGAACTCCGGAAAGTAGGCGTGGGGGTCGTCGCCGAGCAGTTCGACGCCGGCATAGCCGTGGTCGGCGATCCGGCGAATCGCCGCCGGGAGCGAGTGGCGCGTGTACGCGTTCGTCGAAAAAGCGAGTTCGACCATCGATCTGCGTCTCCTACACCGGAGCGCCACTAATTCGTTGGCCCGTCACACTCGAGGGGCGACCGAACTACGTCACGTCGAACACCCGCGAGAGGCCCACCGCCGGGACGAGGAAGACGCCAGCGGCGACCGCCCAACGGAGTCCGGCCGCGGCGGCAAAGGCCGCGTCGAGCAACACCAGTCCGAGGATACAGGCACCGACCGCTGGCCCGACGGTGCTCGGCACCGGATCGGCGTGTGCGGCTCGCAGGGGCCGGCCGACCCACCAGCAGAACGCGGCGGTAAACGCGAGGGCGACCGCCGTCTCGAGCCGCGACGGGCCGACAGTCACGAGATACCAGCCGACGGCGAGCACCGCTGCAACGGCACCCGCAGCGGCGACGCTGACAGCGCCCCGGTTGCCGCCCTCGGTCTCTCGAGCGGCCATGAACGTGACCGCGGCGATGTAGCCGGTGACGACCGCGGGGACGGCGAGCAGTCGGTTCGGGGACTCGAGGAGCGCGCTCCCGGCGGCGGTCGTCCCGAGGACGACGTTCAGCCCGCGCGTCGCACCCATCGCGAGGAAGCCGGCGGCGGTCCCCTTCAGGAGTCCGTCGTAGGCGACGATCGCGAGGGCGATCAGTCCGGCGGCAACGGCACCGGGGCCGCCCGCGACGACGCCGGCGAGGGCGACGGCGGCGAGCAACAATGCGACCCCGAGCGCGAACGCGGCTCGCCGCGAGACGCGACCGGAGGGGATCGGGCGTTCGGGCCGTTCGCGCGCGTCGATCGGCGCGTCGAACGCGTCGTTGAGCGTCGTGCCGGCGGCATAGAGGAGGACCGAACAGCCCGCGAGCCCGCCGACCGTACCCGGCTGCGGGTCGGAGCCGACGGCGGCCACGAGCGCGGCTCCGAGGATCACGTCCGGCGGCGCCGTACAGAGGTTCGGGACGCGGATCAGCGCCGCGTACGCACCGACCGTGGCCCGCAGACCGGCGTCCGTGTCAGTCTCCTCGAGGGCGTCCGAATCGCCGTTTTCGTCGGCTCCCGACCGGACGCAACCGGCCACCCTACGCCCACCCGTGTTCCTCGAGGTAGGCCATCGCCTCCTGTGCGGTCTCGATCGCCGTCTCCTCGTAGGGGTAGAGTTCGACGGTGACGAACCCGTCGTAGCCCCGATCCTCGAGTTCGGCGAGAAAGCCGTCGATGTCCATCGCCCCGTCGCCGAGTTGCGTGTGTTCGTGGGTCCGGTCGGCCGGGATGTCCTCGAGGTGGTAGTGTTCCGTGTGCTCCCAGAGGGGTTCGACTAGCTCGGCCGGGTCCTCGCCGACCGAGTAGAAGTGACCGGCATCGAAGTTACACTTCACGCTCGGCGAGTCGACCCGCTCGAGGAGTTCGAGGAACTCCTCGCCGGTCTCGATCAGCAGGTCGGGTTCGGGTTCGACGAGCAGGTCGACGCCGAGTTCCTCGGCTTTCGGGATGACTTGCTCGAGACTGTCGACGAAGGTATCCAGTGCCCACTCCCGCGATTTCCCGTCGGGGATCGGCCCGCCGGGTTCGATCGAGATGTAGTCGTGGCCGAGGTCGGCCGCGGTCTCGAGCGCCGCGAGGGTGTAGTCGATCCGTCGCTGCCGGTACTCCTCGTCGGGTTCGATGTAGGAGGGGTGGTGAAAGCCCTCGATCGCGGTCAGCATGAACGCGTTGGCGTTGCTGATGGCGATCCCGTGTCGCTCGAGGACCTCGGTGACGCGCTCGCGTTCCTCGTCGGTGGCATCGGGCGGATACAGGTGCGGTTCGTCGAGCAGGATTTCGACGCCGTCGTAGCCCGCGTCGGCGATCGACTCGATGGCGTCCTCGAGTTGGTACTCCCGGAACGCGTTGGTGGAGAAGCCAAACCGCATCGTCAGGCCTCGTAGTCGAAGTTCGGCGACTGGTCGAAGAACTCGTAGGGGTTCTCGAAGACGACTTTCCGCACGTCCTCGCGGTCCCAGCCCCGGTCGAGCATCATGTCGCGGGCCTTCGGCACCGCCAGCGGGTCCGAGGGATCCCAGTCCGCCGCGCTGTTGAAGATCATGTTATCGGTGCCGTACTCCTCGAGCAGGTCGATCGCCGACTCGGCCTCGATCTTGCCGGGGTAGAGCGTGAAGCCGATCCAGCAGTCCGTTCGCGTCGAAATATCGATCGTGTTCTCGGTGTTGTGATCGATGATGATTCGCTCTTGGGTGACTCCCATCTCCTCGATGATCTCGACGATGCGCTCGGTCCCCGACGGCTTGTCCGTGTGGGGCGTGTGGATGATGACGGGAAGCTCGCGGTCCTCCGCGATCTCGAGCTGGCGGCGGAACGCCCACTCCTCGTCGTCGGTGACCTGATCGAAGCCGATCTCGCCGACGCCGACGACGGGGTCGCGGTCGAGATACTCCGGAATCCGGTCGACGACTTCCTCGGCCATCTCGCGGTAGTTGGCTTCCTTGGGCTCTAAGCCGATCGTGACGTAGTGGTCCATGCCGGCGGCCCGCTCGGCGCGGTCGGTCTCGTGTTCGATAATCTGCTCGAAGTAATCGAAGAACGACCCCGCGTTGTGTTTGTCCTGACCGCTCCAGAAGGCGGGCTCGATACAGCACTCGATACCGGCCCGTCGCGCTCGCCGGTAGTCGTCGGCCGAGCGCGATACCATATGCATGTGAGGATCGATAATCCGCATACCGGCCGTGCCACGAGCGACCGGTTTGGTGCTGTGATCGTTCGATCGGCAAACGCGAGGTTGAAAACGGCGAATCAGTCACTTCCGACGGCGGAATACGGCGTTACGAGCGACCAACTCCGTATTACTCCTGCTACGCGAGTCATAACGAAAGCCGTTCGGACCCCACCATCGCGGGAATGACCCGACGCGAACGAACGACGGCAGTGGCGTATCCGCCGCGGATCGGCCCCGACACCGAGGGCGGCCGAAACGCGTCGACAGTCCGGATCGAACGGCCGTCGGGAGGGGATGAGACCCGATGACCGACAGGCGAGAGCAACCGGCCGACGGCGCAGACCGAACGGGCGTCTGGCTCGTCGGTGCACGCGGCAACGTCGCGACGATGTCGATCGTCGGTGCCCGCGCGATCGCTCGCGGACTGACTGGGACGACCGGAATGGTCACGGAACGCGAGCCGGTCGCGAGTCTCGACCTGCCGCCGGTCGACGGGCTCGTCTTCGGCGGCCACGACATCGCTCCGGAGTCGCTCGTCGCCCAAGCCGAACGCCAGCGCGACCGGAACGGCGTCCCCGACGCCGAGACGCTCGCCGCCGTCCGGGACGATCTGGCCGAGATCGACGACCGGATCGAGGTCGGGACGGCGGTCAACTGCGGCGCGGCCGTCTCCGAGGACAGCGAACGACTGGACGAGAGCCTCGCCGTCCGGGACGTCGTCGATCAGATCCGGGACGACTACGAGACGTTCCGCGAGCGCCACGACCTCGAGCGATTGGTCGTCGTCAACGTCGCCTCGACCGAACCCGAACTGGCGGCACCCGAGCGGTACGACACCCGCGACGCCCTCGAACGGGCGATCGACGAGGACGACCGCGACCTGCCGGCGAGCGTGCTCTATACCTACGCCGCGATCGATGGCGGCCACCCGTTCGTCAACTTCACGCCGAGTACGGGCAACACGCTCGGCGGGATCCGCGAACTCGCGACCGCGAAGGATGTCCCTCACATGGGTCGCGACGCCAAGACCGGCGAGACGCTCGTCAAGTCCGCGCTCGCCCCGATGTTCGCCGGGCGAAACCTGCAGGTGATGAGCTGGGAGGGCCACAATATCCTCGGCAACAAGGACGGACTCGTGCTCGAGGACGAGGAAAACGCCGCCGGCAAACTCTCGAGCAAGGGTGACGTGCTCGACTCGATCCTCCCCGACATCGGCCACAATCGGGTCCGGATCGACTACACGCCCTCGCTGGCCGACTGGAAGACGGCGTGGGACTACATTCACTTCGAGGGCTTCCTCGACACGGAGATGACAATGCAGTTCACGTGGGAGGGGTCGGACTCCGCGCTGGCCGCGCCGCTGGTCCTCGATCTGGTACGACTGGTCGCCCACGCCGACGAACACGGGAACGGGGGGCTCCAGCCCCAGCTCGCGTCCTTTTTCAAGGCCCCCATCGGGGTCGACGAACACGACTTCTCCCGCCAACTGGACCGTCTGTACGACTACGCCGAGCAGCATCGCTGATGCGTCTGACTACCCCGTTCGACCGCACGACTGCGATGTCTGATACCCAGAACCAATGACAGACCCCACCATCGCCGAGACGACCGACAGTGCAGACCGCGTGATCGTCCTCGATGTCGTCGGCCTCCAGCCACAGCACATCGACGCCGACCGAACGCCGACCCTCGAGTCACACTTCCCGTCCGACTCAGTGACCGACCTCCGGCCGCCGTTCCCCGCGGTGACGGTGCCGGCCCAGACGACGCTGGCAACCGGGCGCGGTCCCGCCGAGCACGGCGACGTCTCGAGCGGCGAGTACGACCGCGAGCGCCAGACGGCCGCGTTCTGGGAGCGCGACCGCGACGGCCGCGATCGCATCTGGGAGACGGCCAGCGAGGCGGGACTGACCACCGGCGTCCTGAACTTCCAGCACCTGATCGGAACGAGCGCCGACATCGCGCTCACCCCCTCGCCGATCGAGGACGAGGACAACAATATGCTCGAGATGAACTGCTGGACCAACCCCAACGGCTTCTACGACGACCTCCGGGACGACCTGGACCACTTCCCGCTGCACAACTACTGGGGTCCCGGCGCGAACGAGGAGGGGAGCCGCTGGATCCTCTCGGCCGCGAGCGAGGCGATCGAGCGCTTCGATCCCGACCTGCTCTGGGTCTACGTCCCGCATCTGGATTACGTCGGCCAGAGCAACGGCCCCGGGAGCAACGCCTTCGACGAGGAACTCGCGGTCGTCGACGACCTCCTCGCGGACTTCCTCACCGACCTGTCCGAAACCGACCGCTGGGACGAGACCCTGCTCACCCTCGTCAGCGAGTACGGCTTTCACGACGTGGACCGACCAGTGTTTCCCAACCGCGCACTCCGCGAGGCCGGGCTGCTCGAGACGGGAGGAGACGGCGACGTCGACATCCCCGGATCGGACGCGTTCGCCATGGTCGACCACCAGATCGCACACGTCTACGCCGACCCGGACGCGGTCGCCGACGCCCGCGACGCGCTCGCCGATCTCGAGGGCGTCGATGCCGTCCTCGAGGAGTCGGGCAAGGGGGAGTACGGCATCGATCACCTCAACGCGGGCGAACTCGTCCTCGTGGCGGATCGGGACGCGTGGTTCCAGTACTACTGGTGGGACGACCGCGCGGCCGCGCCCCCGTACGCGACCGACATGGACATCCACAAGAAACCGGGCTTCGACCCCTGCGAACTCTTCTTCGGCGACGAGGGACTCGTCTCGCTCGACGCCGCGCAGGTCAGCGGCTCCCACGGCCGCGTCGACGAGTCCGCGCTCGGCACGTTCGGTCTCGGCGGCCCGGCCGCGCCCGCGCTCGAGGGCGACGAGCCGGTCGACGCGACCGACGTGACCCCGACGATCGCGGATCTGCTCGGGCTCGAGGGTGAGCTCTCGATGGCCTTCGAGGGCACGTCGCTTCGTCAGGAAGACTGACCGTTGGGGTTGGCGGGCGTTCTCGAGGCGACGACAGTGTTTGTTGTCGGCAGAATAAGGGTTGCAGCGTGCGTGATGTGATGCCACTGCCGCCGCGGAACGGAACGCTTTTCATTAGCCCTCAGCAAGAAAGAGTTGCGAGACGCGCACCGTTGGCGAGACGGACGAAGTCCGTCGAGGCGCGGCGCGTGAACGCAGTGAACGCTCCGTTGGTGTAGTCCGGCCAATCATTTCGGCCTTTCGAGCCGATGACCTGGGTTCAAATCCCAGACGGAGCACTCTTCTGAGGAACGACGTGACGAAGAAGGAAGCGCACGCTCTGGGATTTGAATGAGAGAAACGCGAGCATCGCGAGCGTTTCGCGTGGTTCAAATCCCAGACGAGCATTCTTCGGCGAACAAACTCGTGAGCCGAAACTGCGGCTCCGGTAATTTGAATTAGACGAGTCGCAGCACCGAGCGTCGCGAGGTGATCGTCTCGGCGTAGTTCAAATCCCAGACGGAGAATCCCAGACGAAGCACTTCTACGGCGGTTTTCGGATAATTCGAGCTTGATCCCTATCGGCCGGTGAGCGCAAACGGATCAATTTCTGCCGGTGTAAGGGTGGAGTCGGTACGTGGTTTTTAGTGGCTTCTGCGGATTCAACAGAGTCGGGATTTCGGATGTCAAGGGCCTTGTTTAGACGCTGGAGAGGAAGACTCACTCCGGCAAACTAACCACCACCAGAGCCGGAACCGAGTAGTGTGTCCTCTCGTCTCTCCCGTTTCACAGATCGTCTCGTAACGCTGGCACAACGCGCTGTCTCAGGTGATCCTGCGCCAGCAGTCAAGAAGGGTGACGGCGGCTACGCTGACTGGGTCATTATTGTGACCCACGGTCTCCGCGAATACCTCGACCTGCCATATCGACGGCTCCTTGATGTCCTTCACGAGATGCCCGGTATCGTCGAGAAGATGAGTCTCAACGTCAGCCAACTGCCGGACTTTACGACCGTGTGCGCACGGAACCAGCAGCTCCAGATGACGATCTGGCGAACTCTGCTTCAGCTCTCTGCCGATCTTCACGATACCGGCGAGGTACAGGCTATCGACGCGACTGGCTTCGACCGGCACTCGGCCAGTCGTCACTACGCAAATCGGACAAACTACACCTTCAGATCGGTGAAGACGACTGCGTTAGTTGATTGTGAGACCGGTGCTGTGTTGGATGTCCATTGCTCAATGAAGCAACCGCACGACACGCAAGTCGGACGGCAAGTACTTACACGGAACCTCGACCAGCTTCAGACGGTCACTGCCGACAAAGGCTACGACTGGGACGCCCTTCGTCAGCGCCTACGGGAGGCAGATGTTCGCCCTGTGATCAAGCATCGTGAGTTTGTGCCATTAGATGTAGCTTATAACGTTCGCCAAGATAACAATACCTATCATTACCGGTCTGCGGTCGAGGCGATCTTTTTCGCTCTCAAACAACGGTATAGCGATACGCTCCGAGCACGAACGTGGTTCGGTCAGTTCCGCGAAATTGTGTTAAAATCCGTTGCTCGAAATATCGAGATTGCTATCTGATTCAGGACACGCTCCTCGCGTGTGATCCGTTTCTATCGGTCAATGTGGGTGACGAATATACTACACTAGCCGCCGGCCTACCAACTATTTACCAAGAGATTTGAATGTATCAAATGTCTTCAGATTGGAGAAGTTTATCGACAATAGTCTCGGACGATTCGATACGACCGATCAACGTAGGATTACCGTCGGAAACGTAGTGGTATTCGGGGACGGATTCCAAGTCTCTGTAGAGATCGATAAACGCGCTGAGGTCATTTGTCTCGAAATAGGTAATATAATCGTAATCGGTGAGACCGCTGGAATGGTAGAGCTGACGGCGGATACGATCGAGATAGGGAAGCGCCACTTCGATGTGATCTCGCATTTTCTCAATACGGTCAGAGTCGGGAAGATTCCACCACTCGGCGTTCTTATCTACTGGGATAATAATTGCGTAGTCTGGCGGTTCCGTTCCTTCGAAGGTGGCCGCCTTTTCGATCGCATCGAGATCAGGTGTTTGTGGGAGGTAGACGGCATCGCGGATAATCCCAATAAGCACATCGACGAGTTTCGAGTACCGTCCAAACGATGTGGCCTGAAACTCTCGGAGGACTTCCTGAGCAGTCGTCAAGTCGTGCGCATGGATACGGACAAGGTAGTCCACTCCGGGGGTAAGCCCACTCAGTAGATACGTATCAACAAGCACTTCTTCTGACCTGTTGCTATCTTCAAGGATGTTGCTAACTTCTTTAGTGAAGATCTCAACATCATCGTCGGCTGTTTGAGGCCGCTCAAGTGTATATGCTGCAAACAGTCCAACCACGCCATCCTCTTCGAGCATGTCCGACCCATGGCTAGTTATACCCATGTTCCGACAGGACGTAATCCGTCTTCATAAGGGTACATCCCTACTCCAGTGGCTATTGTCGTTCTGAGGCACCTATCGAAAGTGTCCATGATCTCAGCGATAGATTTACACGCCCACCTGACCGAGTGTTTCATTCCGGATTTAATCTAAAGAGTAAGGGGAGCAGCCTCGTTCTACTGTATATCTACGTCTAAACAAGGCCGATGTCAAGCGGTGTAGGTCTGCTACCCGGGTCCAAACGCCGCGATATCGGCACCCACCGTCGCCAGTGCGTCGGCGGGATTCGGGTCGCTGTCGGCCAGATGCGTGTACTGGTGGTCCGGGATGCTCGAGAGTGCCGCCGTAACGGCCTCGCTGTACGTCTCGACGCCCGGTTCCGTCGGGTCCTCGCCGCCCCAGATGTCTCGGATGACCGTCATCGAGTCGATGCGCACCTCCAGCGTGCGCGGTTCGTAGCGGGCCAGCAGTTCGGAGAGCCCGAGTTGGAGGGCGACGTACTCGGCGGTGTTGTTCCCCGTCCGGGAGCCGACGGGGCGGCCGAGACGGGCGAGTTGGTCCTCCGCAGCGCCCATGATGACAGCGCCCGCCCCTGCGGGGCCGGGGTTGCCACGTGAACTGCCGTCAACGTAGAGGACGAACGTGTCGCTCGTCGGCTCGGGGACGGGTGGCCGGGAGAGTCCCGACTCCAACAGGCTCTCGAGCGCGGAACGCAACTCAGCCGGTGTTGTCGCCGGGTCGAACAGACCGCCGTAGCCGGGGACGGCGTCGTCGATGGCGTCGGTGGCGGCTGCGACCTCGTAGCCGACGTCTGCGAGTGCTTCGTCGACGAGCGTGGCCAACGGCGAGAGGTGTTCGCTCGGCAGGGGGTCGTCGGTCACGCTACTCACCCTTCGGGCTTCGGTTCCGGACTCTTACACCTTCGGTCCCGGACGATCTCGCTGACTGGGTGCACCACTGCATATCGGTCCTCGATGGTCAAGCGGGATAATCTCTTCAGGTGGCATCGGTGGCAGCCCGTTTTAACTCAGTCGCACTCGTGAGACCCTCGGTGGCTGATACAACCGGCCTGCTGAATATAGAGGCTATATCCCTCGGAGAATGATTATATTTGATTTGTGATGGTGGGAACGACCCGTTTCGTGAAATCTCGAGTCCCCGAATGCAACGATCGGCGTCCGCTTTTGTCCACGCTGAGGAAAGACGCCCGCTCTGAACAGTCGCCGGTGAGTCACTGCGATTGCAGTAATTCACACCTCTGCAAGCGTTGTCCGCCTACATCGCAACACCGGCTCGCTGGAAGCGGATAGAACTGGATATTCGTAAACTCCTAGTAGGTGGAGTGTGTCATACCAGTCAATGACCTACGAACACCTGGATTCGGATCTGGTAAATGAACTACTCAACGACGGCCGCGCAAGCCTGCGCAGTCTCGCCGAAGAACTCGACGTCTCCGTGACGACCGTCTCGAATCACCTCTCCGATCTCGAGGAGGAGGGCGTGATCGAGGGGTATACGCCGAAGATCGACTACGACGAGGTCGGCTACGATGTGACCGCCGTCATGCAACTCAAAGCCGAGGGGAACGCCCTGCCCGAAATCACCGAGACGCTGAAAGATCACCGCCAGATGATCTCCGTCTACGAGGTCACCGGCGACTACGACGTGATCGCCATCGGGAAGTTCGAGGATACGGACGACATGAACGATCAGATCAAGACGCTGATCACCGATCCCGACATCAACCAGTCGAACACGAGCATCGTACTCAACGCCGTCAGCGAGAACGAACAGTTCGAACTCGACACGGAGTAAGCGACGGTTCTCCCTCGAGCCACGGCGAAAACCGGACTTACGCCCGTGGATATTCCCTCCACCCCAGCGGTGTCTCTCTCCTCGGCCGCCGCCCGGCTCGTGATTACTGCGGCTCGAGAGGTAACAATTGCCGGTTTACCCGCGAGCCGCGTCTCAATCACCGCTTGCCGTCGCCCATCATATACCGGGACTATCGAGTGGCACTGTCGCTCCCGCTCCACCGCGAAGAAATATTCCCTAAACCCCGCAACTGTAGAAGCTTCTAATGACTGCGGTGGTGTCGGTGAGCAAGCGTCATGGCATATGGTACCAATCCAGAAGACAGGTACAGTTACGGGGAAGTGAGCGACGAGGACCGTCGCGAATTCCTGCAAGCGCTCGGCGTTATCGCCGGCGGGGCCGTCGCCGGTGCGACGCTCCGTGATCTCCGCGCGGAGGTTTCAAGCGGCGCGGCCGGCGGGCTCGCCGAGATGGGAGAGGCGGTCCGTGGTGGCCTGACCGGAACGCTCGACGCAACGCTGTTGAACGAAGAGTTGGCAGCCCTCGAGGAGAGCTTCGAGCTGCTTCCGCAGCTAGCGGCGATGGGGACTCCTGAGCAGGGCGTATCGGCGTATCAGGAACTGACGACGGCCGCGTGGGCGATCAACGATCACCTCTCGGAGGTCGGCTTCTTCGCGAGCGCGGAGGAGAACCTGCCGGCGTTCGAGCCGGCACACATCGAGGAGACGACGCGGCAGTTGTTACACATCGACGCACTGCCGGCGACGCTTTCGGAGATCGGCTTCGCGACGGAGGAACAGACGGCGCTGGTGACCAACATCGTGAACTCGCGCGAGCAGCTCTCGTGGTGGATGGCGACGCCGGATTATCCGCCGGCCGAGGCCGTCGACGACGGCGTCGTCCACGAGTACGTTGCGCCGCTCCACCAGCGGGCCGCGGAGGGATCGCTGCTGTGGATCGACGGGCTCGATCACTATCTCTGGCAGCGAGCGCCGCTCGTGACTGAGGAGATGATCGATCGCGGGTTGTGGGACACCAAGTCGATGCTCGGCGGCTACTACCTGCTGGGGTCGGCCGCGCGCGACCTCGCGGCCGGCGATATCGCCGACGACCACCTGACGACGCTGACGACCGCCAGTACCGCGATCATGATCATCAGCCAGGAGTTCCTCATCAACGACGTCATCCGGATCACGGACGACAAGCGTGCGCCACGGAACCCGGCATCGAACTAATCAGGTGTTGACAACATGACCTACGAATCACACCTCGTCGAACTGCCAGAAGACGCACCGTGGAACGAAAAACCGGGTGAATCGACCGTCGAACAGGGCGATATCGATCAGATTCCGGAAGTCGACGTCACCGAAGACGACCTCCAGCAGACGGGCGAGGAACCGACGGACTGGCTCATCATGGGCGGGTCCTACGAGGCACAGCGCCATACGACGGCCGATGTCATCACGCCCGAGAACGTCGATCAACTCGAGGCCGAGTATCGACTCGAGGTCGCGGACGACCCGAACGACTTCCAGGGCTCGCCGGTCGTCGTCGGCGGCGATCCGCCGATCATGTACACCACCGTCGGGCCGGACATGCTGTACGCGATCAACGCGCGGACGGGCGAGGTCCTGTGGACGCACTTCTATGAAAATCAGGACGGCGCGTCCGACGAGACGCCGCCGGCTGAGCGCGGGCCCGCCGTCCTCGGTGACACGGTCTACAAGAGCACCCTCGATCTCGGCGTCATCGCCATCGACCGCTACACCGGCGAGGAGCGGTGGTACTACAACGGTGCGGCCGCCTACCGCGGCGAGGTCGCCGACGACCTCGTCCACGAGGAACTCAGTTGGGAGCGATCCCGCGGGACCACGTCGTCGTTCCCGCCGCTGATCTACGACGGGATGCTGATGAAGGGCAGTTTCGGCGGCGAGTTCGGTGTCAGCGGTTTCTTCGACGCGATCGACCTCGAGGGGAACCCGCAGTGGCGGGTCAACATGACGCCCGAACACGAGTGGGTCGGCGACTCGTGGGAGCACGGCGGCGCGACCGCGTGGGCCTCGGGCGCGATCGACTCCGAGAACGGATCGGTCGTCATCCCGTCGGCCAATCCCGGCCCGTGGTACGGAACCGTCCGGCCCGGATACAACCCCTACTCCTGTGGCAAAGTCGCCGTCAATGCCGCGGACGGCGAGTACGAGTGGCACCATCAGGACTCGCCCCACGACTGGTGGGACTACGACTCGCCGAGCCCGCCGGTCGTCTTCGACGCGGAGGTCGACGGCGAAACCCGCAAGTTCGCGACGTGGCCCGGCAAGACGGGGTGGGTGTACACGGTCGACATGGAGACGGGACAGCTCCACCAGCGCAGCGATGAGTACGTCCAGCACCTGAACACGTTCAACCTGCCGCCGTACGACGACCTCGAGAGTTCCCCGTGGATCATGCCGGATCTCATCGGCGGGACGAATCCCCAGCCCAGCGCCTACGATCCTGAGACGCGGACGCTGGTCGTCAAGGGGACCAACTACCCGATCAAGTTCTCGTGGTTCGAAGTGGACTACGAGGCCGGCCAGACCTACATCGGGATGGACACCGTCCGGAAGACGGAACCGGTCGACGCCGAAGAGGGCGAGCAGCGGGAAGGCGACGAGACGCCCGAAGACGAGGAGGGGGCAGCAGACGCGGAGGAGGCGGAAGCGGGCGAGCAGCGCGAGGGTGACGAGACGCCCGCAAACGAGACGGCAGCAGACGCGGACGAGGCGGAAGTGGGCGAGCAGCGCGAGGGCGACGAGACGCCCGCAAACGAGACGGCAGACGACGGGGGCGGCGGAGACGAACTGCACGAAGAACAACAGGAGCGCGACGACGGCGAGGCGGCCGACGAAGACGCGGAGGAAGACACGGAAGACGCGGAGGAAGACACGGAAGACGCGGAGGAAGACACGGAAGACGAGGAGGAAGAAGACGAAGAGGTCCAGCAGTTCCAGGACGAGGAAGTGCCGGAGTGGAACCAGATGGCCGGCGTCGTCGCCGGGATCGACCCGCTCACAGGCGATCTGAAGTGGCAGAACTGGTTCAGTTGGCGAGCGGGGCCGCCGTGGGGCGGGTCGCTGACGACCGCGACGGGCGTGACCTTCGCCGGCGGTCCGACCGGGCAACTCCACGCCTTCGACACCGAGACGGGCGAGCGGCTGGCCGCCCACGAGGTCGGCGATCACGGCGTCGACGGAGCGCCGATGAGCTGGTACGATCCGAACGAAGGCAAACAGTACGTCGCGATACCCGGCGGCGGCGGAAATCAGGTCGACGAGGAGGGCAATACGATCGCCGTCTTCTCGCTCGAGGAATAGCGCCCTCGACGGGAGGTGAGCGATCGAACCTGCGGATTTTTCGATTCGAAAAAGAGTCCCAGTCGACGGGGAGCCGTGGCCGACGCCCGTTGTCGCGAATCGTCGCCGATTACGACTCGGTCGTCTCGTTCGGCTCGTTCGTCTCGTTTCCGTCCGCCTCGGCTTCCGCTTCGGTTTCGGGCTCTCGCTCGACTTCCGTCTCGTTTTCCTCGGCGGACTCCGGTTCGTCGTCGGCCGTCTCCGATTCGTCGTCGGCCGTTTCGCCGTCCGTCTCGTCCGCCGGGACGATCCGGTGAACCGCGCCGTCGCCCTCGACCGTCGGCGTGCTGGTGGTGAGGACGTACAGTTCGCCGTCGGCGTCCCGGCCGAAGCCGTAGACGAGTTGGGTCGGCCGTCCGTCTTCGGCGGCCTCGCCTTCGACCTGCAGTTGCTCGATGGGCCACAGTCCGTCCCCGGTCGTCCCACCGTCAGCGTCGCTTTCCGTCTCGGTACCGGTCTCCGTCTCGTTGGCGGTCTCGTTGGCGGTCTCGGTTTCGTTCCCGCCGTCGTCGGTCGGCGGATCGAGGAACATATCCTCGAGGTCATCGCCATCCCCATCGTCGCCGTCGGTCGCTCCCGCTTGGGGACGGGCGAGGAACAGCGTTCCCGGCCCCTCGCCGTCCTGGCTCCAGTCGCCGAAGACGTACGTCCCCTCGAGTTCGTCGATCTCGTCGCCCTCGTAGAGGTAGCCGCCGGTAATGGAGACGCCGATCGCCCCGTCGTCACCGGTGTCCTCGCCGCCGCCGTTCTCGCCCTCACCCTCGGCACCGTCGGACTCGAGGATGCCGCGTTCGTGGGGGTACTCGATGACCGGATCGAGCAGCGGTTCGCCGGCGCGTGGGTCGCCGGCGTCCTCGCTGACCTCATCGGGGCAGTCCTCGGGCGGCTCCGTGGGGGTTTCCGTACTGAAACAGTGGGCCCCCTCCTTGACGTTCCAGCTGTAGTTGCCGCCGCGCTGGACGTGATTGACGCTCTCGAAGAGTTCCTGTCCGACGTCCGCGAGCAGGAACTCGCCCTCGCCGGTAAAGGAGAACTCGCCCCACGGGTTGCGCATCCCCCACGCGTAGTACTCGTCGCGGTGTCCTTCGGCATCGACCAGCGGGTTGTCGTCCGGAATTCCGTAGGCTCGCTCGTCGCTTTCGACATCGATGTCGAGCCGCAAGACGCCGCCGAGGAGGGTCTCCTCGGTGTCCTGTCCGTTGCCGCCCTCGTTGTCGTCGTACCAGTCCTCGACGTGGCCCTCGTCCGTGTCGTTCGCGCCGCCCCCGTCGCCCGTGGCCACGTAGAGGTAGCCGTCGGGACCGAACGCGATCGTGCCGGAGTTGTGGTTGAACTGCGGCTCCGGGATCTCGAGGATCGTCCGTTCGGAGTCGGGATCGGCGGTCGAATGGTCGTCGTCCGCCGTCCGGAACTCCGAGAGGACGAACGTGTGATCGTACTCCTCCGGCGTTCCCTCCCGCGGTGGCGAGCTATACCGGACGAAGAACCGCCCGTTCTCCTCGAAATCGGGGTGGAACGCGAGCCCGAGGAGGCCGCGCTCGTCGAAGTCCTGAAACTCGATGAGCTGATCCGTGACGTCGAGGAACGGCTCTTCCCGCAGTCCGTCCTCGTCGTGGACGTAGATGTACCCCGTCTGGTCGACGATGAAGCGGCGATCGGCCTCCTCGTCGGCGACCTGCAGCGTCACCGGCGCGGTCAGTTCGTCGGTGACCGTCTCGAGGCCGACCGCCGGTCCCTCGCCGATGAGTTGGTCGGACTCGCCGGTCCCGTCGCCGCCGGCCGCGTCGTCGACGAACTCGATATCGCCGCGCATCGACTGCGGGTGCGGGCCGCAGTAGTACGTCGACATGCCCTCCTCCGCGGTGAACTCGACGGTCTGCGTTTCGCCCGCGTCCGCGAGGACGTCCGTCGCGACGTAGTTCTCGCCCTCCGATTCGCCCTCGATGATGAAGTTGTGTCCGGCACCGTCCTGGTTCTCCCACGTGAGCGTATACTCCTCGCCGGCGACCAACTGGAGCGTCGGATTGCGTTCGTCCGCGATCGGCTCCGGCGAGACGCCGAGCCAGCCGCTCGTTCGCCCGCCGAGTTCGATCTCGCCGGTGATGGCGTCCTCCTGTGCCGCCGCCGGCAGCGCGAGGCCGGCCACGGAAAGCGCCGCAGTCGATCGGAGGACCGTCCGCCTCGAGGTCGCCCGTTTGGAGTCGTCGTTTCGTGTCATAGTCTCTCAGTAGTACGCCGTGTCGGATCGCGGATCTCGACCCCTGCGTATCCGCCCGCGTACCGGGTAGCGTGGTGTCGATATCCAGCAATAAACCGGTTCGATCGTTCCCCGCTCAAGATCGACTTGTTCGAAATACGGGTCCACAATCACTGCTTAGGACGCCCTAACATCGTCTTTCGGCTCGAGCGAGGAGGTCTCGGTTACGCGTAGTTCGCGATCCAGTAGGCGACGTAGAGGGCGAACAGGACGACCCCGCCAAGGCGGGTGACGCGACCCCGCGCGAGCATGGCCGTCACGACGAGCAGGCAGCCGGCGAGGAACGGCCAGTGGACCGTCAGAACGTCGCCGCCGGACCCGATCGGATGAAGCACCGCGATGATGCCGACGTTCGCCGTCATGTAGAAGACGGTGCTACCGACCACGTTGCCGACGGCGAGTTCGGGGCGGTTTTGCCGCACCGGCTCGACGGTGAGCGCTAACTCCTCGATCGAAGCGATGAAGCTCAACACCGTCGCGCCGAACGCCAGCCCCGAGATCCCGAGCGCGACGAAGATCCCTTCGGCGCTGACCACCGTAATGCCGGACCCGATCGTTAGCCCGATCGTCGCGAGGACGGCCACGCCCAGATTGAAGAGGCCGCTTCGATGCTCGAACGAGGGGACGAGTTCGTCGAGGTCGAGATCGAGATCGAGATCGAGGTCGAGCGCCCGATCCGCTCGCCCGTCCGGTTCGTCGCCGCCGTTCACCGCTTTCGTTCCCGTGCCGGTCCCCGCATCCGGTTCGGTCTCCAGTCCGACCACCTCCTGTACCTCGTCCGCGAGCAGATACGTCGTTTCGGAACGCCGCTCGCGCCAGAAGATGGCCGAGAGCAGCGGAACGAACAGGGCGAGGAGCGCAGCCCCCTCGAGCGGGTCGATCGTTCCGTCGATCGACATCGCGAACGCCGGGACGGGGACGAGAACGAGCACGAGCAGATACAGCCGCGGAACGTCCATCCGAAACGGAACGAGGATCCCCGCGAGCCCGACGGCGACGGCGAGGACGAACAGCGATTCGCCGAACACCGTCCCGAGCGCGAGGTCGGGAAGGGCGACGAACGCGGCGGTCACGCCGAGAACGGCGTTCTCGAGGTCGACACCCGCTAACACGACCGCGAGAAAGAAGCCGGAAATCCCGAGCGAGACGGCGCTCTGGGCGACGGCCTCGATGAAGACCTCCACGCACCAGATCACCAGCACGACGCCGACGAGAAACAGCCCGACGAGGGCTATCGGGGAGCTCGGAACGACCATGTCCCCGCGTCTACACTGCTATGGTACTTATTACCAAGTGTCGATCTCCGAGGGGGTCGAGCGAACGCGCGCCCGTTCAGCGCTCACAGCGCCTCGGGAATCGGGATGCCGCCGAAGACGAGGAGCGAACACAGCCAGTAGGCGACGTAGAGGCCGACGAGCGCGTAGCCGTGACGGCGGCGGATTCGGCCGGTCGAGATGACGGCGGCGGCGACGGCTGTGAGGACGACGACGGCGGGCAGATGAAAGGCAAGGACCGCCCGCGGAATCGTCACGTCGGCGACGTACGTGATGACCCCGACGTTGGCCGTCACCGAGAAGATGACGCTCCCGATGACGTGACCGATGCCGATCTCCGGGATCCCGCGGCGGACCGGCTCGATCGTCAACAGCAGGTTCTCGACGGTCAACACGAGCGTCAGCACCGTCGCGCCGAAGACGGTCTCCTCGATCCCCCACGATTCGATGATCGCTTCCGAGCCCGTCTCGAGGAGCATCGCGCCGGCCATCACGCCGATCAGCGCGACGCCGGCGAACCCGAGCCAGAAGACGCCCTCGTAGCGCCGTTCGGCGACGTACCGGTCTTCGGGGATATCCTCGAGGACGGTCCCGCTGTCGACATCGCCGATGGCGAGTTCGTCGATCGGCACGCCGCCGTCGGCCTCGATTCGCTCCGCGATCTCCGAGTCCCTGAAGACGGGAACGTCGCGCTGTATCTCTCGGAGCACGATGTAGCCGAAGAGCGCGACGAAAACGCCGGTGAGGACGAGTCCGTGGCCGAGCGTGAGCGTCTCGGCGACGACGAACGGGACCAAAAGTAGCGGCGAGACCACGAGGAGGAGCAGGTAGTCGCGTGGGACCTCAACCGGGAACGGTCTGTAGATCGCCGCGACGGCCAGCGTGATGCCGGTGATCGCGAGGGCGGTCCCGAGCGCGGTCCCGAGCGCGACCTGCTTGAGTTCGCCGGCACCGAACACGAGCGCGACGACGGTGTCGTCGAACTCGATCCCGGTGAAGACGATCGCCAGCGCGAATATCGAGACGCCCAAGCCCAGCGCCGCCCGCGTGAGGTAACTGATGAGTTTTTCGACGCTGTAGGTCAGGACGATCGCGCCGACGGCGAGGACGAGGTACGCGACCCACAGCCCCCGCGCTTCGACGACGCTCTCGACGGCCGCTTCGATCATGTCCCCGATCCACGGTAGCTGTTCACATATAGCTAACAGGGCGGGGATGAATTGCCGTGGGAAATGTATACACGCTCGAGCGATCGGACCGCCGGCTCCCCGTCGACGGCGGACGGCGGTTCGATCAGTCGCGCGCGAGCCGATCGGCCCCGTCGACCTCGTCGGCCTGCAGGATGAACGTCCGCTCTGGCGGCGGCGCGACCCGTAACTCGACGTTGCGGACGAGTTCGTAGTACTTCCGGTTGCCGCGCCGGTAGTGAGCGACCAGCCCGGCCTCCTCGAGCGTCGAGAGGTGGTGGACGGCCGTCTTGCCGTCCGTTCCGGTCGCCTCCGCGAGTTCCGAGACGTACATCGGCTCCCGCGAGAGTTCCCTGAGGATGGCGAGGCGCGTCCCGTTGCCCAGCGCGTCGAGCAGGTCCATAGCACTAGATATCGCGCGCTGTACACAAGAAGGGTTTCGGCGATCGAGCTAGACTCGCGGCTCGAGGCCCCGAAGCCGACGTATCGAACCGCGTGAACGGGGCTTTATCTCCGTCGGCGTGCCAGTCAGTGGCATGAGCGACCGCGTCGACTTCCCGGACGAGCGAACCAGCGACCGCCGGACGATCACGAGCGGCTTCTTCGAACAGGAGGTGTACCTCTCCCGCGAGGAGACGGCGGCGTTCCTCCACGACCTCGCCGACCAACTCGAGGCCGGTACCTCGTTTACGATCTCCGCGTCGGAGTGGGAGATCCCCTTCGACTACAGCGATCCCGTCGAGGTCGAGATCGAGTTTGCCGAGCAACGGGAGCGCGAACTCGAGATCGAACTCGAGTTCACCGAGCCGAGCGGGGGCGACGACCTGTCGGTTCGGTAGCCGGTGGATGTTCGCGCCACATCCCGTCCGTGCCGATCGGTGATAATGGATCGTGGAAGCGATCTAACACTATTTTTCACGCCTGTAACAGCGGGTAACCGATCGATTTGTCGAGAAACGATTGACGCGCTTTACCGGATTTCGGGTGGTCCGATCCGTCGCAGCACCATGACTAATGACAACGTGTTCGAGACGATAGTCGGCAGCGGCGCTCGATCGGCGGTATCTCGTCGATCGGTAATCGGAGGTATCGCCGCGGCGGGAGCGCTGGCAGCGGTTCCGACCGGGGTATTCGGGAGACAGGACGAGACGGGCACGGACGGTGACCTCGAGATCGTCGCCGACTTCGAGCCGCCGGCGATGCCCGAGAACCTCGCGATCGATTCGGCGGGAACCACCTACCTGAGTATGGGACCGTCGGGCGAGATTCGGGCGGTCGACGCCGACGGGAACGAATCGACGTTCGCGACGATCGAGACCGGCGAGGAGGGACTCTTGCTCGGGATCACGGTGCTCGGCGGCGACCTCTACGCCGCGAACGGCTCGGGGGAACCGGAGACCCACGGCGTGTGGCGCGTCGCGGCGGACAGCGAGCCCGAACGGATCGCGGAACTCCCGGCCGACGAGACGACGCCGAACGGGATTATTCCCGATCCGACCGACTCGGACGCGCTCCTCGTCTCCGATCACCTCGGCGGCGCGGTCTGGCGCGTGACGACCGACGGCGAGGCCGAGCAGTGGGTCACGGACGAGTCGCTCGAGCCGGACATGTCGGCCGATAGCCCGGTCGGCGCGGACGGGTTGGCCGTGCATCCGGACGGCGACGTCTACGTCGATAACCTCAACGCGGGGTCGATCATCCGCGTCCCGGTCGAGGACGGCGATGCTGGCGACCCCGAAACCGTCGTGCAGGACGAGGGACTCGTCGGCGCGGACGGGATGACGTTCGACGAGGAGGGATCGCTGTACGTGGCGGTAAACGCCCAAAACGAGATCGCGCGCGTGACGCCGGACCACGAGATCGAGACGGTCGTCACCGGTGAGGGACTCGACTTCCCCGCCGACGTTCACTTCGGGACGACCGAGGAGACGGCGACCTCGCTGTACATCGCGAACTTCGCGTACGGGACCTTCCTGCAGGACGAGACGGCCGCGGAGCCGAGCCTCGCGAGGACCGACGTTGGCGTACGCGGGCACTTCCCCGACGCTGACGGGGACGGCGGAACGGCTACCGAAACCGAATCGACCGACGAGTGATCGACGGCGAGCGCGAGCGGGCGAGTGAGCGCTCGCGGTCGTGTCGTCCCGCATCACCGGTCTCGCCCGGCGGGTTTTCGCCGTTTCGTTGGCGAACGCTCTCGGAAATCGATGCGTTCCTCAGTTTCCATCGGTTATAATTTACCGCCACTAGAGCTTCGAAAGCTATTAATACAGCGGTGTAGCGGTAGATGGCAATGAAACAATCCCTCGCGGTCGACACCGACGAGGTGCACGAGCGGATCGTTACCGGCGTCGCGGCGCTCGAGGGGGTCGATCCCCTCTCGTTACCGCCGCTGTTCGACGCGGTCGATCCCGATGCACTCACAGCGCTCTTCACGACCACGGAGTCGGGCGGTCGCCGGTCCGGCCACGTCGGCTTTACGTACGCCGACCATCAGGTGACGATCGAGTTCGACGAGAGCGATACCCCCGTCGTGACGATCGATTGACGGTCCGTTCGGACGACCGGGTTGCCGGCCGTCGATCGGCGGACGACGCCGGCGTGGCGTTCGACCGTTGCGATCCGATTTCGTTCGAACGAAGACTAATGGTGTCTCGGCTGATACGTACCGCCGATGGCAGAACTCGAGCGGCTTCGCGCGTATCCGGTGAAGGGACTCGACGGGATCGATCTCGAGACGGCCCCGGTGCTCGAGGGCGGGACGGTGGCCCACGACAGGGAGTTCGCCCTGTTCGACGCGGACGGCGACGTGCTCAACGGCAAACGGACCGACCGAGTACACGTTCTCGACACCGATTTCGATCCCGAGACGACTGTCCTCACGGTCGATCCGCCGGAGGGAGAGCCCCGTCGGTTCGACCTCGATGCCGACCGCGAGACCGCGGCGGCGTGGTTCAGCGAGTTCTTCGACGCGGATCTCTCGCTCGAGCGGGACGCGTCGCTCGGGTTCGTCGATCGGCGCGAGATGGGGCCCTCCGTGGTCAGTACGGCGACGCTCGAGACCGTCGCGTCGTGGTTCGACGGGATGACCGTTGAGGGTGCGCGGCGGCGAATTCGGGCGAACATCGAGGTGTCCGGCGTCGACCCCTTCTGGGAGGACCGGTTCGTCGGCGAGGACGCGCCGGCGTTCGAAATCGGCGGCGTTCGATTCGAGGGTGTCACGCCCTGTGGGCGCTGTGTCGTGCCCCAACGCAATCCCGATACCGGGGAGCCGATTCAAGAGTTTCAGGAACGGTTTATCCAGAAGCGAGAGGAAACGTTCCCGGACTGGGCCGACACGGCCGCGTTCGATCACTACTACTCGCTGATGATCATCACGCGCGTCGCCGAGCGCGACCGCGGGACCACGCTTCGCGTCGGCGACCGGGTCGAAACCATCTAATTCTCAGTGGTCGATTCCGGGGCGCTGGAACGTCGTCTCGGCTGTTCTGCTCCCGTCTCTCGGCCCCTCCATCGCGTTCTCGAGTTCCGGTGCGGCCAGTACCTCGTTCCGTTCGGGTTCGTCCGGCCGGCAGAAGTAGTAGGTGTCCGCACAGCCGGCGACCAGTTCGGAGAGCGGTTGGTCCTCGTCGTGGACGACCGAGACGAGGTCACCCGTCACCGCGATTAACGCCGCGTCGTCGGGTTTGTAGAGTGCGTCTCGGAGTTCGCTGACGGTACTGTCGGCCGGTAGCTCGAGGGTAACGCCGTCGACGGTCGCCCATCGCGTCTCCATACCCCGGTCTTCGGCCGTGACGTTCTATACGGTTGTGCCCGCAGACACAGGCCGGTCGGCGGCTCCCGGTCGGGATCGCGGTCGCTCGCGGCTGCCGTCCCGATGCCGTCCCGGCGAGTACCGCCCGCGGGGCCAGTGCGATAAAGTAGGTTCGCTCGGAGGACCAGACGTGATGGCCGATCGAAAGGGGGACGCGATCGAGACGCTCGAGTACGTGGCGCGCTCGCCGAGCCGAGTGCGGATCCTCGAGACGCTGTCCGCGGAGGGTGCCGTTTCCAGAGACGCGTTGCGAACCGAGGTCGACGTCGTGCGAACGACGCTGCAACGGACCTTGACGGGGCTGCGAGAGCGGGGGCTGATCCGCGAACGCGACCGGTGCTACGAACTCACGTCGGCCGGCTCGCTCGCGACGAGCGGCCTCTCGACGGCCCTCGAACGGGTCGACGCCGCGGAGCGCCTGCGTCCGGTACTCGAGCGGGTTCCGGCGACGGAACTCGCGTTCGACACCGAACGGCTGGTCGACGCGACGGTCGTCGAATCCACCACGGCGAACCCGTACGGGCCGGTCGAATACCATGCGGCGAGTCTCGCCGATGCGATACGCGCCAGAGTGGTACTGCCGGCGACCGGAGCCACCCCGCTCGAACGGGCGAGGGAAGCCATCGAATCGGGTGCGGTCTTCGAACTGATCGTCACGGAATCGGTCGCGGAGACGTTGCGGACGGAACCATCGGTCGCGGATCCGTTCGCGGCGATCGCCGACGCCGACTCGGTTACCGTCTCGGTCGTCGAGCGCGAAATCTCGTTCTATCTCGGGATCGTCGACGACGCCGTCCAGATCGGCGTCCACGACGAGAGCGGACTCCCGACGGCACTCCTCGAGTCGACCGACGCGGGAGTCCGGGAGTGGGCGATCGACCGGTTCGACTCCCTCGCTGAGCGAGCGACGGCGATCGATCTCGAGGCGTAGCCCTTCGTTGGTCGGGTCGCCGTCGGACGGTCGGCGCACTCGAGTCGACGCGTGCACGCCGTGCACATGCTGTGCGGGGTACACTGATACGGCCTCGCACCGGAGTACCGATGCGGTAGGTGGTGGTTCACGCGGCGCTGACGGCAGCGGATGGGGGAGGACACGTCGACGGGCCGCGACGCAGACCGCTCGACGCCGACGCCGGTCCCGGTCCGGGACTGCCTTTCGTTTCGAGTGAGTTGGCCTCGAGAAACGGCTCCGTTCCGCGGAATTCGATTCAGGAAACGCTTAGGATGTCGCGTCCGGTACTCCGGGTGTGAGCGAGAATCGCGTCGTTCAGGGGCGAATGGTTACGGCCGAAAAACTCGCGGAACTGGTCGAAGGCGACTCCGTGATGGAAGTCGATTCGATCGAGGAGGCCGACGAGGAGTGTCCGGACTGTGGCGGGAACGTACTGAAAGTGGTGTACATGCCGTCGGTCACCGAACTCGTTACCGGCTGGAAGTGCCAGGACTGCGACTGGAGCGAGGACGACCGGGACTGACCGTGTCTCCGGATGCCGACGGCGTCGGCAGCGGCTGCACCCAGTCGTGACTACCGGGTAGCCGTGGCCGGTCACACGATCTCTTCGTTCTGACCCGGATACGAAATCCGCGGTCGAACGGGCGAGGACGTATCGCTCTCGCCCGGACGCGATCGGTATCGGATGTCGACTGCGATGGGCAGTCACCAGACCGCCCACTCGAGGGCCATCACGACGGCGGCGAGGAAGACGTGTTCGCCGTCGACGACGAAGCCGTAGTACAGCGGGCCGCGGTCGGGGGTCGCGAAGGGAATGTACGCACAGACGTAGGCGTTCATCGCGAGCACGACGAGGAACTTCTCGGAGAGCACGCCGGTGCTGACGAGGGCGATGACCGCCGCGGCGACGGCGACGGTCGAACACAGCGACAGGAGTCTGGTCCACCGCGGCCCGAACAGGTTGGGGACCGTCGGAATCCCCTCCGCACGGTCGCCCTCAATGTCCTTGACGTCGAAGATCGCCGCGGCGATGGTGATCATGGTCGTGATATACGCGAACAGAAACAGGATCTCCGACGAGCGCAACTCGCCGTAGTAGTAGCCGACGCCGAGGGGAATCGCACCCCACGCGAGGCCGACGACGAGGTTCTTCACGAGGAAGATTTGCTTGACCCCGCCGACGGAGTACAGGAGGACGACGGCGAGCGGGAGGAGCATGTACGCCGCGCCGGGCAGGCCGAGCGCGACGGCGACCCCGATCGCAGCCACGTAGAGGCCGATCCCGAGCGCGAGCCAGAGCCGACCGTACCGCTTCGTAAACGCCGCGCGCTGCGGGACGTTTTGCTCGTCCTCCTCGAGGTCGGTGAACCGGTTGACGGTGTAGACGAACATCGTGGCCGCGAAGACGATGAATACCGGCAGGGGCTCGAGGGGAAGCTCTGCGAGCAGAACGGTCGTGACGACGACGCTGACCGTGGCAAGCGAGATGAAGAGGTTGCTGTGGACGAGAAATCGGAGGGCGGTTTTCACCGATGACACCCAACCCGGCGTCCGATGCGTTGCGGTGGGGTTCGTCACAGCGGGTGCGCCTCGTGGGGTAGTAGGGAGAGGTGACGTTTGAATGCTGTGTCGGACGGTTCCGGCAGTCCCGGACTCGAACCGGCCGCCCTGCGAGAGATACCCCGAAAGACGATATTGGAAAATCGACTACTCACCGCGATGGTTCGGTGCCGAGTCCGAACGTGCGGGTAGGCCACACCCACCTTCGGTTGAAAACCCACAGAAAGACGGTGGAAAGAAAAACGGTACGGCGGTGACGGGCCCGATGGGGTCGATACACGTCGATTGATGTCCCGCGGCGAGTGGAAACTGGCAGGATTTAAGCAAGGTCGGAACGGCCGTTCAAATGGCATGAAATTACACGAGTATCAGGCGAAGAACGTCTTCGCCGATGCCGGGATTCCGACGCCGGCTTCGGAGCTCGCCTCCGACGTCGACGGCGTCGTCACCGCGGCCGAGGAGATCGGGTATCCAGTAGCGGTGAAAGCGCAGGTACAGGTCGGCGGCCGGGGGAAGGCCGGCGGAATCAAACTCGCCGAGGACGAGGAGGAGGCCCGCGAGGCGGCCGACTCCATCCTCGGGATGGATCTGAAGGGGTATCACGTCGACCGCGTGCTCGTCGAGGAAGCGGTCGACTTCGTGAACGAACTCTACGTCGGGATCACGATGGACCGCGGCGAGGGCAAACCCGTCGCCATGGTCTCGACCAAGGGCGGCGTCAACATCGAAGAGGTCGCCGAGGAAGATCCCGAGGCGATCGCCCGCGAACACATCGATCCCTCCTTCGGGATGCATCCCTACCAAGCGCGGAAGGCCGTCTACGACGCCGGCGTCGATCAGTCGATCGCGCGCGACGTCTCAAGTGTCCTCACCACGCTCTATCAGCTCTGGGACGACAAGGACGGCGCCGACGCCGAGATCAACCCGCTGATGGTCACGAGCGACGACGAGGTCATCGCGGCCGACGCCGTGATGAACATCGACGAGGACGCGTTGTTCCGCCAGCCCGAACTCGCCGAGATGGAAGAGGAGGCAGCCGGCGGCGACGAACTCGAGCAGAAGGCCGACGAGTACGGCTTCGACTACGTCCGTCTCGACGGCAACGTCGGCATCATCGGCAACGGCGCCGGACTCGTGATGACGACGCTGGATCTGGTCGACCACTACGGCGGCCAGCCCGCGAACTTCCTGGACGTCGGTGGCGGCGCCAAGGCCGAGCGCATTTCGAACGCGCTCGACATGGTGTTCTCGGACGATAACGTCGATTCGGTCGTCTTCAACATCTTCGGCGGGATCACCCGCGGCGACGAGGTCGCCCGCGGTATCAACGAGGCGCTCGAGCAGTTCGACGAGATCCCCAAACCGGTCGTCGTCCGACTGGCCGGGACCAACTGGGAGGAAGGCATGGAGATTCTGAATGAGGACCTCGTGACGGTCGAACAGACCCTCGAGGACGCGGTCCAGCGTGCAGTCGAGTACGCTGGGGAGGTGAACGACCAATGAGCGTACTAGTCGACGACGACACGCGCGTCGTGGTACAGGGCATCACCGGCGGGGAAGGCAAGTTCCACGCCGAACAGATGATGGAGTACGGCACCAACGTCGTCGCCGGTGCAGTCCCCGGCAAGGGCGGGCAGGAAGTCAGCGGCGTGCCGGTCTACGACACGGTCCACGAAGCCGTCGACGAGGAGAACGCCGACACCTCGGTCATCTTCGTCCCGCCGGCCTTTGCCGGCGACGCGGTCTTCGAATCACTCGACTCCGATCTCGACCTCGCGGTCGCGATCACGGAGGGCATCCCGACCCAGGACATGGCGAGAGTCAACAAGCGTCTCTCCGAGACGGATACCCGACTTATTGGCCCGAACTGTCCCGGCCTCATCACGCCCGGTGAGGCCAAACTCGGCATCCTCCCCGGCAACATCTTCTCGGAGGGGAACGTCGGTCTGGTCTCCCGCTCCGGGACGCTGACCTACCAGGTCGTCGATAGCCTGACCTCTCGCGGCATCGGTCAGACGACGGCCATCGGTATCGGCGGCGACCCGATCATCGGCACCGACTTCGTCGACGCCCTCGAGCTGTTCGAGGACGACCCCGACACCGACGCCATCGTCATGTGCGGCGAGATCGGCGGCGAAGACGAGGAGGAAGCGGCCGCGTTCATCGACGACTACGTCGACACGCCGGTCGCCGGCTTCATCGCCGGCCGTACCGCGCCCCCGGGCAAGCGGATGGGCCACGCCGGTGCGATCGTCTCCGGCTCCGGTACCGGCACCGCAGAGAGCAAGATCTCGGCGCTCAACGACGCCGGCGTCCCCGTCGGCGACACCCCCGAAGAAGTCGCCAACCACATCGAAGAGTTCCTCTCGTAGCGCTTCGATCCCGTGACCGCCTCGGCCCGTGACCGCGCTCGCGGGCTGACCGTTTTGCGGTCTTTTGTACTCAAGCCGATCTTCACTGCCCTCGAGCCACGGAACCGTCGCTCCGCTGTGTGACTCGCAGTGCACGCCCGTCGTATTCGCGCAGTAGGATCACGGGGAAGCCACACATCATTCGCCCGTATGCCGGTCTGGCTCGAGTGTGAAAACTGCGGGAACGAGCACACGATTCCGGAGCGAGCGGACGATCCGGAGACGGGCGGCACGCGGTGTCCTGAGTGCGGCGCAAAATCGTACGCGATTCGACGGGATGGGCTCGCCTGGCACCCCGAACCGTGACCGCTCTCTCGAGGCCGATCGAAGCGCGAGGGAAAATCCGGGAGTGTATCGGGCGATCGTGGCGCGAATCGATGCGATTCCGCAACGCGCGATCGCTACCGACTCGTCAGCGGGACGTCGGCCGAGCGAGTCAGAACAACCCGCCGAGCGTCGACCGAAGCCGACCGAGCGGCCCCGACGACTCGCCGTCATCGGTCGCCGTCGCGTCCGCATCGTCGTCGGCGACGGTCTCGTTCTCGGCGTCGTCGCCATCCTCGACCGTCGCGTCTTCGGCCGGAGGGGTTTCCGAACTGATCTCGAGGCCCGCGCCGTCGCCGTCGTCGTCCGCGGTATCGTCTTCTAGATCATCGCGATCGTCGTCCGCCACGGCGTCGGTGCTCGAGTCGGGTTCCGCCTCTGGGGCGTCATCGGTATCGGCCGCTGCGGTCGTGTCTTCCGCAGTCACGGCCGTCGTATCGGCTGCGTCGGACTCGAGACCGTCGTCTGACTCGCTCTCAACACCGGACCCGCTTTCGGACGGCTCGTCGACGGCCTCGGTATCGCTCGAGGTGCCCTCCTCGTCATCGGCGTCCCAGAGCGGGTCGTCATTTTCCGTCTCGGCGTCGGTCGCAGGCGGCGCGTCGGCAGCCAACGGTTCTTCGGCGGCCGCATCGGTGTCTTCCTCAGTCGCGGCCGAGTCTCCGGTCTCGTCGCCCGGCGAATCGTCGGACCCGTTCGGATCGATCCAGAGGAACTCCCGGTCTTTCGTGCGTCCAGTGAGGAGTAGATCCGTCAGTTCGTCGTCGTCGGCCACCAACTCGTCGTCGACGGGCGTCTCCGGCTCGGGGTCCGGTTCGTCCGCGCTCGCGATGATATCGTCCGGACTCTCGTCCGCGAGCACCTCGTCGGCACCGCCCTCGTCGGCCGCGTCTGCGCGGAGTTGATCGAAGACGTCGGCGGCCGTCGTATCCTCGACGCCGTCAGTTTCCTCGCCGTCGGTCCGGTCCCCCTCTGCCGTGGCAGCCCGGCGTTCGTCCCCCGAATCGCCGCCGGTCTCGATGTCCCCGAACAGGTCGTCGACGCTCGAGCCCACCTCGAGTGCCCCGTCGCCCGGATTGTCCGTTGTACTCTCTGTCATACTCTCGCTTCTGTGCTAGTGGATAATCACGCGACTTTAATTTTTGGAATTTTCTCAGTCACGATAGATGAGAGAAGTACTGCATTAGTGTACTGGCCGTCAGGCGGGTTCGACGGTCGCGGAAGTTGACAACTGGGCAGTTGAATAGGGTCACGCATGCCGATACGGACAATCACGGGTGACGACAGGACGGGTCCAAACTCGACGACCGGCACGGACGGGCGGTACCACTGCGAACTATCGTATTCGCGGGGATACGTGCGAGACGATACCAGGGCGGATCAGATCCCTCGAGGCGTCGATAGACGGCGAGCGCCTCGAGCGTGACGCAGACGAGCACGCGGAACCGGCGCAGCCTCGAGAAGTCAGACGTGGGGACACCGCGCTGAGCGCAATCGAGACCCCGTCTGCTAGCGGGCCGATGACGTTCGATCGATGAAGTCGACGATGTGTTCGGCGATTTCCTCACCGGCGTCTTCCTGTAAGAAGTGGGCGGCCTCGTCGATCCAGATATCGGGCTGCTCGCTCGCGGTCGGGATGTGGTGCCGGAGCGGGTCGCGGTCGTGGGACGTGATCGGGTCCTCCCGCCCGAACAGGACGAACGCCGGTTTCTCCCACTCGCCGAGCCGGTCTTGGGTTTCCGCCAGCAGGTCCGCCCCCGGATCGTCGGGCGACTGGGGGACGAGGCCGGGGAACGTCCGCGCAGCGGCCATGTATCGCTCGTCGGGGAACGGGGCGCGGTAGGCGTCGACCACGGCTTCGGAGAGGTCCCGGTAGCAGCCGTTCCGGACGAGTCTGCCGATGTCGAGGTCGTCCGCGGTCGCCACCATCTCCGCGAACTCGTGCCACCGGTCGCTCATTGCTTGGGTCCCGTCCGGTACGCCGGTGTTCATCGGCACGAGGCGCGCGAACCGCTCGGGTTCGTGGGCCGCGAGCGCCAGTCCGAGGACGCCGCCCCAGTCCTGACAGACGAGCGTGATATTCGTCAGCTCGAGTTTCTCGACGAACGTCTGCAGCGCGTCGTAGTGCATCTCGACGGAGTACGCGTCGCGGTCCTCGTACCGATCGGAGCGGCCACAGCCGATCAGATCGGGGACGACGACGCGACCGCGTTCGGCCAGAGTGGGCATCATCTTCCGATAGAGGAACGACCACGTGGGTTCGCCGTGGAGACAGAGGAACGTCTCCTCGGCATCGCCGCTGCCCTCGCGACCGCCCGTTTCCACGTATGCCATGTCTAACTCGCCGATATCGACGTACTGCGGCTCGTAGTCGAAGTTCGGCACGTCCGCGAACCGTTCCTCTGAGAGACTGACAACCATATGCCACGACACCACATGCCACTATTCAAAGGTTCGGAAACTGAGATGAATCCGCCCACCGTTTCCGGACGCAGCGATCCGAGCACAGGGATGTCGTCGACTCGCTGTCACTCACGCCGAGACGCCATTTCGGACGTATCGGGCGGTGTATTCCCCTCCTGTGAGAAGCGATGGTCCTCGAGTACCGGTCAATCGGGATAATCATCCAAAAACATTATATTATCGTTAACCGATTCTAGGATCGTGGTTTACGAGACTGGAAACGAGACGGTCGACGACGCCCTCGAGCGGGTGCTGGCCGGCGAACGGCTCGATCGCACCGACGGGCTCGCGCTGATGGCCCAACCGGTCGACGCACTCGCCGAAGCCGGCGCGGCCGTGCGCGATCGCTTCGGCGACGGTACGGTCGATGCCTGCTCGATCGTCAACGCGAAGGCGGGCAACTGTGCCGAGGACTGTGGGTTCTGTGCGCAGTCGGTCCACTTCGACACCGGTATCGACACCTACGGCTTCCTCGGGCCCGAGAAGATCCTCGAGGCCGCAAAACGCGCCGAACGCGACGGTGCCCAGCGCTTCGGCATCGTCGTCGCCGAGAAGGGCGTCTCGAAGGAACGCCGCCCCGAGGAATGGGAGGAAGTCCTCGAGTCGATCCGCCTCGTCCGCGACGAGTGCGATCTCGAGGTCGACGCCTCGCTTGGCATTCTCACCGAGGAGGAAGCCGCGATCCTCGCCGATGAGGGGATCAACCACTACAATCACAACATCGAGACCTCGCCGAACTACTTCCCCGAGATCGTCGACTCGCACAGTTTCGAAGACCGGGTCGAAACGCTTGAGGTCGCCAAGGCGGCCGGAATGGACCTCTGTGCGGGCGTCATCCTCGGGATGGGCGAGACGCCGACCGATCGGGTCGAAGCCGCGATCGCCCTGCAAGACATCGGCATTTCCTCGCTGCCGGTCAACGTCCTCAACCCCGTCGCGGGGACGCCGCTGGCCGAGCAGGGGGTCGACATCAGCACGGACGAAATCGTCAAGACGGTCGCGGTGTACAAACTGCTCCACCCCGAGTCGCGGGTCCGCCTGACCGGCGGCCGCGAGGTCAACCTCGCACCCGACGAGCAGCACCTGCCGCTCGAGGCCGGCGCTGACGGCCTCCTCACCGGCGATTACCTGACGACCGAGGGTCAATCCCCCGGCGAGGACTTAGAGATCATCGAACGCGCCGGCCTCGAGCCCAATCGGGACACCAACGAGTTCGACCCCGAGGCGGTCAAGGCCCGCCACGGCGGGTCGGCCGAGTCCTCGAGCGACGAGACGGCGAGTACAGGCGCGGAACCGAGCGACGACTGAGACGGCGGATTCAACACATCGACAGTCATGGACGAAATCACGTTTGCGGTACTCGGAACCGGCGGTATCGGCCGACGAGCACTCGAAGTGAGCCAGCATAAAGACGCGCTGACGCCCGTCGCGGCGTGCGATCGCCACGGCGTCGCGTTCGACGGCGACGGCCTCGACGTGGACGAACTGCTGGCGGCGACGGAGGGCAACATCGACAACGAGGTCGCGACGGACGGCGGATCCGGCGGGACGACCGCCGCCGAAGGCGGTGTCAAACAACACGGCCAGCAGCGGGGCGTCGTCGCCTCGAGTCAGGCCCGCCCGAGCGAAGACCCCATTCAGGAGGTCATCGACCGCGGCGACGAAATCGACGCGGTCCTGCTGGCCCTGCCGAACTACGAACACGACTTCATCCCGCGGACCGCCGACCGCTTCGTCGACGGCGACTACGCGGGCGTGCTGGTCGACGTGCTCAAGCGCTCGCGCGTGATCGGCATGCTCGACGACCGCAGCGAGGACTTCGAGGCGGCCGGCATCACCTTCGTCTGCGGCGCGGGCGCGACCCCCGGCCTGCTGACCGGGGCGGCCGCGCTCGCCGCGCAGTCGTTCGTCGAGGTTACCGATGTCGACATCCACTGGGGTGTCGGCCTCAAATCGGGCTACGAGGACAACCGTGGCACCGTCCGCGAGGACATCGCGCACCTCCCCGAGTACGACATCGAGACCGCGCGCGAGCTCTCCGAAGCCGAGATCGAGGCGATCATCGACGACCACGACGGCGTCATCGAGTTCGAGGACATGGAACACGCCGACGACGTCCTCCTCGAGCGCGCGGGCGTTTGCGACGCCGAGGACGTCACGGTCGGCGGGATCCTCGACGTTCGCAACGACGAGAAGCCGACGACGACCACGGTCCGCGTGACCGGGCGGACCTTCGACGGCGAGACGGCGACGAACACGTTCGAACTCGGCGACGAGACGAGCATGGAGGCGAACGTCAACGGGCCCGCACTTGGTTATCTCAAGACCGGTGTCCGGCGGAACCGCGCCGGCGAGTACGGCGTCTTCGGCCCGGCGGACCTGCTGCCCGGCTTCTGAGCGTCGGCCCGGCATCGTCCGACTACTCTCGAACACATATGACACCGATACTCCAGCCCACACAGCGACTTACCGTCTCGAGCCGGCCGCTCCAGCCGTTTCGGGTCGAACCGACCGACCGATTAGAACCGTGAGAGTGAAACCGTGGCACTGAGTCCGTTTAGCCGAATGGCCGACCGCGGGTTCGACCTCGAGGACCGACTCGAGCGCCTCGAGGACCACGACTTGAAACGCGCCCTCTCGCCCGTCGACCGGGTCGCGGAGCGGGGCTACTTCGCCGAGCCCTCGGGCGGTGAGCTACCCGTCCTCGAGGCGGGGGAGGCGCTCGTTTTCGCCTCGAACAACTACCTCGGGCTGACGGACGATCAGCGAATTCAGGACGCGGCTCGGCAGGCCGCCGCGACCGTCGGCACCGGGGCCGGAGCGAGCCGGCTCGTCACCGGCGACACGATGGTCCATCGGGACCTCGAGCGACTGCTCGCCGAGGTCAAGGGGACCGAGCGCGCGCTGACCTTTTCGTCGGGGTACGCCGCGAACGTCGGGACGATCACCGCCCTCGAGCCGGACGTCGTCTTCTCCGACGAATTGAATCACGCGAGCATCGTCGACGGCTGCCGGCTCACGGACGCCGACACTGTCGTCTACGACCACTGCGACGCCGCGAGCCTGCGATCGACCCTCGAGGAACGGGCCGACGCGGCCGCGCGGGACGGCCGAGACCCGGCCGACGAGTCGTGGCTGATCGTCACCGATTCGGTGTTCAGCATGGATGGCACCGTCGCGCCCCTCGAGGCCATCTGTGACGCCGCCGAGGCCTTTGGCGCGTGGGTGATGGTCGATGAGGCCCACGCGACCGGCCTCTACGCGGACGGCGGCGGCGTCGTACAGGCCAACGGGCTCGAGGACCGGATCCAGATTCAGATGGGGACGCTCTCGAAGGCCCTGGCGAGTCAGGGCGGCTACGTCGCCGGCAGCGCGGACCTGATCGAGTGCATGGTAAACGACGCGCGCTCCTTCGTGTTCTCGACCGGACTCGCGCCGCCGGCCGCCGCGGCCGCGAGCGAAGCCTTGCACGTCGCCCGACACGGCGACGCTCGAGAGCGCCTCTGGGAGAACGTCGCTCACCTCCGCGACGGCCTCGAGTCGATGGGGTTCGACGTCTGGGGCGACTCCCAGATCCTCCCGCTGGTCGTCGGCGACCGGGCGGACGCGATGGCCCTCGCTGACGGGATCCGCGAGCGCGACGTCGTCGTACCGGCGATCCGACCGCCGACGGTTCCCGAGGGAACCAGCCGGCTCCGCGTCGTTCCGATGGCCACCCACGACGAGAGCGACATCATCGACTGTCTCGAGGCGTTCCGCGCGGCGGGCGAGGAAGTGGGGCTGCTGTGACCGCGACCCGACCGATCGCCGTCGTCGGCACCGGAACGGGCGTCGGAAAGACGGTCGTGACGGCCGGCCTCACGCGGCTGCTCCGCGAGGCCGGCCGCGACGCGCGGGCGATCAAACCGGCCCAGACTGGCTACCCGCCCGACGATGTCGACGAGTCACAGTCGTCGGCTCGACGAGCTTCGCTCGTCGGTGATGCCGGATTCGTCGCCGCGGCCTGTGACGACCCCGCGGCCGCGACCTGCCCGCGCTACCTCGAGCCGGCGCTCGCACCCCGCGTCGCCGCAGAGGTCGCGGGCGAGGACCTCGCATACGAGACGATCCGCGCGGCCTGCGAGCGCGAAATCGAGGCGACCCCGGTCCCGATCGTCGAGGGAATCGGCGGACTCCGGGTACCGCTGGCCGGCGACCGCGAGGTGATCGACCTCGTCGCCGATCTCGAGGCCGCGGCGGTCGTCGTCGCACGCTCGGGGCTGGGCACGCTCAATCACACCGCGCTCTCGGTCGACGCGCTCGAGGCCCGCGGGATCGATGTCTGCGGAATCGTCGTCAACGAGTACGCCGGCGAGACGGTGGCCGAACGGACTAACCCCGACGAACTCGAGCGGATGACCGGCCACGCGGTCGAGACGGTCCCGCCGCTGGACGACGATGTGCCTGCGGGAGAATCCGACCCGCGTCACCTCGCTGCCGGTATCGGCAGCGCACTTTCCTCGGACTTTCTGGCGTCGCTTCCGGTCGACGGAATCTAAGCGCGTCGCGGTCAGTCGGCGGATGGTGCCGGAAGCTCGTCGTCGGCCGCCGCCGGTTCACGTCCGGACGACAGATCGGTCCCCGCCGCGTCGAGTTCGACCAGTTGGGAGACGACCTCGGATTTTCGGTGTTCGACCTCGAGGTGGACGCGAAGGTCGTTTCGGTCGTCGTACGACTCGGTGCAGAGCGGGCAGCTATGGGGGTCTGTCATTCGGTCGGTCACCATGAGATGGCACACCGTTCATCGACGTAATAGTGTCGTCAATCTGCGAATTGATATGTTCGATGAGGGAGAAACACGTCCGGAAAGGCCCGTTTCCGCGGCCGCCGAACCGAGGGCGTCGCCGGGCGGCGATTCGGTCGTCGATTAGAGGAAGTCGCCCAGTCCCGACTGATCCTCGTCCGGGTCCTCGGCTGCGGACGCCTCGTCCGACGGCTCGCCGTCGCCTCCCTCGTCCGCCTCCGCGGCCGCGAGCGCCTGTTGGCCGCTCGAGTCATCGGCCGCGTCGCCGTCAGCGTTCCCATCGGCCCCCGTTTCGGCGGCGTCCGCGTCGCCCTCGCTCGAGCCCTCGGCCTCGAAGAAGGCGTTGCCCGAGTGCTCGACGGCTTGCTCGGCTTTGCGTTCCTCGGCGTCCTCGACGATCGACTGGACCTTGTTAGTGTCTTTGCCGCTGCCGGTGACGAAGGAGACCGCCGACTCGTCGAGGTCGTAGGCCGCGGCCATCCGGACGGTCAGCTCGCGGTTCTTGCAGTGGTGGGTCATCGCCGAGAGGAACGGCATGAGTTCGCGCCGAGCCGTCGCGACGCTCGTCCCCTCCCGTTCGGCGATGCGCTCGGCGATCGCGTCGCGGGTGTTCCGGGTCCCCTTGGTCCGGCCGAGTTTCGACCAGTAGCTCGGCGGGCCGTAGCGGGTCCAGCCGCCCTTGTCGCCACGTCTCGAGGCGGCGACGCCGGCGGTCATGTTGTCCGTGGCGTAGCGCCAGTAGGAGTAGTCTTGTGTCGCCCGCACGCGGCCCAGCCAGCGGTCGGCGTTCGCGAGGAACTCGTAGGCGTCGGCGAGTTCCGCCCCCTCGTAGTCCTTCGGGACGTTGTCCTCGATCCAGTTGAGCAGGTCGTCCGGCGTCTCGTCCACGTCGTAGGAGGCCCGCAGGGCCCCCTCGGCGTCTTTCTCCTTGATGAGTTCGTCGAGGAAGTCGAAGATTCCCTCCGTCGTATCGCGCTGGCCCGTCACCACATCGTCGACGGTCAGCCGCTCGGTCTCCTCGGCGACGGCCTGCAGGTCGTTGACCGCAGAGCGCAGGTCGCCGCTGGTCGATTCCGCGATCTTCTCGAGAGCCTCCTCCTCGAACTCGACGCCCTCGCGGCGGCAGATATCGCGCAACACGGGAACGATCGACCGCTTCGAGACGTCGCGGAACTCGATCGTCTCACAGGAGTTGCGCAGCGACTTACTCATGTCGTAGAACTCGTTCGCCACGAGGACGATCGGCTGGTTCGCGTCCTTGACGACGCGGGTGACCTCCCGCGACCCGCCGTAGTCGGCGTTGCCGTGAAAGTTGTCCGCCTCGTCCAAGATGACGAGCCGGCGGCCCGCCTCGCCGCCGGTGAGCGTGCCACTCTTTGCGGCTTCGCCGGCGACCTTCTCGATGACATCGGCCCCGCGGCTGTCGCTGGCGTTTAGCTCCATGACGGGCCAGCCCATGTCGTTTGCCAACGCGTGGGCGGCGGAGGTCTTCCCGATCCCGGGACTGCCGTGGACGATCACCGATTTCCGGTGTTCATCCCAGCTCTCGGCCCACTCCTCGAGTTTGTCGCGGGCCTTGTTGTTTCCGCGCACCTCCGACAGCGTCGTCGGGCGGTACTTCTCGGTCCAATCAGTCATTGACTACGGGTAGGTGTGAGTCGCGTTTAGTGGTTGCGGAGCCCGGATCCACCCGATCCGGTTCGGGCCGATTCGCTCACCGAGTCGCTCACTCGAGGGCGAGCGAGTAGATGCCGTCACGCGTTCCCGCGATCACGGCGTCGTCCACGGCAAAGTGCTTGATCTGGGCATCGACTGAGGCGGTCCCCGTTACGTCGCCGGTCGGATCGAGCCGGGAGAATCGCGTGTCGCCGATCCGTGCGATCACACTGTGTGCGTCTGTATCGCCGTCGCCGGCGATTTGAAGCGACTCGACCGATGCCGAGTCGGTGATCGATTCGCGCCACAGTTCGTCGCCGTCGGCTATCCCGTACGCCCGTACCCGGTCGCCCGCGACGTATATCCGCTCGTGGGGAACCGAGACCGTTGCCCGGTCGACTCCCTCGATCGTCCACTGTCGGTCGCCGGTTTCGACATCGAGCCCGACGAGTTCGTTGCCGGCGTCGACGACGACCCGTTCGGTATCGACGGCCCTGATCGACCAGGACGATTCCGAATCGGCGTGCCAGCGTTCCGCTCCGTCGGCGATTGCGGCGATACCGTCCCGGGTCGAGACGTACGCGGTCCCGTCGTCGATCGTCGCATCGCGGATTCGATCGTCGCCATCGCCATACGTCCAGCGGACGTTCCCGTCGTCCGGATCGAGCGAGAGGAGTCGCCCGGTCGTCACGTAGACGCTGTCGGTCACAGCGGCGACCGTTATCTTCCGTGACGCCGTCGCCGGTTCGGAGACCCGCTCGCTCCAGCGCGTCGTCCCGTCGTCCGTCGCGAACGCGTGAACGACGCCGTCGTCACCGCCGACGTAGACGGTATCGTCCGCGACTCGCGGGCGGGAGTAGACGCTGCCGGTCTCCCGTGACCACCGCAACTCGCCGTCGTGTCCGACTGCGATCGTTTTTCCGGCACCGTTGCCGATCACGTCGTCGCCGTAGCCGGCGTAGACGGCGTCAGCCACGGTCGGTTCCGTGTACGTTGAGTGCATACCGCTAGAGCCGTGCGTCCACAGGTGATCGCCGGTCTCGCGGTCGAGCGCGAAGATACCGCCACCCAACCGATCGGACTCCTCGAGTAGGCTGTTTTCGGTACCGAACACGGTTCCGTTCGCGACGGTATCGACCCGGCCGCCGACGTCGTGGTACCACTCGTATTCGCGCTCGCTCTCGCTCCTGCCGTCGCCGCCGTCGGTAGCGCTCGAGTCGCTATTCTGTTTCGCGACAGGCGTCTCGCTACCGTTCGTGGCGGACTGCTCCTCGCTGTCGAAACAGCCGGCGAGTGCAGCGGTGCCCGTGCCAGCGGCAGCGAGTAGCGTTCGTCGGTTCATACTAATGATTTCACACATGATATACTGTATCTTTTTATGTGTGTCTATTGACTCTATCGGAAGAAAGGAATGAGAGCAACTCGTTCGGCCGGCCAGCAGAGACGAGCGCGTCTCCGTCAACTCGGCGAGGTGGACCGCGTCGAAGGGTGTGCGCGTATCGCTGTGATCCTCGAGGAGATCGCCGGTCGCGCGTTTCGGGCTGCAAATCGGAGAGCGGCGCGGTTCGGGGGTCTCAGTTCGTGCCGTAGACGAGCACGGATCGTTCGGCCGCATCGGCGTCCGATTCGAGGCGGATTGGGAACTCCTGATCAGTAGCGACCGACGGAGTACGGTACCCCGTCGTGAGGCCCGTCTGCTCTCCGGCCTCGAGGGTTACCGACTGCTCTTCGACCCGCTCCGCGCTGTGGCCGACGATCAACGCGAGGTCCTGCGTGCCCTCGGCTCCGCCGGTGTTCTCGACCGTCGCGCTCACCTCGAGAAAGTCGCCGGCGTCGACCGGGGTATTGGTCTCGAGGGCCGTCACCGAAAACGTCGCGTTTCCGCCGTCGGTCCCGTCGTCGGTATCGTTCGGTTCGATCTCGCTCAGACACTCGCGCGCGTTCGGGTTTCCGTGTGTGGTGCCGCCCGTCCGATAATCCATCTCCTCGGTCGCGAGTCCCGAAATGACGGTGCCGTCACTGCCGTATTCCGGGATCTCGACGGTGATTTCGCCGTCGCCCTCGCGGACGGCGGAGTCGCCGCCGATTTCGAACACCACCGTTCCCGAGAACGGCGCGTCGACGTCCTCGCCGAAGACGAACCCGTCCTCGAGCATGGTGTTTCCGTACAGCCCGTCGTCGTAGAACCCCGTGTTCGCGAAGGCGACATCGCCGGCTTCGAACGTCCCCGTGAGCTCCGCCCGGGTACAGGAAGGAAACGAGACGGTCTGCTCCGAGTCCCCGCTCTCGTCATCGGAGTCGTCGTCTTCCGCGGCCTCGTCTGCCCCCTCCTCGGATTCGTCGGTGTTCGAATCGTCTTCCGACTCGGTCTCGTCGCCGGTCGACGAGTTCGCGTCGCTGAACGACTCGTCCGTGGTCTCGCTCGTTTTGTTCCCGGATTCCGGCTCGGCCTCAGCGTCCGAATCGTCGACAGCCGCGTTGAGACAGCCCGCGAGTCCGAGTCCAACGCCCGAGACGCCGATAAAGGTCCGTCGTTCCATAGCCGGAGGAAACACATCTCACAGCATAAAGATGTCGCATATATGTTATATCTGATTACAGTCATGGTCTCGTGAGCGACCGTCCGAAATAGCGGACCGTCGACTCGAGACGGAATGACCCACGAGATGACATCCCACGGAGAATCGCTCGGCCCCGGTGCGACCCGCATCGTCCCGCGTAGCGGCTCAGTCGGTCGACTCCTCTGCCTCTGGGGTGACCTCGCTCACGGTCACGCTCGAGACGCGCGTTCCCTCCACGGCCTCGACGGTCACCTCGTAGCCGTCGGCTTCGATCGCGTCGCCGACCTCGGGCGCACGACCGAGGCGGCTCAACACAAGGCCGCCGATGGTGTCGAACGCGTCGCCCTCGAACTCCGTTCCGAGGATCTCGTTGATGTCCGCGAGCGGGACGCCGCCGTCCATTTCGTATCGGCCGTCGGCGAGTTCGTCGATCGAGGGCTCCATCTCGGCGACGTCGAACTCGTCTTGAATCTCGCCGACGACTTCCTCGATGACGTCCTCGATGGTCAGAATCCCCTCGAACGCTCCCCACTCGTCGATGACGACGGCCATCTGGACGTTCCGCCGGCGGAACTCCGCGAGGATCTCGTCGATCCGGCGGGTCTCGGGGACGATGAGGACCTCTCGAGCGAGGTCGCGTGCGGTCGGTTCACCGGCCGGTTCGTCGCCCGCGTCGTCCCCGTCTGCGGCCTCGATGGCCTGGAGGACGTCCTTCGCGTGGACGAACCCGATGACCGGTTCGTCGGCGTCCTCGTCGACGACGGGGAACCGCGTGTAGTTCCCGCTGGCGGCGACGCCGCGGAGTTCGGAGAGGGGCATGCCGGCGCGAACGGTGACGACGTCCGGATGCGGCACCATGATCTCGCGGGCGACGGTTTCGCCGAGGTCGAAGACGGATTCGATCATCTCGACTTCCTCCATGTCGACGGCACCCTGTTCGCCGGACTGGGCGACGATCCGCAGGATCTCCTCCTCGCTGTGGCTCTCGTCGCGCTCGGAGGCCGGCGCGACGCCGATGAGCCGCGTGAAGAAGTTCGCGGTCCCGTTGAACACGATGATCCCGGGGATGAAGATGTAATAGAAGAACTTCATCGGCGCGGCGACGAGCAGGGCGATCCGCTCGGCGTCCGCGATAGCGAGGGTCTTCGGCGCGAGCTCCCCGAAGACGACGTGCAGGAAGGTGATGATGCTGAACCCGATCGCGATAGAGACCAGATGAAGCGTCCCAGCGGGAAGCACCGGTCCCAGCACGGGCTCGAGAAGCGAAGCGATGGCCGGTTCGCCGACCCACCCCAGCCCCAGCGAGGCGATCGTGATACCCAACTGGGTCGTCGCGAGGTAGTCGTCCAGGTTCTCCTCGGCCTCCTGGACGAGCTTCGCCGACGACCGCCCCTCCGCGACGAGTTCTTCGATCTGCGTCGGCCGGATACGGACGTACGCGAACTCCGCGGCGACGAAAAAGCCGTTCAGGAAGACCAGGAAGAGAGCGAAGAGGAGTCGCCCGAACGAGAATGCGAGGTCGACGGCTACCATCGACCCCACCCCGGTCGCCGCGGGGGATCTCGCGTCGCCGGTATCGGGTCCGATCCGCCCCGCGTTCGATCACTGATTCGCTCTCCCACCGCGGCAGCGCCGGTGGGACGACGGATATCGCTCGGCGACGGGGACACGACGGGCCGCTCGTCGCCGGTGAAGACGTCCATACGGCCACTTGGCACAGGACTTACAAAATCGTGGCGCTGGCGACCGACGACGGGCGGCCGGTTCGGACGGCCTCGAGCGCGTTTCGAGCTGGGTTGGGGTTCCCGGCGGACGGTCGCGCAGTCCCGTTCCCTCTCGAGCGACGGCCGGAATCCGAGCCGATAACTGGCCGGGCGTCGAACCCCGGCTATGAACGTCGCGATCGTCACCGTCGGCGACGAGATCCTCGCGGGATCGACGACCAACACCAACGCGTCGTGGCTGGCCGAGCGGATCACCGAGCGCGGCAGCACTGTCGGCCGGATCCTGACGATCCCCGACGACCGCGATCTCATCGCGGACTACGTCGCTCGCTGGCACGACGAGTTCGACGCCGTGATCGTCACCGGCGGCATCGGCGGCACGCCCGACGACGTGACCGTCGAAGCCGTCGCCGACGGCTTGGAGCGCGAGTTCGTCGTCCACGGCGAGATCCGGGAGCGACTGGTCGAGAAGGCGGCCGCGTTCCGGGACGAAAACCCGGAGATGGTCGAGGAGTACGACCTCCAACTGGACATCGACGCGGCGGCCTCGATCCCCGAGGGGGCGACGCCGATCGTCACCGACGAGGGGTGGGCTCCCGGCTGTATCGTCGAGAACGTCTACGTCTTCGCCGGCATTCCCGACGAGATGACGGCGATGTTCGAGGCGGTCGCCGACGAATTCCAGGGGGAATCGACCGCGGAAACGCTGTACACGCCGGCACCCGAGGGATCGCTCCACGAGGCGCTCGAGGGGGTCACCGAGCGCTTCGACGTTTCGGTCGGCAGCTATCCGCGGAGCGAGAACCGCCCCGGTCGGATCCGCGTCTCGAGTACCGATCCCGAGACGGTCGAGACGGCGATCGCGTGGCTCCGCGATCGCGTCGAGACCACGGAACCGCCGTCCTCGAGCGAGGAGTCGGCCGAGTAGGTCGAATCCGGCGGCCGAGGAAATCGTCCGCGACCGGCGGCTCGTCAGTTCGGTCGGCGCTCTTCGACGATGCGGACGACGACCGCGGTGAACCCGGCGAGCGTGAGGACGAACCGTTCGCCGGTCGCCGCGATGGGGAAGATCCGCTCGACGGCCGTCGCGGGCTCGCCGCGCGTGGGGTCGAACCCGGTTCGGTAGTGCGTGTTTTCCGTGGTTCCGCGGGCCGTCGACTCGGCGAGGGCCCCAGCGTCGAGTTCGACGAACGTCTGGACCAGCCCGCGCTGATCGGTCACGAGCAGCGAGCCGGATAGGTCGTAGAACCGGTCGTGGAGCGGCCAGAAGAGGTTGACGCCGTTGAAGAAGGCGTCGAACAGGATGTGCGCGAACAGCACCGCCGCCACCCCGGTCCACGCGACGCGGCGGCCGTAGATACCCCACCGTTCGTCGACGATCGACCGCTCGCGGACCGTGCCGTCCCACAGCAGGAGGGCGGCGGGAACGAGGACGATCCAGACGTTGTGCAGCGCCGCGCGGTGGGTTCCGGGGATGGCAATCCCGATCACTGTATCGAAATCGAGGAGAGCAGCACACCCCATTACGACCAGGATCGCCCGGGTATCGAATTCGTCGCCGAGCAATGCAACCCCGAGTAATCCCGCGAACGCGACGTGGACGACGGTCGATGGCACGTTCCGCCGACTCGAACCGGGAGGGCTTGATTGTTTGGACCACCGAACTGGAGCGCTCGTCGATCGAGTCGGGATCGATCGCCGCCTCGCCCGCCGGGCGATCGGTCCGTCTCCGGTAGCTACTTGGCCCGACCGGCCGACCGTCGGGTATGAGCGGACGCGGACCGAAACGGGAACTCGCGGAGAAGATCGCCGGGGAGATCACGCTGAGCGACGACCCCGGTGCCACCCTGCGGAAGTGGCGCACCGACTTCGACGTCTCACAGACCGATCTCGCGGCCGAACTCGACGTCTCGTCGTCGGTGATTTCGGACTACGAGAGCGGCCGCCGGGAGAGTCCGGGGATCGGCGTCGTCGGCCGACTCGTCGAGGGGCTGCTCTCGATCGACGAGCGCCGCGGCGGCGAGCGCATCCGGCAGTACGGCCGCGTCCTCTCGGCGGGCTTCGACAGCGACGTCGTCTACGACCTGCGGGAGTACGCCACCTCGCTGCCCCTCGAGCGACTGCACGACGACCTCGAGGCGACCGAAGTGGCCGCGGGCGGCACCCAACAGGTCAGCGGCCACACGGTCATCGACAGCATCGAGGCGATCACGCGCCTCTCGACGGAGGAGTTCTTCCGACTCTACGGCCAGAGCACGAACCGCGTGCTCGTGTTCACCAACGTCACCCGCGGCGAGGGCGTCGGCATCGCGCTCCGAATGGTCAACCCGACGCCGAACGCCGTGATCCTCCACGGCCTCGAGGAGGAGAACCTCTGGGATCACGCGGGGGAACTCGCACGCATCGACGGCTACTCGCTCGCGGTCACGTCGGCACCGCTCGACGACGTGCTCGAGCACCTCGTCACCCTCGAGTGACATCCTCCTCGCCGTAAACGGCGGAATTCTCTCGCTGTTTAAAGATAGCGTTCCGCCAGAGCAGTGGGAGAACGGTACGCAACGCCGCGGGGCTCAGCACTATTGTACGATCGTTCGGTTCGTATTTCTCGTTTCGACCGAACGGATTTTCGATTCGGTATTGATGCGAACGTATCTCACATCAATCGGGAATCCGTGGGGTTTATTTCGTTGTCGTTGCATTTCACTCGTAAGCGGGTATCCGGTTTCTGGATACCGTCTCACATCTCTCTGGCTTCAGGCCCCTCGAGCAGTGTATCATCCAGCGGACCGACGATCGCGCTCGAGCGAGAGACGAGATGCACTCCGGCGCTGGTCGCGTGATCCCTGATCCGGGTGACTCGCGGCCTCACGACACCACACTCAGATCCAATGACAAAAGACCTCGAACGAGACCTCGGACTGCCGTCGGTGATGGCGATTAGTATCGGTGCGATGATCGGGAGCGGGATCTTCATCCTGCCGGCGTTAGCGATCAAAATCGCCGGCCCGGGCGTCGTCGTCGCGTACCTGCTCGCGGGACTGCTCGTGGTTCCCGCCGCGTTGAGCAAGTCGGAAATGGCAACGGCGATGCCCGAGGCCGGCGGCACGTACATTTTCATCGAACGCGGAATGGGGCCGATACTGGGAACGGTTGCGGGCGTCGGCACGTGGTTCTCGCTCGCGTTCAAGGGCGCGCTGGCGCTCGTCGGCGGCGTTCCCTATCTCGTGCTTCTCTTCGATCTCCCGGTCAAACCCGTCGCGCTCGTCCTCGCGACGGTTCTCATCGCGGTCAACGTCATCGGGGCCAAACAGACCGGCCAGTTGCAGGTCGCGATCGTCGTCGTCATGCTCGCCGCGCTGGCGTGGTTCGTCGGCGGCGGGGCGACGGGCATCGACCCCGGCCAGTTCGACGGCTCGTTCGACGACGGCGTCGGCGGCCTGCTCGCCGCCACCGGCCTCGTCTTCGTCTCCTATGCGGGCGTCACCAAGGTTGCGAGCGTCGCCGAGGAGATCGAAAACCCCGGCCGAAACATCCCGCTCGGCATCCTCGGCTCGCTGACGTTCACCACGATCCTGTACGTCCTCATCGTCGCGGTGATGGTCGGCATCTCGCCGCTCGAGTCCCTCGCGGATTCGGAGACGCCGATGGCGATCGCCGCCGAGGGGGCACTCGCCCGACCGGGCGTCATCGCCGTGGTGCTCGCGGCGATCCTCGCGCTCGTCAGCACCGCCAACGCCGGGATCCTCTCCTCGTCGCGGTACCCCTTCGCGATGAGCCGCGACAATCTCGCACCGCCCCGCTTTGCGACCGTCAGCGACCGATTCGGGACACCGACGACTGCCATCACGCTCACCGGCGGCGTCATGCTCGTCCTGATCGCGTTCGTCCCCATCCTCGAGATCGCCAAGCTTGCGAGCGCGTTCCAGATCCTCGTGTTCATCCTGATCAACGTCGCCCTGATCGCGTTCCGCCACGCCGACGTCGAGGAGTACGAGCCGAGCTTCGAGTCGCCGCTGTACCCGGCGATGCAGCTCTTCGGGATCGCGAGCGGCTTCGTCTTGCTGACCCAGATGGGGACCGTCGCCCTCGCGGGCGCGGCCGTCATCACCGCGGGCAGCATCGGCTGGTACTGGGTCTACGCGCGCCCGCGGATTGACCGCGCCGGGATCGCCGTCGACACGGTCCGCCGAACGACCGGCCGCTCGGCCGTCGACCGAACCGAGGACGCCCTGGAGTCGACGACCTCGAACGTCCTCGTCGCGCTGACCGAGGGGACCGCCGAAGCCCGCGAGCGGCAACTCATCCGCATCGCCGCGGACGTGGCGCGCGAACGCGGCGGCGGGGTCACGGTCATCCAGTTCGACGAGGTGCCGGATCAGGTGTCGCTGGGCTACGCCTCTGAGACGCAGTCGCCGGCGGACCTCGAGTTCGAGGAACAGACCGGAGAGCTGTGTGCGGAGTTCGATGTCCCGATCACCTACGGAGAAATCGTGAGCCACGACACGAAACACGCGATCGTCAACTTCGCGGCCCACGAGGGGGTCGACGCGCTGTTGATGGAGCGCCAGCCCGGCGGGCTCCGCCACCAGTTCATCGGGAGTCCGATCGAGTGGATCCTCCACCGCGCCCCCTGTGACGTCGTCCTCGTCGAGGACCGCGACTTCGACGCCGTCGGGGAGGTCACGGTGCTTACCGATCGGAATCCGTTCGATCCGTCGAAGGTCAGGATCGCCGACGCGCTGGCCACCGAGCTAGACGCGACGGTCCGGCTCGTGTACGCGATCGAGTCGTCGGCGTCGGCCGATCTCAGGCGGACGATCGAGGACTATCAGGACGAACTCGTCGACCTCTGTTCCGCGCCGGTCACGACCGAAATCGTCGAAACGGACGGCTCGGTCGAGGAACTGATCGGGGTCGCACAGACTGCCGAGTTCCTCGTCATCGGTCGCGACGGCGGACGGCTGCAAACCGTCCTCGGGAACGACCTCGCGGACCGGCTCATCGACGCGACCGAGTCACCCGCGCTCGGCGTTCACGCACACGGCACTCACCGCCCGGGACTGCTCGGCCGGATCGTCGAACGGTTCGTCTTCTGACCGCAGTCGTTCGCTTCGAGTCGCGCCGGTTTCCTTCGTTTCTGACGACTTGAGCGCCTCGAACTGTCCTCGAGCGCAACGAGGCCCAGAATAAGAGAGTGAGAGAACGGGCGCTGCCGAAGAGCGATGGCTGACTCGCGCCGAAAACGGACCGATTCAGGCGATCTGCTCCTCGTACTCGTCGGCCGAGAGGAGCGCCTCGAGGTCGTCGGGGTCGTCCGGGTCGATCTCGAGCATCCAGCCCTCGCCGAAAGGGTCCTCGTTGACGAGTTCGGGGGCGTCGAAGAGCTCGTCGTTGATCGCGACGACTTCGCCGCCGACGGGCGCGTAGAGATCGGAGACGGCCTTGATCGATTCGACGACGCCGAACTCCGCCTCTTGGGCGAGTTCGTCGCCCTCGTCGGGGAGTTCGACGAAGACCACGTCGCCGAGTTCGTCCTGTGCGAAGTCGGAGATGCCCACGCGGACGACGCCGTCGGTCTCGAGGGCCCACTCGTGCGATTCCAGATACCGTCTATCGTCGGGAATGTCGAAGCTCATTGTACTGTATCGATGAAAGGTGTGGTTTCGACTCGTGCTTTTTTCGACTGGCCGCGGACGACCACCTGCAGGGTGGTCCCCGGCTCGGCGTACTCGACCGGGACGTAGCCGAGGCCGATCGGTTTCTCGAGGGTCGGGCTCATCGTCCCGCTGGTGACGGTGCCGATCACCCGGCTCTCGGTGGTCGTGATGTCGTAGCCGTGGCGCGGAACCCCGCGGTCGATCAACTGGAAGCCGACGAGTCGCTCCTCGACGCCGCTCTCCTCGATCGCAGCCAGCGCGTCCCGGCCCACGAACTCGGTGTCGAGGGCCACGGTGAAACCGATGCCGGCCTCGTAGGGCGTCCGCGGGTTCGAGTCGAGATCGAAGTCCTGCCCGGCGAGCAGCAATCCGGCTTCGATGCGGAGCGTGTCGCGGGCTCCGAGCCCGCAGGGCTGGCAGTCGATGGCCGTCCAGATCTCCGCGGCGGCCGCCCACGGGACGATCAGTTCGAAGCCGTCCTCGCCGGTGTAGCCCGTCCGGGCCGTCCAGCAGTCGACGCCCTCGATCGTCGCGTATTGGGCCTCGAACCGGTCGAGGTCGGTGACCGGTCCCTCGGCGATGCCCTCGAGCAGATCGGCCGCGTTCGGCCCCTGCACGGCGAACATCGCGTACTCGTCGGTCCGGTTGTCGACGGTCGCCTCGAGGTCCCACTCGTTGCGGTAGCTGAGCCACCGTTCGTGGGTCGCCTCGTCGGTGCCGGCGTTCGGGACGAAGAGGTAGGTCGGATGGGACTCGTCGGGTAGTCGGTAGACGACGGTGTCGTCGATGATGATCCCGTCCTCGTCGGTGATGGCGGCGTACTGGGAGTCGCCGACCGCCAGCCGGCTGATGTCGTTCGACGTCAGCCGCTGCATCAACGCCGTCGCGTCCGGGCCGGTGACGTGAATCTGACCCATGTGCGAGACGTCGAAGACCCCGACGTCCTCCCGGACGGCCGCGTGCTCGGTCCGGATCGAATCGAACTCGACCGGCATGTCCCAGCCGCCAAACTCCGTAAACTTCGCCCCGCGATCATCGTGTATCCCACGTAACGGCGGCGTCTGAAGCGGCATACCCGGAACGTCATTCGCGGAGTAGTAATGTCTTTTCGTCGCTCGAGCGCGAGACGGCCGCTCGAGGTGCCTGTGGGATCGACGACCGGAGTCGAAGCCGATCGCGTGCGAACCGATTACGCACAGGGTTCGTAACCGGTTCCGATTACAACGCGAGGAGCTACCGTCTCCGGTTGCGGAAAACGTATGCCCGAAAATAACGTAGTCGGGAGACAGTATGAGCACCCCAACGCTCGAGCCACAGGCTGATTGGGATCAGTTGTATATCGACGGCGAGTGGCGCGACGCCACTGGCGGCGAGACGATCCCGGTCGAGAACCCGGCGAAACAGGACGTGTTTACGAACGTCCCCGCCGGCACCGAGGCGGACGTCGACGCCGCCTACGAGGCGGCCGAGGCCGCACAATCGGACTGGGCGACGACGCCTCGAGAAGAGCGCAACGAGATCGTCCAGAACCTGCTCGAGGAACTCAACGCACGCTTCGAGGAGATCGCCGGCCTGCTCGCGACGGAGGCCGGCACCCCCGGCTACCGCGCGATGGGCGAGTTCGCCACCGCGACCGGCGACGTGGAGATGGCCTTGGAGTTGGAACCGCCGGAAGAAGAGGTCCGGCCGTCCTCGTCGATCGACGACAAGGACAACCACATCGTCCACGAGCCGGTCGGCGTCGTCGGGATCATCTCGCCGTGGAACTTCCCGCTGCACCTCTCCCTGCGAGCGCTCGCACCCGCCATCGCGTTGGGCAACACCGTCGTCCTGAAGCCGGCGACGGACACGCCGATCACCGGCGGACTGCTCATCGCGAAGCTCTGTGAAGCCGCGGGCGTTCCCGACGGCGTCGTCAACGTCGTCACCGGTCGCGGCTCGGACATCGGCGATCGGATCGCCGGCCACCCGATCCCGCGGGTCGTCTCCTTTACCGGTTCGACGCCCGTCGGCAAGGGCGTCGCCGAGACGGCCGGCAAGAACCTCGCGCTGCCCGCCCTCGAGCTCGGAGGCAACGCGCCTTTCATCGTCACCGACGAGGCCGACCTCGAGCGGGCCGCCCGTGCCGGTGCCTTCGGCTCGTTCTTCCATCAGGGACAGGTCTGTATCTCGATCAACCGCCATCTGGTCCACGAGGATCTCTACGACGAGTACGTCGACCTGCTCGTCGACCACGCCGAGTCGCTCGTGATCGGCGACCCCTCCGAGAACGACGATGTCACGTTCGGACCGGTCCAGAACGAAACCCAGCGCGACGATTTAGTCGAATTTATCGAGGGCTCGCTCGAGGCGGGCGCGACCCTCGAGACCGGCGGCGAGGCCGACGGCCTGTTCGTCGAGCCGACGGTTCTCTCGGACGTGACCAACGACATGCCGACGGCCTGTAACGAGCACTTCGGGCCGGTCGCGCCCGTGATCCCGTTCGCGGACGACGAGGAGGCGATCGAACTGGCAAACGACACCGAGTACGGCCTCTCGGCGGCGGTCTTCTGCGAGGACGAAGAGCGCGCTCGAGCCCTCGCCGATCGCGTCGAGGCGGGCATGGTCCACATCAACGATCAGCCGATCAACGAGGACCACAACGCGCCCTTCGGCGGGGTCAAGCAGTCCGGCCTCGGCCGGTATCACGGCGAGTGGATTACCCGGGAACTCACCGAGCCAAAATGGATCTCTGTGCAGGGAGAAGAGCGCGATTACTTCATTTTCGAGTGATGCGGTGAGCGGCCGGCGGCGCCTCCGTCGGCGCTACCGTCCCCGCTCTTCGAGTCGCAACGTGTACTCGCCACTGCCGCTGGTCGCGTAGACGTAGAATCGGAACGCCTCGTCGCCCTCGAGCGAGAGCGTCATCGATTCGACCGCTCCCGTCCCCGTCAACGACTCGTCGTAGGTCCACCGGTCCGGTTTACTGCCGTCGGCGGTCACGTAGAGGTCGACGTCGCCGTCGGCGGGCCCGTCGACCGAAATCGTGATGGAGCAGGGATCGGCGGTGTTCAGCGCGTAGCTGTACCGATCGCTCTCGCCCCACCAGCCGCTGCCGTCGAGCGAGCCGCTCGCGCTCGCGGTGACGGTCTCGTCGCCGCACTCGCCGCCGGACTCGTCCCCGCTTGCGCCGTCGTCCGAAAACGGGTCGATTTCGACCGCTGCGGCCGCGTCGACGCGCCCGTGGCCCTGTTCGTCTCCGTCGAGGCCGATGTCGACCGCGGTCGCCCGCAGGTGTTCGCGGAGTTCCGTCCGCGAGAGGTCGGGATGGGCCGAGAGCGCGAGCCCCGCCACGCCCGAGACCACCGGCGCTGCCATCGACGTTCCCGACATCCGTGCGTAGTCGTCCCCGGTCACGCTCGAGACGATCCGGCTGCCGGGCGCGGCGAGTTCGATCGCCGGTCCGGTGTTCGAAAAGGAGGCGATCGAATCGCCGTCCTCGAGCGCGGAGACGGCGACGACGGTGTCCTCCGCGGCGGGTGAGAAGACCCGATCGCTGCCGTCGTTGCCGGCCGCGCCGACGAGGAAGACGCCGCGGTCGGCCGCGTACTCGCAGGCCGCGGTCAGCGTGTCGTAGGAGCCGTCGACGCCCAGCGAGAGGTTGACGATGTCGGCTCCGGCGTCGGCGGACCACTGGATCGCGTCGGCGATGTCCGCGAGCGATCCCACGCCGTTCTCGTTGAGCGCGCGGACCGAGAGCAGCGAGCAGTCGCTGATGCCCGCGTGGCCGGTGCCGTCGTCGGTCCCGCCCGCGGCGATGCCGCCGACGTGGGTGCCGTGATCCGCTCCCCGCGACGGGTACGGATCGCCGTCACCGTCGACGAAATCCTCGCCGATCCGATCGTCGACGGACGCCTCGAGCGCGGGGTGGTCGTACTGGATCCCTTGGTCGACGACGGAGATGACCACGTCGTCGCTGCCGCGGGTGGTCTCCCAGGCGGTCTCGCAGTTGATCTGCTGGGGTGCGTGCTGGTAGTCGTAATAGGGATCGTTCGGCTCGAGGAGCGACTGGACGGTCACGTTCGGTTCCGCGTACTCGATGGCCGGTGAGCTGGTGATCGCATCGATGAAGTCTTCGCGAGCGTGATCGGGCGCTTCCGACGGGAACTCGACGACGGCGTAGTGGATCGACTCGTTCGCGTGTACGATGTCGGCGTTCCCGGGAACGGCGGCGCGGGCCTCGCTGGCCACGTCCGTCGCCGACGGGGAGACGCCGACGAGGATTTCGTCTTTCTTCGGGCCCGGATCGCGGCCGGGCGTCGCGCTTGCCACGCCGCTCGAGCCGATCAGGCCGCCGACGGCGATCGAGCCGGCACCGGTCAGAATCGTTCGTCGGTCGTAGGTTCGGTCGGGGGTGTCGTCGGGGGGACCGTTCTGTGTCATGGGACGACAGTCATCAATACCTGAAATTAGTAAACTCTTATCGAACTCAGGATCGTTTATGCCGACAAATATCGCACCCATCTGGTTAGAATCGAACAAAATGTACACTTATACCGAGAATATGTACAGGGCGGCGCTGAAGCAACGACGGTGACGGCGAGAAACCGTTCCGGCGTTTTTGCGGTCTGACCGGATGTATCGTCCGGATCGCCGCGGCTCACCGACCCACCGCGTTTCGTCACATCTATCTCGCGGCCGGGGGAACTCCGGGGTATGTTCGACCGCGTTCGCGCCCGTCTCGCCCAGTCCGGCGATCCACAGCACAACGCCGAGCCGGCAGTGGGCCTGTTCGTCGACGGGCCGAACGTCTTCCGCGACGAGTTCGATGTCGACCTCGACGACCTCCGCGACGCGGCCCGCGAACTCGGGCGGGTCGGCGTCATCCGAATCTACCTCGACGAACACGCCACGCCCGGCCTCATTCAGGCCGCCGAGGCCCGCGGCTTCGAAGTGATCGTCACCAGCGGCGACGTCGACGTGAAACTCGCCGTCGACGCGACCGCATTGACCGGCGACGGCACCGTCGATCGGCTCGCGATCGCCTCGCGAGATACCGATTTCAAGCCCGTCCTCGAGTACGCGGGCACCGTCAGCGTGGAAACGATCGCGATCGCGCCGGGGTCACACGGCCGCTCGGACGCGCTACAGAACGCGGCCGACGATGCGATCACGCTCGATCAGTGAGACGCCTCTCGAGTCGCTGAAAACGAAGTACCGCGCGGATGCCGCGGTGAGCTACGCGTCGTAGGAGCTTTCGCCGACGACCTCGACGAACTCGCCGCGACCGCTCGCGGCCGCCTCGTCGAACTCCGTGATGCGGACCCGCACCTGCTTCTCGACGCAGTCCGGCCCGGCACCCTCGATGACCAGTTCGGTGTCGCCGATGTACGCGCGGCCCGACGTGCCGTTCGACTCCGCGATGAAGACGTCAACTTCGCTGCCTTGCTTGAAGGCGGGCCGCGACGTGCGGAACCGCCAGCCTTTGAAGTACTTTCCGAGGAGGCTCATACGCGAGCCACCTCCTCGGTCTCGCGGTCAGTCACGTACTCGCGGCCGAAGCCGGTCAGCGCGGCGACGATGAAGACGGCGACCAACAGCCACCCCTGAAAGACGTACGGGACGACGTCGATCGGCGTGACGACCATCGACTCGGTAAACCACTCGTAGTCGCCGGGCAGTTGCTGCATCGCCCCGTAGGCGGCGAGGACGCCGCCCGACCACGGGAAGATGTAGCCCATGGCGGCGGTCTGCCCGTCCAAGATGTTCGCCCGGCGGTAGCCGTTCAGGTTGAACCGCTCGCCGATCTTCGAGATGTAGGGGCCGATCGCGACCTCTGCAGCGGTGTTGATCGTGATGATCGCGTTGATCAGTGCCGCGGTGCCGACCATCGTGAGTTCGGCGTTCCGGACGTTCGTCGCGAGGTTTTCGATGGACCACTCGAGGAGCACCTCGAAGGCACCGCCGCGGATCATGATCTGGGCCGCGCCGATGATCAGCAAGACGAGGATCGAGAGTTCGAGGAATCCCGCCACGCCGTCCATTAGGCTCCCGCCGACGCCGACCGCGTTGGCGTCCTCGACGATCGTGAGGATCGGCAGGGACTCGAGCGGCTGGGCCAGCGGCGCGTCCTCGGGCGCGTTGAACATGACGATATCACTGAGGCCCGCCAGACCGAAGACGAGGTTGAAGGCGATCGCGATGACGATCCCCCACGAGATCGCCTCGACGATGTGGCGGCCGGCGACGGCTGCGCCGATCACGGCGAGCATCGAGATCACGTGGACGAGGCCGAGGGCCTCGCTGCTATCGAGGAAGATCTCTTGGGCCTCCGCACCGATCTCGAGGCCACCCATCATCCCGCCGGCGACGACGTAGCCGACGAAGGCGATGACGGCGGCGACGATGATGTACTTGAACCGCGAGGCGACGACGCCGCCGATGTCGGCGTCCTGCGTGACGGCGCTGACGATCGTCGTGTCGCTGACGGGCGCGAGGTTGTCGCCGAAGATCGCCCCCGAGAGGATCGCGCCGAACAGCAAGACGGGGTTCGCGCCGAGTAAGACCCCCGCCGGGAAGAACAGGCCGACGAAGGCGACGCTCGAGCCGTAGCCCGTCCCGATTCCGGTCGTGAAGACGGCGGCGAGGACGAACGTGATCGCCGGGAACAACGCCGCGCCGACGCCGGCGGCGTCGGCCAGCCAGACCAGCCCGCCGACGAAGCCGCCGTCTTGCAGGAGCTGGGCGAACATGCCGGCCCAGATCCACGCCACGATCGCCGTCACCGCGACGGGCTGGGTCATCCCCTCGAAGATCGTGTTGGCGTAGGTCTGCCAGTTCCCCCGAACGAAGAACATCCCGACGATCAATCCGACCAGGATGCCGACGATGAGGCCGCCGGTATCCTCGATTCGCCAGAGTGCGGTCTGAACGATGGCCCAGAGGATGAAGAACACGATCGGAAGCGCACTCATCCCGCGGCCGCCGTAGAACTCGACTTTCGGACCGCCCTCTGTTTCGCCGCTGATGAACTGGTCGGCCGGCCCCTCGTCGGACGGTGGCTCTCCGTCCACACTCATAGTCGATCACTCATACTGTAACACATTCTCACTATCTGGATGGGTCATAATAACTATTGTTGACAGATTTGTCCAATTCGATAGTCGATCGGTATCAATCCTTTACTCAGTAGGGCCGAAGGTTGTGATTTACCTATCGAATTCCGATCGGATCTCGACCGATCGCCGATCGGTTTCTCCGTCCGCTCGCGCCCACCGCTCCCCGCGCCGAAGTCGGTGACCTTTCCAGCGCGGGCCGCCCAGTAACGGCTATGACCGACGAGACGCCGATCCTGGACGACCACCTCCACCTCGATCCGGACAACCACCGCGGGATCGACGCCGTTCGGGACTTCGCTCGGCTGGACGGCACCCACCTGCTCGTGGTGAACAAACCCTCCTGGCACCTCGGCGTCGAGGCCGAGACCGGCGAGGACTTCCGCGTGGTCTTCGAACGAACCATCGAAATCGTCGCCGACGCCTCGAGCGAACTCGAGGGCCGTGCGTGGCCCGTCCTCGGCGTCCACCCGGGCCTGATCTCGCGGCTGGTCGACGACCGCGACTTCGCGCCCGAGGCGGCTCGCGACCTCATGCAGGCCGGGATCGACGTCGCCGCCGAATACGTCGACGCAGGGGAGGCGCTGGCGCTGAAATCCGGCCGGCCGCACTACGAGGTCGACGACGCGGTCTGGGACGCCTCGAACGCGGTCATGCGCCGGGCGTTCGAACGCGGGGCCGACCTCGAGTGTGCCGTCCAGTTACACGCCGAAGCCAGCGAGGACATGACCGAGGTCGCGGCGTGGGCCACGGAGGTCGGGATGGAGCCCCATCGGGTCGTCAAACACTACGCGAGCGGCCGCCTCGAGGGACCGACGCCGAGCGTCATGTGCGAGAAAGACCGCTTAGAGACCGCGGCCGAGCGCGGCGAGCCGTTCCTGATGGAGACCGACTACATCGACGACCCCGACCGGCCGGGGGCGGTACTCGGCCCCAAGACGGTTCCCCGGCGGGTCCGATGGCTCCTCGAGAACGGCTACGACGAGGCGGTCCGGAACGCCCACGTCGAGACGCCGAAGCGAGTGTACGGGATCGATACCGAGGCGACCCTCGACCGAACGGAGTAATCACTGATTACGTTCACTCGAGTGCGGACAGCAACGACGCTAAAGTGTACAGGAGGGGAGGTAGAGTGGCTGTAAGGCCCACTAAGCGATTCTTCCACCTCGGTTAAACAGTCACTCGAACCGTCCGGTGTAGAGAAAGGCATTTCAAGCGGCCGGTGTAGGTGTCTGTATGAGCAATCCCCCGACCGAGTTCTACTCGGAGGAACGCTGGCAGAACTGGATCGATCGCATCAAAGACGAAGACATCGATCCGGAGGACGAAGACTCGGCTCGACTCCTGCTCAACCTGCAGGACGACACGGCGATCGCGATCGCCAAGATCGTCGCCGCCTACGACGACGGGGAACTCGGCGAGGAGGAAACGCTCGAGGAGATCAACGACGTTCGCGAGATCGTCCTGAGCGAGGTCGACATCGAGGACGAGGAGAAACTGATCCTCGTCGACGGCGTCCAGACGAGTCTGGTCTGTGTCTTCTTCGCGGCCGAGGAGTACGTCGCCAACGGCCCGGCCGAAGAGGGCACCGTCGGCGACTACCTCAGCGCGGCGGCCGACGCCGAAGCCGAGGAAGACCTAGACGCCGCGCTCGGCTACGCGGCGCAGGCGGGGACGCTCATCATCGACGAGCAGGACCTCGACATGACCGTCGCCGAGGACCTCGACTACGGCCTCGTGACGGAGTGGATCAACGGCCTCGACAGCCTCCAGAGCGCGATGAGCGACCCCGAGGTCGTCGAGGAAGACGAATAGCTGCGTTCGCGGGTCCGCGGGTTCGCGTATTCTCGACGCACAGTACTTAGCAACCGGATAGCCGCGGGTCGGTCTCCCCGACTCGAGACGGGTCTCACGGCCTTCGCGGGACCGGCGAAGCGTCGCGTCACGGCTTCGTCGACTCGAGCGGCGGCCGGTTTTTCATCGACGACCGTCGAAACACCGAACGACAATACCTTGTATCGTCACCTATATTGACCAGACATGACTGCAGTCGGTATCGACGCCGTCGAAATTTGGACCGGGAACCTCAAACTCGACCTCCCCGGCACGTTCGCCCCGGAGAAGGGCGAAGACCCGGAAAAGTACACGAAGGGACTCGGCCTCAACGCCAGTTCGTTCCCCGACAGTTACGAGGACATCGTCACGATGGGGGCAAACGCCGCCCACCGATTGATGGAACGCAAAGGCCTCGAGCCCGATGATATCGGCCGTATCGACGTCGCGACCGAGAGCGCGTTCGACAACTCCAAGCCGGTTTCGACGTACGTCGCTGGCTGTCTCGAGCAGGTCTACGAGTCGGACTTCCATCACGCGAACAAGGGCGAACGGAAGTTCGCCTGTATCGCGGGGACCCAGAGCTTAGACGACGCGTACAACTGGATCCGCGCGGGCCGTAATCGCGGCCGCTCGGCGCTGGTCATCGCGACCGACACCGCGCTCTACGCCCGCGGTGACGACGGGGAGGCGACCCAGGGTGCCGGTGCCGTCGCGATGCTCATCAGCGAGGACCCGAATCTGGTCGAACTCTCCGCCGAACAGGGCTACGGCTCGGCCGACGAAACGGACTTCCTCAAGCCCAACCAGCAGTTCCCGAGCGTCGACGGTAAACGCTCCGTGCAGGTCTACCTCGCCCGGATGCGCGAAGCCCTCGAGGACTACGAGAGCGTCGCGGGCGAGGTCCATCCCGACGACCTCGTCTTCGCCCCGTTCCACACGCCGTTCCCGGGCATGGTCCGGAAGGCCGCCCTGCTCGCGTACCGCCACATCACCCGCAACACGGAGTTCGAGGACGAACTGGCGGAAGAGATCGGTCGCCAACCCCGTCCCGAGGCGTTCGACTCGGACGAGGAGTACCGCGACGCCCTCCGGGAGTACATGGACCTCCTCAAGGACACCGAGCAGTACGCCGAGTGGTACGACACGACGATCGATCCGACGCTGACGATCGCCCGCGAGGTCGGCAACTGGTACACCGGCTCCGTCCACGTCGCCCGCGCGAGCGCGCTCAAACACGCCCTCGAGCAGGACCGCGAGATGACCGGCGAGCAACTGCTCGTCGGCTCCTACGGCAGCGGCGCGCAGGCAGAGATCCACTCCGAGACGGTTCGGGAGGGCTGGGCCGAGGAGATCGAGGCGCTGAACGTCGACGAACAGCTCGCCGAACGCTACGAGATGTCGTGGGACGACTACGAGGAGATCCACGACGCCCACAACCACGAGATGGACGTCGACGTCGAGGAGTTCACGACGCCGAGCGAGGAGTTCGTCTTCGACGGCTGGGGCCGCATGGGCGAGCGGAAGTACCGGTATGTCGAGTAGCGGTCAGAGCGGTTTTTAGCGTAGCTTTTTGCGAGCGAGCCCTTGCGCGAGCGAGGAAAAAGGTACGTCGGCATGGGCGAGCGGAAGTACCGGTACGTCGAGTAGGCCGCGTTTTCAATAGTAAACGAGTCCCGCTGTGTCTTGTCACGTTCACTCTTCAGAAGCGAAGTGTTAGTCAGACTCCCTCGAGATCGATATTCTACGTCTCTGTCGGAAGAAAGGCCGCGAGTGCGACTCTTGATTGCGTTCGCGAGTCTCTTGAAACGTAGACGAGAATCGTTTTCCAATTTCGGCAATACTCACTGTGTGCTGCGGAATTACTGAAGAGTGAGATTCGTCGTTCGACCGAAGTTATTCCAGATCCAATTCCCGAGCATTCCACCGATACTACCGATTATCCCATATATCACTATATATGCTAAAATAACCAGTGAAACACCAATAGGTGTGAATATCGTCACAAAGAGTGGTGGAGAACTGAACCAAATCTGTGATGTTGAGAATAGAAATTGCAGACCGCCATATGCGAGAGAAAGTCCACCCACTACTCCAGCCCGCCATCCAATACGAGTACTGGAGACTGGGTTCTTCACAGCCCACAACCCGGCAACAAATCCAGCGAGAAACGGCGGCACAACACTATAAAACTCGATATCCATATGTTGTATTGCTATTACAAACGGCATTGATGAAAGGCCTGAAATTATTGGATATCTCCATGTTCCATCGGACCACAGTTCGTCAATTCTGTCATCCAGGCCCATACGATCTTGTTCACGGTACATCCATTTTAATTATTTGTCTCAGTTATTGTGGGTATACTACATAGGTTGCCTCCACATTCGGAGTTAGTATGACGATGACGAGATCTGCGTACGTGCGTGGGTTCGCTGGAGGCCGTGGTCCTTGAGTAGTGGGACCACTCGTATCAGTGGACTAATGGATATTGCGGTCACATGTCTGAGTATGGCAGATCGTCCCGATCCGCCGGCATGGGCCGTCGAGCAACCCGCGCTGACCGCGCTCGCGGTGGTCGGTGCCGGGCTCGGGATTCTCGTTCTCCTGCCGTACCTGCAGTACGTCCTCTTCGGCGGGGTCCTCGCGTACATCCTGTTACCCCTCCAGTCCCGGCTCGAGAAGCACGTCCGGCCGATGGTCGCCGCGACCATCTCGGTCATCACCGCGGTGCTCGTCATCCTGATTCCGCTGGTGTATCTCCTCAACGTCGCCCTCCGACAGACGACACAGCTCGTGGACGCGATCCGGACGGAGAACATCGACCTCGAGATGATCGAATCGGAACTCGCCGACAACGGGTATCCGGTCGATCTCGCGGGGCTGTACGACTCCTATCAGGACGCGATTTCGACCGCCGTGGAGGGACTCGCGAACAGCGTGCTCGATATCGTCGGCGGGCTCCCGAGCGTCGCGATCGGGCTGACCATCACGCTGTTCGTTTGCTTCGCGCTGTTGCGGGACGGCGAGGACCTGCTCGAGTGGCTGTACCGCGTCGTCCCGATCGACGACGAGATCCAGCGGGAGCTGTTCGCGGAACTGGATGGACTCATGGAAGCCTCGGTCATCAGCAACGTCCTCGTCGCGGCGATTCAGGCGGTGTTGCTTGGGGCGGGACTCATCGTGCTCGGAATCCCCGCCGTGGTGTTGCTCACCCTCCTGACCTTCGTGCTCACGCTGCTCCCGCTGGTCGGCTCTTTCGGCGTCTGGCTCCCGGTGTCGATCTATCTGGTCGCGGTCGGCCGCCCCGTCGCCGCGGGCGCGCTCGCGGTCTACGGCGTGCTCGTCATGCTCTCGGATACCTATCTCCGCCCCGCGCTCATCGGCCACACGAGCGCCTTCAACTCCACGATCGCCGTCATCGGCATCTTCGGCGGGCTCATCACCTTCGGCGCGGTGGGGCTGTTCATCGGACCCGTCGTCCTCGGCGGCGCGAAAGTCGCGCTCGATCTCTTCGCTCGAGAGCGCGCCGGCGGACCGGGAACCGAAACCGCGCTCGAGGGTTCGAGCTCCGGTACCGGTGCTCCGGATGCGACGGGGCGCACGGAGTCGGCGGCCGACGCGGGATCCGCCGCCGAGAGCGACATCGACCCCGAGTCGGACTCCTGATCGCTCGGCCAAAGCGCTCACTCGTTTTTCCAGTCACCCGGCTCGACCCCGTGGATTTCGCCTTTCGCCTCCCGTCCGCCCGGCCACAGTCCGATCGCGATCACACCGGCGAAGAAGAGCCCGAGAATGACCGCCACGAGCGCGCCGTGGAGCCCCGGCAGTTCGGCGGCTTCGGTCCACTGTTGTTCCGGGGTAAACATCGTGACTTTGAACGTCCAGCCGACCCCGGCAACCGCGAAGAGGAGTCCGTAAACTCGGCGGATTCGCCTCGAGAGCGCCTCTCGAGTCGAGACCTTGAACGTGGGATTTCGCAGATCGTCGCTCAGTTCCTCGCGCCACGCCGGGTGTTCGACGCCGACGGGTTCCAAGGCGTTCGCGAACACGTTCTCCTGGACGAACCGGACGCGGGCGCGCCAGTGGTCGTAAAACCGGTAGCGTCGCACCTCGTAGAACAGGAAAATCGAGAGGACGAAGATCCCGATCAGGAGCAGGAAGGCGGGCATGTTCCGGCTCGAGAAGACGAGCGAGAGCACGGCGGCGAGCAGCGTGATCGCCCAGTCGGTCGTGCGATCGATCCGGTCCTGTGCGCTGTTGGCCTGACTGACCTCGCCGCGGTAGAAGTGCGGGAGGACGCCGAGCAGGGCGTCGTCGTCTCCCGCGACCGTCGCGCCGATCTCCTGATCGTCTCGATCGAGCGGGCCGTCCTCGTCTGTGTCGGAAGTATCGTCGACCATGCCACCCCTCGACATCGGGACCGTGTATAGTGATCCGTGTGGCGACTGCAGGGACCGACGCGCTCGAGCGCCAGTCGACCGCGGTCGATACCGCCGAAACGGGTGCGTTCATTACCCCGTGCCCGCTAGAGGACAGTATCGTGTCTCGGATCGAACGCTGCGATCGGCGCGGGTGGGGCGCGAACGGCTCGATCGCTCGAGACCACTGCTAGTCATGCACGGATCACACGCCACGGGGAGTCCGTACGCTCCCCACACGGAGGAGGACCGCACGGCGATGCTCGAGGCGGTCGGCGCGGACACTGTCGAGGACCTCTTCGACATTCCCGCCGACGTCCGGTTCGAGGGTAGCTTCGACATCGACGCGCGAACGGAGCGGGAGACGCGGCGGCTGGTTCGCTCGGTGCTGGGTCGCAACGACGACCTGACCGAACTGCTCGGGCGCGGCCACTACGGCTACTACGTCCCGTCGCTGGTCGACCACCTCGCGGACCGCTCGGAATTTCTCACGTCCTACACGCAGTACCAGCCCGAGATCTCGCAGGGGTTCCTGCAGGCCCTGTTCGAGTACCAGTCGCTGCTGGTCGAACTGACGGGTCTCGCGGTCGCGAACTGCTCGATGTACGACGCGGCGACGGCGCTCGGCGAGGCCGCCACGCTGGCCGACCGCGTCCGCGACACCACGGGCCACCGCGTGCTCGTCCCCGAACGCCTGCGCGAGGAACGGCGGAGCACCCTCGAGAACTACGTCGCCGGCACCGACCTCGCGGTCGAGACCTACCCGGTCGACGACGGGAACGTCGATCTTGGGGCACTCGAGGCGTCCGTCGACGAGGAGGTCGTCATGCTCTACGCCGAGAACCCCACGGTACGGGGGACAATCGAGGAGCACCTCGAGGCGGTCGGCGACCTCGCGGCGGCCAACGACACGCTCTTCGTCCTCGGTTCGGACCCGATCGCGCTCTCCGTACTGCAGCGCCCCGTCGACGTGGGCGCGGATGTCGTCGTCGGCGATGCGAGCGTGCTCGGGCTCCCGACGAGCTACGGGATGGGACTGGGCCTGTTCGCGACGCGGGAGGACTACCTCCGGCAGGTCCCCGGCCGGCTGGTCGGGGCGAGCGAGGACGCGACCGACCGCCGGGCGTTCACGCTCACGCTGCAGACCCGCGAACAGCACATCCGCCGGGAACGCGCGACGAGTAACATCTGTACGAATCAGGCGTGGGTCGCGCTCCGGACCGCGATGCACGCCGCCGTCCTCGGCCCGAGCGGCATGGTCGACCTCGCGGAGCGCGACGTGCGGCGAGCGCGGGACCTCGCAGCCCGCCTCGACGACATCGTCGGCGTGAAAGCACCGGTCCACGACCGCCACCACCTCCGGGAGTTCGTCGCCCGCGTCGACCAGCCCGCGACGGCCGTCGCCGAGGACCTCGAGCGACGCGGCTTCGCGGTCCACGTCGTCGGGGACCACGAGATTCAAGTCTGCGTCGCCGGCGTGTCCGACGACCGAATCGATCGGTTCGCCGAGGCCGTCGAGGAGGTGGCGCGATGAGCGACGACCGACCCGCCGGCGAGGCGAATTCGCGCTACGACCAAGCCCGGTACATCGAGAACGGCGAGTACGAACCGCTGCTCTCGGAGAAGGATCTGACGCGAGTCGAAATCGACGGTGGTGTGGGTGACGGTGGCGACGAGAGCGATGGCGACGGCGACGACTCCCCGCTCCCCGACGACCTCACCCGGGACACCCTCGAGTTACCGGAACTCTCCGAACCCGAACTGGCCCGCCACTACACGCGGCTCTCTCAGATGATCTACGGGATCGACAGCGGGCCCTACCCGCTGGGCTCGTGTACGATGAAGTACAACCCGAAGTTCACCGAGGACGTGGCCGCGCTGCCCTCGGCTGCCGTCCACCCCGACCGGTCCGAGGGATCCGTTCAGGGCACCCTCGAACTTCTTTATCGGCTGCAGGACTATCTAGGCCGGATTGGCGGGATGGACGCGGTGACGCTCCAGCCACCTGCGGGTGCGGCCGGCGAATTCGTCGGCATCCGCGTCGCCGCGGCCTACCACGAGCACAACGGCGAGGGCCACCGCGACGAGGTCATCGTCCCCGAGAGCGCCCACGGGACCAACTTCGCCAGCGCCGCGCTGGGCGGCTACGACGTGGTTTCCCTGCCCAGCGACGACGAGGGGCGGGTCGATCTCGAGGCGCTCGAGGCCGCCCTGAGCGAGGACACGGCCGCACTGATGCTGACCAATCCGAACACGCTCGGCCTGTTCGAGCGTGACATCGAGGAGATCGCCGAGATGGTCCACGACGTGGGCGGGCTGCTCTACTACGACGGCGCGAACCTGAACGCCCTGCTCGGCCGCGCTCGGCCGGGCGACATGGGCTTCGACGTGATGCACTACAACGTCCACAAGACCTTCGCGACGCCCCACGGCGGCGGCGGACCGGGCGCGGGTCCGGTCGGCGTCGTCGACGACCTCGCCCCGTTCCTGCCCGCGCCTCGAGTCAGGGAGCGCGGCGAGGAATCGACATCCGGCGATTCGATATACGAACGCTTCGAGCCCGAGCACACCATCGGCAAGGTCCACGGGTTCGACGGCAACTGGCTGGTGCTCGTCAAGGCATTCGCCTACATCGCGCGCCTCGGCGACGAGGGGCTGTCGGACGCGAGCGCCTCCGCGGTGCTCAACGCGAACTACCTCGCCGAGCAGGTCGAGTACGACGTACCGTACGGACCGTTCCACCACGAGTTCGTCGCCAGCGCCGGCGAACAGGACGCAGCCGACGTGGCCAAACGGATGCTCGACTACGGCGTCCACCCGCCGACGACCAAGTGGCCCGAGATCGTCCCCGAGGCCCTGATGACCGAGCCGACCGAGGTCGAGAGCAAGGACACGCTCGATCGGCTCGCCGCCGCGTTCAACGCCGTCGCCGGCGAGGACGATGTGGCACTCGAGGACGCGCCCGAACGGACCACCGCACGCCGGATCGACCAGACGAGCGCCGCGCGGACCCCGCGGCTCTCGTGGCAAGCGCTCTCGGAATAAGCGGTCGTCTCCTGCCTTGGATCCTCGATCGCGACAGAGCCGCTGAGAAGCAGTGCTCTAGTCGATCTCCGCTCCTCGAGTTCCGGCGAGAACGCTGGGTAGGCGACTCGGACGCGGAGTCGTCTCCGGGAGTAACGTGAAAATCGAGGAAACCGACGGTTTACGCCGTACTCGAGTCGACGGCGGTGCCGTTGTCGCCGATGCGGACGAAGCCGTAGTCACAGTCCGGGCAGTGCCATTTGACCTTCTCGCCGAGGTGAAGTGTCGTACTGGCGGCGCGGTAGAACATCTTCTCGCCCCCGCAGTTCGGACACTCGTGTTCGAGTTCCAGAGCCATACCCGACGGTAGTGAGCGAAGCGAGTTTAACGTACTGATTCCTCGGGCCGACTCGAGACCGCCGGAACGCCGCTGGGGCTCGAGTGACAGGGAAGTTAAGTGGAATCCCGCCGTCGGTTCGGCCATGTCGATTTACACCGGCCGCGGCGACGACGGGGAGACGGATCTCCGGGATATGACCCGCGTTTCGAAGTCGAGTGCCCGAATCGAGGCCTACGGGACCGTCGACGAACTCAACGCCCTGCTCGGCACGGTTCGGCCGACCGGTCACGACGATATCGACGACCGCCTGTCCGAAATTCAGAACCACCTCCACGTCGTGCAGGCGGACTTCGCGAACCCCGATCCCGACGAGGACGACCCCGCAATCGACGCCGACCACGTCGAGACCGTCGAGGACTGGATCGACGAGTACGACGAGGAACTCGAGCCCCTGACCTCGTTCATCCTGCCGACCGGCAGCGACGACGGGGCGGCCTTACACCACGCTCGCACCGTCTGTCGGCGCGCCGAGCGACGGGCGGTCGCGCTGGCGACGGACGAACAGATCAACGAGGACGCGGTCCAGTACCTCAATCGCCTCTCCGACGGGCTGTTCACGTTCGCCCGCGTCGTCAACGCCCGCGACGGCGAACCGGAGGAAGCGCCCGACTACTAGCCCTCGAGTCTCGGAATCGAACGCCGGATCGTCCCTTCAGCGCGTCGGAACCGAGCGAACGGCGGAGAGGCTACGCGGTCTCGAGCGACGGCGGCAACTCGACCGCGACGAGTTCGTGTCCCGTCGCTCGCCGGTGGTCGGCTCCGATACGGGTCGCCTCCTCGCGGCCGTCGGCCGCCCGCTCGTACGAACAGCCGTCGCAGTCCACGAGGAACCGCTTCGTTGCTTCGCGAGCGGGGGCCGCGGCCGTCTCTTTCGTTGCCATACTCCTCTAGTCGGCGACCGACTGCTTGAACCGTCCGCCAAAAGGCGTTGGAACTCGCCCCCGATCGCCGGCCAGCGGACGCGACGGATCGACGCGACAGGGGCGCTCACTCCGACGAATTCTCCGGATTGAGGCCGACGACAGACCGTCCGAGGACGTCCGCGTAGCCCGAGGCCGTGAGTTTCAGCGCGGGAACGCCGGGGAACATGAGCGTCTGGAGCGTCAACAGCGGCCGTTCGATACCGACGCCGCTCTCTCGAAGCGCGTCCTCGAGCGCGCCGAACTTCGTTGCGAACGTTTCGGGGGAGAGTTCCGCTGCGGTCGCGGCGATCGGCATCGCGAGGTCCGTGACGACCTCGCCGTCGCGAGCGACCGCGAAGCCGCCGCCCATCGACGCGACGCGACCTGCGGCCACGACGGCGTCATCGGTGTCCGCAGCGACGGTCACCAGTCCGGTCGTTTCCCAGGTCCCGGTCGTGGCGACGGCACCCGACTCGAGGCCGTAGCCGGTGAGGAAGCCGGTAAAGCCCCGGTCCTCGGTCGCCGGGTCGCGGTCGAGCAGCGTCGCGGTGAGAACGTCGCCGTCGGGGTCGGGACCGAGCCGCTGGCCCGAGCCGTCCCCGCCGGTATCGATCCCGGCGTCGGCCGTCGTTTCGGTCGTCACGAGCCCCTGCTCGACCGCCATCGCGCGGACGGTTCTGTCAGATGCGGCCTCGAGCGGCGCGGTAAAGCGCTCGCGCTCGAGGTCGACCGAAACGGTGCCGTAGACGTAGTCGGGGTACGGGTCGGTTCTGGCCTCGACGACGGGGTCGCCGTCGGCCACGACGCGGTCGCCCTCCGAGAGGACCGTCTCGACGGTCATCGTCTCGAGGTCCTCGACGACGAGCAGGTCGGCGACGGCCCCGGGTGCGACGACGCCGCGGTCCGCGAGCCCGAAGTGGGCCGCGGTGTTTCGAGAGGCGGCGTCGATCGCGTCCGCCGGCCGGATTCCCGCGTCGATCAGCCGCCGGACGATCTCGGCCATGCCGAACCCCTCGAGCAGGTCCCCGGGCCAGACGCCGTCGGTCGAGAGCGAGACGCTCCCCGGATCGAGGTCCGGATAGGCGTCGATGAGCGCGTCGAGATCGTCACGGATCGAGCCGCAGCGGCCGACCACGTGGATGCCGTTCTCGGCGCGTTCCCGAACGCCCTCGGCCGAAATGGCCTCGTGGTCGTTGTCCACGACGGTCGCGAACGCGCGCAGCGAGTCGCCCCGACAGCCCGCTCCGTGGCCAACGATCGGGACGCCGCCGTCGCGTGCCCGTTCGTAGAGTCGCTCGAGCGGTGCGTCCCGGCCGACGACGTGGACCCAGTCGATCTCGCCGACGCCGACGACCCGCTCGCGATCGAGCAACCTCGAGAGCGCCTCGAGTTCGGCGGTGGTGCCGGTCGCCGGCTCGAACGTGTCGACGAAGGCCTGCGGTGGGAGGGTGAGATACGTCGTAATCGGGCAGTCGGCGGTCCGCTCGAGGAACGTCTCGACGCCGCGGCTGCCGAACAGCAACCCGAGCCCGGAGCTCTCGGTGACGACCGCGGTCGTGCCGGTCGCGAGCAGGTCGGGGACCGCCCGGTCGAAAATCAGCTGAATGTCCCCGTGCGTGTGGGCGTCGATCAACCCCGGGAGGACGACGCGGTCAGTCGCCGAGACGACCGTCGTTTCGGGCCCGGTGACGGAGTCGGCGTCCTCGAGAAGCGCGGCGATCCTGTCGCCGACGACGGCGACGTCGCGCTCGAGGAACTCCCGGCGGTTCGAGCAGTAGACGCGGCCGCCCTCGACGACTAGATCGGCGGTCGCCCCCTCGTGCTCGAGGGCGACCGGCTGTAACTCGTTCATGGGCGGTCATTCTCGCGCAGGATCCTATGCGAATCGGTCGCGCGAGAGCGGGTGCGGTCGCTCCAGTCCGTTCCCGTCGGCTCGATCCGATTCTGTTGCCGACGAAAGAACTATATCCTCGCTCGGCCTCTCTATGGGAGAGAATCACATGAACAAGCACTTCGACGACAGCCGTTACTACCTCTCCCGCGCCGCCGAACACGCCCGCCTCGGTCTTACCGAGTCCCTCGAGCCGCTTGCGGATCGGGTCCGAACATACCTCGGTCGGGATTCCGATCCGGAGCCCGAATCCGGCCGTTTCGACGGCGTCCGCGAAGACGTGACCGCACTCGAGGCCCGCGCCACGGCGCGGGCCCGCAGGGCGCTCGGGTCCGTTCGTGATCGGGTGACGGCGCGTCGCTTGCTCGAGGCCACCGTCGATCGGTGAAAGGAAGTCTTAAGTCGAACGCACGGGAATCACCTCGTGCGGGTTGGTGATCTAGTCCGGTTATGATACCTCCTTCACACGGAGGAAGTCGGCAGTTCGAATCTGCCCCAACCCATAAAATCTCTTACTGGTTTTGAAGGATGGCATAGCGGAGCTGTCTTGCGGTTTTCTGCTGAAAGTGGATTCAATTTCATGTAGTCAGCACCTCTTTTCGTCCGAACCCGGTGACGGGATACGGTACGCTCGAAGGACACGCTCGAGATTATACTTTCCTCTGTTTCAACCGGATAGTCTTAGACTACGTTAGCGGCTGCCGCCTTATCGAGGCTAAAGAAGTAGGATTGCTACGATAAAGTGAGTCTGTTGGGAACGGAGGTGATCAATACAGGGAGTGGACTGAACAGAGGGAAACGACTTCCTGTACTCAGCTCCTCGATTCACATATGGAGACTGCTTGTACGTATTGCGGAAGTGATGTGTACGAACACGACGCAGTATTCGTGGAGGAAGCACAGGAAGACGAGCGTGAATCAGCGGGACAGTTCTGTAACTACGCCTGTTTAGCAACGTATATCGAGGAGAACGAACTGACTGAAGGCGCGTGTTGCAGGATTGACCTCTAATAACGAGGTGCCAGTCGTTCCGCTTACGATGGCTTGTGGACGCCACTGGCGGCTGCGTTGATGACCTCGGGAAGCGTCGGATGGATGTGGATTGCGTCAGCAACGTTTTCAGCAGTTCCGCCGAGTTCCATCGCAACGACGAGTTCGTGAACGATAGCGGCTCCCTCTTCACCAACAACGTGCGCCCCGAGGATTTCTTCTGTCTCGGCGTCAGAGACGATCTTCACGAATCCCTCGGTCTCACCCAGCGCCTTCGGTTTGCCCTGTTCCTCGTAGTCAGAGCGTCCGACAGCTACCTCGTATCCTTGGTCTCTGGCCTGCTCTTCCGTTAGCCCGACACGGCCAACTTCTGGGTCGGTGAACACAGCATGGGGAATATGGTGATCATCAGTATCAACCGACTCGTCTTTGACAAGGTGCCGGTACAACATATCTGCGTCATCCCGGGCTGAGTGGGTGAACATCGGCATCCCAGTAACATCTCCGAGTGCCCAGATGGAATCCTCGGTGGTCTGGAACTGCTCGTCCACCTCGACAAATCCCTTCTCATCCGTCTCCACGCCAGTCTGTTCGAGACCGAGGGTGTCGGTGTTAGGCTGTCGTCCGGTGGCAATCATCACGTCGGACGCATCTACGGTCATCGTCTCGCCATTCCTGCTGGCCGTGGCCTCGATTTGAGAGTTATCCTGTTCGAGTCGTTCGACGCTGGTTGCGGTATGTACGTCGATGCCTTCAGACTCAAAGGCAGCCTCGATGACCTCGCTCACATCTGGCTCCTCGTCCGAGAGCAAGCGGTCGGGGCGCTGGAAGACCGTTATATCGGCCCCGAAGCGGGCGTACATCTGCGCGTATTCACAGCCAACGTAGCCACCACCGATAACCACGAGGTGTTCGGGGACTTCTGAGAGTTCCAGCGCACTCGTGCTATCCAGCGTCTCTACTTCGTCAATCCCGTCGATAGGGGGCTTTGCGGGGCGTGCCCCGGTATTGATAACGACCTTATCCGCAGTTAGCACCTGGTCACCAACTGCGACTTCCGTGGGCGACTCGAAGGTTCCGTGTCCTTCAACGAGGTTGAGGCCGTCCGTGTTCTCTACGTTATCGTAGGCCCCGGTTCGGATGCTCTCGACTACTTGTTGCTGGCGTTTTACGACTGCCTCCATGTTCGTTTCGGCGTCGCCTTTGAGGTCGATACCGAACTCTTCGGAGCGGTCGATGAGATTAGCGACTTCAGCGCTCCGAATCATCGTCTTTGTCGGGATGCATCCCCGATTCAAGCACGTCCCGCCGAGTAGGTCTTGCTCAACGAGGGCAGTATCAAGCCCCTTGTGGGTGCTCTTCATACTCACCGGGAGACCGGCCATGCCGCCACCGAGTACGAGAAGGTCATAGGTATCACTCTCAGCCATCTCAATGGGTGCTTCAACGACACTGCCAAAAGAGACTGGGGGAGTCCCCTATGGTAAGTTCGCATATGTAGTGAATGAGTGTTTCAAACTCGAAAACGGAAAATAAACTGGGGTTCAATATGGCCGGATTATCCGTTGTCCATCTCAAAGACTTCGGCACGAAGTTCTCGCTTCTCACCCTCTGTTCGTGCATCGTAGTGCTTTTCCAGAGTCTTCGTGCTGACGTTCATTCGGTCGGAGAGGAGTTCTTTGCTATGGCCCTCATTCAACCACACTGTGATGGCACTTCGACGGAGTGCATGTGGGGGCACTGACGACGGACACCGCTGAGATTGCTCCATTGTCGTCGCTTCGCAGGTCTCGAGATCTCGACCATGAGGACACTCCCCGGAGTAGTGACATGGCCGAGTCAGTGCATTGATATTCGCACGAAGATTGGAGCTGACTGGACGGCCATGTCGAGTAGTGAACAGCGGCTCACGTCCGTTCTCATCCGTCACGTCGTCTCTGTGTATCTTGATGTAATCATCCAGCACTTCACAGACCCAACCGTGGAGATTCACTTCTCGTTCGGCTTTGGTCTTGTTCTTGAGCGGCGTGCCCTTATCGGGTTGATGATGTACTTCAACGTACTCTTCATCAGGATGATAGTCACGAAGATCGAGAGTTCGAATAGTTCCAAGACGGAAGCCGGTGTCCCACAGTACGGCGAATAGAGCGTGACGGAGAGTTGCGTACTCGAACTTCCCCAAGTATGCCAGAATCTCCTCGGCGATGTCCGGCCCAATCTTATCACTTCGCGCGTCATCATCGGGATTGGGGATAACCATATTTTCCGCTATATTTGAGTCTACAACTTCCATACTCCCTAACCAGCGGACGAATACGCGGATCACAGAGAGATTGTTGGAAAGGGTAACTTCGTTGATGTCACTGTTCTCCCGGCGGTAAATCTTGAAGTCATGGATGTGAAACCCATCCAGTTCCGAAATATCATCCAGACCGGCCTTATCGGACCACTCCACGAACTGGTTTAGAGCGTATTTGTGATTACGATGGGTCGATCTCGAGACTTCGAGTTTCCGTTCTTTGAGATACCGTTCAACCGCCTTGGAGACCGTCATGCTTCGTGTCATTATTGAATGAATCACCCCGCGAAGTGGTGCGCTGGAAGCCTCAATTGAAGCGGTCGTGTGGAAGGATATGGCGTTGCGGGCCGCGAGCGGAGCGAGCGCGGCAGTTCGAATCTGCCCCAACCCACTTATTTTGCTGCGAGCAATCCGCGAGCAGCGAATTCGTCCCACTCACTTCGTTTGTGAGAACTCTCGGTGGATGTCCACCAGCGGGACGGGGAGTAAGCGAAGGAGTAGACGGCAGTATTTTCGAGGAAGGAGATCGAGGCTGTTGTGCCAATACAGGTGACGCATCCGTCGGCCGGTAGAGAGCCCCATCTATTTTCGGTATAACCCTCTTCACTGCCCCGCAGTAACCACTGAACATGGATGGCTCATCGCTCGATGATGTCGATAGAAGCATCCTCCACTATCTCCAAGACAACGCTCGCAACACCGTCACAGACATCGCTAACGAGGTCGGGGTGTCGGGAAACACCGTCAGGAATCGAATTGAAGAACTCGAGGAGAGCGGTATCATCAAAGGGTACAGCGTCGATATCGATTACAAAGAGGCTGGCCTCGATCTCCACTTCGCCTTTACGTGTACTGCCTCTATCAGTAAGCGCGAAGAGTTAGCAACGGGCATTCTCGATATTCCGGGTGTGATCGAAGTTCGGGAATTCATGACCGGGCAGGAGAACATCTACCTTGAGGCGTTAGGGACGGATGCAGGAGATATCACACGGATCGCACACGATATCGACGCGTTAGGAGCAGAGATTCACATTGAAAAGTTGATTCGAAACGATTACAGCCACTCCTTCGGGCCGTTCAGCCAACCGGACGACAAACCATGATGTGATATAGAAATATTTACACACATAATCTCGAATTTTTCAAAATAAGGGCGGCAGATGTCGGTGATTGGAATCACGGCCAGTGTATTTAATACCCATTCGAGAAATAGTGGAGTGTGAGTTCGGCGTTCGGGTCTATCAGGTGACACATGAGTAATACAGAAGAAGTACGCAGTTTAGAGGATGAATCCGTAATCGAGCGAGGGAACCAATACGATCACGCGACGTACGGTCGCGTTACGGTGACTGGAATTTGGAAGGGTGTGCATCAAGTTGACCGAGCGCGGAATACAAGCGACACCGGTGTGATCATCGTTCGATATTCAGCGGATCAGAACGAGGGAATCGATGAGGCTGATGAGCTTACGGATACGCTCGACGAGTTTCTCGCCGCTATTGAATGACGATCGCTGATCGATGTGCACGGAGACGTGGCAAATCTATTTCAGCAGTTCCGTCCGATCTCAGTACGTCACCCCCGATTTTGGCAGACTTTCAGTAGAAGCTGTTCCCCCACGAGCAAGCAGCGACGAAACTTAAGCCGTCTCGAGTGGTACGAACCCGCATGCCCTACCAGCTACAGTGTGACGGGTGCGACCTCGATCGCGAGCACGCGGATTGGGCCGACGCGAACGAGGCGGCGAGCGACCACGAGGCCGAGTATGGCGACCACTGGGTGAGTATTATCGACCTGCAGGAGGCCTGACGGTCGCTCGTTCGCTGACAGGGCCGTCAACCGAGAGTTGAGCCGCCGTCTCACCGCCGAGCCGCCGAGTTGCTACTGATCCTCGAGTCCGGTTCCGTTCTCCCGGGCGAGATACGCAGACAGGATGGCGGTGTGTACCGTTCGACTGTCCGTCTCCTGAATCGTGGCGGCCGCCTGAAAGCGTTCGCGGGCGCGGGTCACCGTCTGTGGCTCGGCGGCGAGGTGCGCGAGGACGAACGCGTCGGACGCGACCGCTCGAGCGGCCTCGAAATCCGCCTCGTCGTAGAGGTCGGCGAAGTCGGCGACGACGTCCGAGACGAGCCGATCTGTCGCGTCGGCACCGGGATCGCCCGCCGGGACCGCGTCCGTGCCGTCGAAGTAGTCGTCGTAGTCGACGACGCCGGCCGCCTCGTAGAGGTGCGACTCGAGCGCGTCGAAGACGTGCTCGGAGACGTACACGCCGAACAGCTTGTATTGATCGTCAGTCGTCATGAGTCGAACTCGCGTCTCTCGCGACCAATGGCCTCGAGTACAATAAAGCCGGACGGCGTCGACGCGCTCGAGCCGCGGAGCCGGGTCCCGATCGAACCCGACCTTGAGATCCGAAACGCTCGAGGGCAACCGTTGGGACCGCTCAGCCGTCGGCCTGCTCGATCCAGCCCGCCGCGCGCTTCTCGGTGACCGCGGCGGCCTCGGCGACGGTCTCGACGTCCGCTCGAGCGAGATCGTCGAGCGAGGTGATGCCCGCGTCTACGAGGCGCTTGCGGTACATCGCGTCGACGCCGTCGACGAGTTCGAGTCGACCGCCGACCTCGCGCTCATCGGACTCCGACATCGCGGCGGCGATTTCGAAGGGCGCGCTGGCGGCCGTCTCGAGGAGCGCCAACTGCTGGCGCTGCAGCGCGACCTGCCCGGAGAGGGCACTGCGGGCGAGTTCCCGTTGGAACTCGAGTCCGTGCTCTATGGCCTGCGTGCCTGGTTTCAGTGCCGCTCGTTGGAGGGCGACGGCGGCCGAGAACGGACCGGACGGTCGACTTCGATCGTCGTCGGTCGAACTCGCTTCGGCCGGCGCAGTTTCGGACTCCGTCTCGAGATCCTCGAGTGCCGTTCGATCGCGGTCTCCGGCCGTCTCGGCGGGACGGTGATCAATCCCGTCGGCCTCGTCCGTGACGATCCGGCGATCGACCGCCTCGACGCCGCCGCCGGTGTCCGTCGGCTCTCCCTCGATCGCGTCGGGACCGATGTCGGCTCCGGGGTCGCGATCCGCCTCCGCAACTGATTCGAGATCGGGGCCGGTCTCTAGCTCGTCGGCCAGATCCGTCTCCGCGGCTGCCCTCGAGCCCGCATCACGCTCGCGTTCGTCGGGTTCGTCGCTTTCGACAACCGACTCGAGGTCGGGGCTGCGGTCCAGTCGGTCGACTACGTTGCTCGTGTCGTCTCCGGTCTCTGCATCGGCGGCGACCGTGTCGGTGTCGCCGGGTTCGTCGACCGATTCGATGTCGATCCCGGTGTCCAGTTCGTCCGCCAGATTCACGTCCGCGGTCGGGTTTCGCTCGTCGGCGTCGTCCAGCCCGTCGCTCACGTCCTCGAGCGACCCACCGTCGACGCCGCCGGTGACCGCATCGGCGAGGTCCGTTTCGGAGTCCGATCGGTCGTCGCTCACGGCTCCGTCGTCCGGCTCGCTTTCCGTCGGCGTTTCCCCGTCGGTCACACCGCGCTCGTCGGCCATATCGACCGTTGAGGCCGCCTCGTCGGGCACCCCCTGCTCCCCCCGATCCCCCTGATCGGGAGTGTCCTCCGTCGAGTCGGCCGTCGTCCCCGTGGCCGGTGTCTCGTCGTTCCAGGACGGTTCCCCGAAGTCGTCTTCGTCGACTGATTCGTCGGCCTGATCGGTCCCCTCGACTCCAGTCGGTCCCGCAGTGTCGGCCGTCTCCGCCGAGTCCGCCCCATCGATCGTTGCGGTTTCGTCGATTGCTGCGGTCTCCTCGAGTCCGTCTCGTGCGTCGGTATCGACCGCTTCGTCGGCCGCGCTCGGGGCCTCGAACGTCCCTCGCTCTTCGGTACGAAGCGGATCGGTGTCCGCCGCCGACTCGTCGGGTTCGGTTCCCGTCTCTGCGGTGTCCGCCGCGGGATGTGTCTCGTCGATGTCCGCCGGTTCGTCAGCGCCGCCCGTCTCCGTCGTCTGATCCGTCGGCTCGGTCCGTTCCGTGTTACTCGCCGGCCCCGCGCGTTCGACCTCGGTGATCCCCTCGTCGCCGGTCTGCTCCCGATCCGTGGCGACGTCGCGCTCGAGCCCGTCGGAATCGGCGGACCCGCCTTCGGTCTCGAGGGTCGGATCGTCCGTCTCGGGACTGTGAGCCGGTTCGTCGGTCCCGGTCTGCGCGTTCGGCGCTTCGGGGTCCGACTCGAGCCGAATCACGTCGTCGGCGGTCGTTTCGATCGCGTCCTCGTGGACCATCACCGTGTCCTCGTGCGCCCGTTCCCAGCCGAGGGCGGCCTTGATCGAATCCATCACTCCCGGGTTCGGTTCGACGACGGCGGTGTCCCCCTCGACCGCCGCGACGGTCCCGATCACCTCGCCGTTCGCACTCTCGACCGTTTTTCCGACGGACGATTCGGAAAGCCGTGCACACATATCCGTGGGTGGGCCGGTCCAGGACAAGCCAGTGCTGCCTGCACCCGCGGGTCGCCCGGGCAGCGAACACTGTGGCTCGAGGCGGGACACCCCCGTCGCTGTGCCCACTCTAATTCATATTGAAACGTAGTAATACGTGACCCATTCGCTCGCATACTACCGGTAGCGCCGCCGATAGCGAGTGATCGACCATGATGTATCGTTGAGGTATAAAGCGTTTTAGCGCTGCGGCCAGAAGGTCGAACGTGGCTTCTCGAGTGCCGAATCCGTTCCGCTGGCTCCTGCTCTCGATCGGCTATCTGCTCGCGCGGGCCGGGATCGTCGACCCCCGTCGCGTCGAGCGGGCCACCGATCTCGCGTGGCCGCGGATCGTTACCGGAATCGCCCGGATGTCGAAGTCCGCGGCGGACGTGGCGATGGTCGGGATCGCCCTCGGCCCGGCAGCGATCGCTGGCGTCGGCTTCGCGACCCCCTTCTGGGCGATCGCCTTCGCGGTCGGCGGCGGGATCGCCGGCGCGACGATCAGTCTGGTCTCCCAGCGGTACAGCGCGCAGGCGACCGAAGAACTGTCGCTCGCAGTGACGACGAGCGCGCTCGTCGTCGTCGCGATTACCGTCCCGCTGGCGGCCCTCTACTGGACCGTTCCCGAGCGACTGATCTCGCTCGTCGGCGACGACGCCGCCTCGTTGGCCTACGGCGCGGACTACCTTCGGGTCGTCGCCCTCGGGGTTCCGTTCGCCGGCCTGAATCTGATCGGGAGCCGAACCCTCGTCGGAGCCGACGACGCGTGGACGCCAATGACCCTTCGGGCGGGCGGTGCTGTCGTCAACATCGCCGTCAACGCCGTCCTGCTGTTCGTCCTCGAGATGGGCGTCGTGGGCGCGGCGATCGGGACGGTGCTGGCGAACGTCCTCGTGCTGGCGGCGTTCATCACCGGATTCACCCTCGGTCGACTCCCCCTGATCGGCGAGTTCCCCGTGACGATCGACCTCTCGCGGCCGTACACGACCCTCGAGGACGTCCGCGACGTGGTCGATATCGGCACCCCGCTGCTGTTTACGAACGTCGCCCGGCGGGCCGCACAGTTCCCGATGCTCGCCATCGTCGCGCTGTTCGGGCCGAACGTGGTGGCCGCCTACGTCATCGCTCGCCGCGTCCGGGACCTGATGGACACCCCTGGCTGGGGCTTCTCGCTCGCCTCGAGCAGTCTGGTCGGGCAGGAACTCGGCACCGGCGACGAAGGGGACGCCGACATATACGGCCACGAAGTGCTCTGGTTCGGCGTCGCCGTCTATCTCTTCAGCGCGACCCTCGTGCTCGTCTTCGCCGAGCAGGTGGGCCGGCTCTTCGTCGACGATCCGTCGATCCTGCCGCTCGTGACCACCTTCATCGTCGTCGCCTGCGTGAGCGTCATCTTCCGCGGCGTCAGCGGCGGCGCGACCGGCCCGCTCCGCGCCAGCGGCGACACCCGGTGGCCGTTCTACGGCCAACTGCTCGGGCTGTACGTGTTCGCGCTCCCCGTCGCCACCCTCGGTGCCGTCTCGGTCCCGCTTCCGGGCCTCGAGCTGATACCCCCGCTCGGAATCGGGGCGCTCTACGCGGCGCTGGTCCTGGAGACCCTCGTCCCCGCCGTGGTCACGTACTACCGGTTCGCCGCCGGCCACTGGAAGGTCATCAGTCGCGGGTACCGTCCCGAAACGTCGCCGAGCGACTGAGTCCCGCTCCGCCACCAACTCGCCTCACGACGCCTGGCCCGACTTCCGGCCGATTCAGGGCGTCAATACCGGTCGAATGCAGCCGTCTTTCTTGTGCTTGAACAGTTCGTAGGCCGCCGGCCCCTCCTCGAGCGAGCGTTCGTGGGTCGCCAGATACGACGGGTCCAGTTCGCCCTCCGCGGCGTACTCGAGCAGGTCCGGAACGTACCGTTGCCCGTGCTGTTGGGCGGTGCGGACGGTGATCCCCTTGTTCATCACCACGCCCATCGGGAACTTGTCGAGGAGGCCGTAGACGCCGAGGATCGAGAGGGTACCGCCCTTCTTACACGCGCGGATCGCCTGTCGGAGCGCGGTCCCGCGGTCGGTGTGGAGGCGCAGGGACTGCTTGGCGCGGTCGTAGGCGTGTGCGACCCCGGTTCCGTGGGCTTCCATCCCGACGGCGTCGATGCAGGCGTCGGGGCCGCGGCCGCCGGTCATCTCTTTGAGCGTGTCGACGACGCTGTCGACCGCGGTGTAGTCGATCGTCTCGGACCCCGCCTCGTTTCTGGCCGCTCGCAGGCGCTCGGGGAACCGATCGATACCGATGACGCGCTCGGCACCCATGAGGGCGGCGCTGTGCTGTGCCATGAGGCCGACGCCGCCACAGCCCCAGACGGCGACGATATCGCCGTCTCGAATGTCACAGAAGTCCGCGCCCATGTAGCCGGTCGCCCACGCGTCGGACGCGAACAGCGCCTGCTCGGCCTCGAGTTCGTCGGGGACGTGAAAGCAGTTCTCGTCGGCGTGGGGTACCCGGACGTACTCCGCGTGGGAGCCGGCGTAGCCGCCGAAGGCGTGCGTGTACCCGTATATGCCGGCCGTCGTATCGCCGAGGATCGGTTCCTGCAGTTCCGCGTTCGGGTTCGTGTTGTCACAGAGCGACCACAGGTCGTCCCGGCAGTAGCCACAGCTCCCGCAGCCGATGAACGAGGGGACGACCACCCGATCGCCCGCCGAGACGGCCTCGACCTTGCGGCCGGTTTCGACGACCTCGCCCATGAACTCGTGGCCGATCACGTCACCCTCGCGCATCGTCGGGAGGTAGCCGTCGATGAAGTGCAGGTCCGAACCACACGGCGTGGTCATGGTCACCCGGAGGACGACGTCGCGCGGGTTGACAATCTCCGGATCCGGAACCGACTGGACTCGCAGGTCGTTGACGTCGTGCCAGCAGAGGGCTCTCACGCGCTCTCACCGTTCATAGCAGATCACCGCTCCCGCGCGCGGACGGATTGTGCTCGAGCGACGGGATTTCGCCCGTCTCGACGAGGCTCTTGAACCGGCGGAGCGCCTTCTTCGCGACCGTTTCGGGGACGATGCCGAGCCGCTGAAACGCGGCGGCACCGAGACTCCCGGCCGGCGGATCGAACTGTAATCGGAGCGTGACTACCGTGCCCCGGTCGCCCGCTGCCGACCGGAAGCGCACTTCGCCCTCGTGGGGGATCGTCGCCCCCTCGAGGGACTCCCAGCGCAGGGAGTCGCCGGGTTCGTCGGCCGTAATCTCCGTCTCCCACGTCAGATTCGGTCCGCGGGGGGTCTCCACATCCCAGTGAAGTCGGTCCTCGCCGGCTCCCGTCACTTCCGCGAAGGGATCCATGATCCGGGTCAACTGCTCGGGGTCGCGCCAGTACTCCGAGAGTTCGTCCGCGGGTGCGCCGACCGTTATCGATCGCTCCACGGTCGGCATCCCCTCGGGAACGTCAGCCGCGACACCCTCGCGGTCGCGGATCGCCGAGGCGAGCGTTCGGACCGGCCGATCGGTCCCGCTGAGTCCCCGAGCGATCAGCCAGCCGCCGCCGACGGCCAGTACCGTCCCGCCGAGCGACCGCCGCCTGAGACCGGCGGCGAGGAGGAGACCGCCGGCGGCCGCAGCGGCCATCCGTTTCCCTCGGCCGTCGGTTCCCTCCGCCGAGTACGGCTGTCCGATCGCTCCCGATCGCAGCGTTTCCGGTATCGCTGTTGACAGTGCGCCACTCATGTTCGACCACGTGACTCCCGACTCGAGCGAGCCTGCGGTCGTGTTCCGTGTTCGCTCCGGTTCGACAGACGTGTCAGTCTCGGTTTCATCGAGCGTGTCGGTGTCATCGAGGAACAGTTCACACGGCAAACAGGACGAGTGCGATATTGTAGCTTTCAACTGCAAATGCAACGCCCGCCGTCTGATCGTCTCGGCACCATTCGGCCCTGAAGTTCGTCTCGGCACCGATTCGGTCGTGAAGTGGTTCAGCCGTGAGCGTGTGGGCCACCGGTACGTGCAAGCGTTTCGGGACGGGTACTGACGCTCGAGTCGGGCACCCATTCGAGCAATTCGTCTGCTCTGTGGAACCGAATACTGGCACATACCTCGGTTCCAGTAGCAGTATTCAAATTCGACATATCGAAAGTCGCACCTTATGGCTCAAAACTACATTCGAAACCGATCTCCCCTCTCTATTGAGCCGGTATCACGCCGTCTTACCAGTATTCGATCAATCCTCGTCTCTGACGGATGATCTCGAACGGTATATCCTATCACTCGAGACAGAGCAGAAAGCCCGGGATATCAGCAGTTTCGAATCCGACCCACTCACAGTTGTATACTGAAATACAAGAGTCAGAAAATAGGTGGGTGGAAAATACTACCTGTATTCTGGTATAGCGTGGCGCTGCCAAACGGTGGCGAACAGATCCGGCCGGTCGCTGTGGGACAGCAAGCGCGCCCAACCCAGTCGAATCGAAGCCCCGACTCGGTGAATCCGGGTTAGATCTCCTCGACGTACGCGTACGAGTCGGACAGCGCTTCGGCGTCCTCGCGTAGCAGGGCGACGACGAGACAGTCGACGTACTCCTCGAAGTACTCGACGAGGTCGGCGATCCGGTTCGAGTCGATCGCCTCGAGCGAGTCCAGGAGCATGAACGGGACGACCTCGTAGACGTCGTGGACCAGATAGCCCGCGAGCGCGAAGACCAGTCCGGTGACCTCGCGTTCGCTCTCCGAGAGGTGGTCGACGGTGTCCTCGTAGGTCCGGCCGTCCTCGGTGGTCCGGACGATGTGCAGGTCGAACGCGGTCCGCGAGACTTTCCGGCGTCCCTCTCGGACCGTCTTCTCGCGTCGTTCGATCCAGATGCGGTCGATGTTCCGGTACTCGAGGATCGAGAGGATCGACTCCATGTGCTCGTTGAACGCGTCGACGGCGTTCGCCTCGATCCGGTCGACGCGGGTTCTGAGATCGGTCAGTTCGTCCTCGATGGTCTCGCGGCGGTCCTCGACCTCGCCGCGTTCCTCGATCTTCGCCTCGATCTCGTCGATCCGGTCTTGGACCTCGTCGCGTTCCTCCTCGAGATCCTCGAGTTCGAGTTCGAGCCGGTTCAGGTCGCGGTGGGCCTCGATAACGTCGCCGTACTCGGCGTCCTCGAACGTCTCGGCGTCAGATTCGAGGTCGTCGACGCGTTCCTGCTGGTCCTCGAGGTCGGCCTCGAGTTCCTCGATTCGCTGTTCGCGGCGCTCGAGTTCGTCCTCGATCGCCTCGAGTCGCGTCTCGATCTGGCCGCGTTTCTGCGTTTGCTGGCGGATTTCCTTCTGTCGGGACGAGAGGTCGTCGATCTGTTCCTGCAGGTCGCTTCGCTCGTCGAGTTTCTGCTGGCGGAGCGATCGCAATCGGTCGAGCGTCGATTCGATCCGTTCGCGGTCGACCTGCGACCCGCACGTCCAACAGACGACATCGTTCGAGTCCCCGAGGAGTTGCTCGGTGATGTCACCGTCACTCTCGGTGTCATCGCTCGTCTCGGTCGACTCCTCGAGATCGAACTCGAATCCGTCGTCCGCGAGGCGCTCCTCGTTGAATCGGATCACGCTCTGGAGTTCGCTGACGGTCGTATCGAGGGATCGCTTTCGGGAGCGAAGCTCCTGGACTCGCCCCTCGAGTCGCTCCGGCGACTCCTCGGTGTCGTCGACCTCCTCGAGGTCGGCCTCGAGGTCGTCGCGTTCCCGTTCGAGCTCCGCGTAACTCTCCCGTTCGGTTTCGAGATCGTACTCGATGGACTCGAGTTCGGTCCGTGCCTCCTGGAGGTCGGCGAAGGCCGATTCGATCTCCGCTTTCCGTTCGCGACTCGCCTCCACGTCCAAGTCGAACTCGTCGAGTTCCGCCTCGAGTTCATCGATCCGTTCGGTCGTGGTCTCGATCTCGTTTTCGAGTGCGACCCGGTCCTCCTCGAGGTCGGGCAGCTCGGCGTCGAGCCGCGACAGTTCCTCGAGGCGCTGGTCTATGTCGCGCTTTTCGGCCTCGAGACTGCTGATTTCGGCCTCGATCTCGTCCGTATCGATCGGCCGCATGATGAGTTCGCGGAGGTCGTCGCCGGCTCTGACGGCTCGGCGCGCCTCGTTCGACTCGAGCAGGAAGGCAAAGAGGTCCGCGAGTTCCGGGTCGTCGAGGTAGGGATCGCCGTCGAAGACGACCTCGCCGTTGCGCCGCTCGAGGTATCGCGTATACTGGTCGTCGTCGAAGGCCAACTCGACGCTGCCGGCGTCCGCGTCGCCCTTCAGCGAGGATCGCTGGCTGCCGAGCGCCGCCATGATCGTCTGGAGAAACGATGTTCGGTTCGTCGCGTTCCGGCCGGTCAGGACGTTGACGCCGGGTTGGAGCGTCACTTCGGTACTGTCGATGCCGCCGATGTTCTCCGCTGCGACGGTAATCGCCGATGAGACGGATTCTGGAGATGACATATGCGTCGTTTCTCGCCGCTGAATATAAATGCTATTTGGTTACGGCCGCTTTCCGCCGTTCGTCAGGCGGGTTCGGTCCCGTCGCAGTCACAGCCGCCCTGATCGAGCAGTTCTGCAATGGGGTAGTCGGCCCCGCACTGTCCGCAGATGGCGCGAACGTCGACGAACACCTCGTAGTCCTTGTCCGTAATCTCGTCGGCGTTGCGTAACTCGTCGAGCGTGGATTCGGTGATGACCTGGGTGCGGCCCGCGAGTCGCTGAACGGTCTCTTTCTTCCGTTCGATACGGTCCTCGCTGTCCTCCTCGGGGAGCGAGGCGTCGCGAACGTTCGTGAGATACGTATAAATCGTCTGGTGGGTGACGAAGTCCGATCGAACGTCGTCGATGTCGACCCCCGATCGCTCGAGTTCGCGGCGTTTGCGAACCGCGTCGGATCGAGACACGTCGTCGTCGGTCAGTGTTCGGTAGAGGGAATCGATATCCGTATCGAGCACGGACGCGCCCGCCTCGCGCACGGCCGCGCGGAGCACGGCCTGATTGAATTCGGTCGCGAGGTCGCGCAGACTCGTTCGCTCCGTCCCGTCACCGATCCACTCGGCCTCCAGGCGCTCTCCCCACTCCTCGAGCCCGTACTGGTCCATCACTCGCTCGACTTTCGTTCGTCGCCCGCCGCTCGAGTCGTCTGCCATACCGGATGTCACTGAGGCCTATCGTACAAGTGTTGTGGTTGACTGCCGGGCCAACGACCAGCCGTACGAATCGGAAACGAACAGATTCATCCGAGCCGACCTCGATCCGCTCACCTTCCAATCATCGACTTACTTCGCTTCCGTTCGGATGCGAACCGTATCGACTCCCTCGTCAGCCCCAGCTCGTCCCGTACTGAGTAGTACGAACGTTCGGCACTGGCGAATTTCCCGACGTTTCGGCCGACCTATCGGACGGTGCCGAACGTTCCAGTCACGTTTTCCTCGAGTTAGTTACGAGAACCGCTCCCGAAACGAGGCAGTGGGCGGACGGAAGCGGCATCACTGGAACGCGAACCGATAACAGAATTATGATACGAACGAACAGTTACAAAGATATGCCTGTAAATAGCCGGCTCGCGTCGCCGAGTGGGGCCGTTCGCCGGTCGCATCACGGAACGAGAGTCGCTTTCCACGGACGAACGTGAAAGCGGGGCGTAGTCGAACGTAACTGGACGATGGGACCGGTCCAAGCGGCGACGGTGTTATCGCACGGAATTCGCGTTCGTGTTCATCACTGGCGAACGATTTGACGAACGTGTTCGCGTGGGATCACCTTTCTGATCACACGCCGATTCGGGGACTACCGAGCAGTGGAGTCGGTATCGGCGGAGATTCACGACCGATTGGTCACCCGATGTGATCGCCGAATGATATCTATCGTTTTTCATTACGTAACAGAACCATCCGCGAGACGCTCGAGCCCCACGTCGTTTCGAACCGCTGTTCCGGTTCTCACCCTCCATTTGGGTCCGCTGGCGGCGGTACCGGGGAGAAGATTTAACAGAGGCTCCGCCGAAGAGCGAACGATGACCGAGCGCCAGCAGCTAGTCGTACAGCCGTCCCGGTGTCCCGATTGCGATGGTGACCTCACGTTCGGCGGCAAATCGTGGCAGTGCGCCGACTGCGGTCACATCCCGCGCCACGCTGCGGACTGAGCGGGACGAGGTATTGCGACCGCCTTTGATCGCCGTAGTCGTGGGTTCGTCTCTAACGGTTCGCTGATCGCATCCGCGGTAGTAAACAGTTCCCCGCCGCGTCGATCGCGAGCCTACGCGATGTCGACCGGCTCGCCCCGTTCGGCGGACTCGTGGAGCGCTTCGATGATCCGCATGTCCTGTAGGCCGTGTCGCCCGTCGGGATAGATCTCGGCGTCGCTGAGGAGTCGGTCGGCGAAGTAGTCGAACTCCTCTTCCATCTCGCGTTCGGCGTCGAAGCTGTCGTGTTCGACCGTGACCGAGAGCTCGCCTCGAGACAAGTGCAACGAACACTCCCCGTGGAACGCCGGGCGAAGTTCGATCTGCCCGTCCGTTCCCGTGATCTTGAGGTGGGTGTCCTCGTGGGCGTTCTGACTCGAGGTCGAGGTCATCTGGATGTCGTCCTCGAAGCGCAGCAGCGACGAGGACCGCTCGTCGGGCACGTCCCCGAACGCTTCGTGGTTCGAGGCCATCTCCGAGTGTACGCTGACGGGGTCGCGATCGAGCAGGAATCGGGTGGTGTTGATCGAATAGATCCCCAGGTCCATCACCGAGGTGCCGTAGCCGCTCAGTTCGGGATCGAGTCGCCACTGATCCGGATCGGGAATCATCTCGAGTAGGGGTTGGGTGTTGTGCCCGTAGACCGAGACCGGGTCGCCGATAAAGCCGTCCGCGATCAGTTCGCGGGCCCGGCGCACCGCGGGATCGGTCTGCATGCGGTAGGCGATCATGAGCGGCACATCTGCCTCCTCGCAGGTGTCGACCATCGCTTCGGCGCGCTCGAGGGTCGACTCCATGGGCTTCTCACAGAGGATCGCCTTGTCCAGTTCGGCCGCGGTCTCGACGTACTCGAGGTGGTAGGCGTTCGGCGTCCCGACGTAGATCGCGTCGTACTCGTCGCTCGCAGCGCCGTCGTGAAACTCGTCGTAGCTGATGCCCCGAGCCACGTCGTTTTCGTCGGCGAGTCGGGTCGCCTTTTCGGTCGAACTGCTGACGAGGACCGAGACCTCGCCGAGATCCGACGATTCGATCGCCGGGAGCGCGACGTCGATCGTCCACCAGCCCAGTCCGATCAGGGCGTATCTGACGGTTCCGCTCTCGGTCGTCTGCCACGTCCGTTCCTCGTACCTGTCGATCCAATCGAGCATGCTCGCCTCTATACCTCGATCTGATAAAAAATGACCGATGCCAGTGTGTGACGATAGCAGGGTCCGACCGTCGCCGTCTCCCGCGCTACGAACCGGTCTCTGCCGTCCCCCCGTCTTCGTCGAGCGAGACGGTCACGAGTCCGTCGAAGTTGAGGAGCACCCGCTGGACCCAGTCACCGAAGATCGCCTTGCCGGTCGGCGAGCGTCTGCGACCGGCGATGAAGACGTGATCGCAGTCGTACTCGTCGGCGGCATTGAGCGTCGCCATCCCGTACCCCTCCGAGAGGATATCGACGCCGACGCTGTAGTCGATATCAGTCTCGCCGAGGGTCTCCCGGACGAACGACTCGAGTTCGGCTTCCGCCGCCTTGATGATGACGTCTTCGCCGTCGTCTTCCGAGACTCCCTCGATCTCGCCGATCGACTCGATTTTCCGAACGCCGGGACCGATCTCTTCGCCTGTGGCAAAGGCCAAGACGGTCAGTTTCGCGTCCCCGCCGCGTGTGTACTGTGCCGCTTCTCGGAGGAGCGTCGCGTGGCGATCCGTGTCCTCGACGACGACGAGTCCGTGTTCCATACACGGTCGTTGCGAGGAACCGGATTAAATATTCCGTTTGGTACCGGATCGCGTTCGACGGAAGCATCGATCCGAGCCGGTTCGAGGGTTGCATCGACCGCGTGGACGGCCGACCCAGTTGAAACGGATCGTCGCTAGACGAGCGGGAAGAGCGTCGAGTAGACGAGGAGCACGACGAGACTCGAGATCGAGAGCACGACGGTGAGTGCGGTCCACGTCTTGAGCGTCTCGGCTTTCGTGAGGCCGCCGATCTCCTTGACGATCCAGAAGCCGGAGTCGTTGAACCACGAGCAGATGACGGCCCCGGAGCCGATCGCCATCACGAGATAGGCCGGGTGAACGGTGAGTTCGGGGACCTGTGGGGCCATGATCCCGCCCGTGGTCAGCATGGCGACCGTGACCGACCCCTGCGCGACGCGGATGATCGCGGCGATAAGCCACGCCGTCACCAGCAGACCGATTCCGAGGCCGTCGAGGGTCGACGCGACGAGTTCGCCGATACCCGCTTCGGCGAGCATCGCCCCGAACGCGCCGCCGGCCGCGGTGATCGCGGCGATGTTCCCGCCGTTGCGCAAGGCGTCGGTGATCTCGTCTTCCCAGACCGAGCGGGGGAAGTCGTCCATCCGGAGGTAGGTGAGCGAGGCGATGACCGCGGCGAAGGTCAGCGAGAAGTTGACGTTGCCGACGTAGTCGGTCGCCGGCTGAATGGACTCGAGGGCGGGGTACGTATCGCTGAACGTGTTGACGGCCGTACTGGCGGCGATGAAGGCGACGGCGACGACGACGGGGAGCACCGACTCGGCGAACGACGGCAGGTTCGAGACCGGCTTCGAGGCCTGCTCCTCGAGGTCTTCGACGGTCGTTCCCATCGTGTCTCGGAGCGGGATGTCGACGTACTGATTGATGAACCGACCGAAGAGGACGCCGCTGATGAGCGCCGCGGGGAGGGCGACCGCCAGCCCGACGACGATGGTCGTGCCGAGGATGGCTCGCTCGGGATCGAGTTCTTGGGCGACCGCGAGCGGGCCCGGCGTCGGCGGCACGAAGGCGTGCATCGCGACGCCGCCGCCGCCGACGACGACGATATACAGCGCGTAGTTCTTCCCGATTCGAGCGCGCATGGCGCGGGCCAGCGGCGCCATCAGGTAGAAGACGTTATCGAAGAACACCGGAATCGAGAGGATCGAGCTACTGACCCACAGGGAGAGGTCGGCGTTGTCGTCGCTGACGAACGACTGGAAGGATCGAACGATCCGATTCGCCGCACCGGAGTCCGTCATCGATTTCCCGATCACCGCCGCCATCAGGATCGGAATCCCGACGCCGGCCATGTTCTCGCCGAAGGCCGTCGCGACGCCTTCGGGAATGGTGCCGAAGCCGACACCGTCTAAAAAGAACGCGTTGGTCGTCCCGACGAGCAACGCCGAAATGATCAACCCGATGAACGTCGGAACGTCCCAGACCACGAGGAGCAGAATCACGGAGACGATTCCGATACCAAAGGCTAACAGTGGTGCGGTGGCTGCCATGTGTTCATTTCGGAACTATCTGCATGACCATAAAAAACCATGCATTTGTCCTGTCGGCGCGGCCGAGCAAGCTGACGGGTCTGACAGCCATACCAGTCGCCAGCAGGACGTAGCGAACCGAAACCGACGGTTCAGAAGTCGACGGCTCGAGTCGACCGGGACGATCCGATCGACTACTCGTAGGTGTGAACGCTGCCGGTCGTGTGCTCCTCGATGTACTCCCAGTCGTACTCGACACCGAGTCCCGGTCCGTCGGGAACCGGAACGGTCCCGTCGTCGTCGACGGCGTCCATCAGATCCGAGTACCCACCCTGATAGACCGGTGGCTGGGTGTTCTGACAGTCGGGGTGGACCAGCGCCAGTTCGTAGTAGTTCGAGTTCCGGCAGGCGGCGATACAGTGCCGTTGGGCGGGGCCGGGCGCGTGAAACTCCACGTCGAGCCCGAAGGCCTCGGCCATTCGAGCCACCTTGATCGCACCGGTGATCCCGGCATCGTATTCTGGATCGGCTCGCAGGAAGTCCGTGGCGTCGTTGGCCGCGAAGTCGGATTTGCTCTCGAGCCCCCGGACGTGTTCGGTCTGGAGGATCGGTGTCTCGAGTTTCCGGGCGAGCTTTCGGTGGGCGTGCTGGGAGATGCCGCCGTCGCGGAACGGGTCCTCGTACCAGAAAAAGCCCGCCTCGTCGAGCGCGCGACCGAGCTCGAGCGCGTCGGCGAAGGTCTCCAGTTCGCAGGCGGGGTCGTGCATGAGGTCCATGTCGTCGCCGACGGCGTCGCCGACCGCGCGCACGGCCTCGATCTCTCGGGTCAGGTCGCGAGCGTCGTCACCACCGCCCCAGCCGTGGATTTTGAACCCGCCGAAGCCGCGGTCCCGACAGTCCTCGGCGAAGTCGGCGAACGCGGCGGGCGAGTCGAGCCCGCCCGCGTCGTCGCCGTGGTACGTCGACGCGTAGGCGGGGATGTGCTCGCGGTAGGTGCCGAGCAGTTCGTGGATCGGCGCGTCGTAGTACTTGCCCGCGAAGTCCCACAGCGCGATGTCGATGGGGCCGATTCCCATCCGATCGTACTTCCGCAGCGCGCGTTTGACTTCCGACCAGTGTTTCTCCCGCTGCAGCGGATCCTTGTCGATCAGGTACTTCGCGATGATGTTGTACTGGGCGGCCGCGGGCGAGTTCCCGCCGACGTACTCGCCAGTGATCCCCTCGTCCGTGTGAATTTTGACCCCGAAGAGCTTCCGCATCGTCGTCTCGCCGGGTTCGTAGACGAGGTTGAACCCGTGCTCGTCGGTCCCCACGTCCTCGAGGGGGTACTCGAACTCTCGACTTTCGATTTTCGTGATCGTCGGTGTCACGTTCGTCACCTCTTTCGGACGACTGATAAAGATACGCCGTCGTGGCCTCCTGTCAACCGGTTTCCCGACACCGAAGGGGGTGTTCCGAATGACGACCAAGCGTTCATCAATACCGAATTGGAGTTCAGTGTTACTGGCGGCTAGCTGTCGAGACGGTCCGCTCGAGACGGCCACAACCACCGCAACCGTGACTTTCGGCGCGAGAAGTCAACTCTTCGGCCGAATGCTGTTGGGCGTTCTATCAATGATTGCTGAACGGCTGCGAGTCCGATCGATCACCGACGATCTACCGGCGTTCACAGTGGCCCCAACAGCCCCTCTCCGATATTGGCCGCCTCGAGCCCGATTTCCGGCAGCAACCCCGTCATCGATCCGCCTGCATTACAGAACGATGTGTGTGATGCGTGGAAACGGCGATCCGGACCGACAACACGGCGTTCAATATTACATAACAACGTCTCGGTCTTGGAAAACACAGTTGACCGCTACCGCGTATCGGTCGTCGCGATCGGGTCGTCCGAGCCGGTACTGTTCAACAGGTGTGGCGCTATACTGAATCCCGTACTGCCACGCACGCAGCGACCGGACCGAGCGGACTGCAACCGCCGAAAAATAGCGTCGATATCGCCTGTGACTCGAACGGACGGCAGTCGATCAGTAGTTGTCGTAGACCGTCTTGCTGATGCTGTAGAAGTCCAGTCCGGCGTCGCCCTGCTCGCGGTAGGTCTCGCTCGAGGAGTCCTTCATGCCGCCGAAGGGAACGTGGAGTTCGAGGCCGGTCGTCTTCTCGTTGATCTTGACGACGCCGGCTTCGATCTCCTCGACGAAGCGGTTCGCTTCGGTGTGGTCGTCCGTGACGACGCTCGCCGAGAGCCCGTAGTCGACATCGTTGGCGACGGCGAGTCCCTCGTCGAAGTCGCTGACGGGGATGACCGCCAGTACCGGTCCGAAGACCTCCTCCTGTGCGAGGCGCATCTCGGGATCGACGTCCGAGAAGACCGCGGGCTCGACGAAGTAGCCGTCGCGGTCGAGTTCGCTCCCACCGAACTCGAGGGTCGCGCCCTCCTCTTGGGCGATATCGACGTACTCGAGCGTGCTCTCGAGTTCGGACTCGCTGACGTGGGGCCCCATACCGGGGTCGTCGAGTCCGTGGCCGTGGTCGATCGCTGCGGCGCGGTCGGCGACCCTCTCGACGAACTCGTCGTAGACGTCCTCGTGGACGATAGCGCGGGAGGCGGCCGTACACGCCTGCCCGGTCACGCCGAACGCGCCGTCGGCGACGATCTGGGCCGCTTCCTCGACGTCGGCCCTGTCGCTGACGACCGTCGGGTTCTTGCCGCCCATCTCGAGCTGGACGCGCTTGCCGTCCTCAGTCGCGGTGTCGTAGACGGTGTTCCCGACCGCTGTGCTGCCGGTAAAGGAGATGGCGTCGACGCCCTCGTGGCTGGCGATCGTGCCACCGACCTCGCTGCCGGGACCGGTGACGACGTTGAGCACGCCGTCGGGCAGGCCGGCTTCCTCGAGTGCGCCGGCCATCTCGTGGACGACGCCGGGCGCGAGCGTCGCAGGCTTGATGACGACCGCGTTACCCGCGGCGAGGGCAGGTGCGATCTTCCATGCCGGGATGGCGATGGGGTAGTTCCACGGCGTGATAAGGCCCGCGACGCCGAGGGGTTCGTTCTTGGTGTAGAGGTTCGTATCTCGGGCGCTCGAGCTCTTGACCGTGCCGCCGATGTCGCTGGCCTTCGAGCCGTAGTAGTGGAAGATATCGATCGCACGCTGGACCTCGCCGCCGGCCTCGCTTCGGGTCTTGCCCTCTTCCCGTACGAGCAGTTCGGTCAGCTCCTCCTTTCGCTGATCGAGGAGCGAACCGGTCTTCGCGAGGATTCGGCCGCGCTCGGGACCGGGCGTCGACCCCCACTCGTCGCTGGCTGCACTCGCCGCTTCGATCGCTCGCTCGGTGTCCTCGGCGTCGGATTGGGGATAGGTCGCGATGACTTCCCCGGGGTTTGCGGGATCGGTCGTTTCGAACGTTTCGCCGGTGTGCGATTCGGTCCACTCGCCGCTCACGTAGTTCAGCCGCTGATCTGCCATACGTGTGTACGTCGTCCCGTTCGCTCATAATTCTTGCCGTTCCGACGCTTCCGTGGCCCGACCCGTTCGGGGACGAGACATTTATATCGTATTAGGTAGTTGGTGTCTCCATGCGGTATCAGCGCCTCTCGACTGGCGACCAGTATAGACTAATCGCTGTCGACGACGAGACAGCGTACGATCTGACGGCCGTCAAACCGCGGCTGGACAGCTTCGGGGACCTTGCGGCGGCGGCGGATATCGCGGATGTCGGCGTCGACGAGTTGGCGAGCGAGATTGCAGACGAGGCACCGACGGTCTCTCCTGACTCGCTTCCAGACGGAACGCTACCGGTCGTGCCCGAGGAGGTCTGGGCGGCGGGTGTCACCTACGAAATCAGCGAGGAGGCCCGGGAGGAAGAGAGCGGGATGCCGGAGATGTACCTGCACGCCTACGAGGCCGACCGGCCGGAGATCTTCTTCAAAGCGACGGCGAGCCGAACTGTCGGTCCCGGCGAGGCCGTCGGGATCCGCGCGGACTCCACGTGGGACGTACCCGAGCCGGAACTCGGAATCGTCCTCTACGACGGATCGATCGTCGGCTACACGATCGGCAACGACATGAGCAGCCGCTCGATCGAGGGCGAGAACCCGCTGTACCTGCCGCAGGCGAAGATGTATGAGCGCTGCTGTTCGATCGGCCCCTGCGTCGCCTCCGCCGACGACGTCGGCGATCCCCACGAACTGACGATGTCGATGTCGATCTCCCGCGACGGCGAGGTGCTCTACGACGACGAAACGTCGATCGGCAATATGGCTCGCAGTTGCGAGGAACTGGTCGAACACTGGCGGGACCACGACGTCGTTCCCGAACTCGGTGTCTTGCTGACCGGCACGTCGCTCGTCCCGGACGACGGCTTTACGCTCCACCCCGACGACGAGGTTCGCATCGAAATCGACGAGATCGGGGAACTCTCGAATCCGGTTATCGAAGTCTGATCGACACCGACAGCGTAGGGTCAGACACCCCGAAGCAACCGGATCGTCGCTCTTCTATCCGAAATTGCTCGTCATTCCCTCGAGCGGGTCCTTCGAAAGCGCCCCGTTCCGTCTCTCTGTGGGCGGCGCTCTCGGTCCACTGGGGGCCAGTTTCTCGAGGCCGGCCTCGACGACTCCCTGCGTCCGGACAGCGTTAGTGACCTGATAGGTCTGAGCGGTGACAGTCGATCGAACGACCGTGATCGGCCGCCTCGAGTCGATTAACGGAAGTGTAACTCCTATAACCGTCCGTCGCGCGGTTTTAAACCATATTCTGAGAATTATTCTTTCGACGGAGAGATTTGGAACCATTAAAAAATATAAAATATAACGGTTATCTATGTCCATGTGTGATGTTCAATAGCACAGTATTGCAGTTGGGAGGGCAAGCGCCCCTCGTCTCGCTCGTCGCAGGTATCGTGGCAATCGTCCTACTGCTCGTCGTGTTCGACTTACCGGCGTTTATCTCGCTCGTTATCGCGGGATTTACCGTCGGGATCGTCGCACCGGAGGTCGCCTTCGCCACCGTCCCCGGCGAGTTCGCGTCGGCGTTCGGTGACAATATGGCCGGGATCGGTATTCCGATCCTGATGGCCGCGATCATCGGAAAAGCGATGGTCGAAAGCGGCGCTGCGAACCGAATCGTCCGCGGGTTCACGAGCGTGTTCGGCGACGAGAACACGGAACTGTCGCTGTTCAGTAGCAGTTTCGTGATGTCGATTCCCGTGTTCTTCGACAACGTCTTCTACCTGCTCGCGCCGCTCGCGCGGTCCGCGCGGTCGCGAATCGGGAAGAACTACACCCTGTACATCGTCGCGGTCGGGGCCGCCGGTGTCGTCACGCACGGGTTCGTGCCGCCGACGCCCGGCCCGCTGCTCGCCGTCGAGGAGTTCGACGCCAATCTCGGCAGCACGATCATGATCGGCGTGCTCGTCGGCGTCCCGACAGCGCTCGTCTCGGGGCTCGGATACGGCTACTGGATCAACCGCCGGCTCGACATTCCGCTCCGCGATTCGATGGGCACGACGGTCGAAGAACTCGAGGCCCAAAATCAGGTCCCGACGAGTTCGCTTCCGGGTATGGTCGAGTCGCTGCTCCCGATCTTGCTCGCCGTGCTCCTCGTGACCGCGGACACGACGGCACAGACGCTCTTCGGCGAAGACGCGGCGATCAGGGACATCACCGGCTTCTTCGGCGACCCGAACCTCGCGCTCACGGCGGCCGCCCTCGCCGCGGCGCTGACCTACTACCGCATGAGCGACCTCGACAGCGAGGCGTTCTCCGACGAACTCACGGACGCGCTCAAAAGCGGCGGGAACATCGCCGCGATCACCGCGGCCGGCGGCGCGTTCGGTGCGATGTTGCAGGCAGCCGGTGCCGGGATGTACATCGCCGACAGCCTCGAAGGGATCGGCCTCGGACTGCTCGTGACGGCGTGGGTTATCGCCGCCGGCGTCCGCGTCGTCCAAGGATCGGCGACGGTCGCGATCGTCACCACTGCGGGGATCATGGCTCCGCTCGCGAGCGGCCTCGACGTCAACGTCGCCTACCTCGTCATGGCCATCGGCGCGGGCGCGTCGTTCTGCTCGTGGTACAACGACTCCGGCTTCTGGATCGTCAAGGAGATCGGCGGCCTCACGCAGGGCGAGACGCTCAAGACGTGGACGGTCGCGACGACCCTCATCGGGATCACGGGCCTGCTCAGCACGCTCATCTTCTCGACGATCCTCCCGTTCGCCTGAATCGTCTCGCCGCGTTTGAAACGTAGTCGTCCCGCAGTCACACGCCGTTTTTTCGACCCGTCCCTGAAAACACAGATCCGCCTACGGGAGGACGCCGTCGGCCGTTCCGGTAAACGCCAGTCGGCGGTTCTTGACCGCCACTCCGCTCTCGGCGTCGAAGAGATGGATCGCCTCCTCGGGGAATTCGACGGTGACTCGATCACCGCCGCTGACCGTCGGCACGCCCTCGGTCGTCGCGATGAACTCCTCGGCCGCCGTCGCACCGTCGAACCGAAGATGGACGATGTTCTCGTTGCCCATCGGCTCGACGACCGAGACGTCCGCCTCGAATCCACGGTCTCCGGTCCCTCGGTCGCTGATCCGGATATCCTCCGGCCGAATCCCGAGCACGAGGTCGGTTCCGTCCTCGAGGTCCGCGTCTCGTTCCGCGGACAACGGATACTCGAAGTCGTCGGTCACCAACGCGTCTCCCTCGAGAGTGCCGTCGAAGAAGTTCATCGACGGCTCGCCGATAAAGCCCGCGACGAACAGGTTGTTCGGCTCGTGATAGCATTCGAGGGGCGTGCCGACCTGCTGGAGTTCCCCCTGATCCAGTACGGCGATCCGGTCGCCCATCGTCATCGCCTCCGTCTGATCGTGGGTGACGTAGACCGTGGTCACGCCGAGTTGTTCTTGGAGGTGCTGGAGTTCGGTGCGCATCTCGGCGCGCAACTTCGCGTCGAGGTTCGAGAGCGGCTCGTCCATCAGGAACACGTCGGGATCGCGGACGATGGCCCGTCCGAGTGCGACCCGCTGTTGCTGGCCGCCCGAGAGTTCGCCGGGTTTGCGATCCAGCAAGTCGTCGATACCCATCAGCGCCGCCGTCTCCTCGACCGTCTCGGAGATCTCCGCACTCGAGAGATCCGTCGACTCCTCGAGTCCGAAGGACATGTTCTCGCGAACGGACTTGTGGGGATACAGCGCGTACGACTGAAAGACCATCGCGATATCGCGGTCCTGTGCCGACACGTCGTTGACCGTCCGCTCGCCGAGTTTGACATCGCCGTCGGTGACCTCCTCGAGGCCGGCGATCATCCGCAGCGTCGTCGATTTCCCACAGCCCGACGGGCCGACGAGGACCAGAAAGTCCCCGTCGGGAACCTCGACCGAGACGTCTTCGACCGCAACGACACTCGCCTCTCCGTCCTGATACACCTTGGTTACGTCGTCGAGTTCTAAGCCCGCCATATTACACCTGTGTCAGTTCGCGTTCGGTTTCGAGCCGACGGTTGCGGAGCGCGTCGCCGCTCGTCCCGTCGAAGATGTGGATCGAATCCGGATCGAGCGTGACCACGACCGAGTCGCCCGGCTCGACGACGTGCATGCCGTCGGTCACCGCCTGCAAGACGTCGTGTTCGTCCGTCGCATCGGCGTGGGTGAGATGCACCACGTTCTGGTTGCCGTGCGTTTCGGCGACGGTCACGGTCATCGAGAACTCGTGATCGCCGCGTTCGGCCGCCGCATCCTCCGCCCGTCGGACGTCGATCGCCTCCGGACGGATTCCGAGCACGAGGTCCTCGACGTCGCCGACGGCGGCCTCGAGCCGTTCGTCGAAGGGGTACTCGAGGTAGTCGCCAGCGAACCCGCTCTCGGACCGGTGGCCGGACAGGAAATTCATCATCGGCTCGCCGATGAAGCCCGCGACGAACTGGTTTGCGGGCTCGTGGTAGAGCTCGAGGGGCTCGCCGACTTGCTGCAGGTGACCGTCGTTCAGCACCGCAATCCGGTCGCCCATCGTCATCGCTTCCGTCTGGTTGTGGGTGACGTAGACCGTCGTCACGTCGAGGTCCTCCTGCAGGTTCTGGAGTTCGGACCGCATCTGCGCCCGGAGTTTGGCGTCGAGGTTGGCGAGTGGCTCGTCCATCAGGAAGACTTCTGGATCGCGGACGATGGCTCGACCCAGCGCGACCCGCTGTTGCTGGCCGCCCGAGAGCTCGCCGGGCTTGCGATCGAGGAGGGACTCGATGCCGAGGTCGGCGGCGATCTCCTCGACGCGCGCGTCCATCTCGTTGGGGGTGTAGCCCTCCTCCTCTTCCAGTCCGAACCGGACGTTCTCCCGGATCGTCATGTGGGGATAGAGCGCGTAATCCTGAAACACCATCGCGATGTCCCGGTTCTGGGGAACGCGATAGTTCATGTGGTCGCCGTCGATGTAGAGGTTGCCCTCCGTCGGCGTCTCGAGGCCGGCGATCATCCGGAGCGTCGTCGATTTCCCACAGCCCGACGGGCCGACGAGGACGAGGAACTCACTGTCTTCGACGTCGAGGGTGACATCCTCGACGGCGACCGCGTCTCCGAACCGTTTCGTGATGTGATCGAGTTGAATGCGTCCCATCGATTATCCACTCTCCGTGCGCAGTCCTTTGGCGAACTCTTCGGCGAACGCGACGTACAGGAGGATGGTCGGCAGTGCTGCGAGGAACGCCGCCGACATCCGGATCCCGTAGTCGATCCCGGAGGTCGACGCGCCGACTGCCGGCAACAACAGCGTGACCGGTGCCGCGTCGGCGTTCGACCCTGCGATGAGGGTAAACGAGAACAGGAACTCGTTGTAGATCTGGGTGAACTGGTAGATGAACACCACGCCGAACATCGGCTTCGAGATCGGCAGGACGATGCGCCGATAGATCTTCGTGATGCTCGCCCCGTCGATCTTCGCCGCTTCGACCAGCGAGTTCGGGAGGCCCTTGTAGTACGATCGGAAGAGGATCGTACAGATCGGGATCCCGTACGCGACGTGGGTGATTATTAGCGGAACGAGTTGCGAGTGATATCCCTGTAACAGCGGAATCACCGCGAACGTCGGCTCCAGCAGATCCGCAAGCGGGAAGATGTTGTTCCAGAATCGCGACAGCGGCACCAGTACGGCCTGATACGGCACGAAGACGCCGACGAGGAACAGCGACAGCATGCCGATCTGGCCGCGCCAGCTGACCATCGTCAAGCCGTAGGCGGCCATGCTCGCGAGCAACACGTTGAGGATCGTCGCGGGAATGGCCATGAGCAGCGAGTTCACGAACGAGCGCGAGAGGCGCTCGAGCGCGAACTGGAGATTCGACAGCGTGAATGTCTCTCCGGTCGGCGGTGCGAACGGAAGCGAACGCGCCACGCCTTCGTTGGTCTTCAGTGCCGTCATGATCCCCGTCTCGAGGGGAATGAAGAAGAATCCGAGGAAGAAGATGACCAGTGCGTACTGGCCGATCCGCCTGCGGTTCACGTTCTCGACGAGCGACACGACATCGAGGTTCGAATCGGAGCTTGCTTGTGACATTGTTAGAGGCTCCCCTGTCGGTGCTGGTAGACGAGATACGGCGCGATGACGCTCAGGGCTAACAGGAGCAACATCGTCGCGATCGCGGCCGAGTACGCCCACTTACCGAATTTGAACGCCTGACGGACCATCAGGGTAGCGAGGATGTCCGTTCCGTTCGGCGGTCGGTACTGGCCCACGAGCGAGTAGAGGAAGGTAAACGCCTTGAGCGCGAACACCATCAGGACGACGGCGGCGCTGACGGACGATTCCTTTAGCTGTGGCACGATGATCCGCAGGTAGGTGCGAAGCGTACTCGCGCCGTCGACTTTCGCGGCTTCGAACTGATCGCGCGGGATCGACTGAAGCCCCGCCAGATAGACCACCATCGCGTACCCGCTGAACTGCCAGACTAGCGCGAAGATGACCGATGCAAGGGCAATCTCCGGATTCCCCAGCCAGTCGATCGGTTCGAATCCGAGTCCCGTCACGACGACGTTGAGGAATCCGCTCTCCTGATTGTACATCCAGCGCCAGAGCTGTGCCGTGACGACGAACGAAAGCGCCATCGGCAGCAGGTAGACGGTCTGTATCTTGTCCTTGTACCTGATGCCGTGATCCAGCAAGATCGCGAGGAACAGGCCCAAGATCAGCGAGACGGTCGTAAAGGCCACGAGCAGGATGAGATTGTTGATCGCGGCCTCACGGAACGCCTCGTTTGCAAACGCGGTCCGGTACATCTCGAAGTCGAGATCGGTGTACGTCGGCGAACTGATCCCCGAGAAGTCGGTAAGGGAAATGAGGACGTTGTACCCGATGCCGCCGTACACGGCGATTCCCATCAGGACGAACGGGATCCCCCAGTAGGGCGACGACCGGACGAAGTCGCTGTTCAGGAAATATCTGAGCTTTGTTTGCCAGTCCACCACCTCCTCGGTCGGTACTGTTGTCGATTCTGTCGTTTCCTGTGTTGCCATCAGCCTATTGACTCTGTCCCACGTTAATAAAAATTTAGGTATGATAACGTGCTTACTGAGAGACCGCGTCGAGCAGTCCGTCCGCCGCTGCTTCGGCGTCGTACGGGTTCTGGAAATTATTCCCGATCACGCTCTTACACTCGTCGAGGATCTCGGGTTCGACGGCGAGGCCGTGGGCGATCGTCGGCGGATACGACTCGGAGTCGGTCAGATGCTCGTAGGTCATCGCGAGGAAGTCCGTCAGTTCGTTCGGGTCGATGTCGGTTCGGAGCGGCACCGAACCCTTGGGGTTGTTGAACGCGATCTGGGCTTCCTTCGTTCCGACGTACTTCTGCCACTCGATCGTCTGTTCCTCGGTCGGGTTGCTGGCCGGTGTGACGAAGGAGTCGACGTGGTAGAAGTACACGCCCTCGGTTCCGGGGAACGGAATCCAGTCCCACTCCTCGCCGAAGTTGAAGCTGTCGTCGGCACGGAACATCCCGTACAGCCAATTGCCGCCGTGGATACACGCCGCTTCCGGCGGCTGGTCGGTATCGAGATCGCCGATGATCTTCTGTCCGGCCTCCGTGTAGCCGATCGAGGAGGCGTCTCCCGGAATGTAGTTCTCCCGGATCTCCTGGAGGACGTCGAACGCCTCGATCATCGCGTCCCGGTCGCCGTCGCCGTTGATGAAGTCCATGTACGCCTCGACGCCGCTCTGACTCGTCAGGATCTGTGCCCACGTCTGGAGCCCGGTAAACGGCGCCACCATCGCGTGCGAAAACGGCGTGACATCGGTTTCCTGATCGATCTGCTCGAGCGCGTCCATGAGATCGGAGACGCTACTGAGACTCTCAGCGTCGACGCCCGCTTCCTCGAAGACGGACGTATTGTAGAACAGGTTGTTCATTCGGTGGGAGCCGATCGGCACCACCGGCATCTTATCGTTGAACTCGCAGTAATCGATAACGCGATCCTGCATGACATCCTTGTAGCCTTCGGCCTCCCAGACGTCCTCCTCGAGGTCCATCAGACTGTCCCGGTAACGCTCCAGGTTTTTGCCCGGCCAGTTGGCGAAGGCGCTCATCACGTTCTGGTTCGTCAACCGACGCAGGATGGTCGCGTTCAGGTCGACGTTGCCGTCCCCACCGACGGCCTGAAAGTTGTCCTGACTGATATCCGAGTTGTCGTCCGCGAACCCGCTGGTAAGCGCATCGATCGCTTCCTTGCCGTCACCCCCCGTCCAGCCGTGCAGGACTTCGAACTCGTCCGAGCCGGACCCACCGAGACACCCAGCCATGCCCAGAGCACCGCTCGCTGCGATCCCCGTGAGATACGTTCGCCTATCCATACTGCCAACCGGATTGTCATTGTCAACCATGCCGATTGTGAGGTGTTACCACTGGCATATAAATCCATCGTAATTAATGGATTTTAATGGGGATCTTCGCGATCGCTCTCACCGTCTCCGATCGACAACGGGTCTCGAGCGGCGCTGTCTAGCCAGTAGACGGGAGACCGTCGCGCCAGAGAAGCGGCAATCGGTGCGAAGGCGAGAGTGGGACAGACCCTCGCACTCGTCCTCGGTCGGTTCAGCGACGGCCCGTCGGACTCGAGGCGGATCGACTCGAATTCACGCCTCGTCAAACGACGCAAATCGGAGATTTGCGAGCACGATGAAGCTACGCTTCATCGAACAACCCGGAGCGAAGCTCCGTGAGCTTGACTTCGGCTCACGCCTCGTCAAACGACGCAAATCGGAGATTTGCGAGCACGATGAAGCTACGCTTCATCGAACATCTCGGCACCGTCGGCCAGATGCTCCTCGACGGCGTCGAGATCGAGCGTGATCCCGAGACCCGGCTTCTCCGGCACTTCGGCGTACCCGTCCTCGATGATGTCCTCCTCGACGAGGTCCGACCACCAGCCGAGTTCGTAGGAGTGGTACTCCACGGCGAGCGAGTTCGAGATGGACGCCCCGACGTGGATGCTGGCCATGGTGCCGATCGGCGAGGAGACGTTGTGCATCGCGACCGGGACGTAGTACATGTCCGCGAGGTCGGCGATCTTCCGCGTCTCGCGCATGCCGCCGACGCGGGGGACGTCGGGCGCGACGATATCGACGGCCTGCTCCTCGAACAGCCGGCGGTTGCCGTGGTTCCGGTAGACGTTCTCGCCGACCGTGATCGGCGTCGAGGTCCGCTTGGTGACCTCCGCCTGTACGTCGTGGTTCTCCGGCGGGATCGGGTCCTCGAGCCACCAGATGTCGTACTCCTCTAAGCGGTCGGCGAGTCGGTGTGCGCTGCCGGAACTGAACGACCAGTGACAGTCGAAGGCGACGTCGGCGCGGTCGCCGACGCGCTCGGTGACCTTCTCGACGATCTCGGCCTTGTGTTCGATCTCGGGACCGCGCAGGTGACGGTTCGCGCGGTCCTTCTCGTGGCCCGAGGGGACGTCGAGGTCGAACTTCAGGGCGTCGTAGCCCAGCTCCTCGACGACGCGTTCGGCCTCGTCGGCGCAGGCGTCGGGATCCGCTTCGTCCTCGGTGTGGCAGTCACAGTACATCCGCATCTCGTCGCGGTACTTGCCGCCGATGAGCTGGTAGGCCGGCACCTCGAGGATTTTCCCGGCGACGTCGTGCAGCGCGAGTTCGATCCCCGAAATCGCGGAGATTGCTTTCCCGGCGATCGATCCCTCGCCGGAGAGCTTCTGGACGAGGTGTTCGTAGAGGCGATCGATGTCGAGGGGGTTCTCGCCCTCGAGGAACGGGGCCATCCGCTCGATGATCTCGCGTTCGCCGGCACCCCAGTAGGACTCGCCGTTGCCGACGAGCCCGGCGTCGGTGTAGACCCGGACCAGCGTCCACGGATAGTTCCCGTCGACGATAGTCGTCTGTACGTCCGTGATCTCGACGTCGCGCGGCCCGCGGGAGTTGGAAACCCCCATCGTCTCCGCGGAGAGGTCCCGCATCGTATACTCTGCGTTCGGGTCGGATAGCTGTCTGTAATCCATCGACAGTGGTAGATTACAACAGGCACTACTAAAACTTCCGTCTGAAACGGTCGCCCGACGAGAAAATATCAGCGAGGTAATTCAGTCTCGCAGAACCGAGACGTCGAAGACGGGTTTGCAGGTCCCGCCCTCGACGAAGGTCTCGAACGCTTCGTCGGGCTCGAGCAGGCTAAAGCGGTCGTCGATGAACGTCTCGGCGTCGACGTCGCCCGTGTCGATCAGGCGCAGCGCGTTCTCGAAGTCCTCGTACTTCGACGCGTAGGAACACTGCAGGTCGATCTCCGCGCGCACGAGCGGCGAGTAGGGCATCGTCGTCTCGCCGGTCTGTCCGATGAGGACGATCTGGCCGCCCTTCCGAACCTCGTCGACGGCCGACGGCAGCCCCGACGGGTGGCCCGTCGTATCGAAGACGACGTCGTAGCCGATGCCGTCGGTCAGCTCGTCGCGGGCGGCGTCGAGATCGTCGCCGGCGACGTTGAGCGTCTCGAAGCCGAGTTCCTCGGCGAGGGGCAGGCGGTACTCGGTGTCCTGGCCGACGCCGCTGACGACGACCTCGCCGCCCTGTGCGCGGGCGACCTGGGCGGTGAGGAGTCCGATCGGACCGGGCCCCTCGACGAGGACTCGCGTGCCGGCGCGTACGCGGGAGTTCTGGATGACGGCTCGGGCAGCGATGCTGGTCGGTTCGACCATCGCCGCGTGTTGCTGTTCGACGCTGTCGGGGACGGGGTGGAGCGCGTCCTCGGGGACGGCGATGTAGGGCTCGTAGGCACCGTCGTGGTCCACGCCCGTGATGACCGAGTTCTGGCAGACGTTCGATTCGCCGATCTCGCACTGGTAGCAGTCGCCACAGCCGCGGATCGGCCGCTCGACCACCCGGTCGCCGACCGCGAACTTCGTCACGGCGTCGCCGACCTCGACGACGCGACCCGAATACTCGTGGCCGATGACCGTCGGCAGTTCCATTCGCTCGAACGCCGATTCGAACTCGTAGATCCCCGCATCGCTTCCACAGAGGCCCGCATAATCGACCTCGATCAGCGCCTCGTCCGGTTCCGGTTCGGGCCGCTCGCGGTCGGCGAGTTCCATGGCTCCTTCGCTTCGACTGGTCTTGGCTAATCCGCGCATGATACCGTATCGTTCGTCCGCAGTTATAATTCTGCGGGGTTCAGCATCGGACGGATCGCCCTCGCTCGAGAGGGTAAACATAATGAGGTCGGACGGTCTCGCTTGCGGTATGGTCGATTACCAACACAGTCCGGTGACCGTCAGTGGCAAGCGAGCCGTCGTCATCGGCGGGACGAGCGGGATCGGACAGGCGATCGCCCTCGGCTTCGCCGAGGAGGGTGCCGACGTCATCGCGACGAGTCGCAGCGAGGAGACGGTCGACGAGACCGCAACGGAAATCGAAGACCGCGGCGTCGAGACGGCGCGAGTCACCTGCGACGTCACCGACGCCGACTCCCTCGAGCGCGTCCGCGAAACGGCGGTCGACGAACTCGGCGGCATCGACATCGTCGTCGCGTCGCAGGGGGCGATTTCCCGGGCGACGGTCCAGGACATCTCCGACGAGGACTGGGAGTTCGTCACCGATGTCGCACTCGACGGGGTCCGCCGCGTGACGCAGGCCTTCGCACCGGCGATGGAGGACGGCGGCTCGATCGTCAACATCTCCTCGCTGGCGGCTCGGCTCTCGATGGCGAACCTGCCGGCGTACACCGCCGCCAAGGGGGGCGTCGAAGCCTTCACACGCGCATCCGCGAAGGAACTCGCGCCCGATATCAGGGTCAACGCGATCGCGCCGGGATTCGTCATCACGCCCCAGAACGCGGACACCTACGCTGAGGGCACCGAGAAACGCGAGCGCATCGACGATCGAACCCCGCTCGGTCGCGTCGCCGAGCGCGAGGAGATCGTCGGCGCGGCGATTTACCTCGCCAGCGACGCCGCCTCGTTCGTGACCGGCGAGGTCGTCACCGTCGACGGCGGGTTCGCGGACAGCGCGTTCTGATCGCCCCGCTCCGACCGAACTCACGTTTTTGGATCCGTCGCCGAAGAATCCGCTGACGGAAGTGAGAGGAATCCGTCTCCGCTCACGTCGATTGCGGTACCCTCGAGCGGACAGAGACGAACGGCGTCGTCGCGTCATCGGCCGTGAAACCACGTTCGCCATTGCTGAACAACAGTTTGTGTGGTAGGGTGACGAGGCGGTGGCCGTGACCGCTCAGGAGTACGTGAGGTTCAGTTCGATGACGTTCGCCGCGCTCTTGAGGAGTTCGGGGAGTTCCGATTCGAGCCGCTCGCCCTTCATGCGACTCGTCGGCCCCGCGACGCTGAGTGCCCCGATCGGTCGGTCCTCGAGGTCCAGAATCGGAACGGCGGCACAGCAGAGACCGCCGATTCGTTCCTCTCGATCGAACGCGACACCGCGGTCACGGATCTCCGCGAGTTCGGCTTTGAGTTCCCCGCGGTCGGTGATCGAGTGTTCGGTATCGGCCGACATCCCGTGATCGTCGAGGATCGTGTCGACGCGGTCCTCGGGCAGGTACGCGAGGATTGCCTTCCCGAGGCCCGTGTTGTGCAACGCGACACGGTGGCCGGTACTCGCGGCGACGTTGACGGCCTGATCGCCACGAACCCGGCAGACGTAGACTCCCTGTCCGTGTTCCTCGACGAGCAGATTCACGAGCTCGTCGGTCTCGTCGGCGATCGCTTCCATTTCGGGCCGGGCCGTCTCGTAGAGGTCGTCGCGCTGGCGCACGTACCGTCCGAGGTCGAGAAACCGAAGCCCGATGTAGTACGTTCCGTCCTCCTTGACGACGTACTCCTCCTGCTCGAGCGTGCTGAGATAGTTGTAGACGCTACTTTTCGGCAGTTCGAGTTCGTTCGACAGTTCGGTGACGCCGGCGCCGTCGAGTCGACGCAGCGTCTGTAGAATGTCGAACGTCGTGATGACCGACTTCACTGGATTGTTCGCTCGCTTGCCCATATACTGACTAGTATACGTTTCCTATAAATATCTATGTGTTCATCATTCATGAACGTGCGGTCGTGAATACGAACCGGGCTTTCAGACCGCTGGCTCACGGTCCGCGTCCCATGACCGGTATATGCGTGTGAGGGACTACCGTTATCGCTCGAGTATGGTGTGAGGGACGTTCATCCATAGAGAAAGTATGTTCCCCTATAACGCAAACATCCGAAATAGCCACTCGAATCAGCTGTGAGCGCTGCTACCCGTTGTCTGATGATACGTCTCTTCCATCCGTAGTCGGATATACGGTGTGAACGTGACTCAGAGGTGCTGCTAACCGATATTACGCCACGGAATCATGTCGGCACCCGTTCGCCATTACATAATGGTCGTTTGTCCCTTTGCGTGAACGGCTTCCGATCTGATTGTCCGTATCCGTGTGGGTCGCTGATCGAAACCCGCGCACGGATTACAAATATATGCCTGTAATCTTCTTGCTCTCCGCTTCGCTGTTGATCGGTGAACGAACGAGGGCCGGATCGTGAGCGGTGAGCGGATTGAGCACATCGCGGATCCCGTGTGGTGGTCAACGTGTACCGCTAACGGCTACTTCTGGATAGACATATGAATTCTTATGTAACAAGAATATAGTCGGGATCCAAATAGGTATCGTTATGTTACTGTATCACGCATATTCAATCGTTCCGACGTACCGTATCGTCACCTAATAACACCTTTCAGTGGGCTCTTGAGCTTGGAATAGCGGTTGGGGATGGAGAGTTAGTTGTCCAAACAACGTCGCGGCTCGAGTCGAGACCCATACCCCCTCAAAACCCGATATAGTTGCGTCTGTAGGCCGATACGGAGAGACGATCCCGTGAGTGGTCGTTTCTGTGCACTCAGTAGAGAATTCCAGATATATTTTATATAGTTCTATTACTGGAAGGTGATATATACTTCGAAGCTGTGAACAACAGCGCGCCGATACCGTGGACAACCGGAGACGAACCGAGAGAGTGTGCCACGGACCGGACCGATCGTCCAACTCGTCCATCTCCGTTCTCTGATTAATTGGTGAGCCGTTGTTCTCGCTCCGACTGTTCACTTCGTATTTCGACCGAGAGCGGTCTGCTTCCGACAACTAGACGACGATACAACGCTGTAAAACTGGAGATAGATTTATTATAAATAAACCGTGAGCCGACCACACTTTTATACTCGTTCGTACTACTGGTAAACCATGAAAGCGGCCGTAATCGAGGAACATGGGGAACCGCTCGCTGTTAGAGACGTCGACTACCCGGACCCGGCTCCGGATCAGGTCATCGTCGAAACCGAAGCGTGCGGGGTCTGTCGCAGCGACTGGCACGCGTGGCAGGGCGACTGGAGCTGGATCGGTGCCGGCGTTCCGGAGGGCCAGATCCTCGGCCACGAGCCGGCAGGTATCGTTTCGGCCGTCGGCGACGACGTCGAAACGCTCGAGGAGGGCGACCGCGTGGCGGTGCCGTTCCACCTCGGCGACGGGACCTGTACGCACTGCCGCGAGGGGCGAGCGAACAACTGCGAGACGGTCATTCCGCTCGGCCTGTCGGAGTACGCGCCGGGGGCGTTCGCGGAGGCCTTCCCCGTCCGCGAAGCCGACTTCAACTGCGTGAAACTCCCCGACGAGGTCGACTTCACCGAGATGGCCGGGCTGGGCTGTCGGTTCATGACGGCCTACCACGCGCTGGCGGACCGCGCAAATCTCCGACCCGGCGACTGGGTCGCCGTCCACGGCTGTGGCGGCGTTGGCCTCTCGGCGATCCACATCGCGCAGGCGCTCGGTGCACACCCGATCGCGATCGACGTCCTCGACAGCAAACTCGAGCGGGCAGAGGAACTCGGCGCCGTCGAGACGATCAACAGCACCGAGGTAGACAGCGCGCCGCGGGCGGTCAAAGAGCTCACCGGCGACGGGGCCGACGTCTCGATCGACGCGCTGGGTATCACCGAGACCTGCCAGAACTCGGTCAACAGTCTCGGAACCCGCGGCAGCCACGTGCAGGTCGGGCTGACGACCGGCGAGGAGCAGGGCCAGATCGATCTCCCGGTCGACGTGATGACGATGCAGGAGATCGACTTTCACGGCTCCTTCGGCATGCCGCTGGTCCGCTACGAGGAACTGTTCAACCTGATCGCACAGGGCACCCTCGAGCCGAGCAAGATCATCGGCGAGACGCTGTCGCTCGAGGAGGCACCGGAGACGCTGGCCTCGATGGACGACTACGAGACGGTCGGTATTCCGGTCATCACGGAGTTCTGAGCGGGCTTCGAGGCCGAAATCGATCGATTGCGGTCGACTACACCATTTTTCCGATGCGAGCCGCTGGCTGTCAGGTTCGAGCGCAGCGAGAATCCGCGAGCCGTCGCTTTCGGTTCCGTTCTGAAACCCGGGCGGGGCGGGAGCCGCCCTGGGCGTGAGAGACATGAGCGTACTCGAAGTGGGGGCGAGACCACGTCCGAGCGATCCGGGCATGAACGCACGCAATCGGCTGGTCAGCGCGTCGTGTAGGCCGAGCGCGTACCCGGCGGGGTCGTTCCTCCCCGCACGTTGGCCAACGCGCGTTCCGAGTATTGTTATGCGGACGTTTGGCTCCCGGTAGCGTCACCGGACCGGTCGCAGGCGGCGTCTAACCCGGCCGTAGCCCCGTGCTACGGATCGATCCCTTGCGTGCCGAATCGCGGTCAGGCGAGTGTCCGTTCGACGTACTCGAGGATGTTCTCCGACTCCGCCATCGTCACGCCGTGGTCCTCGTCGACGAGCACGGGGACGGCCCGCTGTCCCGAGACTCGCTTGACCTCGTCTCGGCCCGAGTGAAGCGCCGGGACTTCCTCGCGCTCGTACTCGATGGCCGCCTCCTCGAGGCGGTCGGTGACGGCCTCGCAGTACGGACAGCCCTCGAGGACGTACATCGTGATGTCGCTTGCCATACGGGGACGTTCCCGGTGCGGACGGAAAGGGTTAGCGGCGGTTCGCCGCGACGGGCCGGAGACTGCCACCGATCGCCGGCGGTGCTTGCCTGCGACGACTCCAGAGGGATGGCAGTGGAACTCGTGGAGTACCGTATGAGCGACGGCGCGACGACACGTCCGCTTCGGCTCGGTATCGTCGGTCTGGGATACATCGGAACCACCGTCGGCGGCCAGTTCCACCGCCATCCGGACGCGACCGTCCGGGCGATCTGCGATCTCGATTCGGATCGCCTCGAGCGGGTCGGGCGGGAGTTCGACGTGCCCGGCGACCGCCGGTACGCCGAGTACGCGGCGATGCTCGAGGACGGGGCCATCGACGCGGTCCTCGTCGGGACGCCGCACACGCTGCACTACGAGCAGGTCGTCGCCGCCCTCGAGCGGGACTGCCACGTCTACTGCGACAAGCCGCTGACGACCGACCTCGAGCGGGCCCGCGACCTCGTGGACCGTGCCGAACGGAGCGATCGGACCGTCATGGTCGGCTATCAGCGCCACCTCCAGACGGCGTTCCGAACGGCCCGCGACCGGTTCGCCGACCGCGACCCGACGTGGCTGACTGCCTCGATCACGCAGGGCTGGATCGACGATTCGCGGGGAACGTGGCGGCTCGATCCGGACCTGTCCGGCGGCGGCTTCCTGTACGATACGGGGAGTCACGTCCTCGACGGCGTCCTCTGGACGACCGGGCTCGAGCCGGAGTCGGTCGCCGCGAGCATGGACTTCCACGACGACGAGGAGCGGGTCGATCGCCGCGCCCACCTCGATGTCGAGTTCGCGAACGGGGCGACCGGGACGTTCTCGTTTCACGGCGACGCGCCGTCGGTCCGCGAGCACGTCCACCTCTGGGACGACGAGGGAGCAGTCTATCTCGAGGGGACACAGTGGGGCTCGCGGGACGTCCTCGAGATCGATTCCGACGCGGGAGAATACGCGCCGTACATCGACCCTCGAAACGAGCGGTCCCGTGCCGAGGCCTTCCTCCAGAGCCTCGACGAGGGCACCGACCCGCCGGCGACGGTCCGGGACGCACTCCGGGTGACGGCGCTGACCGAGGCGGCGTACGACGCGGCGAGAACCGGTGATCGGATCGCGATCGACCGCTGAGGGCCGCCTCGAGGCCGGCGACTGACCGCCGGATTTCACTGTTCGGAGCGGCCGGAGATGTCCCGATTTCTGTCGGTCGAATCGGGTCGAAAGACGGCCGTGGCGGTAGATATTAATCTCGGTGTTTCAGCAGGAAAGACGGTTTTTCGTCGGCCCAACCACTCCATAAACTCCGCTCGCGGACACCGGTTCCGTCCTGCGGTTATGGAGTTGTTACCCGCGGTCGATCGCGTCCGAACGGCGGCCGGCGTCGACCGGGGTCGACCGTTCGACCAGCGACGACTGCGGCGGCGGTAAGGCTGTGATAGTCGCGCTCCCCTTTCGGTTACAAGCCGGATAACTACAACCGGTCGTGGCTATCGAACGGGTATGATCACCTGCACTAACTGCGAGACGGCCCAGTTCCTGCAGATCACGCAGAGTCGCGTCTACTTCGAGGACGGCGAGATGATCAACGAAATCTCCGAGACCTACGAGTGCACCCTCTGTGGCGGGACGGGCCAGTACGTCTACGACGACGACAGCGACGAGGAAACCGTCACCGGCGACGTCGAGCACACGACGGAGCGCCCGAAGTACGCCTGACTGTCGGCCTCGGGCAGGGCCGACCGCCGGCCCGAGGATCGAATCGCTCCGGTCGACAGCCACTCCTCGCGTCTCGCAGGCTCCGGACTCGCCGCCTCGAGTCGCCCGCTTATTCCGCAGCGTCGTCTCGCTCCCGTCTGTCTTCGTGAGAACTGCCGACGCCGAGTTCGGTCACCTCCTCGAATTCCGGCTCCGGATCCGGCTCGTCGTACTGACGGCGGCTGACGGCCGCGCGCCGGCGCTCGGCGTCCCACTCCTCGAAGAGGCCGTACTCGGTCATCGTCTCCATCCCGGCGATGGCCGCCGTGAGCTTGATCCCGACTAACGGAATCTCCGCGACCGAGACGATCACGTCCGCGCGGAGGATCGCGCCGTCCCTGAGCAACACGTCGAGCACGTCGACGAGCGCGTCGTCGTCCTTTCGCGGTCTCATGGGTGTGGGTTCGGATCGCTCGCGGTCGGGTCACCATTGCTGTCACCGCCGCCGAGTTCCGGTGCGAACGTGTACGGCGGCCACGGCCCGGTAAACCGGACCTCGAGGCCCTCGTTTGCGGCCACGTCGTCCAGTATCGAGCCGATCGCCCCCTCGTCGTCCTCGTGGGCCAGCAGCGTCAGGCGACAGAGCGTTTCGCCGCCGTCGGCGTCATCGTCGCTCGAGTCGCCCGATCCCGAGCCGTCCGCCACGTCGTCTGACAGTTTCGCGCTCGGCGAGCGCTCGAGGGCGTGGACCTCCCGCGCTTCGGCGGCCAGCCGCTCCTCGAGATCGGCGGTCAGCGACTCCCGTCGCGCGGCCCGGAGTTCCGTGAGCCGTTGGTCGAACTTCTTCTCGAGCAGGAACGCGGTCCCCTCACCGGAGTCGCCGATCTGTTCGTCGAGTTCGCGCAGGCGCTCGTCGCGCTCGATCAGCGACTCGTCGCTGATGGGGTCAATTTCGACGACCTCGACGCGGTACTCCCAGTGGCCGGCGAGTCCGTCGAGGGCCTGCTCGAGGGTGTCCGATTCCTCGCGGAGCCACTCGCGGACGCGGTCGTCGTCGCCCCGGAGGATGGTGTCGAACTGGAACGGGATCGGCGTCCCGAAGGCCTGTCCCGCCTCGTCGACCACCGTCTGGTGGCGGACGAGCCACCGGCGAACCTGTGCGAGGTTCGCCGAGTCGTAGATGCCGTCGCAGGCGTGGACGACGGCACCGATGCCGTCCTCGACGACGACCGAGACGGGTTCGCCGTCGACGCCGGTCGTCTCGAGGGCGGCCTCCGCGTCGGTCCGAACGATACAGTAGAGGTATCGTCCCTCGTCGATCGACGGCGTCTCGGCCGACTCGCCCGCCTCGCGGTTCTCGAGGGGGCGCTGCTCGGATTCCGCGGCGGGACCGCCGGAGCCGTCGCGGCTCATTCGTCCTCACCTCCGAAGACGGAGTAGCCGGGTTCGCGCACGGCCGTCGGCTCGCCGTGAAGCTGCTCAATCGCGTCGTTGACCAGTCCGTCCAGATCGCCGCGGAGGTCGTCGACGCCGTCCTGGATCCCCTCGTCTTCCTTGAGGTGCTCGATCTCGGCCTCGATCGTCGCGAGCTGTTCGCCGAGGCGTTCGATCTCCTCGTCCGAGAGGTTCCCCGACTCCATGCGCCGGACCGCCTCGCGCTCGAGGGCTTCGATCAGGATCTCGACGACGGTGATGACCAGGGTGACGAGCCCCTGACGCGCGTCTTCGCCGTCGCCGACGTCGATCGTGCTCACGATTCCTCACCCTCCGTCTCGGCCTCCGCAGCGGCCTCGTTTTCCTCGGCGTCGCCATCGTCGGATTCCGCCTCGTCCCCGCTCGAGGTCGCACTCGAATCGTCGCTCGCGTTCGCGTCCGATTCCGAATCGTCACTGAGCAGGTCGAAACCGCCGCTGGTGGGCCGGTCGGGGTTCGGTCTGGCACCGAGACGTTCGCTCACCAGTTCCTCGTCGCCGACGGCCAGATCGCTCTCGCCCGACTCGCCGCCCCCGCCGTCGCTTCCGGTGCTGTCTGCGCCGTCGGTGCCCGATTCGGTCGCCGCGTCGTCTTCCGCGGTCACGTTGACGCCGCGGGTCGGATCGATCACCGGGTTCGGTCGGTCTCCCTCCGCGAGTTCGGGTTCGTCGACCGCTTCGGCGACCCGCCGCATGTCCGTCCCCTCCGGGAACTCGAGGCCGTACTTCGCCGCGGTCTCGAAGGAGGCGATCGCGGCGCGCAGTTGCACGCCGAGCAGTTGCGTGTCGCCGATCGAGACGGCGATGTCGGCGTTGATGACGATTCCCTTGTCGAGCAGCATCTCGACGACTTCGGCGAGGTCGGCCTTCTGCCGGCTGGGCTGGAAGTCATCCGGCACTGCGCTCACCTCCGAGGGGGGCCGGCCGCTGGTTGCTCGTCCGCGTCGCACAGCCGTTCTGTCGTCCTGTTTGTATGTCAATCATTGTCGTTCCTCCGCTGTCGTTCCCGCTCGATCTCGAACCGGCGGCCGTAGATCCGCTTCCGGGTCGGTGCCGTCGAGAGTTTGACCTCCTGTGGGACCGTCGAATAGCGGGCACCGCCGCCGAGGTCGCGCCGCTCGGTCGGGATCGTCGCCGCCGCCGTCGGGTTCCGCGAGTTTGTGCTCGTGTCCTGTCGGCGCATCTTCTCGCGGTTGAACTCGTAGAGCTTCTCGAACTGCTCGTGGGTCTCGAGCAGCGCCGATCGGAAGGCGTCGATCCCCTCCATCGCCTGCTGCTGGATCGCCGCCTGATAGGCCTCGGGGTCCTCCGCGACGTCGATGTCCCCGAGGGCCTCCTTCGCCGCGGAGCCGGCGTCCATCCCCGTATCGAGGACGCCGTCCTCGTCGTCGCCGAGCAGGCCATCGCCGTTCTCGCCGTCGCCGTTCGTGACGTCCGACACCGCGTCTTCGACCATTCCGGCGTCGTCGCCGTCCTCGAGGGCGTCCATGGCGTCGTCGAGTTCGCGTTTCTCCTGCCACACGTCGGTCAGGTCCGCGGCGTTCCACGCGTTCAGCAGATCGATCGCGTCGAACAGCTCCGTGAAGTCGACGAGGTCGGTCACGCCGTGGTCGTCGTCGGCCAGCACGTCGGGGATCTCGCCGAGTTCGATCGCGTCGAGGAGTTCGTCCCCGTCGACCGCCTCGGGCAACTCGCTGAGATCCATCGCCTCGAGCAGTTCGCCGACCTCCTCGGCGACCCGCACGAGGGTGTCGAGGTCGCCGACGACCGTCTCGAGGGTGTCGTCGTCGAGGTCGTCGATCGCGTCGCTCTCGCCGAGGGTCTCCTCGAGCCGGCCGAGGCTCTCGGTCGCGTCCTCGAGCAGCGCGTCGAACGAGTCGCCCGCCTCGGCGTCGCTCATCCGTCGTCCCCCGTCTCGTCCGAGTGTTCGGTCTCCGACCGTTCCGGCCGGATGTGGACGGTGAGCACGCCGTTCTTGAGCACCGCCTCGGCCGTCGTCTCCCGCCACGGAACGTCGACGCGGTCGAGTTCGTTCCCCTCGACGGCGACGACGAGCGTCGAGTCGTCGAAGCCGACCGTCACGTCGTCCGGGTCCGCACCGGCGACATCCGCGGTGACGAGCAGTTCGTCGTCGTGGGTCCGGGTCGCCACGTGGTGGTCGCTCGAGGGGCCGGAGGATCGAACCCGGCGCTTTCGCGACCGGTTGCTGTCGCCGTCGCCGGCCTGATTGCGGTTTCGATCACCCGAGCGGTCGTCGCCGAACCGGGCTCGATCGAGCGGCGAATCGCCCGAGAGATCGTCGGCCGATCGGATCGAGATGTCGTAATCGAAGATCGTCCGGTCGCCTCGCCGCCGTCCGGAGGTCGACGCCGGGCCGTTCTCGAGCGACTCCAGCGCGGACAGCAGGCTCGAGAGCCAGTGGTCGTTCTCGTAGGCGCGGTCGTCGGCCGATTCGTCGCGGTCGTCGTCGGGATTGCTGTCGCTCATTTATCGTTTCACCTCTACGCGGCCGCTCGAGAGTTGCTCGTGGACGTCACGGGCGGTCTCGAGCTCCGCCTCGAGTTCTTCCTTGCGGCGGCGATACTCCTCCTCGGAGCGCTCGCCGAGTTCGTACAGCAGTTGGTTCTCCTTGAGTTCGTCCTCGAGGGCCTCCACGTCGTACATCTCGTCGAGCGCGATGGAGTGGAGCGCGTCGACGATGCCGACGAACGGCCGGAGCAGGAGGTCGTCGAGGACGAACATGGTTATTGCTGGGCTCCGATTTTCACGTCGACGAAGCTGTACGGCGCGAACGGACCGGTGTACTGGACGATCAGATCGTCGCGGTCGTCCTCGAACTCGGCGACCGCGTCGTCGAACGTCTCGCGCTCGTCCTCGTCGACGAGATACGAGCGGTTGAGGACGAGCCGGTCGCTGAACAGGTCGTTCTCGACGGACTGGTCGGCGATGGGCTCGAGTCGCTCCGCGACCTCGTCCTCGAGGGTCTCGCGGTCGACGTCGGCGTCTTCCTCGCGGACGAGTTTGAGGCCGAGTTCGACTTTGCCCTCGATGTCGTTCATCGCGCGCCGGAACGCCGGTCGCGCCCCGCGGAGGACGTTCTTCAGCTCCCGGTCGCCTTCGAAGGCCATGCCGAACTGCATGGGCACGATGGTCGTGCCGCCGTCGTAGTCCATGATCTCGCGGAGGACCTCGTCGTGAATCTGGGCGTCCTCGTCTGTCTCCTCGGGATCGGTCGTGTCGATGTCGGAGACGACGGCACCGAGCCGGCGGTGGGAGATCGTGTAGACGCGGTCGGCACCGGCGACGGCGTCGGTCTCGAACTCGACGGTGTCGGAGTCGACGATGCCGTAGACGTACCGGTTACTCATCGATGGATCACTCGCGTAGTGTGCATCTGGTTCGATCCTCCCTGCCCCGCGCTCATTAGTCGACGCCCGTTACGGATCCGTCGCCGAGACCTACGGGTCGATAAACGCGTGCGTAATACGTCTCGGTCGACGCTGGGGCGGGTGGATGACATGGGACTATGATGCGGCAGTCGCGTGTCGCACGGCCGAGGGGACCGCGACGAGCACTCGAGTATCGTCAGCGACTGTTCGTCACCGCGGTGGGTTATCGTGGTGCTTGCAGTCGCAGCCCGCTGCGTCGATTCACACTGAACCCGCGACGGCCACGTCGACGGCGACCGCACTCGGTTCGGCTTGCAGTCGCAGTCCAAGTCGTGTTACGAGACGGCGGGTAAACGGGAGGTGTTATGGCACAACGAACACCCGATTCCTCGAGTCTGGCGGAAGTACTCGACCGTGTCCTCGACAAAGGCGTCGTCATCGACGTCTGGGCGCGCATCTCGGTCGTCGGGATCGAACTGCTGACGATCGAAGCCCGCGTCGTCGTCGCGTCGGTCGACACGTTCCTGCACTACGCGGAGGAGATCGCAAAAATTGAACAGGCCACCGCAGAGGGCGACCTCGACGAACTCGAGGAACTCGAGGTCGAGCCGCGTCCCGAATCGTCGCCGAAGTCGGCATCAGAGTAACCCTCGATGGCCGACGACACGTCGCGCAAGCGCAAGGTCCGCGGACGGAAGATCACGGCCAGTCGCGAGCAGAAGGAGGGTCGCAGAGCGAAGAAAGAGCTCGCGCGAAAGGCACCGACAGACAGCGAACGCAACGGCGACAGTCCCCTCTCCGATCCCGGAGAGGTCGTTCCCGAGCCGTTCGTCGAGACCGACGCCGTCGAATCGCTCCGAGGCCGGATCAACGGCTGGCTCGAGGCGGACCAGCCGGTCCACCTGATCGGGCCGACGGGCTGCGGGAAAACGGCGCTCGCGCTCTCGGCGGCCGCCGAACGCGGCCGGCCGGTCGTCTGGCTCAACGGTGACGAGGCGGTCGACACCGCCGCGCTCGTCGGCTCCCACGCTGGCGGCGAACGCTACAAAGAGAACGATCAGTTCGTCAGCGGCGTCAGCAAGCAGACCGAGATCGTCCGCGAACGGTGGGTCGACAACCCGCTCTCGGTCGCGGTCCGGGAGGGCGCGACGCTCGTCTACAACGAGTTCTCGCGCAGCGATCCCGCGGCCCACAACGTCCTGCTCTCGGTCTTCGAGGAGGGCGTCCTCGAGCGACCGGGGAAACGGGGCGCGGATCGGACGATCGACGTCCACCCCGAGTTCCGGGCGATCCTCACGTCGAACGACGTGGAGTACGCCGGCGTCCACGAACAGCAGGATGCGCTGCTCGACCGGTTCATCGGCGTCCACGTCGACTACTACGACGAGGAGACCGAACGCGAGATCGTCGGCGCGCACGTCGACCTCTCGGACGACGATATCGCGACGATCGTCGCGAAGACGCGAGCGCTCCGGGACGAACTCGACATCGTCGTCGGGACCCGCGCGGCGATCACCGCCGCGAAGGGACTCGCCGTCTTCGACGGCCACGACGGGAGCGGCGAGTTCGACGACGAGACGTTGACTCACGTCTTCACGGACGTTCTCGTCCCGAAAATCGCCGGCGAGAACGGCGGTGACGTCGACGAATTGCGATCGCAGATCGACGAGACCATCTGACCCGACACGGAGGCGATCAATCGAACCGTACGGTCCACATAACGAACCGAATCCAGACCAATGGCAGAAGCCGACGCGCAATCACGCGAGCAGTGCAAGGCCTTGACGACGGACGGCGAGCGCTGCTCGCGGCCAGCCCGAGACGACGGGTTCTGCTACCAACACGACGAGAGTGATCCAACAGTGAGCGACAGTCAAGCAACCGAACAGGAGCCGGAGGAGGAACAGGGCGAAAACGACGTCGAGGAGCCACAGTCCCGCGGAACGGTCAGCATGACCGCCGACGAGGTGACCGATCCCGAGGAAGTCGACAAAGACGTCGACGTCGAGCAGGAGGAGATCGCCGGCATCCTCGCGGTCCGCAAGACGGTCCAGTCGACCGCGGGCCAACTCATCGGCCACGAGTTCGACGGCGTCAGCGAAATCTCGCCGACCGACGACGGCTGGCGCGCTGTCGTCGAAGTCGTCGAACGCCGCGCCGTCCCCGACACCCAAGACATCATCGGCCGCTACGTAATCGAACTCGACACCGAGGCCACCGTCCACGGCTACCGCCGACTCGACCGCTACCGCCGCGGCGACACCACCGAGTTCGAGTAAGTGTGGTGTGCTCGAGCGCGGGTTGGTTTCGTCCCGGCTCGAGTGACAACGCCGTCGCTCACTGTTCTCGTCTTCTCCCCGTTCGTCCGAGTGCTCAGTCCGAGAGCCCGCCGTCGGCGGCGAGTCCCGGGAGATCGCCGGGACACGATGACGCACGCGGTCGGTAGTCACAGCACCGGCCGGGGTAGTAGCGCCGGGCGAGGACCCTCGCGGCGTTGAAATCTGCGGTCACGGTGTCGACGTGGCAGTCCGAATTCACGCATCGAACGGTCGTGTTCAGTTCTCGAGTCCCGAGCACGCCGCAGGCGTGACACTCCTGCGTGGAGTACGCTTCGGGCACTGTCGTCACCGGGAGTCGGTACTCGGCGGCGACGGCTCGCAGCCGCAGGTGTGCCGCGGCGAGGAGCCACGTGGAGCCTCGATGTGCGTCGGGGTCGGTGAGCCACGCCCACAGGTCGGGCCGGTAGTGGCTGTCTTCGGTGACCAGCACTGGGTCGTCGTAGGCGGTCGCGTACTCGCAGACCGTTCGCGCGGCGGCGTCGAGTGCCGCGACGAGGGCGTCGCAGCGCTGCTGGACGTAGGCGGCGATCGTCGTCCGGTCGTACGAACTGGCGAGCAAGGCGGCGGTCTCGAGTCGGAGGTCGTCGAGGCGTTGGCAAAGGTCGTCGCCACAGACCGCGTGCGCGCCCCGCCAGTCCGGGAGGTCGATCGGGCAGGCCGTGTAGAGGTTGTACTCGCCGACGTCGACGCCGATCGCCGTTTCCGCGCGGTCACACATTGGGATCACCGCGAGTGGCAGCGGCGCGTTCGGACTGCAGCGATGCGTCTCTCGCGTCGGGACCTTGAAGGTCCCGTGAACTGTCAGTGGACATGGCTTGCGTCCCATGGCTACGCGAGCCGCGCGGACCCGGTGTTAGGGGCACCAGTCCGCATTTTCCGAGGGTTATACGGACGGTCAGGTCCGCGTGTAGCTCGCGTTACTTACCCAGTATCACCTCCTCCAAAATAAATATTCGGACTGTTTAGCACAGTATCTCAGACAATATCATCCGACAAAGAACCGCGTTCGAATCAACTAAATGTCGATTCTCCCTTTCAACGATGATGAGACAACCGGGAGAATGGATGCAGCTCCCTACGGATAATTTCATTCTCGAAGCTCTCGATAAGGGTCTCGAGATCGGCCCCACAGCTATCGCGCGGAACATCGACAAATCACAGAGTACCGTTCACGAGCGGCTTCGTGTCCTTATCAAGTACGGACTCGTCGAGAAGGTTGACGACGGCTACTACACGATCACTGACGCCGGTCACGCCTATCTCGAGGGCGAGATTGACGCGAGCGAACTTGAACCGGAGTAATGGGGAGCACGAACGATCTAGCCTGCGTTCCCCTGGTTTGTTTTCATCTCCACCTAGCTCAAAATAGATCGTCGGATAGTCCAGTCCCACTTATTCCATCATGTAGTCTTTCGCATTGTTAGTGCCAGTTCTAGAAGTGTGATGAAAACGTACGCATATATAATCGTCATAATTATATCCAATACTCCATTTGTTATTCCAATTGATGGGTTTATGATATCAGATACTGTCAGAGCAATTGTCATTCCCACTATATAGGCTACTGTTCTCCTTGACCAAAATTTTCTCCTGTCTGATCTCATAGTATCTATTTTGTTTATTCTGTCATACAATTAATGTTTTGACTGGCTTCTAGACCAGCCGTAAATGGCGTTCAACTTCGTTAAATATATAGGTATATTAATTATTAGTATATGACATCCAACCAGACCAATTATGATCAGTGTATTAGTTTGAACTAATGAATGTGCCTAATAGAGATCACAATCCCCATGTCCAGGCTTTGTTATAACTTCAACGAGTCCACTTTTACCTGGTTTCCAGGGTCCAAGACCGTAGCCACCAGAGATCATCTTCTTTGATCCAAGTTTATAGTTGAAGTCATAATCATAGTAACCAATTGTGAGTGAATTACCGACTAAGTCACCGGCCACTGCTCCAACAATAATATCCACAGTTTTACTTCCGAAGATAGTCGAAAGTGCTCCAGATCCAGACGCAGCTAATGCTCCTAGAATAGCTGCAGTAATAGCTGATTTCGAGGCTTCAGCAACCATGTCATTAAATTTCATTGAAGTCCCACTCACCCAATGATGATTGCAATCGTTTTTACAGTCTTTGTCTCCTTGTTTTTTTCTAATATAATATTCTGTCTTTTCAACAATTTCAGGAGTGTCAGCCTGTTTCTCTATAGCAGACCGGATTTGCTTGTCATGTGCTAATGCAAACTGTTTAGCTTGTCTGTTATCACTATTTGTGTCTCTTTGAGCGATGTTTTTAGACTGGTGATGCGGATCAGTGTCTTCAGAATTCGCCGATTCTTTCGTCACTTGGGTCTCATACCTGTCCTTTTTTATACTATTAACTTTCCTACTGCCAATTTCTTCATCTCCATCCACTTCGTCAACCTTCACCGCCCCAGTTTTCTTATCAACAATGGTTAGGTATATTTCCGACGCTATCTCAACTACAAATCCCTCATATCGGCTCGCATCTTCAGTTGAAAAGCTTTCAGAACCTCTTGCGGAAACAGCGATTGGAACTCCTGCAGCAGCGATACTTCCTGTTGTTGCTCTAATTATTGTTCGTCGGTTCATAACCACCTAATACTATATTCTCGAAGTACATAATACTACCTAGATCACCTCATATATAAATACTATCAGATTATCTAATCTTTGTTACCTATCATATCGTCTGTTTGGGTATACACAGTCGACGTAGGCGGGAAATTTCACGTCGTTATTTTCTCCCCCTATCGTGTAGAATTAACTAAACGCTACGTGTGCTGTCTTGACAGCCGACACTGCCGGCTCCAATGGAGGTCTACGTAGACCACCACCTGCTCGGGGAGCAATTCAACGACACCTCGTTGAAGAGTGTGTTGGAAATTTGTTTACAACGGGTAGAAGACAGTGTTCGTTGGCGGTGATTTTTCCTGAACTACAGAGCGTGGAGACCGAGTCCCGTCGACACACCACCTTCAAGAACCTCGAGAATCCGTCGGAGGCCTCTATCCAGCCTGCTGAAGAAACTGCACCAACGAGCGCCGCTATCACACAATCACAAAACCGAAGCACCCGCTAGCCGTCGCTCCACCCGTGCAATCAATCAACGACCACGACATCCATGGTGTCGCAGTCGGTCCGGAAACGCGGTGTGCCCACTACGACACCGACCGCGACGTGGTCGCGTTCAAATTCGCCTGCTGCGAGCGTTACTACCCCTGTTTTCGCTGCCACGAGGAATCGACGGCCCACGAGGCCGTGCCGTGGCCGCGCGGGCGGTTCGACGAGCCGTCCGTGCTCTGTGGCGTCTGCGGAACCGAACTCACCGCTCCCGACTACCGCGCGGCCGACTACAGCTGTCCGACCTGTGACGCCCCGTTCAATCCCGGTTGTGCGAACCACGCGGAACTGTACTTCGAGACGGCCGATTCGGACTCGGAGTGAGAACTGACTCGAGAGAAACTGCAAACAGCGTCAGTCGTCGGCCGGAGCCGGCTGCGAGTCAGCCTCTGCTGCCGGCTCGTCGCGCAGCGCCGCCTCGACCCGTGCGGGCAGTTGGTTGACGATCGATCGGCCGTCCTTCTTGCGGACGACCAGCCCGTCCTCCTCGAGCGCGGCGAGGTGATGGGACACCGTACTCGGGTCGCGCTCGAGTTCGTCCGCGAGCCGGCCGTTGTGCGCCGCTCCGAGGTCGGACAGCACCTCGAGCACGTCGCGTTTGGCCGGCTCCGCGAGGGCGGCCCGGAGTTCGGCGTCCGTCTCCTCGAGGAAGTACCGGCGCTTCCCGTTGCGCTTGAGCGCGGTGACCAGGTCCTCGTCCTCGAGAATCCGGACGTGATAGCGGACCGTCGAGAGGGGGATGTCGGCCCGGTCGCTGACCCGCGAGAGGTAACAGCCGGGGTCGGCCTCGATCGTCTCGTAGATCGCCCGGCGGCGGTCGTGCTCGAGCGGGTCGGAATCGTCGTACTGGCTGTACCTGAACAGCGGGAGGACCTTCCAGAGGTCCGTCCCGGCCCGCCGGAGCGATTCTACGTTGCGGAACTCGCTGAGCCAGCCGGCCGACGCCGCGCCCGCGCTCCCGGCGGCTCCGGACGCGCCGCCGCCCGCCGCCGCACTGCCGGCCGCCGCGCCGGAGGCGGTGATCGCTCCCAGCATCCCAACTAGCACCGCGTCGGTCGCCGTCTCGGTGGGACTGGGCATCTCGGACGCGTCGGCTCCGTCGCCGTTGCCGCCCCCGGTGCTCGCGTTGTCGGCTGCGGACTCGCTCTCGCTCGCGCTGTCGACACCGTTGTCGCCGTCGTTGCCGTCGGAACTCGAGGACCGGCCGTCGACGCCGGCTTCGGCCTCGAGCGAGGCGTTGCGCCCGGTTTCGTTGAAAGTGGTATCGACGAGATCCTCGGTTTCGTCGACCGCCTCGGTTGCGTTCGAGACGGTTTCGTCGACCGCGTCTCCCGTTTCGTTGACTGTCCCGTCGACCGCATCGGTCCCGCTCGAGGCGGTCTCATCGACCGTCTCGGTCGTCTCGTTGACGGTCGCGTCGATCGCACCGTCGGAGCCGTCCCCGTCGGTCGTCGCGTTCTCGAGTTCGTCCGTCGTGCGATCGGTCGTGCCTTCGACCGTATCGGTGGTGCCGTCGGTGGTATTTTCGACGGCACCGGTCGTGTTGTCGGTCGTCTCCGCGACGGTATCCGTCGTTTCGTCGGTCGCGTCCTCGAGCGTCCCCGTCGTCCCGTCGGTCTCGAGGGAGTCGCTGATCGAGGCCGCAGCCGTACCCGTCAGTGCCGGTTCGGCACTCGACGCTCCCGCCGCGACACCCGCGAGCCCGCCGCCGAGGATCGTCACGGCGAGGAGGCAGGCGACCGCGCGCGTTCCGATCGACGATTCCCGTTCCATCCCGGTCGTCCGACCATCTGTGATCGATCGTAATACGCTTTTTCCGTTTCCTGACAGTCACGCAACTTGAGAAGCGCGGCCTCGAGCCGGCAGTGGGGCCGATCCAGCAAGGTATTTCAGCGCCGGGCGGCCGAATTCGAGTATGGACCCGGCGCTTGGCCCGCCCGCCGCGATGGCCGAAAAGCGCGACGAGCTGACGCCCATGATGGCGCAGTATCACGACCTCTGTGCGCGCTACGACGACGCCATCGTCCTCTTTCAGGTGGGGGACTTCTACGAGACGTTCTGCGGCGCGGCCGAACGCACCGCGCGCCTGCTCGAGATCGCCCTGACGAGCCGCGAGGACTCGACCGGCGAGTATCCGATGGCCGGCATCCCGATCGACAACGCCGAATCGTACATCGAGGAGTTGCTCGAGGCCGGCTATCGGGTCGCCGTCGCCGATCAGGTCGAGGAGCCCGGCGAGACCTCGGGCGTCGTCGAGCGGGCGGTCACGCGCGTGATCACGCCCGGGACGCTCACCGAGGACGAACTGCTCGCGAGCGACGACAACAACTTCGTCGCGGCGGTCGCCCGCGGCGAGGGGGCCGCCGGCGAGGACGACCTCGCGCTGGCCCTGCTCGACGTGTCGACCGGCGACTTCCTCGCGACGAGTTCGACCTCGAGGGAGGCGATCGCGGACGAAGTGAGCCGGTTCGCACCCGCGGAAGCAGTCGTCGGACCGGACGCGCCGGCCGACATCTTCCCGGAGGACTGCATGGTCACGCCGTACGACGCGGGCGCGTTCGACCGCGACCGCGCCGGCGCAAAGCTCTCGACGTACTTCCGGAACCCCGACGCCCTGCTCGCGAGCGACGCCGAGATTCGGGCCTGCGGCGCGTTGCTCTCCTACGCGGAGTACGTCCGCGGCGGCACGCACGAGGGCGAACGCGGCGAGGAAGAAAACAGTGAGATAGACGACGGTGGTGCGAGCGGCGAGACGGACGACGGCGACGCAACCGACAGCGCCGAGGGCGAAGCACCGTCGGAGGAAGACGACGCGCACCTCGAGTACCTCACTCACCTCACGCGATACGATCCCCGCGAGTACCTGCTGCTCGACGCCGTCGCCCTGCGAAGCCTCGAACTGTTCGAACCCCGAGCCGTCAACGGGCGGGACGAGGCAACACTGGTCGGCGTGCTCGACGAGACCGCCAGCGCGCTCGGCGGCCGAAAGCTCCGGGACTGGCTCCGGCGGCCGCTGCTCGAGCCCGACCGGATCGAAGCGCGACTCGACGCGGTCGAGGAGCTCACGGGCGCGGTCCGGACCCGGGAGCGACTGCACGAGCGCCTGCGGAACGTCTACGACCTCGAGCGGCTGATTGGGCGGATCTCCCGCGAGCGGGCGAACGCGCGGGACCTGCGCTCGCTGCGGGACACCCTCGCCGTGGTGCCCGACGTTCGGGAGGAACTCGCCGACGCCGACTGCGACCGGCTCCGGCGGCTTCACGACGACCTCGACCCGCTGGCGGACGTCCGCGACCTGATCGACGACGCCATCGTCTCGGACCCGCCGATCGAGATTACCGAGGGCGACATCATCGCCGAGGGGTACGACGAGGACTTAGACGACCTCCGCGGCACCGCTCGAGACGGCAAGCAGTGGATCGACGATCTCGAGGCGCGGGAACGCGACCGGACCGGGATCGACTCGCTGAAGGTCGGCTACAACTCGGTCCACGGCTACTACATCGAGGTGACGAACCCGAACCTCGAGTCGGTGCCCGATGATTATCAGCGCCGCCAGACGCTCAAGAACTCCGAGCGGTTCGTCACGCCGGAACTCAAGGAGCGCGAAGACCAGATCGTCGGCGCGGAAGAGCGCGCGGACGAACGCGAGTACGAACTCTTCTGTGACGTACGCCGCGAAATCGCCGACGAGGTCGAACGCGTCCAAGGGCTCGCGGAGGCGCTCGCGACGCTGGACGCCCTGGTCTCGCTCGCGACGGCCGCCGCCCAGTACGACTACTGCCGGCCCGAGATCCTCGAGCGCGACGGGAGTCAGACCCTCGAGATCGAGGGCGGTCGCCACCCCGTCGTCGAGCGCACCCAGGAGTCGTTCGTGCCGAACGACGCCCGCTTCGCGAGCGATCGGCGGCTGGCGGTGATCACGGGACCGAACATGTCCGGGAAATCGACCTACATGCGGCAGGTGGCCCAGATCGTCCTGCTCGCACAGGTCGGGAGTTTCGTGCCCGCGAGCGCCGCCCGGCTCACCCCCGTCGACCGGATCTTCACCCGCGTCGGGGCCAGCGACGACATCGCCGGCGGACGCTCGACGTTCATGGTCGAGATGGACGAACTCGCGACCATCCTGCGGGAGGCCGACGAGCACTCGCTCGTCCTGCTGGACGAAGTGGGCCGGGGGACCTCGACGGCCGACGGAATGGCCATCGCGCAGGCGATCACCGAGCACCTCCACGATCAGGTCGGCGCGACGACGCTCTTTGCGACCCACCACCACCCGCTGACCGAACTCGCCGACGACCTCGCGGCCGCGTTCACGCTCCACTTCGAAGTCGACCAAGAAGACGGCGAGGTCGTCTTCCACCACGAGATCGCGCCCGGTGCGGCGACGGGTTCCTACGGCGTCGAGGTCGCGACCGCGGCCGGCGTCCCCGAGGACGTGGTCGAGCGCTCGCGGGAATTGGTTGCGGACGCGGATAACGACCGCCGCGAGGCGAGCGATGAAACCGAACCGAGTGCTGAGACGGACGGAGAGACAGTATCGACTGCCACCGCGGACGGCGGTGAGCGAACCCCTGGTTCGCGATCCTCGTCGGAGCTCCGCTCCGACGTTGGTGACGTGCCGACCGACGTGGCCGCGGAACTCCGCGCGCTCGATCTCGCCCACCTCACCCCCGTCGAGGCGCTGACGGAACTCGATCGGCTGAAGCAGTTGCTCGAGGAGTAGTCGGTCGGCGACCGGATGCACGGAGTCTCCGCCGGTTCAGACAGCGACTTTCGATACACGAGTAGATCGAACGGTTCCTCGAACGCCTCGACGGTCTCGCGCCACACTCCTTCGAATCCGTTCGCCTCGTAAAGCCCGCGAGCCGCGGTCTGTTTCGCCATGGTGTCGAGGACGATCTCCGTATAGCCACGCGCTCGAGCGCGCTCCTCGAGGGCCGTGTAGAGCCGCTGGCCGTCGCCTCGCCGCTGATAGTCCGGATCGACCCGCATTCGGGTCAACACGGCCGCCGACGGCGGGAGTTCATCCACGAACTGTTCGAGGTAATGATCGTCCTCGGTCGGCCGAACCGCACCCGTTGCGATGATCCGCCCGCGGACCTCTCCAACGAGGAACTCGCCGCCGCTCTCGAGATAGATTTCAGTGACTCGCTCGAGGTCGGTGTCGGAGACGCCCTCGAGGCGGGCACTGACGTCTCGCATGGCCGTCTTGTTGAGTTCTCGAACTCGGGGGCCGTCGTCCGGGCGATAGCGACGGCAGGTCAGTACAGCACCCATCTTAACCAGTGTAATATGTCTGTAAAAAACGGTGGTGGAGATTCCCGGCACAACACACAACTGGGGCCGTGACGAGATGCTCGTATGACATATCGATCGACGATCGGCTGGTCGCTCATCACCTCGGGTATCGTCACGCTGTTGCTCGCGTTCCTGCCGGGCGATTCGCTGTGGTGGGGGATCAGCCTCCTGATCTTGGGGATCGTGATATTCGTGGGTCGGCGGTAGCCGGTCTCCCGGCTCGCCGGCGTGACCGCGCCTGTAAGATTATTCTATCTGGCCGGCGAACTCCCGAGACGAGCCTCACACGGTGGTGATCGAAATGGGTGACCTCACGCTCAAGAGCCCCGCATTCGACGACGGCGAACGCATCCCCGAGACGTACGGCTACACGGACGCGAACGTCAACCCGCCGCTCGAGATCGACGGCGTCCCGGACGACGCCGAATCGCTCGCGCTGATCGTGGACGATCCGGACGCGAAAGAACCCGCCGGGAAGGTCTGGGATCACTGGGTCGTCTGGAACGTCCCGCCCGAGACGGCGACGATTCCGGAAGACTGGGACGCCGCGGACGCGTCCGAAGGGACGAACGACTTCGGCGATCACGGCTACGGCGGTCCGAACCCACCGGACACGGAACACACCTACCGGTTCGAACTGTACGCGCTGGATACGACGCTCGAGCTCGGACCCGACGCCGACGCGGACGACCTCGAGTCGGCGATCGAGGGCCACGTGCTCGCGCAGACGCGGCTCGAGGGAACGTATCCGGCCTGAGCCAGAGAATCGACGAGGTCGCCGAGACGAGAACTGCGACGAACTCACTCGGCCGGCGGCTCGAGCGAGACGAACTCGAGGCCGTGGTCGGCCAGCAGCCGGCTCGCGCGGTCGGTCACCGAGGGGGCGACCAGAATCCCGCGCACGGCGGCGTCGGCGTGGAGGTCGCGCTCGAGCGCGTCGACGTAGCGCCGAAGCTGGCCCACTGCGTCGGGGCCGACCCGCCGGCGCTTCAGTTCGACGACGACCGCCCGGCCTGCGGAGTCCTCGCCGTAGATGTCGACCGCACCCGCGGGCGTGTCGCGCTCGGTCGCCAGCGGCGTAAACCCGGTCTCGAGCAGCGCGGGCTCCTCGAGGATCCGCTGGCGGAGGTCCTCCTCGGTGCCGACGAGCGCGAGTTCGTTGTCGTCGGAGCCGGAAAACGCCGACACCTGCAGCACCTCCCGAAACCGAACGCACAGCCGCTCGTCCGGCGTCGACCGCAGGCTCTCGAGGACGAGCGCGCCGTCCTCACAGGAGACCTCGTGGTCACAGCCCGGCGGCTGCCAGTTGACCGGCTGCTGGCCCTCGTCGGTGTGGACCAGCGCCGCGCCGTCGGGCTTGAGCATGACGTGGCGATCGCCCGCCTCGAGACGGCTCGAGGCCCGCCCCTCGTAGTCGACAGTACAGCGGCCGTAGGCGGTCACGATCGCGTCGCGATCGATCCCGCGTGCGATCACGTCGCGGGCGGCCGTCGGCGTTGGTCCCTGTAGGGTTTCCGTTCGCTGGCCGTACTCTGAATCCGTCACTGGACGGCCCTAGCGCGGGGACGGACAAAAGGTGCCCGCTGTCGGGCGGATACCGTCGGGACGCGCCGCGCTCGAGGCGAACCCAACGCAGAAGGTATATTTTCGTTCGTCCCTGCGTCAGAGACGATGACGGACTTCTCGACTCGCCGCGGCTTCCTCGCACTGACCGGTACCGGCGCGGCCGCGTCGCTCGCCGGCTGTTCCCAACTCGACTCGCTGACGCAGTCGGACGATTCGGGGGGCGATGCGGTCACGGTGGCCGTCTCTCCGAATCAGGAGGACATGGCGAGTCTCAACGAAGACTTCGAGAGCGGGAATCTCACCCGACAGGAAGCGGTGGCGAAACAGCGCGAGTTGGTCGAGCAGGCCGGGAACGCGTTCGAGGATTCGGCGTCCGATCGGGATTTCACGGTCGAGGACTCCGAGGCCAAGTACGGCCTCTTCCGCGTTACCGGGTCCGACGAAGCGATCATGGGTGCGCTTCGAGACGGCGACATCGACGGCATCTATCCCGGCGATCAGTACGAAGTGTTCGTCCAGCAACAGCAACAACAGCAGGCGATGCGCGAACAACAGCAACAGCAGCAACAGGAGCAGGACGCGGGCAATGAGACGAACAGCTCCGACGGCGGCAACGAGACGGCTACCGGGAACGAAACGGAGAGCTAACTCGTCCCCGACAGACTCGGCGGTCGCTACCATGCTCGCCGGCGGCGGATTCAGCGCTCGAGGGCGAACGGGCTCTCGCGCTCGGTCCAGTTCCAGCCGGGTAGTCGCTCCTGAAAGCCGGCGGCGAGCGCCGCCTCGCAGTCGTCGATACCGGCGTTTTCGTCGGCCTCGCCGTGGATCCGAACGTCGGCGTAGTGGAAGGTGGCCTCGCCGAGCGTCCGCAGCGGCTGCGGGCCGGCGATCGTCGCGGCCAGTTCGCGCCCGAGGAGTTCGTCGACCACGAACCCGGGATAGTCGCCCTCCACGTCGAGTTCTCGCAAGATCGCGACCATCGCGGCGACGTTGACGGCCAGATCGCCGTCCGCGAAGACGGCGTCGACTGCCTCGCGATAGTCCGACTCGGAGACCGTATCGACATCGGTGCCGAAGACCTCTCCGAGGTCGTCGCGGACGTCGTTGATGAGTGGGACGACGGTTTCGGCCCGATTTACGACCCAATCACGTTCCTCGGCGACTCGAGCGGGTGAGATGTACATCTGCGAGTGACGACTACCGTCCCCACGGCCCTGGTTTTTGCGAAGGCTTTTATACCACGCAAAGAATAGCGTCGGGTAAGCGGGTTCTCCCTGGAATTGTCCCGCACGAACCAGGATAACCGATCCGGGAGCATGTTCGTCACGACACGGAGTCGGATACGATGATTCGGGAGACGAACCGGCAGACGAGCGCCGTCGTCCAGCGCGGGCGACGAGGCGCGCTCTCGATTCCGGCGCGGCGGCCGTCGTTTGGTGGTCGTCGCACCGATCTCTCTCGGCCGTCTCCGATCTCCGACTCCTGTCCTGACGTCGTGTCCGGTTCCGGACGGCGAGTTCACGCAAGCCACATTGGCGACCTATGAGCACTGTAGAGCAGCAACTCGACGATCTCAAAGCACAGATCACGAGCGAGTTACCGAGCGATATCTCGGTCTCCTCGGTGAAATACGAAGGCCCAGAACTGGTGGTCTACACGCGCGACCCGAAGAAGTTCGCCCAGCAGGGCGATCTGATTCGGCAGCTCGCGAGCAAGCTTCGCAAGCGGATCACCGTCCGACCGGACCCGAGCGTCCTCTCGCGACCCGAACAGGCTCGCGAGGAGATCATGAACGTCATCCCCGAGGACGCGGGGGTCACGGACCTCGACTTCCACGCCGACACCGGCGAGGTCGTCATCGAGGCCGAAAAGCCCGGCATGGTCATCGGCCGCCACGGGTCGACGCTCCGCGAAATCACCAAAAACGTCGGCTGGACGCCGGAAGTCGTCCGCACGCCGCCGATCGAATCCTCGACGGTCTCGAACGTTCGCAGCTTCCTCAAGCAGGAACGCGACGAGCGCCGGGACATTCTCGAGAAGGTCGGCCGACAGATCCACCGCGAGGAGATGTCCGACGACGAGTACGTCCGCATCTCCACGCTGGGCTGCTGTCGCGAAGTCGGTCGGGCCTCCTTTATCCTCTCGACGCCCGAGACGCGGATCCTCATCGACTGCGGCGACAAACCCGGTGCGGAAGGGGAGGTCCCCTACCTCCACGCGCCCGAGGCGCTCGGCGCGGGGCCACAGACCATCGACGCGGTCGTGTTGACCCACGCCCACCTCGACCACTCCGCGCTGATCCCGCTCCTGTTCAAGTACGGCTACGACGGCCCGATCTACTGTACCGAGCCCACGCGGGACATGATGGGGCTGCTGACGCTGGACTACCTCGACGTCGCGGCCAAAGAGGGCCGCAGCCCGCCCTACGAGAGCGAGCAGGTCCGCGAAGCGATCAAACACTGCATCCCGCTCGAGTACGGCGACGTCACCGACATCGCGCCGGACGTCAAACTCACCTTCCACAACGCCGGCCACATCCTCGGCTCGGCCGTCTCGCACTTCCACATCGGCGACGGCCTCTACAACGTGGCCTTCTCCGGTGACATTCACTACGACGACACCCGCCTGTTCAACGGCGCGGTCAACGACTTCCCGCGGGTCGAGACGCTCGTCCTCGAGTCGACTTACGGCGGTCGCAACGACTACCAGACCGACCAGCAGGACTCCGAGGAGAAACTCAAGGAGGTCATCAACGAGACCTACGAGCAGGACGGCAAAGTCGTCATTCCCGCCTTCGCAGTCGGCCGGTCACAGGAGATCATGCTCGTCCTGGAGGAGGCGATGCGCAACGGTGACATCCCCTCGATGCCGGTCCACTTAGACGGCATGATCTGGGAGGCGACGGCGATCCACACCACCTACCCCGAATACCTGCGTGACGACCTGCGCGACCGCATCTTCCACGAGGACGAGAACCCCTTCCTCGCCGAGGAGTTCAACCACATCGACGGCGGCGAGGAGGAGCGACAGGACGTCGCCGACGGCGAACCCTGCATTATCCTCTCGACCTCCGGGATGGTCACCGGCGGTCCGATCATGTCCTGGCTCGGCCACATCGGTCCCGATCCGGACTCGACGCTCGTCTTCGTCGGCTATCAGGCACAGGGGACGCTGGGCCGGCGCATCCAGAACGGCTGGGACGAGATCCCCACCAGCGAAGTCGGTGCCATGGGCAACGGCGGCGGCCGCGGCACCCTCTCGCTGAACATGGACGTCGAGACCGTCGACGGCTTCTCCGGCCACGCCGACCGCGCCGGCCTCGAGAACTTCGTCAAAACGATGAATCCCCGCCCCGAGAAGGTGCTCTGTGTCCACGGCGACGAGCGCTCCACGCAGGACCTCTCATCGGCGCTGTACCACGACTACGACATGCGCACCTTCGCGCCGAAGAACCTCGAGACCTTCCGCTTCTTGTAAAAGTCTCCGAAAACGCGAAGCGTTTTCGAGATGCCAAAAGTCGCGGAGCGATTTTTGAGCACCCTCGCGAGCGACTGGCGTCGCTCGTTCCGCGGCTTCGCCGCTCCACCTCGAGGTCGCTGCGCGACCTCGCACCGCTCGCCCTTTCAGTCCACCAGGATCGCACCGCAGCGCGGCGCGCAGGTTCGCGCGCCGCGCGGTCGCCTGCCCTCCCCCGTGACTCGAGGGCTCGCCGAGTCGGCGAGCCCTCGAGACGGCCACTGCACTGCGTAGCCGTTGCACTATTCGTAGTCACTGCCCCAGAATTCACCCGGCTGTTCGGTTTCACTATGCTACCGCATCCTCGGGTCGGTGAGAGACCGTCGAAGAAAGAACCGAACGGGACGAGCCGCTCAGGACAGCTGTTTCGAGAGCCAGTCCAGGTTCGTGGCGATCGTCGCGATCACGATCGCGATGAGCGAGATGACGATCAGGAACGTCGAGACGACGCTCACCATCGGATCCAGCGACTGCCGGATCTCGGTCCACGCGACGACCGGGATGGTCTCCGTGCTGCGACTCGAGAGGAACAGCGCCATCACGAACTCCTGGAGGCTGATGATGAAGGCGAGCAGCGCGCCGACGAAGATCCCGTGTTTGACGTTGGGGAGGACGGCGTAGACGAACGACCGGATCGGCCCCGCGCCGAGGTCTTTCGCGGCGTCGAGCAGTTGCCAGTCGAACCGGCTGAACACCGACCGCATCACGAAGTAGACGAGCGGCGTCGCCCACAGCGTGTGCGCGAGGACGAGGCTCAGGAACGAGGCCTCGAGGCCGGCTCTGACGAAGTAGACGCGCATCGAGATCCCGAGGATGATCGGCGGGATCAGCAGCGGGACGAGGACGAGCGGCGCGAGCGCCTGTCCGGCGCGGCCGTCGTCGATTTCGTGCCCGAAGGCGGCCGTGACGCCGAGCGTCGTCGCGACGACCGTCGTCCCGACGCCGACGAGGAGGCTGTTATCGAACGCCGACAGCCAGCGCGTTTCCTCGAAGAACGCGCGGTAGTGGACCAGCGAGTAGTTCTCGGGCGGGAAGGCGAGGTTCCCCGACTCCGCAAAGGAGGTCACGACGACCACGACCAGCGGCAACAGCATGAACGTCAGGATCGCCAGATAGCCCGCCCGGAAGACGACGTTCTCGAGTCGCTCTCTATGCATATTCGAACTCACCTCCAAATCGGTTGAGTGTGACAGTGAGAAGGACGATACTCACGAGCATCAGGAGCAACATGACGACCGCGTACGCGGTCGCGACCTCCCACTGGGGGTTCGACAACAACCGCTTCTCGACCACGAGCGCGAACGCCTTGGCCTGATTCTGTCCGTCGCCGAGGAGCCCCGGCGCGGCGTAGGCCCCGACGCTCCAGGCGAAGGAGATCACCGTCGCCACGATGATGCCGGGCATCGCCTGAGGTACGACGACCTCGAGGACCGAGCGCGGTCGGCTCGCCCCGAGGTCGCGGGCGGCTTCGACGATTCCCCAGTCCATCGTCGACAGGACGCTGTAGATCGCCAGCACGGCGTAGGGCAACACGATGTAGACCTGGCCGACGACCATCCCGACCGTCCCGGGAACGAACTGGATCGGCTCCGAAACCAGGTTCAACGAGGTGAGTATCCCGTTGACCGTTCCGTTCGGCGAGAGCAGCGGCCAGAACGCGTACGTCTTGATGACGAGCGTCGTCAGCAGGGGCAAGATGACCGAGAACAGCAGCGCCGACTTGACGACGCCCTCGGCTCGCCAGATCGCGTAGGCGTAAAACGTCGCGATCACGACCGTGATGGCCGTCGCTACCAGCCCCAGCTTGATCGAGTAGGTGATAGCGTTTAGCAGTACGTCGGTGGTAAACACCTCGGTGTACCCGGAGATCGACCACGTTCCCGGGGCGTAGCGGAGATCCTGTGACCCGTCCGTGAGACTGATCCGCAGCAGGATCAGAAACGGCGCGACGAACAGCAGCAACTCAAAGACCAGCAGCGGTGCCATCAACAGCAGCGCCCGGTTCGAGCGGGACCGCTCCCGCAGCGGCTCCCAGAGTCGCGCGATCGGGGCCGGAAGCGATGAGGATGATTGCGTTCCGGACATCGTTACAGGTCGACCCTCGAGCCGTCGTCGCGGAACGCGAGGACGTCCGCGCCGTCCCAGCTAATCCGGATCTCGTCGCCGGCGTCGAACGCGCCGGAGTCGGCGACGGTTCGTTCGACGAACACCGAGGTGCCGTCGACTGCGACGGAGTAGCGAACCGTCGAGCCTCGATAGAGGACGTTCTCGACCGTGCCGACGACGGCGTTCCTCGTACTCCCGTCGGTGCGAACGGGCTGTGCCTCTGGGCCGTCGGACGCACCCGAGTCCGCCGGCTCGATCGAGAGTACTTCGGGACGAAGTGACAGATCCACCGAATCGCCATCGGCGAGCGCGTCCGCATCTCCGTCGTCCGTCGTCGGGAGGACGACCGCACGACCCAGTTCGGTTTCGACGCGGACCGATTCCGCCGTCGTCTGCCCGACTTCGCCGGCGACGAAGTTCGTATCGCCGAGGAAGCCCTCGATAAACCGGTTCTTCGGGTTCTCGTAGACCTCGTTCGGCTCGCCGACCTGCACGAGGTTCCCGTCGGCCATGATGCCGATCCGATCGGCGAGGGTAAAGGCCTCGTCCTGGTCGTGCGTGACGTGGACGAACGTCTCCTCGAGTTCCTCGTGGATCTCGCGGAGTTCGATCTGCATGTCCTCGCTGAGCCGCTTGTCGAGGTTCGACAGCGGCTCGTCGAGCAACAACACGTCGGGGTTGACGGCGAGCGACCGTGCGAGCGCGACGCGCTGTTTCTGCCCGCCGCTCAGGTTCATTGGGTCGTCGTCGGCGTACTCGGCCATCCGGACGCGTTCGAGCATCTCGCGGGCCTGCTCGCGGCGCTCGTCTTTCCCGATGCCCTGCATCTTCAGCCCGAATGCGACGTTCTCGAGGACCGTCTTGTGGGGGAACAGCGCCCAGTCCTGGAACACCGTCGCGGTGGTGCGTTCGTAGGCGGGACGGTCGGTCACGTCCTCGTCGCCGATGCGTATTTCGCCGTCGGTCGGCGTCTCGAGGCCGGCGAGCATCCGCAGCGTCGTGGACTTACCGCTGCCGCTGGGCCCGAGCAGGCACAGTAGTTCGCCGTCGTCGATCGTCACCGAGACATCCTCGACGGCGAGCGTGTCTCCGTACCGTTTCTCGAGTCCGGCAAGCGTGATTTCAGACATGAATGTTGTGGCGGTGGCGACCCGTTAGGCGTTCGACTGCATCTGGGTAAAGTCGTCGGAGAGGTCGCCGCTGTGCTCCGCGAGGAACTCCCAGTCCGGGAAGGCGATGTTCCGTGCCTCCTCGCTGTTGCTCGGCAGGTCGTCGGCCAGATCTCCGGCGTACTCGGTGTTCTCGTTACAGAACAGCGTGGGCATCTCCTCGGACCACGCCGTCTGGACCTCGGAATCCATAAGGAAGTTGATAAACTCCTCGGCCTGATCGCGCTTGTCGGTGCCCTCAACGACACACCAGTGGTTCAGGTAGCCGGTCGTCTGCTCCGGCATGGTGTGAGTCAGGCCGTCGTAGTCGTCGATGTCGTATTCCGTCTGCTCGTAGTACCACTGGGCGACGTCGATGACGTCGTTCTGGAACGCCTGCCAGACGTCCTCGCCGGAGCTCGCCCAGCTCTCGACGGGCCACTCGCGGACGGTCTCGAGGACATCGTCGTGGAGGGCCGCGTCGTGCATCTCTTCGCCGAGTTCCCGGTCGTCCATGCCGACGGCGGCGGCGTACATCGGGTACCACCAGAAGCCGGTATCGACGCCGATTCCGTTGCTGTCTTCGACGGCCGGAGCGGAGAGGTCGGCCCAGGAGTCCGGCTCGAAATCCATCCCCTCGCGGTGGATGATGGTACAGGGGGCACCGTCGACCGGCATTCCGTACTCCGTGTTCCGGAACTCCGCGTAGTAGTCGATGACCTCGTCGAAGTTGGGAACGTTCTCCGTCCTGATCTCGTGGAAGAGATCGTCCTGTCGGCCGTAGTAGTAGAAGTTCCCTTCCGTGATCGTCACGTCGTACGGCGGGTCGTCGTCCGGCGCGGTCTGAATGTCGCTGAGGATGTTGTTCCACCCCGGCTCGAGTTGGATCTCCGCGTCGAACTCGTCCTCGTATCTCGAGACGACCGACTCTTCGAATCGATCGGCGTAGTTTCCACTCCAGACGCTGACGCGCAGCGGATCGTCGCTCCCGCTGGAGAGCAGTTCGGTACAACCGGCGAGGGCGGTCGCCGAGCCGGCCGCCGTCGCCGACAACAGCCGTCGGCGCGAGACGGCGTTGCGCGCTCGCTCGCTCGGCGACGGTGACTTCGACTCGCACCCGCTCGTCTCTGCATCCCGATCTGGGCCTGCAGGCATTGGTACCCCGGGTGTACCCCGATACCGACATATAACCGTTGTGAAGTCAGGAAAACGTATCACGAATCGTGCATAGTGATTCGAAGATCCCGACTGCAGCTGGATCGATCTCCTCCGCGATTCGACTTTCCGTCCGAAATAATGGAACGGAAACCCATGCCGTATCGAGGGTAACAGCGTCGAATCAGCGGTCAGTCTCCTCGAGCAGCGACTCGGATCGGCTCGGCCGCACGAGCGAACGAACGCCTCGTTGTGAACCACTCGCATGTCTGTCTACTCTCCGTGCATCCGGCGTCCGTTTCGCCCCCGAGACCACGCGCTGAACCCGTCGCGGTCGCAGTCGGTCGCCGATCACGACGACTCCGCCGACTCCGCCGTCGGGTCGCGATCGGCCACGGGCGTACGGTCCGGGTTCCACCGCTCCTCGTGGACGAGGGCGTCCGCATCGAGCCGGTCACGCCAGCCCTCCTGTTGCAAGACCGGTTCGTCAGGGAAACCGTCCGCCGGATACCCCAGACAGAGGTACGCAACCGGCTTGACGTGGGGCGGAATGCCCAATATCTCCTGTACTTCGTACGGGTAAAGAACGCTCACCCACCCGACGCCGACGCCCTCCGCTCGAGCGGCCAACCAGAGGTTCTGGACGGCCAGACACGTCGAGTACACGTCGGTTCGCTTCATCGAACTCCGTCCCAGCACGTGGGGCGCGTCCCGCGTCGGATCGCAGGTCACGCAGACGTTGACCGGCGACTCGCGGATCCCTTCGAGTTTCAGGTCGGCGAACGCGGCCCGCTTCGGCTCCTCGTAGCCCTCGCGGGCGGCCGCGATCGCTCGCTCCGCGATCGAGGCGATATCGGCTTTCGTCCCCTCGTCCCTGACAACAACGAAGTCCCACGGCTGCGAGAAGCCGACGCTCGGCGCGTGGTGGGCGGCCGCAATGACTCGCTCGAGAACGTCGTCCGGAATCGGCTCGTCGCGAAACTGCCGGATGTCGCGCCGAGCGTATATCGTTTTGTACACCGCGTCCCGTTCGGCGGCCGTGAAGTCGACCATTATTTCAATGTATCGAGAACGGTTGGATAAGGCTAGCGACCGACCGTCGAGTTCCGCGACCCGTGTTCGAGTGTGACGGATCTCCTCGAAGCGTCATCGCGTCCTCGTGAAAGAAGGAGAGCATCGTCAGGCGGTCGGCGACTCTCGGCTACACGCGGACGGAACCCGTACCGCTGCTGTAGAGTTTGCTCGCCCTCTCCGGATCGTTCGTGTCGACACTGATTTCGATATCGGGAGTCTCCGCACGGGCGACGAGCGTCTCACATCTGATAGTAGTCCGAACAGTTAAACACAGCGTATAGAAACGCTGTATTACATGACCGCGACAATAGTAGAAGAGACCGAGGAGTACACGATCGAACGAGACGAGCGGCTCGGCGTGCCGATTTTCACGTACAACGAATACCTCTCGGGGGAACAGCTACGGGCCGTCGCCCGCAGATGGGAGGCAGTCATCGAAGCGGCGGGCGTCGAACGGTACGTCGTCAACACCGAGGAGTTCATGGCGCACAAAGAGGAGGACAAGCAGTGGCTCGGCGAGACCTGGCTGCCGAACCTGATCGACCACGGCGTCAGGGCAGGGGCCGGCGTGTACGCGGACTCCGCGATCTCGAGTCTGGATATGGGACGCATCGAATCGAGTTTGAACGCGATCGATCCCGACTTCGAATACCGGACGTTCGGAAGCGAAGCGGACGCGTTAGAGTGGCTCGCGGAGCAGTAGCGGAACCGCTCTTCTATTCGCATCCTGCGAGCCGGAATTCCAGTCGGCGACAGTCACACCTCGTAAAATTACGGCCAGTACCGCGTTCGCTGGCCGCCTCGAGCAGTCACTCGCCCTCGGGAGCGGCAGCGGGATCGACGACCTCGTCCGTCGCGGGATAGACTCCGACCTGATCGCAGATATCGGCCATCGGACAGGCGTCCGGGTCCTCGAGACAGGCGGGCTTGTGCGCCCTGCAGTACTCGCGGCCGAACTGGATGGTCGCCGTGTGACCGAACCCGCACTTTTCGGCGGGCACGTCGCGCTCGAGGACGGCCCGAACGGCCTCGTGGTCCGCGTCCGGCGGCGCGATCCCCATGCGGCGGTAGATCCGGTGGACGTGAGTGTCGACGGGGAACACGCCGCCGCGACCGCCCGCGAAGAGTAAGACGCAGTCGGCGGTCTTCGGACCGATGCCCCGGACGGAGAGCAGCGTCTCGCGGACGACCGACGGCTCCTCGTCTTTGACGAAGGCGTCGAACGCGGCGGCCGAACCGAACTCCGCGAGGACCCACTCGGCGGTGTCGATGAGCGTCTCCGACTTCTGGTTGTACAGCCCCGCGCCGCTGATCGTCTCGGCGAGCGTCGATTGCTCGGCGCTCGCGAGCGATTCGGCAAGGTCGATATCGGGGCCGTCGTACCGCTCGACCAGCGCGTCGTGGGCCGGCTGGCTCGCCTTGTCGCTGGTGTTCTGGCTCAGGATCGTTCGGACGAGACAGGTGAAGGCGTCCCGGCCGCCGTACTGTTTCTGCCAGAACAGCTCTCCGAGTCGGTCGACGACTTCTTCCGCGCGGGTGTCCGCGGTGGCGGGATCGAACTCGGCCGCGACGCCGCCGCCGGTCGCCCCGCCGCTGATGTTGACCGCGGGCTCCGGATCGTCGCTCATATCGCCGCGTAGGGGCCGCGGGGTCAAAACCGCGGCGGAACCCGGGCCTCGAGCCCGCGGCCGTCCCCGGCTACGGAATCACTCGACGGAAATCGTCACCGTCGCTTCGGCCCCGTCGGCCAGCGCGTCGACGAGATCGCGGTCGAACCCTTCGGCCGCGAACTCGGCACCAACGACGATCGTCCGGTCGTCGACGTAGTCGCTCGTGCGCCCGACCGCGCTGCGCTCGTTTTCGAACTCGAGGTCGGGGTCACCGCGTCCCTCGACGGTCTCCGTGTAGCCGTCGGCCTCGATGGTGACGGAGATCGTCGCCGTTTCGTCCCGACAGGCTGCGACGAACTCGGGGTCGAAATCGGCGGGGGTGCGGTCGGCCTCGATCGCGAGGATGCAGTCGCCCGCGGGAGTGAGGTAGTCATCGGTCGTCACTTCGAAGGTGCTCGCGTGCTCGGCGCTGACGTTCTCGTGGCCGCGAGCATGAATGACTTCGTCCATGGACGGCGGTTCGTTGCCGGGCGGAAAACGGGATCGAATCGCGGTCGTTGCGCGCCGGCGCGGCGTCACGGATCGCATTCGTGTGGTCCAGTCTCCGTTGCGATGCGGATCGGTTACGACGCAGAGCGATAGCCGGACCGGAACGCGCGGACGCCGGCACCGACGGCATTACCGAGGACGGCGACGAGCAGAATCGCGACGAAGCCGGGCCCCGACTCGTCGTGTAGCGTGCCCGTCGCGACGCCGGCGACCACGACACTCGCCGCAGCGCCGACCGCGAGGACGGCCAGTCCGAACTGGAGTGGCGACCCGCTCCGGCGTGCAAACAGGTACTGCGGGAGGCCGATGCCGACGGCCAGATAGATCGCGATTCCGGCCGCCGTTATCCCGAGCACGGCCGCGCTCTCGGTGAGTGTGCCGGTGATGCCGCCGAGCAGGATTGCGACGGCGAGGCTGCTCCCGACGATCAGGGCGTCGTTCATATCCGCACGAAACTGCCTGCGGAGAAATACCTACCGCCGCTCGAGACCGCCGCTTAGACGAGGCTCGCGCCGTCGAAATCGCCGCGGCTGTAGTCGACGTCCATCAAGTCGAGGATCGTCGGCGTGATGTCGAACAGGTCGGCATCGTCGATCGTCGCCTCGGGGTGGTCGATGTACAGCGACGTGTTGTCGAAGCTGTGCATCCCGTTTCGCGGCCCGCTGGTGAAGATTTCGGAGTCGGCCTTGAAGCCGGACTTCAGGTCGAAGCCGTTGTTCGGGATCGCGACCAGATCCGGCGCGATGTCGTCGTGGTCGCCGCGGAAGGCTTCCTCCTTCTCGACGACACGTTCGACGACCTTGTTGCCGTTCGGCCCCTCGAGGGCCTCGAGATCGGCTTTGAGTTCGTCTCGAACTGCGTCGTACTCCTCCTCGGGGACGGAGCCGCGGGGTTCGCGGCCCTCGAGGTTGATGTAGAAGCGGCCGGGGATGAACGAGTAGGCCGTGGTGTCGTCGGCGATGTCGTTCAGTTCCTCGGGATCGTCGGTGCCGAACGAGAGCCAGCCCTCCTCTCGGAGCCACTCGTTGAAGTGGACCTCGTAGTCGAGGCTGGTAAAGCCGTGGTCGGAGGCGACGATCATTGTGACGTCGTCGGGCAGCGACTCGCGCAGACGGCCGATGTAGTCGTCGACCTTCTGGTAGAACTCGATGAACGCGTCCTTGTTCTCGCCGTCGCGCTCGTAGTCTTTGAACAGGAAGTGGTTGACCCGGTCGGTGGTCATGAAGACGCCGAAGAAGAGGTCCCAGTCGTCCTCCTCGATGTAGTGCTGGAAGGCCTCGTACTGGGCGTCGATCGTGGCGTGGGCGTCCTCGATGAACTCGGATTTGTCCTCCTGATGGCCGAGTTTCGGATTGACGTCGATCCGGTAATCGAGCGTCTCGAGGTAGTCGCGCACGTCGTCGGGGTAGGCGGCCTTGTCGAGGCCGGGCGAGAGGAAGCCCGAGACCATCCGCTGGACGTCGCGCTGGGGCGGGAACGTGACGGGGACGTTCATCACGGTGGCCTTGCGGCCGTCCTCCTGTACGCGGTCCCAGACGCGGTCGGCCTGGACGTCCCGGCCCATCGGGACGTAGGTGTCGTACGTGCCGACCTCTCGGTCCTGGAAGCCGTAGACGCCCGTCTCGCCGGGGTTCATGCCGGTCGTCAGCGACGGCCAGCAGGCGCTGGACTCCGGCGGGACGATGCTCGAGATTTCCGCGGCGGTCCCGTCGTCGGCGATCGCAGCGAAGTTCGGGAACAGTTCCTCGTTCTCCGATAGGAGACTATACGGTACGCCGTCGACCCCGATAAATGCGACCCGGGGGTCGCCGTCGCCCCGCAATCGATCGAACAGACCCATGGACGGACGTAGTTCGACCGCATACAAGAAGGTTCGTTTCGAGATAGTGTTTTGCGAACGGCTGACACTCCGTGCGTCAAGTTACCATCCGGCTGGCGCTACAATGGTATATGTTTTATTACAGTATCGGTGAACTGAGTGACGAACGGCGATCACTGGATTCTCCGACGGTCTGCGGACGCGGACAGTTAATCGTCGCGGTCGCCCGAGTTCTCGGGGTCGAAGTTGGCCGGGACGACCGTGGGGTGGGCCATGCCGGCGGCGGATTCGGCTGCGTCGTCGGCCGACGATGACGGTCGCGGGGACGGATCGGGTGCTACCATACGGGAACGACTATGGCCGTCTCGGGGATAAAATTACCCATGCTCATAATGCATGTCCCGGACGGGCGCGGATAACTCTCGGGAATCCACTCGAGTCGCCGGCGACCGCGAGAAAAGCCCACCGCAGACGCGATGGGTCCGTCGGTGACCGTATTGCCGTCGATCGGCTCTAGAAGTTCTCGTCGTAGAGCTCCTGTGCGTGCTCGATCGCGTCGTAGGCCGCCTGCTTGTCCTCCCAGCCCTGCGTCTCGACTTCCTTGCCCTCTTCGAGGTTCTTGTAGCTCGAGAAGAATTCGTCGATCTCGTCGAGTTCCTGCTGGGGGATGTCCTCGAGGTCCTCGATGTGATCGTAGCGCGGGTCCTCGCTCGGAACGGCGATGACCTTGTCGTCCTGCTCGCCGTCGTCGTCCATCTTCATCAGGGCGACGGGACGGGCTTCGATCACGCAGCCGGGGAATGTCTGGTCCTCGACGAGGACGAGCACGTCGAAGGGGTCCTCGTCGTCGTAATAGGACTGCGGGATGAAGCCATAGTCGCTCGGATAGTGGACGTTGCTGTGGAGCACGCGGTCCAGCACGACGCCGGGGACGTCCTTGTCGTACTCGTACTTGTTTCGCTCGCCCTTGAGACACTCCACGACGGCGTAGATCTCTTCTGGCGGATTCGGTCCGGTCTCGAGGTCTTCCCAGAGGTTGACCATGTACCGGAGCATCCACCGTCGATCAAAAAGTACTTTCGTAATCGAGTGTCACTATCTATGCGACGGTTGCCAGATAACCGACAGACACGAATCGGGCACGTACACCGGTGTCCGGCGGTGTAGCGGTCGGTATCGGCCTGTCCGACCGACTGATACGAAGGGATAGTTGACAAGTCTTAAATAGTCTGGTAACATTTGCATACGTATGTCAGAGGCACAATCAATCACCGGCGAACAGAGTATTGCACGCGAACTCACAGCCTTCCAGAACAATATCCTCGTTATCCTCGCCAAGGAGCCGATGTACGGCCTGGCGATCAAGCGAGAACTCGAGGACTACTACGGGACCGAAGTCAATCACGGTCGACTCTACCCCAACCTCGACGAACTCGTCGATCTCGGACTGGTCGAGAAGAGCGAACTCGACAAGCGAACCAACCAGTACTCGCTGACCGACGACGGCTACGACGCCGTCCTCGACGGCATCCAGTGGACCCTCTCGAAGGTCGTCACCAGTGACGACCGCGCCGATGAGATCAGCGAGATCGTCGACAACAGCTACTAGAACCGGATCTCCGGGACCGGCTCACCAGCGGTCTCGAAGACGTGTTCGATCGACTCCGCGATCACTTCCTGTTGTTTTGCCGACGGCCAGGCGTTCCGAACCGCGTAGTCAGTGCCGAACTCCGCGAGTTCCTCGCTCGTTAGCGATTCGATCGGCTTCGCGTAGTGATTGCCCGCGAAATCGGCGAGCATGGCGGCGTTATCGCCGTGGACATCGCCGTGGGCCTCCCTGACCGCTGCGACGAGGTCCCGGTTGTGGTCGTCGACAGCCTCCCAATCGTCCGGATCGGCCGTCCCCTCGAGCGGGATTTCGACCGCGCGGTCGATGTCGTCGATCCGCTCGGTCCTGATGACGCCGTTTTCCTCGTCGTGCCACTCCGCGGGATGGAGTACGAGCGCATCGTCGCCGTCGTCGTCGCGGATGCGGGCCGTGAAGTCGTGTTCGTCGAGCAGGTCGTCGCGCCGGTCTTCGTAGGCCTCGACTTCGTTTTCGTCCACTGCGCTGCGCTCGAGTCGAGTCAGCCGTTCGACCTCGTCGACGATTCCTCGCGAGAGGTCCGCACTCTCGGTGTCCGTCTCGGCGTCAGCGGCCTCGCTGCCGGACGCCTCAGGGGTGTCTGACGGTCGCGTCACGTCACTGGATTCACCGCCGTCAGCGTCGGCGTCTACCGCGTTCGGATCGGTCATGGGAACTCGTATGCACTCGAGCGGTTTTGCCCTTGCCGATCCGATTCCGCGTCAGGAATTCGCTCGAGGGCTGGTTCTACCCCGATTTGGTCGATCGACTGGCGAGTGAACTAGGAAACGGAACGGCCGAATTCGCAGAAAACGGTGTTGAAGACGCGTGTTCTGCTCTCGGAGTGGCGGGAATCGCCCTCGCTCGGCCGGCCACAGCGCACGCCCCCGCACCGCAGTCGTTCAGTCCGGAATGAGTCAGCGGGACTCCGTCTGAGCGACCCTAGGCCTGATCCAGCGCCTCGTTGACGAGGCCGTCCGCGCGGTCGTTGACCTCTCGCGGGACGTACTCGAGTGTCCACTCGTCGAACGCCTGCAGGATTTCGTGGACGGTCACACGCTTCTCGCGGAGTTCGGGGTTGTTGGTGTCGTACTCGCCGCGGACCTGCTTGACGATGAGTTCGGAGTCGCCGCGGACGTGGACCTCGTCGTAGCCGTAGTCGCGAGCGGCCTCGAGACCGGCGATCAGCGCCTCGTACTCGGCCTGATTGTTCGTCGCCGTCCCGATCGTCTCGCCGTCCTCGGCGACGATCCCGTCGCCGGTGACGATCACCCAGCCGATCGCGGCCGGGCCGGGGTTCCCGCGAGAGCCGCCGTCGAAGTAGACGTGTGCGCGCCCGCCGTCCTCGCGGAGCAGCGCCTCGATCTCCCGCGGGTCCGAGCCCTGAATCACGACCTTGTCGTCGTAGGCGACGGCGGTTGCGCCGCCGCGGCTCGCTCGCCAGCGTTCGTGGTCAGTGTTTCCCGAGTCGACGGTGACGTCCGCCGCCTCGAGCCGTTCGCGAGCCGTCTCGACGTCGCACTCGATAACCGGCATTCGTCTCCGTGATCGGCCATATCCGTATAAAGACTTTCCGGTACCGAATCGTAAACCTCGACCTTCAACTCTTGTACTCGCTGTTTTCGGCGGATACCTCTCGGTGGTGCAAAACCGCCGCCCAAAATTTATATAGTGTGGTGATACTACTATAAAAGTGCGATGACACGGTCCACCCGCCAGCGGGAGCGAACGCGCGAGACGGACGAGACCGAGGATCAGGAAGGGGTACGTGCCTGCCCCGAGTGTGAATCGGATAATCTCGTTAAGGACTCCGACCGGGGTGAGCTCATCTGTGAAGACTGTGGGCTCGTCGTGGAGGAAGAACAAATCGATCCTGGCCCGGAGTGGCGGGCGTTCAACCACCAGGAACGACAGGAGAAGTCCCGCGTCGGCGCGCCGACGACGCAGACGATGCACGACAAGGGACTGACGACGACGATCGACTGGAAGGACAAGGACGCCTACGGACGCTCGATTTCTTCGAAAAAGCGCAGTCAGATGCACCGACTGCGCAAGTGGCAGGAGCGAATCCGCACCAAAGACGCCGGCGAACGGAACCTGCAGTTCGCACTCAGCGAAATCGACCGGATGGCCTCCGCGCTCGGTGTCCCGCGCTCGGTCCGCGAGGTCGCGTCGGTCATCTACCGCCGCGCGCTCAAGGAAGACCTCATTCGCGGCCGCTCGATCGAGGGCGTCGCGACATCCGCGCTGTACGCCGCCTGTCGAAAGGAAGGGATTCCGCGAAGCCTCGAGGAAATCTCGGAAGTCTCCCGCGTCGAACGCAAAGAGATCGGTCGCACGTATCGATACATCTCGCAGGAACTCGGCCTCGAGATGCGACCCGTCGACCCGAAAAAGTACGTCCCTCGTTTCTGTTCCGAACTCGAACTCTCCGAAGAGGTCCAGACCAAGGCCAACGAGATCATCGAGAAGACGGCCGAGGAAGGGCTCCTCTCGGGCAAGTCACCGACGGGCTACGCCGCGGCCGCGATCTACGCCGCGTCGCTGCTCTGTAACGAGAAGAAGACCCAGCGAGAGGTCGCCGATGTCGCACAGGTGACCGAGGTGACGATCCGGAACCGGTATCAGGAACAGATCGAAGCGATGGGCATTCACGGCTAAGTTCCGCTCGCCGACGCCGCTCGGCGCCGACTTCGACCACTTCGGCTTTTTTACCGCAATCTCGCCGCCCAGTCGCCCGGACCCAGTTGCGACCGGAGATCTAGTGACGTGTCCGCTTCTCCATCGATCGCAGCGGGGCGGACGACGGCCTCACGCGATCGCCCGCTCGAGGAACCGGTCGATCGCGTCCGGGCCCGCCGGCGGGACGCTCCCGAACAGGTCGTCCGTCTCGCCACCGGACTCGAGGTGGGCGGTCGCGGTCACCGTCTGTGCGGGACGCGGCTCCGCCGTGAGCTGTGCCATCGCCGTCCGTTCCGACTCCGCGTCGAAGACGTGGCCCAGCTCGTGGAGTTCGTACATCGTCACACCGACGCCGGCCGTCTGCAGCGACTCGAGCAGCAGCCGGCTCTGCTGGATCGAAACGACCTGGTCCTCGCGGCCGTGCATGACGAGAAACGGCGGCGTCTCCGGATCGACGTAGGTCGTCGGACTCGCCCGTCTGGCCTTGTCCTGATTCTCCGAGACGTCGCCGCCCAAAAGGAACGACTCGAGCCCGCCCGGTTGGCTCGGGAGTTCGAGGATATCACTGATGCCGTACCAGTCGACGACCGCCTGTACGGCACCCGACTGGTCAGGGGCGACATCTTTCGCGACTGCGGTGTCGGGATAGGCATCTCCGGGGAGAGACTCGATGTCCTCGAGGGTGCCGGCGAGGGCCGCCAGATGGCCCCCGGCCGATGCGCCCCACGCCGCCACGCTGTCCGGATCGAATCCGTACTCGTCGGCGTTCGCGCGGAGCCACCTGATCGCGGCCTTCACGTCGACGATCTGGTCCGGGAAGACGCCTCTCGGGGTCGGATTGTCCGCGATGCCGTCGGTCGGGAAGTCGGCGTCGTCCGGAACCACCGCTAAGCGATAACTCACGCTCGCCATCGCACAGCCCCACTCGGCGGCGTATCGCTCGAGATCCGGGGCGTTCTTCCGCGTCCCGAAGACCCACCCGCCGCCGTGGACGTAGACGACGAGCGGTGGCTCGCCGTCGGTCTCTGTCCGTTCCGGAACGTACAGGTCCAGTTTCATCTCGCCCGCATCCCGAACCGCGTACGTGACGTCTTCGCGAACCGAAACGGCGGGCGAAGGGTCGTCACCCGTCTCCGTACCGTCCCGCTCGTTTTCCTGCGTCGGATTCGAGTCGTCGCTCGAGTCCAGTTGCGAACAGCCCGCGACTGCGAGCGAGCCGATCGCACCCGTCGTTTCCAGAAATCGCCGCCGCAACACTGTCGTCCGGTCGGTATCGGTCATAGTCGGGAGCGTACACGTGATTTCTCACAGACAGGTATACTGTTTCTGGTACGGGCGTTTGAACGGCAACTGACCGGACGATAGCGGGCCATCGAGCCGGAAGACGGCCGCTCGAGCGAATAACTGACAACCAGCGCTTTCAGCCTTCAGCCAGCACGTTCTGGCGGCAGGCGATCAGTCGTCACTCGTCCTTTCCGACGCTGATGACCTGCAACAGCGAGTAGACGGGGACGCCCTCGAGTTCCTCGAGGCCCTGCTTGTCCGCGAGGACGACGCAAGCGAGCGGTTTCCCGCCCTCGGCGCGAATCGCTTCGATCGTCTCGCGCATGGTGGTCCCGCTGGTGACGGTGTCGTCGACGATGTAGCACTCGCGGTCGCGGATGCCGGCGAAGTTCCGCGAGAACGTGCCGCCGAGTTCGTCGATATCGCCCTCCTCCCACTGGTGTTTCGCGGGGGTGTAGGTCCCGAGGTCGGTCTCGAGTTCGCGGGCGACGAGGGTGGCGATGGGGCCGCCGGCCTTCTCGATTCCGATCGTCAGGTCGACGTCGTCGCCGTGTTTGGCGAGCATGTCTGCCATCGCGGACGCGATGTGGCTCATCCGCTTGCTGTCCCGGCCGATCGCGGACCAGTCGACGTGGATGTCCTGCGGGCTACTCCCGCCGTTGTCCGGTCGCTGCGTCGGTTGGTCGGTCGGCTGCGCGCTCGTGCTGCTGCGCTCGACGAGCCAGCTCGCGGTCTCTCGAGAAACGTTCAACTCGTCTGCGATCTCGCCCTTCGAGAGGCCCCGGGCCGCGAGCTCGGCCGCACTCTCGATCAGGTCGTCGACGTTTTTCATATGCCTTCGAATTCGACCGCCGTTTTTATAGTCGTGTCGTCATCCACGGTTCCTGCCGCCCCGCGGCCGCCCGCCGGGACGCGTGCGGTCGCTTCCGGGAACGCTCGCTCGACCGACTCGAGGCTGTAGACGCCGGAGACGATCCCCTCGAGCACCCAGTCGGGGAGTCCGGCGAGGGTGTCGATGGCCGCCTCGAAGTGGCCGCGATTCGAGTTGACGCTGCCGACGAGGGACTTGTTGTGGAGCACGAGTTCGCGGTGGAGACGGCCGCCGTCGACCTCGAACTCCCAGTCGCCGGGGACGCCGAGCAGCGCCGCGACGCCGTTGGGGGCGAGCGCGTCGATCGACTCGAAGGCGTGTTTCGCGTAGCCGGTCGCCTCGTAAACGATGTCCATCGATTCGTAGGCGGTCGCGATCTCGGAGACCGGCGTTTCGCGGGAATCGATGTACGTCGCGCCGAGTTGCTCGACGATGTCGATCGTCGGGTCCGGCCGGTCCGACCGGCCCAGGCAGTAGACCCGTTCGTAGCCCAGCGTCTCGGTGAACATCGCGGCGGTCAACAGCCCCAGCGAACCGGTGCCGAGGACGAGGACGGACTCGGGCTGCCAGTCGAACGCCGAGCGCGTCGCGCGAGCGTGTTCGATCGCTTTCTCGGTGATGCTGATCGGCTCGACGAGAAATCCCCACTCGGCTAAGTCGGCGGGAATCGGGACGAGATCCGCAGCCGGACTCGTGATGTACTCCGCCATGAAGCCGTGAGCACCGACGATCCCGCGTTCGACGTACTCGCCGTCGGGTGCCATGTCGGGTTCGCCGCGCTCGAAGTACGCGTTGGTCTCGACGCCGGCGGGGGGCCGTCGAACCGTCGGCACGACGTACTGGCCCTCCTCGAGATCGGTCCCATTTGCATCCTCGACGATGCCGACGGCCTCGTGGCCGAGAACCAGCCGGTCGTCGCCGTCGGGGACCCCGCCGTGGGACCCCTCGATGACCTCGTAATCGGTCCCGTCGACGCCCACGCGACAGATCCGAACGAGCGCCTCGCCGGGAGATGGTTCGGGAACAGGCCGCTCGACGACTTCGGGGACACCCGCCCCGGGCGCGACTGCGATGGCTTTCATACGCACCCGGTAGGAACCGTGATGTTAAATATTTATTCCCACTCGAGTAAATAGCTGTGCGATTCGGGCCGCCGTTCGACAGCCCCGTGCCCGCCGGCGTCGTCGGACGACCGATACTGAAAACGATTATCCGGCTTCCCCTGTCTGTATCTGACATGGAACGATACGATCTCGTCTATCGGCTCTACGACGAGTACGACACGAAGACGCTGCGGGAGTACCAGGAGTTCGTCGACATCTTCCCGGCCGTCGATTCGCGGGTCGCCTTGGAGCACTGGCAGGGGGCGACCGAGGAACTCGAGGAGCGAAAGGACGAGATCCGATCGGCCTTTGCGGCCGGCGAGACGTTCGCAGAGGTCGCCGCACGGGCGACCCGCGATCAGGCCTTTACCGCGCTCGACCTCGAGGCGAAGTACGGCCGCGCGGTGAACGTGCTCGTGCTCGACGTCGACGAGACGCTGCGCTCGGCCGGCGGAACCGACAACGAGATTCCCCGGGAGACGCTGCACCTCCTGACCGAGTTCTACGACGCCGGGGTCCCGATCGTCATCTGTACGGGCCAGACCCTAGAGAACGTCAAGGGGTTCGCGATTCAGGGGCTGGGCAGCGAGATCGTCCACTCGGGGGACCTCTCGATCGTCTACGAGGCGGGAACCGGCGTGTTCACGCCGGGCCACGGCGCGGAGACGAAGCAGTTGCTCTACGAGGACTTAGAGGAGTCGATCCGGACCGTCTTCGACGACGTGCGCTCGCGCGTGCTCCCCGAAGCGCCCGAGGAACTCCGCCGGGGCTGTCACCTGCAGGGCAACGAGTTCAACGTCACGATGAAGCCCAACTACGAGACCGGCTCCGCGGACGCTCGCGAGGTCATCGACGAGGCACTGGTCTATCTCATCGATCTGCTCGCGGACGCCGTCGGGACGACGCTCGACGGCGACGGCAGCAACGGCAACGGCGGCGCGGAACTGGACGGCGAGACGGTCGTCGACTGGACCCGCGCGTTCTACGCCGCACAGGACCCGGAAATCAGGGCCGTCCTCGAGGGCGAAGGCGCGTATCCCGACATCGATACCAATGGGGTACCCGAGCGACTCGCGGCGGTCCTCGAGCGAATCGATGTCGCCTACTACGAGGCCGACGCGGCCGAGATCGGCAGCCTCGAACTGAACAAGGTCGTCGGCGTCGAACGCGCGCTCGACGTGCTGGGGGTCGACGACCCGTTCGCGCTCGTGATGGGCGACTCCAAGAGCGATCTGCGCGTCATGGAGTGGGTCGCCGACACCGACGCCGGGATCGCAGCGGCCCCGGAACACGCCTCACAGGACACCTTAGAGCACGTCCTCGAGACGGACGAACTCGTCTTCGATCGGGGGAAAAGCGTGGACGTGCTCCGGACGGTGTACGCGCTCAATCGGTTAGCCCGCCTCGGGTGAGCCGACGACGCCGAGTGTGACCGTCTGAATCGCCGTTCCGCCACGGGATTCTGATCGTCGCCAGGGGTGACGTGCTCACTTAAACGGCCGGAACACAAAGGCCCGCTCATCAAGCGTATTCGAGTCTTCCCTTCTATCAGCACGATCCGAGCGAGCGGGGTCGTCAGCGGCGGCCTCACGGTCGCTGTGGCGGCCCATTCGCGACGAGACCGAGCGGATCGGCTGGATACTTATGATACCGATCGAGTCCCGGCACTCCCACGGCTGTATCGGTCGCGGATCGGACTCGAGCCAGCGCTACGAGGTGATACCAATGACGACGATCGCAGAACTTTCGCTTTCGACGACCGAGTTCGCACTCGCAGAGACCTTCCAGCAACTACCGGCCCTCGAGGTCCGCGTCGAAAGCGTCGTCGCGGAGGGGCCGTCCCGAACGGTCCCGCTCGTCTGGTTTTCGAACGTCGACCGCGACGACCTCGAGCCGGTTCTCGAGGGAGATCCGACCGTCGCCGAGCACCGCCAGTTGCTCGAGAACACCGAGGACGGCGAGCTGTTCTACCGGCTCGAGTACACCGACGAAGTCGGCTCGGTCTGTTGTTGCGTCTACCGACACGGCGGGACGGTGCTCGACGCCCACGTGTCGGACGGCCAGTGGACGCTCCGACTGCTCTTCCCCCACCGCGAGGAGCTTTCGAGCGCCGTCTCGGACATCGAAGAGCGCGGCGTCCGGATCGACGTCAAGCGCATGGTCGAGGCCGGGCAGGACGAGGACCTCGAGACGACGGCGGCACTGACCGAACCCCAACAGGAGGCCATCGCCGAGGCCTATCGACAGGGCTATTACGACGTTCCCCGCGAGATCTCGCTCGAGGAACTCGCGAACGAACTCAATATCTCCCATCAGGCCCTCTCCGAGCGGCTCCGCCGGGCGAACCGCGTACTCGCGGGCGAACAGTTAGACGAGCCGACGGGCGAGATGGCGACGCCAGACTGATCCGACGACCGGTTCGGCCCTGACTCCGACCCCGATCTGACCCCGACTGATCCGGACCCGGTCCGAGTACCGCGTGTGACGATCGGCTCCGGCCAACTGCCCGACCGAGGCAGGCTAACGGTGGGCCGACGACGGACGTTTTTTGACCGTGCCCGGCGGAGGGGCGTTCATGGCGAATCACGACCCCGGTGCGGCCGATCCGTTGTCGCTTCACGGCATCGTTCCGCCGACAGTCACCGCCTTTCAGGAGGACGAGTCCGTCGATTACGAGACGACCGCCGCACACGCCCGGTTCGTCGTCGACCGCGGGGCGCACGGCGTCTTCCCGCTCGGAACCAACGGCGAGTTCCCGCTGCTGTCGGGCGAGGAACGCGACCGGGTCGTCGACGCGGTCGTCGACGAGGTCGGCGGCGAGGTGCCGGTCATCGCCGGCGTCGGCGCGCCGAGTACCCACCAGACCGTCGGCCACGCCGAGCACGCCGAGTCCGTCGGCGCGGACGGTATCGTCGTCGTCACGCCCTACTACTACCCGCTGGATCGTGAGGGTGCCCTCGAGCACTATCGCCGGGTCGCCGAGGCCGTCGACCTGCCGGTCTATGTCTACCACATCCCGAGCAAGACCGGGAACGAACTCTCGCTGGATACCCTCGCCGAACTCGCCGAGATCGACACCATCGCCGGCGTCAAGGACTCGAGCAAGGACGTGCCGTGGCTCGCACAGGGGATCGACGCCCACCCCGATCTGACCTTCCTCGCGGGGTCGGATTCGCTGATCTTCACCGGGCTCGAGGTCGGCTGTTCGGGCGCGGTCAGCGCCGTCGCGAACGCGTTCCCGGAACTCGTCGTCGACTGTTACGAGGCCTACGACGCGGGCGACGAGGACCGCGCGCAAGAACTGCAAAGCGAGATCTTCCGGGTTCGGGACGCGTTCAAGGCCGGCGGCGCGTACATGTCCGGCGTCAAGACCGCGCTCCGGATACGGGGCTTCGACGCCGGCCCGCTGCGGAGCCCGCTCCGACTCAAAGACGACGAAGGCGCGGCGGAACTGCGTGACGAACTTCGGGCGCTCGATCTCGAGGGACTCTGAGTTCCCCACGCAAGCCTGAGCCGAGTCTGCGTTTGAGACCGATACCGAATCCGACACGGAGATTTTTGCCACGGCCGTCGAATGGCCGCCATGGAACTCACCGAGGAACAGGCGGCGGTCCGCGATGTCGTCCGGGAGTTCGCGCGCGAGGAGATCGAGCCGACCGCGCTGGAGGCCGACAGGGACCAGCGGTTCCCGGAGGATGTCTGGGACGGACTCGCCGACCTCGATCTGACCGGGTTGACGGTCCCCGAGGACTACGGCGGCTATGACGCGGACCCGGTGACGGCCGCCGTGGTCAACGAGGAGGTGGCCTACGGGATGTTAGCCGTGGCGACGGCGCTGTCAGTCCACTCGCTTGCCACGTCCTGTATCGCGGAGTTCGGAAGCGAGGACCAACGGGAGCGCTGGCTCCCCGAAATGGCCGCGGGGCGGCCGGTCGGTGCCTTCGCGCTCTCGGAGCCCCACGCGGGATCGAACCCGGCGGAGATGTCGACGGAGGCGCGACGCGACTCCGCCGAGGAAACCTCGGCTGACCCTCGAGAAGCCGAGGCTTCTCGAGAGGGCGACGAATACGTCATCGACGGCGAGAAGCAGTGGATCACGAACGGCGAGCGCGCCGGCGTCTACGTTCTCTTCGCGAAGACCGACCGGGACGATCCGGACTCGGTCACGCAGTTTCTGGTCCCCGGCGACGCTGACGGCCTGACCGTCGGCGAGAAAGAGGACAAACTCGGCCTGCGCGCGAGCGACACCACGAGTCTGACCTTCGACGGCGTACGGATTCCGGCCGAAAACCGGCTCACCGAGGAAGGAAACGGACTCTCGGCCGCGTTCCACATCCTCACCGGCGGCCGAATCGCCATCGCCGCCCAGTCCGTCGGGCTCGCACGACGCGCGCTCGAGGAAGCGATGGCCTACAGTCAGGAGCGCGACCAGTTCGGCGGCCCGATCGCGGACATCCAGACGATCCAGCACAAACTCGCGGAGATGGCGACACGGACCCGCGCCGCGCGACTACTGACCCGCGACGCAGCCCAAAAGCGGGCGGCCGGGGGCGCGGCGCTCGAGGCGAGCATGGCGAAGTACTTCGCGAGCGAGGCGGCGATGTTCGTGACCAACGAAGCGGTACAGATCCACGGCGGCTACGGCTACGTCACCGAGGGCGAGGTCGAGCGGCTCTACCGCGACGCCAAGATCACCGAGATCTACGAGGGGACGACGGAGATCCAGAAGACGGTGATCGCCCGGGAACTGCTGGATTGAGAGTGAGCGACAGCGGTTCGATGACTGTCGCTCGGCTCGAGGACTGACCACTGCTCGACTCGACCGGTCGATACATCATGAGCGAGTGCCGTGACCGAAGTTCATATTCTGCCCCCGCCCGTATCGGCAGCCGTGACCGAGTACGACGCCGTCGTCTACGATCTCGACGGGACCCTCGTCGATCTCGACGTCGACTGGAACGCCGTCGCCGTCGACGTCCGCGAGGTGTACGACAGCGCGGCCGTCGACCCGCCCAGCGACGGGCTCTGGGACATGCTCGAGGCCGCCGCCAACGCGGGGCTAGCCGAAGACGTGGAAGCCGCGATCGCCGCCCACGAACACGACGGCGCGCGGACCGCCGACCGGCTCGCCCGCGCCGACGACCTCCTCAAGCAGTCGCTGCCGACCGGCGTCTGCTCGCTGAACTGCGAGCGGGCGTGTCGGATCGCGCTCGAGGAACACGCGCTGACGGCGGCGGTCGACGTCGTCGTCGGCCGGGATTCGGTCGGGACGTGGAAGCCGGATCCGGAACCGTTGCTCGCGACGGTAAGCGAACTCGGGGCCGAACCCGAGCGAGCGCTGTTTATCGGTGACTCCGCGCGCGATCAGCAGACGGCAGAACGGGCTGGCGTCGACTTCGAGTACGTCGGCGAGGGACCGTCGGGCGTTTGAATTCGTTGCAGTCGGTCGACGTTCGGTCGGGCCTCGAGCAGCCGAGTCGGCTACGTCTGGTTTCGTTTCGCGTAGGCGAAGATCACGATCGACGTGACTAACCAGACCGGGGCCCCGACCCGGATCGCGAACTCGACGCGGTCGGCCCACGTGGGGAGGGTCGCGGTCGTCGACAGCGCGGCGACGAGCGGCGCGCCGACGAGGATCGTCGCGACGAACGTGGTCTGCATGACCCAGCCGTAGTCGACCCCGTCGGGCGAACTCGTCTCGACGCGTTCTGGCACGCGTGAGTATGGCGACCGGCCCCTCTTAAGCGCGCCGGGTTCTCCGGGTCGGCGCGCTGAGGAGGGCACGCGGCGCTCGAGCTGACGATTGCCGGAGAGCAACGAGGTTTAATCACGGGGGACCGACCTGTGGGTATGCCTAGCGTGCGGGATCTCAGAGCGAAGGCGGGCGAGGAACCGATCACGATGCTGACGGCCTACGACGCGCCCACGGCGTCGATCGTGGATGAGGCCGGCGTCGATATCATCCTCGTCGGAGACAGCCTCGGAAACACCAGTCTGGGCTACGAGGACACGCTCCCGGTGACCGTCGACGACATGGCTCGCCACACCGGCGCGGTCGCGCGGGCGACCGACGACGCCCTCGTCGTCGCCGACATGCCGTTTCTCTCCGTCGGCGTCGATGAGCGAGCGAGCGTCGAGAACGCCGGACGGATGCTCAAAGAGGAGGACGCCCACGCGGTCAAACTCGAGTGTGGCCCCCACACCATCGATCTGACGGAAAAATTGGTCCAGCTCGGGATTCCGGTGATGGCCCACCTCGGGCTCACACCCCAGCACGTCAATCAGTACGGCGGCTACCCGCGACAGGGGACCGATCAGGAGGCCGCCGAGCGGATCCTCGAGTTAGCCGAAGCCCACGAGGACGCGGGCGCGTTCGCGCTCGTCTTGGAGCACGTGCCGTCGAACCTCGCGGCCGACGTGACGGCGGCACTGGACATCCCGACGATCGGGATCGGTGCCGGCCCGGACTGCGAAGGGCAGGTGCTCGTGGTCGACGACGCGATCGGACTCAGCGAGTGGACGCCCTCGTTCTCGAAACAGTTCGGCGACGTCCGCGGGGAGATGGAATCCGCGATCGGCGCGTACGTGTCGGCGGTCGAGTCCGGCGAGTTCCCCGCGGACGAACACAGCCACGAGGAGCGCGACCTCGAGGACATCTACTGAGACCATCGTCCGGAAACGGGGGCCATCCGACCCTCAGTACCAGTCCCGGCTGCGATCCTCGCCGACGGTCGCCAGAAATTCTTCGATGGCCCCGTTGAACGCGGTCGATTGCTCGACCATCGCCAGATGGGCCGCGTCCTCGATCTCGGCGAGTCCGGCCCCGTCGATCTCGTCGGCCAGATACTCGTGGAACCACGGCGGCGTCAGCTGATCGTACTCCCCGCACACCGCGAGGACGGGGATATCGATCTCGCCGACGCGGTCGCGGACGTCGAACTCGTGGCAGGTCAGGAAGTCCCGCCGCGTTACCGCCTGTCCGCACTCGTGCATCCGCTCCATCGAGCGCTCTCGGATCTCGGGATCGGGGTCGTGAAAGAGCCGATCCGGGCCGTGCAGGAACTCGACCGCCCGCTCGAAGTCCGACTCGAGCCACGACAGCAGGTCCTCGAGAACGCCGAGCCGGGCACCGGTTCCCGTCAACACGGCCGCCTCAGGGGAAAAGTCGCGCTCGAGCAGGATCTGCAGGACGACGGCACCGCCGAGGGAGTTCCCGACGAGGATCTCCGCGTCGGTCGCTTCCGCGACGGCCAGTACGTCGTCGGCGTAGGCCGACAGCGTCGTGTAGCCGGCGCTCGCATCGATGTCGTCCGACTCCCCGTGTCCGCTGAGGTCGACCGAGACGATCGAGTGGTGGTCCGCCAGCGGGTGCTGGCCGGTCCACAGATCGCTCGAGCCGCCGCTGCCGTGGATACAGCAGATCGGCGGGCCGTCGCCGCCGCGGTCGACGACGTCGTAGGCCGTCTCCCGTCCGTGGTGTGATACCGTGTCCATACGAAAGGACACGAGCGGGGCGGGCATAAAGACTCGATTCGGGCCGACTGGAGAACGCCAGCAACGGGACTATGCTCGTTCCGGGTTACATACTGAGTACCGCTCGATCGATCGAGCGCGGATACTCTCGCTGTGAACTACGAACAATGGACTCGTGAGTGACCATCACGCCTTACTGCGATTAACCGTAGAAAGGCTTATATAGTAGCAGTGCTTACCTTGGGTTAGTTACAGCATGACTCTCGAACAATTCACCCGCGAAGAGGGGCAGGTGGCCCGCCGATACGAGTACGAGGACGGTACGGTGATGGCCGTCGACTTCGGAACCGAGGAGACCGACGCCTCCGTCGACGTCGTCGACGGGACCGTTATCGTCGTCCTCGCGGACGATCAGTACGAAATCGAACTGCCCGAGAACGCCGACGACGCGCACACGTTTATGAAAAACGGCGTGCTCACTGTCGAACTGGAGGAGGAACTATGAAGCTCACCGTCAAACCACTGAAACAGAAAGACGCCGGCCGCGGACTCGCCGCGATCGACCGCGTCTCGATGAACGAACTCGACCTCGAGAACGGCGATTACATCGTCATCAAGGGGAAAGGAGACAGTCAGGCCGTCGCTCGCGTCTGGCCCGGCTACCCCGAAGACGAAGGACGCGGCATCGTCCGCATCGACGGTCGCCTGCGCCAGGAGGCCGATGTCGGGATCGACGACAACGTCACGATCGAGCCCGCAGACGTCAAGCCCGCCACGTCGGTCACCGTCGCGCTGCCCCAGAATCTCCGCATTCGCGGGGATATCGGCCCGCTCGTCCGCGACAAGCTGTCCGGACAGGCCGTCACCGAGGGCCAGACCGTACCGTTCTCGCTCTCGTTCGGTCCCATGGCCAGCTCCGGCCAGTCGGTGCCGCTGAAGATCGCGAGCACCTCGCCGTCGGGCACCGTCGTCATCACGGACTCGACGAGCATCGAGATCTCCGAGACGCCCGCCGAACAGGTCCAGTCCGGCGGCGGTGCGTCCGCCGAAGGCGTCCCGAACGTCGCCTACGAGGACATCGGCGGTCTGGACGACGAACTCGATCAGGTCCGCGAGATGATCGAGCTGCCGATGCGCCACCCCGAGCTGTTCCAGCAGCTGGGCATCGAGCCGCCGAAGGGCGTGCTCCTGCACGGCCCGCCGGGCACCGGGAAGACGCTGATGGCGAAAGCCGTCGCCAACGAGATCGACGCTCACTTCGAGACGATCTCCGGGCCGGAGATCATGTCGAAGTACTACGGCGAGTCCGAAGAGCAACTCCGCGAGGTCTTCGAGGAGGCCGAGGAGAACGCCCCCTCGATCATCTTCATCGACGAACTCGACTCCATCGCGGCAAAGCGCGAGGAGGCCGGCGGTGACGTCGAACGACGCGTCGTCGCCCAACTGCTCTCGCTGATGGACGGCCTCGAGGAACGGGGCCGCGTCACGGTCATCGCCGCGACCAACCGCGTCGACGCCATCGACCCCGCGCTCCGGCGCGGCGGTCGCTTCGACCGCGAGATCGAGATCGGCGTCCCCGACAAGGAGGGCCGCAAGGAGATCCTGCAGGTCCACACCCGCGGGATGCCCCTCGACGAGGGGATCGACCTCGATCAGTACGCCGAGAACACCCACGGCTTCGTCGGTGCCGACCTCGAGTCGCTCGCACGCGAAAGCGCGATGAACGCGCTCCGGCGCATCCGCCCCGAACTCGACCTCGAGTCCGAGGAGATCGACGCCGACGTGCTCGACTCACTCGAAGTCTCCGAACGCGACTTCAAGGAGGCGCTCAAGGGCATCCAGCCCTCGGCGATGCGCGAGGTCTTCGTCGAAGTCCCCGACGTCACGTGGAACGACGTCGGCGGCTTAGGCGACACCAAAGAGCAACTGCGCGAGACGATCCAGTGGCCGCTCGACTACCCCGAGGTGTTCGAGCAGATGGACATGCAGGCCGCCAAGGGCGTCCTCATGTACGGCCCGCCGGGCACCGGGAAGACCCTGCTCGCCAAGGCCGTCGCCAACGAGGCCCAGTCGAACTTCATCTCGATCAAGGGCCCCGAACTGCTGAACAAGTACGTCGGGGAGTCCGAGAAGGGCGTCCGCGAAGTCTTCGAGAAGGCGCGGTCGAACGCACCGACCGTGATCTTCTTCGACGAGATCGACTCGATCGCGGGCAAACGCGGCCAGCGGCAGGGCGACTCCGGCGTCGGCGAACGCGTCGTCTCCCAGCTCCTGACGGAACTGGACGGCCTCGAGGAACTCGAGGACGTCGTCGTGATCGCCACGACCAACCGGCCGGACCTGATCGACAGCGCCCTGCTCCGTCCCGGACGGCTCGACCGCCACGTCCACGTGCCGGTCCCCGACGAGGACGCGCGCAAGGCGATCTTCGACGTCCACACCCGCAACAAGCCCCTGGCCGAATCCGTCGACCTCGAGTGGCTGGCCAGTCGGACGGACGGCTACGTCGGTGCCGACATCGAAGCGGTCTGCCGCGAGGCGTCGATGGCCGCCAGCCGCGAGTTCATCAACTCGGTCGACCCCGAGGACATGGGCGACACCATCGGCAACGTTCGCATCAGCCGCGAACACTTCGAGACGGCGCTCGAGGAGGTCAACCCGAGCGTCACCCCCGAGACCCGCGAGCAGTACGAGGACCTCGAAGAGGAGTTCCAGCAGGCCGAGCCCGGACAGGACGAACAGCTCGGACGGACCTTCCAGTAAGGTCGCCGCCCGCTGTCACCACGCCCGGACCGCTGACCGGGTCGGAAACGTCTTCGCTCCCTATTCTTCGCAGGCTGTACACTCCGCGTTCGGATCGCGCGGCTCGACCGGATCGCCGGTTTCGAACTCGACCGTCGCCAGCCGCTCCTCGAGAACGTATCGAAACCAGACGATCAGGCCGTGGCCGCGTTCGCTGGCCCAGATCCCGGTCTCCGCGGTTTCCCGCGGGACGATCCCCTCCGTCAGCGCGCTCAACACGACCGTCTCCCGATCGACCAGCAGGAGACGGCCTAGCGACCGATCCGCCGGCCCCTGCGAATCGAACGCGAAGTCGGTGACGGAGACGCGAGCCGTCGGGACGGCCTCTCGAACGGTACCCCGGGCCGATGTCGACGGCACCTCGACGAACACCGCGACGCCTCGGTCGTGCGCTGCGGCGAGTCGCTCGAGGAGGGCGGGCTCGAGCAGGTCCGCGTCCGCCGCGAGCAGGTAGATCTCGCTCGTCGCGTCCTCGACGGCCGCGGCCGTCCGATTGCACAGGTCCTGATGGCCGGCGACCTTCCAGACACCGTCGTCGTCGGTCGTCCGCCGCTCGAGTTCACGGAGGTTCGTCGTCGCGGTCTCGAGGTGGTCGCGGTACTCCTGTCGGAGCCGTTTCCGGGCGACGTCCACGGAGACGACGGCATATCTTCGCGGGTCGGACTCTTGGATGTCGACGAGGCCGAGGCGGTGTAACTGGTCGACGACATCGTAGACGCGCGACTGGGGAACGTCGGCGACCTGACTGATTTCCTTCGCCGTTCCCTCAGAGAGCTGCGTCAGCGCCACGAAGCACCGGGCCTCGTAGGTGCGAAGCCCCAGCTCCTCCAGTGCTTCGATGGCATCGGCTTCAGACATGGGTGAACCGACCGCTCGTTGAGGGAGCCATAGTGTGGGGGTAATCGGTGCGAAATACGGAAAAGGTATTCCACTTCTTCAGTCCGGTAAAATCGGGACGTGCGCCCGGCGAACGGGGAGTAGTATCCCCTTACTCGAATCGGCGGACTGCGCGTGTCACGACCGGCGTGACACCACTGGTACGTCGATCGAACTCTCCTATTCAAGCCAAAGCTTCGTAGTGAATGATCAGCTACCACTGGTAATGGTCGGACAACCGATCGACCGGGGCGGGGGAATCGACGATCGACGAGAGAGATGCAGGAGGGCGAGCGGATAATGCCCGGACCCGATCGCGATCCCTCGGACGAGCGACCGATCCTCGTTGAACGGTCCCACGACGAAACGACGCCGGCCAGCATCGCCGTCGTCTACGCAATTTCTGCCGCGCTCGATACCGATCCGATCGAATGTACGACCGAGCACGGATTCACGCTGTACGACCACGTCGATCCCGAGGCCCTCGACGCGCTCATGGACGAGAATCGGCAGGACGCGGGCGTTACCGTCGAACTATCTCTGAACGAGTACCTGCTCCGCGTTTCCGACCGCGGTTGCGTTCGCGTTCTGGGCCCGACCGATTCCGAGGGGGAATCGAACGGGTAACGGACGGGAACGGAACGCGGGCTGCTCCCCGTCAGTGGGCGATGTCCGCCGGCTCGAGGTCCGCGAGGACACCGTCGGCGTGGCCGTCCGGCGAGACGCCCTCGTAGACCGCCTCGATCCGGCCGTCCGGACCGACGACGTAGGTGTTCCGGAAGACGCCGTCGAAGGTGTTCCCGAACAGCTGCTTCTCGCCGTAGGACTCGTAGAGCGTCGCGACTTCGCCGAACTCGTCGGAGAGGAGATCGAACGCGAGGTCGTAGTCGTCGGCGAAGTCGGCGATGTCGTCGACGGGATCGTCGCTGATACCGACGACGGAAACGTCGCGGTCCTCGAACTGCGACAGCGCGTCGTTGAACCCGCAAGCTTCGGTGGTACAGCCCTCCGTGTTGGCGCGAGGATAGAAGTAAACGACGAGCCGCTTCCCCTCGAAATCGGAGCGGCTGACCGTCTCTCCGTGTTGGTTTAGCAGTTCGAACTCCGGCGCTTCGTCGCCGACATCGAGCATGGATGCGAGTTAGTGACCGCTACCGTATACGTTGCGATTTCACGCGGCTCCGCGTCCGAGGGACACAGTTCGAGAACGGAAACCGAGCGGGGTTGAGAAAACGGCGAGTAGGTCGAGGCCGACTCACTCGAGCCGTTCGGCGGCCTCCCGTTCGACGAGGGGAGCCGCGTTTTGCTCCGGAAGAGTGACGATGTCGTCGCTCGTCAGCGTGTACTCGCGGTCGTCGACGCCGAGAATCGAGCCGATGTCGCTGGTGATCCGAACCGTCGTCCGATCGACATCGGCGGTTGCACCGGCGTCCTGCTCGCCGGCCGCTGGATCCGCGTCGGGGTTCGGCGGGACCGGGTCGGAGTCCGGCCCAGCGGCCCCGTCGGGTACACTGTCGCCCTGTGAGTCGCCAGAGCCGTCCGGTGGACCGTTCGCCGGATCGGCCGGCTCGCTCCCGTCGACGGCGTCCGCCTCCGGCGCGTCCGCCGACGGCCCCTCTCCGCCCATCACGTCGGCGGGGGAGACGGCGCTCGAGCCGTCCGCCCCCGGTTTCCCGCCCGCTTCGGGGGCTCCGGCCCCCACCGGTTCCTCGGGCGGTGCCGGCGGAGTCTCGTCCCCGGCCGCGCCGGACGGTGACGGGTCGTCGGGACGGGATTCGCGGGCGCCGGGTCCACCGGCCGCGGCGTCGGACCCCGCGTCGGGGTCGGTGGCCGCGCCCTCGACGCCCTCGAGGACGTCGAGCACCCGGCTCTTGTTCGAACCGATGCGGTCGACCAGATCGTCGAAGAGGTCGGCCTCCTCGGCGGTCAGCCCCTCGTCGTCGGCCGCCATTCCGGCCGCGGCGAGGCTGGCCTGTTTGACGAGTTTGCCCATCCGGCGCTCGTAGATCGCTTCGACGACGTCCTTGGCGGTCTCGATCTCGTCGGTCAGCCGGCCGACCTCGGGCGCGGAAAAGGGGTCCTCGGCCTGCTCGGCGACGCGGTCGCGTTCGTCCTCGAGATCGGCGATGTACTCGCCGACCTCCTGATAGAACGAGGGACGCAGGTTCTGGAGGCTGTCCTTCTGGCGCTCCTTGCTCTGGACCGAACGCAGTTCGTCGAGGTTCATTCTTTCTCCTTCTCGGCGCGGCCGCGTGCCATCAGGAACACGGCGACGTACTCGGGTAGTGACTGGTCACCCTCGGAGACCGTAAAGGTATCTCCTCCGAGTTCGACCTCGCCGCCGTCGCTGACGTCGACCGTGATCTCGTGACCGACGAAGGTCTCGGGGACGGCGTCGACCAGCGGGTCGAAATCCGCGATCTCGTCGCGCTCGAGTCGCACCGTCTTCAGCCCGCTCCCGCCGTGGAGACTGCCGGGGAGGCGGATGAGTCGGTTCGTGTCCGTGGTGACAGGTTCGTCGATCGGCGCGTTGTCCCGCTCGACGGCCTCGCCGGCGAACCGCTCGGCCAACTGCGCGACCGCGGTGTGGACGGTGACGTTGCCCGCCTCGAGTTGCTCCCGATTGTTGCGGGCCGCGTTCAGCGTGGCCTGGGCCTTCCCCTCGCCGATGCCGTCGAACGCCTGCAGTCGCTCGAGGGCGTCGTCCTCGTCGGCCGCGAGCAACTCGTCGATGAAGGCCATGAAGTGGTCGTGGATGCGAGCCCCCCAGCCGCCCTCGACCCGCAGCGTTCGGCGTTCCGTCGGCGTCTTCCGTCCCAACCCGGCGACGGTCTCGGTCTCGATCAGTTCGTCGAACTCGAGGCCGATGCCCCGGACGTAGTCGACGATTTCGCGCCGGTGCTCCCGATCGAGGTCCAAGACGTTCGCGTCGCGGACGTGGACGTGATAGCCGCGGCCGCCCGAGAAGACGATCTCGAGGTCCTCGAAGGCGAAGTCGTCCTCGAGGAAATCGAGTAGTCGGAGCAGGGCGTCCTTACACTGGGCGAGCATCTCGGCGTAGCTGTCCTCGCCGAGCGTGACACCCGGCAGATGATCGGCGTCGAGGTCGAAGACGAGGTCCGCGGACTGCCAGTCTTTCTCGTGCATCGAACTCGCGCCCGGATCGCGAAAGCGCCCCGCCGAGAAGTAGACGTGGCGCGGGCGTTTCCGGACGAGAAACTCCGAGAGGTCGCCCAGCTCGAGCAGCGAACGGTGGCGGACCATGGTCGTGTCCGGGCCCTCCGTCCACGGGATAAAGCCCCACTCGCGTTCGTTGGCCGCGGGCGGCGGCGTGATCGCTGTCCGTCGATAGTGATCGCGGAACCGGCCCCGAAGATAGGCCCTCGTTCGCTCCTCCATGCGCTTCGGGTAGTCGTCGGTGGTGGTGTATAACCCTGCCGAATGGGTCGGCGTCGCGACTCATCGTCTCGCGACAACGCGACGGTCGACTCGACTCACCGACGGATCAGGTCGGAAATTCGGTCGGCGAGGCCGACATCGGCGCCGAGTTTCAGGTAATAGGCGTCACCGCCGTCCTCGTAGTAGTTGTCGATCCGGCGCTTGATCTCGAAGCCGAGGTGTTCGTAGAACTGCAACGCGTTCTCGTTGCTCGTGCGGGCGTGACACGTGATCGTGTCGTGGTCGTCGGCCACGTGGGCGACGAGTCGTTTCCCGATCCCCTCGCCGCGGAACCCGGGGGAGACCGCCAGAAAGAGAATGTAGCCGTCGCGTCGAACGGCGGCGAATCCGATGAGTTCGCCGTCCTGAACGTAACAGTGGACTGTCGACCGACGATACGCGTCAGTAAAGAAATCGTGTCGCTGCTTGAGCACATCCTCCTGACGATTGATCTCCTCCTTTAGCTGCCAGGCTTCGTCGACGAAATCGTCGCTCCCCGGGGCGACGACGCGACTGTCGATGTTGACGCTCACTACCGTGGCCTACCACCGTCGTCAATATAATTCCACCGGCAGTCGATCCTCCGGAACGTCAGACAGAGACGACATGTGCGGTCGATTTGTTTTTGCGATCACATGATTCGCCGGGTCGCGTCAGAAACGACGGGCATAGGAGTCACGGCAGAAAAGAGGCACCCAAATGGGGTTCGAACTACGCGACCACACGGCCGACATCGCGGTGTCGGCGACCGGCGACTCGCTCGAGTCGGTCTTCGCCGCGGTGGCCGACGGCCTCGCGGCCGCGTCGTGTGACGAGATACCGGCCGAGACCGGTGACCGCTTTTCGCTCTCCGTGACCGCGGAGCGCCGCGAGGCGCTCCTGTTCGATTACCTCGACGAACTGATCTACCTGCGGGATACCCGAGCGGAACTCCCCGCTGACCACCGCGTCGACTCGATTGCGGGACCGGCGTCGGCCGACGGATCGAGCGCGGACGGCAAACCGGACGACTGGCACCTCGAGGCCAGCGCCCGCGGCGTCCCCCTCGCAGCGGTCGACGCCCGCGAGGTGAAGGCGGTGACCTACTCGGAGATGCGCCTCGAGCGCGTCGGTAAGGGCGAGCCCGGCAGCTGGGAAGCGTACGTCGTTTTCGATGTCTAATCCGAGACCCAACTGCTTGCATCGGGTCCAGTCGTCGTCCCAATCCGTCAGTGAGACGGTCTCTCGAGGTCGCTGGTAAGACGAACATCTTTCATCGCCGGGGTTCGACTTTCGGGTATGACCACCTTCGACGCGAACGGCATCACGTTAGAGCGGGTGCGCGAGCACGTCTGGGAGATCCCACAGGAGGGCGACATGCGCGTCCCCGCACGAGTGCTGGCGAGCGAAGCGCTGCTCGAAGAGATCAAGGAGGACAAGAGCCTCGAGCAGATCACGAACACGACCCACCTGCCCGGCATCACCAACCACGCGATCTGTATGCCGGACACGCATCAGGGGTACGGCTTCCCCGTCGGCGGGGTAGGTGCACTCGACGCCGAAGACGGCTGTATTTCGCCGGGAGCGGTCGGCTACGACATCAATTGCGGCGTCAGGATGATGCGGACGAACCTGACATACGACGAGATCCAGGGCCGCGAGGAGGAACTCGTCGACTCCCTCTTCGCGAATATTCCGTCGGGGCTGGGCGGCGGCGGCATCGTCGAGCCCGGAATCGACGCCGTCGACGAAATTCTGGCTCGAGGCGTCGACTGGGCGCTCGAGAACGGCCACGCCGTCGAGGAGGACCTACGCCACTGCGAGGATGAGGGGATGCGCGAGGGTGCAGACCCCGAGAAGGTGAGCCAGAAGGCCAAGGACCGCGGCAAGAACCAGATCGGCTCGCTGGGCTCGGGCAACCACTTCCTCGAGGTCCAGCGCGTCACGGATGTCTTCGACGCCGGCGTGGGGGAGGCCTACGGGCTCGAAGAGGACCAGATCGTCGTCCTGATCCACTGTGGCTCCCGCGGACTGGGCCACCAGACCTGCAACGACTACCTGCGGAAGATCGAGCAACAGCACAAGGGGCTGCTGGATCAGCTTCCGGACAAGGAACTCGCGGCCGCGCCCGCGGGATCACAGCTCGCCGAGGACTACTACGGCGCGATGAACGCGGCGATCAACTTCGCGTGGGTCAACCGCCAGCTGATCATGCACCGCACGCGGCGGGTCTTCGAGCGCGTCTTCGACCGCTCGTGGGAGTCCATGGACATGCACCTGCTGTACGACGTGGCCCACAACATCGCGAAGAAGGAGACCCACACCGTCGGCGAGGACGGCGAGGAGCGCGAACTCTACGTCCACCGGAAGGGCGCGACGCGGGCGTTCCCAGCGGGCCACCCCGAGGTGCCGAAAGCCTACCGCGATGTCGGCCAGCCGGTGATCATCCCCGGTAGCATGGGCGCGGGGAGCTACGTCCTCCGGGGCGGCGAGAACTCGATGGACCTCACCTTCGGCTCTACTGCCCACGGGGCGGGCCGACTGATGAGTCGCACGCAGGCCAAAAACGAGTACTGGGGCGGCGACGTTCAGCAAGACCTCGAGGACCAGCAGGCGATCTACGTCAAGGCCCAATCGGGGGCCACGATCGCCGAGGAAGCGCCGGGCGTCTACAAGGACGTCGACGAGGTCGTCCGCGTCTCCGACGAGTTAGGGATCGGCGACAAGGTCGCGCGGACCTTCCCCGTTTGCAATATCAAGGGCTGATCGATCGAGGCCATCGGCTCGGTCGTTCGAGCCCTACTTCAGCCGATACGGACTCTCGTCGTCTTCGTCGTCATCGTCGCCCTCGCCTTCGTACGGTTTCCGCGCGGTGATCGTCACCGTCGCTTCGGGGTCGTCCTCGTCGGCCCAGGGGCTGTCGTAGGCCGAGATCTCGAGGTCGGTCACGTCCCATCCCTCCTCCTCGACGAGTTCCACGAGGCGACGCTGGTCGGCGAGCATGTCCTCGTCCATGCCGCCCCCTTCGAGCGTGGACGGGGTAGGTCTTCTGCCGGCCGGTGGATGCCGCGCAATCACTCGTTTTCATCGCGCGCATCCGACCCGCCGATGTCGACCACCTCCTCGACGAGCGTGCGGTGTGCGCGCCGGAGTCGCTCGGAGAGCGCCTGATGGGAGATCCCCAGTTCGTCCGACAGTCCGTCCATGTCCATCCCGCGCGGAATCTCGTAGTAACCGCGCTCGAGGGCTGCAACCAGCGTCTCATACTGGGCGTCGGTGAGCCCGAACCGGCCGTGGCGGTTCTCCTCGAGCCGGTGGATCTTCCGAATCTCGACGCTCAATCCCTCGTCGGTCGCGAAGTCGTAGGTCCGGGAGAGCGCCTCTCGTTCCGGGAAGAGGACGCGGAACCGCCACTGTTTGCCTTCGACCTGTGCGTCGAGGACCGTCGCCTGCTCCTCGGTCAGCAGGTGGAGGATGACGGTCACGTCGTCCACCCAGTTCATTCGGTAGAGAGACTCGTCGCCGAGGTCCGTCAACCGTTCCGCCGCCTCGATGCTCGGATCGTCCGCCAGCGCGTCGTCGACGGTCTCGAGCGTCGGCTCGGTGCCCGAAAACCAGACGTAGGGCATGACGTGCTCCGGGTCGTACGCCACGACGCGTTCGATCTCGACATCGAGGTCGTCGGTCGCCTCGAGCGTGTGCCGGAGCGCGAACTCCGCGGCGGGCACGGCGAGCTCCGCGATGGTACTCATGCGACCCATCACCACGCGGACGACCAAGAGTGTCCGACTCCGCTCGACTCGGGCCCCGCGACTCGCGTGCCGTCGTTGCACCGCGCTGACAGCATTCGGAAACCGAAATCGGTTACGAGCCGCTCGAATTCCCGGCGCGTTTAAGCGGATCCGGCTGCAACTCAGTGGCATGCTCACCGACGACTTCGGGCGGGAGGTCACCGGGGTTCGCGTCTCCCTCACCGATCGGTGTAACTTCGACTGCGTCTACTGTCACAACGAGGGGCTCGGGGACACCCGCGGACCAATGGACCCGCAGGACGACGAGATGTCGACCGACGACGTCGTCCGATTCCTCGAGGTCGCCGCCGAGTTCGGGGTCGACGCGGTCAAGTTCACCGGTGGGGAGCCGATGCTCCGACAGGACTTAGCGGAGATCATCGAACGCACGCCCGACCAGATGGAGGTGTCGCTGACCACGAACGGCACGTTCCTTCCCGGTCGGGCCGAGGATCTCGTCGACGCCGGACTCGAGCGGGTCAACGTCTCGCAGGACGCGCTCGATCCTGAGGACTTCGCCGCGGTGACGAAAAGCGGAGCCTACGAGAAGGTCCTCGAGGGGGTCGAGGCGGCGTTGGACGCGGGCTTAGATCCGGTGAAACTCAACATGGTCGTCTTCGAGCACACGGCGGGGTACGTGCCGGAGATGGTCGACCACGTCGCGGCGAACGACGGGCTTCAGCTCCAGTTGATCGAGTACATGCCCGAACTGACGGGCAAGCCGGAGTGGAACATCGACATCCAGCGGGTTCACGACTGGCTGGCCGAGCAGGCCGACGAGGTCGAACACCGCGAGATGCACGACCGCAAGCGGTACTGGGTCAGCGATGGGGCGAGCGACGCGGCCGACACCGGATCGGACGCCGCCGGTCGCGGCATGGTCGAAATCGTCGATCCCGTGGAGAACCCCACCTTCTGTGCGAACTGCCACCGCGTCCGCGTGACTCACGAGGGGTACCTGAAGGGCTGTCTCAACCGCAACGACGACCTCAAGACGATGGGCGAGATGACCAAACCCGAAATCCGCGAGGCGTTCCGCGATGTCGTCGCCGACCGGGTTCCCTACTACGGCGAGTACATGATCCAAAACGAGGAGGGCGAGTGGGAGATCAACGAGAAGTACATCGAAGAGTACGCCGGGGCCTGACTCCGGACCAGGTTTTCGACTCTCGGTCGCCGACTCGAGTCGAATCTCCGGGACTCGAGCGGGGAATGGTACGAGAGCGGGCCACACGATCTGTCGCCACCTTTCGTTGCCCTTAAGTAGAAGACGGGGGTAGGACCGAGTGCGTTACGTGTAGGGGAGCGATCCCCGAGTCCGCAAGGGCGACGATAGACCGACGGAGTTGTGGTAGCCAAGCGGCCTAAGGCGCATGGTTGCTAACCATGTGGCGTCAAGCCTCCGGGGTTCAAATCCCCGCCACAACGTCGGACATTTGCTGGCGTTTTCCCGCCAGTCAATTTGCAACGCGCGCAGACCAGACACAGATACACGACACATGAGCGCCGAAGAACCTCAAGAACAAGAAGACGACGAAGATCTTCGATACTTCGTCCGCATCGGGCAAACCGACCTCGATGGGACGAAGTCCGTCGAGCGCTCGCTCTCGGAGATGAACGGGATCGGTCGCCGAACCGCCCGACTCATCGCCGAGGAAGCGGGTGTCGACCGAACGGCGACGTTCGGCCGACTCGACGACGACGTCATCGATGGCGTCATCGAAGTCGTCGAGAACTACGCTGACGAAGTCCCCGACTGGCTCAACAACCGACAGGACGACTTCTACAGCGGCGAGACGACCCACGAGATCGGCAACGATCTCCAGTTGACTCGACAGCACGACATCAACCGGATGAAGATGATCGACTCCTACAAGGGCACGCGCCACAAGCGCGGCCAGAAGGTTCGCGGTCAGCGAACCAAGTCCACCGGCCGAACGGAGGGCACCATCGGAGTCAACGTCGAAGAGATCCGCGAAGAACAGGCCGAGGAGGCCGCCGCCGACGAAGAGGACGAGGGTGAATAATGCCACTCGGCACTGACACCAAGCAATACGAGACGCCGAACCACCCCTACCAGGGAGAACGCATCGCAAGCGAGCACTCCCTCGTCGACCGCTACGGTCTCAAGAACAAAGAAGAGCTCTGGCGAGCACAGTCCGAGCTTCGCTCCTACCGGCGCGAGGCCCGAGAACTGCTCGGTCAGGCCCAGGACGACGAAACCGTCATCCGCCGTTCCGAGGAGTTCCTCGGTCGGCTCAAGCGCGTCGGCATCCTCGACGAGACCGACGAACTCGGCGACATCCTGTCGCTTGAGGTCGAGGACGTCCTCGAGCGCCGACTCCAGACGGTCGTCTACCGCTCCGGACTGGCGAACACGGCCCAGCAGGCCCGCCAGTACATCATCCACGGCCACATCGTGGTCGGCGACCAGCGCCACCGCGTTCCCTCCTACGTCGTCGACATCGACGAGGAGGATCTGGTGGCCTTCGACGAGAACAGTCCGCTCGCGGACGAACTCCACCCCGAACGCGCGGAGGGTCAGTAACATGAGTCAGGACGACGATAAATGGGGCATTGCCCACGTTCACGCATCGTTCAACAACACCGTCATGACCGTGACCGACCTCACGGGCGCGGAGACGATCGCCAAGTCCTCCGGTGGGACGGCGGTCAAGCAGAACCGCGACGAGGCGTCGCCGTACGCGGCCATGCAGATGGCCGAGTCCGTCGCCGAAGAGGTCAAAGCGGCCGGCATCACGGGCCTGCACGTTCACGTGCGCGGCCCCGGCGGCAACCTTCAGAAGTCCCCCGGTCCGGGTGCGCAGGCGACGATCCGCGCGCTCGCCCGCTCGGGCATCGAGATCGGGCGCATCGAGGACGTCACGCCGATCCCGCACGACGGATCGCGCGCTCCGAAAGGCAAGGGCGGCTACTAGACCATGAGTGCAGAGTACGACGTCGAGTTCGTCGAACGCGAGGATCGTGAAGCGCGGTTCCTCGTTCGCGGCGTGACACCCGGGTTTGCCAACGGCATCCGTCGAGCGATGGTCGCCGACGTGCCGACGATGGCGATCGACACCGTCCGGTTCGTCGAGAACTCGTCGGTGATGTTCGACGAGCAACTCGCGCTCCGAATGGGGCTCGTCCCGCTGACGACGCCGCCGGTCGGCGAGTTCGGTGAGGACGACACCGTCACGCTCTCGATCGACGTCGAAGGGCCGGCGACCGCCTACTCCGGCGACCTCGTCTCCAATGACGACCTCGTCCAACCCGCGGACGAGAACGTCCCGATTATCGAACTCAAGGACGGCCAGCGCCTCGAGGCCGAGGCCGACGCCGTCGTCAACCGCGGAAAGAACCACGCCAAACATCAGGGAGGGGTCGCGGTCGGCTACCGACACCTCCAGCGCGTGGAGGTCGACGGCGATCTCCCCGAGTTCGAGGACGAAGAGAGCCGGATCATCCGCGGCGTCATCGAGGACGACGGCGAACTCGTTGCAACGAGCGAGTTCGATCACGACCTCTCGAACCGCTATCCGGGCAAGGAGGTCCGAGTCGAGGACGTCCCGAACGCCTTCGTCTTCCACGTGGAGACGGACGGCTCGTTCCCCATCGAGGAGCTCGTCACGCGAGCCGCGGACACGATCGCGGCGCGTGCGACGGAACTCGAAGACGCAGTACAGCTGTAGATATGAACCGACGCCCCCAACCCAATTCGGGCACGCCGCTCGCCGACGCCGTGAGCGACGAGACCGGCGATCGCGTGTCCACTGGAATCGAAAGGGGTTTGAAGGGGCGACGGGTAGACGGAAGTGCGAGCAGGGATAGCCAAGTCAGGCCAACGGCGCAGCGTTCAGGGCGCTGTCTCGTAGGAGTCCGCAGGTTCAAATCCTGCTCCCTGCATCACTTCTCTACTGCCGACCGACACTCCGTGACCGGACGATTGCAGATCGACTGCGATCACTGCGGACGCGTCGGCCGTCAGGACAACAATTTCGATTCCATCGTCGACGGCGCAGTTCCTCGCGTCGTCGATCAGTTAGCAGTTGGAGGATACCAATGAGTAGCAAGACTAATCCGAGGCTCAACGATCTTATCGCCGAGCTGAAGTCGACGTCCCGCGAAACGGACGCCGATATCTGGCGAGACGTTGCGGATCGACTCGAGAAGCCCCGGCGCACCCACGCTGAGGTGAACCTGGGCCGCATCGAGCGGTACGCACGCGAAGAAGAGACTGTCGTCGTTCCCGGCAAAGTGCTGGGCTCCGGCGCACTACAGAAAAACGTCACCGTCGCCGCCGTCAAGTTCTCTTCGTCCGCAGAGACGAAGATCGAACAGGTCGGCGAGTCGGTCACCCTCGAGCAAGCGCTCGAGGACAACCCCGAAGGGTCTAACGTCCGGGTGATTCGATGAGTCTCGCAGAGTTCGACGCAGATCTCGTCGTCGACGCACAGGACTGTATTCTCGGTCGGGTCGCAAGCGAAGTCGCCCAGCGCGCGCTGGACGGCGACCGCATCGCGATCGTCAACGCCGAGGACGCGGTCATCACCGGCGACGAAGACGACATCTTCGAGACGTACCGCACGCGGCTAAACATGGGCTCGGACCGCGGGCCTTACTACCCCAAACGACCGGACATGATCTTCAAGCGGTCCGTTCGTGGGATGCTGCCGTACAAGAAACCCCGTGGCCGCGAGGCACTCGACAGCGTCCGCGTCTACGTCGGCAACCCCTACGAGAACGACGACGACCACGAGACGGAAGTCCTCGAGGGGACGTCGCTGGATCGCCTGTCGAACATCCGCTTCGTCCACCTACACGAAGTGTCCGAACAGTTAGGTGCTAACGTCACATGGTAACCAATACGAGTGGCAAGAAAAAGACGGCCGTCGCTCGCGCCACGGTGCGCGAAGGCGAGGGTCGAGTTCGAATCAATTCCCAACCCGTCGAACTGGTCGAACCCGAGATGTCCCGGCTCAAGATGCTCGAGCCGTTCCGCATCGTCGGCGAGGACCTACGCGGGGAGATGGATATCGACGTTCGCGTCGAGGGTGGCGGTATCAGTGGACAGGCAGACGCCGTCCGAACCGCCATCGCGCGCGGCATCGTCCAGCACACGAACGACGCCGAGCTCCGTGACGCGTTCATGGACTTCGACCGGTCGCTGCTGGTCAACGACGTCCGCCAGTCCGAACCGAAGAAGTGGGGCGGCCCGGGCGCTCGGGCTCGCTACCAGAAGTCCTACCGCTGAGGTGATACAAGCATGATGGTACCGGTCCGGTGTTTCACCTGTGGCAACGTCGTCGCCGAACACTGGGAGGAGTTCGACGAGCGAGCCAACGAGGGCGACGAGAACCCCGAGAAGGTTCTCGACGAACTCGGCGTCGAGCGCTACTGCTGTCGGCGCATGCTCGTCAGTCACAAAGACCTCGTCGACGTCGTCTCCCCGTACCAGTAACAATGCAACAACAACAGCACAACCGCTACGAGAAGGCACGCATCCTCGGCGCTCGAGCGCTGCAGATTTCCTACGGCGCGCCGGTGCTGACCGAGACTGAGCAGACCCAACCGATCCTCATCGCCGCCGAGGAGTACGACGCCGGCGTGCTGCCGTTTACCGTCAAACGGGGGTACGACAGGAAATGACGCTCATCACCGACATCCGGCTGCGTCGCATCCTCGACTCGCGAGGAAATCCGACGGTCGAGGCCGATGTCGTGACCGAGAGCGGCGGCTTCGGCCGTGCTGCAGCACCGAGTGGTGCCAGTACCGGCGAGTACGAGGCCGTCGAGCGGCCGCCGGGCGAGGCGATCGCCGCGGCCCGGGAACACGCCGTTCCCCGGCTCGTCGGCGAGGTCTACGCGGGCAACCAGCGCGACGTCGACGCCGCACTGCACGCCGCCGACGGCACCGACGACTTCTCGGAGATCGGTGCCAACAGCGCGGTCGCGATCTCGATGGCCGCCGCCAAGGCCGGTGCCGACGTGCTCGGTGCCCCGCTGTTCCAGCATCTCGGCGGGACGTTCCGCGGCGAGAACTTCCCGATTCCGCTCGGTAACGTCGTCGGCGGCGGCGAACACGCCGCCGACGCGACCGACATCCAGGAGTTCCTGGCCGCACCCGTCGGTGCACCCAGCGTCGCGGACGCCGTCTTCGCGAACGCGGCCGTCCACGCCGCCGTCGCGGACCTGCTCGAGGAACGCGGTGTTCCCTGTGGCAAGGGCGACGAGGGTGCGTGGGCACCATCGATCGACGACGGCGAGGCGTTCGAAGTCGTCGCCGAGGCGGTCTCGATGGTTCAGGAGGAAGTCGGCTTCAACATCGGCTTCGGACTGGATGTCGCCGGTGCGGAGCTGTACGATTCCGACTCCGGAACGTACGAGTACAGCGACCGGAGCCGCGACACCGACGAGCAGATCGAGTACATCGCCGAACTGGTCGAAGAGTACGATCTCGTCTACGTCGAGGATCCCCTCGACGAGGACGATTACGACGCCTTCGCCGACCTCACGGACGAAGTCGGCGACCAGACGCTGATCTGTGGTGACGACCTGTTCGTCACGAACACCGATCGGCTCGTCGAGGGGATCGATCGCGGCGCGGCAAACAGCATCCTGATCAAGCCGAACCAGATCGGGACGCTGACCGACGCCTTCGACGCGATCGAACTCGCGACGGAGAACGGCTACGACTCGGTCGTCTCCCACCGGTCGGGCGAGACCGAAGACGCGACAATCGCACACCTCGCCGTTGCGACCGACGCGCCCTTCATCAAGACGGGTGCCGTCGGCGGCGAGCGAACCGCAAAGCTCAACGAGCTCATTCGAATCGCAGACGACGCGACATGACAGAGAACGACGCAACCCAGGAAGGGCTCGACGCCGCCGAGGAGGCGATCGACGAGGAGCCAGCCGAAGGGGCTGGCCCCGCCGCCGACGCCGACGACGTCGAGCCAGTAGACGAACAGCCCGCCGACGCCGAGGGATCGCCCGCGGCCGACGCAGAACAAGCCGACGACGACGCCGAGGCCGAGGATGCCGGTCCGACCCTCGACGACGACGTCATGTCCGACGAGGAGGCGGACCTGCTGATCCCCGTCGAGGACTACCTCGGCGCCGGCGTCCATATCGGGACCCAGCAGAAGACCGAGGACATGGACCGGTTCATCCACCGCGTCCGGACCGACGGGCTCTACGTCCTCGATGTCTCGAAGACCGACGGCCGGATCCGTACGGCCGCGGACTTCCTCGCGAACTACGACCCCGAGCAGATTCTGGTCACGTCCTCGCGCCAGTACGGTCGGTTCCCGGCGGAGAAGTTCGCCGAGGCCGTGGGCGCTCGCGCCCGCACCGGTCGCTTCATCCCGGGCACGCTGACGAACCCGAAGTACGACGGCTACATCGAGCCGGACGTGCTGGTCGTCACCGACCCGATCGGCGACGCCCAGGCCGTCAAGGAGGCCATCACGGTCGGCATCCCGGTCATCGCGATGTGTGACTCGAACAACCAGGTCAGTAACGTCGACCTCGTCGTCCCGACGAACAACAAGGGTCGCAAGGCCCTCTCGGTCGTCTACTGGCTGCTCGCTAACGAGGTCCTCGATCGCCGCGGTGCCGAGCCGTCCTACTCGCTCGAGGACTTCGAGAGCGGCGTCTAACACGTTCGATATCGATACTGTTCGTTTTCTCGTTGCCGCCGGTCTGATAGCGACTGCGTTCGGAAGTTCGAACGGATGGATCCTCTGGGTCGAAAATAGCGGCAGTCGTGTTCAGTGACACCCTCCCACAACGTTTACCGTATAGCGAATTAGTAATGATGGTATGGATGGCCCACGGTCACACACCACGGAAGACCAGATTCGCCGGTGGGATCGAGTGTTTACTGCACTGTCGGCCGAACCGCGACGACGGATCGTCGAAGCACTGATCGAGGTCTCGGCCGGCGAGTCCATCCGGTTGCCGGAGGCCGCATCGAACCAAAACGGGTCGTCGGAGCTCGAACAGTTGCGGCTTCGATTATGCCACCATCATCTCCCGCTACTGGAAGAGGCGGGGTTCGTCCAGTGGGAAAACGACCCATTGTGCGCCTACCGCGGTCGCGATTTCGAGGAGGTGAGTGTCGTTCTCGAGAGCCTGTACGCGAACGCCGAGGAGATTCCCGACCGACTGGTTACCGGCTATCGGACCCTCGAGCGGGAACGCGAGAGCGACAGTTCGGAGTGTGACCTCCGCAGGTGACTCCGCCGTGAGACGTAGCGTTCGTACCGACGTGCCGCCGCTTGCGTCGTGGCGGGCACAGCGCAAGTGCCGTGGACCGGCAACCGATTACGACGAGGCCGTCTCGAGCAAGTCCGTGATCAGTTCGGCGGCGTCGGCGGCCGTCGCGCCGAAGACGTAGGTCGCGGGTTCGATCCCGAACGCGCCGCGGTGGTAGACGACGCGGGGGACCGTTCCGCGGTCCGCGAACCGACTCCGGAGGTGTTCGCCGCGGTCCTCGTAGTCGGCGTCGAACTCGAGCGGGTCGATGCCGTGTTCTCGGGCAGCCTTGAGCAGGTCGTCGTCGGTAGCGATATTGATGGCACCCCGAACCTCGGATTCGACGGCGGTCGCGGCGATGACCGCCGTCGCGACGTGTTTGGACGCGCCGAACTCGGGGTTCGCCGGGATCTCGATCCGTCCGCCCATGGCGTAGATCCGACCGGGGATCGCAGCGACATCGGTCTCGTCGCGGGGATCGGGCAGGCACATGCCGACGTTCGTCCCGACGTTCGGAACGACGTCGGCCATGCCGGGAATCGAAGCGAGGGTTCGCGCGGCGGTGCGGACGTTCGCGAGCACGTCCCGTTCGGCCCGCACGTCGGGGTCGAGCCCGCGAACGCACAAATCACAGCCCAGTCCGCGGAGTTCGGGCATCTCTTCTTCGTGGAGTTCACAGATCGGGCCCCGATCCTCGAGACTGCGGACGAGCGAGAGGAGTTCGGCGAGCGCGTCGTAGCCGTCCAGCTCGCCGCTCGCGAGGCCGTCCGCGATGCGTTCGACGGTCGCGACGGTTTCGGGGTCGTCCCGGAAGCGGTCGTCGCCGCCGCTTTCGCCGCCGACGTACTTGCTGACGGCGGCTTGGGTCACGCCGAGTTCGTCGGCGATCTCCCGTTGGGTCAGTCCGCGGTCGGCGAGCCGGGTGGCCAGCATCGCCCGTACCGTCGGCAGGAACCGATCGACGACGAGTTCACTCGGCAAGACGAGCGACATACGACCGAGGTTCGACTGCAGGCACATAAGTCCGCCTCCGCCGGCACGGAGTCGACGGGCCGTCGGATCGACGGATCACCACCGGGCGGCAGCGACGACAAAGATAGCTATTAACCGTCGTCGGACGAACGGCCGGGCATGACACTCTCGAGCGCTCCCGGGAAGGTGTATCTGTTCGGGGAGCACGCGGTGGTTTACGGCGAACCCGCCGTTCCGTGTGCGATCGAGCGACGGGCACGAGTCGAGGCGACCCGACGGGACGACGGTCGCCTCCGAGTCAACGCCGAGGATCTCAGTCTCGACGGGTTTACCGTCGAGTACGGCGCGACCGCGGACAGTCGCCCCGATGTCGACGTGCCTGAGTCGCTGGTGACGGCGGCGACGCAGTACGTCGACGACGCGATCGAGCAGGTGCGCGCGGTGACCGGCGAGGACGACGCCGGCTTCGACGTCACGATCGAGAGCGACATCCCGCTTGGTGCGGGGCTCGGCTCCTCGGCGGCGGTCGTCGTCGCCGCCATCGACGCCGCGACCCGCGAACTCGGCGTCACGCTCGAGCCCGAGAAACTCGCCGAGCGAGCCTATCAGACGGAGTCACAGGTCCAGGAGGGACAGGCCTCGCGGGCCGACACGTTCTGTTCGGCGACTGGCGGTGCGGTCCGCGTCGAGGGCGACGACTGCCGCTCGCTCGAGGCACCGGACCTGCCGATCGTGATCGGATTCGACGGCGGTGCAGGGGACACCGGGCAGCTGGTCGCAGGCGTCCGCGCCCTGCGAGAGGAGTACGATTTCGCGGCCGACACGGTCGAAGCGATCGGGGACGTGGTCCGGAACGGCGAGGACGCGCTCGCCGACGGCGACGTCGAGGAGATCGGGCGGCTGATGGACTTCAATCACGGCCTCCTCTCCGCGCTGGGGGTCTCATCGCGGTCGCTCGATACGATGGTCTGGGCGGCCCGCGACGCGGGCGCCCACGGCGCGAAGCTCACCGGAGCCGGCGGCGGCGGTTGTATGGTCGCGCTCGACCCCACCGAAGAGACGGAAACCGCCCTCTCGTTTACGCCGGGCTGTGAGGACGCCTTCCGCGCTGAACTCGCCGAAACAGGGGTGAAGCGCCTCGAATGATCGTCCTGAAACTCGGCGGCAGCGTCATCACCGAAAAGGGCCGCCCGGAGACCCTCGACAGCGCAGCCCTCGAGCGAGCGGCCGACGCGGTCGCCGCGGCGATAGACGCCGGCCTCGAGGACCTCGTGATCGTCCACGGCGGCGGGAGCTTCGGCCACCACAACGCCAGCGAGCACGGCGTTAGCACGACTGACGGAACCCACGATGCGAGCGCGGCCCTCGACATCCACGGCGCGATGAAGACGTTGAACCAGTTCGTCTTGGGCCGCCTGCTCGAGCGCGACGTGGACGCGGTGCCGGTCCATCCGTTCTCGGCGGCCCACCGCGACCGGGCGGGGGACCTCGACCTCCCGACGGGGCAGGTCGAAACGATGCTCGGCGAGGGGTTCGTCCCGGTCCTCCACGGCGACGTGATCGCCCACGCCGGCGCGGGCGCGACGGTGATCAGCGGCGACGAACTGGTCGCGGCCCTCGCTCGCGACCTCGGGGCCGACCGGGTCGGCCTCTGCTCGACCGTTCCCGGCGTGTTGGACGGCGACGACGCGGTTATCGGCCGGATCGGCGACTTCGAGACCGTCGCCGACGTCCTCGGGGCCAGCGACGCGACGGACGTGACCGGCGGGATGGCCGGCAAGGTGCGGACGCTGCTCGAGCTCGAGGCCGCGGCGTCGATCTTCGGGCTCGAGGCGCTCGCCTCGTTCCTCGAGGGCGAGAATCCGGGGACGACGATCGACTGAGCTCGTCGCGGTCGTTTGCTCTCTCTTTTGGTGGATCGTGATGAGAACTAGCGGCGTTCGAAACGCGACGACGGCTCAGCGGGTCCAGAACCCGCCCGTGAACATGACGAGGACCGGGATGATCTCGAGGCGGCCGATCCACATCAGGAAGATCATCAGGAGCTTCGAGGGGATCGGGAAGTCCAGATAACTGCCGAACGGACCGAGGAACCCGAATCCGGGGCCGATGTTCCCGATCGTCGCGAGACTCGCGCTGAACGCCTCGAGCGGCGTTATGTTGTCGATGGCGGCGACGCGGCTGGCGTCGAGGGCGATGAGCAGCGTCGCGATCGCGAAGATGAGGAGGTACATGAAGGTAAAGCCGAGCACGCCTCGGATGGCGTCCTCGTCGACGACGTTGCCGGCGAGCCGAATCGGGCGGACGACCTCGGGATGGGAGGCGGTAAACAGCTCCCGGCGGAGCACCTTGAAGACGATCAGCCACCGGACGACCTTGACGCCGCCGCCGGTCGAGCCGGCACAGCCGCCGACGAGCATGGCAAAGAGGAGGACGATCTTGCCCGTCGAACTCCAGTCGACGAAGTCGCTCGTCGCGTAGCCGGTCGAGGTCAGCAGCGACGCGATCTGGAAGGCGCTCTGTCGCAGCGAGTTCTCGAGGACCCCATCGGTCACGCCGCCGAGGTCGCCGAGCGCCGGCGCGGCACCGGTATAGAGGATTCCTGCGAGGAGAACGGTCAGCGCACCGATCGCGCCGATATAGGCGCGAAACTCCGAGTTGCGGACGAAGCGGTGACCTTCCCCGCTGAAGACGTGCCAGAACAGGGCGAAGTTCGTCCCCGCGATGATCATGAACGGGATCGCGGTCCACTGCACGATCGCGGAGAACGCCGCGACGCTGTCGGCCTCCGGTGAGAACCCGCCCGTCGGGAGCGTCGTAAAGCCGTGGGCGACGGCGTTGTAGAGGTTCATTTCGGGTGCCATCCCCGCCAGGTGGAGCCCGTAGAGAATGGCCATGTAAACGATGGTAAAGGCGAAGTAGACGAGCCAGAGGATCCGCGCGGTTTCGGCGATTCGCGGCGTGAGCTTCTGTAGCTCCGGCCCCGGCGCTTCCGACTCGACGAGCTGTGCGCCGCTGACGGCGATCTCCGGCAGGATCGCGACCATCAATACGATGATCCCCATCCCGCCGAGCCACTGGGTGAGCTGTCGCCACATCATCACGGCGTGGGAGTGGCGCTCGAGCGAGATCTCGCCGAGCACCGTCGCCCCGGTCGTCGTGAACCCGGACATCGACTCGAACAGGGCGTTGACGGGATGGGCGAGCGTCGATTCGGTCCCCCAGCCCGCGAGCACGTAGGGCACCGCGCCGACGATCGCGACGGCCAGCCACGAAATCGCCACGAACAACATCGCCTCGCGGACCTGCAGGTCCGGCCCGGGGCTGAGTCGCTCGAGGCCGTAGCCGACCGCGATCGTCAGCGCGATCGTCGCGACGAACGGGAACACGGGCTCGCCGTAGATGAGCGCCACGACGAGCGGAATCACCAGCGGGACGGAGAGATACTTGAGGACGGTTCCGACGAGCGCCAGACTGGCGCGCCAATCAGTACGGAGCCGCATGGAACACCCCTATTTCGCAGTCACGTCTGGACACGATATCTAACGGCATTTCGATTCGGTCCTATTAATCCATCGTAAGCACCCGCCACCGCGACGGTCGTCGACCCCGGGTTACCGCGACTCGCGGCGTCGATCCGACCAATTCGGCGGGGAGATCCTGTCTGCGATCTGTGACGAGGAGCTATATACGAACGGCGCGTATATTCACGCATGAGCGTTCGATTACCAAGCGTTCGTCACCCCCACTCGTTTTACGACGTGTTCAGCGTCGTCGCCGCGGCGGTGGCGATCACGGCCCTCGTCCTCGCGGTGCGATACGGGTCCGTCATCCGACTCGAGATGGTCGTCTTCATGGCGGTCGTCTTCCTGTGGGTCGGCTGGGCGATCGAACGGATTCTGTCCGAATCCGAAGCGCGGTCGAAGCGGCGACGGCAGACGCCGCCGTGGAAGTGACCTCGGGGTCGGCCCGTCGATAGCGGCCTACGCGGTACCGGGACGGAGACGGCTCGGCCGATTCGGGCTCGAGATCGCGGATCCCTTCGAGGTCAGTAAAGCGATATATTTTCAACGGACACGCAAGAAGACGGATATAATGTATATCGTCATCGTTGGTGCGGGCGATATCGGGATGCCGCTCATCGATATCGCGACCCGGTCGGGCAACGAGGTCGTCGTCATCGAGAACGACCCCGAACGCGCGGATCGCGTCGCCAGCGAGTACGACTGTCTGGTCCTGAACGACGATGCAACGGCCCACGACGCGCTTTTAGACGCTGGAATCGAGAAAGCGGACGCCCTGATCAGCACGACCGACCGCGACCCGACAAACATCATGGTTTGCCTGCTCGGGCAGGAACACGAGGTCCCCACGATCGTCTCGGTCGTTCACGATCCCGAGCACATGAACGTGTTCCGCCAGATCGGCGTCAACACGATGGAAAACCCCCAAGAGCTCATCGCCGAATACCTCTACCGAGCGGTCGCTCGCCCGGCGATCGTCGACTACATGCAGATCGGCGAACAGGCGGAGGTGTTCGAGATCCGGGTCACCGAAAACGCGCCGATCGCCGGCAAGACGCTCATCGAGGCGGCGGACGAGGATCTCCTCTCCGAGGACGTCCTGATCGTCGCGATCGAACGCGACGGACAGGACCAACCGATCACGCCGCGCGGAGAAACGACGGTCCAGGCCGGCGACTTGCTCACCGTCTACTCGGCGTTCGGTGCCGATCCCGAACTCACCGACGTGTTCGGCCACCCCGAAGACCGATTACGATGATGACGGACACGAGCGCGCGGGAGTACCGTCCCGATCGACCGCGACGGACGGCCTCGAGCGAACGGTCGCCGACTCGAGTACGTGATCGTCAGCGCAGTATAGACGCAAGTTCGGCGGGTGCAAGGGGAGAGACATGAACGAGGCGGTGGAAACGATCGGCCGGGACTTGGGGCGCATGTTTCAGGCGCTCGCGGGTCTCCTGTTCGTCTCGATCCTCATTCCGATCGTCTGGGGCGAGTACTACGCGATTCCGGCGTTGCTCGTCTCCGGGTTGATTCCGTTCGCGATCGGCTACGCCCTGAGTTCGCGGTTCCGGAAGGCGACCAAGCCCGGCAAGCTTCACGGGATGATCATCGCCGCGTTGGGATGGTTCTGCGTCGCAATCTTTGGCTCACTTCCGTTCGTCCTCATCGCGTGGACGGTCGAGTTCGCGCCGCCGATCCTCGGCGAGCCCTCGCAGACGTCGACGCTAGCGGCATTTACGAACCCCCTCAACGCGCTGTTCGAGAGCATGAGCGGCTTTACGGGCACCGGACTGACGATGACCGACAACGAGGAGGTCCTGCCCCGCACGCTGCAGTGGTGGCGCTCGTTCATCGAGTGGGTCGGTGGCGTCGGCGTGATCGTCCTGACGACGGCGATCCTCGCTCGTCCCGGGAGCGGCTCTCTCACCCTCTACGAGAGCGAAGCCCGCTCGGAGCGTATCCATCCGAGCATCGTCTCGACCGTGCAGACGATCTGGTGGATCTTCATCCTCTTTACGTTCGTCTCGATCCTGCTGCTCTGGGTCGTCGGGATGCCGATCTGGGGCGCGATCAACCACGGCATGACCGGCCTCGCGACCGGCGGCTTCTCGATCACCGACAACTCGATCGCTACCTACGACAGCGCCGCCATCGACTTCGCGCTGCTGCCGATCATGCTGCTCGGCAGCATCGCGTTCCCGGTCCACTACCTCATCCTGCGGGGCGACCTGCGGAACCTCTACGCCGACCTTCAGACCCGCTGGGTGTTCATCTACATGGGGATCGGAACGGCCCTGCTCACCGCGTTAGTGTACGTCGGCGACACGTACGACTCCCTGTTTACGGCGTTCCGGTACGGCTCGTTCCAGTTCATCTCGGCGGCGACCTGTGCCGGCTTCCAGACCGCCGTCGACGCGACCAACGTGGCGCTCGGACGCTGGCCGACCCAAGCCCAGCTCACCGTCTCCTTCGGGATGCTCATCGGGGGCGCGGCCGGGTCGACGGTCGGCGGGATCAAGCTGATCCGGGCGCTCACGCTGCTGAAGGGCATCCGATTCCGTATCTCGGACGTCTTCTATCCGGAGACGGCCGTTCGCCGACTGCGGATCAACGGCCGCCGCCTCAACGAACAGGAGATGCGCCAGGAGTTCGAGGAAGCGGCGATCATCACCGCGCTCTGGTTGATCTTCCTCGGAATCGGCACGTTCGTGCTTCTGCTGTTGCTCCCGCAGGGCGAGTACACGCTCGAGAACGTGCTCTTCGAAGTCGCGAGCGCACAGGGGAACGTCGGCCTCTCCGCGGGGATCACCGGCCCCGAATCGCTGCCGACGCTCGGCAAGATCATGTTCCTCTTTAACATGTGGATCGGCCGCCTCGAGATCATTCCCGTCTTGGTGCTGCTACGAGCCGGCTTCCGCCGCGGAGGGCTCTACTAATGCGGATTAACGAGTTGCCGATCGTCGGCGAGCTCCTCGAGTCGGGAGCCGAAGACCGGATCTTCGATTCGCTCCTGCTCGTCGGCCCGCTCCTGATACTCGTGATCGCGCTCGTCGGTCGGTCGGTCGTGACGACGGGGCTCGCCGCCGCCTACGTCGTGTTCTTCGTCGCGTACGTTCTCTACCGCGGCATTCGCCACTGAATCGGCGAGGCCGCGACGGGAAGTGTGATCGAGATCAGGGTCAGGACTCGAGCGGTCGCGATCTCGAGTCGCGAATACTGGCCGAAACCAGATCCGTCTACCAGCTATCCGGCGGTGATCGACTGCGCATATCGAGAGTAGACGAAGACAGGAGTCCTAAATCAGTTCGACGACCTCGTCGAGTGCCGCCGCGTCGACGAAGACGATGACGTGGTCGCCGGGCTGGACGACCGTCGATCCGCGCGGCGTGATGTGTTCGCCGCCCCGGGAGATCGCACCGATGACGACGCCGTCGGGGAGGTCGTTCGTCGCGGCGGCGATGTTCCGGCCGACGAGGACGCTCTCTTCCCCGATCTCGATCTCGATGACCTCCGCGAGGTCGTGCTCGAGCATCGCGACCTTCTCGGTGTTATCGGTCCGGGTAAAGCGGACGATCTCCTCGGCGGTCTCCTCGCGGGGATTGATCGCGACGTCGATGCCGACCGTCTCGAAGAGGTCGGCGTACTCGGGATTCTCGATGATAGCGACGGTCCGATCGACGCCGAGCCGGTCGGCGAGCAGGGAGACGAGTAGGTTCTTCTCGTCGCTGTCGAGGGCGGCGATCACGACGTCGGCCTCGCCGACGTGTTCGCGGGCGAGGAACTCGGAGTTGGTCGCGTCGCTCTCCATGACCATCGTATTCGGGAGCGCTTCGGCGACCTCGCGGGCCCGTTCGGGATCCCGTTCGATCAGCCGCGGACGGAACCCGTGGTCCTCGAACTCGCGGGCGGTCTGGAAACCGACCTCGCTGGCACCGACGATGACGACCTCCTCGGCCTCGTCCGGCGTTCGGGCGACCTCGTCGGCGAACTCGTTGATCGACTCCGGACTGCCGATGACGACGACCCGGTCCCCGCCCCGAATGACCGTGTCGCCTCTGGTGACGACCATCTCGTCGTCCCGGAAGATGGCGGCAAACGTGAGCGAATCGTAGCAGTCGGCCTCGCTGACGGTCCGGTCCGCGATCGGGCTGTTCGTCGGAATGTCGAACTCGGCCATGCGGACGAGGCCGCCGGCGAACGTGTCCACGTCGTGTGCGCTCGGGAGGCCGGAAATCCGGAAGATCGCCTGCGCGGTCAGCAGGTCCGTACAGACCATGAAGTCGACGCCGAAGGCTCCCTGTGACCCCTGCCACGTCTCGAGCAGCGTGCGGCGGCGGACCCGCGCGATGGTAAACACCTCGCTCGTCGCCTTCGCCGCGCCGCAGACGACCGCGTTCGTCTCGTCGTTGTCCGTACAGGCGATGACGAGATCCGCTTGCTTGAGGCCGGCCTCGCGCAGCGTCTCGAGGTCAGTTCCGTCGCCGCGGATCGTGAGCACGTCCAGCGAGTAGGTGAGTTCTTCGACGAGATCGGCATCCTGATCGATGACGGCCACGTTGTGGCCGTCCTCCAGATTGGCGGCGATCGACCGGCCGACCTCGCCGGCTCCGACGATGATTACGTACACGACGATCCCTCCGGAAGCATGATAGTGGCAACCGGTTTCGGAGCGATCGGCAAATGGATTGCGGTGTTCGAAGGATCCGGACAGGTTCCCGCTGAGGTGCCGTAAACCGACGATACGGGCGGCGTCACGGGTGACGAGCTAACCCACTGCGTTTTTAACACCCGGGCGTGTATGTGCCAGTAGCGAAACCCGCGGGCAAGTGCGTTCGGGGCTTGCGATGTCGCGAGCTATCGAAGACGGAACCGCCGTCGCACCGAGCGCATAGCGGGATGGCCGACGCGCTGCAAGACGCCGGGGCCGTACACGACCGGGCGTCCGCGGACCGTTTCGATGAGAGTCCATAGAGCGGCTTTCAGTGCTACGAACCATGGAAATCGAAATCGCAACCATTGGCGGCTACGAAGAAGTCGGACGGCAGATGACTGCCGTCCGCGCCGGCGACGACGTCGTCATCTTCGACATGGGTCTGAACCTCTCGCAGGTCCTGATCCACGATAACGTCGAAACCGAACGGATGCACAGCCTCGACCTGATCGACATGGGCGCTATCCCCGACGACCGGGTCATGAGCGACCTCGAGGGCGACGTGAAAGCCATCGTGCCGACTCACGGCCACCTCGACCACATCGGTGCTATCTCGAAGCTGGCCCACCGGTACAACGCACCGATCGTCGCGACACCGTTTACGATCGAACTGGTCAAACAGCAGATCGAGGGTGAGCAGAAGTTCGGCGTCGAGAACGATCTCGTCAAGATGGAAGCCGGCGAGACGATGGCGATCGGCGACTCCGGCGAGGTCGACCTCGAGTTCGTCAACGTCACCCACTCGATCATCGACGCGATCAACCCGGTCCTCCACACGCCCGAGGGTGCGGTCGTCTACGGGCTGGACAAACGGATGGACCATACGCCCGTCATCGGCGACCCGATCGATATGGAGCGGTTCCGCGAGATCGGTCGCGAGGGCGTCCTCTGTTACATCGAGGACTGTACCAACGCGAACAAGAAGGGCCGGACGCCCTCCGAGACGGTCGCTCGCGAACACCTCCGCGACGTCCTCTACAGCATCGAGGACTACGACGGCGGCATCGTCGCGACCACCTTCTCGAGTCACATCGCTCGCGTGAAGAGCCTCGTCGAATTCGCCGACGATATCGGCCGCCAGCCGGTCTTGCTCGGCCGCTCGATGGAGAAGTACTCCGGGACCGCCGAACGGCTCGACTTCGTCGACTTCCCCTCCGATCTGGGGATGTTCGGCCACCGCAAGTCCGTCGACCGCACGTTCAAGCGGATCATGAACGAGGGGAAAGAGAACTACCTGCCGATCGTCACCGGTCATCAGGGCGAACCCCGCGCGATGCTCACACGGATGGCCCGCGGCGAGACGCCGTACGAACTCGAGGAAGGCGACAAGGTCGTCTTCTCCGCTCGCGTCATTCCGGAACCGACCAACGAGGGCCAGCGCTATCAGGCCGAGAAACTGCTCGGCATGCAGGGCGCACGGGTCTACGACGACATCCACGTCTCCGGCCACCTCAATCAGGAGGGCCACTACGAGATGCTCGACGCGCTCCAGCCCGAGAACATCATCCCGGCCCACCAGGACATGAGCGGCTACTCCAGTTACGTCAACCTCTGTGAGAGCGAGGGCTACAAGATGGGACGAGACCTCCACGTGACGCGCAACGGGAACCTCATCCAATTAGTCGACTGATATGACGAGTCCCGAGGCACGCGAAGAGGCGGTGCTCGAGGCGATCCGGCAGCGCCGCGAGCAGGTCAACGAAGCGATTCCCGAGGAGCTACCGATCCAGCGGCCCGAACGACTCTACGAGGCTTCCAGATACCTGCTGGACGCCGGCGGCAAGCGGCTGCGGCCGGCGGTGCTCCTGACGACCGCGGAGGCACTGACCGATACCGAGCCGCTGTCGGGCGAGTACCGGTCGTTCACCTCGCTGCAGAAGGGCCACGCGGTGGACGTGATGGCCGCCGCGGTCAGCGTCGAGGTCATCCAGTCGTTTACCCTGATCCACGACGACATCATGGACGACGACGACCTCCGGCGCGGTGTTCCGGCCGTTCACAAGGAGTACGACCTCGAGACGGCCATTCTCGCGGGCGATACGCTCTACTCGAAGGCCTTCGAGATCATGCTCGAGACGGGTGCGGATCCCGATCGCATCGTCGAAGCCCTTGAGGTGCTCGCGACCACCTGCACGAAGATCTGCGAGGGTCAGTCACTCGACGTCACGTTCGAGGAGCGTATCGATGTCTCGCCGGACGAATACCTCGAGATGGTCGAGCAGAAGACGGCCGTGCTGTACGCTGCCTCGGCGTCGCTCCCGGCGATTTTGCTGGGAGCCGACGAGGAGACGATCGACGCGCTCTACGGCTACGGGCTCGACATCGGCCGCGCGTTCCAGATTCAGGACGACGTCCTCGATCTGACCGTTCCCAGCGAGCAACTCGGCAAACAGCGCGGGAGCGACCTCGTCGAGAACAAGCAGACGCTGATCACCGTCCACGCCCGCGAGCAGGGCGTCGACGTCGACAATCTGGTCGACACCGACGACGTCGATGCGGTCACCGAGGCCGAGATCGACGACGCCGTCACCGAACTCGAGGAGGCCGGCTCGATCTCCTACGCCAACGAAACGGCCCAGGATCTGGTCGAGCAGGGGAAGAACCGACTCGAGGTGCTGCCGGACAACGAGGCCCGCGACCTGCTCTGTGAGATCGCGGACTACCTGATCCAACGGGGCTACTGAAGCGACGATCGCTCGGGGCGGCTCTTCTCGCCTCGGTTCGCGAGTTCTGACAGTCGTGCGCTGCTCGAGAGACACAGACCCGTCTGCCGGCCGAACTCACCGTTCGATATCGTCCGGGTCTTTTTGCAGGTACCTCCCCGAGCGGTGAGTATGACTGACGACTCCCCGCACGGACCATCCGGCTCCTCCCGGCGGCGATTTCTCGGCACGGCTGTGGCCGTCGGTACGGCCGCGACCGCCGGCTGTGTCGGCTCGCTGCTCGGGACGACCGGATCGGACGAGAACGAAATCGAACCAGTCGAGCCGAGCGAGCCCCGGGAGGGAACGCCCGGCGAGTTCTACGCACTCGTCGAACGAAACGATCTCTCGGTCCAATCGCTCCGAAAGGACGGCTCCGATCTGGTACTGGTCTACGAGTCGAACGCCGCGACCGAATCGGAGTCGACGACCGAACTCGAGGTCATCACGACCGTCTACAACGAGAACCTCGTGAAAAACGACGCGGGGATCGACATGCTCTACGCGGAGGTGGCGAACCCGTTCGAGGGGCAGGCACACGGCTGGGGCGTCAAGACCGAGTGGTGCGAGCGGTACAACGCGGCCGTCGACGGCGGCGAGGACGGCGGCAACGAGAGCAGTAGCGACGACGGCGGGTCGAGTGACGGAATCGAGGGTGACGACGGGTCTGGCAATAACGAAACCGAGAGCGGTAACACAAGCGCTGACGACGGCACGACCAACAACGCGAGCGCAAACGAGACCGAGGGTGGAATGTCCGCCGCGGACACGGCCGCGATGATCCTCATGAGCAACGTCCTCAACTCGAGAGTGTACGCCGAAGACCTCGAGGACTGAGACCGAAACTGAGGCCCGCGGTCTTCGGACCGGACGACACGGCGAATCGCGAGGGTTTTGGGCCGGGCGCGACTATCCCGAGGTAATGAACGACGAGTTACGCGAGCGCATCGAGCGCGAGGCCGAGAAGCACGCGCTGTTAAACGCCGTCAAACACGAGAGCGACGCCGATGTCGGCGCGATCATGGGGCCGCTGATGGGCGACAATCCCGACTTTCGCGAGCACGGCGACGAGATTCCGGGCATCGCCGGCGGCGTCGTCGGACGGGTCAACGACCTCGACTACGAGGCCAAACGCGAGCGTCTCGAGGAACTCGCACCCGAGGAACTCGCGGAGATCGAGGCCGAAGACGAGGAGGACGAACACGACCTGCCGGACCTGCCGAACGCCGACGACTACGACGAGATCCGGATGCGGTGTGCGCCGAACCCGAACGGCCCGTGGCACGTCGGTCACGCCCGGATGCCCGCCGTCATCGGCACCTACCGCGAGCGCTACGACGGCTGGTTCTGTGTGCGGTTCGACGACACCGACCCCGAAACCAAGCGCCCCGATCTCGAGGCCTACGATGCGATCCTCGACGATCTGGACTACCTCGGCTTCGAACCCGACGCGACGTACAAGGCGAGCGACCGACTCGAGACCTACTACGACCACGCCCGCGACCTCATCGAGATGGGCGGCGCTTACACCTGCTCGTGTTCGGGCGAGGAGTTTTCGGAGCTGAAGAATTCCGGCGAGGCCTGTCCCCACCGCGACAAGGATTCGGAGACGGTTCTCGAGGAGTTCGAGGCCATGATCGACGGCGAGTACAGCAGCGGCGACATGGTCCTCCGCGTGAAAACGGACATCGAACACAAGAATCCCGCCCTGCGCGACTGGGTCGCGTTCCGGATGATCGATACGCCCCACCCCCGCGAGGAGGCCAGCGAGTACCGCTGCTGGCCGATGCTCGACTTCCAGTCCGGCGTCGACGACCACCTGCTCGAGGTCACGCACATCATCCGCGGGATCGACCTGCAGGATTCGGCCAAACGCCAGCAGTTCGTCTACGACTACTTCGACTGGGAGTATCCCGAGGTCATCCACTGGGGGCACGTCCAACTCGATGACTACGATGTCAAGGTGAGCACGTCGACCATCTCGGCGCTGATCGACGAGGGGAAACTCGACGGCTGGGACGACCCGCGAGCGCCGACGCTGAAGAGCCTGCGCCGACGGGGCATCCGCGGCGAGGCCATCGTCGAGGCGATGACCGGCCTCGGCACCTCGACCACCGACGTCGACCTCGCGATGAGTTCGATCTACGCGAACAACCGCGACCTGATCGACGACGAAACCGACCGCCGATTCCTCGTTCGCGACGGCAACCAGATCCCCCTCGCCGGGGAGCCACCCGCCGAAGCGACCCCGCCGCTGCACCCCAACCACGAGGGCCGCGGCGTTCGGGAGATTCCCGTCAGCGACTCCGTCATGCTCGAGGTAGCCGACATTCCCGACGAGAGTGAAGACGGGGACCAGCGCATCTGGCTGAAGGGATTCGGCTGTTTCCGCTTCAACGACGGCGTCCTCCGGTACACGGACGACGACATCGACGCGGTCCGCGAGGGCGGCGTCGACGTCGTCCACTGGGTCCCCGCCGACGAGAGCGTCCCCGTCCGCATGCGGACGATGGACGGCGACGTGCGAGGACACGCCGAACCCGGAGTCGGCGACCTCGAGCCCGACGAGATGGTGCAGTTCGAGCGCGTCGGCTTCGCCCGGATCGACCGCCACGAAGCCGACAGCGACGACGAGGACGGGGAGACGGTCGTCTATTACGCGCATCCCTGACGCGAGTCCGATCGACTACGCTATCGGACCATCACGCCCGCTCTGAGCCGTTTCCCGGGGCGCTCGGCCGGACCGTAACGTTCAGCTCCGTCGTCCGGCCGAATTTGACCTGTACGTCGCCTGTGACTCGCTGATATCCGACTGCATCGATCACGAGAGAGTGCTGGCCGTGCTCGAGTTCGAGATCGAACTCGCCCTCGCCGTCGACCGATACCCGTGCGCCGCCGGTCCGGACCGTCGCGTCGGTGACGGCGGTTCCGTTCGGGTCAACGACGCGCCCCTCGATCCGCCCCGTTTCTGAAATCTCGTCGTCGCCCGCCTCGAGTTGGACCCAGCCGAATGCGGTCTCGCCGTCCTCGACGCGCACTTCCTGATAGCCGTCACTGTATCCCTCGGCGTCCGTGACTAAGATCTCCCACCAGCCCTCGCTCACGTCGAAGCCGCTCCCCCAGCGATCGCCGTCGGGGATCGAGCCGCGCGATGCGGTGACGTCGTACCGGTCGTCACCGAAGACCGTGATCTCACACGGGATCGTGCTGCCGCCACCGACCGGGGTCGCGTACACCTCGAGTTCGCCGGTGCCCGGTCCCCACTCACGCTCGAGGGCGAACTCCCTCGTACGGGTTTCGTCGTTCGCGGCGTTGATAGTGGTCGAAACCGGTGTGTATCCGGGGGCGGTGACCATGAGGGTGTACTTGCCGGGCTCGAGGGACAGCGTGTACGAACCCGTTTCGTCGGTCGTGGTTTCGGTCCCGTCATCGGCGGTCACCGTCGCCTCGTCCACCGGAGTGCCGAAATGGGTTATCGTTCCCTCGATACGTCCGTCGTCGGTTTCACTGGCGGCCGCTACGGCGGTTCCGGACGCGGTTCCGAACAGTCCCGAACCGAGCAGCGCCGTCCGCCGGAGAATCTGTCGGCGATGGCTTGTCATGGGGTTTCGACCGTACCACCGGGAGATTCGTGCATAACAGTTCCGTACGAGAAAAGCGTCAGAAACGGCGATAGACGCGAAATACTGTCTTTCCGGTCCGTTGACTCGCCGGCTACGGCGACGGCCGTGCTCCGGCAACCGAACCCGAAGCGAGACCGCTCGTTGCGCTCGAGTCGGTCACTCGAGTAACTCGTCGCCTCGGTCCGGGAGCGGGTCGGCGACCACGCCGTCCCGCCTTCCCAGCACGCGAGCGTGAGCGGCGCAGACGAGCCGGTTCTCGTCCCACGGGACGTGTAACTCGACTGCGGCGGGACGTTCGCAGTCGCCTTCGGAACACTCCATAGGCGTGCGAACGAGACCCACGGATACAGTCGTTGCGCCGCGGCTCAGAACAGGACGACCGCGACGAGGAAGCCGAGCAGGATCGACACCGTCAACAGGACCTGTACCGCCGTGGACGCGAGGACGCCCGCGGTCGTGTAGACGGCAGAGCGCGTGCTTCCCTCGAGTTCCCCGTTGCGGACGAACTCGAGGACGAAGACGGTCCCGAAGAGTCCGACGAGCAGCCCGACCGGGCCGGTGACGACCATCAGGAGGATGCCGACGACGGCCGCGGCGGCACTCGTCACCCACGAGGCACCGCCGGCTCGAGCGGCGATCGAGCCGCCGAAGAGTTCGACGACGACGGTCAAGACACCGAGGAGGGCGAGGACCGCGAGCGTGATCGTTCCGGGGTCGGAGAAGCCGGAGCCCCACCAGTAGACGCCGAGGCCCGCGAGCGAGAGGAGACCGCCGGGGACCAGCGGGACGACCGTGCCGACGACGCCGCCGACGAGCAACGCGACTGCGAGGATGGTGACCGCATCGACCATACGCCCTCGACGACGGACCGCGGCAAAGGCCTACCGCCTTCAGTAGCGTTACGTTGCCGGCTTCGAACGTGTGATCATGACACAACAGCGCGGCGCGATCATCGTCGGCGCGTCGTCGGGCATCGGCGAAGCGCTGGCCCGGCGGCTCGCGGCCGACGGTTACGAGATCGGGCTGGCCGCCCGTCGGACGGAGCGCATGCGACGGATCGGGGCGGAACTGCCGACCAAATCGTACGTCGCGACGATGGATATCTCCGCGACCGAGGACGCCCGGCGGGGGTTTTTCGAACTCGCCGAGGCGATGCCGTCGGTCGACCTCGTCGTCATCAGCGCCGGCGTCGCACCGGTCAATCACGACCTCGAGTGGGAGGCCGAACGGCAGACTGTCGACGTCAACGTCCGCGGGTTCACCGCCATGGCAACGGCCGCGATGGAGTACTTCGAGGAGACGCCCGACCACGCGAGCGAGGCCGACGGCCACCTCGTCGGGATCTCCTCGGTCGCCGCTCACTTCGGGAGCGGCGGGACGCAGGCCTACAGCGCGTCGAAAGCCTACGTCTCGACGTATCTCGAGGGGCTGCGCGACCGGCAGGCCGACCGCGATGCGAACGTGACGATCACGACCATCGAACCCGGCTTCGTCGACACCGACCTCTCGCTGGGCGGCTTCTGGGAGTGTTCACCCGAAATGGCGGCGGCCCAGATCGCTCGAGCGATCCGGAAGGAGCGGAGCCACGTCTACGTGACGCGGCGGTGGCGGCTGATCGCGTGGTTCCTGGATCTGGCTCCGGAAGGAGTGCTTCGGCGACTGTTCTAAGTTCGGTGTGCGGAGCCGCATTTATTTCGATTTGGACGCAGGCCCGCTGATCACTCGTCGACGAACCGGTCCCGAACCTCGAGCGCCGCGTCCGTCCCGTACAGATCGACGAGCGGGCGGAAGGCGTCGCCGAGCGCTCGCAGACACTGGCTCGAGGAGTGATAGCCGAGGCGGTCAGCGACGGTTTCCACGTCCCGACCCTGCAGCACGCGGCGGACGAGTAAGCGTTCCTCGCGGCCGCTCAGGTCGATATCAGTGGGGTTGTCGACGAGATAGCGGACGACGAGGTCCCTGAACGGACCGGGATCGACGGCGAACAGTCCCGGGCCGTAGGCCGCGCTCGCGACGAGGTCCCACTCGTGGTCGGCCAACGCGAGCGGGGGTCCGGCGTCGGCGTCGACGCTCCGGAGCACCGCTCGAGCCACGTCCGGCTCGAGGTCGTCGAGCGGGTCCGAACAGAGGGCGGCGAACCGGCGGACGAACCGGTCGGCGTGGCGGTCGTGGAGTGCCCGTCCCGCGTCGCTCGTCGGCGCGAGCATGAGCGCGGAGTACTCGCCGCTGGCGTCGTTGCGGGTCGTCGAGACGAAGACCGTCCGGTAGCCGTTCTCGCGCCAGAACGCAAGCAAGCCGGGCGTCGCGCCGAAGCCGGTGCCGAGCCAGTCGATGGCACCGGATTCGTCACCGGCGTCGCTCCCGGTGGCGAACTCCTCACCGATGTGCTCGAGCAGGCGCGAGCCCAGCCCCCGCGAGCGGGCCGCGTGGTGGGTCGCGATGCGGACGACCCGGAGGCCGGCCGGCTCGCCGGCCGCCTCGTCTCGCAGTTGGCTCGTCAGCACGTCCGGCAGCATGTTGCCCCGCACCCGGCCGCCCTCGTACATCATCGATCGGGTTTCCGCCGGCAGGTTCCCCTCGCGTGCGAGCAGGGCGACGCTGACGACGTGGCCCTCGGAGAGGAGCGCCCGCGCCTCGAGGTTGGGCGCGTCGAGCAGCCGCGCGAGGTCGTTGGGTTCGGTCCGGTAGTGTGCGAGGACGAGCAGCCCGAAGGCCTCCCGCAGCAGGCGGTCGTCGGCGAGGAGGTCGTCGGGCTCGAGCCGCCGGTAGTCGACCGACTCGGGTGTGGCGTCGGCCACAAGCGGGTCGACCGGGGGACGCGCGTCGAGCAGCAGTGCGCGGAAGGCCCACACCTCGACGGGGTCTCCCGCCGCGTACCGGATGGGCTCGACGAGCGTGCAGTCGGTCACCGCGCGGTCGCTCTCGGCGAGGTGGTCCCGGAACCGGACCGAAAAGCCCCGCCCAGCACCCTCGTAGCCGTGGATCGTCGTCGCGAACGCGACCCGGCCGGCGGCGAGCAGCGAGTCGAGCGTCGCGACCGGGAGCGCGGCGGCCTCGTCGACGATGACGATGTCCGCCGACTCGAGGTCGTCGACGGCCGCGCTGGGCTCGAGAAATCGAACGGAGCCGCCGGCGGCCGTCTCGATCCGGTGAGATTCGACGGTGTGGCCGCGATCGGAGTCGTCCGCGAGCGTCGCACAGAGTTCCGCCGCCCGGTCGAACAGTTCCGCGGCGTTCCGCGCGGCGGGGGCGGTCACGAGCACGTCCTCGCCATCGGCGGCGAACGCCCCCGCGGCCAGCCCCGCGGCGCTCGACTTGCCCCGGCCGCGGTCGGCCTCGAGGACGACGGCCTGTCCGTCCTCGAGCAGCGACTCGAAGGCGGCGACGGCGTCGGCCTGATCGGCCGTCAGGCAGGCCTCGTAAGCAGCGGCGGGAAACCGGTGATCCGGTGGAGGGGCCGGCGCTGCCGTCGCCAGTCGGGGAGCCGGATCGGTCAGCCCGTCGGCCTCAAGTCGATCGCGGTCGAGATCGACGATCGCGATCCCGCGGTGGGCTCGCAGCGTCTCGACGAGGCGGCGTCTGAACCGGCCGGTGACCGCGTCCAGTTCGAACGGCGGGACGGCCAGCGACGCGTCGAACTCGCCGCGGCGCTCCGGCCACGCCTCGAGCGGCGGCGTCAGCAGGATCAGGAGGCCGCCGCCGTCGACCGCTCCGGCGACTTTCCCGAGCGCGTTCGGCTGGAGTTCCGCGTGGGCGTCGACCGCGATAACGTCCCGCGTCGTCCCGAGGAGGTCGTCCGCGTTGACCTGCCGGAGCCGTTCACAGCGGAGCCGGTCGTCGGGGCCGACGAGCGTCGTTCCGGTGATCGGGACCGGAAGCGCCTCGAGGATCGACTCGAGGGCGTCGTACCCCCGCTCGTGGTCGCCCGCGAGCACCAACAGCCGTCGCTCGTTCGCTCGCTCGGCTTCCTCGCGGAGCGATTCGGCGAGGGCGGCCGCATCGACGTCCATGCGCCGACGTGGGCTCCGCGAGAGTAATAGGCTCCGGAACGTTCTGGGGGCGACGGAATCCCGGCCGATCCCCGCGTCGAGCGCACATGTACGGGAGTACCGTTATCGGGATCTCGAGCGGGGATTTCGGTATGACCGACGCAGCCGACGACCGCCCGCTGGTGTACTCCTGTTCGGGCTGCTCGAGCGCAGCGCAGATGGCGAACGATCTGGCCGTCTCGCTGGACAGGGACGGGATCGCAGAGATGTCGTGTATCGCCGGCGTCGGCGGCGACGTGGCGCCGCTGGTCGAGACCGCGACGTCCGGACGGGAGATCGTCGTCATCGACGGCTGCCCGCTGGAATGCGCAAAGCAGTGTCTCGATCACCACGACATCTTGCCCGACCTGCACTACAACCTCGCACGGGAGGGCGTGTCGAAGGAGTACCACACGGACTACGACGAGGACGAAGCCGAGACGCTGCGACGAGAATTGGAGGCGGGCATCGAGAAGCATATGAAACAGAATTGACTATTCGGGATAGATCACTGCTATCGGGCCGTGCGGTGGTATCCCACGGCCTCGTGCGTTTGAACACGCTTTTAAGGGGGGCAGCGCTATTCGAGTGTACACCCTACGCGGGGTTGATGATGCTCCTAGCTTCACAGGACTTCCGCCGGAATCGGTCCGGCACGGGTACCCAGTGCCCGGACGGCAGGGGAGCGCGAGCCCACGTGTAGGAGAGGTGAACAACCAATGTCAGTCTACGTCAATACCGACATCCCAGCCGACCTCGCCGACGACGCTCTCGAAGCGCTCGAGGTCGCACGAGACACCGGACGCGTAAAGAAAGGAACGAACGAAACCACGAAGGCGATCGAGCGCGGCAACGCCGAGCTCGTCTACGTCGCCGAGGATGTCTCCCCCGAGGAGATCGTCATGCATCTGCCCGAGCTCGCCGACGAGAAGGGTATTCCCGTCGTCTTCATCGAGACCCAAGACGATGTCGGCCACGCGGCCGGCCTCGAGGTCGGCTCGGCCGCCGCGGCGGTCGTCGACGCCGGCGAAGCCGAAGACGACGTCGAGGATATCGCTGATAAGCTCGAGGACCTCGACTGAGGTGATCAGAGATGAGTGCTGAAGAGGAAGAAAGCGGCTCCACGCCCGCCGAGGTCATCGAGATCGTCGGCAAGACCGGCATGCACGGCGAAGCCATGCAGGTCAAATGCCGAATCAAGGAGGGCGAGAATCAGGGACGCATCATCACCCGGAACTGCCTCGGACCGGTCCGCGAAGGGGACGTACTCCAACTTCGCGAGACCGCCCGCGAGGCCGACTCCATCGGAGGACAATAATGGTCGAGAAACGAACCTGCGACTACACGGGCGAAGAGATTGAACCCGGCACGGGCATCATGTACGTCAAGAACGACGGCAGCGTGCTCCACTTCGTCGACTCCAAGGCGGAGAAAAACTACAAGCTCGGGCGCGAACCGCGCGACCTCGAGTGGACCGAGGAAGGTCGTCGCGGCAAGGGTCCCACACAGGCCGACACGCCTGCTGACGAGGAGGCCGACCAGACCGAGCAGGTCGAGGCCGGCGAAGACGAGGACCTGGAAACGGAGGCCGAAGCGGTCGACGACGACGAGGAAGACGTGCCCGCCGGGGACGAAACCGTCGACGAGACCGAGGAAACCGAAGCCGAGGAAGCATGAGCGATCACGAGCGAACCTTCGTGATGGTCAAGCCCGACGCCTTCGCGCGCGGACTCGTGGGCGAAGTCGTCTCTCGACTCGAGGACCGCGGGCTCAAGCTCGTCGGTATCAAAGTCGAGAACATGCCCCGCGAGCGAGCGGAAGAACACTACGGTGAACACGAGGACAAGCCGTTCTACGACGACCTCGTCGACTTCATCACCTCGGGACCGGTCGTCCCGATGGTCTGGGAGGGCCAGGACGCGACCCGACAGGTCCGCCAGATGATCGGCGAGACCGACCCGCTCGAGGCCGAACCCGGCACGATCCGGGGCGACTACGCGCTCGATCTCGGTCGGAACGTCGTCCACGCGGCGGACCACGAGGACGAGGGCGCAAACGAACGCGAAATCGGGATCCACTTCGACGACGACGAACTGATCGACTACGATCAGCACGACGCCGAGTGGCTCTACGAGTAAGCTTCTCGACGGCCTGAAAGCCGTTTTATTGTAACCGAACGATCGGTAGCGGTCACGAGTGTTCGGAGTGCCGCCGATTCAATCTCACAGCCACAGCGACCGGTCCGGAAATTGCTGTTCGTCGAGCTATCGACGCGTCACTATTCACATGCCGAGAATAATATCGGATTTAACACACGTATATTTCTAGGGAGACGTAAGGTCTAATGTGAGGGCTGTAGTAGGCTCCCTTGGTGGTTTCGAATGGTAACATACGGTAGGTGGTTCGTGAATGCGTGAACGGGAGGGCGAGGCGACGGCAGTGACGGGGGATGCGACGCCGTCGCTCGATCTCGTTTTCGAACTGCTCTCGAACAGTCGGCGGCGGTACGCGCTCTACTACCTGAACGACCGGCCGGCCGGTGTCGCGACGGTCGAAAACCTCGCCGAGAACGTTATCGCTCTCGAACGGACGATAGACGGCGACGAGGGGGATACAGCGGAACCGATTACCGTGGCCGACTCGGCCGCCGGTCAAACGGGCGTCCGGACGGAACTCCAGCACATTCACCTTCCGAAACTCGAGGACGCGGGGATCCTCGAACACGATCAGCGGAGCGAGACGGTTCGATACTGGAGTCAACCGTCGCTCGAGGAGTGGCTCGAACACGCACACCACAAGGAAATCAAGTAGTCCGACGAGGCGGCTAGTGGTGATCGATACGACAGTGGGGATACCGACCGGGAGCCGCTGAAAGCTTTAAGACCTAGTCCGTGGTGGAACCAGTGACGTGTCGGTAAATCGCACGACGGAGCGGCCGTGACTTTGTGAGGTGTGATATCGTCTCACTCCTCAAAACTTAACAGGCGAGATACCGATACAGGACGTGAGGTGCATACTATGGCTGATCACGAACTTCCACCACTGCCGTACGATTACGACGCGCTCGAACCGGCTCTGTCCGAACAGGTACTGACCTGGCATCACGATACGCACCATCAGGGCTACGTCAACGGCCTCAATGCAGCCGAGGAGACCCTCGCCGAGAACCGTGAGGACGGCGACTATAGCTCGACGCCCGGTGCCCTCAAGGACGTTACCCACAACGGCTGTGGTCACTATCTCCACACGCTGTTCTGGGAGAACATGTCGCCGAACGGCGGCGGCGAACCCGAAGGCGATCTCGCGGATCGCATCGAGGAGGACTTCGGGTCCTACGAGGGCTGGAAGGGCGAGTTCCAGAAGGCAGCCGGTGCCGCCGGTGGCTGGGCGCTGCTGGTCTACGACCCGGTCGCGAAGCAGCTTCGCAACATCGCGGTTGACAAGCACGACCAGGGCGCGCTCTGGGGCGCACATCCCGTGCTCGCGCTGGACGTCTGGGAGCACTCCTACTACTACGACTACGGTCCGGACCGCGGGGACTTCATCGACGCCTTCTTCGATGTCGTCAACTGGGAGAAGGCCGAAGAGGAGTACCAGACGTGTCTCGATCACTTCGAGTGATCTAACCGGCAGTAGACGCGACGAGTTGTCTATCTCGACTTTTTTGGAGTCCAGTGATGGATACCGCCGATAGCGGTCAGTCTCACACTCACCCTCTCAGCCAAGACGTTCGTCGACCGTTTCCCTCGTCTCCTCAATCGCTCGGCTGTGTGTTCCCAACACTACACGGACTGTGACCGAGTACCACGGTTTAACTGCGTGTATCACGATGAATCATCGCATATGGCCGCCGAGGATAGCAGCGTCGACGCGACGGTCGAGGATCGAAACGGAGAGCGACGGGGCACACCGCTCGAGACGGGATCAGACGGTGACGGCGGGGCGCTCGCGGCCGGCCTTCGGGCCGCCTGCGACGGCGACGTGCGGTTCGACGAGTACACGCGCGTCCTCTACGCGACCGACGGAAGCATCTACGGCGCGCAACCGGCGGGCGTCGTCTTCCCGCGGGATACCGACGACATCCGTGCGGCGATGCGCGTCGCGGCCGACCACGGCGCGCCGGTTCTGCCGCGGGGGGCTGGCTCCTCGCTCGCCGGACAGACGGTCGGGCCGGGCTGTGTCGTCCTCGATCTGTCACGACATATGGACGAGATTCGGGCTATCGATCCCGAGAAACGGACCGCCGTCGTTCAGCCGGGGGTCGTCCAGGACGACCTCGACGCCGCACTCGAGCCCCACGGCCTCCGGTTCGCCCCCGATCCGGCCTCGTCGAACCGGGCGACGATCGGCGGCGGGATCGGGAACAATTCGACGGGCGCACACTCGGTACGGTACGGGATCACCGACGCCTACGTCGAGGAGTGCGAGGTCGTCCTCGCCGACGGGTCGCTGATCCGCACTCGAGACGTCGTCCTCGATAGCCCCGAATGGGACCGGATCGTCTCGAAGGACGACCGCGAGGCCGAAATCTACCGGACAGTACGCGCACTCGTCGAGGACAACGCGGCGGAGATCGAGGAGCGGTATCCGGATCTCAAGCGGAGCGTCAGCGGCTACAACCTACAGAAAGTGATCCGGGAGGGCCCCGAAGGGAACCGGGTACTCAACCTCTCGAAACTGCTCGTCGGTGCCGAAGGGACCCTCGGCGTCGTCGTCGAAGCCACGCTCTCGCTCGTGACCCGACCCGACGAGACCGCACTGGGCGTCTACTGTTACGACGACTTGCTCGAGGCGCTGGCCGCGGTCCCCGACGCCCTCGCGCTCGAGGCCAGCGCGGTCGAACTCATGGACGACGAGGTATTCCGGTTAGCCGCGGAGTCGGCGGAGTACGCCGAGTACGCGGAGCCGATTCCCGAGGGAACCGAGGCGGCGCTGATGCTCGAGTTCGATTCGGAAGTCGTCGACGACCTGCCGGACGCGATCGCGGCCGCGACGACCGATCTCGTCGACGGCGGGGCGGCGTTCGGCTCGATCGAGGCGTTCTCGCCGGCGAAACAGGACAAACTCTGGAAGCTCCGGAAAGCCGCCATCCCGCTGCTGATGAGCATGGAGGGCGATCCGAAGCCCTACCCCTTCGTGGAGGACGCGTCCGTCCCGCCCGACGAGCTGGCGGAGTACGTCGCGGGATTCCGGGGAATTCTCGAGGACCACGACACCACGGCGGCCTACTTCGCCCACGCGGGGGTCGGCACGCTCCACATTCGACCGGTCCTGAATCTCAAGGCGGAGAACGACGTCGAGAAAATGCGCGCGATCGCCGACGACGTCACGGATCTCGTCCGCGAACACAACGGCTCCTTTTCGGGCGAGCACGGCGACGGCCTCGCGCGGACGGAGTTCAACCCCAAGCTGTACGGGCCGGATCTCTGGGAGGCGTTTCAGGATCTCAAATCGGCGTTCGATCCGGACTGGCGGCTGAACCCCGGGAAGGTAGTCTACCGGGACGAGGACCCGACCGACATCCGCGAACACCTCCGCTACGGCCCGGACTACGCCGCGCTCGAGCCCCGGACGACGCTGGATTTCGACGACGAGGGCGGGTTTGCCGACCTCGTGGAACTCTGTAACGGCTGTGGCACCTGCCGGCAGACCGACGGCGACGTGATGTGTCCCACCTACCGGGCGACCGAGGAGGAGATCGCGACCACGCGGGGGCGAGCCAACCTGCTCCGGGCGGCGATCAGCGGCGAGATCGACCCCGAGGAACTCTACGGCGAGCGGTTTCAGGACGAGGTGCTCGACCTCTGTATCGGCTGCAAGGGCTGTCAGAGAGACTGTCCGACCGGAGTCGACCTCGCGAAGCTCAAGGCCGAAGTGAAACACCAGTACCACGACCGCGAGGGGACGAGCCTGCGGGAACGGTTGTTCGCGAACGTCGACCGGCTCGCCGCGGTCGGGAGCGCGTTCGCGCCGATTGCCAACCGCGCGACGGCGCTTCCGGGTGCGCGAACGGCACTCGAGAAGACCGTCGGAATCGCTGCCGATCGCACGCTGCCGACCTTCCGGCGGGAGTCGCTAGTCGATTGGTTCCGGCAGCGAGGTGGGCCACAGGTCGCCGCCGAAGACGCGACGGCCGGCGTCGTCCTCTTTCCCGACACGGAGACGAACTACTCGACCCCTGAACTCGGGAAGGCCGCCGTCGAGGTCCTCGAGGCCGCGAACATCCGCGTCGCGATTCCCGATCTGGGTCCGACCGGTCGGGCGGCCTACTCGACCGGCATGCTCGACGTAGCGGCGGAGCAGGGCCGGGAACTGCTCGCGGACCTCGAGCCGTACCTTGAGCGCGGCTGGGCGGTCCTGTTCGTCGAGCCCTCCGACGCGGCGATGGTCGTCGACGAGTACCGGAGCCTGCTCGCGGACGAGCGGGTCGAACTCCTCGCGGCGAACGCCTTCGGCGTCTGCGAGTACGTCGACCAGCGGCGGCTGGACGAGGACCTGCCGTTCGCCCAGTCCGAGAATGCGGACGCGCGATTGATCTTCCACGGCCACTGCCACCAGAAAGCCCGCGGCGCGGACCATCACGCCGTCGGCGTGCTCCGGCGGGCCGGCTACGCCGTCGACCCCGTCGACTCGGGCTGCTGTGGCATGGCGGGTAGTTTCGGCTACGAGGCCGAACACTACGAGCTCTCGAAAGCGATCGGCTCGCTGCTCCGAGAGGAACTCGAGGCCAGGGGGGTCGGACGGGCGGACGGTGACGGCGAGTCGATCGTCGTCGCGCCGGGCACCTCCTGTCGAACGCAGGTGGGCGACTTCGAGGGCTACGACCGGCCCGCCCATCCCGTCGAATTACTCGCGCGGGGACTCGAATCGTAGCGGCCGGTGTGCCATCGAGTTCGGTCTGCAGGCCCCTTACGTCTCGTCTTCGACGCCGGCCGCTCGGAGGTACTCCTCGAGCAGCGTCGGGAACTGCCCGCCGCGGACGTACCGCAGCCCGAACTCGTCGGCCCACGAGATGATGCCCCGGTCTTCGGTGACCACGCCGGCGTCGAGTTCCCGCGCGAGAACGAGCAGGTCGAAGTCCTCCCGGGAATCGAGGACGCCCTGCCGGAGCGCCCGGCGGTACTTGTCCCGCATGTTCGAGAGGATCCGATCGGCGTCGGTCATGTACTCCTCGCGCCCGTCGTCGGTGTTCGGTTCGGCCGCGAGGGCTTCGGGATCGAGCTGTTCGACCTCGCGGATCGCCTGTTCGGAGACGCGCAGCCCGCGATCGACTCGATCGCTCATCTCGTCGATGAAGTTGTAGACGATGTTCGCCGGAATCGTGACGCCGTACCGGTCGGGACTCTTGCGGACGACCCACGTATCGAGCCGCGAGAACACCGCCTCGTCGACATCCCGTTCGCGCAACATCGTCGCGAGTTCGTCGTGGATCGAGGGCGGCACGTAACAGGAGATGTTGAGCTCGAGCCGAGCGGTCGCGACCAGATCGAGCAGGCGGACGACGGCCGCCTCGAGGGACTCGTCGTCCCGCCGGATCTCCTCGGTGATGAACAGCGACGTGTCGAGGACGAACTGTTGGCGCGGCAGTTCCCCGGGCATAGTCGTGCCTTCGGCGGGAACGCACATAGGCCTCATCCCGCCGAACTCCGGGGCGGCCGCGATCGATCCGACTGACGATCGGGACCGGCCCGGTGTTTTTGAGCGGGAACGTGGTCGAACGACGTATGGACCGCGAGGACTACCTCGACCGGCTCGAGGCGACCGCGGAGGACCCGGCCGATCTCTTCGAGCACTTCGAGCAGCGGTCGGTAGCCGGCCGGACGCACTACATCCTCACCGCCGCCCGCCACGGCGTCGAGCGCGGGACCGTCATCGTCGCGGACACCGACAGCGTCGTCCGAGGCTATCCGAGCGTGCCGCGGATCCTCGTGCTCGATCCCGGTATCCCCTCGTTCTTCGAAGAGAACGAGACAGTCGCGATCGAGGAGAAACTGGACGGGTTCAACGTCCGGATCGCGGTTCCCGACGGCGAGGGGAGCGACCCCCTCGCGTTCACCAGAAGCGGCTACGTCTGTCCGTACACGACCTCGCGGGCGCGCGATCTGCTCCCGCTCGAGGAGTTCTTCGCGGATCACCCGGAAAAGACCCTCTGTACCGAACTGATCGGGCCCGAGACGCCCTACACGACCCACGACTACGAGGGCGTCGGCTCCCACGAGTTCCGGGTGTTCGACGTCCGCGTCCGCGAGTCCGGCGACCCCCTCGCCGTGGCCGATCGGCGGTCGCTCTGTGCGGAGTACGGGTTCAGCCAACCGCGCCAGTTCGGACGGGCGGAGCCGTCGGCCGCGGTCGAAACGGTCGGCGATGCGATCGACGATCTCGAGACAGCGGGTCGGGAGGGCGTCGTGATGAAATCCGGCGACGGCGAGTCGATGGTCAAGTACACGACGGCGTCCCAGCACCGCGAGGAACTCGCCTACGCGTTCTCGCTGCCGTTCGAGCACGGCCGCGACTTCGTCTTCTCCCGAATCGTTCGAGACGCGTTTCAGGCGGCCGAGTTCGACGAGGACGACGATCGCCTCCGGGAGCGAGCACACGATCTCGGCGAGTCGATCCTCGAGCCGATGGTCTCGACCATTCGGGACGTGGCAGACGGCAAGACGATCGGCGAACGGCACACGGTCAGGGGCGATCCCGACGCGATCGACGCGCTCCTCGAGCACCTCCGCGAGCAGTCGCTCACCATCGACCTCGAGTCGGATCGGCTCGAGGACGGCGAGCGGGTCATCGAGTTCGTGAAAGTCGCAGAGTCGAGCCGGGATCGGATCCGGTACTATCTGGACGGCGGCACGCGGGACGAGTAATGGTGCGCGATCTCGAGCGCGAACGAATCATTTAGGCGTCGGCCCGCGGTACGGAGGGGTATGCCCGTCTCGAAATCGGAGTTCGAGGAGCTGCCGCCGTGTGACTTCTATACGCCGGCGGAACTGTTCGAGGACGACCAGATGTACACTGTCTACGAGATCGCCCGCATGCTGCAGGGCGTCGAGCCCGACGCCGAACTCGACCCCGAGACCGAGGACATCCTGCTCGACTGGGCGATCCCGTGGGTCATGACCAACGCGGACGACCTCGTGGTCGCCGAGCCACGAGACGAGGATGAACCCGGCTACTACGGCCTGAAAGAATGATCCTCCTCGTGGTCGGTGCCGACCGCGTCGACGCCGGCAAGACCACGTTTTCGGCCGGCCTGCTCGAGCGAACCGGGGGCGTCGGCTACAAACCCCGCGCCGGCAACGACTTCTGGTTCGATCACGACGACTGCCGGCGAGCGCTCGCCGACGGTCGACTGTACGGCAAGGACGCGGCCCGGCTCTCGGCGGCGGACGGCCGCGACCGCCCGCCCGAGCGACTCAATCCCGTCCACCGGCTGTGGCGGCCCGCCCCCGGCGGCGACAGCGGGCTGCTCGGACGCGCCGACAGGGAGTTCCTCGTCGACCGCGTCGGTCGCGACGGCGACGACCCGCTGTTCGTCCGCAACGCGACCGCCGAGATACCGGACGCGGTCGCCGAGGCGCTCCCGCTCGAGGACGCGATTCCCGTCGAGACCGTCGACGAGTTCAACGACCTCGCTCGGCAGCGGTACGTCCCCGCCTTCGAGCGACTGGCCGCCGACATCGAGTCGGAAGACGTCGCCGTCGTCGAGTCCTACAGCGACATCGCGCGGCCGCTCGAGGCGCTCGATCCGTCCTCGGTCGCCGCGGTCGCGGCCGTCGAACCCGGCCGCGTGCGGACCTACGCCGGCGACCGCTACTGTCGCGCCTGCGAGATCGCGAGTTCGAGCCCCAGAGACGGGGCCGTCGAGAAGCGCGTCGGCGACGCCCTCGACTACCTCGATCCGCTCGAGCGGGTGTCGCTTCCGGCCCTCGGCGAGGACGCCCGGACCGACCCCGTGCGGATCGCGGACGCGTACGCCGACGCCTACGACGCGGTCCTCGACGCCGCCGCACGGCGCTAACCGGACCGGATCCGGAGTCTCCGCTCGCGAGCGGAGAGAAATGCCGGATTGTGGAGCGGTTCCCGGTGCGGTCAGGACTCAGGACTGGCGCGCCATCTGTGCCGAGAGTTCGACGTGATCGTAGGGCTCCCTCGTCACGCTCGACCCGTGGCCGGTGTGCATTGCCGCGAGTTCTGGATCGATCCGCTCGAGTACCCGATCGATGCTCTCGATCAGGGTCGCTCGATCGCCCTCCTCGAGATCGGTGCGGCCGAAGCTCCCGTTCTGGAAGATCAGATCGCCCGCGAACAGGACCCCCGCCGCCTCGGAGTAGAAACAGAGGTGGTCGTCCTTGTGGCCGGGCGTGTGAAGCGCGACATACTCGTGGTCGCCCAACCGGACTGTCTCCTCGTCGGCGATGGCGTGATCGACGCCCTCGATCGAGGCGTCGTACCCCCACGCGTCGACACCGAAGGCGTCTTTGACCGCCTCGAGATTGCCGACGTGGTCACGATGCGTGTGCGTGAGGATCACCGCCTCGAGGTCGTCGACCTCGGAACGGACGGCGTCGACGACGTCGAAGTTCGCCCCGGTATCGACGAGTACGGGCCGGTCGCCGGTCACCAGAAAGACGTTGCTGGTAAACGCTTGCACGTTCCCCGCGAGATTAGTGATCATGGCGACCGATACGCGGTCGACCGATTTGTGGGTATCGACACAGGTCGGTCGACGGCGGACGGCAAACGTGTTTGAACGGAAAACACCACCCTGACGACCTGCAACGTAGGAAATAGCGCAGAGCGGCGTCTATTTCGATCGACTCACGTATTCACAAGCATTTTTAGCTCCGGCACGTAGTGGTAGACGAATGAATCGGCCGGTCTCCGTCGGACTCGTCGTTCTCGTCATCCTCGCGTCCGTTGCCGGTATCAGCGGATCGGTCGCCTCGGCAACGGCCGGACCGACCGACCCGTCGGCGACGGAGCCCGCTCTCGCGGAGAGACAGGTCGAGACGACGGCCGACGCTGCTGACTCAAGTCCGTTCGTCTCACAGGAAGCCCAGAACTTCGACAATCGGACGTTCGATATCACGATTTACGAGAACGGGAGCGCGACGTGGACGTTCCGGTACGAACGCCACTTCGCGAACGAAGAGAACGAGACGGAGGCCGAAGCGAACTTCGAGACCTTCATCGAGCGGTTCGAAGCGAACGAAACCGGCCTCTACGATCAGTTCATCAACCGATCGCGGTTACTGACCGAGGCCGGTTCGGCGGAGACCGGCCGGGAGATGGAGGCGACGGACTTCCGGCGGTCCGCCCGAATCGAGGAGTGGCCGAGCAAGCGAGGGGTCATCGAGATGTCGTTTACCTGGAACGGGTTCGCGGCCGTCAACGACGGGACCGTCGTCGCGGGTGACGTCTTCCAGGACCTCTACCTGCCGCCCGGGCAGGCGATCGCCTACGAGGCCGGCGGCGACCTCACCTTCCGCTCTATCGAACCGAACGGGGAGTACGCAGGCAACTCGCTCGAGTCGGCGAACTCGGTCCAGTGGAACGGTCAACAGCAGTTCGTCGACGGCCGCCCGCGTGCGGTTCTCGAGCGGCCCGACAGTGCCGCGGCCGGCAGCGGGAGCGGCGACCCGATTACGGCGATGACCGGTGCCGACATCGTCTGGTATCTCGTCGCCGGGCTCCTCGTGACCGGGATCGGGATCGCAGCCGTGGTCTGGTATCGACGATACGGTCCCGGTGCCGACGATCCGGCCGGTGGCGCCGGCGCGGCCGAACGCTCGTCCGAGTCGACGCGACCGCCCGCCGCAACTCACGCCGGCGCGTCCACACCGGACGCCGACGCGACCCCCGACTCGGATGACGCGGCACCCCTCACCGACGATGCGCTCATGACCGATGAGGACCGCGTCGTCAAACTCATCCGCGAGAACGGCGGCCGAATGAAACAGGTCAACATCGTCGACGAAACCGGCTGGTCGAAATCCAAGGTCAGCATGCTGCTTTCGGACATGGAAGACGACGGCACCATCAGCAAACTCCGCGTCGGCCGCGAAAACATCATCAGCCTCGAGGGCTTCGAACCCGAAGCGACGAAGTCGCCGTTCGACGAGTGATCGCCGCACCGGTATCCCGTCGTTGATCGGTTCTTGCGTGGGACTGTCCGCCACTCTCGAGACGAAACGGAATCCTTAAACATCGTACTGCGCTACGATTGGATGGAGACGAAGCCCGCTCCGATGGTGTAGTCCGGCCAATCATATTGCCCTCTCACGGCAATGACCTGGGTTCGAATCCCAGTCGGAGCATACTGCTGTTTTCGAAGGGTTCAGACGACTTCCGTGCTATAAGAGCAAGCCGTATCCAAAAACCTCGGTGGGCACGCCATCGTCGGCATCGATGAACGACACCTCGTCAACCCGACGAATCGAGACGACCTCACATGGCACCATCCCGACCAAGACCGCCTGAGCGATGGTGTCCCCCGACACCCGCTACGCGCTGATGGAACTCACGCAACCCCGGCGTATCGGCAAATTCGACGCTGAGAAGCGCATCCGCACCGAACTGGGCACCGGTGCGCCGGCAACAGCACCGATCGTATCCGTTCGCCACCAATCACTTTTCAGAGGCCGTCGGTATCTCAACTGCCAGTTCGACCTCAGGACCGATACCCGATCGTGTAGCGACGTAACACCCCTGTGACCGTGACCGATCCGATGACGAACCCAATCCCCAGCAGTATCGCCACGTAGATTTCGTTCATTACGAACGAGTAGATCTGTGTGCCAAACACCACGTAGAACGCGGAGAAGACGATCCCAGTAACGAGTCCGTATCCGATCCCACTGAGCGCGTAGTTGCAGGCCAGCGGTCGCGCCTCGAGATAGTACCACGCCATTCCCAATACGACTGCCGTCACGGCCACACAGAGCAGATAGAAGTGGAAGTACGTGTGTCCGAGCAAGAACAGCAGCGTTTCACCGACCCCGCGGGGACCGCTCAGGTGGTCCGCGATGAACGGGAGCACGTATCCGCCGATGAGGATCACTACCGTCAGAGCGGTATTTTGGCTCCGGCCGGGAAGGCTGATTGAACCTTCACTCATCGTCGTTCGAGTGTGGGCCACCGTCTTGTAGGGTAAAGTCACTGGTCGTTTTCACTGTGACCGTGGTATGATCAGCGGCAAGAGTCGGCGAGCGATCCGTTCTGAGATCGACGTGACATGTACGTCCCGCGTCAGGGTCAAGAACTCGAGTAAGCCGCCGTCGGAGCCCGTCCCGGCGATGGCGTTACGGCCGTGGTAGGCGTCTGGTGATCGTATCAGTACTCTCTATTGCTTGTACCGGTTCGGGACGTAGTCGTCGACGGGCTCGGGGACGGCGTCGAAGACGACCGGCGCGGCGTTCGCGAGCCGCCGGCGAAAGAGGACGTACAGCCCGCCGACCAGCAGGGCGGCACCGACGAGCCATCGGAACGGCCCGTCGAGAAGTATCCACAGCGGGACGCCGGCGAGCGCCGCGAGCAGTAGGTCCTCCGGCGCGCCGTCGTACCGAACCCAGCGCTTCGGGGCTCGCCAGCGGCGTCGCACGTGGTCGTAGACCGCTCGGTCGGAGGTCCCCTCCCACGGCCGGAGTTCGAGGCCGCCGCCGTAGCGGTCCATCCGACAGTGGAGGGCGGCCCCGACGAGCAGGAACGCGGCGGTGACGAGCCACGGAGCTGCAATGAGCGCTGCCGCGATCGCGATCGGGACGGAAGCGACCACGTACAGCGTCGGATAGTGGAGCGTTCGCCGATGTCCCGCGTAGAGATCGAGATCCGGGAGGACGCCGCCGAGGAACCCCCCGATGAGCGCCGCCGGTGCGAGTTCCGGGGCGAAGACGACGAACGGCGCTGCGATGGCCAGCCCCAGCAGCGCGTGTGTCGGGAGCATCATATATCACCTCGAAGGGGAGTCGGCGAGATAAGCCCACCGGCGGATTTATGACTCGATGGTGTGTCGAACCCGAAAATGCCGAGGAACGATAGCGATGTGTCGCCGGAACCCCGCGCGGACGCGGCGGCGGACGTGTTCGAACGACTGTTTCGGAGCGGTCGAACGAACGCCCTCCTCGCGTGGCTGGTGGTCGGCGTCCTCGCGACGGTGTTCGTCGAGAGCGCGCTCGATTTCGACCGCCAGTGGCTCGTCTTCGTCGCCGGGGTCGGCACGGTCGTTCTGATTCCGCCCGTCGCCTACGGCGAGTGGCGCGTCATGTTGCCGTGGGAGTTGCTCGTCATCGCGACGTTGCCCATCCTCGTTCGGGGACTGTTCGGCGGCAGCGTCGGGACGTTCGCCGCTTACCTCGCGGTCGCCGGGCTGGCGCTGCTCATCACAGTTGAGCTCCACATGTTCACGTCGCTGCAAGTGACCCACTGGTTCGCCATCGCGTTCGTCGTGTTGACGACGCTGGCGTCGGTCGCGGCCTGGACCATGGTCCGATGGAACCTGGATCGGGCGTTCGGCACGTCGTATCTCTCGACGAACGAGGTGTTGATGGCTGAGTGGCTCTCCGTGACCGTCGCCGGGCTGGCGGCCGGCGTGTTGTTCGACGCCTACTTCAGACGCCGCGACCGACAGCTCCGGCGCGCGCTCAGGCGAGCGGTGCGCCGATGACGCGGCTGCCGCGGCCCTCGGTTCGAAACCAGCGACGGCTCACGCGGGCGATGCAACTCGTCTTGGTCGCGCTCGTCGGCTACGGACTCCTCGACGGCCAACCGAAGGCGATCGTCAACGGCAGCGTCGCGCTCCTGATCACGGTCCTGCCGGCGCTGTTGGAACGCAACTACGACCTGCCGTTGGATCCGTGGCTCGCCCTCTGGATCACGTCCGCCGTGTTCCTCCACACGCTCGGGTCGGCGGGGCTGTACGGACAGATCGGCTGGTGGGATCACCTCACGCACGCGCTGTCGGCGTCGCTCATCGCCGGCGTCGGCTACACGGCCGCTCGAGCGGTCGACCTCCACGTCGACGACATCCACATCCCGAGTCGGATCGCGTTCGTCTACATCTTCGCCGTCGTGATGGCCTTCGGCGTCATCTGGGAGCTGTTCGAGTTCGGGCTCGACATCCTCGCCGCTGAGACGGGCCTGACAATGCCGCTGGCCCAGCACGGGCTCGACGACACGGTCCGCGATCTGATGTTCAACTCGCTGGGCGCGCTCCTCGTGGGGCTGTTCGGACAGGTCTACCTGACCGATGTCGCCGAGACGGTCCGGGAGCGGCTGCTCACGGTGCAGTCCTGACGAAACGGTTTCTCCTGCCCGAACCCGACCGCTGACGGATAGCTGTCGATCAGTCATCACCGCCGATCTGGTCGTCCGAGAGCGCGAGATGGCCCGTCGGAAACTGCCACAGTTCCGGGACCGAATCCGCGTGCGGATCGAACGCGGTGTAGGCAAACGCCTGCCAGAGCACGCGTTCGGGATAGGGGCGAGCGGAGAGGTCGACGCCCAGCGACGCCGCGAGGGCTTCGTGATCGAGTTCGCCATTGGCCGTCGGGACGGCGAGCGGGGACGGAACGGCCTCGAGGTCGAGCCCGAACGACGGGAACAACCGGTAGTTCGCCCCGATCACCGGATGGTGTAGCTCGCGTTGACCGGGGAATCGAACGCGGAGTTCGGGCGTCGTCTCCGTCGGGCTTTCCTCCCCGTCGACTCGGATCACCGTCCGCTCGGCGAGCGAGACGCGCCGTCGCGTCCCCGCCGGAACGACGACCGCGGTGCCGTCGACCAGCACCTCGAGGCGCGACTCGGACAGCGCCCGGATTCGAACGTCGGGGACGGCGTAGGACTCCACGAGCGTCCGCGTCGAATCGCCGGCGATCGTCCCGTCGACGGTCACTGCCGTCGTCTCGTCACGTCGCGACACGAGATCGAAGTCGGTCGGCCCACGGTCCGTAACCGGCGAAAGCGACTCCGTCGTCGCACAGACGCCGCTCCACTCGCCCGGCTCGCCCGATCCGGACTCGAGGGTCGGCCGCCAGTAAAAGACACGATGGGTGCCCTCGAGCGCGTACGGGATCGCGTCCGGAAAGAACGAGTCGCCGTACGCGGTCGGCTCGAGGTCCGGGTGCTCGAGCGCGAGTTCGACGTACGGACGGCGCTCGACGATCGGTTCCGCGCGGTCCGCGCCGGACGACCGCTCCCAGCGGCTGTCCGTCGTTCGATCGGCATCGGGTGCTGGTCGGTCCATCGACACTCGCCACAACTCGGGTTCGGCCGACCGAAACGCTGTTTCCGGAGATGTTCGGGGACTGGGCGGCGAGTGCTCGTCCGCCGGCTGCACCGCGAGGCGAATATGTCCGCGATCGAACTTAGCGTCGGTGAGCGACAATCCTCGAGCGAGTGACCAGCCATGTCTGATTCACCGGCGGGCGTTCGGACGACCGTCTCGACCGATCTCTTCGATAGATACCTCCTGCCGACGGTCGCACTCGCCGTCATTCTGACCGGGTCGCTGCTCGGGACGTGGGTGACCGGCCGGTTCGGCGGCCAGTCGGTGGCTGTCACGCTCGCCAAGTGGTCGTACCTCGTCGCGACGGGCGTGCTCACCGGCGGCCTCGTCTGGAAACACTGCTTCGTGCGGCCGCGGGATCTCGGAGCGAACGCCGGGGACTACTGTGCCGAGATGTACGCGCGATTCGATCGAATCGCGACCGGGGCCGTCGCTCTCCTTGCGGTGACCGGGCCGATCGTCCTCGCGGCGTACGGCTCGGCGCTCGGAGCCGGGGGGCTCACGGTCGGGTTGGGTGTGCTGCTCGCAGCGTGGCTCGGAACGATCGCCGTGACGACACGGCGCTCGGGAACCGCCGAGACTCAGTTCCGGAGTCCAGCCGGTCTCCTCGCGCTGACCCTCTCGCTGGCGGTCGTCGCGGGAACGGGGATCGCGGAGGTGAGTCTGCGCGGGTTCGACCCGGTCGCGGCGGGCGTCCGGACGATACACCTGTTCGCGTTCGCCGCGTGGATCGGCGGGGCCGTCTGGAACATCTTCATCGCCGTCCCGACAGGACAGAAGCGACCGACGACGGCCGTCGTTCGAGCGGCGGGCGACCAACTCGAGCGCTTCCGCTGGACGGTTCGGTTCATCATCCCGCTCATATTCCTGACCGGAGCGTATCAGGCCGTCGCTGTCTTCGGCGTCCGCCTCGAGAGCTACGCGGGGACGGCGATCGGATGGGCCGTCATCGCCAAAATCGGCAGCATCGGGCTGTTGGCCGTCATCTTCAAACTCTGTCCGATGTGGCGGGCCTGCTCGCCCGTCGAGGGCGTCTGCGACCTCGAGGGAACGGCTGCCGGACGAGCGGGGAATGCCGGCGGAGGAGAGGGCGATGACTGAGGTCGAGATTCCCGAAACGGCCCCCGATGTCGATCCCGACCTGACGGTCGACAACCGGGGACGGGGCTGTGCGAGCGGCATCGCTCGCGTCCAGCGCGCGCTCGAGGACCTCGAGAACGGGTCGATACTTCGCGTTCGGAGTACGGATCGACGGGCGAAACGGGAGTACTCGCAGCTGGCGGCACAGACCGACCACGAACTGCTGGCGATCGAAACGAATCGGCGCAAACTGCTCCGAAAAGAGTACACGACGTACCTCGAGATACACCGCTCCTGAGCGGCAGTTGCTCGGGCACCGGTTCCGGCTGCGGGGCCATCATACTCGCCCCGTTTCGGCCGGCGCTGTCGTCGGCAACTCAGTCGTCTCCCGGATTTCGGCGTGCGATCATGCCGAGTCCGATCCACGAGATGACGACATCCCCGTCCTGTGTGACTCCCTCGAGGCGGCTATCGACGTAGCCGCGTTCGGGGTCGCTCTCGGAGACGCGCTTGTCGACGACCTCGGTGCGGATCGAGAGCGTGTCGCCGGGCCTGACGGGCCGGTTCCACCGGAGTTCGTCGACGCCGCGGGCACCCATGCCGGCCCGGTCTTGCATCGGGCCGTCGACGAGCATCCGCATACACATCGCGGCGGTGTGCCAGCCCGAGGCGACCAGTTCGCCGAACGCCGAGTCCTCGGCGGCTGCCTCGTCGGTGTGAAACGGCTGGGGATCGTACTGTTCTGCAAACTCGAGGATCTCCTCTTTCGTGACGTGATATTCGCCGAATTCGTAGGTTTTGCCGACCTCGATATCCTCGTAGTACCGCATAACCGTGTGGTGTGGTACGTATCGGCAAGAGCCTGTGGGCCGAGGCAGAATGGGAGCAGTCCGCGGGTCGGCTTCGGTGCCGCGTCATCAGTTCTAGTCGAGGTTTCACAACATCTATTCGTTGCCGGGTAGGGGATTTCCGTATGACTCTCGAGGAGCAGACCGTTCTCGTCACCGGCGGCGCAGGGTTTATCGGCTCGAATCTGGCGAATCACCTCGCCGAGACGAACGACGTGACCGTCGTCGACGACTGTTATCTGGGCACGCCGGCGAACCTGTCCGACGAGGTCGAGTTCGTCGACGCGAGCGTTCTGGACGACGACCTGCCGACGGACGTCGACGTGGTGTTTCACTTGGCGGCGCTGTCCTCGTACGCGATGCACGAGGAGGATCCGACGACGGGTGCCAGAGTGAACGTCGAGGGGTTCGTCAACGTGGTCGAGCAGGCCCGGGAGGAGGGTTGTGAGACGGTCGTCTACGCCTCGACGTCGTCGATCTACGGCAGCCGCACCGAGCCGTCGCCCGAGGAGATGGACGTCAGCGTCAACACGGGCTACGAAGCCTCGAAACTGGCGCGTGAGCGCTACGGGGAGTACTTCTCGAACCACTACGACATGTCGATGGCCGGAATGCGATTTTTCTCGGTCTATCAGGGCTACGGCGGGGCCGAGGAGCACAAAGGCGAGTACGCCAACGTGATCGCGCAGTTCGCCGACGACATCGCCAACGGCGAGTCGCCCGTGCTCTACGGCGACGGCACCCAGACGCGGGACTTCACCCACGTCTCCGATATCGTCCGCGGCCTCGAGTCCGCCGGTGCGGCGGAACTCGACGGCATCTACAATCTCGGGACCGGCGACGCCTACGATTTCAACACGGTCGTCGAGATGCTCAACGACGAACTGGGGACCGAGGTGGAACCGGAGTACGTCGAGAACCCGATCCCGGATTCGGTCTACGTCCACGATACCTGTGCCGACGCCTCGAAGATTCGCGAGGAAGTCGGCTGGGAGCCCCGGATCGATTTCGAGGAGGGGATTCGCCGCGTCTGTGCGCAGTACACCGACGAATAACGACCCTTGGACTGTCGGCGTCCGTGGTGGCGCTCGAGACTCGTCTCGAGACCGTTCAGTTCGAACGCGAGTGGCGGCTGATTTCCGTACGAGAAAATACAGCATGATATAAACTGAATCCGGCTCGGTCCTCGATGTGTAGATGATTATTAATTGCATAGAATGAGGGTCTGCAGTCGTGAATTCTCTCGAGCCATCGCTCGTTCAACGAGGGATATAATTTACATTCGTAGTAAATATCTGGTTTCGAGCTAGTGGTTCCCGTACCGATTCGCCGCACTGATTATCGAGCCGACATTGGCCGTTCGTCGGCTGTCGAACCCTGCTAATAGTCATCACGGGATCCGATGAACGGGCGAATCAGTGCTCCTGCGAGGGATTTTTACCATGGCATCTATATCTCCATGATATGCGACTTCACAACAGGGATGTCCGACAGGACGTCCGCGAACTCGGCGCGTTGCTCGGGGACGTTCTCGAGGACCAAACGTCTCGCAGGGCGTTCGATACCGTCGAGTCGTGTCGACAGGCCGCCATCGAGTACCGTTCAGGCGAACTCGAGTCGCGAGATCCACTGGTCACGGAACTCGAAAACCTCTCGCCACACCAACAGCGGATCGTCGCCCGTGCGTTCACGACCTACTTCGAGTTGATCAACCTCGCCGAAGAGCGCGAGCGGGTTCGGACGATCCGGACTGAGTCTCAGGAGGGGACCCTCGACGACAGCCTCGAGACCGCAGCCGAGGAACTCGGCGAGGCCGATATCGAAACCGTCCAGCAGGTACTCGACGACGTGCTGATCGAGCCGACCTTCACGGCGCATCCGACGGAAGCCCGCCGGAAGACGGTCAAATCCAAGCTCCGGGAGATTTCGACGTACATCGAAACGTTAGACGAGCGGCTGCTGACCGATAAGGAAGAAAGTCAGGTGTGGCGGGACATCGACGCCGAGGTGACCAGCCTCTGGCAGACGCCACAGGTTCGCAACCGCCAACCTGAACCCGAAGACGAAGCGCGCAACGTCCAGTGGTATCTCGAGAACACGCTGTTCGATGTCGTCGGCGAAGTCTACGACGAACTCGACGACGCCATCGACGAGGAACTCCCGGGCAACCTCGAGATTCCGAAACTCTTCGAATTCCGGTCGTGGGCGGGCAGCGACCGCGACGGGAATCCCTACGTGACTCCCGACGTGACCGCCAATACACTCGAGCGCCAGCGGTCGGTCATCGTCGAGCAGTACCGAACCCAACTCAAGCGTCTCTCGGGAGTGCTGAGCCAAGACGGCAGCCGCATCGACGCCGGCTCCGCCTTCCAGGCTTCCCTCGAGGCGGACCGGGAGCGACTGCCCGGCAGCGCTCGGACGGCCGAAGAGCGGTATCCGGGCGAGCCCTACCGGCAGAAACTCAAGCTCATGCGCGAGCGCCTCCGCCGGGTCGGCGACGTCCGCCCGGGCGGCTACGACGATGTCGACGATCTCCTCGAGGACCTCGAAGTGATCGCGACGAGCCTGCGGAACAACGGAGCCGAGAGCGTCGTCGACGCCCACGTCGACCCGATCCGCCGGCAGGTCGCCACGTTTGGCTTCTCGCTCGCGAGTCTCGACCTGCGAGAGCATCAGGCGAAACACACCGACGCCATTGCGGAAGCCCTCGAGGCTGAAGGGATCGACTACCACGGACTCTCGGAGGACGAACGCGTCGAGTTCCTGACCGATGCCGTCCTGCAGGAGGAATCCGTCATCAATCTGAGCGACACCGAGAACCTCTCGGACGATTCGGAGCGGGTCCTCCGACTGTTCGACAGTCTCGCCGACTGGCAGACCGAGTACGGCAGCCACGCCATCGACACCTACTGCATCTCGATGACCGAGGAACCCAGCCACGTCCTCGAGGTGCTCTTCTTGGCCGATCAGGCCGGAGTGGTGTCCCTGCCCGAGCACGCAGGGATCGATATCGTTCCGCTGCTCGAGACCGAGTACGCCCTCTCCGGTGCTCGCCGGATCATGGGTACCCTGTTCGAGAACGAGGCCTACGCGCAGGTGCTCGAGGCCCGCGGACAGACCCAGGAGATCATGCTGGGGTACTCGGACTCGAACAAGGAGAACGGGTTTCTGGCGGCGAACTGGTCGCTGTACAAGAACCAGCGCCGACTCGGCGAAATCTGTGACGACCACGACGTGACGATGCGGCTGTTCCACGGCCGCGGCGGCTCGATTTCACGCGGCGGCGGGCCGATGAACGAGGCCCTGCTCGCGCTTCCAAACTCGACGGTGACCGGACAGGTCAAGTTCACCGAACAGGGCGAAGCCATCGCCGAGAAGTACGCCAACCCCCGCATCGCCGAGCGCAACATCGAACAGATGCTCAACGCCCAGCTTCGGGCGCGAAAGCAAGCGATCGACCAACCCGAAGAGGAGGTTCACGAGGAGTGGGTCGACGCCATGGAGACCATGGCCGATACCGCTCGGCAGGAATATCGGGACCTCCTCGAGAGCGAGGGATTCGTCCAGTACTTCGAGCAGGCGACGCCGATCACGGTCATCGAGGACCTCGATCTGGGGTCGCGTCCGGCCTCCCGGAGCGGTGAGCGGACCGTCGAGGACCTGCGGGCGATCCCGTGGGTGTTCTCGTGGACCCAATCGCGGTGTATCCTCCCGGGCTGGTACGCCATCGCGACCGGCATGGAAGCGTATCTCGAGGACGGCGGATCGATGGAGACGCTCCAAGAGATGTACGACGAGTGGCCGTTCTTCCGGACGACCCTCGACAACGCCGCGCTCTCGCTGTCACGGACCGAACTCGAGATCGCCGAGCGGTACGCCGAGATGGCCGATCCGGAACTTCGCGAGCGGTTCTTCCCCCGCGTCTCCGACGAGTACGAGCGAGCCGCCGACCTGATCACCGAGATCGGGCAGCGCGACCGCCTGCACACCCGCGACTGGCTCGGCGAGAACTTGGAGCGCCGGAACCCGTACGTCGACCCGCTGAACGTCCTCCAAGTCCACTTGCTCAACCGAAACCACCGAACGGATATCGAGGAGCGGACGCTCCGACTGACGGTCAAGGGAATCGCGGCCGGCATGAAGAACACGGGGTAAGCGAGCGCGGGTTCGCTCGAGGCTGAGCGGGCCACAACCCCGATCGGCGTGAGCGAACCTATCACAGGGAGCGAGAAAATCGAAACGGGTAAAAACGTCACTCGGGTAGGTATGAGTGAGCCGAGATAGCCTAGCCCGGCCAAGGCGGTAGATTCGAAATCTACTGTCCTCACGGACTCGGGAGTTCAAATCTCCCTCTCGGCGCTTTTCCGACGAACAAAACCGACGAGCGCAGCGAGTCGTCCGTTCGTCGGAAAACGGCAGGGAGTTTGAATCAGGGAGTGGAGCGAAGCGAAACGACCGTGGTTCAAATCTCCCTCTCGGCGCTTTTCCAGCAACAAACCGATGAGCGCCGCACAGCGGCGCGAATCAATCCTCGTTGCTGGAAAACGATGCGGGAATTTGAACGAGAGAAGACGAGCGCAGCGAGAGCGCGGTCGCTATGCGACCGCGATTGCGAGCGGCGAAGCCGCGAGCGAGCACGTCTCGGCGTAGTTCAAATCTCCCTCTCGGCGCTGTTACAGTGGCGGTAAACAGCGAACAACGGGATCCACTCCGAGTTTTGGACGATTCTCGAGTATCCCGACCGCTCGAGGCCCGTCTCACGACCCTCCGTTCTGAAACCCGCCGGACCGGACTCTCGAGCACGCGAGCGGTTTCTCGCCCGTCATTCGCAGGCAGGGTCACTACGACCATACTAGTGATATGTGCAGTGACTCAAGCCACAATGATTGCCACTCGAGAACCAACAGCCGCGACGCGGTGGGACCGATGAGTTTCGACGACGAGCCGGGGGACGACGAGGAGGCGTTTCATCCGCTCGGAGAGGCGTGGCAAGACGAACTCGAGGACGTACTGGAGGACACGGAGTACGACACGGAACTCGGGATGGAGATGGCGAAAGACGCCATGCGAGTGACGAAGGGGGAACTGGCGGAAGCGGAGTTCCACGAGCGGTATCACGACGATGTCATGGAGGAGTTCGGCGAGGACGAACGACCGATCGCCAGCCCGGACGATGTCGACGAGGGTGGGATGGGATCGATGCTCTCGCGACTGGGTGCGAGCGAGGAGTCCCGGCGCGAGATGCTCAAGAAAGCGAGTGCGGGTGCCGGCTTCCTCGGGCTAGGTGCGTGGGCCACGGCGGAGAACCGCGAGCCCGCCGATATCGCCGCCGAGGAGACGACCGAAACCGAAGAGACCGAAGGAACCCAGTGGGGGATGACGATCGACCTCGAGCACTGCGACGGCTGTCTCTCCTGTGTGACCGCCTGCAATCAGGAACACCAGTGGGACGACGGGGCGAACTGGATGTACGTCCTCGCCTACGAGGACGGCAACGTCGAGTCGCCGGACCCCGACGATTTCGACAGCGTTCGGGACTTCAACTATCTGGTGCGGCCGTGCCAGCACTGCACGGACGCCCCCTGCGAGAAGGTCTGTCCGACGACCGCCCGCCACACGCGCGACGAGGGCGGACTCGTCCTGACCGATTACGAAGTCTGTATCGGCTGTCGGTACTGTCAGGTCGCCTGTCCCTATGGCGTCAACTACTTCCAGTGGGACGAGCCCGACGTCGAGCGGGAGGAACTCGAGCCCGAAGGGATCTACGACGAGCGCGGGCGGCCGGTCAGTCGGCGCGCGCCGCGGGGCGTCATGTCGAAGTGCGTCTTCGATCCGGCTCGCCAAGACGGTAACGCGGGCGAGGAACTCGTCGGGACGACCGCCTGCGAGCAGGCCTGTCCGCCGAACGTAATCCAGTTCGGGGACAAGAACAACCCCGCGAGCGACCCGCAGCGCTACGAGGAGAACCCGAGCCGGGCCCGAACGGTCATCCGGATGGACTCCGAACTCCCGTCGCCGAACTCGGTCGAATCGTCGCTCGAGGGCGTCGACGGCGATCTGGATGCCGTCCTCGACGCCGTCGACGACCTCACCGAAGAAGCGGTCGCCCTCGCGAAAGGGGTCGAGTTGACGACCGAGGAGTACGAAGAGGAGGCCCCAGCGGGCGATAGCCTGCCGGACAAGGAGGAAACGGTCCTCTCGGTCGTCAGTGCGATCGAGGACAGCGGGCTCGACCTCGAGACGCAGGACATCCTCGTCCGGCTCGAACTCGGGGAAGAACCCGGCGACGACGAGGAGTTTCAGGGGCCGAGCGAGGAACTCGCACAGGAGCGCTTCGAGGCGTTCGCCGACGGCCCCGAATCACAGTTCGAACTCCTCGAGGACATCGGGACGAACCCGAACGTCACCTATCTCGGAAACCAGCCGGGACCGAACGCCGAGCAGGTCGAAGGGCCGACCAGCTACGAGGATGTCGAAATGGTCGACGTTCGACAGGACGTCCTCGACGACCAGACGATCGGTCTCGATTACTCCTAACCGGCCGGCGTGCTGGCTCGAGTCCATGCGCTGTCCCGCCGCCGCTCGATCGGCGGGATTCAGACGTCGAATCCGAAGTTGAAGTCACCCTGCCACTGCGAGCGCTCGCCGCGGAAGGCAGTCTCGCCGCGGTGGCGGTTGCCCGTCCACAGCACCGACGAGAGGGTCGTCTCGGGGTCGCTCATGACGAGTCCCTCGAAGAACGAACTCTCGACGGTGTGGTCCGCCCCGCTCTCGGCGAACCGAAGGCTCGCGCCGTCGGCGTCGATGGTGCAGTTCTCGAGCGTGAGTCGGTCGAGGTCGTCGCCGCCGTCGGTGACGAAGACGCCGTGTCGATCCGTCGACGACTGCGGCGCGATATCGAACTCGCAGTCGTCGAAGGAGACGTTCGACGACCGGACGTAGACCGCGTAATCGGCCGTGGACGGGCTCGAGCGGTCGGTGATCGTACAGCCGTCGAACGCGGTCGGCGCGTCGTCGTTGTCGTTGACGCGGATCGCCCGGCCATCGGTTCCCTCGTCGGTGATGTGAACGTCGGTCAACCGGGCCGGCCCGTCCTGAGTGAGGCGGACGATCTCGGTGTCCTTCTTGATCTGGTTGTTCACCAGGAGCTGGGAGACCAGTTGGCCGCCGCCGTTCTCGAGCCAGAGGCCGGACCACGGGAATCCGGGATGTTCGGTCATCGTGATCTGACAGTCCTGGACGTGGTCGTTCGGGCCGATTCGGATGCTGGCACCGGCACAGTTCCGGACGTGACAACCGGTGACGATGTTTCGGCCGTCGTCGCCCGAGACGTAGATTCCGTTGTCGATGTAGCCGGATACCTGACAGCCTTCCCAGTAGTTCGTGCCGTGGTTGTAGACGTCCGAACTGAACGGGATCGCGTGACCGACGTGGGTCGATCGGTCGTACTTCGTATCGCCGTTGTTGAGGTGACAGCCGCTGATAACGTTGGTCGTCGAGGGCCGGACGCCGTCGACCAGAATCGTGTGCCGATCGCCGCCGTACTGGGGATTGAACTTGTCGCGTTTTCCCCGCATCGAAATGTTCTCCATGTGCCCGTACCGGTAGGTGAACCAGCGGGCGATGCCGGCGTCGTAGTCGCCGCGAATGTCGACCTGGAGATCGCGCATGACGGTCCGCTGTGCGTGGGGAAGCGACGCGTCCAGTGATCCGACGGTCATCAGCCGATCGACGTCCTGATCGGCGACCTCGAGGACGGCGAAGGGAGCGCCGACGATGCCGAGGAATTCGTGGGCGTCGAAGTGGATGTTGTCGGTCTCGACGTGCCACGTTCCCGCGGGAATCTCGTAGCAGTGGTTGCGGTCCGTCGGTTCGAACGAGGTGTAGTGGTCCTCGATCGCAGCCCACAAATCGTCCCCCTCGGGTTCGACGCCGAGATCCTCGCGGACGTTGACGATGTTCGGGTTCGTCTCGCTCCCTACGGTGACAGTGTCCGAACCCGACTCGGTCGCCGAGAACGACGCACCGAAATCCAGCTGTGCCACGTCGTCGCCGACCATCGTCCCCGAATCGCTGACGCGGATCCCGCCTGCGGAGCCGGTACCGTTACCGTTGCTCTGTGCCGCAGCGACGCCGCTCTGTGAACCCGTCGCGGCGACCCCAGTGAGCGCGCCGCCGAGCCCCACCGCACCGAGCAGTCGAACGTACGAACGGCGCGTCGTCTTGCCAGCGGTACTAGTCGATTGGTCTCGCTGATGGTCATCTTCCATCACGTCCAGACTGTCACGAACTTGCACGATTTGTTATAACCAGTCTACTGATACTTGTGCCGCTGTAAACCGCTGGCACTCTGTTTCCTGCCTGCAACTGTTTTGAACGATCGCAGTAGGGGCCCGCATATCCAGACGCAGTCATCCTGGCGCCGTCGCGGAGAAATTGCCGACTATACCGGACCGAATCGCGCTCCCCACGAGTCCGTTGTGAGACGGCAGGCCAATAGCTGTCTGATTATTGATCCGACAGGGTCGACTGTCCGAAAGCACGCGTATTCGAGCGACTCGAGTCGAACTATCGGCACCGGATCGTCGAAAACGATGGTGGGTCAGCCGACGAGTGGGACGAAGTGGTCGGCTCAGTCGTCGGCCGGTGCGAGCGGCTGCTGGTCGGACGCGAGCAGTCGGTCGAGCGCGTCGACCATCGCCGTGACGCTCGCGCGAGTGATGTCGGCCTCGCTGCGGGCGACCGTCACCGAGCGGTCGTTGCGAACCATCGTCACCTCGACGGTGACGACGGCGTCGGTCCCACCGGTCACGGCGTCGACGTGATAGGACTCGAGTTCGGCGTCGGCCATCGAGCCGAGCGCCTCGCGGACGGCGGAGACGGCAGCGTCGACGGGACCGGAGCCGGTGCCGCTGGCGACGCGTTCCTCGCCGTCGACGGCCAGTCGGATGCTCGCGGTCGGAACGGCACCCCCGCTGGTGGCAGTGAGATCGAGCAGATCGACGACGCGCTCGCGGTCGTCACCGGTCACGTCCTCGGCGACGGCGAGGAGGTCGGCGTCGGTCACCCGGCGGCCGCGGTCGCCGAGTTCGGTCACGCGGTTCGCTATCTCGGCGATTTCGTCGTCGTCGGCCTCGACGCCGTGTTCCTCGAGGGTGGCCTTGACGCCCGCGCGGCCGGTGTGTTTGCCCAGCGCGAGCCGGCGCTCACGGCCGACGGTTTCGGGCGCGTAGGGCTCGTACATCTTGTCGTCCTTGAGGGTGCCGTCGGTGTGGATGCCGCTCTCGTGGGTGAAGGCGTTCTCGCCGATGACGGCCTTGTTCGGCGCGAGTTGAACCCCCGTCGCCCGAGAGACGATCTGTGCGAGATCGTACAGCTCCTCGAGTTCGAGCGTTTCGAGGTCGTAGACGTGTGAGAGGGCGATCGCGACTTCCTCTAAGGCGACGTTGCCGGCGCGCTCGCCCAGCCCGTTGACGGTGCAGTGAACGAGGTCTGCACCGGCGGAGATGGCTGCGAGCACGTTGGTCACGCCCAGTCCGAGGTCATCGTGGGTGTGTGCGCTGACCGGGCCGAGTTCGGCGAGTCGGGAGACGGCTTCGTAGGTGTGTTCCGGCCCCGTGTGACCGACGGTGTCGGCGAAGCAGAACCGATCCGCACCCGCGTCGAGCGACGTTTCGGCTAGCTCCTCAAGGTAGTCCAGATCCGCCCGGGAGCCGTCCTCGCCGATGACCTCGACCCAGAGGTCGTGGTCTTTCGCGTAGGCGACGAGTTCGGCGGTTTTCTCGAGGTTGTCCTCGCGGGAGGTGCCGACCTTGCCCTCGACGTGACGGTCGCTGGCGGGGACGACGATGTGGACGCCGTCGACGTCACACTCGAGCGCGAGGTCGATGTCGCCTTTCATCCCGCGACAGAAACTGGTGACGCGGGCGTCCAGATCGAGGTCGGTCACCCGCGAAATCGCCTGTCGCTCACCCGCCCCGGTACAGGCGCTGCCGGCTTCGATGACGGAGACGCCGGCTCGCTCTAACGAGCGGGCGATCTCGACTTTCTCGTCGGGGGAAAGCGAGACGCCCGGCGCTTGTTCGCCGTCGCGAAGCGTCGTGTCGAGAAGGCGCACTGTACGGTCCGATTCGATCGTCTGTTCGGCGGAGTGAGGTACGGGCACGGGTGATGAAGTAGGCTTAGTTTCGTCGGAGAATTTCGCATCCAGCCGGGTCGCCCCGACTTCCTCTATCCTCGTCGTCCGGCGTTGAGATGGAATCTCGTGCCATTGTACTGTGGGCTAACGTATCATGCTGACTTAAATCCGCCGGTCATGGCTCGATGCGGCCGGGTTCGGACGCCACACCGCGCTCGCGGCGCGAGTCGCGTTCGGTCGTCTGCGGCCGTTCACTCGCTCTCGAGACCCAGTCGGTCGCCGGGTTCGACATCGGCCGCGGTGCCGGCGGGGAGTTCGACGATCAGGTCCGCTTCCGCGCGAGCGAAGCTCCGCCACGGGCGGAGCGTCTCGACGCGCCGGACGACGCCGTCGGCGATCCAGACGGCGTCGATGGGGAAGAAGACGAACAGCATGTGGAGGTCCCGCGTCTTCGCCGACCCGAACTGGAACGCCAGCGCGTAGTCGTCCGGAATCGATCGCCGGAACATGAGCCCCAGCGTCTGGCTCACGATCGAGTCCGCGAGGTCGACCTGCGTCGCCAGTACCCGAGCGTCGCGGTCGGTATCATCATCGCTGGATTCGTCGTCAGCAGAGACCGGGTCGTGGACGAGTCGCACGCCCTCGAGTCGGAACGGCGACAGCAAAAACCTTCCCGCCGATGGCGGTCGGTCGGGGCGGTCGGAACCGCGGACGCCGGCCCACCCTCGCCGTCGATCGGGTGCGATCAGCCGAACGCCGCCGCGACGAGACCGACCGTCGAGACGGTGTTGATCAGGACGTGTGTCACCGTGCTGCTGGCGGTTCCCCAGCGATGACGGACGACGCCGAAGAGGAAGCCGAGGGTCAGCAGCGTCGTGATGCGGATCACCGACAGATCCACGATCACGTGCTTGCCGGCGAACAGGAGTGCCGTCACCGCGATCCCCGCAGGGACGCCCCAGCCGTCGACGAGGTTCGTCTGGACGATCCCCCGCCAGACCTGCTCCTCCGCGATCGGGACGACGACCCCGTTCCCGACGAGCAACAGGAGCGCGATCGCCGCGGACAGTCCGTCGCCGCGCGTCGTCGCGCTCTCGTCGAGGCCGAACAGCGCCGAATCGACCTGTGCAGCACCGGCGACCAGCACGAAGCCGACGAGCGCCGCGAGGACGCCGGCTCCGAGGGCTCGCGGCGTCCAGTCCCAGCCCCACCGCTCGCGGTCCTGTCCCCGCTCGAGTGCGTACCAAGAGAGGACCGCCGCGATGGCTGGGAAGCCGATCGCGAGGACGAGGGCGTCGACCAACCCCGGGTCAACGCCGACGGCAGCGGCGGCGATGACGAGGCCGCGTCGAAGCGCGAACTCGAGGGCGATCCATCCGGCGACGACGGCGGCGGCGAGTGTGATCGAGTTCGATCTGCTCATGGATTCGAGTTGTAACCGTGACATATTCTAGCTTTCCGTGTCGAACCGCAGCCGCCGGACGCCACCTTCAACTACTCGGTGCCCCAAGGACGGCCGAGCGACGATGGAGAAAACGCCGCAAGGGACCTCGGTCGGCGTCGACGACCCCTACGAGTTCGCGGGGCTCTGTGACCACCTCACCGGCGAGGGACAGTGTCGGTACGCCCTCGAGCACCACGGACACGACCCGGAATTCGGTCGCGATCGCGCAGCCGACGACTACGCGTGTCCCGTGGTCGACCCCGAATCGGACTGGTCGTGGGCCGACTGCCCGCACTTCCGCTCGCGCAACCGCGACCGCGAGTGCGTCCGTTGCGGGCTCGAAGAAAAGCGAATGGCCCACGACGACGAACGCCCGCTGCTCGAGGAACACCACCTCTCGTATGCGCGCGACGGCGAGACCCTCTCCCACGAGATCACGATCTACCTCTGTCGGTGGTGCCACGCCAAAGTCCACAACTCCTGGGCGCGGATCACCGACGACGCCGCGCCCGAACCCGACGCGATCGCCGCGCTCGAGCAGCGTCGCGGCCGCGAACAGTCGGAACTGGGATTCGAGTCGGCGGCCGAGCGATACGATGGTGACGACGGATAGGCGGCCGTCCGTTCGGCGAGCGGCGATTCAGACGAGTTTTCGAAGCAGGCCGTAGACCGCATCGCGCAGTCGATCCGGCAGGTAGCGCGCGTAGACGCCGTACTGGGCGAGCGGGCCGACCGGGTACCGCGCCGGCGGATCGGGGCTGGTCGCGGATTCGACGATCGCTTTCGCGACGTCTTCGGGATCGGATGCGAACGGACCGCCGCCCCCGCCGCCGATCAGTTGGGCCTCGTCGTAGAGGTCGTATAGCGACTCGTAGGCCGGCGTCCGCTCGTCTTCGGGCAGTTCTTCGTCGACGCGGTCGGAGAAGTTCGTCTCGACCGGACCGGGTTCGATCACGACGACGTCGATTCCGAACTCGTCGACCTCGGCGCGCAGGGAGTCGCTCATCGCCTCGAGCGCGTGTTTCGAGCCGGCGTAGGAACCCGCACCGGGGAACGAGATCCGACCGATGATGCTCGAGACGTTGACGATCCGGCCCGCGCCCTGTGCGCGCATGTGCGGCAGCGCGGCACGGGTGAGCCGGTGGGGGCCGTAGACGTTGACGTCGAACTGCCGGTGGAGGTCGACCGTCGCGATGTCCTCGAGCGGCCCCATCTGGGCGTAGCCGGCGTTGTTGACGACGCAGTCGATCGCGCCGGCGATATCGACGACCCGCTCGACGACCGACGCGACCTGTTCGGGATCGGTAACGTCCAACTCGAGGGTTTCACAGCCCGCCTCCCCGAGGGCCGCGATGTCGTCGACGTTGCGCGCCGTCGCGAAGACCTGCCAGTTCTCGGCGAGGAAGGCCTGGGCAGTCGCGCGGCCGATCCCCGACGAGCAGCCGGTGATGAGGACCGATTTCTTGCGCGTGTAGCGATCGTCGTCGGTCCCGGCGGTCTCGCGGCCGCGGTCGTCCTCGACGACGGTCCCGTCCGGCCCGTCATCGGCTGTCCTCTCGACGTCCTCAGCGGTGGCCATGTGTGACGGGTTCGAGAGACGATACCTAAGTATCGACGGTTTGTCGCGCTATCCGTAATTTCAAGACATCGTTGAGATGACGACGACTCGGACGATCGATACGGGACAGCAAACACCTCGAAAGTCCCACCCACAACGGGCGGTTGGTCAGGCAGCTGTGGCCAGTGGCTGAGTCGCGGGCCTAGTCGTCGAGAGTTTTCTTCGCGTCGTCTGCGTACTTGTCCGCCAGTCGGACCGGCTCCGGGAGTTTGTACGACGAGGAAAGCGCGAGTGCGATATCGGCCGCCGTGTCGGGGCCGACGCGGTGGCCGGGACTGACGTAGAGCGGGTTGATGTACCGGTTCGGCGAGTCGTACTGTCGGGTCTGGACGGCATAGCCGAGCAGGGTCCCGTCGGGCGCGTCGACTCTGGAGTTCGATTCGATGCCGACCGTCGTCCCTTCGGGGAGGTCGTCGGTATCTCCGCGGGGAGACCCACAGAGCAGGCTCTTAGCGACGCCGATACTCGGCACGTCCCTGACCACGCCCATGTGGGTCGCGATGCCGGCCTGCCGGAAGTGGATGCGGCCGCTGCCGTCGAACAGGAACAGGTCCGGGTCGACGGACAACTCCTCGAGCGCCGCGAGGATCGGCGCGCCTTCGCGAAAGGAGAGGAGGCCAGGGATGTAGGGGATCTCGAGGGGCGTGACGGCGAAGACGCGCTCGATGACCTCGCCGCCACGCATCGCGACGACGGCGCTCAGCGCGCGGTCCTGATCGCCGTCGTCGTTCGTGAGAAACGACTGGTCGACGCCGACGACGACCGGCGGTTGTCCCCCGCTCGAGGTCGTCGCGAGCGGGTTCGAGATCGTGTTGGGGTCGAACGCGAACGCGTCTTCGAAGACGGCGGCGTCGGCGATTTCGCGCTGAAGCGCTTCCATCTCATCGCGCGAGAGGCCGGCGTCGGGGGCGAGATCGGGACGAGGCTGACTCATCTGAGTGCGAATAGACGCCGGGTGAAAATCAGTTGCGGGGTTGTAGCGGGACGACGGTCCCGCGGACGGGTCGAAGTATCAGAACCGACGGCGACCGCCCGGACCGCCCGGTCCGCCAGGGCCGCCACCGCCGAACTGGAGCTGGTTCGGCGCGCTGACGTTTCGGTTTCGCTTGACGTACTCGCCGTAGGCGAGCCCGATCACGAGCCCGACGAGGTGGGCCATGTGGGCGATGCCGCCGGCACCGCCACTACCGACTCCGAGGAATGCGACGCTGATGAACGCGTAGCCGGCGGTGAGCAGCCAGATCGGAACCGGGAGGATGAAGTAGAGGTACACCTTGAGCCCGGGGTTCAGGATTGTCAGTACGCCCAGAATCGCGAGTGCGGCACCGCTGGCTCCGAGGACGGCAGTCGAACTTCCCTGTGCGGCCGTGATCCCGATTTGGCCGAGTCCGGCGAGGACGCCACTAACGATGAACAGGATCGAGAAGTTCCGGGACCCGACGTAGCGCTCGACGAGCGGGCCGAAGAAGAATATCACGATACTGTTCCCCACGATGTGGAAGAAGCTACCGCCGGGGAGGAGAAACGGCGAGTGGGCGAAGATGGACGTGACCCAGGTCCAGACGTACTCCGGATGCTGCGAGGAGAGAACGAACAAGGACTGGTGAAGGGACACACCGCCGACGATCAGAGCGGCGGCCTGAAGCGCGTACGTGACCCAGATCAAGAGCAGGAACGTGTAGGTCGCGTTCCCGCGGAAGTACGCGAGCGGCCCGCCCGGACCGGTATCGATCGGAAGCTTGTCCATGAGACTCGAGGCCCGGGAGGTATTCCCACCGGAACTGACGCTGTCGTCGAAGCCGCTGTCGAAGACGCCCTGTGGATCGTTCCAGTTTTGCAGCCCCGAGCAGTCGTGGTTCTCGGGGAGCCGATGGTCGGCACAGAAGGTCCCGCCGCAGTGCCGACAGTTGTACGGCATGTTTTCGTCCTTCCCACACACGTCGCACTTGGCCATTGACCGGGGGTATGTGGGGAGCCGCTAAGGGATTTGGGGTTTGACCGTCATAACTATCGGCGCGCGCGAACGGCCCAACGCTCGAGTCTGGGCCGCCGACGCTGGTGACAGGTCGGTGTAGACTGTACATTTTTGCCTCCCCGTCCCCCATCTCTGGACGTGCAAGAGTACGAGCGCAAGCAACTGCTCGAGCGCGTCGAGCGCGAGGGCGCGACCGTCGGCGCGGACATCCCGGAGACGATCACGGTCCAGGGGGAGGAGATCGACCTCCGGACGTTCGTCTTCGAGATCAAGCGCCGCGAGACGGTCCCGGCCGGCGAACGCGACCGCGTCGAGCAGGCAAAGCGGAACCTGCGACGCGAGCGGCTCGAGCGACTCGAGCGGATCGAGGAGGGCGACATCAGCCGCGAGGTGGGCGACGAACTCGCCCAGAGCATCATCGGCATCGATCGGGCGTTAAACGCCCTCGAGAGTCTGGGACCGACGGACTTAGAGCGCGAGCAGCAGGTCCAGCAGGCCCAGGACCGCAAGCGCTGGATGTCGTTCCTCAAGAAGGCGCTGGGACAGGACGACGACACCAGTTCCCGGAGGGGCCGATGACGACCAACGCCGAACTCGCCGCCCGCTTCGAGGAGTTCGCCGACCTGCTCGAGGCCGACGGCGTCGACTACAAACCCCGCGCGTACCGGCGCGCAGCCGAGAACATCCGCTCGCACCCGTCGCCGCTCGCCGATCGGATCGAGGCCGGCGATCACGAGACCGTCGAGAACATCGACGGGGTCGGCGACGCCATCTCCTCGAAGATTATCGAGTACGTCGAGACCGGCTCGATCGACGAACTCGAGGAACTGCGGGCCGATCTCCCGATCGACATCGCTGATATCACCCGCATCGAGGGCGTCGGCCCCAAGACCGCGGGGAAGCTCTACCGCGAACTCGGCGTCCAGACGTTAGACGACCTCGAGGCGGCCGCCGAGGCCGGCGAGGTACAGGAGGTCAAGGGATTCGGCCCGAAGACCGAGCAGAATATCCTCGAGAACCTCGAGTTCGCCCGGACCGTCGGCCAGCGCCAGTTGCTGGGCGAGGCGCGACCGCTCGCCGACGACGTGCTCGAATTCCTCGAGTTGATCGACGCGGTCGAGCGCTGCGAGGTGGCGGGGTCGATCCGCCGGTGGCGCGAGACGATCGGCGACGTGGACGTGCTCGCGGCGACTGACGCCGGCGAGGACGTCGTCGAGGCGTTCGTCGGATGGAGGTCGGTCGACGACGAGATCGAATCCGGCCCCGAGAAGGCGAGCATCCGTATCGGCGAGAGTCGCGTCGATCTGCGCGTGGTCGTCCCCGAAGAGTTCGGCTCCGCCCTGCAGTACTTCACGGGGAGCAAGGACCACAACGTTGCCCTGCGCAACTACGCGATCGACCGCGGGATGAAGCTCAACGAGTACGGCGCCTTCGATGTAAGCGAAATCGAGGACCCGGAGAGCGGGCAGCGCGTCGGCGAGCGCGTCGCCGGCGAGACCGAGGAAGGGATGTACGACGCGCTCGGCCTGCCGTGGATCCCGCCGGAACTCAGAACGGATCGCGGCGAAATCACCGCCGCGGAACGCGGCGAGCTACCGGCGCTGATCACTCGAGACGATATCCGCGGCGACCTGCACAGCCACACCGAGTGGTCCGACGGCAACACCGACGTTGCCGCGATGGTCGAGGCCGCCGCCGAGCGGGGCTACGACTACTTCGGCATCGCCGACCACGCCGAGGGACCCGGGATCGTCGGCGGCATGGGGCTCTCCGATACCGAGATCCTCGAGTACGCCGAGGAAATTCGTGCGGTCGGCGAGGAGGCTGAGATCGAGGTCTTCGCCGGCATCGAAGCGAACGTCGACGCCGACGGCGAGATCGACCTCTCCGCGGAGGTGATCGAGACGCTGGACGTGATCGTCGCCTCGACCCACAGCGCGCTCGACCAGGACGCCGAAACCGCCACCGAGCGGCTCGTCCACGCCATCGAGAACCCGGCGATCGACGTACTGGGCCATCCCAGCGGCCGCCTGCTCAACGAGCGCTCCGGCCTCGAGTTCGACGCGACCGCGCTCGGGGAAGCCGCCGCCGCTCACGACACCGCACTCGAGGTCAACGCCAATCCCCGCCGGCTGGACCTGTGGGGCAGCGCCGTCCAAGCCGCCCTCGAGGAGGGCGCGCCGATTTCGGTCAACACGGACTCCCACCAGCCCTCGACGCTCGAGTACATGCGCTGGGGCGTCCACACCGCGCGCCGCGGGTGGGCCGAACCCGACGATGTGATCAACACGTGGGCGGTCGGGGACCTCCGCGAGTTCCTTCACTGATCGATTCGGTCTCTCCCTCCGACAGCACTCCAACACCATGCAACTACTCCTCGATGTCATGTGCGGCGGGCTCGTCGCCTACCTGCGAATATGCAACTACGATACCGCCGACGCCGGCGACCGCGGGCTCGAGGCCGACGACGACCTGCTCGCCGTCGCCCGGGACGAGGGCCGAACGGTCGTCACTCGAGACGTCGAACTCGCGGGTCGTGCCGACGAGGCGATCCTGCTCGAGTCCCGCGAGGTCGATGCCCAACTCGCTGAACTAGACGCTGCGGGGCTCGACCTCTCGCCGGCCGCCGAACCCGCGTTCTGCGGCCGCTGTAACGGCCCGCTCGCGGACGTCGATCCGGCGACCACGACGCCGGCGTACGCCCCGGACCCCTCGGGAGTCGAGATGTGGGTCTGTCGCGACTGCGGACAGTATTTCTGGCGCGGCAGTCACTGGGATCGAGTCGTAGCGACGCTCTCGGAAATCTGAGACGCGAAGCCGCGCTATCGAACGGGAGAGCGCGGACGACAGGGAGCGCTAATAGACGGCAACGTCGTCGAACCGGCCGTCGTAGGCGATGTGCTGTGGATGGGTCGGCTCCGTCCCCGAGAGGAACAGTCGGTCGATCTTCTTCCACGTATTCTCGTAGACGAGATGGCCCAGTTCCGCCGCTGTCGTCGCCCACCGATCGAAGCCGTTGTCGTAGACGACGCGGCGAGCGATGCCGTCCTCGAGTGCGGTCACGAGATCGTTCTCGCTCTCGATGGCCGCGTCGAATTCGGTGTGGGCCACGCCGACGGATCGGGGGAGATGGGCGTACGAGGAGGTAAACGGCGGCATCGAGAGCTCGTCGGCCAGTTTCCGCGCGCGGCGATTGTCCGGCGGGAGGTGACGCGGGTTGAAAATCTCGATCGCGTCGATCGTCTCCGCGTGCGTCCGAATGTCTCCCTCGCCGAGACTCACGTTCGCAAAGCCCGGATGGGGGACGAGCACCGTCGCGTCCTGTCGCTCGAATTCGGCCATCGCCGCCTCGAGCGGGATGAAGTCCGGGACGGGCTCCTCGAGGCCGATCGCGAGGACGTGTTTTCGGTTCCGCCACGACCCGGTAAACACCTCACGGGCGGGGATCACCAGAAGGTCCTCGCTGGAGTACGCCGCCGCCCGTTCGCGGATCTCCGGGAGGCGGGTGAAGTGGGGTGCATAGACGACCGCGTCGAGGCCGATCTGCTTGGCCCGCTCGACGACGCGATCGGAGAGCACCTTCACGTGACAGTCGATTCGGAACGTCACTCCATCGGTCACGATCACTACTTCCGGGACAGCCGAGTTATGAATTCTGATTCGGCGGCCACTCGAGGGTCCCCTTGATCGCGTCGACGATGGGAACGACGGGCTCGTCCGGGTCGATCGAGATGAACAGCCCGTCGTCGCCGACGTAGACCCGGAGGATCTTCAGAAAGTCCATCGACGTGGTGATGTACTCGACCCGTTCGGCCTCGGGAAACAGCGTATTCCGGAAGAGTTTGCTCTGCATGAAGTCCATGTGCACGTTCGTGTGGATTCGCTCGAAGTGCTCGAGCATCGCCTCGCGGCTGTCGTACATCGAGATCGTTCGATCGTCGATATAGAGCGGTCGAAACGACTCCGTGTCGTACTCGCAGAAGGCGTACAGCGGGCCGGACACCGTCTCTTGGACGACACGGCGCACGCGGTCGGCGTCGAACGCGGCCAGCGTCGACCTGTTAGTCGCCGGCATATCTCGAGGGGACGGGCCGCAGGGACGAAGGGCTGTCGGGCACACCGCTTCCGGTCGAGGGGTATCGCTGCGAAAGGATCATTAGGACGGCCGTTCGAGTGGCAGTATCGAATGGCATGGGAATGCGGGATCGACGGCTGTGGAGCAGTCTTCGAGGACGTCGAGTCGGCCGTCGTCCATCAGGCGACGGAGCACCAGCGCCGCGAGTGTAAGGTCTGTGGGACCGTCGTCCCCGACGGCTACCTCGCGATCCGTCACGCCTTTACCGACCACAGCCGCGCCGAGTACGTCCGCGCCTACGGTGCCAGTTCCGAGGAAGTCCGGGAACGCGAAGAGCTGCTCGAGGAGATCGAGTCGGAAGCGGACATGCAAGCGATCGCAACGGAACTGAAGCGGTAACGACCGGTCTCGGAGTTGGCCGTGTTAGGGCCGCGACCGATATTCTCGCCGTGTAGGACTATCGTTGCTCGCAAACTGTAGTTAAGACTCCCTCGGTGCTCGCTGCTCTCGGGTGCTGCGAACCCGTTCGCATGGTCCGACGAACTACCGTTCGTCGCTGTCGAGTACGCGAATCTGGTCGCCCCGCACCGTCACGGGAATCGGAACCGTCGCGCACCTAAATTTTACGTCGTCGGGTAGCCTCGCCGTGCTCAGCTACCGCTCCTCGCAAAATGTAGTATAAAACGATCTCAGTGCTCACCTAAGGTTCGCACCGAGTGAACCGACTCGCTATCGCTCGTCGGAGTCTGCTCACGGCGCGAAGCGCCGTTCGCATGGTCCGACGAACTACCGTTCGTCGCTATCGAGTACGCGAATCTGGTCGCCCCGCACCGTCACGGGAATCGGAACCGTCGCCTCGTACAGTTCGACGGTGACCTGATCCTTGCCCTCGTCGATCCGCTGGACCTGCGCTTTCTCGCCCTTGAACGGGCCGGCGATGAGTTCGACGATGTCGCCCTCGGCGATTCCCTCGACGTCCGGCTTCGGCGAGAGGAAATGCTCGACTTCCGAGATATCCGACTTGCCGGGGACGATGCTGCGCGCGTGGGGAATGTCCTCGAGGACGCGGTTCAGGACCGCGTTCCCCTCGGCTTCGACCATCACGTAGGAGGTCAGCGAGTCGGGGGCGAGCGCGGCGTGGATCTCCGGCTCCTCGCGGTTGATGATCATGTCCGCGACGGTGCGTTCTTGACTCGCCGTCGTTTTGACAGCAAAGATTCCCATTAGATGCCACCCGGCAGTAACAGCATGATCGCACCGATGAGGAATCCGATGAGACCGACCAGGAGGATCCCTGCACCGGCGATTTTCGACACCTGGAAGAACTCGTTAGTAGTGGGTGTCGTCGCCATTTTCAACACCCGAATGTACGAGGTGAGGTCGTACGGAACGTCCATATCTGTCTATTCACAGCGTGGGGTCTTTTATCTGTCTTTCGTGTCTCGTGAACGTCCGCGGCCGGGCGCCCGGCGCTGTCGGCGACGTTGCACTCGACGGCCCCGCGTCCAAACCGCTCGAGGTCGAACGCCTCTACATGGCTGAAGACGATTCCGACAGAGCAAACGAGTACGAGGCGGAACGAGAGGCCGAAATCGAGGACGAACTCGAGCGGATCGACCGCGATCCGGACGAAGTCGACGAGGGAGACGGCGACCTCGGAACCCAGAACGCGCCCCGCGAGGACGCGGATGACCTCGAGGAAGCCGAGGAGGCAGACGAATCCGATGCGGACGAGGAAGCAGGCTGAGATCGGCGACTCGCAGCGAAGCGATCCGTTCTCGAGCGGGTGGCCGAGGTCGATTAGGGATCCGTGGCCGGCGGCTCCTCGCGCGGGCCGCCGATCGGGGTCCGCGGCCGTTCGGCTTCCGGCCGCTCCTCGAGGGTGACCTCGACGGTCCGGCGCTCTCCCTCGCGGACGATTTCGAGTTCGATCGTGTCTCCGGGCGACGTCTCGAGCGCGAGATACGACGAGAGCGCCGGCTGATTCGGGATCTCCTCGCCGTCGATAGCGACGATTACGTCACCGCTGCCCGGCTGAGCGGTACTGGCCGGCTGGAGGGCCCCGTCGGCGGGGCCGTCGGGGACGACTTCCATGACAAGCACGCCGGTCGCTTCCTCGAGGCCGATTTCGGCGGCGATTTCCGGACCGACGGGCTGGACGCCGACGCCCAAGTAGGCGTGGTCGTACGATCCGTCCTCGATGAGCGCGGGTACGACGCGGTTCGCCAGCGCCGCGGAGATGGCGAACCCGATGGTCTGGCCGGCGCCCGCGAAGACGACGCCGAGTACCTCCCCCTCGAGGCTCACCAGCGGCCCGCCGCTGTTCCCGGGGTTGATCGGCGCGTCGGTCTGGATCGCGGCCGGGATCGAGAACCCGGTGGGACTGGGCAGCGAGCGGCCAGTTCCGCTGACGATCCCCTGCGAGACCGACGCGTCGAGTCCGAGCGGGTTGCCGATCGCGAGCACCTCCTGTCCGATGATCGGTTCGGACTCGGCAAGGGACAGACCGGACGCGACCTCGGGCATGTCCTCGACGCGGAGGACGGCGAGGTCGCTGTAGGCGTCCGTCCCGACGATCGACGCGGCTCGCCACTCTTCGTTACTGAACTGGAGTTCGATATCGCCCTCGCGTGCGGCCTCGACGACGTGGTTGTTGGTCAGGACGTATTCGTCGTCGATGACGAACCCGGTTCCGAGTCCGCCGCCGCCGGGCTCGGGCCCGCCTGTCCCAGTGACGGTGACGAGAACGACGGAGTCGATCGTATCGCGGTACACCGCCGCGTACTCGCTGTCCACCTCTGTCTCCGCCGGCTGTTCTGCCCCGTCCGATGCGTTCGAGTCCGCGGACTCGTTTTGGGCCACGCCGGCTCCGGAACCGCCGAGCCCGAACGCCGCGGCGGCCCCGGCTGCACCGACGACGCCGGTCGCACGCAGTAGCCGTCTGCGAGTGCAACGGTCTGGGTCTGAAGTCACGCCCATTGCCACCCCGACGAGCGGTATAAAACGGTTCCCAGCAACAGCCGATCGGTTCGGGGTTGCTCGCAACGCGGTCGCCGAGCGTGCCCCGGTCGACTACTCGCTTCGCGCTTCGTCGACTGCCTCGACGAACGAGGCGGCCGTCTCTCGGACCCGGTCCATGTCGCCGTCGGCGACGGCCGAATCGTCCACGATGGCACCGCCGGCACCGACGGCCACCGCACCGGCGTCGAAGAAGTCGGCGACGTTCTCCCGCGAGACGCCGCCCGTCGGAATGATGTCGACATCGCCCAGCGGCCCCGCGAGCGCGCCGATGTGGCCCGGTCCGACCGTCGACGCGGGGAACATCTTGAGGAGGTCCGCGCCGGCTTCCATCGCCGTCACGGCCTCCGTCGGCGTCATGACGCCGGGCGCGACGAGGACGCCGTGGCGGTTACAGGTCCGGACCACGTCCGGGTCGGTGTGGGGCGAAACGACGAACTCGGCGCCCGCGTCGATCGCGGCCTGTGCGGTCGGCGCGTCGAGGACGGTCCCCGCCCCGACGACCGCGTCGGTGTCCGCGAGTTCACGGTCGACGGCCGCGATCTGCTCGGCCGCGCGCGTCCCGTCCGCCGTGATCTCGAGCGCGTCGACGCCGGCGTCGTGGATCGCTCGAGCGACCGGCACGATTTGGTCCTCGTCGATGCCCCGGAGGACCGCGATGACACCGCTCTCGGTGATCCGCTCTCTGACTGCCCGCTTCTCGGTCATTCGTCCGTCCCTCCTGCGACCGCCGTTCGACGCTCGCTCGCGAACCGTCTACTCCATCCGGCGAGACGTTCCATACGGCGAACCGTCTGTCCCCGGCCCCAATAAATTTACTCACGATCGAAAAAGCAGTCGCGGTCAGTGGCACGCACCTCGAGCGCGATCGGACCCGCGAGAAGTCGCCGGGGCTATCGGCTTACGCTTCGTCAAACACCGCCGAGCAGAGCTCGGCGAGCCCGACGAAGCTTATGCTTCGTCGAACAGCGGAAGACTCGCGATGCTCGCCTTCCGAGCTCGACGCGGCTTACGCCGCGTCGAACAACGCAAATCGGAGATTTGCTGGCTTGACGTCGGCTTACGCCTCGTCAAACACCGCCGAGCAGAGCTCGGCGAGCCCGACGAAGCTTACGCTTCGTCAAACAACTCCTCGCCCTCGACCATGTGCTCCTCGACGACGTCCATGTCGAGCGTGACGCCCAGTCCGGGCTCCTCGGGGATCTCGATGTAGCCGTCCTCGATGACATCCTCCTCGACGAGGTCCTCCCACCAGTCGAGTTCGTAGGAGTGGTACTCGACGGCGAGCGAGTTCGAAATCGCCGCGCCGACGTGGGACCCGGCCATCGTCGCCACGGGCGAAGCGACGTTGTGCATCGCGACAGGGACGTAGTACATGTCCGCGAGATCCGCGATCTTCCGCGTCTCGCGCATGCCGCCGACCTTGGGCATGTCCGGCGCGACGATGTCCAGCGCCTGCTCTTCGATCAGGCGGCGCTGGCCGTGCTTGCGGTAGACATTCTCGCCGACGGTAATCGGCGTCGACGTGCTCTGGGTGACCTCCCGCTGGACGTCGTGGTTCTCCGGCGGGACGGGGTCCTCGAGCCACCAGATATCGTACTCCTCGAGGCGCTTCGCGAGCCGTTTCGCGCTGCCGCCGGAGAAGGTCCAGTGGCAGTCGAAGGCGACATCGGCGCGGTCGCCGACGCGCTCGGTGACCTTCTCGACGATCTCGGCCTTGTGCTCGATTTCGGGCTCGCGGAGGTGGCGGTTCGCGCGGTCTTTCTCGTGGCCGCTGGGCACGTCGAGGTCGAACTTCAGGGCGTCGTAGCCCAGCTCCTCGACGACGCGTTCGGCCTCGTCGGCGCAGGCGTCGGGGTCGGCCTCGTCCTCGGTGTGACAGTCACAGTAGACGCGGACCTCGTCGCGGTACTTGCCGCCCAGCAGCTGATAGGCTGGGACCTCGAGGATCTTCCCGGCCAGATCGTGCAGGGCGACCTCGATGCCCGAGATCGCGGTGACGGTGACGCCGCCGATCGAGCCCTCGCCGGACATCTTCTGGACGAGGTGCTCGGTCAGCCGGTCGATGTCGAGCGGGTTCTCGCCCACGAGGAACGGCGTCATCCGCTGGATCAGTTCCGGGACGCCGGCGCCCCAGTAGGCTTCGCCCGTGCCGACGATGCCGGAATCGGTGTAGATCCGGACCAGCGTCCACGGGAAGTTCCCGTCGATCATCGTCGTCTGGATGTCCGTTATCTCGACGTCTCGGCCGCCGCCGCGCTCGCCCGTAACGCCCATCGTTTCTGCCGAGAGGTCACGCATCGTGTACTCGGCGTTCGGATCGTGCAACTGCGAGTAATCGACTCCCATGGGAACAAATTCACTCGTAAGTTAGTAATAGTTTCTACCTGCCGGAGGCAGTCTCGACACCGTTGGTCGAGCGGTGGAAACGCGCAGATATGAATTCGTCGCTTGCGAGAGCCGTCGCCTGCACCCCTTGCCGTTACTGTCGCCCGCTGGCGGGTCGCACGCGCTCGAGTTCGTCGCCGACCTCCTCGAGATCGACATCCAATGCCGATGTCGCGGCGAAAGCGGCCCGCTTCTCTGCGGTTCGTCGATCGATCGCCTGCGGGCCGACGGCGAATTCGATTCGGGTCACGCCCGCGTCGGGACTCGAGCGGCCGAGCACCGTCACGGGGCCGACTTCGCGGGTGTTCCGGACGTGGGTGCCGCTACAGGCCGACACGTCCCACGGATCCGTCGGGCCGGTCGCCCCGGAGAGGCGGTTCCCACCCCGATTGACGGGTTCGTCTTCGATCGTGACGATGCGGACCCGGCCCTTTCGTACCGCGCCCGCGTCGGCACCCTCGGCGTCGAACGCGACCGCCTCGCGCTCGCGCGCCTCCGCAATCGGCACGTCGTCCCACGCCACCGGCCGTGACTCCCAGACGACGCGGTTGACGGCCTCGTCCAGTTCGATCAGCGTCTCGTCGTCGAGGACCGTCCCCGTCTCGAGGTCGACGCGAACCGTCTCCGGGCCGATTTCGAGGCCGGCGTAGGTCGCCCCCTCGAGCAGTCGCCGGGCGGCCCCGACGAGGACGTGACTGGCAGTGTGGGCTCGCATGCAGTACATCCGAAAGGACCAGTCGACCGAACAGAGGACGCGGTGGCCCGGCTTGAACGACGGGTCCTCGGCCAGCACGTGGACCTGTTCGCCGTCGACGAACTGCACGTCCGCGACCGCGATATCCCCGATCGTTCCGCGGTCGGCCGGCTGTCCGCCGCTCGCACCGAAGAAGTGACTGCGCTCGAGCCAGACCCGTCGGCCGTCGATCGACGTCACCTCGGTCTCGAACCGCGTGGCGTACGGCTCCGCTGCCGCCCGTTGCCCGGTCATCGGTCACAGTCTGTTGCCATCGCTTAAAAGTCTGCTCGCCGAGACGGTCACGAACTCGAGAAAACAGTCTCGCTTACTCCGCGAGGGTCACGTCGAGGCGCTCCTCGAGGGCCTCGATCAGTCCGCCGCCGACGCCGGCTTGGGTCGCGCGTCCCTGTTCGACCGCGAGGATGTCTTTCGCCGGCGCGCCGAGTTCCTCGGCGAGTTCCTCGCGCTGGAGGCCGGCGTCCCGCCGGGCCTCGACGAGGGCCTCGCCGTAGTCCGAGACGAGGTAGGGAAGGGGGTCGTCGTCGTAGTTCGTCCCCTCGCTCTCCCAGTGTTCGGAGTCGCCGTCCCAGACCGGGTTCGCCTTCGCGACGTTCTGGGCCGCCTTCCGTTTGCGGTTAGTTTCGTCGTCCGAACCGCTGTCTTGCTCGCTCCGACTCCGATTCTCGTCCCGGCCGTGCGTCTCGGAATCGTCGTGGGGCGCACAGTCCGGACAGACCTCGAGTTCGGCTCCGGCGACCGATGCGAGCGTGAGCGAGTTGCTCTCGGCACCGCAGAGTTCGCAGTTCGTCCCGCCACCACCGCCGGACGAACCGGTCGAGTATTTGGCCATGCGAGGCTTTGGCATCTGTCGCATTTCAACTGTTCGGTACCGTGGGTGGTGTCGATCGATACCGGTCAGGCGACCTCTTCCCTATTCGTATTTCTTCCCGGAGAGGGAAGGTACCAGCTCCATATATAATCAATGGATCATACATGTACTCCAACCTATTAATAATATACGACATTGAATATCGTATGCCGTTGTGAGAATATAGGCCACATATGCACTACACTCTTAGCACATATATCTGAATTATATCGCTTATTTATATTATTGTGTTCATATGGGCAGAACCATAGGTATGAGGGCCTGTCGGCGAGGCGCTGTTCAGATACGGTCTGAAAAGCGAGGCGGTCAGAATTCTAGGTGTCCATGCCAGAACTCAGCCGCCTCAACGGCTCTAGTAGCGGCATTCAATTAGATTTTGTGGAGCGCGAGGCGACACCGCGCGAACTGATGCGACTGAGTATCCAGCTCCATCTGGCCAAATTATCACTTTCGGATACTGTTTCTGTCTTAGAGAGATTCGGTGTCGAACGGGCAAGATCGACGATCCATAATTGGGTGCAAAAAGCCGATTTACAGCCGGCAGCTGGCAAACAGCCGGATCACGTTGCGCTCGACGAAACCGTGATCCAACTCGACGATCAACGCTACTGGCTGTACGCTGCTATCGATCCCAAAACACACGAATTCCTCCATTTCAAGCTCTATTCAACGCGTACAACCGCACTCACTGAGATGTTTCTCCGCGAACTCACAGAGAAACACGATGTCGAAGACGCCGTGTTTCTCGTCGATTCAGCACTCTGGCTCAAAGCTGCACTCCATCATCTTGGGCTCCGATTTCGATACGAAAAACATGGAAATTGGAACGCTGTCGAACGTCTCTTCCAAGAGATAAAGCGACATACCTCTCAGTTTGGAAACTGTTTCAGAAACGCCGATCCAGCAACTGCTGAAACATGGTTGCAGAGCTACGCATACTGCTGGAACCAGCTAATCTGACCAATGCCGATCACAGGGAGAGATTGATTCGGTAACATATATTTTAAACGATAATATTGAGTTATGGTAATCTAACGCTCACTTCTGGCATAGACAATCACTCGTCTCTGTCTCGGATGCGTCTGAGATCGGCACCATATTCGAGCGGTCGGGTCTACGACAGTGGAGACGATAGTTCATCGCCGTTAAGCGTCGTTTCCGGCATCGTTCCGTCGTGTACGGATCGCACGTTGTTCACCGATCGACGACTCATTTCGGTGAGCGCTTCGGTCGTCTGGGCCCCGATATGCGGCGTTAGCACGGCGTTTTCGTACTCGAGTAGCGGATGCGCCTGTGACGGTGGCCCGTCGGCGAACACGTCGATACCGACACCGGAGAGCTCGCCCGCCTCGAGCGACGAGATGAGCGCGTCGCGGTCGACGATTTCGGCTCTCGCCGTGTTGATGAGTATCCCAAACGGAGCCAATCGCCCTAATTCCGCCTCGGAGATGGCGGCCCGCGTCTCCGGTGTCAGCGGTGCGTGGACGGAAACTGCATCGGCCCGATCGAACAGATCGGCGACCGGATCGACCTTCGTGACGTGTGCGGCTAGTTCGCTTTCGTCAACGTACGGATCGTAGACAAGACAGTCCATCCCGAGGCTGGAGACCAAGCTCGCGACTTCGGATCCGATGTCCCCATAGCCGTACAGTCCGACGGTATCGTTCCGGAACTGGTCGGTGACAGTGTCGTATCTCTCTCCGGTTCCCGATCGAACGGCGCCGTCCGCCAGCCGAAGGCGTCGCCGCACCGCCAGCAACAGGGTAATCGCGTGTTCGGCGACCGCGCGCGAATTGACGCCCGGCGTATTCGTCACGGGGATGCCGTTTTCGGTCGCGGCATCGACATCGATGTTGTCGTATCCGACCCCGTGTTTGGAGATGATCTCGAGCTCGAACGCAGCGGTGATGAATTCCCTGTCGATCGGTTCGGTGCGCGTAATAACCGCGTCGAACCGATCCGCGTCGGCGAGGAGTTGCGCTCGAGTCTCGTATTCGTCTCGGCTCACCGTGGTCGCGATATCGGCGATCGATTTCGGCCCTGCCGGATGAATCTCGGCGGGAAGCAGGACGGTCCACTCGTGGTTAACCATACATTCGTCAAACGGGGAGTGTTACATAGGCCCTTTGTCGAACGAATCACATCTTCAGGTGCTGCCATCCGGGACCGAGCGCCGGAATGGTCCACTCGGGTCTCGAGCACCTGCATCGAGGTGCTCTGTCGGTCGTGTCCCGTCCCGGAGAGACCGATCCGGTTCTTCGCGTTGTGTGTTTCGGCGTTGGCTCGCTCGGCAACGCGTTGATGGGCGAACTTAAGGAGATCGAGTTCGGCAACCATGACGTCGTCTACTTCGGGGAGGTCATTCAGGACGGACTGTTTGATATGCTCGACGCCGGTGGATTAGAATGTGCGAGCGCGACGGCCTGGCCCTGACCGATGAGGGGCAAGATCGCCTCTTTGCGGATGTCGAACGATGCGCAGGATATCGTTCTCCGGTCGGCGGACGTCTCGAACCATCCCGAGCTGATCGATCAGTTCGGTGTCATCGGCGTGAACAGCGCGATCGAATTCGACATCTACGGAAACGTCAACTCGACGCACGTCGGTGGGAAACGAATGATAAACGGGGTCGGCGGCTTGGGTGATTTCAACCGTAACGCACTGCTGACGATCTGTGCGCTCCCGTCGACGCACGACGACGGTGATGTTTCGCGTGTCGTCCCGATGACGTTCCACGTCGATCACACCGAACGCGACATCGACATCTTCGTCACCGAGCAGGGGGTCGCGGACGTCCGTGGCTGGTCACCGGTCGAACGCGCCGAACTGATCATCGAGAACTACGCTCATCCTTCATTCGAATCTCGACTCCGCGACTACCTCGAGAGCGTTCGGAGTCAGCACAACCACGTCCCCACGACGTCCAGCGAGCAGTCGAGTGGCAGGCGTAACCGCCATCTCCGCGCGCTCGATTCGCTCCTCTCGGCGTCGGGTCACGGCGAACGTCGGCTTCGCGTCGGTACTGATCGTCGCGTTCGCTCCGATTGCTCGAGCGACCGCAACGAATCCGCGAGACGGAGAGTCCCGCCGACGCTCACCCGCCGAAGTAGAGGGTGAGCCAGTAGAGGTAGCCGACGGTGAGGATGATCGCGATGATCGCCTCCATGATCGAGATGTATGTCTTGCCGTGGGTGCTGCGGAAGTCCTGAATCAGTTGGACCCGGCTCCAGATCGGCATCAAGTGGGGCGGAAGGATCTCCTCGAGTCCGCCGACGTTCTCGGTGTCGACCATCTCTTCAGGTGGCTCGTCGGACGATCCTGCGCTCATTGTCCTACCCCTCTGAGGAACGGTAATTTCATGCCGCGGACCATCACCTTCTCCATAACGAAGACACCGACGAACAGGGCAATTCCGGCGAGCTTGACGTATCGGCCGGGATAGACCATCACGACGGTCCCGACGACGGTCAACGCGAGCCGGAGCGCGAGCCGGCGGCCGAAGCCCATCCTGAACGGGTAGTTGAGCCCGTAAATCATCGTGATCGCACCCAGGAGCACCAACGAGCCGGCTATCACAGTCGTCAGTCCGAACGACATGGAGATCATTCCTGGATTGTAGACGAACGCGATCGGTAGTACGAATAGCGGTGCAGCGATCTTGATCGCCGCGCCACAGACCCGCCAGAAGTTCGCCTCGGCGATGCCGGCCGTGACGACGGCTGCGGTCGCCACCGGCGGGGTAATGCCCGCCAGAATTGCGGCGTAGAACACGGTGTAGTGAGCCGTGATCTCGGGAATGCCGAAGTCTGAGATGAGCGTCGGGGCAATGAGGATCGCGACGATGACGTACGCCGCGACCGTCGGCATCCCGACGCCCATCAGGATGCTCACGAGCATCGCGAGGAGCACGGCGAGCAGTAGGACGCCGCCCGAGAGGTCGATCAGCAGCAGCGCGATCTTGTTCGGCACGCCGGTCACGCTGAAGATGTCGACGACGCCGTTGACCGCTGCCAGAATGATCGCGATCGGTGCGAGGATTATCGCACCGCGGCGGAAGCCGTGGATCGTGTTCCAGAACTGGGTGACGAACTCCGAGAGGGCCCCGAACACCGAGTCGTCTATCAGGCGCTGAACCATGGGGAAGAAGACGCCGGTGAGGACCATCGAGACGATGGTCCAGAGCGCGGCCGTCATGACCGTGTACTGGGCGATCCCAAGGAAATAGATCAGGACGAAGAACGGAATGCCGAACCGGACCGCTTCGGTGAGCTTCTGTCGGTTCGACAGTTCCTCGTCGAAGAACTCGGTGAAGTCCATCTCCTGACTGCTCGCGTCACTGATCGCAGTGTAGTGGACGGCGATACCGACCGACGCGACGAGAATCGCCGCTGGAACGATCCCGGCGACGACGATACTGAGATAGGCGACACCCAGATACGACGCCATGACGAACGCCGACGCACCCATAACGGGCGGGAGGACCTGTCCGGAGGTCGATGCGACGGCTTCGATGGCGGCCGCTCGATGAGATGCCATCCCGCTGTCTTTCATCGTCGGAATAGTAAACGAACCCGTCATAGCGGCGTTGGCAGTATAGGAGCCGTTAATCGACCCGATGACAGTCGAGGACAGTACCGCCGTCTGGGCCACACCGGACCTGATGTAGTTCGCCGATTCGATCGCGACCCGAAGGATCAGATCGAACGCGCCGTAGGCAAACAGCAGGCCGGCGTACAGGAGGAACGGTGCGATCCACGCGGCGGTCAACTGCGTTAGGCTTCCGTAGAAGCCGTACAGATCAGTGACCAACGACTGCAGTAGCGTCAGTTCGGTCATCCCGCCATGGTTCAGTATCCCCGGGGCCATGTTCCCGTACATCCCGTACAGGATGACCCCGCCGACGAGTCCGAGGAACAGGTTCCCGAACTCGCGCCACGTGAGATACAGTATCGAAAGAATAATGAGGCGTGCTAACATATACTCGTGTTCGAACGCGTACCCCTGCTGGTGGACGTAGACGCGTTCGAAATTCATGGCGAAGTAGACTGATGCCGTGATGAGCACGATCGAGGCCGGCAACAGGACGGCGGCGTCTATCCGATCGCCCCCTTCGTACGCTTGCCGCGTCTGATCGAGCGCGTACACGGTGAGAATCGCACCGATGAAAATCACGCCGTACTTTACTCGGGCCCACCCCTGCGTGCGCGCCCAGTAGAGGACGATCGCCCAGAACACGAGCGAGCTGAGTGTCACGCTAACATCGAGCACGCGGGGAACTCTTGATACCGACGAACGGTTGGATTCTGTTTCTGAAGTCATTGTATGGAGTCGTATACTAGCTGGGGCGTCCCCTCTTCGATGCTATCGGTCGATTATTCCGGAGTGGGGAGACTGTCGTCCCAGGCGTCGTTATCCTGGTAATACTCGACCGCACCGGGGTGGAAGGGAAAGTCGTCGCCCTCGAGGGCTTGACCGAGCATGTCTTCCGTCGATTCGAAGTCATTGAACTGATCTTCGGCCTCGTTGACGGTATCGTTGTGCTCGTCGACGACGCGACAGAGTTCGTAGACCGCATCGTCGCTGGCGTCCGGGTGGAAGACGTAGTTGACTTGCAGGTCCCAAGTGAAGACCTCGTCCGTCCCGATGTCCTGTTCGAGGCCCCAGTCCTCGTACGGGGTCCGTGAGGAACTGGCCCCGGCGTACGTGTCGGCGGATTGCTCGAGTGCATCGGTTGGTTCGACGTAGTGGACGTCGACGCGGGCGTCGTACTCGGTCACCCAGCCGGTGTAGCTGACGCCCGGCGTCCCGTAGGCGATCGCAGCGTCGATGCGCCCCTCCTCCATGGCACCCGGCGCGTCGCTGACACCCATGTCCATGATGTTCATTTCGTCGTACACGTCCGCCGTCGGGTCCTGACTCCAGACATCCAGCGTCGTCGCGCGCGTTGAGTACCCGGGTTCAGCCGGGTACACGTTCGCACCGGCGAGATCGTCGAACGTTTCGATATCCGTGTCATCACGAGCGACGATGTAGATACTGTACGGGAACGCGGCGAATCCCTGGTAGGGTATCAGGTCGACCCCGCGGTCCTCGAAGTCACCGCGGCCCTCTACCGCCTTCGACATCGAGTTGTTGTCGGTGATCCCCGCGTTGAACTGGTCCTGATCAAGCCGGTACAGCGTCCCGATGTAGCCGGGGCTCTCGACCGTCGAGTAATCGAGTTCGTCGCTGTGTTGGCTTACCGCGCGTTCGACGGCCAGACCGACGTCTTGCGTGCCGCCCGCGGAGGTGCCGACGCGAAGCTGCATCTCATCGCCGCCACCACCGCCGATACAGCCGGCGAGACCGATCGCGCTTGCAGTTGCTGCCCCTCGAATGAATCGGCGTCGATTAACACCATCTTCTGGCATATCCATTTGTGGTATTACATGGCACGGTTAACAATCTACCTCTTGGTTTCTACTAGTGAGTACAGGAACAATGACATTGGAGAGTTATAATGTCATTATATTCCGAGTAACGATACAAATGCGACCGACTTGTAGGAGCGCAGCACCGACGGTCTCGTCCCCGGCAGAGCCGTCCGAGTGAGCTACGTGCTCGAGAACTCGTTTCCGTTTCTACGCAGTCTCAGTACTACCCCTCCCGCATCGTTACCGTCACCGGTCGATCGGCACCGAGCAGTACCGACTGTGTGACGCTCCCGAACAACGCTTTCCCGGTCGGACTCCGTTTCCGACCGCTCATGACGATCGTCTCGACGTCGATCTCCGTCGCAGTCGCCAGAATCTGGTCCGCCGGATCACCGTGTTCTCGGCGCTTCGTAACCGACATTCCCGCCGCCTCGAGGTGATCCTCGACGGCCGTGACGCTCGACGGGAACGCGCTCTTGTCGTAGAGGTCTTCGGAGCTGATCGATCTGCCTTCTCCGGAGACTTCGAACCCTTCGAAGACGTTCAGCAGGACGACTTCCTTTTCGGCGGCCGGTCCGGGAAGTTCGGTGACGATGTCCGCCGCCGTCTGGGCCCGCTGTTCGTTTTCGCCGATCGGAACGAGTATTCGATACATGCCGTCAGCTAGCGCGCTGCTAGATAATAAATTCTGGTTCATGATAACACACCACAAATAACAGTACGGTACCGGACGACGGGGTCGCATCGAGTCCCGTCCGAACCGTCTACTCGCCGAGGGGAGTTTCTCCGAGCGCTATTCGAAGCCGTCCGTCCCCTCGAGTCGGTGTTCCTCGGCGACCGCGTCGTCCAGTTCGATCCCGAGACCGGGAGCCTCCGGCACTTCGATGTAGCCGTCCTGAATGAGCGCCTCGTCGCGGGTGTGTAAGTCGTTCCACCAGTCGACCTCGAGGGCGTGATACTCGAGGAGATCGAAGTTCGGGATGGCGGCACCGAGGTGGACGCAGGCCATCGTCCCGATCGGACTGCAGACGTTGTGGGGCGACATCGGCATGTAGTTCTCTTCGGCGCGGTCCGCGATCCGCATCGTTTCGCCGAGTCCGCCGACGGTCGTCGGATCCGGCGTCACGATATCCACGCCGTGGTCGTAGATCAAGTCGGAGAGTTCGTGAACCCGGAACCGGTTCTCACCGGTCGCGACCGGGGTCTTCGTCGCCTTCGTGACCTCCGTCTGTGCGTCCATGTTCTCCGGCGGGATCAGGTCCTCGAGCCACATGAGATCGTACACCTCGAGTTTGTGGGCGAGCCGTTTGGCGCTCTCGACCGAGTAATCCCAGTGACAGTCGAACGCCAGATCGACATCGTAGCCGATTTCCTCGCGGACGGCCTCGACGATCGTTCGCTTGTGTTCGATGGCGCCGTTACTGAGCCGACCGTTGAACGGATCCGGATTGTTGTCCATCTCGAGGTCGAGGTCGAACTTGAGCGCGGTAAAGCCCATGTCGACGACGCGGCGGGCTTCGTTCGCGTACGCTTCGGGTGAGTACGCGTCGGCGTCGGCGTACTCGGTATAGCCATCCTCGACGGCGTAGGCCTCGCCCGCGTGACAGTCACAGTAAATCCGAACCTCGTCGCGGAACTTCCCGCCGAGGAGTTGATAGACCGGGAGGTCGAGGATCTTCCCGGCGACGTCCCACAGCGCGATCTCGATGCCCGATGCGGCGGTAATGACCTTGCCTGTCGTCCCGCCGTGGCCGGACATCTCCTGAATGATTCGCCTGTAGAGTCGCTGGACGTCGAGCGGGTTCTCGCCGATTAGAAACCGCTTCGTGTATTCGACGAGTTCGGGAACGCCGCCGCCACGATAGGACTCGCCGATCCCCGTCACACCGGCGTCCGTTTCGATCTTGATCAGGTTCCATTCGAAGTTGCCGTCGACAACAGAGGTCTGAATGTCGGTTATTTCGACGTCGCGATCCGCGTTCCGGTTCGATATCTGGTTTGAGAAGTCTTTCATTGTTCTGTGTAGTGGTAGTCATGCTAGTTTGTCTGTCTGAATCGCTCGAGCGCGTCTTCGTCCAGCCGCACGCCGTGGCCCGGATCGTCCGGGAGCGGAATCATCCCGGTATCGTCGGGCCGAAGCGGACTCTCGACGATGTCGTCGAATACTTTCACGTCCATATCGCGGTAGAAGTACTCGGTCCAGAGTCCGTTCTCGATCGCACCGAGCAGCGACGAGTGAAGATTCCAGTTGTAGTGTGGCGCGATCTGGATATCGTTGGCCGCCGCGTAGTGGGCGATCTTGAGCCACTCCGTGATGCCGCCACAGACGGTCGCGTCGGGCTGTAAGATGTCCGCAGCGCCGTCAGCGATGAGTCGCTCGAAGGAATAGCGCGGTCCCTCGAGTTCGCCAGTCGCAACCGGGTACGGGATGGCGTCGTTGACTGCCGTCATCGCGCCGACGCTATCGACCATGACCGGTTCTTCGATGAAGTACGGGTCGAACGGTTCGAACGCGCGGCATGCTCGGATCGCCTCCGTCGTGCCCGACCAGGCACCGTTGGCATCGAGTAACAGGGTCCGATCGGGCCCGATCTCGTCGCGAACGGCTTCGACTCGGTCCGCTTCGTCGGGGATCGACCGGCGGCCGACTTTCATCTTGACGATGTCGTGGCCCTCGTCGAGATAGCGCCGCATCTCGTCGCGGAGCCCTTCGTGGCCCTTCTCGTCGCGGTAGTACCCCCCGCTCGCATACGCGGGGACCGAATCGGCGTGGCCGCCGAGGAGTTTGTACAGCGGCTGGTCGGCGGCTTTCGCTTTGATGTCCCAGAGCGCGATGTCGACCGTCGAGATCGCGCGAAGGAGGACGCCCGATCGGCCGATCTGGACCGTTCCATCGAACATCTCTCGCCACAACCGCTCGGTGTCCCGCGGATCTTCATCGACGACGATCGGCGCGAGGAGCGACTCCACTGCTTCCGAGATGAGCCCCGCTCCCTCGTATCCGAGCGAGTAGCCGACGCCTTCATGGCCGCTCTCGGTCCGGACGTACGTGATCGCGTGATCCCGATACGTGAGGGTTCTGTTCGAGAACGATACCGGCTCCTCCAGCGGTATTTCTACTGGGAAGGACTCGACGCGGTCGATCTCCATACCGGGAGGACGAGGGAGAACAATGAAAGATACTCACATACAGGCAAGTATTACGAGGGGAGAACTATACGTCGGGCGGCTAGACATCGGGTATGGAGTTTCCCGAGCAGGCAGATATAGCGAAACTCATCGACTCGCAACCGTACCCGTCGTTCGCTCGAGTCAGCTACGAGCCGGCTACTGAGACTATTGCAGACCCCCTAGAGACGGTCCGATCGGAGGTAGATCGACTCGCGTTCGAGGAGCTCGAGCCGGGATCGACGGTCGCCGTCGGCGTCGGCAGCAGGGGAATTCACCTGATTGCGGATATCGTCGCCGAGACGGTCACGGCCATTGAGGAACGAGGGTTCGCACCGATCATCGTCCCGGCAATGGGGAGTCACGGCGGTGCGACTTCCGAGGGCCAACGCGAAATTCTCGCGGCGCTCGATATCACCGAGGACCGTATCGGCGCGCCGATCGATGCGCGCATGGACGTCGCGAAACTCGACGACGTGTCCGTCGACGGGACCGAGACGCCGGTTTACTTCGCCACCGCCGCGCTCGAGGCCGACGCAGTGATGGTGATAAATCGAGTCAAGCCGCATACGAACTTCACCGGTCGGATCGAAAGCGGCCTCTGTAAGATGCTCACGGTCGGCCTCGGCAAGCAACAGGGGGCGCAAGCGTTCCACTCGACGGCGCTCGCCGAGGGGTACGTGCCGACGATCGAGTCACTCACTGCGGCTATCAGGGAGTCGGTCCCGTTGCTCGGCGGACTCGCGCTCGTGGAAAACTTCTACGAGGAGACGGGCGTCATCGAAGCGATTCCGGGATCCGCGTTCGAAGAGCGCGGACCGGAACTGCTCGAACGCGCTCGTGCAGAGATGGCGACGCTCCCGGTCGACGATATCGATCTGCTCGTCGTCGACGAACTCGGAAAGGAAATCTCCGGTGCGGGAATGGATACGAACGTGATCGGCAGGTACCAAGTCATCAACGCGCCCGATCCGGAGACACCCGCGATCGATCTCATCTACGCCCGCGGGCTTACGGACGAGACGAGCGGCAACGGCAACGGAATCGGACTGGCGGACATAACCCGTCGAGCCGCCGTCGACCAACTCGATTTGCGGAAAACATACGCGAACGCGCTGACGAGCGGGTCACTCGCCAAAGCGAAGCTTCCTCCCGTCGCACCGAACGACGAACTAGCACTCAGGGTCGCACTGAACGCACTCGGCGGCTACGACCCGGAGACGGCTAGGGTTGCCTGGATCGAGAACACGACTGACCTCGACGAGTTTTACGTCTCGGACGCTCTGCTCGAGGACATCGAGGACGAGGTCGCGGTTCGAAATCGGGTCCAGTTGACGTTCGACGACGGGACGGCGTTGTTCGAGTGAGACGGTCGACCGTCTGTGCCTCGCTCACTCGACGATGTGGTCGGCCGAACTGTCCGGTGACGAGTAAGTAATGTTTAATTCGAGTTCGTTCGCGGCTGTGAGCAGCATATTGGGTACCTCCGATTCGAGTCGATCCCCGTTCAACCGATGGGACGGACCAGCGACCGCGAGGGCACCGAGAACCGATCCGTCCCGCACGACGGGGACCGCGACGCCGTTGATTCCGTCGACGTGTTCCTCCCGATTGAACCCGACCCCGCGCTCGCGAACGGCCTCGAGTTCGTCGTACAGCGCCTCGCGATCGGTGATGGTGTTGTCGGTGAGCGCCGGCAGTTCCCAGCGATCGAAGATTTCGTCGACGCGGTCCCGCGGGTAGTGAGCGAGGATCGACTTGCCGGCCGACGACCCGTGGAGGTGGATCTGTCGACCGACGTCGAACCCGGCTCGGACTGCCTTGCTGCCCGTTTCCACGTGGAGGTAAATACCGAGACCGTAGTCTTCGACGACGAACTGCGAGCGCTCCTGGGTCTCCTCGGCGAGGTCCTGGACGTGTTGCCGCGCCGTCTCGTACGCCGGGTCTCTCGTCCGTGCCGCTCGCCCGAGCCGTGCGAATCGGAGCCCGATCTGATATCGTTCGCCCTGCCGCGACACGTACCGGAGGTCACAGAGCGTGTTGAGGTGACGATGTGTCGTACTCTCGGTGAGATCAAGTTCGGTGGCGATCTCGGAGAGACGGGACGGCCCGTTTTCCTGAAGCTCGTGGACGATCGCGAAACTCGTCTTCGTGCTTCCGATCCGATTTCCACCGCCGGCGTCTCGTTCTGTCATACGATGACATCGTTTTTTACAGTTTAAAAGTTCCGCTATATGGAACTCGTTCGTTCAGAACGGCACCCGCAATCGCGATCGAGTCCGTTCGTCCGGAACAACGCCCTCGAGCGCGATCAAATTCCGCTGCTCCGAGAATTTGCCCGCCTGTTCCACCGACTAACTGACTTCCGCAATGCGGAAAGGAGCGTGCCTCCATCACCTGATCAAGTGCCCCTAGATTACGAAAATATGAATGTAAAGGATGCTGTAGAGGGCGCGATAATACGATCAATAATACTGAGAAACGATCGGTATTTCCGTCGCATTGAGTCTGTCAGCCCGATCTGGGGATACCGCTTTATCGAGAGGAAAGTAGCAATTCCGCGATATGGAACTAGAGCTACTGCTAGTATGGGGAACTGATGACCAAATCATCGTGATTGGTGGGTGGTATCACTTACCGCAACGACAAGTTTTTTGCCCCTCTCGTGGGGGAATACGGACGAATGGATCTACAACTCACGGAAAACGTAGCGCTGGTAACCGCGTCCTCGAGCGGACTCGGAAAAGCGTCGGCGAAAGCCCTCGCTCGAGAGGGTGCAAACGTCGTCATCAACGGCCGCGACGAAGAGCGCCTCGACGCCGCGAAAGCCGATATCGAGGACGTTGCCTCGGGACGTGTCGTCGCCCAACAGGCCGATCTCACGAACGAAGACGATATCGAGACGCTGGTCGAGACCACCGTCGACGAGTTCGACGGGATCGACCACCTCGTGACGAGCGCGGGTGGTCCCCCGTCCGGGCCGTTCCTCGACACCGACGACGAGGACTGGTATCAGGCGTACGATTTGCTCGTCATGAGCGTCGTCCGACTCGCGCGCGAGGCCGAACCCCACCTCCGCGACGGCGAGGGCACCATCGTGAACATAACCTCCCGAAGCGTCAAGGAAGCCATCGATAGCCTCGTGCTGTCGAACTCGGTCCGAATGAGCGTTATCGGTCTCGAGAAGACCCTCTCGAAGGAGTTCGCTCCCGAGGTACGGACGAACGCCGTCCTCCCCGGTCCCCACGAGACCGAGCGAATCGAGAGCCTCGTCGAGCAGGCGGTCGATCGCGGCGACTACGACTCCTACGAGGAGGGGCTCGACGACTGGGCGAGCAACCCGCTCGATCGGATCGGCGATCCGATGGAACTCGGTAACACCGTCGCGTTCCTCTCGTCGCCGCTGTCGGGGTATATCAACGGCGAGAGCGTACTGATCGACGGTGGCTCCACGGGGGCGACCCTATGAGGCCGGTCGACTTCGACGACGCGGAGACGTACGAACCCGACGACGGCTGGCGGCGCGTCTCGATGGCCGGCAGCGACCAGTTCTCCTTCGAGTGGTTCGAGAAACCGCCCGGACACAGCTCACCGATGCACGACCACGAGAACGAGCAGGTCTGTCTCTGTCTCGAGGGCGAACTCACGGTCGCGACCGAGGACGACGAAGTGACCCTCGAGAAGTTCGACTCCGTCCTGCTCGAGTCCGATGAACCCCACCGCGTGGAGAACACGGGCGACGAACTGGCGGTCGGACTGGACGTCTTCGCGCCCGGCCGATCGTTCGACTTCTGGACCGACAGGGACGAATGAAGTACCTCGCACGAACTGCCGATGGGCGACCGCTGCTCGGTGACGGCGAGGGGTTCGTCCCCCTTTCGTCGGCCGCTCCGGACGCCGAGACCGTCCGCGACGCGCTTCCCCGCGCTGCGAGCGGGACGCTGCCCGACATCGACGATGCTCCCGCCGACCGGATCGACCGGGAGCACGTCCGGTTCGGACCGCCGCTTTCCCGGTTCGGGAAGCTCTGGGGAATCGGCCTGAACTACGCCGAACACGCCGGTGATCTGGACGAACAGCGGCCCGACGAACCGGCGAGCTTCCTGAAACCCGACAACGCCCTCACCGGGCCCGGTGGACCGATCCGGCTCCCACCGGCCGAGCAGACTGACGGCGTGACGGCAGAGGCCGAACTCGCCGTGTTGATCGGTCGAGAGTGTCGCAACGTCGACGAGGAGTCAGCCGACGACGTGATCGCCGGCTACCTCCCGGTCATCGACATGACCGCTGAGGATATTCTCCAGCGGAACCCGCGATTCCTGACGCGGGCCAAAAGTTTCGACTCGTTCCTCGTCGTCGGACCGACGATCGCCGTGCCCGAGGAACCGCCGTCGCTCGAGGAGATAACGGTCCAGACGATCGTCAACGAGACGGTCGCGGCCGAGAACGAGGTCAGCAACATGCTGTTCCCGCCCCGAGAGATCGTCTCGTTCCATTCCGACGTGATGACGTTACGGCCGGGCGATCTCTTCAGCACGGGAACGCCCGGAGCGGAGCAGATCGATCCGGGCGATCACGTTCGCGCGTCCGTCGAGACGATCGGCTCCGTCGACGCGCCGGTCGTCCGTTGACTGCTGACGGGAGACCGATTCGGCGTCGACACGAACGAGTTCGGACGGACGTGACCGCCGCCCGACTCCAATTCCGGCCTCCGGCTGACAAAGCGTTTTACCGTCGCGGCGAGACCGATACGGCAAATGGAGCGAACGGTCTCGTGTTACGATTGCGGGGAGGCGTATACGGCCGCCGAGCGAAAACGCTGTGACTGCGGCGAGCCGCTCTGGTTCGATGTCGATCCGGACGGACTCGAGTGGCCCGACGCCGGATCGATCGACGACATGTGGCGGTACGCCGACGTCCTCCCAGTGTCCGATTCGACCGGAATCGCGCCGGGCGGGACGCCGCTATTCCGCGCGAATCGCCTCGACGATTACGTCGGTTGTAATCTGTCCCTGAAAAACGAAGGGCAAAACCCGACGGGGAGCTTCAAGGACCGGGGGAGCGCGGTCGGAATCAGGGGGACGATCGAGGGCGGAGCGGAGTGGGTCGGCACCGTCTCCCACGGAAACATGGCGCTGAGTACGAGCGCGTACGCCGCGAGCGCCGACCTCGAGTGTGCGGTGTTCGTCCCGGCGGACACGCCGCCGGAGCGACTCGAGTTGATCGCTCGTCACGATCCCCACGTCTTCAGGGTCGACGGCGACTACGGGCGGCTCTACGCGGACACGCTCTCGCTCGACGTCGGCGTGAACTTCGTCAATGCCGATACGCCGCTCCGCGTCGCCGGACAGAAGACGGTCGCCTACGAGATTCTCGAGCGACTGGCACCGGCGGTGCCGGACGCGATCGCCCTCCCGATAAGCAGCGGCGGACAGGCGAGCTCGATCTGGAAGGCGCTCCGAGAACTCACTCGAGCGGGCGTGATCGACGAGGTCCCGCGGCTGATCCTCTGTCAGGCGGCCGCGTGCGATCCGATCGCGACCGCCTATCGAAACGGCGAGGCGGCGGTGACACCCGTGACGCCGGCGGAGACGATCGCCGTGTCGATCGCGAACAGCGACCCGCCGAGCGGCACGCGTGCGCTGACGGCCGCTCGCGACACCGGCGGCGCGGTCGTCTCGGTGTCCGACGAGGACATCCGCGAGGCGATGGACCGGATCGCGACGAGAGCCGGCGTCTCCGTCGAGCCCTCGAGTGCCGTCGCAGTCGCCGGCGTTCGCCAGCTGTCACGGACGGGGGCTCTCGAGGCGAGTGACGACGTCGTCGCGATTCTGACCGGGTCGGGATACAAGGAGCGCTACGACACCGACATCCGGAGTCGAACGATCGGAGTCGCCGACATCGAAGGAGCGCTGACGTCCATCGTCGATACCTAACTCGGTTCTCGATCCGTCTCGAGTGCGCCTTACGACGAGAAGGGAGGTTCGTCCTCCGGCTGGACTTCGAACGCGTTTAACACGCACGCCAGCATGCTGTAATACCCTATCGTCGCGGTTAGGTCCGTGATTCCCTGACTGCCGAAGTGAGCGGCGGCGCGCTGGAACGTCGTTTCGGAAACGGCGTGTTCGCGGAGCAACTCCCTGCCGTACCGGACGACGAGGGCGTCGGTATCGGCCAACTTGTCGAGAGACTCCTCGCGAGCGACGGCCTCGATCGCGTTCGCCGGAACACCCTCTCGCCGGGCGACCGGCTCGTGAAACGCCCACTCGTAGGCGCAATCGAACTCGCGGGCCGTCGTGAGAATCGCGAGTTCCCGCTCCCGTCCGGAGGGGCTGCTCTCGAATCGGACGTACGTCCCGAGATGGCCCACCCGTCCGGCCAGCTCCGGGCTGTTCAGGAGCACTGGAAACGGACCGCTGACTGTTTCGCGAGTGTCCGCGATGCGGTCGTACTGTTCGTGCTGGTCTTCGGGCACCTGTGATCTCCGCGAGACCGTCGGTATCCTCGATGATTGGTCGCTCATCACACACCGTTTCGACGACCCGAGTGTAATAGTTGACGCGTCGAGAGACGGTTCAGATTGGCTCGAGATTGGCGTTTCAACGCGGGACCGACGCTAATCGTCTCCAGGCTCCGCTGTGCCCTGACTCCCCCCGGTATAGCCGCTGGCGAGCAACGAATAGCTGAGTGCGGACGCGAGAAATGCGAAGCCGGCGAGCGTCGTAAACATCGCGAACGCACCGAAACCGTCGTAGATAAGTCCGGTGATCGCGGCACCGAGCGCGCCGATTCCGAACGTCCCGACGTACGTGAATCCGTAGGAGAGGCCGCGAGCGTTCGCCGGGGAGTACTGTGCGATCGTCGCCTGATAGAGCGGCTGGATCATAAAGAGCAGAAATCCAAGCACTGCGCTGACCAGAGCGAGCAGGGCGATATTCGCCCGTGCAGCGGGAACGAAAACGAGTGCTGTGACCGCGAGCGATCCGAAGACGACCATCAGTCCTCGTTCGGTCGCTACTCGCTCGGTGAGGGTTCCGCCGACGTACTGTCCACCGATGCCGACCATCAGGAGGCCCGTATAGACGTATCGGGACGGTTCGAACTCCGCCGCCATCGGGGAATCTGGGTCGAAGACCTGCATATCGCCGACGACCGGTTCGAGCATCGTGGTGAGTATCTCGGGGAGCAACGTCAATGCCCCGCGGTAAAACAGCCCGTTGAGCATCACGATGACGAAGACGATGCTGAAACCGGTTGCAAACAGTGCCTTCGAGCCAGACCATAGTTCCGATAGCGACGATGCCGAGGTCGCGTTGCTCGAGTCGGCGTTCGCCTGCCGGTCCTTCGTGCCTGCGGTTTCGTCGAATCGAACCCACAGCGCGTACAGCGCGACGAGCAAGGCGGGAATCGCCAACAGGGCGGTGACGATCCGCCAGTCGACGACGAGCAAGAGCAGTGCCGTCGCCAGCGGACCGAGTGCGATGCCGGCGTTCCCCGCCATCCCGTGATAGGCGAACGCGGATCCGCGGTCGACGACGCCCCTGCTAACGAGTGCGAGCCCCGCCGGATGGTAGATGCTCGCTGCGACGCCCCAGCAAACCAGCGCGAGCACGAGTACTGGAAGGGTCGGTGCCACGCTCAGGAGGAGAAACGACGCGCCCATACCGACGAGACAGCAGACGATCAGCGTTCGCGATCCGTAGATATCGGCGAGGATACCGCTCGGAAGCGCTCCTAACCCGAACATGGCGTAGCCCGCGGAAACGACGACGGCCAGGGAGCCGATCGAGATCGAGAACTCGCCGACCCACAGGAGCATCAGAATCGGGATAGAGAGCTCGTAGGTGTGTACCATCGCGTGGGATAGCATTACGAATTTGATGATAGACCGGTCGTTCGTATCCATAGCACTACTCGTCTGGCCATCGTCTCGGATGGTAAAAGCACGTCTTCCAGCAGCGTTTACACGATCGTGTCGGCTTCGCGGCAGCTCTGTGAAGCCGACCGAGTTCCGCTCCGTCAACAGGTGCGACCCGTGGAGTCAGCTGCGTCCCCGGTCCGATCGTTGTCTCAACACGTCCTATCATATTTAGATATGTGTCGGAAAGAGTAAAATAGATACACAGCCGGCACCCATATACTAAATGTATGACACGACTGGTAGCTTAGGATATACAATAAGAAAGTAAAATTCCCGCTATAATAGCTAATAGTTTCTTATAACCCGAAAATATTTTCCTGAACAATATTATTCGTCCAGATCTTTTGGACAACTCGGAATGAATGGCGGGCTGCGGTTACGAGCCTCCTACACCAGATAAGTGCGGGATAAGTCACGCCAAGATACGCCTAGAAATCATATAACTCGTAGAATAGTCGTTTAGATAAGTATTCTTTATCTGGTAAATGCAAGATAGTACCAGATATAGTATCTATAGGAAGTAGGTATAGACGCCACCGCTAACGGAGTGCAGACTCGGTCGTAGTTGACAATTGAAGACATTCTCCGGAAGAAAACGTAGAAAGGTCAGCGTCCGACCGCCGACTGTTCGGTCTGTCGCAGAGCGTTACCGGTCGAAGTGCTTTCTGATGGTCGCCCGCAGCGGCAGTCCCAGCGCGCCCGCGAGCGGGAGGATCACGAACGCGGCGAGATCGATCGGGAGCGACGCGGCGCCGGCCGCGGCGACGCCGAATCCGGCGAGCGGCGCGAGGACCGGGAGGACGTAGCCGTAGGACGGCTTCCAGCCCGGGCCGCGTCTGGTCCGGCGGACGATCACGCCGAACAGCAACGGCATGAGCACCGCACCCGCGAGCAGGGGACCGCCGACCAACGTCGTCGTCGCCCCCAGCGCGAGCGCGACGACGATCGTCTCGTTGATCGTCAGCCGCCCCCACGTGTTCTCTCTGGTGACCGCACGAACGACGAGCAGGCTCACCAGCGCGAGCGCGACGACACCCGCCAGCGCGCCGTACCACAGCGTCGCCTCGAGCGGCGGCGCGACGAATTCGACGCCCTGAACGAACGCGAGCGTCGTCTCGAGCCCGTGGCGGCTCTCCGAGAGCAGCGTCCAGAGCCCGGCCGGGTCGGCACCGGTCGACCGGAGGTCGGTCCAGAGCGAGCCGAGACCGTCCTGATTCTCGAGGCCGAAGTGGCCGAGGCCGGCGGCGTAGACGAGGACGGAGAGCCAGATCAGCGGCAACGAGAAGTTCTGTCGCCGCCACCAGCGGGTGAGGTGGTTACCGGCGGTATCAGCGGTTCCGGACCCGGAACCGGTCGCGGTCCCGCCGGATCGGGCGGTTCCGCGAGCGGACCCGCCGCCCGACCCACCGGTTCGGTTACTGGTTCCCGACCCGTTACTGCCGGCGGACCCCGTCCCCGTTCCGGATCCAGTTCCGGTACTTGCTGTACTCGAGGCACCGCTGGCGGTGCTAGCCGAGGCCGACGCCGTTCCGGCCGTCGACGTCGCCCCGCTCGAGCCGGCGGTCGACGACGACCGACCGCCGGTCGACGAACTGGACGCTGCGGCGCCAGCCGACGACGCGGTCGACGCTTCGGCGGACGCCGTCTCCGATTCCGAATAGCTCAGTTCCGTGCCGCTCGAGTCATCCTCGTCTCCGTCGTCGCTCTTCCAGACGTCGGGGGAGGGGAGGCCGCTGGTTCGCTTCGCGACGTAATCCTCGTGGCCGAGTCGGTCGTAGGCCTGCCGTTCGACCGGGTCACCGAGGATGTCGTAGGCCGTTTTGACCGCGGTGAACTGGGCCTGCGCGCGGTCGTCGTCGTTCAGATCGGGGTGGTAGACGCGGACCTGATCGCGATAGGCGTCCTTGATCTCGTCTTGGGAGGCGTCGGGCGGGATCTCGAGAAGGTCGTAAAAATCCTCTGTCATATGAGCATAGGGGCGATGTGTTCTGTGACGATAGTTATCGGGACGGGGTTATAATTTCGGTGTTCTTTCCGGTTCGGTATACTGTTTGCTCGAGGACAGTGGCTGTTTCGGCCGAGCCGGCCCGCGAACCGCCGCTTACGAGAAATCCGCGAGAGACGTTTGGCCGACCAAGCGATCGCCACACGCCGGGTCCGGATCAGGATCGGGATCGGCGTCCGGTTCGGGCTCGGACTCGTCCGCGGACTCCCGTTCAACCTCGGTCTCGGCCTCGGCCTCAACCTCGAGTTCGGTTTCGGGGTCGGATCCGGCGGCGGACTCCCAGCCCTCGAGGCTGGTCTGGTCGGCGGTCGCGAACTCGAGATTGGCGACCCGGACGCCGAGCTTGCGGACCGGCTCGCGCTCGAACTCGGCGAACAGGTCGCGAGCGATACGGTCGACGAGGTCGGGGTCGTCGATCGGGCCGGGAAGCGACTTCTCGCGGGTGTTGACGTCGTACGGCGGCGTGACGGCTTTGACGCCGATGGTCCGGTACAGCGCGCCCTCGCGCCGGGCGCGATCCGCGACGGCCGCCGCGAGCGTCTCGATCAGCTCGTACTTCGGGTCGGGGTCTTCGACGGGCTCGGCGAAAGCCGACTCCCGCGAGAAGCTTTTGGGATCGCCCTTCGGCTCGACCCGGCGGTCGTCCTCGCCGCGCGCGCGGTCGTACAGCTCCCGGCCGCGCTCGCCGAACCGCTCGACCAGCGGCTCCGGGTCGGTCGCGGCCACGTCGCCCGCCGTCTCGAGCCCCATCTCTCGAAGCTCTCGAGCGGTAACGGGGCCGACGCCGTGGAGCAGGTCGACCTCGAGCGGCGCGAGAAAGTCCCGGATGTCGCCGGGCTCGACGACGGTGAGTCCGTCGGGTTTGTCGAAGTCGCTGGCGATCTTGGCCGCGCTCATCGTGGGGGCGACGCCGACACTGACGGTGACGCCGACCTCCCGGCGGATGCGGTCCCTGATGTGGCGGGCGAAGCCGTCCGCGACCTCCCACGCGGTCCGCTCGGTCACGTCGAGGTAGGCCTCGTCGATACTGACCTCGCGGACGACGCCGGCGCAGTCGTGGAGAATCTCGCGAACGTCGGCCGCGACGGACTCGTAATAGTCCATGTCGACGGGCCGGTAGTAGCCCGTTTCGTCGCGCTCGAGGTCGGAATCGTCGAGCGTCCCGTTTTCGAACGCCGCGCGTCTGGGGAGCCGCTCGAGAGCCGTCGAGATCGCCTGTGCGCTCTCGACGCCGAACTCGCGGGCCTCGTAGCTGGCGGTGGCGACGGCACCGATCGTCTCCCCCTCCTCGTAGCCCATACCGACGACGAGGGGTTCCTCGCGGAGTTCGGGCTCGCGCAACCGCTCGCAGGAGGCGTAGAAGCAGTCGGCGTCGACGTGGCAGACGATCCGGTCCTCGTCGGCCTCGCGCTCGACGCCCGGCAGCCGCGGCCCGTCGGACATTCGTCTACCGGTCGATTCGTCCGGACCGACGTGAACGTTGCGCCCGCGGTGCGGTCGCGGTCGGCGGTCCGATAGGCGAACCGCCGCCGTCCAGCAACGGTGCTACAGTTCGCGCGCCATCATCACTTCGTCGACGTACTCGCCGTCGATCGTGTAGTGGTCCCGGCGGATCGCCTCGGTATCCCAGCCGTGTACGGTCAGGAACTCGAGCGCGGTGTCGTTGACGACCGGCACGCTATTGTAGAGTTTGCGGTAGCCGTTCGCTTCGGCCCATTCGAGGCCGCGTTGCAGGAGTTTGCTACCGATCCCGCATCCCCGATGGGCCTCGCGGACGCCGACGGTCTGCCGGGCGACTTCCCGAACCGGATCGGTCTGCTCGCAATCGAGGTGCGTCCAGCCGACGACCTCGCCGTCGACGGTCGCGACGAAGAACGTCCGGGACTGCACCGGGTTGTGTCTGGTGACGGCGTCTTCGTACAGCAGTTGCTCGGCGATCGTCTCGGCGACGACGTAGGTCTCCTTGGCCGTGACGTCCCGGATAGTGTCGACGAGGCCGTCGAAGTCAGCCTGCCGAGCGGGGCGAACGGTGACGGTGAACTCGTCTAACTCGTGTTTCTCGACGGCGCCGAACTCGAGTGCGATCCGGAGCGTGCCGCCCTCTTCCTCGAGATAGCCGTCCGATTTCAGCCCCTCGAGCCGGGTTCGGAACTCCTCGGCGGGCAGGGAGAGGATGTCCAATACCTTGTGGCGCTCGACGGTTCCGTGGCGTTCGACGTACTCGTAGATGCGTCTGCTGGCGTCGGACGCAAACGTCGGCCGTTCAATCGCGTCCATACTCCCGATATGCGGGCCGTCCGCTTAGTCCTTGTTCATCGATATCGTATAGCACATCATTCACCGAGCCTGGATCGGAACAGATGTCGGACAGAGATGGAGTAGCCGCCCGACCGCTCTCACTCCGCCGGTGGCTCGGGGAACTCGACGAGGAGCTGTTTGCTCTCGGCCGCGAGGTCGTCCCAACTGACTGAACCGCGTTCCGCGATGGTCGCCGGATCCATAGTCGGATCGGCGTACACCAGTTCGGCGGTGAGTTCCGGCGGGCGGAGTTCGACCTCACCGTCCTCGGTCTCGACGGCCCCTTCCGGGCCGAAATCGGCCGTCGGCTCCCCGACGACGATGCGCATTACCATGCCGAAGATCTCGTGGGGCGAACACAGCACGTCGTAGACGCCGGGTTCGTCGAACCGGTACAGCCAGAACGTATCCATCCCCAACACCGGCGACGAAAACGGCGGGACGCCCTCCGGGACACGGCGCTGCCGGCCGTGCTGAGGGTGGTATGCGGTGACGGTGTGGTCGGGCGTCGCGAGCTGGAACTGGACCACGTCGCCGGGCTCGACGAAGAGTCCGGTCGGCTCGAAGAAGAACTCCGGAACCGGTCGTCCCTCCGTCGGCCGTGTTTCCAACTCGACCGCGTGATCGGGCCGGAGTGATCCCGGCAGTTGCTCGTCGCCCTCGAGGCCCGAGTAGCCGAGCACCGGATGAATGCAGTCCGCCTGTGAACACGCTTGCTGCTCCCGCTCGCTGTGGTTTCCATTGTCACCGCTTGCTGCGCCCAGTCCGGTCGCGAGGGGAATCGTCGACGTTACGCCGGCCGCTTTCAGAACCTGTCTCCGGTCCATGACCGCCATCTATCGTCCGTCGAGAGTATATGTGTGAGATCATTGCACGACCAATCTACTCTTGATGGTTGAGTGTCATTTGTACAGTTATATTACCACCACTCAGGAGAGTGATCACAGCACCCCTCGAGAGCGGTTTCCGGCGTCGGAAACGGAGAATTACGGGACGAAACTGAACCTCTGAGCGGACGTCTCAGCGAGCCGACATCTCGAGAGTAATCACCGAGAACGATCACGCGACGGTATCGAAGCGAGACCGGACTCAGTTGTACTCCCGCCAGCGGTTTCCACAGTCGGTACACTTGAAAAAGCGCGTCGGCGGCTCGTCGGCCGAGGCGGTCTGCTTGAGCGTGTACCACGCCTCCTCCGCACCACACTCGTCGCAGATGACGTCCGTGGCCTTCGGCTTGCCCTCGAAGTTGGCCTCCTCACTGGACTCGATCACGTCGCCGTCGGTCTGTGACTCCGTCGTGACGAACGCGTCCTCCTGTTCGCGGTCCCGCTCGTTCGAGGCCCCGCAGTCGTCGTTCGTACAGACCATGCGGTCGCCCTCGGCTTTCATCATCGAGCCGCAGTCGTCGCAGAATTGCATATCGGGCCGCTACGGGCTCGGCACGCAAAAACGCTCCACTTCGATCGACTCGAGCGTTGTCAGTCCGTCGTTCGGACTCGAGCCCCGGTCTCGGCCGGCTCCGCGAGGATAACCCGTCCGTCGAGCCCGCGGTCCGCGAGCGCGGCGGCGGCCGCGGCCTCGGCCTCGTCGGCGTGGGCGGTGTCGGTCACACCGTAGACGACCGGGCCCCACGACGACTGGCCGACGCCGGAGAGGACCGGACAGTCCTCGAGCGTTTCGACGAGTTCGCCCGCGGGCGGCCGGAAGACGCCGCCTTGTGCATCGGCGTACCACGCCCCGTTCTTGCGGCCGATTTCGGCGATCGCCTCGCCGAAGGGTTCGAGGCGGCCCGCGGCGGCGGCCGGCAGCAGTTTCCGGGTGACGACGCCGGCGAGTTCGTCGGCGACGGCGGGATCGGCGCGTTCGACGACCGAGCGCATGCTCGCGTCCTCGTTGTCGCCGCTACGGCCGGGTTCGGCGTCGGGGACGACGACGAGGAACCGCCACTCCGGGGGCAGGTCGTGGCGGGCGACGACCGGCGGCACCGTCCAATCGCCCTCAGCCGGCGGCTCGGTGGTAAACCGGTTCGTCGGATGGCCGGCGTCGACGGCGAAGCCGCCGCCCTCGAAGGTCGCGACGCCGACGCCGCTGCGACCGCCCCTGCCCATCGCCGGCGCGCGCTCGCGAACTCGCGGCTCGAGGCCGTGGGCTCGTGCCGTCGCCGTGAGCACGGCGAGAGCGAGTTGGGTCCCGCTGCCAAGCCCGACGTGGCGCGGCAGGGACTCCTCGAGCGCGAGCGCGACGCCGGGAACCTCGAGGATGTCGACGGCGCGGTTCGCGTACGCCCGGACTAGGGGATCGGCGGCCTCGACGGCGGCGGCGGGCTCGGCCGTAACGGTCACTCGCGGCTCCGCGAGTCCGACGCCGATGCCGCCGTAGAGCCGCTCGCGAGCGAGCGAGAGGTTCTGGAAGCCGACGTGGAGGCGCGCGCCCGCGCTGACGGTCGCGGTCGTCATGAATCGTGATCGTGCCCGGCTACGAACCCCCTCGGGAAGGGGGTTTCGACGGTGGCAACGACTGAGACGGGGTACTGTACCGATTTCCCGGCGCAACCCCAGCGCGGTCGATAGACACAGCGGTTATATTGCTCGCCCCGACAGTCCCCGACGATGCCGGCAGCCGACGCCTCGGTCGTCGTCCCCGCTCGCGAGGAGGGCTCCCGCCTCGAGCGAACGTTGGACTCGCTCGCGGCCCAACTCTTCGACGGGCGACTCGAGGTGATCGTCGTCGCGAGCGATGCGACCACGGAGCGCGTCGCTCGAGCACATCCGGCGGTCGACCGCGTGGTGGTCGACGACCGCCGGGCGGGTCCCGGGCCGGCCAGAAATCTGGGTGCGGCGGTCGCCGGCGGCGAGGTGGTGTTGTTCACCGACGCCGATACGATCGTTCCGCCCTGCTGGGTGCGCCGTCACTACCGCCACTACGCGACTCCTGAGGTCGTCGGCGTCGGCGGCCCGCTCCGGCCGCTCGAGGGCGGACTCCGTCACCGTGCGCTCTTTCGGGTCCTCTCGGACTGGTGGTATCGCGCGTGCTGGCCGGTCGGATTCGTCCAGCAACCGGGCTGTAACTGCAGCGTCCGCCGGACGGCGTTCGAGGCGATCGGCGGGTTCGACGACGACTTACAGTTTCTCGAGGACACCGACCTCTCCCTGCGGCTTGCCCGCGAGGGACCGGTCGTCTATGATCACACCTGTCCCGTCGAAACGTCGACCCGACGGCAGAACCGGGTCGGCTACGCGCGGCTCTTCTGGACCTATCTCGTCGGCTACCTCGAGTACGCACTGCCCGGATCGTCGCCGACTCGAGACTACTTTTGACGGCAACTCGAGCCGATTCGGGCCAGAAGACAGATATTGGGGTACTCTGGAGACGGAGACGATGAACCGAACCGACGACCTCGATCACGGGCCGGATGGTGCGGTCGAACGGGGCTGTGACCGGTGTGACTGGTACGCGGTCGAGAGCTCTTATGCCGCGCTGGTCGAGCGGTATCAGGACCACCTCCGCGAGGCGCATCCGCGGCTCTGGCTCCGGACCTGACCGCCGCGAACGACAACCCCCCGCTCTCGGCCGAACTTGTTCGCCGGAATCAAAACCCCACGAACGATTGGCCGAGAAAGGGTGACTTATGCCCCTTCGACGCAAGGTCCGACCATGAGCAGCGACGACGAGTTCGACTACGGAAAAGACGAGCAGTTGCGGAGCCGCGAGGTGACGGAAGGTCCGGACAAGGCCCCCCACCGCGCGATGTTCCGTGCGATGGGGTTCGACGACGAGGACTTCGGCTCGCCGATGATCGGCGTGCCGAACCCAGCAGCGGACATCACACCGTGTAACGTCCACCTCGACGACGTCGCCGATGCCGCCCTCGAGGGAATCGACGACTCCGGCGGCATGCCCATCGAGTTCGGGACGATCACCATCTCCGACGCCATCTCGATGGGAACCGAGGGGATGAAGGCCTCGCTGATCTCCCGGGAACTCATCGCCGACTCCGTCGAACTGGTCTCGTTCGGCGAGCGCATGGACGGGCTGGTCACCATCGGCGGCTGCGACAAGAACATGCCCGGCATGATGATGGCCTCGATCCGAACGGATCTGCCCAGCGTCTTCCTCTACGGCGGCTCGATCATGCCCGGCGAGCACGAGGGTCGGGAGGTCACGGTCCAGAACCTCTTCGAGGGCGTCGGTGCCGTCGCCGACGGCGAGATGGAAAGCGAGGAACTCGATGAGATGGAGCGCAACGCCTGTCCCGGTGCGGGCTCCTGTGGCGGGATGTTCACCGCAAACACGATGGCCTCGATCTCCGAGGCGCTCGGCTTCGCGCCGCTGGGCAGCGCCAGCCCGCCCGCCGAGGCCGAATCGCGCTACGACGTCGCCCGCGAGGCCGGCGAACTCGCCGTCGAGGTCGTCGAGGAGCAGCGCAAGCCCTCCGACTTCCTCAGCAAGGAATCGTTCGAGAACGCAATCGCGCTACAGGTCGCCGTCGGCGGCTCGACCAACGCCGTCCTCCACCTGCTGGCGATGGCCGCCGAGGCCGGCGTCGACCTCTCCATCGAGGAGTTCGACGAGATCAGCCGGCGCACCCCGAAGATCGCGAACCTCCAGCCCGGCGGCTCCCGAGTCATGCACGACCTCCACGAGGTCGGCGGCGTCCCGGTCGTCCTCAACGCCCTCTACGAGGCCGACCTGCTCCACGGCGACGCGCTGACGGTCACGGGCGACACGATCGGCGAGGAACTCGAGGCGCTCGACCCGCCGGCGATCGAGGACCTCGACGCGGACTTCCTCTACACCGTCGACGAGCCGAAAGACGAGCAGGGCGCGATCCGCATCCTGACGGGCAACCTCGCGCCCGGCGGCTCCGTCCTCAAGGTCACCGGCGACAACGACCTCCACCACGAGGGCCCCGTCCGGGTCTTCGAGAACGAGGAAAACGCCATGGCGTACGTCCAGGAGGGACGCGTCGAGAGCGGCGACGTGATCGTCATCCGCAACGAGGGGCCACAGGGCGGCCCCGGCATGCGCGAGATGCTCGGCGTCACGAGCGCGGTCGCCGGACAGGGCCACGCCGAAGACGTGGCGCTCATCACGGACGGCCGCTTCTCCGGCGCGACTCGCGGGTTCTCGATCGGCCACGTCGCTCCCGAGGCGTTCGCCGGCGGCCCCATCGGCCTCATCGAGGACGGCGACGTGATCACCATCGACATCGAGGACCGGACCCTCGCGGTCGACCTGAGCGAGGAGGAACTCGAGGCCCGCCGGGAGGAGTGGGAGCAGCCCGACCCCAACTACGAGAGCGGCGTGCTGGCGAAGTTCGGCCGCGCGTTCGGCTCGGCGGCCAACGGCGCAGTGACGAACCCCGGCGTCAAAGACGAGTAGTCGCCGGCTCCCGTCCGGCCGTCCCGATTCACCCGCTCGCGGGTAACGGTTTCGCGATCCCGCCGCCTTCGATTTCCTGCACGAGTCTTTCCCGCCTATGTGACCGACTACCGGATAGACAGACGAATGTGTAAATACTGCCTCGAGTGTGACTGGCAGATCAGCACTGCCGACGGCTACACGGAAAAGGAGGTGTCCGAGAAAGCGATCGAGCACTTCGTCGAGACGGGGCACACGGTCGATTCGCTCCGGCTGCCGCCGCCGGTCGTCCTCGAGAACTGATCGAATCGAGTCGTCGATCGAGCCATCAATTGGGCCGGTATCGGCCCCGATTACGATTTCTCGACGGAGCCATCGTCCGCGAACGGCCCGCGAGACGATTCTACTCCCTCACTGCCTCACCCGCGACGCTCGAGGATCCGATCGATGATCAGCCGCGTCGAGAGCAGTTGTTCGTCGGCGTCGTCGCCCGCCTCCCGAGCGCTCGCCCGGCGGACCTCGCAGTCGATCCCGCGGGCCTCGAGTTCGGCCGCGATAGCGTCGTCGTCGTGGTGCTGGTCGTGGCCCAGCGCGATCACGTCCGGATCGATCGCCTCGATCGGAACGAAGATGTCCTCCTCGTGGCCGAGTCGGGCCTCGTCGACGGCCTCGAGCGCGCCGACGACGTCCCGGCGCTGGCTCGCCGGACAGATCGGGGCCGCCTTGTGGTCGACGTTGGTCGTCCGCGCGACGATGACGTGGAGCTCGTCGCCCATCGCGGCGGCCTCCTCGAGGTAGTGGACGTGGCCGGGGTGGAGGATGTCGAAGGTTCCCTGCGCGATGACTGTCCGGCTCATGGCTGCCTCGCCGTCGATCCGGCGGCGTGCGGTTTCCGTGGCGATCCCGTCGTCGGTCGTGTGGTAGTCACTGATAGCATCGTCTCGAGAGGCGAACGTCGCGTCATCGCAGTTCCTCGTCGATATCCGCCTGCGTGAAATCGAAGAACTCCTCGGTCTCGGGCAGGTCGACGTCGATCACGTTCAGCTGGGTCGGTTTCCCCTGTGAATCGAACGCCTTCCAGTCCGTCTGGCGGTAGGGTGCCCCGATGATGACGTGGACGCTCCCGCGACCGAACGTGTCCAGATCCGCGTTACTGGGCTTGATCACCCCGTTGGGATGGGAGTGGATGCTCCCCAGCGCCTTCACGTCGTTCGGAATCTGATTCGTCTTGACGGTCGCGCTGACGCTGTTGGACTCGGTGCCGGGCACCACGAGAATATCCGTGATGACCAGCCCCTCCCGGTCCAGATCCAGGCGTTCGGCCTCGGTCCCACGGAGGAACCCCATGTACTCGTTCGGGTGGGTCGCCTCCGAGGACTCGAGCGCGAACTCGAGGGTTTCCTCGGCGATGCCGAGAATCTCGCTCGAGCGAAACAGCGCGTCGAACAGCCCCATATCCCCACCTGCGGCCTTGCGGTTGCTAAACGTTCCGATGCACCGGTTCGGCTCGGGAGACGATCACTGCCTCACTCGTCCGAAACGGCGTCTTTCGGAATGATGCCGTCGATGTCGGCTCGCAGCACGTCCTCGCCGTCTTCGTTCGTACAGACCGCGGTGCTCTGGATGTCGTAGTACTCGTCGCACTCGGTGACCGACTCGAGGCGACAGGTGCAGGTGATCCGCTCGCCGGTGTGGACCGGTTGCACGAACTCGAACTCCATCCCGCGGGCGATGTAGTTCAGATCGCCGCCGATCTTCGTCGGCAGCGTCGCGGTGAGCAGCCCCTGTACGGTCAGTCGGCCCGCCTCGTCCGGCTCGGTGTGGATCGGCTGCTGGTCGCCCGATAGCTCGCCGAACTCGCGGACATTCTCGTGATCGAAGGTCCGTTCGACGGTGTACTCGTCGCCCTCCTCGGGCGGGTGTGAAACGTCCATGCTATAACTGGTCCCGACGATTCCTTTTGTAGCTACTGCTCACGCTGTTGTCACTCGAGACCGGCGACCGCTTCGATGAGAACTCGGCCGCTCGAGTCCCCATCGCTTCTTGACAAGGGTTATACGCGACCACCTCAAACAGCGAACCAAGATGACGCGTGACTCCGCCGGGGACCCCGGCGCAGACGACGGGGATTCCGTCGTCTACGATCTCGCTTCCGATTGTACCGCCGACGATGTCGAGCAAGGCCGCTACTATCTCGCCGAGATCAACGGTATCGTCGACTACGGCGTCTTCGTCGATCTCTCCGACTCCGTCTCCGGACTCGTCCACGAATCCGTCCTCGAGGGCACCTTCGCCGTCGGCGACGAACTCGTCGTCGAACTCGAAAGCGTTCGCGAGAACGGCGACATGGCCTTCGAGCCGGTCGACATCGACGACTACGAGGTCGAAGCGGTCGGCCACGACTACTCGCTGACCGGGACCGACCGACTCGAGGGCGCCATCGGCGAACAGATCCACCTCGAGGGGACGGTCACGCAGGTCAAACAGACCGGCGGCCCGACGATCTTCCACGTCTCCGACGAACAGGGCGTCGTGCCCTGTGCCGCCTTCGAGGAGGCCGGCGTCCGCGCCTATCCCACCATCGAAGTCGGCGACGTCGTCCGGGTCACCGGCATGCCGGAACACCGCGAGGGGTCGGTCCAAATTGAGGTCGACGGCCTCTCGAAACTCGAGGGCGAGGACGCCGCCGAGGCCCGCGAGCGACTCGAGGACGCGCTCGACGCCCGCGCCGAATCCCACGACGTCGAACCGCTGATCGACTGGCCGGCCTTCGAGAAACTCCGCCCGGACTTGGAGGAAGTCGCCCGACTGCTCCGCCGGACGGTCCTCGAGGGGCGGCCGATCCGCGTGCGCCACCACGCCGACGGCGACGGGATGTGTGCCGCCGTCCCCGTCCAGATCGCGCTCCAGCGCTTTATCGCCGACGTCCACGAGGACGAGGACGCGCCGCGCCACCTCATCAAACGGCTGCCCGCGAAAGCGCCGTTCTACGAGATGGAAGACGCTACGCGGGACCTCAATTTCGCGCTCGAGGACCGCGAGAAACACGGCCAGCAGCTCCCACTCCTGCTGATGCTCGACAACGGCTCGACGGCCGAGGACGTCCCGGCCTACGAGACGCTGGCCCACTACGACATCCCGATCGTTACGGTCGACCACCACCACCCCGACCCGGACGCGGTCGAGGACCTGCTCGACGCCCACGTCAATCCCTACCTCCACGACGAGGACTACCGGATCACGACCGGGATGCTCTGTGTCGAGCTCGCGCGGATGATCTACCCAGATCTGGGCGAGGAACTCCGCCACGTCCCCGCCGTCGCCGGCCTCTCGGACCGCTCGAAGGCCGACGCGATGGACGACTACATCGAGCTCGCCGCCGAGGAGGGCTACGACGAGGACCGGCTGCAAGACGTCAGCGAGGCGCTGGACTACGCCGCCTTCTGGCTGCGCTACAACTCCGGCGACCAGCTGATTCAGGACCTGCTGCAGGTCGACAGCGACGACGAACAGCGCCACCGCGAACTCGTGGACTTCTTCGCCGACCGCGGACGCGAGGAAGTCGACGAGCAACTCGAGGCCGCGATGCCCCACCTCGAACACGAGACCCTCGAGAACGGCGCTCACCTCTACCGGATCGACGTCGAGAACTACGCCCACCGGTTTACCTACCCCGCGCCGGGGAAGACCACCGGCGAGATCCACGATCGCAAGATCGAGGAGACCGGCGACCCGGTCATCACGGTCGGCTACGGTCCGGACTTCGCCGTGCTCCGCAGTGACGGCGTCCGACTGGACATCCCGAACATGGTCTCCGAACTCGAGGCCGAAATCGCGGGCGGCGGCGTCTCCGGCGGCGGGCACCTCGTCGTCGGCTCGATCAAGTTCGTCACCGGCAAGCGCGAGGAAGTGATCGACGCCCTCGTCGAGAAGATGGCCGAGGCCGACATCGACGAAGCGCTCTCGAGTGCGGCCCCGATCGACGACTAAAACGCGACTCGACAAGGGTTGGATCGGCGAAAAATTCGTTTTCTAGCAGTACTGGACATCTGTCTCGAGGAGCCGACGAGTCGGCTCAGTCAGCGCCGTGACGCGGCGTGTAGCCGCAGTCGTCACAGGCGAGTGACTCGTATCGGGCCGAGAGCGAGCCCGAACATTCGGGACAATGATATTCGGATTCGAGTGAATGTTGACTGATTGCCATATGTGACTCGAGGAACTGAGCACTGATAAGTTCGCCTATTATGGCGATTCGAGACTGCATAGTGCTAGAATGCGTCGGCATATCACGACCGAACTATCGTTGAGAATTTCTGTTCGCCGGCGAGTCGCCGACGGTCGCGAGCGGTAGCAGTAGATAGTAGTACGGTTTCTGTCTATAAACTCGTGAAACTCGCGATAAGTACAGGACAAATAGTGACCAGTCACGATGTGATTTGTGACGACTATCTACTCATCAATTTCTTCATGAATTGATTCACCAGTACCGGGTTTTGATTCCCACTCCCACTCATCTTCAACTCTCACACGCCCATCGTCAAGGAGTTCGACATCACCAACAGAGTGGCCAGTCGCGGTTTCGTTATCTGTATTTATTTGGGTGTATCTGATGTCCCACTGCTCCCCATCAAACGTGCCAACCAAGTGACCATCTGCAATATCGCCACCAGAGTAGTTTGCATAGATTCGTTCACCGGTCTGCTCAAAGTGGAAAACTGTATCTGCTCCCACTTCACCATCTTCGTCATTCGCAACGCCAGCAAGTGTTAGACCATCAAATGAGATTTTGTCTCCCATACATCAGATGTCCCAATTGGGTCAATAACACTTCTGGTGTTCAGTTCGCAGATGCACTTATCGGATCGAGCATATCAGCTTCGCGCCCAATTCCGAATAAAGAAATCGTAGGACCAACGACTGTTAGAACTGGTAGCGGCGCTCGTCGTCCATTGACGGATACTGATCCGCGCCGGTCATCTCCTCGAAGGTCATCCCCGAGAGGTACTCGTCGTAGGTCACGTCGTAGGCCGACCGCAACTGGAAGTCGAGTTTACCGGTGTCGACGGTCGATTGAAAGAGCATGTGGATCGCCCGGCGGACGAGTTCGTCCGTCTCCTCGGGCTCGAGGGCGGACTCGAGCAGGGCGAGTTCGTTGCGCGTCTCGCGGTCGAGCGACAGCGACAACTCGTCGCCGATGTCGGTGTACGACGCCGTCACGTCATCGTTGAGATCGTCGAGGCTCATACGGGAGGGGACTCGAGCCGGTCGGATAGACCTTTCGTGGTCGCCTCGAGCCGCGGCGTCGCGCACCGGGCGTCGGTCAGCGGTCAGTACCGCAATGCGTGCAAGCGTGAGAGCCGTCGTAGATGCATCTCCCACAGTTGTCGCAGTTCGTCCACGTTCGGCGATCGGACCCGTCCGAACGGGCGTTCTCCCACAGAGAGACGAGGGCCCCGACGACGATCAGCGATCCGCCGAGGAGCACCCACCCGGCGGGTCCGATCGTCAGGAAGAACAGGACGATGAACGGACCGACGAGTATCGCGAACCCGAGGAGGATCAGCACCGATCCGAGCGAGTACGAACTCATGTGGAATACCTATCCTTTTGGCGCGAAAAATACTGTGATTCGGCTCGTCTCGAGCATCGCCGACGGATCTCGCGCTCCCGAATGGCGGGCGGCGTGACAGTCCCGGACGCGGGCCGCCGAATTGCGACACTGACTTACAGCCGACGGCGTAACCTTCGCCGATGACAGCAGGGGACGGGGCGCAGTTACCCGACGACCACGGGGCGGTGCGCGAGGCGCTGATCGAGTGGTACGAGGACGACCACCGCGAGTTCCCGTGGCGACGTACGGACGACCCCTACGAAATCCTCGTCAGCGAGGTCATGAGCCAGCAGACCCAACTCGGCCGCGTCGTCGAGGCCTGGGAGGGGTTCCTCGAGCGGTGGCCGACCACCGCTGAACTGGCCGACGCCGACCGCGCTGATGTCGTCGGGTTCTGGACCGACCACAGTCTGGGATACAACAACCGGGCGAAGTACCTCCACGAGGCGGCGGGCCAGGTCGAAGACGAGTACGGCGGCGAGTTCCCCGAGACGCCGGCGGAACTACAGGAGCTGATGGGCGTCGGTCCGTACACCGCCAACGCGGTGGCGAGCTTCGCGTTCAACAACGGCGACGCGGTCGTCGACACGAACGTCAAACGGGTCCTCTACCGCGCCTTCGACGTGCCGGACGACGACGCGGCCTTCGAGGACGCCGCGAGCGACCTCATGCCAGCGGGCCGCTCGCGGGTCTGGAACAACGCGATCATGGAACTGGGCGGGGTCGCCTGTGAGCAGACGCCCCGTTGCGACGAGGTCGGCTGTCCGTGGCGCGAATGGTGTGGCGCCTACGCCAGCGGCGATTTCACCGCCCCCGACGTGCCGACCCAACCGAGTTTCGAAGGGAGCCGCCGGCAGTTCCGCGGCCGCGTGATCGGCACCCTCCGGGAGTACGACGAACTCGAGTTGGACACTCTGGGCCACCGCATCCGTGTCGACTACGCCCCCGACGGCGAGTACGGCCGCGAGTGGCTCACGGACCTCCTCACGGACCTCGAGTCGGACGGGCTGGTCGAATTCGACGACGATGGAGCGGAGCCAGTCGCACGGCTCCAGCGCTAACGGAGCGGTTCAGCGACGGGGTCGATTCTCTCTGCCGCGTTCTCTCGAGTCGGAAAATCAGCTCGCACAGCGACGAGCGAGTCGGTCCGCCGCCGGGGGTGCAGCCGTCGCCGACTGCACCGGCGAACGCACCGGTCGGCGGTCGTCGTGCATTCCCTGTCGGTCAGTTTCCGCCGGTGACCGGTCGAAAAAAAAAGGTTGCGATGCTACTTGTATCTGATCGGGAGTTTCACAGGTTGAGAACGGTTCCGTTCGACAGGAGGTTGGCTCGATTCGGACATCCACTCCCGTACTGGAGACGAATCCGAGACACTCCACCGCGAATGCGGATGCAACCGTCACGGCTCGAGCGACGGACGATACCGACGATACGACACACGCAGACCGATAGATTACCCCAGTGAACTGTCGGCTGAAAGTGATAGTCGTCGGAATTGGGTGGCGGGAAAGGCTACCGGAAACCAAATCCGTCTATACGTCTCTGTGGTGGACTTCGGTGATGACCACAGTCGTCGAACTCGGGATTCCGGCCGACCGACTCGGATTCGCTCGCACGTTCGATCGAGCGCCGACGTTCGAGTTTCAGGTCGGCGGAATGATCGGTGGCTCGCCACCGCTCGTCTGGACGAGCGGCTCGGACCGTGACACCGTTTACCGGGCACTCGAGGCGGATCCGTCGGTCGACGTGATCGCGAGCGTAGCCGACGACAGCGGGGAGTCTTCGGCGGACAACGGGACCGACATCAGCCGGAGCGACCGCTGGCTGTTCCGCCTCGAGTTCGGAGACGGCGTGAAACTGTTCGAGGAGATCGTCACCGAAAACGACGGGGCGATCCTGACGGCCAGGGGCCACGAGGGCCAGTGGGCGGTGAAACTGCTCTTTCACGATCGGGACTCGGTCTCGGCGTGTCACGAACTCCTCGAGCAGTACGAGTTCCGGGCCGATGTCACCCGAATCAGCGGAGTGGACGACCTCGAGAGCGCACGGACGCCCCTGACCGAGACGCAGTACGAGACGATTCACAAGGCCCACGAACTCGGCTATTTCGACGTTCCGAGAGGGGTGACGCTCAAGGAGTTGGCCGCGGAGTTAGACGTCTCACATCAGGCGCTCTCGGAACGGCTCCGGCGGAGCCACGCCGCCCTCGTCAGCGCGGAACTGTCCGATCGGACCGCGCCGATGGAGATCGATCCCTGAGCCGACCGCCGCTCGTCGGCTCGAGTCACGCGCCTGATGGAATTCACCGGTGCTCCGCACTATCGCTCTACCGCTCCCCCACCCCTACACCAATACCATAGTGGTCGTCCATCTAATGACTGGCCAATTTTAATTCCTATGTCCACAATATCACTCGTGATTGGAGCTATTTGAGCCAACAGATAGCTTTATTACTGGACAGTCCAATAATATGATGTCGGCGTGGTGCCGACCGCCCGACGCACTCTACGTCGCTGCGAGCGCCGGTGGATCACCCGTGCTCAGATACCGATTCGCGGTCATTCGTGGCTGTGTGGCCGCGTCCCAATCGGACCACCGACGGGCCGTCTCACGGCCCGAAATCGGCTTTTTGCGATCGGTCGAATCTCAGCCGAACCAGTGCCTAGTTTTATCTGTTGGTCGGGAATACAGTCAGGCGAGAGTTGAAGTGATCGGACGCAGCCGGACGGACAGCGTCGACGTGTCGCCTCGAGCGTCCGATACAGGCGACGCCCCGTCGGACCTCTCGCTGGACGATATCTACCACCTCCTCCAGACGAAGCGCCGTCGAGACGTGCTCCGCTATCTCCGCGCGGCAGACGGCCCGGTCCGGTTGCGCGAACTCGCCGAGCAGGTCGCCGCGTGGGAGCAAGAGACGACCGTCGAACAGCTCAATTCCAGCGAACGCCAGCGCGTCTATATCTCGCTGTACCAGTCCCATCTGCCGAAACTCGACAACCACGGGATCGTCGACTACGACAAGGACCGCGGCTGGGTCGAGGCGACGCCGCTGACGGCACAGCTCGATTCGTATCTCGAGCCGTCTCGGGGAACCGGTTCGTCCGAGCTGTGGCTCCGGCGGTACGTCGGGACAGTCGCTCTCTGTACGCTCTTGGTCGGCGCGATCGCGGCGGGGCTCGTTCCGATCCCCGGGCTCGTCGGCGCGGGGATCGTTCTCGGCTCGTTTGCGGTCGTCACGGGCGCACACGCGTGGTCGACCGACGCATACTGCCGGTAGGTCGGTTCTCGGTCCGCAGTCCTCACTCGTCGAATCAGGGTCTCGTCCGAGCGGCAGCCAAACGACGACCGTCAGTCGGCGCGGGAAGGGGCTGCCGCGTTCGGCTCGGCGGACCGCTCGAGGAGCCGATGGGCGTGAAAGGCGACCGAGAAGTCCTGCGGGCTCGGGAGCGCACAGGCGAGCCAGCCGATGGCCGCCGCGGCGACGACCGGCGTGTCGGTCGTCACGTAGCCGGCGGCGGCGAGCCCGAAGACGGGAATCGCGAGGAGGAACGGCGCGAGCGCCGCGAGGCGGAGCGTCCAGGGCGGTTCGCCGCCGGTCGGACGGGGGTAGACGGCGGCCCACGGACGGGTCGTCAGGAGCGCGATGATCCCGTCGGGACGGCCGGGGAAATAGGAGACGGAGTACTCGACGCGTGCCAGTCGAAGGACCGCCGCGTGCATCCACTCGTGGGCCACCAGTCCGACCGCTACCGCGACGGCGAGCGCGCAGCCAGCAACCACCACGTTCGATCCGATCATTGCGACGCGAGATGCCCACTGCCGACATCGATCGGGCGGCGTTCACCTCGCGTACTCAGCCGAAGAACTACCTGCGGAAGGCCCTCCGCCTGTACCAGTTGTCGCCTTAAGGGTGAATTCCGAACGTCTCACCGGGAGATTCCGGAGCGTCGCACCGGGACGACGGGGAAGACGGGCCAGTTGCGACGAGGCATTGGACCGGCCAAGGACTAAGTATTGTTGGGTGGTATCTTATACCATGGAATCGACTGAGACGCTCGAGTTCGGTCACGCGGACCGCAAAGGGATCTACGAGTACGTCGAGCGCCACGGTGCGGTCGACCCCGAGGAAACCCGGGAGCGACTCGATCTCGATCCGAGCGGATTCCGCCACCACATCGCGATCCTCAAACGTGACGGTCGACTCGAGGAAGCCGACGGCAAACTACGGGTCACGATCGACGCGGGGGCCGAGGAGGAGTACGTCGCCGAGGACCTCGAGTTCCACATCCGACCGGCACGACAGGAGGATCTGGCGGGAATCGTCGGCGCGATCCGGCAGGTCGCAGAGGAGAAGACGTACATCGAGGCCGAGAGCGTTGCCGACGAGATCGACCACGAGAACGCCTTGCTCCGGCACAACGAACTCCAGTCGCGGATGTTCTTCGTCGCCACGGTCGAGGACGAGGTCATCGGCTGGGTCCACCTCCACGCCCCGGAGTTAGAGAAGTTGAGCCACACCGCCGAACTCACCGTCGGCGTCCTCGAAGACTACCGCGGCCACGGCATCGGCTCGCACCTCCTCTCGCGGGGCCTCGAGTGGGCCGGCTCGAACCGCTACGAGAAGGTCTACCAGAGCGTGCCCTCGACCAACGAGGAGGCGATCGCCTTCCTCGAGGAACACGACTGGGAGACCGAGGCGATCCGGGAAGATCACTACAAGCTCAACGGTCACTACGTCGACGAGGTGATGATGGCTGTCGAACTCTGAGTTGACAGTTCGATTTATGTAACCGTCCCTGAAACGGACGGGTATGCGCTACGTGACCCCCGTCGGGTTCGAGCCCGAGGGATGGGGGGAATCGACCGCGGCCATCGTCGGGATGGGACTCGTTCTCTCGATCGCCGGCATCGTCCAGACGCTCGGCACGCCCGCCGCCCGGCCGATCGTCGCGTTCGAACTGTTCGTCTCGTTGCTCGTCCCGACCGGGCTGGCCACCGGCGGCTACTGGCTGGCCGATCGAAACGTCTCGTCGGCCGATCGCTGGCGGGCCGTGACACAGGTGTCGGCCGGGATCGTCCTCGCTTGCGCGCTCGCGCTCTGGCTGACGGGATATGTCACCCTCGAGAGCAGTGCGGTCCGTGACCCGCTGGGGCTGACGACGACGCTGGCCGGCGTCGGCGGTGCGACCGGCTTCGTGAGCGCCGTCCGGGAGCTGCCCGACGAGTCGATCGGCTCGAGCGGACCGCCGAGAGCGGCCGGTGTCGCGCTGCCGGCACCGACTGAGCCGTCCGACTCGAGGGCGACGACCACGGCGTCGAGCGAATCGGCGACGACCACTGCGCTCCCGTCGACCGCGCTCGAGTCGCAACGCGACGTGCCGGCGATACCTGAGACGACGACCCCGCTCTGGACCGACGTCGATCCGCTCGGCCGGACCGGCGCTCCCGCGCAACCCGTGGAACCGTCCGAAGGGAGCGGGGTCGACGGTACTCTCCCCAACGCGTTCGAGGCGTCCGCCCGCGATGTCTCGGCCGATCCCGTCGGCTCACACGACCCGCTCGAGTCGCCGACACCGGCGCGGGATCCCGGTGTCGACACCGTCGCGGCCGTTCCGTCGACGGCCGAGACGGTCCTCGACGTCCTCCGGCGCGAGCGCGCCCGCATCGCCCTCGCGGTCTTGTACCACGAGTGGGACGGCGCGGACCGATCGGTCGACGCCCTCGCTCGCGCCGTCTCGTATCACGTGGACGACTCGGCCGACGCCGTCGCAATCGGACTGCGACACGCGACGCTGCCCGAGTTAGCGGAGATTCGAGCCGTCGACTGGGACCCACACACCGATCGCGTCTCGGCGTCCGACCACGCCGTCTTCGAAGAGGGCGTCCGCGAAGCGGCGGCGCTGCTCGAGTCGTTCGAACCGGGGACGAGATAGCGCTCGGGGGACTGCCGGCCGCTCGAGCGGGTCGTGCGGTCGGCGAGGTCGGTCGAATCGAAAGACAATTCCTCCGGACGGCGCTACCGAAAGGCATGCTTTCGATCGCGCTTGCCGGGAAACCGAACGCCGGCAAGTCAACGTTCTACACGGCGGCGACGATGGCGGAGGTAGACGTCGCCAACTATCCGTTCACGACGATCGACGCCAACCGCGGGGTGAGCTACGTCCGGACCGACTGTCCCTGCCTCGAGCGCGACGAGCGGTGTAACGCGGACAACTGCGAGGACGGCAAGCGCTACGTCCCGATCGAACTGCTCGACGTGGCGGGGCTCGTCCCCGGCGCTCACGAGGGGAAGGGACTGGGCAACCAGTTCCTCGACGAACTCACGAACGCGGACGTGATCGTCAACGTCGTCGACGCCTCCGGCGGCACGAACGAGAAGGGCGAGCCCGTCGATATCGGCGACCACGACCCGCTCGAGGACATCGACTTCATCGAGGAGGAGATGGACCTCTGGCTGGCCGGCATCGTCGAGAACAACTGGGAGTCAGTCGAGCGAAAGTCCCGCTCGCCCGATTTCGACATCGACGACGCGCTGGCGGACATGCTCTCCGGCTTCGGCGCGTCCCCGAAACAGATCGCGATGACCCTCCGGGATCTCGACTACCCCGACGACCCCATCCAGTGGGAGGACGACCACCGCGAGGCGCTCGCACGCGACGTTCGCCGGCGGACCAAGCCGATCGTCGTCGCGGCGAACAAGATCGACGTCGCCCCCGAGGAGAACGTCGAGCGCCTGCTCGAGCTGGACAAGCCCGTCATCCCGACCACCGCGGAGGGCGAACTCGCGCTCCGCCGGGCCGCCGACAACGGCCTCATCGAGTACGACCCCGGCGACGAGACGATCGCAATCGGCGACGACGTCAACGACGCCCAGCGCGAGGCCCTCGAGGGCCTCGCGGACACGATGGCCGAGTGGGGCGGCACAGGCGTCCAGACGGCGCTCGATCACGCGGTCTACGACCTGCTCGATCACCTCACCGCCTATCCGGTCGAGGACGCCTCGAAGTGGTCCGACGGGAGCGGTAACGTCCTCCCCGACGCCTTCCTGCTGCCCGATGGCTCGACGCCCGTCGACCTCGCCTACAGCGTCCACTCCGACATCGGCGACGGCTATCTGCACGCTGTTAATGCCAAGTCGAACCGGGAAATCGGCGAGGAGTACGAACTCGAGGAGGGCGACGTGATCAAGATCGTGAGTACTAATTAAATTATTTCCAATCTTCTATCCATTAGTTTTAGTTTATCACAGCAATCAATATGGGTCACGTAGGTAACGGTAGGTGGAAAACACACGAGACGCTGGTAGCCAAAATTCATCCCTCGTATCTTCGTGTCCCACTACTCCTCGGTATCCGTATGACACCGTGGCGACCCGACAGGGCACTCAGAGGAGTTATGAAGGTACAGTGGCGGTTGCTGTTCACGTACCTCGACTAGTAGACTCAGACAACCGTCTTCATCTGACGTGGTGAAACTAGTCCGTCAATTGTCATTAATGTGGTTAACTACTACTGTGATGGGTTCATCCGGCCAGACGCAATCGGGATACCAGTCCGTTTCTGGCGAGATTTCACGTTCCTCTGTATGCAATATGTCTTCGGTATTTTCGTTCTCGACACTGAGTTCCACCGTTACAGGACTGCTATGGACATTAATAAAATACATCTCCTGCAACGTCGCATACTCCTCGCTATCAGCGAACAGACAGCCTGCCGTTGTACTGATTCCACCTCCCGCAGCAAAACCGATAAACTCGCGCCGGTTCATATTAACGGCCTAATTTCTGATGATAAGTAATTTCTTGTTCATAATCTCGTGACAGGTTCGTACGTGCAGTGACCGCACAGAGTGGCGTAGATCAAGATGGATTTATACGTTGTGTACACTGTGTGGACTCAGTATCGGTAATCAAAATTTCAGTTCTAACTAATATCGAATTAACAAACTAGATACTGTATTTTAAGCAGGTGTGGCGACCAGTACAGGTGGTACAGTTACCGTAACAACACTTCGTCTCTCTGGTTGCTATCAAATATCAACATCTAATATCGGCTGATTGTGCAAGTTGAGTGAGTTGACCATTGCCAAGCTGATACCAGAAGGATACTTGGAGACAAAAATCTTCATCCAAGCCGTCAACTCCAAGGAACTCAACATCATCTGCAAAGTCATCAACAGTTCCATGTAACGCTACGGGTGATGAATCCTCAAGCGGCGTGATCACGACCTGTTTTGCGGTTTCTGCATCGACAGAGTACGACTCCCATTCCATGATTTCGGTTTCGAGTTCGAGAGCAAGATGAAACGTGTGAGTTTCGTCATCTCCGTTATGGAGATCAACTTGTACTTCCTGAAGTGAGCCAGTTGTTCTGAATGTATCCAGACAGCCAGCGAACGTCGAACTCAGAAGGGTTCCGCCAGCGAGGAGTGTTTCGCGTCGGGAGGGCATAGCATAAACCATGCTGTTCCTCTGAGAAAACTATTACCTCTTGCGGGACGTCCGAGTTGCGTGATCTAATCGCTCCTCATGAGAAAAATGAGGTGTCACGACGAAATGACGGCTCCATATACTCCAATTATTTTCAGTTTCTATATATTCTGCTGACATATTCGTATCTGTAATGATCGCAAAATCAGGGTAGACCGGAATGGGATCTGACTGTTGTGCTACACGTGGACTCGGTCAGTGACCAAGATTTTGAGTGTAGCTGAATACTGATATAAGAGAATTCACAACCCCGTAAAATGATTTAGAACCAATAGTTATTTAGTAACATGATGTATTAAATGTTGTATGAAATATTTATGCGAATCATTCTTATTCACTATTGGAGTACTGCTGATGGCTGTAACGAGTCACTACGTACTAGCAACACTGGTCAAACAGGCTTCACCAAATACTGTCATTGTGAGCAATAGCAGTTCCGATGCGGTTTTTACGGCGCTTCTTTTCTGTTTTGGATGCTTTCTTGCCATCCATTCCCTATTTATGGGGATAGGATCGAAGGGTGGGTAATAAGATGGTGTGTGAGAGGGTTGCCGTCTAAGTAGTACAATTTGTGAAACGAGAAGATACCCTCTCCTGAGAGTACGGACAAATCAGGTTGAATGAAACTATCTCTCGAGTTATTCTCACGCCCCAAAACCGATTGATAGTCCGCTTCCACCAATATAACGTCGTTAGGGGGACGATTTATTCCGGGGCTCGTGGTAGGTCGTCCCATGGTGGATAAGACACTCTCCGCCGACAAAGTAACGCGCGAAGAGGCCGCCGAACACCTCCGTGAGCTGGCCGACGAACTCGAGGGCGAGGGAGAGGCGACGGTTCGAACGGGGAACAAGACGGTCGATCTGCGGCCGTCGGAGTCGATCGCCTACGAGGTCGGCGTCCGCGAGCGATCGTCGATCCTGCGCGGGAACCGCGAGACGGTGACGGTCAAGCTGGACTGGAAACCGCCGAACGTCTCCGAGGGGTCCACAGAGGCCGAGGCCGAATAGCGAGCGGCGGCGGGCCGCTCGAGCGGTCGAGCATCCGAACGAACCGCGGTCAGCGACGGCTCGGCCCGGACCTATCCGATGGAATTTCGCATTTTCACGGCCGCTGTCGGGTGGAGATGTGCTTTTCGTCGCTGGCGACGTAGACGGCTCATGGCACCCCATCCGTCCCGCGTTTCACAGCCCCGGCGCGATCGAACGATCCCGGCGCAGTTGGCCGCCCTGAGCGAGCGACTCGAGGCGGCCGAGCGCCAGCAACGGCTGTTGAAGAACACGGTCGCTGCGCTCGGGACCGAGGTAGGCGTCTCGGTAGGCTGTCCGTGCGGCCGCTGTAACGAGAGCTACACACTCGTCAAAGCAGGGAGCATGTACTGTCCGCGGTGTGGCTTCCGGGAATCGCTGTAAGGTCGGCTCGGGTTTTCGGCGGCGGTCGACGAACTCACACTCGCATTCACACGAGCGCGGCGAGCGGATCGAATCGAACGGCGGCCACGAGCACGGCGAGGAAGACGTACGAGCCGCGGATGAGTAACATGGTCGCGAGTTCGGGGTCGGCCCGCCGCGAGATCGCGGCGACCGCGGCGAACGCGGCGGCTGCGAGCAGCGCCGTCAGGGGGAAGATGCGGGCGATAGCGAAGCCGACGACGGCGACTAATGCGACGGCCATCAGCCCGTAGGCGACGCCGTAGGCACGGTCGGGGCCGACCGCCACCGCGACGGTCCGCTTTCGGATCGACCGGTCGTAGGCGTAGTCCTGGGCGTCGTCGATCACCTTGATCCCCGAGAGGAGCGCGAGGAAGACGACGGCGAAGCCGAGGGGCACGGCGGTGATCGTCCCGGCCTGCACGTAGAACCCGCCGAGTACCGACAGCGCGATGCCGAGCGGGTAGCCTGTCGTCGCCGTCACGGGATTCATGTCGAGCTGTGGCGCGTGGTGGTAGGCGATCAGCCACGTCGGGAGCACCAGCGCGACCGCGAACGGACCGACGAGAAAACCGAGAGCGACACAGCACAGCGCGAACGCCACCGTCGACAGGGCGAGTGCGATCCGACAGCCGCTCGCGGTCAGCGGATGGTCGTCGTCCTCGCCGCGGACGTGAAAATCGACGTAGCCGTCTTTCACGTGGGCCGTGTAGACCGCCGCGAACATCGCGAGGACGTGGACCGCGGCGAGCAGCGGATCGACGCTTCCCGCGAGGATCGCCCCGAACAGCGACGCGGCCAGCGGCGGCGTCATGAAGACGGGATGGATCTGTGACCGGAGCGCTCGAGCCGTCGCGCCGATACCCGACCCGTCTCTCGCGAGGCGCATGCCTCGAGTGACAACGAACTGCTGTATAATACCCGGGTCGGGGCCGCACGCGCTGGAACGGATCGCGGAACCGAGCCGGGCGGCTTCCGAAACACACAATTTGATGTGCTGTGCCGTGCCACGAGGGTGCATGACGGATGGCTACACCGGTGCGGACCTCTTCACTGACGCTCTGGAATCCTACGGCGTCGACTACGTCTTCGGCAACCCGGGGACGACCGAACTGCCGATCGTCGACGCGATCGGCGAGAGCGACCTCGAGTACCGGCTCGGGCTCCACGAGGACATCGCGGTCGGGATGGCGGGCGGCTACGCCCAGCGACGGCGGTACCACGCCCATCACGACGAGTCGATCACGCCGGTCGGCGTCGCGAACCTCCACATCGCGCCGGGACTGGCCCACGGACTGGGCAACCTCTACGCGGCCAAGATCGCCGGCGCGCCGCTGGTCGTGACCGCGGGCAACCACAGCACCGACTTCCGCCACGAGGAGCCGATCCTCTCGGGTGATCTGGTCGACATGGCAGAGCAGTTCTGCAAGTGGTCCGACGAGGTGCTCGATGTCTCGGCGCTGCCGACGATGCTCCGGCGGGCGTTCCGAGTCGCGATGACGCCGCCGACCGGTCCGGTCTTTCTCGGGCTTCCCCTCGACGTGATGCTCGCCGAAACCGACGCCGAACCCGAACGGCTCGGCCCGATTCCCAACGCCGGCAGCGGCGATCCCGCCCAGCTCGAGCGCGCTGCCGACCTGCTGGCCGAGGCCGACGAACCGGTGCTGGTCGTCGGCGATCACGTCGCTCGCTCGGGCGCCGACGCCGTCGCCGCGGCGGTCGAACTCGCGGAGGCGACGGGGGCCCGCGTCCACGGCGAGATCCTCTCCTCGGAGGTGGACTTCCCGACGGACCACGACCAGTGGGTGTCCCACCTCCCGACCAGCGAGGGCTTGGCGTCGATGCTGATGGACACCGATACGATCTGCTTCGCCGGAGTGTCGACGAACACGACGCTGACACGCCACGACGAGGCGCTGGTCGATTCCGACACGACCTGCATCCACCTGAGCGACGACAGCTGGCAGGTCGGCAAGAACCAGCCCGCCGACGCGGCCGTGATCGGCGATCCGGGACTCGTCCTGCAGGGCCTCACCGAGCGCGTCCAGCAGCGGCTCTCGGACGATACCGTGGCTGATCGGATCGAGGTCGTCGCCGAGGTCAAAGAGACGGTCGAGGCCCAGATGGCCGGCTACGGCGAGGGCGACGAGGCGGACGATCCACGCTCCTCGAAGGCCGAACTGGTCGACGCCATGGAGCGAGTTGCGGGTGACGCCGCCATCGTCGACGAGGGCGTCACCTCGAAGTACGCCATGCTGGTGCGGTGGGAGCTCGCACCCGAGCAGTACACGTCGAACAAGGGCGGCGGCCTCGGCTACGGGCTCCCGGCGTCGGTCGGTGCCGCCGTCGCCGAAGCGCAACTGGACGACCCGCGCGACGTGGTCGGCTTCATCGGTGACGGCTCCTACCAGTACTACCCGCACTCGATCTACAGCGCCGCCCGCTACGATCTGGATCTCACCGTCGTCATCTCCGACAACCGCAACTACCGCATCCTGAAGGATAACACGCTCAAAATCATGGGCGGCGAGGAAGACGACTACGACTTCGTCGGCATGGACTTCGATCCCGCCGTCGATCTCGTGAAAAACGCCGAGAGCCACGGCGCTCGCGCCGAACGCATCGAAACACCCGACGGGATCGAGGACCCCCTCGAGGACGCCCTCGAGCGCGACGGCCCCGACGTGCTCGACGTGTTGGTCCACGACTGAGACGCCGCCGACCACTCCGCGACTCCGGTCGTCGATCCGGCCCTGATTCGCCGCCGCGCGGCCGGTAGACACTTGGATATCCTCGCCGCAGAAAGCGTATTCACGGATGGGATGGGTGATCAACCCCTACAGCGTCGTCCTCTTGCTCTCGTTGGTCGTCGCCGTCGGCACCGCAGTCGCGGCGGCGCGGTCGCGTCCAGCCGCCGGCTCGGTTCCTCTGACCATGCTCATGGCGAGCGTCGCGCTCTGGCTGGGCGCACACGTCCTCGAGATCGAATCGGCGACGTTCCTCTGGAAGGCCCGCTGGGCGGACCTCCAGTGGCTGCCCGCCGCCGTCATCCCGACGCTGTTTCTCGTGTTTGCCCTCGAGTACACGGGCAGGGATCGGTGGCTCACCCGTCGTCGGCTGGGACTGCTCGTGATCGAGCCGGCCGTTATGATCGGCCTGTTGGCGACAAACGACCGGATGCGGCTGCTGTGGGGCACGCCGGTTGAGGCGACGGTCGCGCTGGATATCCCGTGGGGCAGTCGGCGACCGTCGTCACCGCGACGCCGAAAATCGGGCTGTTCGCCCACCTCGGGTACGCGACGCTCTGTCTCGCGGCCACCGCGATTATCGTCTTGGAACTCGTCGTCCGGAGCAACCGCCTCCACCGCTGGCAGGGGCTCGCCGTCCTGATCGCAGTCGCGGTCCCGTGGACGACGGCCGTCGTCGCGTCGTCGTCGCTCGAGATCATCGGCACGACGCCGATTGGTCTGACGGTCACCGGCCTCGCGCTCACGGTCGGCCTCTACCGATACCGGCTCCTCGAGATCACGCCGATCGCCCGAAACGAGGTCGTTGCGAACCTCGAGGACGGCGTCCTCGTCGTCGACTCGAACCGGCGGATCGTCGACAGCAACCCGGTTGCGCGGTCTCGCTTCGGCCGCGACGAACTCGTCGGCGAGCGGATCGATACCGTCCTGCCGGTCGATTTCAACGCGGTGATCGACGCGTCGGACCGCTGCGACGGCAGCGAGGGGGCAGCCGACGAGACCGGCGACGACGCCGCCCAGTTCTCGCTCGCGGACGGCGGCGATCGGTCCTACTACGAACTCTCGGCCGCGCCGATCGACGACGGCCGCGGCCGCCCGATCGGCTGGACCGTCATCGTCCACGACGTGACCGAACGGGTCCGCCGTGAACGCGAACTCGAGCGGAAGAACCGCAAGTTAGACGAGTTCGCGAGCGTCGTCAGCCACGACCTGCGGAACCCGCTTTCGGTCTCGAAGGGCTACCTCGAACTGCTCGAGGAGGAGTACGATCCGGAGCACGTCGAAACGATCGCGGACGCCCACGAGCGGATGGAACGGCTGATCGACGATGTCCTCGCGCTCGCCCGGGAGGGGCGAGCCGCACTCGAGGTGCGGCCGGTCGCGCTCGCCGACGTCGCGACCGAAGCGTGGTCGACGGTGGAAACCGGCGGGGCGTCCCTCTCGATCGACGACGAGCGAACGGTCGACGCGGACCGAACGCAGCTCCGGCAATTGCTCGAGAACCTGTTTCGAAACGCGGTCGACCACGGATCGCCGGCTCGAGACGTGCGATCGGACGGAAGCGAGACGTGTGACGAGACGCCGATCACCGTCACGGTCGGGACGCTCGAGGACGGGTTCTACGTCGCCGATTCGGGGACCGGGTTCGAGGGTGATCCGGCGGCGGTCTTCGAGGCGGGGTACACGACGAGCGAACACGGGACGGGGCTCGGGCTCTCGATCGTCGCGGACATCTGTGCCGACCACGGCTGGTCCGTGACGGCGACCGAAGCCGCGACCGGCGGCGCGAGGTTCGAGATCACCGGCGTCGAGGTTTCCGAGTCGACGCCGGAGATGGCGGACCGACCGTCGGCGGCTCCGGCCGCCGACCGCGAGTAATCGGCGCTACGAGCGCCAGTACGCCGGCGTCAGGATGACCAGCACGGAGAGGATCTCCAGCCGGCCGATCCACATCAGAAAGACCATGTACAGCTTCGCGGCATCGGAGAACGGCTCGTAGCTGTTCATCGGCCCGACGACGCCGACGCCGGGGCCGACGTTTCCGAGCGTCGCGATCGTCGCGCTCGTCGCCTCGAGCGCCGACAGCGAGAGGTCGGGGGTGCGGTGTGCGTCGAGGAACAGCACTACCGTCGAGACGACGAACAGCGTCAGAAAGAGCGCCATGAAGACGAAGATGCTGTGGATCGTCTCCTCGTCGACGACGTCCCCGGTCCCGCCCATTCGAACCGGGCGGACGGCTTGGGGATGGATCGTCCTGAACAGTTCGCGACGGATGGATTTCCCGACGACGTACCAGCGGACGATCTTGATCGAGCCGGCCGCAGAGCCCGCCGACCCGCCCAGAAACATCGCGAAGAGCAAGATTGCCTGCGCCGACTCGCTCCACGTATTGAAGTCCATGCTGGCGTAGCCGGTCGTGGTCACGATCGCGAGCGTCTGGAAGAGCCCGTGGCGAAGCGAGCGCTCGAGGCTGCCCGGGATCGCGGCGATGCCGTCGGGGACGGTCGCGAGGCCGACACCGAGGAACAACAGCACGGAGAGGAGGCCCCCGACGATCCCCATCGACAGCAGGTACGATCGGAACTCCGCGTTGCCGGTCAGGCGCTCGGGCCGGCCGCGCCACGCGTACCAGTAGAGCGCGAAGTTCGTCCCGGCGATGACCATAAACGGCATGACCGCCCACTGGACGATCGGTTCGAAGGCCTCGATGCTGCGCCCTTCCGGCGAGAATCCGCCGGTCGGCAGGCTCGTAAGCGCGTGGGCGACGGCGTTGTAAAACGTCATGTTCGGAGCCAGCCCGACGAGGTTGAGGCCATAGTAGACGACCACGGCGGCGAGGGTAAACCACGCGTAGAGCAGCCAGAGCGCCCGCGCCGTCTGCTTGATCCGCGGCGTGAGCTTCTCGACTTGCACCCCCGGCGCTTCCTCCCGGATGAGCTGCGTGCCGCCCACGGAGAGCTCCGAGAGGATCGCGACCATGAGCACGAGGATCCCCATCCCGCCGAGCCACTGGGTGACTTGTCGCCACATCAGCACGGATCGGGAGTGGGTGTCGACGGAAATCTCGCCCATGACCGTCGCGCCGGTGGTCGTAAAGCCGCTCACGCTCTCGAACAGCGCGTTAACTGGATCGGCGATCGTCCCCGTGCCGGCGACGAGATACGGAATCATTCCGATGGCCGGCACGACGAGCCACGTCAGCGCGACCATCAGAAACGCCTCGCGGTGCTCGAGTTTGGGCTCCGACTCGAGGCGCTCGAGTCCCATGCCCACGGCGACTGCGACGGCGAGTGCGACGAGGAACGGCAGCGGAGACTCCCGGTAGTACAGCGCGACGACCGTCGGAAACAGGAGCGTCAGCGAGAGATACTTCAACACCGTTCCGACGAGGCTACAACTGGATCGAACGTCGACGCGAATCCGACCTATCATACGTATCAATTACTCACTGCGAACGGCTCGGAGCGACGAAACGGCAGCTACTTCCGACAGATTCCGTGTTCGGCAATAAAGACTGTGTCTCGGTCGCACTCGCGTACGCCGTCGCCCGCGTCGCCCGCCGTCGGCAGCGAGCGAAGCCGCGGGTTCGACCGGCCGCTCAGCGCTCGAGGCCCCGAACCCGCTCGCCGTCGGCCGTCTCGGGGAAGATCTTCCCCGGATTGAGCGTGTCGGTCGGATCGAGCGCCCGCTTGATCGCCCGCATGGTCTCGACCGCGCCGGCGCCGTGTTCGGGCTCGAGGTACTGCTGTTTCCCCTCGCCGATACCGTGTTCGCCCGTTGCGGTCCCGCCCAGTCCGATCGCGAGTTCGACGATGTCCCGGTAGAGGCGCTCGCCGCGCTCGACCTGTTCGGGATCGTCGGGGTCGGCGAGCACGCCGTAGTGGAGGTTGCCGTCGCCCGCGTGGCCGTAGCAGGGGACGAGGAGATCGTAGTCGTCGGCGAGCCGTTTCGTCTCGCGGACGACCTCGGGGTAGGAACTGATCGGGACCGTCACGTCGCCGGGGTGGAGCGGCTCGAGGTCGGAATCGTACGTCGAGACGGCGTAGGCCATTTCCCGGCGCGCTTTCCAGAGTGTCGCCATGTCGGCGTCGTCGTCGCTCATCTCGAAGCGGACGACGTCGCGGTCCTCGAAGATCGACCGGCAGAGGTCGATCTCCTCGTCGACGCCGTGGTTGGCGTGGAACTCGAGGAAGACCATCGGCGCGTCGGGCAGGTCGCTGCCGAGGTAGTCGTTCGCCATCGTCGCGCTCAGCCCGTCAACGAGTTCGATCCGGGCGACGTCGATGTCGGTCCGGACCGCGTCGAAGACGGCCTCAGCCGCGTCGTCGAGGGTCTCGAAGATCGCCCGGCCGCCGCGGATCTGCTCGGGGCGGCCCGCGAGTTCGAGCGTCGCCTCGGTGACCACCGCGAGGGTGCCCTCGCTGCCGACGATGAGATCGGTCAGGTTGTAGCCGCTCGAGGTCTTGCTCGCTCGCGAGCCCGTCTCGATGACGGTGCCGTCGGCGAGCACCGCCTCGAGGCCGAGCACCCAGTCGGCGATCTCGCCGTACCGGACCGTCTTCATGCCGCTGGCGTCCGTCGCGATCATCCCGCCGATCGTCGAGATGTCGCCCGAGGAGGGCAGCGGCGGGAAGAACAGGCCGTCGCCGGCGACGTACTCGTCGACGTCCGAGCCGATGATCCCCGGGCCGACATCGATCTGGAAGTCGTCGGGCCGGTAGTCGACCACGTCGTCCATGCGCGTGAGATCGAGGCTGATTCCCCCGTGGGCCGGCACGGCGTTTCCCTCGAGTCCCGTCCCCGCGGCGTAGGGGGTCACCGGGACGCCGCGGTCGGTCGCGGCGGCGAGGACCGCCGACACGTCGGCCGTGGACTCGGGCCAGACGACGGCGTCCGGGAGCGTCCCCTCGTCGGTTCGCTCCGTCCCGAAATCGGTGGCGTGGGATTCCAGTCGTCCGGGAGCGAACGAGACCTGATCGTCCGCGAGGGCGATCTCCTCGAGAAACGAACAGTCGTGTGTCATATGCCCACGTTAGTCACTGGCAGCATCAACGTTTCCCACTGGCTCGCGCGCTGAACGCGAGGTGTAGCGGGACGGAACGAGCCGCCGACCGCGGCTCGAGTCGCTCAGTCGAATACGACAGCCGCCGCGAGCGAAACGACGACCGCGACCGCGAGGGCGACGAGGATCCCGAAGACTGGGTCCGGCTCGTCGAGGGCGAACCCGGCGGCGAGCATTCCGATGCCGCCGAGTTCGAGTCCGAGGCCGACCACGCCCGTTCGCGCGCTGCCGTCCGCGCGACTGGCGGCGTCGGAGACGCCTCCCTCCTCGCTCGCCTCGTTCTGGGCGGCGGTAACGCGGAGAAACCACGGGAGGAACAGCGACGCCCCAGCGCCCGCGAAGACGCCCGCGATCGCGCCGTAGACGATACTGTCCAGCGCGATCATACCCACGGCGGTGAACGCGACGGCGTTCATCACCGCCGATCCGCCGCCGATGACTTTGAATACGCGATCGTCGACGTCCGAATTCGAGACCGACATGGATAGGGGATTTACTGTTAGTAAGAAAGAACGTTCCGGTTTTGGAAATCTCCGTGAGCGAGTGCGTGAGGCAGTCCAGCGGCGGTATGTCGTACCCTCAAGCGGCGAAGAATCGTCTCAACGACGACTCCCTCGCACGAACGGACGGAAACGGTCCAATTTTATGTGAGTGCATAACGCTATCAATGATGATGACAGTTTGCCGCGCGACTCGAGGGCGATCGCGGAGGGGAGCACTGTGACCGCCGAACTGGATCTGTTGGTGCGCCTCGGTGACTACGACCGGCCACAGGAGGTCGCCGAGCGGGCCATACAGGCCGAAGAACTGGGCTTCGACCGGCTCACGGTCGGCGAGACGACCGGCTGGAACATCGTCCCGCCGCTGACGCTGGCGGCCGACCGCACCGAGGAACTGGGCATCTCCAACGATGTCATCTCGCCGTACGGGCGCACGCCGTCGATGCTCGCCCAGACCGCGCTCACGATGCAAGCCGCCGCCGACGGGCGGTACCGGTTCGGGATCGGACCGAGCTCGCCCGCGATCACCGAGCGCTGGCACGGCCAGGCGTTCGACCGCCCGCTCCGGCGCACCCGCGAGGTGATCGAGATCATGCGCAACGTCTACGAGGAGGGCACCCCCTCCTACGAGGGCGATATCTTCGAGATCCCCGGGCTGGGGTACGAACGCGGCCCCTCGGAGAACCCGCCGCCGATCGACGTGGGAACTCTCGGTCCCAAAGCCACCGAGATGGCCGGCCGCTTCGGCGACGGCTGGGCACCCCAACTGTTTACGAAAGACGGTCTGCGGGATCGCCTCGATGATCTGGAACGCGGTGCCGAACTCGGCGGGAAGGAGCTCTCTGACCTGCGGGTCGCGCCGATCGTTCGCGGCGTCGCGAGCGAGGACCGCGAGGAAGCGCGCGCGAAGGCTCGCGGCACGATCGCGTTCATGCTCGGGGCCTACGGCCCCTACTACGGCGATTCGGTCGCCGGACAGGGCTACCCCGACGTGGTCGAGGAGATCCGGGCCGCGTGGGACGACCGGAACACGGACGCGATGGCTGACGCCCTGCCCGACGACGTACTCGACGAACTGGCCCCCGCGGGCACTCCCGAGGAGGTCCGCGAGTGGGTCCGCGACTACGGCCAGATCGAGGCCGTCGACGCCGTTCGGGTCGGCTTCGTCGACGGCATGACCGAGGCGGACAAGCGGACGACGATGGAAGCGATCGCCGAACTCGCTTGATCGGCGATTTCCGCCGTCTCCGACCAGCGAGCCGGTGCGATGGACTCCGTCCCCGCCCCGCTTCGTCCGGGGACACTCGCGGGAGTGTTTCGATCGGACTCACACGTCGCATATATACGGTCCGGCGCGTATCCGATGTATGATCCCACTACTGAGTTCGCCCGAGAGTCTCACCGCGTTCGGCGAGACGGAGTCCGACGCCGTGGATACGGCGATGGACCTGTTGGCGGATCACCGCCGTCGCGCGGTATTGCAGTACCTCGCCGAGACCGACGGCTCCGCCGCGCTCACGGAACTGGCAGTAGAGATCGCAGCGCAGGAAGCGGGCGCGGAACCGAACGCGATTTCGGACCACGGCGACGTCTCAGCGAGGGATCGCCGGGCCGTCCGCATCTCGCTGCACCACACGCACATACCGAAGTTAGCCAACGCGGACGTGGTCGATTACGAAACCGAGACGGAAACGGTCACGCTCCGCGACCGCGGACGAGCGCTGCTGTCCCGACAGGACGCCGTCAACGAACCCCCGAAGTAAGCCGGATAGCCGGATTGTCACCGGCGTCTCTCATCCGTCTCCGGTTCCCATTCCCATCTCCGTTTCTCGAGCATCGACCGACCGTTCGGTTACGGCTCGATGACGAGTTTTCCGAGGAAGCTATCGTTCATGACTGCCCGCTGGGCCGCCGCGGCCTCCTCGAGGTCGTACGACTGTGCGACGTCGATCGAGAGGTTGCCGACGTTCATGAGGTGGGCGACGCCGCGCAGCGGTACGCGCAGGTCCGGCGTGTTGAACATGCTCATGAACTGGTAGCTAACGTCCTTCGACCGGGCGGCACCGTCGTTCGTGAAGCCGGGGTCCGGACTGTTTTCGCCGATTCCGATGACGCGTGCGCCGGTCGCGGCAACGTCGGCGTCGAACTGCAGGTAGTCGTCCAGCCGGTGGTCGAGCACCACGTCGACGCCGCCGTCGGAAGCGTCGCGGACGGCGTCGGCGAGGTCGTCGCGCGCGTAGTCGAGGACCGTCTCGGCCCCGTAGTCGGCGAGTCCGTCGTGGTACTCCTCGGACGCAGTGGTGATGACCCGCGCGCTCACGGCGGCCCCGATCTGGACCGCGGCGTGTCCGACGCCGCCGGAGCCGCCGTGGACCAGACAGTACTCCGCGGGCTCGAGGTCGGCGTGATCGACCAGCGCGCGCCACGCGGTGACGGTGGCGACGCCCGCGCCGCCGGCTTCGGTCAGGTCCGCGCCGTCGGGGAGGTGGACGACGCGGTCGGTCGGGACCGTCGCGTACTCCGCGTAGGCCCCCTGTGAGGAGCCGTTCCCGATACCGGTGCCGTAGACGCGGTCGCCCGCCTCGAAGCCGTCGACGGCGGCTCCCGTCTCGGCGACGGTGCCCGCGAGGTCGACGCCGGGAGTGAACGGAACGTCGACCGGCGTGTAGGAACCGTCTCGGAAATAGGTGTCGACGGGGTTGACGCCGGCCGAAGCCACCTCGACCAGTAGTTCGTCCGCGGCGGGCTCCGGGCGGTCGATTTCGTCTACCTGCAGTACGTCCGCGTCGCCGTGCTCGTGAAGGCGTACAGCTCGCATCCTACTCGGTAGCACGCAGCGGGACCGTAAAACGGTATACGTGACGGCAGAGCGGACACCCCCAACGGGCGGCCCGCTCCCGTCGGGGCCCCGACTGCCGATAGTCGTCACTGGAAGTCACTGCACACCCGATCGCATGCCGGCTTCGCGATCGGTGTGTAAATCGTTCCAGTGGCGACTATGTTGCACCAGCAAGTACAATCCTTGTCTGCACGAGCCCCCTCGCTGTCGATATGAGCGAATCCGATCAGCAACCGCTCGAGGACACCACAGTGGGAATCTTCCTCGCCGCGGAAGGCACCGAAGAAGTCGAGTTCACCGAGCCGAAGGCGACCGTCACCGACGCCGGCGCGACCGTCGACGTGCTCGGCAGTGAGTCCGGCGAGGCCCAAACTGTGAACAACGACCTCGAGGAGAGCGACAGCTACGAGATCGAGAAATCGTTCGAAGACGTCTCGGCCGACGACTACGACGCGCTGATCGTCCCGGGCGGGACCGTCGGCGCAGACACGCTCCGGACGAGCGAGGCCGGGGTGGACCTCCTGCGACAGCACGTCGAGGCTGGCAAGCCGGCGGGCGTGATCTGTCACGGCCCGTGGACGCTGATCGAGGCAGACGTGGTCGACGGACGGCAGCTAACGTCCTACCACAGCCTGCAGACCGACGTTCGCAATGCCGGCGGTGAGTGGGTCGACGAGGAGGTCGTCGTCGACGACGGATTGGTGACGAGCCGGAATCCGGGTGACCTCGAGGCGTTCTGTGAAACGATCGTCGACGAGTTCGCGACGGCGAGCAGCTAACTGTCCGTTTTCGTCGCCATTCGGGCGGCACCCGTTCCCGGTAGTCGTTCGGTGACGAGTCGCTCGAGTCGAGTCGCGAACGGACGCGGACGCTGTTCCATTCGCAGCGAACGCGGTGGGACTCCCACTGTCCAGAACAGTGGAAGTACCTAACACTGATACATTTTGACTGTCTACGTATCAGAGTGGAGATAAAACGGAAGGGAGATCGGAAGTGGCACTTCGCAGAAAACACTCGTTGTGGGTGGGCAGACCACTACGCGACCCACGATCACTTCACTTCAGAGAAGCATATCAGTTCGGTATCGGACCTCTCCGCGAACTTTTGTGGAGAGTGTGAGAAACGCAGGGGGATAGACACTGATCGCTAACGGGTTCAAGAACGACTATCGGTAGTATATTTCCCCGAAGAATCAAATCGCAACAGAGCTATCTCCCCGGCCGATTCGCTCGCCGCAACCCAGCGCGCACCACAATCAGTGATGACCCAGAGAGTGATCGCTCTTCGAACGCCGAGACAGCGACGGCCACTGATCCGGACCGCGGACTCGAGGAGCAGCGTTAACCGAAAGCACAGAAGGGACCGATTATCGAACCGCCTGCGTCGCGGCGTCCATGATCTCGAGCGCTTCCTTCAACTCCTCCGTGCCGGTCGCGTAGGAGAGTCGCGCGTAGCCCTCGCCGTTCGCGCCGAAGGCGTCGCCGGGGACGACCACCACGCCGCGCTCGAGCACTTCGTCACACCAGCCGTCGGGGACCTTCGGCATCGCGTAGAAGGCGCCTTCGGGTGTGGGGACCTCGAGTCCGGCGTCGGTGAGCCCGTCCAGGACGAGGTCCCGCCGCTGTTCGAACGTCTCGACCATCTCCTGGACCGGCTCCTGCGGACCGGTCAGGGCGGCCTCGGCGGCGAACTGCGCGGGCGCGGAGGCACAGGCCTGTCCGTACTGGTGGACCCGGAGCATGCGCTCGATGCGGCGATTGGTCTGCGTCGCGCCGTCGGCGCGACGAGGCGAAGGCGGCGAAGCCGCCCCAGCGACGACCCAGCCGAGCCGCCAGCCGGTCATCGAGTAGGTCTTCGAGCAGGCGCTGATGACGACCACGTTGTCCGTGTCGGCGAATTTCAGCGGCGAGTGGTGCTCGCCCTCGAAGACGATGTGTTCGTAGACTTCGTCGGAGAGACAGAGCACGTCGTGCTCGTCGGCGATGCGGGCGAACTCGCGCATGTCGGCCTCGCTCTGGACGGCCCCCGTCGGGTTCGCGGGGCTGTTGACGATAAACGCCGCCGTCTCCTCGGTGATGGCGTCCTCGACAGTGGCGGGATCGAGGGTGAGATCCTCCCGGAGCCCGACCGGCTTCGGCGTGCCGTCGGCGATGTGAGTCAGCGCGTCGTAGGAGACGAAGCCGGGATCCGGGAAGATGACCTCCTCGCCGGGATCGACGTGGGCCTCGAGCGCGAGGTGCAACGCCTCGCTGCCGCCGGACGTGGCGATCACGTCACCGGGATCGACCTCGAGACCGTAGTCGCGGTCGTACTTCGCCGAAATTGCCTCCCGGAGCTGTTGGGTGCCCTTGTTGGAGGTGTAGGCGTCGGCCCGGCCGGATTCGATCGCTTCGATCGCGCCGCGGCGAGCGTGGGCGGGGGTCGGGAAATCGGGCTGTCCGAGCCCGAGGTTGATCGCGTCGTCGCCCGCGGCCTCGAACACTTCGCGGATGCCGCTGATCGACACCTGCTCGACTCGCCGTGCGAATTCGGTCATGGCTACACGGGGGTTGTCGACCCCGATAACTCTTGATGTGTTCGCCAGTCGCGTCAAACGGCTATCAGAAGCCGTGAGACTCTTGTCTGCGAGACTAACAGTGCCACAAGGAATATGCCCTCCCTCTCGAATTCTGGGATAATGACGACATCTCGACGATCGCTGCTCGCCGCGGGCGCGACCGGGACGCTCGCACTGACAGCAGGCTGTCTCGACTTCGTCCTCGGCAACGGACCGCTCGAGTTCAGTTCCGACCGCGTCGCACCGACCGACGAGGCCCTCGAGGAGACCGGCTACGACGAGAAAGAGGTTACCGAGGAGACGATCGATCGAACCGTCGAACTCCCCGCCGGCATCGAACGCGACGTGGAGGCCTCGATCTGGACCTCGGTCTACTCCAAACAGCTCGAATACAAGGGGCAAGAGCGCGAGGGCAGCGCCTTCGCGGCCGTCTCGATCCCGGGGATGGAGGTCGCCGGCCGCTCGGTCAACCCGCTCGACGACATGTCGAACGAGGAGTTGCTCGCGGAGTTCCTGAACCAGATCGACGGCGGCGAGATCCGCAACATCCAGCACGAGGAGTCGTTCGAACTCCCGATTCTGGACGAGCAACGCGAAACCGACGTCTTCATGGGCGAATCCGACCTCGCGGGCGAGCCGATCGACATCGAGATCAAGATCACGTCGTTCACCCACGAGGACGATCTGCTCGTCTTGCTCGGAACCCTCCCGAAGATGAATACGAAGGAATCCGCGAACGTCGAAGTGCTGATGGAGTCCGTCGAGCACCCGTTCGATAGCTAAAGTCATCTCGAGCCGGTAGGTAGGCAAACGCGTCTGCGTTCTCTCGAGCGCTCATCGCGTAGCGCCGCGGCTCTCGGTCACTGAAAATGGCTGAAATGGGGAACTGCGCCGAACGGCGACGCGGCGTTAGTAGAACTCGCGGACGAGATCCATCGCGTCCTCGGGCGCGCCGTCGGGGATCTCGGACATGTCCTCGGTAACGCCGTGCTGTTCGTGATACGGCACGGAGTTTTCGTCCTGATACATCACGCCTTGGTATTCCTTATCACTGTCGAGGATGACTTCCTTGGCGGCCTCGTAGTCGTTCGGATCGTGGTCCTCGTCCTCCTGCAGGTCGACGAGGTTGTCGCGGAAGTAGTCGTAGGTGTCGACGTCGTTGAACGTGACACAGGGACTGAAGACGTTGACGAAGCCGAAGCCGTCGTGCTCGATGGCTTCCTGCACGATCTCGGCGTGGCGCATCGCGTCGGAACTGAACGACTGCGCGATGAAGGACGCGCCGGAGGCCAGCGCCAGTGCGAGCGGGTTGACCGGCGGCTGTTTGGGGCCCTCGGGGGTCGTGCTGGTCTCGAAGTCCGAGCGCGAGGTCGGCGAGGCCTGTCCCTTCGTCAGGCCGTAGATGCGGTTGTCCATGACCACGTAGGTCATGTCGACGTTCCGGCGGACCGCGTGGACGAAGTGACCGGCACCGATCGAGTAGCCGTCACCGTCGCCGCCGGCGACCATGACCTCGACGTCGGGCCGGGCCATCTTGACGCCGGTTCCGACCGGCAGGGCGCGACCGTGGACTCCGTGCAGCGCGTAGCTGTGCATGTAGGTCCCGATCTTGCCGGAACAGCCGATCCCGGCCACCACGAAGGTGTTGTCGGGATCGTTGCCGGTGTTCGCGAGGGCTTTCATCATGCCGTTCATCGTCCCGAAGTCGCCGCATCCGGGACACCACGTCGGCTGCTTGTCGGACTTGAAGTCGGTAAATCGTACGTCGGAGCTCATTGTGCTGGCACCTCTTCGGTGAGTTTGTCGGTAATGTCGTCTGCGAGTTCGTCCGCCTTGAATCGAACGCCCGTATACTTGTTAATGCGCTTCACGCGGGTAAGCACGTCGTGTTCGATCACGTCGGCGAACTGCCCGGTCGCGTTACACTCGACGACGATCGTCTCCTCGGCAGCCTCGATCTCCTCGGTCAGATCTGGCCGCGGGAAGATGTAGGGCACCGAGATGACGCGGACGTCGATCCCGTCGTCCTCGAGGTAGTCGAGCGCTTCGATGAGCGCGCCTTCGTTCGACCCCCACGAGATGATGAGGTTGTCCGCGTCCGGGTTGCCGAACTCGCGGTAGTCCCAGTCCTCGTTCTCTCGTGCGGTTTCGACTTTGCGGTTTCGTTTGTTGACCTGATGGACGCGCTCGTCTTCTTCCTCCGTCCGACGGCCGAGTTCGTCGTGCTCGAGGCCGGTGGACATGTGGGCGGCGTCGGTCGTGCCGGGGATGGCACGCGGGCTGACGCCGTCTTCGGTGACGGCGTGGGCGCGGAAGTGGCCCTGCGCGTCGAGCCACTCGTCGACCTCGTCCTCGTCGACGAGCTTGCCGCGGTCGATCTCGACCTCGTCCATGTCGAAGGCCTCCGGCGGGAACGTCTGTTCGGTGACCGACATCGCCAGATCGGAGACCAGGAAGACCGGCGTCTGATACTTCTCCGCGAGGTTGAACGCCTCGACCGTCTTCCAGAAACACTCGGTGATCGAGGTGGGGGCGACGACGAATCGCGGGACCTCGCCGTGGCCGCCGTAGAGCGCCATATTGAGGTCGCCCTGTTCCTGTTTCGTCGGCATCCCCGTGGAGGGACCGGAGCGCTGGATGTCGGCGATGACGAGCGGCGTCTCGCTGGTCGCGACCAGCCCGAAGGTTTCGGTCATGAGGTCGATCCCGGCACCCGACGTGGCGGTCATCGATCGGGCACCGGCGCGTGCGGCCCCGAGTGACATGTTGATCGCCGACAGCTCGTCTTCGGCCTGCACGACGTGGCCGCCGTAGTCCTCGATCCGTTCGGTGAGATACTCCATGATCGACGTCGCGGGCGTGATCGGATAGCCGGCGTAGAACCGACAGCCGGCCGCGAGTGCCCCCATCCCGACGGCCTCGTTCCCGTTGAGGAGGACGTAATCGTTGTCCGTCGTGTCGATGTTGTAGCCGAGGTGGTCCAGATCGTAGTTCTCCTGGACGTATTCCTGTCCCGCGCGGGCGGCTTCCTTGTTGTTCTCGACGATCTTCGATCCCTTGCCACCGAAGCGCTTCTCGAGGGCTTCGTCCAGATATTCGACATCGAAGCCGGTGATCTCACACGCGGCACCGAGCGCGACGATGTTGCGCATGATCGCGCCGCCGGCCTCCTCGGCCAGCGACTTCAGCGGGACGTCGACCGCCGTCATCTCCTCGGGAATCTCGGCGTCCCACGAGCGCTCGCCGTCGTAGATGATGGCGCTGCCCTCGTGGAGTTCGTCCAAGTTCTCGTCGATCGTCCGCTGGGTGAGCGCGACCAGGATGTCGAGTCGGTCGACGACGCTCTGGACCTTGTCGACGGAGGTCCGAATCTTGTAGGCCGTGTACCCGCCGCGGATACGCGACGCGAAGTCTTTGGAGGTGAATACGTGCCGTCCGGCTCGGGCGAGTGCCTGAGCGAAGATCTTACCCGTGGAGTCGATGCCGTCCCCGGCCTCGCCTCCGACCGCCCAGTTGAGGTCCTCAGCCATGTTGTCCTGAGCCTTACCCCCCATAAATGAAAAGGCTTCTGAAACCCCAACCGACAGATTGCGACGACGAATGATATATTCGGCATAGACAAACACGACGATTAGTCGTTATTAATTACGAAGACGGCGATATCTCGAGAAAGAAACGGCGACGCGGAGAATTTGTAATTGAGTTCCGAGTAATACTCCGGAGCATCGAATAGGTACGCAAGTCGACCCGTCGTCAGTGGCGGAACGGAACGCCTTTTCAACCGGCCGCCGAACGAATTCGACATGGAAGGGACCCCAGTCACTGTCGAATCGGTCAGCGAAGTCGGCCCCGATACCGTCACGCTCGAGCTCGCGACGCCCGAGGGGTTCGACGCCCTGCCGGGACAGTTCGTCCTGCTCCGGGCCCGGCCCGACGACGAGGTGCTCTCGCGCCACTACACGCTCTCGTCGCCCGCCGTCGGCGAGACGTTCGAACTCACCGTCGGCGTCGACCCGGACGGCGACCTCTCGCCGTGGCTCGCTGCCCTCGAGGGCGGCGAGACCGTCCACGTCGACGGACCGTTCGGCCGGATCACCTACGAGGGCGAGGACGACGTCGTCGCGGTCGCCGGCGGCCCGGGGGTCGGCCCCGCGGTTGCGATCGCCGAAGCGGCCCACGACGCCGGACACGACGCCGTCGTGATCTATCAGGCCGACGAACCCGCCCACACCGAGCGCCTCGAGGCGCTCGAGGACGCGGGCGCGACGGTCGTCTTCGTTGACGGTGACGCGGCCGACGAACTGGCGGACGCGATCGCGTCCCACCGCGAGGACGGGCAGCTGTACGCCTTCGGCTTCGACGGCTTCGTCACGGCCGTCGCCGACGCGATCGAGGACGCCGGCGGCGACGCCGACGAGGCGCTGATCGAGAACTTCGGCTGACGACGGCGGCGGCCGCGCTATCGGATCGGCCTCGAGTCGCCGACCGACGGACTCGCTCTTACTCTCGAGGATCCTCGGACAGTCCCAGTTTCACGAACACGAGCGCCGCCCCCAGCAGCGCGGCATTTTTCGCGAAGTGGAAGAACTCCTGTTGTCGCAGTTCGGGGTCGTCGACCGTCCAGAAGTCGTGCATCACCGGCGTCGCACCGGCGAAAAATCCCGCGACCGCGGCGGCCGACGCGGCGGGGACTCGCCACAGCGCCACGCCGAGACCGCCGAACAGGAGCCCGCCGCTCGTCGCCGGCACCGACAGCGACGGGATCGGCGCGTTCTTCGACTCGGCGTACTGGATCCGCGCCTCGAGGTTCCGGAGGTTGTCCATTGCCATGAACGCGAGGACGGCACCGAACAGGACCCGCCCGAGCCGGGACGGCCCGCTCTCGGCGACCGAGTTCTCGTCCGCTTCCGCCCGGCGGAGCGTTCCACGCTCGCTACTGTGTTGCGTCTCGCGCTGGAAGGGGCTACGCATACGGTGGCGTAGACGCGCGACGGGTTTCAGTACGGCCGTGACATTTGCGTGTCTCGCGAGCGCTGACAGTCTCTGAAAAACACAGGTTAGAGCCCGTGACAAAGGTGTTTATCCCTCACCGTGGTGGGATCGCGTATGCGACGACGAGACCTCCTCGCCGGCACGACCGGCGCGATCTGTGGACTGGCCGGTTGTACGGGCTCGACGTTCGAACGGCTCCAGTCGGAGCGTCCGGATATCGATGACGAATCCGCCGACTCGAGCGACGGAACCGACCGGGACGCCGCCGAACCGGAAGCGGACGACCCGATCGTCGTCGGCGACCCCGACGAGGTGCCGTTCCTCGCCGCGCACCCGCCACACGAACTCGAGTTACGGAACGAGGGCGAGACGGATCGAACGATCTCCGTTGAGATTACGACCGACGGCGGCGATGGCGGCGGGAGCGACGGTGGCGATAGCGAGGACAGTAGCGACGAGCGAGATGATAACGCACTGCTCGAGCGCGATCTCGACATCGCGGCGGGCGAGGCGCTCGAACTCGTCCTCGTCGAGCCGCGGTCGTACACGGTCACCGTGGCCACGAGTAGCGACGACGGCACGAGTCAGTCGACCGTGACCGACGGCGTCGACCGGCGGCCGTTCGACTGTACTCGCTCTCGAACGAGCATCGCGCTCAGCGAATCCGGCGTGCAGACCGAATCGACCTCGACGTCGATCCCCTGTCCAGTGCCCGAAGTCACGGACGCGTCGCTCGCGGTCGGCGAGGGGGAGTGTGCGGGCCGGACCGACGGCGACGGTGCGACCGTCGAGTTCGCGGACGAGGCCGTCGTCGTCGACGGCGACATCGGAACGCCGACGCCCTGTCACGGCCTGTCGCTCGCGGACGCGGCCTACGACGAGGGCGGTGACGTTCTCACGGTGACCGTCGCCGTCGGCGAACAGGAAGCCGACAACTGTACCGACTGCCTCGGCGTCGTCGACTACGAGGCGCGGATCGACCTCTCGGGGCGCTATCCGAACCGCGTCGAAGTCCATCATCGGAGCGACGAGGAGGACCAGCAGATCACCGCGGCCGAGTATTCGGCGGACTAACGGCCAAAAAGGGGCCGAAAGCGGCGGCAAATCGACCCGATATCGGCGGCTCGAATCAGTGCTCGACGAGTTCGACCAGAATCCCGCCGGTGTCCGCCGGGTGCAAGAATGCCACCGAGTGGCCCCACGCGCCCGGTCGCGGCTCCTCGTCGATCAGCGTCACGTCGTGGTCGCGGACCGTCTCGAGGGCACCCTCGAGGTCGTCCGTCGCGAGCGCGAGGTGATGGACGCCCGCCCCGTCGTCCTCGAGGTAGCGCGAAATCGTCCCCTCCTCGAGCGGCTCGAGCAGTTCGAAATAGCCGTCGCCGCAGTCGAGGAAGACGACTCGCATGCCGTCGAACGCCTCCTCGTGGGCGACCTCGAGGCCGAAAAGGTCGCCGTACAGTGCCGCGAGGTCCGCTGCGTCGTCGGTCGCGATCCCGGCGTGATCGAAGTGCATCGTAATCGTACTGCGTGGAGGGGCCGTGTTACTGTTATGATTTTTCGTTGGATTCGATCCGGATCGAGCGACGGACTGTGGCGTCAGCGGCCGATCACTCGAGCCCCAACTGCGCGGCCAGTCGATCCGAAACCCCGCCGCCGAGGTCGAACACGGCGCGCATCTCCTCGGGCGAGAGTTCGAAGTCGAAGATATCGGCGTTCGCCTCGATGTGTTCCCGACTCGCCGCCTTCGGAATGGCCGCGACGAAGGGGTGCTGGACGAGCCATCGCAACGCGACCTGTGCCGCCGACTTGCCGTATGGCTCCCCGATCGCCGCCAGCCGCTCGTCGCCGACGACATCGCCCTCCGCGAGTGGGCTGTACGCCGTCAGGAGGACCTCGTTCTCGAGACAGTACGCGAGGAGGTCATCGCGCCGGTGGAAGGGATGGTACTCCACCTGATTCGTGATGATCGGCGTTTCGGAACGGGCGATCGCGTCCTCGAGCCCGTCGACCCCGAAGTTGCTAATGCCGATGTGGTCGACCAGCCCGTCACGTTGCAGGTCGTTCATCGCACCGATCGTCTCCGCGAGCGGCGCTTCGTCGCTCGGTCCGTGTAACAACAGGAGGTCGACGGTTTGGAGTTCGAGCCGCTCGAGGCTCGCCTGCGTGGATTCGCGCACGTCTGCGGGGGCCGCGTTGTCGGGGTGGACCTTCGTCACGACGAAGACGTCCTCGCGGTCGACCTCGCTTTCGGCGATCGCCCGGCCGACCGCGGCCTCGTTGTCGTACAGCTGGGCGGTGTCGACGTGTCGGTAGCCGACCGCCAGTGCGGTTTCGACGGCTCGCCGGCAGTCGTCGCCGGTCATGCGCGCAGTACCGAGCCCGAGCGCCGGGACCTCGGCCCCTTGCGCGATGACGGTCCCCGTCGTCGTATTCGTGCTCATGGACGGCCGTACACCGCCGCTCGGTATCAAGGTCACCCCGGCGAGGAACGACCGCCGACCGATATCGCTGCTCGGCGGATTCCGAAAAAAATCGTCGACGGCGCGAGTCGATCGGCTCTCCGTCGCGGGTGACGACTCGAGGCGTTACGCGTCGGTCGCGTTGGCGTCGGCCTCGGTGTCGTTGGTCGCGGTATCGTTCATCCCGGTTTCGTTGTCCGCAGTCTCGTTGCCCTCGGCGATGGGCTCGTCCTGCGTGTCCTCCGTCGCGTTCTCGTCGGCTTCCTGCTCTTCGGGAGCCGCCTCGTCGTCCGTCTCGGGTGCCGAGAGGGAATCGCCCTCGTCCGGCGGGACGATCTGCATGACCGCGCCCGTGTCGCCTTCGGGAACGCCCTCCTGATTCGCGAGCACGTAGACGTTCCCGTCGTCGTCGTGACCGAACTGCCGGACGAAGTAGGGGAACGAGCCGTCCTCGGTGCCCGAAACTTGGAGGGCCTCCATGTCCCAGAGTTCGTCTCGAGGGACGACCTCCTGATCCGCGGCGTCCGCTCCGCCGCCATCTCCTGCGGTCTCGTTCATGCCGGCCGACTCGTTCATGCCGGCCGACTCGTTCATACCGGCCGACTCGTTCATACCGGCCGTTTCGTTCCCCTCGTCGATGGGCTCGTCCTGCGTGTCCTCCGTCGCGTTTTCGGGGGCTTCCGACTCGTTGGGGCTCATCCCTTCGGTCTCGTTGCCGCCGGCGTCGCCGCCCATCGATTCGCCGCCGTCTTCGGGCTCCGAGGCGGCGAGGAGCCGACCCGCGGGTTCCTGACGGGCCGGGTCGGCCGTCCAGTCACCGAAGACGTACTTGCCGTCTAGTTCCTCGATATCACCGGCTTCGTACACGTGGCCGCCGATGATCGTGATCCCGACCGGCTCGCCGTCGTAGACGTGCGGGTACTCGACGATCGGGTCCTGAAGCTCCTGTCCGTCGTAGGGCGCTTCGTCGGGGGCCGAGTCGGGACAGTCCTCCGGCGGATCGCTCGGGCTGTCCGTGCTAAAGCAGTGGGTCCCCTCCTTGATGTTCCAGCCGTAGTTGCCGCCGGCCTCGACGATGTTCGCCTCCTCGAAGAGGTCCTGCCCGGCGTCGGAGACGAACAGCCGGCCGTCGCTGTCGAACGAGATGCCGAACGGGTTTCGCATCCCCCACGCGTAGTACTCGTCGCGGGCGTCGTCGACGTCGACCAGCGGGTTGTCGTCCGGAATGCCGTACGGCCGCTCGTCGCTCTCGACGTCGACGTCGATCCGGTGGACGCCGCCGAGCAGATTCTCGCTGACGTCCTGTCCGTTCCCGCCCGCGTTGTCGTCGTACCAGTCCTCGACGTGGCCCTCCATGTCGTCGTTCGCCCCGCCGCCGTCGCCCATCGGGACGTAGAGGTAGCCGTCGGGGCCGAACGCCATCGGCCCGGCGTCGTGGTTGTACTGGGGCTTCTGGAACTCCATCAGGACCCGTTCGGAGTCGGGGTCGGCCTGACTCATGTCCCCGTTCGCCTGATACTCGGAGACGACTTCGACGTGGCTCCAGCCCTCGGGCGTCTCGTCGTTCGGCGGGGCGCTGTAGTGGATGAAGAAGCGGCCGTTCTCCGCGAAGTCGGGGTGGAACTCGACGCCGAGCAGCCCCCGCTCGTCGTAGTCCTGATTCGGGTCCGCATAGTCGCCCTCGAACGTCCCGAGTTCGACGAGCTGGTCGCTGACATCGAGGAACGGCTCGTCCTGCAGGCCGTCGTCAGTGACGACCCAGAGCTCGCCGGTCTGGTCGGCGACGAAGTACCGGTCCTCGTCTTCGTCCGCCACGGCGAAGTCCGTCGGCGCGGTCATTCCCTCCGCGAGCGTCTGGACGCCGATCTCCGTTCCCGGCTCGAAGAAGGCCTCCGCCTCACCGTCTCCGGACTCTTCGGCCGCTCCGTTACCGCCACCGCCGACCGAGACATCTCCGCGCATCGTCGCTCGATGGGGCTCGCAGTAGTACTCGGCCATCTCGCTCGTCGCCTCGAACTCGAGGGACTGCGTCTCTCCCTGCTCGCTCATGAGTTCGGTCCGCTCGAGGTCCTCGCCCTCGCTGTCAACGATGACGAGGTTGTGGGCGGCACCGTCGAGGTTCTCCCACGTGATCTCGTAGGTGGTTCCCTCCTCGAGTTCCAGCGTCGGGTTCGTTTCGTCCGCGATTTCCTCGGGTGCGACGCCGATCCAGCCGCTCGTCTCGCCGCCGAGCTCGATCGACTCGGTCTCCTGGGCGAGTGCGACGTTGCCCAGACCGACGACCCCACCCGCGGCCGCGGCGGCTTGCAGTACGCGGCGGCGGGACGTCGATGGATAGTTGCCGGCCGACTCCGTTCCGGGGGTCGATCGCTCGTCGGGTTGCTCGCTCATGTTGGGCTCACACCAGCGCCGTTGCCCGATACGAGGATAAACCGGTTCGACTGTTTCCCCGAATTCCTAGCCCAATAGTAGATTGTCTCCGAATCGCCCGACGGAGTCGGGTGTAAAACGGTATTACTCGAGAGACATCGGCGATGTTACTCGAGTCTAATTCGAGATTCAACCGCTCGGACTGCGCTCTCGGGCTTCTATTTGGGAATTGGTCACACAGGATCGGCACGGATCCGCTGGGGAGTCTCGCCGACCGATTCGACTTCGACGCCGAGGGCCGAATCCCGACGAGGTTCTCAGACCGCGCCGCCGGGCTGGTACTCCCCGAACTCGTCGCGCATGACGTTACAGATCTCGCCGACCGTGGCGTAGGCCTTGACCGCGTCGATGATGTACGGCATCAGGTTCTGGTCGCTCCGCGCCGCGTCGCGCAGCGCCTCGAGGGCCGCGTCGACGGCTTCGTCGTCGCGGGACTCGCGGACCGATTCGAGGCTGTCGATCTGTCGCTGCTGGTCTTCCTCGGTGACCTCCTCGACGTCCATCGCCGGGTCCTCGTCGACCTCGAACTCGTTGACGCCGACGATGATCCGCTCTTTCTCCTCGATCTCCTTCTGGCGGTCGAAGGCCGTGTCCTGGATCTGGCGCTGGACCCACTGTTGTTCGACGGCCTCGAGCATGCCGCCGCGGTCGTCGACCTCGTCCATGATCTCGTAGGCCTCTTCCTCGACCTCGTCGGTCAGCGATTCGACGTAGTAGCTGCCCGCCAGCGGGTCGATGGTGTCGGCCGCGCCGGACTCGTGGGCGAGGATCTGCTGGGTTCGCAACGCGGTGCGGACGGACTCCTCGGTCGGCAGCGCGAGCGCCTCGTCTTTCCCGTTCGTGTGCAGGCTCTGGGTGCCCCCGAGCACCGCGGCCAGCGCCTGATAGGCGACGCGGACGACGTTGTTCTCGATCTGCTGGGCGGTCAGCATCGAGCCCGCGGTCTGGGTGTGGAACTTGAGCTGTTTGGACTTGGGGTCGTCCGGATCGAAGCGCTCCTCGATGATGTCGTGCCACATCCGGCGGGCCGCGCGGAACTTGGCGACTTCCTCGAAGATGTTGTTGTGGCCGTTGAAGAAGAACGAGAGCTGCGGCGCGAAGTCGTCGACGTCGAGGCCGGCCTCGATAGCCGTCTCGACGTACTCGATGCCGTCGCCCAGCGTGAAGGCGAGTTCTTGGGCGGCCGTCGAACCGGCCTCGCGGATGTGGTAGCCCGAGATCGAGATGGTGTTGAACTTCGGCGTCTCAGAGGCACAGAAGTCGAAGATGTCCGTGATGATCCGCATCGACGACTCCGGCGGATAGATGTACGTGTTGCGCGCGATATACTCCTTCAGAATATCGTTCTGGATCGTCCCGCGAAGCTCCTCGCGGTCGACGCCCTGCTGGTCGCCCACCGCGATGTACATCGCCAGCAGCACCGATGCGGGCGCGTTGATCGTCATCGACGTCGAGACCTCGTCGAGCGGGATCCCGTCGAAGACGGTCTCCATGTCGTCGAGCGAATCGATCGCGACGCCGGCCTTCCCCACTTCGCCCGCGGCCATCGCGGCGTCGGAGTCGTAGCCCATCTGCGTCGGCAGGTCGAAGGCCATCGAGAGCCCGGTCTGGCCCTGATCGAGCAGGTAGTGATAGCGCTCGTTAGTGTCTTCCGGCGTCGAGAACCCGGCGTACTGGCGCATCGTCCAGAGCCGGCCCCGGTAGCCGGTCGAGTAGACCCCGCGCGTGTACGGCGGTTCGCCCGGGTTGCCGAGGTCCTCCTCGTAGTCGAGGTCCCCGATATCGTCGGGCGTGTAGAGCCGGTCGACCTCCTGCCCGCCCGTATCAGTCGTGAACGTTTCCTTTCGCTCGCCGAACCGCTCGAGGACCGGCTCGACGTCCGCCTCGTGCCACTCCGCCTTGCTGGCACGGATCTCCTCGAGTTCATCGGGGTCGAACATTATGGTTATCGTGGACGGGCCGGGGCTTCAACTTTGATGAACACGTCAAGCTTTCCCGTTCGTCTCGCCGGGACGGTTGAAATCGCCTCAGACGTTGTCGTCCGGGTCGTGTCGGTCGGCCATCCGCGACGCCTCCTCGGCGTAGCGCTCCCGCATCGCCGGGTCGTCGACGGTTCCGAGCGCGTCCGTCGAGACGCGGAGACCGGCCTTCGTCTCTCGAGCGGGGCCGGTAAAGCTCGTGAGCGCGCGCTCGCGGCGGTGGTACCGGCGGCCGTCTTCGGTCGCGTAGACGAGGATGACGAGATTGAGTTCGTCGTCCCCGTAGGTTCGTTCGACGAGCCAGACGCACACCGCGTCGTCCTCGCCGTCGGCTGATTCGCCGCCCTCGACCGTCGAATCGGGTTTATTCGAAGTCATGACTGTCACTCGGATCGCCACTACCGCTTATGTCTCGAGGCGTCGACGGCCCGCCTATGACCGCGGATTCGTCGGGATTGTCGGAGCCGCCGGGGCGGGCGGACGACGCGGGCGACCGCCGCCGTGCCGCCCGCTACGTCGCGCCGTTTCTGGCGCTCGGATTGGTGAACCTTGGGCTCTTGCTCCGCTGGGGACTGGACCCGCTGTGGGCGTTCGCGATCCTCCCGCCGATGCTCTTTCTCTCGGGAATCGGCTGGATCGCGTTCCGTCACGGCTTCGACCAGCGGCCCGCCGGAGCGGGATCGGACCGGTGAGACGGACCGAACGACCGGTGTCATCCGCGTCGGTTACCGGCCCGTATCGTACTTGTACGTGGCCGAGTCGGGATCGATGCCGAAGTCCTCCGGCGACTCCTCGTCGTCCGTCTCGTCGCGCCCCTCCGGCGCGCGCTTGAACGCTTCCCGGAACCGGTCGGGCATCCGGAACTCGTCGACGTCGATCGTCAGCGGCACCGCGTCGGGATCGGTACCCTCCCGTTTGTCCTCGAGGCGCTCCTGCAGAACCGCCGGCAGTTCGGACTCCTCGAGCCGCTGGAAGCCGAACTGGGCGAGGTAGGCACCCGTCCCGGTCAGGACGTAGACGGTCTCGAACCCCTGATCCCCGGCGTACTCCACGAGCCGTTCGACGATGTGGGCCCCGACGCCCTGCTCGCGCCAGCCCTCGAGGACGCCGATACTGGTCAGTTCGCAGACGGACTCGTCACCGTCGTCGGTCTTGTGGATGCGGATGCGGCCGAACCCGGCCTTCTCACCGGATTCCTCGTCGACGGCGATGACGTAGTCACGGGAGCGAAACGCCGTCTCGTCGAGTCCCATCGACTCGATGTGATCCAGCAACCAGACCTCTTCCCTGTTTTTCGCGTCCCGCACGTACATGATGCGACGTAGGAGGTGTGCAGCCAAAAGCGTTTGTGGGTTGCCAGTAACTCGTCAGTGCCGCGCTGTCGCCGCTGTGACGGCGGCGACGCGCTCGCTCGAGACACTATCAGACAAATAATCTATTTTGGCACCATATATCCATGAATGATGTTTTATACTCGAGTTAGGATAGATAGTGATCCCATATATCTCAGTATATCCGAACACGTGGGAAATACTTTTCACCCATCGTGTTCATTGTTGGCATATCATGGCCGAATGCGAACGCTGCGGCGACGAGGTGGCTCGACGGTTCACGCACCGAATCCGAACTGAGACCATGACGCACAGACGGACCCAGCGCGTCTGTGCGGCGTGTCACCCGTCCCTTCCGGACTTGCTCGAGGCCGATCGGTCGTCGGACCGGGTCGTCGCCGACGGCGGCACCCTCGCGACCGACTGTCCGGTCTGTACCGGGTACACGGTACCCGACGGCGAATCCGACGTCTGCGTCGATTGTGGCTGGACCAACGTCCGGTAGCGACGAACGATCCGCGACCGCGGGCGGTGCCGGTGATCGGACCGACTCCGAGACCGGACAGCATCGCTCATCGAATCGATTCTCGAGACGAATCACGAGCGGCGGTTCGCGTTCGCTCGAGCAGCCGTTCGATCCGGTCGTCGGTCGAGGGATGGGTCGAGAGGAGTCGGGTCAACTCGTCTTCGTCCGCTTCGGTGTGGACGTACAGGGTCGAGAGCAACCCCTGTGCGGGCTCGGCGGTGCGCTGGATCGTCCGGAGCGCGCGAGCGAGTGCGACCGGCTTGCCGGTGACCGCGGCGGCGCGGTCGTCGGCGGCGTACTCCCGCCGGCGCGAGTGTGCGCGGACGGCGAGGGTCACGAGGAGAAAGCAGGCCACGACGCCGCCCTCGACGACCTGCAGCAGTCGGCCGAACGCCGTCCGCGACCACGACGCCGGATCGCCGCGCGCCCACGCGACCGCTCGAGCGATCCCGGCCAGCGGGAGCAAGAACGGAGCCAGCACCAGAACGACCAGCCCCGCGACGGTCCGGAAGACGCTGTAGGCGAGCGTCTGTATGAACGCGTCGTAGCGCTCGAGGTGGGCGAGTTCGTGGGCGGCGAGTGCCTCGAGTTCGTCGAGCGACAGCACCCGGAGGAGCGAGCGGTCGAGGACGACGACGCCGTTTCGCTTGCTGCCCAGCGCGAAGGCGTTGGGCATTGGCAGCCGGGCGATCAGGATCGTGGGCGAATCGACGGCCATGCGGGACTCGAGTGTGTCGATCCGCCGGTAGAACCCGGGCGCGTGTGAACGCGGCAGTTCGACCGCCTCGAGGCTCGAGAGGAGTTGTTTCGTGCCGAGCCGATAGCTCAGGTAGCCGCCGAGGAGCCCAACCGCGACGATCAACAGGACCGCCGTCGCAGGGTCGGGCGCCGAGGCCCGGAGCACCGACAGCGCCCAGTAACAGACAGCCGCCAGTCCGAGATACCACACCAACAGCAGGCAGCCGACCAGTGCCATCAGGAGCCGGGTCCCCGCGGGACGAGCAGACATCGGTGTCGAACCGACCTACGGGCGGCCGGTTGAAACGGGTATCGAACTCACTCCGATTCTCTCCCCATCAACACCGTGTAAAGCGTCCAACTAGCTTGATATAGCTGTATGGCAAGTGCTTGTTCACCTCGCAGTCATCCCCTGCTCGACGAATATGATGTAGTAGCATCGATCCCGCAGACTTCGATCGGAGTTACGTCTTGAAGCACTACACGAGGTGGGCGAAACTAACGATCCAACAGTTGAAAGTCACGTTGCGTGTGGGTATCTCACGACCGTCTGTTCAGATGCACCGCACGTACGAGTAAGCCAACAGCTACCGCGAACCACAGGACTGCCCACACATCTGATGGGATCGGGTCCTCGATGATGTCGGTCAGTACCGCCACAAGATACACCGAACTAAGCAGTGCAATTCCGAGTTGTACTCTGAACGGGAGTCTGGCATAGAGGCCACCGCCAGCGGTAGTTTCATCGGGCGACATAAATTGCTGTAGGTGATTTCGATGGATAACCTTTCGGATGATCAACCTGTTCTGATAGACTTGCATACTCACCTAACTGTTGTTCTAACAATGGAAGTGTCGAATCGTGAATGTTTTAAACCGATCGAACTCGGAATGTGACATGGCTGTCAGCCAGCATTGCTTCTCGAGCAATCAGCCGGCCGATAGCGCCTCTTCGAGTTGCTCCTCGATGGCGTCCAGTTCGTCGCGTAATTCCTCGCCCTCGGCACCCTCGAGGTCGTCGATCCGGTCGGCGATCCCCTGTAGCCGCGAGTACTTCTCGTCCTCGTCGACGCTGGTCTTTTGGACGTAGACATCCTCGTCGACGTCGTAGACCTCGCTCTCCTCGAGATCGGTCACGGCGAGGACGACATCCAGTTTGTCCCGGTCGACGCCCGTCACCCACTCGCGGGGGATGCCGCGCTCGTCGAGGGCGGCGAAGATCGTTTCGGCGTCTTTGGGCTGGCGTCGCTCCCGGGTCGTCCGTCGGACGGTTCCGTAGCGGCCGTGGAGTTCCTGGTCCGGCCCGAGTCGCTCGAGCAGCGGGTCTCGAGCCGATCGCCGGACCCGGTTGGAGCCGTGCTGGAGGTCGGACGCGAGCACGTAGAGGTCCGTCAGCGAGTCGGTATCGAGGGCCGCGGGATCGTCGGCGTCGAGTTCCTCGAGCAAGGCGGCCAGCAACAGGGCGTCGTCGTGGACGCGTTCGGGCGGGTTTCGGGCGTCCGACGCGGGAACGAGAAACGGACTGTCCCCGGCGGTCCCGTCGGCGTCGTACCTGATCGTTTCGTCGTCGGCAGCGTACTCGTCGGCGAGGGTCACGACGCTGGCGTGCGGTTCGACCCCCGGCTGGAGGTGGTCGATCGAAACCTCGCCCTCGTCGAGTCGCTCGAGGAAGACGACGAACTGCTCGCGCCAGAGCGGTCGCGTCTCCCCGCTGTCGCCGAACCGGACGACGATCCGGTCGTCGTCGGTCCGCTCGACCTCGAACGGCCGCTCGGAGACGGGCGTCAGCAGTTCGGTACCCGGCTCGAGGGCCTCACACTGCTGCCGGAGGCTCGCCCACGTATCGTCGGGTTCCATACGCTGGCTACGACGAGCGGGCGGAAAAAGCGCGACCACGAATCTGCCACCGGCCCGCGATCACGGTCTCGCTGGCGGAAAGGGCGGGCTACTCGAGGACCGAGGGAAGCCGCGAGAGCGACGGGAGGTGGTAGGTCGGGGTCACGTCCGACTCGAGTCGCGCGTCGTCGTCGGATCGCGAGAGCAACACCGAGTCGATGCCCGCGTTGTCGGCCGCCCGCACGTCGACGGCTCGGTCGCCGACGTACAGCGCGTCGTCGGCCTCGAGGGAGTCCATCGCGGTCTCGATGTTCGTCGGATCGGGCTTGCGCCGGGCGAGCCCGTCGGGGGTCAGCGGACAGCCGTAGACGGTCTCGAACAGCGACCGGAGTCCGAACCGGTCGAGCAGCGTCGAGACCACGGACGGGTGGTTGTCGCTGACGATGCCGAGGGGCAACTCGAGCGACCGAACGGCGGCCACGTCGTCGTAGGCCGAGCGCAGCCCGCGCTCGACTTCCTCACACTGGGCACGGACCATCTCGCGGGCGGCCTGCGCACAAAACGCGTCGGTCTCGATGCCGAGGCTGCGACAGCGCTCGGCGATCGATTCGAAGTCGCCCCGGAGGAGCGCCTGTAGCGTCTCGGTCGCCGGTTCGGACCGGCCGAGTTGCTCGTACGTTCGGTCGAGGGCAGCGGACAGCCGCTGGGACGACGGGCTCTCGACGACGACCCCGTCGAAGTCGAACAGGACCGCATCGTACGTCATACTGGCACGGGTATTTCCGGCGGGATTATAATTCTGTTGCGATCATCGGCTCGGCAGCCCGCGATCGCCGCGGCGGTCGGGGCCCAGAGCTAAGGCGATCGCCGTGGTGTGTGGTCCCATGCTACACGCGGAAGGACCGCTTCTCACCGTCGACGTGGGCGACCGAACGGCGACCGAGACGAGCATCGACGACACGCTCGAGGCGGCGGTCGGCGGGCGGGCGGTCGCGACGGCGCTCGCCCACGAACGGATCCCGTTCGACGCGGACCCGTTCGGTCCCGAGAACCGCGCCTATCTCGCACCGGGACCGCTCCAGCAGTCCCGGATGTCCTTTACCGGCCGGCTGAACATGACCGCCCTCTCGCCGCTGACCGACGGGCTGGTCTCGAGCAACGCCGGCGGCTACCTCTCGCGGAACGTCGTCGGGACGGGGATCGGCGTCCTCGAACTCGCGGGGGCGAGCGACGAGCTGCTGGCCGTCCACGTCACCGACAGCGGCGTCGAGTTCGAGGAAGTGCCCGTACTCGAGGGTGCAACGGTGCCCGAAACGTCCGAGTACATGGCCGAACGCCACGACCTCGGGCCGGACAACTGTATCGCGATCGGGCCGGCCGGCGAGAACCGGGTCCGGTTCGCCTCGGCGATGACCTTCGACTCGCGGGCGTTCGGTCGCGGCGGACTGGGTGCCGTTCTCGGATCGAAGAACGTCAAGTGCGTCACGTTCGAGGGCGATGCGGAGCCGCCGGTCGAAATCCCGAACCCGCCGGAGATGGAGATCCACCGGGAGGCAGCGCAATCGGACGACCTACTGCGGCGACAGGGGACGACGGGCAGCACCGAGTTCATCAACGACAACTTCGCGCTTCCGACCCGGTACTTCGAGGAGTACGGGTTCGAACACGCAGACCGGATCGGCGGCAACGCCGTCGAAGCGAAGAAGTACGAGAAAGGCGCGTGCTCGGCGTGTGCCTACGCCTGTAAGCTCCCGACGCGTGACGAGGAGGCCGGCGTCGAAACCGAGGGCCCGGAGTTCGAAACCGTCTACGCGTTCGGCTCGAGCCAGGGCGTCGGGGACATCGTCGACGTGATGAAGGCGAACGAACTGTGTGACTCCCTCGGGATGGACACGATCTCCGCCGGGGTCACCGTCGCGGCCTACCTCGCGAGCGAAGACGAGTTCGGCAACGCCGACCTCGCGCGGGAACTCACCGAGAAGATCGCCTATCGCGAGGGGATCGGCGACCGCCTCGCGGAGGGCGTCGACCGCTGTCACGACGACCTCGGCGTCGACAACTACACCGTCAAGGGCACCGAGTTCGCCGCCCACGACGGGCGCGTCCTCCACGGGCAGGGGCTCTCCTATGCCGTCGCGAACCGCGGTGCGGACCACATGTACGCCGGCATGCTGACTCCCGAGTACAGCGGCGAACTCGATCCGGAGGGCACCCTCGGGAAGGCCGAGCGACTCGTCCACGAGGAAAACGCCTCGGCGTTCCGGGACACCGGCATCGTCTGTGCGTTCGGCAGCGACTACGTCACCCCGGATCGGCTCGAGACGCTGTTCGACGCCGACTACGCCGCCCTCATGGAAATCGGCGCGCGGACCGTTCGCCGCGAGCGCCACTTCAACAACCAGCGGGGGTTCGACCGGAGCGACGACGGCCTCCCCTACGAGATCCCCGACCTCGAGGCGGCGATCGACGAGTACTACGCGGCGCGGGGCTGGACCGAGGACGGCGTCGTTCCGGATAGGGCCCTCGAGCCGATCGCACCGTCGGCGGACTGAGCCGGAGAAACAACGGGAACGGAACTGCCCGCTCATCCGCCGTACACCGACGGCACCAGCCGGATCACGGCACCGTCTTCGAGGGCCGTCTCGAGGCCGTCGATGTGGACGACGTGCTTCGCGTCCTTCGTGACGACCGTGTCCCCCGCCAGCCCGTCGTCCTCGGCCGCGAGTTCGCCCTCGAGGCCCGGATACGCCGCCTCGAGTTCGCCCTCGAGGCCCGGATACGCCGCCTCGAGTTCGTCCAAGAGGTCGCCGACGGTGTCGGCGTCCGTCTCGTACCTGACCGTCTTCTCGCCGACGGCGTCGCGAAACGGGCCGAAGAAGACGCACTCGAGTTGCACACCGTCTCGTTCGACGCGGCGTCCCTTGTAATCGAGGGAGGCGAGGAGGCGAGCGACTAGCGGCGGGTCGGCGAATCGGCGGCTCACCGCTCGAGAAACGAGCGAACTCGCGAGTCGAACGTCAGTTTTCGCTCGTGGAAGGCGGCGTGTTTCGATCCGGGCGCGAGCGTCACGGTGCCGTCGGGAATTCGGACCGCGATCTCTCTCGTGAGCGGCGGCGGGAAAATCGGGTCGCGGCCGCCGCCGAAAACGAGTGTCGGTCGATCGATCTCCTCGAGCCGGTCCCGGCTATCGAACTCGTGCGCGAACTCGAGCGAGCGCCAGACGTCGGCGGGCTCCGCGGGTCGCGGTTGAAGGAATCGGCCGACGGTCTGGATGGTCGGCGGGTAGGTGATCGCTCGAGCGTCGGAAAACATCACGGCGGCGAGCCCCGAGCGGATCGACGCCCAGTCGTGCTCGCGGGCGTGGCGTTCGAACTCCCGAACCGTCGACTCCGCGTCGTCAGCGATGCGGGCGGTGCTGTTCGCGAGGACGAGGCGGTCGACGAGATCCGGCCGCCGGCGGGCCAGTTCCTGCGCGATCAGTCCGCCCATCGAGACGCCGATCACGTCGACCGCCTCGTTCCCGTCCGCGATCTCCGCGAACGCCCGTTCGTGCGAGTCGACGGCGTCGTCCGGATCGTACCCCGCCGGGAGCCCGCGCGGCCGGCTGAGGACGTAGACCGTATACTCGTCGAGGTATCGCGCGAAGTACGGCGCGAGTCCCCAGCCCGAAAACGACGGATAGGTCCCCGAAAACATCGCGTCGCCGATGCCCGGGAGGACGACGAGCGCTCGCGAACTGCGCCCGGTCCCGGTACGCACGTAGGGGTGAGACCCGGGGAGTTCCCCGGTATCGCTTCGCATCACGCTCGGTTCACGACGGGGTCAGGCGATCCCACAGCGACTTCATGTCCTTCGCCGTCGCCATCGTCTCGAGTTCGCGGAAGGCGGACTTCTCCTCGTCGTAGTTCGACTCGAGGGGCTGTTGCACGTTGTTGCCGAGTTCGAGCTGCTCCCCGATCGTCGTCAGCCCCTCGTAGGCCGTCATCTCGACGCGCTCGGTCATCATCCCCGCGTTCAGGTAGACCATGTTCAGCAGTTCGTCGTCTTCGATTTCAGCCTCGAGTTCGCGCCGGTCCTCCTCGAGACCGTCGAGGATGGCGCAGTCCCGCGCCTCCGCGGGTCGGTCGAGCGCCGCGAAGACGTCCTCGATGCGCTGGACCTGCGTCTGGGTCTCGTCGCGGTGATCGGCGAACCCCTGACTCATCCGGTCGTTGGTCGTGTTGCGGGCCATCTCGTCTAACGTCTCGACGAGTTCCTGTTCGATGTAGTACTGTTGGGCGAGCTTGTGGACGAACAGCTCGTGGAGATCGTTCATTGCCATACGGGTGAACTACCACTGACCAGCCGCTTAGTCGTGGGCCACGAACACGCAGGCGCGTCGCTGACCAGTGATTTTCCGACCGAACATCGACGAAACCGCATATCCTGTTCCACGCGTCTCCGTTCGACTCCGATCAGGCCACGTCGTCCGGCACGTCGAAGTCGTGGAAGTGCTCGCCTTTCTCCTTGCTCAGAATGTCAAGCGCCGCCGACGCACCGTCGCCCGCCGCGATCACGGCCTGCCACTCCTCGTCCCGGACCATCGCGCCCGTCGCGTACAGGTCCTCGATGCTCGTCTCCGTGTCGAGGTCCACGTCGACAGTGCCGTCGTCGGCGAACTCGACCTCGAGGTCCTCGGCCATCGAACGGTCGGCACCGGTCGCGAGTACCACGTAGTCCGCTTCGTACTCGCCGTCGTCGACGGCTTCGCCGTCTGCTCGTTGCGTCTCCGACGCAACGCTGGTCTCGACCCGGAACCCGTCGTCGCCCGGTTCGACGTCGGTGACCTCCTCGCCGACGCGGATGTCCGCCCCGCGGTCGCTGACCTGTCCGCGGGTCAGTTCCATGAACTCGCTGCCGCTGATGCTCCGGATTCCCGGATAGTTGAACAGGTGAGCCTTGTGCATCCACGTCTCGTCGGTGTCGAAGACGACGGTCTCGAGGTCGTTTTTCGCGGTGAAAAGGGCCGCGCTCAGTCCGGCTGCGCCGCCGCCGACGATTACGACATCTGGCATACTCGCAGCGACCACGGACGACGGGATAAAAAATTCCGACAGCGATCGAGACTGTCTTAAGTCGCTGCTCGTCGGCCGTCGTTATGTCAGGTCGCCCGTGCCGGTCGACCCGTCGCCCGGTCGCTCGTCGTCGGCTGCACCGGAAGCGGCGTCGGAGTCGCTGCCGTCCGGCACGTCGGCCTCCATGTGAGAGGTGTCTTCCGACGGACTCCGATCCGGTTCGGTGTCCTCGACTTGGGCGGGCTCGGCCTGCTCGGGAGTGGGACCGGTCGCCTCGCTCGCCTCGTCGGCCAGCGCGGACTCGGAGAGGTCGATCTCGACGCCGTCGTCTCCCGCGTCGGTATTCCGCGGATCAGTCGATGCCTCGTCCTCGAGGGACGGTTTCGGGCGCAGTTCATCGCCCGTCGCCGTGAACCGGACGTCGCCGTCGTCGGCTTCCGTCACCGTCTCCACGTCCGGCTCACCCGAGACGCCGCGGGGATTCGTCTCGGGCTGGCTCGTGACGTCGTTTCGTTCGCGTGCGGTGTGGGCATCGTCGGCGACCGTCTTCGAATCGCCGGTCCGTTCGGAGCGTTCGCCGTCGTCGCGAGCGAGTATCTCGCCGGCAGTGGGGCCGCCGTCCGCCTGCTGCTGTCGGAACCCGACGGCAAACAACGCCCCTCCGAGTAGAGCCTGTCCCGCTCGAGTCCCGGTACCGGTCGACGACCGGGCGGCGCGTACGAGCAGCGCACAGCCGGCGAGGACGGCGATCGATCCGTTCCGTCCGTATCGGGCGAGCGCCGATCCGGCTCGCTTCGCGCGGGACGATACGTTCGTCTCGACAGCGCTACCGTGTCCGTTTCGTGCGGATGTGTCGGGTTTCTGAGTTCCCATCGTCTTCAGTTACGGCCGATCGTTCGATCGTCCTGTGCCGGATTCGCCGAGTCGTCCCGTCGGAGTTCGAGGTGACAGCGACGAACTGCGTCGCGTCTCGACTGTACCGCCATCTCTCGAGCCTCGTCACGGCGTCCACCCCGCGGCGGTCGTCAGTTGCTTCGTTCCATTTCCTCCTCGAACGCTTCGTCGACGCCGACGAGTTCGAACAACTGCTCGAAGTCGTCGTCCGGGACGTTCGCCCGCACCTCCTCGAACTCGCTTCCCGGGACGATCTCCGCGAGGAGCGCGACGATCGCCTGTGCGTAGTAGACGGCCTCCGGCCGGCCGTCCTCGTCGTCCTCGAGTCCCGCGCGCTCGGCGACGCGGCCGACGAACTCGTCGAAATCGAACTGCTGGCCCGACTCCGCCTCGAGCAGGAACCGGTCGATTTCCATCGGGAGCGGCCCCGCGAGATCGGACGCTTCGCCCGCCTGTATCCGCTCGCCGAGCGTCAGCAGGACGGCACGAATCACCCGCACCGCTTCGCCCATCCCGGGGAGCTCGAGCCGGTGTTGTACCTCGCCGACGAATTCGTGGTAGTCCATAGGCGGTGGACCACGCGACCGCCGAAAAAACCGGTCCATGATAGTCGATCGGCCCGACCGTTCAGCGAGGCGACGGGCGCGGAAGACGCGATCGGTCGGTGATCGGTACGGGTCGCTCGAGCGAGCGATTTCACCCCCGACCCCTTTTGGGCCGAGTGTGGATAGCTCGACGCGTTGATTCCAATGTCGGACGATACCGCACCTGCACCCGCAACCGAGTCCCCGGACCCGGAGTCGCTGTGGCTGGCCACGACGCCGACGACCGACTACGACCCCTTCGAGGACGGGCTCGAGGTCGACGCGGCGGTCATCGGCGGCGGCATCACCGGGCTGACCGCGGCGATCGAACTCAAAGAAGCCGGTCAGTCCGTTGCAGTCCTCGAGTCGGATCGGATCGTCGAGAGCACGACCGGACACACGACGGCCAAGCTCACCTCCCAGCACGGGCTGGTCTACGACACCCTCGTCTCCGAGTTTGGCGAGGAGAAGGCGAGCCAGTACGCCGAAGCCAACGAGGCGGCGATCGACGCCGTCGAGCGGCGCGTCGAGGAGTCGGACATCGACTGTGACTTCCGGCGCACCGAGGCCTACACCTACGCCGCCTCGCCCGACGACGTTTCGCAGGTCCGCGACGAGGTCGACGCGGCCCAACGGCTCGGGCTCCCCGCCTCGTACGTCGAGGAGACACCCCTTCCGTACGAGGTCGACGGTGCGGTTCGCTTCGACGAGCAAGCGGCGTTCCACCCGCGGAAGTACCTGCTCGCGATCGCAGACGAGATCCACGGCGAGGACAGCTACGTCTTCGAGGAGACCCGCGCGCTCGAGATCGAACCCGGCTCACCGTGTCGCGTCGAAACGGAGCGGGGAGATGTCGTCGCCGACGACGTGGTCGTCGCGACGCACTTCCCGTTCTTCGATCGAGCCGGCTACTTCGCGCGGATGCACCCCCATCGAGCCTATCTGCTCGCCGTCCGCATCGACGGCTCGCCGCCGGCGGGCATGTACTACAACACCGCCTCGCCGCCGGCAACGATACGGCGGTATCCGGTGACGGAGTCGGTGGGTTCGGACGAGGAGGGAAAAGCCGAGGAACTCCTGATCGTCGGCGGCCAGAGCCACAAGCCGAGCGTCGACGGAGTGCCGACCTCCGAACGCTACCGGCGCTGCGAGGCGTTCGCCCGCGAGCACTTTGACGTCGAATCGATCGCGTACCGATGGTCGACCATGGACTACTCGCCGGTCGACGACGTGCCCTTTATCGGTCAGATCGACCCGCTCTCCGAGCACGTCTACGTCGGCACCGGGTTCAAGGGCTGGGGGATGACCGGCGGCACCGCCGCGGGGATGATCCTCGCCGACCTCATTACCGAGGGGGAGAACCCGTGGGCCGACGTGTTCGACCCCCAGCGGTTCACACCGAAGGCCTCCGCGAAGCGCTTCCTCGAGGAGAACGCCAAGGTCGGCGGGAGTTTCGTCGGCGACCGGATCAAGTCGCTGCTGGCGTCGCTCGAGGCGCGTGGTTCGGACGGCCTCCCCGACCCCGGGGACGCTCGCGTCGTTCGGCGAACGGACCAGCCGCTGGGAGTCTACCGCGACGAGGAGGGGACGACCCACGCCGTGTCGGCGACCTGTCCGCACATGGGCTGTCTCGTTCGGTGGAACGACGCCGAACGGACGTGGGACTGCCCCTGTCACGGCTCGCGGTTCACCCACGACGGCGAGGTGCTGTCGGGACCCGCCGTCGAGGGACTGCTGTATCGAGAACTGTAGTCGAGACCTCGAGAACCGGTCGACGCTACGGAAGCGACACCGACTCGAGGTCGATCCGGTTCGGTTCGGGCACGGACTCGACTCCCTCGCTCGAGACGGCGTAGGTTCCGCGTTCGCCGTCGCTCTCGTCCTCGTCGCCCGAAAGCACGATCACGCCCTTGGCGAGCAGCGGTGCGATCACGCCGGCCGCGACGGTTCGGGGGTCCGACAGCGGCGCGCGAACGACCACGCGGTCGTCCGCCTCGAGGCCGGCGGCTTCGACGACGCCGCGCGCGGCCTCGAGGACCTGCCCGTGTGTGACCGTTCGCTCGCCGTCGGTCAGCACGGCGGTCTCCGGATCGATCGCCAGCGGCGGGAACGACGGGTTCTCGCTCCAGAGGCCGGCGTCGAAGTGGTGGACATCCGGCGCGTCTGGTTCGTCCCCGTAGCCGACGCGCTGTGCGCCTCGGGGCAGGTCGTAGTCCGCGAGCGACTCGACCGGTGCGACGAGGGTCCGAAAGTCCGCCGCGTCCGCGAGGTCAGTCGGCGGATCGAAACGGGTCGTCCCCTCGAGCAGCGTCGTCCCGAAACAGGCGAGCAGTGCGAGGGGGCCGTCGCCGACGACGCCGACGGTGACGCCCTCGCGGACGCCCGAATGGCGCAGGAAGTTGCCGGCCTTCCACGAGGTCGTACAGAGCCAGTGGTAGTCGTACTCCCGGCCCGTCGCGTCGACGAGCCCGATCCGATCGTCCCGCAGCTCCCGGGTGAGCAGGTCGTCGACCGTCCCAGCGTTCATACGCGAGACTGCGTCCTGGGGAAGAAAAAGGACGCCGACTCGCGTCGCCCGTCTCGCTTTCGATCCCCGCTATACGGCGAGGTTCGGTCCCCGTCGCTCGCGATCAGTCGTCCGCGGCCGCCGGCTCGGCGTGATCGACATCGGTTCCGAGGACCTCGAGGAACTGCGCGAGCCAGTCGGGATGGTCCGGCCACGCCTGCCCGGTCACGAGGGTGCCGTCCCGCGTGACGCCGTCTTCCCACTCGCCGCCGGAGATCCGGACATCTGCCTCGAGCGCCGGATAGCCGGTACAGGTTCGGCCCTCGAGGACGTCCGCGGCCGCGAGGAGCTGGACGCCGTGACACAGCGCCGCGACGGGTTTGTCCTCCGCGAAGAAGTGCCGGGTGATCTCGAGGATCTCGTCGTAGGTCCGGAGGTATTCGGGCGCGCGGCCGCCGGGGACGACCAGCGCGTCGTAGTCCGCGGGGTCGACGGCCTCGAAGTCGTGATTCAGTTCGAAGTTGTGCCCCGGCTTCTCGGTGTAGGTCTGGTCGCCCTCGAAGTCGTGAATCGCGGTCGGACAGGTGTCTCCGGCCTCCTTTTCGGGACAGACGGCGTGGACCTCGTGGCCGACCATCTGGAGCGCCTGAAACGGGACCATTATCTCGTAGTCCTCGACGTAATCGCCGGCGAGGAGCAGGATCTGTTGTGCTGGCATGGGTATTCCCGTCCGTCCGTTCGGGTGCAGCGGGCATAACCATGTTGAATGGTATCACGACTGTCAGAGGAGAAGCGACGAGTCGCTCGCGCGGCGTCGGTCGCCTCAGATGACGCCGTGTTCGCGGTAGAACCGCCGCGTCCGATCGTCGGCCAGCAGCGGCCGGTGGACCTGGAGCGAGGCGACGCCCGGATAGCTGTTGGCCTCGATGATCCGGAACTCGCCCTCGTCGGTGACGACCAGATCCCAGCCGACGTAGGGGACGTGTGAGAGCGTCTCCGCGATCTCGAGCAGGCGCTCGCGGATCTCGTCCCAGCCCGGAACCGTCGTCCCTTCGATACGAGCGCCGGTTCCGGGGTGGGTCTCGTGCCAGTCGACGACGCCGTCGTGGGGATATTCAGCCCCCGCACCGAGACGGCCCGTCTCGCGGTCGATATGAGCGCTCAGTCCGCCGTTCGAGAAGTTGTCCACGGGGACCGAATCCGCGGTCCCGATCCGGTGGATCGCGATCGGGACGAACGCCTCTCCAGCCCGCTCGTCGTACATCGTCAGGACCCGAAGCGTGTTCGCCGTCTCGGAGAACAACTCGGCCGCGTAGTCGGCCTGTTCGACGAACTCGCAGACGAGGTAGTGCTCGAGGTCCGCGAGTTTCTCGGCGAGGGCGGCTTCGCCCGTCGGCTCGCCGTCGAAGCGGTACTCGCCGTCCGCCCGCTCGAGGAAGTGAACGTTGTTCCCGCCGCCGCCGCTGAACCACTTCAGGACGAGGCGCTCCCCCTCCGAGAGGTGGTCGTCGAGCCACTCGAGTGGGTCCGGTGTCGGTCCCGCGGTCGCCGACTCGTCCGGGTGCTCGAGTTCGATGCCGCCGTCGGAGGGGACCTCCGACGAGGATCGCGAACCGACGGTTCGCTCACCGCCGTCGGTCACGGTCACCCGCTCGGAGGCCGGGTCGAACGTGTGAAACCGTCCGTCGGCGAGCAATCCGTACACCGCCGGGCGATGCTCTGGGAACTCCCCGAGGACGCGGTGAAAGGCGAGCTTGTTGTCGATCAGCGCGTTCCAGTGGCCGTTGATCCGCTTCGTTCCGACGAACCGCTGGAAGTCGGTGAGATACGCGGCCGGATCGTGCGACTCGAAGTCGTAGATGACGCCGGACTTGCTCAGAAAGCCGCGTCGGTAGAGCCGGAGCCGGCGACGGGGCGAGAGGTCGAACGACGAGCCAGTCCGCCGTTCCGCGCGGAGTAGCTTGCGTCCCTGATCCGCCGTCCGATAGAGTCGAGCGATGTCCATCGACGACGACTTCGGGGGCGTGGCCCATACTTATCGGCGAGATAACGATCCGCCCGCCAGCGAGAACTGTTTCGCTCGTTAAAACGCCCGCTTGATCTTCTCGAAGAAGCCTTCCTTCACTTCGATTTCGTCACCGCCGGCTTCGGCGAACTCCTCGAGCGCGTCGCGCTGTTCCTCGTTCAGGCTCTCGGGGGTGACGACCTGGACCTGCACGTAGAGATCGCCCTGTCCGCGCCCGCGCAGCCGCGGCATGCCCTTGCCCTCGAGGCGGAACGTCTCGCCGCTCTGGGTCCCGTCGGGGATCTCGAACTCGGCGGCCCCCTCGAGCGTCGGGACTTCGACGGTGTCGCCGAAGGTGGCCTGCGGGAACGAGATCGGCAGCCGGTACTGGAGGTCGTCGCCGTCGCGTTCGAACTCCTCGTGCTCGCGAATCGAGACGTCGATCAGCAGGTCGCCGTGGCGACCGCCCTCGGGGCTGGGCGCGCCTTCGCCTTCCATGCGGAGCGTTTGCCCCTCCTGAATGCCGGCCGGGACTTCGACGGTCAGCGACGCCTCGTTCCGGACGTAGCCCTCGCCGCGACACTCGCCGCAGGTTTCCGAGTACAGCGTCCCCTCGCCCTCACAGCGGGGACAGGCCGTCGTCTGCTGGACCCGACCGAGCGGCGTCTGCTGGACCTGGGTCACCTGCCCGCGGCCCTGACACTGCGGGCAGGTTTCGGCGTCGGCTTCCGGCGGGTGTCCCTCGCCTTCGCAGACATCGCACTCCTCGGGTCGCTCGACGGTGAACTGCTTTTCGGCGCCCTCGTAGGCCTCCTCCAAGTCGATCTCGAGTTCGGTTCGGAGGTCTCGCCCTTTGCGGGGTCGACGGCGACCGCGACCGCCGCCACCACCGCCACCGAAGACCTGCTCGAAGAGATCGCCGAGACCGCCGCCACCCATGCCACCGCCGCCCATTCCGCCACCACCCATGCCGCCGAACGGGCCGCCGCCCATCCCGCCGGCACCGCCGGCGTCGCTGGCGTCGAAGCCGTGTTTCTCGGCCTGCTCGTAGCGGTCGTGACCCATCTGGTCGTAGGCCTCGCGTTTCTCCTCGTCGGTCAGCACCTGCTTCGCTTTCTGGATCTTCTTGAACTTCTCCTCGGCGTCGGGGTCGTCGCTGACGTCCGGATGGTACTCGGTGGCCTTCGACCGATACGCCTGTTTTATCTCCTCGGTAGACGCGTCGGGGCTCACGCCGAGAACGTCATAGAAGTCCTCGCTCATTCGTTGTGCCACCGATACTCGGTTGAGACACTTGAAACGACCGTTCCGAACTTTTTCCGCCTCGGGTTCGCCACGGGCGAACCACTCGGCGCAAAAACTTCGATGAAAAAGACCGCCTCCGCGGACTCCGTCCGCTTCGGCGGGGAACCGCTCGCTGTGCTCGCGGATGCTCACCGCGGAACTACCCTCACGTTGACGCGTGGAATCCAATATCCGAGCGGCGAATCGAGGGCAGGTGGCGAGTTATCGGCGTTACTCCTCGTCTTCGTCGTCCTCGAAGTCGACGTCCTCGAAGTCGGCGTCGACGAATTCCTCGCCCTCGCCGTCGGCAGCGCCGGCGTCAGGGCCAGGGTTGGGGCCGCCGCCCATGCCGGCACCGCCGGCGCCCGCTGCGCCGCCGGCCGCACCGCCAGCGGCACCGCCGGCAGCGCCCGCACCGGCTTCCTGCTGGTAGACCTGCTTGCCGATCTCTTGGAGTTCCTCGCTCAGGGCCTCGGTCGCGGACTCGATGGCCTCGGCGTCGGCCTCGTCGTCGTCGATCGTCGCCTCGAGGTCCTCGATCGCGCCCTCGATGTCGGCGCGTAGGTCGTCGTCGACCTGTTCGTCGTTTTCCTCGAGCAGCGTTTCGGCGCGCTGGATCGTGGCCTCGGCGGTGTTGCGGGCCTCGATGCGCTGGCGCTTTTGCTGATCCTCTTCGGCGTGTTTCTCGGCCTCGCGCTGCATCTCCTCGATCTGGGAGTCCGAGAGGCCGGCACCGCCCTCGATGGTGATCTCCTCGGTGGTGCCGCTGCCCTTGTCCTCCGCGCTCACGTTGACGATGCCGTTCTCGTCGATCGAGAACGTGACCTCGATCTGCGGGGTGCCGGCGGGGGCCGGCGGGATGCCGGTCAGGTGGAACTCGCCGAGCATTTCGTTTTCTTCGGCGAGTTCGCGCTCACCCTGGAAGACCCGGACCTGCACCGTGGTCTGGTTGTCCGCCGCCGTGGTGAAGATCTTGGACTCCTCGGTCGGAATCGTCGTGTTCTTCTCGATGAGTCGCTCGAAGAGGCCGCCCTTGACCTCGATACCCAGCGAGAGCGGCGTCACGTCGAGCAGGACGATGTCGTCGACCTCGCCGCCCAGCACGCCGCCCTGAATCGCCGCGCCCAGCGAGACGGCCTCGTCGGGGTTGACGTTCTTCTGGGGCTCCTTGCCGGTCAGCTCTTCGACCTTCTCGGTGACCTGTGGCATCCGAGTCGAGCCGCCGACGAGGAGGACTTCGTCGATCTCGTCCTCGCTATAGCCCGCGTCCTCGAGGGCCTGCTCGGTCGGTTCGACGGTCCGGTCGATCAGGTCCTGTGTGAGCGACTCGAACTTGGCGCGCGTCATCGACTCCTCGAGGTGGATCGGGCCGTCGTCGGTCGCCGTGATGAACGGGAGGTTGATCTCGGTCTCCTTGCGCGAGGAGAGTTCGATCTTGGCCTCCTCGGCGGCATCCTTGAGCCGCTGGAGGGCCTGTCGGTCGTCCCGGAGGTCGATCCCGTGTTCGTCCTCGAACTCGTCGGCGAGCCAGTCGATGATGGCCTCGTCCCAGTCGTCGCCGCCGAGATCGTTGTCGCCGTTGGTCGCGACGACCTCGTAGACGCCGCCGCCGAGATCGAGAATAGAGACGTCGAAGGTGCCGCCACCGAGGTCGTAGACGAGGACGGTCTGGTCCTGATCGTCCTCGAGGCCGTAGGCCATCGAGGCGGCCGTCGGCTCGTTGATGATGCGCTCGACCTCGAACCCGGCGATCTCGCCGGCATCTTTGGTCGCTTGGCGCTGTCGGTCGGAGAAGTACGCGGGGACCGTGATGACGGCCTTTTCGACCTCGTCGCCGAGGTAGTCCTCGGCGTCGCGTTTGATCTTCTGGAGGATCATCGCCGAGATCTCTTCGGGCGTGTACTCCTCGCCCTCGATTTCGACGGTGTAGTCCTCTTCGCCGATGTGGCGCTTGATCGAGGCGATCGTCTTTTCGGGGTTCTGAATCGCCTGGTTCTTCGCCGGTTTCCCGACGAGTCGCTCGTCGTCGGTAAAGGCGACGACGGAGGGCGTCGTCCGTTCGCCTTCGGCGTTGACGATGATCTCCGGATCGCCGCCTTCCATCACCGCGAACGCGCTGTTCGTCGTCCCGAGGTCGATTCCGAGAATCTTGTTGCTCGCCATTGTGGAGGGGTATTGTGCGCACTTTGTTTTAAAGGTTACTAGCCAGACAGCACGACCGAATAAAATCCGGAAACGGCGCGTTACAGCCGCTCTCGCGGCAGTTGGATTGTAGTAAAAACGCGGTAAAATCCGGGGTGACTCGGTCGGTCAGGCGCTCGGCGTCGTGGTCGCGGGTGGTCTCCACTCGCGTTACTCGTCCTCGTCCGCGGGAGCGTCCTCGCCGTCGGCGGCGACTTCGCCGCCGAGTTCGATCGCCTCGCCGTCGTCGTCTCCCCCCTCGGCAGCAGCCGACGAATCGTCTCCTTCGGTCGAATCGTCGTCTGCGTCGGCGTCGACTGCTGTGTCCTCGCTGCCGTCGGATTCGGCCGTCTCGTCTGCCGCCTCACCGTCGGCATCATCGGCTTGTTCGCCGCCCTGTTCGTCGGCTTCTGCGTCCACATCGTCACCCTCCGCATCGGCGAGTTCGCCGTTGGAAACGGTCACCTGTGCGTTCTGGATGACCTTATCGCCCATCTCGTAGCCGGGCGTGTAGACATCGGCGACGGTCCCCTCGGGCTGATCGCTGTCGACCTGCATCATGACCTCGTGGCGCTGCGGGTCGGTCTCGGCACCCGGTTCAGGGTCGATCTCGGAGACGTTCTCGTCCTCGAGGATGCGGTCGAACTCCCGGAGCGTCATCTCGACGCCGTCCTGGAGGCTCTCGGCGTCGCCGCTCTCCTCCTCGAGTGCGCGTTTGAGGTTGTCGCGGACGCCGATGAGCCGTTCGACGAGGTCCTCGGTGGCGCGGTCTTTAATCTGTTGCTGGCGCTTCTTGGCGCGTTTCTTGTAGTTCTGGAAGTCGGCCTGTTTGCGCTTGAGTCGGCTCTTGAGGTCCTCGACTTCCGCCTCGTACTCCGCCAGCTGCTCGTCGCGCTCGTCGATCGCCTGTTCGTACTCGTCGAGTTCGTCCTGCAGTTCGCCGATGGTCTCGGCCTGGGACTCGATGCGTTCCGTGAGATCCTCGAGTTCCTCGCGCTGGTGGGAGACGGTGCCGTTGAGATCGCGGGCCTCCTCGACGATCGAGTTGACCTTGCGGGCGAGTTCGTCGTCGTACTCGGTGACCCGGTCGAGGACCCGCTGGACGTCCTCGCTCGTTTCCGGCGCGTCCCCGGATGCGTCGTCCGCATCCGCGGCCGGCTCGGTTTCCGACGGCGCGTCGGCGTCCCCGTCGGTCGCGTCGCGACTCGAGTCGGCGTCCGCGCTCGCGGAGTCCGATGTCGCGTCGCTCGAGTCGGGAGTCGGTTCCGATTCCCCGTCCGTCGACGCCCCGGGATCCGCGTCGGCCGTCTCGCCGTCGTCGGATTCCTCCTCGGACGGGACACCCTGGGCGGACGTGTTCGTGCCCTCGTCTTCGCTCATGTGCCAGTCAACGAACAGCGGTAATAAAAGGGTTGAGGTAGCCGGATCGGCGCGTGCGAGTCCCTTACAGTTCGTGGAGAACCGTTATGGCGCTGCTGGGAACGGGTTTCCCTATGGACTGTCTCTTCTGTGGGTCGCAGGTGCGGTTCGACCAGCACAAGATGGCCCATCGGATCTTCGAGGTCTCGGACACCGAAAACAAGTGGTGGCTCTGTCGGGACTGCGCCGAGATACGCGACCGCGGCGACAAGACTAAGGGACTCTCCGGCGCGGGCGGAACGTGCATCGACTGTGAGGAGGAGGCGGCCTACGCCATCACGCTGCTGAAGAAAACGCCCCGCGGAGACGTCGAATCCGACGGTACCGTCTTTCACGTGCTCTGTGAAACGCACTTCGACGAACGGAAGGGCGAGTGACGAGGCGAGAGGGCCCCGGCTCCGCGTCGGGCAGCGCACCACGCGAGGACCGACGGCGGTGGACGAAGGGGAACACCCGACAGTATTTGTACGTCCTGCCCCGACTGTGGCCCGTGACGCGGACATCGAGCGACGGCGCGACGCCGATCGAACTCCGATACGAGGACGGCACGATCCGGATCGACGGCCTCGAGGGAGCGTCGGTCTCGCCGTCGTCGCTCCGCGCGTCGGTTCCCGATCTCGAGGCGGATCCGCGGACCGACGGCTGGCGCGTTCCGGCCGGCGGCTACGCCGCCCTGCGGGCAGCACTGACCGACGCCGACGCCGCGATCGACGACCGGGTCCTCGATCTCGAGTCCGTCTCCGATCTCCACTCGGCGTACGAACTCCGCGACTATCAGGAAACGGCCCTCGAGGCGTGGCTCGAGACCGACCGCTGGGCCGATGCGCCGTCCCTCGATTCGGTCCCGCGAGCGCCCGCCGGCGTCCTCGAACTGCCGACCGGCAGCGGCAAGACGGTCATCGCGCTGGCGGCGATCGAGCGGCTCTCGGTGCCGACGCTCGTCGTCGTGCCGACGATCGACCTGCTCGAGCAGTGGGTCGGGGAACTCGAGCGCGAGTTCGGACCCCCGATCGGGCGCTTCGGCGGCGGCGAACAGCGCCTCGAGCCGATCACGGTCTCGACGTACGACTCGGCGTACCTCAAAGCTGACTCGGTGGGCGACCGGTTCGGTCTCGTCGTCTTCGACGAGGTCCACCACCTCGGCGGCGAGGGCTACCGCGAAATCGCGCGGCTGCTCGCCGCGCCCGCCCGGGTGGGACTGACCGCGACCTTCGAGCGCCCCGACGGCGCACACGAGGTCATCGAGGAGATCGTTGGGCCGCTGGTCCACCGCGTCGACGTGGACGAACTCGCCGGCGACCACCTCGCGAACTACGATGTCAAGCGACTCGAGGTCTCGCTGACCCCCGACGAGCGCGAGGAGTACGAGCGGGCACAGGGCGTTTTCACGGACTACCTCGCGAAATCGAACATCGAGATGCGAAGCGGCTCGGACTATCGGGAACTCGTCAAGCGGTCCGGTTCCGACCCCGAAGCCCGCGAGGCGCTGCTCGCGCGCCAGCGCGCACGGGAGATCATGCTCGGCAGCGAGAACAAGCTCGCGACGCTCGCGGACGTCCTCGACGACCACCGCGGCGAGCGGACCATCGTCTTCACGGCGCACAACGACCTCGCGTACGATGTCAGCGAGCGGTTCCTGCTGCCGACGATCACCCACCAGACCGGGGCCGCGGAGCGACGGGAGATCCTCGAGCGCTTCCGCGAGGGCACCTACACCCGGATCGCGACCTCGAACGTGCTCGACGAGGGGGTCGATGTCCCCGACGCGAACGTCGCGGTCGTGCTCTCGGGCAGCGGCAGCGAACGCGAGTTCACGCAGCGGTTGGGACGGATTCTGCGGCCGACGGCCGACGGCAGTCGCGCGCTGCTCTACGAAGTGGTGAGCGAGGACACCGGGGAGGAACGCGTCGCCAGTCGGCGGCGGTAGCCGTTTACGAGCGGGAGAGACCGATGAGAGCGACGAATCACAGTCACGTCACTCGTAGCCGTCCACGTTCCACTGTCCGCCGAGTTCGGAGCGCTCGAACGTCTGGAAGGAGCCGCGCTGGAAGATCGTCACGCGGCCGGTCTCCTCGCTGAGCGTGACCGTCGAGATCACGTTCGGCCGTCGTGAGGTGTCCAGCGCGCTCATGTGGCGCGATCCCATCCAGTCCTCGTACTCGCTGTCGGTCTCCTCGGCGGCCTCGAGGGCGCCGGGAACGATGTCCCGAAATCGGACCATCTGATTTTGCACGACGCCGTCGACGCTGACGACGAGCGCGCCGTCCCGCGTCATCGCCACCTCCCGCGCCGCCTCGAAAAAGGTGTCCAGATCCAGACAAACGTCGCGACAGCGGTCCGTCGGCCACGTGTTGTCCCCCATCGGATCCGCGAAGTCCGCGACCGAGGGGCCGGTGACGACGGCGACGTACATGCCGGGCCCCTTGACGTACTGCTCGTCCCACCGGTCGAAGTCGAGGCTGATCCCTTCGAACGAGTGGACGAGACAGTCGACCAGCTCCCGGACGCCGTCGTGGGTCTCGTACTCGATCCGGAGCGCCGAGCGATCCATACGACTGAGTTGGGACGGGATCGCCGTAATGTCGCTGCCTGAACGGTCGCGAGAGGAGGAAGACGGCTCGAGCGGGTGCCGTCCGGGCCACTTTTGGCGACGCCGCGCCGACACGAGATAGATGCTGACGAAGGACCTGCTGCGCGTCTCGCGGGCCGGCGGTGGCTACCACCCGCAGTTCGCCGACCGGAGCCATCGGCCACTGGCCGCCCGCGTCATCGGCACGTATCAGGGCCACGTCGGGCAGCCCCGTGCCGATCTCGAGAGCGCACTGACGGACCTCGAGCGCGACGCGGACGATTTCAAACTCGTCCGCGGATTTTCGGCGCTGCTCGAGCGCGAAGCGACCTTCGAGACGGACGCGGAAATCGACCCCGAGCGCGCCCGCAAAGCCGCGTTCGAAGCCGCGGAAGCGGTCGGCGTCGTCACCGAAGACGAGCGCGCGATGGCGCTCATCCGCGCGAGCGAGTCCCTCGACGTGTCGGCGGACGCCCTCGAGACCGCGCTCTACGCCGACCTCGAGACGCGACAGGTCCTCACCGCGGTCGACGCGCGTTGGGACCCGGACGAACTGCTCAGTCGGTACAATCTCTCGCTCTGTCAGACCGCGCTGTTCGACGCGACCGAGGTGCGCGTCCGCTCGAGCGAGCCGAAAGCGCTGATCTCGGCGATCAAGCGATTGCGACTGATGTACGAGATCCGGCGGCTCGAGGGCGAGTCGACGGACGGCAGCGAGGGCCTGTCCGATCGCGAAGTCGTCGTCACGGGCCCGACCCGCCTCTTCCGTGCGACGCGGCGCTACGGCACTCGATTCGCGCGACTCCTCCGAACCGTCGCGAAGAGCGAGGCGTGGTCGCTCGAGGCGACGATCGACGACCGGGGCACCGAACGGACGCTCGCGCTCAGCCACGAGGACCCGATTCGAGTGCCCGACGCGGAGCCCATCGCGGACGTGACCTTCGACAGCGGCGTCGAAGCCGATTTTGCCGCTCGCTTCTCGAATCTGGATCTCGACTGGGAACTCGTCCGCGAACCGGAGCCGCTCGCGACGGGGACCCGGGTGATGATTCCAGACTTCGCGTTCGAGTACGAGTACGGCGACTTCCGCCTCTACTTCGAGATCATGGGGTTCTGGACACCCGAGTACGTCGAGAAGAAGCTCTCGCAGCTCTCTGACCTCGAGGACGTGGACATGTTGGTCGCGGTCGACGAATCGCTGGGCGTCGGCGAGGAGATCGCCGCCCGCGACCACCGGGCGATCCCGTACTCGGGGACGGTGCGGGTCAAAGACGTCGCCGACGTCCTCCGGGAGTACGAACGCCAGTTGGTCGCCGAGAGCGCGGCCGGACTGCCCGACGAACTGCGGCCCGAGGAAGACGCGATCGCACTCGAGACGCTGGCCGAACGCCGGAGCGTGAGCGCGGACGCGCTCGCGGACGTCGACTTCCCCGAGCACGACCGCGTCGGGCGGACGCTGATTCGCCCCGCTGTCCTCGAGTCGCTCGCGGACGCGATCGAGTCGGACATGGCCCTTTCGGACGCCGAAGCGGAACTCGAGGCCCGCGGCATCTCGGACTCGAGCGCGGTCCTCTCGCGGCTCGGTTACCGGGTCGAGTGGGACGGGCTGGCCGGCGGAACGATCGTCGAACGGAAGTGAGCGGTAGGTATCACCGATAGAGAAGACGATAGCCGAGCGACGGCGACTGGTCCGGCGGCGAAATCGACACCCAACGTACTTTGTAATCAGCCTTAACCGGATAAGATCCTAGTTGTACATAGTGTCCCAGGCTCCCTCCAGCGACCCCGTCTCTATTTTGCTCGTCGAGGACAATCCCGGCGACGTCCGGCTCATAGAGGAGGCGTTCAAATCGGCGGGGTTCGCGACGACGTTTCATACCGTTACCGACGGCAGCGCCGCGATCGAGTTCCTGCAAGACCGCGCCGCGGTCGAGGCCGGCCCCGATCTAGATCTGATGTTGCTGGATCTGAACCTCCCGCGAACGGACGGGTTCGAAGTGCTCGAGACGATCAAGGACGATCCCGCGCTTTCCTCGCTGCCGGTGCTCGTCCTCACGAGTTCGGAGGCGACCGAAGACATCGTCAAGAGTTACGAACTGTGTGCGAACGCCTACCTCACCAAGCCGACCGATCCCGACGAGTTCGCCGACATCGGCCGCGCGGTCGAATCGTTCTGGATCGACGAGGCGACGCTGCCGCCGGTTCCCTCGTAAGTTACGACTCGAGGTCGCGCTGTCTCCCCTTCGGGACCATCGAACGGAGCTCCCCGTGGACGTAGAGGCCGACGCCGATCGGTTCGCGCTTCCCCGCAACGCTGTGGGCGGCGATGAGATACCCCCAGTCGCCGTCCCATCGCTCGAGGTCCTGATCTTCGCCGCTCGCGAACCGTCGAGCCTGCTCGCGGTCGAGTTCGATCACGCAGTCGGTCGCGTGGACCCCGAACCGCTGGACGAAGTCCGTCGTGGGCTTCCAGTGTTCCTGTCGCGTCCGGAGACAGGTCATCCCGATCGCCTCGATCTCGATGGGGGTCGGCGCGTCGCCGCCGTAGATCCAGATCTTGCCCGCGCCCTTCTCCCAGACGGAGTAGTCCTCGAACGTCTCCGGCGGAATGCCGAACCGATCCGCGAAGAAGTCGACGACTTCCTCGCGCGTCGCCCGCCCCTCAACGGTTCGCTCGGCCTCGGTTGCCGGCAGCCGGTCGAACCGCTGGCCGTCGTTTCGGTCGGCCATCAGGCGGTCACCTCCAGTTTCGCGACGAAGAAGCCGCCGGTATCGTTCTGGTGGGGATAGATTCGGGCCGCCTTCTCGAGACTCGAGTCGAACTCGTCGTCCTCCCACTCGGTCAGCCCCGGGGAGTGCTCGAGGCCGAGGTCGAAGTCGACGACGCGACAGGACTCGGTGTCCAGCGCGTGCTGGACGATGGCCTCGTTCTCCTCTGGCGCGAAGGTACACGTCGAGTAGACGACGGTGCCGCCCTCGCGGGTAGCCTGAATCGCCCGGCGGATGATTCCCTTCTGGATGCCCGCGACCGAGGAGATGTGGCCTTCGGACCAGTTGTCCAGCGCGTCGGGGTTCTTCCGGATCGTCCCCTCGCAGGAACAGGGGGCGTCGACGAGGGCGCGGTCGAACTCGTCGAAATCGAAGCGGGACAGCGAGTAATTGCGCGCGTCGGCGTTGGTCACCGCGAGGCTGGTCGCGCCGAGTCGCTCGGCGTTAAAGCGCAGCGCCGAGATCCGGCCGAGGTTGTTGTCGTTCGCGACGACCGTCCCGCGGTCGTCCATCAGCGCCGCGATCTGGGTCGCCTTCCCGCCGGGGGCCGCACAGCAGTCCCAGACCCGCTCGCCGGGCTCGGGCTCGAGGACGACCGGCGGCACCGCCGAAACCTCCTCCTGCCCGTGCGTAAAGCCGTGAAAGGAGGTCCACGTCGATCCCGGCGAATCGGTCTCGAGGTCCACGACGCGGGGGTTCCAGTCGGCCTGCTCGTAGCCGACGCCCTCCCGGTCGAGGGCCTCGAGCGTGCGCTCGACGGTCGCCTTGATCGTGTTCACGCGGACGGCGTTGCCGAGCGGCCGCTCGCAGGCCGCCAGAAAGGCGTCGAAATCGTCGATGATCGGTCGATACCGCTCGAGTGGCTCCATTTGCTCTGGGTTCGAGCGACTGGCGTTTGTGGGTTTCGAAGCGTTCGGCAGTGGCTGTACTGACGAGGAACCACCCCGTCAGACGGACAAATATATACAATATAGTATATACTTGTACGCCATGGGCGAACCGACGACGTTCGAGGTGACCGACTGTGCCGTCATCGGACGGACGTTCGAGGAGTACGTGGCGATGTTCGACCTCGAGCCAACCGAACTCGAGGGGCGACGGGTGCTCGACTGTCCCTCGGGCGTCGCGTCGTTCGTCGCGACTGCGACCGAACGAGGGATCGACGCCGTCGGGGCCGACGTCGTCTACGATCGATCGGTCACGGAACTCGAACGGCGATGTCGCGAGGATCGCGAATCGGTCGGGGAACAGCTCCCGGAGAAACGGGCGCTGTTCGAGTGGTCGTTCTACGGTTCGCCGGCCGAGCGCCGCCGCTATCTCCGGCGGGCCGCCGACCGATTTCTCGAGGACTACGCGAACGACGGGACGGGAGAGCGGTACGTCGCTGCGGCGCTGCCGTCGCTACCGTTCGATCGCGATTCGTTCTCGCTCGTCCTCTCGTCGCACTTCCTGTTCCTGTACGGCGATCGGTTCGGCGAGGCGTTCCACCGCGAGTCGCTCCGGGAATTGGCTCGCGTCGCGACCGACGAGGTCCGCGTCTATCCGCTCCAAGGGCTCGACGCGGAACCGTCCGTCCACCTCGAGTCCGCCGTCTCGATGCTCGCGGACGAGGGGTACGAGCCGACCCTCGAGACGGTCCCCTTCGAGTTTCAGTCGGGATCGACGGAGATGCTCGTCTACTCGCCGTGAGAGCGGGCACAGCTGAGATACCGGGATCATCCGCCCTCGATTTTATGGCGCTGACGCGCATCGGTCCGACCATGGCAGCAATCCGCCTGCAGGGACCGGACGCGGACCTCGAGAACCCCACGCTCGTCGAAGGGTTCCCGGGCGTCGGCCTCGTCGGCAAGATCGCGACCGATCACCTCGTCGAGCAACTCGACATGCGCTACTACGCGAGCGTGCACTGCGAGGGGCTCCCCCGAATCGGCGTCTACCGCGGCGGCGACCGAACCGCTCGCCCGCCGGTCCGTCTCTACGTCAGCGAGGAACACGATGTCATCGCGCTCCAGAGCGACGCGCCAATCGCCTCGCAGGCCGTCGAGAGCGTCGCCGACTGTCTCACCGGGTGGATCGTCGAGCAGGACGCGACGCCGATCTATCTCAGCGGGCTCCCCGCCGAGCGCGACGGCGAGGACCGACCCGACATCTACGGCATCGCGACCGGCGACGGCGGCGAGGCGCTCGAGGCGACCGACATCCCGGTCCCGCCGGAAGACGGCGTCATCACCGGACCGACGGGGGCGCTCATCAACCGCGCGGCACAGGAGGGCTACGGCAGCCTCGGGCTGGTCGTCGAGTGCGATCCGCAGTTCCCCGATCCGGAGTCCGCGAGCGTCTTGCTCGAGGACGGTATCGGCCCGATCACGGATCTCGACGTCGACGTGGGGGAACTCGTCGACCGCGCCGAGGAGATCCGAGCGAAACGGGAGGAACTGGCCCAGCAGATGCAGGCGATCGGGCAAGACGAGAGTTCGCAGGCCCAACCGTTGCGGATGTACCAGTAGGCTCGCTCGCGGCCGATATCTGAGCGTTTCCAACACGAACCCGAGGAGGCCCCGCCTCGAGTCGGATTCGCTCTCGATGGGAGAGATCGATTTCGCGGCGAGCGCACCGTCTCGGTACCGAATCTCACACATCCTTTGCGGAAGACGCTACTGCAAACGCAACCCCTTTTCTCGTCGTCTCCCACCGTTCGACTATGACTGAACAAATCGATCCAGAGACGTGTCCAACTGCGAACGGCATGCCGATGCTCGGCCTCGGGACGTGGCAGAACGACGACCCCGAACAGTGTGCCGAAAGCGTTCAGACGGCCCTCGAGACGGGGTATCGACATATCGACACCGCCCAAGCCTACGACAACGAGGACGCCGTCGGCGAGGGGATCGCCGCCGCGGATGTCGATCGCGACGATATCTTCCTCGCGACGAAGATCTGGACCTCGAACCTCGCACACGACGACGTCCTCGAGACGGCTCGGGCCAGCCTCGACCGACTCGGCGTCGACTCCCTCGATCTGCTGTACATCCACTGGCCGGCCGACGAGTACGACGCCAAGGAGACGCTCTCGGCCTTTTCGGAACTCTACGACGAGGGGCTGATCGAGAACGTCGGCGTGAGCAACTTCCAGCCCGAACAGCTCGAGGAGGCCGTCGACGTCTGTGACGCACCGATCTTCGCGAATCAGGTCGAACTCCATCCGCTGCTCCCACAGGAGGAGATCCGAGAGGCCTGCGACGACTACGATATCGAGGTGGTCGGCTACTCGCCGCTGGCGCGCGGACAGGTATTCGACCAGCCCGAGATTCGGGAGATCGCGGAGAAACACGACGCCAGCGAAGCGCAGGTCAGTCTCGCGTGGGCACGCGAGAAGGGCGTTACCGCGATCCCGAAAGCGACCGGCGAGGACCACATCGGCGACAACTGGGAGTCCGTGACGGTCGAACTCGATCGCGAAGACATCAATGCGATCGATGCGATCGACGAGACGAGCCGCGAAGTCGATCCCGGCTTCGCGCCCTGGAACTGACCGGCGACGGCGTTCGCTGCGATAGCTCGTCACAGGGTTCCCTGAAACCGTCTGCACACCGTTTTTCGCGGACGGGAGGCCGGTTTCGGAGACGTGTCGCGGGAGAAGAAAAAGCAGGAAAGTTTACGGTACACCGGCTTTTTGGCTCGCGTATGTCTACCCGCTCGAAAAGCGGTGGTGGTGGGGGGCTCGTCGGCGCGGTCAGAGCCGACATTCAGCGGTTACACGGAGCCTGGATGGAGATCGTCTTCCCCCGGCAACGTGGCCGCGGCCACTCCGTCATGGGCAAGTGGAAGCCCGAGACGCTCCCGCAGAAGATCGGCTATCACGGCTGGAGCGTCCTCGGCGTCATCGGCTTGCTCGTCCTCTATCCGCTTACCGTCCTCGGCCTCGGAACCCGCTACTACGCGGCGAAACTCGACTCGACACGAACCCGCCTCGGCATCGTCGGCGTCACGGGCATCGCGCTGCTCGGCTGGGGGCTGTTGACGATCGCTTGGGGTGCGATGTCGTACATGAATCAGGTCGACATCCCCCTCGACGCGGTCATCGCGGTCGCAGCGGCAAGCGGCGTCGCAACCGTCGCGACCGCGCTCGCAGCGACGTCCGCGAAGGTCGGCGGCCGGGGGCTCACGGTCGTCTTCGCCTACCCGTTCGCGATGACGGCGCTGTTCCTCCCGCCGGTCGTCGCCGCCCTCGTGACACCGTCGCTGCATCCCTACGTCCTCGACCCCAGCTACGACTTCGCCGTCTGGGTGCTCGACAACGTCCTGTTCGTCGGCGGGATCAGCGAGTTCCTGCGGGGCAACTACACGCTCGAGGGGGCGGCCTACGCCGGGATGTGGGTCGGCATCTCCTTCCCGCTGGGCTGGTTCCTCGGCAGCGTCGTCGCGCTGGCGAATCTGGTTCGACCCTCGCAGTAATCCGCGCGGTTTATGGAAGTTATAAGGCTAAAACCCCGCCCTTCAGGGCGGGGATACAGCCGACAAGTCCCTACCAATCCACAGTCGACGGCACGGCGGGATATTCCACGCCCCGCTCGTTACCTTTAATATACTAATTTCCATAAGTACTTATGAACACAGGACGATGCTGGAGACAACTCGCACATATCGGGCAAAAATCGTCAACCACCAACAGGTGCGCGGCGACCTCGATGACTGCGGACACTCAGCATCCAAACTGTGGAACGTCGCCCGCTACCACTCCCAACAAGAATGGGACGGAACCGGCGAGATTCCGTCTGAAGCCGACCTCAAGCGCGAATTAAAAGACCACGAACGCTATAGTGACCTACATTCTCAGTCAAGTCAGCGCGTTCTCGAAGAACTCGCTGAAGCGTTCAACGGCTGGTTCAAAAAGCGCAAGAACGGCGACACGGACGCGAATCCCCCCGGATACCGGAAGCGAGGCGACAACCACCCACGCTCCACCGTGACGTGGAAGCAGAACGGCATCAAGCACGATTCCAAGCACAACCAACTCCGTCTGAGCAAAGGCTTCAACCTGAAGAGCCACCGCTCGGACTTCATTCTCGCAGAGTACGAAACCCGCCCAGATGTGACTGTGGAACACATCCAGCAAGTGCGAGCCGTGTGGAACGGCGACCGCTGGGAACTCCACCTCGTCTGCAAAGTCGAAATCCCCGTCGAGGACGCACCCGGCGACAACACTGCTGGAATCGACCTCGGCATCAGCAATTACCTCGCCATCGCCTACGATGACGGGGACGCCGAGTTGTATCCGGGGAACGTGCTGAAGCAGGACAAGCACTACTTCACCCACGACGAGTACGACACCGAGGGTGAGAACGGCCCGTCTCGGCGTGCGCTTCGTGCCCGTCAGAAACTCTCTCGGCGGAAGGACCACTTCCTGCACGCTCTCTCCAAGCACATCGTTGAGCGGTGTATCGACCATGAGGTCGGTCGCCTCGCCATCGGTGACTTGAGCAAGATTCGAGAAGACGAGAACGGCGAGTCTCGGAACTGGGGCAAACGCGGGAACAAGAAACTCCACGGATGGGAGTTTGACCGTTTCACGACGCTCCTGGAATACAAGGCTGAGGAACACGGTATTCTCGTTGACCGGAAGAGCGAGCGGGACACGAGCAAGACGTGTTCGTGTTGTGGGCGGAAGTGCGATGCGAATCGTGTAGAGCGTGGTTTGTACGTCTGTGAGTCGTGTGGTGCGACGATGAACGCAGACGTGAATGGTGCGGTAAACATTCGCAGAAAGATAACTCAGAATCCTCCGACTGGGGATATGAGTACCGGTCGTTTGGCACGGCCAGTAGCCTACCTGTTCAATCAAACCTCGGGGCGTTTCGTACCAAGCGAACAGGTGGGTTGCGAACCGTAATATCCCAACGCTCGGGAATCCTCGCCCTTCAGGGCGGGGAGGATGTCAATTTCCGACCAACGGTCGTGAACGGACTGCCGATTCCCGATACCATTAGGTGTGGGATTCCCAACGGTTGCACATGGAATTCGATCTTCCCAAGACGGCAGCCGTGTTCGTCGTCGTGATCGCGCTCGGCGTCGGTGGCCTGATCGGTATGGACATGATGCCGACGGATACGATTATGATGATGGTCGCACCGTCGATGATCGCGTTCGGGCTGCTCATGCTCGCCCTCGGCGTCAAACACGGGGAGTACCGCGCGACTGCTCGGGGTCGGTAACGACTTCTCGTCGCGTCTATCGTTCTCGCTGTCGGCACAATGTGACTGCGCTCGATTGCGACACAGCAGCGGCAGCGCTCGAGCGATCGAAACCGGGGAAAGCGGTGTGAAACGTCAGTCAGCGGTCGACTGCGAGCGGCCTACATGTAGCCGAGGTCGCGCAGGCGCTCCATCAGGTCTTCCTTGTCCTGGGCGCGGCCCGCGCGCTCGGTGGTTCCCTCGAGGTCCTGCAGCCACGCGGGGTCCTCGGTGTTCTTTTCGGTGCTGATCTCACTGCCGAGCGAGCGGAAGCCGGCGAAGTACTTCGGCGAGATCGGGACGTCGTCCTGCTCGACGCCCTCGGGGAGGTCGTCGTCGGCCTCGGGGACGTAGCCCTCCTCGGGGAAGTTCTCGACCGTGTCCGGCACCACGAAGTTCCAGAAGGCGTCCCAGACCGCGGCCTCGTCGAACTGCAGGATGGGTTGGATGCGGTCGTGGGGCGGGTAGATGTCGGGGTCGTGACGCGGCGAGAAGAACGTCTCGTCGGCGCGGGCCTCCTGTTCGTCCCAGCGCACACCGGAGATGACGCCGTCGATGTCGTACTCCTCGAGCGCGTCGTTGAGCGCGACCGTCTTCAGCAGGTGGTTGCCGACGTAGGTGTCCAGCAGGAACGGGAACGTGTCCTCCTCGTACTCGAGGATGTCCTCGACGTGGTGCTGGTTGTGTTCGGAGAGCTCCGAGATGTCGATGTCGTCGCCGGGCTCGAGGCCGTGTTCGTCGACGTACTCGCCGACGTCCTCGTTGCGCGCGTAGATTACCTCGAGATCCCACTCGTCGGCCCAGTGGTCGACGAAGTCGTGGATCTCATCGAAGTGCTGGTAGTGGTCGATGAAGACCGCGGGGGGTACCTCGAGATCGAAGCGGTCGGCGACCTCCTTAATGAAGTACAGCGTGAGCGTCGAGTCCTTACCGCCGGTCCACATGACCGCCGGGTTCTCGTACTCCTCTAGGCCCTCGCGGGTGACTTCGATCGCCTTCTCGATCTTGTCCTGAATGTGGGGGTACTCCTCGGGATCTTCACCCTCGCCGTCGCTATAGTCGACGTCGACGTAGTCGGGAAAGTTCTCGGCCATCTCGTAATTAGATATAATTAGCAGGTGTAAATCCTTTGGGTCGGCGGAAAGCTCTGACGGGATTACGGAGGGGCACACAGTGTGTCGGACCGGTCGCCGAATCGCTACGAGCCCCGTTCTCCCGCGAGCGGTCACGGGTGATCGACTCGGTTTCGGAACGCTCGAACGAGCAGCTCGGCATCGAGGATAGCGGTAAATGTTGCAGGCCGGGGCGACCGAGATGAAACTCAAACGATCGCCAACGAGACGGAGGGAGAAACAGTCACGGGTGCGTCTGTGGGGGCAGTCGGTCGCGCTCGAGGTCGAGAGCGGCTGGATCACCATCACCGCGATCGATCCCGGCGGGAGGTCACGACGCGGCGATGGGAGCACCTGCCCGCGAGGTCACCGGCGAGTCGATGTGCGCGAGGAGTGAGGACGGAGTCGAGTGAGACATCGGTCCGGGGTCGATCGGACCGTCAGGACGAGCGAATGCGGCCCTGACAGTCGCGACAGAACGAGACGCCCGCCCGGTTGGGCGTCCCACACGACGGACAGCGAACGCTCGACGAATCCGCGGCCTCGAGCTCCATCTCCGTGGCCAGTACGGCGAGCACGTCGTCGTCCGGTGCGATATCGTGTGCGCCGTCCGTCCCTCGCGTCCGCGCCCACGCGTCGATTAACTCGTCGTCCCGCAGCCGCTCGAGGCCCCGGACCAGTCCCAGAAAGCAAAGCGTCGGGGCGATCATCACGAACGCCGCGACGGCGAGGCGACCGAGGAGCGCGTACGGGCCCGGATCGTCCATACTCGCCGTTCGCCATCGGGGGTACAAACGTCTATCGCCGGTGCTCGCGGCGGGTGGAGACTCGAGTGGAAAACGAACGGCTATTCGGTTCAGCGGGATACCGACGAGAAGACCGGGCGCTTAGTCCGTGATGAACTTGTTGTCCCGCCAGTTGACACCGCCCTGTCCCGAGCCGTGATCGCGCGGCCCCTCGACGACTTCGATGTCGGCGGGTCGCGGCTCGCCGTCGACGATTCGGGTCGCCTCGAGGTCGCCGTCACGTTCCGAAATCGCCGTCAGAGTTCCCTTCTCGGCGGCTTCGGCGATTCCACAGAGGACGAGGAACATCTGGTACTGCAACAGCGAGTTCTGGAGGACGGTCTCGCGGTCGCCCTTGAACGCGGCGAACTCGACGAGTTCCGATTCGATCTCCTCCTCTTCTTCCTCGTCCCAACTGAACGACTTCTGGCGTCGCTCGTCCGGATCCTCCTCGTAGACCCGGTTCTCCGTGACGCTCGCCTTGAGCTGTGCCGTGGGAGTGTACTTGCTGACGGACTGGTCCTCGGCGACGGCCTTGAGGATCAGCGTGTTATTGCGCCGGGTGATCTCGACGTCCGTGACTCCCTCCGGGAACGTCGCGTCGTCGATGTGGTCGTGGAGATCTTCGAGGGGCAGTTCGAGCGTCGAATGCAGCCGATAAACGTGTCTGGATTCCTCTGTTGACATTGTGGGAAGGTGTGTACGGCGATACTCGTGATCCGTTAGTACGAGCGCGTGACTTATATGACCTGCTATTAAATCCGTGAAATATCAGGATATATAAATTACTCTCGGCGTCGCGACAGTTATGCGCCGGTCAGCGTCTCCTCGAGTTCGCCGCGTTCATCGAGTTCCTCGAGAATGTCGGAACCGCCGACGAACTCGCCGTCGACGAACGTCTGCGGGATAGTCTCCCAGCCGCTCTCCTCGTTGAGCGCCGCGCGGTACTCGTCGAGGGACTCGAGGACGTCGATCGTTTCGAACTCGTCGCGGTACTGGTCGATCAGGCCGAGCGCCTTGCGGGAGTAGCCACACTGGGGCATGAGCTCGGTCCCCTTCATGAAGAGGACGACCTCGTTCTCCGCGATGGCGTCGGCGACCTGCTCGTTGACCTCCTCCTGATCGAGACCCTGATTCGGTGGGAACTCCATACCCGCAGCTACGGCCGTGACGGGGATATGCTTTGCGTCATCGGCACTCACGATCGGACCCGAATCGCACTCGATCTGCAACACAGGGGCTGCTGGATAAGAACGGAAACCAACGGCGACAACGGTAAATCGGCGAGAGAATCGATTCGTCAGTCCGCCGCAGTCGGCGTCTCGAGGACCTCGAGTTTCTCCGCGGCGTAGCCGAAGACGTTCCGGTAGCCGTTCGGAGACATGAGAACCGGGTAGAACGGCTCGGCGGCGACCTGTTCGTCGCCGTCGGCCGCGGCGAAGGAATCCCCCGCCTCGACTTCGGTGAAGTTCTCGACGAAGACCTCGTAGGTGTCGGCCTGTCCTTTGCGAATAACGTCGGTGAGCCGGTAGACCGGGAGGTCGCGCCGGACGGTGTCGCCGGGCAGTGCGCCGACCGCGGTGAGGAAGGCACGAGTCAGTCGGTCGGCGTTCTGGGCGGCCGTCTCCGAGCCCTGCAGTCCGCACTCGACTTCGACGGTGTCGACGGCCGAGAAGAGCCGCCCCTCCGCGAAGTTGCTCGTCTCGACCATCGCCGAGACGGGCAGTTGGGGAACGATCTCCCGCGCCGTCTCGCTGACCCCGTTGACGATGGCGAATGGATCGGCGTGGCTCTGCGTGGAGTGCATCGAGAAGGTCAGACAGCCCTCGAGTTCCTCGACGAGTCGATGGGCGAGCTGTCCTTCGTGGGTCTTCGCGTCCGGATCGCCCGGGAACGCGCGGTTGAGATCCTCGTCGACGAAGCGAACCTGCCGCTCGAGGGCGTCCTCGTTGGCGACGATGAGTTTGACCGGCCGTTTGACGGTCGGGCGTTCGTCGAGCAAGCGCTCGACGGCTCGGACGCCACAGGGTTCGTCCCCGTGAACGCCCGCGACGACTGCGATCTCCGGCGTTCCCGACCCGAGCTGTGCGACTCTCATTACGTGATAGTTGGGCCGAAACGGGAAAGGCGATTCGGTCTTTCACAGCGCGGACGGGTCAGCCGTCGGGCTCGAACCGCCGGTACCGTGCCAACAGATCCCACTGAGAGGGGAATCGGTGGACCGAGCACCGCCGACCTGTCACGCTCGGTGAACCGCGACGAGATCGTCCGTCGCCGGGATTTCGTCGACGTATTCCGTGCACGGGAGAGTGACTCACGGGATATAAACGTCCGTTACGGAATCCACCCGTCCGACGCGGTTACGTGGGTGGGGCGAAAAGGAACGGCCATGGACGACCACACCCGCGACGACTCCGTCGGGCCGCCGATCTCCGACGCGCCGGCCGGGTGGGACGCCGACCGCGGGCCGTCGAACGGGTGGGAGCACGGAACGCTCCGGCGAGCCGTGATTCACGGCGTCCGGCTGTACAACGCCGGCGAGTTCCACGAGTCACACGACTGTTTCGAAGCGGAGTGGTACAACTACGGCAACGGGACCACGGAGAGCGCGTTTCTCCACGGGATGGTGCAGGTGGCCGCCGGGGCGTACAAACACTTCGACTTCGAGGACGACGCCGGGATGCGGTCGCTCTTCGAAACCGCGCTCGAATACCTCCGCGGCGTGCCCCGGGACTACTACGGCGTCGCCCTTCTCGACGTGCGGACCACGCTCACGAACGCGCTCGAGGACCCGTCGGTACTCCACGGGTGGCGGATCGAACTCGACGGGGAGTACCCGGTGGCGAGGGAGGCAGACCGCGAGTACGCGGCGCGACTCGAGTGAGCGGGGTGAGGTATCGACACCGCCGTCGAGCACGCCGCTCGGCGCATGTGTAAGCGCCGTCTTTATCTCGATCCGGTCCCCCACACCGAATAGATGCCTCAACCCTACGGCCGGTGTCAGCACTGCGGGGAGCGGCTCTACGCCCATATCGAGGGCGGCTACCAGTGCCTGAACTGCGGTCGCCGGTACACCGAGGCGGACCTCGAGACGCGGGCGACGTGATCGCGTCGGGTCCGTCTCCGCCGACGTGTTCTCGGCGGTCCTCGAGCGGGTCGTAGCGCAGTCCCCTCCCGGAGGCCGGTTTGCAGCACGCTCTCGGCGAGCGTTGACACCGGCGAATCCTTGAGCGGGAATCGGACGATTTAACCCCTGCGACGGCCTCAGAGCGAACTGCGTGCGAGGGTAGCCAAGCGGTCAACGGCGGCGGACTCAAGATCCGCTCTCGTAGGAGTTCGTGGGTTCGATCCCCTCCCCTCGCACTCACCATAGTGCGCGGCAAGACGGAGCGTCTTGCCCTCGCAAACCTTCTGCCGACACTCGCCTCCTAGTGACTTGACCGTCGATACGTACCGCCTCAGCCGTCAGGAGTCCGACCTTGCGCTCGAGCGACCGGACTCTCTTTCATTCTATTTGCAGTAGATATAAGGCACAACAATTCAACTGACAAACTGGAAGCCACACGCCGAAATCAGGGGCAGCACACGAATGCCCCGGGTGAAGAGAGCACCCGAGACGTGGTTTCCAAATCCCATACCGGGATTCAGTTACCATGTTTCCGTTACTGGTTCCGGGATATAAACATCCCGCACGGCGATCGAATCGCCCGACGCGATTAGTGTCGACTCCCCGCAGTCCATCGAGAGGCGGTCGGGATGCGTAGCGAGTCCGACGAGCGTGACGACGGCGGTGACGACACGTCACCGCTGCCCGACTGTCCGCGGTGTGGCGAACCGGTCGGATTCGTCACCGCGACCGGTCCCCTGACGGCCTCGGCCAGCCCCTGTGGCTGTTCGGTGCCGCCCGGACTGGGCAACTGCGATGACTGACTCGGGGTACCGGCTCGAGCCCCGACGATCAGCCGGCCGGTCGACGGTATCGTTCGAAATCACCACACCACCCCGTCGGGCGGCCGGGTCGGAAGCGGGCCCTCGAGTCGCCGCCTCGAAGGCTGTCGTTTGCCGATCTTTGGATGTCTGTGAGCGACATGAGCAGTCTCGGTATGAATAGCACGGCCGAATTCAGCAGGGACTGACGATGAGGACACCTGTCCTGCTCTCGTGGCGGCAGGGAATCGCCACGCCCTCCCCAGCCGATTCGCTCACGCCGACCGGCGTTCGCTCAGCCATTGTCAGAGCGGGCACTGACACGCCTTCGCTCACACGTTCGCGAAGACCTCGCACGGCATTGTATCGCGGTTCGTCGCTGGCGAACCGCGCCACGGCGCGCGCCACCGCACGGTGATTGACCGGGTCGGAGTACCGACGAACCGAGAACGGAGTCGGTGACTCGAACGAAAATCGACCGGTCATCGAGCCCGATCGCTCACCGCGGTTTGATCTGCGACTGGATCGCCGACTCGTCTGTGGGAGCGTCCGACGAGCCCCACGCAGCGATCAGGGGCGACTCCACGCGCGGGCAACGAGCCCGGTCGCGATGGCTGCGATCGCGGCGCCGACGCCGAATCCGGGCACGGTATCGGACTGAGAATTCGGCTCGTCGACCGCTGACCCGTCGGCTCCGGATCCGTCGGTCACCGTCACGTCGCCGATCGCCGACCCGTCGACGGTGATCGTCGCCGAGGACTCGAGGGTCGCCTCGAACGAGATCGTCCGTCGGTCGCCGGGAGCCAGATCGACCCGTTCGGTCGCGAGCACCGCGCCGTCCGCGGCGACGGTGACCGTCTCGGTGCCGGCCCCGTCGCCGACGTTCTCGATCGTTGCGTCGATCCGGATCGGGTCGCCGGCCCGCGTTTCGGTCGGCTCGATGCTCGAGTCGACGACCTCGAGCGCCGGTTCGACGCTGGCGGACCGGTGGCGATTCTCCTGTGGATCCGCGCTGATCGCGATCGCGGGGAGCCCGGAGACGGTCGCGGCGTGCGTCTCGGTTCCGGCGTCGTAGCTCGTCTCGACGGACTGCCACTCGCCGTTTCGGTACTGTGAGACGACGACATCCTCGGGCATCGCGCCGTCCGGAAGCGCCGCCTCGGCGACCGCGAACTCGAGGGTCAGCGAGTCGATCGCGTCGCCCGCGTCGTGGTCGAAGTCCGCGGACGCGAACGCGCCGTCGCGGGGAGCGGCGGCCCCGAGGTTGCCGGCGCGCAGCGCGAACGCGTAGCTCGCTCGGTCCGTCGCCGACACGACCCCGACGCGTCGGAACGAGACGCCGTCCGCACCGACGCCGTCGAGCGCTGTCGTCGCCGACCGGCCTGCCCCCGATCCGTCGACCTCGAGCAGTGCGCGGCCGTCGCTCACTGTCGTCGCTGTGATGTTCATCGCGTCGCCGGCGGTCTCGTTGCCGTCACGAACGCCGCCCGGCTGCCCGCCGATGGGGGCACCGCCACTGCCGCCACCGCCGTTGCCGCCACCGCCACTGCCGCCGCTGCTACCACCATCGCCGCTCTCGCGGGAGCGCTCCGCGAACTCGAACGTCGCGGTCGTGTCCTCGTCGACGGTGAGCGTTCGGACGACGGTCTCGTCGACGAGTCCGGCGCCGTCGGGCGGCGTCACGGTGATCGTCACCGGGCCGTCGACCGACGCGCCCGATCCGTCGCCGTTCGGACCGGTCCACAGCCCCGATTCGTCGGTCGTCGTCTCGCGCGTGACGACGGCGTCGTCGGTCTCGCCGGCGTCGATCGGCATGACCGAGACCGTCGCGTTCGGAACGCCGACGCCGTTCTCGTCCGTGACCGCGACCTCGAGTTCGTGGCCCGCGGCGAGTTCGACGGCGACCGTTTCGCCGTCACTGACCGCGCGGTCGAGGATAGTCCGATAGAGCGGGTACGCGCCCGATGTCTCGAGGAAGACGCCGTGCGTGCTCACGTTCCCCTCGGTCGCGGCTTCGAACGCCCCGTTCTCGACCGGGCGCTCGTCGATCCAGTTGCCGTGGGCCGGCGTGACGAAAACGGAGCCGCCGACGCCGCTCTCGGCCGTCCCGTCGGTTCCCGACCCGGACGCGGGAAGGCTAATGGTTCCGTTGACCGTCGCCGGCGAGCCGTCGATCACCAGCACGCGCGTCGAGACCGTTCGGGTCTCGCCGGCCAGATCCGTGAGTTCCATGCCGGCCGAAACGACGCCCTCGTCCTCGGAGCCGTACGTGTGCGTCGCGTTCCACCGGTTCCGCGGCTCGGTCTCGTACCCCTCGAGCCACGCGCGATCGGTGACGTACTGCGCCGCGCCGCCGTCGAATGCGACCGCGATCCCGATCTCGTCGCCGGCCGCCGTCCACCGCGGGGCGGTGACGGTTGCCGCGTCGAAGGGGTCGTCGTAGGAGACTGCGAGATCCGTTCGCGACTCCTCGCCCGCGGTCCACGTCGGCGACGCGTCCAGCGCGGCGTTCTCGAGCGAGATGGTCAGCGTCGCGTTTTCGGGAACGTCGGCGGCGTTGACCTCGAGTACCCCACTGCCGCCGTCTCCAATCGGAACGCCGAACCGGCCGTCGGCGGTCGTCGTTTCCGCGACGACAGTTCCGTCGTACGTAGCCCGAACGGCGAGGCCGTCCCGGGCCGGCTTGCCGTTGACCGCGACGGTGCCGGCGTATCGCGCGGGCGGCTCGCCCTCGAAGCGGATCGCCGATGTCGTCACGCGGTCGGACTCGAAGGTGGCCGCGAGTCGGACGGTTTCGCCGTCGATGCCGTCGGCGACCGAGACGTCGACCGCGAGCCCCCGCTTGACGGTCGCGTCGTCGACCGAGACTTCCTCGCCCGGCGCGATTTCGGTCCCGTTGACCGCGAGGGTGACGTTTGCCGGATCGACCGTCGTCCCTTCGGCGAACTCGATCGCGACGGAGCCGGTCTCGGGGACGCCGACCGTCGCCGTTTCCGCGGCGCCGCCACTGACGCCGTACGCGTCGAAATCCTCGGTCACGTGGAATCGCCCCGCGCCGAGATACTCGACGGCGCTGGTTACGATCGATCGCCCGTCGTCGGTCAGCGGTCCGGACCGCGGCGTCGCTCCCAGGACGATCCGGTTCGCCGACCGATCGATCGACACGGCCGTCCCGTCCGCGAGCACGCCGTCGTCGGTCGACGACGCGAGTGTTTGCGCGCCCTTCGCATCGAACCACGTCCGGGTCGTCGCGTTCTCGCGGAGCGTCACGGCCTCCCGCTCGGTGCCGACGCCGGCGAAGAGCGGGTGCGTCTCGTCGATAACGACCTCGAGCGGCCCGTCGTGGCTCGCGGTCTCGAGCCCCCCGACCGCGGACGTGTCCCGTGCGAGTCGACCAAGCGCGTCGTCACTGGAGCCGTTGCCGAGGGAGAGCACGCCGGTCCGGTTGGCCGCCGTCGCGTCGACGAACGCTGCGGTCGGATTCCCATCGCCGTCGGTCGTGGGCGCGGGCAACTCGAGTGCGACGAAGACATCGTACGCGCCCGATTCGGCGGCGGACACGGCATCAGTGGTGTTGACGTGGCTCGTCCGGTAGGCGATCGGGAGGCTGTCGGCCAACTCGGTTCGCAGTCGCGCTGCGGCGGGGTCGTCGGGGCCGGCAACGACGCCGACGTCGTAGATTTCCGGGACGACCCGCACCGGGCCCGCGCGTATCGTCTGGGTCTCGTTCCCGCGGGCGAACTCGTAGTCGAGTTCGAGCGTGCCGTTCAGGTCGGCCGGGAGCTGCGTCGTGACGGCAAACTGGTCGTCGGTGACCGCCGAGTCGAACGCGATGGTCTCGTTCGGTCCGAAACTGCGGCCGTCGACCGAGAACTCGAGTCCGGTCTCCTCGAGCGTCGCGTTCTCGGTCGGCGTGACCGTGAGCGACTCGAGCGCCTCCACGTCGAACGCGGTCGTCACCGTTCCGTTCGCCTCGATCGGGTCCGGCAACGCCTCGTCGGCAGGGCGATCGACGAAGTCCAGCGTCACATCGTAGGTCACCGTCTCGCCCGCCGGGAGCTCGAGGGTCGCGGTATCGGACTTGTGGCCGGGTGCGTCAACGACGACCGTCCGATCGCCGGGGACGACCCGCAGTTCGTACGCCCCGTGCTCGTCGGTCGTCGCGGTCCATCGGCCGCCGTCGACCGCGACGGTCGCATCAGCGATCGGCTCCCCTGCCCGATCGGTCACGGTTCCCGACACCGTCGTCAGCGAGGTCGCGTCGGCCGCCGCTTTCACGTCGACGATCCCGTAGCCGTACCGGGTGTCCTGTCCCGGGTCGGCACCGCTCGGTTTCCACGCCGTCTTCTCGAGCGCGGCCATGATTTCGTCGGGCCGGAGCGCCGGATTGACCGAGCGCAGGAGTGCGATGGAACCGGTGACGTGGGGTGCGGCCATGCTGGTTCCCGACTTGAACTGATAGCCGCCGCCGGGTTCCGCGCTCTCGACCCACGAACCGGGGGCCGCGACGTCGGGAACCGTATACTCGGCCGGCCAGTCCGCCGGCGGCGAGTCCCAGGCGTCGTCGGTCACGACGGTCTCGCCGCTCGAGAAGTCGGTGATCTCGCCGGAGTCGGTCGCGGCACCGACCGCGAACGTCTCGTAGATGTTCGCCGGCGATCCGCTGGTCCCGTCACCGTTGTTACCGGCCGAGGAGACGACGATCGTTCCCGACGACTGCGCGTTCCGAACCGGGTCGACGAACTTCTCCTCGTAGGCCTGCACGCCGAGGCTCATACTCACCACGTCGGCGTCCCGTTCGATCGCCCACTGCATCCCCTCGATGACCTGCGAGTACGACCCGCTACAGGTGTCGTCGCAGTTCGTCAGGACGGCCCCGTGGAGCAGGTCGACGCCGGGTGCGACGCCGATGTGGGTGCCGCTCGCGTCGCCGCCCGCGACCGTGCCGCTGACGTGGGTCCCGTGGTCGCCGAAGTCCCGCGGCGTCGACTCGGCCACTCTGTTCCCGTTTCTGTCGAACTCCGCCCAGCCGCCCGGATAGGTCGGGTGCGACGGATCGGCGGTGTAGAGGTCGATGTCGGGGTGGGACACGTCGACGCCGGTGTCGAGCACGGCGACCGTCGCGCCGGAGCCGTTCGCCCCGTACTCGGACCAGACCGCGGGCGCGTTGATCCCTGCGAGTCCGTCCGTCGCGTCCGCTCCGTCAGTCGATACCGACTCGGTCGACGCCGTCGTCGCCGTCGCGTCACCGGTCGATCCCGCCGACGCGCCCGCGGCGGCCGCGCCGTCGAGTTCCACCTCGAAATTCGTGTGGAGCGTCGAGATGTCCTCGAACCGGCCGAACGACTCGAGGTCGACGCGACTCGTGTCGACTTCTAGCAACACGGCGTTGGTCACCCAGAACCGGTTGCGGATCGCCACGCCGTCGGTCGAGCGCGCGTACGAAACGACCTCGCTCTGCGTCCGCTCCGCGTGCCGCTTGAACGCCTCCGCGGCCTGCACCGGAGTCGCACCGGGAGACGGGTCCGCTTCCGATAACCGGACGATCACCTCGACCGTCTCCGCATCGGCGTCGCTCTCGAGCGCTCGATCGATCGTCAGCCCGCTCGAGCCGTCGGTGTCGTCGACGCGGATCGCGGTGTCCTCGGCGTTTGGCGAGTCTTCGACGGTGATGGGGGCAACAGTCGCGCCGCTCGAGACGGGCGTCGCGACGAGACCGCAGACGACGAGCAGGAGCAGGCCGAGAGCGAGGCCGGACCGCAGTCGCCGTCCGGTCCCGGACGGGCGGGGAGACATACAGCCGAGGTGGAGAGTACGGTGGTAAATACATTGTGGCAGTTTTATCTCTATCGATGACTGAATGAACAATTATAGAGACATAATTCAGTTCTGATTGTATGTTGTTGGATAGTTATCCGAATCGGAGCGGAAACCGGCCAATAGATCGTCAGCACAACCACTTTTCAGCCCGGCCCACCGAGAACGGACAATGAGCGAAGCCGAACGGGATCCCGAGCGTGCGGCCGTCGCAGTTCGCGCCGCGAGTGCGGGTGCCGCCGTCGCAGCCGACTCGTTTCGAACCGATCTCACCATCGAGGAGAAAGACGGGAAGACCGACGTCGTGACGCAGATCGATCGCGACGCACAGGAGACCGTCATCGAGACCGTCCGCGAGTCGTTCCCGGACGACCCGATCGTCGGCGAGGAGGAGGGCGCGCTGAAGGCCGTCCCCGAGGACGGGCCGGCGTGGATCGTCGACCCGATCGACGGGACGAGCAACTACGTCGACGGCGCGCAGACGTTCGGAACCGCCGTCGCCGCCGTCGTCGACGGCGAGCCGGTCGGCGCCGCCTTCGACTGCCCCGCGCTGGGTGACGTCTACCGCGTCGGGCCGGACGGCGCGTTTCGCAACGACGAACCGCTGTCGGTCAGCGACTGTACCGACCCCGAAGCGGCCACCGTCTGTCCGACCTTCTGGTGGGACTTCGACCAGCGCGACCAGTACGCCGCGGCCACCCGTGCCACCGTCGAGCGATTCGGCGACATGCGCCGCTTTGGCTGCGCCCAACTCGAGCTCGCGATGGTCGCCTCGGGCGCGCTCGAGGGGACCATGACCAATCTGCGGGCGAACTCGTGGGACACCGTCGCGGGCGTCGGACTGATCCGCGAGGCCGGCGGCGTCGTGACCGACCTCGAGGGCGACCGCTGGCGACACGATAGCCGGGGACTGGTCGCCTCGAACGGCGAGATTCACGACGAGGTGCTCGCGGCCGCCCGCGAGATCGAGGACTGAGCCGACCGGTGCCCACGGTCGGACGAGCGGATAGTCACGCGTATTGAAACCGGAAACGGTAAGCGCTCCCCCCAACGGGATTCGGTATGGACGACTTCATCGACCGGTACGGGGCCGAGCGGGTCTGGGCCGCGACCGTCGCGAGTCTCGTCGCCGTCGTGGTCCTCGGCGCGGTCCTGTTCTACCAGCAGGTGTACGTCGAAATCATCTGGCAGTACTTCTGGGGGCCGGTCGTCGCCGACGCCCACAGTTGGAACTGCGTCGCGTGGGCCGGCGGGCAGCAGATACCCTGCAGCGAGGCCGGTGCCAACGCGGGTCCGACCGCCGAACCCGGCTACACCTTCGTCTCGTATGCCGGCTACATCCCGACGTTAGTCCTGTTGCTACTCGGCGTGATCTTCCTCGTCCGCCGCCTCGAGATCGAACGCTACCGCGCGGGTTTCTTCGCGCTGTTCCCGTTCATGCTCTTCGGCGGGGCGCTGCGGGTCGTCGAAGACGCCAACGCCGCCGCCTTCGAAGCGACCGGCGAGATGGCGATCCAGCTCCCGTGGTCCGGGTTCATCATCAGCCCGCTGATCTACTTTACCGTCTTCTTCATCGCCCTCTTCGCGGTCGTCACCTCCGTCTGGCTCGATCGCAACGACCACGTCTCGGGCTACGAGTACCCGCTGGCCGGGATCGGCACGGCCGCGCTGGCGATCACGATCGCCTATCTGGCCTACGTCGCGGCGACGGAACCCTACGCCGAGTTCTATCCGCTCATTCCGGTCGTGGTCCTCGTCGGCGCGACCCTGACCACGGCGATCACGTGGGTCGCACTCGAGCGGTACGCGCCGGAACTCAACCGCGGGACGCAGTCGATGGGCATCGTCGTCATCTGGGCCCACGCGGTCGACGGGGTCGCGAACGTCATCGGCCTCGACTGGGCGACGACCCTCGGCCTGCCGGCCAACCTCGTCCCGAAGCACCCGATCAATCGGGCAATCGCGGACACGACGGCGGACGTGCTCCCCGCTGATGTCGTCGCTGCCACCGGGTCGGCGTGGCCGTTCCTGCTCGTGAAAGTCGTCGCCGCCGTCTTCGTCATCTGGATCTTCGACGAGACGGTCTTCGAGGACAGCCCGCGCTACGCGATCCTCCTCATGATCACCGTCGTCGCCGTCGGCCTCGGTCCCGGCACCCGAGACATGCTGCGGGCGACGTTCGGCGTCTGAGACGGCTCTTTTTGCGTTTCGTTCGGCTTCGCCTCCCCGCTCGAGAGCCGCCGCTACCGGCCTTGCTCACCGGAATCCGTGAACGGGGCCTTTAATCGCCCGCGGCGGGAACGAGCGTACATGAGTAATACGGACGGGTGGTTCGCGGCCGGGGACCGCGACGATCCCGATGCGACGATCACCGCGGTTCGCGAGGGGAGCGCCGACGAACCGCGCGACTGGCCCGCCCTCGCGCTCGAGGCCGGATTCGCGAGCGACGAAGACGAGTACTACGACGCCCTCCGCGAGGCGACGACGGCGGCGACGCGGGCCGCGGTGACCGAGCGCGAGCGGGCCGACGACCGCCAACTCGTCCACGCGGTGCGCGCGATGGACGACTGCGATCGGACGGCGAACGAACTCGCCGAGCGGCTGGCGGAGTGGGCCGGCACCGTCGACCCCGAGGCGGGAACCGGCGTCGACTACGCTCGAGCGCTGGCGAGCGGCGACTCGGACGACGGCCTCGAGGAACCCGCGATCCGCTCGCTCGCCGAACGGGTCGCCGACCTCGCGGACGAGGCGGACGATCTCCGGGAGTTCGTCCAGCGCCAGACGCCCGCCGTCGCGCCGAACCTCGCGACGCTGGCCGAGCCCGTGCTGGCGGCCCGGCTGATCTCGCTGGCCGGCGGCCTCGAGGAACTCGCGAAGAAACCCAGTGGGACGATCCAGGTGCTCGGCGCCGAGGACGCCCTGTTCGCCCACCTGCGGGGCCACGCGCCCTCGCCCAAACACGGCATCATCTACACGCACGACGCGGTTCGGGGCACACACCCCGAAAATCGGGGCTCCGCGGCGCGTGCCGTGGCGGGAAAACTCGCCATCGCGGCCCGGGTCGACCACTACTCCGGCGAGTCGAAACCCGAACTCGAGGCGGAACTGGCCGAGCGGATCGAGACGATTCAGGCGCGGACGATAGACGACGACAGCGACGGAGGTGCCGGCGATGAGTAACGAGCTTCCGGCGGGAGTCGAGCGCCGCGAATTCGACGGGGCCGAGCGACTCGCGACACGAGGCGAACCGGTCTACGGCGAGCCGACGGATGGAGCGTGGCGCGCGTGGAACCCGAACCGGTCGAAGTTGGGAGCCATGCTCGAGTTGGGGATGGACACCGGCCTCGCGGGCGGTGAAACCGTGCTCTATCTGGGTGCCGCGAGCGGGACCACCGTGAGCCACGTCGCCGATTTCGCCGGCCCGACCTACGCCGTCGAGTTCGCCGCGCGACCGGTCCGGGACCTGCTCGAGACCGCCGAGAGCCGGGAGCGGCTCTTTCCGCTGCTGAAAGACGCCCGCAAGCCCGAGACCTACGCCCACGTCGTCGAGTCGGATGTCGACGTGATCGTCCAAGACGTGGCGACGAGAGGACAGGCCCGCGTGGCGCTCGAGAACCGGCAGTTCCTGGCCGACGACGGGCGACTCCTGTTGGCCGTGAAGGCCCGGAGTGAGGACGTGACTCGAGAGCCGGCGGCCGTGTTCGAGGACGTTCGCGAGGAGCTTTCGGGGGGGTACGAGATCGTGGAGACGCGGCGGCTCGAGAGCTATCACGCGGACCATCTCGGAATCGTCGCGCGGCCGCTCTGATCGAGGTCCACCACATTTGATCCGGGAGCGCTGGGCCGACGGCTGTAGTAGTTGCAACAAGTATCGACACTATCGGACGCAGTCTGTGGTGTCCCTACAGGGGCGGGGAAATTGCGCGGTGCGTACTCTGCGTACCGCGCTAGTAGAAAGAGGAGCTGGCCGATATGAGACGCTTGCACCGTCGAGTGTTCGCGAATCCGGCAAAACGCTCACCGGACCGAAGAGTCAACCCCTTCACGTTCTTTCGGTTCGTTGTGAAAGCCTACGAAGTTCAGGAGTCCTCGAGTGACTACTCAGGAATCGTCGAAGTCGAACGCGACCGTCCCGAACCGGCGGCTGACGAAGCGCTCGTCGAGATTCGAGCGGCCTCTCTTAACTACCGGGACCTATCGATTGCTAATTCGGACCTCACGTACCCCGGTGCCGAACTGCCGGTCATCCCACTTTCTGACGGGGCCGGCGAGGTTACTGCAGTCGGCGAGGACGTACAGCGCCTCTCGGAGGGCGACCGCGTTGCAACGCCCTTTGCGCCCGACTGGGTTGACGGCCCGGTCGCACCTGAGAAGATCGGACGGACGACCGGCGGCAACAGTGATGGAGCCTTAGCGGAGTACGTGACGTTCCCGGCCGACAGTCTCGCAGTCCTTCCTGACACCCTCTCGTACGAACAGGGAGCAACGCTGTCCTGCGCTGGATTGACTGCGTGGCGTGAACTCCATGAAGAGGTCGACCTCACTGCCGATGACACAGTCTTAGTGCTGGGTACCGGCGGCGTCTCCATGTTCGCGCTGCAGTTCGCGACGATGCGAGGCGCCGACGTTTTTGTCACCTCCTCGAGCGACGAGAAATTAGAACGCGCCCGCGAGCTTGGCGCGACGTGGACACTCAATTACGAGGAGACACCCGAGTGGGGCGAGGCCGTTCGAGAAGAGACCGGCGGCGTCGACCACGTCATTGAGGTCGGTGGCCCCGGAACCCTCGAGAGGTCGGTGGAAGCCGCCGATTTCGACGGCCACGTCCACCTGATTGGCGTCCTCTCTGGCCAAGACGGGCAGGTCCATCCCGGCCCGATTCTGGTGAAAGGGCTCACCGTCAAGGGCTCGATGGGCGTTGGTAGTCGCGCAATGTTCGACCGGATGAACAGCGCGATTGAAGCCGCGGCTATCGAGCCGGTTATCGACCGTACGTTCGGCTTCGAGCCAGAAGACATCCGCGAGGCCTATCGCTACGTTGAAGACGGGAGCCACCAGGGCAAGGTCGTCATTTCGCTCGAGTGAGCTAAATTGACATCCTCCCCGCCCTGAAGGGCGAGGATTCCCGAGCGTTGGGATAAAGAGCGTGCCGACACTCGGTCACTCGGCCGTCTCGTTCTGGTCCTCCTCGAGCGTGATCATCGCGTCGTCGGTGACCGGTTCCTCGTCAGTGACGTAGGGATCGTCGGCCTCGGGGAAGTCATAGGTCTGATTGTCGTTGGTGTCCTGATGGGCCATCGCGATCAGGACTTGGCTCTCCTCGAGGGATTCGTTGAGTTCGATGGTCACGTTTTCGTGATCGCCGGACTCCAAGTGAGTGGAGTTACCCAGGACGTCTCCGGGCTCGTACTCCTCGGACAGGTTCGTGACCGTCTCGTTCTCGTCCGCCGTCGCGTTGTCGCCGTTCTCGTCGTCGGTGGCGTTGTCGCCGTTCTCGTCGTCGGTGGCGTTGTCGCCGTTCTCGTCGTCGGTGGCGTTGTCCCCGTCGACGGGCGCGGCCGCGTGGATGACGGCGAAGCCGCCCTCGGGTAGCGTCGTGTTATTGACCGCGACTGCCGTCCCGTTCGACGTCTGGTTCTCGAAGGTCACCGTCGCCGTTTCGTTCTCCGTCTCGTTGTCTTGGACCGTGCCGGCGTCGGTCGCGGCCAACGCGATGCTCGCCCCCGAGAGGAGGACGAGCGCCGCGATCACTGCGATACCGACGGTTCTTGTACGTGGCATCATATCCATCGACGGTACCGTCACAGGTCGACAAAAACCGGCGGTTTCGTTCGAGCGTTCCAGGAGTAGAAATATCCGAATTCGCCGGAACGAGGGCTCAGGGTAAGAGACCTATTCCGACCCCGCTCAGTGGTGTAATGTCGTTGTTCTGAGGAGATATCTCGAGGGAGCACCGAACCCACAGTAGCGTTCGAGATGGTATCGGAGTGCGAGGTATCCGTCAGTGGAACGCTCGAGAGCGTCGATCGGCCCCGTGAGGGCTGAGAGACCGCGGTGTCAGGACCCCGGGCCGGGGACTCGTACAACGGGGGTCGAGCAGACTGTCCCGTCCGGGAACGAGGAATCGCGGCGACGTAGCTCAAGTGCGTCTTTCACCTACTGGAAGAACTTTACAAAATCCCACCGTAGGGAGGAACAGATGACACTGGATCGACGGCGGTTCCTCGCCGGAACCGCCCTTGCGACGGTCGCGTCGGCCGGCTGTCTACAGGCCGACGACCGTAGCGGGAACGGCGACGGAAACGGCGGAACGGAACCGACGAGCGCGATTCCGGAAGACCCTCGCGTCGACGAACCGCCCTACGAAATTGAGGCACAACCTAACGACCGCGACGAGTGGAACCAACTGTCTCTCTGTTCAAACATGTCGGGGGACTCCGACCTCGAGTTCCAGACGGTACCGGCTCCCCGCGCCGACCTGCTGTTATCGACGGCCGACATCGAGGACGAGGTGTACGCCGTTCGAGCCCTCACGAGTGCGGACGAGGTCCGTGAGGTATTCGAACTCGATGCCGACAGCGACAACGGCAGCGGCGAGGACACCCAAGAACCCATCGACGAGATCGACTTCGCGGAGAATATCCTGCTGGTCGTCGAGTCCGGCTTCGGCTCGGGATCGATCGCCCACCACTGGAAGCGCGCCGAGCGGACAGACCGCGGCCTCCGTCTCCACGGGTGTCAGACGACGCCGTACGAACGGACGGACGACCTGACCTCGCGGCACTCGGTCGTTCGCGTCGAACGCCCCGAGAACGTCGAACTCGCCCGCGTGAGCCTCACCGTCGGCCGGGAGCGACGCGTCCACTTCAACTCCACTGAGGGCGTGGTCTCAGTAACGACATGAATCGACGCTCGATTCTCGCGACGGGAGGGGCATCCCTCAGTCTCGGCCTCGGTCTCGGCGGCTGCCTCGAGATGGATCGGACGACCGAACCGGGGTCGAAGTCCACTGATGACGGAGACAATGCGACCGAAAACGGCAGCCCGAAGTCGACGACGGAGGGGGAGTTCGAACAGTGTCACCTCGTGTCGATCGACTACGAGTCGTTGCCCGACGCGATTCGGGCAGAGGTCGACGCCGCACTCGAGGACGGACGGTACGAGACGGACGATCTCCTGTTCGACGACGCCGTCGATCCCGACAGGTCGTTCGTGGTGGTCGATGGCACACCCTACGATCCACGCGTCGAAATGGATGGCGAGACACGGACGCTCGAACTCGAGGCGACCGACACGGTCAGACTGCCGGAGCCAGCGGTCGTCTCCGTCACCAATAGCGCCGACCGCGATCACGAGGTCCACGTCGAACTGACCGCTGCTGACGGAGAGCGAGTCGTCGACGAGACGGTCTCGCTCGAACCGGGCAAGGAACGCGACCTCGAGGCGACCGACGAGTTCGGTCGCTACGAGTTGACCGCTCGAGCGCGAACGGGGCACGAAGCGACGGATGCGTTCGATGCGCGAATCAGTGATTCGCGCTCCGACGGAACGGTCGCAGTCACCGACGACGGGATCGTGGCTACCCAGTCGGTCGCCGATATGCTCCCGTGTCCGTGGGACGCCCGGGACGACTGACGACTATCCTCTCCCGTGGAACCGCTCGACTGTGGCGTGATCTCGGGGTAGAACATCGCTGACTGCTCTACGGCGATCGCTGAGGAGATAGCGTACTGCTTTCTGGCCGTCTGAAGTCGGCCGTCTCGGCCGAGCGGTTCCGAGTCCAAACCGTATTTATCGCCGCGGGCAAAACGTGGCAACGATGGAACGCGGGTCCCGGGAATCGTTTACGCGCATGGGTACGCTGGGGATCGAAGAGGAGTGTTTCGTCGTCGACGAGGACGGCCGTCCCACCAGCGGGACCGACGAACTCGTCTACGAACACGAACCCCCCGAGATCCTCGAGGGCCGACTGGACCACGAACTGTTCAAGTTCGTCATCGAGACCCAGACGCCGCTGATCGAGGACCCCGACGATGCCCGCGACTCACTGCTCGCGATCCGGCAGGCGCTCGTCGACCACGCGGAGGCCCACGGCTACCAGATCGCCGCCGCCGGCCTCCACCCGCTCGCGAAGTGGCGCGAACTCGAGCATGCGGAAAAGCCCCGCTATCGCTCGCAACTCGACCGGATTCAGTACCCACAACACCGGAACACGACCGCGGGGGTCCACGTCCACGTCGGCGTCGACGACGCGGACAAGGCGGTCTGGATCGCCAACGAACTGCGGTGGTACGTGCCGATCATGCTCGCGCTGTCGGCGAACTCGCCGTACTGGAACGGGTTCGACACCGGCCTCCAATCGGCCCGCGCGAAGATTTTCGAGGCGCTTCCCAACACCGGGATGCCGACCTACTTCGAGGACTTCGAGGCGTTCGACCGGTTCGAACGCCGGATGCTCGAGACCGACTCGATCAACGACCGCGGCGAACTCTGGTACGACGTGCGCCCCCACACGGCCCACGGGAGCGTCGAAGTGCGCACCCCGGACGGGCAGGCCGATCCCGACGTCGTGCTCGCGTTCGTCGAGTACACCCACGCGCTCGTCGAGGCGCTGTCCGAGGCCTACGAGGACGGGACGAGCGGCCACCGCCATCGCCGGGAACTGCTCGACGAGAACAAGTGGCGGGCCATCCGCTACGGGCAGGACGCCTCCTTTATTGACCGCGACCTCGAGGGCACCGTCGGACTGGGCGAACTCGTCGACCGCGAGTGCGAGCGGTTGGGGATCGACGGCATCAAGGACGTCTACGAACGCGAAAGCGGCGCGGATCGACAACGTCGCCTGCTCGAGGACGAGGGCCCCGACGCGCTGTGTGATTCCCTCCGTTTGCAGACCCAGTAGGTCCGCGGTAGTCGTTTCCTCGAGAAAACGCCCGCTTCGAGCCGCTCGATCGACCGATACGCGGTCGCTATGGCGGCGCGACGATCGCGTTGACACCCCGCAAAGGTTTAACTCCGCTCGAAGCCTCGTCCTGTACGAGAAGCCACAGATGAGTTCCGACGACACTGACGAGCGCCCGGGCGACGGCGCGGACGACGGAGACGAATCGCTCGAGGGGGCGGACGAATTCGTCGAGCACGATGGGGGCGACTTCGGCCGGAGCCCGACCGTCGAGGAGTTCGACCAGCGGATCGTCGACCTGCTCTCGTGGATTCTGGACACGGAGACCCGCGCGAAGATCTACGTGTACCTGCTGGCGAACCCCGGAAGCACCTCCGAGGAGGTCGCGAAGGGGACCGGCCTCTATCCCAGCACCGTCCGCGAAGCGCTCGCGGAGCTCCACGAGGAAGACCGCGTGACGCGAGAGAAACGCGCCAACGAGGGTGCCGGGAACAACCCCTACGAGTACACGGCGATCCAGCCGAGCGAACTCGTCGGCGGCGTCGTCGATCAGGTCCAACACGAACTGAACACCATCTTCACGCTCGATCGCGTCCTCGACCGCGAGGACGAACGCGAGTCCAGACCCGAACTCGAGGAGGACGTCGAACCGGTGAAGATCACCGTCGACGATACGGCACCGCCGCCGGCCGACGAGGTCGAATCGGACGCCGACCCAGACCCCGAGACCGATGCCGACGCCGATGTCATCGAGTTCGAAGACGACATGGAGATCGACACCGTCGACACGGAGTCGGACGAGACCGGCGACGCCACAGAGGGTGACGATGCCGACGGTCGCGATATCGACGACTAGTCCGTTCCGGCCCAAAACCCGTCGTCTCGTCGGCTCCGTCGCTACGCCTCGAGGTCGAGGATTCCGTGTCGCTCGAGTTCGAGTTCCCGATCGACCGCCTCGACGGTCGTCGTCGGCCACCGATCCGTCGCCGTCAGCACCTCGATCTCGTCGTCGGTGACGAGTGCGGTGTCTTCGCTTTTCGCGCCCTGGACGGTCGGATTCCACGCGTAGGCCATCGGTACGTTGACGGATGCGTCGTGGTCCGGTGTGGCGATCCACTCCCGGCCCGCGAAGCCGGCGGCCCCGCCCTGATGGTGGTGCTCCCACTCGCCCGCGTGGCCGACCGCGTCGTAGGCGTCCTGCACGGCGGCGAAGACGTCGCCCGCGTCGCCACCGTCTTCGGCCGCCGCCTGCGTCGCCGCCAGCGCCGTCGTCTCGACGCGCGCGGCGGCCTCGTGTCGGTCCTCGAGCCACGACGGGGGATCGAAGGCGACGGTCCGGGTACAACTGGCGTGAAGGCCGGCCCGCTCGGCGGTGACGGAGACCAGCGCGTAGTCGCCGAGCTCGGCCTCGGTCGGCGTGTAGTGGCGGTACTGCTGGGCGCGTTCGGAGCCGCCGACGAGTACGACGGGCGCTTCGATGTCCCGCGCCGAGAGGGCGATCCGCAGCGCCGACGCCACCTCGTGTTCCGTGTCCCCGGGCTGGAGCTCCCGACAGACCGATTCGACGGCCGAGGCCGTCTGCCCGCCGAGTTCGCGGTATCGCTCGCGGTCGCGCTCGGTCAGCGGCTGGCGCACCGTCGTCGGATCGACGCGCTCGAGGCCGGGGATATCGATATCCGCGGCGGCCCGCTCGTCGCTGCCGACGCGTTCGGCGACGGCTTCGGACAGCGACGACGCGTGCCACGGGAACCGCTCGATCGACACCTCGCTCGCCTCGAGATCGGGCAGTTCCTCCGCCGCGATGCGGTCGGCTTCGATATTGTTCGTCACGAGGCGAACATCGGTGCCGTCGTAGCCGATCGCGGCGACGCCGGTGTCGCTCTCGCGGTCGATCACGCTGTTCCCGCCGGTGAGCCACGCAAACGAGTTCGGCCGGGCGAACCAGACCGAATCGAGGTCGTGGGACTCGAGGACGGCCTCGAGTCGCTCGCGTTTGTCCATGTCGTGTGCTGGCGTGGGGTGTTCTTGAATGCGGCGAACGCCGGGTCGTCGCCGAACGGTCGGGTACGGGCCGCCGAAACGCTCACTGCGTGGCGACCGGGTGACTCGGTCAACATAAGTACGGCCCGTCCTAACTGCCGCTGAACGCCCGTGTCGTACGATAATCACGCGCCCGACTCGAGACTGCGATCGTTGATCGATCGGTTCGGCTTTCGGCATCTGCTGACCGTTACGCTCGTCATGGTCGCGGCGACGATCCTGCTGGGTATCGCCGCGAAGGCGACGGGTTCAGGGCTGGCCTGCGAGGCCAACTGGCCCCAGTGCGACGCCGGGCCCTACAACCTGTTCCCGGGGAGCCTGCCGAGTTTCTACGAGTGGTTCCACCGCTTCGTCGCGATGTTCGCCGGCTTCGCCATCATCGGCTCCGCGCTCGCGGCGTGGCGACTCCCCGACATCGACCGGCGGGTGACCGCACTGGTCGTCCTCGGGATGGTCCTGACGCCGGTACAGGTCGCGCTCGGCCGCGAGACCGTCACGCAGTACACGATGGACATCCTCTCCCTGCACTTCTGGACGGCGGTTCTCATCTTCACCTTGTTCCTCGTCGCCACCGTCCTAGTCTGGGCCCACCGACTGACCGGCTCTCACGTCACCGGCGCGCTCGCTGTCGGCATCGTCGCGCTGCCCGCACACGTCGCGCTCAGTCCCGTCGTCGGCTCCGAACTCTCGAGCTATTCGCCCACCATGCAGATGGCACAGTACGGCGTGACCCTCACGCTCTTGGGCGCGGCGATCGTCGCGACGATGATCGGCCGCCGTCGCTTTGCGGGCCGCGCCGTGGCCCCGCTGCTCGCGGCACCGCCGATCGTGATCGCCGTCCTCTTTTTCGGCCGGCAGGCCGTCGACCCCGCGCTCGAGGTGCCCTATCTCGTCGCCGCGGTCGCGCTCTTCGTGACGTTCGTCGCCGGAATCCTCCTCACTCGCGGAGCGGGCGACTCGAGCGGAACGGCCGACGCGCTCTCGCCGTAGGCCCGCCGAATCGTCCCAATTCTCGGATCGAACTCAGCCGAGCGTGACGACGATGAGGGTCCCGACGAGGACGGCCCCGACGCCGAGTCCGAACAGCCCGTAGTTGGCGAGGGGGTTCGCCGCCGTCGTCAGATCGACGGAGTAGCGCCGCCGTGAGAGCGGCCAGAACGGTCGGATGCCCATCGGCGTCAGCGCGTCGACAACGAGGTGCGAACCGATCGAGACGAGACCGATAAGAAAAGCGAAGGTGACGAATCCAGCGTCGGCAAAGGCCGAGGACGCATCGACGAGGACGGTGGCCAGGGCGGCGAGGCCGGCACCGACGAGTAACGCGAACGGAACCGTGTGGGTCGGGCCGCGGTGCTCGATCAGCGGGAGTCGGTGATCGAAGTCAGGAAGCGTCGACAGCCCCACGCAGACGAGGCCGCCGACGATCGCGACCGGCGCGTGTCCCCACAGGGAGACGACGGTGCCAACGGGCGCGTACGCCAGAAGCGCACCGCCGTAGTGCCCCTCCTGATACATATAAACCATTATCTATACGACTGAATATAAACCCACCGTCATCGGATCGGCCGTCGAGACCGGCCGAGAGGCGGGAAACGGCGACTCCGCCGGAGCAGTCCGCCGCGACCGCTAGGGTTTTGACCGCCGCTCGCTATCTCCCGTGCGTGCAAAACGTCACCGACAGGACGAGCAACCCGTTCGGACTGCGACCGCCGTTCGATCGCTCCGATTCCGGCGACCGGCCGGCCGCGTTCGGCTACGGTGACGCCAACGCCGACTTCCACGTCATCGGCGACTTCCCCGGCGTCCACGGCGGCGAAACCACCGGCGTTCCCTTCACCGAAACCGAAGCCGGAGCCGCCGTCCAAGACATCCTCCGCGAGACCGGTTTCGCAAGCGGGCCGCAAGACGAACCCGTCCTCGAGAACTGTTTCTGGAGCTACGTCCACATGTGTAGCCTCCCGGACGGGGAGCGCCCGACCGACGAGGACTACGCCGACCTCGAGCGCTTTTTCGACGCCGAACTCCGCGCGATCAACGCCCACATCCTCCTCCCGGTCGGGGCTCGCGCGACCGATCACGTCCTCCGGGAGTACACGACCCAGCGCCGACGGTTCGACCTCGACATGCCGTCGCTTCACGCCCGCGACATCCGCGGCCGCGGGTTCATGGTCGTTCCCGTCGCGGACCCGGTCGAGTGGACCGACAGCGACCGCGAGGCGATCGTCTCGAAACTCGAGGCGATACTCGCGAGCGATTACCGGCAGACGAAAGGCGTCGCGACGTTGGTCGGCTGACGGCGGGCCGTTACGACTCCGTTTTCGGCGCGAAAACCACGAGCGCCGTACTCTCCTCGACCGCGTAAGGTGACACGTCCTGATCGCCGTCGAACCGGACGACATCGCCCGGCTCGAGGTCGTAGACCGCCTCGCCGAGCGTGAGTTCGACGGCACCGGTTATGACGTGGATGACGACGTTCGACTCCGGATGGCGGTGTTTCGGGACCCGCTCGTCCGCGTGGAGTCGCAGTCGCACGGTCCGCGGGATGCGGTCCTCGAATACCTCGGCGTGGGGCGCTTCCTCGAGCGTCTCCAGCGACGTGACTTCGGGCATACGCGAACGGTGGGGGTACGCGGGCATGTAACTTGGAACGAACAGGTTCGGCCGACGGTGATCGGGAGCGGATGCGAGTTACTCGAGCGGGCAGTACCAAATCGTCCTCAGGACAGAAATACGAGGTCAGTTCGAACTGAGTTACAACTATTCGGGAAAAGTTAAACAAGGTATAACGAATAACGAGTATGCATGGAGGTCGTCAATCCGGCCACCGGCGAACGAGAGGAGACGATCGAGGAACACACCGAGGCAGACGTCGAGGCGGCCCTCGAGCAGGCGACCGACGCCTTCGCGGAGTGGCGCGAGCGACCGATTCGCGAACGCGAGGAGTTGCTCGCGGCGGCGGGGGACGTGCTCCGGGAGAACAAACGCGAGTACGCCGAGACGATGACCCGAGAGATGGGGAAACCGATCTCGCAGGCCATCGGCGAGGTCGAGAAGTGCGCGTGGGTCTGTGACCACTACGCCGAACACGGCAGCGCCTACCTCGAGGCCGACGCCCATCCGAGTCCGCCCGGAACGGACGTGAAGACGGTCTACGACCCGCTCGGACCCGTTCTTGCGGTGATGCCGTGGAACTTTCCGTTCTGGCAGGTATTCCGGTTCGCCGCGCCGCATCTCACCGCGGGGAACGTCGGGCTGCTCAAACACGCCTCGAACGTCCCCGGCTGCGCGCAGGCGATCGAGGACGTGTTCCGGAAAGCCGGCTATCCCGAGGACGTCTTCCAGTCGCTGCTGATCCCGTCGGATCTGGTCGCCGACCTCATCGAGGACGACCGCGTCGAGGCCGCAACCGTTACCGGGAGCGGCCCGGCGGGCCGTGCGGTCGCCTCGACGGCGGGCGAGCAACTCAAGAAATCGGTCCTCGAACTCGGCGGGAGCGATCCGTTCGTGGTCCTCGACGACGCCGACGTCGCGGACGCGGCCGAGACGGGCGCGTGGGCGCGCAATCAGAACGGCGGGCAGTCCTGTATCGCCGGCAAGCGGTTCCTCGTCCACACCGACGTCTACGACGAATTCCTCGAGGAGTTCGTCGCGGAGGTCGAATCGCTCACCGTCGGCGACCCGATGGACGAGGCGACCGATATCGGCCCGCAGGCGCGCGCGGACCTCATGGCGGACCTCCACGAACAGGTCGACGCGAGCGTCGAGGCCGGTGCGGCGGTACTCACCGGCGGGGAACCGCTGGATCGCGAGGGTGCGTTCTACCCGCCGACCGTGCTCGCGGACGTGCCGGCGGACTGTCCGGCGGCCACCGAAGAACTGTTCGGGCCGGTCGCCGCCGTCTTCGAAGTCGATGACGAAGACGAGGCCGTCGCGAAAGCGAACGACACCCGGTTCGGCCTCGGCGCGAGCGTCTGGACGACCGACCGCGAGCGCGGCCGGCGTCTCGCGCGGGACATCGACGCCGGCTGCGTCTACATCAACCAACTCGTCAAGTCCGACCCGCGAGTCCCCTTCGGCGGCGTCAACGACTCGGGGTACGGCCGCGAGCTCGCACGGGAGGGAATGCTCGAGTTCGTCAATCGAAAGACGGTCTGGGTCGAGTAACGATCCGCCGACCCGGCTTCGGGTCCCGAATTCGGGATACGTCGCGGACATCTTTCTGGCGCTCGAGGCGCAGCGTCCGTCGTTTAAGTAGTATCGGTGAACATGTTCTCGGGACTTCCCGATTCCTAAGAACCTGCTCTACCCGTTATACACGGGGCCTTCTTAGGACCAGTTGTCATGAGTGATCGTATCGGCGCACCCGGACTGGGGCTATCGCGACGCGAATTCGTTGCTGCGACCGGCGGCGTAGCGGCACTGACCGGACTGGCCGGCTGTACGAGTCAGGGGGCCGAGCAGGGTTCCCAGCCGGAGGAATCCGACGAGGGGTCGACGGAGTCGTCGGACTCCGACCTCCCGTGGACGAGTTCGCCGGAGGTCGTCCAAGTCGACGAACAGGGCGGCAGCGTGACGCTACAGTCGGTGACGTCCCGACACGCCGTCCACCCGATGGACTCGATGGGCGGCCCGGTGGAACTCCCGCAGGTCTGGGCGTTCAAGGCCGACGACGGTAAGCCGAGCGTTCCGGGGCCGATCCTCCGGACGACCGAAGGCAACGACATCGAGGTGACGCTGGACAACACGGGGAACCCGCACCCGCACACGCTACACTTCCACGGCGCGAAGAAGACCTGGGAGAACGACGGCGTCCCCACGACGACCGGTATTCGGGTCGACGGCGGCGAGAAACACACGTACACGATTCCCGCAAACGTCCCGGGTACGCACCTCTACCACTGCCACTACCAGACCCATCGCCACATCGACATGGGGATGTACGGCATCTTCCGCGTCGATCCGAAGGGGTACGAGCCCGCGGACAAGGAGTACTTCTTCACGCTGAAAGACTGGGATTCGCGGGTGAACCGTCAGATGGCCGGCAAGGACGTTGACTACAGTCCCCGCAACCGGAACCCCGACGTGTTCACCATCAACGGGAAGAGCCTCCCACGGACGCTCCACCCCGAGGAGGGGTCGCCGATCATCGTCGACCACGGCGACACCGTCCGTCTGCACATGGTCAATGCGGGCTACATGTCCCACCCGATGCACACGCACAACCACCGGTTCCGGCTCATCGAGAAAGACGGCGGGCAGATCCCCGAGGCGGCCCAGTACGAACAGGACGTTACCAACATCGCGCCCGCGGAACGCCACACTGTCGAGTTCGAGGCCGACGCCGACCCCGGCATCTACCTGATGCACTGTCACAAGGTCGACCACGCGATGAACGGCAACTCCTACCCCGGCGGCATGGTCAACGGCATCGTCTACCGCGACGCGATGGACACCGACATCTTCGCCAACCTCATGGAGTACGCGGGCTACGAGGGCTGATCGCAGAAAACACCGACGCGTCACCGACCGCGGTTACGACCGACTTTCCGTTTCCGTCGAGACGGCCGACTCGCCGGTCGCCGGTTGCGCGTCATCGACCCGCCGACGCCCGACCGCAGTGATCTCGTACCGACGACAGCCGACCGAACGGACGTTCTCACCGTCGCGAAGGCGGTCACAGGCCTGTTCGACGGTTATCGGATGTTCGTCGATCGCCGCGGCGAGATCCACCACGTAGCGAGGCGACTCGTCCGCGAGCGCGTCGAGGACGGTCCGCTCGAGTCGTTGTCGAGACATCTATCGATCGTGAACCTCGCCGTAAGCGTCCAGTAACTCTCGGTATCGGTTTCGGACTGTGACCCGACTCACGCCGGTCTCTTCGCCGATCCGTTCCTGCGTGAGTCGTTCGTTCGTGAGCCGCGCCGCCCCGTAGATCGCCGCCGCCGCGAGCCCGGCCGGGCTCCGCCCGCTGTGGAGGCTCTGTGCTTTCGCCGCCTCGAGGATCTCCCGAGCCAGCCGCTCGGCGTCGTCGCTGATCTCGAGTTCCGAGGCGTACTGCGGGAGGTAGTGGATCGGATCGGCGGGTTCGATCTGGAGCCCGAGTTCGCTCGAGAGATAGCGATAGGCTCGCTGAATGGGGAGTTTCTCGACGCGACTCACCGATGTGAACGCGACCAGCGTCCGCGGCGTGCCGTGTTGTCTGGCGGCCGCGTACAGGCAGGCGGTCGACATCGCCTCGATCGAGCGGCCGGGTAACAGTCCTTCGTCGACGGCGCGGCGGTACAGGACGCCGGCCGTTTCGCGACACGGCTCCGGCAGCCCGAGCGCCGACGCCATGCGTTCGATCTCACCGAAGGCCTGTTTCAGGTTCCGTTCGGCGGCGTCTTTCGAGGTGAACCGTTCGTTCCACGTCCGCAACCGCCGGAGCTGTTCGCGCTTTCGGCCCGAGATCTGATTGCCGTAGGCGTCCTCGTCTCGCCAGCCGATCGTCGTACTGAGTCCCTTGTCGTGTCGGAGTTTCGATACCGGTGCGCCGACCCGCCGTCGGTCGTCGGCGCCGTCGTCGAGGTTCCGCCACTCGGGACCGTAATCGATCGCGTCCGCGTCGAGGACGAGCCCGCACTCCGTACACGTCCGCTCGCCGTGCTCTTCGTCGCGGTGGACCGACCCGGCGCACTCCGGACACTCCGCCCCCCGCCGTTCAGGAGCGATCTCGCGCTCTCCGTTCCGGGCCGATTCCTCAGTAGCCGTACCGACGATCGTCTGAGTCATTGGTTCTGTCTCCGCCGGGGTGCGACCCCGGCCGCGTGTGATTGCTTCGCTTGGATTGGAGGGAAGCACGGGTATCAACGAACGGCGGATTCCCAGCGCGTGGGAACGGACGACGCGCGGCGACGACCCCGGAGCGGTGGCAAGCGGATTCGGGAGGAGCAACGTTTATTCGCCCCGAGACGACAGCACAGACAATGACTCGCGACGGGGACCGGACCGAAAGCGAACGCGAATCCGGCGTCGACACGGACCTCGAGGCCGACGACGACCGCGTCGAGCTTGGTCTGGCGCTGCTCGCCCGCCTCGAGCACGAATCGCTCTCGCTCGCCGACGCCGTCGACCGGATCGAGACGGTCACGGCCGATCCGACGGTAACTCGAACGATCCTCGATCAGGCGGAACTCCGCGGGATCATCGAACGCGAGGACGGCATCGTCCGCCCGAAGAGTTCCCAGTACGTCCGCTTCGAACGTGACGTCATCACGAAAGAGGGAGAGTTCTCCTGTCGGCGCTGTGGCTCCGGGCTATCGACCGGCTACTTCATCGACCTCGAGGCAGGGGAACTCGGCCCCTTTGGCTCCTCGTGTATCCGAAAAGTGACGGGACGGGACGGGTAGAACGGGCTCGACTCGAGTTGCGATCCCGTCATTTTTATAACTATATCAACACATTCTGCGGTATGGAGACGGATACCGACGGAGACGCCGATCCCGGTGACGCCCACGGGCTCACGCAAGGCGAACTCTACACGGTACTTCGAACCGCGATCACGGACGCGTTGCTTGACGTGCTCGGAACCGTCTTTCTGCTCGCGATTGCCTTACTCTTCGTGGTCACAGGCGTGTACGGACTGCTCGTGGGACCGTCTCGGACTGGCGTCGTCGTCGGCACCGTGTTCGTCGCTCTCGGCGCCGCGATCGCTGCGGTCGCACTCGACTACGTCCCGCCGTTCAGCGAGTGACCACCAGGAGTCTGCGGAGATCGACGGTCCACCGAGCCGACAATCGTGCGTTCGAATCCGAAGAGAGAAAGACACGGACTCCGCCGCTCCCGTGATCGTTATCGGCCCTGCCGGAGTTCCGCGATCAGCTGATCGATCGTCTGTTGCTGTTGCTCGATGATCTCGCTTTGCCGTTCGACCGCGTCCTCGAGCGAATCGAGTCGCTCCAGCAGTTCGGGGTCGGTCTCGGCCGCGGGTGCCGACTCGGGAGTCGCCGCTGGCGTCGAACCGGCGTCGGCAGGGGCCGACGGCTCCGTCTCAGCGACCTCCTCGAAGACGGACCCGGTCTCCGCTTCCGTACTCCCCGCTACGGTATCGGGCTCTGTGGCGTGCTCGTCCGTTTCCGCGGCCGCTCGAGCCGACGACTGGGCCGACTGCCCGTCGCCCGCCGTCGCCGCTTCGGTGGTCGCGACATCGTCCGTCGCGCCGCCGGCGAGCGGATCGGTCGATCCGGCGTCCGCCGTCTCGGTCGTCTGTTCGGCGGTCACGTCGCGATCGTCGGGTTCAGGCGGGTCGGCATCGAGCGGGTCGACGCCGCCGCCGAAGTCGACCGATCCGCCGCTACTGGTCGGCTCGTCGTCGACGCCGATCTGCTCGTTGAGTTCCTCGAGCGAGCCGACGTCGTGGTAGTCGAACAGCGCCCGCTGGAGCCGTTCCCGGAGATCGTTCGCTTCCTCGTTGGGGGCCTTGATCCGCTGGGGCCGGCCGTTGGCCGTGAGGACGATCTGGGTGGCGACGCTGCCGTCCTCGAACGAGAGGCTGGTCACGTCGTCGAAGTGGTACTCCTCGAAGTCCTCGTCCCAGACCGCACCGCCGATGTGTTTGACGAGCCGATCGCTCGTGATGATCAGCGTCAGTTCGCTGAATCGGTAGGGCTTGATGACCGTCTCGCCGGGCCCGGTGATCTCGTTGCCGTTCAACACGCCGGCGAGGACGGGATGTAATACGTCGTCGGTTTTCCCCGCGGGCACGGCAAAGGATCGCTCGCCCTCGAGTGCGTACTCGAGGGTGAATTTCGTCTTGCGCCGCCCCTCGGAGAGGGTCAACCGATCGGCGTCGTGGGGGTATTCGTCGGCCGATTCGTCGCTCAGGAGACCGTCGGCACGGTAGACGATCGTCCTCGTGGGAGTGATGAAGAGTTCGTCGTCGCTGCCGAGAGAGACCCGCGCGGCGATCTCCTCGCCATCGAGAGTAGAGTGGACGATGCCGGGAACGCTCATGGGGCGCTGTTCGTAACACCGTTTGATAAAGATTGCTAGCCCACACCCGCAGTTCCGTGCGACTCACGCGAGCACACCGGTCCTGTCACTGAGTCCGACCCCGTAGCGGCGGGCGATCGCTCCGTGGGTCCGCGTTGCACGGCGGATCCGAATACAAAGGTTAAAGAAACGGACCGCACTACTCGTAACCGAGCCCGGGTGGCTTAGCTGGACATAGCGCCGCACTCATAGGGTTCAGAGATTCGGTGCGGTTTCGCCTTGGAAGCCTCCGTGTCCCTCGAGGACTGCCGAGCCTCGGACCTGGGACATGCGGAGATCGAGGGTTCGGAGCCCTCCCCGGGCACTGGCTTTCTACGCAACGTCACGAACGGAGTGAGTGACGAGTCTGAAAGCCAGTGCCCGAGATGGGGCGACGAACCCGTAGGTCTTGTGCGAACGAAGTGAGCGCAAGGCAGGAAAGACGAACGGAGTGAGTCTTTCCGTGGTTCGGAGCCCTCCCTGAACATGTTTCCTATAATCATCATCGGTCGAAGACGAGTGGCACCATCGAGATGCTCGAAGAGAGTGCCGAACCGGTGTCTCACGCCCACTGGGGACTCTATAGCATGCACTCGTAGAGCGAACGGACCGTCACAATCGCCCTCTCGCTCGAGAGACCCTAAATACGATCAGGAGCCGTCGGCGACAGCATCCCAATCGGTCCTGCAGTCCTCCGGTCGGACCTCTCGAATCGCCTCCATCCCCTCGCTGGGAATGTGCTTGAAACAGCGCGGTTCGCCCTCTGTTTCCGCGATCCACGCCGCTTCGTCGCCACAGACCGCACAGCGAGGCGCGCCGGCGACTCGCAGTGCGTACCACCAGCGAAGCCGCTCGAGCCGATCCGTGACTCCTGTCCTCACTCGAGTTCGAAGGCGTGACAGGCGGCTTCCGGTCCCGGTCACGGTCTCTCCCTCGAGTCGATCGTCGTCGGCAGCCATGGGGTGACAATCGTGTCGCGTGCGGGTTACGTCTTCGCATGCGATCACGGGTGGGCGGCCGCGGCCGATCGGTCGAACCAAAAAGCGTATTCCACCGCTCGCGAAGCAGTGGGGCAGAGTGAGTCGAGCGAAACTCGATCGAGCCGCCACGGCCGTCGAGAGCGGGACCGAGACCGACGGCGACAACCGCCCGGTCCTCGAGTCGCGGCGCCGCCGGTTGCTCGCCTACTGCCGACACAACGGGGAGCGAATCTGTCGCGATACGGCGGTGCTCGTCGCGTGGGCGCTCGTGATGACGATCTGGATACAGGGCTTTGGCGTCCCGCGGTGGCTGTGCTACGTCGTCACGTTCGTCGGCGTCGTGGGCTACACACAGGCGACGACGCAGTGGTCGCGGCCGTATCGGAGTCCCGACGATCTGGAGCACTGACCGTTACAGAAATCGGAGCAGCGGCACGAGGAGCGTCACGACCCAGAGGAGCGCCCCCATTCGCACGAAGCCGTGGTCCTCGGGGTCGATCCGTTCCGCGTGTGACGCGCCGACGGCGATGAAGCCGAGCGCGATCGCCGTCGAGAACCGATGGACGAACACGTTGACCGGGAGTCGCGTCACCCCGAGCAGGGTGTAATCGAGCAGGATCGCCGTCGCGAACCCGACCGAGGCGGCGGCGAATGCTGTCGACCGATCCAGCGGGCGCGCGAAGGCGTACGTACAGACCGGCAGTCCGACCGCGAGCAGCGGGTAGAACGCGCCCGCAATGACTCGGGGATCGAGATCGCCGAGTCGCGCCTCGAGGCCGACCGCGCCGAATCTGACGAAGAGGTAGAGCCCGATCAGCGACCCGGCCAACAGGAACGCGTGGCGAACGCGCGGGGCGACCAGTTCTCGAGGCGCGGTCCGCGAGGCGACGCGGCCGACGAGCATCGCACCCGAGAGGACGGCGACCGTCCCCATGGGGACCGGCGGGTCGTCGCCCCCGGTCTCGAGGTCGACGATCGCCACCCAGCCGTCGGAGTCGAAGCCGCGGCCGTTGCCCAGATGCTCGCGCGAGACGGTCGAGACGGACCGGCGGTCCATGAACTCGCGTTCGACGTATCGCTGTGAGTTCTCGGCGCTGGTGACCGTGTGGCTGAGCCGGAACCAGTCCCAGTGTTCCTGATGGGCCTGCATCGCCGTCCACTCGTCGCCGTCGTGGGGAGACTCGTAGGCCCGAATGTGGTGGCGCGAGCCGAGGTAGTCGCCGTCGTGTAACTGGTAGCTCTCGTCGAGCCACACGCCGTCGGTCGGGTCGTCTTCGGCGGCGACGTAGACGTATCGGGTCGAGCCGTCGGCGTGCCCCCACGACGTCGCCGTGCCGGCGGGTTCCTCGGCTACCGCAGTTTCGTTTTCCGTCGCGGTCGTGTCCTCGCTCGCCGTACCGACGTCCGCCTGATCGGGTCTGGTCTCGTTCCAGTCGCCGCGGCTCCGTTCCTCCAAGTGACGGCGCGTCTCCGCGGGATCGCCGGCGGCAATGACGTTGATCGCGAGCGTCCGCTGCTCGAACGTCGTCGCGCTGCTCGTGTACGGCCACAGCGACGAGTTTCCGTCGACGGTGACCAGTTGTTCCTGCCGGTCGACTGCCGGGTCAGCCGGCGGAGCGGAGGTACTCGCGGTCGACCCGAGGACCAGCACGACGAGAACAAGGGCCAACGCCCCGAGCGCGATCAGCGTCCGCCGATCGATAGCCGGTCACCTCCGTCGGTGCGTGTTCGAGATAGCATGGTGGCGAACGGCGGGTCCGGTCCCGTCCGTTGGGTTACGTGGCAGGCTAGACGGTTCGCATATAGGTCTTCTCCTCGGCCGCGTCAGACCCTCTGTCCGTGAAATTCTTGATAGTATAGCAGTCAATCAGACAGAACGGTACTGCCGCTTCTGATCCGATTCGCTCGAGCGTACCGAGAGAACAATGCGACCGCCGAGTATCACCTCAGCTCCGCTCTTCCTCGGGGAGTCCCCACGGACTCTCGACGACCGTCGCGGCCTCGTCTTTCGAGAGCGGCACGTTGTGATACAGCTGCTCGAGGTTGGTCATCGTGTACTCGACGGAATAGCGTTCGACGGCCACTCTGGTCTCGTAGTCGGTCGCCAGCGACGTTTCGATCGCCTCGACCATCGAGTCGAGATCGCCGTACTCGAAGCGCTCGCCGTTGTCGGAACCGATCGTTCGGTCGAACGGCGGCGCGTCGGTAGCCGCGACGGGGGTCCCGCAGGCGTTGGCCTCGAGCGTCGAGAGCCCGAGGGTGTCCGCGGTCGAGGCGGTGACGAAGGTATCGATCGAGGAGTAGAAGGCGGGTAACTCCTCGCGGGGGAGGAACTCCCGGATGTCGACGTTGTCGGGCGCGTTTCGCTCGAGGGAGTCGCGATAGGGGCCCTCGCCGACGATGACGAAGTCGTATTCAGGGAGTTCCTCGGCGGCCCGGAGGATCTCGTTGACGTTTTTCTCCATGCTGAGCCGCCCGCTGTAGCCGATCACTGTCCGGTCGGGATACCAGTCTTCCTCGGTCGGCTGGAAGAAATCCATATCGATCCCGACCGGAAGCTGGACGTGTTCGACGTCGCGGTCGATCCGTTCCGTCGACGCGGTCACGATATCGAAACTGCCGAGGAAGCTGTTCTCGACGGGAACGTACAGGCTCGAGAGGAGGTTCGCGACCGACTCGAGTTTGATGCTCTGGTGGAAGTACTCCTCGAGCGGCGTGTGGTGGGTGTAGATCGTGGGCAGGTCGTGTTTCCACGCGTAGTAGCGTCCGAGGATGCCGATCGGCGCGGGGCCGTGACAGTGGACGATGTCGAGGTCGGGCAGCGTCGAGGTGCGTTTGGTAAGCGGGATCCGGTAGCCGGCGTAGAACGGGTTCGGGAGCGATGTGACCGGAATTTCGCGTTCGCCCGGTTCGTAGTCGCCGTCCGGGTAGATGACGTACACCTCGTGGCCGTTCCGTTCGAGCACTTCGCGCCAGAGTTTGATCGTGTACGTTACGCCGTCGATCTCGGGGAAATAACTGTCAGTGAAGAATCCGATTTTCATTCAGGCCACCTCCTCGTACAGCGACTGATACTGGTTCGCGACCGACGACAGCGAGAACGCCTCACTGCGGTCGGCCGCGTTCGCTCCGAGCCGATCCCGGAGCGCGGGGTCGTCGAGCCGTTCCAGCGCGTCGACGAACCCGTCCGCGCCCGAATCGGCAACCTTCAGACAGTCTTCGCCGTCCTCGAGCCACGAGAACGTCTCGATGTCCCGGACGACCAGTGGCTTCCCGGCGGTCATCGCCTCCAAGAGCGCGATCCCCTCGTTTTCCTCGTGCGTCGGGAAACAGAAGATGTCGCCGGCCGCGTACGCGCCGCGGATGTCGTCGACGTAGCCGGTGAACGTGCAGTTGTCCGGCGACTCCTCGATCAGTCTCGTCGTTTCCCGCCCCTTCAGGGAGAGATCGAGCGGGCCGAACCACGCGAAGTCGAACTCGGGCAGTCGGCGAGCCAGTTCGACGAACATCTCGAGGCCCTTGCGCTTGATCACGTGGCCGACGAGGAAGACGGTGGGCGACTCGAGGTCGTAGTGCTCGCGGTACTCGGCCTCGAGCGACTCGAACCCCTCGAGTTTCTCGCGGTCGACGCCGTTCGAGATCACGGTCGTCGGTACGTCCGCGTAGGTGTCGATCAGCCGGCGGTTGTACGCGGAGGGACAGACCAGCGCGTCGGCCAGCCCGTAGGCCCGCTCGAGGTACGGTCGCAGCGGTTTGGCAAGCGCGTTCGTAAATCGGAAGCTATCCCCGAAGTCCTCGGCGGTGACGTGGGTGTTCGCGACGACGGGAACGCCGCGAGAGCGAGCGCGTTTGGCGTACCAAACGGATCGGGGGCCCATGAGGTTGCAGTGAAAAACGTCGGCCTCGAGCGTCGGTGCCGTCGTGTACCGAAGGTCCAGTTGATCCAGCATCTTCCGCTGGTGGACGACGGACTCGCGGATCCCGCCGGTGACGTGGTCCTCGAACTCGAAGTAGTGGCTGATCTTCATACCGGACTACACCAACCGTAACGACCGTCTGACACTCGCGGATCCGGGACCGAATCGAGGCTCGCGACGGTCGGTCGACTGCGACGTTACTCGACTTCGAGCCACGGTACCTCCATTAGCGGCGGGATGTGCGTCTCGATGTGGTGTTCCCAGACGCCCTCCTCGCCGAAGGCTTCCCCGTGGTCGGCCGTCACGACGACTCGACCGTCGAGTTCGTCGACCAACTCCGAGACGGACTCGAGTGCGATCCGCAGGTTCTCTTCGTACAGCTCCAGGGCCGCCTCTCGAGTCCCGTTCTTGACGAGGTCCGCGGGGTCGAGCTCGAGCCAGAGCCCCGCTTTCTGGGCGAGTTCGCTGCCCTCGAGTTTGTCTTCGACTTTCGGGCGAATCGTATCGCCGAGCGACGAGAGTGCGCCGCCGCCATCGGTTTCGGCCTTTTCGGCCTCCTCCTGTTTGCGGATTCCCTTCTGGATCTGCTTGAGCTTCTGGCCCTTTCCGCGGGAGAGGTAGGGCGCGTGTGGCTGCATGTAGTGGAGCACCGTCCGGTCGGCCTGCTCGACGGCCTCGGTATTGTTCCGGAACGCCTCCGCGATACTCTCCGGTGGCACCGTCCCCAGATCGTCGTCCCAGCCGGTCTTCCAGACGTCGAAGACGTCGCTGATGTGCTCGGTTGCCGACCACTCGTAGTCGCAACTGGCCCCCCATTTGAGTTCGTTCAGTGGGATACCGAGATCGTTAATAAACGGGTTCCCTGAAAAGTATGCGATATCGTGATCGCCGGTAAACGTCCGGTAGGCCCACTCCGGGGTCGACGATCCCACGCTCCAGCGTTTTTCCAGCGTCCCGTCGAGATACTCGTCATAGACCTCGCTGAACACGTCGTACCGACACGCATCCAGCACGAGACAGTAGTCCCACTCCGACTCGAGGAAGTGCTGGTCCTCCATTAGTTGCGGTACCTTTCGAGTCGACCACTGTATTCTTATTGGTTCCTGAAAGTCACCGGAACCGACTCGCTCGATCCGACGGATCGCCACGCTTGCCCAGGGTTTCGCCAGCCGGATCGAGGACGACGTTCACTCCAGATAGCCGAGTTCGCGGAGCCGATCCTGCGTCGCTTCGTCGGCCTCCTCGAGCGCGTCCCCAGCATCGGCGTCGGTCTCGGTCGGATCGTCCCACGCGCCGCCGACGGCGTCTTCGAACCGGGCGAGCGCCCGTTCGGTGGCCGCGACGCGGTCGTCGTCCGCGGGATCGACCGGCGACTCCTCGCTCGGATCGTCGTCGAGCCGGTAGCCCTCGTCCGGAACGAGGTCCGCGCGAACGTACTTCCGGTCAGTGCCCCGCGCGGCGCGGAGCCGCGAGTAGGCCCGGTGATCCGCCGGCAGCGTGACGCCGGCCTCGCTCGCCTTCTGCTCCAAGTGGTGGAGTTCGATGACCGGCTGGGCGTACTCGATGAACGCGTAGTCGGCGTTGCCGTCGGCCTCGAGGACGGCTCGCTGGCCGGGGTCCGGATCCGAGACGCCGTCGAACGCTCGGTACTCGCTCGAGAGCAGCGACCGCGTCGGGTCGAGGGCGACGGGGACGTCGTCCCCGCCCGTGCCGACCGCGGCGTCGGGATCGACGGCCAGCGCGTCGAGCGTCGTGTGATAGCAGTCGAGCAGTTCGACGAGATCGTCGCGCCGCTCGGCCTCGAGGGAGGGGTGTTTCACCAGCAGCGGAACGTTGACGAGTTCGTCGTAGAGCGCGAACTCGTGGCCGTAGAGGTCGTGTTCGCCGTGGAGTTCGCCGTGGTCGGCCGCAACGACGACGGTCGTCTCCTCCCACTGGCCGGTCGCGCGCAGCCAGTCGAACAGGCGACCGAGTTCGGCGTCCATGTGTGCGATTTCGGCGTCGTACAGCGCCCGGATGTCCGCCCATTCCTCGTCGTCGATGTCCCGGACGCCAGCGTTGTACTCCTTCGAGTTCTGACAGACCGTATCTGGGTCGACACCGGGGGCGAACGCCTCGCGGTACTCCTCGGGCGGGTAGTACGGCAGATGCGCGTCCATCAGATTGACGAACGCGAACCAGCCTTCGTCGCTCTCGCTGTCGTCGATGAAGGACTTCGTTCGGTCGATGACCGACGGCGTCTTCGTGTCGGCCCCCTCGCCGCTGGCGAGTTTCTCGTGGGCCATCGCGCCGAGCCTGACGAGTTTGGACGCCATCTCTCGGAGGTAATCGTTGTCGTTGATCGCCTGCCACGCGCTCGCGAGCGGCCCCGAGAGGACGTCTCGAGGCAGGACCTCGAAGAACGAGTCGTGGGCGTCGAAGCCGTCGGTCAGGCCGGTGTAGGGGGTGATCCAGGCGTTCGAGGAGAAACACGCCGTGTCGTAGTCCGCCGCCGACAGCACCGACGCGAGGGTAGTGACGTCGTCGAGGTAGGGACTCCCCTGATCGGCCCCGTGCTGGCTCGGGTAGAGGCCGGTAAACAGCGAGGCGTGGACCGGCAAGGTCCACGGCGCGGGCGCGACCGCCGACTCGAAGACGGTCGCCTCCTCGGCGAACGCCGAGAGTTCGGGCGTCGTCCCCCGCTCGTAGCCGTACGGCCCGAGACGGTCCTTCCGGACCGTATCCAGGACGACGAAGAGGACGTTCGACTGGCGGGTGCCGGGTTCCGTCTCCATCGCCGTCCCCGTCCCCTGTACGGCTGCTGTCTCGCGAGCGGTCGACCGTGAGCCCACCCCGTTACTGCATCGGAGAGCGGGCGCTGACGGGACGGCAGAAGAGTTCAGGTGACTCACTGGGTGCATTCGACCGGGCGCACAATTTGTTATGGAGCCGGTACGGTATCGGAATCGTCTCGCCGGCGCCGTAGTGAGTCATTGAACGGGATACCCTGAAGGGAGGGGCCGTCGATAGCGGAGACGAGACCGGCTTCTCGGAACGGCTCGAGGGGGCCTGTCCTACCGGAGGACCGAGCGTCTCGATCGCCCGAAACGGCGGATCGCGATAGGCGACCGAGCCCGCTCGCCGCGATCGATCAGACGTTTCAAGTCGACTGAGATTCCATACCAGCCATGGACGAGCGAAACCGGCGCACGTTTCTCATCGGTGCCTTCGGTGCCATCGCGGTGTTTGCCGTCCTCGTGTTCATCGTCGGCGCGCGCTCTATCCTCGACTCCCTGCTCTCGGCGCGGCCGTCGCTCGTCGCGGCGACGTTCGCCCTCGCGCTCTGTTGGTTAGCCGTCTGGAGTCTGATGCTCCGGACCGTTCTCGGGACGCTCGGCGTCGAGATCCCGCTCGGCAAGTCGTTTCTCGTCTATGCCGGTGCCGTCTTCGCCAACAACGTCACCCCGTTCGGACAGGCCGGCGGCGAACCGATCGCGGCGCTGCTCATCTCGAAGGTCTCCGGCTCCCGCTACGAGACCGGTCTCGTCGGGATCGCGAGCGTCGACGTCCTCAACGTGATCCCCTCGATATCGCTCGTCTTCGTGGGGGTCGGCTACTACGCGACCACCGCCGCCGTCGGCGACCGCCTCGAGACGGCCGTCGGATCGGCCGTCGTGCTGATCGGCGGCATCCTGCTCGTCATGGGCCTCGTCTGGCGATACCGCGAGACGATCATCGACCGACTCCCGGCCATCATCGCGCCCCGTCTCGGCAGGCTCGGCCTCGAGCGATTCGACTCGGAGACGCTCGAGGACGACCTCGCGGACCGAATGGGGCGGTTCTTCGAGAACATCGAGCGGATCGCGACGGACCGCTGGCGACTCGGTGCCGTGGTCGGGCTCTCGCTGTGTGGCTGGCTCTTTCAGGTGGCCGCGCTGCTGGCGGCCTTCGCTGCTCTCGGCTACAGCGTCCCGCCGTACATCCTGCTGTTCGTGATCCCGCTCGCGAACATCGCCGGTGCGGCCCCGCTCCCGGGCGGGCTCGGCGGGATCGAGGCCGCGTTCGTCACGCTGCTCGTCCCGACGACGGGTATCGAAGCGTCGATCGTCACCGCGGCCGTCCTGATCTTCCGCGGCGCGGTCTACTGGATGCCGATACTCGTCGGCGGGGCCTCGGTGTCGGCGTTGGGGATGCGAAACGTCCTGTGAGTCGGCCACGCCGGCCGAGCAGTTAACCCGTCCGATCCCCGAGTGAGAGAGAGAGAGAGACGACTCGAGACCGATGTATCGCGACGGCCACGCCGGATTCAACGCGCTTCTGTACGCGCCGTTCGTGCCGCTGGTGAGCGCGTTCTACTCGCTCGAACTGGCGCTCTGGGGCGCGGTCCTCGCGCTCGCGGCGGCGAACCTCCCCGATATCGACCAGAACGTCGAGCGGATCGACCACCGCGGCCCGACCCACACCGTCTGGTTCGCTCTCCTGTTCGGCTCAGTGGCGGGGATCGGTACGGTGTTCGTCGCTCGCTCGAGTTTCGGGGCGGACGGCGGCTTCGGGTTCGGATTCGGCTTCGTCGTCGGGACCTGCGGGATTCTCGCACACCTCGCGGGCGATATCGTGACGCCGATGGGGATCTCGCCGTTCGCGCCCCTTTCGCGGGTCCACGTCACGCTCGAGTGGTTCAAATCGAAGAACGGCCGGATCAATCGCGCGTTTCTGCTCGCCGGCTCGGCCGCGTTACTGGCGTCGCTGTTGCTGGCAGCCGGTCAGCCGGTGTGATGGCGGTGGCGATCGGCGAGTTACTCCGACTGACGGCCTCGGACGCTGCCGTCTCGCGACCACCACTGTTTGACGGCGTCTAAATCGTCGGTGCGCCGCGCGACGATGCCGAGCGATACCGACCAGAGCAGGGGCGTCGCGATCACGCCGTGGACATCCAGTCCGGGGGTCCACGTCGCCCGCAACGGGAACACCCACGGAATCGCCATCGGCGAGAGCGAATCGATGACGAGGTGTGACCCGGTCGCGAGCCCGGCGGCGAGCGCGAACGAGCGACGGCGACTGAGCGCGTACACCCCGCCCACGACCGACAGCACGAACAGGGGCGAATGCGTTATCCCACGGTGGACGAACGGCCACCCCCACGCCGCCGGGAAGAGGAAGTCCGCGTCCGGGACGAACCCGAAGACGGCCCCCAGCCACGGCCCGACTCGCGGACCGACATCGGAGAACCCGCGAACAAGGGCGACGCCGACGAGAGCGTGTGTCGCGAACGCGACGGTGAGAAAGAAAACCAGCCCGAGTTCCATTGGCTCACCTATCGACTGAGACCCCGATATAAGTTATGCCGCGCTCCGATCGCCGAACGCGGATCTGAGACCACGAGAGCGCACGTACTTACGACGGCTGCAACTGCAAGCCCACGACTTCAGTCGTCCGATACGGTCAAATTCGAGACGACGAACGCGATGGTTCCCCTCCAACTCACCGAAACGCCGCCCTGGCTCGAGTCCCTGTTCACCTCGGAACTCGGGCTCGCAGTGCTGTTCGGGATCTGCGTCCTCGAGGGTGCGATGTTGCTGCGGTTCATGCCCAGCGAGCTCGTCGTGCCGTCGGCGCTGGCGCTGATCGGATCGTCGATTCCAACGGCGGTTATGATCGTCGCCCTCGCAGTCGTCGGGACGACGGTCGGCCAACTCTTGCTGTTCGGGCTCGTCCGTCGTGCCGGGCGGGAGTACGTCCTGCGAAAGCGCTGGTTCCCGGTCACCGAGTCGCGACTCGAGCGGTTCGACGGCTGGTTCGACCGGTGGGGAAGTCTCGCCGTCGCCGCGAGCAATACGATGCTGTTCGTCCGGGGGCTGCTCACCGTCCCCGCCGGCTTATCGGAGATGGACGGCCGATCGTTCCTCGTCCTGTCGGCGGTCGGCTCGCTGTCCTTCCAGTCGATTCTGGCCGGCCTGTACCTGCTCGGCGGCTATCTGCTCGTCTGAGCATGAGCGCGGCCGGTTGTCGCGGGAACCGCAGTCGGCGTCGGAACCGTCACGAAGCGAGGAAGCGACGTCGTCGAGGTCACGATCAGGGCTCAGTCCCTGCCCTGCCGGTAGACCGGGAGCCGGAACCTGACCCCCGCATCCCGGAGCTGCCACCTGATCTCGAGGCCGGCCCAGACCAGCCCCGTCAGGAGCGCGATCCCGACGGCCGCGAACTCCGACGCTCCCATCCAGACCGGGCTCGCGAAGAGGAGGCCGTTGTAGATCCGATGGGGGAGGATCGACTCGAGGAGGCCGCCGAGGAAGCCGAGCGGATCGACTCCGAAGAGCCCACTGCTCTCGTCGTCGCTCTCGGCCGTCGTCCGGGACTCGAGGCCGAGTTCCGCGGCGCTCTGCCCGCCCTCGCTTTCGGCACCGGTCTCTAACCGTTCGGCCTCGTAGGGGAGCGTCGATTCGACCTGCCAGACGACGTCGCCGGAGGCGTTGACCTCCATGACGCGGTTGCCGTGGGTGTCGGTGATGAGCGTGTTCCCGTTGGGCAGTCGATCGGCGTCTCGAGGCCACTGGATTCGGTCGTCCGCCCACTCCCAGCTACGGGTCCACTCGCCGTCCTCGCGCTGGAACTCCTGAACGCGGCCGTTCTCGGAATCGGCGACGACGACGGCCGGTCCACCCTCGCTTTCGGGGATGAAATCGGGATTGTGCTGTTCGTACTGGATGTCGTACTCGTCCTCCGCGCCGAGCGTCCAGTCGTCGACCAGCCCCTCCTCCCGGTCGAGGAAGACGACTTGATCCTGATTCCGGAGGCTGGCCATGATCCGGCCCTCCATCTCGCCCTCCTCGATGTATTCGACGTCGTTGATGTGCGCCCAGTCCTCCGGGTAGGGGCCGCCGCCCTCGACGGGGTAGTCGCTCTGGGCGTCCCAGAGCCACTCGACGACCTCCGTCTCGGTGTTCACGATGAATACCTGATCCGCGACGATGTCGGCGACGACGACGTGAGTCTCGTTGATGCGGTCCGCGTCGTGCCACTCGCCGGCGGTCTCCTTGTAATCGTAGCGCTCGTAGAGCACCTCGACCTCGCCGGTCGAGAGGTTCGCGCGCTCGATGACGTTGCGCGCACACGGCGGCTCGGAACAGGTCGAGCCCTCGGAGTGAATCGTGTCCGTCGCGGTGTACTCGACCGTCAACGGATCGCCCTCGACGGGATCGACGTCGAAGTACTTCGTCCGCGTATTATTGTAATAGAGGACCTCACCGTCGGGTTCGTAGGCGGTGATGGTGCCGGCCCGTCCGGACTCGGTGACGACCGTGTGGTTCTCCGTCGACGGTGCCTCCGGTACGTCGTCTTCCGTCGCCGTCGAGAGGTCGTTCGACGCCGCGCCGGCGACGACGGCCGCCGAGAGGAGGATAACGACGACGAACGCGACCCGGAGCCGGGTTCGCGTGAGAATCGATCGGGCCCGAGCGAGCGGGGGGCGTGATCGGTCAGGCATTGAGTACTACCGAATACTGCTGTCCCCTCCGAAGTACCATTGTCCGTCGTTTGCAGTCTGTGACAGTCGGGTTCGAACTCGTTTCGCCGTCGGTTCGGCGGACCCATCGGGTCGTCACCGCGGCGCTCACTCCAGTTCGTCCGCGCGTCTCGTGGTCAGGACGGGGACGGGCGATGTCCGAATCACGCGCTCGGTGAAGCTCCCGAGCAGGTGGCGGTCGAGCCCGGTGTGGCCGTGGGTCCCCATCACGACGAGGTCTATCTCCTCCTCGTCGACGTAGCTCGTGATCTCCCGAGGCACGGGGCCGGCCGTAATCGAGGTCCTGATCTCGTCGACGCCCGCTCGCCTCGCGGTCGCTTCGGCCTCGTCGAGGACGGCCTGGACGTTCTCCTCGAGTTGCGAGGAGAGTTGCGTCGATCCCGCGTCGATCACCTCCGGCAGTTCGTCGACGACCGACAGCAGGTGCAACGTCGCGTCGTGTCGCGCGGCGACCGACGCGGCTCGGTCCAGCGCGACCGACGCGTGGTCGCTGCCGTCCGTCGGCACGAGCACGTCGCCGTACGGATACACCCGTCTCGCTTCGTCGGCCGCACGAACGGTCAACACGGGTATCCCACTCCGGTTTACGACGCAATCCGTGGTGCTCCCGAGGACGTACTCGCCGATTCCGCGCCGGCCGTGGGCGCCCATCACCACGAGATCGAACTCGCCGCCGGTCGTGTACTCGACGATCGCGGTCCGCGGATCGCCCTGAACGACATCCGTCTCGACGGAGACGCCTCGATCCTCGGCCAACGCAGCCGCGGCATCGAGGATCTCGTCGCCCTCTCGCTCGAGAACGTCGACGACGTCCGTTCCGAGCCGGGTCAAACTCGGTTTCTTCGTGTCCGCGACGTAGAGCAATTGGACTGTCGCCTCCCGGTCGGCGGCGATATCGAGCGCGTGCTCGAGGGCCGCCCTCGCGGAGTCGCTCCCGTCGGTCGGGACGAGGAGTCGAGTAGTCATGGATAGCGGTTCGGTACCGATCCGCTTACGTTTATGGGATGTCGTTGTCGGGGTCGACTCGTGCCAACGACGAGCAAAAAGAGGGACAGCGTCAAAATCGCAACTATCGGCGCGAAAGAGAGCCCTTAGCGCTCGGGCGACTTGACGCGAATCTCGCCGTCAGCAGTGACCGTCACCAGACAGTTGCTGTACTCGAACGTTACCGATCCGCCGGAGCGCAGGCCGTTCGCACGCGGCTCGAACAGCCGCTCGAGCGCATCGGCGTTGATCGAGTAATGGAGTGGTTCGAGTTCGGTGACGTCTTCGTTACTGAACGTTGCGACGGCGTCTGCAACGGCAACGCTGAGCGGTTCGTCGTCGAGTCTATCGTATTGCACGGAATAGTGATCCCCCATCGCGGTCGACGGTGATCGTGAAGTCATTTCTGTCATTTATTGTACGTACCCCCAGTACGTCCGTGGGAAGTCATTTACCCGTTCACGAGTTATCGTAAAGAGTCTGATTGTTAACTGTGTAACGCCGTTCGAAATAGAGGGTTAATCAGTTAATGTCAGCCGCGGTCGACCCCTCGAACAGCGCCGCGAACAGCTTCCGTTCCGCGGACCGGACGTGTTTGTGAAAGGCGGGCGAGGAGATATCCAGCGACGCGGCGATGTCCTCGCCAGTAGCCTGTCGCGGCCACTCGAAGAATCCACCGTGGTAGGCCGTCTGGACGACCTCGCGTTGCCGGTCGGTGAACCGACCGAGCAAGGCGTTGCGCGCGGGGCCGCCGAGCGCGGACGGATCGTCCGTTCGCTGCTCGCGCCGAGCGACCATCGAAACCGACGGACCGCTTCGGGTGATCCCGGACAGAACGGCGCGGACTTCGGCGGCCTCCGGCACGTCGATGATCGCGCGGCCACCCGACTCGTCGGCCGCGAACTCGCGCAATCGCGCGCCGTGCGTATCGGCGATCGATCCGAGGAAGGGATCGGTCAGCTGTACCTGCAGGAGCGTTTGGTCCTCGTGCTCGGCGATCGTCGATACTCCGCTGATCCCGTCGATCGAACCGCGATCGATGCATTCGGCCGGATCGTCCGCCAGTTCCTCGACGGCGACGAACGCGATCTCCGAGCCGTCGGCCCGTACCGTCGTGCCCTCGTAGGAGACCGGTTCGCCGAGAAACGCCGCGAGTCGACACAGGGTCGCATCGGCCGCGACCCCGAGTTCCACTTCGGTGTAGTCGTCTCTCACGAGCGCGTTCTTCCGTTTGACCGCATCGATCGCGTAGGCGATCGTTTCGCCGAGTTCCGCCAGCGTCGACCGGAGCGTCTCGTCGAACGCGTCCCGTTCCTCGCCGTAGATCGACAGGACGCCGTAGAGGAAGCCGTCGTAGACGAGCGGCACGGCGTAGACGGACTGGAAGCTTCGCGACAGCGCATCGCCCCGCCACTCGCCGTCGTGGACCGACTCGGCGACGTTTTCGACGGAGACCGGCGCTCGCGTGCGCGCCGCCCGTCCCGCCGGTTCGGCGGCCGACTCGTCGACCGTCGTTACCGTCACCGCGTCGAGATACTCCCGTTCGAGACCGGCTCGAGAGAGCGGTTGCAGCTGATTGCCGCTCGGGTCCGGCTCGCCGATCCACGCGAACGAACAGTCCTCGAGTTCGGCGAGCAGTTCGGGGACTCCGCGCTCGATCTCGGTTCGGGACTCGGCCAGCAACAGGAGCTGTTCGATCGATTGGCGCACCTCGTTGGCCTCGTTGAGCCGCTCGAGGTGACGGTTCTGTCGCTTGAGCTCGCGCTCGCGGTCGTGTAACCGTCGGGTCCGTCCGATGCGATCGAGCGCGGCTTCGGCCGTCGCCGCGAACAGCTGGGCGAGTTCGACGGTGTCGTCGTCGTACTGGGCGGGTTCGGCCGAGAGCGCGACGAAGACGCCGTGTTCGCCGAGCGGGACGTAGAGACCGCTCCGGGCGGCGGTCGACTCGTCGTAGACGTTGGCCGCGTCTCTGACATCGTCGTACACCGACGAATCACCGCTGACGAACGTGTCCCAGACGATGCTGTCGTTCGGCTGGAGCCGCGGCGGCGAACCGAACGCCGACTCGAGGGCCGGCGACCACGCCGCCGGGACGAGTTCGTTCGCCTGATCGTCGAACCGGTAGACGACGCCGTCGAGATCGAGCACGTCGGTCGCGATGTCGACGATGTACTCACAGGCGTCCGCTTTCGAGTCGACGGTCAGCAGGTGTCCGGTCGCCTCGTGCAAGGCGTTGAGCGCCTCCTGATACTGGACCCGCTCGGTGACGTCGTTCGCGACCCCGATCACGCGGTCGACGGTATCGTCGTCGTCCGTGATCGGTCGGTACCACGTTTCGAAGACGCGATCACCGAGCCGTCTGCGCGAGGTGACCGTCTCCCCCTCGAGGGCCGTCTCCGCGTCGGCACAGGCCTCGGGATAGTCCTCGAGCAGATCGGAAAACGAGTTGCCGACGACGTCCTCGGGGTCGAAGCCGAGGTTCGAGAGTCCGCTGCCTTCCGAGAGCGTGAAGGTGCCCTCGTCGTCGAGGGCGAACAGGACGACGGGGACGTTCTCGACCAGTGTCTGTAACCGCTCCGTCCGCTCGGTCAGGTCCCGCTCGCGCTCGACGCGCTCGGTCACGTCCCGCCAGTAGACGGAGATCCCCGACTGCGAGGGGTAGATTTGCGCCTCGATCCAGGCGTCGTAGCGCTCGTAGTACCCTTCGGCCGTCCGCGGCTCCTGAGACGACATCGCCTCGACGGCCTCGTGCTGGAAGACCGTCCCGGTCATCTCCGGGAAGACATCGAGAATATGCCGGCCGAGGATATCCGATCGGTCGAAATCGAGCTGTTCGAGCGCGCGATCGTTGATATACGTGAACCGCCAGTCCGCATCGAGCGCGTAGAACGAATCCGTGACGCGCTTGAACGACTCGCTCAACTCCTGCTCGATGCGGTGATACTCCGTGATGTCCCGAATCGAAGCGATGACACCATCGACGGCGTCGTCCTCGAGTCGGTTCGTCAGGACGGCCTCGTGGACGTACCAGTCCCCGTCCGCGTGCTGGCACGTGTACTCGACGGTTCGTGACGCGCCGCAATCGGACTCGAGAACGGCGTCGAGCGCGTCCATCACCGTTTGCGCGTCGTCGGGGCGGATATAGTCGCGAATGTGGGTCCCGCACAGTTCGTCGGGCTCGAATCCCCCGACGTCTTCGACGGCCGGGCTGGCATAGGAGATATCGCCGTCGGCGTCGATGACGAGCAACAGGTCCGAGGAGTGTTCGATCAACGTCTGTGACCGCTCCGTTCGCCGGTCGACAGTTCGCTGCATCGCAGCGAACTCGACGGCCCGGCGGAGCCGCTGGGCCAGGAGCCGGGGCTCCTGAATCGTCGTCTTGGCGATCACGTCGGGATCGCCGGGCAGGCGGTCGATCGACTCGGTTCGCGCCGGATCGACGGCGTAGACGATCGGACACGCCTCGCCGACGGCGTCGAACACGTCGCGGTCGTCGGTCAGGAGGCAGTTCGCCGCGTCGAGCTGTCCGTCAGTGACCGCAGACGCGGTCGCGACCGCGTCCGTCACGGTCACCGACTCGTCTGCGAGCCCCGCCGTCGCCGTTCGAATCCACTCGGACGAACCGACGACGAGGGCGTGTACCGGGGTCGTCTCGGCGTCCTCGAGACCGCGGGCCATACCGCTGGGTAGGTCGGCACGGGTAAAAACTTCGCGTCGGTTGCAGTTTCAACGAGCGAACCACTGTCGAGACACTCCCGAACGGGTGGACGAGAGACGGAAGAGATCGAAACGGTCCGGCGATGACTCACTCGAGGACGAGCGGCGCGTGCTCGACCCGGTAGCCGTCGTCGATCCCCTCGATATCGCGGACTTCGCGCAGTCGGATGCCGCGTTCCATCCCCGTCACGACCGGCGTCTCGTAGTAGTCGGCCTCGTACTCGAACCCCTCGCCGTCCTCGCGGCGGCGCTCGACGAACTCCCGGTGGCGCTCGAGGCGCGCCCGGCCGACCGACCGCGACAGCGCCGGGACCTCGTCGACGCCGTCGTCGAACACCTCGAGGAAGGCGTCCTCGAGTTCGGAGCCGACGGAGTTCCGGCCGGCACACATCGCCGCGAGCGTGGTCGTCCCGGTCCCCCAGAACGGGTCGAGGACGGTGTCGCCGTAAGCCGAGTACATACAGATCAGGCGGTAAGGGATCTCGAGCGGGTAGGCCGCGGACCGCTCTCGGAGTTCGTCGTCGGTCGCGTCGATCGACTGCAGTTCGCCCGTGACGTTGGTCCAGACGTCCGTGAACCACTGGTTGCGCTCCTCCCAGAAGTAGGCAGCCTCGTACCGGCGGTCGGCCTTGGGCTCGAACTCGCGGCTCTCGGCCCCCTTTCGGAACACCAGAATGTACTCGTGCTCGAGCGTGACGTAGGCGTTCGGCGGAATCATCCCGCTGCCCATGAACTTGGCCGCGCTGTTGGCCGGTTTGCGCCAGAGCACGTCCGGCAGCGGCTCGAACCCGCGTTCCTCGAAGGCCTCGAGCACGCGGGCGTGATTCTGGTAAATCCGAAAGCTGCCGTCGACCGACCGGGTCGCGTCGCCCACGTTGATACAGGCGATCCCCCCATCGACCAGCACCCGCTCGAGTTCGTCCCAGACGCGCTCGAGTTGGGCGTGCATCGCCTCGAACGCGGCGCGGCCGTCCCCGTTGGCCAGCGCGTCGCCGACGGCGGGATCGAGCTCGGTAAAGAGGTCGTCCCACATTTCGATCATCGGATACGGCGGGGACGTGACGACGAGTTCGACCGACTCGTCGTCCACCCCCGAGAGATCGCGAGAGTCACCGACGAACACGCGGTGGGTCGTCTCCATTGGGTTCACACTGTCGGCGTGGCTCCCTTAGGTGCTTCGTCAGGCGGCGCTCGAGCCCGTCGGGTACCGAGGTCGGCGATGGGACGCGAGTGAGGGATCAAAAACGACGAGCAGGACACAGCGACCGACCGGAAACGGTCGAATCCAGTCGGGACGGCAGGTCGGCGTTACTCCTCGATTTCCTCGTCCGTCTCCTCGGCTCCGGACTCCGCCATGTCCTCCGTCTCGCTTTCCTCCTCGGACTCCCCGCCCGTCGCCGGTTCGAACTCCTCGATCGGCTCCCACTCCTCTTCCTCGCCGGAGGAGAGGCGACGCCGGAGGAGCACTGCCCCCGCGACGGCACCGAGCATGAGGAGGATCCCCGGAAGTCGTCGCGAGCCGGAGTCGTCCGTCTCCGACTCGGATTCCTCCGTCATCTCGGACATCCCGCCGGTCTCCTCCGTCGTCTCCATCACGTCCTCGATGATCTCCGGCTCCTCGAGGTCCTCGATCGGGGAGTCCTCGAGTTCCGGCGACTGTCGGCCCACGAGAAAGCCGACGGCCGCGCCGAGGCCGAACAGGGCCCCGGCAAGCGGCAGCCGACCGCCGGATCGAGAGCCCTCGGATTCCTCGACGGCCTCGAGAATCGAGTCGCGCATGGGAGAGTCCATTCCTTTGTTGATCGCTTCTTTGACGATGAGCTCGGACAGCGTTTTGTCTTGTTGTTCCATCTCGGGCATAATCCGCCACGACCACACCGCCGTACATAGTTCTATCCCCTGTTTCCGTCAGTGATCCGGGCTCGACACGTATTATTGTAAAGTTACCCGCCCCAACACGTCGTATAACGATCGTCTACTGAGTCTCCAACTATCAGGGTGCGGGGCGATAGCAGTGTACAGTACCGATCGGCGGCTCGAGCGCGTCCCTCGAGAGATGCCCTGTACTGGGGAAATAGAGCGTGTGGGACGTCACTCATCGACTGGCCGACCGGCGACCGTTCGCGGAGGGGTACTCGTCCGCGCGGACGCGGGCGATCGATGGTCGCGCCGAGCGCAACGAGCGCCGTCGTCTGCGATCGGACCGCCGTCGCGATCGATAAATCGGAATCTTCCCGCGGTATAAGGTCACATCGGAGCGGCCAGTCGTGGCTCGGCTCGGAGAATGCCTTCCATAACGAAAGGGATGCCGCCGAAAGGAGACGTGATATGAGCGTCATCCGCCAGCCGGAGGTGCTCGGCCGAACGACGCGGCGACGCGTCGTCGGGGTCACCGCCGCGCTCTCGGCGGCGGCCGTCGAAACCCTCGCGGTCGGCCTCTGGTTCGGTCTCGTCGTCGGCTCGCGGACGACATCGACCGCGCTCGCGGGGCTCGGGATCCTCTTCTGTGGCTCCCTGCTCAGAACGGGTATCTTCGGCGCGACGGTCAGCGAACTCGACGACCTCCTCGAGCCACACCGACTCAGTGCAGTGGTCGTCCTCACCACCGGCTGGGTCGTCTGGCTGCTCGCCGCCGAACTGATCGGTGGCACCACCGGTGCCGCCATCGCGACGACCTTCCTCGCCGGAATCCTCACTGCACAGTTCGTCCTCGAGCGATACGCGTTCAGGCTGCCGGCGAACTACGACGTGACGTTCACGCCGGTGGTCCCGGGGGTGTTGATGGCCGCCGGTGCGTCGGCGCTGCTCGCGACCGCGTGGTTTACCGACTGGGGGCTCTCCTCAGCGCCGGTCGCGCTCGGGTTCACGACGGTCGTCGTCCGGATCGAGGCCCTCCACATCGGCGCACTCGTCTTCGCGCTCTTCGCTTTCGTCGCCCACCAGCGCCGGTTCCAGCGGCTCCTCGATCCCTGACAAAGCGGCGGTATCGGCCGCTCACTTCCCCTGTGCGCCCACGTTCTGATCGCTCTCGAAGGAGGCCGGATCCGGTTCGATCGCCGCGTACTGGACCGCCCGCTGGCCCAGCGTTCGGACCCGCGTCTCGAGTTTCGGATCGACGAACTCGCCGTCCTCGAAGGCGGCGCTCGCGTTCGGAACCGCCGCCTCGTGGGGGATCACCCACGCGTTCAGCGCCCGACAGACCGAGCGCATGTGTTCTAACGTCGTCACGGGAAAGGCCCCGCCCGAGACGGCGAGGAGTCCGACGGTCGCGTCCGCGAACTCGTCGAATCCGCAGTAGTCGATCGCCGTCTTCAGCGGCGAGGCGTAGGAGCCGTGGTACATCGGCGACCCGAGAACGATCGTGTCGGCCGCGCGCACGCGAGCCGCCAGTTTCTCGGCGTCGCCGGCCGCCTCGCGATCGCGATCCGCGTCGAAGATCGGCAACTCGTACTCGCGGAGATCGAGCAGTTCCGTCTCGGCTCCGGCCTCCTCAGCGGCCGAGAGCACGACCTCGAGTGCGGTCCGGGTGTGACTCTCCTCGCGGAGGCTGCCACAGAGTGCGACCACGCGGACATCGCTGTCGCTCATGGCCCTCCGGACGACGGGGAACGGGAAAAACGGTCCGAACGAAACGGACGCTGACACGAATGCCGTTCGTCTCGATCGGACGGATTCGGGGCCGTGTCGGCGCTGTTCACCGCGAGTTCTGCGAAGTGTGCTGGCGATCGAAATCGGGTGACGATCGACTGCCGAAACGGACGTCGCGGAAAAACGGAATCGGCGGAATCGGCCTTACGCGCTCGCTGCAGCGGTGCTCGATGTCTGGAAGCTCCCGTACACGCCGGCGAGTGACAGGATCGCGATGAGCGCACCGGCGATACCGCAGATCCCGAGTACCAGCTGGCGATCGACGCCGAAGGCGACCGTCGGTGCGACCGCGATCCAGATACCGAGCAGCGCGAGGATCGCCGCGAGGACGATACTCGGCGACCGCTTCTCACCCGTTCGGTACGCGTGGAACGACGCGAGGATCGCGGTCAGTGCACCGACGAGCACGTTGTGAAGACCCATCGTTCCCGTGACCGTGAAAACGACGGTCGATACCATGACGAACGCGCCGAGTGCCGCCGTCAGCCCGGCCGTTCGTTCGACCAGCACCGACGCACCGTCTGCGGATCGTGTCCGACTCATACGTGCTCGTAGTGAGTGCCACCTATTTGAGAGCGTCGATCGTATCCCACAGCTGGTAACTTCACCGGGGCTCGAGATCGGACCGGTCGACGATCCGTACTGACCGCTCGGCGGCGTTGCGATCAGTGTGGAAATCGGTTCAGTGGCTACTTCACTCGGCCGCCGGAAGCGTAAACGAGAACGTCGTCCCCTCGCCGGGCTCGGACTCGAGCCAGATCTCGCCGCCGTGGCGTTCGACGATGCGCTGGCACAGCGCCAGCCCGATGCCCGTTCCCTCGTGCTCCTCGTGGGTGTGCAGCCGGTCGAAGACGGTGAACACGCGCTCCTGGTCGGCGGGATCGATTCCGATCCCCGAATCGTGGACCGAAATCGCCCACTCTTGGCCCCGGCGGTCCGCGTCGACGCGCACTCGCGGCGGCTCGTCGCCGTGGTAGGTGAGTGCGTTATCGAGGAGGTTCTGGAGCACCTGTCGCAACTGGCTGGCGTCGCCCTCGACGACGGGGAGGTCGTCGACGGTCACGTCGGCATCGGTCTCCTCGATATGGAGCTGCAGATCGTCGAGAACGTCGGCGAGGGCGCAGTCGAGGTCGACCGGCTCGAGGGGGTCGCCGCCCGTCTCGACGCGGGAGTACGCGAGGAGGCCGTCGATCATCTCGCGCATGCGTTCGGCCCCGTCGACGGCGTAGGCGAGGAACTCCTCGCCGTCCTCGTCGAAGGCGTCGTCGTACCGGGCCTCGAGCAGTTGCAGGTAGCTCGTGATCATGCGGAGCGGCTCCTGGAGGTCGTGGGAGGCCGCGTAGGCGAACTGCTCTAAGCGCTCGTTCGACTCCTTGAGGTCGTTCTCAAGGCGTTTCCGATCGGAGATGTCGGAGATGATCCCCTCGAGGGTCGCGCGCTCCCCCTCGTCGGCGGCGAGGACCCGGCCGTACGAGCGGACCCACCGAATTTCACCGTCGGCGGTTTCGATGCGGTAGGTCACCGAGAACGGCTCCCGGTCGTCCGTCGTCCGCTGGATCGCGTTCCAGACCGCCTCGCGGTCCTCGTCGACCATGATATCCTCGCCGTAGTCGACCGTTCCCCGCTCCAGCGCGTCCGGCTCGTAGCCGGTGATCTCGCGACAGGCGTCGCTGACGAACTCCATCGGCCAGCCCCGCTCGTTGCGGCAGCGATAGACCATCCCGGGAACGTTCTCCATCAGCGCCGAGAGCTGGCGCTCGCGCTCCTCGAGGGCCCGTTCGTACTCCCGGCGCTCGGTGATGTCGGTCAGCGTCACGACTGCGCGGCTCACGTTCCCGCGTTCGTCTCGGACCGGCATCCCGTGTTCCATGACGATCCGTCGGTCGCCGTCGAACGGCTCGATCTCGTAGACGTTCGGCTCCGACACCGCCTCGCCCCGTAGCACCTGCGACATCGTCCAGTCCTCGGGATCGACCGGCTCACCCGTCTCCGCCCAGACCGCCGAGTACTTCTCGTACTCCGTGATGTCGTCCGCATCGAAGACATCACCGCCCCAGATCTCCTTCGCGGCGTTGTTCGCCCTGAGCAGCGATCCGTCCTCGTCCGCGACCACGACACCGACGGGTAACACGTCGAACAGGGTCTGGATCTCCTTTCGCTGCTTCTCGGCCTCGAGTTCGGCCCGTTTCCGGTCCGTGATATCCGTGAGCGCGCCGGGGAACGTGACCGGGTTCCCGTCCTCGTCTCGCTCGACGTGACCGCGAGCGACCACCCACCGGAGGTCGTCGTCCGCGTTCCAGACGCGGTACTCCTCCTCGTAGGTATCGCCGGTCTCGACAGCCTCATTGATCGCCGCCGCGACGCGGTCGCGGTCGTCCTCGTGAATCGCGTCGATAAACTTCTCGAGGGGCACGCCCTCGCGAGCGTCGTCGGGATCGATCCCGAACGTGTCCGCGAACGAGGTCCCCACGATCATTCGGTTCTCGGGAATGTGCCACTCCCACGTCCCGACTGCGCCCGCCTCGGTCGCGGCCTCGAGCTGTTCCTTCGCGTCGCGGAGGTGGCGCTCGCGCCGCTTGCGCTCGGCCACGTCGCGATCCGAGACGATGATCGAGACGACCTCGCCGTCGTCGTTCGTGACCGGTCTGAAGACGCCGTTTATGGTGTACCGGTCGCCGTTCGGCCGGGTGAGTTCGGTCTCGAACTCGACGTACTCGCCGGCCGCAGCCCGTTCGGTCCACTCGCGGGCCTCGGACTGGAGGTCGTCGGCTCGCTCGTCCCCGCCGCTCGCGATCCACCACGGGGTCTCCCAGAAGGGGTCCCCGGTCACGTCCTCGAGGTCGGCGTCGACGTACTCCATCGCCGTTCCGTTGATGTCCAGTACCGTTCCGTCGGGCTCGAGCAGGCCGACGAGGATGTTCGGATCGTCGAAGATTGCGTCGAAGCGGCGCTCGGTCCGCGCGTGCTCGATCCCCGTCGCGAGGACGTTCGCGACGCTCCGGACGAAGGTCACGTCGCGGTCCGTGAACTGTCGCTGCTCGGTCGCGTGGACGCCCAGAACACCCCACGGGTCATCCGCACAGCCGATGACGACGCTGATCCCGCTAACGACGCCGTGATCGGCGAGTAACTCGGACCCCGACACCGCCGCAGTGTGCAGGTCCTCGACGACGACTGGTCCGTCAACGTGCAGTGCGCGACCCGTCTGCGAGTCGGGCGCGGTCGAAACGTGAGTTCCGACGCACTCGTCGCTCCAGCCGGCTCCCTGTCGAAGGCGTCCCCCGTTCCCCTCGGGACACACCTCGAGTACCGACGCGAACGCGACATCGAGCGTCTCGACGACGGCATCGGCGGCGTCGGCGAGCAACTGCTCGAGATCGTCGGTCTCGAGCGCGCGCTCCCCGAGATCGGCAACGACCTCCTGCTGCCGGAGAGAGACCCGTGCTGCAGAGTCGAGATCCGCACGCGAAGCTGAAGTCATTCACGATACATTTTACCGGGAACCGAATAAGCCCTTCCCCGTCGGGCGCGTGCGATTCCGTCGTTGCCTCCGCCACAGAATGCGGAACACCCATTACCGGAGGTCACGGAATCGGTCGCATAGAGGTAACAACGAAGTGATGAGACGCGCCCGGCTCCGGCTGTCGCTGCTCTCGCGGATGGGCGTCGCACTGACCGTGTTGCTCGTCGTCTCGGTCGCCATCGCCGTCACGGCGATCGTCGCCGGCGGCGTGCTCGCGTGGCTCGTGCTCCTGCCGGTCCTCTACGCGCTCGAGACCCTCCTGTTGCCGGTTTTCGGCGAGTACTACGGATTACTCCACTGGGTACTCACGAACCCCGCTCCCATCGTGATCGCGGCCGGGACCGTCCTGCTTCCGCTCCTGTACTTTCGGCCAGTTCGAGCCAAGATCCGGGCGTTCCGGACGGAACTTGGGAAGGCGGGCGCGCCGGCGTCGGAGACACACCCCGAACTGGCTGAAGTGGTCCGCCGGCTCGCCCAGCAGGCAGACGTTCCAGAGCCGGACATCTACGTCGCCGACCGGCGGCGTCCGGAGTCCTACGCCCTCGGCGGACGGTCCAACGGTACCGTCATCGTCACGACGGGACTCCTGAATCGGCTCTCGGCGGCGGAACTCGAGGCCGTTCTCGCCCATGAGCTCAGCCACCTCGTCAACGGCGACAGCCGCATCATGAACCTCGTACTCGTCCCGATGCTCATCGCCGAGCAGGTCGGCTCCGACGACCCACCGTCGCGGAGGCTGCTGGTCTCCCAGCCGCTCGCCTATCTGGCCCACCTCGTGCTGTGGGCCGCCCTGTCGGTGCTGACGACTCTTCAGCGGTGGGCCTGTCAGCTCGCGATCGCCGTCCTCTCGCGCAGTCGCGAACTCGCGGCCGACCGCGGCGCTGCGGAACTGACCGGCTCCCCGAGCGACCTCGCCAGCGCGCTCGAGAGGCTCTCCGACAACCGAGAGCGTCCGCGCGAGGACAAACGCACGTGGGCCACATCCGCCGGCGCGCTGGACATCCTCCCGCGCGAGACGGCGGTCGGCTCGCGGGGACTGCTCCGGACCCACCCCGATATCGAGACGCGACTCGAGCACCTCGAGACGATGGTCGTCGAGCGAACGAGCGACGGACAATGAGACTGGGTGCGACGACGGTCGGAACTTGGATCGAAACCTGTGGACCGCCGATCAGTTATTGAGGAGGGAGAGAACGTACAGCACCATCCGTAGGATGTGGATGAAAACGCCCATCACGGCGACGTAGATGCCGATAGCGTTCCGGATCGGGCTCGCGTACCTGCTTTCCTTGACGGCCCAGATCTCGTACGCGAGGTCCGTGACGAAGCCGAGGAAGAACAGGACGGACGCGAACAGCACGAGCATGGGATTGAGGAAGTACCCGACGGCACCCGCGGCGAAGCCGGCGATGAACAGCCCCTTCGAGTAGGTCTGCCAGCGCGCGAACGATCGGTCAGTGCGGTAGACGACGAGCACGATACCGGCCGTGAGGAGTCCGGTTACGACCGTCGTAATGGCGAGGGCCGGAACTCGAAGCGCAGGAGGAGCGATCACGAGAATCGCGGACCCGAGGAGCGTATAGCCGAACTGGATCAGCGTGACGCCGGCGCCTGCGACCGGAACGTTCCCCGATTGGATTCCTTTGTTCGACACCCAGAAGCCGCCACCGATCGTGGCGGCGAAGACGGCGATTCCGATGAAGTAGTTCGAGAAGAGGACGAGACCGAGATCCGCGAGCGGGGTGTAACTCCCCACCAGCATCAACAGGATATTCACCGCGACGAGCGCGGTCGCGATCCCCGCGACCTTCGAGACGTTGACTGTCGGCGCGTACTGGTCGGTCTGTGTACTGCTGTGAACTGATGACATATCCGTGAACACAACTATAGAATTAGTTGATAAATATTACTGTGCTAGTTGCGGAGACCAACGCTTTCGGAAAGCGGCCGGGACTGCAACGGCTTATCGACGCCGATCAAACTCCTGCAGCGCCGTACTGCCACAGGCACACACGCGCTGTGCGCTCGCAGTCTCGACGATCGTCACTCGAGCGCAGACCTCACACCGGCGGACGGCCCACGTCTCCTGTGTCTTCATTACCTCGCTTCGGTCGGCAGCGGCCTTAAGCGACCCGTGAGTGCGGCGTCCGTACTCGCCGTGTTGTTACGGCAGGGAAAAGGAGTGTGGCTCGAGCGATCTCCCTCGATTCCGGTCTGAGAATTAGAACCCAAACACCATCCACCCGTAGTAGTCGGTGACAATGTCTACCGCCCCGGACGCGACCGCCAAGGCCATCGTTGCACAAATCACGAGGAATATCACCACAATAGACACGATATACGTGAGTGTCTCAGAGTCCATACTACTCGATCAGAGGCTATGTGGTAAAAATATGGTGGCGATCCATCTCTGGAATAACTCTCAGATCATCTGTCTCAACTGGAACTCAGCGGAGTGGGGATAGGGCGCTGATTTTTGGTGCTGTCCTCTTGGAGACACTCGCTAAGACTCGAATAGGAGAGTGTATACTCGGTAGGAACGCAATGAAGATGTTAGTTTGAATTATTCTCTTCCCAGGTTCTGCGCCTCAATTCGAAAAGTATATTTAGAACAAAATTAGCCTTTTCTGAATATTCATCCATTTCTACTTGAGAATGATTTGATGCTACAGAATGTGCCTCTATGTCTCCATTCTCCTTCAATTCGTTAATCCGAGTTATCAATGTTTGATTGGTACCAACATTGTATTGATCGAAATCATCAAGTCGATCATCCAGATTATCGACCAACTCTGAAAGTCCACGATGTTGTCCAATATTTCCATCAAAGAATAGATGAGACTCAGATAGGGTGTATTCATTCCGCAGAATGTCGATGATGGAGTTCTCTATTGCTTTTCTGACTAGTACCAAGGTGGCACTGTCTGCTCCTACTTGATATACCCTATTTATTTCATCAACGATATTCTGGTAGTACCTTTCTTCGACAAGATCCGTAGCTACGAATTGCTGGTTGATTCTTTGAGGGTCCTCATCGTTACCCGCCCACGGGAATGTTGTTCCACAATTTCCACAGTAAAGGGGTAAATCAGCTCGTGTCAGCTCAGCATCGCTTGAAAGCACATCATCTGAAACTATAATTTTATTATTTTGACAATTAGGACACTCTGTTAGTCCTTCCCCGCCACAAGTAGGACAGTAATTATTGTCACCAGCTAACCATTCGGTATTTGTACTATGATTAAGAATATGTCCGGTCTCACAAACTTGACCATAGGTTGTCATAGTCGGTTGAATATTCTTCTACACCTTATTCTTCTCGTTCTGCCGCTCCGTAGTTGGTCGAATAGACCGTTCTATTTGCACTATATATTCAGTATATTTCTAAAGTAAATATTGTTTTATATGGTTCTGCCATCCGATCTATGGCTGTAATGAATTGTTTCGCTACGGATAAATATCTCTAAGAATGGAATTCAAATAGAGCAGGGTTAGAGATCCTTAGTACTGGTATGGATCAGATTCATCATTGCTAATATTCTCGGCAAGGTTCTCGTAATTCCTCTCCAGATTCCCAAACCGATCTGTACTCCCCTGACGATCATACATATCAGTGGCAATTCCTTCGATCCGCTGGGCCGTATTCTCGACCTTCATTTGCGTCTCAAGTATCTCTTCTTCTGTCTCTTGAATATTATCGCGTGTATTTTCGATATCAGTTCTAATGCCGTTCATTTCTCGATATACAATATAGATAATGTACCAGTCAATACCCACTCCCAGTACCCACATAGAGTAGCCAAGATATGGTGAACTACTGCGGATAACACTCCCAGTCAGAATTAAAAGTGAACCGACTACAAGAATGACAGATTTGACAAAGAAGGTTCTTCGCTGTGACTGCGTTATGATTGAGCCAGTTATATCTGGCATAGAATGTAGTTAAGACTCGAAGGTTTAGTTTCTTGTCTTGAATGCTGCTTGTGGGATTATTCGGAATTCTGTGCAACAGATAGGCACCAAACACTAACGCATTGGGGCGGAGTGAAATTTATCACTTTCACCAACCTACCTACGGCAGAACTGCCAGACAGAGCTGACCACCGTAAGTTCCACGACTGAAATATCAAATCCGACGCAGAGGTTCAGTTATAAGAAACCCACTCTGTCTATGGGTTATGAATAGTCGTTGAGGAAGTGGGGTCGGAGGGCGCACCTCTCCTGAACCACGCGAAACTAACAGGGCTTGACGACGCTGATTTTGAACGGTTGAGTTACTCATGGGTGTCTTGAATGTCAAGTTTCAGAGTGACATCTGCTCGCAGTTCTTCGAACTCCTCGTGGAGACCGGCTTTGTAGTAGTGCCGCCGGATCGTCTCCGGACGGGCATTCACGCGCTTCGCGACCGTCTCGATGTCGAGACCTTGGAGCAACTGCCAAGTGATCGAACCCGTACGAACGGCGTGGAGCGCGCGACTGCTCGGGCACTTGCTCGCGAAGTTCCGCCGCGTGTAGTTACACGTCTCCCGTCGCTTCGAATGCGGACAGTTCGTGATCAAACACGGTTGAGTGCCCTGATAGCTCCAAGCCCGGAATGTCGAGTTCGACGGACGGCCTTGACGGGCACAAAACAACGGTTCTCGTCCCTTCTTGTCGCGCTTCTCGACGCGTTCTCTGGCGATGTACGTATCCAGAGCCTCGACGACCTGCTCGGAGATACCGACGACCCGCTCGCCTTGCTCCTTGTTTTTGAGACCAGTGAACGGCGGTCGGTGGCGAAACTCGAGCGTCTGGTCATCGGCGTTGTAGTCCCGAAGGTCCAGCGCCCGTAGCCCACTCATTCGGCACCCGACGTGCCAAGCAACCTCGAGTACGGTGTGCTCCGGTCGACCCCGCCACTTTCTCGACGAACGGTAGAAGTCGATCAACTTCTCGGCATCGTCGTGTGCAAGTTTCTGGTCGCTCGATTCTTCGGATCGTGTGACAGTCGGAACGTTCACCTTGTCGGCAAACCCGTCATCGACGATCTCGACGGACTCGCAGTAATCGAGTAGCTGTTTCAGAGCGACCATCGATCCGCGTAAGGTCGTCGGGGCAATGTCCGCAGCTTCCCGATCGGCCCGGAATTCGTCAAGGTCCCATCCAGAAAGTTCGGACATACGGCTGATGTCTCGCTCTTCGCAGAACTCCACGAACCGCGTGAGACGATTCTCGTAGGTGCGGAGGGTTCGGTCGGTGTTCTCGGTCTTCCGTCTCGAGAGGAACCGATCGCGGGCCTCCCGCGGAGAGAGATCCCGGCTCACGATCGATCACCGTCCCGAACCGAGTCACGGCGAACCTCATCGAGAAGGTCGTTCATCTCCGCCATGTCCGCGTGAATCCGATCGAAAACGTCCTCGGCGACCTCGGCGAACTCGACCATCACGTCGTCGGTGATCCTGACTTCGACGGTCCTGCTGTCCCCGATGAATCGCACGATCTTCACGTCCTCTGCGCTGTCGTAGACCTCCATCTCACGAACGTACGGGATCGATTCATCCGGTTTCGAACTGCTGTCGTCACTCATCGTGATCACCACCGTTCCAGTTCTCCGGGTTCCCCCAACGGAACTCGGGGCCGTCGTCCTCGAGCTGGTCGCGCTCGAAGAGGCGATCGTGAATCCACGTCTGCAGCGCGGGCCCGGACCGATCGTGCGGCGGGTAGTCCGGCATGTGGTGGTCGTCGACGCGAGCCGAGAGGTCGTCCAGACAGGCGACCATCTCGCACAGCACCGCGTTCTGGTATCGCATCTCCGTCGCGATCGCTTCCATCGCCGCGGTCTGTCGTTCGACCGCATCGGCCTGCCGCTCGAGGACCTCGAGTTGTGCCTCGAGCGCGAGGAACTCGTCACTCCCCATCGCGATCACCGTCGTCGACGTAGAGGTCCTCGAGGTCGCCTTGGTTCGCGCTGCTCTCCTCGTCGGCGAGCCCTTCGGTGAACGTCTCGACCTCGCTACGGAACAGCCGGAAGAACTCGCGGGTGCTCTCTTCGGAGCGGACCTGCGAATGCTGTTTCGTAATCGAGGCGACCATCGATTCGAAGATCTGGTCCTCGTCCTCGAGGACTTCGATCCCATCGGAGAGCCGACGGTAGGCGAGCATCTTCTGAAACCCGCGCGTGTTGACGACGGCCTCGATCTCCTCGTCAGAGAGTTCGTCCATGTCGATCATGCGCGATCGCCCTCCCCCGAGCCGTCGGTCGCGGCGATCCCGATCTCGCAGGCGTCCGCGAGGCGCTCGACGCGCTGGATTAGCAGCGCGCGCCCATTGTCGGTGAGCACGTACTCGTTCGTTCGCTTGTCGAGTGCGGACTTCTCGACGAGCCCATCGTCGACGAGGTCGTCCAGATTCGTGTAGAGTCGCCCGTGGTTGACTCCGTCGTAATCTCGCTCGAGACGGCGCTTGATCGCGAGCCCGTAACTGGTCTCGTCGTCGCGCTTGAGGCGAGCAATCGCCGCCAGCGTATCGCGCTGGAAGCCAGTGAGATCACCCCACGTCGTGCCGCCGTCGGCCACGAGTCGCTGGTCAGAAGCAGTCGATGCGTCGGTCGTGTCGGGGCTTTCAAGACCCCGCGAATTGTCGTCGTACATGGCTTGCGTACCACACTTACGCGAGCCGCGCGGACCCGGTGTCCTAAGCACCGGACCGCATTTTCCGAGCGGACCCAACGGACAGTCGGGCCCACGTGAAACTCGCGTTACCGGATCAGTCGTGACTACACCATCATATACTTTATCACTAATTCGTTGCAAATCAATCCCGTATTGGTTGCAAGATTCTGACGTATCGATACCGGTAAGAATCTGGTATTGGACCCAGAAACAATGCGACAGCCTGGAGACTGGATGCAGTTGCCAACCGATGAGAGAATCCTCGAAATCCTCGAGTCGGGTCTGTTGCTGTCTCCACAGGTGGTCGCAAAGAACATCGGGAAGTCTCGAAGCCATGTGAGCCGGCGTCTCTCTGTTCTGCTTGAATACGGGCTTGTTACCCGTGTCGAACGAGGATACTACGAAATCACGGACCTTGGGGAGCAGTATCTCGCCGGAGAAGTCGACGCCGAGACTCTCGAGCCCACGGAAGACTGAATCCGTCACGCTTCGATCCCCTTGAGTCCGAGTCGTCGGAGCAGCGGCTCGAGCCAACTGGGGATCTCATTATCGATGCGCTGGCCGTTCTCGTTCAGCGTCAGGATCAGGCCGGCGACCTGGTCCTGTACCGCGAGCACCCAGTGCCGCCCGCGCTCGACGCGAACATCGATCCGTTTCTTGTTGTCCGGCGAACCGGTGATCTCGACGTCGACGGATCGGCCGTCCTCGAGTTCCGTACTCAACCGCGATTCGCCCGATCTCGACTGGCCTGTTCGAACAGACATGGGCGAGTGAAAGCCGCAGATATGGATAAGACCAGAGCGGAGATGAACGGAAAACGGTCGAAAACTGCTCTCGAGGACAATAGTAGGCGTTACAGAGTCGCTATCCCGATGAGCGGAAAACGGACGGAATGAACGGAAAACTCAGAAGTCGGGGACGGCGTAGACCTTTCCCTTCCCGTTTCCGTTCGATTCGATCAACCCGTACTTCTCTTCGAGGTTCGCGAGGTACCGTCGACGGGTGCTCTTGGCCTTCGGGTTCTGCGCGCGCTGTTCGTAGGTCTCGTGTAACTGCGAGCCCGAGACCTTCCGCGCCGCTTCGATGATATCGTAGAGCAACCGCTTGTGCGTCCCGAGGTCCTCGACGCGTTCGAGGTGGATCTCCTCGAGGGCAGCTGAACGAACGTCGTCGACGACCTCGGTCGTGATCTGCGAACGGTCGTCGTCCCGCGAGACGGACCGCGATGCACTCCGAAGGAGTCCAATCGCCTCGCGAGCGTCGCCGGCAGCGATATCGGCGATGTAGTCGATCGCGTCGCTGGAGATCGTGCCCGGCCGCAACCCGGCCCGAATACGAGCTTGGAGGATGTCGACCAACTGTTCGTGGTTGAACCGATCCAGCGTGATCGTCTCCGAACTCCGGAGCCGACTCCGAACGCGAGAATCGAGGTGTGCGAAGAGGTCGTCCTCGTCGATCGTGATCGCGACGATCGTCACGTTCGGCACATCGATGAGCGCCTGCAACGTCGTGTCGTCCTCGAGCACATCGACCTCGTCGATGATCGCGACAACGCGCTTGTCGCTCTCGCGGAGCCGATCGATGAACGCACTCGTCGGCGAACCCAACTTCTTGAGATTTGCACCGAGGTCAGCATCGCGCATCACGCCGTGGAGGACCTCGGCTTTCGACGAGCCGGAGATGCAGTTGTGATAGCCCCAGCGGAAGTCGAGCGTCTCCTGCTCGAGTTCGCGAACGACGAACCTCGCGAGGGTCGTCTTCCCCGTGCCGCTTGGACCGAAGACGAGTACGTTCTCACCGGTGTCTCCGTCCGCGATGGGCCGGAGTGCGTCGGCCAACTGCTCGATTTTCGCGTCCCGGTGGTGGAGATCACTCGGGATATGAGATGGTCTGAGGGCTCGAGCATCCGTAATCATGAGATGACATTATCAGACTATCTATTAATTACTGATTGTTTCATCGGCGGTGAATGGGTTCTATAGTTGCGAGGTGCCAAGAGCAGTTCATCGACGTACTGTTTTCCCACTCTCGATGGGCTCGAGTTCGCGACGGTACCGATCACGCCGTATTCTCGGACTCGAGGCCAAGCGCACGCGCCGCATCCGCAGAAATCATCACTGTACTATCGGTGGCAGTCACGCTCTCACCCGCAACGGATTCGATCAGTTCGGCAAGCTCCTCGCGATAGGATCGAGGGCGGCTCTCCGAGATTTGCAAGCCCGCACTGTCCGGTTTCGGGTGGGCGCGGTTCTCGAGATAAATATCGACGAACCGTTTGCGGACCGACTCGGGGGCCTCCTCGAGATACCATGGGAGCGAAAGATCATCGGGAGTTGCCTTGCTGCCAGCCGGGACGCCAAGCACAGAGAGGACACGCCCAAGAACCGCGGCATCCGTCGCGGGTCTGACCGCCGGCCCGGATTGATCGGCACCTGTCTCGACATCTTGGTGACCGACACCGATCAACTCGAGCGCATTCAGGACCAGCGAATTTTCGATATCGTCAACCGAGAACGTCGGGTGCCAGTTGTGGATGCTAATCGTTCCAGAGGAGTAGACGGACGCAGCGAGGATATTCAGCGGCGTAAGGTCCTCATAGGTGACACCAATCCAGTCGTATTCGTGAGCCGTGTAGAGGCCCTGGACCACAGATGGGGTTGCCCCGTCGTCGATCCACGACTGGACCGAGACTCGAGATGCATCCGCGACGCGAACGATCTCACCGATTCCCGCTTTTGGATTGTCGGCATGATAGGTGATCGCACGACGGTACTGATTGACCACCTCCCATACATCATCATAATCGCCGCCGTCGTAGGTGCGCGCGAGGGCTTGTTCTGTGACGAGCGCGTCAGGATTGGACATGGTGGGTCGATAGCCGCGAGTCGTCAAATCACTATTCTTTTTCGATGTCTTTGGTAAATCGCAAGACGGCGTCGTTTCAAGGTTCCGCTGTACGGTGGATAGCACCCGCTGATTATCAGTTCTAAAAGCCTTCCTGTATAGTTGAACAATCACGATCCCATATGCTTATATGGTACCGGTGGCCTCGCTGCTATTAGCATCGGTGACGACGGTGGTCGCAGAAAACGGGGTTGTAGGGTTGGCCCTTTCCCCCTGCATCTTTCGGTCCCACGGGGGGCCGGATAAGCGTTCCTACCGTTCATGGACGATGCGTGAGAATCAAATGATGGACGGAAAATCAGTTCGGAATAAGTTGGTCGGTAATGAACAGGAACGGGCAGTAAGCCCAGTCATCGGGGTCATTTTGATGGTGGCAATAACGGTCATCCTCGCTGCCGTTATCGCCGCCTTCGTGCTCGATATGGGCCAGGGCCAGAGTCAGAGCGCGCAAGCTGGACTCGACTTTAGTCAGGATTCTGATGGAATTACAGTCACTCTTATGTCAGACGACCGGACTGATAATGGAGTGACTGTTGAGTGTCCAAACACAGGTAGTACGCAGAGTATCACGAGCGTTGGTAATACAGTGACCTGTGACGACAGCGGCAACGGTCTTAGTGATGGTGACACCGTCACCGTTACTGCAACCTACGACGGGAGCGAAACCGTCATTGGGACCGACGAGTACAGCGCATAAGTCAATATTCAGTTATTTCTTATTTGACTAGTGACTAAAAGGTAGATAGCTTCTATTATCTAAATAATATCTGTTTATCATACATCATACAGTTTCAAGAAGGCCTACGAGATAGTACTACCTATCAGGTGCACCTCGCGAGGGCCAGATGGACCACCTCCGAAGTGTCCTCAAGCCCATCAGGTAGATCGTTGATCATGTGCCAATTCCTTCGACGAGTTCGACCGTCCACTCGCCGTCGCCGACATGGCGGATATGGAGGTGATGTTCTCCCTCGAGGTCGCCGTGTTCATCGAGCAGTCCCTCGACGCGGAGATCGTCTTTCGGCAGGGTAATTCCGAGCGAGTTCTGGTCTAAGCGTCTGAGTTTGTTCAGTGCCATGCAGCGGGCGGCAACCCGCCTTGGTATAAAGTTTGGTGAACCTTGGTTTTCCCGACCTTTTCGACGGGAGGGGATGACGACCGGTCGTATGGCACTGAGCCTACCACAGAAGTACGTCCCCGACACCGTGCGTCGGGAAGACGGTATCGACCTTACAGACAGCATTCTCGCGCCGATCTTCGTGCTCGCGTCGTTCGCGATCGGCTCGGTCGGCACGCTCCAGTTCGGCGAGCCGCTGAATTTCGCACTGACCGACGCGCTGTATAGCGCTCACGGGACCGAGATTACCTACGCGTTCATCATTTCGATGGGGGTCTTGGTGATCGGGTGGCTCACGAACGAAGCCACGCCAGAGGACTACACGGACGTTGAGACGGTCGTGCTCTTACTCGCCGTGATTCTGAACGTCCTCGGCGCGCTCGTCCCAGCTGTCGCTGTCACCCTCGAGTCGATGTGGTACGTCGGCTGGTTCACGGTCTTCCTGAACGGCGCGGCGTTCTACCTGATCGCCTACAAGTAACTCTCGAGGTTCGATTCAATGAATTCCAACGTTCTCAGCGGTACGACGGATTGGTACAGGTCTCTGGGGACCGCGCTCAAGGTGGCGGAAGATACGTTCCTCGCGCTCGGGCTGTTCGTGGTCGGCTCGATCACGGCCTACGTCGTGGTGGCGACTCTCCTCATCTCGGTCGGGGGGTGGTTCCTGTGACAGCCCACAGCCCACGGCCCATAGCCCATCGCGCCTTCACGGTTCTGCTCGCGTTCCTGCTCGTCGGCTCGGTCGTCGCGCCGATCGCGGCGGCGGAGCCGGCGGCGGCTCAGGAGGATGACGGCTGGATCGACGGCTCGTATGAAGGGACCTGTGACTCGAACCTTCGGTTCGCGTTCCCGATCTCGTGCGGGCACTCGTCGTTTTCCGCAGACCAGATCGATACGTCGCAGGATACGGCGGCAATCGAGGCGGATACGCACGTTTCAGCGCAGTCTGTCAAGGAATCGTGGGACGCTCAAGATACCGTCTACCAAAACTATCTCCAAGACACGGAGACGCTGGCATCGCTCGAGGCGCGGAATGAGATCGCGGAGTCCTACCAAAACAACCAGTCGGCGGCTGCGGCGTCGGCTGACGCATCTAGGGCGATATCCGATTACTATTCCGTCCACCAGCGGAACCTGTTGGAGATCAGTTCTCAGCATACTGCTCGGCTGGATTATCTCATTAACGTCTCTAAGCAGCAGTCAGAGATGGATGACCGGTTTATCGCTCCATATTCGACCGGGACGATGACGTATTACGATGCTCATATGGAGTCGATGGACTGGGAAGGCACTGCTGATGGCACCTATGAGTTGGCTAACGGGACGACCTATGATGTGGTCTATCCTCAACTGTACGTGAACGGTAACGGTGGCAGTGTCACCAGTAGCGATTCCTCTTGGTCGGCTGTGGCGTCCTTAGAGGATTATAACGAAACCTCCGAGACCATTGATATGCCGTACAACGGTGGAGATACCGCTATGGAAGGGGATACGACGATGAAGTGGGTGCCGGGAATGTCGGTGATGAACGTGCCGGAGGCGGGACTCGAAGCCGATACTGCGTATGACTATCGGCTGGTCGGCGAGCGGCTATATCAACTTGAGCAGCAGGCTCAGACGGTCAAAAACAACTACGATGCGTCCGTTGCGGAGGACCTGTACGCGGCGATGGATTCCGGCGATCTCGACCCCAATGAGGTTCGTGGAGCCGAGGGCATGGTGCGTTACATGTCCGGTGCGGATAATGAGTCGAACGTCACCGAAGACCGGTTCAGTCTCGCACTGCGCTCGACGCTGGATCTCGCCGGTACCGATCTTGACTCAACGATGGTCGTTGAGTTCGAGGGTGCGACTGAGCGCGAGCGGATCGCGTCTGAAGATGGATCGGTGAGCTACGAGTATAACAGCGTCAACGAGACCTACGAGGGCCTGCTGTTCTCGTCCGAAACGCCCGTTAACGGCTTCCAGAAGGGCGAAACCTACGACGTGTCGAATCTCGATGGCACCACGACGATGGTGACCGATGGCGGGGCCAACGAGACGACGTTCTATCAAGGTAACCTCACCATCACGACAATCTACGATTCGGACGGTAACGAAGTGGAAGACGTGAATTGGAAGGACCCAACCTATGACGAGTACAACGCGACAGCGTATATCGAGGCGCTCGAGGAAGCATCTCAGCAGCGTGAGCAAATCGTCTCAGAGGATGACGGCGACAGTGGCTCGGATGTCACCATTTCGAACCCATTCGAGGGTGTCGGAGCCGGTGGTGCGGTCGTCGGCTTAGTAGTCATCGTCGCCGGTGTCGCCGTCGTCGTCATCGTCGTCATCCGCCCCTAATCCACCCATGAAACGGATTTTTGCAGTTCTGGCGATAGTCGTCCTGAGCCTTGGGCTTATGGGCAGTATGGGCGCGTCGGCACAGGCAGGGAACAAGACGAATGCGACTGTCGAGAGCGGCGAACTCGGCGGCGACCTCACAGCCGCCGACACACTTGAGAACAGCGAGACGGTTCGATTCAGTGACGCACACCGGATTGTCGGCTGGGAGTTCGGCGAGGACAGAGTCCAGGTCGCCGTCGCGATGAACATCAGCGGTACCGTCGAAATCTCCGATGCACTCGCCGGTGCTGGCGAGTCCGGCGCTATTCAGGTGCCGAAGACCAGCCACGACCTCGAGCGAGGTATCCACGTCTTCACCTTCCCCGTCGAGACCGTGCAAGGAGGGTCGGCAGTCGGCGTCACCGTCGACGGCGACACCGTCCGACTTTCGACCGCCCTCGAGGAGCAACAGGAAGCGAACCCATTCGCGACGTTCGGCGGTGAGAGCGGCCTCTTCACCGGCGTTCTCATGACAGTCGTCCTTGCCGCGCTCGCCGCGTGGTGGGTCATCCGCTCGGAGAGTAGCGGGGTGATCGAGGCATGAGCGATAAGACGAGCGGCACTTTCGGCGGCTGGGCCGATCGGCTCACCTACGTACTCGCCGAGGGTCAGCTAGTCGTCCTCGGTCTCTCGGTTACGCTCGGTGTGCTGTTGCTCATCATCCAGCCGGAGATACCCGGTGTGCCGCCGATCACGAAGGGGATCTTCGCCGCGCTGTTGCTCATGGGGCCGCCACTACTGGGGATGTTCGTCACCGGCGCTCGGAAGCTCCGTAACCGGAACATGGTCGAGGTCTACCACATCAACGGCATCGACGATACCCGCCGGAAGCTCTACGTCGCTCCCGAAGTCTGGAGCGAGAAGACCGTCGAGGGGCCGTCGCCGTACCACTGCAACGACGGCGACGCCTTCGAAGTCCGCGAGTTCACCTATCACGAGGACACCGGCCAACTCGTCGTGCGCGGCTGCTACTTCAGCCAGCTCGCCGACTCCAAACTCGTCACGATCAAGGCCATGCTCGAGGACATCCACGGCGACCTCGTCGACGCCTTCCTCGAGTACAATCGACTCCGTGGCCGCATCTCGAAGATGGGACTCCAGATCCAAGGCGACGTCATCAACGAGGAAGCCGAAGCCGACGAACGCGGGTTGATGAACCCGCGAACGACGGTGAAAGATCGCTTCGAGGCAGCCAAGGACGACGCCGAAGCCCGCGACGTGGACGAAATCAAGGATATCTCGCAGTACGTCGACGACTACACCGAAGACCACGGGCCGCGCACGCCCGTCGAGGCTGACGAACAGGCAGCAGAGCCAGCAGCAACCGACGGAGGAACGGACCGATGAGATACATCCACGACGGCGAACTCCGGAATCAGATGATCGACCCACCAGTACTGTTCATGTTCGATGAAGCAGCCACGGCTGGTACCGGCCGTACAAATACCACTCTCAAAACAGCGCTTCTGAAGCAGCGGAAAACCGAGTCAACGCCACTTCTCATTGGCCACAGACCGAGTCGATGGAGGTGGACCGACCGATGAGTGACGAACAGGACAACTACACGGTCGGCGGCTTTGGAGAGTGGCAGCGCGGCAACCTCGATCGGGACCCGGACGAAGTGCTCCCGCACACGGGGTTCGTCCGCGACGAACAGATCGACCGACAGATGACCGTCCGGGCACTGCATCACGATCCCGACCGCTGGGAGGGGAAGGCAGCAGCGACCTACATGGACGTACAGAAGAATCGTGACATCCTCCGCGGAGAAGGTGGCCACACGGCCCGCGACGCCCTCGAGAACGGCGACACGGTCACGCTGAAACACTACATCGGCGACCCAAGCCAGAAGGCCGACCTCTCGGGTATCAAGGCAATCACGCGCCTGCAGGAGATCGTCGCCGGCCCTGCTCCGGTGATCGTCGTGCTGGGTGAGATGGGGGCCGGGAAAACGAACCTCGCGTGCCTCCTCCTGCAGCTGCGTGACCGGTGGGTCAACGGCGATCTCCTCGTCGGCTCAAATATCCGGACGCTCCCGCGCAACGACGAGTGGGTCCGCGACGACGGCACCGTCGAGGACGGCTGGATTCCTCACTACCCCCTGCTCGAGGAATGGGTCGGTCAAGACGGGAACCCGGTCGAGAACTCACAACGGCCGAAAGCGTTCGTCGGTGACGAGTTCTCGACGAACGCGAGTGGCACGGGCGAAGACGGACAGAAAGTCCGGAAGCTGATGGGGCCGCTCGTGTTCAAGATCCGGAAGTACAACGGGATGCTCATCTATATCGGGCACGACGAATCGTCGATTCATCCGATGCTCTGGCGCGTCGGGACGATCATCAAGAAGCCCGATCGCAACGACAAGGGGAAGGCGATCGTTGCCGATCGGATCTCAGGCGGGAAACTGCAAGATGTCGACCCGCGGCCGTTTACCGGCATTCCACCTGCTGACTTCGAACCGCACACGAACGACGAGGCTGATTGGTCGTGGAACGCTCCTGCCGGCGACGAGGACGGACCGGCGATCGCCGAAGGCGAGGTCAAACAGGTAGCTGCGTGGACGATGGAAGAGTGCCGAAAGCAGGGTATGTCATCCCGCGAAACCGCCAAGTTCGTCCCGTACAGCCACGCTACCGTCTCAAACTGGTGGAAAGACATCGATGAAGGCGGAGAAAAGCGAGACTGGGTTGACACCGTCGAGCAGGTGATCGCATGACAGCGTCGGGGTGGAAAGCCGTAAAGCGCAACCTGACCCCCTTTAGTTTAGAGGCCCACAGCCCACCGCGCTCGCTCCCGATCGGGAGCGAAGCGAGCGATGGGCACAACGTCTCGCAGTCAGCGGAGGCGTATATATATCGACGCGCGGAGCGCGTGTGTAGATATAAGAAATATGATATTTTTGAGAGTCGATTTCGAAAAAATCGCGGCCCGCGCGAAAGGGGGAGATCGGCATGACTGCACGGCTTCTCGCGACCATCCTATTCGTGGCTCGATCGACCGCTATCGATCTCGCGTACGAACTCCGGCGCGACCTCGAGCGAGGCGTCTTTGACCAACAGACGCTCGCGGTGATCGGTGTCTTCCTCATCGTCGCGATCGTGGCGGTGACCCATCGCGCGTGGGGCCTCTCGGTAACCGCGGGCTCGGTCGGCGGATTGATGACCTACACAGTCGCTCGAGCGGATCGGCGCTGGCGCGATGACCGGAGGACGGACCTGTGAACCGCTCGAAACGCGCCAATCACTTCGGGACCGCCGTCGAGAAACGGATGGCCGAGAAACGACGGTTCGACCTCGAGCGGGCCAGCTGGCACGACGCGAGGTTCGGGGACGGCACGCCCGTCGAGATCAAGAGTACAATGCACGAACACGCCGATGGGCAGCCCGGCAACTGGAAGGTCTACCAGGAGTATCACGAGAAACTCCGGCGTCGCGACGGCTGGTACTGTTTCGTCGTCTACCGACCACACGGGAGATCGGGCTTAACGCTCCTGCAGGACAAGATGGTTCGCTCGAGCGACCTTCCGCTGCTCCGGTGGCACGGTGGTGGCGATCACCGTGGGACCGAACAGGCGAAGATCCAGATTAACGCTGTTTTTTAGCGCGAATGCCGGACGCGAGTTAAAGCGAAAGGGGGAGTGGGGGTGACCTCCGGAAGTGGGGGAAGGCATACGGAGGCATGTGGTTGTTTTTGGATACTGCTATTAATTGTAACGCATGATATCAATTGGCCAACAGGGTTATTTTATCACAACCCCGAGTCTCAGGTGGCGAGGAATGGATTCGGTCGTTGCCCGACAGGATCCGTTCGGCCCGAGACATCCGGACCCTCGCCGCGCTGAGATCGTCCCACCGTGATGCCAATAGCCATATTGTCAAACACCCGATCTCAGACCCACCCCAATTGACACACCACTTGAGGGATGGGGGCTCTAACGCCGGTCTCTGGCCGGCGTTTCTCGAGACATCGAATCCCCAGCGGTACGCTTACTCACAGCCAGCAACCAGTACTGAGAGGAAACACTCACTCGGTCTCGGTGACGATCTCGGTACTGACCTCGAAGGTCACCGCTCGCGTCGACAGCGTCTCGGCGATCTCCCGACGCTGCTCGAGGGTGAGGTCGTCGCGCTCGAGGACCTGGCGGGACGCTTGGACGAACTTCGGAACGTCGTCGCAGGCACTCACCACTGCTTTCGTCTTGTTGCAGTCGTAGAAGTCAGCTGCACGTTCGATCGCGTCCCGTCGGTATGCGTAGTCGCCGTCGGTTCTGATTCGCATACTCGTACACACGACCCCCGAAATCCTAGTTTTTTCGGCTCACTGAACGACCCATTTCGGCCCGAAATCAGTGAAATATGTTGGCCATCCAGAGAAGAACGGCGGCGCAAGTGATGGATCGACTCGCGATATGCACACGACGAGTCGCGGCTCGTGTGCATATTCGGGAAACGGATTCTGTCGACGTACAACCCCAGGGAGAAGAGCTATTAGGTGAATAGAAGCAGTTTATGATGATGCTTCGCTTCGACTGTTTGAAGTCGATCCCGATCTTTTCACGCCTTCCGATATTAGCATGACTCCACCACCAATGGAACCACACAAAGTACCTGTGTTCTTAAACACCATCGAGAGCAATTCAATTGCTTGAAGGATGGAATTAGACGTTCCAAAGGCTGCAGCATTGAAATAGATACTCATCAAAAGTAGTACTGTCCCCAATATCGAAAAAATGTAGGAAATCACCCTAATGTGCTCGTGGACACTAATGTTTTTCATTGTGCCACCGACTCATTCAAGTCTTGGTAGAAAATTGCCACATTAAGGGCAATCAGGGCGATTATTCCAATGTGCTCATGATATCGGAAATCTATAGACAAACCTCCTGAGACGACTAAGAGCGCAAAGAGAGTTGCTGTTGATACGGTAACTACTAGGAGTGGAAGAGATACTTTACTGCTTCTGGATTTTCCATCGGGATCTATCATACTATCTGATAGCACATCAGACCTGAATTTCAAGTCCACCACTCTTTTCAAATCCTGAGTCATCAATATGGAGTCGCCAATTTCATTTTCCCAGTGAGAAATGGTTGTAAGACTAAATTGATTTGATCCAGAGTACAAAATACCAGTATTCGGATCGTAGAGTTCCGAATCAGTTACAGCAGCTAACACTCGCGAGTCATCTAATCGAACGATAAACTCAGGGTCAAACACATCTTTTGCCTCATCTATATGCTTTTCGTGGAATCGGATCAACAATCCTGTAGCAACTTCCTTTATCCCATAATTCACACTACGTTCATATATTGAATCCTCTGATTTTGTATATACTATAACAATAGCGTCCCCGTCAGAAACACCAACCGGTTTCAGCCCAATTGTGGACATATTTTTGATCTTTTCATATCCATCAGAAGATAATGAAGTTATGAGAAATATATCTGAAGAAATTAATAAAGTCATCTCCAATTTCTCCCTATCTACCAATACCTCATCAGTGAATGCCTCCAGCCAACTATATAACAAATCAACTGGAGACTTCTCCGTAGAGGTGCCCCCTGAACTGGAATCAGGAGAACCGTCATAGTCTCTTTCAATCAGACCACCATCAGACATTATGGTTATCAAATTAACCGTATCCTAATAATTTCTTCTACCATGGAATTCGCAGGAGGTGATGTTTCTCCACCACCGTTTCGTGTGTTTCAACTGGAGATCTGCGAAGGCGGGGGTGGGGCGCTGTATTTTTTTGGCGCTGTCGCCTTGGCGACACCCGCCAAGGGGGTTTTCGCGCGAAGCGCGAAACGACCCCGCAGGCGTGCGGTGCGATCGCGGTGCCGACCCCGCCCTCGAGGGCGCTGGCTACAACCAGAATTGTATAGAGAATAGAGTTAGTCAACTGAATTTGCAGAAAACAGCGATACCGAGAGTGTTGCCACTATGCGGGCCGCTTCAGCGATCGGCGATCGCACCGACGAATCCGGATTCGGTTCCACCGCCGGGAGTCTTCCAGGTCAACTCGATCCCGCGGAGTGCCGTCGGATCGTTCCCCGACTTTGACCACTTCTCGAGGGCTTCGCTGGCGATCGTCGCGACGTTCTCGAAGCTATCCGACTTCAGTCGGGAGAGAATCGTGTCGATCCGCATCTGTCGCGGCTCGCCGTTCTCGTCGAACTCGAGGTCGGCACCGTTCTTCGCGAGCCACTCCTGAAACGGTGAGGACTCGGCGACGTGATCGGCCAAGCCCATGATATGCTGCATCCGATCGGCGTAGCTCTCGATCGCGTACTCGGCCGACTCGACGAGTGCCCGGAGTTCCTCACGGTACTTCCGGGCTCGGAACGATACGTCGCCCTGATCTAGCTCGAGGACCTCGCCGAGATCTTTGATCGCCCGGTAGATCGTCGCCGGATGCTTCCCCAGCTCGTCGGCGAGACCGTCGACGGTCGCACCGCCGTCGGTCGCGACCGTCTCGGTCACATCCCGAGCGGTCTCGCCCATGTCTCGAAGCGTCGTCATCAACAGGTGGTCCGACTTCGCCTCGAGGCGCGGCGTCGGATCTTCGTAGAGTTCGACGAGATCGTCTCGAGCAACTGCGTCGAAGTGATCGTCCGCGATGTAGACACCGCTACCGTCGGGACCGAGCGGGATATCTTCCCAGTGGAGCGCGTTCAACAGCGTCTCCTCGATTTGCTCGGTAACCTCGTGACGATCGGCCCACGCCCACGCTTCACCGTCGTTCATCGACTTGTTTACCAAGACCTCTACCTTCGGGTGGTACGACGGGTGATCTTTCGACACCGCATCCGGGTCCTTCAGCTGGTAGATTTCGAACTTTCGCCCGTAGGTGTGGCCGGGTAGGAGTTCGCCGGCCGACGTGGGGTTCAGAAATAGCCTGTTCTGGTGGTTGACGATCTCCCTGTTATCGATGTGTAGTTCGGCCTTCACGCCCTCGAGGTCGGAGAGATAGTGTGCGACCTTCTGGAGGATACCGGCCGACGAGAGCTTTTCAGCCCATTCGCGACGAATCCGGACGTACCGCTCGTACGCCCACATCCGGCTCGCCGAATGCGGTTCGGTCCGGAAATACTCCGAGTGAATCCGCTCGCCGGCGTGATCGAAGATCGCCCCGAAGAACTCCGGGAGCAACTCGAGTCCGCGCTCGGGCTCGAGGTTACTCATGTGGAACTCGACGTCCACACCGTCGACCTCGCCGACCTGATTTTCCCACGGGAGTTGCAGTCGCTCGCCGCTCTCCCAGTGGCGCATATCCGGGAATCGCGGACCGATGTTGTACGACGCTTTCCGTTCACCGCGACCGCGGCCGACGATGTCCCACTCGTACAGGCGTTCAGCGTTGATCCCATCCGACAGTCGCGGCGCGAATCCCGACTTGCTGTAGCTCACCTCGAGGTGCCACGGTTCGCCGTCGATCTCGGTGTCAATCTCGAGGTAGCCCTCGAAGGGGGGCCCGAGCATGACCGACGAGAGCGCGTCGTAGGGTCCGCGGCCCCAGTCAGGCCACTTCCAGCGCCCTTCGATCTCGTGCGGTGTCGTCTCGACTTGGGACACCGCTATTCACCTCGCTCACTCTCGAGCAACCCGGTCAGGATAGCGACCGGGTTCCACCACGTCGCACCCTGACACGGGTAGCAGACGTGTTTGAACGACGTGCAGGCCGTCGCCTCGAGCGTCGTGGGGTCGGCCTCGCCTTGGTCTATCTCCTCGAGGCTCGCCCGCTTGACCCGCGTCCGCCCACAGCCCACGCAGACTGCGTCGACAGGAATGCCGATCTGGCCGGCCGACGGGCTCGCCAGTTCGGCCTCGAGGTCGCGGTCGTCCCGATCGGCGTCGACGTTCATCGCCGATCACCGTCCTCGATCTCTCCGGGATCGAACACGCGCGCCCACGTGAACTGAACGTATTCCTCGCTGCGCCCCTCACCTGCCGAGCGCCACCCCTCGGTAACGACGCTAATGAGGTGGTCGACTTGCGTCGCCGGAACGATCTTTGCGGCGATCAACTCGCGATCGTGGGGCGCACAGACGGCGAACAGGTAGACACCCCCGCATTCGAGCAGCGCCTCGTGCTGCACTCGACGCAATTGAAATCGACCGCGGCGCTGACGCTGCCCGTAGACGACAGAGACACTCTTAATCTCAACCGCTGTTCCGGACTCGAGGACGACGATCCCGACGAACGGGATCTCAGAGCTCGGCTCAAGGAGACCTTCGGCGAGCGCATCGTAGTGCGGTGCTTCCGTATCTGGGACATACCGAAGCTTATCGACGTGCTCGAGGACAACAGACTCGGACCGATCGCCAGCCTGTCTCGAGGCGGCTAACTGAGACTGCTGCGGCTGGCTCATCGCGAACCACCGTCGGTTGCAACCTCGCTAGACCCGCTCCGACAAACCGCTTGCACGTGGGACGGGAGATCATCGTAGCTCTCGTTGAACCGAGTCGGATCATCAAGCGGATCGGCGATCGCGACGTTCTGGCCTGCCGCACTACCGTCGCTCAGTCGGGTGTACGTATCACAGTCAGAACAGCGGTGTGCGTGATCGTTCTCGTCGCCGTAGCCGCGCCGGAACTCAGGCGTGACGTGTGCTCCGCACTCAAGGCAGCGCTGCGGATTTTGATTGGATCGAACCCAACGCTGCATCAACGGATCCCTCCGTTGGAAGAGAGTTCTCTCCGAGACGTTTCTCTCCGAAGGGTTAAGTTAAAATTAAGGTGAGAGTGGGGTCGGAGGGATTTGAACCCCCGATCTACTGATATCTCCGGTGCGCCTCGGAACTCCAGAGGGTCATCACACGAGCACTGATCAGGTGCCCGATCAGTATATCAGTCTGGAGTGTCGTCCCGGGCGCGTTGCCTCTGGAGTCAGCCGCCATGCCTGGCTTGGCCACGACCCCTCGAGTCTTCGTTAGGCCATCCGACCTAAAGTGGTTTCGATTCAGAATCGCCCTACAGCCACGGGGCCCGCCCCGCGGTGTCCGTGCCGTCGTCGCCCGGATACGCGTCCGGCTCGTCCTCGCTCTCGGCGGCCACTGGCTCGCTCGAGTCGCCTTTCTCTCCGCCGTCGGCCAGCGCGCCCATCTGGGCGGCCGCGTCGTCCGTGCCGGTGCTCGAGTCGGCGTCGTCGCCGCCGAGCGGGAGGTCGACGGCGAACAGGCCGGCGACGATCAGGGCGGCCAGCGGGGCCTGTCCGAAGGCCATCCAGAGCAGGGACAGCGGGAGCAGTCCGAGCGCGACCGCGCTCCCGAAGCGGAACCGGTCGATGTCCATGTACTCCCGCAGGTACGGCCCGGTGAGCGCGATCGTCAGCGCGAAGCCCACCCCGACGGCGGCGGCCAGCGTCGCGTGGGCGACGAGGACGAGATTGGTCATCACCTCGAACGTCGCTCCGGCGGGATTGAGACTCGCGACCAGTCCCAGTCCGATGACGACGACGGGGTTGGGAAGGTAGTCGCCGATCGTCGCGCTGGCGGTCTTGGCCGCGATAGCGAGGATGACAAGCGCCGCGAACCGCTCGAAGATGTCGATGTCGAGCACGCTCTCGATCGCCGGCGCGAGCGCGGCTTGGACCGCCGCGAGCAGTATCAGCGGGATCCCGACGAGCAGGACGACCGTTGCCTGTTCGCGGGGCGTACCGTCCATTTCCGCCAGAATCACGGCGACGGTGGCGCTGCCGCCGAAGATCAGCAGGCCGACCTGAATCGCACCCAGCGGCTCGTTGAGCGCTCCGGCCAGGATCAACGCGGGGAAGACGCCGTCGACTAACGGCAGCATCATCACCAGCGCGAGGAGCTTGGCATCACCCCCGATGATGCGCTCCATCTGGAGCGCGACCGGGTGTTGTGACGTACTCATCGGTCAGGGCCGATGGCCGTGACCCGAGGCCTGTGGGCGATATGACGGGCGGTCCCGTACCGACCGGTCCGCACACCGGTCGATCGCATCGAATTTCGGGCCTCGCGCTGTGAGTTTTGGTGTAAAATTCCCGAACTGGGCAGCGACGGAGTCGAAACTCGTCCGGCCAGCGGTTCGGGCGACGGCTGCACTCACAGCGTACATACTCGGGGAAACGAGAGGACTGTCAATAAACGTTGTGTGAGACGGGATTTCACGACCCGGAACTGTTTCGCCAGTAGCGGACAGATTCGTACTGAAATGCACAGGTCTGGCAGCGATCTGTGTACCCGTCGGGGAGATCGCCTCGAGTATCGGCGATCGAATGGACTGTCACGCACGACGATGAAAGACGCGACGGGGACGACTCGCAGACGAGAGCCGAACTCGCGAACTGGAGCCGGTTCCGAATCCGAACCGCACCCGGATTCGGAACCGGACCGCGACCGGGCGAGGCGCTCCAACGCGACTAGACGAATCGGCCGTTGCGAGCCCCGTCAACCGTTCGCAACTGATTTCATCTCGCAACGCTTTTTGCCCGGGGGTCCGGACGGTTTACATGGCGAACGACGTTCCCGAGCACGAGCCCTATTCTTCGAAACTGCAGGTACCGGAAGCGCTAACGTTCGATGACGTCCTTCTCCGTCCGAAGGAGAGCCGCGTCGAACCCGACGACGCGGACCTCACGTCCCGCGTCTCGAAAAACGTCGAGGTCTCGGTGCCGATCCTCTCGGCCGCGATGGACACCGTCACCGAGAGCGACATGGCGATCGCGATGGCCCGCCACGGCGGCCTCGGGGTCCTCCATCGCAACATGAACATCGACGAGATGGTCGAGGAGATCGGCCGCGTCAAGAGCGCCGACGAACTCATCATCCCCCTCGATTCGGTCGTCACCGCCGACCCCGAAATGACGGTCCGCGAGGTCGACGAACGGATGGCCCGTCGCGGCGTCGGCGGCGCACCCGTCGTCAACACCAACGGCGAGGTCCTCGGGATCATCTCGAGTACGGACATCCGACCTCACCTCGAGGTCAACGAGGACGACCCGGTCACCGAAGCGATGACCGACGAGGTCATCACGGCCCACGAGGACATCGACGCCCGCGACGCGTTCGACCTGATGTACGAGCACAAGATCGAGCGCGTCCCCGTCGTCGACGACGAGAACCTGCTCGTTGGCCTCGTCACGATGCAGGGCATTCTCCAGCGCCGCGAGTACGGCGAGGCGGTCCGCGACGAGGACGGCCGACTGCGGTGTGGCGTCGCCGTCAGTCCGTTCGAGCAGGACCGCGCCGAGGCCGCCGACGAGGCCGGCGCGGACGTTCTGTTTATCGACACCGCGCACGCGCACAACCTGAACGTCATCGACGGCGCTCGAGCGATCAAGGAGTCCGTCGACGCTGACGTCGTCGTCGGTAACATCGGCACTCGAGAGGCGGCCGAGGACCTCGTCGACTTCGCGGACGGTCTCAAGGTCGGCATCGGTCCGGGGTCGATCTGTACCACGCGCGTCGTCTCGGGGTCGGGGATGCCCCAGATCACGGCCGTCGCGCAGGTCGCCGACGTGGCCGCCGAACACGACGTACCGGTGATCGCCGACGGCGGCATCCGGTACTCCGGCGACGCGATCAAGGCGGTCGCGGCCGGTGCCGACGCGGTCATGCTCGGCTCCTACTTCGCCGGCACCGACGAAGCGCCGGGCCGGGTCGTCACGATGAACGGCAAGAAGTACAAGCAGTACCGCGGCATGGGATCGGTCGGCGCGATGAAATCCGGCGACAGCGACCGATATCTCAAGGACGAACCCGACGAGGAAGACGAGTACGTCCCCGAGGGCGTCGAGGCGGCGACGCCGTACAAGGGCACGCTGAAGTCCGAACTCCACCAGCTCGCGGGCGGCATGCAGTCGGGCATGGGATACGTCGGCGCGGAGACCATCCCCGGGTTCAAAGAGCGCAGCGAGTTCGTCCGCGTCTCCGCGGCCGGACAGGCCGAGAGCCACGCCCACGATGTCGTCATCACCGACGAAGCGCCGAACTACTCGCCGGACAGCGAGTAGCGAAAAACCCGTGGCGGAATCGCGACCGCGATAACGTGGCCATCGCGGTCGTCCGCTTCCGACCGAGACGGTGTGGTACCGCTCTGATCGAAACTCCGACCTACGGATCGATCATCGGCGTCGTGAACGATCCCTCGTCGAGTTCCGGATCGTACTCCTCGATCGCGGATCGGACGATGGTGAACACGGCGGACTTGCTCCAGCGGGCGGTGTTGATGTGGAGGTCGTAGAACGACCGGTCGCCGATGTCGATCTGGTAGTACGACTGATAGCGGCCGGCTTCGCTGACCTCGCGGACGCGCATCTCCGCGTCGGTCTCGCCGCGGTCGTCGATGCGATCGAGACGCACGTCCTCGGGCGCGTCGAGCCAGATCCGCAGGTCCGCGCGTTCGCCGGCGAGCCAGCCCGCCAGCCGGGACTCGAGGATGAACGGCTTGTTGGCCATCCCCCACTTCTCGGCGATCTGCTGGAGCCGCTGATCTAAGGCGCGGTCGATATCGTCGTCCTCGTCGGCCTTCGCGGTGAGCTGATTGAGGTTCATATCCCGATCGTCCGCGAGTTCGCGGAAGATGTCCCCACCGGAGACGTACGGACAGCCCATCGCGTCGGCGAGCCGTTCACAGAGCGTCGTCGCGCCACAGCCCGGCGGCCCGGAAACGGTCACGAAAAGCGTCGTGTCGATTCCCTCACTCGAACTGTCTTGTGCAGCCATATGCTGATGCTATCGGCCCCACATCAACAACCTTCCCCTCCGGCTCGGATCACTGGGGGACGAACGCGTGGCCGCATTCGGTACAGGTCATCCGGAAGTTCCCCTCGTCGGTGAGCTCGAGGCCGTGGGCGGTTTCTGCCTCGCAGTCCCGGCAGTAGACCAGCGACTCGATCTGGTCCCAATCGTGTTTCGATTCGGGCGCGCCGAAGGCGAAGCCGACGACTCGCTCGTCGGTGTCGTTGTAGCCGTGCTGGAAGTCGCCGGGCTCGAACCGGATCACTTCGCCCTCGTCGACGGTGACTTCGCTCTTTTCCTCGCTCGCGTCGTCCGCGTCGCGTTGCGACGTGCGCGTCTCGAACGTCGCGGTCCCCTCCTGTACGTAGAAGACCTCCTCCTGATCGTGGTGGGTGTGCATCCCGCCGGAGAACGACTCGCCAGGCTCGAGTTCGAAGTAGTTCATCGCGAAGTCGGAGAACCCGAGCGTGTCCGAAATCGGCCGTCTAACCGAGTGAACGCCCATCGGATTGAGTTCGGTATCTACGTCGTCGATCGCGACTTTCTCCATATTCCGTCGTTTGGCTCCTGCAGCAAAAATCCCGTGGGAGAGGATATCAGACGGGTGCGATCGGCGGGGTCACTGCCCCGAAGAGTAACGCCTACGGTCGTCCGCCCCCGAGTGCCACACGTGAACCGTCGTACAGCACTTCGAACCGCCGGGGTGACCGCCGTCGCGGGACTCTCGGGCTGTATCGAGAACTTACGAGAGCACTATAAGGGCAGCTTTCAGGGGCTGGTGCCCATCGAGGTCCACAGCGAGTCCGACCGCCACTACGACCTCACGCTCGAGGCCTACGAGACCGGGACGAACCGCCAGACCTACGACGAGAGTTACACGGTCACGGCGAACGAGTCGGCGTCGCTGCCCCATCTCGACGCGACCGAGCAGACCTTGCGCGTGACCAGATACGCACGGGAAGCCGACGAAGAGACGTTCAAGGAAGTCACGATCACCTCGAGTACGAAAGCCGTCACCGTTCGGCTCACCGACGAGGACCTGATTCTGGACGTCGATCGGAGAGACGGAACGGACGAGGCGAGTCCGACCGCCGAGCCCGGAACGGGCGATCCCGAGGCGAACGCGTCCGACCCGAGCGGCGGCGATCCGAACGAGACGGCGAACGAAACGCCGAACGAGTCGACGGACTAACGGCCCACCAGCGATCGAGCCCCACAGCGAAGATTCTCGAGGCCGGATTCGAACCGAATCGACCCGCCGAGCCGACGGCGTCTTCGCCGCCGATCCTCGCGTCTGCCGGACCGGTCAGGGGTATGGATGGAACGCCCGCTCGAGGCGTGGTTCGAAGCCGAGATCCGCCGGGACGGTCCGGGCCCGTTCGCCGAAGAATGGCTCGCCGGTAAACAGCGGCTGCGCGCCGGGGACGAGCACCCGAACCGCTTCGAAGCCGATCGCCTCGATATCCCGGGTCGTCAGCCGCGCCGCGGACGGCGTCAGCCCGGCGTCGGCCGTCCGCAAGCACAGCGCCTCGAGCCGATCGGTCCCCGTCGGAACGGGATCGGGGCCGACGCTCGCCGCCGGAACCGTCCGCTCGGCGTCGACGAACGCCCGCGCTCGCTCCGGAAACGAGGCGTACGTGCCGATTTCGCCGCCCGCATCGTCGGCCCCGTCCGGCCCGAGGTCCCGCAGTTCCATCCAGTTCTGGAGTGCCTCCTCGAGCGCCGACGCCGCGGCCGCTTCGGCGTCGAGCCCGGCCGCCGACCCGGCTGCGAACGCTGGCCACGCGTCGTCGTCGGCCGACACCGGGTCGCCGTCCTCGAGTGCGTCCGGATCCCGGTGGACGGCCGCGGCGACAACGGGCACGTCGATATCTTGGGTCACGAGCAGCGGCGTCACAGATAGCCCCTCGCTCCGGGCGCGGCGCTCGAGCGCGTCGAACTCCGGCGTCTCGACCGACAGTTCGAGCGGCTCGAACGTCGAGTACCACGCGAGCATCGTCGCGTCGCGCTCGATCACTTCCGTCAGCCCGGAGATCAGCGCGTCGACCGTCGAGGAACCGAGACCCAGCCCGGTCGTGATCGCCGGGACCAGCGACTCGCCGGGCTGTGGGAACTGGACCGCCGCAGCGGGCAGGTGGACCGTCTCGCCGGTCGTGAGGTCCTCGCCCGGGACCCAGCGGTGTTCATCGCCGGCATCGTAGGTGGGCGCGTCGTCCGGTCGAACGAGGTCCGTCGGAGCGACCGCGCTCTCGAGGTCGGCTTCGCTCGCGCGGACGAAGTCGTCCTCGCGGTAGACGCCGGCGCAGTAGCGCTCGAGGCCCTCGCCGACGGCTTTCATCAGCGCGGCGTTCCAGTCGGTGGCGACGCCGGCGGCCTGTCTCGGCGCGCTGGCGTCGCTGTACGCGGTCGTGTCCGCGACCGTCGACAGGTAGTAGGGCGCCGGGAACGACTCGATCTCGCCGATGCTCGCGATCGGACCGACGCGATCGTCGACCGCCCGCTCGGCGGCTTCGACGGCGGCGTCGAGAGCGAGCGTCTCGGCGTCGCGCTCGAGCGTGCGATCCCGGTCGCCCGCCGCACACGCACAGCCGGGGACCGGCAGGACCTCCCGCCGGGCGTGTGGCACCTCAAGCGTGTGTCCCATGATCGAGCCCTCGTCGCCCGAGAAGATGCGCACGCACTCCCGGCCGGCGACGGCACCGGCGAGTCGCGCCGCGGCGCGATCGGCCTGCGGGCCGTCGGCTCGCTCCTCGAGGTTCGACGCGACGCGAGCGCGCAGACAGTCGAAACAGCCCGTAGCGGGCGCGAACCCGGAGACCGCAGCGTCGACGTTCGGCAGCGGCTGCCCGCCGACGCCGCCGATTTCGACGGCGATCCAAGGTGTCCCGCCGGTTCGGGCGGCCTCGTTCGCCCGCTCGAACGTCGGCGAGCCAGCGACATCGCTGACGACCGCGAAGCGAGCGTCGCCGAGGTCCGCCGGATCGGCGTCCCGAACGCCGATATCGACATCATCGAGTGCGGTAACGACGGCCTCGCGAACGGGGTCGTCGCCCACGACGTGGACTTGCATACCCCTACCTGCTGGCGCGGGCGGCAAAAACGCCCCGCTCGAGGCCCGCGAGCCGAGCCGCGAGCAGGTGCGTGCGAGGAGAACGGCAGGCCGCAGTCAGTGAGTCAGTTCTCGGTCGTCGCCGCCGAATCGACGTAGACGAGTTCGTCCGCCGCCTCGAGCAGGCGCACGCCCCACGTGACGGTGACGGGGACGAGCGCGGTCGTGAAGATCGCGATGAACACGAGGATCGAGAACATTTCCGCGCCGATGACCCCGGCCTCGTAAGCGACCTGCGCGATGATGATCTCGACGGTCCCGCGGCCGTTCATGCCGAAGCCGACGACGAGCCCCTCGCGGGAGGTCAGTGACGTCGGCAGCGAGAACAGCCACGAGCCGATGATCTTGCCGAGGAACGCAATGGCGACAAGTCCGGCGAGGACGGCAAAGGAGTCGAAGAACACGTCGAACGTGATCTGGAAGCCGACCGTGACGAAGAAGACGGGCGCGAACAGCCCCATCGCAAGGTCGTAGATGACCGTGTGCATGTGCTCGTAGAGCCCCGGCTCGACGTCCGCCTGCCGGAGAAACATGCCCGCCATGAAGCCGCCGATGATCATGTGCAGGTCCGCGAGCGTCGCGAGTTGGGCGAACAGCAAGGAGACGAGCAGGGCGAAGGTGAAGGCGGTCGTCCGATCGACGAATCCGTACCGCTCGCGCTGGCGTTCGATGTACCGCCACGCGACCGGCAGGAATCGGTAGCCGATCAGCAGCGTCACCGCAAAGAAGCCGATCGCCTGCAGGAGGATCACGCCGATTTCGGCCGGATCGAGCGCGCCCGCGGTCACGTAGCTGTCGACGCCGGCGAACGCGATGAGCACGCCCACGTCCGAGGCGAGCGCGCCGCCGAGCAACACGTTCGCGATTCGGGTATCGAGGAGCTCGAGGTCGGCCAGAATCCGGGATTTCGTCGCCAGCGACGTGGCGGCCATCGCGAGGCCGAGAAAGAGCGCCGCGCCGGTAGAGACGGCGAGCCAGATCCCGGCCGCGTAGCCGAGTCCGAAGGGGATGACGAACGCCCCGAAGGCGATCAGCAGCGACTGGGGGCCGAGTTCGAACAGTTCCCTGAGATCGACCTCCATCCCGACGTAGACCATCAGGAGGAACACGCCGAGTTCGGACAGCACCGAGAGCAGTTCCGAGGGGTGTAAGAGCCCGAGCAACGCGGGCCCGAACGCGATGCCGGCGAACAGCTCCCCCATCATCGTCGGATAGCCGAAGCGCTCGGCGACCGCGCCGAACACCCACGCGACCGAGAGGACGAGCAGGAGACTCAGAATGTCGATCGAGACGGTTTCGACCATTGATCACCACCACGCGTCACGGATCGGGCAGTTGCGCCGCTGTACGCGCTCGTCAACCCGTGAACGGCGGTTCAGATTTGACGCTCCCATGGAGTTCGAGTTCGATCAAAGACGCAGTCTCGCGACACTTTACTGGAGTGGATACCACACGTCACTGAAACGACCGTATCCTCAGTCGTCGGTGCTCGCATCCGGTTCGCCGATCGCCGGAGCCGCCGGATCGTCGGTCACGTCGGCACTGCGCCACGTCCCCCGTCGGTACCAGGCGTAGGCGAGCCCCGCGCCGACGACGTTCGAAGCGGCGAAGGCGATCCAGATGCCGCGGTACTCCAGCGACGTCTGCGAGAGGCCGTACGCGATCGGAAGCCGGACGAGCGCGTAGGTCACGAGGACGATCGCGGCGGCGGTGAGCGTTTTTCCGGTTCCCCGGAAGCTGCCGTTGTAGGCTCGCATGACGCCGATGAACCCGAAGGAGGGCGCGACGTATCGGAGGAACGTGACGCCGACCTCGATGACTTCGGGGTCGTCGGTGAACGCGGCGGTGATCGGCTCCGCAGCGAGCCACGCCACGACGCCCAGCACCCCGAGGACGACGAACATGACTTTGGCGGCGAAGTCGGCGGCGGCCTCCGCGCGGTCCGGTTTGTCGGCACCGACGTTCTGGCCGGTCATCGTCTCGACCCCGCGGGCGACCGCGATCGCCGGGAGGAAGATGACCGAGAACACGCGCGTTCCGATCCCGTACGCCGCGACGACGTAGGTCGGGAACAGCCCGACGATCACCAACAGCAGGTTGATCGACAGCGCACGACCCATGCCCTCGATCGATGCCGGGAAGCCGATCGAGACGAGCTTCTTGGCGAAGGAAAGGTCCGGGCGCATCTGTTGAAGCCGGATTCGGACACCCCGCGTTCCGCGGAACATAATCGCCAGTCCGACGACGAGCGCGAGCGCGCGGGAGAAGACCGTGGCGATCGCCGCGCCCTGAATGCCGAGTTCGGGGAAGCTGATCGTACCCACGAGTGGTGCGTTCTCGACGACCGTCCAGCCGAAGATCAGGAACGGGTCGAGGATCACGTTGAGGACCACCGAGCCGAACATCACGAGCATCGGCGTGATCGTGTCGCCGTAGCCGCGCATGAGCGCGATGAAGACGAAGAAGCCGAACATGAAGGCCATGCCCAGCGAGATGACCTGCATGTAGTCGGTCGCCAGCGGCAACACGTCCGGAGACGCCCCGAGCAGGGCCAGCAGTTCCTCGACGAAGGCGAAACCGACGAGGCCAAGGATTACCGCCCCGATCAGCGACAGGGCCACCGTCTGAGAGGCGGCGTACTCAGCCTCGCTCTCCTCGTCCGCACCGATGTGCTGGGCGACGAGGACGCTCCCGGCGACTGATAACCCCATCCCGACCGAGATAAGCAGGAAGACCATCGGGAACGCAAAGCTAATCGCCGCGAGTGCTTCGGTACTGTACTGGCCCAGCCAGAACGTGTCGATGAGGTTGTAGGCCGTCTGCAGCAGATTCGTCACGATGATCGGCAGCGACAGATAGAACAGCGGCTTCGCGATGCCGCCCTCCGTCAGCTCGAACTCCTCGCGGCCCTTGAACAGACCGGAAAGCCGGTCCAATAGGCTCATTCGCCAGCCTCCGTGGGATCACGGTTTCCCGTCTTCGAGCCATCACTGCTCGTCTCGGCTGCGCGTAGCGTGTCGTCGATGTAGTCGTGGACGTACCGCTTCGTCCGCTCGGGTGACCGATCGACGGCGACCGCCCGCGTCTGCGCGCCGTGGAACATCGTCGTGAGGAAGTCGGCCGTCTCGTCAGGGTCGACCCCCTCGCGGAACTCGCCCGACTCGAGGCCGTCCGCGACGAGGCCCGCGATCCGATCGTGGAGCGCGCTATCGAACTCGCTCAGTTGGTTCTGATAGGCCTCGTTGTACGGCGCTTGGGCCTTGATCTCGAGGATGGCCGTGCGGAACTCCTCGGCGGAGTCGTCGTCCGACGGCGTCAGGAGTTCGTCGAGGAACTCGTGGAGCCGTTCGGCTGGCGTCTCGCCGGGGACCGTCCGGGTCCGCTCCTCGAATCTATCCAACAGATACTCCAGAAACGACTCGAGGAGGTCGCCCTTGCCCTCGAAGTGGTAGTGAAGCGTGCCCTTGCTCTTGGTCGATTCCTCGGCGATATCCTGCATCGTCAGCTCCGCGTACCCGTGTTTGCAGAGTGCTCGATACGTCGCCTCCATAAGATCGTCTCTCGTCTCGTCCGTCATTCAGAACAGTTCTATATGGCATACTGACTGGCCAGTCAAAAGCCCTTCGCAACCAGAGTCACGTTCGGTCGGAGACGTGCCGACCGGTGCTCGAGAACGGTGTAACAGTCGGTGTCGGACGTTGAGTAGCCGCCGGAAAACGGAACGGACTCCGCGGACGAAGTGAGACCGCGAGGCCGCTCAGTCCTGTTCGCGCAGTCGCTCGAGGACTTCCTCGGCGTTTTCGACGGCCTGTGCCTTCTTCGCCGGGTAGGCCTCGACCTTCCCGCGGAAGGTGATCCCGGCGCCGAGGCGAACGTCGCCCTCGAAGGCGGCCTGCTTGTCGAGCCGCAGGAATAGTTCCGTGTTCTCGGTAACCCGCTCGTCGAGTTCGTCGATCAATTCGTCGAAGGACTCGAGGTCGGCCAGCCGCGAGAGGACGTGGCGAACGTCGTCGGCGTTCTCGACGCGGGCCGAGAGGACGAGGATGCGGTCGCCGTAGTGGCCCTCGCTCTCGGCGCGTTCGATCTCGAACTCCTCGGGGAGGAAGGTTCGGAGCGCCTCCTCGACGCGCTTTTCGTCCTCGGTGGCGTAGCAAAACGTCCGTAAATCGACGTAGTGAAGCGGAATCTGTGGCATCTGCGATTCGAATCTCGATGTGGGTAGTGTGGGCGCAGTCGCGTCGGTCCGGCGCGGTGACAGTCGGCGAGCGGACCCGACGGAAAATCGGCCCGCGAGCGGTGGTTATTCCTCGTCGTCTTCGGCGTCGGCCTCGTCGGCCGCCTCGAGGTCGTCCTCGGGGACGCCGGCTTCCTGTCCGTCCTCGAAGCTGATGGTGTAGGTGACGTCGCCGAACATCGACTCCATTGTCTGGGAGACGGTACCGGTTTCGCCGTCGAACTCGCTGTGCTCGTCGTGCAGGACGACGCGATCGTCTTCCTCGAAGCTCATAGCCTGTCGTTCCCCGTCTGCGTGTAAAAAGGGACTGATTCGAGCCAAGACGAGAGCGTCGATCGGCGCGGGCGGAGTTCGACGGTAGTTATCGCATTTCCTCGAGCGCGACGACGGTGTCCGACATCAGCCACGCGTCCTCGCTGGTCGGATCCTCGATACTGAGTGCGAAAAAGGAGTCGCGGCCGTCGTCGACGGTGATGTGATAGCCGCGACTCTGCAACGAACTGGATCGGTCGGACGTGTTCGATCGGGCGGAACCCACGAGTGTGCTCGGGAACCGGCGCTGATAACTCGCTCGGTCTGCGGTCCGTAACCGCCGTCAGCGGCCGAAACGCCGAGATACCAGGAAATCGACCGACGGCGGGACCCCGGTCGACAGATGCCTCCGGCGACCGACCGGCGGGCCGCGAGTCGCCGCCGATCGCCAACCCCGTCTCGAGGGGCTCAGTTCAGGTCGGCCCGCTCGAAGCGTCGGTAGCCGATCGCGACGGGAACGACGATCCAGACCGCCAGCACGACGGCGGCGAACCACTCCGACAGGTAAAACGGCACGTCCCCGACGACGCGGTCCGACACCGCGAGCGTTCCCTGCTGAAACGCCCCCTGGGGAACGTCTTCGACGATGGTCTCCCAGCCGACCAGCGCCGGCACGTAGCCGTCGACCAGCAGGCTCATAGCCTGCCTGTACGCCTCGAGCGGGTTGAGCCGGAGCGCGAAGAGATACCAGCCCGGGGCCTCGAGCCCGACGAGGTCCCCCTCGAGCAGGTAGTGGAGCCCGGCGACCAGCGGATGCCACAGCAGGGTAAAGAGGATGTAGCTGCCGATCGCGCCGCCCATCGCCTGCGTCCGGGTGGCGGTCATCGCCGAGACGCCGACGGCGATGGCGGTAAAGGCGGCTCCGAGCAGGAGCGTCAGGGCGACGAACGCGAGCACCGTCCGGACGGGCAGCGAACCGAAGAGAGCGAGCATCAGCACCACGGTGAAGACGCAGGCGATGAGCGTCGCAGCGGCGATGACGCCGGTCCGGCTCGCGAGTTTGCCGAAGAGCACGTCGCGGCGGTTGTGGGAGAGCCCGAACAGGATTCGCAGACTACCCGACTGGCGCTCCCCGACGATCGCCATGTAGCCGACGACCAGGGCGATGATCGGGACGAACAGCTGGCCGCCGACGTTGGTGAAAAAGAAGATGACGTCCGTCGCGGCGGGATCCTCGATCTGGGACGACGCGCCGACGGTGACGATCCCCATCAGAACCAGAAAGATCCCGATGATCCCCCAGATCATCCGCGAACGCACGATATCCTCGAAGTCCTTGCGCGCGATCGCGACCCACGTCATCGGTCCACCTCCTCGGGGCCCGCCCCGAGTGCGCCTTCGCCGCTTCCCTCACTGTCGCCCTCTCCCTCGACCCTCGCGTCCGCATTGCGCTCGAGGCCCGCATCGCTGCCACCTACATCGGCGTCCGAGCCAGTAAACGCCGCAAATAGGTCCTCGAGGGTCGCCTCCTCGATATCGAAGTCGAGCACCGCCGCGTCGGACTCGACGAGCCGATGGACGACCGTCGCCTTGGCGCGCGGATCGGTGTACGAGACGTGCAGCCCGTCTTCGGCGCGGGTCACGTCGGTGACGCCCGCGATCGCGGTCAGGTCGTCGACCGACGCGCCGGGCGCGCTGGCGACTTCGATGACGAGTCGCGAGCCCACCCCGGCTGTCTCCCGGAGCCCCTCGATGGTGTCGACGGTGACCAGTTCGCCGTCGTCCAGGATCCCGACCCGGTCACAGACCGCCGCGACCTGTCCGAGGATGTGACTCGAGAAGAAGACGGTCGTCCCCCGCCTCGCCTCCTCGCGGACGAGTTCCTGCATCGTCCGGATGCCGTGGGGATCGAGTCCGCCTGACGGCTCGTCGAGGATCAGCAGATCCGGGTCGCCCGACAGCGCCATCGCCATGGCGAGGCGCTGGGACATCCCCTTCGAGTACTCCCCGACCGGCCGCCGCCCGTCGTCCCGGTCGAGACCGACCCGCTCGAGCAGGGTCTCCGGGTCGGCGTCCCCGTCCTGTGACTCGATCGCGAACTCGAGGTGACGACGGCCCGACGAGCGGTTCCAGAGGTCGAACCCCTCCGGGAGCACCCCGACGCGGTCGTGGACCGCGTCCGTCTCAGCTTGCGTGTCGTAGCCGAGGACGGTCGCGTCCCCCTCGCTCGGCCGGACGAAGTCCAGCAGCAGGTCGATCGTGGTCGTTTTTCCGGCGCCGTTCGGCCCGAGGAAGCCGAACACCTCCCCCTCCGCGACCTCGAGGTCGAGCGCCTCGAGCGCGACGACGGCCTCGTCGCCGGCACCGTACCGTTTCGTGAGTCCCCGCGTTCGAATTGCCGGCATGTGACTCGCTCAACACGAACAGATAGAAATAGCTCAGGGGCTGTCAGCACGACGGAACGAGAACCGTCCCCGTCCGGGTTGACGCAGCGACGGTCGGTAGCGGACCCGATCGGACGAGTCGAGTCGACTCCGCTACGCTTCGAGTTCGATATCGAGTTCCTCGAGCAGCGTCTCGGCCGCGGCGCTCGAGGAGCCGGGGCCGCGGGCGGTGAGGAGGTCGCCGTCGACGGTGACGCTGGTGTCGGCGTCGAGTTCGGCGTCCCAGTTGCCGCCGGCGGCTTTCACTTCGTCCTCGACCCAGTAGGGAAGTTTGCGGCCGTCGGGCATACGGTCCTGCTCGTCGACGATGCCTTCTTCCCACTCGTTGGGGAAGCCGGTCACGTCGCGGCCGTTGACGATGAACGCCCCGTGGCTGTCCCGAGCGAAGCCGAGCATGCCGACGGCGTGGCAGACGACGAGCGCCTTGCCGTTGCCCTCGACGGCGTCCCGGAGGAGCTGTCGGGCGTGTTTGTCCTGATTGATGTCCCACGCGGTCCCGTGCCCGCCGGGGAAGACGACGGCGTCGTACCCCTCGGCGTCGGCCTGTGCGACCGGGATCGGGTCGTTCAGCCGCTCGTCGTTCTCTGCGACCTCCCGGACGTGTTCGGCGGTCTCCTCGCCGACCTCGTCGGGATCGATCGAGCGCTCGTCGACGACCGGCGGGCTGCCCGACGGCGTCGCGACCGTGATCTCGACGCCGGCCGCCGAGAGCGTCTCGAGCGGCTCGACGCATTCCTCTCCCCAGTACCCCTCTTCGCTGACGACGAATAGTGCGTCCGTCATATCCAACGCTACGTTCGGGAGCGTAAAAACGACCAGCCCACCCCTCGGTTCTGCCGCAAGTCCCTCTCCTAACATATTAGCGTGCGAGACCATCACACAGGCCTGAGGTGGCCTTTTTCGCCGTCGACCCCCTACACTCGAGAAGAGATACCATGGCAGATCGACCCCGCCCGTTCGACGGTATCGACGAACTGCTCGACCGACTGAACCGCCAGATCGAGACGGCGACGAAGTCGTGGGAAACCCAAGTCGACCAGCGGAGCCAACTCGATCTCTCGATGAGCGGCGCGGAGACGAGTCTGGACCTCGCGGACGAGGGCGACGAGTTCGTCGTCACGATCGACGTTCCCGGCTACGAGAGCGACGACCTCGAGTTGCGCCTCTCCGGGCAGACGCTGGCCGTGTCGGGCCAGCGAGAGCACAGTCAGGATCTCGGGGGCGAGGAGGAGAACTACATCCGACGCGAGCGCGAGACGAAATCGTTCAGTCGGCAGCTTCGCCTTCCCGAGCCGGTCGACGACGACGCAGTCAAAGCCAGCGTCAACAACGGCATCCTGACGATCCGACTGCCGAAACGCGAGTCGGACGAGGAGGCCCGGTCGATCGATATCGACTGAGGTGCGAGCGAGCCGAGCGATCGGCTCCATCAATCGTCGAGATTCAATGCATCGAAGAACCGGCGGGTGAGCCGTTCCCCGACGAACTCGAGGAGTTCGTCGGCGTCGTCGCCGTCGTCGGCGAACAGGCCGAGTTCGATGCGACCGCCGGCCATGTCGTGGTGGCCGCCGACCGCGCCGAGTTCGTCGAACCCCTCCTCTAACGTCTCGCCCATGTGGACCCGCGGATCGATCGAGCGGCCGCTCAGCCGGATCACGTCGTCGACGATGCCGTAGACCAAGACCGTGTTCACCCCCTCGAGGTTGAGCAGGTAGTCCGCCGCCTGCGGGAGCGCGTCCGTCTCGGTCGTTTTCCCGGCGCTCGCGACGAGCGAGGAGCCCCGGCGTTCCCGGCTGGCGATGGCCCGGCCGATGGCGTCTAAGGTTCCCGGGGAAAACGCGCTGCCGTAGAGCTGTTCGAGGGTCTCGAGTTCCGCGTCGGGGTAGACCGACAGCGCGGCCTCGTACTCGCGCCGGGTCGGCTCGCGAACGAAGTCCAGTCGCTCCCGGTGGAGCGCGAAGAGCAGCGCAGAGGCGAGCCGCGTGGTCAGGTCGACCTCGAGTTCCCGCAGGTACTCGACGAAGATCGTCGCCGTCGCGCCGTAGTCGGTGCGGACGTCCTCGAACGCGGCGGCGGCCGACTCGCCGGGGTGGTGATCGACGACGACGTCGGGCGTGACCGCCGACGGCACTTCCGTGTTCGCGCCCGGACTGCTGTGATCGACGAAGCTCACGCTGTCGTACTCCTCGAGATCGGTCGTCGAAATCGTCTGGAGGCTGATGTCGAGGAGGTTGACGAACGCGCGGTTTTGCTGGTGGGATATCTCGCCGCCGTAGGCGATCGTCACGTCCCCCACGTCGTGTTCGTGAGCGATCGCTTCGAGCGCGAGCGCGCTGGCGAGACAGTCCGGATCCGGATTGTCGTGGCAGACGATCGCCAGCGAGTCGGTCGTCTCGAGGGCGGACACGAGCTCGGCCGCGCGTGACATACCCGTGGTACGTCAACGAGACGCTTGAATCCCGTGTCGCGTCTCAGTACGCCTGAATGCCACTCTCCGTTCTCGAACGCGATCGCTCACCCCGCCGGCTCTCGCCGCAGCGCGTTTGTGATGATCGACCGTGAGCGAGTGTACACTTATTTCACAGCGGCTCACCGAAAGGCGAGTATGCGAGACGCGTACCTCGTCGGCGCGGGGCAGTCGGATTACGGGGCGTTCCCCTCCGAGAGCTACCGATCCCTGTTCCGCACGGCGTTCGACGCAGCGACTGACAGCGTACCGAAGGGACTCGAGGCCGGGGATATCGACGAGGCCGTTATCGGCAACCTCGGCGTCGGCGGCCGCCAACTCGGCCTCTCCGGCCCGGCAGTGACCGAACACGTGGGCCTCGACGGCGTGCCGACGACGCGGGTCGAAAACGCCTGCGCGGCGAGCGGCTTCGCGGTCCGGCAGGCGGTCCAAGCCGTCAAATCGGGGATGGCCGACGTCGTCCTCGCGGGCGGCTTCGAGATCATGTCCGACATGAGTTCGGACGCGACGAAGTACTGGCTCGGCGTCTCCGGGGAGACCGAGTGGGAGCGGCTCTCGGGCACCACCTTCTCCGGCGTCTACGCCCAGATGGCCAGCGTCCACATGGAACAGTACGGCACCACGCGCGAGCAACTTTCGCGGGTCGCGGTGAAGAACCACGCAAACGGGGCCAAGAACCCCCACGCGCAGTTGGGCTTCGAGTGCTCGCTCGAGGACGCCCAGTCCGCCCCGGTCGTCGCGGACCCGCTGAATCTCTATCACTGCTGTCCGACCTCGGACGGTGCGGCCTGCGCGCTGATCGTCAGCGAGGACGTCGTCGACGACTACACGGACGATCCGATCCGCGTCGCCGGCGTCGGCGCGGGCAGCGACACCGTCGGCCTCTTCCAGCGCGACACCTACACCGGCGTTCCCGCGAGCCAGCGGGCCGCCGAGTCGGCCTACGAGATGGCCGGCGTGGGGCCCGACGACCTCGACTTCGCGGAGGTCCACGACTGCTTCGCCATCGCGGAACTGCTGGCCTACGAGGACCTCGGCTTCTGTGAGAAGGGCGAGGCGGGTCAGTTGATCGAGTCCGGCGCGACCGAACTCGGCGGCGATCTCCCAGTGAATACCTCCGGGGGTCTCAAGTCCAAGGGCCACCCCATCGGCGCGACGGGAGCCGGACAGGTCGTCGAGGCCTACAAACAGCTCACCGGCACGGCGGGCGAGCGACAGGTCGAGAACCCCGCCCGCGGGCTGACCCACAACGTCGGCGGCAGCGGCGGTGCGTCAGTGATCCACGTCTTCGAGAAGGAATCGGAGGTGGACGCATGAGCGCGATCACCGGCGTCGGCGCGTACGCGCCGCAATTCCGCATCAGTAGCGAGGCCTTCGAGGAAGCGTGGGGCCAGTTCCACGCCGCCGGCGTCACCCAGAAGGCCGTCCCCTCGGCCGACGAGGACGCCCTGACGATGGGCTACGAGGCCGCGACCCGCGCGCTCGAGGCGGCCGAGACCGACCCCGGCGAAATCGACTGGCTCGGGTTCGCGTCCTCGCGACCGCCGGCGGCCGAGGAGGACCCGACTGCCCGGCTGGGCGCGATGCTCGCGCTCTCGGAGGCGGCGACCAGACAGGTATTCACCGGGAGCACGCGCGCCGGCACCCGCGCGCTCTGGGCCGGCCTCGACGCGCTCGAGGCCGAGTCGACCACCGCGCTGGTCGTCGCCGCCGACGCGCCGAAGGGCGACCCCGACGACGGGATCGACCACGCCGCCGGAGCCGGCAGCGCCGCGTTCGTCGTCGAGAGCGTTGCGTCGGGGACGCAACGAACGGACGGCGACGGCCCGGCCGAAATCACCGACCGCGCGGAGTATTCCGCGCCGTATCCGGGGACCCGGTTCCGGGACACTGGTGAGGACGAGACGCAAGGACTGGGCGTCACCCAGTACGACCGGCAGGCGTTTTCGGAGACGATCGGCGGGGCCGTCTCGGGCCTCGAGGTCGAGCCCGAGCCCGAGGCAGCCGCGATTCAGGCACCCGACGGGAAGCTGCCCTACCGCGCCGCGGGCGCGGCCGGCGTCGGGACCGACGAGATCCAGGCCGCCGCGACGGTTCACGAACTGGGTGACCTCGGCGCTGCGAGCGTCCCCGTCTCGCTCGCGACGGCGCTCGCAGATGGCTACGAGTCGGTATTGGGGGTCTCCCACGGCAGCGGCGCGGGCGCGGACGCGTTCGTCGTTTCGGCCGAGGGCGACGTGCCCGCGGAGACCGCACTCGAGGGGTCGGACCCGCTCTCCTACGCCGAGTACCTGCGCCAGCGCGGCGTCGTGACCACCGGGCCGCCGTCGGGCGGCGGCGCGTACGTCAGCGTCCCCTCGTGGAAACGCTCGCTTCCCCAGCGCTACCGGCTCGAGGCCGGCCGCTGTTCGGAGTGTGGCGCGCTCTCGTTCCCGCCGGAAGGCGCGTGTGACGACTGCGGTGCGCTCGCCGAGTACGAGCCCCTCGAACTCGCCGGCGAGGGGACGATCGAGGCCGTGACGACCATCTCGCAGGGCGGCGCACCGCCGGAGTTCGCCGAACAGCAGGCCAAGTCCGGCGACTACGCGGCCGCGATCGTCGCCCTCGAGACCAGCGTTGTGTCGGAGACCCAACGAGCAGACGGCGGCGACGAGACCGTCAGCGTCCCGGCGATGGGCACCGACGCGGAGCCCGACGCGTTCGCGGTCGGCGACCGCGTCGAGACGACCATCCGCCGGATCTACACGCAGGAAGGCGTCACCCGCTACGGGTTCAAGATTCGACCCGCCGGCGAGTAGCTAGCTCGAGTCGGAACCGGCGTCGAAAACGGATTTCGTTCGTTTCTCCACGCTCGGCCATCAAGCACTGCGGTCTCGAGCGGTCAGTCGCCAGTCAGCGCCTCGCTCGCGGGTGCGAACTCGATCGTCTGTCCGAGCCCCCGTTCGCTGGCGCGCTCGTAGAGCATGTACGCCGCGGCGACCGTCTCGATCCCTGTGCCGCCGCTGTCGAAGACCGTGATCTCGTCGTCGCTCGTCCGACCGGGCGCGTTCCCCGCGACGATCTCGCCCAACTCCGCGTGGACGTGGTCCTCGGTGATCGCACCCGCCTCGAGCGCCTGCATGAACGAGCCGGCGTCGACCGTCGCCCGCTCGCGGAGGTCGGGCACGTAGGTCGCCCGCTCGATGGTCGTCGTATCTAACTCGCGCTTGTCCGGCGAGTACTGGCCCATCGCGGTGACGTGGGTCCCTGGCTCGAGGTCGTCGCCGTCGAAGACCGGCTCGCTCGCTTTCGTCGCCGTGATCACGACGTCCGCGCCCGTGACGGCGGCGGTGCTCGAGTCGACCGCGTGAACGTCGGCCTCGAGATCGGCGTCGAAGTCGGCCGCGAAGGCCTCGCGGTTCGCGGGCGTCGGCGAGTAGACGCGGACCTCGTCGAACGCCCGGACGGTCGCGGTCGCGCGGAGTTGGCCTCGCGCTTGCGCGCCGCTGCCGATTATCGCGAGGGTGTCGGCGTCCGCGCGGGCGAGTTCGTCGACGGCGACGGCTCCCGCGGCACCGGTCTTGAACGGGTTCATGCTCGCGCCGTCGAGCAGGGCCAGCGGCGCGCCGCTCTCGGCGTCGAACAGCGGCGTCATGAACCAAGCGTCGCCGGCACCGAAGCCGGCGCTGTACATGTAGCCGCCCATCGCGCCGGTTTCGGGGAGCACGGCGGCGTAGCTCGTGAGCATTCCCTCGGGGTCAGCGCGGAGGAACTTCGATCGCGGCCGGGCGGGCGCGCCGTCGCCGCGCTGGCGGTAGCCCTCGCGGACGGCGTCGACGTACTCGGCCGGGGTCGCGAGCCCGTCGACGGCCGCACTGGTCAGAAACAGCGTGTCGGTCATGGCCGATAGCACGGAACGGAGACGGGAAAACCAATCGGATGAGCGAAACGAGGAAGAGGGGAGAGAAACGGAGAGACAGTGAGATTAGTCCGCGTTAATCGGCGGGCGCGCGGACCGGGGCTCGTCGGCGGAGTCGGCCGGCGTATTGACGAACATTGCGTGTCCGATGATTCCCATCGCGACCAGCGATCCGAGCGGCACCGCCGTAGTCAGAGACAGTCCGACGAGCATCAGGGCTGCGGTGATACCGAGCAGTGCGACTGGGATGAGGCCGAGAACAATGTCGTAATATCCAGTCATAATCTATCCTATAGTATGAGGAATAGCCATATAAGTGTTTCCCATAATCGGTTCATGGTAGACGGATCTCTAATGGATATCCACAGTGGTGCATACCCATAACTTATGAAGTGGTTATCATGGGACAGTATAATGATGTATTACTGCTCGAGCGGTTCGGATCCACGTTCCGATCGCCGCTACTGGTCAGAGACCGGAAGAAGAAACGGTCTACCTACTGCGGGAGAATTACACTATCTATTTCTTATACGTTCGATTCCGTTCACGTTCGCAGCACTGATCACCGGCGTGAGGAATTACTTCGCCACTGATAGGTATAGGGTGTATCCGAGTCGCCAGCCGAGCAAGACCAGCAGTCCGAAGCCGGTGATGACCAGCGGGAACGGCCACGTCGCACTCCCCTCGAACAACGGGGAGGCCCGGAGCATGAGCCCGACGTTCGCCGCCGCGATCCAGGCCACGGCCGTCAGCCGTAGCCCGTCGCGTCCCACGGGGCGGTCGCGGGTGTAAATCCCCGCGAGGAGCGCGACAGCGAGCCAGCCGATCACGAACGGCGCGATCGTCTCGAGCGAGGCGAGCGGTTCGGCGAGCGGATTCCCGCCGTGTTCGATGCGGCCGAGGAGGACGAATCCGGCGATGAGAACGGTGTCGATCACCGCGATACCGACTCGTTGCCGGCCGGCCGCGCTATCACGAGCCCCGGTTTGAACTGCCGTGTCCATACGCGACCCTCGGGTCCGGGGTCCTATTGATTTCCCGATTCCGCTCGAGCGATGGGACTGAGTCCGGAGACGGGAGTCGAGAAGCGGATTTACTCGAGACGAACGCCGAACTCGTCTCGATCGTGACAGCCGCTGAAATCCCTGACAGGAGAGGAGGAACTCGGCGACGCCGGCCGCCGAGTTCCGTCCATCGGACAGCGCGTCTCCGTGCGAGGGTCGCCTCGCACGACCGGTCGGTCGACGGGGGACCACTTTGTTATCGATCCCGTTCAGCGTCGATTGCCGGGTTTCCAAGTCCCCCGCGTTCGGTAAGCAGTTCCTACACCCGTCCGTTCGAGCGGTCTGCTCGAGACTCGAGCCCGGATCGGCGAGTGTACTGCGAGACGATCGCTTCGGCCGGCGAGATGACGTCGGCAGTGACTGTCAGCAGAAGAACTAATATGGGACGAACCCGAACCGCTCGCGTGATGGCTGTAGTCGGCGAACGTCGGGCCGGCTGTGACGGGTGCGGCCGAACGGTCGGGCTCGAGGACTTGACGACGGTGACGATGCCGGACGGCGAGCAGGTCGTCTGCTGTCCGGAGTGTGAGCCCCACGCCAGAGCGGCCGCGCGGAAAGGCGACTCGCTCGATCAGCGTCGGGACACCTGTGACGGCTGTACCGAACCCTGTCTCACGGCCGAGCTCGAGGACATCGTGCTCGATGACGGAACGGTCCTGTCGTGCTGTCCGTCCTGTGTAGCCGAAGCACCGGGACACGGCGGCTCGGACGCTGCCGACGCGGACGCGACCGGCGCGGACGCCGCTCGGACCGCCGGATCGGAGACGGCAGCCGAATCCGGCGAGAGGGACGGCGGTGAAACCGGCTCCCCGGAAACGGACGGGGACCGAAACCGCTGTAGCCAGTGTCGAGAACCGGTCGCCGCGGAACGCTTTCGGGTCACGACGATCGACGAGCGAACCGAGCGGCTGTGTCCCGACTGCAAAGCCGACGCCGAGGAGAAGGGGATCATCACCGACGTCGCCATGCGAAAACAGCGTGCCCGCGAGGTGCTCGGTGTCGACGCGGAGGCGAGCGACGAGGCGATCCGCGAGGCGTTTCATTCGCAGGTCAAGCGCGCCCATCCTGACCGACAGAGCGGCAGTCAGTCGGCGTTCAAACTCGTCACCGAAGCCTACGAGCGGCTCCGAGCCGACGACTGAGTCTCCTCACCGTCCGCGCGGCTGATAAAGCCGATCGTCGCCGGGTTGAAGTAGTACGTCGACTCGCAGGACGCACACGCCGCCGTCAGGAGTTTGCCGTGACTGTGGAGTTTCCAGAGCTTCGTCTGGCCCTCCTCGAGTTCGAGCGTGACCGGGTGCCCGCAGTCGGGGACCGTACACGGGAACCGAATGTACCAGTTTGGGACCGACAGCGCCCCCAACGGGGCGAGGGCCCCCCGCAGCCGACAGAGCAGATTGAAGATCGTCACCGTGAGATCGCTTCGATCGATCGCCACGCCCTCGACGTCACTGATGTAGCCGTGGGGACCGGTTCCCTCGTCGTAGAGCGGCAAGACGGGGATCCCTTTCGCCACCGCGTAGCCGATTTCCTGTTCGATCCAGCGGTTTCCGGCCTCGTCCTCGGTCAACACCGCGACGACGAGATCGCTGTTGGCGAGTCGGCCCTCGAGTCGCTTTCGCGACCGGCCGGACTCGATCTCCTCGAGTGCGATATGCACGCCGAAGGGGAAGTTCTTGACAGTCGAGAACAGGTCCTGAACGAGATCGAGGTCACCGGGCGCGTGGGAAACGTACACCTGTTCTCCAGTCATGAGATCGTCTACGAAACACAGGCGTATGCGGCGTTATTAATCTATCTCTCCGATCGAATGTAACGACAGTTTCACTCGCGTTGGTAATTTTTCACGGTGTTTAGCACACGCTGGGAGAACTCGAGTTGTGAGAGCTCGTCACCGAGTCGGTCGAACCACTCGCGTTCGACGTACCACCACCCGCGAACGTCCCCGTCGGTCGTCAGCGACGTGACCTCGAGTCGGCCGGGCGTCCACTCCCGCTCGTCGCCGATCGTCAGGAGCGTCCGCAGGACGGCCCCGACCTCGTCGTTCGTGACGGCGGGTGCCTCGGAGACGGCCTCGTACTCGAGTTCGATCCCGGCCCCGTCCTCGCCCGGCGGCTCGGTGTCGTCCAGCCACGCGAACGAGGTCAGGTAGAGCCCGTGGCTCATCAACCGGTTCTCGAGCGTGACGGCGACGGATCGCTCCCCCGTTGCGGTCGCGGCCTCCGCCCCGTTTTCGTTTCCATTGTCAGTCATGCACACACCTTCGGCGGGGACGGAGAAAAGTCGGTCGGCACTGTGGCCGAATCCGAGGCGCTCCGCGACGGCTCAGAGCGGTTCGACGAGGTCCTCGAGGGCCGCGCTCGGATCGTCGGCTTTCGCGACGCCGCTGGCGAGCAGGACGCCTTCGGCGCCGAGATCGCCCGCGGCGACGACGTCGTCGCCCGTACTGATGCCCGCACCACAGAGGACCGAGACCTCGGAATCGACGTTCGCCGCGGCCTCGACGGCGTCTTCGACGACGTCGGGGTCGGCCTGACTGACCGGCGTTCCCGTGCCGATGAGTTCCGGCGGCTCGACGGCGACGGCGTCCGGGCCGAGCGCCGCGGCCGCGCCGATCTGGGCCGGGTTGTTCGCACAGACGACCGTCTCGAGGTCCGCGCGCTCGGCCGCCCGGACCGCGCCGTCGATATCGGCCAGTTTCAGCCGTCGCTCGGAGTGGTTGATCAGCGTGCCGACCGCGCCCGCGTCGGCGACGCTCTCGGCGAGCGCGTGGCCGGTGTTGCTCCCGTGCTCGATCGCATCGACGTGTTGGGCCCACGTCTCCGCGCCCGTCTCGGCGACCCGCTCGAGATGGGCCGCCTGCGGCGCGACGGCAAGCCGGGCGTCGGTACGCTCGTTCACATCGCGGACGGCTTCCGCGACTTCGATCGGATCACACGGATACGTCTTCAGATTAACCAGGACGAACATATCGGCAACCGCACCCGCACGGAAGAAATAGCTTGCGAGTCAGCGACGTGATCGAGGAGCGATGCTCAGTCAGTCCTTTCGCTTGACGACATCGCCCAGCGTGTAGCTTCCCGTCGAGGAGCCGCCGGACCACTCCGAGTCCTCCGCCGACCCGCCCTGTGCGCTCAGGGAGATCTCGAGGAAGTCCTCGAGTTCGGACTGGACCTTGTCGCTCGGCAGCGTGTCGCCGCGTTCGATCTTGCGAATCAGGCTCGCCTTCTCGTTGAGTTCGTTCGCGAGATCGGACTGGCTCAGCCCCTTGTTCTCGCGAGCGTTGCGGACGCGATCGTCGTAATCGGTCGCGAGCTCGTCCATGTCGTCGAACATGTCCGAGCGGCGCTGGCTCGAGCCGCCCGAGGAGGACGAACTCGCGCTCGAACCGGACGACTGGCCACCCCCGCCCGAGGAGGACGAACTCGAGCTGGTCGAGTACTTCGTCGACGAACTCGAACTCGAGGTGTCTTTGACTTCAGTGCCGAAGTCCGTGCAGTCCGAACACACGTCTAGCTTCGCGCCCTCGACTTTGATGGTTTTCGGGGACGACGTCTCGGCCCCACACATCTCGCACTGAACCATGACAGACTCTATATTCCGGTAAGGGATAAAGCATGCGGCGCGGTTGCAGCCGGGCAGAACGCCCGGTAAACGGAGTGAGACGTGGATTACTCGAGGGCGGCCCACGAGTAGTAGAACCGCTGGAGCGCGGTCAGGTGGCCCACGACCGCGAGGAAGACAAGCAGCCAGCCGACGAGCGTGAACCCGGCCAGCGTCGTCCCCGCCAGCGGGTACGCGAGGAAGCCGGCGATACCGATGATCGCCAGTCGGTCTGCGCGACCGACGAGGCCGCCGTAGACCCGGTCGAGCCCGACGGCTTGGGCCTGCGTCCCTAGATACGAGGTCATCACGACGCCGGTCACGGCGGCGAAGCCGAGCAGGTAGTCCTCGAGTCCCGCGGCCAATCCGGCGATGACGACGATGTCCGCGTACCTGTCGAGGACGTGGTCCAGCAGATCGCCGCCGGCCGAGGCGACCTCCTGTTCGCGCGCGAGCGCGCCGTCGACGATGTCCAGCCAGCCGTTCAGGAACACGAGCGCCGCCGCCACGGCGTACCAGACCGGGTCCTCGAGCCCGCCGAGGGCGAACGCGACCGCGGCCAGGATCGCCATGCCGAACGCGACTACGCTCACCCCGTTGGGCGTCATCCCGACGCGGTCGAAGCCCTTGACGAACGGGTCGAGAAACCGCGAGACGTACGGACGGAACTTGTCGAGGGTCATGTCAGGTACCCCACGAAGTCGACCCCGCCGGCGCTCGGGTCGCGCTCGCCCGCCGCGACCGCTTCGAGTTCGTCGGCGACGGCGGCCGGATCGCGGTCGGTCGTGTCGATCTCGTAGACCGACTCGAGGCCGTGTTCCTCGACCGCCTCCGAGAGGATCACGTCGAGCGCTTCGCTCTCTGCGTTCTCGCGAGCTTTCGCGTCGGACTCGCCGCGCTCGAGCAGTCGCTCCTCGAGCGTCGTCGGCTCACACCGCAACACGGCGACTCGATCGGCGTCGACGTGATGGGAGAGGTGCGATTCGATCACGACATCGTCGCGGCCCGCAAGCCACTCGCTCAACGCGTCGAGATCGGCGATCTTGCTCTCGCGATCGGCGTCGACCTCGGTGTAGAGTTCCTCGTCCTCGAGGATCCGGTTGAGGTGGATCACCTCGAGGTCGGCTATCGGCTCGTCCCCGTCGCCGCTGTCCGCATCGGCCAGTCGGGACTCGAGCAGTTCCGTCGCGGTCGTCTTTCCGGTGCCGGGCGTGCCGGTGACGGCGAGTCTCATGAGTCGGCGACCTCCGCGTCCGGCTCGTCGGCCCCGTCCGATGGCCCCGGCTCGAGATCGAGATCCGCGAGCACGTCGTTTACCGTCTCGACGGCGCGTTCGGTCTCGTCCTCGGTACCGCAGGTGATGCGGATACAGCCCGGAAGGCCGAAACTCGAGCAGTCGCGGACGATGACGCCCCGCTGTTGCATCTCCTCGGCGACGGCCGAGGCGTCGCCCACGTCGACGAGGGCGAAGTTGCCCTCGCTCTCCCAGACGTGGGCGTCGATGTGTTCGCGCATGTACGCGCGGGACTCGCGGGCGGTCTCGACGGTGCGCTCGACGTGTTCGTCGTCGTCGACGGCGGCGATGCCGGCCCGGCAGGCGAGTTCGCTCGCCGCGAAGGGTGTATTCACGCGGGCGTAGGCGTCGGCCCACTCCCCAGGAACGATCGCGTAGCCGAGTCGGACTCCGGCCAGCCCGTAGGCCTTCGAGAACGTTCGCAGGACCGCGACATCGTCGCGGGCCTCGAACCCGTCCCGGCCCTCGAGCAGGGCGACGGCGCTGTCCCGGTCGGCGAACTCGCCGTAGGCCTCGTCGACGACGACCAGCGTCTCGTCGTCAGTTGCGTCGGCGAGTTTTGCGACCTCCTCGAGCGGGATCGTCGAGCCGGTCGGGTTGTGCGGGCTGGTGAGGAAGACCAGCCGGTCGCCGTCGTAGCTCTCGAGGACCGTCTCGGCGTCCTGCGTGAAATCATCGGCCTTCGAGAGTTCGTACTCGCGGACGTCGCCGTGGTGGTACCGGGAACTCATCCCGTAGTAGGCGAAGCCGGGCGTGGGGACGAGGACGCTGTCGCCGGGCTCGAGGACCGCCCGGTGGAGGTAGTCGATCGCCCCGTCGCCGCCGTTTGCCAGCCAGACTTGCTCGTCGGCGACGCGCCAGCGGTCGGCGACGGCGCTCGTGAGGTCGGCGTGGGCGGCTTTGGGGTAGGAACTCACGCTCGAGGCCGTCTCGCGGATGGCCACGGCGGCGGCCGGCGAGGGACCGTGCGGGTTCTCGTTCGAGGCGAGTTTGACGAACTCCGAGGGATCGCGCCCGAGTTCGCGGGCGACCTCCTCGATGCCTCGACCCGCCTCGTATGCGACGTGATCGGACAGGTCGCGCGGTTGCATACGGGAATCCTGTCGGCCGTGGGTCTTAAGGGTGCTTACCTGTCTTCGGGATGGGGGATTGCGAGGGGTCGTCGCGGGCGGGAGCGTTCGACCCCGAATCGTGCGGTCCCGCCAGCGGCACGTTCTGCTTAATGACGGGTCAACTCGGGAGCCGTCCGGTCCGCTCGAGGGCCACGAGCCCGACGACCGCGACCCCGAGGAAGATCGCAGCGCCGGCGAATACCCCATCGTAGGTGTACCCCCGCTCGATGACCAGCCCGAGGGCGGACGAGCCCAGCGCTTGTGCGAGCATCCAGGCGGAGCTGAACACGGCGTAGGCGCTGCTCCGCGTCGAGTCCGGGAGCGTATCGAGGAGGTACGCGTCCGTGGCCGGGAACAGCGCATGGATAACGATCCCGACAGCCGCGCTGAGGACGGCCAGCGCGAGGAATCCCTCGACGGCCGTCAACAGGAGCAGCGTCGCGGCGAACGTCCCGACGATGCCGAGCAGATACGGCACGTGGGGAAACCGGTCGGCCAGATCGCCGCTGAAGAAGAACGCGGGGACGCCGGCGGCGAAGACGATCGTGAGCAGCGTGCCCGCCGCACCGCTCGAGAGCCCCTTCGACTGCATGTACAGTTCGTAGAAGTTGAACAGCCCCTGCCAGACGAACGAGGTCGCGCCGACGATCGCCAGCGCCGTCACGATGAGTTTCCACTCCGAGAGCGCGCCGGCGACGAACTCGCGGTCGGCCTCGCCCGCCGACGGCAACTCGGTCCGTCGCGCGGTGACCCACGCTGCGACCGTCAACAGCACCGCCCCGACGGCGATCGTCCACAGCGCGAGCCGCCAGTCGACCAGCAGCGTAAGCGCGATGAACGGGGCGGCGGCCACCGCACCGATCTGGCTGGCGGCGCCGTGGATCCCCATCGCGCGGCCGACCCGCGACGGGAACAGTTCGCTTAGCAGCGGGTTCGCCGCGACGAAGTAGACGCCGGAGGCGATGCCCATGAGGAAGGCCCCGATCAGCAGGTGTCGAACGGTCCTCGCGTTCGCGGCGAGCACCGCGGAGATCGCGAGAACCGATCCGGAACCGATCACGACGTGGTGTCTCGGAACTCTCGTCAGCAGCCAGCCGGTGGGCAGTCGCGGGGAGGCAGTCCCGACCCACACGAGGGTCACGATGAGCCCCGCCGTCGCCTCGCCGATTCCGAACTCGCCGATGAAGACGTCCAGCAGCGGAGCGAAGATGATTCTGGCGAGGTTGAGGAGAAAGACGAGACCGCACAGGGACGCGAAGAGTCGGGTCCGGGACACGGTCTGTCTTTCCGACAATCGGTATCAAGAGTTCCGAAATCGGAACCGTCTACCACCGTTTCTCGACGATACCGTGGGTGGTATCGACAGTCTCGCCTCGAGATCCGTGCCGGACTCGGTCGCTCGATCACTCCGAGTCGAACGTCCACTCACCCTCCCGCGAGTGGATCGATAGCTCGTGGTTCTCGTACGACGCACGCACGTGATCGTAGAGTTGTGCCGTGTTGAATTCCTCTCGAGAGACCGAGGCGTTATGGCACACTATCTCGTTGCCGTCGTCGTATTTGTCGATCCATTCCTCGCTACAGACGCCGACCGTGTACTGGAGGGTTTCGTAGGTCCGATCGAGGTCGTCGTGTAACTCGTCGGAGACGACCGGTTCGAGGGGCGTGTCGAACCGGTCGGCCCACTCGTCGTCGAGGATCTTCAGTTCCGGTTCGCGCGGACCCGGGCGCGATTTCGGCCACACACGGATGATGACGTCCTTGGACAGTTCCTCGCCGTCCGGATCACGCTTCCACGCCTCGATCGACTTCAGTTGGACGTATCCGTCGACGCTTCGATCCGACGAGGCCACCGTACAGCCGGCTACCGCACCGACCGCCGCGGTGCTGGCCGTAGACAGCAGCGTCCGTCTGGAGGGCATACGTCTCCGAGCCAGTCGATATATCGTAAACGTAACTAATAGTGCTATATAGCGCGTGCTGTGGCGCTCACTCCCGAAGGCGTTCGATCCGCTCGAGCGAGTCCGCGCCCTCGGGATCCTTGTCGTAGCGCACGCCCTGAAATCGCGGGAATCGCAGCGCATAGCCCGACGAGTAGGTCGGCGAGGACTGGATCTCCTCGTAGCCGACCTCGAAGACGACTTCGGGCTCGAGGTCGACCGCCTGTCCCTCCTCGGCCGCGATGTGTGGCTCGAGCAGGTCGGTCAGTTCCGCGAGTTTCTCGTCGGTGATCCCGGTCGCGACCTTGCCGACCGTCTTCAAGTTGTCGCCCGCGCGCACGGAGAGTTCGAACGTGCCGAGGAACGTTGCGCGCCGTCCCTCACCCCACTCCGCGCCGGTCACGACGCAGTCCAGCGTCTCCACGTCCGGTTTGCGCTTGCGCCAGTGTTTGCCCCGCCGGCCCGGCGAGTACGTCGACTCGGGGTTCTTGAGCATGATCCCCTCGTGACCGGCCTCGAGCGCGTCGGCGTCGATCGCCTCGATCTCGTCGGGGTCGTCGGTCCGCCAGAGCAAGGAGAGGCCCTCGATGTCCTCGTCGTCGACGGTGGCCGCGTCGGAACCGGCATCATCGACAGCGTCGGAGTCAGCGCCGATCAGAACCGACCGAAGCCGGTCGTGGCGCGCCGTCAACGGTTCTTCCAACAAGTCCTCCCCGCCGGCGTGTAGACAGTCGAAGAAGACCGGCCGCACCGAGACGTCCTCGCGGGCCTTCGCGACGTCGTGCTTGCGACGGAATCGCTTGAGCACCTCTTGGAAGGGAAGCGGCGAGCCGTCCTCGTCGATCGCGACGACCTCGCCGTCCAGAATTGCGGGCTCCTCGAGATTACTCGCGGCGAACTCGACGACTTCCGGCAGGGCGTCGGTGACCTCCTCCATGTTCCGCGAGAAGACGCGCGTCTCCGCCGTCGATCCGCCGGACTCGCCGAGTCCATCGGGATCGTGATGCAACTGCACCCGCGCCCCGTCGTACTTCCACTCGACGGCGGCGGTCTCCCACTCCTCGAGCGCGTCGGTCACCGTCCCCGCCTGTGCGAGCATCGCTTGGACGGGGCGACCGACCGCGAGATCCATCGCGTCCAGTCCGTCGACCCCCTCGTCGCACGCGATCCGGGCGACCTGTCCGTAGTCGTTCGAAACTTGGAGCGCGCGCTCGACTCGCTCTTCGGGTACGTCGAACGCGTCGGCGATGGCGTCCCGAACGGTCCCCTCGCCGACGCCGATGCGCATCTCCGAGAGGACGAGTCGAGCGAGATAACGCGCCTCCTCGCTCGAGCAGCGGTTGAACAGTCCGAAGAGCAGGTCGACTTTGCGGTCGTGGCTGCCCGACCCCTCGGCAGCGGCGAGGTCCGCGAGCGTGTCGGCGACCTCGCGGACGGTGAGGTCGCCGCCGGTCCCACCGTCGGTGTCGCCGCCAGTGAACGCACCGAGCCCCTGCTGGCCGCCGAAGTCGTAACTCGCGGCCACGTCGCCGATCTCGCCGACCTCGGCGAGTCGGTCCTCGACGTCGTCGCTGCTCACGTTCGTCCCCGCGGCGCGGGCGATCGCCTCGTAACACGCGCTCGGCCCAATGTCGAGCGTCGTCGAATCCCACGCGGGGAACACCCGCCCCTGCGCGAAGCGAGCGGCGATCTCGAGGGTCTGCGGTTCCACCGCATCCTGCGAGTCCCGTCGTTCCTCGCTATCGTCGCCGGCGTCGGCGAGCAGCTCCCGAACGTGAGCCACGATCTCGAGGTCGGCGGGTTCGGCTTCGATCGTCCCGGCGCGGTCGGCGAACGTGGCGAACTCCATCGGCGGTGTGTATCGCCGCGGGGAGTAAAACGGTTCTGAGACCGATCGGTGACGGTCGTGCCGTCGGAACCACGGCCGGAAACGGCGGCGTCGGTGGTCCAATGCAGTTTGGGAAAAGAACTATCGGCAGAACGTAAAGAGTCACGTCATGGAGAATTTGGACGCAACCGATCAGGAAATACTCTCTCTGTTACAGACGAACGTATACGAGATCACGAACGAAGAGATCGGAGAGCGGGTCGGCGTCTCGTCGACGACGGTAAGCGACCGGATCTCCAAACTCGAGGAGCGCGGCGTTATCGAGAGCTACGAGACGGTCCTCGATTACGAGGCGGCGGGCATTCATCATCACTTCCTCCTCTTCTGTACGGTTCCGCTCGCAGATCGGGAACAAATGGCGGCCGAAACGCTGGAGAAACACGGCGTCATCACCGTTCGAGAGATTCTGGCCGGCAAGGAGAACCTCCACGTCGAAATCATCGGCGAGTCGACGACCGAAATCGCAGCGATCATCGAATCCCTCGAGCGGAGCGGCATCGACGTGAATCGGTCCGAGGTGCTCAAACAGGAGTACAGTCGCCCGTTCAACGGGTTCGGACCGAAAAAGAGTGCGCCGTGAGCGACGCCTCGTCGAGTTACCCGTCGGGAAGCCGGAAAATAACTTTTTGACTTGCGTTGTGGAACCGTATTATTACCAGACTATTTGAGTATGAAGAAACATCGTATCGGTATGGAACGCCTGTCAAATTCACCCCCGAGTATGGCTGTCCTCCGGAAAGTCAGCGTGGAGAAAGGCGTCGACAGCACCGACCTCGCGCCGCTCTATGACTCGGTCGAGCCGGATGCACTTGACGCGCTCTTCGACCACGGGTTCGATGGCGAACTCTCGTTCAGTTACGAGGGGTTCCGCGTCACCGTCTCCGGACCCGACGACGTCAACGTGACGAGCGAGAAACGACGCTAGCGTCTCCGTTCCGACCCGAACTCCACCCCTCGCCCACTTCGGTTTCGATGGATCGCGACGGCGTTCTCGAGCGCGAGGGACGTGCTTTCAAGACAATCGCGCGCGCACTCGGAGGTATGCCAGAGGAGGAACTCGCCGCACGGGTCGCGGACGTGTTGACGGTCGACGCCGTCGACTTTCGCGAGCGGGCCGAGGCGGACGCCGAGGTCATCAAAGACGCCGTCGAGGAGGGTGTCTTCGACAACCCGCAGGCGATCGTCGGCCTCGAATACGAGTTTTACGCGGTCAAGGCCGACGACTGCGCCCTGCGGCGGGTCCCGCGCCGACTGCTCGAGTTGATCGGGTTCGAGAAGGAACTCGGCCTGCACAACGCCGAGATGACGACCAGTCCGCAACCGCTGAACGCACCGGGGTTGGCCGCCCAGGAGTCGGAGGTCAAGGCGCGCCTGCAGACGGCCCTCGACGTGACCCAGTCGGAGCGAATGCGACTGGTCAGCGACGCGCTCTGGACGATTCCGCCGGAAGGCGAGGACGCGGAGACCTACCTCACCGACAGCGTCGAGCGGACGACGACGGACGCGGATGGCACCGAACGCGCGATCCGGGTCGCGACGAACATGAGCGACTCCGCCCGCTACCACGCGATGGCGAACACCGATCAGGCCGACTCCGCGGGGATGCGCATCGAGGCACCCCACGTCTCCGTCCAGACCGATACGGTCATGCCCGAAAGCCTCATCACGTCGATCCAGCCCCACTATCAGGTGGCCCACGCCCCCGACCTCCCCGACTACTTCAACTACGCGCTGCGGATCGCCGGCCCCCTCCTCGCGCTCGGCGTCAACTCCCCGTTCTTCCCCGCCGATCTCTACGACGACGACGCGACCGCCGAGGACGTCCTCCGGGATGGCTGGATGGAACACCGGATCAGCGTCTTCGAAACCGTGCTCAATGACCCGACCACGGGCGAAGGCAAGGTCCGCTTTCCGCACGACTTAGAGACCGTCGACGAGGCGATCGATCGAATCGCCGCGGACGACACCATCGTCCCGATGCCGGTCGACGGCGGCGAGCGCTTCGACGACCAGTTCCCCCACTTCAGCCGGAAACACGGCACCTACTGGCGGTGGGTCCGGCCGGTCTTCGGCGGCCCCACCCGTTCGGCCGCCAACGCCCGCATCGAGTTCCGCCCGATCCCCGCCCAGCCGACGGTCCGCGATTCGGTGTCCTTCCTCGCCGCCTTCGCCGGCCTGATGGAGAGTCTGACCCGTCTCGAGCACCCGGTCGTCGAACTCGACTGGCAGCGCGCCCGGGAGAACTTCTACGCCGCGATGGTCGACGGCCTCGCGGCCGACCTGACGTGGATCACCAACGACGGGAAGGAGACGACCGACAGTCTCGCGCTCTACGAGGACCTGCTGGCCCACGCCGAGGACGGGCTGACCAACCGCGGGCTCAGCGAGGAAGACGCCGCGAAGTACCTCTACCCGCTCCGCCGGCGGGTCCGCCAGCGGGTGACGCCGGCCCGCTGGAAACGCGAGCAGGTCGAGGCGGCACTCGAGGACGGCGCGGCCCTCGGCGACGCGATCGAGGCGATGCAACAGCGGTACGTCGCGCGACAGTCGGAGACGCTGCTCGAGGGGAGTTTCGCGGACTGGATCGGTGACTAGCGGGCGGTGCGATCGCGATCGCCGATCGAAACGCGCGGTCGAGACACCCGACCGTTCGCCGCGGGCTCCGAAACGCGCAAAGCGGCCGAAAGCGATTAAGTAGCCACGCTCGAGAGGTGTAGATATGGTTACCTTCCTCTCCGGGGGCACCGGAACACCGAAGCTGTTAGACGGTGCTGCCGCCGCGTTCTCGCCGGAGGAGACCACGGTCGTCGCCAACACGGGCGACGACATCGAGCTCGGCGGGCTCTTCGTCTCGCCGGACGTCGATACGCTGCTGTTTCAGGGCGGTGGGATCCTCGACCGCGAGACGTGGTGGGGCATCGACGGCGACACGCATCGAACCAACTCGGCGCTTTCGGACATCGCGTCGGCCGCGGGGCTCCCCGACGGCCCGCAGTATCTCCCCGAGGAGAAACAGACCGAGGGCCGAGACCTCGCGAACTGGCGGCGATTTTCGGGCGTCGCCGAGTTCATGACGATCGGCGACCGCGACCGGGCGGTCCACATCACGCGGACGAGCCTCCTCGACGAGGGCCACACGCTGAGCGAGGCGACTCAGCGGCTCGCGAGCGCCTTCGGACTCACCATCGACCTCCTCCCGATGAGCGACGACCCCGTTGCGAGTCTGGTCCACACCGACGAGGGACACATGCACTTTCAAGAGTACTGGGTCGCCCACCGCGGCGAGCCGGCCGTCGACACCGTCGAGTTCCGCGGCTCCTCGAAGGCCGAGCCCGCGCCGGGCGTCCTCGAGGCGCTCGAGGACGACGTTATCATCGGCCCCTCGAACCCGGTCACCAGCATCGGGCCGATGCTCGCGCTACCAGGTGTAGCGGACGCGCTCGCCCAGACGACGGTCGTCGCCGTCTCGCCGTTCCTCGGCGACGATGCGTTCTCCGGGCCGGCCGGCGATCTGATGGCGGCCGTCAACGCGGAGCCGAGCACGGCGGGGCTGGCGGCCGCCTACCCGTTCGCGGACGCGTTCGTGATCGACGAGAACGACGACACCGAGTTCGACCGCCCGACCGTCAAGACGGATATCGCGATCGACTCCAGAGAGGACGCCAAGCGGATGATTCGCGCGATCAACCACGCGATCGAGAACCTGCCCTGAGATGGCCTCGACCGTGTCGTTCACGCCGCCGCTCGCGCTCGCAAGCTTGAGCGGTGAGGCCGACGCCGACTGGGCGCGAGCCGGCGCGGAGTACGCCGGTGCCGCGTTCCTCGGCGGTATCGCACTCGATGGAGAGTCGAGAGCGGCCGCGCGAGAACTCGTCGAGCGCGAACGGACCGAATTCCTCCCCGAAGAGCCCCTCGCCTTCATCGACCGCGAACTCGAGGCGCTCGCGGAGACGCCGATCCAGCCGGCGTTCAACGTCCGGAGTGCGACCGCCGAACCGATCGCCGAGGCCGCCCGCGTCTGCCGGGACCGGGACGCCTACCTCGAGATCAACGCCCATTGCCGGCAGGACGAACTCTGTGCCGTCGGCTGCGGGGAAACGCTCCTGCGCGACGGCGAGCGCCTCGCCGGCTACGTCGACCGCGCGGCCGAGACCGGCGCGACCGTCGGCGTGAAAGTTCGCGCGGAGGTGCCCGGGGTCGAGCTCCCGGAACTGGCTCGCGGGCTCGAGGCTGCGGGCGCGGACTTCGTCCACGTCGACGCGATGGACACCGAGTCCGTCATCGCCGACGTGGTCGACGCGACCGACCTGTTCGTCATCGCCAACAACGGCGTCCGCGACGACGAGACCGTCCACGAGTACGTCGAGTACGGTGCCGACGCCGTCAGCGTCGGCCGGCCGAGCGATAATCCGGTCGTGCTCGAGCGCGTTCGTGATGCGGTAGAACGGCGTATGGGTCTCGAGGCGAGCCGATAGCGGCTGGCGGTACCGATAAGGTCGGGTTCCGAATTATTTTCCGAGAAACAGCCGGTGCGGCTGCGCAGCGTCTTGCTTTGAATCCGACGACACTACAGCGGCGCGCCGACCAGGACGAGTTTCGCGCGCTCGTCGCCGCGGTTGTGGATCTGGCGCGTTTCGTCGGGGTCCAGCCGTATCACTTCGTCCGTCTCGAGTGCGACCGTCTCGTCGGCGTCCGCGAGGTCGACCTCGACCGCTCCCTCGACGACGTAGTAGACCTCCTCCTGCCCGGAGTCGGACTCGTCGTGTTCCATGCCCTTGCCGCCGGGCTCGAGTTCGAGGACCGAGATGCCGAGTTCCGCGGTATCGAGGTCCTCCTTGAGGAACCACATTCCGCCCCACTCCTCGTCGATGACTGACTCCGGATCGGTCTTCGCGGCCGTATCGTATCCCATACGCGAGCAGTCGGTGGTTCGACACTTAAACTGAGGGGACGCGCTTACCGCTTGTCGTTCGCTGTTCGTCGCCGACCCGTCGCCGGGCTCAATCCCTATCCCTAAGCCCTCCCGGAAGCAATTGGGCGTATGCGATCACCGGCAGGTAATGCGGAACTGGCGCTGCTGCTCGAGGTCGCGAGTACCCCCAAACCGGGGAACGTCGACCGCCACCGCGACCTCGCGGACCTGCGGTTCGAGCACTTCCTCGCCGGCGCGGTGGGTGCCCGCGACGGACTCGAGTTGGCGGCCGACGGGGCGGCGGTCGGGCCGGCCTTCGAGCGGGCCGTCGAGGAGATGGCGACACAGGAGGGCGGAAACACCCAGTTCGGGTCGCTCCTGTTGCTCGTCCCGCTCGTCCGCGCCGCCCGCGAGGAACTCTCACAGCCCGTCGCCGAGGCCGTCGTCCGGGAGACGACCGTCGGCGATGCGGCGTCGTTCTACCGCGCGTTCGACCACGTCGACGTAGGGGTCGACGAGCCGCCCGAAGACATGGCGGCCCTCGACGTTCGCCGCGGCGCGGACGCGATCCCGGCACTCGAGGAGCGCGGGCTAACGCTGTTCGATATCATGGAGCGAAGCGTTCCCGGCGACGGCGTCGCCCGCGAGTGGGTCCGCGGCTTCGACCGCTCGTTCGCGGCCGCCGAAGAACTTGCCGAGGCCGACGGCCCGATCCCGGATCGAACCGCGGCGGTCTTCCTCTCCGTCCTCGCCGAGCGGCCGGACACGCTCGTCGCGACGCGCCACGACGAGGCCACCGCCCGCGAGGTGACCGATCGGGCCGCGGACCTCGTCGCGGACGACGCCCTCGAGACGGACCGCGAGGCCGTCGAGGCCTTCGCCGCGGACCTCGTCGACCGCGGCGTCAATCCCGGTACGACGGCGGACATCACCGCGGCCGGGCTGTTCATCGCGCTCGAGCACGAGGCGATCGAGCTATGAGCGACGATCGGGACGCGGGAAGGAAAGACGCGGGGCCGGGCGAAACGACGGCCACTGGGGAGGGCGGGACGGACACAGCGGAGTGGCCGGTCGAACTGTCCGGCGTCACCGAGTCTGTCGTGACGACGCTGGGACCGAACGGGCTGTGGAACGCCGCCGCGCTCGGTCTCCGTGCCGACGATCCCGTCACCGCGCGGACGTGGGGGAACACCCGTACCCGTCGGAATTTCCACCGGCAGGGCGAGGGGTACGTCCAGTTCGTCGACGATCCGGTCGCCTTCGCCGACGCCGCCCTCTCGATCGTCGAGCGAGCGGAGCCGGTTCTCGAGTCCTCGTGCGCGTGGACGCGCGTCGCGGTCAAGCAGGTCGACACCGGGACCAGCGGAGGAACGGACTGGGAAGCGTGGACACTCCACCCCGTCGAGTCGACCGTCGAGCGCGAGGCAGTCCCGACGATCGACCGCGGGTTCGGGGCCGTCGTCGAGGCGACCGTCGCCGCGTCGCGACTCGGCGTCGCCGAGTACGACGAGGGCGAACTTCGGGATCGACTCGCGTACTGCGCCTCCGTCGTCGACCGCGCCGGCGGCCCCCGCGAGCGCGAGGCGCTCGAGCGCGTGCGCGAGCACTCCTCGTGGTGAGTTACGTCAGGTCGGATCGTTTCCGGCTTCGCCGACGCCCGATATGGGTCCTGTTTCCGATCGATTCTCGTCGATCGGCTCGTCGTTCTCGGCCTTCTCGACCACGTCGGCGAACCGTTCCGACCGCTCCGAGATCCAGTCTCGGGTCTCCGCGTCGGGGACGTCGTCGCGCTGTTCGATGAGGAAGGTCGTGATCACGACCGTCTTCACCCACGGCTTGACGATGCCCGTGTGGACGATGGCGATCAGCCCGGCGACCAACAGCCACGAAATCGCCTCGAGCGCGGTCGGGAGGACATCGAGCACGACCGCAAACGGCGCGAGCAGGGTCAGGAGGACGAACGACAGGACGTACATCCCGCCGACCACGAGCAGCGTCGAGCCGAGCACTGCCTTCCAGTGTTTCCCGTAGAGGACGATGCCATCGCGAGCCGACTGCCACCGGTTCTCGCTCTCGGCGACGAACATGTACGCGATGATCGCCTCGTCGAGATATCGAACCGCCAGTACGACCGACCGTTGGAGGACCTCGAGCAGCGTCTGTAACTGCTGGGGAATCGGCAGCGGGATCAATTCCTGAAACCGCGCCACGGCGCGGTTGAACTGTTTGAGTACCGCGTCGATCGCGTCGTTGATCACGAACAGCCCGGACGCGGAGACGAAGTATTCTTGGACCTGATTCATCCCGTAGCTGATCTGATCGTCCGGCGCTTTACCCTCCTCGACGACGTGGGCGATGACGGCGACGTGGCCGGTTTTGACCATGTACAGGACGTACCGCTGGACGAGTCGCCAGATCGCCCCGAAGGTGACGAGGCCGAACAGCATCACGCCGGCGACGATGAGCAAACTGGCTCCGCCCCCGCCCGCGGCGAATCTGAATCCGAGCCACCCGATAAGCCCCAGATAGAGCACGCCGATCAGTGCGAACGCGACCCCGATACCGAACTGCAGGAGAACGTACGGCAGCGTCTTCCGGTAGACGTCCGTCGCCTCTCTGAAATGGAGTACCATCACGGCGGTTTGCCCGCCCGTTCGTATTTAAAATACAGGTGAACGGAGACATCGCTGCCATCGACGGGCGATCGGAACCGGACCAACGGCGGCGGGGTTCGGAGGCGAAGAGAAAGGGATTAAGAGCCTCTGGACGGAACCATCCCACATGGCAATCAAACCGGCCTACGTCAAGAAGACCGGGACCCTCCTCCTGGAGCGGTATCCGGAGGCGTTCACGACCGATTTCGAGCAGAACAAAGAGAGCGTCACGAAACTCACGAACGTCGAGTCCAAAGGCGTCCGCAACCGTATCGCGGGCTACGTGACTCGAAAGAAAGGCGCCGAAGTTCCCGCATAAGTCGGTCTTCTCACCTCGAGTACTCGCCACGAGCGCGCTCGAGCGACTGCGCCCGGTTTAGGACAGGTTCCCGTTTCAGTTCTAGCTCGGATTTCGAACTCGGCACCAGTCCTGAGTGGCGGTCCTCGCGTCGCGCTGGCCGATGTGATCACTGAGCGTCTGAATGCTACCACCACGAAGATCGATCGCGCGGAGAACGGTCCTGTACCTGCGTTACTCGTCGAGTCCGGGCCGCATGTAGAGCGCGGCGACGAACGCGACGACGGCGATTCCGACACCGAACAGGAGGCCGATCATACCCGTCAGGATGTTCAGGTCCGTTCCGAGGACCGGGAGCATGCCGTCGTTGTAGCCCGTCCACCCGAAGAAGAGACCGGCCAGCGCCGCGATCGCTGCGAGGGCCGTTGCGCCCATACTAAATCGCGTGTCGAGCAGTCCCCGATCACCGGTACTCGTGGTCGAACTCGTCATCGGGACCGCCTCCGGCCGGCGGCCTCGAGTCGATCCTGTCGGTAATGCATCGGTCGATAGCTGGCACTCCCGTTTCTTAATAGCTTCTATCCGCGCATAACGCGACGCTACGGGCAACCTGTTCGGTCACCGACACGGTGTCGACCGGGACTGGCAACTCCGACGATTGACACTCGCTACCGTAAACCCAAACGGTTTTGCGGACACGACTCGGAGTGGCGGAAAATGGCAGTACGAGTAGGCGTACTCGGTGCGACCGGCGCAGTCGGACAGCGACTGATTCAGCTCCTCGAGCCCCACCCGGAGTTCGAAATCGCAGCGCTGACCGCCAGCGACTCCAGTGCCGGCAAGACGTATCGACAGGCCGCGAAGTGGCGCGTCGACAGCCCCATCCCGCAGGAGATCGCCGAGATGACCGTCATGGCGACCGATCCCGACGAAGTCCCCAACGACGTCGATCTGATCTTCTCGTCGCTCCCCTCGAGCGTCGGCGCGGCGGTCGAACCCGGCTTCTGTGAAGCGGGCTACGTTGTCTCGTCGAACTCCTCGAACGGCCGCATGGACGACGACATCCCCCTCGTGATTCCCGAGGTCAACGCCGAACACCTCGACCTGCTCGAGGTCCAGCGCGACGAGCGCGGCTGGGACGGCGCGATGGTCAAGAACCCCAACTGCTCGACGATCACCTTCGTCCCGACGCTCGCGGCCCTGACCGATTTCGGCCTCGAGAAGGTCCACGTCTCGACCCTGCAGGCCGTCTCCGGCGCGGGCTACGACGGCGTCAGCTCGATGGAGATCATCGACAACGCCATCCCCTACATCGGCAGCGAGGAGGACAAACTCGAGACCGAGTCCCGCAAACTGCTGGGCGAGTTCGACGGTGCCGAGCTATCGCACAACAGCATGAACGTCGCGGCCTCCTGTAACCGCATCCCGACGATCGACGGCCACCTCGAGAACGTCTGGGTCGAGACCGAGGAGGAACTCACCGCCGACGCGGCCGCCGAGGCCATGCGGGAGTACCCGTCGCTCGATCTGCGCTCCTCGCCCGACCCGCTCATTCACGTCTTCGAGGAGCCCGACCGACCACAGCCCCGGATGGACCGCACGCTCGGCGGCGGTATGGCCGTCGCCGCGGGCGGCCTGCAGGAATCGCCCTTCGGCCTGCAGTACAACTGTCTGGCCCACAATACGATCCGCGGTGCCGCCGGCGCGAGCGTGCTCAACGGCGAACTGCTGCTCGAGAACGGCTACATCTAGCGGAGAGACGGCGGTCTCGACAGTCTGTGCGTTCAGTAGGAAACGGCCCTCGTTTTCGTTTCAAGGGATAGCTAACGACCGCCACCGGCCCTAGCAGCCTCAATCTCCGGATCAGAATACGCCATTCCGAGTGTCCGTCGATCATATCCCTTGCCACAGTATAACACTGCCTCGCGTTGTAGCACGAGGGAGTGAGAGCCGCATGGCCCTTATCGTCGAGTTCGAAATCGCGACGCCGATCCTTCGACGGACCGTCGAGGCCGTCTCGCGGATCGAAGTCGAAGAGATCTATCAGTCCGAGACGGGGGCGACGAAGCTCATATCGTGGGTCTACGGCGATGACCTCGCCAGTGTCCCGGCGGCACTGGCCGCCGACGACACCGTCGACGAGTTCACCCTCCTCGAGGAACCGGGCGATCGTCGCCTCTACAGCGTCACGCTGTCGGCGCGCGGAGAGGACCACCTGACCTATCCGACGGCGGCGAAGTACGATATCGGCTACCTCGAGATTACCGTCACGTCGGAGACGAAGATTCGCGCTCGCGTCCCGACGCGGGAGGCGCTGTTCGCGTATCGCGACATCTGTCGCGAGAAGGGGATCTCGTTTCGGATCCAGCGGATCTTCCACGAATCGGATCCCGCGGGCGATCGATACGGGCTCACCGAGCGCCAGCGGGAAGCGCTCCTGATCGCACTCGAGGAGGGCTACTTCGACGTGCCGCGGGAGACGACGCTCTCGGCGGTCGCCGCGAAACTCGACATTTCCGATCAGGCGCTGTCCGCTCGCCTCCGACGAGGACAGGCCAATCTGCTCCGGAGCACGGTCGGCGAACGCGCCCCCTCTTCATAGGTTGGCCATCCAATCGTGGTCGCTTCCCGCGTCGGACGGATACGTGTAGTATGGAAACTGAGCCTTCACCCGGCGAGTCGCGACTGCAGGACGGAGCCAACGCGTATCAGGCCGATCCGGACGAACCCCTCAGCGAAGCGGTCATCACCGCAATCGCCGATTCCGAGGTGATCGACAGCCTCGAACTCGCGGACGAGTTCGGCCCGCTGTACGACTCGATCGACCCCACTGCGCTGGACTCGTTGTTTCACGCGACCGGGGACACCGGCCGCTCCGTCGGCTCCGTTACGTTCGAGTACGCCCGGTATCAGGTCACGGTCGACCAGACGGGCTGTGTCGCGCTCGTCGATCTGCGATAAGGGGAGGTTCGTCCCGCGAGTCGGCAATCAAGAATCGGTTTGCGGCAGCGCCACTACCGGAACCGACGCCTCTTTTACCAGCCGTCGCGCCACGTCTCCGGTGAGTAGCTCCACGAACCGGTTCCCCTCGCGGGGCTCGAAAACCACGGCCTCGACGTCGCGCTCCGTCGCCGCCTCGAAGATTGTCTCGACGATGTCAGTCCCGAAAAGGATCGCCGTCTCGACCGTTCCCGCCTCCCCCTCGAGGGGGCCGCGAGCGCGCTCGAAGATCTCTTTGGCGTACTCCTCGCGCTGTTCGACCGAGGCCTTGTCGGGTGCTCCGCCCGCCTTTTCGATCACGTTGACGACGAGCACCGTACTCGAGGGGGAGAGATACGGGGCGAGCGCCGTCGCGGTCCGCTCGCCGTCGTCCGGGTCGGCCACGGGGACGAGCACCGTTCCGTCGAACGTTAGCGGCATCGAACCCCTCCCGTACTGGTCGTCCCGGCGCGTGCAATCTGTCCCGCTCGAGCGACCCCGTCGGCTGCATATCGGTCCATACTCGTGATTCGTCGCAGGGGGTGAAAAAAGTGAGTCGGACGACTCGGGCAAGCCAGCGCGGGCCAGCCCGCCGCGTCGATCAGGGTAGCACCTGATTCTCGAGGTCGGCGTCCGCATCCGACTCGTCGAACCGGCGGCGGTTTTCGGCGACGATGTCGGCCAGCCGATCGTAGTACCGCGGCGTGTGACCCGCGTTGTGGGGCGTGATCTGGACGTTCTCGAAGGTCCACAGCGGGTGGTCCTCGGGCAACGGCTCGGGGTCGGTCACGTCGAGGGACGCCCCGCGGATCCAACTCGAGCGCAGCGCCTCGACCAGCGCGTCGGTGTCGACGACCGGGCCGCGGGCGATGTTGACCAGCACCGACTCGGGGTCCATCGTGACGAAGGCCTCACTGTCGATCAGTCCGCGCGTCGTCTCGGTGAGCGGACACGCGAGCACGAGGTAGTCCGTCCGCGCGAGCGCGTCGTCGAACCCGTCGCCCTCGAAGCCGACGACCTCGTCCGTCGGCCCGCCCTTCTCCGGGGAGTACCGCACGCCGATCGTGTCGACGCCAAAGGGCTCGAGCCGGTCGCAGACGGACTGGCCGATCGCGCCGAGTCCGATGACGGTGACCGTCGATCCCTGTAACTCGTGGGCTTGGTAATGTCGCCACTCGCGGCGGCGCTGGCGGCGCGCGCCGACGTGGAACCGACGGGTGAAACTGAGGATCGCACCCAGTACGTGCTCGCCGATGTTCGGCCCGTGGACGCCCGAGGCGTTCGTCACTGCGACGCCTCGTTCCTCGAGTTCCTCGAGGGGCAGGTGGCCGGTCCCCGCGTAGGCACACGCGAAGACCTCGAGGTTCTCGGCGGCCGCGAGGAGGCCGTCCTCGAGGGTCATCCCGGTGACGAAGCGGGCGTCCCGAATCGCCTCGCGCTCTTCGGCCGGGGTTCGCGCGAGTTCGACGGTGCGGTCGGGCAGTCGGTCGCGGATCGCGTCGGCGTACTGTTCGATCGGCGTGCCGTGCGTTCCCTTCCGGAGGACGAGTACGTCCGGTGTATCGGCGTCGCTCATGTCCGTGGAGTCGTCCAGTGCGATGAAAAACGTTCGTCTCGCGGCATCCCGATCGCTCGCCTGGCTGTGAGCCGCGACTCACTGTTGGGGTTCCGTATCACGGGGTGCCATCACACGGTCGTCAGCCGATCACGAGGACGAATGCACGGTATGCTGAAAGTCCACCTCGCAGATTTTATAACGACACACTGAGTCCAAACGGCGTATGGAACGCGTAGACGTCGCGATCGTCGGCGGGGGTCCCGCTGGTGCATCCGCGGCCGAACGGGCCGCCGCCCACGGCGCAGAGACGGTCCTCTTCGAGCAGGGGGTGCCTCGCGAGGACCGCGAGGGGCCGGGGCCGGATTCGACCGACGCCGCCGGGATGCTGGACTACTGGATCGACATCATGGGCTTCGACTACCGGGAGATTCCCGACGAAGTCATCCACCGCGAACTCGAGGCGACGGAGTTCGTCGGCCCGAACAGTCGCGTCGAGTTGCGGTCGACCGGCATGGAGGCCAGCTACCCGAAGTTCGGCTACACCTTCCACCGCACGCGCATGGACGACTGGCTCCACGAACGCGCCACTGACGCGGGCGCGGACCTGCGCGTCGGCGTCGGCGTCAAAGACCTCGAGACCGACCTGCGAGCCACGAGTTCGAAGGGGCCGACCCACACGCTGACGCTCTCGACCGGCGAGGAACTCGAGGCCCAGTACGTCGTCCTCGCGGACGGTCCCCAGCGCCGGATCACCCTCGACGCGCTCGACCAGTTCACCGCGCCCGGCCGGAGCGTCTCCGATCACCTCTCGCCGCCGGAGGCCAACCACATCGCCTACCAGGAGTATCGGGAGTTCCCCGAGGAACTGTTCGCGGAGTTCGAGGACACCCTCAAGTTCTGGTGGGGGTACATGCCCGGCGAGACCGCCTATCCGTGGGTCTTCCCGAACGACGGCACGGTCGCCCGCGTCGGGCTGACGATGCCGATCGGAATGACCCTCGAGGACGTCGACGACCCGAGTTCGTACAAACTCCTGCGGCCCGACGACGAGCGACTCCCTTCGGGTGCGGAGTACATCACCCGACTCTTAGAACAGGAATACGGCGACGAGTACGATATCGAGGAAGACATTCCGCGCGTCGAAGACCGCGGGAAGTCCAAGGGGACCGAAACCTACCCGATCTCGTCGACCCGGCCGATCGAGTCCCCCGTCGGCGCGAACATCGCCGTCGCCGGCGGTGCGATGGGTACCACCTCGGCGTTCCACGAGGGCGGCTACCACGTCGCCGTCCGCACCGGCAAAATCGCCGGCCGGCTCGCCGCGACCGACTCGCTCGAGAACTACAACGAGATCTGGAAGGACGCGATCGGCGACGAGATCCTGCGGAACGTCGCGTTCGGCGACATCGTCGCCGACTACGGGCCCGACGACTGGGACTGGGCGTTCGACACCATCAACGACATGCAGGGCAACGGAGCCGACGACGCCCTCGTCAGCAAGAAGTACACCGCCGGCATCGACGCCGCGAAGATCCTCGCGACGTACAAGCGAAAGAAGTTCGCGTACCGCGACGGCCGCTACGTCCACCTCTCCGAGGACGACTACTTCTACTGAGCCGGCCGCGCGTGGGATGTAACGGCGGCCTAACTGCCTGTACGCGGTGATCCTTTTTCGGGGTCGACGTGGAAGCGGCGGTATGGGCTCCGGTCGACGCACCGATCCGCCCGACGAGAGCGCCCCTCGAGCCGACGGCTCGGGCCACGGCGTTCCCGAGGGACAGGCACCCGAGGAGTACGGCGACCACCGCGGCCGCGGCGACCACGACGATCACGGACACGACCACCGGAGTCGCTGGCCGCTCGTCGCCGCCGCCGGGGCGGCCGGGCTCTACGGCGGGGTCGCGATCACCATCTTCGGGACCGAAACCGGCCTCGCTCCGCCGCTGCTCGGCGTCGCACTCGCCGTCGTCGGGACGGTCGTCCTGCTGGCCGGCGTCGCGGGCTGGGTCGAGCAGGCGTTTCTGGCACCGGCGCGCGACGCGCAGGGGAACCCGAGTTCCCGCGCGTCGTACGTCTCGACGACGCTGCTCTTTCTCGGCACCGACGTCTCGACGTTCGGCGCGCTGTTCGTCTACTACTTCTTCGTCCGCATCGGGACGTGGCCGCCCGCAGAACTCCCGCCGCTGCTGGGGTCGCTCGTGGTCGTCAACACCGCGATCCTGATCGCCAGCAGCATCACCTTCCACTACGCCCACGAGGCGCTCGAGGACGGCAACCGACGCCGGTTTCTCGGACTCCTCGGGACGACGCTCGCGCTCGGACTCGTCTTCCTCGGCGGGCAGGTCTACGAATATTACGAGTTCGTCGCCGCGGAGGGATTCACCCTCTCGAGCGGCGTCTTCGGGAGCGCCTTCTTCGGGCTGACCGGCCTCCACGGGCTCCACGTCGCGCTTGGCGTCGGTGGGATCGCGGTGCTCTGCTGGCGAGCGGTTCGGGGTCACTACGGCCCGGAGCGCGACACGTCGGTCGCGACCGTCTCGCTGTACTGGCACTTCGTCGACGTCGTCTGGCTCTTCCTCGTGGTCGTCCTCTACGTCGGCGCGTCGATGTGATCGAAGGGGTCACGCGGTCACTCGCGAGCACCGCCCGAACGGGTTCACGGGATCTCGTCGTGATCGAGATCGGTCGCGAGGACCTGTAGCTCGGGCGACTCGCAGTCGCAGAAATTCGACTGGCCGAGCGGCTGGAGACTGCCGTCCGGCCAGACCTGTACGATACCGAACTCCCCGCAGTGCTCACACGTCGCCGCCGCTCGTTGTTTGTCGTCGTTGTTGCCCACCAGGGTCACCTCGGGGATGGGTTCGTACCACAGCCAGCGGGGAAAAACCCCGGTGGCCGAGCCGTCACTCGAGGCCGACGGTAACGAACTGTCGGTCGGCGGTCCCGGGCGATCCCTGTACGCCCCCGAACTCGAACGACTGATCCGCCTCGAGCGTCGCGTCGGGATCGGTAAAGAGGAACGCACGATACGACGGCGCGTGGTCGTAGGCGACCACGTTGGTCTGATAGGCATCGTCGAACCGGGCCGGTTGCCAGTCGAGGTCCGATTCGACGACCGTCGCTCGGCTACCCGGGGTGAACTGATAGGGACGCATCACGCCCTGTTCGACCGGCTCGCTGTCGGTCGGTTCCGATCCCGTGGCGGCCGTCGCCCCGGTGGCACCGAACAGCGTTCCGGTCGATACCGCACCGTACGTGACGAACGCGCGCCGCGATGTCGTCCATGTATCCTCACTCATGCGCTGATCCCCGACTACCGGAGCCGTTATAATTGTTTGCCATGATGACACAATGACTGATTAGGGATCTTGCGAATGTCGATCTCGGATGTATCAGCGCGTCTTCCGCCATCTCTGACTGATTTATATCGAACTATTACCAATCGATGGAATGTTCTCTACCGTCCGCAACAGTGGTTTATCCTACTGGATGTCGGCAGGGACAAGTGGATGTTCTTCCAAGAACCGGAGCTGCAGTACGAGGTTACCGTCGAGGAACCGGACCCCCACTTCGCGAAACTCCTCCAGCAAGCCATCGGCGGCCAGGAAGGCGAAATGCGCGTCGCCATGCAGTATATGTTCCAAGCGTGGGCCCTGCCCGAGGAGTACGAGGAGTATCGAAACCTGCTGATGGAGACCGCGGCCGAGGAACTCGGCCACATCGAAATGCTCGCGTCGGCCGTCACGAAGAACCTCAGAGGGTCGCCCAAACAGATGAGCGAGGACGCCCAAGAGACGGCGGCCGCCGCGGCGTCGATGACGGGCCAGAATCCGCGGCAGTTCCTCTCTGCCGGCCAGTCGGCGATGCCGGTCGACAGTAACGGCGCGCCGTTTACTGGCAACTACATCGTCGCATCGGGGAACCTCGCCGGCGACCTCTACGCGAACGTGATGGCGGAGTCGACCGGCCGCACCCTCGCGACGCGGCTCTGGGAATACACCGACGATCCCGGCATGAAGGACATGCTCTCCTACCTGATCGCTCGAGACACCATGCACCAGAACCAGTGGCTCGAGGCCCTCGAGACGCTCGACGATCCGGTGCCGGTCCCCGCGAGCTTCCCGCAGGAACAGGAGAATCAGGACTTCAACTACACGTTCATGTCGACCCGACGCGAGCAACAGCCGGATCCCGGCTACCCGTGGACGGAGGGCGAAGCGCCGGACGGCAAGGGCCAGTTCTCCTACGCCGCCGAACAGCCGGGTGACGGCGAAGTGATCGCGCCCGAACCGGACCCGATGACGAACAACGTGCCGAACCGGACCGCCCAGTCGGGCGAGACCAGCGAGTCGGCGGATGCCGCGGAGACGGATACCGAGACCGACTCGAACACCACGGCCGACTCAAACACCACGGCCGACTCGGACGCCGCGAACGAGTCGACGAGTACGGACGAATAGAACAACTGAGATCGCCGCGTCTCGACGCCATCACCGCCGCATTCTGCCGTTTTCCGTAGCCCGTGCGTACAGAAGGGGTCAGTCCGTCCGATCGCGTCGCATCCGCTCCTCGAACCCCGCCATCTTCCGGTAGATCGGCGGCGTCAGAACGCCGGCGATGCCAACGAGGATCGCGATCGCCCCGATCGGGAACAGTAGCGGCTCGACGTCGAGACAGGAGTTCTGAGACGTGATCTGGACGTAGTAACGGTTGCCTTCGTACTCGACGATTGCACCCTCGAGCAGCGCCGCCCGGTTCGCGAGGTCGCCGTCGACCGTCCCCTCCCGGAGTGGGCTGTCGATCGCTTCCTCGAGGGCTCGTCGCTCGGCCGGCGAGAGCTCCGAGGCGGGTAGTTCTTCGACGGTTTCCGGGGCTCCGTCGTACTCGTCGACCGGCGTCGCCGTGATACTGGGGTCGCCACAGAGGCCGACGCTGTCCTGAATCACGACGTAGCCGCCGACGATCGCGAGCGGGAGGCCGGCGGCGATCAGGAGGACGCCCAGAAACGGTGCGGCGTACGTCAACAGCAGCGACTCCGATCCCGTGGTCGGTTCGACCGGCCCCGTCTCGTCGGTGGCGGGCGGCTGGGTCGCGTCGGGAGACGGGTCATCACCGGAACTCATTCGTTTCCGCCCTCCCCCGTAGACGGACGACGCTGGCGGCCGCCGAGAGACGCGATCGTCCCGGCGAGCCCCAGTCCGTAGATCCAGTGTGCGAGCACGACGAAGAGGAGATACGTCACCAGTTCGAGCCCGGTCTGGCCGGTGTAGAACCCGATCGCGAATCCGGAGGCGATGACCGTCGCGTACCACAGCCCGGTGACGAGGGTGAGCTCACCCGGCAGGTACTCGCCCAACGAGAGGAACAACAGGGGCCAGACCGCCGTCCCGGCGATCAGGAACAGGCCGTACCCGAGCGCCAGATTCGACGGCAACCCGACGAGCGTCGCGAGGGTCGCGATCGACTCGAGGTCGAACACGCCCAGTACCACTGCCGCGAGGAGCGCGCCCGACATGAGCAGCGTGCCGATGAAGCCGCCGGTCGCACCCACACCGGCGTCGCTCGCGACGGTCCGTGCGACCGGCTCGATCCGACCGTAGATCGACAGCGGGCGCTCGTCCTGTGCGGGCACGTACGACGGGCGTACCGAATCGGGTTCGCTCGGCGGCACGCCACGCTTTCGCTCGAGGCGGTCCTCGAACCACTGCCACTCGGGCGTGAACTGTTCGGTCGCCTTCAGCTCCCACGGATCGGCGGTCTCAATCGGTGTCCCCTGAAAGTACGACCAGATCATGTTGTACAACCACATGAGGACGCTGATCCCGATGATGAACGCGCCGACGGTCGCGACGATCTGCAGCCCCGAGAAACCGGCGGGGTACGTAGCGTACCGCCGGGGCAGCTCGAGGAAGCCGAGCGCCATCAGCGTCATGAACGTGAGCGCGGAGCCGACGACCAGCAGGACCGACTGGAAGATCGCGAGCCGGCGGTCGTACATCCGGCCGGTGAGCAGCGGATACCAGTAGTAGCTGGCGGCGAACATCATCAGGGGAATGATCCCCATCAGAATGAGGTGGAAGTGGCCGACGACGTAGTAGGTCCCGTGGTAGATAACGTCGACCGGAATGACCGCGAGGAAGATACCGGTGACGCCGCCGACGATGAAGAGGCCGATCGAACCGACACAGAGGATCGTCGGCGCGGCCAGCCGAACGTCACCGTTCCACATGGTCGTGATCCAGTTGAATACCTTGATCGCGCTTGGGACGGCGATGGCAATCGAGGTGGCCATGAAACTCGCCCGGACGCGGGGATCGACACCGGTGACGAACATGTGATGCGCCCAGACGCCGAACGAGAGGACGCCGATGGCAATCGTCGAGTAGACGATGAACTTGAACCCGAACAGCTTGCGGCCGACGAACTTCGGCAAAATGAGACTCATCAGTCCGGTCGCCGGCAGGAAGATGATATACACCTCCGGGTGGCCCCAGAACCACAGCAGGTGCTGCCAGAGGATGGGGCCACCGCCCTCGACCGCGAAGAAAGTCGTCCCGAAGTTCCGATCGAACAGCAACATGAGCAGGGCCGTGCCGAGCAGGGGGAACGCGAAGATCACGATCGCGCTCGTGATGAGCATGTTCCACGAGAAGATGTCGAGGTTCGCCCAGCCGATCGACTCGTCGCGCTCGTAGATGATCGTCGTGATGAAGTTGATCGCGCCGATCGTGGTAGCGATGCCACTCAAGTGGAGCCCCAGTAAGAGGAAATTCGTCTGCGGATTCGGTGCGAGCGATAAGGGTGGATACATCGTCCACCCGATCGCGGGCTCCTGAAACGCCAGCAGAACCGAGATCCAGTCGTTCGGAACGATAACCGCGAGCACCGCTCCCGTCACTTCGGCGACGATCCCCAGCCGAGCGAGCAAGAGCGAGGGCGGCAACAGCCAGAACCCGATCGCGTTGAGCCGCGGAAACGCCATGTCGTCGGCCCCGATCAGCAGCGGCAGGAAGTAGTTCCCGATCCCGAAGAACACCGGCGTGACGAAGAAGATCAGCATCGTCAGGCCGTGCATCGTGAACAGTTCGTTGTACGTCTGCTCGGTCCAGAGGTTCGCCTCGGGAGTCAGCAGGTGCGTTCGAATCATCATCGCGTCGATCCCACCCCAGATCGCCGCGACGGTACCAAAGGCGATGTAGAGCAAGCCGATCTCGCGGTGGTTCGTCGTCGTCGTCCAGCGGACAGCAGCCGCCTTCGCATCACCGAGCCCCAGCCGTCGCTCGCGATCCGTCGCGTAGCCGCCGTCCGGTGACGGCTCGGCTCGCAATCGCTGTGCGAAGCCGACGACCAGCAAACAGCCGACGATGACGGCCCCGAACAGCGAGACCTCGACGAGCGCACGGTTCATCGTCGCCCGTCACCGCCGGTGATCCGACCGCACCGCTCGTCGCCGTGCATAGCGATGGACTCACCACCGACCTCAATAAATATGGACCGACAATTCCGTGAGTGTCCCCGCCTATGATACGTCTGCGCACCCTATCCGACTCCTAAACCGGTACGACATCGTGACAGTTCAACGATCCGTGCAGGCCGTATATCACGCCGGTCGTGAAACTCCCGCCAATGGGTAGCCGCCGACGCACGACCGTCGCACTCGCCCTCGCAGCGCTCTCGGGTCTCCTCACACTGACCGGGACGGCCGTCGCACAGTCTGAAAACCGCGACCTCATCGACGGCCTCGAGTACCAACTGCTCTACGTCGCTCTCCCGTTGACGTTGTTCGTCCTCATGATCCTGGTCTACGCTGCCGTCAAGTTTCACGACAACGACGATCCCCAGCCGACCACCGAAGACCCCGCCCTCGAGATCACGTGGACCGCCGCGACGGCGATCATCCTGCTTTTCGTGGGGCTGTCCGGCTACAGCGTCCTCGTCAATCCGTACGTCTCACCGTCGCAGGCGAACGACGTCGATACTAACGGGAGCCAAGAAGGTATCGAATCGTTCGACGACCTTCCCGAAACCGACGACGAGGTCGTCCACGTTCGCGGCTACCAGTGGGAATGGCAGGCGACCTATCCCGGAGCGAACGTGACGACCGAAAACGAGATCGTGATACCCGCCGACGAAGATGTGACGTTCTGGCTCACCGCCGACGACGTGATCCACTCGCTGTTCGTGCCCGACTTGGGCGTCAAACAGGACGCGTTCCCCGGCGATTACACCCGCGCTCGAACCATCGTCTCCGAACCCGGCCGCTACAACGCCGTCTGCGCCGAGTTCTGCGGTGCCGGCCACTCACGGATGGACGCCGAGGTCGTCGTCGTCGACCGCGACACCTACGACCAGTGGCTCGCGGAGAACAACGGAACCGTCACCGACACGCCGGACCCCAACTGAACAGCGATCGTTTTGGACCACCCACCCGCGACGGACCGAGCATGGAAGAGTTAAACGGGCCCAGTACCTAGGCCAAGTGCGTGCCTTTAGTCCCCGTCCGAGCAGACCCATCCGGGTGCGATGACAGCACGGCGAACCCGGGCACGCGACAGTCGTACTTCGGGAACTCCCACGAGTTCTCCGCCCGGCACGAGGGTTAGCCAGCCGACGCGGCACGCCGCCACGGGATGAGGCTGGACGTTAGTGTTCCGGGTGACATTTTCACACCTCTGCAGTGGCGACTACCGACCGCCTCGAGTCTGATATCAGCAGTAGCGTCATACCCACAGCCGACACTGGCTGGAATCTGGCTAGTACTCTGTCACGGATCGTCGAATGTTACGGGAGCGCTGTCTGTATTCGTTCCACATCCGATGACGCACCGTCATTCTCGCCAACTTCAAAACGAAAGTCGGCAGTTCGGAGTGTAGTGAAACTCACTCGGTATCCGTCGGGTCCGCCAACGGATCACTATAGAGAAATGATTCGGTCGGATTACTGACCACCGGATCAATCGATTCGGTATCTCTCGCGCGTATTACAGTCGACCGAACCGAATCGAAGTCGTTTCCAATAACGATGTCACCGCTTCGTTGATCATACGTAATGAGGTCGTGATCGGCGAGCCGCGGCAGATGCTTGTGTATCAACGATAGCGTAACTGCCTCCTTTTCGTCTTCTGTGACGGATTCGATCGATATGTCCTGCTCCCATGCCGAAATTTGGAGAGCCAATCCGTCGATGTTCGCGTGTTGGCTTTCCAGAAAGTAGTACAGAACGTACCGACGACGGGATTCAGAGAGGAGTTCGTAAATAGTGTCGAGATCGGGATTTGCTACCCCTATGTCCATGGTTTTCTATCCAAGATGCTACTGGTTAAGCCCCGCTCCAAAAATATTTGGTGGATCGATGGGGAACGGAATCGGTTCATGGAACAGTACTGTTCTAAATTCAATCCAGAGTCACCACTGTCGGTAGAAACGCAGAAAACCCCCACAGAGCGACTGCTTTAGCAGCCGCTCTGTGAGGGTGAAAGTCTGAGTATGAGTGGTGGCGGCGAAACGGGGTTCCCAGAGGGTCGCCCACTCCAGTACTAACCGTAACGCAGGCGAGCTTATCTTCCGTGTTCGGGATGGGTACGGGAGGCACCTCGCCGCTGTGGCCGCCGTAATGCCGACCGACGGACTCGAACCGTCGTCAAACCGTAATCGGTGGCGTGTCTACGACCGTAGTATACGTGTAGTCCAGTTTGCGTCCGGACCCGTTCACGCGTCACGGATCCAATGCGATGTAGTATGAATGTGTGGCTCGATCGGTTAGTGCTCGCGGGCTCAACACCTCGTTGCCTTGGTGCGTACACCCCGAGTCTATCGAACTCGTCTTCTACGAGTGATCTCGGTGGTATCTCTTTTTCAGGTGGGTTTCGAGCTTAGATGCGTTCAGCTCTTACCCCGTGGTGCGTCGCTGCCCGGCACGTGCTCTTTCGAACAGCCGGTACACGAGTGGCACCCATTCGTAGTTCCTCTCGTACTATACGAACGTTCCCGTCAGATACCGTAACACCCCCAATAGATAGCAGCCGACCTGTCTCACGACGGTCTAAACCCAGCTCACGACCTCCTTTAATAGGCGAACAACCTCACCCTTGCCCGCTTCTGCACGGGCAGGATGGAGGGAACCGACATCGAGGTAGCAAGCCACCCGGTCGATATGTGCTCTTGCGGGTGACGACTCTGTTATCCCTAAGGTAGCTTTTTTGTCAGCAATGGGCCGCATCAAGCAGCCTCATTGGTTCGCTAGACCACGCTTTCGCGTCAGCGTCCGTCGTTGTGCCGGACACTGTCAGACTTCCTTTTGCTCTTGCGCTCTTCCCCGAGTCTCCGACTCGGGTGAGGAAATCTTGGGGCGCGCCCGATATCTTTTCAGGCGCGTACCGCCCCAGTCAAACTGCCCGGCTACCAGTGTCCTCCGCCAGGAGTGAGAGTCGCAGTCACCATCGGGTAGTATTTCAATGCTGCCTCGGTGAGCCGCTAGCGCGGCTACCTGTGTAATGGCTCCTACCTATGCTGCACAATGGCGACCACGTCTCAGTGACAGCCTGCAGTAAAGCTCTATAGGGTCTTCGCTTCCCCTTGGGGGTCTCCAGACTCCGCACTGGAACGTACAGTTCACCGGGCCCAACGTTGGGACAGTGGCGCTCTCGTTGATCCATTCATGCAAGCCGCTACTGAAGCGGCAAGGTACTACGCTACCTTAAGAGGGTCATAGTTACCCCCGCCGTTAACAGGTCCTTCGTCCCCTTGTACGGGGTGTTCAGATACCTGCACTGGGCAGGATTCAGTGACCGTACGAGTCCTTGCGGATTTGCGGTCACCTATGTTGTTACTAGACAGTCGGAGCGCCCGAGTCACTGCGACCTGCCTCTTCGCGAGGCAGGCATCCCTTATTGCGAACGTACGGGACTAACTTGCCGAATTCCCTAACGTCGGTTGCTCCCGACAGACCTTGGCTTTCGCCGCCACGAGTACCTGTGTCGGATCTCGGTACGGACAGTGTGCTCGCCTTTTCACGGGCTCTAGGTTGGCCTCTCTTACGCTATCCAGTCATTCGTTCGCTTCGTGCCATTACGGCTTCCACGAAGTTCGACTGTTCGACCGGGCGAAAACCCGGCAGAGGCGGCCCCAAAGCGTTGGCTTTGAGTGCACACTGGCATAGGAATATTAACCTATTTCCCTGTTGTCAGCTTCGACTTACGGGCTGACTTAGGACCGGCTAACCCTCAGCTGATCAGCATTGCTGAGGAACCCTTACTCGTTCGGCCGTCGGGGTTCTAACCCGACTAACGCTGCTACTATGACCAGGATTTTCGTTACTGAACGGTCCACACGATCTCTCGACCGTGCTTCCACCCGAACAGAACGCCAACCTACAAGATCACCAGTCTGAGTGGTGCTGCTAGGTCTCGGTGGTAGACTTGAGCCCCGATCATTTTGGGCGCCTCAAACCTCGGCCGGTAAGCTGTTACGCTTTTCTTAGAGGGTAGCTGCTTCTAAGCTCACCTCCCGGCTGTCTAGGGCTTGAGACCACCTTCGATCGCACTTAGTCTACACTTGGGGACCTTAACCCAGCTCTGGGTTGTCTCCCTCACGGTACACAGGCTTACCCCGTGCACCGGACTCCCTGCGTCAAGCGGCGTTCGTAGGTTCGGAGTTGGACAGGGGGGCGCACTCCTCTCGGAGTGCGGTCCCCCAATCCGTCGCTCTACCCCACGAACTACCTCGGCAGAGGTCATGCTTCGACATGTTTCGGTTGGAACCAGCTGTTTCCGGACTCGATGGGCCTTTCACCCCTACACAAAGATCACGAGAGGGTATTGTAGGACACCAACTCTAACAGGCCTCCACGTGCCTTTCGGCACGCTTCACCTTGTCCTTGCGTAGATCGTCCGGTTTCGGGTCGTGCCCGTTTGACTCCCCGCGCTTGAACACGGCGGCCCTCGTGCAAAGCACTGCGGCCATGTCGGTTTCCCTTCGCCTTCCTCGATAATCGAGTTAGACTCGTCAAACAGGCACACTCCCTGGTTCGTTTTTCAAAACGTACGACAGAACACCGGCTTCCCAAACTTCTTACTACAGGTTCGCACCTGATTCATTGTGTCCGGGACCTTGTGTGCCCTGTCGCTCCATCGCCAACTGATTTCACGCCCTATTGCACCTCCCTTCGTGGGGTGCTTTTCAGCGTTCGCTCACGCTACTTGTTCGCTATCGGTCTTGAGGAGTGTTTAGTCTTCGCGGTCGATGCCCGCGATATTCACGAGGGATATCCAACCCCCGATACTCTGGAACTGACTCGTCTCTTACTCCTCGACAGTACGGGACTGTCACCCTGTCTCGTGCTCTATTCCAAGAGACTTCGTGTCGAGTTTCTGAGAGTGCTTGTCAGCCCGAACACCACATTGCCCGTGAAGGCTTCGGTTTGGACTGTGTCGCGTTTATTCGCCATTACTAACGACATCGCGTTTGCTTTCTTTTCCTGTCGATACTAAGATGTTTCAATTCTCGACGTTCCCCATTGCGCGAAGCAATTGCGGTGGGGATTCCCATTCGGAGATCCCAAGTTCTTCGCCTCCGTGCGGCTCCCTTGGGCTTATCGCAGCTTGGCACGTCCTTCATCAGCTCTCAAGCCGAGCGATCCACCAGCTGGCACAGTAGCCACGTTCATCGGATCGGCGTTGCGACAAAGTCGCAACATCGTGACCCGGGAACGGGTCCAGTGGACGCCTGGACTACACGTACACACGGTCTCATCTGCACGCTCGTAGACAGCGAGCCTGCATTAACCCTTCCCACTCGCACTTACGCGGAGTGGTGCATCAGTTTTCGTCGGATTAGATCGAAGTCGTCTGCCCCACTTAAGGGGCACGATTCGATCCGCACCGAGCCATGGACCCACAGGGATTCGAACCCTGGGCATCCTCCTTGCAAAGGAGGCACTCTACCACTGAGCTATGGGCCCACGTCCACCCACGTGGGTGGACAGCGCGTATCATGTTAGCCTTGGTAGTTCAAAGGTGCCCGATCGGCCAACCGATGGTCGATCGAACGTGCACCGCGTGGCGCAACGCGCCACGAGTTAGGGTGGGCCGGGGCGACGCCCCGGTCCCGGTCTGTGGAGGTGATCCAGCCGCAGATTCCCCTACGGCTACCTTGTTACGACTTAAGCCCCCTTGCGGAGCCCAGATTCGACCAACGTTGCGTTGGCCTCATCCGGACCCCACTCGGGTGCTTTGACGGGCGGTGTGTGCAAGGAGCAGGGACGTATTCACCGCGCCCTTCTGAGGCGCGATTACTACCGAATCCAGCTTCATGAGGACGAGTTTCAGTCCTCAATCCGAACTACGACCGAGTTTCGGAGATTAGCGTCCCCTTTCGGGGTTGCATCCCACTGTCTCGGCCATTGTAGCCCGCGTGTCGCCCAGCACATTCGGGGCATACTGACCTACCGTTGCCCGTTCCTTCCTCCAGTTTGGCACTGGCAGTCCTCCTAATGTACCCAACCACCACAAGGGTGTTGCTGGCAATTAGGAGTGCGGGTCTCGCTCGTTGCCTGACTTAACAGGACGCCTCACGGTACGAGCTGACGGCGGCCATGCACCTCCTCTCAACGGCTCCAGTAAGGTCATCAACCTGACCTTCACTGCACGTTGTCGATGCTGGTGAGATGTCCGGCGTTGAGTCCAATTAAACCGCAGGCTCCTCCGGTTGTAGTGCTCCCCCGCCAATTCCTTTAAGTTTCATCCTTGCGGACGTACTTCCCAGGCGGTCTGCTTCACGGCTTCCCTACGGCACAGCACAGGCTCGTAGCCTGTGCCACACCTAGCAGACATCGTTTACAGCTCGGACTACCCGGGTATCTAATCCGGTTCGTGACCCGAGCTTTCGTCCCTCACCGTCGGATCCGTCTTCCAGAGGCGCTTTCGCCACCGGTGGTCCGTCCAGGATTACGGGATTTCACTCCTACCCCGGACGTACCCCTCTGGTCTTCCGGTCCCAAGCCATACAGTTTCCGTCGGACGCCTGCGCGTTAAGCGCGCAGATTTCCCGACGAACTTGCGTGGCCAGCTACGGACGCTTTAGGCCCAATAATAGCGGTCATCACTCGTGCTGCCGGTATTACCGCGGCGGCTGGCACCGGTCTTGCCCAGCACTTATTCTACGACCACCTTACGGTCGTGAAAAGCGAGGACTATATGCCCTCGCACTTGGAGTCCCCTTATCGCACTCGCGTGCAGTGTAAAGGTTTCGCGCCTGCTGCGCCCCGTAGGGCCCGGTATCTTGTCTCAGATACCGTCTCCGGGCTCTTGCTCTCACAACCCGTACCGATTATGGGCACGGTGGGCCGTTACCCCACCGTCTACCTAATCGGCCGCAGCCACATCCTATGGCGCCTGAACGTTTCGCGTTCGTGCCACTCCAGGCGATGAACGCTATTCCGGATTAGCCTCAGTTTCCCGAGGTTATCCGGATCCATAGGGTAGTTTGGCCACGTGTTACTGAGCTATCTGCTACGAGCCTGAACTCGTGCAACTAGCATGGCTAAATCGGACTCCAATAGCAATGACCTCCGGCAGGATCAACCGGAATGCTATATGATCTCCCAGCTTGGCTGGGAGGGTCTATTGGCGGTGAATGTTAGTACACACTCACACATAATGGTCCACGTTCGATGACTCCGACTCGACGACCGAGCGGGCGTCACCGAACTACCAAGGCTAACATCAGATCCCATCTGTACGGCGGACCGCAGGGGTGGAATCCTCATCTCGTGCGGATGTATTTCTAAGTCGTCAGGGGTACATAACCCCTTCGGACCGGAACCATCCGGGATGACGGAACGAGTTGAACGTCCCGTCGATCACATCTTCTTTCGCGTCTATATCCAACTGCCCTCGTACATATAAGGGCATCGGATCAAGACTCCGTCGGAAACCGCATCCGGCGGGGACTTCCGCGTACTCTATAGTACGAGTCCTGATTATATAAGGACATCGTACTGCAACGCCGTCGATTCGGCGTCGGCCGCGATAATCCGAGTGCCCTCGAGAGAGGAGATCCGGTACGAACCGGGTCCTCGACGAGAGATGGATACAGTGCCTACCTCCGCGCCGGGTTGCGGCCGGAGGGAACGTGGCGGCGAGCGCCACGTCGTTCGCATTACTGTCGAAAGCCGGGTGAACACATAAGGCCGTCGTCTCGGATGCTCATTGGCCTACGTTGGGCATTCACGCGGGGACGAGATTTCGTGGACGGTGATCCGGCGAGCAGTATCGTCAGAGTCGACTCGAGCGGGGCGCTCGAGTACGATTCCGGAGTTGTGACGATCCGTAGCCAGTCGTCAGCTGCAGCGGCGTCCTGGCAGGTGTCAGGAACGAATGAGGACAAGGAGTCAAGCGCGGCTGTGAACCGAACGACTGGCAGTTCCGTCGACAGAGATCGGCACCGTTTCCTCGAGTCGTCCGCAGTCGACAGCAGACCGTCTCGTGCTCGATGTGTCGCACTGATGAGTGCACGGCTGCCAGTCGCGGTAGATAATAGCGATAAAACCGGGTAACTGCGACACTGACAGAGCGTGGCCGCGAGACCGCTGTCATCGTTACAAGGGCCAGCGGTTCACGACACCGCTCGAACAGCGCATACTCGAGGAACCCGGCGGAGAACGGAGTCGAGCTCGAGCGGGCCGACGCTGACGCCGGACGAGTCGCGGGCGATGCCACACCGGTCGACGGGTAGAACAGCGTTCGCCGGACGACCTCTGGGGTAGTGGCGGGAGGCGCAGACGGCCGAAACTATCGTCGATTCGATTCGTTCTCTCTCGAGGCGGCCGTGTCCCGTCCCGAGAGGGTTCTGACCGCTCGATGACTCGCTTGCAGGAACTCGCGGAGGACCGGGGCGCCGTCGAGGAGCCAGACCAGCGCGGTGAAACCGGCGAGGCCGAGCTGGACCCACAGGTACGTCGAGAGATTTCCCGCGAGGATATCGCCGGCGTAGCGACCGAACAGCAGGAGAAAAGCCTCGAGAACGCCGGGACCGGGTGGTTGTCCCTCGACCGTTGCGATCGGCCAGAGCGCGAGGTCGACCAGGAGGTAACCCTGCCGGAACGCGGTGTCCGCGATGTCGGCGGGGAGATGTGACAGGTATCCCAGTCCGAAGGCGAGACCCGCTCGCGGCCGTGCGCCCGCGTGGGCGATAGTTCCAACAAAGATGGCAAGCGGCACCGCGAAAAAGACCGAGTGGCCGATCCCGTAGCCGACATCGAAGACGCCGTACTCCCACGCGAGCGGTTTGTCGATCAGGTCGGGGAGGACGGCGGCGAAAACGACGGCGACGGCCTCGAGGCCACCCGGCGAATCGCGGAAAACGGTGTGACAGCAAAGCGAGTAGGCGAGATAGCCGACGATCGCGTGTTCCCACGGCCACATACTCGGAGACTTCGGCGTCGGACGAATAGTTATGGCTTGCTTGTAGGCCGGTGGCGGAGCGGACGTGTCTCTCGGCCCGTGCTCGCTATTTCAGTGACCGGTAGCAGTCGATTACGCCGCGGTTGTTCGACGGTCGTCAGCCGTCTCGTCGCCGAGAGGGGTCAGTGACGATGTCGGTAGAGCGACGATCGACACGACTTATGTGCCGTAGCCGTACGACTACGCATGGACCGATCGGGATTCGTCAAACTCGCGGTCATCGCGTTCGCGCTCGTGATCGTGAGCTTCTTCGTGCGCGGCATCGGCCGGATCGTCCTCGAGACGGAAACCGCGGAACTGCTGCAGGCACCCCTCGCCCTGATCGGCTTCGGACTGCTCGTTTACCTGTTCATCAGAGCGACCCTCGATGCGGTCGGAATCTGGACCGTCGAGGACTCCGACGCGTGAGCGGAAGGAAACCGTTTTTCGCCCGCCGGTCGAATTCCGGAGCATGACAATCGACGTGCAGACGATCGCCGACCTCGGGCCGGACGACCGCGCGGCCTTCTTCGAGCGCGACGCGGGCATCGAGGCCGTAAGGGGAGACGTTCGCGAGATCGTCGACCGCGTCCGCAAGGAGGGCGACGTCGCCGTCCGCGAGTTCACGAGCGAGTTCGACGACGTCGAGGTCGGGAACCTCGAGATCACCGACGAGTGCGAGCGGGCCTACGAGGAGATCGATGCCGAGATCCGGGACGCGATCGAGACGGCCGCGGTGAACGTCCGCGAGTTCCACGAGGCCCAACTCCCCGAGGACTGGCGGCGGGAGTTCGATACGGGACGAGAACTCGGCCGCCGCTTTCGGCCGCTCGAGCGCGTGGGCGTCTACGTCCCCGGCGGCTCGGCGGCGTATCCTTCGAGCGCGATCATGGGCGTCGTGCCGGCGGTCGTAGCCGGTGTGAACCACGTTTCGGTCGTCACGCCGCCGGCCGACGACCTGAATCCGGTGACGCTGGCGGCGATCCACGCCGCGGGCGCGGACGCGGTCTTCAGCGTCGGCGGCGCGCAGGCGATTTCGGGGCTGGCCTACGGCACCGAGACGATCACCCGGGTTCAGAAGATCGTCGGTCCCGGGAACAAGTGGGTGACCGCGGCCAAGGCCGAAGTCCGGGGTGACGTCGAGATCGACTTCCTCGCGGGGCCGAGCGAAGTGGTCGTCGTCGCCGACGAGAGCGCGGCTCCCGAACTCGTCGCCGCGGAACTCGTCGCACAGGCGGAACACGACCCCAACGCATCGGTCGTGGCCGTCACCGACGACGAGGACACCGCGAACGCCGTGGCCGCGGCCGTCGACGAGCAAGCGAGCGCGCGCGAGCGCGAAGATGTGATTCGAGAGGCGCTCGCAAACGACGCGAGTGGCGTCCTCCGCGCCCGGTCGATGAGCGAAGCGATCCTCTTTACCGAGGAATACGCGCCGGAGCACCTCTCGATCATCGCCGACGACGACGAGTCGATCCTCGCGCGCATCGACAGCGCGGGCAGCGTCTTCCTCGGACCGAACACCCCCGTTGCAGCGGGCGATTACGCCAGCGGGACCAACCACGTCCTGCCGACCAACGGCGGCGCGCGCGTCGCCGGGGGCCTTTCGGTCGAGACGTTCCTCCGATCGACGACGGTCCAGCGCCTCTCGAGTGAGGGGCTCGCCGGACTGGGCGAGACGATCACGACGCTCGCGGACGCCGAAGGGCTCGAGGCCCACGCCGAGAGCGTCCGAACGCGACTCGAGGCCGGATCGGAAACTGAGAAATAACCAACGGAAACGGCATCTGTCGGCAGTTTCAGGTTACGGAGTCGCAAACTGGTTTTACGTAGCTGGAGGGTGGAGTAGGTGGTGAGATGGAACCGCGTGTCGACCCAACGGACGGGCGCGTCCTCGAACGCAACTACGACTACGCACAGCGGAACGTGCGGCTCCTCTCGATGTGGTACGATTGCGAGCTCGAGCGGATGCTCGAACTCCTCGCGAAACACGACATCGAGCTCTCGCGAAACGACGAGCGGCAGTTCGGGACATACTACCGCTCGCTCCGCCGCCGCTCGAGTTGCTACGGCGAGTGAACCCGTGCGAGACGATTCGTAACCGGATTCAGCTAGTCCGTTCGTGGGTGAATGGCGTCACAGTTAACATCGTTGCGCCGGAATGAGAGGGTATGAGCACGGACAGTATGGATGGCGGGGAGGCCGACACGCGTCCGAAGATCGAAGTGACCGAAGACGCGGCCGAGCAGGCGCTCTCCCTGCTCGAGGGGGAGAATCTCGACGTAACGGAGGCCGGCCTGCGGCTGTTCGTCCAGCAGGGCGGCTGCGCCGGTCTCTCCTACGGAATGCGGTTCGACGACGAGCCCGACGAGGACGACACCATCTACGAGCACCACGACCTGCGGGTGTTCGTCGATCCGGCGAGCCTGAAGTACATCGAGGGCAGCGTCCTCGATTACGAGGACGGCCTGCAGGCCGAAGGGTTCCACGTGGACAATCCGAACGTCGTCAGCGAGTGCGGCTGCGGCGAATCGTTCCGGACGTAACGCGTCGACGCTCGAGGGACTTGGCTGATTGCACGAGACTCACAACGGTCTCACCGTCGTCACCGTTTTCGCTGCTTCCTCTCACCGAGACAGCCGCGGCTCACGAGCCAGATCTGCGAAAAAGTGATTTTCGGCGGCGAAGCGCCGACTTCCCGGCCTACTCCTCGAGTTCGAAGGCGACGGTGACCTCGGCCTGGTACTCCCGGTCGTCGGCGCTGGCGAGTTCGACGCCCAGTTCGTCGACTTCGATCCACTGGACGTTCTGAAGGGTCGCTTCCGCGCGGTCGATGGCGTCGTCGGCCGCGGCGTCGAAGCTCTCGGGACTGGTGCCGATGAGCGTAATCTTCTTGAATACCATGGCTCCGGTTTCTACGCACCCTGGGTCCGTAAAACACGGCGTCCGTTCGGGCGGAAATCGCAGCGACTGCCCGCGAGACGCGGCGATCAGTCGGACCGCGTCTCGAGGCGGTCCCGGATCGCGCCGGAGACGTCCGTGAGGTAGGCACCGCCCCACAGCGCGACGACGAGGCCACCGATCGAGTTGAAGACGAAGTCGAGCATCGTGTCGCCGAGTCCGTACTGGGTGAGGACGGCCCTGGTTCCCAGCGCCTGCGCCGAGAGCGCGATGGCGAACTCGAGGATCTCCCAGAGGACGCCGAAGGCGATGACGAACAGGAGGATGAACACCGCGATGAACTTGCCCGGGAGGTGGACGCCCTCGGCGTGTTCGTCGAACGCGCGGACGGTGGCGTAGCCGACGCCGGCGACCAGCGACGCCGACAGCGCGTGGGTCATGTGATCCCACCACCAGACCTGACTGTAGAGCGTTCGGGTGGCACCCGGCAGGCCGACGGTTCCGAACGCATGGAGGAAGACGGCGGTGGTGATCCAGAGCGTGAGCCGCGGGTCCATCGGAATCTCGTAGTCGCGCTCGAGCAGGGGCGGCAGCTGGGTCACGAGCAGCGCCACCGCGGTGTTGATCACGATCCCGCCGTTGCCGCGCTCGATACCGACGAACAGCATGCCGATCAGCCCGATTTCCATGAGGTAGGTGAGCTGACGCTGGCGGTGCTGGGACGGGAGCCGGTTCGCGAGGTTACGCATCGTCTCCCTCCGCGGGCGGGTGGACATCGGCGGGAAGGCGGTGTTCGGGGCGGACGAACCGTCTGAAGTACAGTTCGAAGACCACGCCGGCGCCGAGACCGGCGAGAGCGGAGTAGACGAACTCCCACATCACCGCGTCGTGGTCGGCCGTAAACGGGATGCCAAGCGTCTGGGCGGCGCTCCACCGCAGCAGCGCCCACAGCCCCGCCGCGGCCGTCGTCGTGACGACGACGAAGACGACGGCGAAGCCGGGGGTCATCTCCACGGGCGTAAACGACTGCAGTTCGACGGCGAGGACGAGCGCGATGGCCGCGACCGAGAGGTACGCCGCGAAGTGGCCGGTCAATCGGCTCGCGCCGAGGGCCATGCCGAGCACGGGGAGGGCGGCCAACAGCAGCACCTCCCACGGAAGCATCGCCAGCGACGACCGGAAGGCGATCGGCGGGAGCAACGCGAGGGCGACGAGAACCGTCGCGAACGTCGCCCACAGAATACCGCCGGTCACGAGTTCGCCGACGCCGATAGCCGCGATCGCGACGATCAAGAGCCACGCGATCGCCGCGTTCGCTCGGCCGTCGGCGATCAATTCCTCGAGTGAAGTCTGAGACACAGTGGCTGCTATTGACCGTTCTCACTAAAGCGTATGTAGTCGGGAACTGAAACACCACTGACACCGACCGAAACGCGCCGCCGCTCACGCGGGAGCGACGAACAGGTAGACGGCGGCGTACGCCGCGAGCGCGACGGTCACCGCGGTCACGGCGGTGAGCGCGACCTCGAGCGTCGAGTCGGTCGACGGTCGCGGGAGAGACTGGGGCCGCAACCCGGGGGAGGTCGGCGAGGGCGGACCCCGAACGACCCCACAGAGGAGGCCGACGCCGAGGATGGAGAAGACGAAGTGATAGGAGACCTCGAGGGTGGGCGGCGTCACCGCGAGGGCGGCGATGCCGTAGGCCGCACCGACTGCGGCACGGCGGTCGACGAACGCGAGGAGCGACCGGTCGGTGAGCCGGCAGATCGCGACGAGTGCGAGCCAGATCGCGGCGAGTTCGATCGCGAACGCGCCGAGGAGGTGCAGCGTCGGGTCCGGATGGAGGACGACCCGGGTGGAGAGGAGCGTCGATTCGAACGGATAGACCCAATCAGGGGGCGAGCCGGTCGCGAGGTCGCCCCACGGGTGGGACCAGAGACCCCAGAGCGCCGCGAGCACGATCGTCCTCACTGAAAGGGCCGTTGCGCGAGCGGCTCCGACGGCGACGAGGACGCCGCTCGCCGCGAACAGCCCCATCACGAACGCGGCGACGGGACCGCCCTCGAGGAACGCGACCGCGACGAGGGCCACGAGGATCCCGAGCCCGACGCTGCGGGCGAGCCGAACGCGGCCCGAACCCGGACCGCGGACCGCGAACGATCCGAACGCCGGCGCTGCGACCGCGCCGACGATCAGCGAGTGCGTGACCGATCGGTGGACGCCTCGGCTCGCGTCCCAGAAGGCCGACGAGGCCGCGAGCGCGCCGTCTCCGGCGTTCCACTCGAGGAGGCCGACGAGGGCGTAGGTAACGTCGATGTCCGGAATCGTCGCGAACGCGCCCGCGACGACACCGACCAGAAGCGCCTGTCGGCGCTCCCAGCCTCGCCAGTCGGCGACCAGTGCCGCGAGGGCGAACGCGAGCAGGGCGTGACCGATAAACACGACGTATCGGCTACGTGATGGGTGGTCTTATACTGATCGCCCCGCCGTATGACGAACGCGCACGGAGAGTCGATTGCGGGCCGATACTTCGCCGCTGCCGGTAGCTCTTTGCGAGTGGCACTCGAGCACACGCCCATGGCTCAGGAAGCGCCGAACGAGGTGTCTCGCGCGCCGTCCGTTGGCGAACTCACACCGCCGGATCGCACCCTGATGGGGCCCGGACCGAGCGACGTGAACCCGCGCGTGCTCCGAGCGATGAGCACGCCGCTCGTCGGGCATCTCGACCCCTCGTTCATCGAGATCATGGACGAGGTCCAGGAGCTGCTGCGCTACACGTTCCGTACGGACAACCAGTGGACGATCCCCGTTTCGGGGACCGGGTCGGCGGCCATGGAGGCCGCGATCGGCAACGTGGTCGAGCCCGGCGATACGATGCTCGTCCCGACGAACGGCTACTTCGGCGGCCGGATGGCCTCGATGGCCGAACGCGCGGGCGGCGACGTCGTCGAGGTATCGGCGCCGTGGGGCGAGCCCCTCGAGCCCGACGATGTCGCGGACGCGCTGGCCGAACACGACCCCGACGTCTTCGGGTTCGTCCACGCGGAGACGAGCACGGGCGTCCTCCAGCCCGACGTGCCGGAACTCACTGCGGCGGCCCACGACCACGACGCGCTCGTCATCGCCGACACCGTCACCTCGCTGGGCGGCGTCGAACTCCGCGTCGACGAGTGGGACATCGACGTAGCCTACTCCGGCCCCCAGAAGTGTCTCTCCTGTCCGCCGGGCGCGAGCCCACTGACCCTCTCGGACGAGGCGATGGAGAAGGTCCTCTCCCGCGAGGAGGACCCGCGCTCGTGGTATCTCGACCTCTCCCTGCTCGAGGGCTACTGGGGCGACGAACGGGCCTACCATCACACCGCGCCGATTACGAACGTCTACGCGATCCGGGAGGCGCTGCGGCTCGTCGCCGAGGAAGGGATCGAAGACCGCTGGGCGCGCCACGAGCGACTGGCCGGCGCGCTGAAAGCCGGCGTCGAAGCGATGGGGCTCGCGATGAACGCCCCCGACGAGTACTGGCTGCCGAGCCTGAACGCCGTCCGCGTCCCCGACGGCATCGACGACGGGGAAGTCTGTGACGCCCTGATCGAGCAGTACGACCTCGAGATCGCCGGCGGACTCGGCGATCTCGCCGGCGAGATCTTCCGGATCGGCTGTATGGGACACTCCGCGCGACCCGAGAACGTGATCTACGTGGTGACGGCGCTGGGCGACGTCCTCGAGTCGATGGGCGCGGACGTCGATCCGGGAGCCGGTGTGACTGCGACGCGACGCGCGCTCGAAGAATAAGGAATTCCCGCGACGGCCGATTTCGAGGCCGTCCGTTCGACGCTATTCTACGCTGTTACTCGCGGTCCTGGTGGCGCTCGTTCGACCTGATAGTCCTCTCCGTCGACGACCATAATGGCCCACTCGTAGTTCGGGTTCGCCCGCTCGAGTCGCGCCTCGAGGTCGTCCGCGTCCTCGGGTTCGGCGACGAAACAGTGGAACTGTCCCGATGCCGACGACGGGAGCTCTCCTGTCTCGAGGACGGTGTTGACGTGGACGACTTTCCATGCTCGTTCGGCGCGGAACTCGGGGCCGTTGCCTTCGACGGTGTAGCCCAACTCAGCGAAGATCGACCTGGCCTGCTCGACGAGTCGCATGTTAACAGGACCCATTCACTACACCCTATGTCGGCATCCACCATAAATGTTAGTACGTAGCACGATATTGTGCTCGGAGACGTGTGCAAGGAACAATTGAGCGGAGTTCGGTTTTGCCGGCCAATCTCGATTGCTAACTGTGGCGAATTCTATTCGATCGGTTTTCGACCGCTTTCATGCACATAATGGATGTTCTCTCGTCCTTTCCGGTCGTTCTGTTCCCGACTGCGTATAAACACACACAGATGGACGCCATAATCCCCAATGGTTGAGCGGTTGATTTGAGACACAATGTACCGCGACGGAATCGATCAACGGGCGAAGAACAGGCGTACACAGCGATGATCGGGCAGAGTCTATCGCGACTCGAGCGAGGACTACAGCGGAGCCACTATGAGTAGCGACGAAACCGAGTACACGGCCACGCTCGAGGGAACCGAACACGAGTTCGACTCGATCCGGAGCGTTCTGGCCAAGGCGAACGAGCGAAAGTCGGGCGACGAATTGGCGGGCCTCGCGGCGTCCTCGAGCGCGGAGCGTATCGCGGCGAAAGATGTCGTCAGTCGACTGACCCTCGAGACACTGTACGAGAATCCCGTCGTCTCCGCGGACGAAGACGAGGTCACACGGACGATTCGGGACGGTGTCTGCGAAGACACCTACGAGGAAATCGCCGGATGGACCGTCGCCGACCTCCGGGAGTTCCTGCTCGCGGAGTCGACGGGCGACGAGGAGATTCGAGCGCTCAGAAAAGGGCTAACGAGCGAGATGATCGCGGCCGTCACGAAGCTCATGTCGAACCTCGATCTCGTAGTCGCCGCCGCCAAGATGACCGTCGTCGCGCGCTGTAACAGTACGATCGGAACGGAGGGAACCGTCTCGTTCCGACTCCAACCCAACGATCCGGCCGACGATACGGAGAATATCCTTCACAGTGTTCGCGAGGGACTTTCCTACGGCGTCGGGGACGCCGTGATCGGTATTAATCCGGTAAGCGACGATGCGACACAGGTCAAGGAACTCCTGCAAGCGACATCGGAGTTCATCGATCGGTGGGATGTCCCGACCCAGAACTGCGTCCTCGCGCATCTCACGACCCAGATGGACGCGGTCCGAAACGGCGCACCGGCCGACCTGCTCTTCCAGAGCATCGCCGGCACCGAGCGCGGGAATCGGGAGTTCGGTATCGATGTCGAGTTGCTCGACGAGGCAGCCGAACTTGGAACGAACCGCTGTCTCGGGGATGGACCGAACGTCATGTACTTCGAAACCGGGCAGGGCGCGGAGCTTTCGAACGACGCACACGAAGGCGTCGATCAACTCACCCTCGAGGCCCGGTGTTACGGGTTGGCCCGCGAGTACGATCCGTTCCTCGTCAACACCGTGGTCGGCTTTATCGGGCCGGAGTATCTCTACGACGGCAAGCAGGTCATTCGCGCGGGACTGGAAGACGTGTTCATGGGCAAACTCCACGGGCTGCCGATGGGGATCGACGCCTGCTATACGAACCACACGAAGGCCGATCAAAACGACATCGAGAACCTCGCCGTGTTGCTGACCGCCGCCGGTGCGAACTTCTTTATCACGGTGCCGATGGGCGACGACGTGATGCTCAACTACCAGTCCAACAGCTACCACGACGGACCCACCCTCCGGTCCCTGTTCGGGCTGCAAGCGGCACCCGAGTTCGAGGCGTGGCTCGAGGAGACAGGAATCACCGACGACGGGCGGTTGACCGATCGCGCGGGCGATCCGACGATATTCACCCAGCCATGACCCCGAATCACGACCGGACGAGCGGCGTCGAAGGCCCCGAAGACGAACCCCGACTCGAGCGCATCCGAGACGCGCATCCGTCTCGAGTCGGCGTCGGCCGGACGGGATCGCGACCGCGGACGGAGACGCTTCTCAGGTTTCGACTGGACCACGCGAAAGCGCGCGATGCCGTGACCACGCACGTTCCGAACGACCTCGTGGCGGACCTCGACCTCGTGAGTGTCCGATCTCGAGCCGAGAGCAAGACGGAATTCCTCGCGGACCCGAGTCAGGGGCGCAATATTTCCGAGGAGACGGCCGAACGCATTCGAGCGGACTGCACGATGGACCCGGAGATACAGATCGTGGTCAGTGACGGGCTCAGTTCGACCGCAGTCGAGACGAACGTTCCCGAGTTGCTGCCGGTGTTACGCGACGGACTGGCCGATCGGGGCCTCGATGTCGGCACGCCGATTTTCGTCGAATACGGTCGAGTCGACGTGATGGACGCGATCGGAGCGGAACTCGGGGCTGATTGTTGTGTGAATCTCGTCGGTGAACGGCCCGGACTGGCGACGAACGAGAGCTTGAGCGCGTACTTCGTCGCCGATCCGGAACGGGGCGGGGCGACATCCGAGAAGTCGGTCATTTCGAACATCCATCGAAACGGCATCCCGCCCGTCGAGGCCGGAGCCGAGATCGCAGCCGTCCTCGAAGAACTGTGCGAGGCCGAGCGCGGCGGCTCAGAGAGAGGGGATCCGTGACTCGTCCGAGGTGGCCGTAGATGCCCGGCGCGGACCCCGAGACGCTGTCCAGCATCGGCATCGATATCGGAACGACGACAACGCAGGTGATCGTCAGCGATCTCGTCCTCTCTGCCCCTACGTACAACGGTGCAGCGACCGTCGACGTGGTCGAGCGGCGGGTCCGCTACCGCAGTCCGATCCGGCAGACACCGTTTGCGGGCGATCAGGAAATCGACACCGACGCCGTCGGCGAACGCATCGATGCCGACGTGCGGAAGGCGGGATTGACGCCGGACGAAATCGATACCGGTGCGGTCATCGCGACCGGCGAAGCGGCGCGGAAAGCCAACGCGGAGGCGTTGATAACCCGGTTAGCGGAACGCACCGGCGAGTTCGTCGTCGCGACGGCCGGCGCGTCGCTCGAGGCGGTGCTGGCCGGCTACGGGTCCGGTGCCGGAGATCGAAGCGGTACCGATGGGTCGACCATCGCAACCGTCGATATCGGCGGTGGGACGACGAACATCGCCGTGTTCGAAGACGGCAAACCGTTGCAGACGCGATGTCTCGACGTCGGCGGCCGGCTCGTCCGGTTCGACGACGACGGGCTCGTCCGCGCGGTCGCGGAACCGATCAGGCGCTGTCGGCCGCCGGACCGCTCCGCGATCGACATCGGGTCGACGCGGTCGGACGCGGACTGGAACGCGCTCGCACGGCGGCTGGCTGATCGTGTCTTCGATGCCATCGAGGGGCCGCCGTTCGACGAGACGACGCGGGCGCTGGCGGTTACCGATCTCCCCGAGACTGCGGTCGATATCGATGAAGTCGTGTTTACCGGCGGCGTCGGTCGCCTCGTTTCGGACCCCGCGGTCGATACTCGCGATCCCCTCGAGTACGGTGATCTCGGCGTTCGTCTCGCCGCCGCGATCCGAACCCACGAGCGGTTCGACGCGCTCCCGGTCCGGCAGTCGGCCGAAGACATCCGGGCGACCGTCATCGGCGCGGGAACGCGAACGACGACGTTTACCGGTCGAACGATCGCTCCGGCGGCCGCGTTGCTGCCGGCCAGAAACCTCCCGGTGCTCGCACTCGAGGGACTCGAGGCGGCGGACTCCGTCGACGCCGTGCGAGCGCGGACGGCGGCGGTGCTCCGAACCGCCCGGAACCGCCGGGATATTACCGGGCTGTTCGCCCTCCACGTCTCGAGCGTGGGGCCGCTCGCCTACGACCGGCTTCGACTCGTCGCGCGGGGGATCGCCGCTGCCTGCGATGCCCGACTCGACGGATCGCAGCCGTTGGTTCTATTGACCGAACAGAACTGCGCGAAAGTGCTCGGCCAACTGCTCGAGTCGATGATCGACGCCGAATCGGTGATGGTCCTCGACGAACTCGCGGTCACCGAAGACGAGTACGTCGATCTCGGAACGCCGGTCGCGGAAAACGCCGCCGTTCCGGTAACGATCAAGACGCTCGTATTTGACGAATGATTGGCTATCGAGCGAAAGCGATGGTGCAACGACTGTCATCTCGGATCTCGATGTGAGGATTTAACCCAATCGGGTCGCTTCTCTCCGAGTATCACATGGGTTCGAACAGCGCAGCGAGCGAGTACGACCGGGTACGAGTGCTGTGGACCGACCTGAACGGCATCGCCCGCGGAAACGTCGTCCCCGCATCGACTTTCGACCGGCAACGCGAGGACGGGTTCGGATTCGCAGCGGGAGTCGCGGAGCTGACGCTCGAGCCGGGACTTCTCGAGAACTCAACCTACGGTCCCGAAAGCGGTGACGTCGTCGCTGTTCCGGATGCAGCGCCGCCGATACCGCTCGAGTGGCGTGAGGGAGTCGGGCTCGCGTTCGCCGATCTCACACACGTCGACAGAACGCCGTTTGCCCTCTGTAGTCGCACTGCCCTAGATCGCGTGACCGCCGCGCTCGAAGCGGCCGGATACGTTCCACGGGTCGGTATCGAACTGGAGTTTTCGGTGCTTCGATCGGCCGACGACGGCGGCTACGAACCGTTCAACGACCGAAGCTCGTACGCAATGGACGCGCTCGATCGGGCGACGGAGTTGATAGACGACTGGACCGACGCAATGACGGCCGCCGGACTCGAGGTGACGTGTGTCCATCAGGAATCCCAGCCCGGCCAGTACGAGATTACCTTCGAACACGGAGATCCGATCGAAATTGCCGACGGCGTCGCCTTCGTTCGGCACATGCTCACGTCGGTGGCCAACCAGCACGGGGTGACAGCCTCGATGATGCCGGCTCCGTACACGGGGGCGGACGCCAACGGAATGCACGTCCATCTGAGCTTGTGGGACGACGCGCTGGAAACGAACGCGTTCGCGGCCGAGACGAACGACCTCGAGTTCCCGTCCGGAACGCGACCCGACGGAGCCGGGATTTCGGCGGTTGCACGACACGCCATCGCAGGGCTCCTCGCACATTCGAACGCGCTTACGGCGGTCTGTGCGCCCACGGTCAATTCCTACCGGCGGTTACGACCCGGTTCTTGGGCCCCGGTTTCTATCGCGTGGGGGCCGGACAACCGATCGACCGTGCTCCGCGTTCCCCCGCATCTGGGCCCCGCCACCCGTCTCGAGTTCCGCCTCCCCGACACGTCGTCGAATCCGTATCTCGTGCTCGCTGCCGTGCTCGCGGCCGGACTGGACGGCATCGAAAATCAGCGCGACCCGCCCGCGCCGACGACTGGAAACGCGCAGCGAGAGGAACACGAACGGCTCCCGCGAACCCTCTGGGCTGCACTCGACCATCTCGAAGCGAACGAGGTCGTGGCTCGCCAACTGGGTGAGCCGCTCGTGGAATCGTTCATCTCGATAAAGCGAGACGAGTTCGACCGGTATCAGGGAGCCGTCTCCGAGTGGGAACGCGAGACGTATCTCGACGCGTTCTGAGTTCAGGTCCGCGAGGAGACGTACTCGTCGGTCGTCGCGTCTCCCGTGGTCGGCCCGGCATCCGTCAACAGGGGAAACACCGCCTCGAGTATCTTCGCCTCGGACCGACGAAGGTGATTACCGACGGTCGATGCGTTCGCCGAGTCGGTCTCGGCGAGGGTTTCGATACTGCAGGCTCGCGGCGAATCGTAGTAGCCACGGTCGATTGCTCGAGCGAGAATCTCGCGCTGTCGAGGGGAGAGACGTTGGACGGCCTGCTTGATATCGATCAGTCCGGTCAGTAGCCCGTCGAGTTCGGGTGCGCCGAGGGAGTCGACCGTGATCGAGCCGAGATTCCGGAGTTCGTCGTGGGCTTGACTTACCGCTTCGTTCGTCGGGACGATCACGCTCCAGTGTTCCCGTCCGTCGGCGACGGTCGCCGGAACGGTCGGGAAACACCGGTTTCGGAGGAGCACGTTCAGGACCGGTTCGGTGTCGTCGTCGTACTCGCCGACGAGCGAGACGTACGCGTTTTCGCTCGCCTCGTCGTACTGTAGCAGCTGCGCCGTCGTCATCACCGGATGGTCGTCGAGCCACGCGACGAGTTCGTCGATCGCCGAGCCTCGAACGTTGTTGAGCTCGATCATCGTAATACTACTCCCGAGCAGCCGATAGGAGTAGATTATCGTCGCTGTGACATCCGGAAACGTCTCGTTTATCGTCTCGGTCCAGCAGCCGTCGTGTCGTATATAAAACGTGTATTCGAGCACGGTCGCGCCTCCGTTTGATTACATTCGTAACTGGTACGGCCAGTATATACGCATTTCTACCACTGTTTAGATCACTCATTATATTATATATACGCATTTTGGGAAAAGTAGAACGAATGTTCGCTAATAGATCGGAGTGGATCGCCCCGGCGATCCGATCGGAAACCTGGCCTATTACCTCTCGGACCGCACCTCCATAACGATCGCCACGAGGAGCAAGAGAAGCGATGCGTAGAAGATCAGCGAGGCGAGTGCCGGGACGACCGGCGTGAACCCCTGGGTCATTCGCCCGTGAATCCACGTCGTGATGGTGATCTCCGAGCCCTTGAGATACGAGACGATGTAGTAGTTGTTCCACGAGAGGACGAACGCAAAGATGGCACCCGAGACGATTCCGTTCGCGATGAGGGGTAACAGCACGTCCTTGTAGATGGTGAGCGTGTCGGCACCGAGATCACGGGCCGCCTCCTCGATGTTCGGGTCGACGCCGAGTGCGCTGATCGAGACGACGAACATGACGATCGGCGAGATCCAGACGGTTTCGCCGATGATCGCCGGCACGATACCGTAGCCGAGTCCGGTCACGCTCGCCCACATCGACATCCCGAGGCCGAGGAGAATCAACGGGAAGAAGATCGGCAAGAGCGCGACGATCTTGAAGTACTCCCGACCGCGGAACGAGTAGCGCGTGTACGCGATCGCCCCCGCCGTACCGATAACGGTGCTGAGAATCGTCACCGGAACCGAGATGCGGATCGTCGAGTCGACGGCGGACTGGACACTCGTCGAGGTCACGGCGTTTCGGTACCACTCGAGGGTAAACTCGAACGGCAACGAGAAGGTCTGGCCGCTGTCGAACGACGCGATGATGAGGCTGAGCAACGGCGTCATCAGGAACGCGATGATGAGGACGAGGTAGCCGTACCAGAGGCCGGTCGACAGTCGAGGGAGCCACGAGCGGTTCGAGCGCGTGCTCATCGGGAACCACCCCGCGATGCGATTTCGGCCAGATCGATCGTCCGCAAGATTACGATGCCACAGACCGTCGTGATGAGCAACAGGCCGACGGCTTGTGCCGAGCCGAGCGGCCAGTTCTGTGAGTAGCCAAACGAGTAACTGATGTTACTCGCCGCGGTGTAGACCGTCCCGCCGCCGAGCAGTTCCGCTTCGACCTCCGCTCCGAGGCTCAGGACGAACACGAACAACGACCCGATGATGACCCCCGGTTTCGACAGCGGGAGGATGATGTCGACGAACTGTTTCGCTCGTCCCGCACCGAGGTCCGCCGCCGCCTCGAGGAGCGAGTCGTCGATCGTACTGATCGAGAGGTAGATCGGGAACAGCATGTAGGGGAGATAGACGTACACCGTTCCGAGCACGACGGCGCTGCGAGTGTAAATGATCGACGGGACGTCCAATCCGACGCTTCCGGCGAGGAGGTCGAAGACGCCGTCGTTGATCAAGAACAGCACCCAGCCGTAGACGCGAATGTTGACGCTCGTAAAGAGCGGAATAATGAGCGCGATCAGAATGGGGAGTTTGAATCGACGAACTTTCGTCGCGAGTGCGTAGGCGGCGGGGTAGGAAACGACGAACGCGACGACCGTCGTCAGCGCACTGATGACGATCGTGTTGAGCGTCACCTCCCCGTAGACGCCCTCGCCGCTGAGCGTTCCCCGTACGATCTCCCGGTAGGCCTCGAGCGTCCAGTCGGCCACGGAAAGCGAAATTACGTTCTCGGTCTGTACCGAGAACAGAACGATCGCGACGATCGGACCCACGAACATGAACGCCAGCAGCGCGAGCAACGGAAGCATGAGCCCGCCCGGTGGGCCCAGCGAGGAGACCGACGCGAGCCGGCGACCGGGCCGGTCAATAGCCGCCGGAACCTTCGAGCGAACGAACTCTTTGACCGACATCAGGAGCCGCCCCCGGTGAGGACGTGCGTTTTCTCGGGTACCCACTGCAGGTACGCGTCTTCGCCGTCCGTCAGCCCGATCTCCGCGACCCGGTCGAGGGGCATTTCAGCGACGTACTCCGCGTCGTCGCGTGTCCCCCGTACCTCGACCAGCGCCGTGTTCCCCTTGTTGAGAACGTTTACGACGGTCACTTGAATCCCGATCTCGCTCTCGAGTGTGGGTTTGACGACGGTGTCGTCGTGACGGACGACCAGATACTCCGGATCCGGCCGATCGGCGGGCCCGTAGGGGAATTCTCGAGTACCCTCGAGCATGGGATGGTCGATACGGACCGTGCCGTCGGCCCGGTCGACGACATCGATCGGGAAAACGTTCGTATCGCCCATGAACTCCGCGACGAACTTGTTGGCCGGCTCTTGATAGATCTCGTCCGGGCTGCCGCGCTGGACGACCGAGCCGTCGTCGATGACGAACAGTTGGTCGCTCATGATCAAGGCCGACTCGAGGGAGTGTGTCACGTAGACGAACGTCGTGTTCAACTCGGCGTTGAGTTCGGTTAGTTCGCGCTGGAGTTTCTTCTGTAACACGTAATCGAGTGACGCGAGCGGTTCGTCGAGCAACAGGATATCGGGTTCGTACGCGAGCGACCGCGTGAGCGCGACGCGCTGTTTCTGGCCGCCGCTGAGATCGCTGACCGGCTTATCGGCGAACTCCTCGGGATCGAGCCGAACCTGTTCGAGTAGTCGCTCGACTCGCCCGTTCGGTTCCAAATTTCGCGCTTCGATCGGAAACTCGATGTTCTCTGCGACGGTCATATGCGGGAACAGCGACCACGACTGGAACACGAGACTCGTCGGCCGCTGCTGTGGCGGCGAGTCGGTGATGTCTACCCCGTCGAGTTCGATCCGGCCCGCAGTCGGTGACAGGTGGCCGGCGAGCATTCTGAGCAGCGTCGACTTCCCGCACCCGCTGGGACCGACGATCGTCGCGAACGATCCCGATTCGATCTCGAATCCGACGTCTTCGACGGCGATGGTCGATCCATACTCCTTTCGTAAGTTAGCAGCTTTGAGCATCTGTTAGAACGTAATTCCGGTAAATTCTTGTTGCAGTCAGTCTCGGTCCGCTTACATCCTCGTCTTCGCTTCGCGCCAGATCGGCTCGAACTTCTCGAGGTCGGGAACGCCCTCGTAGAACACCGATTGTTCGATGATGTCTTCGATCTCGTCGATTCGGAGGACCCGCCGCTGTTCGTCGGTGTAGTTCTCCCACGCGGTCCGGTGGGGGACGACGTTCGTGCCGCCCGAATCCGGCCACGACAGCTCCAGTGCGTTTTCGCCCCGCATCATGTAGGCCATGTAGTTGTCCGAAACGTTCGGCTGAGGGCCCTTGACGAACGATGTCGATTCGACCCAAATGACCGATCCCTCGTCGGGGACGACCGCCTCGAATTCGTAGTTGCCGTCGCGCCGAAGCGATCCGTTGATCCAGTTGCCGCTGATGAAACCGATATCGATTTCGCCGGAGGTCAGCGCCTGATTCATCGAGGCGAAGTCCGTCAGGAGGGTCGAGGCGTTATCGAAGAGATCGAAGGTCGCCTGTCTGACCTGTTCGATTTCCTCGTCGGTGTGTTCTTTGAACGGGTCGATCCCCTCTCGGAGCATGATGATCTGGATGCCCCAGAACATCAGATCGTAGACGCCGACGTCGTACTGGTCGGACCACGCGATGTCGTACGACTGGTAATCCGACTCCGCGACGGTATCAGTATTCACTGCAAACGATGCCCAACCGAACCGTTGGGGGAACGTGTACAGCGTTCCGTCGGCGTCGAAGGTGTAATCGTCCTCGTTAACGAACGCGTACTTGTAGCCGTTCTCGGGCTGGAAGAGGTCGATATACTGATCGAACGTGTACGGCTTCCAACTCTCGTAATCGATCGGGCGGATCAGTTCGGCTTCGGCGAGTCGCGGGACCCACGCCATGTCGAACGTACACTGTTCGAACTGTCGCCACTCGCCGGACTGCAGGCGATTGAACGCTTGTGCGTTGTCCGTAAACAGGTCGATGTTCGTGTTGGCGTTGAACTGTTCGCGAAACGGCCCCTGGACGTTCTCCGCATCGTATCCCGTCCACGTGAGATGGGCGAGCGTCTCCGATGAATCGCGTTCGGTTTCCGACGGCTCGTAGAGCGCGGGATGCTCCTCCGCGGGAACTTCGGCGAGTTCGTCGGTTTGCCACGGTTCGGCCCCTTCTATTTCGTCTTCGCCGCCGAGACAGCCGGCCAGCACGGCGACTCCCGACGCCGCTGCACCGCCGACGCCACGGAGCACGGCGCGGCGATCGAACGACGGTTGGTTTACCATCGCTGCTCCCCGGAGTCACCGGATGCTTTCGAGAACTGGATGAAGTTGTTCCCAATACCCGTAATTGATACCATACACACTCCTTATCCGTATTTCACTTGGTGATTATGGCGCATATCACCGACCGCTTATATAGACGTAAACCACTGCCAGCCCCAAACAGGGAGTGTCCGTGATTTCGGGGTAGTGGGACGGAGCAATCCCGCTCATGCGGACACGGTCGGTCGAGACCGACGGCAGTTGAACCGACGATATCGTCTCTCACTGGTCTCGAGTACCGCGTCGGAGCGCGAGAACCGCCGCTTCGGTCGGTCGAAACGCGGTCAGTCTCTCGGAAAAACGGCGCGGGCGACGTTACTCGTGGGCGGCGTCCCACTCGGTGGGCTTGCGGAAGTTACCACACCGGTTGCACTTGATCCGTCCCATCGAGTCCATCGCGTTATCGAGGCTCTCGCAGTTCGTACAGAACCAGCCGTAACGGCGCTCCGCGTCGGAGGATTCGAAGGCGACGAGAAACGGCCCCTTCGATCCCCTGTCGCCGTCCGTCTCCGAGATGTAGACGGTTTCACCGTCGTCGGTCGACAAGGTTTGCATGCTGGCTGTTCGTACGCCCGCTCCCGGTAAATGACTGTCTGTCCGGGTCGGATTCGCCGCCACGAGCCGTGCCGAGAGAGCGGTCCAATTCCGTCAGTGGTATTAGTCACCATATGAGATAGATTCGCAGTGTAGACTGTCCGTACTGAAAGGTTTACCCGGACGGAAAACGTTCGAACGGCTAATGTCGTTGGTCGTGGTTCCCGTTCGGTATCCGTTGTCAAAGCACTCGCGGCGAACGCTCGAGCGGGCTATCGAGGTCGCTCGCGAGCGCGAGGCAGCGTTGACGATCCTGCACGTCGACCTCTACCAGAACGGGAAGAAAGTGACGCGTATCGACCTGAAAAACGCCGTCGAAAGCTCGTTCGGCCGACTCGAGCGGGCTCGTTACGTCGTCCGGACCGGCTTTCTCGTCGAGGAGAGCATCCTCGATGAAGTCGCCGCGGAGGCGGCTGACGCCGTCGTCATCGGGAGCAAACAGGCGAGTCGCCTGCGGCGGATCTTCCAGCGCTTTACCGACAATCCGGACATCGACCGCTATCTGCGGAGCCACCTCGACTGCGAGGTCATCACGGTCGAAAGCGCACGCGCGTAGCTTCTCACGCGTCGTCTCTGCGTTGTCTCTCGTTCGGTTTCTCCGTTACTCGTTTTTGCCGGCGTTACGGACGACGAACACCGGAATCGAGGCGTTGTCGACCACCCGCTCCGAGACGCTTCCCAACGAGGTCACTTTCTCTCGCGGACTCTTGCCCCGCGTCCCGATGACGATCAGGTCGATCCCCTGCTCGTCGGCGTACTCGAGGATCGTCTTCGAGGGCGTCCCCGTTCGAACCTCGCCGACGGTCTCGAGTCCCTCGGACGCCGCTCGCTCCTCGACGGTGGCGACGGCCTCCCGGCCCTCGTCCTCGAGCGAGCGCTCGAGGTCGGTACTGGTGTCCTCGTCGGCGGCGGCGGTGACGCGGCTGTCGACGACGTACAGCGCGTGGACCGTCGCGTCGTTGTTCGCGGCGATCGGCAGTCCGTGGGCGAGTGTCTCGGGAATCGTCTCGCTACCGTCCGTGGGAATGAGAATGTCGTCGTACATCTGTCGGCTGCCTTCGAATTGAACCGGCGATAGCATAAATTACCCCCACGATAGTGGGCGAGGGAGACCGCGAACCGGGAGTGCTCGAGGACCGTCGTTCGATCGACCCCGCGGCCGTCACCGATCGGCCGGATCGGCGGGGCTCTCGCTCGGCTCGGACCGCTCGCCCGGCTCGACGGGCGAGCCCGCAGCCGGTCGCTCGAAGCCGGAGTCGTCGACGGACACCCGTGCGACGCCGCTCGAGTCGTCGAAGACGTGGTGGCGACGCGGGTAGGCGAACTCGACGTCGATGTCCGCGAAGCGCTCGCCGATGGCTTCCTGGACCGCGGATCGGACGACCACCTGTTTGTAGGGATGGTTCATCCAGAAGTAGACCTCGAGGAGGACCCCGTTATCGCCGTACTCGTCGATGACGCAGTTCGGTGCCGCGGCGTATCGCGCGCTGCCGATCCGGATGTCCGGACCGCCGGAGATGACGTTGTCGACGCCCCGAGCGGCCCGTTCGGCGGCCTGTCGAGCGGCCTCGAGATCGCTGTCGTAGGTGACTTCGAAGCCGACCGAAATCCGCGTGCGTTCGTCCTCCGCGGAGTAGTTGATAACGTCGCGTGCGTGGATCTCGGAGTTGGGGATGACGATAAAGGAGTTCTGCAGCGTGAAGATCTTCGTGTAGCGGATCGTGATGTCCTCGACGAACCCGCGGTGGCCGGCGTCGGTGACCTCGATCATGTCGCCGATCTCGTAGGGGCGGTCGGCCAGCACGTAGAGGCCGTTGATCAGGCTGCCCACGAGCGGCGCGAGGACGATGGCGATCACGGCGGAGATGACGGTCACCGACAGGAGGATCTGGGTGCTGCCGACCCCGATGATACCGGCGGCGACGGTCCCGGCCCAGATGATGACGGTGAGCCTGATCCCCCGCAAGACTGTCCGGGTGACGCTCGGCCGCTCGATCCGGCGAGCGACCGTGCGGCCGGCGAGTCGGACGGCGAGTTTCGAGAGGTACCAGCCGGCGACGAGGACGACGATTGCGAGGACGATTTCGACCGCCTGTTGGGGGACCCACGTTGGAAGTTCGTTCGTGATGTCCTCGGCGATCGAGCGTCCATCCGATTGGAGGACCCCGCGCATACCAACAGGCTCAGGCCCGGTGTGGTTAAGAGTTCTGACCGTCAGGCTCAGGCACCGATATGAAACAACCCGATTTCGAAAACGCGTGCTACTCGATGTATAATAAATCATTTAGCGGTCGGGGGCATATGGTGTCGTATGGCACCAGACGAACTCCGCTCGACCGTCGAACGCGTCGGCGATCGATTCAATCTCGGCGAGTACGAGATCGACGCCTACCTCACCGTATTAGAGCAGGGCCAGCTCACGGCGAGCGAGATTGCGGACAGAACGGACATCCCCCAGCCGCGGGTCTACGACACCGTCCGCAGTCTGAGCGACCGCGGACTGGTCGAACTGCGCGAGTCCCGGCCCATGAAGGTCGTCGCGATCGATCCCGGCGAGGCCTTCGACGACGTCCAGACCTCCTTCGAGCAGATGATCTCGGAACTCGAGGCCCGGTACACCGCGCCGGCCCGCGATACGGAGGCCGTCTCGCTGGTCAAATCGCGGTCGACGATCCTGCGCTACTTGGAGGAGGTCATCGACGCCGCGGAGTTCGAACTCTCGCTGTCGCTGACGCCGGATCTGCTGACCCGGTTCGAGGCGGAGTTGCGCGCGGCCGTCGAGGCCGGCGTGAGCGTCGACCTGATCGTGACGCCGGCGAGCGAGGCCCCCGAACCGTCGGAGTTCGAATACGGCGAGGTCGCGTCGACCGCCCGCGCTCGACGGGGGATCACGACGCCGGTCATCGCCGTCGCGGACGGCAACTACTCGATCTATGCGACCCAAGACGCGCTGCGCGACGACCAGGACCGATACGGCGTCATCTTCAACCGGTCGGCGCTCGGCTTTCTCATCTCCGGCTTCTTCGGTACCGTCCTCTGGACGACCGCCGAGCGATTGCTCGGCGAGGACGGCGCGGCCCGGACCTATCCCCGGAAGTACGCGTCCATCCGGCGGTGCGTGAAAGACCTCCTCGACGAGGGCGGCGAGTTCTACGCGACGATAGACGGTCGAGATGTCGAGGTCGGCGGCCAGCGGATCGTCCGCGGTCGCGTCCGTGACATCTCCTTCGAAGTTAGCGAAGAAGTCGCCAGCCTCACGGTCGAAACCGAGGCGGGCGAGGACGTCTCCGTCGGTGGCCGCGTCGCCGCCCTCGAGGACGTCGAGGCCCACGAGATCCGCATCGGTCGGAACGAACCGCCGGCGCTCGAGGATCAGTGATCGTCACGTCGCGGTAGTTCGAGAGTCACGCGATCGATTGAAACGACCGTTCTGGTTCGATCCGCCGAATGGTAGTCCGTCGGCCGGCATATGCTGGCCGCGATCGGCAATCGGTAATTAGTGGCTGATTCGTGAGTCTTACTGAACGAAGGTCGATGGCGCGCCTGGCCGCGTTCGACAATGGCTGACCATAACCGAAACGATAGTCGAACACTCACATTTTATTACCATATTTATAGCTAACAATTAAGGTGGAGAACGTGGTCCGTTGCCGCGCATGGAACGCGATACCACCGGCCGACGCGACCGCTCCCGCCTCAGACGGCGGTCGTTCCTGAAAGCTGCATCGGCGTCGACGGCGGGGGCGGTCGCCGTCACCGGCTGTCTCGGTCGCGGTCGCCAGTCGGGAACGGTGGTGATGACCGCCGCCTCGGACATCGCGGGGATCATGCACAGCGACGGCGACGAGCCCTCGATTCAGCAGGCGCTCTGGGACGCCGGCCTCGACGAGGACATCAGCGTCGAGATTCAGACGGTCGTCAGCGACTCCGCACAGCGGATGCAAGACGCGCAGGCGACCCTCCAGGCGGGACGTGCCCCACCCGACATTCATATGATGGACAGCGGGTGGACGATCCCGTTTATCCTGCGCGAGCAGACCCTCAACCTGAGCGAGGCGCTCCCGGACGATGTCGTCAGCAGCGTCGAGAACAACTACCTCGAGGCGATCCTCGAGACGGCTCAACATCCACAGACGGGCGACATTCACGCGATTCCGCTGTTCCCGGATTTCGGGCTCATGCTGTACCGGCAGGATCTCATCGAGGACGCCGGCCACGACACCAGCGACTGGGGGAGCGAGCCGCCATCGTGGGAGACGTTCGCGACGGCCGTCGACGACGCGATGGGCCAGTCCGACGTCGACTACGGGTTCACGACGCAGGCGGCCGCGTACGAGGGGCTGGCCTGCTGTTCGTTCAACGAGGTGATGACGACGTGGGGCGGCGCGTACTTCGGCGGCACCGAGAACCTGTTTACCGCCGGAGACCGCCCGATCACCGTCGACGAGCAGTGGACGGTCGACTCGATCCGGATGATGCGCGCGTTCATCGACGGCGACGACCCGAACGGGCTCGATGGCTTCCCCGATATCTGCCCGTCGGCCGTCGTGCAGTGGACCGAACAGGAATCGCTCAATCCCTTCGCGGACGGCAACGCCGTCGCCAACCGTAACTGGCCGTTCGCGATCGCCGAGACCGGCGGCGAGGACGGATTCGGCGAGGATCTCGGCGTCATGGCCCGACCCACCGCGATTTCCCAAGACGAGGCCGAGTACGAGGGCGTCGGTGGCACCGCCGCGGCGCTCGGCGGGTGGAACCTCGCCGTGAGCCCGTTTACGGAGCGCCGCGAGGAGGCCCTGCAGGTCCTCGAGGCGTTCACCACCGAGGAAGTCCAACTCACGATCTTCGAACTGGGCGGGTTCCTGCCACCGAACATCGACCTGATCACCGAGGCCGATCCCGACGAGATCGGCCCGTCCGCGCGGTACACGGAGCAGCTCCAAGCGGCCGGCGAGAACGCGATTCCGCGGCCGGTGACCGACCTCTGGCCCGAACAGTCGGCGCTGATCTATCAGGAGGTCAACGCGGCGTACCGCGGAGCGAAAGCACCCGACACCGCGATGAACGACCTCGCGGAGCGACTCGAGCGGAGCGAAGCGGAGGTATCCGAGAATGACGACTGATCCCGACACTGAGACCGAAACCGAGATCGCGCCGCCGCTGGCGACCGACGGCGGCGCGGTGACCGGCGAGACCGGAACGGGCCGGGAGCGCGACCGGGACCGGACCGGCAACGCCGTCGTCAACTGGATGGAAAACCTGAGCGAGGGAGCGTACGCCTACCTTCTGTTGCTCCCGGCGTTCGCGCTGCTCGCACTGATCGCGTTCTACCCGTTGCTCCGAACGTTCGTCATGTCGCTGCGCGCCGACGAGACGCGCGGAATGGAACCCCTTGGGGAGTTCGTCGGCATCGAAAACTACGTCGACATTCTCACCGGGAACGCCCGACTGGCCCGGCAGTTCCTCGACGTTGGACTGTCGTCGTCGTTCCCCTTTATCGAACTCGGCGTTCCGTTCTTCCAGCAGGCGCTGTTCGTCACGCTCGCGTTCGCGGTCATCAGCGTCGTCCTCGAGACGGTGATCGGGTTCGGGCAGGCCTACGTGCTCGATCAGGACTTCCGGGGTCGGCGCTGGGTCCGCGTGGCGATCATCCTCCCGTGGGCGGTACCGATCGTGATTCAGGGGATGATCTTCTTCCTGCTGTTCCAGCCGACGGTCGGGTTCGGCTCCGACCTCATGCAGAGCCTCGGCATCTTCAGTTCGACGCCGCTTGCCAACAGCCGGGACGCCTTCATCATCATCCTCGTGGCCGACATCTGGAAGTCCTCGGCGTTCATGGCCCTGCTGATCCTCGCCGGGCTCCAGAGCGTCGACCGGAGCCTGTACGACGTCGCTCGCGTTGCGGGGGCCTCGCCGTGGCAGCGGTTCAAACTGATCACGCTCCCACTCGTGATGCCGGCCCTGCTGGTCGCGATGTTGTTCCGAACGATGGACGCGATGCGGGTCTTCGGGCTGATCGAGTCGACCGCGGGCTGTACGACCGTCCCGTCGCTGACCTGCCTCGTCGTCGAGGCGATGTTCGGCGGCACGCGGATCTACGCGACCGCCGCCGCCGTGGCGTTCGCGACGGCGCTCGTGATCGGGCTGATAATCGGCGGCTACGTGGTCCTGTTCCGCGACACCGACGGAGGAATGTACTGATGAGTGATCCCAGAGATTCCATCGATCCGACCGACGCTGGCGACACTGAGACCGAACTGTCCCGCGATCCGACGCTCCGTCGGCCCGACGGCGGCACGTCGATCCTCGAGGACGACCGCGACGCCGAACTCGACCGCGGGCCGTTCCAGCAGTGGGTCGCCGACTCCATCTCCCACCCCGAACGGGTCTACCGGGCGCTGTTCTACGTTGCGGCGATCTTCTTCCTCTTTACGACGCTGTTCCCGTTCTACTGGCTGCTGATGGTCGCACTGACGCCGGAAGGCCAGCTTCAGGACATCGTCTTCACGCCCAACGGCTTCAATCCGGGCGCGTTCGTCGAGGTCTTTCAGGTCATCCCCTTCCACGTCTACATGTTCAACAGCTTCGTGATCGCGCTGGCTTCGACGGTGGTCGTCCTCGTCATCGCCAGCCTCGCGGGCTACGCCTTCGGCCGCCTCGAGTTCCCCGGCCGGACGCCGCTCATGTTACTCGTGCTGGTGATTTCCTTTTTCCCGCCAGCCGCGTTCTTCATCCCGCTGAACGACCTGTTTAACACCTCCTTCTTCTTCCTCGAGCCGATCACCGGCGACGGCACCCTCTACAACACGCCCTTCGCGCTCGTGACGCCGCTGTCGGCGATCTTCATGCCGCTGGCGATCTTCATTCTGACGACGTTTTACTCGCAGATTCCGGACGGGTTAGAGGACGCGGCTCGCGTCGAGGGGACGACCCGGCTGGGCGCGCTCTTCCGGGTCATCATCCCGCTGTCGGCACCCGGCGTCGCGACCGCGGGCGTGTTGACCTTCATCGCCGTCTACAACGAGTTCTTCTTCTCGTTCCTGATGACGGACGGCCAGCCCGAGAACTGGGCACCCATCCTCGACGGCATTCTCGCCTATCAGGGGCAGTACGAAGTGATGTACCACCTCATGGCCGCCGCGAGCATCCTCGGGGTCATCCCCGTCGCGATCCTCGTGGTCATCGCACAGGAAAAGATCGTCAGCGGGCTGACTGCAGGCGCACTCAAAGAGTAACACAATGGCACGAGTACGACTCGAGAACGTCACGAAACGGTACGGAGAGGAAACGGCGGTCGACGACATCAGCCTCGAGGTCGAAGACGGCGAGTTCGTCACGCTGGTCGGCCCCTCGGGCTGTGGAAAGTCCACGACGATGGAGACCGTCGCGGGGTTGACCCAGCCCACCGAGGGCCGGGTGTACATCGGCGACGACGACGTGACGACCCTCGCACCCAAAGACCGGGGCGTCGCGATGGTCTTCCAGAACATCGCACTGTTCCCGCACATGGACGTCTACGAGAACATCTCCTTCGGGCTCCGCCTCCGGAAGTACGACGACGAGGAAGTCAGGCGCCGCGTCGAGCAGGCGGCCGACATCGTCCAACTCGAGGGGATGTTAGACCGGATGCCCGAGGAGATGTCCGGCGGCCAGCAACAGCGGGTCGGCATCGCTCGCGCCATCGTTCGCAACCCGGACGTGTTCCTGATGGATGAGCCGCTGGCGAACTTAGACGCGAAGCTGCGGGTCCACATGCGGACGGAGCTCCAGCGGCTCCACCGGGAGCTCGACGCGACGGTCATCTACGTCACCCACGATCAGGCCGAAGCGATGACGATGTCGAACCGAATCGCGGTGCTGAACGGCGGCAAACTCCAGCAGATCGCGCCGCCGCTGGTCTGCTACAACGAGCCCGCGAACCTGTTCGTCGCGGGCTTTATCGGCTCCCCGTCGATGAACTTCGTCGAGGGGACACTCGTCGAGGGCGGCCTCGAGACGAACAACTTCACCGTCGATCTCGATCCGGCGCGGATTCCGGGTGTTACGGTCGGCGACGACGTAACACTCGGGATTCGGCCGGAGGACGTCCACCTGTCGCGGTTCGTCGAGACGGTCGGTTCGCCGACGGACCCGATCAGTGCTCGAACCGACGTATTAGAGCCGATGGGCGACGAGGTCTTCGTCTACGTCTTGCTCTCCGAGGCTGCGACGGGGTCGATGGATCAAGATCCCGCCACGTCGCCGAATCAGTTGCTGATGAGCGTCACCCCCGACACGGACATCGAGGCGGACCAAGAGATCGACGTCGTCCTCGACCGGTCGAAGATCCATCTCTTCGATACCGCGACCGGCGACGCGCTGGTCCACGGCATCACCGACCTCTCGGAGCGAGAGCCCGGGACGACGCCGACGGAAGCCGACAGCTAAGCCGCCAGCGACTCGAGCGCGCTCGAGTCCTCCGAGTTGTCCGTCGGCCGGCCGCCCCTCGCATCGTTTGGCGACGGACGGAAGTCGCTCGAGTCAAAGAATTCGATATAGCGGTCACGGGTGTATCAGTCCGAAACGAGACGGCCCCGGCAGTTCCAGAATCACAGAGAAATGATAGGAGATCGATCCGACATCGAAACCGGCATCGTTGGCCTCGGCAACATCGGCCAGTACCACGCCGAGCGACTCGTCGACCTCGGCGTGACACTCGCCGGGGGGATGGACGTCGCCGCCGAGGCGCGAACGCGCTTCGCCCGACGGTACGACGTCGATGTCTACGACGACCACCGGGAACTCTACGACACCGTCGACGCCGTCATCATCACGACGCCCAACAAGTATCACGAGGAGTACGCGGTCGACGCCTTCGAGCGGAACCTCCACGTCCTGCTCGAGAAACCGCTCGGTCACTCGATCGAGAGCGCCGAACGGATCGCCGAGGCGGCGAATGCGTCGGACGGCTACGCGATGGTGGGCTTTAACAATCGGTTCGCGAACACCGTCCAGATCGTGCGAAACCGAATCGAACGAGGCGACCTCGGCGACGTGTCCCACGTCGAGGCGAACTACGTCCGGCGGCGCGGCATCCCGGGTCGGGGCTCGTGGTTCACCCGGCGACAGATCGCCGGCGGCGGCGCGCTGATCGACCTCGGCGTCCACGCCATCGATCTCGCCCTCTACCTGCTCGGCTATCCCGAGGTCGAAGCGGTAAACGGCGTCGCCCGCAGCGAGTTCGGCTCCCGCGAGGAGTACGCCTACCTCGACATGTGGGCCGACGACGCGGGCCCCGCCGGGTTCGACGTCGACGACTCCGCCAGCGCCTTCATCCGCTGTGCCGGGAACCGAACCATCTCCCTCGAGGTCGCGTGGGCGACCAACCGGCCAGCGACCCACGAGTTCGTCGCCCGCGGTACCGACTCAGCGGCCCGGTTCGACCTCCTCGAGGGCGATCTCACCTTCCACTCGGCGAGCAAGGTCGGTCCCGACCACCTCGAGGACACGTCGATCGAGACGCGACAGAACGACACCCACTCGGACGAACAACGGGAGTTCTTCGACCGGATCGTCGGCGAGGAGGACCGCGGCAACAGCGTCGCGGAGGCGCTGACGGTCCAGCGAGTCATCAACGGGATCTACCGCTCGAGCGACGAGGGCCGCACCGCTTCGATCGACGAATAAGGGGTGGACGGATCGACGACTGCCGGACGCGTCTCGAGCGGGCAATAGCGTGCACGGCGTTTACGGCGGAGAGCCACCAACGGCCAATCATGGAGACGCCTCCCGAACTGCAAAACGTGGCCGGCGACGAGGACGACGTCACGATCAGCAATCGCGAGTACGAGGACGAGAGCATCATTGCCGTCGATTTCGGCCCCACCGGCGAGAAGCCGACGGTCGACATCATCGACGAGACGGCGATCGTCACCGTCGGCGAGACACAGTTCGAGTTCGACGTTCCGGCCGGCGCGAGCGACGTTACCGTCAACGATGGGATTCTGACGATCTCTGGCTGACGATTCCGCGATCCGGACACCCCGTCACTCGGTGCCCTCGAGTCCGAAGTCCCCCGACCGGCGCTCGGTGAACCGTCGCCACCGAGCGCGTGCGCCCCACGTCTTTATTTTCCCGGCTGTGGACGCTGTTTCCATGGAGATCGGCGTTCACACCCCGCCGCTGGCCGATGAACCGCTCGAAAGCGCGCTGCCCTATCTCGACGGACTCGGCGTCGGCGCGATCGAACCCGGCGTCGGCGGTCACCCGGGACAGGACCACCTCGAGCGGGCCGCGTACCTCGACGACGAGATCGAACAGGCGGAACTTCGCGACCTGCTCGAGGAGTACGGCATGCGGATTAGCGCGCTCGCGATCCACAACAACCCGCTCCACCCCGACGAGGAGCGGGCCGAAGAAGCCGACACCGAACTCCGCGAGGCGATCCGGCTGGCTTCCCAACTCGAGGTCGGGACCGTCACCTGCTTCTCGGGGCTGCCGGCCGGCGGGCCGAACGACGACGTCCCGAACTGGATCACGGCCCCGTGGCCGCCCGAGCACGCCGACGCGCTCGAGTACCAGTGGGAGCGGGCGATCGACTACTGGGGCGAGATCGCCGATGTGGCCGCCGAGCAGGGGGTCGACATTGCCATCGAGATGCACCCGAACATGCTGGTCTACGAGCCCCACGGGATGGCGAGACTGCGCGAGGAGACCGGCGAGCGGATCGGCGCGAACTTCGATCCCTCGCATCTCTACTGGCAGGGGATCACGATCACCGACGCGATCCGGTATCTGGGCGAGCGAGACGCGATCCACCACGTCCACGCCAAAGACACCAAGATCTACGACGCACAGGCCCGCGAGAAAGGGGTGCTGGATACGACCGCCTACGACGACGAGCCGAACCGCTCGTGGCTCTTCCGCTCCGTGGGATACGGTCACGACGAGACCCACTGGAAGGACATCGTCTCGACGCTCCGGATGGTCGGCTACGACGGCGCGTTGAGCATCGAACACGAGGACTCGCTGACCAGCTCCCGCGAGGGACTCGAGAAGGCGATCGATCTGCTCGAGCGGGCGGTCTTCGAGACCCAGCCCGGCGAGGCTTACTGGGCCGAGTGAGCCGACCGGCGGCTCCTCGAGCGGGCCAGTGACCCGGTCAGCGGAGGGGACGAACCTCGATATCGCTGCCGGGGCGGACGACGATCTCGTACCCCTCGTACTCGAGTCGGACGACCACGTCGCCGGCGGTTCCGGCGGTGGTGTGGAACAGTTCGTCGAGCGCCTCCGGGTTGATGACCGTAAACAGCGGGTCGTACGCCGGTGGCTCGACCTCGGTGACGCCGACGCCTTCCTCGGCGGCGATCGCCTCGATGATCGCCTGGGTCGGCGGCACCTCCCCATCGGGCGTCGACGTGTTGTCCGAAGTGGACATACTGTCGTCTATGACAGTCCAGCTGATAAGGGTAATGGCAAAAATACGTGGCTGATGAACAGCCGTAATATCTGCTGTGGCGGTTGATTACCGCGTCTGAATCGGCCGCTGATCGGTCCGTTCTCTCGATCGCTCACCCCGGTCTCGCTCCCGGGGCTCGAGTAGCCACGTCACGGACCGACTGGTATCACTCGATGAAAGTCATGATTAGAAGAGAGTAGTGAGTCCATGAGAGTCTTTTTATCTCCTATACGATGGCCATAACAATATCCGTTTCCGCCGATCCACCGGACGTGGAACCCGTTCCAATCCCGGTCGATCCGCCCGGTCCCTGCTGATCGGTCGCGGTCGCGCCGGGGAACGGCCACGACAGACAGCTATGAAACTCGCACTCATCGGCTTCGGTCAGGCAGGCGGGAAGGTAGTCGACGAGTTCCTGGCGTTCGACGACTCGATCGGCGGCGGCTTCATCGAATCGGCGATCGCGGTCAACTCGGCGACGACGGACCTCAAGGGACTCGAGAACGTATCGGACGAGAACCGCGTCCTCATCGGACAGGCGCGCGTGAAAGGCCACGGCGTCGGCGCGGACAACGAACTCGGCGCGGAAGTCGCCGAGGCGGACATCGACGAGATTCAGGGCGCGATCGACCGGGTCCCGGTCCACGAGATCGACGCGTTCCTGATCGTCGCCGGCATGGGCGGCGGCACCGGGTCGGGCGGCGCGCCCGTCCTCGCGAAACACCTCCAGCGGATCTACACCCAGCCGGTCTACGGGCTCGGCATCCTCCCCGGGACCGACGAGGGCGGGATCTACACGCTCAACGCCGCCCGATCGTTCCAGACGTTCGTCACCGAGGTCGACAACCTGCTCGTCTTCGACAACGACGTCTGGCGCAGCGCCGGCGAATCCGTCGAGGGCGGCTACGACCGCATCAACCGTGAAATCGTCGAGCGGTTCGGCCTCCTCTTCGCCGCCGGCGAGGTCGAACAGGGCGATCACGTCGCCGAGAGCGTCGTCGACTCGAGCGAGATCATCAACACGCTCTCGGGCGGCGGCGTCTCCACGATCGGCTACGCCAGCGAGGTCGTCGAGACGGACGACGGCCTGCTCTCCTCGCTGACCGGCGGCGACGAGTTCGACGAGGGCGCGGCGACGAACCGGATGACCAGCCTCGTCCGCAAGGCTACCCTCGGACGGCTCACGCTGCCGTGTGATGTCGGCAGCACCGACCGCGGGCTGGTCGTCGCCACCGGTCCGCCGAGCCAGCTCAACCGCAAGGGCGTCGAGCGCGGCCGCCAGTGGCTCGAGGACGAGACCGGGAGCATGGAGATCCGCGGCGGCGATTACCCGATCCCCAACCGGGATGAAGTCGGCGCGATCGCCCTGCTGTCGGGTGTGACGGACGTGCCGCGGATCGACCAGCTCCAGCAGGTCGCGATCGAGGCCCAGGAGACGACCGAGAACGTCCGGGCCAGCGCCGAAGAAGACTTCGCGTCGCTGATGGACACCGGTGGCGAACTCGACGCGCTGTTCTAGCGGTTCCGACTGACGGATTCTTTGCTCGATAGTCATCGAGACGGCACATCGTTCTATCATCGCTACCGAACGGACTCCTCCATCGTCACTATCGGACAGAATCTGGATAGCGACTGCGAAACCGGGGCCCTCGAGTCAGTTCCGTGCATCGGACGGGCCGACGAGGTTGTCGACCGCCGAGCGGAATCCGGGACTCTCGCGGTACCACAGCCAGCAGCCGACGCCGGCGGTGAGCAGCGAGCCCGCGATCAGTCCGATCGTCGACGCCAGAAACGCGGTCGACCCGTCGCCGGAGACCGCGAAGACGTTCGCCGGGTTGTCGTGAAGGAAGAAGAAATACGTCACGAACCAGGCGTTCGTGAGCATCGTCGAGACTAACACCGGCGCGCCGTAGGCGTAGTTTCGCGCCCAGATCAGCCCGATCGCGACCAGCGGGCCGACCAACCCGACGATGGCGATAAACGCCGGTTGCCCCTGCGTGAGCGGGGCCTCGACCGTCGACTGGGCGAGGCCGAACAGCCCGCAGAGCGCCAGATAGACGAGAAACGGCGTCGTGACGATGATTCGTTGATCCACGTCGTATCGTGGTGACCTGTTCGTCTTAACTGTTATTCCCAGATACTCGAGAGAATCGCGATCGCGTCGCGGCGGCGATCGGCCGAACCCGCGCTCGATCGGAGACGTGGCGTCCCGGACGGCAGAGAGGCGAGAATCGGTTGAACGAGCGGTCGACGACGATTCGGGACAGGCCGAGACATCTCAAATAGACCAATCGCAGGCGGGCACCGAGATTATAGGGACCGATTACCACAGGATCGAACGATCGCCGCTCGTGTCAGTCACGATAACGAGACAATAACGAATTGTGATATCCGCAACTGAACGGCCATGAGGGGTCAGGAGAACGATACCACGACGCAGTCGACGATGCGGAAAGCACTCGCGGCGGTCTTGTCCCGGGGGACCGACCGAACGGTCATCGAGGAGTGCCGGCGGTGTGGCACGACCCTCGAGTCGACGGCGGAGTGTCCGTCCTGTGGCGGCGACGACATCGTCGAGTATCGGATTCGGTGAACGTATCGAGACCGGCAGCCGTCGACTGTCGGCTCACCGCGACTCGAGCGGAATCGCGCTCGTCTCGATCGAATCACGTCGCCCGTCGAGTACGTCGAACCGCTCGTCGCGGCGCGACTCGAGCCAGTAGAGGAGCCGCTCGGCCCACTCGAGCTTGCGCGCTTTCGGCGGGTCGACCGCGGGGTCGTCGAAGTCCCAGCCGACGAAGGTGAGCCGGGCGGCACCGAGGTGATCGGCGAGAAACGCGGCTCGATCGCCGTCGGTAAAGCCGCCGACGTTGCGGACCGGACCGCGCGGTGCGGCCTGCGTCGTCGGCAACACGTACCCGTGGTCGCAGTCGGGGACCACGTCGCGAATCGCCTCGCGGTTGTCGCCGTGGGCGTGAACCGCGACCGGAACGCCCCGGTCGGTGAGCCGGACGACGGTCTCCGGGTTCTTATCGAGGTCGGTTACCATGCAGTCGGCGTCGATCCCGCGGCTCGCGAGGGTGTCGACCGCAGTCGACGCGGCGACGACGACATCGGCCTCGCGAGCGCGCTCGAGGTCCCGGTCGGTCTCGAGGGACGGCCCAGCACCCGCGACGGCGACGGTCGTCTCGGGACCGATTCCCAGTTCGGCGGGATCGAACGAGTCCTCGAGCAGCGATGCGAGGCGGTCACGCACCTGCTCGTCGCCGGCTCGGTCGTAGCCGAAATCGCGGAGAATTGCCTCGTAGACCGGTTCCCACTCGTCGAACTTCATGGCGGATACCCGTACTCGTCGTTCGACCGGTTTGTGTGTTCGGTGTCGGCGGTGGTTCGCCACCCGCTGGGTCCGTTCGGATCGGTCGGCGATGGGTCGCGTCGACCACGCCGGCACAGCGGCTCGTCCAGTTCGGTATCTGTCAGTTCCTCGCGAGGGACCCAGTCGTCACTGGGCAACGTAGTACCACAATAATTCCGTGTTATGGGCCGGGGGTCGCCTCCAAAGTACCCCTACCCGGGAGGCCGCCCGGCGTCCACTCCCACCTTTCGAAGCATCCGGCATAAGCTTTCTCTTAACGCAGCAGCTTTGACAGCTTCGCTCCGATATCGCTAAGGCGGCCGCTTTCGTCTTCGAGACGTTCTGATACGTCGGAAATACTCGTCTCCGATCCCATGAGGAGGAGATCACCGTCAGACGCGCGTTGGACATCCGCGCCGTGCTCCGCCGCGACCGCGAGCAGCCGCTCGCTTGCATCGGCGTCGAGACCCTCGACCTCGAGCAGTTGAGTCCGCCAGTCGTCGGCGAACGCGGGGTCGACGCCGCGCTCTCTGAGCTGTGCCCGGAACTCGCGGGTCGAATGAACGTCCAGTTGCGAGACCGCGACCCCGTCGCCGGCGACGCTCGCACGCTCGGTGAAGGCGTCCCCGATCAGCGCCGCGTCCCGGGTCTCGGCCACGTCGTGGGTCCGAATGACGTGTGCGCCGCGCTCGACGGCCATCGAGGTCGCCGCGAGGCTGACCGGCAGCCGCTCGTCGGTCTCGCGGCCCGCGATCTCGCCGAGGAAGTTCTTCCGGTTGATCGAGACCAGCATCGGCCGCTCGAGCGCGCGGAACTCCCGCAGTCGGCGGAAGGTCTCGCGGTCGTCCTCGAGGGTCTGGGCCTCGCTCCAGCCGCCGAAGGCGGGGTCGACGATCGTCTTGTCCGTCAGGCCGTTCTGTTTGAGCGCCTCGTAGACCTGCTCGACGTACCCTGCCTGCGACGCCCACTCCGGGGACTTCCGCTCTGCCCAGTCGGTCTCCTCGACGGCACCCGGCCGCTCGAGGTCCGGCGGGCTCGCCATCTTCGCGACCGCGACGTCGTGGTCCTCGCAGACGGTCGGCATCTCGGGGTCGGCGAAGCCGCAGATGTCGTTGACCATGTCGAACCCCCGCGAGATCGCCTCGTCGGCCACCTCGGCATACCGCGTCTCGATCGAGAAGATCGCATCGCCGGAGACGCTCTCGATGGTTTCGAGCGCGACGTGGAGCCGCTCGAGTTCCTCCTCGGCCGAGAGCACGTCGAACCGCTTGTTCGCCGACTCGAGGCCGACATCGACGATGTCGGCACCCTCGCCGATCAGGGACTCGTCGACGTACCGTGCCGCCTCGCCGGGGTCGTCGTAGACGCTCGGATCGTAGGGCGACTCCTCGCTGACGTTCAGGACGCCCATGATCCGGGGCGGATGGTCGTCACCGATCCCCAAGCCGGCGGCGTCGACGCTGTTCATACCCCGAGTGAGGAAGCGAGACAAAAAGGCACCGCGGTTCCGGCGAACCGGTATCGCCTCGCAGCGGGCTCACCATCGCGACGGAGCGACGGTCACCGCGTCGACGCGGCTCGAGCGGCGTCCGATTCCGTTGCGAGGACGATCTCGTCGTTCCGGGACTGCACCGGGACGCCGGTCGCAATCCAGTGAGCCTCGTCGAGCGTCTCGGTCATCTCGTCGGTCAGGCTCGATCGCTCGAAGTAGCCGTCCATGAGCGCCGGGCCGGCGACCGCGAGTTCGTCGCCGTCGGCGCGCTCGAGGACTCGCGCTCGAACGTCTGAAAGCGGTGTTCCGATCGTCCCGGACTCGAGGTCGTCCGGCGTTCTACGGTGGGTGAGACCGGTCTCCGGAAGCCCGAAGAGCCGGTCGGCGTCGCCGGTATCGCCGGACTGTCCGCCGATGGCGGTTGGCGTCGACTCGACGACGGTGAGGTCGTACTCCTCGGTCGAGAGATCGCTCGCCCGGAGGTCGCGGTACTGCTGTGGGGTGAGGAACGTCCGATCGATATCGGCCGTCACGATCAGCGAGCGAATCGCCTCCGAATCCGGCTCCGCGATCGGGTGGTACCGTCCGCCGTCGGTAAGCGTCGCGTTCGCTCCGTACATGAATTCGATCGGGTTCGAAAGCTGGAGTCCGCTGCAGTGGGACTCGAGGTCGCCGTCAGCGCCGTCGGCACCCTCCGGGCGGAGCGACGCCCCAGCGGTCGCGGCGGCGGTGAGCGTCGCATGCGTGTAGACGACGGCGAGTGGCGCTTCGTCACCCCGGTCGACGGGCGGCGCGGTGTCTCGGTCGACGTACGCGATCAGTGCAGGCGCGTCGTCCGGTCGACGCACCACGTCGATTCCGGTCCGCGAGTTCGAGCCGTTCATGCTCCCGTCCTCGAGCAGCGACGAGAGCGAGACGCCCATCCGGGTGTCGGTATCAACGGTAACGGCGACGCGCAGCGCTTCGCTACTGGTCAACAGCGACATGATCGGACTCGAGTCCGTGACGAGCGCCTTCGCCTCTGTCTCGCTCAGGACCCGTCTGACCGCCCTGTTCTCGTAGCACGCGGGGAGCGTCACGGGAACGCAGCCGGCTCTGAGCGTTCCGTAAACCGCGATGAGAAACGAGCGCGGATCGGACGTATGAACCGCAACCCTGTCCCCGGTCGTGATCTCTCTATCCTGAAGGCCGCCCGCGAACGAGTCCGTCGCGGACCAGAGTTGCGAAAACGTCATCGGCTCCTCGCACTCTACCGCCGTCTCCCCCGGTATCTCCATCGCTACCGATTGTAGCTCTTTCACGAAGTTCGACATCTGTTTATAGTCTCACGTCGAGAGAGGTAGTTATAAAATTTCACTCTCTTCGAGATAGTCAAACATTCGTATTATTGTGTCCAAATATGCCGTTCGATCTGAGACGATTTTCGGAACGACCGGGCAGAAACACAACGGGTGGGAGTTGAAAGGAGCAAGAGAGAATCGAAACGAGCGGTCGGCAAGCGAGCCGATCGAACTGTTAGTCCCCGTCCTCGTCCTCGAGCACGGCTAACCGCGAGTCCCGTAGGAGCACCTTCCTGACGATCGAGGGGTTCTCGAGCAGGCGGTGTTTCGCGTGTGCACCGCGGCCGCGACCGCGGCCCTCACGTTCCGACTGGATCACGTTGAGGAAGTTCTGTTCCTGCAGAATTTCCTGTACTCGCCGTTCGGAAAGCACATCGAAGTCAAGTCGGCTGGCGACCTCCTTGTACTGGTTGTAGATGATCTTCGTCGGGAACTCCTTCTCCGAGCTGTTCTCGGTCAGCAGCGTCAGCGAGTAAAGGATCGCCTTGGCCTGCTGTGGCGACCCCTCGATCAATTCGTTGAACCGGTCGGCCTCGGTCTTCTCCTTGGCGTCGCGGACGTGGTCCGCCGTGACCCGCGTATCGTTTCGCTTCTTCGCGATGCGCCCCGCGTTCCGGAGGATGTCGATCGCCTTGCGCGCGTCGCCGTGTTCCTGGGCGGCCAGTGCGGCCGTGAGCGGAATCACATCGTCGGAGAGCACCCCGTCGTGGAAGGCGTCGCGGCGCTTCTCGAGAATTTCGACGAGTTGGTTCGCGTCGTACGGCGAGAAGACGAGTTCGTCCCGCGAGAGACTCGATTTGACCCGCTCGGAGAGGTGATCGGGGAAGTCGATCTTGTTCGAGATGCCGATGATACCGATACTCGAGTCCGAAATGCGTCGGTTCTCGCCCGCACGGGAGAGTTTGCGGAGGACCTCGTCGTCCTCGAGCATGTCGATCTCGTCTAAGATGACGATGGTGACGTCGGTACAGTGGTCGACGGCCTGCCAGAGGCGCTTGTAGTAGTCGCCGGTGCCGAGGCCGCGGTCGGGGACGGTGACCCCGCTCGCGTCGGGTTCGTTGACGATCTGGGCGATCGTCTTGACGATGGACGCCTCGGTGTTCTGCTCGCCGCAGTCGATGAAGGCGTACTTGACCGTGATATCGTCGTGGCCGGCCTCGGTGATCACTCGCTGTGTCACCGACCGCGAGATGAGTGATTTGCCGGTGCCGGTCTTGCCGAAGATGAACAGGTGGTTGGGCTCGCTCCCGAAGATCGCCGGATTCAGGGCGTCCGCAACCCGTTGCATCTGCTCGTCGCGACCGACGATCCGATCCGGACCAGGCAGGTGCGTGATCTCGAGCAGGCGCTCGTCGGCGAAAACCGGATCGTCGTACCGAAAGAGCGGGTCTCGATCGTCGTTGGCGGACATTGCAGTACCCGCCTCCTTCCAACTGGATTGAAATAAAGATGTGGGGATCGATCGCGGGTGTAAACCACCCGTCTCAGCGACTCGAGTGAGGGACAACGGCGGCATGACTCATATACAGTCCCGGCGCCTCCCTCGCGCTTCTAACCGTGGATCCGGGCGCGATCGGAGACGGACACCCCCGTCGCGGATGTAATTATCGCGGTATGCGGCCGGTGATGGCCCTCATAGCCCCGATCCCGGGAGCAACTTCCCGCGGTATGCGCGAGGACAGTTATCCGCGGGTTCAACGAGATGTCGACTCGAGAACGGAGCGAGCGAACGATCCGCCGGTCCCGCAGGGGACACCCACCCCCGTCGCGTTTGTAACGGCGAGACGGTGGGGATGGGGACGAGTTATCCGGAGATATCCGGCGATTGATGCCGATTTCAGGACGATTTTACAGCCGCGACAACGGTGTGTTCCGAAACAATACCGCCACACATTATTCGACTTACAAACGCGAGGGGGGTGTGTCCCTCTCTCATGTGTCGTGTAGCGATTACGACTCGGGCAATAGTCCGGATATACCGGTATAAGTTTGTTCTAACAGCGGGTACGTATTTTCCACCCTCCATACCTATCTCTATGTAGACAATAACTTCTAGAATCTAGTTACTAGTACTCACTAGTGAGAAAACAAGAACAACAAAACAAGTACAACAAGTATAGTAAGATAAACTCTAGCATGAACAGTCGATGGATCGGGAATCGAACGCGCTCCTTTTTGCGTTCCCGCTCGGTACTCCGGCTATGAACGCACATCGTCACACCGTCTCAGTCGGAGGGAACCGTCATCTCCGAAGGCGGAGTCGGAATCAAAGCCAAAGTCGAACCGGCATCGAACAATCGGACGCGGATTCGTCCCGCACGTCACAGACCGATGAGTGACGACACGTCGGATACCGGGCGTCCCGCGGATCGAACGCCGCCCGCCGTCGCCGTCGTCGACGCCCAGTCGCCCGGCAACGTCGGAACGATCGCCCGCGCGATGAAGAACTTCGGCTTCGAGGACCTCCTGCTCGTCGATCCGCCGGAACTCGATCCCGATGGCGAGGCCTACGGCTACGCGGGCCACGCTCGAGAGGATATTCTCCCGAACGCCACGGAGATCAGTTTCGACCACCTCGCCGAGAACTACCACACGATCGGCTGTACCGCGGTGACCAACGAGGACGACCACGGCCACGTTCGATTCCCCTACTCGACGCCCGCCGATCTGGCCGACCGGCTGCCGACCGTCGAGGCACCGACCGCGCTCGTCTTCGGCCGCGAACGGGTCGGCCTGACGAACGAAGAACTCTCGCGAATCGACGAGATCTGCTCGATTCCCGCGAACGCCGAATACCCCGTCCTCAATCTCGGGCAGGCCGCGACGATCACGCTCTACGAACTCCGATCGCTCGCCCTCGGGGACGACGACACGCAGCTGCCCGACCTCGAGCGCGTCCGCGCCCCCGAGCCCACCGTCGATCGGCTCTACGACCAGTGGGCGGCACTCCTCGAGGAGATCAACCGCCCGGAGGAAAAGCGCGACAAGACGATGCGGATGCTCCGCCGGGTGTTCGGCCGGGCCGATCTGACCGAGCGCGAGGCGAATACGATGCTGGGGCTCCTCCGGCGAGCGACCGAGCGCCCGGCCGAGGACTGACCGCACCCGACACCTGTCAATCTCCTCAAAACAGCCGCTCTCGGCGGCCAGTACAGTAATACGGTCGCAGTAAGCACCACCATAGGATGACTGAATTTCGCCGACGGAAAGCGTTGAGTCTGCTGGGCGGTGGGATGGCACTCCTCGCCGGCTGTTCGGAGACGTCCGACGGGAACGGCAACGGAGCGACCGACGAGGACGACGGCTCGAACGAGACGATCGACGGCGACCTCCCGCCGTACGCCTCGATGCTGCCGACGAACGATCGCGCCGCCTACTTCTACGGCTCGATCGATGTCGGGACGATGAACACCCTGCTCGAGGACGAGGGTGCCGAAGCTGGCGAGGAGCCGACGGACCCGCTCGTCGGGAATCCGGTCGTCATCGCGCTCCTCTGTTCGTTCGCGATTCAGCAACTCAGTTCCTCGACCGGCCGGGACGCCTACCTCGACAACAACGAAACGCCCGACGGTGAGGAGCAGTTCGTCTACGCCGACGGTGTGTACGCGTTCGTCGGCTCGTACGACCGCGACGGCCTCGCGACCGACCTCGAGAGCGCGAGCTACTCCGTCGCGGCCGAGACGGACGCGTATGCGGTCTACACCGACGACGGGAGCGACGAGGTGGTCGGCGTCGCGGACGACATCTACGCCTACTCCTATCCGAACGGCAGCGACGCCGGCTTCGATCCGGTCGCGGCCGTCGAGCGAACGGTCGCGACGGCCGCCGGCGACCAGGAGCCGAAACACGAGGCAGACGGGAAGTTCGAGCGGTTGCTCCGGGCCGGCGAGAACGGCGGGATCGCGTGCTGTCTGTACACCGACAGCGACGAATTCGCTTCGGAAACCCTCTCGAGCGACCAAGCGACCGACGAGGAGAGTCTCCAGTTCGAATTCGGAGCCCTCGACGGGGCATTCGGTATCCACCAGCAACTCGCGGTGACCGGCACCGATGCGGCCGCGACCGCGAGCGCCATCGTCACCTACAGCAGCGAGGCCAGCGTCGACAAAGCGCGCCTCGAGTCGGCGCTCGGAACGGAGGCGAAAACCGTCGACTTCGTCACGACCGGATCGACGGTCGAAATCGACGCCGAGTACGGCGGGGAGTTCGCTCGAGAGTAGGTTCGGAAGAATCGCTGTGACCTGTCACAGGCCGGCACGTTCGCACACCGCCGCGTTCGTCTATCGCGATCGCGGTTCGGCGACCGACTGCTCGCTCCCCTGTTCCGACTGCTCTGACTGTGACTCGTACCGCCCGGTTTCGGTGACGGTCCCGGCCCATCCGCAGTCCCCACAGGTGAACAGCCCCTGCCCGTCGATCAGGGACCCGCCGCAGTCGGGGCAGGTACTCGAGGTCGCCGACTCGAGGTCCGCGTCCGTCTCGTCGACGGAGCCGAACGGCGTCGGGATCTCGCCGGTTCGAAGCGTCGCGATCGCCTCGTCGGTGGTGTAGGTCTCCTCGGTCGCCTCGTCGGAGTGGGGGAAGACGCCGACTAGTTCGTCGTCGGCGTAGAGTTCGAGACACACCAGCGGCGTCACGAGCAGCTCCCGGGTCGTCCCGGTGACCTGTGAGGTCGTCGAGCGCTCCCGGAACGGCGGGCGAACCGTCACGCCTCGCTCGTCGGCCCACTGCAGGAACCGCTCGTAGTTCGCGAGGACTTCCTGATGAGGGCTCTCCTCGGACAGCGCGACCTCCTTCGGCCAACTCCGGAGCAGCAGGTCGTCGATCGCCCCTTCGGATTCGCAGGCCTGCAGGGTCTCGATCTGCCGGTCGACCGGCTCGAGCAGCAGCGGCGCACGCACGTGACACACCGCAGTGAGTTCCGCTGGGTCAGTGTCTCTCGTTGCAGTCATCGGTCACGTGAGTCGGCAATGTGTATCCGGATAAATGTTTTCGACGACGCAGATCTGGGCTGTAGCCGGTCGGCGTGACTGTCCGGAACAATCGGGAATCGAACGGCAGCAGTGATGCCGTCGGCTTCTGTCGGACGAGACCGGCCGGAGCCGTGATCACGACGTCGCGGTCGAGTGCCCCTCGAGCACCGAGCGAAGCAGGGATCGAAGTGCGGTGCGTTTGATGACGACGAACCCCGCGAGGATCGTCAGCAGGCCGACGAGCGTGAGCGAATCGACGAGATAGCCCAAGGCGACCCAGCTCACACCCATCGCCACCACCGGTTCGGCGTAGCTGACGAGGACGACCTGCGTCGCTCCGGTTTGCTCGAGCAGTTCGAAGTAGAGGAAGAACGCGAACGCGCCGGAGACGATCGTCAGGTAGCCAAAGGAGAGCAGCATCTCGCGGGTCAGTTCGACCGACGCGACCGACTCTCCGCGGAGGACCGACCAACCCAGCAAGACGCCGGCACCGATGAGCATCGCCCACGCCTGCAGGGTCTCGATCGGCAGCGCCGAGTCGAGCGGCCGAACGAGGACGCCTCCGAGGGCGAACGCGACCGCCGAACCGAACACCAGGACGGCACCGACGGCGATGTTGCTTTCGAGCCCGACCGAGGTGGGCTGGACGACGGCGATCACGCCGACCAGTCCGAGCACGAAGCCCGCGACGCCGGCGGGTGCCAGCCGCTCCTCCGGGAGCAAGACGCCGGCGAACGCCGCCGTCAGTATCGGGGCCGTGCTGACGATGGTCGCCGCAACCGCCCCCGAGACGTACAACTCGCCGAGATACAGGAGGCCGTGGTAGAGCGCGATGACGAACACGCCGGCGATGGCGACGGCCGCCCACTCCGCCCGGCCGACCGGCCGGAGCCGATCGCTCGCGACGGCCGCGTACCCGAAGACGATCGCGCCCGCGATCGCGTACCGAGCGCCGGCGAACAACAGCGGCGGGACGTACTCGAGGCCGACTTCGATCGCGACGAACGAACTTCCCCAACAGAGTGCGAGTATCGAAAAGAGCACCGCTTCGCGGTACCCGTCTGGCACTGAACGCAACATTGTCATACTCCCTTCGAAACTGATGGCCGTATTTAGGTCCTTCTACGAGAAACCGCCGTTTGCCGAATTGAAAATCACACATATGGATGTGTTTCGAATACCGCTCTACGGTCTATGTGTGTCTTGTAGAAATCTCCAATTACATCGGTCGGCAAACATATGTGTGACGCGGTCGTACCGCCGCTATGGACGACCGCGACGTGCGCCTGCTCAAGGCGATCGCTGAACGCGAGACGGGGAGTCCCGAACGGCTCCACGAGGCGACCGGCATTCCGATCTCGACGATCCACTACCGGCTCAACAACCTCCGCGAGGAGGGGATCATCGAAAACGACCGCTACGACATCGACCTCGAGGAACTCGGCCTCGGCGTCACAGTGCTGGTCGAGATCCACGCCGACTATCAGGGCTCCTACGAGGAGTTCGCGGACCGGCTGCTGACCGTCGAGGGCGTCACGAACGTCTACTTCACGATGGGCGAGACGGACTTCATCGTCATCGCCCGACTCAGCGATAGCGGGATGGTCGAGCGGCTGATCGCCGAGTTCGAGCAACTCGAGGGCGTCGAGCGAACGGACTCGACGTTCGTCATCTCGGCGGTCGAGGAACGCGACGCGCTCCAGAGCTACGAGTTAGCGACGCTGCTCGAGGAACTGACCGACGAGTGAAACACGGGACGTAGCTCGAGCGCGACCGGCGTTACGCTTGCTTCTGGATTTCTTCGCGCAGGAGTTCGCTCACGAGGTCGCCGTCCGCCTTCCCGCGCAGCGCGCCCATGCACTCGCCCATGAGCCCGGAGAAGGCCTGCATGCCCTCTTCTTCGACCTGACTCTCGTTTCGTTCGACGACCTCGGCGATCGCCTCCCGGACCTCGTCCTCGTCGGCGCCGCCGAGTCCTTCTTCCTCGGCGGCTTCTTCGGCAGTTCGATCCGGCTCTGCTGCCAGTGCCGTCAGGAGGGCGCCCACCCCTTCGTTGGGAAGGTCGCCGTCCTCGACCATGCGGAGGACGCCCTCGAGGTGCTCCCGAGTCAGCTTCTCGACGGGCACGTCGTCCCGGCGCAGTTCGGTCAGCGTCGACTCGAGCGTCGAGGCCGCGAGCGTCGGGTCGACACCGTCGGCGACGACGTCCTCGAACAGCGGCATGTACTCGCCGTAGGCGACCTGTTCGGCCAGCCCCTCGCCGAGGTCGTACTCGTCCTGATAGCGGTCGACCTTTGCGGTCAGCAGTTCGGGCTCGGGCACCTCGCTCGGGTCCGGCTCGACGGGCGGCACGTCCGTCTCGGGGTACATCCGCGCCGCACCGGGCAGCGGCCGCAGGTACCGCGTCGTCCCGTCGTCGTTCGCGCCGCGGGTCTCCTCGGGGACGCCCTCGAGTGCGGTTTCGGCCCGCTCTGCGGCGGCCTCGATGGCCGACTCCGCGATCTCGGTGTCGGCGGCGACGATCGCGACGGCGTCCTCGGGGCCGGCTCGCGGCTGCTCGCCGCTCGCCGAATTCGAGGCGCTCTGCGCCTCGCCCGCCCCGACCGCATCGCGCAGGGCCGCGACCTCCTCCTCCGTGACCCCGTACGCAGGCAGTTCGTCGGTGTGGAAGATCCCGCCCGCGCCGTGGCGCTTCGCGTGGTCCGAGAGTTCGGTGCCGAGCCGGCGGTCGGGGGCGATCTCTCGACCCACGATGCCGTCAAAGTCGTACAGCGGCACCGCCATCACGGAACCACCCGAACTGAGCGCGCCGCCGATGACGCCGCTCTCGGTTTCCTCGAAGACCGCGGTCACGTCCTGTACGTCGCCGACAGACGCCTCGCGCTCCGCGAGTTCGTCCCGAATCTCGACGAGTTCGGCCTGCCGGGCGACCTCGTTGCGCACGATGTCGTCGATATCGTCCAGACTCTGGACGCCCTTGATCTCGACGCGAGCGCCCTCCTCGATGGAGACGTTGACGTCCTGTCGGATCGTCCCCAGTCCGCGCTTGACCTTCCCGGTCGAGCGCAGGAGCATCCCGATCCGTTCGGCCGCCTCGAGGGCCTGTTCGGGGCTCGAGATGTCCGGGCTCGTGCCGATCTCGACCAGCGGGATCCCCAACCGGTCGAGGCTGTAGCGCACGCCGTCGTCAGTCTCCTCGACGCGCTGGGCGCTCTCCTCCTCGAGCAGCATGTCCTCGATGCCGACGGTGCCCTCGCTGGTCTCGATCTCGCCGTCGGTGGCGATCAGCGACGAGCGCTGGAAGCCGGTCGTGTTCGAGCCGTCGACGACGATCTTGCGCATGACGTGGGCCTGATCGACCGGGCTCATGTCCATGAGCTGGGCGACCTCGAGGGTCGTCTCGAGGGCCTCTTCGTCGAGTTCGTGGGGCGGTTCGTCGTCCTCCTCGACGAGGCAGGTCGTGTCGTAGGCGAGGTACTCGAACTCGCGTTCGACCTTACTCTCCTCGACGGCGGCGTCGTCGAGTTCGCCCAGTTCGCTCCGGGTCGGGTGCAGATAGCGCGTGAACGAACGCGTCGACTCCGCGGGCTCGCGAAGCTCGGTCGGACACTGGCAGAACAGCTTCGTCGCCGTGTCGAGTTGCTGGTGGATCTCCAGCCCGGCGACGAGTCCGAGGGACTCGTAATCGTACTCGGTCATTGGCGGCCACTCGGTGGCGGAGGGGTAAAAAACCGTCCAGTCCGGCCGTCCCCGCCGGTCGGTCCGTTAGTCCTCGGCCGACTCAGTCGAGGACGCCGACTGGGTCCATCGCGCGGCCGCTTCGGCGACCGCCGCGAGGACCGTCTCCGTCGTCGCCTCGAGCGCTCCCTCTCGACTCTGGTCCCAGTTCCGGTCCCGCTCCCGGTCGGCGGCGTTTCGAATCGCGGGCTCCGAACGCGACGAATCGGCGGCCGACCGATCCCCGACGACGACGAGCGGTGGCGTCCCGTCGAGTCGCTCGAGGATTTCCCCGCCGGTGGCGCCGACGCCCGCAGCGACCGCCACGTCGGCCTCGCGAACCAACCGCTCGGCATCGGCTCGGTCCGCGGAAGAAATCGGCGTGAACGGCTCGAGTACGAGCGCGTCGGTTCCGAGCGAGCGGGCCGTCTCGGCCGCCGAATCGCCGCTCGTGACCGGGCCGAGCGTCACCTCGATGCCCGCGGCCTCGAGGCGGGCGATGACCCCGGCAGCGGCCGAGCCGGACCCGAGTACGTGTACTCGATCCGGAAGCGACGCCGCCTCGCGGTCGGTCGCGAACGCGGTCACTGTCTCGGTCCCCGTCACCGGGTTCGGCGTCACGACTGCGTTCGCGTCGAACGAGTCCGCGAGCGCCCCGCTTGTCACCACCGCCGACGGGGGACCGTCTCGAGCGACCGCGCCGTCGGCGAGCAACACGAGCCGATCGCAGTAGCGCGCGGCCAGATCCAGATCGTGGATCGCCGCGACCACGGTCCGGCCCTCCGCGACCAGTTCGCGGACCGACTCGAGGGTCTCGACCTGATGGTTGATATCGAGGCTCGCCGTCGGCTCGTCGAGCAGCATGACCGGCGTCGCCTGTGCGATCGCCCGCGCCAGCACGACCCGTTGGCGCTGGCCGCCGCTGACCTCGTCGATCGGACGGTCCGCGAGGTCGGCCGTGCGGGTCCGCTCGAGGGCGCGCTCGACCGCGGCGCGGTCCTCGGGCGACGGCGAGGAAAACCGCGAGCGGTGGGGGTGTCGCCCCATCTCGACGACGTCCCGGACGGGGAACGAAAACGAGAGCGACGTGTCCTGGGGAACGACGGAGACGAGCCGGCTCGAGGTCCGCGAGGACGCGTCGTGAACGTCGACGCCGTCTATCGTGACCGTTCCCGAATCGGGCTCGAGCGCGCCGCTGATGAGCCGGAGCAGCGTCGTCTTCCCGGCCCCGTTCGGCCCGACGAAGCCGACGAACTCCCCCGGCTCGATCTCGAGGGAAACGTCCTCGAGTACCGAGAGGTCGCCGAACGACAGCGAGCAGTCCGCGATCGAGATCGACGCCGAGTCGTGGCCGGTGATTCCGTCCCCGGATTCGGAGTCGGGGCCGCTCACAGCGAGTGCACCTCCCGTCGGGTGAGCAGGAACAGGAAGAACGGCGCCCCGAGCGCCGCCGTGATGACTCCGACCGGGACGACGGCCGGCCCCGCCCGGGCGAGGGTGTCGGTCGCGACGAGGAACGAGGCTCCCGCGAGTGCGCTGGTCGGCAGCAGGATTCGGTGGTCCGGGCCGACGATCAGCCGCATGATGTGCGGGACGACGAGGCCGACGAAGCCGATGACGCCCGCGACCGCGACGCCGGCGGCGGTGACGACGCTCGCGAGCGCGAGCAGGAGGAGTTTGGTCCGCTCGACCTCGATCCCGAGGTGGTGGGCGTCCTCCTCGCCGAGCAGGAGGACGTTCAGCTCCCGCCGGAACGCACAGAGGATCAGCACGCCGACCAGCGCGATCGGCAGGGCGAACTGCACGTCGCTCCACTGGCTGTTGTTGAGGTGGCCCATCATCCAGAAGACGGCCTCCCTGAGCGAGTCGCCGCTGTGGACGAGCATGTAGGAGATCATCGCGCCGAGAAAGGCCTGGACCGCGACGCCGGCGAGCAACAGCGTCGCGACCGGCGTCCGCCCGCCGTCGGTCGCGATCCCGTAGACGAGAAACGCCGTCCCGAGCGCGCCGACGAACGCCGAGAGGTGGAGGCCGCCGACGGGAATCAGCGCCGGGAACGCGATCGCGGCCACCGCGCCCGCGGCGGCCCCCGACGACACGCCGATGATCGACGGATCGGCGAGCGGGTTCCGAAAGAACCCCTGCATCACCGTCCCCGCGGCGGCGAGTGCGAGCCCGACCGTCGCCGCGAGCGCGATGCGTGGCAGCCGAATGTCCGCGACGATGATCTGGCGGGTCGCCGGGATATCGAACGAGAAGACCGCGGCGTACTCGAGCCCGGGGACCGGAACCGAGACCCCGAGGAGCGGAAGCGAGGCGCTACCGACGGTCACGCCCACGGGGACGACGACCGCGTTCAGTACCGCCATCGCGACCGTCACGAGGTCGATCCTGACCGGGCCGAGCGCGGCGCTGGTGAGGGTAACGGCGACCAGGAGGACGAGGAGTCCGGCCGACCACGCCGCCGTGCGGGCCGGTCGGTACATACACGACAAGCACGCTTGCAGCAGCCAAATATTTGTTGAAGTGGGGTGGAGGGTGGGACGATGCGACGACAACTTACCGTCCTGTTGGCCGTATTGCTCGCCGTTTCCGCGTTCGCGCCCGCCGCAGCCGGGCAGTCGAACGACGGCGGCGAATCGACCGCCGACTGCGAGTTTCCCCTCGAGGTGACCGACGCCACGGGCGAGACGATCACGCTCGAGGAAGCGCCCGAGTCGGTCGTGGCGCTCCAGCCGAGCGACGCCCAGACGGTGTTCGAGATCGGAGCCGAGGACCGGCTCGTCGGGATGCCCAACAACCCGGCGACGAGCGACCTCGAACTCGGCGATCGAACGGCCATCTCCGACAATTACCAGCTCGTTCCCGAGCGGGTGGTCGATCTCGACCCCGACCTCGTCTTGGCCGCCAACGCGACCGAGACCCAGAACGTCGAGCAACTCCGCAACGCTGGTCTCACCGTCTATCAGTTCGATAACGCCGAATCGCTCGACGATGTCCGCGACAACGTCCTGACGACGGGCGAACTCACCGGCGAGTGTGACGGGGCCGAGGAGACCGTCGACTGGATGGACGAGCAACTCGAGATCGTCGAGACCGCACTCGAGGACGAAGAGCGTCCGCTGGCGTACTACGCGATGGGCGACGGCTACACCGCCGGCACGGGGACGTTCATTCACGAAGCGATGACGACAGCGGGCGTCGAAAACGTCGCTGAGCGCGCCGGAATCGAGGACTACGGGACGATCAACGCCGAAACGGTGGTCGACGAGAACCCCGATTGGATCATCCATCCCGACGACAGGGAGGAGCCGCCGGTCCACCAGTCGGTGCAGGCGACGACGGCGTATCAGGACGGCAACGTCCTCGCCATCGACGCGAATCAGATCAGCCAGCCCGCGCCCGGGATCGTCGACGCGATCGTGAACATCGTCGAGACGGTCCACCCCGATGCCTACGAACAGGCGAGCGACGAACTCGAGGCGGGTGCCGAGAGCGACGACGGATCTGACGACGACGCGAGCGGCGAGAGCGCCATCCCCGGGTTCGGCGTCGCCGCCGCGCTGGTCGCCGTGCTGGCCGTCAGCGGGGTCGTCGCGAGCCGACGGTAGTCCGAACCCCGATACCGCTCCGTTTTCGCGCGTTCCGTTCGAACTCGCGTCGAATTCCGACGTATCGTTTTGAAAAGGGTTTACTCGCCGGCCCTCCCAGCAACGCGCATGGTCGAGAACGTCATCTGGCCCGCCTATCTCGATGCGGCCCTCTCGCGGGCCGAGGGACGGCGCGTGTCCGAGGATCTGGCGGTCGAGGAACCGACGGTCGACGAGATCGCGAAGGCCGTCCAGCAGATCGGGTACGACGCCACGATCGAGCGGGACAAGTCCTACTCCCGAGAGCACTGGGCCGACCGGGGCCGAGTCGTCGTCCGCGGCGCCGACGATTCGACGAAGAACGACCTCGTGCAAGCCGTCGCGGCGTACGTCGTCGCGATGCGGGACTGATGCGCCGGGTCGGATCCGTCGTCCGCACCGCACAGGGCCTCGCGGTCCTCCGGGCGGACGACACCGACGGTGACGACGCCGGCGATACCGACGCGTTCCGCGACGAGATCGGCACGATGGTCCTCGACGACGACCTCGAGGATGTCGGCCGGGTCGTCGATGTCTTCGGCCCCGTTTCCAGACCGTATCTGGCGGTGACGCCCGATGACGGCGTCCACCTGCCGTCGCTGGTGGGGTCGACGCTGTACGCGCGGTAGCCGCGGAACCGCGGAACCGCGATGGCACGGTAACGGTAGCCCGGAGTCGCTCGCCCGGGCCGGCAATTTGTCGCTCGAGTCCCGAGAACCGGAGTGGAAAAGCCAATAGGAGCGGGGTGCAAACGCCGCGCCATGAACGACCGAACCCGGATCCTTGCCGCCGTCGGCGTGACGGTCCTCCTGTTTCTCGGCGTCCAACTCGGTGCGCTCGCGTTGCTCGAGCCCTTTACCGAGTCCGAGCGCCAGGCCGTCGAGAACCCCCAAGATCCGACCAACAGCATCCTCTACGTCGGCGTCATGCTCGTCGCGACCGGGCTCATGCTCGCCGCGTTCAAGTACGATCTGGACAACCTCATCAGGCTCTTGCTCGTCGGCGTCAGCGTGATGATCTCGTGGTACGTCTTCGCCGAACTCGTCCCGTCGCTGGTCGGGCCGTTCGTCTCCGGGGGAGTCGCCGACGCCCTCGCGATCGCGGCCTCGCTGGCCGTCGGTGCGGCGCTGCTGTGGTACCCCGAGTGGTACGTCATCGACAGCGCCGGGGTCGTGATGGGTGCCGGTGCCGCCGCCCTCTTCGGGATCAGTTTCGGACTGCTCCCCGCGCTGGTCTTGCTCTCGGTGCTCGCGATCTACGACGCCATCAGCGTCTACGGCACCGAACACATGCTCGACCTCGCCGACGGCGTCATGGACCTCAAGATTCCCGTCGTCCTCGTGATCCCGATGACCCTCTCGTACTCCTATCTCGCCGCCGGCAGCACCGACGACGTTCTCGAGGACGGCGGCGACGAGTCCGATGAAACCGAGACCGACGCAAACACCGACGAACCCGACGCGGACACCGACGAACCCGACGCGGGCGCGCTCGAGCGCGACGCGCTGTTCATCGGTCTCGGTGACGCGGTCATTCCGACGATTCTCGTCGCCAGCGCGGCCGCCTTCCTCGACGTGGGCACGCTCGCGGTTCCCGGAATCGCGCTCAACCTGCCGGCACTCGGCGCGCTGCTCGGAACGATCGCCGGGTTGCTCGTACTGATGTGGATGGTCCTCAAGGGGCGAGCCCACGCCGGACTACCGCTGCTCAACGGCGGCGCGATCGGCGGCTACCTGCTCGGCGCGCTCGCGAGCGGGCTCTCGATCGCCACCGCGATCGGGCTGTAGGGCTACGAAATCGCGAGCAAAAACGGTATCCTCGACGCAGTCGGCTCAGTTGCTGGAACTGTCCCAGCCGTCGCTCTCGACGATGTCGACCTCGAGGTCGTCGTAGCTCTGCAGGCCGCGGATCAGCGTGTCGATCCGCTCCTGTTCCGATGGGAGCACGTCCTCGACGGGGTAGATCGCGGCGACCACGATGTGGTCGTCCTCGTGCTCGCGCCGGAAGATATCGAGGACGACCTCGATATCGAACTCGCCCTGTAGCGACGCGGTCCCCTCGTAGGACTCGAGGGAGAATCGGACACCCAGCGCCTCGAGCGCCCGGCCGCCGACGGCGCGGACGATCTCGAGACCCTCGTAGTGGTCCTGAATGCGGGCCGCGATCTCCCTGTCCGAGAAGTCGCTGATCGGGTTGAAGTCCTCGCCGCCGACGTTGATCTGCGGCGTCGTGCCCACGCCGAACGCGCCGGCCCGAACCGGTTCGTCGCCGAACCGTCCGGACGGCAGGTCGATCGACCGGTCGTACGTGCTGAGGTAGCTCGTCGCCTCGATCTCTTCGCCGCCGACCTGTCGTTCGTCGACGCGTTTGCGCGTCCCCCGATACTCGTAGCCGGTTTCTGACGCCGCGTCCTCGGAGACGCGCGCCGGTGCCGCGGTAAACGTCGTCGCGTCGTCAGCGAACCCGCTGAGGCAGCCGGCTACCGTACCGACACTGCCTGCCGCGAGCGCGCCGAGGAACTGCCGTCGATCCATATCACTCACTCCGACCAGACTCGAAGAAATAAGCGCCGCGGTGGTCTTCACTCCCTGATGACCGTTCAGCTGCGCGTCACTGCCGGCGTCCGGTCGAACGCGACCGAAGCCGTCGCCGATCGAGATCCGGATCGGGACCGGAACGGGAACAGCCGTTACTCGCCGGAGGGCAGCCGGTACGTCGACCCGTCGTCCGTATCCTGCACTTCGATTCCGAGCCCCTCGAGTTCGTCGCGCAGTTCGTCGGCGCGCTCGTAGTTGCCGGCCTCGCGTTCCTGCTCGCGAACCTCGAGTACGAGATCGACGACGTCGCCGGCGAGTTCCGCCGACCCCGTCGTCTCGCCCGCAAAGGAGAGCCCGAGCACGCCGCCCAGTTCCTCGAGCGTCTCGACGGCCCGCCGGAGCCCGCGGTAATCGCAGCCCCCGGAAGCATCGCCGTCGCCGCCTTCGTCCTCGGTTTCGAGATGGCGGTTGATCGCCGTCGCGACCGACAGCAGCGCGGACTGGGCCTCCCGCGTGTTGAAGTCGTCGTTCATCGCGGTCGTAAACGCCTCGCGCGCGCCGTCGATCTCGTCGCGGAACGACTCGTCCGTGACCTTCGAACTCGCATCGGGCGAGTCCAGCGCCTCGACGGCCGCCTCGTAGCCCCGCTCGAGTTGGTCCCACCGCTCCTCGGCCTCGGCGATCGTCTCGTCGGAGTAGAGCTGTTTGCTGTTGTAGGAGCCGGCGGTCAGGAACGTTCGCATGACGTTTGTCCCCCAGCGGTCGATCGCCTCCTCGACCGTGACGAAGTTGCCCAGACTCGAGGACATCTTCTCCTCGTCCATCTGGAACAGTTCGCAGTGGAGCCAGTAGTTCGCGAACTGCTGGTCCGTCGCCGCCTCGGATTGGGCGATCTCGTTTTCGTGGTGAGGGAAGACCAGATCCCGGCCGCCGACGTGGATGTCCAGGGTCTCATCGAGGTGGGTCATGCTCATCGCAGAGCACTCGATGTGCCAGCCGGGGCGGCCCTCTCCCCACGGCGAGTCCCAGGTCAGCCCCTCGGGGGGATCGCCGCCGTGGTCGACGCCCTCGTGGCGGTGTTCCGCGACCGCATCGGCGTCGACGCCGCCGGCCTTCCAGAGGGCGAAGTCCGCCGGATTGCGCTTCTCGGTGCGCTCGTCGGGATCGCCCTGTGACTCGATCTCGCCGAGTTCCTGATTCGAGAGCTTGCCGTACTCGTCGAAGCTGGTGACGTCGAAGTAGACCGAGCCGTTGGACTCGTAGGCGTAGCCCTTCTCGATCAGGGTCTCGACGAGGTCGATGATCTCGGGGACGTGTTCGGACACCCGCGGGTAGACCTCCGCGCGCAGGAGGTTCAGCGAGCGCATGTCGTCGATCGTCCGCTGGATGTAGGTCTCGGCGACCGAACTCTCGTCCTCGCCCAACTCGTCCTCGCCGACGCGGGCGACGATCTTCTCGTTGACGTCGGTGAAGTTCTCGACGTGACGCACGTCGTATGAGAGGTGCTCGAGCCAGCGGTGCATGACGTCGACGTGGACCCACGACCGCGCGTGGCCCAGATGCGGCGGGTCGGAGACCGTCAGGCCACAGTAGTAGAGGAGAACGTTCTCGGGGTCCCGTGGCTCGAACGGCTCTTTCTCGCCCGTCAACGTGTTCGTCACGTGCAGGGTCATGACGCTCACTTCCCCCGGACGAAAGTTAAACGGTGTGATGGCACCCGGACGAGGCGCTCGCGGCGCATTCTCGCGAACCGAGCGAACGTTTGGACGCATTCGTCAGAATCCCTTTTGACGTACTGGTCGACGTGACGACCAGAAAGATGGAACACGACGTCGCCGTCTCCGGTGCCGTCCGCGCGGACGACGGCACCACCCCGAACAGAATCCAGTGGGAATCGATGCAGCGCCGACACCGGCTCGTCGCACACCTCGAGTCTCGAGCCGACCGCGCGACCGTCGACCGACTCGTCGACGCGCTGGCGAGCGACGACGAGGAATCGCTCGACCGCACGCCGCTCCGGGTTCGGCTCGTCCACGTCGATTTGCCGCGGCTCGAGGACGCGGGGACGATCGTTCATGATTCAGACCGCGGCACCGTTCGGTTGCGCGAGGAACCCGACTGGTACCGACGCGGGAAGTGAGCCGTCCGTCGGCTCTCTCAGTGCTCGAGACGAGGGCCACGTTCCGACGAGACGACGGCGATGCTACGACAGGTCGGCCCGCCAACGCCGCTCTCGGGTCCCGTCGGTCCGCCCGTCCGCCGTCTCCGTCGCGGCCTGTATCAACATACGCAACCGTTCGGCATGAGCCATATATCAGTTCCGCCCGGTCGTTCGCGTCCGCAGCGGACCGTTCCGGCCGTCGCTGTCAGTCCAGATACTCGAGGTCGCCGAACCGCTCGCGGTTCATCGTCGTGACGACGAACCGGCGCACCGTATCGATCAGTTCCGCCTCCGTCTCGTAGGTCTCTATACGGAGGTCCCATCGACTCCGTGCCGACCGGATCATCTCGCTGGTCACGTTCGTCTCGTGAACGAAAACGATCCGATCTCCCTTCGCTTTCGCGACGTTTTCAAGAATGCTCCCTGCTTCCTCTCCGACGCCGAAATTGTGGCCGAGGAACGGGAGGACGAACACGGTCGCGTTCGCACACCGCGTGTACTCGATGCTCTGTGTCACCGCGTCGATCTCGTCCGTCTCTATATCGACGTCGACCGCGAGGAACGCGTTCACTCCCGGGTCTGCCCGGAGCGAGCCCTGTACGCGCCGCAGCAGCGCTTTCGCTTCGTCTATCGCGTCCTCGTTCTGGAAGAGCTTCTCGAACGGACCGGGCAGGTCTTCGACCGAAACGTCCTGCAGTTCCTCGTCGGTCAGCACGTAGTTCAGGTTGAACGACTTGTACGGCCCCATCAGATAAAGCAGAAAGCGGTCGTATCCGACGGTTCCGAGCCGGTCGGCAACGAGATCCCGGGTGATTTCCCGAGCCATACCCTGACCGACTCACCAGTGCTACTTAAATAAGGGTGTTTTCAGCGAACGCTGGCTTGGCAAAGACTAAAAACCGAGAACGAGAAGTCATCGATACGATGGGGACGAAACACACTCGAGTCGACGACGCTCCGGACGATCCGGACGACCTCCTCCCGGAGCGAAGCGTCCTCTCACTCGAGGAATACCTCGAGATGCAGGCCGCAGTCGGGAACCGGACCCGCTTCGAGATCGTCTATCGACTCTCTCGGACGGACGAACTGACCCCCACGGAACTCGATTCGATGATGGACGTCGACGACAGTACCCTCCACTACCACCTTGGCAAACTCCGAGACGTGGGGCTGATCGAAAAGCGCGTCCGGACCGAACGGGACAGCGAGGGACTGTACACGTACTACAGCGCGACGATCCTCGGCGAGGTCATCCTCGAGCACGGCGTCGAAGAACTCCTCCGCCGCGAGTGGGAGTTCAGCGACGCGTACGATAGCAGCGAGAACTGAACCGAACCCCGTCCGAGGGTTCGCCCCGACTCCGCGTCTATTCCTCATACCGCGCCGGTCTCCCGTCCGTCACGCCGACCGAACCGCCACACCCTCGAGTGCGTCTTCGACCGTCCGAAGCGCGTTCGCACCCTCGAGTCGGTCGACGACGACCACCAGCGTTCCGTCGGCGACGCCCGCCGCGGTCGGGGAGATGTCCGCGAGCGAAAGCCGCGCCAGCACGTCGGCGAGCGCCGCGGTATCGACCTCGCCGGCGGCGACGATCGCGGTCCGATCGCCGTCGCAGGGACCGACGGCCGTCCCGCCGACGCGGAGGAGCCGGTCGTCGGCCTCGCCGTCCGCGCCCGCTCCGTCCGTGTCCGCGTCGTCCGCCCCACCCTCGAGCGGCCCGATTCCGCTTTCCATTCGCACGCGAACGTCCCGCGACTCGGTCTCGTAGGCCGGTAACTCGTCGGCGTACCGGCGTAGCGCCGTCGCGATGGCGTCGGTTTCGCCGTCGACCGCGAGGGTGCGAGCGGCGGCGGTGTAGTTGACGACGCCGGCCCGCAGGGCGGTCCGGAGGAAGGGGCGGCGGTCGACTGCCCGTCGCGTCTCGGCTGCCAGTGACATAGCGGCGACGGCGTCGCGAGCGGGCATAAAGCCGCCGCCATCGCGGCTCGAGTTGCCGCGTTTGTCCGTCCGCGATCCCGGCAAGAATCGGTTCGCCCGACAGTATATACCGTTCCGGCCCCTTGGCTCGCCCATGAGCCAGTCCGAGCCGGAGCAGTCGGCCGAGGACGCCGTCCGGGAAGACGTATCGCTGTTCCTCCGCCGGAACTTCCCCCAGATCGAGGCCCACGGCGGCGAGTCCGCGATCACCGAGGTCGACCTCGAGGAGGGACGCATTTCGATCGCCCTGTCCGGGGCCTGTAGCGGCTGCGGCGTCAGTTCGATGACGACCCAGGCGATCCAGCAGCGGCTGCCCGCCGAGATCGATCCGATCGACTACGTCGATGTCAGCACCGGATTCGACGGGATGGCCGGGGGATCGTCGGGACGCGACGTGCCCGACGACGTGCCGTTCTGAACCGGGTACGCCACCGACCGCGACCGCGGCGCTTTTGCCGCGAGCGACCAACGCTCCCCTATGAAGCCAGCCGACGTCGAGGAGATCATCGAGTCGAACCTCGAGGACGCCGACGCCACGGTCACGCACGCACGCGACGAACACGACGAGGACCACCTCGCCGCGACGGTCGTCTCGCCGGTCTTCGAGGACCTGCCGCTGGTCCAGCAACACCAAGAGGTCTACGACGCTTTGGGCGATCACATGACCACCGACATCCACGCCCTCGAGCTGTCGACGTACACCCCCGAGGAGTACGACGACCTCGAGGCCGAATAGCCGCGTCCGGCCGGGTTCCGCGGGGAACGAATTCCGGCCCCGAAGACTCGTTTCACGCCGTGCAGCGACTTCACGGAGCGATTCGAACGCGAGGAATGAAATTTTGACCCGGTATGCATACTTTTCTGGACAGATATATCGTTCTCCGCCCGGTACGACGACGTAATGGCATCGTCCTCGAGAGAACCGAACGAATCGACCTCGAGTAGCGGTCTTGCGGTTGCAGATGCACAGTCCACCGGCGCAGAGACCTTCGACCGCGTTCTCGTCGCGACCGACGGCGACACCGACGACGCGGTCGGGGCGGTCGCCGTCGCGGAGGCCGCCCGCCACAACGGGCGCGTCGAGACGCTGTCGGTCGTCCCGATGAACGCGTCCGTCGACCGGTGGGATATGGTGGTCGAGCGCCGGGAAGAGAGCGCCGAGGCAGCGCTGGATGCGGTCGGCGACGCGGCCGCCGAAACCGACGTGTCGGTCACGAAACGGCTCCGATACGGCGACCCCGTCGAGGAAATCGTCCGGTACGCGAGACACAATGACGTGGATCTCGTCGTTCTGGGCGAACCGAATCGGACCGGTCTCCGCCGATTTCTCTCGCCGACGAGCGTCACCGAGCAGGTCCGCAAATCGGTGTCGGTCCCCGTGCTCACGGTCCCCGCTGACGACTGACCGGCGCTCGAGACTCGCCGTCGGCGAGCCGATACCTGCGAGACTCGCGGCGTATCCCCGGAACCGTAGCTTTATCCACCAGTCTTGACATGTATCAGATATGGAATCGCTGCATCCCCGCATCCGACTGCTCTGGATCGCCCGCGGCGCGCTCGCCGCGGCCGTTCTCGCCGTCGCCCTCGTCGTTCTCGACCAGTGGCTCCCCACCGTGCTCCCGGTCTCGATCTCCGTGCCGCCGGCGGCGATCGCCGCGGTCGTCGCAGTCGCGTTCGTTCTCGGCGTCGTCTACGCCGTCCGGCTCTATCAGGTCTGGCAGTTCGAACTCCAGGACGACGCCCTCTACCTCGAGCGGGGCGTCGTTACCTTCGTCGAGACCGCGGTCCCGTTCGTGCGAGTCCAGCACGTCGACACCCAGTTTGGTCCCGTCGAGCGCGTGCTCGGCCTCTCGAGCGTCGTCGTCTACACGGCCGGGTCCCGAAACGCCGACGTTCGGATTCCGGGGCTGACGCCGGACCGCGCCCGGAGCCTGCAGAACACGCTCCGCGAACTGGCCGTCGAGAGCGAGGCCGAGGATGCCGTCTGAGATGAATCGCTTACATCCGCTCAGCGCGGTGTCGATGGCGCTTCAGCGTGGGTTGACCGGGTTCTCGATTCCGGTCCTCCTCACGGGTCTCGGTTCCGGCGTGCTCGGCATCGACAGCGATGCGCTGTTACTGCTGGTCCCGATCGGCCTCGTCGCCGGTATCGGCTACGGCCTCGCGTACTACTATCGGTTCACCTACGGGGTCACCGCGGACACCTTCGACGTGACGTCTGGCGTGCTCTCCCAGCGGTCCCGCGAGATCCCCTACGGTCGCATCCAGAACGTCGACGTCGCACAGGGCGTTCTCCAGCGGGTGCTCGGACTCGCCGTCGTCTCGATCGAGACCGCCGGCGGCGGCGAGACCGAGGCGACGCTCAGATTCGTCAGCGAGGCGGAAGCGAACCGACTGCAACGCGATATTCGGCGCCGAACCGCCGCCGTGAAACAGCGCCGGCGCGAGGCGGATTCGGCCGAGGCCGAGACCGGCGCTGGCACTGGCACTGACACCGGTACCGATAGCGAGCCGTCTCCCGATGAGGCGGCTCGTGCCGACGACACGCCGGATTCAGCGTCCGAGTCCGGACGGACGCCGTCCGCGGACCGGACCCGCGAGGAGACCCAGCCCGCCCGTACCCGACGACAGCGGTTGTTCGCCCTCGAGCCGCGGGAACTCCTGTTGTACTCGCTCTCGTCGTTTCGGCCGGCCGCCGCCGCGGGACTTCTCTTCATCTTTGCCTTCGCGAGCGGGCCCATCCTCGACTTCCTCGTCGCCGTCGCCCAGCCGTTCGGCGGCCCGGCGGACCTCGATAGCGGCTCCGTCGGCAGTTACGGCATCCTGACGCTGATCTCGATGATCAACGGGATCGCGGTCACGTACGTCCTCAACGCCGGCTACACGTTCATCGCGTACTACGGCTTCCAGTTAGGGCGGGCCGACGAGGACTTCGTCTACGAACGCGGGCTGTTCCAGCGCTACAGCGGGTCGATCCCCGCCGATAAGATTCAGGCGGTGACGATCACCGACAACCCCCTCCAGCGACTGCTCGGCTACGCCGGCCTCTGGGTCGAGACCGCCGGCTACGGCCCCGAGAGCAGCGGCGGCAGCCAGTCGGCCGTTCCCCTCGCCGACACGGCCCGAATCCGCCGCTTCGCCGAAAACCTCACCGGCGTCGAGCCGCCGCAGTTCCGGCGGCCGCCGACGCTCGCCCGCCGGCGCTATCTCGTCCGCTATTCCATCGTCGCTGCCGTCATCGTCGCGATCGCGTTCGGGCTCGCGCAGGTCTACACCCTCGAGCGCTGGTATCTCGCCGCGGTCGTCTTCGCGGCGGTGCCGCCCGCGGCGCACCTGAAGTACGTCCATCTGGGCTACTTCGTCGGCGAGGACCACCTCGTGATCCGGACCGGGTTCTGGAACCGGCGGACGACCGTGATCCCCTACTACCGGATCCAGACGGTCTCGACGCAGCGGTCGGTCTTCCAGCGGCGACTCGGGCTGGCGTCGCTGGCCGTCGACACCGCCAGCTCACGGACGTTCAGCTGGGGGACGCCGACGATCTACGATATCGACCTCGAGGACGCGCGTGCCGTCCACGAAACCAGTCGGGAGCATCTGCAGGTTGCCCTGCGAAAACGCGCTCGAGACGACGTCGGGCTATCGGTTGATTTCACCTGATCGGTAGAGTCAAAACGGTCTCGAGTCCGGTTCGAGGCCCGGCGAACTCTGGCTCCAAGAGACCACGTCGCTTTTGCCCTGACCGTTCCACTCGCTCCGTATGGATCCAGAAGGCATCGGTCGGCCGATCGAGGACCATCGCCGGGGAGGCATGATCGCCGATGCGCTTCGGTACCCAGTTAATGATACGTTCGGACGGGCAGCGCTGCTCAGAAGTAGCGTCTGTGTCGTCGCGATCGCGGTCGGGCTGCGGTACGCGGCGGCGTTCTCGTCGTCGATCGTCGCGCTCATCCCCGCGCTCGTCTCGTTTCTCGGCGTCGTCGTCCTCTTCGGGACGACGGCGTTCGTACTCGGGGGTGCCGAGCAGCGATCGCAGCCGTCCGTCCGGGCGGTCGTCCGGCCCGGTCTCGAGTCGCTCGCGTTGTCGATCGTGTTCCTCGTCCCGTCGATCGTCCTCCTGGCCCGGTCGCTGACCGTGACGCCGGCGGCGCTCGCACTCGAGAACGGCGCGGGCCTGTTCTCGCTCGTCTCGTCGACCGCGTCGCTGTTCTTCTTCGTCGCGTGTGCGTACACGTACCCGGCCGCGGTCACCGCGAACGCCTCGACCGGACGCCTGCGAACGGCCGTCGAGGCCGAGACGTTACTCCCCGTGTTGACCGCCCCGGCGTACTTCCTCCGATGGATCGCCGGCTTCTCGGCCGTCGTTCTCGCGGTGTGGCTCGCCGTCACGTCCGTTCGTCGCGGCGACGCACTGGGGTTGATCGCCGCCGCGGCCGCCGCTTACCTTCTCGTCGCGAGCGCCCGCATCGTCGGCGTCGGCTACGCTCGAGCGGCGGGCAGTGACCCGACGTCGTAGCCACGGGACGGCAGTCGACCGAAACTCGCGACGGACGAAGAACAGTACTGCGAACCGTCCGGAAACCGTGGGACCCGGTCCCGACCTCGCCGATCAGACGTTCGGCATTCGCGGCTCGTTGCTCTCGACGCGGCGGTTGTGGAGTGCCTCGTTGGTTTTCGCATCGAAGACGTGAATCGCGTCCTCGGGAAGGTGAACCATCACGCGTTCGCCGGCGTCGATCCGGGTCATGCCGTCGATCGTCGCGATGAGCGTCTCGTTCTCGTCGTCGTCGAGTGCGAGATAGACGATGTTCTCGTCGCCGGTCGGTTCGACCACGGTGACCGTCGCGGGGACGGTGTGGCCGTTCGCCCGCCGTTGGTCTCCCTCGCTGCGTTCGATATTGATGTCTTCCGGACGCACGCCGAGGACGAGGTCGTCTCGATCGCCGACCGCCGTCGCGATGTCGTTCGAGACGGTGTACTCGAGGTTCTCGTCGACGAGGACGGCCCCGTCGCCGTCCGCATCGCGGCGCGTCACGTCGAAGAAGTTCATCGCCGGCTCCCCGATGAAGTCCGCGACGAACACGTTCGCGGGCTCGTGATAGCACTCGAGCGGCGTCCCGACCTGCTGCAGTTCACCGTCGTTGAGGATGGCGATTCGGTCGCCCATCGTCATCGCTTCCGTCTGATCGTGGGTGACGTAGACCGTCGTCGTCTCGAGTTGCTCTTGGAGCTGCTGGAGTTCGGTCCGCATCTGGGCCCGGAGCTTGGCGTCGAGGTTCGACAGCGGCTCGTCCATCAGGAATACGGACGGCTCCCGGACGATCGCGCGACCGAGCGCGACTCGCTGTTGCTGGCCGCCCGAGAGCTCCTCCGGCTTCCGGTCCAGCAGGGGATCGATCCCCATCATTTCGGCGGTCTCTTCGACCCGCGCGGCGATTTCGTCGTCCGGGAGGTCGGTGGACTCCTCGAGTCCGAACGCCATGTTCTCCCGAACGGTCATGTGCGGGTACAGGGCGTAGGACTGGAACACCATCGCGATGTTCCGTTCTTTCGCCGGCAGGTCGTTGATCACCCGGTCGTCGAGGCGAATATCGCCGTCCGAAATCGTCTCGAGGCCCGCGATCATCCGCAGCGTCGTCGACTTGCCACAGCCCGAGGGGCCGACGAGAACGAGGAACTCCCCGTCATCGATATCGATCGATACATCGTTGACGGCAACGATCTCGTTGCCGTCGTTTTCCGTGAATACTTTTCGTACGTCGTCGAGTTGAGTTTCTGCCATCGTCAAATCCTCCGGTTCGATACCGCTTGTTGTCGATCGGTCATGTCTGTACTCCCTCCGCGAACTTGTCGGCGAACAGCACGTAGACGAGCAGCGTCGGAAGCGCCGTGATGAACGCGCCCGCCATTCGGAGCGGGTAGTCCGTTCCCTCCATCGACTGGCCGAGCCCGGACAGAATGAGGGTCGCGGACGCGGCCGGGTTGTTGGTGCTCCCGATGATCGTCAGCGAGAACAGGAACTCGTTCCAGATCTGGGTGAACTGGAAGATGAACACGACCGCGAACATCGGTATCGACAGCGGCAGGACGATCCGTCGGTAGACCCGCCAGACCGACGCGCCGTCGAGCCTCGCGGCCTCGATCATCTCCTCGGACATCGTCTTGTACTGCGAGCGGAACAGCAGCGTCACGATCGGGATCCCGTACGCCGTGTGCGTGATGATCAGTTCGAGGATCGTCGCGTAGTGCGGCTCGAGCAGCGGGAGCCCCCACAGGAACGAGAGCCGTGCGCCCAGTTGCATGTACTGGCTCCAGAACTGGAAGAGCGGAACGATCACCGCCTGGTACGGGACGAAAATGCCCGCGATGAACAGCGCCAGCACGGCCATCTGACCGCGCCAGTCGACGAGCGTCAGCCCGTAGGCGGCCATGCTGCCGAGGATCGCACACAGGATCGTCGAGGGGATGGTGAACAGCATGCTGTTCACCATCCCGGGTGCGAGGAAATCGAACGCGACCTGCCACTTCTCGACCGTAATCCCGCTCGCAGAGAGGGGCGGAAGGAACGGGAAGGTCTCTTGGAGTGCGGTCGACGTTTTGATCGACGTCACGAGTCCGGATTCGATCGGGATCAGGTAGAACCCGACGAGACCGATCAGCGTCGCGTACAGTCCCACGCGGCTAATCGAAATCCCGCTGGTCGCGTGCTCCGTCGCCGTCGCCTCCTCGGTAGTAACTGTCTTTTCGCTCATAGGTTCCCTCGCTTGTATTGGTTGTACAGATACGGCGCGATGACCGCCAGCGACACCGCGAACAGCATGATCGCGATCGACGACCCGTACGCCCACTCGGATCGGCCGAACGACTCGCGGACCATTTTGGTCGCCAGGATGTCGGCCCCGCGGCGGGGTCGGTAGCCGTCGAAGGTCGCGTACAGGAAGTCGAAGGCCTTCAGCGCGAACAGCACGAGGACGACGGACGCGCTGACCGTCGCCGGCCGCAACTGCGGAACGATCACGCGCCAATACATCCGAACCGTGCTCGCACCGTCGACTCGTGCGGCCTCGTACTGGTCGTTCGGAATCGACCGGAGCGCGGCGAGGTAGATAATCATCGTGTACCCGCTGAACTGCCAGACGAGCGCGAAGATCACCGCCCCTAACACGAGGTTGGGACTCCCCAGCCAGTTGTAGGGTCCGAGACCGAAGAGCCCGATGAATTGGTTGATGATGCCGTTGTTCACGTTGTACATCCACCGCCAGAACTGCGCCGTGACGATGAACGAGAGGGCGAACGGGAGGAGGTAGATCGTCCGAAACGACCTGCCGAACCGAATCTCACGGTCGAGCAGCAGCGCTAACAGGAGACCGACGATCAGACAGACGATCGTAAATCCGATGAGTAGAACGAACGTGTTCCACGTCGCCGACCACATCCCCGGATCGTCCAACATCGCCCAGTAGTTCTGGAGACTCAGATTGCCGTAGTCCGGATCTCCGAATCCCGAGTACTCCGTCAGCGAGAGCAGGAGGTTCCAGCCGATCGCGGCGTAGACGAAAAAGCCCATCAACAGGAACGGCGGCAGCCAGAACGGCGACGACTGCACGATATCGCTGTCGAGCCAGCGGCGGAGCGTCGAGCGCTCCTCGGCGGTCCCCCCGTCCGTCCTGACGCGTCGCTTACGCCGAACGCTACGCAGTAATTCGAAAAAACGTTTCATAGTCTTGAAGCGAGTTAGATGTCGTCCATGAACCCGCTCGTCGCACCGTCGACGTCGTAGGGGTCCGCGAAGTTGTTGTTGAGGACCTCCTCGAGGTCGGCCTGCGTGTTCGTGTCAACGGCGAGGCCGTGTGCGAGCGTCGGCGGCTTCTCCGAGACGTTATTGAAGTCCTCGATCGTCTCCGTGAGGTAAGGGTTGAACTCGTCGGTAGCCGCGTCCGGTATCGTCGGGATCGACCCCTTGTACTGGTTGTACGCGACTTGCGCCGTTTCGGAGCCGACGAACTGTAACCAGGTCGCGGTGTCGTCGGGCGTCGGATTGTCGCTCGGGTAGATAAACGAGTCGATGTGGAGGGTGTAGTAATCCTCCGTACCGGGGTACCGGATCGCATCCCAATCTTCGCCGTACGTGAGATCCCTGTCATCCGCGATGTACGCGCCGGCGGCCCAGTTGCCCTGGTGGACGAACGCGACGTTGCCGCCCATGAGGTCCTGATTGACTTCGGTGAAGTCGACGGAGGCCGCGTCGTTGTTGATGTAGCCGAGGAGCTGCTCGAGCTTCTCGAAAGTGTCGCGGACGGCGCTCTCGTCGCCGTTGCCCTCGATGAAGTTCATGTAGGCCTCGTAGCCGTGTTCGCCGAGCATCGTCTGCGCCCACGTCTGGAGGATACACCACGTCGCGAGCGAGAACCCGAACGGCGTCGCGTCGGTCTCCGATTCGACGGCGTCGAGCGCGTCGATGAAGGCGTCGGCGCTGTCGATCGACTCCGGATCGACGCCGGCGCTCTCGAGGACCTCGACGTTGTAGAAGAGGTCGTTCAGGCGGTGAGAGCCGAGCGGGACCGCCGAGAAGCCGTCGTTGTGCCGGCAGAGTTCGATCGCTTCCTCGACGTGGGTGTCCTTCAGGCCGGCCTCGTCCCAGACCTCCGACTCGATGTCGCCGACGGCGTCCCCGTACTGCTCCAGGTTCGCACCCGGCCAGCCGGCGAACGAACTCGGCGGGTCGCCGCCTTGGAGGCGGTTGGAGACCGTCTGGTCGAGCGTCGTGTTTCCACCGCCACCGATCGGGTTCTCGTTGTAGTCGATGTCCGAGTGCTCGTCCTCGAACGCCGAGAAGAGCGCGTCGGCGGCCTCGGCACCGTCGCCGCTGGTCCAGCCGTGGAGGAGCTCGAGCGTATCGCTTCCCCCACCGCCCGTACATCCTGCGAGTCCGGCGAGTCCAGCTGCACCTGCCCCTTTCAGCACCGTTCTCCGTGGTACCTTGTTAGCGTTAGTCACTGCGAATCACACATGATAGATTGTATGGGTCCTACTTAATAGTTTCCAAAATTAATTATGTTCTGAGTGAATGGTTTAATTTGATAGGAGTTGGCCGGATGCCCACTGAGATCCCGACACGGTGCACGTCGGGACGGTTACGCGGGGTCCCGAATCGGGACACAGAACCAGACCGGTGGATTTTACGCACCCGACCGTCAACGCACCGCACATGAGCGAGGATTACAGAGTCGAACGCGACAGCCTCGGCGAAATGCAGGTTCCCGCGGACGCCTACTGGGGCGCACAGACCCAGCGCGCGATCCAGAACTTCCCCATTTCGGGAATCACGTTCAGCCGTCGGTTCATCCGCGGGCTCGGCGTCGTCAAGAAGGCCGCCGCACAGGCCAACCGCGATCTCGGTCTGGTCGACGACGACGTCGCCGAGGCGATCATCGAGGCCGCCGACGAGGTCATCGCCGGCGAGCACGACGACCAGTTCCCGGTCGACATCTTCCAGACCGGCTCGGGGACGTCCTCGAACATGAACGCCAACGAGGTCATCGCCAACCGCGCCGCCGAACTCATGGGCAGCGAAATCGGCGACCGCCTCGTCCACCCCAACGACCACGTCAACTACGGCCAGTCGAGCAACGACGTCATCCCGACCGCGATGCACGTCGCCTCGCTCGAGGCCGTCGAGAAGGACGTCATTCCGGCACTCGATACCCTCCGCGAAGCGCTCGAAGAGAAAGAAGAGGAGTTCGACGACGTCGTCAAGACCGGCCGAACGCACCTGCAGGACGCGACGCCGGTCACGCTGGGTCAGGAGTTCAGCGGGTATCGCACGCAGGTCGAGAAGGGACTGGCCCGCGTCGACCAAGTTCGCGATCACCTCGGCGAACTCGCGCTCGGCGGCACCGCAACGGGGACCGGCCTGAACACCCACGAGGAGTTCCCCGGCCGCGCCGCGGAGTACATCACGAAGGAGACCGGCGTCCAGTTCCGCGAGGCCGACAACCACTTCGAAGCCCAGGCCGCCCACGACGCGATGAGCGAGGCCCACGGCGCACTCCGGACCGTCGCCGGCTCGCTGAACAAGATCGCCAACGACCTCCGGTTGCTCGCCTCGGGCCCGCGCAACGGACTCGGCGAGGTCGAACAGCCCGAGAACCAGCCCGGCTCCTCGATCATGCCCGGCAAGATCAACCCCGTCGTCGCCGAGGCCGTCAATCAGGTCCACAAGCAGGTCGTCGGCAACGACGCCGCCGTCTCCGCCGGCGCCGCGGAGGGCCAGATCGACCTGAACCTCTACAAGCCCGTGCTCGCCCACAACTTCCTCGAGTCGGCCGAGCTCATCTCGAACGCGAGTCAGGTCTTCGGCGAGCGGTTCGTCCGGAAACTCGAGGCCAACGAGGAGTACTGCGAGGAGCGCGTCGAGCAGTCGATGGCGATGGCCACCTCGCTGAACGTCCACATCGGCTACGACAAGGCCAGCGAGGTCGCCAAGGCCGCCCTCAAAGAGGACAAGACCGTCCGCGAAGTCGTCCTCGAGAAGGGCTACCTCGACGAGGAGGAGGCCGACGAGGTGCTCGATCCCCGGAAGATGGCCGAGCGCGGCATCCTCGGGCAGGACGACTGAACCGGGAGCCGTCTCCCGCTCACCGCCCGCCCGCTTTCATCGTCTCCTGTTCTCCGTCCCGTTCATCGCTCACCGCATACCGCTCGATCGAGTCGACTGCTCGCGGACCGTCGTTCCTCGCCGTCTTTCTCACGATCACTCGAGGTTCTGATACAACGATGAGATGGTTGTTCCCATACGGCATGATCCGTGTGATCTGACAGCAAGCGGAATACTCGAGCACGAGTAAACTGCCGATTCTGTCGTTCTTTTTTCCCGGACCGGATCGACCAAATCGGCGCAGTGGAGCCGAATCAGGGCACAATTCGATGTAATAAAAGAACCCAAGCAGTTTTGGCGGAGGCTCGCGTCAGACGAAATATGCACACCTGTCGCAACTGCAACCAGTCGTTCCAGACCGAACTTGCCCTCGAGTTACACCGGGATACGTGTAAAAACGGACAACTCCTCTGTCAGGTATGCGGGGAGCGATTCCAGGAGGGCACTGCGACGGAAGACGGCTGGCACTACGAGTGTCCGAACGAGGACTGCGAGGGAGACGGACTACAGGAGGACCTCTATCGCGTCGGGGATGTCCGAACGGCGACGCAGTAACCCCCTCGAATCGCGACTCGCTTCTCTCGTATTCCGCCCGTGAGCGATGGCTCGAGAGATTCGTCTGTGTCGTGGCGATCCGAACTTCCTCGGACGACGGCGTGTCCCCTCGCTGCGGACGGGTCCGTCGATTACCCGCGGCCAGCGTGCCTTTCACGTCGTGAGAACCACCGCCGCTTTCCCACCCTTTAATCGGGTAGTGCCCGCACGATAGGTATGGAACGGCTCACTCCGCGAGTGCGAGTCGTCTGGATCGCCCTCGCGATCGTTCGAGCCGTGATTTTCGGTGGCCTCCTCGTGGGCGCAGCGATCGCCCTCACGCGGACCGATTTCTGGGACAGCGCGCCGTCGATCCTCGTGCCCGCCGCCGTCGCGATCGCCGTCGTCCTCGCCGTGGTGCGCGTGCTCGTGGCGTGGCGACGCTACGGCGTCTGGCGGTTCGAACTCCGGGACGACGACCTCTACATCGAACGCGGCGTCTTCACCCGAGTCAAGACCGTCGCCCCCTACGTCCGCGTCCAGCACGTCGACTCCCGGCGGTCGCCGCTCGAGCGAACCACGGGTCTCGCGACCGTCGTGGTCTACACGGCCGGTTCACGGAGTTCGGACGTCGCGATCCCCGGGCTGACGCCGGCTCGCGCCGAGGAAGTACAGGAATCGCTTCGCCGACTCGCGATCGAGAGCGCGGGTGAGGACGCCGTATGAGGTCGCTCCACCCGGCGTCAGTCGCCGTCCGATCGCTCTCGCGGAGCCTCAACACCGGCTTCCTGTTCTTCGTCGTCGGCATCGTCGTCTCGCCGGGCGGGAACGGGACCGATCTGCTGTCGGTCGGCGCGCTCGTCGCGATCGGCATCATCACAGGAATCATCTACGAGTTCGCGTACTACCGACGGTTCCGGTACGAACTCACCGACGACACATTCGACGTCACCTCCGGGGTGTTCGCTCGCAGGGACCGCGAACTCCCCGTCGGACGGATCCAGAACGTCGATATCAGACAGAACGTGATCGGTCGCGTTCTCGGTATCGCCGCCGTCCACATCGAGACCGCGGGCGGTGGCCAGACCGAGGTCAGCCTGCAGTACGTCGCCGAGGACGAGGCCCACCGGCTCAGGCGACGACTCCGGCGCGGCGCGAGCGCCGAAACTGCCGACGCGACCGACTCGAGTCCCACCGAAACGGGAGCGCAGGCGACGGAGAGCGAACGGGAGATCGACGAAGACGAGCAACTCCTGTTCGAGATTCGGCCGCACGAACTCGCGATTCTGAGTATCTTCACCATCGATCCGGGGGCGAGTCTGCTGGGCGGCATCGCGCTCTCGTTCGCCAGCGGCTTCGATCCCGCGACGTTGCTCCCGACCGACCGCATCGCGGGGCTCCCGGGTCCGGAATCGGGATTGCTCACGCTCGCGTGGGGACTCGTCCTCTTCTTGCTCGCCGCGTGGGTCATCAGCGCGGCGCTTACCTTCACCCGGTACTACGGCTTCCGACTCACCCGCGTCGGCGACGAACTCTACTACGAACGCGGGCTCCTCCAGCGCTACAGCGGGACGATCCCCCTCGAGAAGGTTCAGACGCTCACCGTCTCGGAGTCGATCCCGTTCCGGTGGTTCGGCTACGCCGCACTGAGCGTCGAGACGGCCGGCTACGCGCCCGGCCAGTCCGACTCCCGCGGGACGGAGTCCGCGATTCCGCTCGCCGACGCCGATCGCGTGGCCGAACTCGCGCGGGCGATCGAACCGTTCGGCCCGATCGACCTCGAGTCCCCGCCGCGACGGGCGCGCGAGCGGTACGCGGTCCGGTATTCGCTCGTCGTCGCCGCCATCGTCGGCGGTGCGTACGTGCTGGCGCGGTATACGGCGGTCGTCCGGCAGTGGTACGTCCTCGCCGTGCTCGCCGTCCTCGTCCCGGTCGCCGCTCATCTGAAGTGGTCGAACCGAGGGTACCGAATCGGTGACCGATACTTTCTCACCCGCACGGGCTTCTGGCGACGGACGACCAAAGTCGTCCCCTACTACCGGGTGCAGGCCGTCATCCATCAGGCGACGATCTTCCAGCGTCGACGCCGACTCGCCAGCGTGACGGCCGACACCGCAAGCTCCGCGTCGCTCCTCGGGCGGGCCGCGATCGCCTACGACGTGGACGAAAAGCGGGGACTCGAGATGCAGGCCCTCATCGAAGAGCGATTACAGGACCGACTCCGCGCGCGCCAGCGCGAACGGACGGTCGGACAGTGGTTTGGTGACTCGAGTGGCGACGAGTCGGCGGACGACGAGCCGTCGACTGAGCCCGGCGACGACGGGTGAGCACCGATATCGGGCAGCGAGGACCGATGCCGGCCGCTCGAGAGGGTAGTTACATGACGCAGACTCCGAAACGGCCATCGGAAAGAGCGACGAGCACACGAAAGTCGCGATCGACTGCCAGGGCGGCGGACGCTACACAGCGTTCACCGCGGGGGCGCTCCAGCGACTCCTTCCGGCGATGTTGGCCCGATACCGGAGTCCCCTGCTCGGCCGCCGCGTCGACGGCGCCGGTCCGGTCAGCGTACCCCTGACTGCCGTCGGCCAGTATATTGCCGTTTCGGTGGCGCAGTCGCCAGCGGTGGTCGCCGCCCTTGTCCTCGTACTGTTCGAAAGCGCCTACTAAGTCCACAACCTCCCACCAGATCTGTTTTATCGCCGTGCGTATCCGAATTGTAACTTCGAGTGTTGACCGCGGGGAGGATCCACTCTACGGAAAAATGGATGTGGCTGGTGGGAGTAGTCACGGTCCACAATCAGACGGAAATCGATATAGCCATATATGATTTACAAACTGTCGTACACCTTGAAGTGAAAAGGCGATAATGAATTACTATGGGTGAGCGACTTCACGGACACGATTGGTTCAAGATCCGTGAGCAAGTACTGGAACGTGATAACGGGAGTTGTCGAAACTGTGGGGAAGGAAGTAATTTAGTCGTCCACCATATCGTCCCCATTAGCGGTCAGGGAACGAATCAAGTGACGAATTTGGTCACCCTTTGTCGGCCGTGTCATCGGTCCGCCCATAACCACCGATGGAAGGAAGAGAGTGATTCGTCACCGGAATCAACTTCACGGAAAATTTTCTCTACAGAGGCAATTTCGACCGTTTGTAGGTCTACTCGGCATCCGCTTCATCTTGCTCTTATCGGTATTGTCGCAAAAACCGGAATCGGAGTTGGCGAGATATGCAACCTCGATCTCACGGACGTTGCTCTCGTCAAAAGTGATACTACAGACACCCTCCCGGAACTGTCCGGATCTGGCCTACAGATACGATATGGTGGAGCAATCCCGTATAGCAATCGTCGTGAGAGAAAGGAACGCACCGTCATTCCGGCCGATTCCGAACTGGAAGACATCTTGCTGAGGTGGATAGCAATTCGGCCGGATAATCCGCATACCGATGCCCTATTCGTTAAAACGAAGGAAAAATGGGGTGAGCGGATCGATCCATCCACAGTCCGATACGTATTTGAGAAAATAGGACGGGATCACGGGCTGTATTCCGAAAACAATGAGATGAAGAACTTAACCCCGGTTTCTTTGCGATACTTCTTCGAAGAACGATTTAATGGCCGTCCGGTCCATCGAAAGTACATCCTCGGTCAAGGAGCAGGTGCGGACATTGATTATCTATCGCTTGAAGACGATTACCGGAAAAACGTATTCAAAATATCTGACCAGGGTTCGACGTGAGCGAGTAAATATTATCGAGATACGTCTCACGAACCCGATCCCCCCAGTTGTGGGTGTAGGTGTCGATGATATCGCTTGCAACGTCGCCACGGAGATACTTCACAACGCCACGATCGCCGGTCCGATCCCGTAGATGTGTTGTGAAGAAGTGCCGGAAGTAGTGGGGCGTCACATTCTCTGCCGCCCCGCCACCGGTTCGATACCACCCGTACTCAGTGGCGTACTGTTCGACGATGTGATGCACCATATCGATCGTAATCCGTTCTCCCCATCGGTCGACAGTCCCAGCGAACAGCGGATCGGTTTCGGAAACTGAATCAGGCCGAATCGCGAGCCAGCGAAGAAGTGCATTCTCGAGTTCGCTATCGACAGGAATGATAGTTTCACGTTTACGCTTGTTGGAGGCTGTTCGCACGGCTCCTTCCGATTCTTTTCCATACGAATGATCCGGCGAAATGTAGATCGAATTCGGTCCGGCGTCAATTTGAGCTCGTGGATGCCAGTAGGCGGCTTCGTGATCGAGATTTAGATCGATTAGATCGAGGTTGCACAGCTCTCCAGACCGAATCCCCGTCTTCAATAACGTCAATATAACCGCCCTATGAAGGGGATGACGGACGGTTGCGACGAAGTCGCGCATATCTGTGAGCTGAATGTCTCTGCGAGATGGATTCGACTCAATCGACTCGTTCATTTCCTCTAAAACGAGTTCCATTGGGTTCTCGTCGTGTCGTCCGACGCGAACGAGATATCCATAAAAGCGATTCAAGTACGATGCGTAACTCGCGACCGTACTCTCTGCGTATTGTGAACGCAGCTCATGAGTGAAGGCCATACAATCCCGATAGCCGGCTTCTGTAGGCGTTTTTCCGAACCGATCGGAGAGGAACCCCTCAAAACGAGAAAGAACGCGTTGATACGCTGAAACTGTCCGTTTATTACGACCGTGTTGCTCGATATCCGCGAGGAAGTAGTCGATCGACTCTGCTCGTTCACTCATTGCTGGTCCGAACGTATCCTCCCTTACGACCACTGTATCGAACGAGATTGTCGTCTTGAAGCTGTCCTAACGCCGTGTCTACGTCCTCTTCTATATCGTCAATGAGTCTGTCAACGAGTTCGTCCCAATCCAAGACGCCTTCCCGCTCGAGTAGAGCGAGAATTCGATCCTGAAAGCCGTCGTCATTCGACTCCGTTGACTCCTCAGCATTGGAAACCAGGTTGTCCATTGAGGGGATACCGAAATCACTGCGGCCGGCTTGAACCATCGTTCGGACGAACTCGCTCTGGCTCATCTCGAGTTCGTCAGCGTGTTCAGCCCACTTCTCCTTCTGATACTGCGGGACGTAGGTTTTCACGGCAGTTCGATCATCGGAAGCCATACGCCCACAATTGAACTGTCGTCACTTCAGTCTTCCCTACTTTCACAAATAAGGGTATTTATTTGGTACCGTAGTGCCACAGATGGCACAATATGAATATATTATTTGTTATCGCGGCCCCATAGTTGCTACCGAATAGTACTGCCATCACAAATAAATATATGAGTGTCACCGGGAGTAGCTCAAGCCGAAAGATAGGCGATTGGAGACAAGAATTGTCACAGAAATTATAATCCGTTCCGAAAGCGTTACCCCCAGGGTGACGACCTCGAGACACGGGTCCTCGAATTGCTGGAATCCGATCCGTACTCTGGGAGGAACTCCTCGAGGCGGTCTCGGACGACATCGAGTCGCGATTGGACGAGACGCTCGAGGATCTCCAGTCGGCAAACCGGATTCGATACAGCGGTCGCCACGGCGGGTACACGACGATCGACGGTGGTGGCGATGGCGACTGAATCCGGGACCGACACCCCGGAGGACGTGACCGACCCATCGAGTACTTCCTCGACGACCAGCGCTATCACGGCAAGAGCGACCGCACGCTCGAGGCCTACGAACGGGTGCTCCGGCAGTTCGAGGCCTTCGTCCGCGAGCGCTTCGACGCGGACGCGGTCGGTGCGGCCGAGCGACGGGAGTGTATGGCCTGGATTCACTCGCTGCGCGGCGAGTTCGAGTCGAGTACGATCGCGAGCTACGCGTCCTATCTCAACCGATTCTACGACTACATGACCCGCGTCGGTGTCTTCGATGCCAACCCGATGGCGCTCGTCATGGAGGAGATGTCCGAATCGATCGATACCAACCCGACGAGACGGGATCTCTCCGTCGGCGAAATGCGGTCGTTCCTCGGTTCGATCGACCATCCCCTCGAGCGGGCCGTTATCGTTACCCTCCTGAAGACGGGAATGCGCGTCGGAGAGCTGTGTAACCTCGATCTGCGGGATCTCCATCTCGAGTCCGTGCAGGCGGAACTCGACTGCGAGTGGTCTCCGCGCGTCGGACTCGAGCGCCGGCCGTCGTCGCTGTTCGTTTCCTCCGAGCCGACCCGCGGGACGGCCGTCAACGGCGAGGAACGGACGGCCTCGAACAAGCGAAAGCGGGACACGGTCGTCCCCGTCGACGCCGAACTACAGCGGGCGCTACTCGAGTGGCTGGCGATCCGTCCGGACGCGATTTCGACGGCGCGGCCGCTCTTTCTCGATACCAGAGACTCGTGGGGTGAACGGCTCGAGCCGTCGGACGTCCGCTATATCGTCGAAAAACACGCTCGTGACTACGGCTGGTACCGGACCGGTGGCGGGACCCAAGAGAACGTCACCCCCCACTACTTCCGGCACTTCTTCACCACGCACCTGCGGGATCGGACCGGCGACCGGGGGATCGTCCAGTACCTCCGCGGCGACGTCGCCGGCGACGTGATCGATACCTATACCCACAACTGGGGCGACCGCGTTCGCGAGACCTACCTCGAGAACATCTACGCTATCACCGAGTAGGGGAATCAGTCCCGCTGGTTCTCACTGTCGGCGACCCGAGTCACGGTTGGGGCTGCAGACGGGCGATTTCGGCTGTCCGACGCATATTACTGTAGATATTTACTACAAGTATCCGTAACCGGCGCGCTCGAGACAGTACAGATAAATTTCATACCGCTATATCGACTTCGCCCCCGAATGGTGAACGCGATCGGTCGTCGACACCGTCGAAGGAACCGTCCGCTGCATCGGTGTCGACATCGATAGCGAAGTGAGTCCCCGGAAGCGGAACGTTCTCCAGTCACGACCGTAGCAGGGGTGAGACCGTGGATTCTCAACCAACGACGGAGCAGTACGGCGAGGTGGGCCGGCAGTACCGACTTCGGCTACCGTAGACTCTCCCTTCGGTCAGTTCGACGGAGCGACCGGCAGAAAGCGGCATCGACGATCCGAAAGAACGCAGGTTACGGCTCGACGGCGAGTTCCGTCTCGAGGTCGCCCCCGTTCAACAGGGAGCGAACGAGATCGACCGTCTCGGTGGTTTCGGCCGTGTTTTCGAGCAACACGGTCTCACTCGGAAAGAGCTGTTCGCCGAGCAGGAGCCCGTGATCGCGAGCCGTCGAGCCGGTGACGGTCAGATAGACGCCGAGCCCCGCGTCGGCGATGGCCGCCTCCTCCTCGCGGCCCTCCTCGGGGTAGCGAAAGTCGACGCCGTCGAGCGTCCGCGTGCCGAGGACCGCCTGCACGAGCCGTTCGTATCTGGGTTCGATGCAGAGCGGCCCCTCGTAGGCCTCGAGGAAGTCCCGGTCGAGCGATTCCGATGACGGAGCGACCTCGGGCGACGCTAACAGCGTGTGGTAGACCGTATCGCCGAGGCCGGTGACGACCTGGACATCGGTATCGGAGGGATTGATCCGGGCGTTTACGTCGGCGATCCGGTTGAGCGGCTCCGGCCGGAGTTCGACGACTTCCTCGAGGACCAGATCGGCGCTGTCGAACCCGAGCGCGAACTCGTGGGTCCGAAGGGAACGGAACGGCTCCTCGCGGCCGACGAGTTGGATCGCCGTGTCGTCGGGTACACCCTCGATATTCGTCAGCGGGATCGTGACGCTGTCGAAGACGATCCGGCGGGGCTTCCCGGCGCGGTCGTCCCGCAACAGCGTGTATTCGGGTTCGGTCGGATCGTCCACGGCGCTGTAGTCGGCGAGACGATGGTAGACGTCCTCCTCGTCGGGATCGATCGACCCCTTCGTGAGTGCCTTTTCGTGGCGGAGCGTCGACGTAATGTCGTCCGCGAGGTCGGGGACATCGAGGCGATCCGCGAGCCGGTCGAGAACCGACTCGAGGGGTCGCCCCTTGCGTGGAACAGCGATCGGTATCGTCTCGCCCATCGATCGGTTCTCCATCGGCGACGGATAAACGAGTTGTGTTTCCGGAAGAGTCGCGAGCCCTGGGGCCGAGATTCGCGAACCGAGTCAGTCCGAGAACATCGATCCGAGCTGGTCGCGCCACTCCTGAATATCGGTCACGTCTTCTCGCACGGCCTCGAGTTCGTCCTCGACGGTCTCGAGGTCGTCTTCGACGGTTTCGACCTCTTCTTCGACGGATTCGACGTCTTCCCCGACGCGTTCGAGATCGTTCTCGACCGTGTCGACGGTGTCCTCGACGGCGTCGAGGTCGTCCGCAACCGTTTCGACATCATCGTCGACCGAGTCGATATCGTCAGCGAGCACGTCGACGTCCGATTCGAGTTCGTCGACATCGTCGCCGACCGCACGCAGATCGGTCTCGAGGTCGCCGTTCCAGTCGGTGAGGTCGGCGACGTCGCCTTCGATATCGTCGACCGTGGTCTCGGTCCCCTCGAGTCGGTCGTCCATCGACGCGAGGTCGTCCTCGAGGGCGTCGATATCGGTCTGGAGCTCCTCGATGAGTTGCGCGCCGGTGCCGTTCTCCTCGAGGAACGTCTCGAGGGCATCCGTGTAGGCCGCGACCTCCTCGACGCGGCTCTGGAGGTGCTCGACTTTCGCGATGTCCGGCCCCGAAGTCTCGAGGTCGAGTTCCGCCTGAATGGTCTCGAGATCGTCGTCGTCGATCGTTCCGTCGCGGATTTCGGTCGCGAGACGGGCGGCGATCGATCCGCCGAAATCGGGATCGGGATTCGGTGCCGCAGCGGCCGCCGCGTCCTCGTCGACCGAGGGTTCGGACTCGGTGTCAGCCGTTGCCTCGAGCGATTCGTCCGTCGTCGCATCCGTGTCGGCTTCGGCAGCCGCGGACTCGGCGTCCGTTTCGTCGTCGCCGTCGGCCGCGTCCGGTTCGTCGTCGAGGACGGCCTCCTCGTCGACGACCACGTCTTCCTCGAGCGCGGACTCGTCCGCTTCGTCTGCCGCCGCGTCGTCCGTGTCGTCGGGTGTGGTCTCGCCGACCTCGTCGGAATCCGACTCGGTTTCGGCGACCGGTTCGGTCGACTCGAGGTCGTCCGTCGCGTCGGTCGATCCCTCGTCGTCCGGTTCCGCCGTCTCCGTCTCGAGGTCGTCGACGGCGTCCGATTCCGCGGTCGATTCGTCGGCCGCGTCCTCGTCGGCAGCAGCGGCCGCCTCCTCGAGATCGAGTTCGATTTCGGGCTCGTCGGCGGCGTCGGGTTCGTCGGCCGTCTCGTCCGCGGGCGTGTCGTCGGACTCGTCGGTTTCAGTCCCGAAATCGAGTTCGACGGACTCGTCGGCGTCGCCGTCGTCAGTGTCGTCCTCCGGTTCCGGAATCTCTTCCTCTTCGAATCCGAGATCGATATCCGGCGTGTCCGCCGCGTCGCCGTCGTCCGCATCCGTCTCGACATCGACCGGGTCCGGATCGACGTTACCGAGATCGAGGTCGAGGCCGTCCGATTCGTCCGCCGTCTCGTCGGTGGATTCCCCGTCGGTCCCCGCGGCCGTGGTACCGCTCGCGTCCGCCGCCGAATCGGCGTCGTCCTCGCCGTCCTCGAGCCCGGGGACGGTGTCCGATTCGCCGGAAATCATGTCCTTGACGGCCTGATTCCGGTCCTCGGAGACAATGTTACCGATGACCTCGTCGTCGACCTCGTCGGCGTCCGCCGCGCCGTCGTCGGTCGCGTTGCGTTCGACGATCGTCGGCTCGGTGAGGAACGCCGCGGCCCGGCTCTCGTCGTCGATCTGGATCCCGTAGACCGTCTCGAGTCGGTCGCCGGGCTCGAGCGTCGCGGTGAACTCGACGTGGTTGTCCTGAAACGCCGTCCAGTCGTCACTGTGATAGTCCGGATGGAACCCCACCTTGTCCATCGGGAACGATTCGGGGATCTCCTCTGAAAGCTGAAACGTGACCGGCTCGTCGCGATCGGACTCGATCTGGAATCGGATCGCGGGGACGGGAAACTCGTCCGCTGCGAACGTCTTTCGGACGGCTATCCCGTCTGAACTGACCTCTATCACGTCGTCCGTGTCGGCGGTGCTACTCATATGGAACCAACGTTACCATACCATTACTATAAATTGTGCGGACGGACTCATATCTGTCTGTAGATAGGTTCTACAGATCGACGCGATCGCCGATCTCGCGGATCTCGAGTCGACGCGGATACTCGAAGCTGTTCGCGTGGTGGTGAAGCGCCGTCGGATCGGCGGTGAGCCCCTTCCACATGTCCCAGTGGCTCGGCAGGAGTCGCTCGCACTCGAGGGCCGCGGCACACTCGACGAGCTGGTTCTCGTCGTTGTACCAGCGAGTCCGCTTCGGTTCACGGGTCCGTTTGTCGGGGATCTGCCCGACGGTTCCGAACGCGAGCGCCGCGAGATCGATCTCGTACTCGTCGCCGATCCGCTCGAACTCGTCGCTTGGTTTCGTATCACCGCCGTGGAAGAAGGTTCCGGCGTCGTGCTCGAGTACGTAGCTCACGGGGTGGGTCGCGTCGGGGTCGGTCGCCGCCTCGACGTGGACCGTGAACTCACCGACCTCGAGTGTCTCGTCCTCGGTGACTTCGGTCAGTTGGTCGTCGGTTACGTCCCACTCGTCGGTCCAGTTCTCGTCCTCGCGGGCGACCGCGAGGCTATCGTCGGGCGCGTAGAAGGTCGCGCCCGTGTTCGCGAGAATCGGTGCCTGACTCGGGCCGTGAACGTGGTCGGTGTGTTCGTGGGTCGCGAAGACGGCGTCGGCCGCATCGACGTCGTCCGGATCGAACGGCACGGGAATCATGCGAATCGTCCGGGGCGGGCTCCCGAGTCCGACGTACGGATCGATGAAGATCGTCGTTCCCTCGCGGCCTTTGACGATAAAGCCGTTACAGCCGAGATACCAGACCGCGACCCCGTCCGGATCGGCGTCCTCGACGTCGCGAACGAGCCAGTCTCCCCAGTCGCTTTGGGTCATACTCGAGGGTGTGAGGACCGACTGGGTAAATGTTGTCGTCTCTGTTGACGGGTCGACGTGCCGATGCGTGTCGCGAAACGAGAGTCAGTCCGAGAGAAAAGCGACCGGCGCTGTGAGCGGACGTGTGGCCACGGTATTATAGCGGGAACTGCGAGCGGCGATCCGCGCTCTGGGCGTCGGGGCCGTCGAGTCGCGAGCCGAGCATCTGGCGCATGAGGGCGACGAGCCCGTTGTGTGGTCCCTCGCCCAAAATCGCGGTCTCGGCGTACTCGCCGTCGCCCGGCAGCGGCTGCCCGAGCGTCCCCAGCATGACCGCATCGCGGTCGGCGAACACCAGTCGGCCGACCGACTCGCCCTCGGGCGGCAGGTTGAGCCAGTCGAGTTGGGGCTCCCAGAGGACGACCTCGGGCACACGCTCGCGGACGAGGTCGCGGACACGTGGGTCGCGCGAGCCGAGATAGACGTCGACGCCGCGATCGACCGCGTCCTCGATCCGGCGAAAACAGCCCTCCTCGAGCAGCCCTGTCGTCGTGAACATCAGGAAGAGTTCGTCCTCCGCTCGCTCGCAGAGGGACTGGCCGGTCGCGATGATCGTGTCCCGGCCGTCGAGCGTGCGGACATCCGTCCCGGCCGTGCTGTCCGCGACTGCGTCGGTGCCGGCATCGCCGGTCGTCGCCGGCGCGCTATCAGCGGGCTGGATCCACTCGGCGCGGACGGCGGGGTGGCCCTCGTAGGAGACGCGGTCCGCGTCGTCATCGTAGCCGACGAGCGTGGCGTCGCTCAACAGCGGCAGGTGGACGTGGACGAGGGAGGCCAGTACCTCGTCGACGCGTTCCCCCGAGACCTCGCGCTCGGTCACGTCGTCTTCGCGCGCCGCGATATCGCGGGCGAGCGTCTCGGTCGCGATCGGGTGATACTGATCGCTGAGGACGGCGAGGACGGTCCGCCGGCGGCTATCGGCGAGCGCCTCGAAGACGGCGTCGAGTTCCTCAGCGTCGTCGGTCCGGTGACCCGAGACGGCCGCCTCAAATCCGGGTTCGTCGAACGCCCGGTGGTCGGTGGTCCGGATCAGGTCGCCGTCGGTCTCCTCGAGGAGGCCGGCGTCCGTCAAGCGGGGTACCAGTCGGTGGTGGAGGTCGACGAGCGCTCGCTGGTGGTCGTCGTCGGTGACCGACGCGAGCTGTTTATCCGATGTTACCGCCGCGAGCCGGAACGCAAGATCGTCTTTCTCGATCCCCTGCGGCGATCGTTCGTGGACGAGACGGAGGACGGTTCGGCGGCGGGCGTCGGCGAGGGCGGCGAAATAGTCGTCGCGGGCGGCGACCGCGGATCCGCTCGGATCTGAGTTACTCATCAACTACTGGTCGGGGACTAGCGTCCAAAAGAACTGCTCCAAACCACTTTGGAATCAGTGAAGTATTACCCTTCTTTAGAGCGATATTCAACTATATATACTAATTTTCCGATGATCGTAGTGTCCTATTTCGATCCGTCTGTCGAATATACAACCGAGTCTGAGGCTCCTCGACCAGTGACGCTCATCGGTTCCGGAACGAATTCGATCGGTCGAAAACGAGATAGTCGGCGCGTGATCAACCAGCGGTTCCGCCACCTACCACGTCCCGTGGAACGTATCGAACGAGAGACTGTCGAGCGGCTCGTCGCCGACGGCGATCCGGTACTCGCCGGGCGTGAGCATCGGCTTGTGGAACTGCGGCCCGTCGTCGGTCGTGATCCGCGGGCAGCCGGTGTTGACGAACGCGTCCATGTCGAAGTTCCGCAGGCGGTCCGGCGTCACTTCGTCCATCGTGATAAGGTAGGCGTTATCGTTGTCCTCGAGGATCTCTTGGGCCATTTCCCAGCGGCCCTGCCCGATCTTGGTACAAAAGATGACGCCCCATTTCTCGGCGTCCATCGCGCGGTGGATGGCACCGTAGCGCTGTTTCATGAACTTGTCCGTGTCCGCGACGGTGACGACGTTGTTGACCGGGTCCGCGATGACGACGTGCTTGTCGGGGTGTTCCATCGCCAGCCCGAGCGGGTGGAACTTGCCGCCGCCGACGTAGAGCACCTGATCCGCGGGCACGTCCGCGCTCGCGTAGTTGCAGCCGAGCACCTGTCCCTCGTGGGTCAGTCGCTCGTCGCCGCGGCGGCTCTGGACCTCGTAGCCCCGCTCCTCTAAGAACGCCTTCATCTCGTCGTACAGGTTCATGTGCTGGGCCGTGGTGACGAGCCCAACGCCCTCGGTCTCTTCCGGTGGCTCGAGGGTCTCGAGGGACTCTTCCATGATCGGCTCGACCTCGACGTTCGAGAACAGCGGCACGTAGATCACCTTGTCCGTGTCCTTCATCGGGGAGTGCCCAAAGTGAACGAACACGTCGGTGCGTTTCATCAGGTAGGTGTCGAGATCGCAGGCGCCGTAGCAGGGCTGTCCCGAGAGCATGAACGTCACGTCGTCATCGGCCAGCGTCCGGAGGTCGTCCGCGACGGCCGGTCCGCGGCGCTTTAACCCCTCGGGGAACTGCAGTCCGACCTTCGTCGCGTCCCGCTCTTCGATCGCGTCGACGATCGTCTCGAGTTCGTAATCCCACTCGCGATCGTGTTTCAACTGCATTCCGGTGTTCCGGAGGTCCCCCTCGGTGTATTCCGACTCCTGACTCATTGACCGTTCTAACGACCACGGACGTATATACTGCACGCTGTCTCGAGCCCCACGAATTCGCCGTCGTTCCGTCGAGTTCGTGTCCGAAGGTAACGAGTGTCTCGGCACTTCCGTGGGCCAACGAGCGGGGTCGCTGGCCGGCCCCGAGACGGGGCGACAGCCTCGATGCGGGTTGCGTCCGCGGCCGAATTCGATCGTGGCGGCCGCGACGATCGGCGTCGTTCATTTCCCGTCCCAACAGTCATAGTACTGGAGTGTAAACGGTGGGCTAATGGCAGCGGAACAGGCCGCAGACGGCTATCTCTTCGACCTCTATCGTCGATACATCGGTGAACCCGAGGACCGGACCGACGTCTACGTCGGCTTCGGACTCTTTCTCGGCGGGATCGGGCTGGCAATTATCGGGCTCTTGCTCTTTCTGTGGGGCAATACGTTCGAGGCGCGATCCGGCGGCTACTTCGCGTGGGTCGGCCCCGCGTACGCGCTCGCGATGATGGCACTCCCCGTGACGATGCTCGGGATCGTCGTGCTCCTGCCCTCGGAACGGCGAATGCTGTACACGTCGATCGCCGGCGTCGCCGTCACGATCGGTGCGATCGTCGGCTTCCTCGTCGCCTATCCGGACAACTGGAACGGCTACGGCAACGACTACACTGTCGAAGTCATCGCGACCTACGCCGTCGGACTCGCCGGCATCACCGCCTCGACGGGTGCGGCGCTCATCGCTCACTACCTCGACATGGCCCAGCAGGCCGATGTCGTCGCGATCGAAGACGATGACACCGACGACGACCCCGAACTCACCGACGCGGAGATCCAGCAGGACATCGACGACGCGATGGACGGCGTCGAACTCTCGTGGGGCGGCGTCGAGAAGACCGAGCACAAACGCCTGAACTTCTCGAGCGACGATCTCGACGACGTCAGCATCGACACCGACGCCGGGACCACGACGACCCGCTCGTCGGGGGTCGACGCACAGGTCAACGGTCTCAAGGGGCTGAAAGGCGGCGAAACGAAGGAGACGACCTCGCAATCGACGGTCGACGACCAGACGGCGAAGCTCAAAGAGCTCCGCGAACAGCAGCGCGCGGAAGAGTTGGCGACGGCCGACGACGACGGTGCCGTCGACACCGTGACGAAACCGTTTTCGGGGCTGCTCGAACGGTTCCGTGACCTCGTAAAAAGGAATTAAAATACGGGGGGAGAAAGTAATAGCCGATTGTGCCGTAGTATCAGTTCCGAAAGTGGCGCACATAGATTTATAATCCGTCGGTGGCCTTGCCCACACATGGCCAAAGGCCTGGACGTTGGAACGATGAACATCCTGTCAGCACAACAGGATGGGAACGATACAGTTTTCGTGCAACAGCGTAACTCATTCGTCGAGATCGAGTACTCGGATATGGCCGAGCAGATGCTCTCGCGAAGCGAAGTGCTCCACATTCGGAAGGACGACAAGGTCTACGTCGTCGGCGACGACGCCCTGAACTTCGCGAACATCTTCAACAAGGAGACCCGCCGCCCGATGAAACACGGGATCCTCTCGAACGACGAGCAGAGCGCGATCCCGATGATGAAGCTCATCATCGAGCAGGTCGTCGGCGAGCCCGCCTATTCCGACGAGAAGCTCTACTTCTCGTCCCCGGCGGATCCGATCGACTCGGATCTCTCGACGCTGTACCACCAGAAGACGATCGAGTCGTTCCTCGACGACATGGGATACGACTCCGAACCGATCAACGAGGGGATGTCCGTCATCTACAGCGAACTCGCGGACAACAACTTCACCGGACTGGGGATCAGTTTCGGTGCCGGGATGACGAACGTCTGTCTCTCCTACTACGCGGTCCCCGTCATGAAGTTCTCCGTCGCCCGCGGTGGCGACTGGGTCGACGAGCAGGCCGCCCGCGCGACGGGGACGCCCGTCGACAAGGTCACCTCGATCAAGGAGGACGACTTCGAACTCGACTTCACGACCGACGTCGGCGGCGTCGAAGGCGCGCTCTCGATCTACTACGAGAACCTGCTGGACTACGTCATCGAGAACATCGTCAAAGAGGTCGACGAGGAAGACGTCGAAGAGGGTCTGGACGTGCCCGTCGTCGTCACCGGCGGCACCTCGAGCCCCAGCGGCTTCGAGGCGCTGTTCAAGGACCACCTCGAGGACGCGAACATTCCGTTCTCGATCAGCGGCGTCACGCACGCGAACGAACCGCTCTACAGCGTCGCACGCGGTGGCCTCGTCGCGGCCCGCTCCGACGAGGACGTCGACCACGACGCCGCGGACGACGAAGCGGAAGCGGCAGCCGCAAACGAGTAATCCGTCGGCAGTGCGGTTTGCGTTCTTTTGCCACTCACGTCTCGAAGAGTGACGACTCGAGTCACGAATCGACTCGAACGGACCGCCGTGGCTCGAGCCGTCGCGGCCGGCTCACTCCTTGTAAAAACGGTTGAACGCGTCTCGCCAGGATTCCGGTTCCTCGCCGGCGGGCAGATGTTCGACGGGCACGTCGGCGTACCCACAGCGGGAACACGTCACCGTCGACACGTCACCGAGCGAGAGTTCTTCGATGGCTCCCCCACACCGTGGACACTCGTCCATACCTGTAACTTTCCCGGGGCATCCTTAACTCTATTCGAAACTGTCGCGAAACCGGGACGTTCTCGATCGGTGGATCGGCCGCCTCTCGTGGCGGCGTCACATCGGCTCGAGTGTATTACTACTGCGTATTCACCAACCTTTTTGTATGCAAGCCATGTATGCACTGGCAATGAGTACGACGTCATCCCATGCCCGTGCGATCGACCGCTGTCAGCCCGCAGACGCCACCCCCGTCGCCCTCGAGGCCGACGCGCTCGAGTCGACGTCGCCGGAGTACCTCCGCGATTTCAAGGGCCAACTGACCGCGGAAGGGTTGGTCCCCGCCGAACTGACCGTCGAGGCCTGTTTCGACGAGGACTGCTCGCTGGCGACCCAAGCGGAAATCGACCGCATTCGGGGCTACGTCCGTGCCGGTTCCTTCCTCGGCGTCGGGACGGTGACCGTCACCGTCGACGACGTCGCCGACCCCGAGAAAGTCCGCCCCGCGCTGGCGGCCTGTGCCGAACGGGCCGACCGCGAGGGACTCGCGTTCGAACTCGAGGGGCCGATCGCCGTCGACGCGTGAGATGGCCGGCCTCGCTCGGCGCACGCTCGCCCGCCGACTCGAGTCGGTCGCTGACTTCTCCGATCCCAGCGCCGGCTTGGAGCAGTATCTGACGCCGGCGGAACTCGCCGCACACCTCTGTCATCTGGCCGGATTGCAGGACGACCTCGAGCGGCGGGTCGTCGACTTGGGCACCGGGACCGGGATGCTCGCGATCGCGGCGTCGCTCGCCGGTGCCGAGCGGGTCGCGGGGATCGACGTGGACCCGGACGCGCTCGCGTTGGCTCGTCGGAACGAACGGACGGCTGGGGATGATGGTGTCCGCGGACGCGCGATCGAGTGGCTCCGCGGGGATGTCACTCGGCACCCGTTTTCGACGACCGACGCGACCGTGCTCTCGAACCCGCCGTTCGGTGCCCAGCGGGGGAATCGCCACGCCGATCGGGACTTCCTCGAGACGGCGCGCGAGATCGCGTCGGTCTCGTACACGATCCACAATGAGGGGAGTCAGGAGTTCGTCGAGTCCTTCGCCGCCGACGGGGGCGGCGACGTGACCCACGCGTTCCGAGCCGAGTTTCCGATCGCGAAGCGATTCGAGTTCCACACCGAAGCCCGAGAAACGCTCGAGGCCGAGGTCTTCCGGATCGAGTGGGAGTAACGGGTTAGCTTCGGTCAGGGCGGAGTGGAGGGCCGGAATTACCCCGAGTGCTGCCGGCGACGCGTCTAACGGCGGTCCCGACGAGGAATCCGAGTACTGCAAGCGGGAGGCCGACGACGAGTGCAGCGCCCGTCCCGTCGGCGACCGCCTCTGGCAACGAGACGATCAGGGTCATGTGTCCGACCGCGTATTCAGTGCCGTACCGCGCGAGTCCGACGCCGAACGGGACGCTGGCGACCAGCGCGAACGTCGGGACGAATCCGGCCTTGAGAGCGGCACTCAGCGCGGCGACGCCGACGAGCAGGCAGGCGGCACCGATGACCTCGTAATGGAGCGTGGCTCCGCGCCACGTTTCGACGGCCGCGTCGGCGACGCGATCGCTTCCGGCGGTCATCCCGACGCCTGCCGCGGTCGCGAGTGCGAATACGGCGGCAAGGATAACGGCGGCAAGGGAGACGGTCGGACGGCGGCCAACGAGTATCGTTCGACCCGTCGCAGCGAGACGGCGACGGGTCGCTCGATCTAATGACATACGAATAACCAATACGGAAATGGAGTAAAAAGTATCGGTAATCGACTGCGTCGCCACCGGACCTTAGCCGACCGCATCGTACGTCTCCTCGCTTGCAACCGCGACACGCGTTCCGTCGGCAGACGCGTAGACCGTCTCGTTGCTGCGCTCGAAGGTGAGCCCGCCCGCAGTCGCCGTTTCGTTTTCCCCGGGAATCGGCGTCGTCGCGACGGCGGTTCCGCTCGAGTCGACCTCGAGGACGAACTCGCCGTCGGCGGAGTCGATCGTCACGTTCCGGCCGGCGATCGTCGCCTCCGCGCGGGACTCGTTGGACTCGTGTGCGAGCCGTCGATCCTCGCCGTCTTCCCACAGCCAGACCTGATAGACGGTCTCGTTGCCGACGGGCTCCCAGCCGGTGCGTTCGACGTGGACCGCCTCGCGCCAGCCGGGGCCGCCGACGGTGACCGTCTCCTCGCCGGTAAAGGAGAGCCGCTGGGCGCTGACCGCCTCGAGCCAGACGTTTCGTTGCTCGCTGGCGACGATTACCCCGCTGGACTCGAGGCCGTCGTCGCTCTCGAGGGCCTCGATGCCGATCCCGGAGACGAGCCCGTTCGGAACGCCCTCGACGTACTCGACGGTGTAGTCCTCGATCTGGACGGCGGCGTCCGAGGACGCGGTCGCGTCCTCGACGACGAGGAAACTGGCGGGGATCGCGACCCCGGCGAGGATCGCGAGGACGGCGACGACCGCGAGAAACGCGGCCCGTCTGCGTGTTAGGTCCGACAGCGCGCTCGAATCGGCGGCTTCGGTGGCCCGCGTTCGAGCCCCCGACACGAGTTCGCGAACGCGCTCGAGTCGGGCGGTGACGGCTCCGTCGGCGGGACCGCCGGCGAGTTCGAACGACCGATCGATCGATGGTTGGACCCCGCCGTTCGACCGCGGATTCGCCCGCTCCGATCCGGCGAACAGCTCCTCGAGTCGCGCCGGGACGAGCGGCGTCTCGGAGGCGGTCATCGAGAGGGTGACCACGAGCGCGAGTATCGAGACGACGACGACGCCCGGCCCCTGAAAGAGGATGTACGTGTTCTCGCCGCCGAACCAGTAGATCGCCCACAGTCGCTTCGAGAAACCAAAGAGGAGGACGGCGAGCCAGAGTCGCAGCGGATTGGGACGGGTTCCACGGCGCTCGAGGAGCGCGATGCCGAGGACGAAGCCGATGAAGAGCCCGAGCGCGTGGCCCTGAATGGCGATGCCGGCCCACGAGGGTGCAGACGGCGGGCTTGGCTGTGCGGTGTAGACGTTGATCGGCTCCCGAAGCGCGTAATAGAGCCGCAAAAGCACGCTCTGGACGCCGAGCGTGCCGACGATCGTGACGATCGGATAGTGGACGACGGCGAAGCCGGCGAGGGCGAAGACGACGCCCGAGAAGCCGATCACGGGGCCGAGGGAGAAGAGACTGGTCGCCAGCCCGACGGCGACGACGGCCAGCGGAAAGAGCACGAACGCCCGCAGCCGCGGATTCGTCCGCCACGAGTCGGGCCGCTCGGGGTCCCGGTCGTCCGGGTAGTGGCTCCACGCGAACTCGACGAGCGGTGCGACGACGACCGTCCCGGCCAGATTCCCGAGGAGATGGCTCAGCCCAGCGTGGGAGAACGCCGCCGTGGCCATCCCCAGCGGATAGAAGTACGACCAGCTGCGGTAGGGGATCGTCACCGGATCGGATATGTCCGCGATACCGTCCTGGACGAACAGATAGACACAGACCACGAACGCGATCACGATCAGCGACCCCCACGGGACCCCGTACACGAGCCGCGACTCGAGTACGTCGCGCCAGCGTCGGGTCGGCCGGTGAACCCGTCTGACGACCGCGATCGACCCCACCAGCGCCGCGGCGACGACGACCGTCAGCAGGGCCGCAAGCGAGAGCATGTCCCGTGGTTCGAACGGCGGCGTATAGTGATTTGCCTTCGCATGCGGTCCTCGAGCGGCGGCTTCGAAAGGTACAAGCAGCCGACGAACGGACTGCGTGACATGGAACTGCGGGTCACCGAGAGCACCGAGGACGAACTCTCGATCGAAATCGCCGGCGAGGATCACACATTCATGAACGTGCTCAAGGGCGCGCTGCTCGAGCACGACGACGTGAGCGCAGCGACCTACGACGTCAATCCCGAACAGTCGGGCGGCCAGACCGAGCCGATCCTGACGATCAAGACCGAGGGCGCGGACCCCCTCGAGTGTCTCGAGGAAGCCGCCGTCGCGGTCCGCGAGAAGGCGAACTCCTTCCGGGACGCGTTCGAGGCGGCCGCATAAGACGCCGACGCGGCCGGCGGTCGATCGCAGCGCTCTCGATCGTTCTTTTTCCGCTCGTTGCTCGGGTCACGTTTCGGTTCGGTCACGTCTTACAGCGAGATAACGAGCTGTCGTCACCGACGAACTGCGACGCCGAAACGATGCATCAGCCGACTGTCATCGATCAGCACGCCGCGTAGACGGTGTAGACATCCCCGTTCGGCGCGACGTGAACGTCGACACCTTCGGCGTCGAACCCGGTCCGCATATCGTCGCCGTACTGCGAGAGCAACGCCGAAGCGATGTCCTCGGCGAGTCCCGATTCGTCGGCGTAGTCGTCAACCGAGATGGCCGTGAGGACCGTCGGTACGCCGTGTACCGGGGCCTCGCAGTCGTGATCGAACTCGTCGGCGCTCGCTCCATCCGGATTTCTGTCCTCGAAGTCGCGCACGACGAGCCTGCGGTTCTCGGACTCCGCGTACGCCGCCAGTCCGTCGTCGTACGTCCGCCGGTCCGCGGGCTCTCGTTCTTCCTCGAGCCGGTCGTGGACCGCTCGGTCCACGGCCTCGAGATCGAGTCCGGACGCCTCGGAGCCCTGTCCCGGCGCGTCGGGCGGACCGATCCCCGGCAGGATCGTTGGTGAGACGATCCCCGTCGCGAACAGCGCGACGATCACGCCGATGACGACGAAGATCGGCAGGTAGGGCTTTGCGACCTCGAACCAGCTCGGCGTGTCCAGATCGCGTTCCAGCCCCTCGTAGGTCTGCTCGACCCGCTCGAGGTCGGGGTTGCCACAGCGAGAACAGGGCGGGGTGTTCCGGACGTGTTCCCGCCCGCAGTTGGGACAGGCCCAGACGTAGTCGGGCCCCGTTTCGACGGTCCCGGAGGGGATCGGCTCGCGATCCGCATCGGGAGCGCCGTCGCTCCCGGGCCCGGATCCGTTCTCCTCGTCGACGCGGACGACCGCCTTCTCGAACGAGTTATGGCCGCAGTCGTCACAGGGCGGGTCGTTCTCCGCGTGCGGTTTGCCACACCGCGTACACCGCCAGTTCACTGATAGAAGAGCACGACCGCGGAGGGATAAGCGTATTGGACGGTCGAACACGTCGGTCCGCGAGTCACCGGTCTCACTCGACGGCATCGTTTCAGTCGGACCCTCCCCTCAGAGGACGTTCGATCGAAACGGCCCGATCAGCACGTCGCGTAGAACACGTAGATCGAGCCGTCGACGGCGTGGAGATCGATCCCCTCGCCGTCGTATCCGGACCCAGTGACGCCGTCGCCCGAGCGCATGAAATCGACGACGCCGTCGGCGAGCGCGGCTTCGTCATCGTAGTTCGCCGTCGACAGGGCGGCCGGTAGCTGGCCTTCCTCGAGCGTGCCGCGACAGTCGATCCCGAAGTCCCGTAGCGATACCGCCTCGACCCTGGCATCCTCGTACTCGATCGCAACGTACGCGCGATTGTGGTACTCCGCGTACGCTGCGAGGCCGTCGTCGTACGTCCGCGAGTCGGCGCGCTCGTCCTCGAGGCGGTCGTGGATCAACTCCTCAGTCCGTTCGAGGTCGATCCCCGCCGCCTCGGTTCCGTCACCGGGCGCATCGGGCGGATCCGGCGTGAAAATCCCGTTTATCATCGTCGGTGAGACGATCCCGGTGGCGAACAGCGCGCCGATCAGGACGACGACGGCGACCACGGGCAGGTACGGTTTGGCGACTCCCAGCCAGCCCGGCGCGTCGAGATCCCGATCGACATCGTCGTAGGTCTGTTCGGTCTTCTCGAGAGTCGGGTTGCCACAGCGCGAGCACGGCGGATTGTGCTTGACGTGCTCGCGGCCGCAGTCCGAACAGGTCCAGACGTAGCTCGTTCCGGTATCGATCGTGCCGGCCGACGCGTCCGTCGACTCGGCGTCCCCCTCGCGGACGACCGCCTTCTCGAATGCGTTGTGGCCGCAGTCGTCACAGGGCGGATCGTCTTCCGCGTGCGGTTTCCCACACCACGTGCATCGCCACTCCATTAATAGCCGAAGGAAACTGGGTGTATATAAATATAGTGGACCGTGTACGAAAGCGACGGATAGCGGTCGAATCGGCCGCTGTCAGAGACGAACGGGAACGTCGCGCTCGTCGAGGTAGGCCTTCGTCTCCTCGATCGAGTACTCGTCGAAGTGGAAGATCGAGGCCGCGAGGCCGGCGTCGGCACCGGCGTCGGTGAACACGTCGTACATGTCCTCGGGACCGCCACAGCCAGAGGAGGCGATGACCGGCGTATCGACGGCGTCGCAGACGGCTTCCGTCAGGGGGAGGTCGTAGCCGTCTTTGGTGCCGTCCTTGTCGATCGAGTTGACGAAGAGTTCGCCCGCGCCGCGGGACTCGGCCTCTCGAGCCCACTCGAGGACGTCGATGCCGGTCCCCTCGCGGCCGCCCTTTTTCGTACACTCGAACCAGCAGGACTCGCCGTCGATTTCGACATAGTTCTCGCCCTGCTCGTCGAAGCGTCGTCTCGCGTCGACGCTGATGACGATACACTGGTTACCGAAGGCTTTCGCGCCCTCGTTGATCAGTTCGGGGCGCTCGAGCGCGCCGGTGGTGATCGAGACCTTGTCCGCGCCGGCGCGCAGGGTCTCTTTGATGTCCTCGGTAGTGCGGATGCCGCCGCCGACCGTGAGGGGGATGAAGACCTCGTCGGCGACGCGCTCGACGACGTCGAGCATCGTCTCGCGGCCCTCCGCGGAGGCGGTGATGTCGAGGAAGACGAACTCGTCCGCGCCGGACTCGTTGTAGGCCTTGGCCATCTCGACCGGATCGCCGGTGTACTTCAGATCCTCGAAGTTGACGCCGGTGTAGACCGCCGGGTTCCCGTCCTCGTCGAGATCCACGTCGATACACGGGATGACTCGCTTGGTCAATACCATGTGGTTACTACCGCACAGTTCGCACTGGGGGTAGTAAAGGGGTCTGGATCGTGTTCGCGAGCCGAGACGACCCGACGCCGGCGCTCGAGTCGACGATCCGTGTAGGTGTTCTTAAGTGATCGAACCGAGAACGAGCACGTATGGCAGACGACACTGAAACCCCCGAGGGTGACGACACGGGAGCCGATGTCGGGCACGATCTCGACGCCGAGCGAACGACCGCACCGATGAGCGATTACTCGTCGCGAGCCGTGTTGATCGGCGCTCTCGTCGCGCTGATCGGCGCGGTGGTTGCGTTCGGAATTCCGTTGCTCGCGGTCGGGATATAAGCTAGAAGACGTACTCGTCGTCGTGGCCCATCATGCCGTCGTCTTCGAAGCCGGTCCCGCCGGTTCCTGCTCCCTCCTCTTCGTCGGAGGGTCCACTGGTCTTGTAGGCCTTGATGCCCGTCGAAAGGAGGTCCTCGATCGCCTCCTCGCGGTTGACGAACTCGCCGCGTTCGACCATCTGGGCGATCTGCATCTCGAGGTGCTCCGGTATGGTGATCTCTACTTTCGGCATCTGATTCGGCTTTCGGCGAGGGGGTATTTAGGTTTGACGGGGACTGACAGCGGCCGGAACGAAGCATGCACTCGTCGAACGGGTAGGCGGCTCGAGCGAGGTCGAAGCCGTCGCGGGAACCATGTGCGGATGAGAAGTCGGCGACGCGGGTCGCTTAGCGGTTACCCATCATCGAGTCGAACGCGTTCTTCAGCTTCGTCCCGGGCTGGGTCAGTGTGTCGAGTTGCTGGCGCATCTTGCGCTGGTTGAAGTAACTCGCGAACGCCAGGATAGTCGGCGGCCAGAGGCCGATGAACGCGCCGAGCTGGCGCTCCCCGCGCATGAAGAAGTAGTATAGCGAAAGGCCGACCGCTGCGGCCGACGCGATGAACGCAGGCCCCATCGCCTGTTCACCGACTTCTTCCGCTGCCTGTCCGGACATCTCTCGTTCCGTTATCTGTTGTCTGCTCGCCATGCACTGATTTCTCTCGGCGAGACTGTACTAAGGGATGGCGAGGGTTTCGCGAGAAACCCCCGAGTAGTGCCAACCAACGGACTGTTTCGATCAGTTTCGAACCCGTTCTCGTCAGCCCAATTCGGGGTTAGTCGAGGGCCGGCCGCGCGTTCGTCGCAACGGTTCGGATCGAGGGGCCGAATCGGCGCGGTTTTCGCTGGACCGACGCCGCGAGTGTCCGCGTCGAGCGGCGACCGTCTGCGGAACCGGTCGAGAGTAGGGCCGATGCGTCACACCTACATCCGTCGGGACGTACCCACGGACATGGACGCGACGGACGTTACGGACCTCTATCAGGAGTTCGGCGACGAGCGACTGCCACCCGGACAGCGCGAGACGTCCGCGTTTCCCGTCCTCTCGAAGAGCGGGACGCCCGACTGGGACCCCGAGACGTGGGAGTTCACCGTCACCGGTGCGGTCGACGAGGAACTCTCCTTCTCGTGGGACGAGTTCCGGGACCTGCCGAGTGTCACCCAGCGACAGGACTTTCACTGCGTGACCGGCTGGAGCAAGTTCGACTGTACGTTTACCGGGGTGTCGTTCCCCGAACTCGCCGAGCGGGCCGGCGTTCACGATGATGCGGTCCACGTCATGTTCTCCGCGATGGACGACTACACGACGGACCTGCCGCTCGAGGACTGCATGCGCGATGAGGTCCTGTTCACGTGGGAATTCGACGGCGAGTCGCTCCCGGACGACCACGGCGGCCCGCTCCGGGTAGTCACGCCCCACAGGTACGCCTACAAGGGCGCGAAGTGGGTCGACGGCGTCGAGTTTCTCACCGAGTCCCAGCGGGGCTACTGGGAGCGACGGGGGTACTCCCAGACCGCGGACCCGTGGCAGGAAGAGCGGTACAGTTAGTGCTCGGTGAATAGTTAGGCTGAAGGCGAGGCGGTCCTGACCTGTGGTCGATGGATCGATCGTCGGGCGATGGTCGACTGGCGGGTGGGACGGATCCGGCTGGGGAGGCTGACGGCCTCGTGAGCCGGAGCCGCGAACTCGAGGACGTCTCTTTCAGCGCGATACTCGACGGCAGCGCCGAGTCCCGCGTCCAGTGGGCCACACCCGACGGTCTCGAACTCGTCGGTCGGGGCGTCGCTGCGCGGGTTACCGCGGCCGGCACCGACCGATTCGATCGAATTCGAACGCAAGCGAGGCGCGCGTTCGACGGACTCGCACACGACGGCCCCGAGGCGGCCCGGCCGCGCGCCGTCGGCGGCGTGTCGTTTCACGACGGCCACGAGCCGGACCCGCCGTGGACCGGGTTCGACGCGGCCTCCTTTGTCGTCCCGCAAGTACTCGTCACTCGAACCGACGACGGGACGTGGCTGACGGCCGTCGGGAACCGGGCCGACGAGGCCGACGACCGCCTCGAGCGCTGGCACGAGCGCCTGCGGGACCTGCCGGCGATGCGACCGAGCGGCTCGACGCCCGGCGTCGCCGCGACCCGGCGGACGACCTCGCAGGCCGACTGGACGACACAGGTCGAGACCGCCCTCGAGCGGATCGCCGACGGAACGCTGACGAAAGTCGTCCTCGCACAGGCGCTTTCCGTCGAACTCGAGGGGCCGATCGACGTACCCGCGACGGTCGAGCGACTGCGCCGCCGGTACCCGAACTGTTACCGGTTTCTGGTCGGCCACGGGATCGGCGGCACGTTCTTCGGCGCGCCGCCCGAGCGGCTGGTTTCGAAACGCGGCGACCGCGTCGAGACGGAGGCACTCGCCGGCTCGGTCCCCCGCGGCGAGACGCCGGCCGAAGACGAGGAACACGTCGAACGGATGCGTGCCGACGCGAAGTTCCAGCACGAACACGGGCTCGTCGCGGACGCGATCAGCGACCAACTCGAGCCCCTCGCGCGCGAACTCACCGTCCGCGAGCAGACGATCCGCCGGCTGGCGACGATCCAGCACCTCCGGACGCCGATCGAAGCGAGACTCGAGGGGGATCGACACGTCCTCGAACTCGTCGAGGCGTTACATCCCACCCCCGCAGTGGGCGGCGTTCCGCCGGACGCGGCCTGGGAGACGATTCGCGAGACGGAGCCCTTCGAGCGGGGCTGGTACGCCGCGCCCGTCGGCTGGTTCGACGCCGACGGTGACGGCGAATTCGCGGTCGCGCTCCGCTCGGGCGTCGCGGCCGACGGGACCGTGACGCTCTTCGCCGGCAACGGGATCGTCGCCGACAGCGATCCCGACGAAGAGTGGCCGGAGGTAGAACTGAAGTTCCGACCGATCCTCGATGAACTGCGATAACACCTGAGATGAGCGCACCGAACCGCGCGACCCTGTGGGGTCGTATCCTCGTCGACGAACTCGCGGCGGGCGGCCTCGAGGCCGTCTGTCTCGCGCCCGGGAGCCGATCGACGCCGCTGACGGTCGCGTTCGCCGAGCACCCGGACATCGACGTCTACTCGCATTTAGACGAGCGCTCGGCGGCCTACTTCGCGCTCGGTCGCGCCCGCCGGACCGGCGAGCCGACGGCGCTGGTCTGTACCTCGGGGACCGCGGCGGCGAACTTCCATCCCGCCGTGATGGAGGCCGATCAGGCCCGCGTCCCGCTGCTGGTTCTCACCGCCGACCGGCCGTCGGAGTTGCGCGACAGCGGCGCGAACCAGACCGTCGATCAGGTCAAACTCTACGGCGACGCAGTCCGGTGGGACGCCGAGCTACCCGATCCCGAACCCGACGAGCGGAAGGTGCGGAGTCTCCGGACGACCGCGGCTCGAGCGCTCTCGGAAACGACCGGGATTCCACCCGGTCCCGTCCACCTCAACTGTCCGTTTCGCAAGCCCCTCGAGCCGCTCGAGGTGCCCGGCGACGTGCCCGACTCGTTCGCCGAGACGGTGGCCGGGCGGGGACGCGACGGCCCGTTCGTCGAAACCACTGGTGGGACGCAGACGCTCGCAGCGGACGACCACCGACGGCTACTGGGTGCGCTCGAGGCCGCCGATCGGCCGCTGATCGTCGCGGGACCCGCCGATCCGACGGCGCTCGCCGACCTCGAGCCCGCGGCCGTGACCGACCTCGCGGATCGACTCGGCGCGCCGATCCTCGCGGACCCGCTTTCGGGGCTGCGGTTCGGCCCGCACGTCGAGCGCGAGGACGAAACCGAGAGCGACGGCGAGGGCGGCGACGGGAACAGGAACGGAGAATCGCGTTCGATCTACGGCGGCTACGACACCTACGTTGAGGAGCTTCCGCCGCCGGACGCGGTCCTCCGATTCGGGGCCTCGCCGACGTCGAAACCGCTTCGCCACTGGCTCCGCGACGCCGACGCCCGACAGTTCCTCGTCGATCCCGCGGGCGCGTGGCGCGAGGCAACGTTCACCGCGACGGATCTGCTCGCGGCGGAACCCGGCGCCGTCGTCGACGGACTGCTCGAGGCGCTCGGCGACGCAGACAGCGACCCCGGAGCCGACCGGACCGACGCCGAGTGGCAGGCCCAATTCGATGCGGCCGAACGCCGACACTGGGAAATCCGCGACGAGGCGCTGTCTCCCGATGCGCTCGAGTCGGAGCCGTTCGAGGGTGCGATCCTCGCATCGGTGCTCTCGAACGCGCCGGACCCGGCGACCGTCTTCGTCTCGAACAGCATGCCGATCCGGGATACCGACCGATTCGCCCGGCCTCGAGCCGCCGATCTGACCGTGCTCGCGAACCGCGGCGCCAGCGGTATCGACGGCATCGTGAGCACGGCGCTCGGGGCCGGCAGCGCGGCCGACGAGCCGCTGGTGCTCGCGACCGGCGACCTGTCCCTCTATCACGATTCGAACGGCCTGCTCGCGGTCGACCGGTGCGACGTCGACGCCACGATCGTGTTGCTGGACAACGACGGCGGCGGCATCTTCCACAAACTCCCGATCGAGGCGTTCGACCCGCCGTTTACCGACCAGTTCAAGACGCCCCACGGCCTCGAGTTCGAGGATCTCGCCGACGTATACGACATCGAGTTCGAGCGTGTGACCCCCGCGAACTTCGCGGCCGCCTACCGCCGATCGCTCGAGGCGGCGGGAACGCAACTCATCGCCATTGAGTTCGATTCCGAAGCGAACCACCGGCGGCGCGACGCACTCGCGGAGCGCGTGCAAACCGCGGTCGCGAGCGACCTCGGAACGGCGGGCGACGGAGCGGACTAACCTCGAGTCGGAATTCTATTCACGGCGAGCGATGTTACGGCCGCAGTAGCCACCAGAGCGCGACGGCGTAGCCGAACGGAATCCACGCAAATCCGAGCGCGAGCAATCCGAACAGGGAGAGCGGATCGACGAACGACGACCACGCCATGCCGACCGGAAAGAAAACGCTCCAGCCGCCAAAGGCCGCGGCCGCGATTCGGGGCATCGTCAGCAGGTAGCCGACCAGCGCGAGCGTACAGGCGGCGATGATCGCGTTGACCGGCAGCGAAAACAGCGGCGTGAGGCTCGCGGCGACGAACAGCGGATACAGCAACGCGACGGCACCGACCGACACCGCCGTCGTCCGATCGAGCGCCGGCCCCTCCCACTCGAGGTCGACCTCGCCGTCCCAATCGTGGACCGAATACTCCGCCTCTTCTGTGTCCTGCGTGTCTTCGGCCTCTCCCGGTGCTGTGGCAGTTGTCCCGCTCGAGGGGCTGGGATCGCCGCTCTCGAACGGCCAGTCCCCGGCCGCTCGTTGCTTCGCACGTTGGCGGCGTCGCTCGGACCGTTGCCGAGCGTGATGGCTCTCCTCCCGATCGGTGCGGTCGGCCCCGGTCTGCGTGCTATCGGAGTCGGTTCGCACCCGTTCGGCCCACTCGCTCGGCCCTCGAGCGTTCGCGTTCGTCCGCTTGCCGTCGGTCTCCGACGACTCGCTCGCCGCTCCGGACGATTCCGCGGACCCCGTCGATGACGTTTCCGTCCCCGCCGCCGTTGTCTCCCCGCTGGCTGATGTCTGCCGCGTCGTTCGGCGAGTTTCCGAATCCGACTGCGCTGATTCACCGCCCTCGTGGCTCGAGCCGTCGCTATCGCGAGTTCCGTGGCCTCGGGCGAGTCCGACGTACGACTCGTGGCCGAGCCGATCGTAGCGGGCGCGTTCGGTTCCGTCGGTAAGCACCGACTTCGCGGTCGTCACCCGCTGGAACTGCTCGGCCGCGTCGGGGTCGTCGGAGTGATCCGGATGCGTCTCGAGGACGCGCTCCCGATAGGCCGACTCGATCTCGTCTCGAGTGGCCTCCGGATCGACCTCGAGGACGTCGTAGTACGTCTCGCCCATCGACTTCGGAGTCGAACGGCCGGCTAAAAAATCAATCGGCTTAGATGATCGTCGTGGTGGCTGGCTGGAAAGCGAACGCAGCGTTTCGTTGCGTCGTCTCTCGGACTGATAGATCGTATAGCGCTATATCAAATACGGGGCGGGTCTGAGACGGAGTGTTACTTCTCTAGTGTCGATATCGGACCAGTAGGCATCTGAAAGCGGTTATCCTGGTTCGTGAACGGTGCGCCGTGCCGTCTCGACCTCAGCGCTCGATCGAAACGCGACTCGAGGCCGGGGCCCGACCGCCTCGGTCACCGTGACGCTATTCGAACCGCTGTGCAGCGATCGGACGAGTTTGCTATACGCTTCTCATGACTGGTATGGTACGAATAGGACGTCACGACATTCAATAATAGATCTATTATAAGAATCTATGACTGATACACCGGCAGTGACGGGTGATGTCCAACGACACCACCGTCACCAGCGGCCAGCGGTTCGGACAGTCGACGCGCCGGACGTTCCTCGGCGGCCTCGGAGCGACCGCCGGAATCAGCGCGCTGACCGGGCTCGGCGAAGCGCGAGGACGCGGCGGTGACACGCTCTCGAGTGCGAGCTACTACGTCGTCCGCAGCGACGGCCGCGGACCGAACGGCAACGGGGCGAAGGGCCGCGGCGGGTGGAACCGTGGTCCGGGACGCAGTCGCAACGAGGGCGGCGCCGGCTACCTCGTCCTCGAGGCCGCGTCCGGCCGCGTCGCGTTCTCGACCGAGGGCACCGCGGAGGCGGCGTTCCAGTACGCCTTCGACGACCTCGCCTCGAGCGGCGGCACCGTCGTCGCGGGCGGTGGGGACTTCCAGTTCGGCGGCCCGGCTACGATCGGCGACGACACGGCGCTGGTCGGCCAGCAGGGAACGCGGTTCGTCGTCGCCGGTGGGGAAGACGGGACGACGAGCGACGAACCATCGGGTCACGACTTGCTCCGTGCCCGCGGCGACGACGTGACGATCGCCAACGTCGAGTTCGATGCGAACGGAACGCAACTCGACAACCATGCCATCCAGGCCGACGACTGTGACGGTCTGCTGGTAGCGAACAACCGCACCGTCGACGGCTTCCAGATGGCGATCTCGTTCTCTCGGTGTACGAACGTACAGATCGTCGGCAACGAGGTGCTCGATCCCAACTGGTACGGCATCACCGCCCGAGCCGCGCCGACCGGAAGCGACCGGGATCTGCGCCGTTCGGACAACGTCGTCGTCGCACGGAACTACGTCGCCGGCGTGACCTACAACAACATCGCTACCTACAACGTCAGCAACTTCTCGGTCTACGGCAACGTCGTCGTCGACGGCGGCCACAGCCTCATCGCCTGTTCGCCCGCCCAGCAGGGCGCGATCGTCGGGAACGTCTGTCGCGACCTCGAGGAGTACGCCCCCGACCCCGGCGGCGAGGCGGGCATCGAGATCGAGTACAAGGAGACCCACGTCCGCGAGGAAATCGCCGGCACGCCGCTGGCGCGCTCGTCCGATATCACGATCTCCGGCAATCAGGTGGATAACTGTCCGGTCGGCGTGCTCGCTCGCACCGTCCCGGCCGACAGCGACGACGAGGCCGCCCGGGGGACGGCGCATCCGTACAGTTTCACCGTGACCGGGAACGCGATCAGCGACGCCGCTGACGCCGGGATTCGGATCCGATCGGGCGAGGCAGGCGTCGTTGCAACGAACACTGTTCGAAACAGTCCCGCGCCGATCGAGATCGACGAGCGCTACGCCGTCGACATTCAGCAGGGACTGAACGCGACTCGAGAGTGAGAACGGTCGGATCGGTCCCGACTCGAGATCCTACGCCACTCGCTGCGTTACTCCGCCGGGCCGGCTCGACAGGCGAAGACGCCACCGTCCTACCGCGGACGCGGGATCGGAGCGCCCATTCGAATCACTCGAGCGTGACGCGAACCTATTTCACGGGCCGCGGACCAACGTCGACCCAATGGTTTCGGAACTGTTCGACCCCGAGCGCTGGGAGCCGGTCGCGGACCTGAACGACGAGTTCAGCGACATCACCTACCACCGCGCGGTCGACTCCGGCACGGTTCGGATCGCGTTCGATCGGCCCGACGTTCGCAACGCCTTCCGGCCGGGGACCGTCGACGAGCTGTACGACGCGCTCGACCACGCCAAGCGCCAGACCGACGTGGGCTGTATCCTGCTGACCGGGAACGGGCCGTCCTCGAAAGACGACGGCTGGGCCTTCTGTTCCGGCGGCGATCAGACGATCCGCGGTGAGGACGGCTACCAGTACGAGGGCGACGAAGAGCGAGCATCGGAACAGGGGCGGCTACACATTCTCGAGGTGCAGCGTCTGATTCGGCACATCCCGAAGGTCGTCGTCGCCGTGGTGCCGGGCTGGGCCGTCGGCGGCGGCCACTCGCTGCACGTCGTCTGCGATCTCACCATCGCGAGCGAGGACCACGCCAAGTTCCTCCAGACCGATCCCGACGTGGCGAGCTACGACGCCGGCTTCGGCTCGGCCTACCTCGCCAAACAGATCGGCCAGAAGAAGGCCCGCGAGGTGTTCTTCCTCGGGAAGACCTACTCGGCGGAGGAAGCCGCCGACATGGGCATGGTCAACGAGGCGGTCCCACACGAGGAACTCGAGGAAACCGCCCTCGAGTGGGGCGAGCGCATCAATGCCAAGAGCCCGACGGCGATGCGGATGCTCAAGTACGCGTTCAACATGACCGACGACGGGATGGTCGGCCAGCAGGTCTTCGCCGGCGAGGCGACGCGACTGGGCTACATGACCGACGAAGCGGCGGAGGGACGGGACGCCTTCGTCGAGGGCCGCGAGCCCGACTTCGACGACTTCCCGTGGCACTACTGAGCGACTGAGTGATACTGACTCGAGTGACTCGACCATGAATCGTCGAACGGTCCTCCGACGGGCGGTCCCGATTTCGGCCGCGCTCACCGCCGGCTGTGCGGCTCCGGGTAGCGAGCCCGACGGTCGGAACGAGAGCGGCGACCGCGAAAACGGGGGCTATAGCGACGATGATGTCACGGGCACCGCACCGATCCCGATGCTCGAGGACCCGCCGGAGGCGGTCTACCTCCCCGGACACCGGAAGTCGATGCGAGCGCTCGAGCCGGTCGAAGCCGGCGACTACCTGCTGGCACCGATGCTGTCCTACCCGCATCCGTTCTGGGTCGTCACCGGAACCGACCGCCGACTGGTCGAACCCGAGTCCGGTCGCGGCGTCCATCTCATGCTCGTCTGCTGGGATCGGGAGACGAAAACGGTCCTGCCGGGCACTGCTGAACCGACGGTAACCATCACGAAGGGTGATGAGCAGGTCACATCACGGCCGCTGTGGCCCATGCTCTCCCAGGAGATGGGGCTGCACTTCGGCGACAACGTCTCCCTGCCAGCCGACGGAACCTACTCCGTCACCGTCGACCTGCCGCCGCTGCCGACCCGTCGAACCGGCTCCCTCGAGGGCCGGTTCACCGACGGCGGGACCGCGGCGTTCGAGTTCACCTACGACGAGGCCTTTCGCGAGGATGTCGTCGACGGCATCGAACTGCTCGATCGGGAGCGGTGGGGCGAGCGGGGCGCGCTCGAGCCGATGACCGGCGGCAGCGACGGAGGGATGGACGGGATGGGAGCCGACATTCCGTACTCCGCGCTCCCGCCGGCCGACGACTATCCCGGAACGCGGTTGGTCGATCCGAACGCGGACACCGAGGCGTCCGCTGACGAACTCCCCAGAAGCGGCGATGCGGCCTTCGTGGTCACGCTGCTCGAGTCCGGCTCACGGCTCGCCGACGGCGACGGTCGGTACCTGCTCGTCTCGCTGCGGACGCCGTACAACCGCGTGCCGCTGACCAATACCTCGCTGCGCGCCGGTATCGAGCGCGACGGTGAGCCGGTCGGCGACGGCCCGGTCGAACTCGTCCAGACGCTCGACGGCGAGTTGGGGCTGCACTACGGGCGCTCGCTCGCCGATATCCGAGCCGGTGACTCAGTGCGGATCGAGATCGAATCGCCCCCGCAGACGGCGCGCCATCAGGGGTACGAAACGGCGTTTTTCGAGATGGATGCACTCGAGCTATCCGTTCCCGACTAATCGTTCGCTCGCGGGTGGCGACTCGCAATGCCAACGTTGACACTCTCTCGAGTGGGACACTCGAGCCATGAGTTCGGCCGAGGTCGAGATATCACGGACGAAGGCGTGGCTGATGGCGGCCCGCCCCCAGACCTTGCCCGCGGCTGCGGCCCCGATCATCGTGGGGACGGGACTCGCAGCCACTGAGGGCGTGTTCGCGCCGCTGCCGGCGGTGATGGCGTTCGTCGGGTCGGCGCTGATACAGATCGGGACGAATTTCGCGAACGACTATTACGACGCGATCAAGGGTGCGGACACCGAGGACCGCGAGGGCTTTACCCGCGTCACCCAGTCGGGGCTCATCTCCCCCGAACAGGTCAAGCTCGCGACCCTCGTGACGTTCGGGCTGGCGATCCTCACCGGGACGTATCTGGTCTACGTCGGGGGACTTCCGATCCTCGTCGTCGGGCTCGTGAGCGTCTTCTGCGGGTGGGCCTACACCGGCGGCCCCTATCCGCTGGGCTATCACGGACTCGGGGATCTCTTCGTGTTCGTCTTCTTCGGCCTCGTCGCGGTGACGGGAACGTACTACGTACAAGCCGCGGCCGTCCTCGCGGAGCCGCTGGCGACGACGATTCCGGCGGGAACGGTCACGCGCGAAGCGGTCGTCGCGAGCCTGCCCGTCGCCGGCATCTCGACGGCGATCCTCGTCGTGAACAACGTCCGCGATCTGGAGACCGACGCCGAGACCGGCAAACGGACCCTCGCGGTCCGACTGGGGTACCGGTGGAGCCGCCTCGAGTACGCGGCCATGCTCGCGCTCGCCTACGTCGTCCCGGTCTGGTTCTGGCTCGGTTCGGGGTTCGGCCCGGGCGTGCTGTTGCCGCTCGCCACGCTGCCCTACGCTGCGATGGTCGCGAAGACCGTTTGTACGCGAACCGACGGCGAAGCGCTCAACCCGGCCCTCGAGGGGACCGGCAAACTGCTCGCGATGTACGCGATCACGTTCGCCGGAGGACTGGTGGTGCTATGACCCCAAACGACGACCTCGCGCTCGAGTACCGCCCCTTTTCGCTCGACCTCGCCGAGCCGTTCGAGACGGCGGGCGAAACGATCGATTCCCGGGACGGGTTTCTCGTTCGGCTGGTCGACGAGGGAAGTGACGCGTCCGACGCCGGCGACGAACCCGCCGTCGGCTACGGCGAGGCGACGCCGCTGCCGGGCTGGACCGAATCCCGCGAGGACTGCGAGCAGGCCCTCGAGCGCGCACGGGAGGCGATTCGAACTGACGGACCGAGCGAGGCCCTCGAGACGGTCGACCGGCAGGTCGCGGCCCGGCACGCGCTGTCGCTCGCCCTCGCGGATCTACAGGCCACCCGCGACTCGACGCCGCTCTATCGCTATCTCGGGCAGGGGCCGATGGTCGGCCGCGTTCCCGTCAACGCGACGATCGGCGACGGCTCGCCGGCCGAGACCGCGACCGAGGCCCGCGAGGCCGTCGACCGCGGATTCGACTGCTGCAAGCTGAAAGTCGGCCTCCGGAGCGTCGAGGAAGACATCGAGCGCGTCCGCCGGGTGCGCGACAGCGTCGGCGAGACCACGGAACTGCGGGCCGACGCGAACGAGGCGTGGACCTACGAGGAGGCCGAATCGGCCCTCGAGGCCTTCGGGGAACTCGGCGTTTCGATCCTCGAACAGCCGCTTCCAGCGGGCGCGCTCGAGGGCCACGCCGACCTCCGAGCGGGGGACCACGGGGTCTCGATCGCCCTCGACGAGGGGCTGCTCGAGCACGGCGTCGATTCGATCTGCGAGGCCGACGCGGCGGACGTGGTCGTCCTGAAACCGATGGCGCTGGGCGGCATCGACGTCGCGCGCAAGGTCGCGGCGTGGCTGACGGAACTCGATATCACGCCGCTGGTGACGACGACCATCGACGGGGTCGTCGCGCGGACTGGCGCGGTCCACCTCGCGGCGGCGATTCCCGACGTGCCCGCCTGCGGGCTCGCGACCGGCGAACTGCTCGCGACGGATCTGGGACGGGACCCCGTCTTGCTCGAGAAGGGGTCGGCGGTCGTCCCCCAAGCGAAGGGACTCGGCGTGCAGGGTGTCTGGAAGCCATGACGGGCGAGCCCGTCGACTGGCCGACGCGCGATCCGGTCGCCCACCGCGTGGCGGCGACGCCCCAGCGGACGGCCCTGATCGACATCGAAACCGGAGCGGCGTGGAGTTTCCGCGAGTTCGATCGCCGCGTCGACCGCGCCGCCTCCGGGCTGATCACCGCGACCGCGGAAAGCGATCGCGACCGGATCGGCGTTCTCATGGACACCAGACCCGCCTTCGCGACCTTGTTTTTCGCCGCGATGCGGACCGGGGCGACCGCGGTCCCGCTGAACGTCCGCGAGACGGCCGGCGAACTCGCGTCGAAGGTCGACCGGACCGATCTCGCCGCGATCGTCTGTGAGGAGAGCACCGAAGAGATCGCACTCGAGATCGCGGCCGACTCCGCGGTCGCCGTGCGCTCGGTCGACGACCCGAATGCCGATCGGACGGAGCCGCTGATTCCGTCGGAGAGGAACGGCGGATCCGGTCCTGCCGTCGTCCTCGAGTCCGAATCCGCGCCTGAACCACAGGCCGAGCAAGAATCGCGGTCCATCGAGCCGGTTGCCCTCGAGCGCGAGGACACCCAACTGATCATGTTCACGTCGGGGACCTCCGGCGAGCCGAAGGCCGTCAGGCTGACCGTCGGCAACCTCGTCGCGAGCGCGACCGCCTCGGCGTTCCGGCTGGGGGTCGATCCGAACGACCGGTGGCTGTGCTGTCTCCCGATGTATCACATGGGCGGACTGGCACCCGTCATCCGGTCGGTGCTGTACGGCACCACCGTCGTGATCCAGCGGGAGTTCGGGCCGGAGACGACCGCACACGCGCTCGCAGCGTACGACGCGACCGGCGTCTCACTCGTCCCGACGATGTGCAAGCGGCTGCTCGACGCCGGCTGGGAGCCGACCGACGCGCTGCGGTTCGTCCTGCTTGGCGGCGCGCCCGCGTCGGACGACCTGCTCGAGCGCTGTCGCGACGCGGGCGTTCCGGTCCATCCGACCTACGGCATGACCGAGACCGCGTCCCAAATCGCGACGGCGACGCCCGCGGAGACCGGCACGCACGAGGGGACCGTCGGACAGCCGCTGCTCTGTACCGACGTCGCCGTCCTCGAGGACGGCGAGCCGGTCGCGCCCGGAGAGCCGGGCGACCTCGTCGTCTCGGGGCCGACGGTGACGCCGGGCTATCTCGACGAGGAGACGACTGCGGCGGCGTTCGACGAGCGCGGACTCCACACCGGCGATATCGGCTACAGAGATCGGGACGGCCGGCTGTGGATCCTCAACCGCCGCAGCGACCGCATCGTCACCGGCGGCGAGAACGTCGACCCCGGCGAAGTCGTCGCGGCTCTCAGATCGCACCCTCGCGTCGACGCGGCCGCGGTCGTCGGGCTGGCAGACGAGGAGTGGGGGGAACGGGTCGCGGCGCTCGTCGTCCCCGACCCGGAGACGAACGCGGGCGACGATGGCTCGCTCGAGCCCCGATCCCTGCGCGCCCACTGCGACGACCGCCTCGCCGGATTCAAATGTCCGAAGACGATCGGCATCACCGACGCGCTCCCCCGGACGGCCTCGGGGACCGTCGACCGGGACGCGGTCCGGCAGCGGCTGCTCGAGGACGGAACGGACGTGACCGAATCGACGTAGTTTCGGCTGTTCTCCGCCCCACAGACTGCCGCCGGACTCGGAGTTAAGGCGCTGGCACCCCTACCGCGAGCCGTGTGTACGCTCACGCTCGCTTGGCGGGTCTTCGAGGACGCACCGGTCGCGGTCGCCGCAAACCGTGACGAGGCGCTCGAGCGCGAGTCGAGGCCGCCCGCCGTCTACGACGACGATCCGGTGATCGTCGCGCCCCGCGACGCCGAGGCCGGCGGGACGTGGATCGGCTACAACGAGTTCGGCGTTGTCGTCGGCATCACGAACAAGTGGACCGACGCCGATCTCGCCGGCGAGCGCTCTCGCGGACTGCTCGTCGCCGACGCCCTCGCAGCCAGATCCGCGGCGGACGCGAAGTCGATCGTCGAGGACGCCACCGCGGCCGACGAGTACGGCGGCTTCTACCTCGTCGTCGCCGACGCGACCGAGGCGTTCTGCTACCAGTGGGACGGCGACCTCGCCCTGACCGAGTTCGATCCGGGGGTCCACGTCGTCGTCAACGTCGCCGTCGACGACGATGTCGACGCACCCTCGATCCGCCCGGATGCGAGCCGCGAGCAGGCGGCCAACGCTCGAGCGGTTCGAGAGACGCTCGCCGTCGAATCGGGAGAGACGGCCGCGGACTGGCTCGAGCGCGCCGCCGGCGTCCTCGGCGATCACGAGTACGGCGTCTGCATCCACCGGGACGGATTCGGAACTCGATCGTCGTCGCTGATCGCGCTCGGCCACGAGACGACGCGCTACGCCTACGCGCCGGGACCACCCTGTCGGACGCGTTACGAGGACGTCGACCTCCCCGACCTCGACGATCCGGGCACCGCCGCCGGTGTCGATACCGAGCGCCGCACCGGGGAGGCCGACGACGGCGACGACCCGTCGCTCGAGGGGGAAGGGCACATTTAAGCGGCTCGCTCACTCTGTTGTGGATATGGACGCACTCCTGCCAGTAGCGACGCACACGGCGAGGTGGTCACCGTGAGCGTTTCCGCGGCCGAAGCCGAACTCACCGAGGACGAACGGGCCGGCCTCGAACTCGTTCGTGAGTCCGGCGGCATTCACCAGAGCGACTTCTGGAAGGAACTGGACGTCTCCTCGCGGAAGGGAAGCCGGATCGTCGAGTCGCTCGTCGAGAAGGAACTCGTCGATCGCGAGGACACCGTCTACGACGGGCACAACACCTACTACATCACGCCGACCGCCCGCGATCTGGATTTCACCCTCCTGATGGCCGGTGACATGCTCTCGCCCTTTATCGGCGAGGAAGAGGTCGATCCCAACAGCGACGCCTTCTCGCAGTGGATCATGAACCTCGCCTACGAGGAGTAACGACAGTTCTCAGGTCCGATCCGGTCGATCGGTCCCCGAAACACGCCGTTTTCAGATAACAAACCGCCGGAGCTACTCGTACAGATCGAATCGCTCGATGAGAACGAACGGGTCGCGTTCGCGGTTGTAATGGGGAACGTCGCCGTCGAGGGCTTCGATGAGACGACGGTGGACTTCGCGTGCGGCCCGCCCTTCGTCGGGCTCTAAGTGGTGCTGGCCGCGCATATCGGTCCAGAACCCGCCGTCGAGCCAGAGCAGCGTCTCGTCGTTGGTCTGGTAGACGACCTCTCCCTGTTCGGTCAGCCCGTCGATCGCGAGCTGGCGGCCGGAGAGCTGTGCGCGAGCGAGGACGGCGATGAGTTGGCGACGCGAGACGGGTGCGGACAGCGCGACGTCGTCGACGGTCTCGCCGAAATACGCCTCGACGAGGTCGCATGCCCGCGAGAATTCGTCGAACTCGACTTCGTGATCCTGTGTGAGGTTCATGACATTCGATCCGAATGATTCGTTCGGTACCACTACTATCACGAAATGGTATAAAAGTTTATCCGTTATGTGTGTGCGGCGGCACCATCGACCGCACCTGGCCCGCCTCGAGGTCGGCGGCGGTTAGGCGAGCGCGCTCGCAGCCTGGATCAGCTGCTCTTCGCCGAAGGCGGGGCCGACGAGTTGGAGGCCGACGGGAAGGCCACCGGTCTCGCCCGCCGGAACCGAGATGGCCGGCAGATCCGCGAGATTCACGGGGACGGTGTTCGCGTCGGCGAGGTACAACTGGAGCGGATCGTCCAGGCTCTCGCCGAGTTCGAACGGCGGCACCGGCATCGTGGGACTCGCGAGCACGTCGGCCTCCGAGAGCGCCTCGTCGAAGTCCTGTTTGACCCACGCACGAGCGTCCTGTGCCTTCTTGTAGTACTTGTCGTGATACCCCGCCGAGAGCGCGTACGTCCCCAGCAGGATCCGTCGCTTGACCTCGTCGCCGAAGCCCTCTTCGCGGGCCGTCGCGAAGGCCTCGTTCCAGTTGCCGTCGTAGCCGCCGGAGCGGCCGTATCGAACCCCGTCGAACCGCGCGAGGTTCGAGGACGCTTCGGACATCGCGATCACGTAGTAGGCCTCGACGGCGTGTTCGACCGATGGCAGGCTAACTTCGTGATACTCCGCGCCGCGGTCCTCCAACTCGCCGATGGCGTCCCAGAACGTCTCGACGACGCCCTCGTCGGCCCCCTCGAGTAGCTCCGTGGGAACGCCGATACTGAGCCCGTCGACGTCGCCGGTGGCGGCGTCGGCGTAGCTCGCATCGTCGCCCTCGCTGCGGGTGGTCGCGTCCCGGTCGTCGCTGCCGGCGATCACGTCGAGCAGCGAGGCGGCGTCCTCGACGGTCTCGCCGAAGGGACCGATCTGCTCTAAGCTGTTGCCGTAGGCAACGAGGCCGTACCGCGAGACCAGCCCGTACGTGGGCTTGATACCGACGACGCCGCAGAAGGCGGCGGGACAGCGGACCGAACCGCCGGTGTCGGAGCCGAGCGCGAGGTCGGCCTCGCCGGCGGCGACCGCGGCTGCGGAGCCGCCCGAGGAGCCGCCGGGGACGTGGCCCGGTGCGGCGGGGTTGTCCGTCTCGCCGAAGTACGACGTTTCGGTGGTCGTCCCCATCCCGAACTCGTCCATGTTGGCCTTGCCGACGATGGTCGCGCCGGCGTCTTTCAGGCGGGAAACGACCGTCGCGTCGTAGGGCGGGACGTAGTCCTCGAGCATCCGCGAGCCGCAGGTCGTCCGGACGCCGGCCGTCGAGATGTTGTCCTTGACCGCGACCGTTTTGCCGGCGAGCGGGCCGTCCTCGCTGCCGTCGATCCGCTCCTCGGTAATGAAGATGTTCTCGGACATGGTTACGAGACGTTCGGCCCCTTGAAGTAGCCGTCCTCGGTCTCTGGTGCGTTTCGAAGCGCCTCCTCGCTGTCGAGCGAGGCCCGTTCCTCGTCCGGTCGCATCACGTTCGCGAGGTCGGCGTCGCGGTCGACTTCCGGCACCTCGTCTAGCGTCTCGAAGTACTCGAGGATGTCCGCGAACTGCCCGGTGAACCGGTCGACCTCGTCGTCTGCGAGGTCGACGCGAGCCAGCTCCGCGACGTGGCGGACCTCCTCGGGACTGACGGCGTCGTCGCTCATACGTGTTCGCACCGGCCTCCAGAGAGTAAGGGTTTCGATACCGCCGGCGCGATCGCGGCCGTGTGCTCGTCTGTCGGCCCTCGCTTCGTTCCCGCCGCTGTACGCACCACATCGCGTTGGCTACGCGCGATCGTCGGCCACTCGGGGCGAGTCGAGGTGACGATCCGAGTCTCCTCACGAGTCGCTCGAGGCCAAGGACGAAGCCACGGGCCGACTCCGCCGTCAAACCGCACGCCGAGCCGCTGGCTCAATACCGTATTACCGATTTCTAACACGGTATTACCGGGACGATAGCTCGAGTGCAATCGGTATAATAACTGTATACTCAAGCCCGATGATGGCGATCGACCCAGTATGGACTGCGATAACTGCGACGCCGACGAGGTCGCGTACACGTTAACGACCTACGTCGAGCCGGACGGACAGGACGACGTCGAACTCCACTTCTGTTCGACCGACTGTCTCGACGTCTGGACCTAACGGCACGCAGGCACTGTTCGGATAACGCAGCCGACGAGTCACACGTTGAGACCGGGCAGCAGCCGGCGTCGCCGTTCGGTGTCGCGTCCGGACCGCACTCGAGCGCTCCCGAGCCGTTCGGACCAGCAGGTATCAGACGGTTCCGACCGAGAAAAGGAGCCGACGCGGGCGGGCGATTCCCGCTCACGGATCTTCGTCGTAGACGTCTCGAGTCGAGCCCCGTCTGAGACGGTTTCCGGCCGTTCACCGATGGCTCGGAACTCGTTTGTCGACCGCTCGAGGCCGGACGCTGACGATGGCTCCCTCCCAATCGATATGGCGGTTCGCAGTGCAGGAAGCGACGATGCAATCGAACGAGCCATCGACGGTACCGAGGACGGAACTCGAGTCCGTCGTTCCGCCGACGATCGACGCGGAGTCGACGGTTCGGACAGCCGACGGAGTCGAGTTACACGCCGTCGTCGCCGGTGACGAAGCCGATCCGCTAGTCGTCTTGCTCCACGGCTTTCCCGAGTTCTGGTACGGCTGGCGGGCCCAGATCGCGCCGCTCGTCGAGGCCGGCTACCGAGTGCTCGTGCCCGACCAGCGCGGGTACAATCTGAGCGAGAAGCCGAACGGCGTCCGGGCGTACCGAACCCGCGAACTGTCGGCGGACATCGCCGACCTGATCGCGACCGAGGGACGCGAGACTGCCCACGTCGTCGGCCACGACTGGGGCGGGATGGTCGCGTGGGACCTCGCGCGCAGATATCCCGAGACGGTCGATCGGCTCGCCGTCGTCAACGCGCCCCATCCGACCGCCTATCGCCGGCAGCTCCGCTCGAACCCCGAACAGCTGCGCCGGAGCTGGTACGCGATGGGATTTCAGCTCCCGCGGCTGCCCGAACTCGCCTGTCGGTACGACGACTACCGCCTACTCGAGCGAGCGCTTCGAGGCACGGCCGCGCCGGGGACGTTCAGCGACGCCGATCTGGACCGTTACCGGCGCGCGTGGGATCGAGACGGGGCGCTCACGGGAATGCTCAACTGGTATCGAGCGGCCGCACGGCATCCGTCGAGTCCGCCGACGGAGCGGGTCGACGCGCCGACGCTCGTCGTCTGGGGCGAGGACGACGCGGCGCTCGTCCCCGAACTGGCGATCGACAGCACGGGATTCTGTCGGGAGAGCCGCCTCGAGTTACTCCCGGAGACGAGCCATTGGGTGCCCCACGAAGCAGCCGAGAACGTGACGGCCCTGCTTCGCGAGCACCTCGCGGAGGGAGCGGCGGTCAGTCCCGCCAGATGACCGTCACGACTTCGTCCTCGAGTTCGGCGGTCTCGTACGCGTAGCCACGATCCTCGAGTTTCGGGTAGAGAAACTGGGGGACGCGGTCGTTGCGCTGGATCAGGACCGTCTCGTCGGGCAGCTCGACGAGTCGCTCGAGGGTCTGTTGGAGCGGGTTCGGCGGGCCGAGCGACCGCACGTCGAGGGTCTCCTGTGGTCGATCGCTCGGTGCGTCGGTGCGGTCGACGACGGTAGTGGGTGAGGGCATACGTGCCGGTTCGATCGCCCGATAGCTATCTTTCGTCCCGTACGTGTTCGGCCGCGATGTGGTTCTGTGGAAACCAACGGTCGAGACGGTTCTGTGAAAACCGACGGGGTCGATACCGTCGATTGTGACGCCCCGCTATGCCTCTACTTTCGGGAACGTGGCGACGAACTCGTCGGGGGCGACCCGTTCGACCTCGTAGCCGTCAGCGTCGAAGCTGTCGACCTCGGCCTCGAACTCGTAGAACAGCGGCTTGGGTTCGTGGTCGTTGACGATCGTCAGCGACTCGCCCGGCTCGAGGGCGTCGAACGCGTCGTGGATTTTCGGATGGCGGTTCACCGGCGGAACGTCCCTGACATCGAGTCGCGTCATGCGAGTCGTACTCGGGACGAGCGATGCATCGACGTTTGCGCGAATATGTTCGGGTAGCGATTCGGTCGGTTACGCGTGTTCGATGAGTACGTGCCAGACGCCGCCGTCGCGTTCCTCGCTCTCGTAAGCGAACCCGCGGTCTTCGAGCACCTCGTAGAGCGGCTCCGGCTCGAAGGGAGCGATCAGCCGCAGTCGTTGTTCCGCCTCGAGTTTCTCGAGTGCGGCCGTGATATCGTCGAACGGCGGGCCGTCGATCTCTCTGACGTCCAGCGTTCGTTCTGTGGATTCGGTTGCCATCGGTCTCGCGTTCGAGTCGCGACCGGTTGGTCGTTCGTCCGAACGTGTTCGTCGCTATCGATCTTCCCGCTCGGCAGGAATTCGCCGAACATATTCGTAACCACCGGCATATAGATTCGAGCGGAACACGTTCGTATGGCTCAAGCCACACTCACTCTCACGTTGCCCGAGGAGGTCTGGATACAGCAGCTTTCGACGGACTACCCCGAGTCGACCTTCCGGGTCCTCGCGGCCGTCCCCGGCGCCGACTCCGGCTTCGCGCTCGTCCGCATCGCCGGTCCCGCCGTCCCCGAGGTGATCGAGGGCATGGAGGAGCATCCGCAACTCACCGAACTCACGCTCGCCCAGTGGAGCGACAACGAGGCGACGGTCCACTTCGAGACGACCGCCCCGCTCCTGTTGTTCTCCTCTCGAGAGTCGGGGATGCCGATCGAGCTCCCGGTCGAGATTCAGGACGGCGAGGCGACGATCGACGTGACCGGCTCCCGGGAGCGGCTGGCCGAACTCGCCGAACAGCTCGAGCACTTCGGCCTGCAGTACCGGATCGAACACGTCCGCGAGCGACTCCACGAGAGCCAACTGCTTTCCGAACGCCAGCTCGAGGTGATCGTCGCGGCCGTCGACGAGGGATACTACGACACCCCGCGGCGCTCGTCGCTGACCGAACTGGCCGACCACCTCGACATCGCCAAGTCGACCTGTAGCGAGACGCTCCACCGGGCCGAGGAGGCGATCATCAAGCGGTTCGTCGAGGACCTGCCGAGCGTCGACAGCGAGGAGCCGCTCGAGGAGGAACTCGCGAGCACGTAGATAGGGGCACGTCGGTGTGGTGAGAGTCGAGTCTCTCGGGATCGCTCGCCGATCGAGCACGTGTCCCGTGACGGCGGGCCGTTCGATTACAACGAGTCTCTTTTTCTCCCGACCGCGGTCCGAAAACTGAGGGGGTTCAGCCCTCCGTCGCCCGGCTCGAGCCCGGTTCGCTGTCGATCCCATCTCGCGCCCTGTCTTAAAACAGCGAATATGTTCGCATCGATTCTCACGCGCTGGAAATCGACTCGATACTTCATCCGAGTACGGTTGTGAGACGGGGAACGAGGAGCAACAAATGAACGATTTGAAGTGCATGCTTTCGAGTACAACCAGCATGACACCAGCGTCATATTCAGAGGTGTTCTGATCTAATGAGTACGGACGATGAATCATTCCACCCGCTCGGCGAAGAGTGGGAGGACGAACTCGAGACGATGCTCGACGATACCGAGTACGACAGCGACCTCGGTATGGAGATGGCCCAGGACGCGATGCGGGTCACGAAGGGCGAACTCTCCGAGTCCGAATTCCACGAGCGCTATCACGAGGACGTGATGGAGGAGTTCGGCGAGGACGAACGCCCGACCAAGGAAGCCTACGAGGCGGCACAGGAGGAGGCGAAAGGAACCGCCTCCAACATGCTCGATGCCTTCGACGGCGACGGCGGCGAGACCCGCCGCGAGACGATGAAGAAGATGGGCGTCGGCGCGGCGGCCGTCGGAGTGGGTGCCTTCGGTGCCACCCACGACCCACCCGAACAGAGCCTCAGCGCCGCTGAAGGCGGCCACTCGGAGACCACCGAACACAGCGACACCCAGTGGGGGATGACGATCGACCTCGAACGCTGTGACGGCTGTCTCTCCTGTATGACTGCCTGTACCCAGGAAAACAGCCTCGATCAGGGGGTCAACTGGATGTACGTCATGGCATTCGAGGACGAACTCACGTCTTCTTCGTCCCCGCAACCCGACGTAGTCGGTGGCAAATCCGACTTCAACATGCTCGTGCGACCGTGCCAGCACTGTACGGACGCTCCCTGTGAGAAGGTCTGTCCGACGACGGCCCGTCACACCCGCGACAAGGACGGCCTCGTCCTGACCGACTACGACGTCTGTATCGGCTGCCGGTACTGTCAGGTCGCCTGTCCCTACGGGGTCAACTACTTCCAGTGGGACGAGCCCGATACGGACTACAGCGAACTCGACGAGAGTCACACGATGGGCGAGTACGAGCACGGCGAGCGCTGGGTCGACAGCCGTGCGCCCCGCGGAACGATGAGCAAGTGTACGATGTGTCCGTCCCACCAGGACGGGAAACGGGGCGACGAAAAGGTCGGTACGTCCGCGTGTGAGGAGGTCTGCCCGCCCAACGCGATCCAGTTCGGGAACGTCAAGGACGAAAAGAGCGATCCCTCCCAGCACCGCGAGCACCCGATCAAGAGCCGGGCCGTCATCGACGTCGAACGCGACGTGCCCTCGCCCGACACGCTCGACGAGAACCTCAGCGAGGACGACGACCTCGCGTCCGCGACCGAGGCCGTCGAGGACCTCACCACCGAACTCGTCAGCATCATGAAGGCGATCGAGATCGTCAGTCGGGACACCGAGACCGATCCGGGCGAGGAGGAGAACAATACGATCCTCCAGAAACAGGAGACGATCCTCGAGGTGCTCGAGACGCTCGAAAGCTACGTCGACCTCGAGAGCGAGGACGTCCTCGCCGAACTACAGCTCGGCTCGGGCGAATCCGACGACGCGATGGTCCGACTCCAGCAGTTCGCCGGCAACCCCAGCGCGAAGTTCAAGCTGCTCGAGGACATCGGGACGAACCCGAACATCACCTACCTCGGTCAGGAACCCGGACCGGAGGCCGAACAGGTCGAGGGGCCGACCAAGTACGAGGACGTAGGAGACCTCGTCGACAAGCGACAAGACATCCTCGACGAAGGGACCGTCGGCCGCGTTGACGGGGTGTCGTTATGAGCACGAAGATGCCGTCCGAGGAGGACATCCTCCGGCCGATCAACACGCTCACGACGAAGTACTTCATCATGTACGGCGCTGCGGCCCTCGGCCTCGTGGCCTTCCTCGTGGCCTGGGCCTACCAGCTCCAGCAAGGGCTGATCGTCACCGGCCTCGGCGACTGGGGCTCCGGTGGCGGTTCGACCTGGGGGCTGTACATCGGCGCGTTCATCTGGTGGGTCGGCGTCGCCCACGGCGGCATCATCCTCTCGGCCGCCGTCCGCCTGCTCGGCATGGATCGGTACCTGCCGATCGCCCGTATCGCGGAGATGACGACGATCGGCGGCCTCTCGGCCGCCGGCTTCTACATCCTGGTCCACATGGGCCGGCCAGACCGGATGGTCACGAGCGTCATCGGTCACTACCACATCACGGTCAACAACTCGCCGCTGGTATGGGACGTGACGGTCATTACGGCCTACTTCGTGCTGTCGGCGACCTACCTCGGCCTGACGCTGCGCTACGACGTCGCTCGGCTGCGCGATCAGCTCCCGTCGTACGCCCCGAAGATCGGTAGCTTTCAGCTTCCGGACCTCTACGGGCTGATCTACGGCACGCTGACGATCGGCTACACCAAGAAGGAAGACAAGATCATCGATCGGATGGTCTGGTGGCTCGCGGCCGCGGTCATCATCATGGCACCGCTCCTGCTCCACGGCGGCGTGATTCCGTGGCTGTTCTCGGTGCTCCCGGCGATGCCCGCGTGGACCGGCGCGATTCAGGGACCGATGTTCCTGAGCATCGCGCTGATGTCGGCGATCAGCGGCGTGATTATCATCTCCTACGCCTTCCGTCGCGCCTACGGATGGGATCACATCATCACCGACGACATCTTCCGCGGGCTGCTCCTGTGGCTCGGGTTCTTCTCCCTGCTGTTCCTCTGGTTCCAGCTCCAAACGATCCTCAACGGTTCGTTCCTCGGACCGCTCGACCAGGCACACGCGACCGAAGCGAAGATCTCCAACCCCATCTACCGCGTCGCGATGGGGATGGTGTTCGCCACGCTCGTGTACATCTTCGTGCAGGGAATCCGCCCGGCGCTGTTCAGCAAGAAGCGGGCGCTCATCGCCAGCGTTGCGGTCCTCACCGCGACGCTGACCGAGAAGGTCCTGTTCGTCGTCGAGGGGTTCATGGACCCGCACTTCAACATCTACGAAGCGGTTCCCGGGGAGTACTTCCCGAGCGCGATCGAGTGGCTGTCGCTCGTCGGCACGGCCGCCTTGGTTGCACTTTTATTCCTCAATCTCTCGAAGCTCGTTCCGGTGGTCGAACTCCACGCGGTCGAACACCTGCGCGGCGACCACGAGCACAGTGAGGAAGCGACCGAACCCGAGGTGGAAGCATGAACTCAGCACTGACAACGATCCCGGCGGAACTCCTGTACCACGGTTACGACGGTACTGCCGGCTTCACCGGCTTCGCCAACGAGGGGACCTACATCATCTTCGCCGTCATCCTGGTCCCGGTCTACATCATGCTCGCGGCGTGGTTCCTCGGCGAACCCCGCGACACGAAGACCGGACTGACCGGCGTGAGCTACCTCGTCGGCCTCACGACGTCGATGTGGGTCGGTATGTTCGTTCTGACCGTCCTGATCGGCATCGTGTTCTACGGCGGCCCGCCGGAACCGTTCAGCAGCGTCGGTCCGCCGTAACCGTCGCTCGAATCGCATCCGAACACCGGTTCCATTTTTTCATAGCGGACACAGCAGGCCCGTCAGTGCCATCGCTCGAGTCCCGAACCATCACACGTATCCCGTTCCGACCCCTCCGTTCGGCTAGCACAGAGTCACTATGAGTATCACAGAACACGAACTCGAAATCAAACTCGAGGCAGTCGAAGACCCGGACCTCGGCGAGGACATCATCTCGCTGGGACTGGTCAACGACCTCACGATCGACGACGAGACGGCCCGGATCTCGGTCGCGTTTAACGCGCCGTATGCCCCCTCCGAACTGGAACTGGGCAACCGGATCCGTGATGTCGTCGAAGAGGCGGGTCTCGAGGCCGACCTGCGAGCGCACGTCGGCGAGGACCACGGCTTCGACGAGGAGGTACTCCCGCAGGTTCGCAACGTCATCGCCGTCTCCTCCGGGAAGGGTGGCGTCGGCAAAACGACGGTTGCGGCCAACCTCGCGGCCGGACTCGAGAAACGCGGCGCGATGGTCGGCCTGCTCGACGCCGACATCCACGGGCCGAACGTGCCCCAGATCCTGCCGCCCGAGAGCGATCCGGGCGTGACGCCGAACGAGGAGATCGTGCCGCCCCGCTCGGACGGCGTCCGTCTCATCAGCATGGGGATGATGATGGAAGACGACGACGATCCCGCCATCCTCCGGGGTCCGATGGTCAACAAGTTCATGGTGAAGTTCCTCGAGGGCGTCGAGTGGGGTCGACTTGACTACCTCATCGTCGACCTGCCGCCGGGAACTGGCGACGCGACGCTGAACCTGCTCCAGTCGATGCCGGTGACCGGATCGGTCGTCGTCACGACGCCACAGGAGATGGCGCTCGACGACACCCGAAAGGGAATCCAGATGTTCAACAAACACGACACGCCGGTGCTGGGCGTCGTCGAGAACATGAGCTCCTTCATCTGCCCGTCCTGTGGCGACCAGCACGGGCTGTTCGGAACCGGCGGCGCGGACACCATCGTCGACAAGTACGATGTCCCGCTGCTCGGGCGCATCCCGATCCACCCCGACTTCGGTGCCGACGGCAGCGAAGGGGCGCTCGTCAAGGACGACGACAGCGAAGTCCAAGGTCACCTCGAGGACGTCGTCGGCGAAGTCGCCGACCGGATCGGCGAGCAGAACCGCCGCAAAGTCTCGGAGAACGTCACGTACGAACCGCAGAACAAGCTGCCGACCGAGACCGAGGACTGAGTCGGCACATCGCGGCAGTGCGGAGCAGCGAGCCGTTCTCTCTTCTACTGCGATCTCGACGGTTCGAGGCGGGCCGCGCCGGTCGCTCGCGTTCGCCCGTCTCTCCCCCGCCGTTTTAGTTCCGCCCGTCGAATCGGACGATATGCTCGACGCATACGCCGATTCGATCGCCGACCTCGAGCCGGGAGACGGCGAGGTCGTGACCGCGGAACTGGTCGTCACCGACGATGTCCTCGTGAAGGCTTTCGCCCTCGGGCCGGGCGCGGAACTCGAGGCGCACGAACACGCCGAGAGCACGAACGTCTTCCACGTGCTCGAGGGGACGGTGACCGTGATACGGGGCGAGGAAAGCGAACAGGTCGACGCGCCCGGCGTCGTCCATCACGAGCGCGGCGTCGACCACGGTGCGAGAAACGAGACCGACGAGACGGTGGTCTTCACGGCGAGTCTCTGCCCGCTGCCGTCGTGAGGAACGGCCGGGAAATCACGCGGTCGGGTCGGTATCGCGGTCCTCGAGCAGCGACGCGACGTACTTCGTGACGTGGTCGTCCATCCGTCGCTTGTAGCCGGCCTGCCGAGCAAGCCGGTCGAGTTCACGGGCGACGAGGCTGCCGTACTGGACCGCCTTCTTATCCCGTGTTGCGACCTCGTCGGGGAGATACCGCGATGCGACCCGGCGGAAGCCGCGCTTCCGTTCGTCCGCGTCGGCCAGCAGGTCGTCGGGCAGTCGAAGCGCAGCCTCGACCACGGTGTCGTGAAGGAACGGCGCGACCGGCTCCAGCCCCGTCGCCTCGATCGTCAGCACGTCCCGCGGCAGCTGATCGGGCAGACTTCGGAGCTGTTCGCGGACGGCCCCGCGGACCGTCTCGGCGTCGACCCGGTGGTCGAGCCTGACGACCTTCTCGTAGCCGCCGAACAGTTCGTCGGCTCCCTGCCCGACGGCGAGGGCGTCGAAGCCGTCCGCGGCGACGCGTTCGCCGACCAAATACAGCGGAAGCGCGATCTGGATATCCATCGCGTTCGTGCGGCCGGTCGCCCGTGCCACCTCGGGAACGGCGCGCTCGAGGTCGGCCGGCTCGAGGTCGACGACGGTCAGGTCGCGGCCCATCGCGTCGGCGGCCGTGCGCGCGGCCTCGACGTCGTGGCTGTCGGGAAAGCCGACGACGTACAAGGGGGCGTCCAGCAGTTCGGCGACCAGTGCGGAGTCGACGCCGCCGGAGAAGGCGACGGCGATCTCGCGGTCGTCGTCGCGGACGGCGTCGGTCGCCATTTGGATCGCACCCTCGAGCGCCTCGAGCGCAGCGTCGCCCTCGAGCGGGTCGGGATCCGGCAGTGCCCAGCCCGATTCGGGATCGGGCAGCGGGCCGTCGGCGGGCGCGGCCGCACCGGCCGGGAAGAGCGTCGGCTCCTCGAGTGCGGTCGGCTCGAAGGCCCATACTGGGTCGCCGCCAGTCTCGGAAGCGCCGTCGACAAACAGCGGGACGCGGCCGAGCACGTCGCGAACGAGGCGGCCGTCGACCGCTCCCGCGAAGCCGGCCGATCCCGGGAACGGGTCGTCGTCCTCGAGCGCGGTACGAACCGTCGTCGGGTCGGCACCGCGGAGCGTCGGCTCGGTCATTGGAAGAGTTTCAAAACGTGGCTCAGTCGTCGCGTGACGCCGCCGGCGAACTGCTGGATGCTGATCCGCCACGGCGTTCGCTTTCCTTCGACGGTCGTTCGACCGTCCGCGATGGCCGCGAGGATCGCCTCGACGGAGCGCTCGTCGGCGTCGACGCGGGTGACCGCCTGCCCGACCATCTCGCTGATGTGGGCGTCGCTACCGGCGGTCATCGGCAGATCTCGCGACCGGGCGTAGCGTTCGGCCTGTCGGTTGGCTCGCCCGGTGAACAGCCGGGAGTTGTAGACCTCGATCGCGTCGCCCAGCGCGAGTTGCTCGCGGGAGATGCGGGCCATCACGCCGTGGCGCGACTCCTGAAACGGGTGGGGGACGACGGCCAGCCCGCCCTGCTCGTGGATCGCCTCGAGCGTCGATTCGAAGGAGAGGCCGGGCGGAACGGCTTCCTCGAGGCCCAACCCGAGCACGTGGCCCGCCTTGCTCGAGATCTCCATGCCCGGGATTCCGACCAGTCCGTAGTCGGCGGCACGCTCGGCGGCCTCGAGGCTCGCGTCGATTTCGTCGTGGTCCGTCACTGCGATCGCGTCGAGACCGACGGCTTCGGCCTGCTCCAGGATGAGCTCGACCGGGTCGCGGCCGTCGTAGGACAGCGACGAGTGCGTGTGAAGTTCGACCGACAGCACGAGCACACGTTTAGGCGGCCTGATCAAAAGCGACTCGGTCCGCGACTCGACGGTCGCGCGACCGTCCGATGGTATCCACGAACGTGCATATAGAAACCCATTTACCGACCGACTTTCACCACCTAGATGAATGAGTCTTGCCGATTCGGACCGCGAACTCGTCGTTTCCGAGCTGGGGCGGGAACCGACTCGAGCGGAGGTGGCGCTGTTCGAGAACCTCTGGAGCGAGCACTGCGCGTACCGCTCCTCGCGACCGCTGCTGTCGGCGTTCGACAGCGAGGGCGAGCAGGTCGTCGTCGGGCCGGGCGACGACGCGGCGGTCGTCGCGTTGGACGACGAGACGTACATCACGCTGGGCATCGAGAGCCACAACCACCCCTCCTACGTCGACCCGTTCGACGGCGCGGCGACCGGCGTCGGCGGCATCGTCCGGGATACCCTCTCGATGGGTGCTTACCCCATCGCGCTCGCGGACTCGCTGTACTTCGGCGAGTTCGACGACGACCACTCGCAGTACCTCTTCGAGGGGGTCGTCGAGGGGATCAGCCACTACGGGAACTGTATCGGCGTGCCGACGGTCGCCGGTAGCGTCGATTTCCACCCCGATTACGAGGGCAATCCGCTGGTCAACGTCGCTTGCGTCGGCCTGACCGACGACGAGCGACTCGTTACCGCCGAAGCCCAAGAACCGGGGAACAAGCTCGTGCTCGTCGGCAACGGCACGGGTCGGGACGGACTCGGCGGCGCGAGCTTCGCCAGCGAGGACCTCGCGGAGGACGCCGAGACCGAGGACCGACCCGCGGTGCAGGTCGGCGACCCCTACTCGGAGAAGCTGCTCATCGAGGCCAACGAAGCGCTCGTCGACGAGACCCTGATCGAGTCCGCTCGCGACCTCGGTGCCGCCGGCCTCGGCGGTGCCTCGAGCGAACTGGTCGCCAAGGGCGGCCTCGGCGCCGACATCGAACTCGAGCGGGTCCACCAGCGCGAGCCGAACATGAACGCGCTGGAGATCCTGCTCGCCGAATCGCAGGAGCGGATGTGTTACGAGGTCGCACCCGAGAACGTCGACCGCGTGCGCGAGATCGCCGAGCGGTTCGACCTCGGCTGCTCGGTCATCGGCGAAGTCACCGACGGCAACTACACCTGCACGTTCGAGGGCGAAACCGTCGTCGACGTCGATGCCTACTTCCTCGGCGAGGGCGCGCCGATGAACGATCTCGCGTCCGAGGAACCGGCACAGCCGGAAACGGACCGCCCCGAGGTCGGCCTCGAGGCGGCCTTCGACGCCGTCGTCTCGAGTCCGAGCACCGCCTCGAAGCGGTGGGTCTACCGGCAGTACGACCACGAGGTCGGCGTGCGGACGAGCGTCGGGCCGGGCGACGACGCCGCCATTATTGCGGTCCGTGAAGCCCAGCAGGGACTCGCGATTTCGTCGGGTGCCGCGCCGAACTGGACCGACGCCGCACCCTACGAGGGGGCCCGCGCGATCGCGCTCGAGAACGCGACGAACATCGCGGCCAAGGGCGCGACGCCGCTGGCCGCGGTCGACTGTCTCAACGGCGGCAACCCCGAGAAACCGGACGTGTACGGCGGCTTCACGGGCATCGTCGACGGACTCGCGGAAATGTGCGAGACGCTGTCGACGCCGGTCGTCGGCGGCAATGTCTCGCTGTACAACGACTCCGTCGCGGGACCCATCCCGCCGACGCCGACGCTGGCGATGGTCGGCGCCAAGGACGGCTACGACGCGCCGCCGCTGTCGGTCGAGTCCGCGGGCGACCTGCTTCTCGTCGGCGACCTCGGCCTCGAGGCCGGCGATACTCGCCTCGGCGGCTCCGAGTACCTCGCGCAGTTCGGCGGCAGCGACCGGTTCCCCGACCTGCCCGACGACCCCGCAGGCCTGATCGAGGCGCTGGCCGCGGTCGCCGATGCGGACTCGACGCTCGCGGTCCACGACATCAGCCACGGCGGACTCGCCGTCGCCCTCGCCGAAATGGTCACCGAGGACGCCGGCCTCGAGGTGTCGATCCCGAGCGAGGACCCCGCGGGCGCGCTGTTCGGCGAACAGCCGGGTCGCGCGCTGATCCAGACCGAGTCCGTCGAGGCAGTTCGCGAGGCGTTCGACGGCGTCGCGCCCGTCGTCGAACTCGGCGCTGCGACCGACGACGGGACGCTCGCAGTCGAGATCGGCGACCGAACGATCGAGACCGACGCGGCCGCGATCCGCGAGCGACGCGCGACGATCGAACGGGAACTCGAGTGACGACCGCACCGGCGCGACCAATTGAGTCGGATCCGAGTTCCATTCTCGAGAATTTGCCACGGAAAAGCGGTAATATCCGTCACCACTGCCACGTTCGCCGTCTATTGTCCGACATATTGATATACAATCGCCGCGAGTAGTCCAACGAACCAACAGTTTCGGAGGCTCCGATGACTACCGACACCCCATCCGTCCTGATCGTCGAAGACGAACCCGACCTCGCGAACCTCTATACCGCGTGGCTCGAGGAGGAGTGTACCGTCGAGAGGGCCGCCGACGGGGCCGACGCGCTGGCGGCGATCGACGACTCGATCGACGTCGTCCTCCTCGACCGGCGGATGCCGGGGCTCTCGGGGTCGACCGTCCTCGAGACGATTCGGGACCGAGGCCTCGAGTGCCGGGTCGCGATGGTGACGGCGGTCGAGCCCGACTTCGAGATCATCGAGATGGGGTTCGACGACTACCTGGTCAAACCCGTTTCGCAGGACGAACTGGTCGGCGTTATCGATCAACTGCTGCTCCGGACGACCTACGACGAGCAGCTCCGGGAGTTCTTCGCGCTCGCCTCGAAGAAGGCGCTACTGGACGATCAGAAGAACGAGGCCGAACGCCGCTCGAGTCAGGAGTACGCCGAACTCAGAGACCGGCTGGCAGTCCGCCGGGTCGAGGTCGACGACACGATGCAGGAGCTCTTGGCCCGGGACGGCTACCGCCAACTCTGTCGCGATATTGCGAGCGACTCCGTCGTCCGGGAGTGACGGCGTTGTACCTCCTCGAGTCCACAATCGTCTCGTGCGTTCAGTAGGGACACCGACGAAAGAGCACACATGACACAACCGAATCGGACCGACGACGCCGTCAAGGACCTCGTCCGACAGCACTGGAACGACCGCGCCGCGACGTTCGACGACGCGAGCCATCACGGCATCCACACTGACGAACAGCGCGAGCGGTGGCTGTCGGTTCTCCGCGAGTGGACCGGTGACGACCCCCTGCGAGCCCTCGACGTCGGCTGTGGGACCGGCGTCGTGTCGCTGCTGCTGGCGGAACTTGGCCACGACGTTACCGGCGTGGACTTCGCCCCGGAGATGCTCGAGCGTGCACGGACGAAAGCTGAACGGGCCGACCGCTCGGTTGCCTTCCACCGTGGGGACGCGGAGTCGCTCGCGGTTCCCGACGACGCCGTCGAACTGCTCACGGCCCGCCACCTCACCTGGACGCTTCCGAACCCCAGTACGGCGATCGACGAGTGGCAGCGCGTCGTCGAACCGGGCGGCGACATCCTCCTGATCGAGGGGTACTGGGACCACGACGAGCCGTGGGACGAGTACGAGGCAATCCACGACGAGTTGCCGATGTACGACGGCCGCCCGCCCGCCGACCTCCGCGAGTTCCTCGCGCGGAACGGCCTGACGGAGATCGAGCACGAACCGCTGTCGGACCCGGCGCTGTGGGGCCGAGAGCCCCACCACGAGTATTACGTCATGACCGGAACGGTCCCCCGCTAAGCAGTCCGCCTCGCTCTTCTCGTCCCGGCCGCCTACTCGAGGCGGCGCTCGAGGGTCGTCACGTCCCGAATCTCGATCCGGGTCCCGCCGTTCGCGCCGTTGGAGACGGTACACTCCCAGTCGTGGGCTTCGGCGATGGCCCGGACGAGAGCGAGGCCGAGCCCGTCGATCGCGGTGTCGTCGTCGTGGGTCGGATCGAGCACGCGGTCGTGTGCGTTCGGGGGGATTTCCGCGGCGTCGTCGAGGAGGAAAAAGCCGCGACTGCCGCCGTCCTCGAACCCGACGAGGCCGATCTGAATCGTCACGTTCACGTCGCCGTCGGCCCGCGCGACGGCGCTGTCGAAGGCCGTCTCGAGGAGGTGGACGAAGCGGTCGGGATCGGCTCGGAGCGCGGCCGAACCGTCGACGATGACGCTGTCCGCGTCGAGGCGTGACTCGCTGACGGCGTCGGTGATCGCCGACTCGAGGCGGAGCCGACTGCGGGTACCGACGGCCGAGGCGTTCCGGGCGAACTCCCGGACGTCGTCGACGAGGCCCTCGGCGCGGTCGAGCGTCGTTTCGACGGTGTCCTCGGCCAGCGGGAACTCCCACTCGTCGGCCGTGTCGTCCTCGAGCGCGTCGGCGACGGCCGTGAGTTGGTCTTTCAGATCGGTCGAGAGCACGTCTGCGACGGCCTCGAGGCGCTCGGTCTGGCGCTCGAGTTCGGCGGTTCGATCCCGGAGGACCCGTTCCCGATCGGCTCGGTCGAGGGCGGCCCGCGTGTTCTCGACGAGCGTCGAGATGAGGTCGACGTCGGTCTCGTCGAATCGGTCGGGGTCGAGCGCGCCCGTCATGAGGACGCCGTGGGTGCCGATCGGGGCGATGATCTCCGACCGGAGCGGCGTGTCCGGATTGTAGAGTTCGCCGACGGTCTCGAGGTCGTCGAACCGTTCGACCTCGCCGGCCTCGAAGACGTCCCAGACGAGGCCTTCGCCGGGGTTAAACCGCGGCAGGCCGCCGAACTCGTCGTGTGCGCCGGCGGTCCCGGCCACGGGCTCGAGATAGCCCTGTTCCTCCTCGAGCAGCCAGACGCCGCTGATCGGGAGGTCGAGCAGGTCGCCGCCGGCGTGGACCGAGATCGCACAGATCTCTTCCGGATCGTCGGACTCGAGGAGCCAGCGGGTGATCTCGTGGAGCGACGTGACGACGCGATCGTACTCGTGTTGATCGGTGATATCGCGAACGACGGCGGCGACGGTCGCGGTGTCGTCCTCGATCGGGACGAACCGGAACTCGCCCATCCGGTCGTCGCCGTCCGGACCGGTGTAGGGGAGTTCGAGTTGCCGGCGATCCGCGTTGCCGACATCGACGTCGGTGATCGCCTGCCCGATATCGACGGCGTGCTGGTCGTCGATGCCCGCTAGTTCGGTCAGAGTTTCGACGTGCTCGCCGTCCAGTGCCGACCGATCCGCCCCGAGGAGGGTTTCGGTCGCGCCGTTGATCGCGACGATTTCGCGGTTGCGATCGAGCGTGATGACGGCGTCCCGGATCGCCTCGACGACGGCGGCGTGTTGGGCCACCGTCGTCTCCTGTGCCCGCCGCTCGGTAACGTCGCGCATGTACACGGACAGTCCGGTCGTCGACGGATAGGCCCGCGCTTCGAACCAGGTCTCGAGGTGCGTGTGATAAATCTCGAAGGAGACCGGGACCTGTTCGTCCATCGCGCGGTGGAATCCGTCCGGAAACTGCGTCTCGACGGTCTGGGGGAACTCGTCCCACATGACCCGTCCGATCAGGTCCTCGCGGGAGCGCTTGAGCAGCGTTTCGGCCCGCTCGTTGAGATACGTGAACCGAAAGCCGGTATCGAGTGCGAAAAAGGCGTCCGTCACCCGGTCGACGATCGGCACGGATCGCATGGTCACGACTCGCCACCCCCGTCGGACGACGGATTCGTCCCCCCTTCGCGTCCGAGGCAATCGCCTCTCGCGGCCGTTGACATCATCGACAGACAGTCAGCACATAGTTTGTGAAACCCCTATTTGAGTGTCGTGGCCGAGCGATGGCGTGTCTCTCAGTAACATGGTTCGCCGCCCGGTCGCGAATCCCGTCCGTCATCCCGAACCGAATGGACTCCCCGCGAGCCGCCGACCTGCTCAAAACCGGTCTCCGAGAAAGACCGTCGTTTCGGGAAACAGCGTCGACATCGTCTCGAGCGACGACGCGTCCGTCGTCTCGAGTCGCCCCGTTCGCTCGAGAGCGGCCGCGGACTGGAACCCGACGACGAGCTGGGAGAGCGCGCCGATATCGAGGCGAACGTCGGCGGACGACTGCAGAGTCTCGTGATCGCGCAGTCGGCGACAGTCGGCGCGACCGTCCGAGACCGCGAGGCGGAACGTGCCGTCGTTCCACTCGGCGAGCGGGTCCTCGACGGCGATCGTCACGGTCGCGTCGCGGTCGGGGTAGGCGACTGCGGACAGCGTCTCCGCGATGTCGACGACGCGGACCATCGGCCCGTCCGCGACGGTCGTCTCGATCTGGTCCGGCTCTCGAGCGATCGCACGAAGCGGCACGTCGTCGGCCACGCGGAGGCGAACGCGCTGAACCTGTGACTCGTGATCGTAGCAAAAGGACAGCAGCGCCAGCACGGCGTCGTGATCGATGGCGGCGAGTTCGGAGACGACCATCGTCCGATCGCCGTCCGTCCCGTCCATCGTGTAGACGAGATATCCTCGTACCTGCCCGTTGCGCTCGTACGCGTAGACGAAGGGGTCCCGCTCGGAGCCGGCGAAGACGCGGTGTCGCCACCACTCCTCGTCGCGCTCGAGGGCGAGCGAGTACCGGTCGGCGTACGTCTCGTAGGCCGGTTCGAGCGCCTCGTACTCGTCGGCCTCGAGTCGGCGGAACGACCCCGCGTCCCGATCGACGGCGTCGGACGCGACCGAGAGCACGCTCGGTTCGCACTCGTGAGTGACGAGCCGAGTGCAGGTATCCCAGCCGTACTGCCGGTAGAACCGATACCGGAACGGCCACAGGACCGAGAACCGCACGTCGTGGTCGCGATACTCGGCGAGCGACCGGGCGAGCAACTGCCGGACGTAGCCGCGACGGCGGTACTCGGGCGGGGTCGCGACCGACGCCAGCCCGGCGGTTCGATGGACATCGCCCCGGACGCGCGACTCGAGCCAGTAGTGCCGACAGACGCTGCGCGGCTTTGCGTCGTCAGCCGCCCCGTCCTCGTACACGCCGCGCCGGGAGCCGAGGGTGTCCCGCGGCGTTTCGTGGTCCGCGGGATCGTACGCCGGAACCCCTTCCTCGGGCCGGAACGCGTAGCTGCGATACTCGTGGAACACGTCCCGTTCGTCCGGAATGGGACGATAGTCGACCATACTACGGAGAGCGCGGGCGACCGAGAAAAACTGTTCGTGATATCGTCGTCGGCCTCAGACGTGTTCTTCGACGAAGGCCTCGATCCGGTTCAGCGCCTTCCGCAGGTCCTCGAGCCCGGTCGCGTAGGAGATCCGCAGGTGACCCTCGCCGCCGTCGCCGAAGACGTCGCCGGGGACGACCGCGACGCCCTGCTCGCGCAGGACCTCCTCGGCGAACTCCTCGGCGGTAAAGCCCTCGGGAACCTCGGGGAAGCAGTAGAACGCGCCCTTGGCCTCGAAGACGTCCAGCCCGATCTCGCGGAATCGCGAGAGGACGAACTGCCGGCGGCGATCGTACTGATCGACCATCTCTTGGACCTCGTTCGCACAGGAGTCGAGCGCCTCGAGGGCGGCGTGTTGGGCCGTCGTCGGCGCGGACAGCATCGTATACTGGTGGATCTTGTTCATCGCGCCGATGGCGTCGGCGGGACCGAGGGCGTAGCCAAGTCGGAGGCCGGTCATCGCGTGGGCCTTCGAGAAGCCGTTGAAGACGATGGTGCGCTCACGCATCCCCTCGAAGCTCGCGATCGATGTGTGCTCGCCGTCGTACGTTAGCTCCGCGTAGATCTCGTCCGAGAGGACCGTCAGATCGTGCTCGCGGGCGAACTCGGCGACTGGCTCGAGGTCTTCGGCGGGCATGATCGCGCCCGTCGGGTTGTTGGGATAACAGAGGACCAGCATGTCCGCGTCGGCCGCGCCGGCCGCCTCGAGGCCCTCGACGGTGAGTCGGAAGTCGTCCTCCTCCCTCGTCGGGACCGGTAGCACCTCGCCGCCGGCGAAGATGACGCCGGGTTCGTAGGAGATGTACGACGGCTGGGCGATCGCGACCGTGTCGCCGGGGTCGACGAACGCCCGGAAGGCCAGATCGACCGCCTCGCTCGCGCCGGCGGTGACGAGGATCTCCTCGTCGGGGTCGTAGCCAAGTTCGAACCGGTCGGCGACGTAGTCCGCGATCGCCTCGCGGAGTTCGCGCTTGCCCCGGTTGGCCGTATAGGAGGTCTTTCCCTGCTCTAAAGAGGTGATCGCCGCGTCGCGGGCCGCCCACGGCGTGGCGAAGTCGGGTTCGCCGACGCCGAGCGAGATGACCTCGTCGCGTTCCTCGGCGATCTCGAAGAAGCGGCGAATGCCCGAGGGCGGCACCGTTCGCACGCGGTCTGACAGTTCGAACGTCATGGTCAGGGTGAGAACGAGAGGCGGTCGTCGCCCTCGCCGTCGCCGAGTTCGATCCCGTTCTCCTTGTAGGAGGTCATCACGTAGTGGGTGACCGTCTGGGTGATCTCGGGAACCGGCGCGACCTTCTCGCTGATGAACTGCGAGACCTCGCGGATGGAGTCGCCCTCGACCTCCATATCGAAGTCGTAATCGCCGCTGATCAGCCGCAGGGCTTTGACCTGCGGGAACCGTGCGAGGCGCTCCGCGATATCGTCGTAGCCCGTCTCGCGGTCGAGCGTGACGTTCAACTCGACCTCGGCTCGGACGCGTTCGTCTTCCAGTTTGTCCCAGTCGACGACCGCCTGGTACCCCCGGACGACGCCCGCTGCCTCGAGCTCCTCGATGGTCGCCTCGACCTCGGCTTCCTCGAGGTCGGTCATTCGCGCGATATCCGCCGCGGAGTAGCGCGCGTTCTCACGAAGCAACTCGAGCACCTCGCGTTCGCTCATATGCACCCTCATCGCAGGGTGGGCAAAAAGGCGTTGCTACTCGCCGTCGATTTCGACGCTGGTCGGAACCTCGCGGGAGAACGGCTGCAGAGACACTGAATAGACGCCTCCCGGAACCACTGTTCTAATGCAGCGACGACTCACAGCGCGGACAGATTCGCGACTGCATCGGCACGCGTCGATTGCAATTGGGGCAGGTAATCTCTTCCTCGAGCTGGAACCAATGCGGGCGAGCCATTGTAACCGCTCCGAGGGTTCCACGTCCGCCGTATAATACTCACTGCAAGAAATAGTGACTGTGACTACGGCATGTTAGTCATGCGTTCTGACATTCGTCCGATGGACCGCTTTCGAACGCGTGCGCTGCACTGAGAATTATCGGTAATTCTTGAACAGCAGCGCTCGCACGTCGTCTTTCGTCTGGACCTGTTCGGTCGATCCGTCGGGGAGTTCGACGGTGTACCGGTAGTCCGCTGAGTCCGATTCGTCCCACTTGTCGTCGTGGGTCTCGAGCAGGCTCATCATCTCGTCTAACATATCGTCGTCGTCGGCCGAGCCGTCACCGTCGCCGCCGTCGTCGCTGTCGTCGTCTGCGGTCCCGTCGGCTCTGTCGTCGGCGTCCGATTCGCCGTCGGATTCCGCTTTGTCGTCCGCCTCGTCTTCGCTCGAGCCGTCGTCCACCCCGTCAGACTCGGAATCGGGGTCGTCGGCCTCCTCGTCGAGAACCTCGTCGGCCGCCGGAGCCTCGCCTTCGACGTAGGAGACCTCCTCGAGTTCGTGGGGATCGTTGTCGCCCTCGATCGCGGCCCCGACGGACGCGGCGACATCGTCGGTCGCCGAGGAGTCGAACTCGCCGTCGATGTCGATCTCGATGTCCTCGTCGAGGTTGTCGATCAGGAACTGGACGGCGTCCCGTTCGCGGACGAAGCCGTACTTGCCGACGACCGAGTCGGAGATTTCCTCGCGGAGGTGCTGGATGAACGCGTACTGTTCGTCGGTGACCTCGAGCGTCTTCATACCCAGTCGATGCGGCCGGGGGTACTAATATGTAAGTCGTCGCGGTCGTCTCTGACTCGAGCGAGGCGACTGCCCCGAACGTGATCATTAAGGACGAACGACTCGAAGTATCCGATATGGTTCTCCAAGAGTCCGAGTCGGAACTCGAGGCCGGCGACGCCGCGCCGGCGTTCGAACTCGAGGGCGTCGACGGCGAGACGTACACGCTCGAGAGCTTCGCCGACGACGAGGCGCTGCTGGTCGTGTTCACGTGTAACCACTGCCCGTACGCGCAGGCGAAGTTCGACCTGCTGAACGAGTTGGCCGAGGAGTACGACGACGTGTCGGTTGTCGGAATCAACTCGAACGACGCCGAGGAGTACCCCGAAGATTCGTTCGAGAAAATGCGGGAGTTCGTCGACGACGGGAACGTCCAGTACGACGCCTACCTCCGGGACGAGAGTCAGACCGTCGCCCGCGAGTACGGCGCTGTCTGTACGCCGGATCCGTTCCTCTTCGAGAACAGCGCGGCGCGTGGCACCGCGGATAGTCGAGCGGCCGAGCCGCGAGAGGACGGCGGGGAGTTCCGACTGGCCTACCACGGCCGACTCGACGATGCCCCCAACCCCGACGACGAGCCGAGCCGGTTCGAGATCCGCGAAGCGATCGACGCCGTCCTGGCCGGCGAAGACATCGACCTCGAGTGGCAGCCCTCCCGTGGCTGTTCGATCAAGTGGAAAGACGAGTAATCCGCTTTCACTTGCCGTTTTAGATCGGCTGGCCCAGAAATTAGGTCGTTCAGCCCCAGACTTTAGTCGCCCGCCGGTGTGGAAGACAGCGGTATGAGTCAGGAACCGCGCGGTAACGCGCTCCGCGAGACGCTCGAGAACGACGAGGTCGCGCTGGGCGTCCTCGAGAACACGTACAACCCGGCGGTCGTCGAACTCTACGCGGCCCTCGGCGCGGACTTCGTCTGGATCGACCTCGAGCACGGCGGGCCGAGCCCGCGGGACGCGGAGACGCTGGAATCGCTCCTGCGGGCGGCCGACGGCACCGACACGGAGCTACTGGTGCGCGTGCCCGACACCGATCCGTCGCTGGTTCGGAAGGTGCTGGACGCGGGCGTTCGGAACGTGTTCCTTCCGCGGGTCGGCAGCAGCGAGGAACTCGAGGCCGCAGTCCGAGCGGGCCGGTTCGAGTACGACGGCGAGCCCGGCCGGCGCGGGATGGCGAATCCGCGCGCGAGCCGCTGGGGACTCACCGACGACTACGCGACGAGCGAAGACGATTCCGTCGTCGTCGGCGTCACGATAGAGACCGCGTCGGCGCTCGACGACCTCGAGTCGATCCTCGACGTTCCCGAACTCGGGTTCGTCTTCATCGGCCCGCTGGATCTCTCGGTCTCGCTCGGCCATCCTGGCGAAGTCGACCATCCCGAGGTCGAGGAAGCCGTCGAGACGATTCGGTCGGCGGCCGTCGACGCGGGCGTACCGGTCGGCGGGCTCGGATTCGGGATGGACGATGTCAACGAGAAAGCGCGGAACGGCTACCAGTTGCTGAACATCGGGACGACGACCGGCGCGTTACAGTCCTCGGTCACCGGCTGGCTGGACGACTACGACGGCCGCTAACCGACCCTAATCGGCCCGCGGCGTCTCTCAAGGATCGTTCAGCCGACGAGACCGACTGACAGCGATCGGGCGGTTGCAACTGCCGGGGTGGCCCTCAAATACGCCGACTCGCTACCATCGACGCCGAATGTCCCGTCTCCTCTCGAGTCCCTTTCCGCTTCGAGCGCCCCTCCGACCGGAGCCGATCCCGTGGCTGCAAGAGACCTATCTGTCGTCGTTCGAGGCGCAGGTGGTCGCGACCCTGCTGGTCGTCGCGCTGCTCCCCGTCGGGATCAGGGGTGCCTCGTCCGTCCGTTCGATCGTCCGTCGTCGCAACGGCAGGCAACTCGCCGAGGCGAGCGCCGTCCTCGTGCTCGCGATCGTCGTAGTCCTCTCCGTCTACACGTTCAGCGTGATCTGGCAGGTTACCTACGTGCTCAGGGTCACCCTCGAGACGATGCTGATCGACCGGTGGCTCGCTGCCCAGCAACTGATCAGCGCCGGGGTGGTCGTCACCGCCTACCTCGCGATCAGGTTCGTCAACCGATCGATCGACAAGTTGGCCCAGACGAACGCGCTCACCAAACACCAGAGCGAGGTCGCCTATCACGTCACGGATATCGGGATCGTCGCCTTCGCCGGGACCGTCTTGCTCACCCTCTGGGGGATCGACCTGACTAACATCTTCATCGGCGCGGGCGCGATCACGGCGGTCGTCGCCCTGACGGCTCGGGAAACGCTGACGGCCATGCTCGCCGGATTCATCCTGCTGTTCTCGCGGCCGTTCGCCGTCGGCGACTGGATCGAGGTCGACGAGACGACCGGCATCGTCACCGATGTCACCATCTTCACGACCAAGATCCAGACGTTCGGCGACAAGCACGTCCTCGTCCCCAACGATCAGGTCACGAACAGTCCGCTGACGAACTACTCGAAGAACGACCAGCTCCGGATCGACGTCGACGTCGGCGTCGACTACACCGACGACCTCGAGGACGCCAGATCGGCTATCGTCGACGCCGTCGGCGACCTCGAGGAGATCAAGAACGCGCCCAACCCGCAGGTGATCGCGAAGCGGTTCGACGAGTCGGCGGTGGTCCTCGAGTGTCGCGTCTGGATCGGCGATCCGACGATGCGACGCAAGCTCGACGCCCAGACGGCGATGATCGAAGCGATCATGGACGCGTTCGACCGCGAGGGGATCACGATCCCCTACCCCCAACGGGTCCACGCCGCTCGCGACGAGCCCGGGTTTCGGGTGAGCGGCCCGAATCCCGAAGAGACGGGGATCAGGACAGTCAACGACTGAGCGGGCGGCACCCGCCGCAGTCGGCTGCGGTGACTACCGCTGGACCGCGCGACGGTACTGGATCGGCCACTCCTTCGCGGCCGCCTCGGGATCGCGCTCGAGGTCGCCGGCCGCGCGCAGCCCGAAGTACGGATCGCGGAGGAACTCCCGACCGACGAGGACGAGGTCGGCCCGGCCGTTCCGGACCAGCGCGTCGGCCTGTTCGGGTTCAGTGACGCCGCCGACCGCGCCGACGGCGATATCGGCACCTTTCCGAACCTGCTCGGCCAGCGGCACCTGGAAGTTCGGCCCAGCCGGGGGAGCCTGTTCGGGGTGGAGCCCGCCCGAACTGACGTCGACCAGATCGACGCCCAGTTCGGCGAGGTCGTCGGCCAGTCGCACCGACTGCTCAATGTCCCACGAGTCGCGGTCGTCGAGCCAGTCCGTCCCGGAAATACGGACGAACACCGGCTTGCCGTCCGGCCAGACCTCGCGGACGGCCGCGACCACTTCGCGGACCAGTCGGGTCCGGTTCTCGAAGCTGCCGCCGTAGTCGTCCTCGCGGGTGTTCGTGACCGGCGAGAGGAACTCGTGGAGCAGGTAGCCGTGTGCCGCGTGGACCTCGGCGATCTCGAAGCCGGCCTCGAGCGAGCGCTCGGCCGCGGCGCGGTAGGCGTCGATCACGCCCTGAATGTCCTCGGCGTCGGCCTTCCGCATCGCCGGCCGGTCGCCGTCGAACGGCGGATAGGCATCCGGCGACGGCGAGAGGACTTCCCAGCCCGACGCGCCGTCGGGGTCGGTCTCGTCTGGGCCGATCGGGAGGTTGCCATCCCACGGGCGCTTCTTGCTGGCCTTGTGGCCCGCGTGGGCGAGCTGGATTCCCGGCACCCCGCCCTGCTCGCGGACGAACTCGGTGATCGGCTCGAGCGCGGCCGCGTGCTCGTCGCTCCAGATGCCGAGGTCGTGGGGCGTGATCCGTCCCTCGGGGGAGACGGCGGTCGCTTCGGTCATGACGATGCCGGCCCCGCCGACGGCCCGGCTCCCGAGGTGGACGCGGTGCCACTCAGTCGGCAGCCCGTCGGGGTCACAGGAGTACTGACACATCGGCGAGACGGCGATTCGGTTCGGTGCCTCGAGATCGCCCACCGACAGCGGAGAGAGTACGTCGGTCATCGACAGACCGTAGTCACGGCGTTGGGAAAACGACCGCGGACGGGGATGGCATTGCCGCCTACTGTGGTGCCGCGTCGCAGACCGCATCCGCGGCGGTCCCACGACCACTTATCCCGATCGCGGGCGGAGAGCCGGTATGACCGCCTCGAGTCCGTTCGATGCAAGCCCGCCCGTTTCGGCCCTGTTCGAGACTGACTGCCCAGTCATCGGCATGGTTCACCTCCCGCCGCTGCCCGGCGCACCGGGGTTCGGTGAGGGGGACGAGAACGAAGACGGCCGCGAAGCCGTCCGCACCCGCGCGCTCGAGGACGCCGCCCGACTCGAGGCGGGCGGGATCGACGGCATCATCCTCGAGAACTTCGGCGACGCGCCGTTCTATCCCGAGGACGTGCCGAAACACGTCGTCGCGGAGATGACCGCTCTCGCGACGGCGCTGACGGATGCCGTCGACGTACCGGTCGGGGTCAACGTGCTTCGCAACGACGCCGCCGCGGCGCTGTCGGTCGCCGCGGCCGCCGCTGCCGACTTCGTCCGCGTCAACGTCCACGTCGGCAGCGCCGCGACCGATCAGGGGGTCCTCGAGGGCCGCGCCCACGAGACGCTCCGGTTGCGCGAGCGACTCGAGGCCGACGTCGCGATCCTCGCGGACGTCCACGTCAAGCACGCGACGCCGATCGGCGAGACCGAGATCGGACGCGCAGCCCTCGAGACGGTCGAGCGGGGCGGGGCCGACGGCGTCATCGTCTCCGGCCCCGGAACCGGCGCGGAGACGCCGATCGCGAACATCGAGCGCGTCGCCGAGACGCTTGACGGTCCCGACGGCGACCGCGCGCCGGTGTTCGTCGGCAGCGGCGTGACGAGCGAAACGGTCGCCGACTGTCTCGAGGCGGGCGCGGACGGCGTCATCGTCGGCACCGCGCTCAAACGCGGTGGCGAGACGACGAACCCCGTCTCGCGGGAGCGCGTCGAGAGACTCGTGGCGTCCGCTCGAGCGGCCGGCTCGAGCGACGACTGAATCCGGTCGCCGGCGAATCAGAGACCCAGCATCAACGGCCCGATCAGTACGCCCATCAGGTGGACCCGTCGGCACCGCAATCGGACCGGGACCAGTCCGATCGCGGTCGCTGCGGCGAAAATCGCGACGCCGAGCGGGCCGGTAAACAGGTACGAGAGGACGAGCAGCAGGGCGAGAACGGCGGCCGAAATCTTCCAGTAGGTGAGCCGACCGACCAACTCGAGATAGGCGTCCCCAACGACGATCACGAGCGCGAAGCCGAGCAGGCCCGCGAGGACCACGCCCGCGAGCAGGATCGGTAACTCGAGCGGCGCGGCCGTTTCCTCGAAGGCGACCAACACGCCGGTTCGGGGCTGGCCGAGGGCGACCAGCGCGAACAGCGCGAAGATGGTGTTCGCCGTGTCGACGCCGCTGGTCGCGACGATGTAGCCGCGGTCGCTGGCTCCGTCGGGGACGACCGCCAGCACCGCGACGGCGGCGATGGCCGCCGAAATCCCCGGGATGTAGCCGACCACGGCACCTGCGAGCGCGCCGGCGACCGCCGTCGTCCCGACGAACCGTCGAGACGTCGTGACCTCCTCACCGTCCTGTGGCGGAATACCGCTCCCGCGAATCGCGTCGATCAGCACTGGCGCACCGAAGAGTCCGGCGAAAAGAGGGGCGAGGGTGCCGCCCGCCTCGAGCGGGGCGTCCACCGAGAGATCGAGCGTGAGTGCGCCGAGGCCGGTCGCGAGCGCGAACGAGCACAGCCCGCCGAACCGGCCGCGCCACGTGGGCTCCGAGGCGACCAAGGCGACCGCGACCATCGCGAGAACGAGCGACAGGTGCGCCCGAATCGTCGGATAGGCGGCCGTCACGGCTCGAGTCACGGGGACGGCGAGCGGGACCGCCGCAAGCACGGCGAGGATACTGCCGAGCGCGGAGAGCCGGATCGCTTCGGAGCCCCGCCCCTCGAGGACCAGCCGGTGGCCCGGCAGTGCGGTGATCGCCATCTCGGCGTCGGGCACCCCGAGCGCCATCGCTGGGACCGCGTTCAGGAAGGTGTGGACGACGCCCGCGGCGAGCATCGCACAGCCGACGAACAGCGGCGGGCCCGGAACCGACGGCGCGGCCCCCGCGAGCAGGAACGCGAAGTTGTTGGCGTGGAGCCCCGGAACGAGCCCGCTACAGCCGCCAAGCAGCGAACCGGCGAGCACCCACGCGAGGAGTTGCAGTGTCAGCGCCGGCTCGGTGACGACCTCGACTGAGGCGGGCATCGGCGGCTCTGGCCGCGCCCTCGGTTATAGGCTCTCGGATCGGCACTCGCCGATCAAGCCAGCAGCCGGGCTGGTCCGAGACGGACGGCGTCGCCACTCGCCCTCGAGTCGAAAGAAAAATCGGCGTTGACAGCTCGTCGAAACCGGATCGACGCGACGTTATCCGAAGAGTTCGCCGAGGCCTTCGCCGTCTGCCTCGTCGTCCTCGTCGTCGTCGTCCGTCGTGTCCGGCACGTCGCTGGTCTCTTCGGCTTCCTCGTCGGCTTCGTCGCCGCCTTCGTCAGCGGCGGCCTCGCCACCCGCGGCACCGCCTGCGGCGGCCCCGCCAGCGGGGACGGCTGCGGCCTCGGAGACTGCCTCGTCGATGTCGACGTCCTCGAGCGCGGCGACGAGCGCCTTGACTCGGGACTCCTCGACGTCGACGCCGGCGGCGTCGAGCACGTTCGTCAGGTTGTCTTCGTTGATCTCTTCGCCCGATTCGTTCAGGATGAGTGCAGCGTATACGTATTCCATTGTTGTGTCCTCGTGTAGTCGTTATCCGAACATTTCGCCGAGACCGGCCGCGCCATCGCCGTCGTCTTCGTCGTCATCGTCATCGTCGGCGTCAGCATCGGCGTCTTCGGTCTCAACGTCGTCTTCGGTCTGGTCGTCGGCCGATTCGTCTTCGTCGTCGGCTGCCGCCGGCTCGGCGGCCGCCGCAACGTCCTGAAGTTCGTCAGGAAGCGCCTCCTCGTCGTCGATCTGGGCAGCGATCGCACGCAGCTGTGCGTCGGCCTTGCTGACGAGGTCGGGCATGAGGGCTTCGTCCTCGATCGCGGCCTGCAGGCCGAGGCTCTTGGCCTCGCCCGTGGCCTTCGCGACGAGCGTCGGCGCGGTCGACTCGGTCGGGTAACTCGCGTTGACCGAGAGGTTCCGTCCGCGAGCGGCGGCCGTCGCCACGTCGCTCCGGTAGGCCTCGATGTCGATGTCGAGATCCTCGGGATCGAAGAGGACGCCGTCGGCGATGACGGCGCGAAGGTCGAGACCGACCTCCTTGGGCTCGATACCGAGTTCGTTGAGGACGTTCGCCAGATCCACGGAGACTTCTTCGCCGGCCTCGAGGACCGTCGAGTCTTCCATGACCTGGATCGACCCTTCTTCGATGCGCGCGTTCGCACCGATTCCCTGGAGTTCACCGACGAACGGCCCCGGGTCGACACCGGTGTCCCCTTCGGGGATGACGATGTCGTTCGGGGCGACCTCGCCCTCGTTGATCGGGGCGGGGGTCTTCGATGCCTCGAGTTCCTTGTAGAGCGAGAACGGGTTCTCGTTGGTCGCGATGATCCCGACCTGTCCCCCGATGTGCTCGACGAGGTCGTCGAGTCCGGCTTCCTCGAGTGCGTGCGTCTGCAGGGTGTTGCGGCTGACGCGCAACACGGCGGTCCCGTACAGGTCGCGGCGCATGTCCTGGAGCTGTTTCGAGGGGATGCCGGCGATGCCGACGATGCCGACGCTCTCGTAGTCGTCGATGATCTGTGCGAGTTCGTCGACTTCCTCTCGCTTCCACTGGGGAAGGTTCTCGGTTTTGCGTTCAGCCTGTGCGCTCATATTAGGCTACCTCCACGGACGGGCCCATCGTCGTCTTGACGTAGACGGCGTCGATGTTCTGGGGCCCCTTCTCGAGGTCGGCGTGCAGTCGACGCAGAATAACGTCGATGTTGTCGCCGATGTTCTCGGCGTCCATGTCTTCGGCGCCGACGAGCGTGTGGAACGTTCGTCGGTCGCCGGAGCGAAGCTGCACGGTGTTTTTGAGCCGGTTGACGGTTTCGACGACGTCGTCGTCGGGCGCGAGCGGGTCCGGCATCTTCCCTCGGGGACCGAGAATGGTACCGAGGTGCCGGGCGATGTCTTGCATCATCGCCTCTTCGGCGATGAAGAAGTCCGTCTCGTCGGCCATGTCCTTCGCGTCGTCGTCGTCCAGATCGGCCACGTCGTCCACCGAAAGGACCTCGTCCGCCGCCTCTTCGGCGCGGACTGCGGTCTCTCCTTCGGCGATGACGACGATCCGAGTCTCCTGGCCGGTTCCGGCCGGCAGGACGATCGACTCGTCAACGCGGTTCGACGGTTCGTTCAGGTCTAAGTCGCGCAGATTAATCGCGAGGTCTACCGTCTCGGTAAAGTTCCGGTCCGGCGAGTCCTCGAGTGCGCGGGCTACTGCTGTTTCAATATCCGAATCTGCCATCGTTCACCTCCGTAGTACGCAGGGTTTGCTCCTACGGGTCAGTGAAACAGGCGATGCCTGTCTCCCTTGGACCAAGTGCCATCCCGAACTTAAACCCGTCGAACTGCCAGTACACTCGTCGCACGGCAGTTCTCACCGTCTCGCTCGGCCAACGCGGTACTGCGGCAGTCAAGACCGGGATACCGAACTGCTGCGTTCCGCGATAGTCATCGATTAGAGACAGTCCCATCGATCGAAAGTTCTATAATGCAGGTTCATGTAACATAGGTCTATGGGGCCATTAGACTTATATACTATAATGGGGTCGGCGGCGTTCGACTCGGTCGCCACGCTGTCGTCCGGTGGTGGATTCGAGGCGTATCGCTCGCTCGAGCCGCTCGTTCAAGCGGGGATTCAGTTCGCGGGGACCGTCCTCGTCGCGATGATCGTGCTCGGACTGTGCCAGCGCTCCGGCACACAGGCCGTGACGAAAGCGCGCCGCAGTCCGATCATCTCGATCTGTATCGGGGTGCCGGGCCTGCTCGTCGTCGGCGGCCTCGCGAGCACGGGCTATCTGATCGTCGACTCGAGTCTCGGGGCGTTCTTCGGCATTCCGCTGGTGGTTCTCGGGGTGACGGTCCTGCCCGTGACGACGGCGATCGGCTTCGTCGCGATCGGCCGTACCGTCGCCTCGCGGTTCGGCGACGACCGGTTCAGTGTCGGCATCCTCGTCGGCGCGCTCCTCAGCGGAATCGCCGGACTGTCGCTGCCGGTGACCGTCGCCCTCGCCGGTCTCGCCGGCGTGCTCGGCATCGGCGCAAGTCTCCGTGTCGTGTTCGGTGCGGCCGGGACGGCGCGTCCGGACGATCGGACCGTCCCACCCGCAAACAAGATTTAGCGATCCGGTCGGCCGCGAATCTGCGGTCCGTTCTTGTTCCTTCGACTCCAGCACAGCGCCGCTTTCTCTGTCTCATCGACGCTGTCGAACGCCGGTACTCCGACTCGGTCCGTCGAGCGATCGAGAGACGACTCACTCGCGCGTGGACAAGCCAATAGAGAGGGAAACCGGTGATACGTCTCTTCTAAGACGGAAAATCGAAAGAACGGGTTCTCGCTCGCGTCTCGAGCGCGTCGATTACGCTTCCGCGCCGTCCACGAGGACAACGAAGCGCTCTCTTCGTTCGCGCTTCGAGCGCTTGCGGCTTACGCTTCCGCTTCAGCCGCAAGCACGTCGTCGTACTCGCCGTCGTCGACTCGCTGCTTGAACTCTCGAGCGTCGTTGCCTTCGATGGTGACGCCCATCGAGGCGCAGGTGCCGACGACTTCCTTCGCGGCGTTGATCGTGTCGTAGGCGAGCAGGTCGGGGTGTTTCTGCTCGGCGATCTTCTTGACCTGTTCGACGGAGATGTCCGCGACGAAATCCTTCTGGGGCTCGCCGCTGCCGGTCTCGAAGCCGGCCTCGTCTTTGACCAGTGCCGCCGTCGGCGGGACACCGACGTCGATCTCGAAGGAGCCGTCGTCCTCGTAGTCGACGGTGACGGGGACTTCGGTCCCGTCGAAGGCTTCGGTCTGATCGTTGATCTCCTGTACGACAGCTTGCACGTCGACGGGGGTCGGTCCGAGCTCGGGACCGAGCGGTGGGCCAGGGTTGGCCTGGCCACCCGGAACGAGCACTTCGATGGTTCCAGCCATACCCGTCACAACCCGTGCGCGAGTTTTAAGGGTTGCTAATTCGGGCAGTCGTCGTCTGTGAGCGACTGACGTACGCTCCCCGCGACCGCGATTACTCGACGCTGTCCGCCCGCCAGTCCGCGAACGACTCGAGGACGTCGTCCTCGTCGAAGCGCTCGATACAGGGGACGTCGTAGGGGTGGAGTTCCCGCACGCGCGCGACGAGGCCGTCGTAGGCGTCGTCGGTCGTCTTCGCGAGTAACACGACTTCGTCGTCGCGGTGAATCTCGCCCTCCCAGCGGTATAGTAGCTCTTGAAAGTCAATGCACACCCGATCGCAAGATAGCGTTGCGATCGGTGTGTGAATCGTTTCAAGAGCTACTATAGGTCGAGGTCGTCTCGAGTCGATTGACGCAGGCGGCAAGTCGCTCCTCGACCACTGTCTCGGCGAGTTCGTCGGCCGCGTCGGGCGGCGCTGTCACGTAGACGGTCGGCATGGAAGCCGCTACGCTCGTTCGGGGGAAAAGGACTGCTCTCGGCGACGGGCGGCGATCAGCTGTCCGTCTCGCCGACGGGCGTGAAGGTGCCGGTGATGTCCCACTCGTGAATGCAGTGTGGATTGCCGACCTGTTTCTCGCCGTCGTCGCGGGCGATTTGCCAGGCCTCGAGGTTTTCGTCCCACTGTTCGCCTCGACCGCACGCTTCGCATACTCTCGCGGTCGGTTTTCGTACCTGTGCGCTCATTACCCAACCGTGAGAACTCGACACATATAACGGTATTCGTGTGCGGCGAGTGCCGCCCCGCAGTTCGGGGACGAACCGGGTCTGAAAGCCGGGGTCGTTCGCGCGCCGATGCGTGGGAGCGGCCGATCAGTAGACGGCCGCTTTGATCTCCTCGCGGAGTTGGTCGAACTGCTCGAGGTAGTCGCGGCGTTCGGCGCGCAGCTCTGCGAGCGCGTCGTCGTAATCGTCGACATGGTCGGGGACGTAGTAGTCCTCGATGTCGAGTCCCGGGACGGAGTCGGGGATCGTCAACCCCATCTGCTCGTCGTGGCTCCACTCGATGGTGCCGCGGGCGGCCTCGGTGAGGATCGTCACGGACTCGGTGACGCCGATATCTTTCGATTGCTCGCCGAGGTACCCCGTATTGATCACATAACAGTCGGCGTCGAGGATGTCGATGAGTTCGTGGAAGATGTTCCCTTCCTCGCCCTCGGGACCGATGATGAAGGGGTTCGTGCCGACGACGCGGATCGACTCGCCGGCCCGCGACGGGTCGCCCGCGCTGGTCTCGATCGACTCGCCCAGCATGAACGCGACGGCGGCCTGCTCCTCGTCGAGTTTGGCCACCGGCGGCATCAGCGGGTTTCGGGTGATGAAGAAGACCTGATCCAGCCGGTCGAGGTCGATCTCCTCGTCGGCGCTCTCGAGTTCGTCGCGCCGGATGATCGCCCGGGAGTTCGAGGTGTAGCGGTCCTCGTCGAAGTGGACGGTGCCGTCGTCGTCGACCGCGACGTTCTCGAGGATCGCCGACTCGGTGGTCGCGGCCTCGTAGAGTTCCGGCTGCTCGTCCTCGTCGAGGCCGATCGTCTTGATGAACAGCCCCTCGCCCTCGCTGCCGGCGACGGAGCCGTCCGAGAGGAGGCCACAGACGTCGTCCTGCAACATCGCGGCGTCTTCGGGCTCCTCGAGCCAGCAGCCGTGGGAGGTCAGGGTCGATTTGCCGGTCGCGGAGAGGCCCATGAACACCTGTCCGACGGTCTGGAGTTCGCCGTCAGCGTCGCGGACGCGGACCCGTTTGCTGCCCGCGTGAAGCCCGAGGCCGCCCTGCTGTTTGATCCGGTACATGTACAGCCGGAGGAACGACTTCTTGGCTTCGCCGATGTAGTCCGTTCCGAGGACGGTCGTCACGCCGGTGTCGGGCCGGACGCGGATCGCGGTTTCGTCGTAGTCGGGCAGGTGGACGGTGTAGAGATCGGGGTCTCGTCCGTCGGTCGGCTCGAACAGACTCGCCCACGCGTAGGCGATTCGAGCGTGCTCGACGGGGACGAACAGGCGACAACAGAACGCCGCCTCCGAATGACGCCCCATCAGTCGATCGACGCAGAGCATCTCGCGGTCGCCCGCGATGTCGAGCGCGTCGTCAACGAGTTCGTGATCGCGGTCGGTAAAGTCGTCGTCGACGGCGTTTTTCGTCAGGTCCGCGCTCCGCGAGCGGACCTCGCTGACGTACGACGCCGATCCGAACTCGGTCGTCGTCTCGGCGGGCTCGGCGAACTCGCGCAGTTCCTCGAGCGACGGATTGTACCGAACGTTCGACGCTGTGGTCGGATCCGGAAGCTGTCGGACCAGCGGACGGGACTCCGTCCCGGTTTCAGACATACACGTGACCCACCACTGCCCTGATGTATAAACATGGAGGATTTTGCTCGTCGTGTGTCACGACCTACCAGCGACGTAATGAGATATGGCGTTTCATACGCTGTATAGGGTCCGAGTAACAGTTTCATTATCCCTCAAAAACAGTCAAAGTTCAGAGGAGTATGGAATAGGTACTCGGGTGAGAAATAATTCTATCGGAGGGTGCTGGGAGCGGACCGACACCGGGTGCGGACCGATTTTCACATCTGGTACTGTGGGGCGAACTTCCAAGAGGGCGGTTCGAGTTGCCGAGGACATGGATTACGGTCTCGATATCGGACCGGAGGCGATCCGGGCCGTCACCGACGCGGGCGACGGCTCGACGATCGAATCGGTCCCGCCGGTCGCGATACCGGTCGACGACGCGGCGCTCTCGGGGGAGGGCCACACGATCGAGGAGGACGGAACGACGTACGCGGTCGGCTCGGACGCTCGAGCGGCCGCTGAGGAAGCGGCGGAAACGCCCAGATCGCTGTTCGAGAACGGGGTACTCGCGACGGGGACGACACCGTCCGCGACGGCGGTCTTGGACGCGCTCATTGACGACATCCTGTCGGACGCGACGGATGGCCGACTCTGTTACACGACGCCGGGCCCGTTCGCCGACGCGTCGGCGTCGACCGACGCCCACCGCGAGGCCGTCGAGTCGGCCCTCGCCGACCGTGGGGTCGATGCGACGCCGATCAGTAAAGGGTTCGCCGTCGTCTACGACCAACTCGCGGCCGACAACTACACCGGCCTCGGCATCTGTCTCGAGTCCCAGACGACGAGCGCCGCGCTCGCGTACTACGGCGTTCCGGCGATGGCCGTTTCGATCCCGAAGGGCCGCGAGTGGATCGTCGAGCGCGCGGCGAGCGACACCGGTCACGCCCCGTCGCAGGTCGCCGGCGTGCTCGAGGAGTTCACGCTCGACCCGGACGCGGCCGCGGGCGGGATCGAGAGCGCGCTCGCGGCGGCCTACGACGACCTGCTCGCCGCGTTGATCGACGCGATCCGGGACGAGGCCGACGAGAGCGACGTCCAACAGGGGCTGTCCGTCCCGATCGCGATCGCCGGCGAGGGCGCGATCGAGGGCGTCGAGTACCTGATCGGCGGTCGGTTCGACGCGGCGACGCTCCCGTTCTCGGTCCGGGGTGTACGACTCGCGGACGGCCCCGCGACGAGCGCTGCCACCGGCGCGCTCGCGGCGGCTCGAGACGATGTCGAGGCCGATGTGACGATCACCCGGTCAGCCGCAGGTTCCGAAAGCGACGCCGACGGCACCAACGAACCCTCGAGCGCGGACGAGGCGGCCCCGGCGAGCGGGGCGACCGAATTCGCGTTCGACGACGGATCGGCCGCCGACCGGGCGACCGAGCGCACCGACGACGCCATCGACCAGTTGTTCGACCGGCTCGCGAACCGCGACGCCGAGATCGAGTCCGTCCGCGAGGACCTCGAGGCCCTGTTCGACGACCTCGAGTACATCGAGGAACGAACGGCCGCGGCCGAAACGGTCGACGAACTCGACGAGCGCCTCGAGTCGTTCGCAGACGACCTGACCGATCTCGAGGCCGAGAGCGAAACCCACGCGAGCGACGACGCGGTCGACGACCTCGGTGACGATCTCGAGGATCTCGACGACGACCTCGGGGAGCTCTCGGAGTCGCTCGCGGCGCTAACGGACGAGGTGGGCGATCTCGACGCCGAACTCGAGGCCGTCGAGACCGCCGCGGCCGACGAGCGAGGGGCCCTCGACGAGCGGCTCACAGACGCGACGGCCGACCTCGAGACCGTCGCCGAGCGGACGGATGCGGTCGAAGACGGGCTCGACGCCGTCCGGACGGACCTCGACGAGATTCGGACGACTCTCACCGATCTCGAGGAGACCGCCGCGACCGAAGCGGCCCTCGAGGAGGTGACCGACCGCGTCTCCGAACTGACCGGCGACCTCGACGATCTCGAAGCGGCCGTCGATCGCGCCGAAACGCGAATCGACGGCGTCTCCGGCCGACTCGAGGAACTGAGCACGCGGATCGACAGCGTGTCCGGCCGGCTCGAGGAGCAATCCGAGCGGACCGACGCCCGGTTCGACGCGGTCGAATCGACCGTCGACGAGGAGATCGCGGCCGTCGATGACGAACTGGAGACCGTCCGCGAGACGGTAGACGACCGCGCTGCGGCCCTCGAGGCCGTTCGGGACGTGATCGACGACCTCGAGGAAACGGCAGCGGACGACGAGCGAGTCGATGGGATCAGCGACGATCTAACGGACCTCGAGGCGGCGGTGTCGGACCTCGACGATTCGATCGCGGGCGTCTCGGAAATGCTGGATGACCTCGAGTCGCGGACGGCCGCCGTGGAGACCGTCGACGGACTGGCGGCCGATCTCGAGGACACCGACGAGGACCTCGACTCCCTCGAGTCGGAGCTAGGGTCACTCGAGGAAACGCTCGAGCAGCGACTCGACGAGACGGCCGCGGACCTCGAGAGTCGGATCGAGACCGTGACGGACGCGATCGACGACGATCTCGCGGGACTCGAGGCGACCGTCGAACGGCTCGAGGACGAAACGGTCGCAGGCGACGAACTCGACGAGGTGTACGACTCGCTTGCCGACGCGACCGACGAGATCGATGCGGTGGCCGCGTCCGTGGATACCGTTGCGACGGACCTCGAGGCCGTCGCGGACGAGGTGGACGACCTCGACGACGCGCTCGAGGCGGAAGTGAGCGAGATCCGGACGGCCCTCGATGACCGGGTGAGCGACGTTCGATCGACGGTCTCCGAGGATGTCGACGAGGTCGAGGAAACCGTTTCCGGCCGGATTGATGACGTGGAGGCGACGCTCGACAAGCGCGTGACGACGGCCCGAACGACGCTCGAGGACGATATCGAGACCCTCCAAGCCGACCTCGAGCGCGAGACTGAATCGCTCACCGAGACGGTCTCGGAGACCGGCGACCGAGCCGCCGACAACGACCGGCGGCTGGACGAACACGACGACCGGTTCGAGGCGGTCACGTCGACGCTCGAGGCCGTCGAAACCGATATCGACGGCGTGAGCGACGACCTCGCGACGCTCGCGGATCGGGTCGACGAGGCCGCCGAAATCGCCGACACAGCCGCGAGTGACGAGGACCTCGTGGCGATCGAGGACGACGTCTCGGGACTCGCCGATCGCCTCGAGTCGCTTCGAACGGATCACGACGACCTCGCTGGGGCCGTCGACTCGCTCCCCGACGACTCGGCGATCGAGACGCTCGATAGCGACGTCCGGACCCTCGACGGCGAGGTCCAGACGCTCCGTGGCGACGTACAGGCGGCCGATGACGATATCGACTCGATGGACGAGCGCGTGACGACGGTCGCCGAGCAGCTTTCGGGGCTCGAGCAGCAGATCGAGGCGATCGAGAATCGAGTCGACGATGTCGAGGATGGGGCGGAACAAGCCGAAGAACTCGAGGCGATCCGGGCAGACCTCGAGGCCGTTCGGGCGGACGCAACCGCCGAGCCGTCGCTTCCGCAGGCGGTCGTCGCGGGCGGTGGCGGCGCGGGCGTCGTGGCCGGAAGCGTCGCCGCGCTCGCGGGCGATGTGGTGATCGGTGGCAGCGCGGCCCTCGTTGGCCTCGTGCTGCTCGGAGTCACAGTGGTGCTCGCTCGCTGAGTCACTGCGGTCTGGTACGACCTCGCCCGGGGTGCTGGCGGAACGGCGCGACCGCTCGAGGGAGCGGCTACTGGTGTGGCCGATTCCGGAGGCCGTTAGTCGCGGACCAACTCGGCGTTTCGCATCTCGCCCCCACACTGCTGACAGGTGCTGAGGAGGGCGTCCCCGACGGTCTCCCGCCGCCCGCACTGGACGCAGACGTACTCGCGTCGCTCCTCGAGTGTCATATGATACCATACTCTCGAGAGTGTGTTAACTCTTTGCATGGTTGTTCACAGGATTCCGTCGCAGCGGGGTGGCGTCGTGGCGAGGGGTACGGCTACGCGGTAAATCGCCGCCCCAGCGGGATCACTCTCGTTCGGAAAGCAGGAGCAGGCCGGCGAGGAGCGTGGCACCGACGATGGCCGACGCGAGCAGCCAGAACGCGGCCCTGAAGCCGGCGGTTTCCGAGAGCGCGCCGACGATCGCGGGCGCGATCGCGCCGGCACCCATCAACAGCGTGCGGACGACGCCCAGTCCCCCGCCGGCGACATCGTCCGGGATGGCGGACATCAGGTACGCGCCCCTGACGGGCCGGAAGCCGTGCGAGCCGATCCCGACGGCGACGAGCAGTCCGCCGAGTAGGACCGGGTCGCTCGTCCCGGTCAGCGAAACGAACGCGACCAGCGCGACCGATGCGAACCCGAGCGTCGCGACGATGATAGGCAGTCGCCCCACCCGGTCGCTGAGGTTGCCGGTCACCAGCTGTACCAGACTCGCGAGGAAGAGGCTACTGTAGAGCAGGCTCGCGGTCGCCGTCGTGAGCCCCGCTTCCGCGGTGAGGTATCGCGGCGCGAACGCGACCAACCCGTTGTAGGTAAACGAGAACAGGATCGTCACCATGGCGAACGTCGAGAACCGCCAATCGCGGAAGAGCGACGCGTACTGTGCGATTCCGCCGCCGCGCCCGCTCGAGGTCGGTTCGACCCCACTCGATTCGTCCGGGAGTCGGCTGGGAACCCGAACCCGGAACGCCGCCGCGAGCGCCACCCCGACCAGCCCGCCGCCCAGAAAGAGCAGCCGCCAGCCCGCAACGGGGCCGAGGGCCAGCGACGCGACGCCGACGACGACGGCCGGGGCGACGACGCCGCTGAGCGCGCCGAACGTGTCCAAGACGCCGAGCGCTCGCCCCGTCCGGGCGGGGTAGGCTCGAGAGAGGAGGCGGACGGCGACGGTCTTGTGCGCGCCGGTGCCGGCTCCGATCACGAGCATCGCGCCGACGAGGACGACAAAGGGCGAGTCGACGACCAGCGCGAGCGCGGCGGCAGCCGCGACGGCTGCGCCCGCCGTGATGACGGTCACCGAGCCGAGCCGGTCTGCGAGCACGCCGGAGGGAAACTGCATAGCCGCGTAGACGAGCAACAGTCCGGAGAACGCGGTACCGAGGACCGCGTCGGAGACGCCGTAACTCGCCTGAAACGAGTCGAACAGCGGCGGAAAGGCGTAGCGGAGAAATTTCGCGAGAAACCAGATCGCGGCGGTCAGGACAAGGGCGTCGTAGCGCGCGAGCCGTCCGGCCGTTCGTCGAACCGACATTCGTTCGGTCCGTGGGTCGCGACCGGACGACCGAGTATCCACCGATCCCGTCTCCGTCCGCCGGTAGCAGACGCAGGGAAAGCAATCGGGTCCGTGGGTCAACGGGCGCGGTGGTACGGTGGCACAGTCAGGCGGCGACCGAGGGTAACACAACGCGGAAGGCCGAGCGGTCCGGAGCGGTCGTATGGGATTTCACACGTATCCCGTCGACCGCGCCGACGCCCTCGAGGACCCGTCTCGCTACCGGTACTGTTCCCGCGAGGAACTACTCGAGATGCTCGAGCCGGCGGCGGACGGCGTCGTAGCGGACCTCGGCTCCGGGACGGGGTTCTACGCGGACGACGTCGCCCCGTTCGTCGACACCCTGTACGCGGTGGACGTGCAGTCGGCGATGCACGACCGCTATCGGGAGAAAGGCGTCCCCGACGCCGTCGAGTTCGTCACGGCCGAGGTGTCGTCGCTACCGGTCGACGATGGACAACTCGACGGCGCGTACTCGACGATGACTCACCACGAGTACGCGCCGCAGACGACCGACGACGCGGAGAGGGCTCCGGCCGCCGAGACCGACGGCGCGCTCGCCGAACTCGCGCGGGTCGTCCGGCCCGGTGGCCGACTGGTCACGGTCGACTGGTCCGCCGACGGCGAGTCGGCAGCCGGCCCGCCGCTCGAGGAGCGGTTCGACCTCGCGACGGCGACGGCCCGGCTCGAGTCAGTCGGCTTCGATATCGAATTCGCCCGCGAGCGGCCGGAAACGTTCGCGGTCGTCGCGACTCGGTGAACTCACCCGACGACAGGTAGTGTACGAATGTCCAGTATTTAATCGAATATGGCTACTTATTGTTGTATGAATAGTCAGGTTTGGCTCTCCGTAACGCTTTTTCGCGATGCTGGCCCAATGTGTGATATGGTGTACCAAGATCCGTACACGCCCGAGCAGTCGTACTACGAGTGTCTGGACTGTGGCCACAGGGAGCGAGCGGAGTCCCTCGAGTCCTGTCCCGACTGCGGCGGTCGAACGCGGAACATCGCGGTCCCTCGAGAATAACGCTCCGTCGTGCGGTCGCCCGCACGACCCGCCGATAGCTACCGATCAGTCGAAATCGGGCAGGTCCTCGGGCGGTTCGTACTGGGCCTCCCAGTCGACGTACTCCTCTTTGAGCGTGACCGAGACGATCTGGCCGAACTCGGTGAGTTCGGCGTTGATCGAGGAGACCGTCCCCCACGTGTCGAGGTCGGGGTGGTACTCGCGAGCCTGCCAGTCCTCCGGGATGCCGGGCGCGTGGTAGCCGACGCGATCGGCAAAATCGTCCCAGAAAAAGTCGAAGCCGGCGAAGAGATCAAGGTCGCGAGCGATCCCGTACTCGTTTTCCTCGAGGTCCGTGTCGTCTCGCCACTCGTCGAACGCTTCCGCCCACGCGCCCTCCTCGAGGAACGCCTGTAGCTCCTCGCGGCGGTAGTCGATCTCCTCGGCACCGTCGGCGCTGACGGTCGCGTCCTCGTACTCGTTCGGGTCGACGAACTCCAGCTCCGGCGGCTCGGGGGGTTCGACCTCGAGTGTCATGGTCGGTCGTAGGTCGGGTTCCCGGATAAGAATTCCCACCTCGCAGCGGGCAGTGCCGGGCAGTACCGGTCAGTCGCCACGTACCCGCGCAATCTCGAAGGGGAGCCGAGCGTAGACGAGCGCGTTCCGGCGGAGCTTGTCGACGGTCGTGTACTCGTCGACCGCGTGTGCCGTCCCGGTTCCGGTCGCGAATTCGACGGTCGGCACCCCGTTGTCCCGGAAGACCTGCGCGTCGCCGCTCCCGGTCGCGAACCGCCGGTACACCGGCGTCGGGAGGACGTCCTCGGCGACGGACGTCACCGCCCGGACGATTGCGGACTCGGGGGCCGTGTACGAGCCCGCCTTGCTCGTGACGTTCGCGAGCGTCGCGCCGTCTCGCTCCGCGAGGCAGTCCCGGATCAGCGACACGATCGCCGCGGCGTCGACCGACGGCAACGCGCGAACGTCGAGCGTGGCCTCGGCGCTCGAGGGAACGGTGTTGACCGCGTTGCCGCCGCTGAACGTGCCGAGGTTGACCGTCGGGGAACGAAACAGGGCCGTCGCGGTCTCTCGATCGAGGTGGGTCGCGTAGTACTCGATGCTCTCCTCGAGGATCGCCTCGTCGATGCCGTCGGTCGGCGCGTCGAACCGCCGCAGCCGCCGCCGACACGTCTCGACCAGTTCGTAGAGGGCGTCGATCGCGTTCTCGCCGAACATCGGCCGCGAGCCGTGGGCCGCGCGGCCCTCGTACCTGATCGTGGGCCAGACGTATCCCCGGTCGCCGACCGCGATCGAGTTGCTCTCGCGTCGGCCGGTCGCTTCGCCGATGACGCAGGCGTCGGGGGACAGTCGATCGCTTCGTAACCGCGTGCTGAGCCCGACCTCGCCGCCGACTTCCTCGTCGCTCACGAGGGCGAACTGGAGGGTGACTGGCGGCTCGGTGTCGGTCCGATCGTACGCGCGGGCGACCTGAATCATCGAGCCGATGGCCCCCTTCATATCCGTCGCGCCTCGACCGTACAGTCGATCTCCCTCGATCTGACCGAGCGGGTCGGACTCCCACTCCGCCTCGCGAAACGGAACCGTATCGAGGTGGCCGTTGTACAGGAGCGTGAAGTCGCGTTCGCCCGGCAGCGTCGCGACGAGGTTCGGTTTCATCGGGTCGACGGCGAACCGCTCGCAGTCGAAGCCGAGCGACGCGAACTCGTCTTCGAGCCACTCGGCGAGCGTCCGCGTGTTCCCCGGTGGGTTACTGGTGTCCGCGCCTACGAGCCGACGGGTCGTTTCGAGCAGTTCTCGGGGGTGCTCCTCGAGAGACGCACACACCCGACCGACGCGGTCTCGCTCGTCGTCCATGTCGGCTCGCTTCGACGGTCGGCGACTAAATCCTCGTCCCGGAGCCTGCGTGGCACCGCGATCGGGGCGGAGTCGCCACCGCTCGGTCACCGGAGGCGTCGGGTCGCCGCGCTCACTCCCACGAATAGCCGAACTCGTTCCCGTCGCTATCGATGTAGTCGCTCTCGAGTACGTCGCTGACGATCCGGCCGAGCGAGTCCAGTTCCTCCTCGATGTCCTCGATATCGTTGTCGTCGAGGTCGGTGGCCCCCTCCGCGTCCGTCGGAACCGGCGGCGACCGGTAGCCGACGTCCGACGCGGACTGGTTCCAGTAGAAATCGAACAACTCGAGCAAGCCGAGTTCGCGGACGGTCCGAAACTCGCCGTCGGTCAGGTAGGTGTCCGCGGCCCACTCCTCGAAGGCGTCCTCCCACGCGCCCGCTTCCAGCAGCCCGGCCAGTTCCTCGCGACGGGCCTCGTCGCCCGTCCACTCCTCGGGCTCGTCGACGGCGTCGTAGTCGCTCGGGTTCTGCGGTCCGTGGAGCGTCGGCGGGTCTGGAATCTCGACATCGAGTGACATACATTCTCATTCGGTCGGCAAGGGTATGGGGCTTTCCCGGCGAGAGACCGGTCCGAACTGCCTCGAGCCCTCGAGCGCCAGCGCCGACGGGGACCGAGCGGGGGCGGCGGCCCGACAGATGCGTTCGCCGGAACGTCGCGACGGGCAACCAAACACTCAATCGCCGGCCGGTCGTACCGGGAGACGATGACCGACTACGAGGCGGTGATCCTCGACGTCGACGGAACGATCGTCCGAGGCGAGGAGTTGCTCCCCGGCGCGACCGACGGATTGCGCGCTCTCGAGGCGGCGGGCTGTTTGCGGCTGCTGTTCTCGAACAACCCGACGCGGGGGGCCGACCACTACAGAGAGACGCTCGCGCCGCACGGAATCGACATCGACCCAGGCACCGTCCTCACGTCCGCGACCGTCTCGGCGGAGTACCTCGCGGCGACCCATCCGGACGCGGCGGTCTACCTCGTCGGCGGGGAGCGACTCGAGGCGATCCTCGACGACGCGGCCGTCGACCTGACGACCGAGCCCGAGGCGGCCGAGGTCGTGCTCGGCTCGTTCGACAAGGGGTTCTCCTTCGGCACGCTCTGGGAGGCCCTGCGCGCCCTCGAGGGCGACGTGCCGTTCTACGGCACTGACCCAGACACGACGATCCCGGTCGACGAGGGCGAGATGCCGGGCTCGGGCGCGATCCTCGCCGCGATGGAAGCCGTCGCCGGCCGCGAGCCCGATGCGATCCTCGGCAAGCCGTCCTCGATCGCGGCCGCGGCGGCCATGAACCGACTGGACGTCGATCCCCGGGACACGCTGGTCGTCGGCGACCGGCTCGACACCGACATCGAACTCGGGAACCGCGCGGGAATGGAAACCGCCCTCGTCCTCACCGGCGTCACCGACCGCGCGGACCTCGCGGCGGCCGACGCCGACGCCAGACCGGATCACGTCCTCGAGGCGTTGTCCGCGGTCGACGAACTCCTCTGATCCCGGATCGGTCCGCAGTACCGAACCAGTCCCAACGCGTGCGCTCGAGAGGTATATTTATCCGTCATAGTCACCATTGTCGACACATGAGAGAACGTCTTACCGCAGTGTTGCTCCGTGCCCGATACGCAGCGATCGGTGCCGCCGTCGGCGCGGCGATCGGCGGCCTGTTCAGCCGAAACGCAGCGAGTACCGGCGGTGCGATCGGCGGGCTCGTGGGGGCGACCGTCGCGGACACCCGCGGGACCCTCGACGCGCTGCTCGAGGACGTCAGAGAGCGGGATCCCCGGTCGCAGGACGCCCACGCGGAGTAAGGACCACCCGGTGGGAACCGCCGGGAGCGCCACCTTGATACGATTCGGCCGCCAGAGACGGATCGTGGAACGGTCGAACGGCGTCCGCGCTCTCGGCGGGAGGGAATTTCTCGTCGTCCTCGGGGGCCTCTACATTGCGTTCGCACTCGGCTACCCGCTCTTGCCGGGCATCGAGGCGACGCCGATCGGAACCGACCTCGTGATGGCCGTTCTGGTCGGCGGCCCCGGCCTCGTTCTCTGCTACGGCGGCTACCGGTTGCCGAGGTACGATATCCGACCCGAAGTCTACTCGGTCATCGTCAAATGGTGTGTCGGCGGTATCGGGGTGATGCTCTGTCTCCTCGGCCTCACGGCGCTGGCCGCCGGGCTCCGAGATCCGATCCAGAACGTCCTCATCCTCACCGCGATCGGGAGCGTCTCCGGGTTCGCCGCCGGCATCCACGACGCGCGGGCCAAAACGCGGGAACTCGAGCTTCGGGAGACCGTCGAACAGCTCCGAACGGCGAACGAGCGCCTCGAGCACTTCGCCTACGCCGCCTCACACGACCTGCAGGAGCCGCTCCGGATGGTCTCGAGTTACCTCCAGTTGCTGGAGTCTCGATACCGCGACGATCTCGACGCGGACGCACGGGAGTTCATTGACTTCGCGGTCGGCGGCGCCGATCGCATGCGGGCGATGGTCGACGGCCTCCTCGAGTACTCGCGAGTCTCCACCCACGGCGTGCCTCTCGAGCCGACGGACACCGAAGCGGTCCTCGACGGCGTGCTCGATGATCTCCAGTTGCGGATCGACGAGACCGACGCGACGATTACCGCCGACGAACTCCCGACGGTGACGGGGGACGCGGACCAGCTCGCGCAGGTGTTTCGCAATCTGCTCTCCAACGCCCTCGAATACAGCGGGGCGGAGCCTCCGCGGATCCACGTGGACGCCGAACGCACGGACGGCGAATGGCGGTTTTCGGTCGCCGACGAGGGGATCGGCATCGATCCCGAGTTCCACGAGCAGATCTTCGAGGTGTTCGAGACGCTTCCCACCGATACCGACGACCGGAACGCCAGTGCGGGCGGGATCGGGCTCGCCCTCTCCGAGCGGATCGTCGAACGCCACGGCGGGAAGATCTGGGTCGAGTCCGAACCCGGCGGCGGAGCCACGTTCTACTTCACGGTTCCGGCAGTCGATTCCCACCGACCCGCATCCATCGCTCGCTCTCAGGAACCGGTCTCCGATACCGCAGTCTAACGGTCGCTGGAGAGCGGATCTGAACGACCCGTCGCTCGAGTCGGGGTCACCGTCAAACGGGTTAACCGTCTGAAGGCCCTTGCTACGCTATGCCCAGCGAAGAGTCCGCCGTCACGGCCCTCGAGCAGTTGGGACTGACCGAGTATGAGGCGCGATGCTTCGTCGCGCTCACCCGTCTCGAACAGGGAACGGCGAAAGACATCAGTCAGGTCTCCGAGGTCCCTCGGTCGAGGGTCTACGATACGGTCGACCGGCTCCATCGGCGCGGCCTCATCGATATCCAGCAGTCCGATCCGCGGGAGTTCCGTGCCGTTTCGAAGGCCGATGCACTCGAGAAACTGCGCCAAGACTACGGCTCGAGCATCGAGGCGGCGGACGAGGCCCTCGAGAAGGTCGAATCGACCGAGACCCAAGCGGACGATGGCGTGTGGGCGATTTCGAACACCGACCACGTGACCGACCAGTTGGTGACGCTCATCGACGGCGCGGACGACCGCATCCATTTCATCGTCGCCGACGAGACGATGCTCGAACGGGACGCTCTCGATCGATTGGCGGCAGCCAGTGACCGCGGCGTCACGGTCGTCGTGGAGGTGCCGCCGAACACAGTGAGAGATCGCGTCGAACGGGCCGTTCCGGATGCCCGCGTCACGGTAACGGAGAGCCTGCGAGAGTTACAGACGGTCGTCCAGAAGTGGCCCGGCCAGTTGATCCTCGTGGACGAGCGAGCGGTTCTCGCAAGCGGCGTCGCGGAGAGCGATCTTCCGGGAGTCAAAGACGAGACCGCGATGTGGACTCACGGGCGCGACCACGGGTTCGCCGCGTGGATGCCGGAACTGCTCGAGGACAGAATCGCCGAAGACGGGCAGCCGAACGAGGGGTGAGACCGGCCGGTACGGCCGCGGTCGGGGTCTACGTTCATCGCGACCGACGCTATTCGCTCGAGGCACGTCCTCTCAGTCGGCACGTCCCGCCTCGTCCGCGAGCGCCTCGTCCCGGAGTTGTTCGCCCTCCGCGGTGCTGACGGTTAATTCGGGAACCGTCGTCGGCACGTTGTCCTCGTCGATCGCGACGTAGACGAAGTACGACTCGGTGGTTCGCTCGCGCTCCCGTGTCCGGAGGTTCTCGCGCTCGGCGACCAGCCGGACCCGCACGCTCGAGGTGCCCGCGTCGTAGACGTAGGCGGTGATGTAGGCCGTGTCCCCGACGGGAATCGGCCGCTCGAAGTTCATCTGATTGACCCGCGCGGTGACACACATCTCGCCCGAAAACCGCATGGCACTCATCGCGCCGACTTCATCCATCCACTTCATCACGTTGCCGCCGTGGGCGACGTCGAGCATGTTCGCGTGGTTCGGCTGGACCATCTCCCGGTTCTCGATCACGGTCTCCATGAGGTCGGTCATCGGCGGACGTTTCCCGACGCCGACAATCAGTCTTGCTTTCACCGCGTCGGGATCGGGTTCGGGACTCAAGGCCGGTCGAATCGCCGCCGGGTCGCGGCGCAACCGATCACCAGTTCGTTCCGTGTCGTGTCCGATACTGGTAAAAGTCGCCGCCGAGTTGAAGCCAGTAATGAGCGATGCAGGCGAGGCCGACGTGCCGGAGCCGCCAGCCCCACCCGACCGCGAGCGCGGCTCCGTCGAGGTCCTCGGGACGGCACACGTCTCGCAAGCGAGTGTTGACGAAGTTCGCGAAACGATCGATCGCGAGGACCCCGATGTCGTCGCCGTCGAACTGGACGAAGGCCGGTACCGCCAGATGCAGGGCGGGACGCCCGACGACATCGAAGCGGGCGACCTCCTCTCCGGGAACACGGTCTTTCAATTTCTGGCCTACTGGATGCTGTCGTACGTCCAGTCGCGGCTGGGCGACCAGTTCGATATCGAGCCCGGCGCGGACATGCGGGCGGCCATCGAGGCCGCCGAAGCGAACGGCAGCGGCGTCGCCCTGGTCGACCGCGACATTCAGGTGACGATCCAACGGTTCTGGAGCCGGCTCTCGTTTACGGAGAAACTGAAGATGGTCGGCGGCCTCGCGCTGGGGGTCACCGATCCCCGAACGCTCGGGCTCACCTTCGGCGCCGTCGCCGGCGCGCTCTTCGGATTCCTCGTCGCCGCCTTTCTCGCCCCGCTGCTCGGGTTCGGTGACCTCCTGTTAGTCGGGCTGTCCGACCCCACGATACTGCAGTACGCCGGCGGCGCCGTGATCGGTGCGCTCGTCGGCGCGTTCGTCGGCCTCGTCTTCCTCCCCTCCCTCGAGTCCGCCGGGCGGTACACCGGCGGCTACCTCTCCGGGTTCTCGGCCCGGGTCCTCGCCGGACTCGCCCTCGGTATCGGCGGCTGTCTCGCGCTCGTCGCGACCGGAACGTTCGTCGGCCCGTTTTCGGCCTCGACCGTCGAGAGCGCCGGTATCTATGCAGTCCGCGGGACGACCGGGACGCTGGCCGGTCTCGGCGTCGGCGTCGCCGTCGGTGCCGTCCTCGGGCTCTTCCTCGACACCGTCAGCGGCGACGTCGAAGATGTCGACGAACTCGATATGGAAGAACTGACCGACGGCGATGTCGTCAACGCCATGATGGAGGAGTTCCGCCGGTTCAGCCCCCGCGGCGCGAACGCCCTGATCGACGAACGCGACGCCTACATCGCACACAACCTCCACGAACTCCGCGAACAGGGCTACGACGTCCTCGCCGTCGTCGGTGCCGGCCACAAGGCCGGGATCGAACGACACCTGCTGAACCCCGAGGAAATCCCCCCGATCGAGTCGATTTCGGGAACCGCCTCGAGCCGCCGGTTCTCGCCGCTGAAGATCGCCGGCTATCTCGTCACGGTCGGCTTTCTCGCCTTCTTCTTCCTGCTGATCATGGCGGGCGTTCGGAACACGTTCCTGCTGAAGCTGTTCGGCGCGTGGTTCCTGTTCAACGGCGTCTTCGCGTTCACGCTGGCGCGACTGGCCGGCGCGCGCTGGTCCAGTGCCGGCGTCGGCGGGGCGGTCGCGTGGTTGACGAGCATCAACCCGCTGCTCGCGCCCGGTTGGTTCGCCGGCTACGTCGAACTCAGACACCGGCCGGTCAACGTCCGGGACATCCAGACGCTCAACGAGATCGTCGGCGATACCGAGCGCCCCGTCGGCGAGGCCCTCGACGCGATGTTCGACGTGCCGCTGTTCCGGCTCATCATGATCGTCGCGCTCACGAACATCGGGAGCATGATCGCGACGGGCCTGTTCCCGTTCGTGGTACTGCCGTGGATCGCCCCCGAAATCGGCGGCGTCAACGCGCTGATGGGCGAACTGGTCGCCGGGGCCGAAAACAGCCTCGAGTTACTCCGGGGGCTCCTCTGATGGGCTACCGCACGACACAGCAACACGAATCCGAACCCGAACCGGAACTGCGGTTCAGCGATACGGAACTGCGCGACCTCGCGGTGGCGTGGACCGCACTGAGCGTCGCATTCGCGTTGATACGGTCGCCATTCCACAGAGGGCTGGCGAGTTTCGGGGCGTTCGTCCTCTCGGTTCTGGTGAGTTTCTTGACGGTGGGTGTCGGCTTCCTCCTCCACGAGATCGCACACAAGGTCGTCGCGATCGAACACGGCCAGATCGCCGAGTTCAGAGCCGATTATCAGATGCTCCTCCTGGCGCTCATGGGTGGACTGGTCGGCTTCCTCTTCGCCGCGCCCGGTGCCGTCTACCACCGCGGCCAGATCACGACGCGAGAGAACGGCTTGATCGCGATTGCCGGACCAGTGACGAATCTCCTGCTTACGGTGCTCTTTCTCCCGCTCCTGATATTCTCCGCAACTCCCGGGTTTTTCCCCCAAGTTCTCGCGATGATCGGACAGATGGGTGTCGCGATCAACCTCTTCTTGGCCGCGTTCAACATGATCCCCTTCGGCCCGCTCGACGGGAAGTCCGTCCTCGAGTGGCACAAGGGCGTCTTCGCGCTGGTTTTCGTCCCCAGCGCGGCGCTCGCCGCCTTCGTGCTCTTCCGTGTCGGACTGTTCTGAGATGCCGACTCCGCTGGACCGGTGACCTTTTGCTCGCGCCGGGAGGTCGTTCGGGTATGACCGAGACGGACGACGAGCGAGGCGACGGGGAGGGACTCACCTACGCCGAAACCGGCGTCGACATCGAGGCGAGCGAGGACGCAACCGCGGCGCTGCTCGAGGCCTTCGGGAGCGGCCTACGGACCGAGTACGCCGGGATGATCGACATCGGCGACCGGTATCTCGCGCTGGCGACCGACGGCGTCGGCACCAAGCTACTGGTCGCCGAAGCGATCGAGGACTTCTCGACCATCGGCATCGACTGCATCGCGATGAACGTCAACGACCTCGTGGCCGCGGGTGTCGAGCCGGTCGCGTTCGTCGACTACCTCGCGATCGACGAGCCCGACGAGGAGCTGACCAACCAGATCGGCGAGGGCCTCGCGGTGGGGCTCGAGCAGGCCGATCTCACCATGCTCGGCGGCGAGACGGCGGTCATGCCCGAGGTCGTGAAAGGGTTCGATCTGGCGGGCACCTGTGCCGGACTCGCCGGCAAAGACGAGATCTTCGAGGGCGAGGCGCAGGTCGGCGACGCGCTCGTCGGGTTCCCCTCGAACGGCATCCACTCGAACGGGCTGACGCTGGCCCGCGAGGCCGTCACGCGAGACCACGCGTACACGGACGAGTTCCCGCTCGACCCCGAGCGGTCGATCGGCGAGGAACTGCTGCGGCCGACCCGGATCTACACGGACCTGCTCGAGCCGATGCGCGACCACGAGGTCCGCGCGGCGGCCCACGTCACGGGCGGGGGCTGGACGAACCTGCTGCGGATGGGCGACCGCGAGTACGCGATCGAGGACCCGCTCCCGGCCCAGCCGATCTTCGAGTTCGTCCAGCAGGAGGGGAGCGTGACCGACGAGGAGATGCACCGGACGTTCAACATGGGGACCGGGTTCGTCGTCGCGCTGCCCGAGGAACAGGCCGAGAGTCTCGTGGCCGAAACCGACGGACAGGTCATCGGCCGCGTCGCGGACGGCGACACCGTCGAGATTCGCGGGCTCTCGCTGTCCTGAGAGCGGGGGTCTCTATCGAGCGGCTCTCGAATTCGATCTCGAGCGGGAAACGCGAGAGCGCACGGTTCACAACTGACGGGCTCTTTTCAGACAGCTAGCAGTAGATATAAGGCACAACAGGTCAACGAGTATACTGGAAGCCGCGCTCCGGAATCAGGGGGCTGTCTCGAAATGCCCCGGGTGCTAGAGCCACCCGAGACGTGGCTTCCATCCGAGCGGATTGAAGCCATGTTTGCGTTGATTCTTCCGGGATATAAACATCCCGCACGACGGCAGAATCGCCCGACACGGCCAGCGACAGCGTTGCAGCGCCGATTACTCTCGCGGGGGAGACGGTATGCGTAGCGGTCCCGACGAGAGCGCCGACGGCGACGGGATGTCATCGCTTCCCGACTGTCCGCGCTGTGGCAAGCCGGTCGGGTTCGTCACCGCGACCGGCCCCCTGACGGCCTCGGCCAGTCCCTGCGGCTGTTCGGTGCCGCCCGGACTGGTCCACCGAGACGACTGACTCGGGGCTCGAGCCCCGACGATCGGCCGGTCGTTCGGCGATGGGGACCGAAACCACCACACCACCCCGCCGACATCGGTCGTCGAGCGGCCGGCTCGGAACCGGGGCCTCGAGTCACGGTCCGACTCGCTTGCTTCGATTATTTCGAGCGTCCGATCTCCCCGGTCGCTGCCCGAATCGTGTCGTGCTCCTCGTCGGAGTGGTTTGGACTATCTATAAGATTTATACACAAGGTGCTTCAATAGACTATCTATGAGTGAGACAGTTCAGGTAAACTTGCGGGTTGAAGAAGAGAGGAAAGACGAGTGGCAAGAGTATGTGAGTGAGTCAGACGATTTTCAGACGCTTACTGATCTAATCAGGGTGTCTGTTAGCCAGCAGATGAGACGAGAGGAAGGAAAGGGAGTATCTCAGAACATCAACGTAGATCTTGATCCACTCAAAGATGAAATGGGGGATATTCGTAATGTAGTCAAAGGATTGAGTGAGGAAATTGATGAGCTACGACAGGTGAATGAGGCACTGATTGAGGAAAGTCAACAGACTCGAGATAGTGATTCAGAACGCTATCAGACTGTTCTGAGCCACGTCCCTAATGAGAAAAAGACATCTTCCCCCACTGGACACCAAGTCTCTCGTTCAACAGCAGGGATGATTGCTGAGGAAACTGGTTATAACCGCTCAGCAGTTGACTACTATCTTGAAATAGCAGTACAAGAGGGAGATATTTCTAAAGACACTGTTGATGGAGTTGTAGTCTACTGGAAGGGAGATGATGAGCAGTGAATGTACTTGATGAGTTTTTGAGAAAAAAGAAGATCCGTGGGAAGAAATCTACCCATGCAAATTACAAATCCACACTTAGTCAATATTCAGAGTGGATTATGAATAATACTGAAAGAGGCACACTTATAGATGTATCTACAACAGATATTGAAGAATATCTTTATCATTTGTCTCAGGATGGGTACCGAACCAAATCAATCAGATCACAGTATACTGCTATTCGTTCCTTCTATAGTTGGATTGAAGAGCAAGATAGCAATTCCTCTGAAGATTTTAATTTAGGGAAAGATAGTTGGGAAAGCCCATGTGAATATATCAAACCAAGTGAGATGAATATTCTCAACAACAAGGAGAAATCAATGAAAGCAGAGTATGGGGGTGAGAATATTTCTCTTTCATCAGAGGAAATCAACCAACTCATAGAGAATGTACCTGAGCCAGTAACTCGGAATAAACTTCTTATCTCGATTATGGCAGAAACGGGTATGCGCCGACATGAGGCTCGAGACGTGAAAATAAAGAAGGTACGTATTGATGAAGGCCTTGTTACGATACCTGATAGTAAGACAGGTGAAAATAGAAAGGGTACCTTTGGATCAACTACAAAATCTCTATTGAGAGAATGGCTTATCTATGGTAAGAGAGATGGGTTTAAGCCCTCTATTAGATCTGATTACCTATTTCTCACAACTAAGTCAGAGAAAATGTCTGGCAAAAGAATAAACGAGATAATCAAAGAAGCTGCCGACAATGCAGGTATCCAAGAAGTGATTGGACATGATAAGCGCGGAAATCCACGTTACAAAGTTACAGCCCACTCACTGCGCCATTCATTTGGGATGAATCTCCTTGAGAAAGGACATGATATAAGAACAATTCAAGAGGCTCTTGGGCATGAAGATGTAGATACAACGGAAAAATATCTTGGATTGGATAATAAAGATGTGACTGATAGCATTAAGGCAAAAGGCCACTTCCTTGATTGACATCTAACAGCCTTATAGCGATTTCTAAGCGGGTCCTCATACAAGTGAGACACATATATCAGACATATCTCTGGAAACGTAGTGAGGACTATTCTATATCCGTTACTCCAATAGATACATACAATTTATCATCTCTATCATTGATATCATTGACAAGACCACTGATAGTGAGACAAGATCCTGTTTCAGTTTCATCAATCTTCTGATGGTATCTACTGGGGATTTCACCACTCACGTACACTTGATCACCAGAAAAGGTGATTGAAGATCCATCAAGTGCCTTCCCTTGTAGACTTCCAGTGATAGTTTTCTGGCTACCCAGATCGTCTTCCTCGAGAGTATCAACATTGGAGTTACAGCCAAGTACTTCCCATGCTCCTACTCCAACTACAGTAGTACCACCAGCAGCACCAAGCAACTTGCGTCTTGTGACTCCCCTTTCGTCTAAGTCACCCATGACCCAAGCCAAAACATTCAGTATAGATAGAGTTACTGGTTATTTGACTTTAGGATATTTCGGACAATAACCTCAGAGAATAATCAGATACTCTTAGTGTTACTACTTACTTCAATATCGTCTTCAGACACTGTACTATTAACTCTAAGGTGGGTTTTCTGGAAAAACCTCTCTGTATCTTCTTCAAAACCAATCCTATGAGTCACTTCATTGACTGTGTAGCCAAGTGAAGGTACATCACCCTCAAGGTTGTGAGCACAAGCTGGCTTTGTGTAGATATTATCGTGGGGATTGATGTAGGGAAATAGTCTTGTGACAACCTCACCTGTCCCTCCACCTTCAATGTGGTCAACAAGTTTTTCTATAGCCATATTCTGTGCCTCACCCTCATTGAAAGCATCTTCAACTTGAGTTGGCTTCTTATACTCTTGTCCAGCAAGTTTCTTTAGAGGTGGATATGTGGCTGTTGCAGTTGGATATTCACCACCTTCTTGGTTCACAAAGTCAGTGACTTTATCTATAGGGCCTTTGGTGGTCTTTCCATTAACAGTTATAGTGTTAACAGGTTGGATTTCGAAGAGAGCGTTGTTCTTAGAGACAGTTGGTGAAGGATTGTTGTTATCCCCATCTGCATTATTAGCATAGAAATGTCGCTCTCTTTCCTTGTCGTAAGCAAGTGAAATTTTACCCTGATCACTCCCATTTGGGGTGAAGTAAAATTCACCATTCACTTGCTTAGATACATACTTCATAGCGTCTTTCAGACTATGCTTATTCTCTTTGAAGGTCTTTACAGTACTTGCTCCAAGGAGATCACCAATAGGCTCTGCAATGGGCTTACCCCATGCTTCATACTCTTCTTCAATTTGGGTACTAAGAATTTGGTCTATTTGAGTATGAGCAACATCAGTGAAAATATCTTGATTCTCTTCAACCTTTGTTGCTATATCCTCGAGTATATCCCCTACTTTAGCATCATAGTTGTAGCTCTTAGAGAAGGGTATTCCCTCAAGTAGTTGTGCTGGATCTGCAATACGCAATTTCCTCTCGAGAGTGCCTTTAGAGCCAGCACCCTGTGCTATAGGAAAGCCACGGTGATAAGTAATATATCTTGGATTATCAGGATCAGACTCAGGGTCAAGAAGTTTCACGTCAACAGGTTCCCAGATACTTTCCTTATCCAGATCAAGGGCTTTGATTGCCTCAGAGATATCATGCCCTTGCCACTCAACAGGAAAGTAGACTTCAGTGAGCCTGTTGATATCCATTGGACCATCAATTCTTGCTTTGGAGATTACACCTTCATTGATGGTGGGAATATCATTGCCATTGACCACTACCTTTGCAGGTGGATTACAAGGATATTCATAGTCATATGACATGGTTATTCCTCAGAGGTAACTTCTTCTGTCACAGTGTTACCTTCAAGATCTCTGTGAGTGATTTTGGTCGAATCACTTTCATCTGTACAACCATCATCTTCGCAATCAGGAGCGTTTTCACACATAATATCCTCAAATCTGCTTCTTACTGCATCTCTTTGTTTACTCAGTGGATTTTCTGGATATCCATGACCAATCCAACCTATTCACAAAGAATCGCTTAGGAACAAATCTCTGCTATACAGAGATATGAGCCAATGAGTGCAAGTTTGGCTCAGATACGTCAATTATACAAAACTGCAAATAATATGGCTACAAAGAAAATACAAACCCAACATATAGAATAGAACTACAGATATGACTGATATTGGCGACTTAGATTGAGTTACTGACCTATCTCAAATTTGTTCATCTGCATACTGACTGCTACCTTGCTACAATCAAGCTCCTCAGCAATTTCCTTCTTTGTGAGGCCAAATGAGTAGTACAGCTTGTGGAGGACTTCTTTTTCCTTTAGAGGTTTTTCGATATCAGAGAGATCTCCTAATCCCTCAATCTCAATAGGATCATCTTCATCCTCAGTAGAGACTTCTTGGTCCCCTCTGTAATTCACTTTAGATTTTCCATCACGATTTCGAGTAATCTTCCTAATATTCCGCTTCATATATGAAACGTATTAGTTAGTATATTCTCAAGATACTTAAAAGTTTTGTATAAGGTATTGTAATAATATAAGGCCAGACATGGCTGAGTAATTATAATACACTGAGCCCCATCAATAGCAGAGTTAGAGACAAAACCACTGTACCCCAATTGTCGTGGCTTGATATATAAAATAATTTTTAGAAATAAAACCACCCATCTGATCTAACCCTATGGCTATTGCGACGGGGTGTATTGAGTCAGATATATTCTACCCAGAGAGGGACTTGTCGATCCCCTCAACCCGCTGCCGTGGTAACGCCTTTCCAACCTACATTTGACGGGGTACCTTCATCCACCTGTCTCGAGACAATAGTATGGCTCATAGACAAGTGTACTATCACTCTGTGAGTGATTGCACGACTGTTGTGGTATCTCTCCATGAGATATTCCTAAGTATCAAAGCAGTAACTGAAATCACTGTAATCCAGAGTCAGGTAACAAACTACCAATTGATGTGAGAAACATTGATTAATCCCTTACTTGTATGTGTCCAAAATATTATGACTGTCGGGTTTCTACGGATATGTGTTGATGAACTTATCAGCATGTGAGACGACAGAGTTGAAACGGGTTGATGATAACCAGATTAGTTCCAAAAGCCAGCAAGAGATTGATACAGAGCTATCAGAGTATCGTATGTTCGCGACACTCGAGGGTCAGTCAATTAACTTTGACCAGATCCTCTAAGTTACAAAGCTAAACGTCAGATCGCTATAGATAGTTTTGGAGAGTGGTTTTCATCCCCTTGAGGTAGGGTAATAGCAGTGCAAACCCCTTTCCAGATCACTGAGTGAGTCAAAGAGACAGTGATCTATAAAGGTTACAAAAACAATCTTTATTAAATTGATGAATAGATTTATTAATAATGGTCTTGTACCCAGATATATGTCTCAGTCAGTAGTTGCTAATGACGATACGGAAAATCCCTGTAGCCAAGGTCAAGTCATGGATTTTCTTATTAACCAAGATATCGCTGAGTATTCAGATCCATGTCTAACACTCAGAGTCAACTCAATCAGTAGCAATGATATTGAACAGTTGCAGGATATGGGGTGGAAAGCAGAGGTCTATCACGACAATGGAGAGACATTAGTAACTGTTCATCAGATGTAACTCGAGAGAATGGTCAGTGATATGTTTCCAGTTTCTATTCTAAGGCACTTCATTTAATCCTCATTGGATTCTTTTCTATCCTAAGTGGATTTCATCGTCTTAGGGTAAGAAACTCTCACAGACAATCCTATAGACTTCAGTAACTCAGAGATATGGGCATGAAGAACCATTGTAAATGAGGAAGATGAAAGGGGGACTATAGGGGGTTAGTAAGATGGAGTGCTGTAGTGGTATGTCTTGCTGTAATGTCTATGGTGAGGCTGTATCACTTAGGTTGTCACTCCGCTCCGTAGCAGTACTTCAGCACAGCAGTACTGCTTACGGTGCTCATTCAACCTTACGTTCACAGCCTCATAGTCACAACTCTGACGTAGGGATTGGTGGTGATTGAGTTGGTTCCCCCTCTACTGCGGGATTGAGTTGTGATGGATGTGGCTGCTGTAGAGGATAGATCCCTGCCATTCCTTTCCATGATGGAGTGGATATGGGTTTGGTTAGTCTCAGAGACAGACCCCCATCCAGATCTACTACCCTACTTGTCTATACAATGTGTAGATATAACTGATTCCTCCTCGTCGCTGTAGGCGATGAGCCGCACGTCCTCGAGCGTGTCCGGCTCGTAACCTGCAATCTCCTCGCCGATAATCTCCGCACCCGCCGCGAGGTCGAACCCGGCGACACCACAGCCCAGCGCTGGCAGTACGAGCGACCGACAGCCCAGTTCGTCGGCCCGCCCGAGGCTGTTGTGAGTCGCGTCGCGGATGCTGTCCGCGGTCGCTTCGCCGCTCCCGTAGTGGGGCATCGCCGCGGCGTGGATGACATACTCGGCGTCGAGGTCGTAGGCGTCGGTGACCGCGACCGCGCCGAGGTCGATCGGGCCGTTTTCCATGGCGTCCTCGTTGATCGCCTCGCCCGCGCCGCGGCGGAGCGCGCCGGCGACGCCGGACCCCATTCGGAGGCTCGTGCCGGCCGCGTTGACGAGCGCGTCGGCGGACTGTGCGGCGATGTCGCCCTGAACGACGTCGTACTCCATATTCGAGACTGCCGGATCGAGAGCAATGAAACTGATCGTCGATTGGGTCCCTCGAGTCCGCCGCGAGTCGGCGACTCAGTCCGTCCGAACCCAGTCGTCCCGAACTGGTCGGGGGACGATGTCGGCGTTTGCGATCCCGTAGAATTTCTCGCGGCCGACCGGCGTCCGGAGCCGGAGGACGCAGGTGTAGTCGGTCACCTCGAAGGCTGTTACCGTTCGGGTAGACCGTTGATGAGCGAACCGAAAGAGCTGATTCGCCTCCGCGCCGGTGGTGACGCGATCGCCGAGCGGCCAACTCAGCGACTCGACGTATTCCAGCTCGATGTCGAACAGAGAAGCGATCAGGTCCCGACCGTGTCGGCCCATTGTTCCCTGTGACCGGTTCTCGTGTGAGCTCATACACCGAACGTTTCGCTCCGTCCCGAAAAAAGATGCTATTTCGCGTGGCCATCTCTCGCACGGACAACTCGGATCGCTCGAGCGAGAGCGTAGCGAAACACGCCGTCTCATCGCCTTTCCCAGTCGACTATCGTCGTCGGCGGCAATCACACCAGTGATAGCAGTCGCACGAACCGCCTCGCCTCGCGATCTTAGGCTAACCAAAACCTTTTTAGATTTAGGCTCGCCTAACTCAACGTGATGGACGTACCCGCGCGCAGGCAGGACCCGGAACTCACCGAGGATATCGAGGAGCCGGCGGCGGTCGTGACCAGTCACGAGACCCGCCCCGGAAAGATCGTCTTTACCGAACGAGATAACAACGACGGCTGGATCGCGACGGACCTGGCCGTCGACCTCGAGCCCTGAACGCGTCGTTACTCGAGTCGATCGGTCCCGACCCAGTCCCGACTGCGAACGTCTCGCCGTTCTTCTCAGCCGCAAAAAACTGATTCGACGGTCCGGCGCTCGTCGACGCTATTCGTGTACGGCTCGGCTCAGTGGGTCGCTTCTTCGAGCACCAGCGTGTCGTCTTCGAGGTAGTGCTCGAAGTGGTGGCCGTCGTCCTCGAGCGTGACGAGGATCTCGCGCAGGATCTCGGCGGTCGCGGGATCGCCGAGGTTCTCTGCGAGTTCGATGCTGTCGCGCATCGACTCGATGATGTCGCCGTACATCTCGAGGTCGTTTTCGAACATCGTGCGGACGTCGTAGACGTCTTCGCCCTCGAATTCGACGGTGGCGCGTTCCTCCTGGTTCGACGGGCCGGAGACGGGGACGCCGCCGATCGCCTGTGCGCGCTCGGCGATGACGTCTGCCCCTTCCTCGACGTGTTCGTACGCTTCCTCGAGGAACTCGTGGAGCGGCAGGAACTCGGCGCCCTCGACCACCCAGTGGTGTTTCTTCAGCTGGTGGTAGAGGACATAGGAGTTGGCGAGCTCCGTGTTCAGCGCGTCGACGATCTGCTCGGCCTTGTCTTGCTCGAGGCGAAGCGCGTTCTCCTCGACACTGTCAGCCGACTGGCGGACTGTCTTTTGGGTGCTCATCCTACTCCTTCATACACGCGCGCATCACTTAAAGGTTACCCATGCAGAAACATTTCTTTGGTATACCTAAAGAATCGTTTCGTTATTGGGCGTTGCATTTGGATATCAGTCTCAATGAACGTATTGCCGAACGGCACCGTCAATATACTCTTTGTTTTTTCACCCCTGAGTAAACATTTTCAGTGCGGAGGTTCAAGGGACAGATATGGCAACGAGAATCGCACAGCGGCGAGAGCGGATCTACGTCGACGGCGAGTGGCTCGAGACCGACGACGAACTGTCGGTTTCGGACCTCGCCGAGGGCGAGACCTTCGCGCGGGTGGCCGCCGCGGGCCCGACGGAGGCTCGAACTGCACTGGCTGCTGCCCACGAGATCAAACCGGAACTGCGCGAGACCACGGTCGTCGAACGCGCCGAGTGGTGTGAGACGATCGCCGACGGACTGCGCGAGCGCGAGGAGGAACTCGCCGAGGTCATCGTCCGGGAGGCGGGCAAACCGATCTCGTCGGCCCGCGGCGAAGTCGGACAGGCAGCCGAGCGCTTCGACCGCGCGGCCGAGGAAGCGCGCAACATCGTCAGCAAGGGCGAGTTCCGCGAGGGCTCGACGGCGGGCCACGAGGGCTGGCAGGCGATCGTCAAACACGAACCGATCGGTGCCGTCCTCTGTATCACGCCGTACAACTATCCGCTTGCGACGACGGCCCTGCAGGTCGCACCCGCGCTCGCGGCCGGCAACAGCGTCCTGCTCAAGCCCGCGAGCAAGACGCCCATCTCGGCGGCGATCCTCGCCGATGTCATCGCCGATGTCGACGGCATCCCGGACGGCGCGTTCAACTTCGTCCCCGGCGAGGCCAGCGAGATCGGCGACCTCATGGCCGGCGACGACCGCATCAACGCGATCGCGATGACCGGCTCCTCGGGCGCGGGCAAACACGTCGCCCGCGAGAGCGGCATGGTCAACCTGCACATGGAACTGGGCGGGAACGCGCCGGCGATCGTCTTCGACGACGCCGACCTCACCGATGTCGCGGGCAACTGCGCGAAGGGATCCTTCAAGTACGCCGGCCAGCGCTGTTCGGCCATCTCGCGCGTGCTCGCCCACGAGTCCGTCCACGACGAGCTCGTCGAGCTGATCGACGGCCAGATGGACGCGTGGCAGGCCGGCGACCTCTTCGACGAGGACACCGCCTTCGGCCCGCTCATCAGCGAAGAACAGGCCGACTGGGTCGCCGAACTGGTCGACGACGCCGTCGAGAAGGGCGCGGAGATCGTCCGCGGTGGCGAGCGACGCGCGCCCGAGGGCGTGCCGGACGATCTGGCCGACCAGTTCTTCGAGCCGACGCTGCTCGCGAACGTCCCTCACGACGCCCGCATCGTCGACGAGGAGCAGTTCGGCCCCATCGCCGCCATCACCACCTTCGAGGACGAGGACGAAGCCCTCGAGATCGCCAACAGTTCGGATCTCGCGCTCGACGCCGCGGTCTTCACGAGCGACTACAAGCGCGCGATGCGGATGGCAGAACGCGTCGACGCCGGCGCGGTCCGGATCAACGGCGCGCCGAGCCACGGTCTCGGCGACGTTCCGTTCGGCGGCAACAAGGACTCGGGCATCGGCCGCGAAGGGCTCGACGCCTCGATCCACGAGATGATGCGCGAGAAGAGCATCATCCTGTAGGTCGGCATCTACCACTGCCGGCCGTCACTATCGGCCCCGTCTCGAATCCGTCCGCGCCCGTGCTCAGAAGGAATACGTGTACGTCGCGACGACGGCCTCGGTCTCGCTCCCGACGGCGACGACGGTCAGTTCTCCCGACGCTCCCGCGTCGTACTCGAACGTCATCGTCTCCCCGACTTGGGTCATTTCCGCTTCGTTCCCGCTCTCATCGCTAATTTCGAGCCGATCAACCGTGCTGCCTCTCGAAACATAAGTCACGGTCACCGTCCGGTCCGACGAGTCGGGGTCAATGGATACCCCCGCTTGCGGTCGGGCCGGTTGACTCCCGCGTTCGGCGAACAGATCGCGGTACTCGTACTCCTCGGTCGGAACGGTTCGCGTCGCAACGCCGACGGTACCGTCGACCTCGACTGTTACGTCGTCGAACCGCTTCGACATCGTTTCCTCGAACTCGGCCGTCCTATCGGCCTCAGCATAGACGGCGAGTGCCGAATACGTCGCCGTCTCGGCACCGAGCGTCCACGAGAAGGCAGCCCCGGAACCGTCATCGCTGCCCTCGTATTCGCCCCACAGGAACGTGCTATCGCCGACTCGATCGGTCAACTGTGCGAAGTTCCCGTGTGCATCGATCCGTCGATCGGTTCCCTCGAGGCCCGCTGCGAGTATCGCATCGAGATCCGCACCGTCGGACGGACTGACGACGACGGTCTCCTCGGAGACGGCGACCGAGACGCCGTCGCGCTCGAGGACCTCGAAATCGCCAGCGGCCGACTCGCGGTCAGCGTCGACCGAACCGGGGTCGAACGAGCCGGAGACGACGACGTTCCCGGCGACGCCCTTGGAACCGAACCGACAAACGGCGTCCACTGCTGGCTCGCCGTCCGCGACCTGCTCGACGAACTCGCTGCTCTCTCCGTCCGGCAGCGTCGGCACGGATTCGACCACGTCAGTCCGAAGCGCATCCTCGTACTGCCGAACTGCGGTGAGGTCCCGGTAGTGAAACAGGAGTTCGGAACTCCCCGACGCGGGCACCCAGCGCTCGAGTGGCGACAGGTCGTTCCCATCGCTTTCGTTCGTTTCGTCCGAGTCGCCCGGATCGTCGGTCTCGTCGCCCGAGATTTGGTCGAGACAACCCGCGCTGAGCACGGCGAGACCCGTCCCCGCCGAGAGTAGTCCGCGGCGCGAAGTGTATTTCATACTGTGATGAGTCGGTTGTAATCGACCTCGTGTATAGCTTGCCAGTCGACAGAACTACCGTCGTCGGCGGCTCACGACCGAACATGGCCCGCGAGGTGCTCGTCGCCGGCGAAACGCTCATCGATTGCATCCCCGAGCGACCGGGGCCGCTCGAGGATGTCGCCGGATTCGAGCGCCGCCCCGGCGGTGCGCCGGCGAACGTCGCCGTCGCGCTCGCCCGACTCGAGCGCCCGCCGCTGTTCTGGACCCGCGTCGGCGCGGATCCGTTCGGTCGATACCTCGAGCGGACGCTCGCCGACCGCGACCTGCCGACCCGGTTCGTCGAACGCGACGCGGACGCGAAGACCACGCTCGCGTTCGTCACGCACGACGAGACCGGCGACCGCGAGTTCACCTTCTACCGGGACGGGACCGCGGATACGCGCCTCGAGCCCGGCCGAATCGACGACGAGACGCTGGCCGACTGCGAGTGGGTCCACGCCGGCGGGGTGGCGCTGGCCAGCGGGTCGTCCCGCGCCGCGATGTTTGACCTGCTCGAGCGCGCCGCCGGCGCGGGGTGTACGGTCTCGTTCGATCCGAACCTGCGGCCGGAGCTGTGGGCGGACACCGAAACGTTCGCGAACGTGGTGGGCGACGCGCTCGCACACGTCGACGTCTGTCTCGCGACGGTCGAGGAACTCGCGGCGCTCGACTTTGCGGGCGAGTCGCCGACGGCGAGCGCACGCGCGGCGGTCGAGCGCGGGCCGGTTCACACCGCCTTCGTGACGCGGGGCGGCGACGGTGCCGTCGCGGTCGCGGGTGCGGATGCGCCGTGGCCCGCAGCCGCGGTCGACCACGCCGGATTCGCGGTCGACGCGGTCGATACGACGGGCGCCGGTGACGCCTTCGTCGCCGGGGCGATCGCCGCCCTGCGAGACGGGCGGGACCTTCGGGAAACGGTGGCTTTCGCGAACGCGGTCGCGGCGACGACGACTACCGCTTCGGGTGCGATGACGGTGCTACCGACTCGAGATGAGGTCTCTCCGCTGCTCGAGCCGAAATAGGCCGTCGACGGCACGAGCGCCGTGTGGTTGCAAGCCGGAGCGCTATCCGAGTCTGTGACGGACAGCGAGTATGGGTCTCAACGTTCGCGGAGCGGCTCCTTTCGCGAAGTCGGTGGTGGCGGGGATTCAGGAGAAGAACGTGACGTTCATGGCGGCCAGCATCGCGTATCAGGCCTTTATCTCGCTGATTCCGCTGCTTGTGCTCGTCTTCTTTCTCGTCTCGTTTCTCGGCGGCGAAGGGCTCGCCCAACAGGTGTCGTCGGCGACCGAGGGCTTCCTCCCGGAGAGCGGCCAGATCATCCTCGAGGACGGGATCGAAGGCTCGACCGGGAGCGTGGGAACGTCGATCATCGGCCTCCTCGTCCTCCTGTGGGGGTCGCTGAAGATCTTTCGCGGGCTGGACACCGCGTTCTCGGAGATCTACGCGTCGAGCGAAGAGAATTCGCTCGTCAGCCAGTTGGCCGACGGAGCCGTCGTCTTCGGGACGATCGGGGTCGCGCTCGCGGCGGCCGGAGCGACCAGCATCGTCTTCGCGTTCTTCCCCAACAGCCTCTTTATCGGCCTGTTGAACCCGCTGTTGCTCGTCGTCGGGCTGACGATCGCCTTCCTGCCGATGTACTACCTCTTCCCCGACGTCGACGTCTCCGTCCGCGAGGTGTTGCCGGGCGTCCTCGTCGCCGCCGTCGGCTGGGCGGCGCTGCAGTCGCTCTTTCAGGTCTACGTCGCCGTCTCGAGCAGTTCCGACTCGGCGGGACCGATCGGTGCCATCCTCCTCCTGTTGACCTGGCTGTACTTCGGCGGGCTGATACTGCTCCTCGGAGCCGTCGTCAACGCCACTCACTCGGGACACATCGATATCGAACCCGACGCGACGGACGACGGAGCCGACGCGCTCGAGGGCATCCCCGAGGACGGGGAGCGGGGCTCGTTCGTCGACTCGGCCCGGCGCGACCGCGAGCGACTCGAGGCCCGACTCGAGCGACTCCGGCGCGAGCGCGATCAGTTACAGAACGACCGCGAATCCCAGCGAACGCGTCGCTACCGGCTCGAGGATCGGGTCGACGATCTCGAGGTGCGGATCGAAACGCTCGAGGCGGAAAACCGGGCGCTCGAGGACGAAAACGAACAGCTTCGACGCGACCTCGCGGCCCGTCAAGGATCGTCGTGGCGGCGGCGATTGCGCGGCGCGCTGGCGCGGGTTCGGACGCTGAACGTCGGCGTCGTCGAGAACCACGAGGAGTAGCGCCGCCTCGCCGCGATGGTGGCGTTCCGAGTCGGGACACCTTAGTGAGTTCCCGTCCCACCGGGAACCGTGTCCCATCCAGTCCGGGCCGCCCGGCGTCGAATCCAGTCGGAACACGTGTCGGTCGTCGACGGGATCGACGCCTGTGCCGACGCGATCGCCGATCCGTGGGATACCTCGCGAACCACCGACGGCGACGCGGTCGCCGACGGACTCCACCGCGCCCTCGAGGAGGCCGGGATACTCCGGGCCCTCCCGGAAGTGCTCGCCGACGCCGTCGATGCGACGGGCCACGAACTGCAGGCCGATCCCGTCCCGGGGCCGCCGTACGTCGTCGTGACCAGTCGCGGACCCGTCCTCCGGGCGACGATCGGTCCCGGACGGCTCGTGATCCGGTTCGACGCGTTCGAAATCGTTCCTGACGCCGATCCCGGTCGCAAGCCCGCCTACCGGCGACTCGACGGGGTTCAAATCTCGGTCTCGCTCGAGTAGAGCGTCGACTGCCACGCGCCGACGCATGCGTCTATCCGGCGGCGACGGCCCCCGACGACCGCGATAATAACTCGGATCGCTATACCGCCTATTTTTGTTAATAGCCTCGGCCATCGAAGGCGAGAGTTAACAATAACTGGTTCAGAGATAATAACTCTTATACTCCGGTAGACGTAGTCTCGAGTATGAACCTAACACGACGCGCGCTGGTGAAAGCGGGTGCCGGCGCGGTCGCGACCGGCACTGTCGCCGGTTGTCTCGACGATATCGATCCGGCGAATCAGGAACTCGACGCCGGCTACGCCGCCTTCTTCACCCTGTGGGACTGGGCCGAAACGGTGAGCGGCGACGCGATCGCGTTCGAGGACCCGGTCGGGGCCGGACAGGCCGGCCACGGCTGGTCGCCGAGCGGCGACCTCACTCGGGAGATCGTCGACGCCGGCGCCTTCGTCTACCTCGATACCCCCGAGTTCTCGTGGGCACAGGATATCGCGACCACGCTCGAGGCCGACTACGACACCGTGACCGTCATCGACGGGCTCGAGGGGTTGGACGACCAGTTGCTCGACTGGGGTCACGAGGTCGAGACGGGGAGCCACGACGACCACGGCCACGAGGAGGGTGACGGCCACGACCACGACGAAGACGGGAACGAGAGCGGCCACGATGGTCACGACCACGACGGTTCGTCGGTCGATCCCCACGTCTGGCTCGATCCCATGATCGCACAGGACATCGTCGACACCATCGCATCGGGACTCGCCGACGCCGACCCGGACAACGCGGAGACCTACGAGGAAAACGCCGACGCGTACACGGCTGACCTCGAGTCCCTCGACCAGCAGTTTCAGGACGTAAGCGACGCGGCAGACCGGCACATCGCCGTCTTCGCCGGCCACGACTCGTTTACCTACCTGCAGGATCGATACGGGTTCGAATTGCACACGCCGGCCGGCGTCTCACCCCAAGAGCAGATCACCAGCGAGCAGATCGCCGAGACGATCGATCTCGTCGACGCGGAAGGGATCGAAACGATCCTCTACGATCCCTTCATCGCGCCCGACGGCTCCTACCAGTTGGTCGAAAACATCCTCGAGGGGAGCACCGCCACCGACACCATGCCGATCACTCACCTTTCGGGGACCCTCGCGACGTGGCGGGACGAGGGCTGGGGCTACCGGGAGCAAATGGAAGAAATAAACCTCCCCGCGCTCAGAGAGGTACTAGACGCACAGTGACCGTCGTCGACCTCGAGAACGTGACGTTCGCCTACGGCGAGCAGCCGGCGGTACAGGACGTCTCGCTGACGGTCGAGCACGGGGAGTTTCTGGGGCTGGTCGGGCCGAACGGCTCGGGGAAGACGACCCTCCTGCACCTCATGCTCGGCCTTCACCGGCCCGACAGCGGCTCGATCGATCTCTTCGGCGAGCCCGTCGATCAGTTCGACGACGGCGAACGGATCGGCTACGTCTCCCAGCAGGCAACCAGCGGCGGCGGGTCGATGCCGGTCACCGTCCGCGAAGCCGTCACCATGGGCCGGTTCGCCCACGCGGGCCACGGCCGGCTGACCGACGACGATCGCGCGATCGTCGACGACGCCCTCGAGACGGTCGGCATCACCGAACTGGCCGACCGGCAGGTCAACCAGCTCTCGGGCGGCCAGCGCCAGCGAGCCTACATCGCACGCGCGCTGGCCTCCGAGGCCGATCTGCTGGCCCTCGACGAACCCACCGTCGGCGTCGACGCCGAGTCCCGCGACGCGTTCTACCAGTTGCTCGAGTCGCTCAACGAGCGGGGGATCACGATCATCCTCATCGAGCACGACATCGGCGTCGTCACGGACCGGGCGAACCGGATCGCCTGCATCAACACGGAACTCTACCACCACGGGGACACCGAATCGTTCGTCGAAAGCGACGCACTGACCGAGGCCTACGGCGCGACGGGCCAGGTCGTCCACCACCACCACTGATGAGCCGGCACGCCACCCTCCGTCGACGGCTCGAGCGGATCGGGGTCGGGCTGACCGCCGTCCTCTCGGTCGCGATGATCGTCCTGCTCGCGATCGACGCGCTGCGGGCGTATCCCGTGGTCGGCAGCGTGTACGATCAGGCGCGGATCGCGGGCCGGATCGCGGACTACTACCTCGGGACGAGCGTCTTCTCCCATCCGTTCATGTGGCGGTCGATCGCGACGGGGATCCTGATCGGCGTCGTCGCGCCGCTGGTCGGCACCTACCTCGTCCACCGCGAGATGGCCCTGATCGGCGAGACGCTCGCCCACACGGCCTTCGCCGGGGTCGCGGTCGGGCTCCTCGTGAGTTCGGTGACCGGCTGGAACGGCTCGCTGATGCTCGTCGCCCTGGTCGTCGGCATCCTCGGCGCGCTCGGCGTCCAGTGGCTCGCCGAGCGGACAGACACCTACGGCGACGTGCCGATCGCGATCATGCTGACCGGTAGCTTCGCCGTCGGGACGCTCATCATCAGCTACGGCGACGGGATGACCGGCATCAACATCCGGGACTACATTTTCGGCGATATCTCCGTGGTCACCCCGTCGGGCGCCCAGCTGATGGCCGTCATCAGCGTCGTCGTCGTCGCTGTCACCGTCGCGACCTACAAACAGCTCCTGTTCATCACCTTCGACGAGCAGGCCGCCCGCGTCGCGCGGCTCAACGTCACCTGGTACAACACCTTACTGATCGTGATGACGGCCGTGGTCGTCGTCGGCGCGATGCAGATCCTCGGCGTGATCCTCGTCGCCGCGATGCTCGTCGTTCCCGTCGCGGCCGCCACGCAGGTCGCCCACAGCTTCCGCGAGACGCTGTACCTCTCGATTCTCTTCGGACAGGTCTCGGTCATCGGCGGCTTCGTCTTCTCGATCTCGCAGGGGCTGCCGGCCGGCGGCTCGATCGTCGTCGTCGCGATCGCCTGTTACCTGCTCGCGGTGCTGGCCTCGAGTCGGTCGATGGCCGCGATTTCGACGCACTGAGAGCCGTCACGCGCGATTTCCAGCGCGAAACTCGTCGACGAGGTGGAGGACCGCACCGATTCCGGAGCAGCCGATTCCGACCGGAACGAGCAGGAGTCCGATACCGGACCCCGACGTGAGAAACGCGGGCGGAAGCCCGCCGACGACCTGTGCGATCAGCATCGGAACGACGAGCAAGACGACGGAGCAACTGCCTGCACCGGCTCCTATCGAGAGTAACTGTTGTGACCGCTCGGTCGGGTCCCGGAACTGCGTGAGGAGAAACAGGAGCCCTGCCTCCACGAGTGTGAGGGTGCCGATGATGAGACACAGCATCACGAAGAGTCCGGTGAGACCGGCCGCGAACCCGTCGCCGGGCGGGTCGTCGGGAATCGTCGTGAAGTACACTACTGCGGTCAGCAGACTGATCACGCCCAGCAGCACGGTGGCAGCGGTGATCGAACGGGGATGAGGGCGATTCATGGGGACACCATTCCGTTGACATGACGCCCTGATAACGGTATCGACAATGACTGCTGGCCGGGCCTCGAGTGCGACCGTCTCGGACAGCTTCGCCTCGTCCGTCGCTTGACCCACTGTGACTCCGTCCGGCACATGAACGGTCTCACGACTCCCCGCGGGCTGGAACACGCCACACGCTTAACACGCTACTCGGCCAACGCTCGAGCGATGGGACGGTTATCCGCACTCTTCGATCCCGAGACCGTCGCCGTGGTCGGCGCGACCGACCGCGAGGGCGCGGTCGGCCGCGCGATCCTCGAGAACCTGCGCGACGGGTTCGCCGGCGAGGTCGTACCGATCAACCCCTCGCGCGAGGAGGTCCTCGGGCTCGAGTGTTACGAGGACGCGACGAGCGCGCCGCCGATCGATCTGGCGGTGGTCGTCGTCCCGCCAGATATCGTGATCGAATCGATGCGCGACCTCGCCGAAGCCGGCACCGAAAACGTCGTCGTCATCACGGCCGGCTTCGCCGAAACCGGCGGCGAGGGCGCACAGCGCGAACGACGGCTTCGCGAGATCGCCGCCGAGCACGACCTCAACGTCGTCGGTCCTAACAGTTTGGGGATCATGGCCACGTCTAACGGCATGAACGCCACGTTCGGCCCCGAAGACGCCATCGAGGGCTCGATCTCCTTCATGAGTCAGTCGGGAGCGTTCATCACCGCCGTCCTCGACTGGGCCAACGAGCAGGGGATCGGCTTTCGGGACGTGGTCTCGCTGGGGAACAAGACGGTCCTCGACGAGACGGACTTCGTCCGCGAGTGGGGCGACGACCCCAAGACCGACGTTATCATCGGCTACTTGGAGGACGTCGACGACGGACGGGGCTTCATCGACGCCGCCCGCGAGGTGACCGACGACACCCCGATCGTGCTCGTCAAGTCCGGCCGCACCGACGCCGGCGCGCAGGCGGCCTCTTCTCACACCGGCGCGATCGCCGGCAGCGAGCGCGCCTACGAAGCGGGCCTCGAGCAGGCCGGCGTGCTCCGCGCCCGCTCGGTGCAGGAACTGTTCGACTACGCGCGGGCGCTCTCGGGGCTGCCCGAGCCCGAATCCGACGGCGTCGCCGTCGTCACCAACGCGGGCGGGCCCGGCGTGCTCACCACCGACGCCGTCGGCGACTCGACCCTCGAGATGGCCGATTTCACCGACGAGACGATCGACCGGCTCGGCGAGGCGATGCCCGACGAGGCCAACGTCTACAACCCGATCGACGCGATCGGCGATGCCGACGTGGAGCGCTTCGGCGAGGCCCTCGAGATCGCGCTCGAGGACCCGAACGTCGGCAGCGCGGTCGTCGTCGCCGCGCCGACCGCGGTGTTGTCCTACGACGGCCTCGCCGAGACGGTCATCGAGAAACTCGAGGTACACGACACGCCCGTCGTCACCTGCCTGATGGGCGGCGAGCGGGCCCGCGAGGCCGAGGCGACGTTGCGCGAGTCGGGCGTTCCGAACTACTTCGATCCCTCGCGGGCGGTGGCGGGACTCGACGCGCTCGCTCGCTACCGAGATATTCGCGAGCGGACCGTCGAGGGCCCCGAAACCTTCGACGTCGACCGCGAGCGGGCGCGCGAGATCTTGGCGCGCGCCCAGCGCCGGACCGACAACCGCCTCGGCGTCGAGTCGATGGACCTGCTCGAGGCCTACGGCATTCCGACGCCGGCGGGCGAGATCGTCGACGATCCCGACCGCGCCCGCGAGGTCGCCGAGTCGATCGCGGACGACGTCGTCATGAAGATCGTCAGCCCCGATATTTCCCACAAGTCGGACATCGGCGGCGTCAAAGTCGGCGTGGCGGACGAGGATGTATACGACGCCTACGAGGATATCATCGCTCGAGCGCGCAACTACCAGCCCGACGCGACGATCACCGGCGTCCAGATTCAGGAGCGGCTCGACCTCGAGTCCTCGACCGAGACCATCGTCGGGATGAATCGCGACCCGCAGTTCGGCCCGCTCCTGTTGTTCGGGCTTGGCGGCATCTTCGTCGAGATCCTCGAGGACACGTCCGTTCGGGTCGCGCCGATCGACGAGGGCGAGGCCCGCGAGATGGTCGACGAGATCACGGCCGCGCCGCTGTTGCGCGGTGCCCGCGGTCGCGAACCCGCGGACGTCGAGGGCGTCGTCGAGACGGTCCAGCGGCTCTCCCAACTGGTGACCGACTTCCCGTCGATCCTCGAACTCGATATCAACCCGCTCGTGGCGGGCCCCGATGGCGTACAGGCGATCGACCTGCGACTCACCGTCGACGCGGACGAACTCGACACGGAGGAACCATGACCGACACCGACCGAGACCCCGACTCCGGGGCCACCGACAGCGAGACCAGCACCGACACCACCGACAGCGAACCCGGCGCAGGCGCGACCGCCACCGGCGACACCGACACCCTGCTCGTCAGTTCGCTCGAGGAGAGCACCGGCAAGACGGCAATCACGCTCGCGCTCGCCCGACTCGCGGCCGCCGAGGGCGAGCGCGTGGGCTACATGAAACCGAAGGGGACCCGCCTGCAGAGCAACGTCGGGAAGACCTTGGACGAGGACCCGCTGCTCGCTCGTGACCTGCTGGACCTCGAGGCCGAGATGCATGACTTAGAGCCCGTCGTCTACTCGCCGACGTTCGTCGAGCAGGCGATCCGCGGCCGCGAGGACCCCGACGAACTCCGCGAGCGCATCGCGGAGGCGTTCGACACGCTCGCGGGCGACCGCGACCGGCTGTTCGTCGAGGGCGGCGGTCGGTACGACGTCGGCGGGATCGTCGACCTCACCGACGCCGACATCGCCGACCTACTCGACGCTCGCGTCCTGCTGGTCGCGCCCTACGAAATCCCCGCTGACGTCGACGACGTGCTCGCCGCCGCAGCGGACTTTGGTGACCGACTCGCCGGCGTCGTCTTCAACGACGTGCCCGACGCGGCCTACGACCAGCTCGAGACGGACGTCGTTCCGTTCCTCGAGGGGCGAGGTATCCCGGTCCACGGCGTGCTCCCGAGCGAGCGAGAGCTATCGGGCGTGACGGTCGCCGAACTCGCGGACGAACTCGGCGCGTCGGTGCTCGTCGAGGAGGGCCGAGACGCCTACGTCGAGCGCTTTACCGTCGGCGCGATGGGGCCCGACAGCGCCCTGCGTCACTTCCGCCGGACGAAAGACGCCGCCGTCATCACCGGCGGTGACCGGGCCGAGATCCACACCGCCGCGCTCGAGGCCCCCGGCGTCCGCTGTCTCATCCTCACCGGCGGCCACCGGCCCTCGGGCGCGATCGTGGGGCAGGCGAGCGAGAAGGGCGTCCCGATCCTCTCGGTCCAGACGGACACCCTCACGACGGTCGAGCGCGCCGAGGACGTCGTTCGCAGCGGCCGGACGCGAGACGCCGAGACCGTCGACCGGATGGAACGGCTGCTCTCGGATCACGCGGCCATCGATTCGATTCTGGGGTAGGGACTGGGCCTCGAGACGGTCGATTTCTCGCATGGGCTTCGGTCCCGTCCGTTTCCTGGTCGCCGTCGCACGTTCGGTCCGGTGACTGTCGCGTCTGACCAAAAGTTAAGAGTCCGCCACGCATGAGCCCAGACATGGACGACATTCCCCAAGAAATCACGTCTCTCGTCGGCCGCGAGGTCTACTCGAACAACGGCGTCTTCGTCGGCGAAGTGGAGGATCTCCGGCTGAACGTCGACGGCGAAGCCGTCACCGGACTGGCGCTCGCGAACCTGAACAGCGAACTGTTCGCCGACGAAGCCCGGAGCGGACAGGGTATCATCGTCCCCTACCGCTGGGTCCGTGCCGTCGGCGACGTGATCCTGATCAACGACGTGGTCGAGCGCGTTCGCGACCCCGACGAGGAAGAAGACGAACTGCTGGCCTGAATCCGATATCGACTCGCGTTTTCGTTCGGTTCTCAGCTTCCGTTCGAGCCTTCGCTGCTGCTGCCCCCTTCGACACCCATCGCGTCGAACAGGGTCCGCTTGACCGCTTCTTCGGTCAGGTCGAGCAGGGTGTCCCGCGTGTCCTCCGAGATTTCGATCCCGGTGAAGATGCCCAGCGGAATCTCCGCGCTGGCCTGCGTGGAGTGGCCGGCCGTCTCGCCGATCTCGCCGTAGGCGTCGGCGAGGACTTTGCCGATGTTGATGCGGATGTCCTTCGAGCGACCCGCGAGGAAGATCGTCTCGTCTGCGATGCCGAAGACCGCGGTGGTCGTGACTCCCTCGAGGTTCAGGAGGTGGCTGGCGGCCTGGGTCAGCGCCTCGCGGTCGCGGACGAACCCGGCGTTCGAGACGAGGTGGCTGCCCTGTACGTCGCGGTTCGTAATCGCCTCCGCGAGCACGTCCAGCGTCTCGGGGGACATCGACGGCGACTCCACCTGCTCTAAGGTGTCGTGGTTCGCGAAGGGGTAGAGATAGGCGGCCGCAGTGAGATCGGCGGGGGTGGTGTCGCGTTTGAAATCCAGCGTCTCCGCGCGGATGCCGTAGAGTAAGGCCGTCGCGACCTCCTCGGAGACGTTCATGTCGAACTCCTGGATGTACTTCGTCATGATCGTCGACGTCGAGGACATGTTCGGCCGGATGTCGACGAACTCGGGTTCGAACTCCGACTCCGTCTCGTTGTGATCGATGACGATGTCGACCGGGAGCTCCATCTCGCTCGAGGTAGCGTGATCGACCAAGGCGACGGTGTCGTAGACCGAGCGGTCCTCGATCTCGTCCCACTGGACGAGGTCGATCCCGAGCAGGTTGACGAACGCGCGGTTCTCCTGATGACCCACGTCGCCGAGGTAGATGATGTCGGATTCGATACCGAGATGGTCGGCGATCGCCTGTAAGGCCGCCGCGCTGGCGATCGAGTCCGGATCCGGACTGTCCTGCGTGATGATCGCCAGCCGGGTCGATGTCTCCTCGACTAACTCGGCGAGTTTGCCCGCGTTGTACTCGAGTTCGCCCGACTCGAGGGCTCGGAGCGCCGATTCGGCGATGACCGAGGACGGGTTGATGACGATGTCGGCCCCGAGTTCGGAGAGTTCGTCGCCGGAGACGGGATCGCTCGCACGGGCGACGATGAACTGGGTGTCGCCGTTGTTGCGGATGTGCTCGACGGCGCGCTTGTTCGATTCGACATCCGAGGCGAGGATGAGGACGACGTCGCGGTCGGCCACTAGCTCGGCGATCTCGGATTCGCGAATGTCGGCCGTCTGGGCGTCGAGGTCCTGATCCCGGAGGGATTCGACGCGGCTCTCGTCTTGATCGATGATGGACACGTCCTTGCCCTGTTCGACGAGTTCCTCCGCGACCGCGTACCCCACGCTCCCACAGCCCAAGATAGCGTAGTCAGAGATCGACGAAATCGTAACCCCCGTGCTCATATGCCCGAGTGGTCGGACCGGTCGCACTTAACGGTCCCGAAGCGTCCTACGTCGTGAAACTCCGAACCGGACGACTCGAGGGCGGTGACGCCCCTCGTGGACCACTGCCACGGTGCCCGCCAAGGGAAACGTATTTGAACGACCGAGGGAAAGTCGGAGGTACAGGGCCGGTAGCTCAGTCCGGCAGAGCGTCTGACTCTTAATCAGACGGTCGCGTGTTCAAATCGCGCCCGGCCCGCTTTTGCCACGAGCAAGTTCGCGAGTGGCAAAACGGTCGCCGCGATTTGAATCGCAGGGAGGTTGCGCGCAACGCAGTGAGCACGTCCGACCGTGTGTTCAAATCGCGCCCGGCCCGCTTCTGCGAGGAACAATTCGTGACGAGCAGAGCGGCGACCGCGATTTGAAGTAGACGAGTCGCAGCCCGCGAGCGAGTGTAACGAGCGAGCAGGAACGTCTCGGCGTAGTTCATAATCGCGCCCGGCCGCTTCCTTCCTTCACGACTTTGAGTCACGCTAACCAGCAGACGGCGTGGGGATAGGCTCCGCGCCGACAGGATTCCCGTTTTATTTGAGTTACCCAGTGAACGGCATCCGACAACGTCTGGTATCTAACCTGTAGTTCTCGCGCGCACATCTTCCTTCTGTTGGTCGATATCATCCCACGTCCTTCCCACAATGATAACTCAGACAAGTTCTCCGAGTTCGGCGTTTCTTGCTTAACAAGAAACGCCTCATCGGAACCGCAGAGGGAGGGAGTCAGGGAGGGATGAATAGATCTTCCGAGAATAATCCTGATGGATCCATCTCTTTGATTCGGATGTCTAACAGGCAACTTCGTTCTCACTGTGAATGAAGGCGAATTTGCGGGTAATCACACTGCGTTCTACGACCTGTTCCGTATCGAAAACGGGCACATCGTCGAACACTGGGACATACTCCAAGAGATTCCATCGCGTGATGAGTGGGAGAATGATAACGGGAAATTCTGATAACAGAATGGACGACTCGTCCGGTCTTGGCCTCGGCTGCTTGGCCGACGGACTTGTATCAGGTTCTCTGGATAAAGCGCTTGTGTGGGGGACGTCTCGGTGAGAGCGTCGTTTCCGTACTGTACTATCGGGCTGGCATCGTTTATTGGACCTTAGTAGCCGACAGCGAGCTGGGTGTGGACCGCATCGTCAGTCTCCAATTCATCGGCAAACGCGATGGCGAAGTCCTCCATCGAAATGTGACTCTCACCATCCTCATCGGTAACGAGTTCGCCGTCTGCGGTTCGGTATTCGCCGGTGCGCTCACCCGGTTCGATTAGTGTCGCTGGTGCGATGTATGACCACTGGAGGTCATTGGCGTCGCGGATAATTTCGAGTGCATCGATATGCGCCTCTGCGATCGGGACGGCCTCCTCCGGGAATTCATCGGTGTCGACGAGCTTTGTATCCGGTCCCACGCTCAGCCCGCCTGCACCACCTGTCCACACTAGGCGGTCAACGTCCGCTTCACGAAGCCCTTCGATTACTGCCTCGGTCATCTCAGTGAGGATCTCAACGTCTGCGTCCTCTGCTGGACCCAAGGCGGATGCCACTGTGTCATGTCCTGCCGCGAGGGCGGCGATATCGTCAGGATCAGTCGCGTCACCAGCGACCGCTGTGAAGTCGGGATCGTCGATTCCGTCGATGTCTCCGCTTCGGGAGACGCCAGTCACTTTGTGCCCACGGTCGAGGAGTTCAGTTGCGATTCGTTGCCCGATTCGTCCGCTTGCGCCGAGTAGTAGCACGTTCATTGTTGTATGGGGTTTGCTGGTAATGTTCGCCCGGCACGCAGATACTGTGTCTGCGATGCCGGTCACATTACCATACCTGATGTAGGTGCGTGACTGTTATATGGGTTAGCGAACATAGGTATGACCAGGTCACATCGATGTCATCGCAACAGTCACTTGAAGAGAAATACGCAGAGTGTCCGGTCGTGCAAACGCTCGAAGAGGTTGGGTCGCGGTGGCGGATGACGGTCATCCACGTGCTTCGGGAGGGCGATCTCCGGTTCAACGAACTCAAGCGGGCGACGGGTGCGAACTCTCAAACCCTGTCTCGCGTCCTCGATGATTTAGATGAGAAGGGCTACGTCACCCGGGAGGTTGAGGAAGAGAGCCCGGTCGCTGTCTACTACTCGCTGACCCCGAAGGGTGAAGAACTGCTCTCGGCATTCGATGCGATTTACGAATGGGGTGAGAAGTGGGTGATTGATGCAAAGTGATTTTCTGAGATTGAGCAGTGTATAGGTTGATGCGGGCCGATTTGATCAAAGGATCAGTGGGATTCTGCTGTATCGGTTCTCTACACTGATCAGTTAGACGGAATACTGAACGGTAACTACATTTGTTTACTGGTCGCTTCATCCAAATACTGTTCTGAGGACAGTAGTGAATGAAGAAATCCATTCCGGCGTATTCAGAACCACCACCCCATTTTTATTAGTCGCGGATCAAACGGCGGTATGGGCGTTCAAGACCACTTTGACTCAGACCTTCGATTCTACTATTCGATTGGAGTAGCCATTATTCTATTCTACAGTACCGCAATCGCCACAGCAGCAATTTTAGATCTTGCTGTCATTGATAGTCGAATGATTCCACTTACAGTTGGGTTTTTCTTGTTCATGTTCGTCTACTTTATCTCGATAAGTGTACAGGCTCTCGAACCGGACAGTGTATAGCTAACAGTCCCAGTGAAATTCTACACTGAAAGAACGTATCCGAAATCAGTATTACCTGTACTGAGCGATCTCCACTTTCGCAAATCGGACCTGATCTCGTGCGACATTCGCGCTGTATACGCTCCCGGCCTGCTCTCGAGTCACTGCCTCGAGACGACCCTCTGAAGTCCATCTCGTCGCTCGCGGAAAACCACACCACCTGCCAGCCACACGACGGCCGACGATGGATACTCCCGGACCGGAAATGCTTTGTCCGGTTCGTCAAACCGTCTTGACATGAACGCTGACAGGATCGATCCGCAGGCGAAAGCGGCACTCGAGCGCCAGCAGCGGATCCCGATGCCACACAGCCGCTACGGACTGAAACTCCTCCGGCTCCTCAGCGGACCGCTGATGCGGCTTCGGAACCGAAACGGGCCGCCCGTCGGGCGGACCATCGATCGAACGATCCCCGGTCCCGCGGGCGACCTCGACGCTCGCCTCTATCTCCCCGACGCGAGCGGGCCGTTCCCCACGGTCGTCTTCTTCCACGGGGGCGGGTACGTACTGGGGAGCATCGAGACGCACGACTGGCTCTGTCGGCACCTCACTCGAGAGAGCGGTTGCGCTGTTCTCTCCGTCGACTACCGACTCGCCCCCGAGTACCCCTTCCCCGCGGCGGTCGAGGACGCCTACGCCGCCGTCGAGTGGGTGGCCGCACACCCCGAGGCCGTCGCCGGGGACGGCCAGATCGCAGTCGCGGGCGATTCCGCCGGCGGGGCGCTCGCGGCCGTCGCCGCGCTCATGGCCGCCGAGCGCGACGGCCCCGAGATCGAGTATCAGGCGCTCTGCTATCCGAGCGTCGGCATCGACGCGGACCAGCCCTCGGTCCGGGAGCACGCCGGCATCGTCCTCGGGGAGGACGATATGGAGTGGTTTCGGGAGTGCTACTACGAGAGCGAGATCCACGAGCGCAACCCCTACGCCGATCCGACGAACGCCGGTGACGTCTCCGGCGTCGCTCCGGCGACGGTCGTCACCGCCGGCTTCGATCCGCTCCGCGACGGCGGCAAGGCCTACGCCGAACAACTCGTCCGGGACGGCGTTCCGACGCGCTACGAGAACTACGCGGACATGATCCACGGCTTCATGACGCTCCGCGACGTCGATCGCGCCCGCGACGCGATCGCGGACGTGGCCGGAGATCTCGCCGACGCGCTCGAGCGCGACTGACCACGCCATTACACGGTCGACTCGCGCTCGACCCGCACCGATGAGAAACAGCCTGCGACGAGCGACGCGACCGGCGCGCTACCGATCGTCCCGAACGCCGTCGGGGAACTCGTTGGCCGCGAGGGAGACGGCGCCGGAGTCGTCGATGATGCGCAGCGAGTAGCCGTCGCCCGCGGAGGCGGCGCGCGTGTCCTCGATCGCGACGCCGTCCGCGCCGTTGACGACGATCGGCGTGTGCGTCGTCTCGAACTCGGAGTCCGCGACGGTGGCGTCGTCACCTCGGAGCTCGAGCCCGCGGCGCTTGTCGGGTCCCCGCTGGTCGACGGACAGGCCGACGAACCGACACTCGGATCGCTCGCAGAAGATCGCGTGTCGCAGCGTCGTTCCGGCCGCGTCGCCGGTGATCCGGACGTCCTCGAGATCGACCCCCGTGGCGTCCGGGCCGAGGATCCGGACCGCGTTCCCGCTCCCGTCGATCTCGATGTCGATGTCTTCGATTGTCGCCGACCCCACTCCGGGATCGATCCGGATCCCGCTGTTCGGCCGGTCGCCGACGGCGATCCGTGAGTCCGCAATCGACGCGCGCTCGACGTCGTTCATGACTCTGATCGCGTCGCCGTTCGGTCGCGGCGCGTCGACGGTCACGCCCTCGAGTTCGAACCGTCCCCCGCGATCGAGTCGAATCGCGTGCTGGCCCCTCGAGTCGTGTGGGTTCTCGTCGACGGTGATCGTCGCGTCCCTGATCTCGCCCGCTGTTCCGCTGAGTCGGATCGAGGCGGTGCCGCTGTTTCGGAACCGGCCGCCGTCGACGCCGACCCGCCCGGTCTCGCTCGAGACGTACAGCCCGTTGTCCGGGAAGCCGCCGAGCACGCAGCCGTCGAAGACGAGCGTTCCGCGGTGGTGTTGGTCGACGCTGATGCCGGTCGGCCCGCGCCACATGGTCCCCGCGTTCGGCGTCTCGTCGACGTGGCGGCCGCCGTCCGACGCACAGAAGCGTTCGACGCGACCGCTCCCGTCGGGGTCGGTAACGTTGAATAGGCCCGGCCCCCACGTGCCACTGTCGTGGACGCCGTCGACGAAGACGTTCGTCACGACGAGGCCGTCTTCGACCTGTGCGCTGAGGACGCGGATACCCGTCTCCGACGCCGTCTGATCGACGTGGAACCCCTCGAAGCGGAGGTCCCGCCCGGGAGCGTCGCTGGTCCCCATTCGGAACAGGCGATACTGGGGCCCGTCGAACTCGCGGTAGGTCGCCGGCACCAGCGTCGCGTCCTCGCCGACGAACCCGACGTTCTCGAAGCTGGTCAGCCGGAGCTGTTCGTCCATGTAGTACCGCCCCTCGGGGAACTCGAGTAGTGTATCGTCATCGACGTGCTCGCGCAACACAGGCGTGACGGACTCGCTGCCGCTGTCGTCCGCGCCCGCCTCGACGACGTCGACGACGGTCTCGTACTCGTCTTCGCGATCGTTCTCGCTATCGGTCGCCGATACTACGCCACCGGCCGAGACCGCCGTCCCGAGTCCGACGAGACAGCCTTTGAGGTACGATCGCCGCCGATACCGCCGATTGAGCGACTCGTTCGAAGTCACGTCCGAGCGTGGGCAGCGGACGACCTTTCGTATGCTCGGCGTAATTCCGTTCGAGATTGCACCGGTATCTGAACTGTCGTAAAATTCGATGGAACCCGGCTGAAGTCGTCGCTAGAACGGTTTCGTCTGGAGGGAACCTTCCGATAATTGTCAGCTAGGCGCGAGCGACTATCACCGGTTTCGGCGCGGCGAACGGCCGAACTATAAGCCAACTCGGCCCGTACGCTCGAGCGATCATGCCCGTCGACAGCGTCGACTACGAGACCCTGACGTTCGAGCGACTCGGCCACGCGAGCGTGCGCCTCGAGACCGACGACGGACTCGTCGTCTACGTCGATCCGTGGGGCGAGGTGCTCGCGGACGAACCGGGCGACGGCGACGTGGTGTTCGTCACCCACGACGATATGGATCACTACGATCCGGACGCGCTCGAGGCCGTCGCGGCGACCGACGCCACCATCGCGGCCTACGAGGGGGTCGACACCAGCGATCTCTCGTTCGAGGTCATCGACCTGCCCCTCGTGGGCGAGACGACCGTCGCGGGGATCGACGTGCGGACGGTGCCGGCCTACAACGATCCCGAGGGGGACCACCTCGACGAGGACGGGGGGCCGTTCCACGCCGAGGGCGAGGTGATCGGCCTCCTGCTCGCGCTCGAGGGGACGACCGTCTTCTTCCCGTCGGATACGGACTTCCTCCCACATCACGAGTCGATCAGCGCCGACGTCTTCGTCCCGCCGATCGGCGGCCACTTCACGATGGACCGCCGCGAGGCCGCGGCCTTCGCGCGCAGCGTCGATCCTGACCTCGTCTTGCCCGAACACTACGACACGTTCGACCCGATCGAGACCGACGCCGAGGCGTTCGCCGACGACCTCGCTGCCGACGGGATTCGCGTCGAACTGTTCTGAGACGACTGTTTTCGTCGGCTGTCGGTTCACCGAGATCGCCACCACCCTTCTGATCCGGAGATACCCCCTCTGGATTTAAAGACCCCCAATTCGGAGGATTTTGGCGGTAGCGTCCCCAACGCGAGGGAACGTGCGGGTTCGGTTAAAGAATAGAGTGAAAACGTCGTCGTGTATGCTACCGAAACGCTCCGCCACACGAGGTGGTCGGTGATGAGTCTCTCGCGACGCGATTTCCTGGCGGCGGCCGGGACAGGGTCGGTCGGTGCCCTGCTCGGCTCCGCGTGGGGAGCGACGCAATCGGTCGACACGATCACGCAGGTCGACAACCCGCTCACGTCCTATCCCAACCGGGACTGGGAGCAGGTCTACCACGACATCTACTCGTACGACAGGGTCGACTGGACGGTCTGTCACCCCAACTGTACGCAGTCGTGTGCGCTGAACTTCTACATGAAAAACGGGGTGCCGATCAGGGCCGAACAGATCTACCACGAGGAGGAGGGCAGCCCCGGACCGGGAAGTCCCGGCGGGTACGAGGAGGCGGGCGTCAGCCGCCACTGGAACCCGCGGGGCTGCATGAAAGGGCTGACGCTCCACCGCCGCACGTTCGAGCCGAGTCGGATCAAGTACCCGATGGTCCGCAAGGGATGGAGTCCCGACGACCCCAACCCCGAGGGCCGCGGCGAGGACGAGTTCGAGCGCGTCTCGTGGGACGAGGCCATCGACCTGATCGCCGAGAAGATGGCGAGCCTCGAGGACGAGAAGCGGTTCCACATCTTCAACGCGATCAAGTCGGACGGGCTGATCACGCGCCACGGGGCCGGGCGACGGCTGGCCTCGATCTTCGGCGGCTGCGAGTGGACGGAGTACGACTGGTACGCCGACCTGCCGCCGGGTCACGTCATCACGACGGGCTACCAGACCAGCGACGCCGACGCGTCGGCGTGGCGGGCCGCCGACTACACCATCATTCAGGGGAAGAACCTGATTCACAACAAGCTCGCGGACAACCACTTCCTCCAGGAGACCCGCGAGCGCGGCGGGAAGATGGTCGGCGTCTACCCGGACTACTCGCCGACGGTCCAGAAGTGCGACCGCTGGCTCCCCGTTCGGCCGGGCAGCGACCCCGCGTTCGCGCTGGGCGTCGCCCACGTCATCATCGACGAGGAACTGTACGACGCCGACTTCATGCGGAAGTTCACGACGCTGCCGCTCCTGATCCGGCAGGATACTGGCAAGTATCTCCGCGCACACGAGGTGTTCGCGGACCACGAACCGCCCGCCGAGGACAGCGAGCAGCGCCACGAGGAAAACGACTGGGGCGACTTCGTCGCCCTCGACGAGAACGGCGACCCCGTCCCCGTCACCCGCGAGGAGGTCGGCGACGAGACGCCCGTTACGCCCCAGCTCGAGGTCGATACCGACCTCGAGTTGGCCGACAGCAAGTCGGTCGGCGTCCACACCGACTTCACCCGGCAGAAGGCGAACATCATGGCGAACTACGATCCGGAGACGGTCGAGGATATCACGACGATCCCGGCCGACGCGCTCCGGACGACCGCCCGGGAGTTCGCCGACGCCGACAAGGGCCAGTGGTTCACCGGCGAGGGGATCAACCACTGGTTCCACTCGAACGACTCGCTCCAGCGGACGATCTTCTTCGTCCAGTCGATGCTCGGCAACATCGGCGAGCGGGGGGCCGGCTACTACAACTACTCCGGCCAGTACAAGATCGAGTTGCTGGACGGCTACCCGTCCTACGTCAACCCCGACGGGAACTCAGCCCACGGGATGTATCCCGGCTACGCGTTCGCCTTCTTCGGCGGCGAGCAACTCGACGCCCACGAGATCCGCGGGGACTTCGACCGCGAACTCGATCTGGTTCCGCAGGGCGACGCCGAGGAGCCGGTGGTGCCGACCAACGCCGAGTCGTACACGATGTCGAAGCCGACGGTCCTGTGGACGATGAACTGCAACCTCCTGAACCAGACCAAACATCAGGAGCACGTCATCGAGAACTTCGTCAAACATCCGGACACGAGCAACGAGCTCTCGATCGTCTCGGACATGCACATGACCTACTCCGCGCGCCACGCGGACATCGTGCTCCCGGTCCCCTCGTGGCTCGAGTGCGAGTATCCCGATATCACCGTCGGGCCGGAGAACCCGTTCATCCACATGGACCACGGGGTCATGGACTCGCTGTACGACACGAAACAGGACGGTGAGGCCGTCGCGCTCGTCGCCGAGAAGTTAGACGAGAAGATCCCGCCCGAAGAGCGCAACGTCGACTCCTACCGGGCGTACTTCGACAAGTTCCTCGACGACGACGAGGACGTCCGAGACTACATCCAGCAGACGCTGGACGCGGGGATGACGACCCGCGACATCGACGTCGAGGACATCGAGGACGGCCCCGAGCGACTCCAGCTGAAGACCTATCCGCGGATCCCCTTCTACTCCCAGATCAACGAGGACCGGCCGTTCTACACCAAGACCGGCCGCATGGAGTTCCACAAGGAGGAAGACCGCTTCCTCGAGCTCGGCAGAGCGGATCTGGACCACATCGAGAGCCCCGAGGGGACTCCCTACGGGGTGAACCAGAAGTGGGAGGACGCGAAAGACGAGGAGAACCCGCTATACCACGACGAGGAGTACCAGTTCTACTACAACACGCCCCACCCGAAGTACCGGACTCACTCCTCGTGGGGGATGACCGACTGGAACCTGATCTGGTCGGCGCGTGACTTCGGCTCGACCAACGCCGACCCAGAGGGGACCGAGCGGCTGGTCGACGACTTCTCGTTCCCGCAAGGGGAGGGCGAGACGGAGGAAACCCCGCCGTTGGGCGAAGCCTTCGTCGAGATGCACCCCGAAGACGCCGCGAACATCGACGTCGAGAACGGCGATTACGTCCGCATCAGCGGCAAGCGCGGGGACCTCGTCGTCCGTGTGATGGTCAGCGAGCGCCAGCGGCCGCGCTCGGCCGGCGACATGGGCCAACTGACCCTCTGGCACGGCTGGTGGCCCCAGCAGTTCCCGGACGACGAGGAACAGGAGGACGGCGTCAAGGGGTACAACGTCACGACGAACATCTGGCTCGATCCGGCCCAGGAGACCGACGACCTCGTCCACAAGGCCGTCTTCGGCGATCCGAACATCTCCGAGCACGTCGAGGACGACATCGCGTGGAAGGGGGCCGAACTCGAGCACGGCTACGAGGAGACCGTCTGGGCACCGACCGGCACGAACCGGGACGACCTCGTGGAAGTCGAGAAGTACGAGGAGGCGGACTGGTGGCCGGGCGACGCGCGGAAAGACGAGTTGGTGCAGGACTATATCGGCGGTTCGTTGCAGGGAGGTGACAGCTGATGCCGGAAACCTACAATCCACAACTCGGGCGCGAGCACAGCTACCCGTATGAACACCGCGAGGAGGAACGCGACTGGCACTGGGGGATGATCATCAACATCAACCGGTGTATCAACTGCAACACCTGTTCGTTCGCCTGCAAGTCCACGTGGACGAGCGGGGAGGGCGAGGAGTACATGTGGTGGATGAACGTCGAGACCGAGCCCTATGGCGGCTACCCGATGGGCTGGGACATGCGGCTGCTCGACGATCTGGGCAAAGACGAGACGATCTTCGAGGCCGCCGAAGAGGGCGAGGCCGCCAAGGGCTACGTCGCCCAGAAAGAGGAGTGGGAGTACCCCGCGCTGGGCGACGACCAGGTCCACGGCGAGTACCCCACCGGCGACGTCGTCGAGAGCGATCTCGAGGAAGACGAGTACCACGACATGTGGCAGTTCTACCTGCCGCGTCTGTGCAATCACTGCAAGAACCCCGCCTGTCTGGCGGCGTGTCCGCGGAAGGCGATCTACAAGCGCGAGGAGGACGGCATCGTCCTGCTCGATCAGGAGCGGTGTCGGGGGTACCGCAAGTGCGTGAAGTCCTGTCCGTACCACAAGCCGATGTACAACCCCGAGACGGGCGTCTCGGAGAAGCCGGTCGGCTGCTTCCCGCGCATCGAGGAGGGGAACGTCCCGCGGTGTGTCTCCTCGTGTATCGGGAAGACGCGCCTGCACGGCAACATCAATCGCGGTCCCGACGCCGGCCACCCCAACGGGAACACCGACGCGGCGGCCGGCCGGAGTCCGGTCAACTACCTCGCCAAGAGTGACGAGAAGATCGCGCTGCCGCTGTACCCGCAGTTCGGGACCCGGCCGCAGGTGTTCTACATGCCGCCGTACCACGTGCCGCCGGAGTTCCTCACCCAAATGTTCACGCCGAACACCGACGAGAAGCGCAACGACTGGCCCGGCAGCACCTTCGAGGAGTCGATCAAGATCGTCCAGGACCGCGTCCGAAACCCGAGCCACCACGTCCTCGGTATCCTCCAGTTGTTCGGCGCGACCACCCGCCTCATCGAGACCTACACCGTCAAAGAACACCGCGTGAAGGGGTGGGACCGCAAGGGGAACAAGGTCGTCGACATGCCCTTCGAGGAAGAGATGGAGGTCCGCGAGGGCGAGATGTGGACCAATCAGCCCTAACAGACCGATGACACCGACCACTCACACAGCCGATTCCGACTACCACGCCGCGCGGGCCACGCTGTACTGTGCCGCCGCCGCGGCGCTCACGTATCCGAGCGAGGAGACAGTCAGCGAACTGCTCGACCCCGAGGCCCGCGAGGGGATCGAACGCGCCGCCGAGCAACTCACCGTCTCCGCGGAGGCGACCGCGCTGCTCGAGGCCCTCGAGGAAACCCCGGTCGAGGACCTGCAGGTGGCCTACAACCAGCTGTTCGGGCTCCCCAGCGACGACGGCACCTACGCCGTGATCCCCTACGAGGCCCATTACACGACCCGCGACGAGATCAGCAGCGAGCAGCGCCGGATCGCGACCGTCGTGGGGCTGATGGAGGAGTTCGGCCTCGAGCCCAGCGACGACTTCGCCGAGCGCCAGGATCACGTCGCCGCCGAACTCGAACTCGCGCAGGTGCTCGCCGGCCAGCGGGCGGTCGCGCTCGAGTCGGGCGAGGCCGCGGCCGCCGAGCGCGTCGGGCGGGCCGAGGCGACGGTGCTCGCCGACCACTTGGTCGAGTTCGTGCCGGCGCTGGCCCACGACCTACGGCGGGCGACCGAGGAAGACGCGTACGCGGCCGCGGCGGACCTCCTCGAGGAACTGGTCACCTACGACAACGGCCAGCATCCGGAGCCGACGGTGTCGGCGGAGGCGGCGAACGGGGGTGAGGCCCCGTGAGTTCGCGATCCCTCGAGATCGGGTCGATTTCGATCGACCGCAGCGCCGCGCGCTACGCGACGAAACTGGCCGTGATCGTGCTGTGTCTGGTGCTGATCGCCCAAATCGCGGTGGTCGCGATCTTCACGGGCGGCCCGCTGCCGTTTACCTCGGTCAACACGGTGCCCGCGGAGCCGGACGCCGACGCGTGGGACGACGCATCGACGAAAACGGTGTCCCTGGACAGCCAGCAGATGGCACTGCCCCACGGCGGCGGGAGCGTCGACGACGTGACGGTCCAAGCGGTGACCAACGGCACGCACGTCGCCTTCCGCATGGAGTGGGAGGACCCGACCGCGGACACGGAGATCAACGAGCCCGACGCCTACAGCGACGCCGCGGCGATCATGCTCCGCAGCGGCAGCGAGCCGCCGGTCGCCATGGGCGCGGCCGGCGAGCCGGTCAACATCTGGTACTGGCGCTCGAGCTGGCAACACTCCGACGCCGATCCGGGCGGCGACATGTACTCGTACCCGCACCCGGACGACGAGACGAAGCCGGGCGAGGCCGCGGGGAACCCGCTCTCGCAGTCGTCGTTCAACCGCTACGGGCAGAACTACTACGCCACCGGCTACGGCTCGCTGACCAACGCGGAGACCCAGCCGGTGGCGGCCAACGGCGAGCGGACTGAGGACGGCTGGGCGGTCGCGTTCCAGCGCGAGCACGACGCCACCGGCGAGCACGACGCCTCCTTCGAGGAGGGCGAGCAGATGTATCTCACCTACGCCGTCTGGAACGGCAGCGCCGGCGAGGCGAACGGCGAGAAGTCGCTGTCGTACCAGTTCCTCACCCTGGATACCGACGACGGAACGCTCAGCGCGGCGGACTCGGACGGCGGCGACAGCGCCGACGCGGAGCGCAACGACGGCATTGTGGCCAGCGCGATGGCATCGGCGAGTTGGCTGGCCGGGGCCGCGACCAACTGGCCCGCCGCGATCGTCCTCGCGACGGTCGCCGCGTGGCTGGTCAGCTACTGGAGGGCGAAACCATGACCGAATACGCGAACCGAAGTGCCCGCGGCCGGGCGCCCGACGACGACGAATCGACGCTCCGGAGCCGACTCGAGGCCGACCGGGAGCGCGACCGCCGGCGCGCCGCGCTCGGGCTGATCGATCTGGCCGACGAGGGCGGTCTGGCACCGGCGACGATCGAACGGCTGGCCGAACTGGCGGCCGAGGACGGCTCCGAAGACGTGCGGCAGTTCGCCGTCGAGGCGCTCGGCCTCGCCGCGAGCGCGGCCGAATCGGCTGCGAAAGACGCGGCCAGCGAGGCGATCCGGTCAGCACTCGCCGACGACCGCGAGTGGGTCCGCGCCGAGGCCGTCGTCGCGCAGTCTCGAGCCGCGCCCGGGAATGAGACCCCGCTCCGGGCGGCGCTCGAGGACGACAGCGGCTGGGTGCGGCGCAACGCCGTCATCGCCCTGTCGAAGACGGGCGCGTCGTCCCAGGAGGAACTGATCGACCGGATCAAGAACGATCCCCACTCCGGCGTTCGGGAGTACGCGGCCGACTACCTGCGGGAGTACGCCGACGACGTGAGCGAGAGCGTCCGCATCCTCGCCGCGGTGCTGGCCCGCGATCCGGCGGCGTTCGTCCGGGCGAAGGCCGCGACCAGTCTGGGCGAACTCGGGACCGAGCGCGCCGAGGCGGTCCTCGAGCGACACGGACTGAACGACCGCAGCGACGACGTGCGGCGGTCGGCGAAGCAGGCGCTCGCGACGGCCCGCGGCGTCGATCCCGACCAACTCGACATCGAACTGGACGACGAGGCCGCGCCCGGCGGCGGTCCGGGCTCGCGGCGGGAGCGCGACCGACAGGGTCCCGGTCCGGGACGCGGCCCCGCGAACTCGATCGACGGACTGACCCAGGGACAGCGTGATCGACGATGACCGACGAACTCGACAGCACACCCACGGACGAATCGCAGCCGGCCGACGGCCCGCAGGCGGCCGGCGAATCGAACGCGGCCCCCGACCACGAGCACGAGGGCTCGGACGAGGGCTGTACGACCGAGAGCAGCGCCGCGGGGACGGGATCGGGCATAGAGGAGTCCCTCGGCGTCACGATCCCGGACGACCACGTCGGCGCGTTCGTCGCGCAGGCGTTCGAGGACGTCGAGCGCTCGACCGAGTGGACGGAGGCCGTCGAGGCCGTCGTCGCCGACGAGGCCCGCGACGCGTGGCGGTCGCTCTCCGCGCGCCAACAGGTCGTCGAACTGCTGACGATGGCCGACCGGTACGACGAGCGGGCGACCGACCTGCTCGAGGGGATCCCCCTCGATCGGGGCGGGCTCGACGACGACCTGCGCGAGCGGTTCGAGGAGGCGACGCGGCTGCGCCGGAACGCGGACGTCCTCCGGGACGGTATCGCCGCGGGCTACGCCGAGGGGCGGGTCGGCGACGACGAACTGGTCGCGGCCGTCGAGGACTTCGAGTTCGATACCGCGTCGATCGCCGAACGCGAGGACGCGCTCGACACCGTCGCGAACACGTACGATCTCGACTTCCGCCCCTACGGCGGGACGTTGATGACCGAGCGGGAACCCGACGAGGACGCCGAGGAATTCGAGGCCTGGTAACATGGCAAAACACGATATCGTCCCCGAGGAGGTACCGACTGACGACCTCGCCGACCGCGTTCGCGCCAGCCTGCGGTCCGTCGAGGACCCGGATCTCGGCGGGAGCGTCCTCGAGTCCGGACTGGTGACGGACGTGTCGGTCGACGATCGGACCGTCAGAATCGCCGCCGATCTCACCGGCTTCGACGAGCCGACCGCGGAAGACATCACCGAGGCGCTCCGGCGAAACGCCCTCGCCACTCCCGGCGTCGAGCGCGCGACCGTCGAGGGCGAGACGCCCGCGGATGCCGCGGCCGCGGACATCGACGGCGCGGCGGGCGTCGACACCGTAATCGCGGTCGCCAGCGCCAAGGGCGGCGTCGGCAAGACGACGGTCTCGGCGCAACTCGCTCGAGCGCTGGCGGCCGACCCCGACCGCGAGGTCGGCCTCTTCGACGCCGACCTCTACGGGCCGAACGTGCCGGACCTGCTCGACCTCGAGGGGCCGGTCTCGGCCGACGCGGAGGGGAACGCAGAGCCGATCGACGACGGCGACCTCACGGCGATGAGCGTCGGGCTCATCGCGAACGACGAGCCGTTGGCGTGGCGCGGTGCGATGGCCCACGAGGCCGTCAGCGAACTCTTCGAGGACACCGCGTGGGGCGATCTCGACGCGCTCGTTATCGACCTGCCGCCGGGGACCGGCGACATCGTCCTGACGGCGCTGCAGTCGCTCCCGATCGACGGCGCGGTGCTGGTCAGTACGCCGCATCCCACGAGCGTCAGCGATACGGCCCGCAGCGCCACGCTGTTCGAGGAAAACGGCGTTCCGCTGCTGGGCACGGTCGTCAACATGCGCGGCTTTACCTGCGAGTGCGGCCGCGAACACGACCTCTTCCCCGAGGCCGACATCGAGGCCGAACTCGATCAGCCGGTGCTGTGCGAACTCCCGTTCGACGAGCGGGTTCGGGACTTCGGCACGGACGTACCGGACGAGACCGCGGCGCTGGCCGAGACCGTCCTCGAGCGACTGGACGACGTCGGCGACCGCTCGGTGCCCGACCACGCGCTCGACCTGCGCGGACTCCCGAAGTCGATCCGCCACGAGCAGGCGATCGAGGAGTTCCGCGCGACCGAGCCCGGCGAGGCGTTCTACCTGCGCAACGACCACGATCCGTCGCCGCTCGCGGGCGAACTCGTGACGGCCGTCGGGCTCGAGGGACCGCCCGGCGACGCGTTCGAGGAGTACGCGGTTCGTCGGCGGGCACCCGACGAGTGGGTGATGGTCGTCGAACGATAGCGTCGGCCGGCGGTCGAGCCGCGTCTCGCGGGACCGCCCTCCGGCCCCCCGGCGATCGTTCGAACGGATCTTGTCGCTGTGACGATGATCGAAACACATGTCCCAGGACTCGAGACTGCGGGTCGTCTGTCTGGCCGGCCCGAGCGACGCCGGGAAGACGACGCTCGTCGAGGCCCTCGTCGGCCGACTCGCCGCGGACAGTCGCGTCGCGACCGTCAAGTCGATCCACCACGACATCGAGATCGATACGCCGGGGACCGACACCCATCGCCACCGAACCGCCGGTGCCGAAACCGTCGTCGGCATCACGCCGACCCTCACTTTCGATATCACGACGCGCGGAAAGCGAGATCCGCCCGCGTCCGCGGCCGACCCCCTCCTCGAGTCCGACGACCCCGAGATTCGCGCGCTCGCGAGCACCCTCGAGCGACTCGCGGGCCGCGGCTACGATCTCGTGCTCGTGGAGGGGTTCGCCGAGTCGCCGTTGCCGACGATACTCGTCGGCGAGCGAGAGCCCTCGGCGGTGGGTGGGCCCATCGTCGGGCGCGGCGACGACCCGATCGACGAACTGGTCGAGACGATCCGCTCGCTCGAGGGGCTCGCCATCGATGACCAGACGACCGGAGAGTCGGACGCAGGGGCAGAGTAAACGCCCGAGAACCTCGCGATTCGGACGCCAGCGGCAAGCGGACGCTTCAGCTTCGAGTAACCACATTCAGTTATCTTCCCACAATATAGGAACCGAAACCAGTTGTATTTATGCCAGCGATCGAACGGGACGTATGCACAGTCGCGACGGTCGCGACGACCGACCCGGACCGGCCCGCTGGAGTCGGCGGAACGCGCTCGTCGCGGCGGGCGGACTGACGGCGGGGCTGGTCGGCACGGCGGGCTGTCTCGGCGGTACCGACGGCGTTCGCGTCCTCGCCGCGGGCAGTCTCGCCGTCGCCCTCGAGGAGGGCATCGGACCGGCCTTCGAGTCCGAGTCGGGGCTGGGATACGAGGGCGAATACTACGGGACCAACGCCGTGTTGCGGTTGGTCGCGGACGGGACGAAGCATCCGGACGTCGTGATCGGAGCCGACATCGACCTCCTGCGGGAGCGGCTCTATCCCGCGCAGGCCGACTGGGATGTCGAGTTCGCGACCAACGAGGTCGTGATCGCCTACGCGCCGGAGACGGAGCCGGGCGCGCGGCTCGCGGACGGCGAGCCGTGGTACGAGGTCTTCGCCGACGCCGAGGACGGCGCGATCTCGATCAGCGACCCGGACCTCGACCCGCTCGGCTACCGGGCGCTCCTCCTCTTCGAACTCGCCGAGCGCGAATACGGCCTCGAGGGCTTTCGCGACGCGATGGCCGACCGGGTCGCCCGCGTCGCCGACGAGCCGCAACTGCTCGCCGGACTCGAGAACGGCACGCGGGCCTGCGCGGTCGCCTACGGTAACATGGCCGCCGAGCGCGATGTCGCCGTCCGGAAACTCGACGACGCCTACAACTTCGGCGACCCCGCGTCCGCGGACCGGTACGCGCGGGCGAGTTACACCACCGCGGACGGCCAGACGGTCGAGGGGTCGCCGGTCGTCTACAACGCGACGGTCCGAACTGACGCCGACGACCCGGACGCGGGCCGGGAGTTCGTCTCGTTCCTCCTCGAGAACGGCGACCTGCTCGCCGACCACGGGCTGCGCGTCGACGACTCGCTGCCCCGATTCCACGGCGATCCGCCGGAGGGGATCGACTCGTGAGCCGCACGGATCGGGGGCCGAATCGGGACCGGGACCCGAATCGGAATCGGGATCGGAGCCGCGACCGCCATCGCGACAGCGACCGCGAGCCAGCGGAGTCGACCGCGGGCGCGTCCCGGTTCGACGCGGGCCTCGAGCGGCTCTCGAGCGGGCTCGCCGTGCCGGCGCTGCTCGGCGCGGTGTTGCTCGCGTACTTCGTCGTTCCCGTCGCGGTCTTTCTGTCCCGAATGCGAACGGTCGATGTCATCGGCGGGCTCGCAGATCCGACGATTCGGGACGCGATCCGGACCTCACTAGTGACGGCACCGGTTTCGACGGCTATCGCGACCGTCTTCGGCGTTCCGCTGGCCTACGTCCTCTCGCGGGGCTCGTTCCGCGGGAAGCGGCTGGTCGAAGCCGTCGTCTTGCTGCCGCTGGTCGTCCCCCCGATCGTGGGCGGCGTGATGCTGCTGACCGTCGTCGGTCGGTACACGCCGGTCGGCGCGGCCGCCGCCGCGCTCGGCATGCCGCTGACCGACAGCCGCGCCGGCGTGGTCCTCGCACAGACGTTCGTCGCCGCGCCGTTTCTCGTCGTCACCGCCCGCGCGGGCTTCGACGGCGTCGATCCACGACTCGAGGAGGCTTCGCGGACGATGGGGTACGGACGGCTCCGGACGATCCGGCTGGTGTCGCTGCCGCTCGCGCGCAACGCCATCGCGGCCGGGATCGTCCTCACGTTCGTCCGGGCGCTCGGCGAGTTCGGCGCGACGATGATGGTCGCGTACACCCCGCGGACCATGCCCACCCAGATCCGCGTCTCGTTTATCGCCCGCGGGATCGACGCGATCGTCCCGATCGCGCTGGCGCTTCTCGCCGTCGCCGCGATCGTCGTCCTCGCCGTCCAATTGCTGGTCGGGACGCCCCGTCGACGCTAACCCGCCGCGTCCGCGACGCTGTCGCGGCTCCCGCAAGCGAACCGATCAGAACGCGTGTAATTCGCTCAAACCGCTTCTAAGTGCTTTGGAAGTGGGGTTATGGACGTTGTCGCCATATCCATAGATGAGACTCATGACATCCATCGCAGACATCGAGATCCCGGCCGACGGAACCGGAACCGGCGAGCTGTTCGAGGCCGTCCCCTCTCTGGCGTGTGAAATGGAGCGGGTAATCGCCTCGAGCGGCCACGGACTCTGGCTGTCGGGGCCGTCCCAGTCGGAGATCGAAGACGCGCTCGACGAGGCCGGTGCGATCGGCACGTACTCCCAGATCAGCAGCGACGAGGACCGCTGGCTCTACGACATCGAGTTCGAGCCCGACACCGTCGACCCCTTCGAGATCATCCTCGAGGAAGGCGGCACGGTCCTGAGCGCGTCGGCCTCGAACGGCACGTGGCTGCTCAGCGTCCGCGTGGTCGACCGCGAGAGCGTGAGTTCGCTGTACGACCGCCTCGATAACAACGACGTAACGCCGACCATCGTCCGGCTGTTCGACCTGGCCGAGGAGACCCACTCCCAATGTGGCCTGACGACCCGCCAGTACGAGACGCTGGTCGCGGCGATCGATCACGGCTACTTCGAGATCCCCCGCGAGGTCTCGATGCAGGAGCTCTCCGAGGAGCTCGGCATCTCCCATCAGGCGCTCTCCGAACGCCTGCGCCGGGCCTACCGCGCGCTCGTCACGTCCGAACTCAACGTGACCGAAGAGGACACCGCCGCGCCGCCGATCCCGACGAACTAACTCGCGACCGCACACCGACGGCCCGCCCACCGGCCAGACTCGATGCTTTTCGGCGACCGCTCGACCGACAGTGAGTCGAATCGCCGGTCGGAAGCGGCCGCTCGAGCCAGCAAACGGATCCCGATGCCGTGTGGCTCGCGGACCGCCGACCGTTAAGAGCCGGGCCTCCGTTCCTTCCGGTATGCAGATCGACACCGACGACGGCGTGTTGCGGCTGCGGTTCGATCGACCCGACGCGCGCAACGCCCTCACGACCGAGACAGCCGGCGAACTGGCCGAGACGATCGAAGCCGCGACGCCCGACGAGTACGACGCGATCGTCATCACCGGCGAGGGAACGGCGTTCAGCGCCGGCGGTGACCTCGAGTCGCTGGCGGAAACCCCGGAGTCGTCGCAAGCGGCCTACGAGGAGGTCACCGAGACCTTCGGCCGCGTCGTCGAGGCGATGCTCGAGTGTCCGGTGCCGATCGTCGCGAAGGTAAACGGCGACGCCATCGGCGCGGGGCTCTCGATCGTCGCGCTCGCGGACCTCGCGTTCGCCGACGACGACGCGACGTTTTCCTGTGCGTTCGTCAGGGTCGGGCTGATCCCCGACACCGGCGGGACCGTCATGCTGCCCCACATCGTCGGGCTGCGGGCCGCGAAACGGCTCGCCTTTACCGGCGAATTCTTCGACGCCGAGCGCGCGGCCGACCTCGAGTTGGTCAACGAAGCAGTTCCGGCCGACGAACTCGACGATCGGGTCGCCGAAACCGTCGCGGGGCTCGCGAACGGGCCGACGGCCACGATCGGGATGATGAAACAGGCGATGCACGAGAACATGAGCCGCTCGTGGGACGAGGCGCTCGATTACGAGAACCTGCTGCAGGCACAGGCCCGCACGTCCGAGGCCCACGAGGAAGGCGTCGCCGCGTTCCTCGAGGATCGGGGCCCGGACTTCGAGTAGCTGGACGGTAGCGCTCGGCGTATTAGTCACCCACCGGACACGTCCGCAAGCACCAGCAAGCACCACGGCCTTGCGGGGATATACCGTTAGTAAAAGCGCAATGTCCCCACAGTTTACCGACGACGACATCGGCAAGCACGTCGTCAACGCCGACGGTGAGGAGGTCGGGATGGTCGCCGACGTCCAGCAGGGTACAGCACACGTCGAACCGGATCCGGGCATCACGGACACGATCAAGGCGGCGCTCGGCTGGGGCGGCGGCGGTGAGGACACCTATCCGCTCCAGGATCAGGCGGTCGGTCGCGTAACCGACGACGAAATTCACCTCGAAAGCGATCTCTCCGGGAGCGGAACCGGAGCGACCGGTGGCAGTGCGGGAACGGAGACCGGAACGACGGATACCGGCACCGAGACCGGGATGACAGACACCGGCACCGAGACCGAGACCGGGATGACCGACACCGGCACCGACACCGAAACCGGGATGACCGACACCGGCACCGACACCGAAACCGGGATGACCGACACCGGCACCGACACCGAAACCGGGATGTCCGACACCGGAACGACCGGAGCCGCCGGCACCGGCACGGACACCGATCGAGGAATCGATCGGGACGAGGACGATATCAGCGGCACCGACGACGAGGGCGTCATCCGCGACGATGACGACGACGAACTGCTCGGCGACGACGATGATAGCCTCATCGGCGACGACAGCAACGACAGGCGCGGCACCAGCGACGATGACGGCCTAATCGGCGACGATACCGATGATCGTCGCGGGACGAACGATGACGATGGGCTCATCGGTGACGACAACGACGACGATAGCCTCATCGGTGACGACAACGACGACGATAGCCTCATCGGCGACGACAACGACGATGATGACGACGATGGGCTGCTGAGCGACGATGACGACGATACCCGTACCGGCAGCAACACCCGGTAATACCGCTTCTCAGTCCCCCTCGAGTCGACCGCCGCGGCTGCGAGCCGGAATCCGTTTTTGTTTCGGCGACACTGCACCCGAACCACTGCAGCCTCCCAGCAACCCCTCGAGCGGCGGGTCGACGAGGAGTCAGCCCGCCGAGACGGCGATCACTCCTGATTCGTGCGCTCCTCGTCGGTGCGGCCGCCGTCGTTCGACTGGGGCTGCTCGGACGTGATGTCCGTTTCCTCCATGGCGCGCCGTTCTGGCGGACCGGTCTCGCCGCGATTCCGGTCGCGGTCGGTCGCCTCGGAGTCGCGACGCTGGGTGTCCTGCGCGGACGACTGCCCGCCGCGTTGCTGGGCGTCCCGCGTGGTCGGTCGGTTCCGTTCGCCACCCTCCTGCCGGTCGGTCTCGATCCGCTGTGAGTACTGATCGCGCAGCCGTCCCTGATCGGTCTGTCCCGGAGCGGACTGGGTTCGAGTCGTCGGCTGGTCGTACTCTCGGCCGCGTCGAGACCGGTCACCGCCCTGAGACGGCCCGCCCTGCTGGCTCGAGCCCCGTGGCGTCCCGGACTGCGGCTGTGATCCCTGCGGCTGCGTCTGCCGTCCCTGTCGAGTGCCCTGCTCGAACTGGCCGGAGGACGGCGCTCGCTGGGATTCGCGCTGTGGCCGGGAACCACCGTGTTGGGACTGACGGCCGCCCTGCTGGGACTGCTGTCCGAACTGCTGGGAGTCGTCCCCTCGAGAGTGAGCGGGCGCGGCGGTCATCGGCTGTTGCTCGTAGCCGGTCGCACCGGCGGACTCGCCGCCGTACTCGTCCGGCGAGACCCACTCGCCGGTTTGTTGGAACTCGCGGGGCTGTTGGGACTGGTGAGTCTGGGACCCGCCGCTCGGTCCCTGCCGGCCGCCCGTCTGTGCGTGCGACTGCATCTGTGGTTGCGACTGTGTATTCGGTTGCGACTGCATATTCGTCCCCTGCGGTTGCGTTCTCTGCCCGCTCATCTGTCGTCCGCTACGTTGCTGACTCCCCATCTGTTGTCCGCTGCGTTGCTGACCCCCCATCTGCTGGCCGCCCATCCCGCCGCTCTGACCGCGCTGGCTCATTCCCTGCTCGGTCATCCGAGCCTGACCGGTCATCTGCTCTCCCATCCCCTGCATCTGACTCCCCATCTGGTTCATCTGGGGCTGTGCGGCGGCCTGCATGCCCCGTTCCATCACCTGCTCCATCTCCGGCATGACGGCCTCCATCCCTTGGAGATAGCTCTCCATCATCGACTCCGTGAACTGCGGGCCCGGCGCGCTCTCGAGCATCGATTTCGTCATCTCGAGGCCCTGTTGCTGGGCGGTCTCTTGCCACTCGAGCGCGCTCAGCGTCATGCGGGCCATGTTGCGCTGGAGGTCGATCAGTTGCTCCATGGCCTGCTGGCTCTGGTTCATCGTCGATTCCGCCATCCGCTCCGTGTCCGTCTCGGTGGACTGCTGGGTCTGTCGGTCTCTCATATGCGTCACCTGAGGATCCGCGGCCGGCGTCGTCGATCCTCGGTCACGACAGAGAGCGACCGAGACGCAAATAAAGGCCGCCGTCAGTTGCAACCGATCGCTCGAGCCCAATCGCCCGTAACCGGCGGTCGCCACCGGGGTCCGCGGACCGGCGAGGCGACCGCGTTATCGCCGAGTAATCGGGGATAAGATCGCTGTACACCGACGTAATATCCGCTTAGGAACAGTTTCGAGAACTGAGAACCCTCGTCAGATCGGCGGGTCGCGTTCAACCGTCCGCGCCGGAGTCCGGGTTGCCGTGTGTCACGCCGTCTCGTTCGTCGGCTCGCATCCGGCGCAGCGCCGCGCGCCCGTTGCTCGCCTCGTAGCCGAAGAAGACCCCGTTGGCGTACTCCTGGGCGACTTCGACCGCGTGAATCAGATTGTCGACGTCGACGTTGACCGCGTACAGTTCGATATCGAACGGCGTCTCGAGCGCGCTCTCGAACCCTTTCGCGATCGTCTCGAGCCAGTAGGTCGTGCCGTAGGCCGTGTCGTACAGCGGCACGACGAACTCGTCGACGTACTCCTCGATCGCCTCGAGATCGATCCCGGCGCGCTCGTAGAGGTGGCCGGGGTAGGGATCGGGGTAGAGCGTCATGTAGACCGTTCCGGGGATGCGGTCGGCGGCTTCGGCGACGAACTCGGTGATGACGCCGGCCCGCCACTCCATGCGGTCGTCGTACTCGCTCTCTTCGAACTCGCGCTCGCAGACGCCACAGCGGCAGTACTCCGCGCGGGGGAAGCCGATGTCGTCGAGGCGAACGTCTTCGTTTGCGGCGACGCAGTCGTCGATAATCTCGAAGAGACCCTCCCGGTAGTCCTCCCGGGAGGGGCAGATATAGGCCCAGTCGAAGTACGATCGCTCGCGGTCGGCCGGCCGGCCCATATCGTCGACGGGGATCAGCGACGGGTCGGCGTCGGCGGCGGCGTTGTCGCCGAAACAGGAGACCATGTTCACCCCGTCTTCGATCGGTTCGGCGGACCGGCCGGTCACGTCTTTGACCTCGTAGAAGCCGCGGTCGAACTCCGGCCACCGTACTTCTTCGGCGTTACGAGTGACGACGCCGTACATAGCTCAGTGTACGCCGCCGTCCCCGTAAGCCGTTCGGAATCGAGCGCTACTCTTCGGTCGGTTCGAAGTCGACTTCGACGTCCGACGAGCCGCTGAAAGCGACCTTGTAGAGGACGGCGATGACGAACAGGGCGAGTACAATCTTGACGGTACGTGACATGTACACCTAGAGAATGCGTCGGCAAACACTTAGCTATTCTGGATGGTCGTCTGACCGTGAAAACGCGATCCCCACGCTGCGCTCGCTCGAGGCAGGTATCAGGTATCGATCAACGATGCGATCTCCTCGCGGACGATCGTCTCGCAGTACGAGCAGCGAACGCCGTCCTCGAGCACCGAAAACCGCGAGGTCACGGGCTCGTCGCCGGTCGTGATACAGCCGGCGTTGGGACAGGAGAGCACGCCCTCGACGACGTCGGGGCGTTCGACGCGGTGTTTCTCGACGACGTCGTAGTCCCGGACGATGTTGATCGTCGCGTCCGGCGCGATCAGCGAGAGGACGTCGACCTCGTCCTGACTCAGCTCGCGGCCCTCGACCTTGACGATGTCCTTGCGCGCGAACCGGTCGGAGGGGACGTTCATCCCGACCGAAACCTCTTCACCGTTGGTGCCGTCGATACCCAGAATCGCGAGGACGTTCAGCGCCTGCCCGCCGCGGACGTGATCGATGACGGTGCCGTCGCGGATCTTGCTGACGCGCAGTTCGTGGTCGGCGTCGCCGTCGTGGTGGTCGTGTTCGTCACTCATCGCTATCACCCCAGATCCCCTTGTCGTCGCTCAACAGGAGGTCGAGCAGCGCCATCCGGACCGGGACGCCGTTGTGCGCCTGTTCGAAATAGGCCGCGTGATCGGTCTCGTCGATCTCGGGCGCGATCTCGTCGACGCGAGGCAGCGGGTGCATCACCGTCAGGTCGTCGCTCGCGGCCTCGAGCGTGTCGGCGTCGATCTGGTACTCGCCGGCGATCTTCTGGTACTCGTTTTCGTCGGGGAACCGCTCGCGCTGGATCCGGGTGACGTAGAGCACGTCGAGCGAGGGCAGGATCGCCTCGAGGGAGTCGTGTTCGCGAATCCCCGCGCCGTCCTGTTGCTGGTGGAGGTCGTAGACGACCTCCCGTGGCAGCTGCAGGCTCTCCGGACTGATGAAGTGCTGGCGGGTGTCGAAGTTCGTCAGCGCGTAGGCCAGCGAGTGGACGGTCCGGCCGTACTTCAGGTCGCCCATGATGCCGATCGTCAGATCGTCCAGTCCGGCGTTTTCCCGAATCGTGTAAAGGTCGAGCATCGTCTGGGTCGGGTGGTGACCCGCCCCGTCGCCCGCGTTCAGCAGCGGCACGTCGACGAACTCGCTGGCCATCGTCGCCGCGCCCTGCTTGGGATGGCGCACGACGAGCGCATCGGCGTAGCCCTCGATGACCCGGACGGTATCGGCGAGCGTCTCTCCTTTCTTCACGCTCGAGGAATCGACTGGCCCCATGTCGACGACATCGCCACCGAGGCGCTTCATGGCGGTTTCGAAGCTCATCTTCGTCCGCGTGCTCGGCTCGAAAAAGAGCAGGCCCAGCAGCGTCTCCGCGTGCCGGCCGGCGACGGTCGACGGATCGTCGTCGATCTCGGCCGCGTGGTCGAGGATGTTCTCGATGTTCCCCCGAGAGAGTTGTTTGCTCGTGATGAGGTGATCGTGGCGCATTCGTTCGTGTAGGCTGTGGCGTGCCCCTTGAATCTCTCCATTCGACGACGCGCGATCACGGACCGAATCGGGGGCTGACCCCGCGACGGCCCTTGTCTCAGAGATGGAGAACGTAAGGCAAAGAGTTATACAGGCACTACAGCAATTGATCACAATTGTATGGTCGGTCGGTTAGAGACGGGAATCGACGTGCTCGATCGGAAACTCGACGGCGGACTCCCGCCGGGATGTATCGTCGCGTACACCGCCGAGCCGGCCAGTCAGTCCGAACTCCTCCTGTACGAACTCACGGCCGCACGCGGAACGCTCTACCTCTCGACGGAACGCTCCGACGACGCCGTCCGCCACGCCATCGAGACCTCTCCGTCATCGGTCGGCAGCCCGACGGTCAGACACGTTACCAGCGACGACCCGCTCGAGGAGGCGACCCGGCTCATCGGCGCGCTCCCGGACGGTGCCAACCTCATCATCGACACGATGGACGTCCTCGAGCGGGCCGACACGGACGAGTACGTTACGTTCCTCAACGAACTCAAAACGAAGATGCTCGAGACCGGCAGCATCGCCGTCCTCCACTGTCTGAAAGCCGACGACGAACCCGAAAACCGGTCTCGGACCTACCACGCCGCCGACGCCGTCTTCGATCTTCGGACCGCGATCGCCGGCACCGAACTCGAGAACCACCTGACGATTCCGAAGTTCCGCGGCGGGAGCCAGCCGACCGACGCGATCAAACTCGAGCTCACCGAAGAGGTGGCGATCGACACGAGCCGCGACATCGCGTGAGTCGCGGCCGACGGCGGCTCGCCGCCGGTCACACCTCCTGTTCCGGTGTCGTAAACGGCGTGATGGCGGCGGTCCGTTCGGTGACCGTCGCCGTCCGCAGGATGTACGAAAAGAGGATCGTGAGCGGCAAGACGCCGACCGCCACGGCGATCGGAAAGACGACCGCGCGGACCGGCCGCCCGAACGGCGGCCCCGTCGCCACGGTCATCACGAACAGCGCGGCGATCGCAGTCCCGACCGCGGGAATCCCGGCGTAGAACAGGTACCGCGAGAGCCGGGAGAGTTCGACCTGCAGGTAGACGGATTTGAAGTACTGCCTGGCGATGTCCATCTCCCGCAACCGATTCAGCAGGTCGTCGATCGCGTCGTCCGTGTCCGCGGACATCTCGTCGCCGTGTGCGCGCCGGAACTCCTCGAGTCGCTGTATCTCGTGGGCGAAGTTCGTCTCGAGCATCGTCGAGAGCGTGTTGAAGATCCCGGAGCCCGACTCCGCGACGAGCCCGTCGATCCGATCGAACTCGTTTGTGAGGTCCGTGACGATCTCGTCGACTTCGTCGCGGCCGTCCGCCGAGAGGTCGTCGATCGCCGTTCCGCCGAGTCGCTGGGCGTCCCGGCGCGCGCTCTCGACGACGAGGCGGAGAAACCCCGACGGCTCCGCCGGCGCGGTCTGGTTCGACACCGCTTCGACCTCCTCGCGGTAGTCGACGGTGTCCTCGATTTCGGACTCGAGTTCGCCCGGCGACTGCAACTCCTGTGAGAGCAACAGCTGATTGATCGAGACGACGACGGTAATCAGCGTGAAGTTGCCCGAGATCAATCCGCTGAACGCGTAGAACAGCGGCTGTCCGTTCGCGATCGGAGCGATGCCGACGATCGAGAGGGCGACGTACGCGATCCCGAACGCGGCCGCGATGGCGGCGGCGATCACGAACCGGTCGCCGTCGAGGAGTAGCCACTGTTTGAGCCGAGCGGTCGCAGTGTCTGACACCGGCTTCGCCTCGTCCTCGCTCGTCGAGCCGACCATCGCGGACGCTCGGAGCGTACAGGTTCGCGGGCGAAAAAGTCGATCCGCGCAGGTTCCGGTCGCCGGCCGTGCCGTCGACCGCAGGTCGCGTTACTCCTCTGCGCCTTCGAGTTCGTCGACGATCTCGTCGGCATCGACGTCGGCGTCCTCGAGGGCTTCCTCGATGTCGCCGCCGCCCATACCGCCCATGCCGCCCATCATACCGCCCATGCCCATGCCACCCATGCCGTCGATGACTTCCTGGACGATGACGCGGTCCACGCCGACCTTCTCGATGATGTCCTGGCCGATCTGCTGTTTGCCCATCATCCACTGCTGGTTCATGGTCATCTGAGGCGTGGCCTCGAGGTAGAGCGTCTCCTTCTCGACGGTCTCGGTCTCGAACTCGGGCTCAGCGTCCTCGTCATCTTCGTCGGGTTCGACGGGGACCTCTTCCTCGACTTCGTCCGTCTCGATCCAGAGCTCGGGCTCCATCCCGAGGTACATCTCGAAGAGGCCGGCGGCCTGCTGTTCGCGGTCGTCGACCTCCTCGGTGACGGTGTACTCGTACTCGACGTCCTCGCCGGCCAGCGGGTGGTTGAAGTCGACGCGGGCGCGGCCGCCGATGATCGTACTGATATAGCCCTGCTCGCCCTCGATCGTGACGTTCGCGCCGGGGTAGCGGTCGTCCTCGTCGATCTTCTCGGCGCTGACGGTCTGGACGTCGTCCGGGTCGTACTCGCCGAAGGCGTCCTCGGCGGCGATCGTCACGGTGCCGGAGTCGCCGGGTTCGGAGCCGATGATGGACTCCTCGACGCCCTCGAAGATGTGGCCCTCACCGAGGACGATCGTTCGCGGCTTGAACTCCTGTCCCTGATCGTCGACGCCCTCTTCCTCGGCGACTTCGGGGTCGGTCGTGTCGACCAGCTGCTCATCTTCGGTGGTGTACGCCGTGTATTCGAGTTCGACGAAATCGCCCTCCTGAAGCCCCTCGGCTCCGTCGGCTGCGTCCTCGCTTACTTCTTCATCGACGTCATCGGCCTGCTCCTCGAGCTCGGCCTCTTGTTCCTCGGTCATACGTGGTACGTCCGGCCGTCTACATTTAAGTACCGCGTTTTCGAGCGAGAGCGACCGATACTTACGACCGCCGTCCGTTCACCCGCCCATGTACGAGGTCGAAGTGAAGGTCCCCGCCGATCTCGCGGTCGTCCGGGACCGTCTCGCGGCGCTCGAGGCGACGCCCGAGGGCGCGGTCGTGCAGGTCGACACCTACTACGACGCGCCCCATCGGGAGTTCGCCGAGACCGACGAGGCGCTGCGGATTCGCTCGGAGCGGCCCGAAGACGCCGCCGAGAAAACGCGGGTCACTTACAAGGGGCCGCTCGTTGACGGCGAGTCGAAGACCCGCGAGGAGGTCGAGACGAGCGTCGCGGACCACGAGAAGACCGACGCGATACTGACGAACCTCGGCTTCGAGGCCGCCGCGACGGTCCGAAAAGAGCGCGAACGGTTCTCGATCGCGGGCTACACCGTCACCCTCGATTCGGTCGACGACGTCGGCAAGTACGTCGAGGTCGAGACCGAGGTCGAGGACGAATCAGCTCTCGAGGCGGCTCGAGACGGGGCCTACGATGTCCTCGAGCGACTGGAACTCGATCCGGACGACCAGCTCAGAACCTCGTATCTCGGCTTGCTGCTCGAGTCCTGAATCGGGACGCGCGCCGGCCGCCGCGTCGAATAACCTGCAAGCATTTTATGGGCCGTATCTGTTTCCGCAAGTTATAGGACTCCGCTCCGTCAAGTCCCGGCAATGAGCGAGCGGAACATCCGAATCGAGTCTATCGATCGGCAAGCGGTCGAGGATCAGGAGGTCGAAATCGTCGAGCGAAAGGGGATCGGACACCCCGACTCTATCTGCGACGGGATCGCCGAGAGCGTCGCGGGAGCGCTCGCACGCGAGTACTTGGACCGCGTCGGCGAAGTGCTGCACTTCAACACCGACGAGACCCAACTCGTCGCGGGCGAGGCCGCGCCCGCCTTCGGCGGCGGCGAGGTCATCGATCCCATCTATCTGCTGATCGTCGGCCGCGCGACCAAACACTACGAGGGCCAGACCATCCCCGCCGAGACCATCGCGCTGCGGGCCGCCCGCGAGTACCTCGAGGAGAACATCCCCCAGCTCACCGTCGGCGAGGACATCGTCGTCGACGTGAAACTCGGCGAGGGCAGCGGCGACCTGCAGGAGGTCTTCGGCGAAGACGAAGTGTCCGTTCCGATGGCCAACGACACCAGTTTCGGCGTCGGCCACGCGCCGCTGACCGAGACCGAACAGATCGTCCTCGAGGCCGAGCGCCGACTGAACGGCGAGTACGCCGAGGAAAACCCGGAACTCGGTCCTGACGTGAAGCTCATGGGCAAGCGCGAGGGCGACGAGATCGATGTCACCGTCGCGGCGGCGATGGTCGACGAGCACGTCGCCGATCTCGACGAGTACATCGCGGCCGTCGAGGATGTCCGCGAGTTCGTCGACGGCGTCGCGCGCGAGCACACCGACCGCGCGGTCGACGTCCACGTCAACACGGCCGACGACTACGACGAGGGCTCGATCTATCTCACGGTCACGGGCACCTCCGCCGAGCAGGGCGACGACGGCTCCGTCGGCCGGGGTAATCGCGCGAACGGACTCATCACGCCTAACCGCTCGATGTCGATGGAAGCGACGAGCGGGAAGAACCCCGTCAACCACATCGGGAAGATCTACAACCTGCTCTCGACGGAAATCGCCGAGGAGGTCGTCGGCGAGGTCGACGGCATCCGCGACCTGCGCATGCGACTCCTCTCCCAGATCGGCCGGCCGATCGATCAGCCCCACGTCGCCGACGTGCAGGTCGTCACCGACGAGGGCGTCGCGGTCTCGGACGTCGAGACCGATGTCGAAGCGATCGTCGACCGCGAACTCGCGGACGTGACCGAGATCACGCGCAGCGTGATCGAGGGCGAACTGTCGACGTTCTGAGCCGCGGTTTTTCTACGTACACGTCGTTTCCTCGAGAGACTCGAGACGGGTCCGGGTCCGATCCGTTACCGCGAGTCGGAGGTCGAAACCGGCATAGCGAGTGTGCCGCCCGAATACTCAAGAACGGGCCCGATGTACCGGGTTACGAATCGAAACGGGAGTGACCGCCAGTGGCAGACTCGAGTTCCGAATCGACCGCCCGTCCCGTCGTCTACGCCGTCGTCGCGAGTACCTTCTTCGTCGGCTTCGGCGGCGGTGTCGTCTTCCCGATTCTGCCGAACCTCGGCGAAGTGCTGGGGATCTCGGCGTTTCTGGTCGGCGTCATCCTCTCGGCGAACCGCTGGACGCGGCTGGTCGCGAACGGGCCGGCCGGCGTGTTGGTCGACCGAATTGGGACACGAAAACCGTTCGTCGCCGGGTTGGCGATCGAGGGGCTCGCGACCTTCGGCTACGTCATCGCGATCGAGTCCGCAATGCCGGAGGTCTGGTTCATCCTCGCGCGGATCATGTGGGGGATCGGGAGCTCGCTCGTGTTCGCGACGGCGTACACGATCACCGCCGACGTCAGCGAGGCCACCACCCGGGGGACGAGCATGGGCATCGTGCGGGCCGGGATCACCTTCGGCTTCCCCGCGGGCATGGTACTGGGCGGGATCGTCAGCGAACTCCAGGGGAACGTGACCGCGTTCGTGCTCGCGGCCTCCTTCGCCGCCCTCGCGAGCGTCATCGCCTTCTTCATCGTCCCCGAGACCCACGTCGAGTCGGCCGACTCGTCGATCAAACCGTGGGACCTCGAGACCACCCTCCCCGCGCTCACCGTCGGACTGGTCAACTTCGGGCTCTACTTCGCGTACATCGGCGTGCTCTTCTCCACGCTCGTCCTGTATCTCGAGGTCGAGTCGCTGACCCTTTCCCTCGAGTTCGCGGGCTACGGCATCGACTACGGCGAACAGGGGACGTCCGGACTGCTGATGGCAGTGTCGGCCCTCTCCGGCGCGGTCTTTACCGTCTCCGGCGGGAAGATCAGCGACGCCGTCGGCGCGCGCATGCCCGTTCTCCTCGCCTTCCTCGCGACCAGCTGTGCGGGGTTCGTCGTCCTCACGGTCGCACCCTCCTTCGGTGCCGTCGTCCTCGCCTGCGGGCTGATCGGCGCGGGACAGGGCGGCGTCGGCGGCCCGCTGACGGCCCTGCTCGCGGACCTCACACCCGAGGATCGCATGGGCAGGGCGATGGGGACGAACAATATCTTCGGCGACGTGGGCGGCGGTCTCGGACCGCTGATATCCTTGCCGTTCGCTAACACGGTCGGGTTCGACGTGCTGTACGCCCTCAGCGCGGTCGTCCCGCTGGTGGCCGGCGTCGTTCTCGTCGCCGGCATCTACAGCTACACGGGGCGTCTGAGTCCGACGGTCGAGGAGTCCGTCGTCTGAGCCGCGTTCCGTCGCGCCTCGAGCCGGATACCGTCCTCGTAACCCCCTTATAGCCGCGGCCGTCTATCACAGTTCATGCACCCGCCGGGAGCCGATACGGTCCTCATCCGTCACGGGGACCTCAACACCAAGAGCAACACCGTCAAGCGGTACATGGAGGGGCTCCTCGTCGAGAACCTCGAGGCCCTCCTCGCGGCGCGGTCGGTTCCCGGCGAGGTCGAGCGCCGGTGGAACCGGCCGCTGATCCACACGGACGCGGATGCCGTCGAGGCCGCGACCGCGGCCGCGGCGGACACCTTCGGCGTCGTCTCCGCCAGCCCCGCCCTGACCGTCAGCACCGAGAAGGCGCGGATCCTCGAGGTACTCGAGGAGACCGCCCGCGAGCACTACGACGGCGGGACGTTCGCGGTCGACGCCCGCCGCTCGGACAAGAGTCTGCCCTACGACAGCGAGGACCTGGCCCGCGAGGCCGGGACCGCGATCTGGGAGACCGTCGAAGACGAGTTCGAGCCCGAAGTCGACCTCGACGATCCCGACCTGACCTTCGGCGTCGAAGTCCGCGAGGACATCGCCTTCGTCTACCTCGAGCAGGTAGAGGGTCCGGGCGGGCTTCCGCTCGGGTCGCAGGAGCCGGTCATCGCGCTGGTCAGCGGCGGCATCGACTCGCCGGTCGCGGCCTACGAGATGATGAAACGCGGCAGCCCGGTCGTGCCGGCCTACGTCGATCTCGGCGACTACGGCGGGATCGACCACGAGGCCCGCGCGATGGAGACGGTTCGACTCCTCTCGGAGTACGCGCCGAACTTCGACATGCAGGTCTACCGGATTCCGGGCGGCGAGACCGTCGACCTCCTCGTCCGGGAGATGGAACAGGGCCGCATGCTCTCGCTGCGGCGCTTTTTCTACCGCGCCGCCGAATCGCTCGCCGACCGCGTCGACGCCAACGGCATCGTCACCGGCGAGGCCGCCGGCCAGAAGTCGAGCCAGACGATCCGGAACCTCGGCGTCACCAGCCGCGCGACCCGGCTCCCGATCCACCGCCCGCTGCTGACTCGAGACAAACAGTATATCGTCGCTCAGGCCCGCGAGATCGGCACCTATACCGACTCGACGATGGACGCCGGCTGTAACCGCGTCACCCCCGATCAGGTCGAAACCAACGCCCGGCTGAAACCGCTGCTCGAGGCCGAGCCGGACGACCTGCTCGAGCGCGCCGAAGCGGCGGCGAAGCAGGCGGAACTCGTCGAACCGTAAACTCGGATGGTCTCTCTCTGCTCGTCGCTGACTCAGCTAGCCACCGCCGGGTGGGACTGAAAGGGGCTGGCTCTCTCGAGGAAGACGGGCGACGCGAGCACTGTCCGAACGTAGTGAGGACAGCGCGCAGCGAGCCCCTCGACTCGAGAGAGACAGGGGCTTTCATCGTCGCTGTCGTCGCGGAGGAATTCGGGCTTTGAACGTGGAAGCTCTCGAGAAACTCGTCTAGAAGCCGAAACCGACATTACACCGTCGCTCCCACCACAATATAGTGACCCGCGTCTGTCTCATCGGCGAGGCCGGGACCAACCTCCAGTACGAACTGCTCTCCCGCGAGACGGCTCGCGAAGCGCTGGCGACGTACGACTTGGCGCGGCCGTTCGAGAACTCGCTTGCCGTCCGCACGGTCAGCGTCGGGGCTGCCGTCTCGCTGCTGAACGATCTCAACTGGTATCTGACTCGATTCGTCGACGAGGCGCTCGTCCAGGAGCCGAGCATTAGCGACGACGAGTGGCTCTCGCGGCCGCTGGCCGAAGCGCTCCGCAACGGCGACATCGAACCCGCGGCGACGGCCGAATTCTGCAAACTCTACGGCCTCGAGCGAGTCGCGCCGGAATCCGAGTCGGCCGACGACGCCGGGGACGGGACCGCCGACTCGAGTCCGGCTGCTGACTCCGGCCCGAACGCGGTTGCCGACTCCGAGAGCGGGGCAGCTAGTGGGACGACCGCAGCCGGTGACGACTCGAGAGAGCCCGACCGAGCGGGCGTCGCCGAGCCGACGTATCGGCTCGTCGAGCCGCTGTACGTCCGCCGGACCGACGGCGAGGTCCCCGAGTACGACCTCCGGGACGTCGAGGACACGCTCGTCGTCCGGCTGACTGAGGCGGAATACGCGCCGTAACTCGTCGCTCGAGCCGTTGGCCGCGTTACTCGCTGTCCGCGTCGCTCTCGGTGGCGTTGTCGGTTCCGCCGTCGTTCCCGCTCGTACTTTCGGAGACGCTCTCGCTGGCCGTCGCGATCCCGTGGGATTGTCCGTGTCGGTCCCTGATACTGACCGAGAGCTTCGACAGCGGCTCGGACTCGAAGGTCGCCCGGACGAGTCGGCCGACGGTCACCTCCTGTGTAGCACAGGCCTCCTTCTCGTCGGCCGTCTCCTGCACTGCCGCCCTGAGCGCGAGGGAATCGTCGTTTTCCTCGCTCTCGTCGATCCCGATCGACTCGAGGCCCATCTCGTGACACGGGGAGGGTGCGCCGGCCTCGAGTTTGGCCAGTACCGCCACCTCGAAGTCGGTGTCCTCGATGAAGTCGGTCAGCGACTCGGGTGGGGAGTCTCGCACGTCGAGCCAGTCGTCGGCCGCGTCGCGGTCGTGGATCAACTCGGCGCTCGGCGATGTCGTCCGGTCCGGGGACTGGAAGGGCTGAGTTTCGTAACTGGCCAGCGCGTCGGGGAGGTCGTCGGTTTCGCCGTCCTCGGGATCGCCGGTTCCGTCGTCGGGCGACCCTTCGTCCTCATCGCCGCTGAGACAGCCGGCCGACAGCGCGATCAGCGACGCCGTTCCGCCTAATACCGCTCGTCTGGAGGGGCATGTCATCTGACCTGAGTGTAGGGGGCAACGAGTAAAAGGGATTCGGATAGGTGAAAGAGCGCTTTTCGTTGCGGCGGGCCGACAGATCGTCAGCCCACTCGGCTCAGTCGAAAAGGCCGGTCGAGAGGTAGCGCTCGCCGCTGTCCCAGAAGACGGTGACGACGAGCGGGCAGTCGTCGGCCGCTCGTCCGCCGTCCGTTTCGGGAGAGGCCGGCTCCGTCCGCTCGTCGAACGCGGTCGGGACCTCCGGACACTCGAGGTCGGGTTCGGCGATCTCCCGGGCGATGCGTTGGGAGACGAGACTCGTCGCGCCGCTCGACTGGCCCACGAGGATTCCCTCGTCGCGGGCGAGGCGACGGCACTCCGCTTCCGCGTCCTCGAGTTTCACGGTCTCGACGCGGTCGATGAGATCGAGATCGAGGTTGTCGCTGACGAAGCCGGGGCCCATCCCCTGGAACTCGTCCTTGCCGGACTCGCCGGTCGAGAGGACGGCGTTTCTGGCCGGTTCGACCGCGACGATCTCCATTTCGGGGAACTCCTCGCGGAGCCGCCGACCGATCCCCGAAATCGTGCCGCCAGTACCGACGCCGGCGACGAAGGCGTCGATCTCGCGGCCGTCGACCTGCTCGAGGATTTCGGGGCCGGTCGTCTTGTAGTGGGCTTCGGGGTTCGCGGGGTTCTCGAACTGGCCGAGTTGGATCGCGCCCTCGGCCTCGAGCGTCTCGGCGCGGGCGCGGGCGTCTTCCATGTCGCCGTCGACTAACTCGAGGTCCGCACCGTAGGCGGCCATGACCTGCCGACGCTCCTTCGATTTGTCCGAGGGCATGACGATCGTCAGGTCGTAACCGCGGGCGGCCGCGACGAGCGCGAGGCCGATGCCGGTGTTGCCGCTCGTGGGTTCGACGAGCCAGTCGCCGGGTTCGATCAGCCCGTCGCGTTCGGCGGCCCGAACCATCTCGCGGGCCGGCCGGTCCTTGGCCGAGCCGCCGGGGTTGAACGATTCGATCTTGGCAGCGATCGTTGCACCCTCCGGCGAGTCGACCTGGACGAGCGGCGACCCGATGGTGTCCAGGATGCTCCCTTTCATTGGCCAGCCATTGGTAGTCGAGACGTATACTGTTTGCTGTAACGAGTTACACGAAGTCGGCAGTGTCGTTCGCGCTCTCTTCGAAGCGAGACCGGGGACTGCAAACACCTCGAAAGTCTCGCCCGGGAGTGGGTGGTCGGCCGGCTACGAGAGAGCGGGTAGCCACTCGAGGGAAGAGCCCATCGGAAACACCGCGGTTAAGCCCGCCGAGACGTAACCCGTGCGTATGAGTCTCGAGACCATGCGGCCGAACCCCACGTGGGACGCGGCGTCCTACGAGGAGGCGGTCGACACGCTCGCAGCGCACGACGAACTGGTGTACAAGGTCTGGGGCGGCGACTGGTGTAAGGACTGTCGCGCCCTGCTCCCCGATTTCGGCGCGGCGCTCGAGGCGGCCGAAGTCCCCGACGACCGAATAGAGGAAGTCGATGTCGATCAGGACAAGCAGGGGCCGGGCGTCGAGGCGTACGACATCGAGTACATCCCGACGATCGTCGTCGAAAACGACGCGGGCGAAGAGCTCACCCGCTTCGTCGAGGAAGAAGCCGTGCCACCGGCGGTCTGGATCGCCGAGCAACTCGAGGACGAACTGGCGTAACTCCCCGTTTTCGGGATCGGATCGCGGTCTCTCTCCTTTGCGAATTCGGCGGCCGTCCCGCCGCGGAGCGGTCGATCCAGCGACGGCTTAGAACGGACTCCCCGACTCCTCGGCTGACGACGCGCTCGAGCCATCGACTGCCGCGTTCTCGCCCAGCCACTCGAGCGCCTCGGCCACCTCGTGGGTCGGCGGCGAACACGTCCGATCGCGACAGACGTACAGCGTCGGCTCGCCGTCGCGGGCCTCGCGGCCGGCCCAGATCGGCGGGGCGTCGTCGAGCCCCAGCGTCTCGAGCCAGTCCTCGAGCCCTGCCTCGGTCGGCGGCCGCAGCGCGAACAGCCGGTCGGGCAGGTACCGCGACGCGAACCGCTCGCGCCACTCGGTCGGCAGGGACTCGGCAGCGACCGTCACCTCGAGCGCGCCGGCCTCGAGCCGGTCGGCGGCGAGACAGAGCGTCGCGTGCTCGAGCGCGTTCGACTCGAGTTTGTTCGCGTGGGTCTCGAGGACGGTCGCGGCGATGTCCTCGAAGCCTTCCGCAGCGAACTCATCGAGGGCGAGCAGGGCTTCGACCGCCACGCCGGTCGCGGAGGGCGTCGACTGGTCGCCGAGTTCCTGGGGCCGGGTGACCAGCGACTCCCCGCTCTCGGGCGTGAAGTAGAGCGTGCCGCGGTCCGCGTCCCAGAACTCGGCCTCGATGACGCGGGCCAACTCGAGTGCGAACGCGAGGTGGTCGACCTCGCCGGTGGCCTGATAGCAGTCCAATGCGGCCCGCGCGAGGAAGGCGTAGTCCTCGAGATAGCCGTCGACCTTGACGTCTCCGTCTTTGTAGCGCCGCGAAAGCCGCTGTTCGTCCTCGTTCCAGAGCCGATCGCGGACGAACTCGAGGGCGTCGACGGCGGTCTCGGCGTAGTCGTCCTCGCCCAGTACGAGCGCCGCCTCGGCGTAGGTCGAGATCATCAGCCCGTTCCAACCCGCCAGGACCTTCTCGTCGCGATCGGGCCGGGGCCGTTCCTCGCGGGCCTCGAACAGCGTCTGGCGGGCCGAGTCGAGCCGTTTCAGGATCTCGCTCTCCTCGAGGTCGAACTGACCGGCGAGTTCGGACACTTTGGCCACGCGGTTCGGCTGGTTCCGTCCCTCGAAGTTCCCCGACTCCGAGATATCGTAGCGCGCACAGAAGAGCGCGGCGTCGGTCTCGCTCTCGAGTGCCTCGTGTACTTCCTCGGGCGTCCAGACGTAGAACGCCCCCTCCTCGCGCTCGCCGGTCTCGGGCGATTCGCTCTGGGCGTCGAGGGTACTGAAGAAGCCGCCCTCGTCGTGGGTCAGTTCGCGATCGACGAACTCCAGCGTTTCCGAGACGACGGTGGCGTAGCGGTCTTCGCCCGTCAACTGATAGCCCGAGAGGAACGCCCGCGGGATCTCGGCGTTGTCGTACAGCATCTTCTCGAAGTGGGGCACCGTCCAGTCCCGATCGACGCAGTACCGATGGAAGCCGCCGCCGACGTGGTCGTAGAGCCCGCCCGCGGCCATCGCGTCCAGCGTCTCCTCGAAGACCTCGCGGTACTCCTCGCGCCCGGTGCGGTCGTACGCCCGGGCGAGCACCCTGAGACGCGAGGGCTGTGGGAACTTCTGGCCGGTTCCGAACCCGCCGTGCTGACGGTCGGCGCTCCGGAGAACGACATCGGCGGCCGTCTCGAGCACGTCGCTCGAGGGCGGCTCCCCACCGGCTCCCGCGGCGTCCGGGGTCTCCTCGAGTTGATCCTTCGCCGCATCGGTCCACTGCTCGGCGCGGTTTTCCATCTCGGCGCGGTCCTCCTCGCTCTCCCACGAGTCGCTGATCCGCTCACAGAGGTCGAGGAATCCGGGTTGGCCCTGCTTGCCGTCCCGCGGGAAGTAGGTGCCGACGAAAAACGGCTTCCCTTCGGGGGTGAGCCACGCCGAGAGCGGCCAGCCGCCCCGGCCGGTGACGAGTTGGCAAACGGTCATGTAGATGCTGTCGACGTCCGGGCGCTCCTCGCGGTCGACCTTGATCGGGACGAAGTTCTCGTTGAGGACCTCGGCGACCGCCTCGTCCTCGAAGCTCTCGTCTTCCATCACGTGACACCAGTGACACGCCGAGTAGCCGATCGAGAGGAAGATGGGCACGTCGCGTTCTTTCGCGGCCGCCAAGGCCTCCTCGTCCCACGGCTGCCAGTTGACGGGGTTGTCCGCGTGCTGGCGCAGATAGGGGCTCTCCTCCTCGTCGAGCCGGTTGCGCCGGGTCGGGTCGGTCATGGACGGTCCTACGGCCGGCGCGGCTAAAAGCCACAGGTGATCCGGAGCCGGCTGTTCGATCCCCGTTTCGCTCGAGTCCGCGAAACCGAGCCGCGACGAGGTGCCGGTGAAGTCTACCGGGTGGTAGTTTTCGCCGAACACGACGACCCGCCGCCCCCGTCCTGAGCGGTCACCCCCTCCGTTCCCCGGAATCAGTGACCGCAGTTGTCGGCACGGATCGTTCGGTTACCGCTCGCGGACGAACTCCGCGAACGCGAACCCGTCGCGTTCGTCTCGAGCCGTCTCCGTCCACGCCTCCCGATCCCAGTCGGGGAAGTAGGTATCGCCCTCGGGCGCGTCGTGGATTTCCGTCAGGACCAGCCGATCGACCGCGGGGAGGAACTGCTCGTAGACGGTTGCGCCACCGGCGACGAAGATTCGGTCGGCTCCATCGTGGCGCTCTCGAGCGGCCGTCGCGGCCGCTTCGACGGCGTCCTCGAGATCGTGGGCCACCACGGCGTCGTCCGGCGTCTCGAGGTCGCGACTCGTCAGGACGACGGTCGTCCGGCCGGGCAGCGGTTCGCCGAGCGTCTCGAGAATGCCCTCGTAGGTCACCCGGCCCATGATAACGGGGCGGTCCATCGTCGTCTCCTTGAAGTGCTGCAGATCGGCGGGGACGTGCCACGGCATGTCGCCGTCGGCCCCGATGACGCCGTTGTCGGCAACGGCGGCGATGGCCACGAGTTCGCGGTCGGTCGCCGGAATCCGGCTTCGATCCTCGCTCATTCGGCCACCGAAAACTCGAGTCCGTCGTGTGACTCGTAGCCCCGAAGTTCGACGTCCTCGGAGGAGAGGTCGTCGATCGAGACGTCCGCCACCTCGAGGGTCGGGCGCTCGAGCGGTTCTCGGGAGAGTTGCTCGAGCAGCCCGGGGACGTGATCGAGCCGTTCATCGCCCTCGGCTTCGTCGGGCGCTTCGGACTCGAGCCACTCCCGAATCTCGAGGTACTCCTCGCGGTCGTCGACATCGGCCAGTCGCGACTGCAGCGCCTCGAGATTGTCGGCATACCAGTCGCCGCGGTCGCCGCGACCGCAGTAGACGTGCGTGTCGACGACGGTGTGGGCGAAGGTGCCCGGTTCGAAGCCGGTCTGCTGGGCGATGACCTTCGTCAGCAGCGCGTAGGCCGCGATGTTGAACGGAATGCCGAGTGCGGTATCCCCCGAGCGCTGGGTCAGATGGCAGTTCAGCCGGTCGCCCTGCACGTTGAAGACGAAGGAGTAGTGACAGGGCGGCAGCGTCGAGACGGCGGCGTTGGCGGGGTGCCACGCGTTGACCACGAGCCGTCGCGAGTTCGGCGAATCCGAGAGCGTGTCGATGACGTACTGCAGTTGATCGAAGGTCTTCCGGCCGCCCGCCTCCTCGGTGACCCACCGGTGGCTCTCGTCGGGCCAGGACTCGCCCTCGAGTCGGGCGTCCTCGTCCGGAACCGGGAACCGACGCCAGAAGCGGCCGTACGCGGTATCCAGTAGTCCCTCTTCATCGGCCCACGCGTCCCAGATTTTGGTCTCCTCCCGAAGGTTCCGGATGTGCTCCTCGCCGGAGAGATACCAGCAGACTTCGTGGAGCATCGAGTTCCAGCGGTAGCCGTCCATCTCCTTGGTGGTGAGCAGTGGATACCCCTCCTGGAGGTCGACCTCGTAGTGCTCGCTGAACGACGAAATCGTGTCGACGCCGGTCCGATTGGGCTTGTGGGTGCCCTCTGAGAGAACCGTGTCGACTAGCTCGAGGTACTGTTGCATTGCACTCCAATTCGGAGTCCCGACTAAAATCTTCACCTATCGACGGACGCGATGTTCAATTCTCTGTAATGATCGGGAACACCACGAAAGTCCCACTCACGGTGGCGTGGTCGATCAGCTGACACGGGGGCTTTCGTGGTGGTATTAGCGGCACAGTCTTCCAACCACCCTACCACTTTCATCGCGCTGTCAAACACTCTATCCGTATCGGGGACTCGTCGAGTGCGACGTTCCAAGCGACCCGTCATCGGTGCTCGAGGCTCACCTCCCGACGAGGAGTACGGCGGAGAGCGGCGGCTTCCTGTTCTACGTCTAACGTTTTATGACGGTTCAGGCTATTCCTCGCGGTCGGCATCGGCGGGAAGTACTCGCTCGGCGATCGAAACCTCGCCGTCCATCGCGTACAGCCAGAGGCAGATCAGAGCGACGCCGAAGAGGAGTCTAACGATCCAGAACTCGACGCCAACAAGGAGCGACGGGTTGCCGGTCTGCTCGGCGACGATCAGCGACGGCAGTGTCAGCTCGGGATCGGTTGAAACGGGTTGCTGGCGAACGCTGAGGACGACGACACCGCCGAAGTGGACGCCGATCGGCAGCGCCAGCTGGCCCGTGAGGACGTAGGCCGTCGCGAACAGGACGCCACCGATGGCGCTCGTGATAACGGTCGCGAGACCACCGCTGAAGAGGTGCAGCGCGCCGAATACGGGGAGGGTGACGGCGACCGCACCGACGACGGCCGTCGTCGAACCCGGCAATCTGGATCGGAGACCTTCGGCCGCGTTTCCGATCAGAACGGCGCGGAACACGATTTCCTCAAATGCATTGTTCGCGAGGAAAAAGGGAACCAGCACCAAGAGGACGATTCCACCCAGCAGCGGGGAGTCGACGCCGACGCCGGTCACCGCCGTATCAAGCGTGACATACCCTCGAGCGACCTGGTAGCCGATCGCGCCCGCACTGGCGGCGACGCCGATGCCGGCTCCGGCGGCGAAGTCCGTTACCCACCGTCGGGACGCGTCGAACCCGTAGCTCGAGATGGAACGTCCATCGAGCCGTGACGCGACGAACAACCCAGCGACGCCCGCGAAGGCGACGACTGCCGACACTCCGAGAAATAGTACCGCGGTGGCGACCACTTTCGATGCTCCGTCTGCGGTTGCCTCGAGCACGCCGGCTGCGAAGCGGTTGACCAGCACCTGACCAACGGCGTAGATCGTCATGGCGACGACCAGCGGGACGAGTATCCGCCAGGTAGCGCGCAGTCGGTTTCGGCTCGAGTCGTACAGCAGCCGCTCACTGATGGATCGATTGGCGGTTCCATCGGCTGTGGATTCGGCCATGGGTCCGACTACCGGCCTGGCTACCAAATACCGTCTATCGCAGCTTCAGAAGCAGAACCCGTGCCCGGTACCCATCCTTGGTCGCGCGTTCGAGAGCAGTACTCCGATCGAATACGTCGGTTACTCGTCGAGACCTCCTTGGCTATCGCCGGCTCGCGAGCGACCGGGATCCATTGTAATCGCGCGGAGGATACAGAGGAACGCGAAGACATTGGTCACTTGATACACAGTTATCGTCTCGAACTCGGAGACTTCGGCAACCCTCGTGACGACTGTCATCGTGATTTCAGGGACGATGATCGCGGCGAATCCGACCGCGAGGAATAACATGGGACGGCTCTGGTTCCGTCGATAGCCCTGAAATGCGACGATGACAATGGCGAGGCCGAGAACGGTCAGGATGAGAAACAGGCTTCCCTGTGCGATCGCTTCGAACGACGTGTCGATGGTCGGAATCATAGTCACATCTCCTCGATTAGTCTAGTGAATCGGTCGGCGGGCGTGTCCGTGCGCTCGATCTCCAGCTCGAATCCCTCCTGGGTGAGATCAACCGTCAGGCGACGAACGTTCGTCCGATACACCTTGTAGTGGTTGCCATCGCGCTCGGGAACCGTCGACGCCACGACGAGATCGTGTTCGCGAAGCGTCTCGAGCCGTCGATAGATCGTTACCGTCGAGACATCGCAGCGATCAGCGAGCGCGCTCGCCGACAGCGATTCCGTGCGGGCGTGAACGAGGATGGACCGGGCCACGGCGTCTTCCAGAACGCCGCCGATGGTTTCGATGTCGCAGTCCTCGTCCATGGCTGGCAGTCCATTTCGGGTAGTGTAAGGTAACCTCCGCAACTTCACGATCTGAAGCCGCGCAAGTGTCCGTTCGAATTGATTCGTAATCGGAGGCACTCTCGCCGCGTCACTCAGCGCTTGCAGCCACAGGATTCGTTCGCGGAGTTCGTTCGGGGTTATACCGACATCGTCTGGAGGGAACTGCATCCAAACGAGTCAATCCCTCACCTGTGACGGAGTCGTATGACCGATTCGACCGAGTCGGAACTGTTCAGGACCATCGCCGAGCGAATGGCCGACGAACTGGCGCTCGACGCGACCGGCCACGACACCCACACGCTTGGTACGTCTTTTCGTTCGGACAGGAGATTGTGAATCAAGAGGGTGCGGACGACTCGTGGTCGGTGCGGCCGCGCTCACACGCGACCTCCACCGCGTTGTCGGTGGCAAGGAATTCGTCCATCCGCGCGATGAGGACGCCGCCATCGAACCGTGACGCCGCGAAGACGGTGCCCGAATCGAACTGTGGCGCGGTAAGCGGAAAGCGAGTCCATGCAGCCAGCTGTCGGAAGAGCACCCCGGCTGCGAAGGACTGGAGGAACAGATGGGGGGTCCATATGTGTGATATTTAGGCGATTACGTCTATCTCTACTATCGCTTCTATCTCTTCATCGCACTCGATCACGCCACCCGAATAGCCACGACCGTGCATATTTCCGCTCGAGGAAAGAGCAACGCTTACAGGTTCGTGCGTTCCGCTATCGACCATGCGAGAGAACGTCCTATTGATCGGGGGTGGCGGCCGCGAGCACGCCATCGCCCGCGCGCTCGAGGACAGTGAGGCCGACCTCTACGCCTGTGCCGGCAACAAGAACCCCGGCATCGCCCGCATCGCGACCGGGTTCGAGACGCTCGAGACGACTGACCCGACGGCGGTCGTCGAGTACGCCGAGGAGGTCGATGCAACTATCGCCGTCATCGGCCCGGAAGCGCCCCTCGAGGCCGGCGTCGCGGACGAACTCGAGGCCGCGGGGGTCTACCCGTTCGGCCCGAAGGAATCAGACGCCCGAATCGAGACGGACAAGGCCTTCCAGCGCCGGTTCATGCGGGAAAACGACGTGCCGGGCTGTCCGGACTTCGAGACCTTCGACGACATGGAGGCCGCCTGTGACTTCATCGACGAGTACGACGGCGACCTCGCGATCAAGCCCGCCGGGCTGACCGGCGGCAAGGGCGTCAAGGTCATCGGCGATCAGGTCACCGCCGAGGAGGGCAAGAAGTACATCCGCGAGTCCGACTACGACCGGATCGTCCTCGAGGAGCGGCTGATCGGCGAGGAGTTCACGATTCAGGCGTTCGTCGCGAACGGTGAGTTCCGGACTGCGCCTGCAGTGCAGGACCACAAGCGCGCCTACGAAGGCGACGAGGGGCCGAACACGGGCGGGATGGGCAGCTACTCCGACGCGACGAACGAGCTGCCGTTCATGACCGAATCCGACTACGACGAGGCCGTCGAGATCATCGAGGCGACCGTCGACGCCCTCGAGGACTACCGGGGTATCCTCTACGGCCAGTTCATGCTGACCGAGACCGGCCCGCGCGTCGTCGAGTTCAACGCCCGTTTCGGCGACCCCGAGGCGATGAACACGCTGCCGGTCCTCGAGACCGACTTCCTCGAGATCCTGACCGCCGCCCGCGACGGTAACGCGCCGCCGGCACTCGAGTTCGCCGAGCAGGCGACGGTCTGTAAGTACGCCGTGCCGGACGGCTACCCGACCGATCCGGAGTCGGGTGCGAAGGTCCAAGTCGATGAAGAGAGCGCTGGCGACGCGTTGCTCTACTACGCCAGCGTGGACGAACGCGACGACGGCATTTACACGACCACCTCGCGGTCGTTCGCGCTGGTCGGCGTCGCAGACTCGATCGACGAGGCCGAGGAGATCGCCGAGGACGCGCTCGCGGTCGCCGGCGAGGAGGGACTGCGCGTGCGCCACGACATCGGCACAGCCGACCTCATCCAGCGCCGGATCGACCACATGGCGGAACTCCGCGGCGAGTAACGGCCCGATCGACCGAGCCGCGTCGGAAACAATGCGCTCGAGCCCGCGATCGACGCTCTCGACTTCTATGCGGAGCGCTCCGCCGCGACGTCTGCGATCGTCTCGAGCAGCAGTCGCGACCCGAGTTCGATCTCGCGCTCGGTGACGTCGAGCGGCGGCAGCAATCGCAGCGTCTTGTAGCCGCAGCCGAGGGTCAACAGGCCGCGGCGGAACGCGCCCTCGAGGACCGCGTCGCGACGCTCTTTGGTATCGAATTCGACGGCGAGCATGAGTCCGCGACCGCGGACCTCAACCGCGCCGGGCGCGTCGCCGTCCGCGATGGCGTCCTCGAGTCGCGCGCGGAAGTGCTCGCCGCGCTCGCGGACGTTCGCGAGCAGGTCGTCCTCGTGGATGGTATCGATGGTGAGCACGCCCTGCATGGCCGCGATGAGATCGCCCGCGCCCCACGTCGAGGAGAGACGGCTCTTTTCGGTGGGGAAGATATCCGACCGCGATATCGTCGCGCCCACGCGCAGCCCCTTCCCGCTCGTGATGACATCCGGCGTGAGATCGAGGTGGTCGACGGCCCACAGCTCGCCCGTCCGTCCGATCCCCGACTGGATCTCGTCGGCGATGATTCGGAGGCCGTACCGCTCGCGGAGCGCCTCGAGGTCGCGGGCGAAGTCGGGATGGGCGACCCGGTAGCCGCCCTCGCCCTGGATCGGCTCGAGGATGAGGTAGGCGACCTCGGCAGGATCGATGACGCCGCGCTCGGGATGGAGCGCGTCGGCGACGACGTTCCCGCCGGGCCCGTCGGTTCGCCAGCGGGTTTCGTACGCCTCGTCGGTCGCGGGATAGGGGACGCTGACGACGCCCGGAATTTCCGGGTAGCCGCTGCGGTGGACGGCTTTCGAGCGGTTGAGCGAGAGCGCGCCCAGCGTTCGGCCGTGGAAGGCGCCGTCGAAGGTAACGGCGCGGTGGCCGCCCGCGGCGTAGCAGATCTTGATGGCGTTCTCGATGGCCTCCGCGCCGGAGTTCGAGAGGAAGACCCGATCCATGTCGTAGTGCTCTGTCATCGCGACCAGCCGGTCCATCAGCTGGGTCGGGCCGGGGAAATCGGGGTCCTCGGGGCGGCCGCCGCCGCTGACGTAGAAGTCCTGCCCGGCGATCTTCAGCGGGTCGACGAGGTCGAACTCGCGGAGTTTCTCCCGGATCGTCGGATTGTTGTAACCGAGCGGCGCGGCCGCGACGTGGCTCGTGAAATCCAGCAAGACGTTGCCGTCGACATCGGTACAGAACGGGCCGACCGCCTCACCACCGGCGTCCCAGACGAACTCGTAGACGTACGTGCTCGGGGCGGCGAACCGGTGGTGGTAGTCGACCCACTCGCTCGCCCGTTCGCCGGGAATCGCGTCTCCCTGCGGTTCGACCGTTGCTCGGTCCATATGATCCCTTCGGTCGCCGGCGGCTAAAACTACTCGACGCCCTAGATGACGATGAGAATCGACGCGATAGCCCCGCCCAACAGCAGAATCGTGCTGTAGGCCGCGACCCGGTTCCGGAAGCCGTCGTTCGTCGAGGTCGCCGCCAGCAGTGCCTTGACCACGATGCTCGAGACCGTCGCGAGCAAAATTGCGATCGTCGCCTCCGCGGGACCCAGTTGGCCGCCGCGGTAGAGGACGACCGCCGAGGTGGTCGCGCCGGCGCTCGAGACGAAGCCGCTGGCGACGGCCGTCGCGTAGAAGCCGAGGGTTCCGAACCACGTCTCGGCCAGCGAACCGAAGACGAGGACGGCGAGGAAGACGGCCCCGAACGCGAGGGCGTTCTTCAGCGAGAACGGGCTCTCGAGTTCCATCGGACCGGACTCGCTCCAGTCGGCGGTGAGCGCGGCGACGGCGAACGCCAGCAGGATGACGGTACCGAGCGGGACGACGGCCTCGATCAGGATATCGCTCCCGCTGCCGGCCGTGAAGCCGACCGCGATCGCGAGGTTGCGGGCGGCCATAGCGGCGTTTGCGAGCAAGATCGCAGCGACGGCGTAGGAGGAGGCTTCGGGCCGCTGGTTGACGTGATCGAGCATCGTCCCGACGACGGCCGTCGAGGAGGCCAGCCCGCCGAAGAAGCCGGTGATCGCGATGCCGCGGCCGCCGTAGGTCGAGACGATCGCGTAGTTCGCGATGCCGATGCCCGCCACGGCGACGACCATCAGCCAGATGACCTGGGGCTCGAGCGGGATGGTGATGCCCGCGATTTCTGGCTCGTAGGTCGCGGGGAGGATCGGGTAGATGACGAACGCGAGGATAGCGAACTCCGTGGTCGAGCGCATCTCCTCGCGGGAGAGCCCCCACGCGAACTCGTGGAGTTCCCGCTTCAAGATCAGGAGCAGCGACGAGAGGACGGCGACCGTGACCCCCTCGATGATGAACCCGACGGCGACCAGCGAGCCGACGCCGTAGGCGACGAGCATCGACACCGAGGTCGTCAGCGAGAGGCCGGTTTCCTCCGGATCGTCCTCGGTGAGCCCCTGGACGGCGAGCAGGACACCCTGAACGATGACGAGCAGTCCGCCCAGTAAGAGGAGGCTCTCTCCGACGCCACCCTCGTTGACGAGTACCGTAAAGACCGCGCCGAGCAGGCTAATCAGGGAGAACGTCCGGATACCGGCGGACTTCTGGGACCACTCGCGCTCGAGCCCGAGGAACATCCCCAGCGCGCTCGCGAGGGCGAGCCGGACGACCGTCTCCTCGAGGGGCGGATCGGTGAGTTGCAGCGCGACCTCGTTCACTGCTGATCATTTGCCGTGATTGCATATAAGCGACGTGCCGAGAGATCGGAGAGCGATAGCGATCGCTGCAGGGGACCAGTGACGTGACGGAATCGAGTCTCCGACGAGCGGGGCGCGCTACAGATCGACGTACTGGGTCTCCCACTCGCGGCGCGCCTCGAGTTCGCGGCGGCCGCGGCGGGTGAGCGTATAGAAGTTCGTCCGCCGGTCGCGCCGGCCCTTTTCGACGAGCCCCTTGTCGACGAGGGTGTCGAGGTTGGGGTAGAGCCGCCCGTGGTGGATCTCCTTCTCGTAGTACTGCTCGAGTTCCTCTTTGATCGCCAGTCCGTGGGGCTCATCCTCGCCAGCGATGACGTAGAGTAGGTCACGCTGGAATCCTGTCAGGTCGTACATTGGGAAAGTACCACTCTCACTTACTGTCGAATTTTAATAAGGCTATCGGGTTGTTACGATCGAAAGAGGCCTATTACCAGCGAGGAGTCTCGTTTTCACTGCTCACGATTCATAACACCCGTGACGAATCCCCCGCCGAACCACACATAATGCGCAGTTCATGTTTACAGTTCAGTAGTTACGTTTCGGTACAATTATATTGAACGAGCACGATAGCCAGCGGCTCGAGATCGATCGAGACGATCCACAAGCGTCGCCACTGTGTCGTGTGAGTTCGAAACAGGAAAGCAGATCGCGTGACGGAAAAATGTCACGCGATCGCTTGCCGCCCTGAATTGGTCCCCGCTGACGCTTCGGCCCTCCAAGCGAAGCGTCACGTGGATGATTCCGCTGAGTGTACTTAAATGTAACGACACAGGACAGCCACGAGTCGTGTCGAGTCCGCTCTACGCGATCAGATGTGTTCTTCCTCGAGCACCCAGCCGATCGCGCGCTTGTAGTAGGTGAACATCTCCTCGACGCCGTCGTGGCGCATCTCGTCGCTCTCGAGGTGTTCTTTGAGGAACTCGTACTGCTCGCGGATTTCGTCTTCGTCACGCATACCCATCACTACCGACCGAGACGGGAAAAAAGTCGCCACGCGGCGGTTCGATCGGCGAGCGAGACCGCAGACGGCTCGCTCGCAGCAGTGCTCTCACCGTTTCACTCGAGAAGGGCCCGATTTCCGCCGTGAAACGATCGCGAACGGTCGATCACACGACGGGACGGTTCGACGGAGACCGCGCCCGCGGATCGGCCGTTGCTCTCGGGACGACAGGTGCTCACCCCGTAGCCGCCGCTCTCGAGAGCGGCGGCACCGAAAAAGTCGGCGCGGACAGCGATCGGTCTCGAGTGTGGTACAACCGAACCGGTAGTGACGCCTCGACGACTGGGACGGCGGGGTCCGGCGTCGATTACTCGCTCTCGTTGTCGTCTCCGCCTTCGGTCTCGTTTTCGCTCTCGTTGCCGTCCTCGGAGTCCGTCTCGTTTCCGCCAGCGCCGCCCTCGCCGAACGTCAGCGTGACTTCCTCGTCGTCGCCGTCGATCTCGACGTCGTCCTCGGTTTCCTCGCCCTCGTTTTCGGCGGTGACGGTGTACTCACCGTCCTCGAGTTCTTCGAACTCGACTTCGCCGTTCTCGTCCGTCTCGTCTTCCATCGGGAACTCCTGACCGGTACCGGTTCCGGTCGTCTCGTTGTCCGACTCGTTTTCGGATTCGTTGTCGGACTCGTTCATCCCCTCCTCGTCATCGGTCATCGTCTCGTTGTCCGATTCGTTCTCGGACTCGTTGTCCATTCCCGCCTCGTCGTCGGACATCATCTCGTCGTCCGACGCGTTCTCGGATTCGTTGTCGGACTCGTTGCCCGTCCCTTCGTCGTCGGTCATGCCCATGCCCGCTTGCTCGAGCGTGACGGTCGCGCCTTCGACCGACCCCTCGCTGTCTTCGACCGTGACGGTCAGGGTATACGTCTCGTCACCGGATTCCGTTTCGTCTTCGGTCTCGTTTCCGGACTCGTTGTCCGTTCCTTCCTCGTCTTCGGTCTCGTTATCGCCGCCAGGGCCGCTGTCGGCACAGCCGGCCAGCGCGAGCGCACTTGCTGTTCCTGCTGCGGTCACGAACGTCCGTCGGTTCAGTCGCTTACGGGACATATATCTGGGTAGGACGTTCCGTCTGGTTTCGATGTGGCCTGCACCTGCCGTCCGTTAATCACCTATTGAACGACGCCCAGAAACTGGTGATCGTCATCGCCTTCGCACCATCAACGAGACGGAAATAACACGGAAAGCGACACTCTCCGAGAGGTCGACGGTGTCACTGGCCAAACTGTTCGGCCGACGTTCATACCGTGTCCGGTGACTTACCCGGACTACTCGCCCCTCGAGTCCGCAGCCGAATCCCAAAGACAGGACACCGCGTCGCGGCGGTCCGGTGAAACTTTCGGTGTCCCGGCCGTACCCCCGCCCATGAAGATCCGGGGTGAGCGCGAGTGCAAGGCGTGTGGGACCCGTTGGTCGTACTACGAGACCGGCAGCGTCGGCTGTCCGGCCTGTGGCAGTCTGCGCAGCGTCGGCGTCGACGAACGCACCGAGCACACGGACCTGCAGGTCGCGTTCGATCTCACCCCCGTTCGGAACGCGATCGACGAAGCAGCGACCGACGACATCGCCGAACGGGCCCGCGACCGCTGTCGCGAGTACGTCCGCCGTCGCGGATTCGTCAACGCCGGCACCCTCCGCGAACTCGACGACACCTACCTCGCGGCGACCGAACTGCTCCACGTCGCCGACATCGTCGCCCGCGAGATCCGACTCGAGGACCGTGAGGAACTGTACTTCCTCTCCTTGCTTCGGGACGCCGATCAGGGCGAGCGCCCGCCCGTCGAGGAAGTTCCCCAGACCTTGCGGGCAGCCCGCGGGCTCGCGTACGCGAATGCAGTCCGTGAGTACCGCCGCGATATCCGAACGTGGGCCGAGGACCGCGATCTGACTGCGAGCGAGCGGACCGCACTCGAGACGCTCGCCGAGCACGTCAAGCGGATTCGGATGCTCGACGGCGATGTCGACCCGCGGACCGCCGAACGGCTCGTCGAAGCGACCCGCTATCTGGCCGACGGCCTGCGCGGCGACGAGGTCGCGTTCTCGCAGGCCCGAGAGCGACTGGATAGTCTCGAGTGAGGAGCGCCGGGGCGATAGCAGGTCGCGGACACGGTTCCGTCAGGTCACGGTCGACGCGCCCGCAGCGATCCCCGCGATTGCTCCGCGGAACGGTGACTCCGGTGGAGCGGACGAATCCGGGACCGCGTGGCAACTGATCGCTGATACGACACGATCGTTCCGAATCTTGTTACATTTATACGCGGACCGGCTATCGACCGAGCGAACGGAGCGGACCCCGTCCGGACTCGCTCCTCCCGAGCGTCGACCGTCGGGTCGACCCGACCGGTTGGCCGACCCCTCGCCCACTGAGATCGGAACCGACCGCAGTCGGTCGGCGCGGCGTTCGGTCTCTCCGGAACGGAGCCGATCGGGCTGTTCGCTGCACCAGACTATGTCACACGGACCATCGGAAGAAGGAACGGAACCGCGCGACAGTCGTATCGGTAGTGACCAAGCGGCGGGCGACGGGCCGACACCCTACGTTCCCGCCGGACGAAGCGTCGCGGAGCTCACCGTCAAGGCGGTCCTGATCGGTCTCGCGCTCAACGTGGTGATGCTGACCGCGAACATGTACCTCGGGATGCGTTCGGGGATGACGATCAGCGCGTCCATCCCGGCCGCGGTCATCAGCATGGGCGTCTTCTACGGGCTTCGCCGGGTCGGCATCGGCGGCACGATCCTCGAGAACAACATCGTCCAGACGATGACCTCCGCCGGCGAGGCGCTGGCGGCCGGCGTCATTTTCACGATCGCCGGCGTCACGTTCCTCGACCAGCCCATCGACATCGCCGGCACCGCCGCGGTCGCGGTACTGGGCGGCCTGCTCGGAGTGCTGTTCATGATCCCGATGCGGCGCTATCTCATCGTCGACAAACACGAGGAACTCCCCTATCCGGAGGGAACGGCGTGTGCCGACGTACTCGAGGCCGGCTCGCGCGGCGACGAGGGCGTGAAGCTCATCTCCTTTGGCTTCCTCGTGAGTTTCCTCTACATGTGGTTGGCCAACGGTATGGCCGCGTTTCGGACGACGATTCAGACGGCGTTCTCGGCGGGCGAGACCGACGGGTTCGCCATCGGCGGCGACTTCACGCCCGCCCTGATCGGCGTCGGCTACATCATCGGTCCGCGAATCGCCGGCTACGTGTTCGGCGGCGGGCTGATCGCCTGGATGATGCTGATTCCGCTGCTCATTACGGGCGGATTCGTTCCCGAGTCGGCCGCCGACGCGGCGCTGATGGCACAGGCCGACGCGGTCTGGGACGAGTACATCCGCTACGTTGGTGCGGGGGCGATGATTGTCGGCGGCTTCTACGCGATCCTCTCGATGCGGGGGACGATCGCCGACGCGCTGGGAACCGCGGCCGCGGAGGTCCGTGGCTCCGGTGCGGCCGCGACCGGGGACCGCAAACGAACCCAGCGGGACCTCCCGATGAAGGTCGTCGTGGGCGGCGCGATCCTGATCGCGCTCGCGCTGGTCGCAGTCCCACAGGTCCAGGTCGGCCTGCTGGGCGGCTTCATCGCCGTGATCGCCGCGTTCCTCTTCGTTGCCGTCTCGGCGTACCTCGTCGGAGTCGTCGGCAGTTCCTCGAATCCCGTCTCCGGGATGGCCGTGGCGACGATCCTGATCGCAGCGCTGGCGTTGCGCTCGACCGGCGTGAGCGATCCCGTCGTCGTGCTGGTGACCGCGTCGGTGGTGGCGATCGCCGCGGCGGTCGCGGGCGACACCTCACAGGACCTCAAGACCGGCTACCTCCTCGGTGCGACCCCCCGAAAGCAACAGCTCGCACAGATCATCGGAATCGCGCTGTCGGCCCTCTTCGCGGGCTGGGTCCTGTACTTCTTCCATCAGGCCTACGGCATCGGCAGCGACACCATTCCGGCACCACAGGCCGGGATGATGGCGCTGATTTCCGAGGGCGTCCTCACGGGCACCGCACAGTGGGGAATGATCCTCATCGGCGCCGTCTTCGCGCTCGTCCTGATCCTCATGGACGTTCCCGTCCTGCCCTTTGCGGTCGGGATTTATCTGCCGATCACGCTCGCAACGCCGATCTTCCTCGGCGGCCTGCTCCGGGCCGGAATCGACCGGTACGTAGCGCGGAAAGACGACGAAGACGGATCGCTCGCCGAGCACACGACCTCGAGAGGACGGATCGTCGCGGCCGGGTTGATCACCGGCGAGGCGATCATGGGAATCGTCATCGGCGCGCTCTATATCACCGGTATCGGCAACGCCGAGGGCGCGCCGTTCCCCATCGGACTCGCCGGCGAGACGCAGGCGATCCTCGGCGTTGTCGCCGTCGTCGCGCTCGTCGGCCTCTTTACGGTCAGTGTCCTCCGAAATCCGCCCGAGACGGCCGAAAAATGAGCGCACACGGACCGAACGCGGTTCCGCGCCGTGCCGTGGACGACTGGGAAGAGACGCCCGTCGACGGTGACTCACGCGTCTCGATCACCTGGACGAAAACCCCGCGGAACCGGCTCGATCGGTTCCTGTTCGACCTCTTCGGGACGAGTCGAGAACGCGAACTCACGCTGGACCCGGTCGGAACGACCGTCTGGCGGCATTGCGACGGCGACCACACGGTCTCGGAGATCGCGTCGATCGTCGCCGACGCACACGATGCCGACCGCGTCGAACCGGTCGACGAGACGCTCGCACACTTCCTCATGCGACTCGAGGAACGCGACCTGATCCGGTTCGACGAGTAGTCGCCGAGACGGGTCCTCGGACGACACCTCTGTGTCTCCGTTTGCGCTGCGCTCGTTCACGGTGTTCGCCACGGGTATCAGCGGTGATGGGTCCGCCGCTCTCGAACGATCGGGAATCGACCTTCGAAATTGGCGTCGAACAGGTCAGGGAAGCTCAACGTCGATGTCTTCCTGCAGGCTCGCGGCTTTGACGGTATTGTAGAGTAACATCGCGCGCGTCATCGGGCCGACGCCGCCGGGGACGGGCGTGATCGCGCTGGCTTTCTCCTTTGCACTCTCGAACTCGACATCGCCGACGAGTTCGTACCCCTTCTCGGTGTCGGCGTCGACGCGGTTGACGCCCACGTCGATGACGACCGTGTCCTCGGCGAGCATCGAGCCGTCGATGAGTTCGGGGACGCCGACCGCCGCGACGACGATGTCCGCACTGCGAGTCTTCGCAGCGAGGTCGTCGGTTCGGGAGTGACAGACCGTCACGGTCGCGTTGCCGTCGTCGGCCTTCTGAATCAGCAGGTTCGCGAGGGGTTTGCCGACGATGTCCGAACGGCCGACGATGGTCACATCCTTGCCCTCGATCTCCACGTCGGCGGACTCGAGGAGCTTCTGGACGCCGTGGGGGGTACAGGGACGGAAGCGGGCGTCGCCGGCGACGAGTCGGCCGACGTTCTCGGGGTGGAAGCCGTCGACGTCCTTGGCCGGGTCGACCCGGCGGATCACGTTGCGGTAGTCGACGTGGTCCGGGACCGGGGCCTGCACGATGTAGCCGTGGACATCGTCGTTCTCGTTGAGATCGGCGATGGTGTCGAACAGTTCCTCGGGCGGGGCGTCGCCGTCGACGTCGACGTGGTGGCTCTCGATGCCGACCTCCTCGCAGTCGCGCTGTTTCATGTTCACGTAGGTCTGGCTCGCGGGGTCGTCGCCCATGAGCACGGTCGCCAGTCCCGGCCGCGAACCCGCGTCGGCGAGTGTCTCGATCGCGTCGGTCAGATCGTCCCGGATCTCGCTCGCGACGGCGTTGCCGTCGATGATCTCGGTCATTACCTGAGTTGGCGGCCGCGAGGCTCATTAATCCCCGGATTCGTGCCCAGAACGGTCCCAAATTCGGGCCGAATATACACTTCCGTGTACAACCCGTCTCAGAACCGCGCGTCGAGGAACGCCCTGATCGCGTCGGTTACTGGCCCCGGGTTCTCCAGCGTCGAGGTGTGGCCGGCCTCGGGAATCAGTTCCATCTCGGCGTCGGGCAGTTCCTCGAGCATCGGCTCGGCCCGCGACGGCGGGAGCGTCGAATCCTCCTCGCCGTGGACGATGAGTACCGGCACGTCGATTTCGGAAAGCCGGTCGGTCACGTCCTCGCGGCCGAGCCACGAATTGAGTTCGTGGTAGACGGCTTTCCCGGGGTAGGTCGCCCAGCGGTCGACCCACGCCTCCACGAGTTCGCGGTTCTCCTCGAGGGTCGTCTCGCCGAACAGTTCGGCCGTCGACCCCGCCGCGATTTCGCGGGGCAGCGGCTCGAGGGCGTCCTCGTACGGCTCGACGAGCGCGCTGTACTCCGCGCGTTCGTCGTCGGGATGGGGGGACGCTATCGAGTCGATCAGCACGAGCCCGTCGACGCGGTCCGGATACGCGAGCGCGAACCGGAGCGCCGTGAAGCCGCCCATCGACATGCCGGCGATGATAGCGCTGTCCTCGCCGAGGCCGTCGAGCAACGCCGCGCAGTCGTCGGTGAGATCCCACAGGTCGTAGCCCGGCGCGTACCGATCCGTCCGCGCCCGCAGGTCGTAGGCGATGGCCCGGTACTCGTCCTGCAAGGCCTCGAGTTGCGGCGCGAACATCGTCCGGTCCATCAGCGTCCCGTGTGCGAAGACGATCGGCTGTCCTTCGCCGAAGTCGGTCGTCAGCGCGTCGGTTCTGGATCGGTACATCTCGGTGGCTGTCTTGTCGACCATGTGAATTGGTAACTACAATCTCTCTGAAAAGGATACGTTATGCGGAAGAACACGACACGCGCCCGTACGGCGGCGGACCGGCGACCGAGACGGTCGATCTACCGGCGCTCGAGGCACACGCGGAGCGCTACCGATTCATGCCCGGTTCGGCCACGTCCCACTCGGTCGTGTCACGCGCGTCGGTCACCACCGGCGCGTACTCGTCGGCGAGCCCCTTGTACTCGGTCGTCTCGGCCGCGTCGATCAGCGCTCGAGCCTGTCGCTCGTGGACCGCTCGAGCGACCGCCAGCGCGTCCGGGTCCACGTCGACGCTCTCGGCCTCGAGTTCGGGTCCGAGTCGCGCCGTCCAGACGTCGTCCTCGAGCAGGCAGACGGCCCGCTCGTCGGCCGACAACGGCGGGACGCCGGCGACGTGGTCGCCCGTGCCGACGAGATCGAAGCGCTCGATCGCCTCGAGAATCCCGATCACGTCGGTCGCCGAGGCGTCGCGGTCGGCCTCGGCGAGCGCCGCCTCGAACGCGTCGGCATCGATCGGCGCGCTCATGGTCTCGGGCCGCGGCGTCGGATCGCCGCGGTCCTCGTGTGCGATGACCTCCTCCGCGACGGGGTCGCTGTCGTCCGCGACGCCCGGCAGCGGGTCGGCGCGGTAGGTCTCCCCGTTGTCGAACCGAACCGGGACGAGACCGATCGTCTCGCCGGTCGTGATGGCGTCGAACAGCAGCGGATCGTCGGTATCGTAGCTCTCGAGGTCGAGCCCGAGCCCTTCGGGCGGGTCGGCACGGACCAGCGGATCGGGGACGGGTGCGACGATTTCGCCTCCTTCCTCGCGGAGTTGCCGCGGATACGGCGCGTCGGCGGTGGCCGCCTCTTCGATCCCGCTGCAGACGAGCATGGGAACGTCCTCGTAGTCGTCGACGTCCCAATCGATGTGGTCGCCGCTCGTGGCACCCATGTGGTCGGCGACCGGCGTCACCACGACCGCCAGCTCCGAGGCCGCCGTCTCGTCGGTCTCCCGGAGCGCGAGCAACTGATCGTCGTCCAGAACCGTTCCGGTCGGACGTGTAGACATTGGCCGCGGTACGGTCAGGCCGCGGAAAAGCCGCGTGCCGGCGAGTGACAGGCGCCGTTGCGAGCGGTCAGCGAGCGACTCGAGGACTGAGTCGAAGCGTACGTTCTTCCCCTCGGGGTTCGAGGGCTACCTATGGCCTCGAGATCGACGACGCGCGAATCGGTGCGCTCGCTATCGCCCGTCGTCGGGTTCGGTCTCACTGTAGCGATCACGCTGGCCGCGGCGATCGCTCTCGGCGTACTCGCGATGATTATAGTCGGCTGAGAAGTGTGGGTTCGTAATCGGATCCGATAGAATCCGTCGGATCGCCTGCTGCTCTCTTACTCGTACAGCGGATTCTCGTCGCACAGCGTCGCGACTTCCTCGCGGACCTCCTCGATGACGGTCTCGTCCTCGGGGGCGTCGACGACGCGAGCGATCAGGTCGCCCACCTCGCGGCAGTCGTCCTCGTCGAAGCCGCGCGTGGTCAGCGCCGGCGTTCCGGCGCGGATACCGCTCGGATTGAACGGCGAGCGCGTCTCGCCGGGCACCGTGTTCCCGTTGAGGACGATGCCGGCCTCCTCTAAGGCCTCCTCGGCGTCGCCGCCGGAGGTGTCGGGGTGGCTGTCCCGCAGGTCGACGAGCACGAGGTGGTTATCGGTGCCGTCCGAGACCAGCGAGAACCCGTTCTCGGAGAGGCTCTCGCCGAGCGCCTTCGCGTTCGCGACCGTCTGCTCGGCGTACTCTTCGAAGGCTGGCTCGAGGGCTTCCTTGAAGCCGACGGCCTTGCCGGCGACGTTGTGCATGAGCGGGCCGCCCTGTCCGCCGGGGAAGACGGCGGCGTCGATGTCGTCGGCGTACTCCTCGCTCGTCATGACGATGCCGCCCCGGCCCGAGCGGATGGTCTTGTGGGTCGAACCGGTGACGAAGTCGGCGATGCCGACGGGCGACGGGTGGACGCCCGCGGCGACGAGGCCGGTGATGTGGGCGATGTCCGCGAGGTGGAGCGCGTCGACGTCGTCGGCGGCGTCCTGAATGCGCTCCCACTCGATCTCGCGCGGGTACGCGGAGTAGCCCGAGACGATGATGTCCGGGTCGAACTCGGCGGCGTGGTCGGCGAGGTCGTCGTAGTCGATGTAGCCCGTCTCGGGGTCGACCTCGTACTGTTCGACCTCGTAGAGCTGGCCCGTGAAGTTCGCCGGGTGACCGTGGCTGAGGTGGCCGCCGTGGTTCAGGTCCAGTGACAGGATCTTGTCGTCGGGCTCGAGCATCGCGAAGTAGACCGACTGGTTGGCCTGCGTGCCCGAGTGTGGCTGGACGTTGACGTGCTCGGCACCGAACAGCTCTTTCGCCCGCTCGATCGCGAGTTCCTCGACCTCGTCGGCGTACTGACAGCCGCCGTAGTAGCGCTCGCCGGGATACCCCTCGGCGTACTTGTTCGTCAGGGCGCTGCCCTGCGCGTCGATGACGGCCTCGCTGACGTGGTTCTCGCTGGCGATCATCTGTAACGTCTCTCGCTGGCGGTCTACCTCGCCCTCGAGGGCGTCGGCGACGGCGGGATCGACGTCCCGAACCTGATCGTGGTTCATAGTCGAAGTGGGGTCTGGCGGCTGCATAAGTGTACCCTTCCCCGGCAAGTCGAGCCACTATCGCCGATCAGCGCGGCGACCGAACCGGCGGTCGCGGCCCGTGTTTGACACACCAGCACACCCCGATACAACTAACTTACCAGAGTGACATTCAGCCAACTGAATGATAGAGTGGGCGGTAGACGGCGACACCCTCCACGTCACCGATGCGGACACCGCCGAGCTACCGGTTGACGGTGACGAACTCGTCGTCGAGGGCTCCGGTGTCGACATCCCGCGGCCGGTCGACGACACGGTCGTCCTGACGGCGAGCGAACTCCGGTTCCCGCACGCGGTCGTCTACGCGTTCTCCCGCGACCTCGAGGAGCAGTACGAACTCGACCCCAGCGGGGAACCGCTGGTGCTGTCGCCCGGCGAGTACGTGATCGATATCGACACGGAGATCAAGTCCTACCTCAGCTTCGACGGGCGGGCGACGATCGAAAAGACCGACAACTACGAATCGATCGTGGTCTCCTTTCCGGAGCGGACCCGGGTCACCCTCGGCGTCCGCTGTCGCCACGAATTCCCCGCCGGGACGATCACCGTCCCCGACTCTCCGTCGGCGATCGCCGAGGCCCTCACACACATGGCCGCCTCGCACAAAACGGCCGGTCCGGATCGGTCCTACCCCACACTCCGGGGCCACCCGTCGCTGATCGAGCACGGCGACGAACTCGAGATATCCGACTGTATCCGAGCCGACACCGCCGATCACGGGATCGAACTGGTCGTTCCGCCGGACTACGAGTCGCTGTTCGTGACCGCACCGCTGGCGCACTACCTGCAAGCCACCGTGCGGACGACCGACGAGATCCTCGGTAACCGGATCGGTTCGACGCGCGACCGGCCGCGACTTCGACTCCGCGATCGCGGTATCGAGCGAGAACTCTCGCCGATGCCCGACCTAGAACGCGACGTTGAGCGACTGCTCCGGAAGACGTTCTTCCTCGACTGTCTCGTCCGGAACGTCGGCCCCTACGGAACGACCCTCTCGGAAGGCAGTCTGCTCGAGGCACTGGACCTCGACGCCGAGGCGCTCTACCACGCCACCCCGCAGGAGCGACTCGCGACCTATCTCGAGGTCTCCTACGCGGCGATCGAACACCGCCTCCCCGACTGGCACCTCTCGACGTACGTCGCGCCGACCTACGACAGCGTCGAAACGCTGCCGTTCCTGCTCGACCGGTTGAGCATGATCTACACGCCCCGAACCTCCGAACTCGAGGGGCGGGAACTGGTCGAGCGCTCGCTCGAGGATTTCTATCGGGGCGCGGAGCCGGGAGCCAGCGGAGCGGACGAAGCCAGCGCAACGAGCAGAGCCAGCACCGGCCGGGTCGCCTCGGTCGACATCGTCAAACCCGACCTCCGGAGCGGCCGAACCCACGGCTGGCTCGCCGACGGCGTCCCGATCGACGTCTTCAAATCCGCGCCCGAGGCCTACCACAACCGCCTCGAGTTCCTCGAGCGGACGAGCGATTCGACCTCGATCTGTGTCGTCCTGAACGATCCGGAGATGGCCGGCGAACACGAGGATGTCGCCGAGATCTACCGCCAGCGCTCCGAGGAGCTGGCAATAGATGTCACCGTCGCGGAGTCGCTCGAAACGGCCGAACTCGCCCGGGTCTTCGAAGACGACCACGACTTCGTCCACTACATCGGCCACTGCGAGACCGACGGGCTGTGCTGTCCCGACGGGACGTTCGCGACCTCGAGTCTCGGCCGCTGTAACGTCGAGACCTTCTTCCTCAACGCCTGTGGCTCCTTCTACGAAGGGTTGGAACTGATCGAGAAAGGAAGCGTCGCCGGTGCCGTTACGGTCACCAAAGTGCTGAACGACCACGCGATCAAGGTCGGCTCGACGTTCGCCAAACTACTGGTCCACGGCTTCAGCATCGAACGCGCGATGGGGCTCGCACGCAGGCGAATCATGATGGGCAAAGACTACGCCGTCGTCGGGGACGGCACACACTCGCTCACGCAGGGCGAACACCAGCTCCCGACGACCGCGACGCTCGAGGAACTCGAGAGCGACGGCGACCGGCGCTACTCGCTGACCCTCGACTGTTACTCGACGCGGGCGACCGGTTCGTACTACTTCCCCCACACCGAGACCAACGAGTTCGCCTACCTCTGTGGCAACGAATCGAGTTTCACGCTGACGGAGTCGGAACTCGCGACCATGCTCGGGGAGACGGAGGCATCAGTGATCTACGACGGCGATATCTACTGGTCGGAGGAACTGAGTAAGCGGTTCGATCGCTAACCGCGGCTACGGCCCGCCGTACGTACTGACTCGCTTCGCTCGCATCGCGAACTGTCGGGGCAATCGACCGGTTCTCGCCCGGTTTCCTGTTCGGTCGACCAACTCGTGAACGATCCACCACAGCCGTTCGTGTTGGACAGCCATACAGTACCGTACTATACTCCTTGTATATAGTTATTGTTGATAGCTATACAACCGTCATCCGGCGGTTTGCGTGCGACCAACACTTCCGGAGATCCGTGTCGTCCGACGCATATAAGTGATATCTATATTTCATCGGCGAACTAACGGGTTATGGGACAAAAATTACCGGTACAGGCTCCAGAGGACAAGTTCTGGTGTGCAAATGGCCACCAAAATTAAGTGGAGTGCTCTCGATTACTTCTGTATAGGCATGACCTCGAATTTACTCAACCACCAGATTGACGATATTCTCGAGTCCGTTCTCGAGGATACGAGCGGCGACATCTACATGGTCAACCCGTCTCGAGACGCCATCGAAGAGTTCGTTTCGGTCGCGACCGGATTCGACGGCGAGCTGCCGTCGGTCCACATGCTCGCCGACGAACGGACGCTGAAAGACGTCATGGACGACTTCATCGTCGCCTCGAACGCGGCGGACCTCATCAGCGAGGGCGCACTCTCCCTGCGAACGCTCGAGGAGGCACCCGAAAACTCGCTGGTCGTCAGCGAGGACCGCGTCGTCGCCATCGTCCACGCCGGCGACCGCGTCGGCGGGCTCATCACGGACGACGAGAGCTTCGTCGCGGACACCTACGACACCTACGCCGACCGCTGGGCGGACGCCGCCGATTTCAACCTGCGCACGCCCCCGATCACGGACGTTCGCGAAACGCTCGCCGACGAGATCAGCCCCGCCGCCGAGGAGGACTTCACCGCTATCCTCAACTCCCTCGAGACCGCTCGCGGCGACGGCGACGGCCTCGACGAGGTCACCATCTCGCTGCTCGTGGCCGCCAAGAACGAGGCCCTGCTCTACGATATCAGCAAGTGGGGCGAGGACGTGGGGATCGCCTCGAAAGCCACCTTCAGCCGGACGAAGACCAAACTCGAGGACATGGGCCTGATCGACACCGAGAAGGTCCCGATCGACGTCGGGCGGCCGCGCCTGCGTCTCAAGATCGGCGACGACCGGCTCAACGAGGCCGACAACGGCCAACTCGCGACCGTGGCCCAATCCATCCTTAACTAACGAAATTTTGCTCTGCGGTCTATCGCGCTGACGGCTTCGCCGCCAGCGCGATGTCCCTCGGCAAAATTTCGATCAAAAGCACTCCTCCCTCCGTTCCGAACGCGTCGCGTTCTCCACATCGGTCGTCGGCCCGCTCGCTCGGCCTGCGGCCTCGCTCGCGGTCAGTTTCGGGTAACCGCCTGCCCTCCCCCGAGTCGCACGTCTCTCGCAGCGCTCGAGCCGCGCTCCCGGCCACGACAATTTCGTTCGTTTGATCTGCATGACGCAAACCCCAAGTCGCCGCCGCGAGAGGACTCGAGTATGTACGAGGCCGTCCACGCCCATCCCGACGGACAGAGCACGGTCGCCAGGTTCGCGAAGACGGCGGCCGACTACGGGTTCGAGGGTGTGGTCGTCCGCAATCACGACGGCGCTCGAGCGGCGTACGATCCCGACGAAATTCGCGACGAGTACGGGATCGATGTTGTGGAGGGCGTCGAGATTCGGGCCGACGATCCACAGCAGGCCAGCGGGTCGGTTGGGAACTTCCGAACGTCTCACACGGTTGTCGGGATACACGGCGGGACGACGGCGCTGAACCGCTTCGCCGTCGAACAGGCGAAAGTGGACGTGCTCGCCCATCCGATGACCGGCAACGGGGATTTCAACCACGTCTTGGCGAAAGCCGCCGTCGAGAACGGCGTTTGCATCGAGTTCAATTTCGGTGGGGTACTCCGACAGAGCGGCGGCCGCCGCGTCCGAATTCTGCAGTCGCTGCGGAAACTCAGAGAGATCGTCGATCACTACGATGCCCCCTACGTCGTCAGCGCCGACCCGACCTCCCACCTCGAGTTGCGGTCGCCCCGCGAACTCAAAGCCCTCAGCGAGGAGATCGGGTTCTCCGCCGAGTTCGTCGAAGACGGCCTCGCGGAGTGGGGGCGGGTGGCCGAACGCAACCGGCACGTCCAGTCCGAGTCGTTCATTGAGCCGGGGGTCGAACGTGGCAGGTATGAAGAAGAGTCTTGAGGAACACGCCGCCCGATTCAACGAGAAAGCCGGCGAGTACGACGAGTCGAAGTCCGAGGAGTACCACGCCTGTGCGAACCTCGTGGTCGAACACGCCGCTCCCGAAAGCGACGACATCGTCCTCGATCTCGCCACCGGAACCGGTGCGATCGCGCTCGCGCTGGCCCCCGACGCGAAGCGGGTCGTCGGCCGCGACATCAGCGAGGAGATGATGGCCGAAGCCGAGGAGAAGGCCGACGACGAAGGCCTCGAGAACCTCGCGTTCGACCGCGGAACCTTCCGCGAGCCGAACTACGACGGGCAGGTCGACATGGTCACCTCGAACTTCGCCCTGCACCACCTCTCGGACGAGGAAAAGCAAGAGGCGATCGCGGTCATCGCCGACCTCGAGCCCCGGCGGTTCGTGCTGGGGGACGTGATGTTCTTCGGTGAGCCCGACCCCGAGGAGCCGTTCTACTCCCCGGAGGTCGACGATCCGGCGACGGTCGGCGTGCTCGCCGACGCCTTTACCGACGCGGGCTTTTCGCTGACGGCGGTCGAGCGCGTCCACGATCAGGTGGGCGTACTGGTCGCCGAGCGGAGTCCGACCGCGGCCGAGCCGGCGACCGAGTAACGCATGAAACACCTCCCAAAACACCTCCGGCCGCGCTGGCGATACCTCGCCGTGGAACTCGAGACGTGGCCCGACGAGCGGCTCGGCAGGCGGTCGTTCCAGCGCGAGCTGTGGTACGCGGGCCAGAACCTGCTGGGCGATCCGGGCAGTGCCGACGCCGATCTCAGCGTCGTCAGGTTCCGGTTTTCCGACGGAACGGGGGATGCGGTCGTCAAAGTCCGCCGCGGAGAGACCGAATCGGCTCGAGCGGCACTGGCCTGTATCGACGAGATAGACGGCGCTCCCGTCGGGATTCGGGTCAGCGGTATCAGTGGCACGATCCGGGCGGCTGAAGAAAACTATTTAGGACGGGACGGGCAAGATTCCGAAGAGAGAAACGTCGTGTTCGGGAACGAGGAGCGAGTCGCCGTCCTGCGGGACGACGTTGGGGACGTGCGACTCGATGAGGCGTTCGTGGGCGCGACAGACCTCGATTACCATTTAGTGTGATACTATGCAGGGACAACAACAACAGCAGGCGTACGACCGCGGCATCACGATCTTCTCGCCCGACGGCCGACTCTACCAGGTCGAGTACGCTCGCGAGGCGGTCAAGCGAGGCACGGCGAGTATCGGTGTCCGAACGAACGACGGCGTCGTCCTCGCCGTCGACAAACGAGTCCCCTCCCCGCTGCTCGAGGACTCGAGCGTCGAGAAGATTCACAAGGCCGACGACCACGTCGGCATCGCCAGCGCGGGCCACGTCGCCGACGCCCGCCAGCTGATCGACTTCGCCCGCCGCCAGACGCAGGTCAACCAGCTGCGCTACGGCGAGCCCATCGGCGTCGAGACGTTGACGAAGGAAGTCACCGACCACATCCAGCAGTACACGCAGGTCGGCGGTGCCCGACCGTTCGGCGTCGCGCTGATCGTCGGCGGCATCCAGAACGGCGAGCCGCGCCTGTTCGAGACCGACCCCTCCGGGACGCCCTACGAGTGGAAGGCACTCGCCGTCGGCTCCGACCGCGGCGAACTCCAGACCTACCTCGAGGAGAACTACGATGACGAGGCCGACTTAGACGGCGGCATCCGACTCGCACTCGACGCGCTCGCGTCGGTCAACGACGGCTCCCTGCTCCCCAACGAAGTGGGGCTGGCAACCGTCGACGTCGAAACCGAGTCCTTCGAGCAGTTCGATCAGGACCGGATCGCCGACTACCTCGAGGAGAACGACGTCCTCGACGACGGCGAGGACGAGCCCGAAGACGACGAACCCGCCGAGTAATCGAGACGCCGTTCGGTTTCCGACCGCCGTTTTCCGACTTCCTTGCGCGTGTGAGTCTCCCGTCTGCAAGCCCCGACCAGCGACCGGCTCGCCTGATCAAATCGGGAAACACTCTTTTCATTGGCGGCGGAACCGTCAGGTATGATTTCGCTTGACGAGGCAGTGACGGCGCGACTCGAGTCACACGGGGCGCGCTTCGAAGTGTTAGTCGATCCCGACGCGGCACTCGAGATCAAACGCGACGAGTTCGATGGCGACCTCGAGGACGTAATCGCCGCCGAGGACGTCTTCGAGGACGCCTCGCGGGGTGACCGGCCCGCGGAGGCCGACCTCGAGAAGGTCTTCGATACCACGGAGCCACTCGAGATCATCCCCGAAGTGATCAAGCAGGGGGAGATCCAGATCACGGCCGATCAGCGCCGCGAGATGCAAGAACAGAAGCGCAAGCAGTTGATCGACACGATCACGCGCAACGCGGTCAACCCGCAGATGGACAACGCGCCCCATCCGCCGGAACGGATCGAGAACGCCCTGGAGGAGGCCGGGTTCACCGTCGATCCGATGGAACCGGTCCAAGAGCAGGTCGACGACGCGCTCGACGCCTTGCGGCCGATCATTCCGATCCGGTTCGAGGAGGTCACCGTCGCCGTCAACGTCCCCGCCGACCACGCGGGCAGCGCGCAGGCGAAGATCCGCCAGTTCGGCGACTTAGAGCGCGAGGAGTGGCAGAGCGACGGCTCGTGGATCGGCGTCCTCACGTTCCCGGCAGGGCTCCAAAACGACTTCTACGACACGGTCAACGAACACACGAGCGGCGAGGCGGAGACGGAAATCGTCAAAGACAAAGACGACCTGCGCACGCGGTAAGCCTCGCGTCGATCGGCCCGCTCGAGACGCCAGTTGCCGGCTATCCGCGATGAAATCCGATCAGGAAGCCGCTGGTAAAGCCCGCGCCGATCGACAGCGTCGAGATCATCGACTGGAGCCAGTGGATGTCCGCCGCCCCCTGCGCCCGCTCTTGGGTCTTCAAAATCCCGGCCGAGAGCCGGTTCCAGTCGACGATAACGATCCCCTGTGACTCGAGGTAGCGAAAGGCCATCAGTTGGACGCCGACGATGATCGCCAGCAGCTTCGCGATCTTCTTCGCGGCGAACCCGATGAGGCCGCCGACGACCGCGCCGCCCCCGAACTCGAGGCCGAGGGTCGTCGGATCGAGATCTATCATTACCCGGTCCCATTCGAGTCGGTTCCTATGACTGTTGTGGTCGAATGCACGGCCGGGTATATCGGCCACTCGCCGGTCGATCGGCGCCGCTCGAGCGTGCGAGCGGCCGAGCGACCGAATCGCGAGAGGGAATCGGGCGCGGGATTCAAGACGGTTCGTCGCGTACGGACGAGCATGAGTCACGTCCGTCCAACGGAGGTGTGCGACCGGCATCGTTAGCGTCTCCGGGTTCACGCGGCGGTGTCCGCAACGCCGACACGGCCGGCGCGTGCGCGCGACGAATCGCAGGCTCGACGAGCGACGGCGCTCGAGCGAGCACGACCGACCACGCCCGGCAGCGAGACAGCTACCTGCATGAACACGATCATCGTCAAGCGCGTCGATTCCGGCACCGCCGATACGAGCGAGATTCGCGATCTGGCCCGCGCGGCGGGATACACCGTCGTCGGCGAGGTCACGCAGTCCAGACGGGCCGATCCGGCCCTCCAGATCGGCGAGGGGAAAGCCGAGGAACTGGCCGACTTAGCCGCGGCAACCGACGCCACGACCGTCATCTTCGACAACCGGCTCGGCCCCTACCAGACGTACAACCTCGGACAGCTCCTGCCGGAGGGCGTCGAGGTCATTGATCGATTCACGCTGATCCTCGAGATCTTCGGGCAGCGCGCCCAGACGCGCAAGGCCCAGCTCCAGGTCGAGTTGGCCGAACTCCGCTACGAACTCCCCCGAGCCGAGGCGAAGACGAGCCTCGCCAAGCGGGAGGAACACCCCGGCTTCATGGGGCTGGGCGAGTACGACGAGAGCCGCGAGCGGGACATCAAAGACCAGATCAGCCGGATCAAAGACGAGCTCGAGCGGATCGAGCAGACCGAACAACACCGGCGGGAGCGCCGACGGGATTCCGGCTTCGATCTGGTCGCGCTCGCCGGTTACACGAACGCCGGCAAATCGACGCTGCTGCGCCAGCTCGCGACCGACCTCGAGGTCGAGGAAAACGAGGATCTCCACCGGGATCTGGATCCGACGGCCGAGTCACAGGACAAGCTGTTCACGACGCTGGGGACGACGACCCGGCGCGCGGCGATCGACCGCCGGGACGTGCTGGTGACCGACACCGTCGGCTTTATCAGCGATCTCCCCCACTGGCTGGTCGAGTCGTTCAAGTCGACGCTGGACTCGGTCTACCGGGCGGATCTGGTCTTGCTGGTCGTCGACGTGAGCGAGCCCGTCGACGAAATCCACGAGAAGCTGGTCACCTCCCACGACACCCTCTACGAGCGCAACGAGGCCCCGATCGTGACCGTGCTGAACAAGATCGATCAGGTGAGCGACGAGGAACTCGCGGAGAAACGCGACGCGCTCTCGTCGCTCGCGCCGAACCCCATCACCGTCAGCGCCAAAGAGGGACTCAACGTCGACGGCCTGCTCGAGCGGATCGATCAGGAACTGCCCGACTGGGAGGAAGAGCGGCTGCTGTTGCCGATGACCGACGACACGATGAGCGTGATCTCGTGGATTCACGACAACGCACACGTCGACGACGTCACCTACGGCGACGAGGACGTTACCGTCTCCTTCGAGGCCCGGCCCGCGGTGATCTCGCAGGCGCGCTCCCGTGCGAGCGAGTTGCGGACGGCCGCGGCGGAATCAGCGTAACCAGCGGCCTTCCGCGCTGCGTTGCTGACCCGGTGCTGGCTCCGACTCTGTGTCCCATCGCGCTCGAGCTACGCGTCGATCGCTTCGACCGTGAATTCGTACTCGAGGCGGTCGGCGACCTCCCGAAGCGCCCCGGCGAACTCGGCGGTCGTTTCGCGATCGGGGAGGGACACTCGACTCGGCGGCTCGGTCGAGCCCCGTCCGACGACGGTTCTGAACGCACGCCGCGTCCACGAATCCGTCGCGGGCGAGTCCCAGCGCAACAGCAGTTCCGACCGTTCCGGGACCAGAGAGACGGCGCGGAGCCGGTCCAGATCGAACGTCTGCCACCGGTCTCCGTCGGTGCTTCGGCGGATCGATCGTGCGGTCACGGCGTACCGATACTCTTCCGTCTGCCACGTTCCCAGCCCGTCGAACGGGACCACGCCCGACCCGGGAATCGACTCGAGCGAAGCGGTCACGTCGTCGAGGAAGCCGTCGACCGCGTTCGCGTTGAGTTCCCGAATGTGATCGTGGTGCGGAACCGACCGATACAGCCACGAGTCGTCGGTGATGATGGCGAATTCGGCGATTCCGAACACGCGAGCGAGCCACGCGTCCGTGTTCTCCCGGTCGACGGAGAGATACGCCCGCACGGCGTCGCGGTCGGCCGGGAGGGCCGCTCGGTACTCCGGCTCGCCGCTTGCCAACACTCGGTCCGATTCCCGGACTCGGTGCAGGCGATTACACGCCTTCGTTCGTGCCGGATCCGCCGCGTCGAGAAAGGAGCGATCGAGACAGCAGTGGACGGCATCGGCACTGTCCATCGCGATTTCGACGATCCGATTTTCGACGGCCAGCGGATCCGGTCGATCGCTCTCGGCCGCTGCCGACGGCGATCGAACGACGAGCCGATGGGTCGGATCGATGCGGTCGAACGGGGCAGCGAACGCCATCGTATCGCGTCTCGACTGCCACGACCGAGAGCGTTGTGACCGAGTCGGTCCCTCGCTCGGAGACCGCGACCCGGCGTAGCTGAATCGGCGACCACCGTCGCGACCCTCACTTATAAATCGTTGACTCGAGTCCGGTAAGTTATGGAACGTGTTGCAATCATCGGTGCCTCGATGACACAGTTCGGGCAACGCGAGGGGGAGTGGATCCAGGACCTCCTCGCGGAGGCCGGGATCGAGTGTCTCGAGGACGCGGGCGTCGAGGCCAACGCTGTCGAGCACCTATACGTGTCGAACATGGCGAGCGGTGAGTTCGAGGGACAGACGGGCGTCCCCAACGCCTTGGCACACGACCTCGACGCGATGCCGGCGTACACGCAACGGGTCGACCAGACGAGTTCGAGTGGCGGCGCGGGCATCTACGCCGCGTGGCAGTCGGTCGCCAGCGGGGCCAGCGACATGACCCTGCTCGTCGGCGGCGAGAAGATGACCCACAAGACGACCGGGGAGGCCACCGACGTTATCGCGTCGCTGACCCACCCCGCGGAGTACAAACACGGCGTCACGCTGCCGTCCTTTGCGGGGCTGACGGCACGGCACTACTTAGAGCGGTTCGACGCGCCCCGGGAGAGCCTCGGCAAGGTCGCGGTCAAGAACCACGAGAACGGCGTCGACAATCCACACGCCCAGTTCCAGAAGGAAGTCGACCTCGAGACGGTCCTCGAGTCGCCGATCGTGGCCGATCCGCTGCGACTGTACGACTTCTGTCCGATCACGGACGGCTCGGCGGCGCTGATGCTCTGTCCCGAGTCGGTGGCCGAGGAATACGCCGACGAGTACGCCGTCATCTCGGGCATCGACGGCGCGACGGACACCCACGTCGTCCACGAGCGCGAGGACCCGACCGTGATGGGCGGCGTCGTCGAGAGCGGTCGCGGGGCCTACGAGATGAGCAACACCAAACCAGAGGACATCGACGTGGCCGAACTCCACGACATGTTCACCATCCTCGAGTTCCTGCAGATGGAGGGGCTCGGCTTCGCCGAGCAGGGCGAGGCATGGAAACTCGTCGAGGAGGGCTACACCGAGCGAGACACCGGCGAGTTGCCGATCAACACCTCGGGCGGGCTCAAATCGAAGGGCCACCCGCTCGGTGCCAGCGGCGTGGCACAGGGCGTCGAGATCTACGAACAACTCGTCGGCGAGGCCGGTCCCCGACAGGTCGACGCGGACGTGGGGCTGTGCTGTAACGTCGGCGGCTTCGGCAACTGCGTGATTACGACGATCATGGAGGCAGCACAATGACGATGGAAGCGACGCGCTACGACGACGGATCGATCACCTACCCCGGCCACCCGCGCGGGCCCGGCGGCGCGGAGCCGGTCGAAACGATCGACCTCAGCGAGTACACCGCCGAGGTCGTAACGTGGACGACGAGCACCGCGACGCCGCCGGGCGTCCGCGAACCCAACCACCTCGCGATCGTCGAGTTCGACGTGGAGGGTGAGACGGTCCGTGCGATCGGCCAGGCGACGACTGACGACCTCGAGACGGGCGACGAAGTGCAGCCGGTCTACGCCGAGGAACTCCGCGAACCCGGGGCTGGCATCAGAGAGCCCGAGAGTCAGGACTGGGACGGCTACCGGTTCGAGCCGGTCTAACGGCAGGAACGCGGTCGCAGTATCGCGCCGATTCGATTGACACGCGGCTCAGTTTTCGTCGTCGTCCTCTCCGGCCCCGTCAGCGCCGGCATCGATGTCGTCCGCAGCCGCGCCGTCGCCGCCGTCGTTCGTATCCGGTTCGTCGTTCCTCTCTGCGGCGCCGGCATCGGTTTCGCTCGAGCCGTCCTCCTCGTCGGCGTACTGATCCCGCAGCGTCTCGAGTTCGGCGTCGACATCGACGGCGGAGTCGCGGCCGTCGGCGTCGTCCCCTGCCGTCTCGTCGTCGGTCAGCGGCCCGTCGTCGATATCGATCGTGACCCCGCCTTCTGGCTCCGTCCGATCGGTTCCGGTCTCGGCCGTTTGCGACTCCCGGTCGGCAGCGTCCCGGAGGCGGCTATCCACGTCGTCGCGGAGGTCGCGCGCCTCTTTGAGGAGGTCACGAGCCGTCTCGTCGGCGGGCAACCCGCCGTCGGACGCGGCGCGCTGGAGTTCCGCCAGCACGGTATCGAGTTGGGAGAGCGTCGTCCGCTGGAGTTCGTTCGCGCGCTCGCTCGTCGCCTCGACGGCCTCGCCGGTTCGGTCGCGGGCCTCGCGTTCGGTCCGGACGACGCGCAGGCTCCGCTGGAACGCCTCGAGCGCGCGGACGCTGGTCTCGAGGACGGTCAGCGCGGCGGGCAGTGCTATCTCGTCGGTGAACCGCAGGAGTTCTCTCGGGGTCGGCGGGCGAAGGGGCGGCCGCCGTCGCGAGCGGGGCCCCTCGAGTTCGTCGCGGAGGTCGTCGATCGTCCGCGCGAGTTCGCGAACGGCGTCGACGAGTTCGTCGTCATCGTTGGCCATGCGCGAGCTACGGCCGCCGGTGTCAAAAACCGGACGATTAGACGGATCACTGAGACGACGATTTCCGATAGCGATCTCCTTTTCTAATCGAATGATGCCACAATTTTTATGATGGAATCGGTTGATTGATAGGACGAATGGAAGACGAGTGTGGGGACGCCGTGCCGGATCGGGCGACGTTCGCGCGGACTCTGAGCGCGCTCAAGCGGGAGGGGAGCAACATTCTGCTCGTCGGCGCAGCGCCGGCGGCACACGAGCGGGCCTGCCATCGGTTACTCGGCGCGGCGAACCACGACTCTCGCTATCAGCTGATCGTCACGACCGACGGCGATCACGTCGCGTGCGAGAACGCCGATAGCGCCGCGATCGAACGGATCCACACGATCGACTCGAGGGCTGTGCTCGAGACCGAGACGGAACCGGCGGCCGAAAGCGGGGCGTCGTCGCTCGGCGCGCTCGGAATCCGAATCGTCGAGACCATCGACGAATTCGATGCCGCCGCCGGCGGGTTCGATCCGTCGGCGCTTCGCGTCTGCATCGGTTCGCTCGTCCCGCTGCTTCGGGAGTACGACGCCGAGACGATGTTTCGCCTGCTACACGTGATGACGTCGCGGGTCAACCGGGCCCGCGGCATGGGACACTATCACGTCCCGCTCGCGCCGGACCACGACGCCGTCGCGCTCTTCGAACCGCTGTTCGATGCGGTCGTGACGGTGCGGTCCCGGCGCGGGACCGACGAACAGCGGTGGCACCTCCGAGAAACGGAGACCACCACCGACTGGCTCGAGCTGTAGAGCGAGCCAGTCGCGGACCGATATCCAATAATATATCGGACACGTATTCGATCGTGTCTCTCCGTCGGCGAGAGCAGCTGCGAGTAGAACGGCGCGTTCGTCCGTCTCCGGCCGTCTCACTCCAGCATTATCCGTGTTACGGCATAAGGTCTATATATCGAACGACCTATCGGTTCAAAGAGTAGCATACATGGTCGAAGCTAGTACTGAGCTTCTCGGTGGAGCCGCCGTTACCGTTTTCCTCGCGCTCTTGTTCTTTGGCGTCGTCGTCCTCTGGGACGTGGCCCTCGCTCTGCGAAGCGTCGGCGACAAGATCGACAAACTCGAGGACAATATCGACGACGATCTGACGGATATCGCCCACAGCTTAGATGGAATGTCGAACGGCCCCGGCGGCGGTGGCGGGACGCAACTCCACCTGAGCGGCGGGACGATCAGTTCCGGTCCGGGCGCGAATCAGCCCCAGCAGGCACAGCAGGCCCAACAGGGGGGACAGCAACAGGCGATGGGGCCACAACAGGCCGATGCCCGTCGACAGGATGCGCCAAACGCCGGGCCACAGCCTGCGTCCCATCCCCAGTATCAACAGCGGTCGGAAGCGGCCCGGCGGGAACCCGAATCGGAGGCGGAGCCGGCCGCGGCCGACCCGGCGGAAGCGGACGAGGATATCGACGAAACCGGTGACGAGAGCGCCCAGTCGGGCGACGGCGAGCACGCCGAACCGGAGGACGAGTGGCCAGACGAAGAGCCGGCGGCCGAGGCGTCCGACGCCGAGGACGAACCGCCCGAGCACCCACACGCCGAACGCAATCGCGGCCGGTTCATCACCTCGCCCGATCGAACGGCGTGGTACGCCACGCCGCTGGACCGCGAGGCGATCGACGCGGCCCGCCCGACGATCGCCGGCGCGCTCCCGGACGGCTCAGAATCGGAACCCGACGACTCGGCGGTGATCGCCGCGGGTCCGGGCGACGAGAGCGAAGCGGCTGCGAGCGACGAGGACGATGCCGTGGCGACGCCGATGCCGGGCGCGGCGACGACGCCAACTGACGAGGGTTCCGACGAGAGCGAGGACGCCGATGACGGCGACGACGCGCCCGCCGACTCGGCTTCCGACGACCCGACGGCTGACGCGGAAGCCGAGTCCGCAGTCGAATCCTCCGACGAAGTGGTCGCCTCGGACGACGCTGACTCGCTCGAGGAAGCCGACGAAAGCGACGGCGAAGACGCCGACGGAACCGAGTCCGACGGAAGCGACGCCGAGGTCGAGAACGAGGACGGGGACGAAACCGACGCCGACACCGGTCTCGAGGGAGACGAGTCGGCAGACACGACCGTCGACGAAATCCCGCAATCGACCGAGGAGATCGACGTGTTGTCGTTCGACGACGGAACGGAGGACGAATCCGATTCCGGATCGGCCGCCCCCGCCGAGGATGGGGCCGATGGCGAGGACGAGAACGAAACCGGTGGTGAGGACGGCTCCGGTGACGAGGACGCGCACGCAGATGTTCCCGACCTCGTCGACGACTCGAGCGAAACTGAACTTTCGGCCGCCGAGTCCGACGCCGGAGCCGATGCGGACAACGAGTCCGACGCCCAGACGGCCGAGGACGAACCCGGACCCGATACCGTTGACGGCGAATCCGAGGCCGACGACGCCGAGGACCCGCCCGTGGACGCGCTCTCCGGGTTCGAGTTCGACGATGAGGAGTTCGAACCAGAGGAGGAAGACGTGACCGTCGAGGAGGCCGTCGACACGATGAACGAGGACGCGCCGGCACCGGAACTCTCGAGCCACCAGTTCGACGTCACGGCCGAGGAGACCGACGACGGAAGCGCGGTACTGACCTTCGAGTTCGACGCCGAGACGGTCGATATCACCGGGTCGACGGAACGGCTGCTCCAGTATCAGATGCGGAGCTTCGCGGATCAGGCGTCGACGCCGGACGGCGACGTGACCATCGGTCGGAACCGGATCGTTATCGAGATTCCCGACTCGGACGGGGCCGCGATTCAGCAGTGGGGCGAAGCCGCCGTCAGCATCATCGATCGAACGCTGTATCTCTCCGACAACAGCAACTGACGCCGCAGTCCGCCGACACCGCTTGCGATCCAAGCGTTTTTACCCGCTCCGTGCCCCCCAACAGGTGTGCGAATCGAGAACAGTTTCATTCCCGTTCACGGGGTCGGAGAAACCACCGAACGACGCCTGTGGGAGAACGGTATCACCCACTGGGACGAGTTCGACGGCAGCGTCGTCGGCGCGACGCTTTCCGACCGCATCGAGACGTTCATCGACGAGGGCCGGACCCACTTGGACCGGGGGGACGTGTCCCTCTTCGCGGAGGCGCTGCCGGCCGCGAGCCGCTGGCGGTGTTACGAGAACGTCCGCGACGAGACGTGTTTCCTGGACATCGAGACCACCGGACTCGACGCCGCCTGTAACGATGTGACGACCGTTAGCCTCCACCGCGGCGGTGAGACGAAGACCTTCGTCAAAGGACGCGACCTCACGAGCGAGCGCCTCGAGCGAGAACTCGACGACGCGGCGCTGCTCGCCACGTTCAACGGCCAGCGGTTCGACGTTCCCTTCCTCGAGACGTGTTTCGACGTCGACGTCGACGCTCCCCACGTGGATCTGATGTACCCCTGTAAGAAGCTCGGGCTCGACGGCGGGCTGAAGGCGATCGAACGCGATCTCGGCATCGACCGGGACATGCTGGACATCAGCGGCCGCGACGCCGTCCGCCTCTGGCACGAGTACGAAGCCGGCGACGAGAGTTCACTCGAGACGCTCATCGAGTACAACCGCGCGGACACCCGGAACATGGAGCCACTGATGGAGATCATCACGGACCGGCTCCACGAGAACGTGTTCGAAGCGGCGATGGCCGGCGACTGAGCGCGCTTTTCTTCTCGGCGAGACCGATAACGTTCCACCCGTCTCTCCGGCGTCGATCCGTACGCGGACGACTCTCGCGACGAGATCACAACGGCCGTGTCACTCCGCGATAGCTGATTTGTCGACCACGGTACCGACGCGGGTTACTCGAGCGGAGAAACGTCGACGTCGCCGTCGCTCGTGACGACGACGTGATAGCCACAGAACGGGAATTCGACGCGGCCAGTCGGCCGATTTCGGCCGTTCTCGCGGGTCGCAAAGAGCGCGTCGAGCGCCTCCGGATTGATGACATCGTACAGAGCGTCGTATTCTGGGGGTTCGAGGTCCACGGGGTCGATTCCTTCCCGTTCGGCGACGGCAGCGATAACGTCGAAACTGATAGACTGCTCGGCTGAGGCTTCCGACCGATCGACTGAGAGTAGCATTGGCCGGACTCTTTCTTCGATAAGATATAAATCCTCTGGCCCTAATCCGATGTTGGCTACCAATTCTGGGCATGATAAACTATATATGTACATAGTCGTATTTTTTCGGGATCGATTCTATACTAATTCTATTTCAGTCACGATTTCCAAAACGATTCAGAGAGCGATGGGGCCCGTACAAGCACCGGTTGTAGCCGCCTGTCCGGCAGTCGTGGCGGTTCGGACCGGCTATCAAACCGCGTCACATGTTCGGGGAGAGCTACTGGACGATCGGGAGCGTAGTCCGCGATACAATGAATCCCTTCTCGAGCGGGCGATCGGCGGACGCCGACGGCGAGGGTAGCTTCGACGAACCGGACGCGTTCGTCCCGGACCACCTGCCGGACCCGGGGCCGTTCCTCGAGGGCCACGACGTGCTCGAGGGCGAGGCACACGTCGCTTTCCACGACATCGCGCGGGACCTGTTCGAAGAGCGGGGGGTCTACGACGCGACGTTCGGCTACAATCTGGCGCGACTCAACCTCGACCGGCGTCACCCCGAGGCGGGCTACCGGTACGCGGTCGACGCCGACGACCCGACCGTGCTCCGGGCGGAGTTCAGCCCCACGACGGAGTTCTGCCCGCAGGCTGACGCGCTCGTCAAGGGCTCGTTCCGCGCGTGGAACGGGCTGAGCGACCGCCACGGGTACGACCTCGTGCGCGTTCGCGTCCGGCCGTCCCACCACCAGTCCGAATCGCTCAACGAGACGCTCGAGTCCCTCGAGTCGCAGTACCGCGAGTCCGGCGAAGTACCGACCGATTCGGACGGGCAGGGGCCGAGGACCGGGACGCCCGATCGGGGACGGGCTGACGATTCGACGGTCCAGTCGCCCTTCTGACCGGCAACGGGGACACGCCGAGCCACACCTGACCCTTGCGATGGACGGGGCGACGCTTACCTCGCTTATTCTGGTCGATGACGTACGCCGGTCTCGTGCTATCGTCGATGGACGCCGAGAGACGAGACGGCCGTCGCGACGCGAACTGACGGTACGTAGCGCCGTGAGCGACCGCTAGAGCCGTGCCCTATCTCTTCGTCGATCGCTGAAGGGCACGACGGTGGCGAAAAGCGACGTGTCCCGTCCGCTCGAGGGCGTCAGCGACGGACCGGCAGCTCACGCAGTCGCGACGCGGGTCCGATGACCCGCGGTCAGCGATCGACTAATCGGAGTTCGAACTATGGCAGACAACGACTCAACCCACGACGAGCGAGACGACGAACGGCCGGACGCGACCGATGGCGAATCGGTGCAATCCGGCGACAGGGACGATGGATCGAACCGCGACGAGACGGTGACCGACGGCTCGGAGCACCGGCCGACGACGAACGGCGGTTCCGACGGTGAATCGCGACCCGACTCCGGATCGGGCCGGGCCGGCAGCAGCGACGGTGACGATGTCGACGAGAACAGCAAGCAAGAGCAGCTCGAGGAGGTCCGCGAGAACTCCGAGGGCGAAGAGCTGACGACCGACCACGGCGTCAAGGTCAGCGACACGGACAACTCCCTGAAGGCCGGCGAGCGCGGGCCGACGATCATGGAGGACTTCCACTTCCGGGAGAAGATGACCCAGTTCGACCACGAGTCGATCCCGGAACGGGTCGTCCACGCCCGCGGATCGGGCGCTCACGGCTACTTCCAGCCCTACGAGGACGCCGATCTCGGCGAGTACGACGACATCGAGGAGTTGACGAAAGCGAAGGTGCTGACCGATTCCGACCAGAAGACGCCCGTCTTCACCCGGTTCTCGACGGTCGTCGGCTCGAGAGGGTCGCCCGACACGGTTCGGGACGTCCGCGGGTTCGCGACCAAGTTCTACACCGAGGAGGGCAACTGGGATCTGGTCGGGAACAACATCCCCGTCTTCTTCATTCAGGACGCGATGGAGTTCCCCGATCTGATCCACGCGATCAAACCCGAGCCCGACGACGCCGTCCCGCAGGCCTCGTCGGCCCACGACACCTTCTGGGACTTCGCCTCACTCAAGCCCGAGATCACCCACATGGTCATGTGGGTGCTGTCGGGACGGGCCCTACCCCGCGCCTACCGCATGATGCAGGGCTTTGGCGTCCACACCTTCCGGCTGGTCAACGACGAGGGCGACGCACGGTTCGTCAAGTTCCACTGGACGCCGGCACTCGACACCAGCCAACTCGTCTGGGACGAGACCCAGAAGATCGCCGGCAAGAACCCCGACTTCAACCGGATGGACCTCTACGACGTCATCGAGTCGGGCTACGAACTCGAGTGGGAACTGGGCGTCCAGATCTTCGACGAGGACGAGGCCGCCGAGTTCGACTTCGACGTCCTCGACCCGACCAAAATAGTCCCAGAGAGCGAGGTGCCGGTGCGTCCGATCGGGAAGATGGTGCTCAACGAGACGCCGGACAACTTCTTCGCGGAGGTCGAGCAGGTCGCGTTCCACCCGGGCAACGTCGTGCCGGGGATCGACTTCACGAACGATCCGCTCCTGCAGGGCCGGCTCTTCTCCTATCAGGACACCCAGCTCAACCGATTCAACAGCGCCAACTGGGACGAGATCCCGATCAACCGCCCCATCACCGAGCGGCACAACAACCAGCGGGCCGGCTTCATGCGCCAGGAGATCAACGAGGGGAAGGCCTCCTACAAGCCCAACTCGATTGGCGACGACCAGCCCGCGGAGGCCCCCGAAGACGAGGGCGGCTACGAGCACTTCGCCGAGAAAATCTCCGGCGAGAAGATCCGCAATCGCAGCGAGAGCTTCATGGATCACTTCTCGCAGGCCCGACTGTTCTGGAACAGCATGACCGAGTCCGAGAAGCAGAACATCGTCGACGCGGCTCGCTTCGAACTCGGGAAGGTCGATCGCATGGAGATCCGCGAGCGGATGGTCTACGACCTGTTCAACAACGTCGACCACGAGTTCGCCAAACGGGTCGCGGAGGGCATCGACGTCGATCCGCCGGAGGAGCCCGGCGACGAGATGCCGACGCACGACCGCGAGGACTCCCGCCTGAGCATCGAGGAACGCCGCGACGCCGACTCCATCGAGACCCGCAAGATCGCCGTCCTCGTCGACGACGGCTACGACGGCGAGGCCCTCGAGACGGTCACGTCGACGCTAGAAGACGAGGGCGCTCGCGTGAATATCGTCTCGAAGACACTCGGCGACAAGGAATCCGAGAGCGGCGACTCGATCGCGGCCGACGAGAGTCATGCGACCGCCGAGTCGGTGCTGTTCGACGCCGTCTTCGTCCCCGGCGGCGAGGACAGCGTCGACGCGCTCCTCGAGCAGGGCGACGCCAAGCACTTCGTCGCGGAGACGTTCAAACACAAGAAACCGATCGCCGCCGCCGGCGAGGGAACCGAGCTGCTCGAGACGGTCGAACTACCGGACGTGGAGATCGCCGACGACGGCGAAACGGTCTCATCGGACGGCGTGGTGACGGGGAGGGACGACGACCTCGAGGCGTTCGCCGAGGCGTTCGTCGACGCGATCGCCGAGCACCGTCACTGGGAGCGGAGTCCGAAGGAAGTCCCCGCATAGCCGTCGTTCGGCGAGCCCGGAGTCCCGCTCACTCGCGGGCTTCGGCCCGTTTCTCGAGCCAGCGGACCGCCGGCGTCGCGGTGATGCCGTGGACGATGATCGAGATGAGGACGACCGCCCCGACAGTGGCCCACAGGAGGTCCGCGTCGGGGAACGCGCCCTCGTTCAGTCCGTGTGCGAGGTAGTAGAACGAGCCGATCCCGCGCACGCCGAAGAAGGCGATCGTCACCCGTTCGGCGGGGTCGCGGTCGAAGCCGAGAAACGCGATCAGCCCGGCGAGCGGTCGGACGAGGAAGACGATCGCGACCGCCGCCGCGATCGCCTCGAGCGTGAGCGGCTCGAGGAGGCCGCCGACGATCGCCCCGCCGAAAAAGAGCATGATCAGCGCCATCATCACCTGTTCGGCGAACTCGCTGACTTCGTGAAGCGACCGGTTGTAGTCGTGGGATCGCTCGTAGTGGCGGACCATCAGTGCGGCGACGAAGACCGCGATGAAGCCGTAGCCGCCGACGAGTTCGGTCGCACCGTAGACGAGCAGGGTGCCGGCGATCGCCTCGAGCCCTTGGACCGACTCCGCGACGGGGGTGTCGGGCTCCGTCGCGAAGACGGCACGAGCGGTCAGATAGCCGAGGACGACGCCGACGATCACGCCGACGACGATCCGGTAGCCGACGTCGACGAGGAGCCACTCGCCGAGCCAGTTGCCGGGCGCGATCCCGACGAGGGCGATCGCGATCGCCAGATTCGTAAACGGGAACGCGAGTCCGTCGTTCAGTCCCGCCTCGGAGGTGAGCGCGAATCGGACCTCGTCTTCCTTTCCGGCCGCCTCCTCGAGGGCTTCCTCTTCGCTGCCCATTCCCGGGCCGCCGACCTGGACCTCCGACGCCAGCACGGGATCCGTCGGGGCGATACACGCGCCGAGTAGGACCGCGGTCGGAATCACGAGCCCGGTCCACCAGCCCAGCAGCGCCGCGCCGGCGATCGACAGCGGCATCGTGATCGCGAGCAGCCGCCACGTCGACGCCCACGCGCGCAGCCCCGGCACGCGGTCGATCTTCAGTCCGACGCCCATCAGGGCGATGATGACCCCGAGCTCCGCGAGGTGTTCCGTCGTCGTCCCCTGCTCGAGCGGGTCGGGCGCGGGGAGGCCGATCGGTAGTCCGAAAACGAGCATCCCGAAGGCGACGAAGAAGATCGGCAGCGAGATCGCTCGATCGGAGACAAAGCGGGGGAGCAGGGCGACGCCGAACAGTCCGACACCGAGCACGACCAGACCGACGTTGTACAGCTCGAGGGCCATCTGGGGCACTCCACCCTACGACAAATCGGCCCTTCATCCCGGTGCCGGCGTTTGCAGAACGAATCCATTTGTCTCGAGAGAGCGACCCGATATCCATGGATCGGACCGCGGGAGACGAACACGAGACCGCGACGCGGCGGCGGTTCCTGCAGGCCGGGTCCGTCGCCGCGGCCGTCGGACTCGCCGGCTGCATCGAGGAGATGGGAACTGAGTTCCCCCAGAACACGGAGTGGCCGGTCTCGGAGTACGTCCCCGACCTCCCCGTCGAGGAGCGAAGCGCGATCCACGAGGACCGGATCCCGGAACTCGCGGCCGCCGATATCGCCGATCCCGAGGGGCTCGCATCGACGCTCGAGGAGTACGAGATGACCGTCGAGTCGGTCGAACGCGACCGAGACGTGCTCACGCTCGAGTACGTCAACACGGATCGCTCCGACGAGGGGAACGTCCACGACGTCGCCCTGATCGCGGGCGGCTACGCGGCGCTGCTCGACGCCGGCTACGACGCCGTCGCGCTGGGGGCGACGATCCTCGACGACGCGCCCGCGTCGTACGGCTCGGCGACGGTCGAGACCACCCATGCGGCGGAGTACAACGCGGGCGAACTGACGGCCGCGGAATACGGCGAACTGGTCGTCTCGACGATCGAATCCCAGCGATACGAGCCGGAGGTCGATGTCTCGCCGGAGGAGTAGGGTCGAGCCGTGCTGTGCTGATCGGCCGTTCTCGGTCACTGATCGGGCGACACGTCCACATCGGGCTCTCCACCGCCCGTTGCAGCGCGGTCGTCACCCGACTCGAGCGCGCTCGCGAGAACGCCCGCGATCCCGTCGGGACCGTGGCGGTGGATCGTCAGCAGCATGTTCGCGACGAACAGGCCCACGCCGAGCGTCGCGATGACGCTGCTCGCGGTGACCGCGGCGGCCGGGAGCCCGATCAGCGGTGCCGCCGCGAGGCCGCCGAAGCCGACGAGCGTGGTCCAGAAGTCCGCCCGCTCGAGGCGGTCGTCGTAGAGGTCGTCGATCATCGGGACCTGCTCGAAGCCGAGCCGGTCGCTGTAGCGTTCGATCCAGATGATGAAGGGGACGATGTGGTAGAGCGAGCCGATGACGACGAAGCCGAAGACCCCGAAGAGCAGGAGTTGCCGCGCGTCGGGGTGGCCGAACAGCGACTCGTAGGCGGTCGACTCGGCCCACCACGTCGGCGCGGCGAGGGCGATCCACGCGGCGAGCGCCGCCGCGACGACCCAGTAGCGGGCGAGCATCGGCGATCGCTCGACCGTCGCGCCGGCCAGCAGTCGGCCGATCACGATCACGAACGCGGCGAGTCCGACGAGAAACGCGACCGCGCCGACGCGAGCCAACGCCTCGAGCGCGAGCCCGCGCCCCAGCACGAGCGCGACGAGCCCGGCGGGGACACACAGCTGCTCGAGGGTCAGCAGGCGCTCGCTGTGCCGGTCGGGTTCGGCTTGGGTAAACATCTTCGCGAGCTGGAAGAGCGCGCCGACGACCGTCGCGAGCAGCGCCCCGAACAGCACCAGCGTCGCGTGGGAGAGGTGGACCTCGAACCGCGTGACCGAGAGCGAGTCGAACACGGGCGTCGTGAAGTCGACCGCCAGCAGGGCGCCCAGCGGTGCGACGAGGCCGAACGACGCGAGCGCGACCGCGAAGTGTCGCTCCGTGAAATCGAACGGGCGCGCACGGGCGAGGGTCCGCCCGACGTTGTAGACGAACAGCCAGATACCCGCGAGCAAGAGCGCGCCGCCGACCGGCAGCCACTCGAGGGAACCCGCGAGCAGCGCCGCGGCGAAGGCAGCCAGTCCGACGGTGACGAGCCACAACTGGGCGACCGCCAGCCGTTTCGAGTGGATCGTCACGCCGGACCAGACGGGGACGAACTGCGTCATCGCACCCATGATCGTCACGGCAATCCAGCCCACGAGCAACACGTGGAGGTGCGCCAGACTCGAGCGTCCGGGAAGCGTCCCGACGGCCATCGCCGTGCCGCCGCCGACCCCGACGACGAGGAATCCCAGCGCGAGCACGAAGTGGCGTAGCGGGATCGCCATCGGGGGCTGCTGGTCGGTCCGCAACCCGCCCGGTATTCCGTTCATGTCTCGCGGTTCGGTCCGCACGGCCGTGCCGTTCGCCCCGAACACGTTCGGAACGGAGGGTTTGCCGACTCGTCACGTACCGTCGACCGAATCATGGACTCCAATCGAGCCGTGACCGCCGCCGAGGAGCGAGCGGGCGGGACCGCCACCGACCGACCGTCGGCCCCGGCCACCGACCGAGACGCTGCCACGACGACCGTCACCGTGCGCTGTACCGGCCACGTCCGCGACGCCGTCGGCACGCACGAACTCGAGTTCACCTTCGAGGGCGACCGACTCCGGGACTTCCTCGAGTCGTTCTTCGAGGAGTACGACCTCGAGGACATGCTCATCGCCGAAACCGAGGCGGACGCGACCCACAGCGGCTGGGCACCGGTGCCCGACGACCTGCCCGGCACGTGGCGCAAGAACCCGGAGGGCGAACAGACGCGGCCGTACGCGCGGGTCTGCATCAACGGGCGGTTCAACGAGCACCTCGGCGGGTTCGAGGCCGAACTCACCGAGGACGACCGCGTCGCGTTGATCTATCCGTTCATGTTCTGTTGCTGAGCGCGACGGCGGCGAGGGCGGTCGCCGAGGCCGGCGGTCGACCGTCGGCGGACCCCCGAACGGGTTCGTCTCAGCCCTTACGCCCGTTCGGGACCGAGTACCGACCATGACCGAAGATGTCTCCGGCGTCGAACCCGTGACGCGCAACGAGCACGCGGCTTCGTGGTCGGCGAACCTCGAGGGGCCCGAACACGCCGCGGACCGGGACCTGATCGTCGAGGAGGCCAAAGACGCCGTCGCCTCGACGGCCGACGGCTACCACGTCAACCTCGTCACTCACGGCGACCACGGCCACCCCGAGACGTACCTCTGGGACGACCTCGAGGCCGCGTTCGAGGGAGTTCGACTCGAGTACGTCGACCGGTGTGGCTGTGGCGGACACGTCACCCGCGTCCACGTCGGCGACGAGTGAGCGCGGTCGGCGATCGCGGCGAAATCGGGGGACGGCCCGCATTTCCTTGCAATCGTCAGGCGGAGGGATATTTGATCCCGCTCGCTACAGTCGATGATGAGCACCCGAGCGAACGCGACCGACGAACCCGTCACCTGCCGGATCTGTGGCACCGAAAACGAACACCTCTACACCTACTGCCGGCACTGTCTCGGGCAGCTTCCCGCGAGACCCGATTCCCGGCGCTGAACGGCACCTCGCAGCCCTCGAACCGGCGAGGAACGATCCGTTCTTCTCGAACCCGAGCGGGGAGTTCGCCGGCGCTCAGTCCGCGGCACCGCCGGCGACCGGTCCCGAACCCTCGTCGCGTACCTCGTCGTCGCTGAGGTAACACTGCGGATCGGGGGCGAAGAGGTCGCCCGCCGTGGCGAGCGCCCGCAGCCGCGACGCGCCGCGACAGATCGACTGATACTGACAGTCCGCACACTTCCCTTTCAGGCGCTCCTCGCGGTTCCGAAGCGCCTCGAGCAGCGGGTTCGACTCGTCGTCCCAGATCTCGCCGAACGGACGGTCGCGGACGTTGCCCAGACTGTACCCCTGCCAGAACTGTGTCGGGTGGACGTTACCCTGATAGTCCACGTCGGCGATCCGCTCGCCGGTCGGGTCGCCGCCGTTTCGCTCGAGGTGGTCGTAGACCGCCCGGGCCTTCGCCTCGCCGAAGTGCTCGCGGGCGTACTCCACGAGGAAGGCCGCGTCGGCGTAGTTGCCAACCAGCAGCGTCTCGATCTCCTCGCCGCGGTCGTGGTACTCGAGCGTGAGATCGGCCACCTGCTCGATCGCCTCGCGCTTCGCTCGGGGCGAGAGGTCGGCGTCGACGATCTCGGCCCCGCGACCGCCGTAATCGAGGTGGTAGAAACAGAACCGGTCGAGGCCCTTGTCGACCAGTAGCTCGACGACCCCCTCGAGGTCCGGCGCGTTCGCCTCGGTGATCGTGTACCGCAGCCCGGTCTTGAGCCCGGCCTCGAGGCAGTTCTCGATACCCCGGACGGCGGCGTCGAACGCGCCGTCTTCGCCCCGGAACCGGTCGTTTCGCTCCGGGAGGCCGTCGACCGAGATGCCGGCGTACTGCAGCCCGGCGTCGCGGAGCGCCGCGGCTTTCTCGGGGGTGAGCAGGGTGCCGTTCGAAGAGAGGACGGGGCGGAGCCCGCGGTCCGCGGCGTAGGAGACGAGTTCGACCAGATCGTCGCGCACGAGCGGTTCACCGCCGGAGAGGAGGATGACGGGTGCGCCGAAGTCCGCGAGTTGGTCGAGGAATGACTTCGCCTCGGCCGTCGTGAACTCGCCGGTCGCGGGGTCGGTCTCGGCTCCGGCGTAGCAGTGCGAGCAGTAGAGGTTGCATCGACGGGTCGTGTTCCAGACGACGACCGGTCGCCGCTGTTTCTCCTCGGTGATCTGGGGCTTGTCCGACTCGTCGGCCGCGTCGTAGCGCAGGCCGTCGCCCTCGGCGTCGAGATCACAGAGCAGTTTGCTGATCGAGATCACAGGCTGTTCACCTCCGAGGCACCCGCGGTCTCCTTGTAGACGCGCGGTTCCTCGCTCTCGTCGTCGGCCTCGCCGTCGCCGTCGCCGTCATCGTCGTCTCCGCCGGCCTCGTCGGACCGTTCGGCGGCGTCGTCCGCGAGGCCGCGCGTCGAGTACCGTTCGACTTCCTCGGCCGGACAGAGCCAGACGTCGGCGGCGTACCAGCCGAACAGCCGGGACGCGTGTTCGTGCGCTTCGGTCCCGCTCGCGGCGGCAACGCTGCCGACGTGGCGCATCGGGTCGCCCGCCTCCTCTCGGACGAAGACCTCCCACTGCCGAGTCGGGTTCCCTCGTTCGTCGCTCTCGACCGCCGACCGGCGTGCTTTCTCGACCATATCGAGACCTTCGGGACGAGACCGAAGGTCGTTGCGCGACCTCCCAGTGCGCGGGAACACAGGCCCGAACCGGCGAACATCTTCCCGTCTTCCCGAACCGCGGGAACGAGAGGGGCGCTTTCGGTCGCCCGAGACCCAGCCACCGGTATGCGCCCCGGCAATCTCGATACGTCCGAGCGACCGTTCGTCCTCATCTGGGAACTCACGCAGGCCTGCGGGCTCGCCTGCGATCACTGCCGCGCCGACGCGAAACCCCAGCGCCACCCCGACGAACTCTCGACGGCCGAAGGGAAGGAACTGCTCGAGGGAGCCGCCGAGTTCGGCGACGGCCAACTGGTCGTGCTCTCGGGGGGCGACCCTCTCGTCCGCGACGATGTCGCGGAGCTGATCGCCCACGGCGACGACCTCGGAATGCGGATGACGATCACGCCGAGCGGAACCGGCTCGCTGACCGCCGATCGGATCCGAGAGATGGCCGACGCGGGGCTCAAACGGATGGCGGTGAGCCTCGACGGTGCCTCGCCGGAGAGCCACGACGCCTTCCGCGGCGAGGACGGCAGCTTCGAGGAGACGATCCGCGCCGTCGAGGACGCCCGCGCGGCCGGCGTCCCCGTACAGGTAAACACCACCGTCTGCCGCCAGACGGTCTCCGAGCTCCCCGAAATTCGAGAGCTGCTGACCGAAATCGGAGCGGTCATGTGGAGCGTCTTCTTCCTCGTCCCGATCGGGCGCGGGCGGGTCCTCGAGCCGATCGAGCCCGAGTGGGCCGACGCGGTGATGGAGTGGCTGGCCGAGGTCAGCGACGAGGAACCGTTCGGCGTCAAGACGACCGAGGCACCCCAGTATCGGCGGGTCGCGATGCAGCGCCAGCAAGGGCAAGCGAGCGACGATGCCGAGGGAGATGGCAGCGACGGGACGCCGAATCCCGGTATCGAGCGCCGGACCGGCATCGTCGCGGGCGACGGCTTCGGCTTCGTCAGCCACACGGGGGAGGTGTTCCCCTCCGGGTTCCTGCCGGAATCGGCCGGCAACGTCCGCGACCGGCCGGTCACCGAACTCTATCGGGACTCCGAGCTGTTCCAGTCGCTCCGGGACCGCGATCAGCTCTCGGGCAAGTGCGGTGCCTGTCCGTATCGCAACGTCTGTGGCGGCAGTCGCTCCCGGGCCTTCGCCCACACCGGCGACCCGCTGGCGAGCGATCCGCTCTGCCCGTTCGTCCCCGAGGAGTACGACGGGCCGTTACCGTGGGACGACGCCGACGGCGGGGCTCGCAGCGTCTCGAGCGGGGACTGAATACCGTCTCGAGCGGTTTCTCGTCCGACCCCGCTGCTCGACTCGAGCGATCCCCGATCGGGACCGACGGCTCTCGCTCTCAGAGACGGCAATACGAGAAAACGACTCGAGCGGCGTCCAAGATCGCGTGGCCGATCGAACGGCCGGAACGTCCACGCGGGGGCGCAAGTCCCGCGATCGCACGGTCTCGAGCGCCGCCACCGATAGCTCGGTGGAGCCGCCGCATCGAGACGCCGGTGTCAGACCGGGCGTCGAGTGCACGCACCCCCGTGGCAGGGATGTATGGATGGTGGTCGCGCAGGCAACCGCTTCCGTCGACCGCTCGCAGGACGGCCGGTGGCGCGTGCGGTTACGAAACGAGCGGGAACCGCCTTCGACGTTCTCCCGAAGACGTTCGCCGACGGTTGCGTCGATGTCGTGTCGCGCCGACGTTACTCGAGGACGACCAGCGTATCGCCCATGTCGACGCTCTGGTCCTCCTCGACGGCGATCTGGGTGACGGTGCCGCCCTTCGAGGCGACGATGTCGTTTTCCATCTTCATGGCCTCGAGGACGACCAGCACGTCGCCGGCCGCGACATCGTCACCCTCGTCGACTTTGACGTCGAGGATCGTCCCCTGCATCTCGGCGTCGACGGTCTCGCCCTCGCCCTCGAGTTCGGACCCGCCGCCGCTTTCCCCGCCCGCCGGCTCCGGTCGGCTGGCCTGTGCGCCGCCGGCGTCGACGTCGCCGGTCGGGATCGCGGGCGCGCCGTGTTCCTCGAGTTCGACCTCGAAGCGCTTGCCGTTGACCTCGACGGTGAACTCGCGTTCGACGGACTCCTCGTCGTCGCTCGCACCGCCGTCGCCGGTGTCGCCGCCCCACTGCGCTTGGGCCTCCTCGATGCGGCTCTCGTCGAGTTCTTCGTCGAGGTACTTCGTCGTGTGCGTGCTCTGGACGAACTCCTCGTCGGTGAGCATCAGCCGGTGGAACGGGATGATCGTCGGGATGCCCGCGATCTCGTACTCCCGCAGCGCGCGCAGCGAGCGCTCGATACACTCGTCGCGGTCCTCGCCCCAAACCACGAGTTTGGCGATCATCGAGTCGTAATCGGTGACGAGTTCGTCGCCCTGCCGCAGGGCGTCGTCGAGTCGAACGCCGACGCCGCCCGGCGGATCGTACGTCTCGAGGGTCCCGCCGGTCGCGGGCGCGAAGTCGTTGGCCGCGTTCTCGGCGTTGATTCGGAACTCCATCGCGTGGCCGTCGATGTCGACATCGTCCTGTGCGAAGTCGATCTCCTCGCCCGCGGCGACCGTGATTTGGCGCTTGACGATGTCGATCCCGGTGATCTCCTCGGTGACCGTGTGCTCGACCTGAATCCGCGTGTTGACCTCGAGGAAGTAGAAGTTCGCGTCGGGGCCGAGCGGGCCGTCGCGACCCGGCTCTTCCTCGACGAGGAACTCGACCGTGCCGGCGTTGGTGTAGTCGGCCGCGGCGACGCCGCGGCGGGCGGCCTCGCCGATCTTCTCGCGGAGTTCGTCCGTCAGCGCCGCCGATGGTCCTTCTTCGATGACCTTCTGGTGGCGTCGCTGCAGCGAGCAGTCACGTTCGCCGAGGTGGCGCACGTTCCCGTGCTGGTCGGCGACGATCTGGACCTCGATATGGCGGGGCTTCTCGAGGTAGCGCTCGAGATACACGGAGTCGTTGTCGAAGTAGGCCTCGCCCTCGCGCTGGGCGCTCTCGAGTTGGTCCTCGACCTCGCTTTCGTCCCAGACGACCTTCATCCCGCGGCCGCCGCCGCCGCCCTCGGCCTTGATGGCGATCGGGTAGCCGTGTTTCTCGCCGAACTCTTTGACCGCTTCGGGGTCGGTGACGGGGTCGGTGGTCCCGGGGACGATCGGCACGTCGGCCTCGTTCATGATCGTACGAGCCTTGGTCTTCTCGCCCAGCGACTCCATCGCGTCGCTCGAGGGGCCGATCCACGTGATCCCCTCGACCTCCTCGACCTTGCCAGCGAACTCGGCGTTCTCCGCGAGGAAGCCGTAGCCCGGGTGGATGGCGTCGGCGTCGGCCTTCCGCGCGGCCTCGATGACGGCCTCGTGATCGAGATAGGAGTCGGCCGCACGCGCCGGCCCCACGTTGTACGCTTCGTCGGCGTAGCGCACGTGCCCCGAGTCCGAATCGGCCTCGGAGTAGACGGCGACGGTCCCGATGTTCAACTCTTCGCACGCCCGCATGACGCGGACGGCGATTTCCCCGCGGTTCGCCACGAGAACCTTCCTGAACATTCCTGTGGGAACAGTCGTCAGGGGCCCACCTTACTTTTTCGCAACGGGTTCGGCGAACCGACAGTCCTCGGCGACTGCCAAATGCGGCTGCCGGCGGTCGATTTCGGACGGATTGCTCCTAGTACGGGACGATGTGACGCCAGTTCGGGACCCGACGCGACTCGAGGCAGATTCCATCCGTGGCACTGAACCGCAAGTGACACCCTCGCACAGTATGCATGGCCAACAGTTATTCGGCTCGAGTCCATGGCATAGACGATGTACGAACTGGCCCCCGGCCCGTTGCAGACGCAATCGGTGCTCGAGGACCCCCTGTTGCTCATCGGCGGAGCCGTGCTCGTCCTCGCGGTGATCACGGTCTGGCAGATGGTCGAGATCGTCGATGCCTACAACAGGGCGGCACTGACCGTCTTCGGGGAGTACCGCAAACTCCTCGAACCGGGGTTGAACATCGTGCCGCCGTTCGTCTCCCGGATCTACACGTTCGACATGCGGACCCAGACGATCGACGTGCCGAGTCAAGAGGCGATCACGCGGGACAACTCGCCGGTGACCGCCGACGCCGTCGTCTACATCCGAGTCATGAACGCAAAGCGCGCGTTCCTCGAGGTCGACGACTACCAGCGGGCGGTCTCGAATCTGGCCCAGACGACCCTGCGGGCCGTGATCGGCGACATGGAACTCGACGACACCCTCTCCCGGCGGGAGATGATCAACGAGCGCATCCGGCAGGAACTCGACGAACCCACCGACGAGTGGGGCATTCGCGTCGAGAGCGTCGAGGTCCGCGAGGTCACCCCCTCCCAAGGCGTCAAGGGAGCGATGGAGGAACAGACCTCCGCGGAGCGCCGCCGACGGGCGATGATCCTCGAGGCACAGGGCGAACGCCGCAGCGCCGTCGAGAAGGCCGAAGGTGACAAGCAGTCGAACATCATCCGCGCCCAGGGTGAAAAGCAGAGCCAGATCCTCGAGTCACAGGGCGATGCGATCTCGACCGTGCTGCGCGCCCGCTCGGCCGAATCGATGGGCGAACGTGCGGTCATCGACAAGGGGATGGAGACGCTGGGCGAGATCGGGCAAGGCGAGTCGACGACCTTCGTCATGCCCCAGGAACTCACCTCGTTGGTCGGCCGCTACGGCAAGCACCTCTCGGGCAGCGACGTGGAAGGCAACGGTGCCGACCTCGAGAGCCTCGAGTTCGACGAGGAGACCCGCGAACTGATCGGGTTAGACGACATCGCCGAGATCATCGGCGAGATCGACGAGCAAGCGGAGATGGACGTCGAGGCGATGGAACAGGAGGCACAGGCGATCAAGGAGGGCGAAGACATGGGTTCGGACGCGGGTCCGGACCCCGACGAGTCGATCACCATGTCCGAGACCGACGACGAGTCCGAACTCGGCTCCGACTCGGAGTAACGTTGCCCGCCGCGAGCGGCTGGCGGCTCGCGGTCGACGGCCGATCGCAGTCACGGGCCGGAACGATCGTCACGGCCACATCGCCGACGCTTCTCTCGAGAACTCGATCTCGCGAATCGAAAACAGCGTTGCCGGCGCTCAGAACCGCTCCGTGCGTCCCGCGGCCGACCACGGATCGGTCGGTGCCTCCCGGGGCACGCGGACGGTCCGGTGTTGCTGTGTCCGGACCTTGCCGGCGAACGCCCAGCGCTTGTCGTCCCACGTCTCCTCGCCGTCGGCCGCCGCTGCGGCGGCTACAAGCGCCTGATCGTGGAGGTGTGCGCCGATGGCGGCCGCGATGGCCGCGGCCTCCTCGTCGTCCGCGTCGTCGGGCAACTCGAGGTCGGCGTCCGTCGGCAGCGCCGCCTCGAGACCGGTCGACCCGCCGTCGTCGCCGTTCGAACCGTCGGCACCGGCGCTCGCAGGTCGCTCGCCGTCGTCGGTCGTCGGCTGTTGCTGGGAGGTCATCTGACTACAGCGGGATATTGCCGTGTTTCTTGTCGGGGTTCGACTCGCGTTTCGTCTCGAGCATCTCGAGGTCGTCGATCAGCCGCGGCCGAGTCTCGGTGGGGACGATCACGTCGTCGAGGAAGCCTTTGTCCGTCGCAGTGTAGGGGTTGGCGAACTCCTCGCGGTACTCCTCGATGAGTTCGTCGCGCAGTTCGTCGGGGTTCTCGGCCTCCTCGAGTTCCTCGCGGTAGAGGATGTTGACCGCGCCCTGCGGGCCCATGACGGCGATTTCGGCGGTCGGCCACGCGTAGTTGACGTCCGCGCCGAGGTTCTTCGAGGCCATCACGCAGTAGGCACCGCCGTACGCCTTCCGCGTGATGACGGTCAGTAGCGGCACGCTCGCCTCGGCGTAGGCGTAGAGCAGTTTCGCGCCGTGGCGGATGATCCCGCGGTGTTCCTGATCGGTCCCGGGCATGTAGCCGGGGACGTCGACGAAGGTGACGATGGGGATGTTAAAGGAGTCACAGAAGCGGACGAACCGCGAGCCCTTCATCGAGGCGTCGACGGTCAGGGTGCCAGCGTTGACGCGGGGCTGGTTGGCGACGAGGCCGACCGAGCGCCCGTCGAGGCGGCCGAAGCCGACGACGAGGTTCTGGGCGAAGTTGTCCGCGACTTCGAAGAACGAACCCTCGTCGACGACGCTGTCGATGACGTTCGTCATGTCGTAGGGCTTTTGCGGACTCGGCGGGACGATGTCGGTCAGCGCGTCGTCGCGGCGGTCGGGGTCGTCCCACGGCTCGACCCGGGGCGGGTCCTCGACGTTGTTCTGTGGCAGATAGGAGAGCAGTCGCTTGATATCGTCGAGGGCCTGTTCCTCGCTCTCGCAGGCGAACTGGGCGACGCCGGTCTTGTTGGCGTGGGTCATCGCGCCGCCGAGTTCCTCGTGGGTGACCTCCTCGCCGGTGACGGTCTTGGTGACGCCGGGCCCGGTGATGTACATGTGGCTCGTGTCCGTGACCATGAAGATGAAGTCGGTGATCGCGGGGGAGTAGACGGAGCCGCCGGCACACGGCCCCATGATCCCCGAAATCTGTGGGATGACGCCGCTGGCCTCCTGATTCCGGCGGAAGATTTCGGTGTAGCCGGCGAGGCTCTTGACGCCCTCCTGAATGCGGGCCCCGGCGGAGTCGTTGAGCCCGATGACGGGCGCGCCGACCTCCATCGCCATGTCCATGACCTTACAGACCTTCTCGGCGAAAACCTCGCCGAGCGAGCCGCCGAAGACGGTGAAATCGTGGGCGAAGACGAACGTGGTCCGCCCGTTGACCTCGCCGTAGCCCGTGACGACGCCATCGCCGGGAATCTGCTTCTCCTCCATCCCGAACTGGCTCGTCTGGTGGGTCCGGAGCTGGTCGAACTCCGTGAACGTCCCGTCGTCGAGGAAGTAATCGATCCGCTCGCGAGCGGTCATCTTCCCCTTGTCGTGTTGCTTCTCGATCCGCGCTTCGCCGCCGCCCTTCCGTGCCTCCTCACGGAATTCCTCGAGTTCGTCGATGCGGTCTTCCATCGTCATGCCGGGAACACCCCTGCTCGATTCATACGCCGTTGTGCGAGGACCAACAGGAAAAGGATTCCGTAATACCTTCACGATTTATCACTCCTCGAGCCAACCGGTCGCATCCGATCGAGACGTCGAACTACTATAATGTATAAAAGTAACTCGAACGGACCGGTTCGGTATTTTGGCCGTCTCGACAGCGAATTGTCGTCTTCAGCGGGCGTATCTCATTCTAGAAACCACGAACAATTATATAGTGGCTCTTTCAAACCGACCAACATGGCACAACGCGAAACATGGGCAACGAGAGCAGGGTTCATTCTCGCCGCGGTCGGCAGTGCGGTGGGATTAGGTAACGTCTGGAGGTTTCCGTATCAAGTCGGTGAATACGGCGGAGCGGCGTTCCTCGTCGTATACCTCGCTTTGATCGCGGTCATCGGATTCCCGGTGATCTTGGTCGAGTTTACTATCGGCCGGTACACGGAACGGAATCCCGTCGGTGCACTCAAGCAGATCGGCACGAACTCTTGGCAGCGGATCGGGTGGGTGTTCGTCGTCGCGGGCTTCGTTATCCTCTCGTACTACAGCGTCGTCGCAGGCTGGGTCTTGCAGTACACCGTCTACGGCCTGCAAGGGAACTACGCCGCAGACGGTGCGGCGCAGTTCGGAGCAACAACCGGGGGAATGATGTCGATACTCACACACGCGGTTTTCATGGCGGCCGTCATCGCCGTCGTCGGATTCGGTATTCGGCGCGGTATCGAATTCTCCGTGAAGCTGATGGTTCCCGCGATCATCATCCTCTTGGTCGGTCTGGCGGTCTACGCCGGAACGCTCCCGAATGCCGGGGAGGCCTACGCGTACTACCTGTCACCTGATCTGAGTACGATCGCCGCGAACTGGACCAGTATCTTACCCGCAGCCGCCGCACAGGCGTTCTTCACGCTCTCGCTCGGGATGGGCGTGATGATGACCTATGCATCCTACCTCGGAGAGGATCGTAACCTCGCCAAAGACGCCGTCATCATCGTCGGATTAGACACGGCGATCGCGTTCACCGTCGGCCTCGTCGCGTTCCCGGTCCTCTTCTCCGGTGACCTCGGTATCGCCGACATCGTCGCAATCGGCGACGGACCGGGCTTCATCTTCATCGCACTTTCGCAGGCGTTTAGCAACATTCCGCTCGGCAGCGTTCTCGGGGCGATCTTCTTCGGTACCGTCTTCATCGCGGCGCTCTCGAGCGCGATCAGTATCATGGAGGTCGTGGTTTCCTACCTGATCGACGAACGTGGCGTCGATCGCGTCCCGGCGACGCTCCTCATCGGAACCGCGATCTTCCTCTTCGGCGTTCCCGTCGCGTACGACGGCAGTCTCTCGTGGCTCACGGTCTACGACGAACTCGCTAACAACATCCTGCTCATCCTCGGCGCACTGTTGGTATCCATCTACATCGGCTGGGTGGAGACCGACATCGGCCTCGAGGAACTCGGCAAAGGGATTCGAAACCTCAGCGGCTGGGGAACGGCCTGGATCTGGGCCCTTCGAGTTCCCGTCGTCGTCACGCTGGTCGTGATCCTCGGGCTGAACGCGATCGGTGCGTACGAGGCGATCAGCGGTATTCTCACCTGATCGGCGGTCCGTTTTCGCCGATCAGGCCTCGCCGTACACTGGCACAGCAGCGCCGCTTGTCACCGCGGCCCCGTCGCTACAGAGGAAGGCCACCACGTCCGCGATCTCGAGGGGATCGACCCACGAGTCGTGGTCCGCGTCGGGCATCATCTCCCGGTTCATCGGCGTGTCGATGACGCTCGGCATGACGCTGTTGGCCCGCACCGTCCCGCTGTTTTCCTCGGCGATCGTCTCCATCAGCAGCCGGATGCCGGCCTTCGTGATCCGGTAGGGGCCGTCCCCCTCGCCGCCCTCGAGCGAGGATCGAGCGCTGATGCTGACGATCGAGCCGTCCGTCTCCTGGAGGTGTGGCAGGGCGTGTTTCGAGGCGAGAAATGCGGTCTTCAGGTTGATGTCGACGAGCATCTCGAACGCCTCGAGGTCGGTCTCCTCGACGTGGTCGCCGCCGCGCCACGTCCCGGCGATGTTCAGGAGGTGATCGATCCGGCCGTAGTCGTCGACGACGGCCTCCATCAGGGCCGCGACGTCGTCCTCGTCGGTCAGGTCCGTCTCGTAGAACGCGAGGGCCGATTCGTCGTCGGGATCGCGCTCGAGCTGGCTGTCCGCCTCGGCCGGCGCGATCACGTCGACGGCACAGACGGTCGCCCCCGCCTCGAGAAATCGGTCGACTGCGGCGCTGCCGAGCGCGCCGCTCGCGCCGGTGATCACCGCGACGGTCCCGCTGAAGTCGACGTCGAACGCAGTCGTCACTGCCATACGAGACGTTCGCGGGCCGTTCGCATGAAAGGGCGGGGCCATCGGACGGCCGGTCGACCACGTCGGCGTTACGAGGAGTCCGTCGGCAGCGCGGCTCGCCTGAACCAGAAGTCGGCGACCGCTTCGACCATCTCGGCGTACTCCTCGGAATCGGTCGGTTTCGTGAGATACGCGTTGGCCGCGAGTTCGTAGCTCTCGTGGATATCCTCGACGGTCGCCGATTGGGTCAACACGAGCACGGGGAGTCGCGCGAGCGTCGGCTCGTCCGTCAGCGCCTCGAGGAACTCGAGGCCGTCCATCCGCGGGAGGTCTAGATCCAGCAAGACGAGGTCCGGAACCGACGGCGGCTCGTCGCCGCGGTCGGTCAGCCGCAGGAGCGCCTCGTCGCCGTCGGTGGCGACGTGGATCGAGATATCGAGATCTAACCCACCGAACGCATCGCGGATGAACTGCACGTCCTCGTCGTCATTTTCGACGAGGAGCACGTCGATCGGTTCGTCGTGTCGACTGCTCATACTGTTCCCATGACGAATACGTCAGTGACTGTTTCATCCACTCCAGTAATCATGCACTTCTAGTCAGAGTATTCGTTTAAGGCTACTTGCTAAGTAATTTGGAATCCCGCGGCGAATCGCACCAGCCGCTGTGGATGCAACTCGACGGACGACTAAAGCCGCCGGGGATCGATGAGGGCACTGAATGCGACTCATCGCACACCGGGGGTTCGCCGCGACAGCCCCCGAGAACACGATCGGTGCCGTCCGGGCTGCAGCCGAGCACGCCGACGCCGTCGAGTTCGACGTGCGGCGGTGTGGCTCCGGCGAACTCGTCGTCGTCCACGACGACACCATCGACCGCGTCACCGACGGCTCCGGGACCGTCGCGGACGCCACCGTGAGCGAACTCACCGCTCACTCCGTCCTCGAGTCCGACGAGTCGATCCCGACCCTCGACGCGATGCTCGCGGCCCTGCCGCCGACCGTCGAGGTCAACCTCGAACTGAAAGAGCCCGGTATCGCGGGCGACGTGCTCGCGGCGCTCGAGGACGCGGCTATCGACACCCGGGTCGTGACGACCTCCTTTCTCGCCGGCGAACTGCGGACGATCCGCGAGCGCGACCCGAGTCAGCCGATCGGGTTGCTCGCCAGTCGCCACCTCGAGACGCCGGTCACGACGGCGGTCGAACTCGACTGCGACGTCCTCGGCGCGAGCTGCTGGCGCTGTCTGGCGACCCGGATCGTGCCGCGTGCGAAAGCCGTGGGGCTCGAGGTCCACTCATGGTCGATCGAACGGCGACCGATGGCGACGCTGCTCGAGCGGCGCGGCGTCGACTGCGTCTCGGCGGATCGGCCGATCCGCGTCTAACCGCTCGGTGCGGAGTGTCCGGCTATCCCACGACCGGCCTCGAGAGTCCGGTGATTCGCAGTCCACGTCGGACGGCGCAGTGGCCCAGTGGTCCCGTCGTCAGCCATCGGTTTCGCGCTAGCGCCCCGGCCGCTGGAATTCGATGGTCACGACGCCCTCCGCGAGTTCGTCCGTCGAGCGTATCGCTCCGGTTCGGTACGTCGCATTTCGGTCCACATCGGCTTCGGCCGGCGGGAAGAACAGCACCCGTTCCCGGGTGTTCTCGTACCGAATAACGCGCGTCTCGTATCCGCTCCAGTAGAGGTCGGCGAGAAACGATTCGCCCTCCTGTACCGAAACGGACGGCTTGTACTCGAGGGGCCGAGAGACGACGCGAAACCGCGCGTCCGGATGCCAGTCGCTGCCGTACAGTCTGGCCCGGTCCTCGCGTTCGTTTCGAGCGCGTGTCCGTTGGGCACCCAGCAGTCCGAGGACGGAACTGCCGAGGAGCAACGCTGCCCGTCGCACGGCCGCTCGTCGCGAGACGGGGACCGCGCCTGAGTCGTCCGTATCTATCTCGCGCGCTCTCGAGGCCTCTCGAGTCAATTCATCGGGCGTACGCCGCGCTGGTACTTGAACGAGATCTGTGAAAATACAGGGCCGCGGTACCGCCTGTTTGAGAGTCGAGCGCTAGTCGCCGACGGTCGTCACGGACACCGTCCGCGTTCGCGGGCCGTCGCACTCGACGAGCAACACCGACTGCCACGTCCCGAGCGCTAACTCGCCGTCTGCGACCGGAATCGTCACGTCGGGGCCGATCAGCGCCGCTCGCAGGTGCGAGTCCGCGTTCCCGTCCAATTCGTCGTGTGCGTGCCCCTCGTCGGGCACCAGATCTCGCAGGAACGACTCGAAATCGCCCCGGAGCCGCGGTTCGTCCTCTTGGACGACGAGGCCGGCCGTCGTGTGCTCGACGAAGGCCGTACAGGTCCCGGATTCCAGATCGTCGGGGACGGCCGCGGCGATGCGATCGGTCACGTCGACGGTCGTCAGTCGGGACTCGGTCTCGACGGGAAAGGCCATGTGCGAGTCCACAATCGCGAGAACGGAGTGCGTTCCGGTCGCCGCGGTCGGCGAGGACTGTGGACGGCGGGACGGCGTCTTCGCCGTAGCCGCTACGAGAGTTGCGTGACGGCCCACGCGGCGCGGTCGCGAACCGTCGGTGCCGGGTCCTCGCTCGCGAGATTCTCGAGGTGAGACACGGCCGCCTCGACGCGACCGTACCCGAGCGCGGTGCAGACGTTCGCCCGGACGAGCGGGTGATCGTCCGCGAGCAACTCGAGGAGCCGTCCGCGGACCGGTTCGATCGCGGGGTCGCTCTCGGCGGCGACGCGGGCGATCGCGTCCGCGGCGACGGCTCGCGTCTCCGGATCGTCGCGCGACAGCGCCGCGCCGAGTTCGTCACAGACCGGTTCGACGGCGGCGGGATCGCAGCGGGCCGCGTCGCCGAGACAGCCGATCGCGGCGTGGCGAAGGGCCGTCTCGTCGTGATCGACGAGCGCGGCAGCGTGGGCGACGAACTCGAGGGAGGGCAGCGTTCCGTCGGAACGCGCCAGCCGGCCGAGCGCCCGAAGCGCCGGGAGCCCGTACTCGTCCGGGTCCGACGCCAGCGCGTCGGTGAGGACCGGTACCGCGGGTTCGATCGCCGTCGGCTCCTCCCTCGAGACGTGCGCTATCGCCTGCAGCCCCTCTCGATCGTAGCCGCGCCGCCGCTCGAGTACGTCGGCGATCGCCGCGGCGTGATCGGCCACGACGTCCGGCCGCTCGGCGGCGACGGCGGCGATGCATCGAAGCAGTTCTCCCGTGGCCGGCTGCTCCGTGCGTTCGACGGCGACGCCGACGATGGCCGCGGTCGACGGCGCGACATCGGTGGGCGCTTCGGTCGCCAGATCGGCGAGACAGGCGGCTACCTCGTCGTGAAAATCTATCTCGGGCCGCTCGAGCAGCGCTCGGAGCTTCGGAACCGTCGGCGCGTACGCTGCGGTTTGCCCCCGTTCGTCGATTGCAGTTCGAATTCGTCGGACCGCGGTTCGTTGTGCAGTCGGTTCCTCGGCGTCGAGTCGCGTCAGGATCGCTGGCAGATCGACTCCGGTGGCCCCCCGGCCCCGGGGCTCGATGGCCTCGCCCCCGTCCCCAGTCATCGTGTCCTGCATTGGAGATGGACTATAAAGCCGTTCTGGCCGATCGAGTCCGTACAACCGGTTGTTCGAGCCGGATGTCGGCGAAACCGAACCTGTTCGAAATCGGAAGCGAGCGGCAGCCGAGTGACTCTACGCCAGCCACTCGTCGGGCTTGGTGTCGTAATCGACATCGTCGGCCGCGAGGTGTTCGACCTCCTCCCACGGCACGTCCTCGGTCGTCATCGTCTCGCCGTTGTACCGGATCAGCTTACCCTGCTCTTCGGGCTCGGGCTCGCGGTTGCGGCGCTTGGCGACCTCGATGTCGTGTTCGTCGACCTCCTTGACGATCGTCAGGAGGTTCACCGGCCGTCCCCACAGCTCGAAGATGCGTTTGAGGGTTTCCTTCGCTTGCCCCAGATCGAGCATGACGCCGTTGTACTGGTGGCCGAGCAGCAGTTCGTTGGCGTTGTTGTAGTTGCCGTCGTAGACCGCGATCGTCGGCTTCCCGAAGTTGGTGAACTGCAGGAGCAGTTTCTTCTTTACGTCCTCGGCCGCGTCGCTGGCGACGTGAAACTGCCCGGTCGCTTGGGAGTGTTCGTAGGTGAAGTAGTTGTTCTCCGTGATGAACTCCTGGGTCAGGAACTCGTCCAAGAAGGTCACGTCGTTGTGGCTCTCCCGGACGTCGAACATCCGGTCCCAGCCGGCCGTGAAGTCGACGTTCTCGAGCGCTTCCTCGACCGACGAATAGCGGGCGTCGTCGAACAGGTAGCGGCCGATCCGCTCGAGTTCGTTCTGGTTGACCCGCGCGAGGAACCCGCGGTTCTGGCGCTTGACCAGCGAGTAGTGCCGGCGGGCCACCCCCTCGTAGGTCAGCACCTTCCACGGGTATTTCGACACGTCGATCTCGCCCTCGCGGGCCCGCTCTATGGCCTGTCGGTCGAGCCACTCATCGGGAACGTCATCGAGTTGATCGAGCGTCTCCGGGGTGATCGTCTCGATCGCCGTCGGCGGCTCGAGGGTCTCGAGGACTTCCTCGAAGTCGACGACATCGGTGAGGTTGCGCCACGAGACGCCCTCGACGCGCAGGAGGTGCTCGAGCACGTCCCGGCGGTTGGTCGTATTCTCGACGTACTCCCAGAGTTCCATGCCGAGGCTGTAGGGGTTGAGCCCGCCGGAGGCGAGCACCTTCGCCATGTGGTCGGCGTAGTTGAGGAACTCGTCGTCGCCGGCGAAGACCTCGTCGGTCATCATCGTCGACTCCCAGTAAGCGGCCCACCCCTCGTTCATCACCTTCGTCATCTTCTGGGCGGCGAAGTAGTAGGCCTCGGCGCGCATCATGTCGAGGATGTCGCGTTGCCATTCCTCCATCTCGACGCCCCGGTCCGCCTCGTCGTCGTACTGCTTGCCGTGCTCGCGGACGAACGCCAGCACGTCCTTCTGGGGCTCCTCCGGGAAGCTTCCCGTGATGTCCTCGTCCTCGAGTTTCTCGACCCACTCCTCGTTGAACACTTCGCCCTTGATCTCGTCGGAGAGCTCGAGCTCGTCTAACTTTTCGGCGAGGTCCTCGTCGATCTCCTCGATCGCGGGCCCGTCGACGTCGAGCCGGCGGCTGAACACCTGATGCTGGTCGATGTTGTCCTCCAGCGAGAGGCAGTGGTCGATCCACTTCTCGACCTCCGCGCGGTCGATCTCGGGATCGGACATGTACTCGTCGATGGCCCGCGCGTGGCGCTCGAGCATGGCGGCCGCGTTGACCTGATCCTCGTCGGCGCGCCCGCTGGTGAACATGCCGAACCAGTCGTTGTTCGCGAAGAAGTCCGAGTGGGCCTCGACGTGGGTGATGACCGCCTTCTGGTCGGCCACCGTGTTCGACTCCTGTAAGAACGCGTGGGCCGGGTTGTCGTTGTTGACGATCTCGAAGGCCTTCCCGCCGCCGTACTGGCCCTGCTTTTGCTGCTTGTCGTACTGCATGCCCCACCGCCAGTGAGGGTACCGGGACTGGAACCCGCCGTAGGCGATGAGTTCGTTCATCTCGTCGTAGTCGATGATCCAGTACTTCACCGGGTAGGGATCGAGGCCGAGCTTCTCCGCGAGGTTCCGCGCCTCCTCGACCGGTTCCTCGAGGTCGCTGGCGATCGCCTGTTTGCGGAATCGGTCCGCGTTGGAATTTGACTTACTCATGGAAACCACCGGGGTTCGTGAGTTCGAAGCGAACGGCGTGTGCTTCGTTACTCATCGGTCTCACTCTCCGTCGAGAGGATATCGTAGATCGCGTCGGTCACGTCGTCCTCGCCGTTGACGTACGCCACCGCGACATCCTCGGCGTCAGTGCCGAAGTGGCGCTCGAGTTCCTCGGCGTGGGTGGCGTTGATCGCGTTGCCGCTGGGTTGGGTCTCGACGTAGGCGTGGAGGTTCGCCGGAATCTGCTCCATCATCGGAATGACCCGCTCCTCGGTGTCGTTCGAGGAGTTCTCGGAGTCGCCGGCCGCGAAGACGTAGCGGTTCCAGTCGCTCCAGGGGTACTCCTCTAACAGTTGGTTCGCGAGTTCGTACGCGCTCGAGATCTTGGTGCCGCCGCCGCTTCGGATGCCGAAGAACTCGTCGCGCTCGACCTCCCACGCGTCGGCGTCGTGGGCGATGTAGACGAACTCGGCGTTGTCGTACTTGCCCTGCAGATACCAGTCCAGCGGCGTGAAGGTCCGCTCGACGAGTTCGCGTTTCTTCTCGCGCATCGAGCCGGAGACGTCGCGGATGTTGACGACGACGACGTTCTTCTCTTTCTCCTCGATGATCTCGGGGTGGCGGTAGCGCTCGTCTTCCCGTCGGAAGGGGACGTGTTTGACCCCCTCGCGGCGGATCTTCTGCTGGACGCTCTCGCGCTCGACGTTCTCCTCGACATCCTCGATGGAGTCCCATTTCCCGCGTTCCTCGTCCGGAACGTCGTCGTAGGCCTCCTGAATCCAGGCCATCGACACCGGGAGGCTCTCGCCGCGGGCCCACTCGAAGACCTCGCGGGGCTCGATCCCCTCGACCTTGCAGAGTTCCCGTAGGAACTCCTCGTCGAAGTCCATCGCGAGCTTTCGCTTGAGTCCCTCCTTGAACATCCGCTCGAAGTCGAGCGTGCTGTTGGGACCGGTCCGCGTGAGGTCCGTGAACGGCCCCTCCTTTTCCTCGATGACCTTCTTGCCCTTCGGGTCGAGGTCGAGCCCGAGTTCCTCGTCGAGTTCCTCGGCGAACTCCTCGGGGTCCATCTCGTAGTACTCGTGCTCGCCGCCCTCCTCGCCGGGTTCGCCGTCCTCGCCGTCGTCGTCGCCCGGCTGGGGCTGGGGTTGGCCGACCGGCTGGCCGGTATCGGGCGTGCCGTCCTCGCCCTGGCCGACCCCGCCCTGATCGCGCTGGTCGTACTCGAACTCCGGCAGCGAGACGATCTTGACCGGGATGTTGATCTCGCCCGGCCGGCTCTGTCCGAGGTCGCCGTACTGGATGAAGTCGGCCAGATCCTCGCGGCGCTGCTCGCCGACTTCGCGGAATCGCTCGAGGTCGTCTCTCAGTCCCATCTGTAGCTCACCTGTCCCATGACGTGTCGGCTGGTCAGTTCGGCCGACGCCTCCGAGTAGCCGAAGAGGTCGACCATCGTGTCGATCGTGTTCGCTTTCACGGCGGCCGTCTCGGTTCCGCTCGGCGGATCGCTCCACTGCCGCGGGTCGAAGTCCTCGAAGGTCCGCTCGACATCGTCCCAGTCGTGGCTCTCGAGGACGGTCTTGATCACCGGGATCGCGGTCAGATCAACGTCCTCGACCGAGAAGTCCTCGTCGCGGTGTTCCCACGCGTGGCGGTTCAGCGACGTGATAACCTTCTCGCGCCGGAAGCTCCGGACGCTCTCGCGGGGCTGGTTGCCGTCGTACTCGGACTCGGAGAACCGACCCAGATGCTCGATTTCGAACAGCTTCATCGTCAGCGGGTCGGGTTCGACGCGCTCGCCGCGGTCGTTGTACAGCGGCTCCTCGGTCTCCCACGCGTAGACGTGTTCGACGTACTCGGCGACGGTCTCCTCGTCGACGCGTTTGTCGTGCATGATGGCCTCGATGACGTCGCTCTCCTGCTGGTCGTAGATGTAGTTCTTCACCGGGACGACGCGATTCTCGAACTCCGAGCGCTCGCCCGCTGAGAAGACCGGCGCGTCGATCAGCCCCTCGACCATGGCGTTGAGCACGTCCCGGGGCATGACGATGTCCTCGACCGACAGATCGGCGTGGTGGCGGTCCCGATCGGTCTGGAGGAGTTCCGCGAGCCGATCCCGCGTGTACGTGACCGGGATCCCGTGATCGCCGTCGTCGCCGTCGTCGCCGAAGTCGAACTCCTCTTTCTCCCGGCGGCTGTCGCCCTCCTGCAGGAAGCCCTGATCGTAGATGAGTGCTTTGTCGACGAGGTCCAGCCCGTTCGGGAGATCCTCCTCGTCTAACCGCGTGACGACCGCGTACAGCGCCGCCGCCTCGATCGCGTGCGGGGCGAACTCCTGAACCCGCGTCTCGCCGTCGCGATCCTTGACCGTCACCCGCACCGGCGCGCGGATCCGATCGGCGAGTTCGTCGTAGCTCTCGGCCTCCCAGACGTTCGTCTCGTTCGTGAGTTCGCGCCGGATCAGTTCCGTCTCGAGGCTCAGGTTCGTCAGGTAGCCAAAGCGGTGCTTATCGAGCCGCCGTTTCAGCGCCTTCAACGGGTCCATGCCGTTCCGATCCGAGTGCTGGTTGAGCTGGGCCTCGAGGTCGGGGTTCGAGATGATCAGCAGTTGGGAGTCGACATCCATCCCAATCCCCTTGTCCAACTTCACGGACTGCTCGTCGGGGACGTTCAGCAGCTTCTGGAGCAGGTCGGCGTGTTGGGCCGCGTCCTCGACGATCGTGAGGACGCCGTTGCCCTGCGAGAGGACGCCGTCGTAGCTAAACGCCTGCGGGTTCTTGCGCCCGCGGGAATCCAGTTCCTGCAGCATACCGTGCATCCACGACCCGACGAGGCGCTCCTTGGGCGGCCCGTCGTCCTCGGAGTGGAGGACGCCGACGCCCTGTCCCGTGTCGACGACGTAGTTCTTCACGCGGAGGTGGCTCTCGTCGGTGATCGCCGAGAACAGCTCGTCCTCGCCCTCGCGGCGGTAGCGCTCCTCGAGGAAGTCGTAGGCCTCACGGGAGAACGGGTCGAGTTGGGCGTCGACCTGCACGGGAACGTGATCGTCGAGTTCCCCGTTGAGTTGCTCGAGCAACTCCTCGCGGACGTTCTCGGGGAACACCGACAGCGGGTGAGCCTGGACGGGGCTCTCGTACCAGTTCTGCTCGTCGGCGGCGCTCGCGGCATCGCTGCCGTAGCTCAGCCCGCGGTCGCTGCCCTCGGCGGTCGAGATGTTCCACTCGACCGTGTAGCGCCGTCCCTCCGGCGTCTTCGAGTACTCCCGGAGCCCGTTGACCAGACAGCGCTTGAGTTCGGACTTCCCGGTCGCGGTCGGCCCCTCGAACCAGATGATCTTCTCGTCTTTGGCCCGGCCCGCGGCGATCGACCGCAGGTCGTCGACGAACCCGTTGAGGACCTCGGTGTTGCCGAGGATCGCGTGTTCGCCGTCGTTGTGCGGATCGTCGAAGAAACGGTAGCGCTCCTTCTCTTCGCCCTCCTCGACCACGGTTCGCGTACCCGCGGCCTCGATCGCCTTGAGTAGATACTTCGACGCGTGGGAGGCGATCGACGGGTTCTCGAAGATCCGATCGACGTAGGAGGCGAGAGTCATCGGCTCCTCGTAGGTCTCCTCGAGGGCGCGGTCCGCCTCGGTGACGTAGTCATGTCCGGTCATGCTAGTCTTCCATCTCGGCCTTGGCGACCTCCGCGCCGGCGAACTCGAGCACCTCCTTTGCTCCGCCCTCGGAGTAGCCCTGTTCGATCAGCGCGTCGATCCACGCCGAGCGCTCGTCGTCGTCGAATTCGTTGGCGCTGACCAGCGCGGAGAAGTTGATGTTGTGTTTCTTGTCCTCCCAGAGTTTGCGCTCTAAGGCACGGCGCAGGCGCTCGTTGTCCTGCGGGTTGAACGCCTCGCCCTCGCGGGCCCGGCGGCTGACCCAGTTCGAGACCTCCTGCCGGAAGTCCTCCTTGCGGTCCTCGGGGATGTCGAGTTTCTCCTCGACGGAGCGCAGGAACGTCTCGTCGGGTTCCTGCTCGCGGCCCGTCAACTCGTCTTCGATGGTATCGTCGTCGATGTAGGCCATCACGTGGTCCATGTACTTCTCGCCCTGGCGCTGGATCTCGTCGATATCGTAGGCCAGCGCGTGGCGGACGTCCTCGATGGCCCGCTCCTTGTACTCCTCGCGGACGGTCTCGAGGTAGCGGTAGTACTTCTCGAAGTTCTCCTCGGGGATGGAGCCGTGGTGCTCTAGGTTCTCCTCGAAGAAGTTGAACACCGTCAGCGGCGAGAGGAACCCGCGCTGGCGGTGTTTCGAGTCCATGATGGCCTCGGCGATCTCGTCGCCGATGAACCGGGGCGAGACGCCGACCATGCCCTCGCCGATTTCGGCCTTCTGCTCGGCCTCCTCGCGGAGTTTCTTGATGTCGAGGTCGTCGCCCTCGTCGATCTCGCCGTTGTAGGCCTTGGCCTTCGAGAGCAGCCCGACGGTCTCGGTGTCGGGCTCCTCGATGCGGGTGAGGACGCCGAACAGGCCCGCCATCTCGAGCGTGTGGGGCTCGACGTTGATGTCGGGGACGTCGGCGTTTTGCAACATCTTCTCGTAGATGCTGGCCTCGTCCTCGTAGGAGAGGACGTAGGGGAAGTCGATCCGCTTGGTGCGGTCGTTGAACGCCTCCATCTTCTCGTCGCCCTTCTTGTCCTTGTACTCGGGCATGTTCGTCCGGCCGACGATCACCTGATCGATGTCGATTCGGGGATTGTTCTTGGGCTTGATCGTCTGCTCTTGGGTCGCGTGCAGGAAGTCGTAGAGGAACTCCCGCTGCAGCTTGAGCAGCTCCTCGCCGGAGAAGATGCCGCGGTTCGCGTTACAGAAGGCCCCCGAGTAGTCGAACGCGCGCGGGTCGGACTCGCCGTAGATGGCGATCTTGGAGTAGTTGACGTCGCCGGTCAGTTCCGTCTCGTCTTGGTTCTTCTTGTCCTTGGGCTCGAAGGTCTCGAGTCCCTGTCGCTTGTTCTCGTCGGCGACGAAGCGGACGATCTCGATGTGATTCTCGAGGACCTGCTGGAGGTCGTCGTCGTAGTAGGCCAGCAGCCTGTCCATGTAGAACTCGCTTTCGGGGTCGAGTGCCTGCTCGTTTTGAATCGTGTACGGCGCATCGAGGTTCTCGTTCAGGTCGTCGATGACCCGCTGGCGCTGCTCTAAGGGGAGGAGCACGAGCGGGTCCTGATTCATCGGGGACCGGACGGTGTCGTCGGCCGGGTCCTGATCCTGAATCACGTCACAGAGGTTGGTCCAGCGGAAGGTGTACATCCGGCCGTCGTCCCGGAGCGTGTAGTCCTCGAAGTACTTGCGGACCTGCTTGTCGAAGTGGGACTTCCCGGAGCCGACCGGACCGAGCAGGAGCTTGATCCGGCGCTCGGGACCCAGCCGCCGGGCTCCCGACTTGACCTTGTTGACGAACTCGTGGATCGACTGATGGATCACCTTCCCGTAGAAGGTGTTCTCGCCGTCGCCCAGCGGGTCCTCGCTCGCGAGTTGGTACTCGACCATCCCTTCGGTCTCGTCGTAGGTGGTGCCGTAGTAGTCGAACATGTCCGCGACGCGCTGGTGGGCGTTGCGGGCCACCTTCGGGTCCTCGTACACCTCCTCGAGGTACCAGTCGAAGGACTTGGTCTCCCGCAGGTCTGCGGGCATCGATTCCTTGTAGTCCGTACTGAGCTGCTCGAGTGTTTCGATGTCACCGGTCATGGTATCATGGGGTTCCCCCGTCTGCAGTGCGGTCGTCCGCGCGAGTGCGGACGGTGTGAGCGGACGTCGTTCGACCAGCCGCGTCTCGTGGCCGAACCGTCGGAATCCGTCGCCTCGCGTCACCCGACGTGAACGCGTCGTATTCGTCGAACTCCTCGAGCGGGCGCTCGGGGAGCGCGACCCTGTCGCGGGCGGCGTGGATGTGCCGTGTCATATGTCATCTCGTACCACTTGACGTTGCGCGATGCCTCGTCAGGGCTCGGGCAACGATGCGCCGGGGACGGGCGCGGAGTGGATCGGTCCGGCAAACGGATACCGATAGTATTTAATGAGTGAGTAATCCAGCTACTTAGCCTTAGCCCCAAAAGGTATTTGTCAGAACTTTATTGCAGGAAAATACTGCCAGAACTCTGTGCTGATGTTCGGTATCACACCCCACATTCGGGGGTCGGCGGCATAAGCTACCGGCCTGCAACGTCCACGTGAACTCGCGCGCGCTGGCTGAATGGTAACGCGACACTCGATTCGGGCCACGGGGCACCCGCTGAGGCGACCGCGCCGGATCACCCGATCCATCGGGATCGGTCCACTGGCCGGAGCCGCCCCCGCGACCGGCGGCGGTGACGACGAGGATTTAGGGCGGGCGGTCCTACCGGTCGCCATGTCGGATTCGGATGCGGACGACGGGCTGGACCGCTCGCGGCTGCCGGACGGCTGGACCGTCTGGAGCCGCGGCGAGGACGGCCGGCTCGTGCTCGCGTATCGGCCGGACGTCTTCAACGCCGAGGACTTTCCCGCGCCGTGTCTGCCGACGCTGTATCTCACCCACGGCAAGCGGACCCGTCGCCCCGGCGTCAACCCCACCGATACCGCCGATTCCGCGGACTGGTTCGTCACGCTCTACCTCGAGCCGGACGTGTCGCTGAACGAGACGCTGCGATTCCCGACTCGAGACGAGGCCCTCGAGCGGACCGTCGAACTCGCGACGGCGTTCGACGCGGGCGAGATCGACTACCGGGGGCTGTATCAGGTGCCTCGAGAGACGTACTTCGACCGGCTCGACGACCTCACGGGCGACGGCAGCGACGACTGACTGCCCGATTTTCGACCCGTGAGCGGTCCGTGCCGCGGTTCGGGACCGCGCACTCGGGACGTGAGCCTTAACCGCCAGTGGCGAGTACCGAATACTATGTCGACCGTTACGCTCATCGGCTCCCAGTTGGCCGAGCCGGGAACCGAGTTCGTCTACGAGGGCGAAGCCGACGCCTGCGCCGGCTGTCCCTACCGCAGTCAGTGTCTCAACCTCTCCACCGGCACGAAGTACCGCGTCACGTCCGTCCGCGAGAACGCCCAGACCCTCGAGTGTGCCATGCACGACGGCGGCGTTCGCGCCGTCGAAGTCGAACCCGCCCCGACGCGTGCGAACATCACCTCGAAGGGTGCCTTCGCCGGCAGTAAAACGAGCCTGCCGGGCCCCTGCCCGTACGTCGAGTGTCCGAGCCACGAGTACTGCGAACCCGACGGCGTCGAGTTCGACGAGGAGTACCGAATTTCGGAAATCGTCGGCGAGCCGCCACACGACGTCTGTCACCTCGATCGCTCGCTCGAGTTGGTCGAACTCGAGACCGACGGCTGACCGCTCGGCCGAACGCACCAATCAACTCGCCGACCGGATCGACGAATTCCCCGACTCGGCGCGTCTCGAAGATCTCGTTTTTCGCCGGGTGCGCTCCGCTGAATCCGAGCGCGAGTACGGCCTACCAGCCGCTACGCGTTGGCGTCGGCCAGCACGATTAGTCCGGCACCGAGCAGGCCTGCGATCCCCGCGCCGAGGAAGGCGGGCGTATACGTTCCCGTGAGGTCGTAGGTGAGGCCGGCAGCCCACGGGGCGAAGAGCCCGGAAACGGCGAAGGAGAGCGAGACGAGTCCGAAGACGGCATTCGGGTTCGCCGTCCCGAACAGCTCGACCGTCAGCGGCGAGAGCAGGGCCCCGTTTCCGCCGTAGGCGATCCCGAAGACGATGGCGAAGCCGTACAGCCCCGCAGCGGAGTCGACGAGCGGGAGGCACAGCGTCGACACGCCCATAAGGGCTGAACAGGCGACGAACGTCCGAACACGACCGAACCGATCCGCGAGCGCACCGATCCCGATCCGGGCCGCCGCCGTCGTCCCACCGATCGCCGCGAGCGCGATGGCACCCGTCCCCTCACCGAGACCGATGTCACCGGTATAGGGGACGATGTGAACGAGGACGGCGTACAGCGTCGCGTAGACGAACACCCAGCCCGCAAACACCAGCAGGAACGCTCGCGAGGTCGCGACCGCGACCAATTCCCGTCGATAGGTCTCCCACTCCGGCGGTTCGTGGTCGGGAACGCCGTCCGGGAACTCCGCTCCCGTCTCGCTCGCGGACGGATCGTCGTCGAACAGCGGCGTTACGACCGCGACGGCGACCGTCGCGGCGACGACGAGCGCGAGCAGGGCAAGTCGCCACTCGAGGACGCCGACGAGCGCGCTCGCGGCGGGCGACATCGCGACCATCCCGATGCCGAGGCCGGCGGTCGCGATACCGGTCGCGAGGCCGCGGCGGCGCTGGAACCACCGCGGCACCGTGGCGTAGGAGACGACGTAGATCGCACCGAGACCGACGGCCGTGAGGATCCCGTAGGCGACCAAGAGCCCGCCGTACGAGTCCGTCCGACTTGTCCAGAGACCGCCCATCGCCAGCGATGCCGCGCCGAACGCCAGCAGCCGACGGACGCCGAGGCGGTCGGCAACCACGCCCAAGATCGCCGCGGCGAGGTAGATGACGACCGTCTGCAGGGAGAAGACCAGCGAGACGGCCGAGCGCGAAATCCCGAGGTCCCGCTGAATCGGCTCGAGAAAGACGCCGAACGCATAGGAGAGGCCGAAGACGACGAACGCGCCGACGAAGCCGCCGGCGACGACGTACCAGCCGCGGTAGACGCGGCTGTCGGGAGTCGAGGCCGCGCCGTCGATCGCTCCGGCCGTCTCGCGCGGTCGATCCGAACCGTCATCGGGACGCATTCGGTCGTACTCTTCTGTCGCGGCACATAACGCTTAACACGGGATTTGTTATCGCCACACATATGGGGGCAGCAGACAGAGCGGCCACGACCGGTAACGTCATCGAACGGCTGGGGAACCGAATCGCGAACGTCGTCGAGCGGTGGATGCCGAGTCCGTTCCTGTTCGCGATTATTCTGTCCTACGTCGTGTTCGCGGTCGGGATGATCGTCGAGGGACAGGGGCCGACGGAGATGATCCAACACTGGTACGACGGGTTCTGGGCGTTCCTCACCTTCGCGATGCAGATGGTTCTGATCATCATGACCGGATTCGTGATCGCCTATCACCCGCGGGTCAACGACGCGCTGCAGCGGCTGGCGACGATCCCGAACACCAGCGGACAGGCCGTCGTCTTGGTCGGCGTGGTCTCGATGGCGCTGGCCTGGATCCACTGGGGACTGAGCCTGGTCGTCGGAGCGATCTTCGCTCGAGAGATGGGGAAGGCCGCCTACCGCGAGGGGATCGCGGTCCACTACCCGTTGCTCTGCGTGGCGGGCTACATGGGGCTGGGACTGACGTGGCACTGGGGCCTGTCCGGTTCGGCACCGCTCCTGCTCGCGACGTCGGGCAACGAGTTCATCGAACTCGGCGTCATCGACGAGCCAGTCAGTACCTCGGCGACGGTCTTCAGCGGCTACGCGCTCGCGCTCACCGCGCTGTCGATTCTCTTCGCCGCGGTCGTCCTGTTCCTGCTGACGCCCTCGACGGAGCGCTCGCGGGAGATCACCGAGTATATTCCCGAGAGCGAACTGTTCGAGTCGGCGGCCGACGGCGACGTCGACGACGCTGCGGCGGACGACGTGGTCGCAGCGGACCAGCGGAGCGACGACCGCGTCCCGGCCGAGACGATCGATAACAGCCGGCTGCTGGGCGGCGTCATCGCGCTGACCGGCGTCGCGGTAATCGTTTGGGAGTTCGCGACCAGAGGGCTGGATGCGCTGGATCTGAACGTCCTAAACTTCGGATTCTTGTTCGCCGGCCTCGCGATCTACACCCGCCCGGCGCTCTATCGCGAGCGGTTCGGCGACGCCGCGGACGCCGCCGCCGGGATCATCCTCCTGTTCCCCTTCTTCGCCGGCATCCAGGGAATGATGAGCGGGTCCGGGCTGGCGGAAACGATGGCCGAGGCGCTACTGGCGGTCTCGACGCCCGAGACGTTTCCGGTGATCGCGTGGCTCACGGCCGCGATCGTCAACCTCTTCGTTCCCTCCGGCGGCGGCGAGTGGATCGTCCTCGGGCCGCCCGTCCTCGAGGCCGCACAGGAGGTCGGGATACCGGTCGGACAGGCGACGATCGCCTACGCCGTCGGGGACGCACACACGAACCTGTTGAACCCGTTCTGGGCGCTGCCGCTGCTCGCGATCACGAGGATCCGGGCGCGAGAGATGTTCGGTTACGCTGTCACGATGTTGCTCGCATTGATCCCGTTCTTGGCGGTCGTGCTGTTCGTGCTGCCGTACTGAACGGGATCGGTTGGCGGTTCGGATCTCGAGACCGGTCGGTCGAGCGGTCTCGAAGCGTCGGAGAACGGAACGCGATACGCGTCGGGCGGCGTTACTGCTCCTCGAGCGCGCTCTCCTCGAGCCACGAGCCGGCCCAGCACTCGATCTCGTTGAAGACCGGCTCGAGGGACTCGCCCTTGCCGGTGAGGCTGTAGTAGGTCGCGACCGGCGCGTCCTCTTCGATACGGCGTCGGACGAACCCCATTTCGCCGAGGTCGTCGAGCACGCGCGAGAGGGTCCGCGCGTTCGCGCCGGTCGAGCGCTTGAGTTCGTTAAAGCGCTGCTCGCCGTCGAGCAGTTCGTGGAGCACCGCCAGCCGCCACTGGGAGCCGATCTGCTCGAGGGAGGCGATGACCGGGCAGGCGTCGTCGAGTTGCTCGCGGGATTGCGTTTGCGGGGATGACATCGATGGGTTCTGCCAGCGACTACGTCGCGAACTGCTTTAGTAGTTCGGATCCGAACCGGGTAACATCGTGTTAGTAGATTGCCGGCGAACGCCTGTGATAGCAGCGACCGCGGATCGGTCGTCGGAGGCCGGACGATGACGGACGACGGGTCGACGGCCGGCGACGAGACTGACGGCCTCGAGATCGATGTCGACGAGCGCGAGGGCTCGCTCTATCGGATCCTCTCGAGTGCGGTCGTCCCGCGGCCGATCGCGTGGGTGAGCACCAAAAGCGAGGACGGTGTCGACAACCTCGCGCCGTACAGTTTCTTCACCGTCGCGTCGGTCGACCCGCCGGTCCTGCTGTTCGCACCCGTCGACGGTGCCGAGGGGCTCAAGGACACGCCGCGGAACGCCCGCGACACCGGCGAGTTCGTCGTCAATCTCGTCACCGAAGACCTCGCTGAGGCGATGAACGAGACCAGCGCCACGCTGCCGGCCGGCGAGAGCGAGTTCGACCACGCCGACCTCGAGCGGGCCGACTCGACCGCGGTCGACCCGCCGCGCGTCGCCGGCGCGAAGGTGGCCTTCGAGTGTACCCTCCGCGATCTGATCGACGTCGGCGGTTCGACGCTCGTCCTCGGCGAGGTCCGCCACGTCCATCTCGCGGAGTCGGTAACGACCGACGGAAAAATAGACATCGACGAGATCGACGCCGTCGGCCGGCTCGCGGGGAGTCTCTACGCGCGGACGGATGATCGCTTCTCGCTCGAGCGGCCGTCGTAGGCTGTCCTCGACGCCGCCGAGTGGCGACTCGAGCCGGCAGTACTGGTCTCTCGGCACCGTCTCGGCACCGGTCAGTCCTCCCGCAGGTCGCCGGTAATCTCGAGAAACGCGTCCTCGAGGCTGGTGGCGTCGCCGCGCTCGGCGCGGGACGCGAGCGTTTTGGGGTCGCCCTCGGCGACGAGGGACCCCTCGTAGAGGACGCCGACCACGTCGGCCAGTTCGTCGACCACGGGGAGGGCATGCGTCGAGAGGAAGACGGTGGTTCCGTTTGCCGCGAGGTCGGCGATCGTCTCGCGGACCGTCCGCGCTGCCCGCGGATCGAGCCCACTGGTCGGTTCGTCGAGGAAGACCACGTCCGGCTCGTGCATGATCGCCTGTATGAGCCCCGTCTTCTGTCGCATTCCCTTCGAGTAGGTGACGATTCGGTCGTCGGCATCGTCGGCGAGGTCGAACCGCTCGAGGAGCGACTCGATGCGTCCCTCGAGTTCGGCCGGGTCCATATCGCGCAAGCCGCCGTGGTACTGGAGTTGCTCGCGGGCCGTGAGCGTCTCGCGGATCGGCGGCGACTCCGGGAGGTAGCCGATGTGGTCGATAATCGCTTCTCGGTCGGTAATCGGTGCGCCGGCGACGCGACCCGATCCGCCGGTCGGCGAAACCAGCGCCGTCAGTAGCCGGATCGTGGTCGTCTTCCCCGCGCCGTTCGGTCCCAGAAAGCCGTAGACCGTGCCGGGATCGATCGCGATTGTTAGGTCATCGACGGCGGTCGTGTCTCCGTACTCCTTGGTCAGTCCGTCCGTCACGATCGCCGGCTCGTCGCTCGTTTCTGTCATCTGAAATCACGTCGTTCGGTACTGTCGGTATCGCCTGACTGCGATTCGGTACGCCACGCTCGAGATCGCGACAGCGATGAGCGCCGAGAGAAGGAGCGAGCCGACCCGAACGGCGGTCGCCGGCACGCCGATCCCGACCCCGCCTTCGTAGACCGCCGAAACGTTGCCCAGCGCCGCCGGCAGTCCCGCGACCGACACAACCCCGAACACGATCGCGAGCCTGTAAAACGGTTCCCAGCCGCGCTCTGCGTACGTTGGAATATCGGTGAAAAACGCGGGGACGGGGGCAAGCGCCTCGCGGTCGACCCCCAACCCGATCGCGGCGGCGACCGTGGTCGCACACGCACAGACGGCGACGCCGAGGAGGACAACCGCCAGCGACTCGAGGAGCGTGGCAGAACTGAACAGCCCGATCGGGACGACGACGATAGCCACGGCCGGGACGCCGGCGACGACCGCGGCGAGCACCAAGCCGGCGACGAACTGCCGTCCTCCGACCGTCGTGAGGAGCATCGGGAAAACGCGATACGCGACCGCAACGGGATCGGAGCCGAAGGCGACACCGGCCGCCAGTCCCAGCGACGCCGCGACCAGCACCAACAGCGGCACGCCGACGATTCCGAACACGGGAAGGACGATCACGCTCACGAACACCAGGACGTACGCCGTGTTCAACAGGCCCCGCGGGGCGCGGCGTTCGACGAGCCACCGCTCTCGAGCGACCGTCCGGACCGGCCGGGAGATCCGATTCTCGAGGAGACGGTCTAACCGTCCCTCACGGACGAGGGGGTGCGAGCCGCCGGTGCCGCCGGAACCGACCGGTTCGGCCTCCCAGAGCCGGCGAACGAGAACGGTCGTCGCGCCCGCGAGAAGCGCTACCGCGGGAACGAGGAGGCCGAGAGCGGCCAGTCCGTGACGCGCTTCGATACCTGCTCGGTCGCCCGCACCCAGAAGCGCCAGATCGACGAACCAGGTCCCCGAGAGGGAACCGAAGCCGGCGAGGGCGGGAACGGCCGCCGCGACCGCATCCCGAAATACGAGGGCCACACCGAGTATCACCGCCCAGCCGAACAGCGCGAACAAATCCCTGTAGAACCGGCCACTCGAGAGTCGCGTCCCGACGAACTGCACGGCGAGCCTGCCCGCAACGCCGACCACGACCGACAGCGCCGTCGTCCCTGCGACCGCGACGACGACCGTGAGTGCGACTGCCGGCGATCGGAGTCCGAGCGCGATCCCGCAGGCGACGGCGAGTGTCGGTGCGACCAGTGAGACGGTGATCCACGCGAAGACGAACCCGAGCAACCCCAGCCCGGCGGCTCTCGCCGTGACGGTCGTCAACAGCATCTCGGGCTCGAGGCGGGAGAACCGGTCGTGTGTCAGCGTGGCGCTCCGCCAGACCGGCCACACGAACGCGAAGAGGCCGGCGATCCACAGTTCGTGGGCCGGTAACGGCCGGCCCAACGCGAGATCGCGAGCGACCGAGTGGGCGGCCACGCCGAGCGCGATGGAGATTGCGAGTCCGACCCCAACGAGGAGCCATCTGCGAGCCCGCGACCAACCGGCTTCGCGGCGGTAGCATCGCCACTCCATGCGGGCGATGTCGACGCCGTGATCGACCAAACGGCGGGCGCTCGTAACGCGTTCCGTTGCCGTACTCGTCATCGTCTCTGGGCCGCGATCCGCTCCATCGCTCGATCGGCTGGCGGACTGTGCATCGGCGGCTTCCGTCCGCTAGTTAGTAAAGTTATATGTTTGCTGGCGGCCCGTCGGCTTCGATAATCGGTTCGGATACGAGACTGTCGCTACTGATCGACCGTTTCGCCTCCCTCGAGCAGCGCCTCGAGGTTCTCCAGTGCTCGCAGACAGACGGGGACATAGCCCGTGCCGTGCAGCGGTAGTTCGAAGGCGATCCGACAGCGATCCGTGCCGAGGTCGTCGACCCGGTGGCCGGCGGCGGGGAACCCGGTCACGCGCCACGTCCAGCGGCGGGCCGTACACGATGTGATCCGAAACGGCAGCCACGCGCCGGGGACGCGAATCCGGCCGGTCGTGTCGGCTCGAATCCGGTGGTCCGTCGCCTCGACGCCATTGACGAGCGGCGACCACTCCGGCCACTGTGTCGTATCGACGAGGGCGTCCCACGCCTCGACCGCGGGGACGGACAGGACGTGCGAGACCTCGAGCCGACGCCCGTCCGGGGTCCGCGCGGTCCGGATCTGAGTCATCGGTCGGGAGTTCGGTGTCCACGACAATGGGGTTTCCGCGACGCGAGCAGCAGTCGCTCGAGCCGGACAGTCGCCGGCCGCTAGACTTTACTGGGGTGGCTCCCTCCGTCGGCCTATCCAATGGCCATACTCGAGGTAGACGATCTCCGGAAGGAGTACGGCGGCTTCACCGCGGTCGAGGGAAGCTCCTTCGCGATCGAGCGCGGCGAGGTCTTCGGCGTGGTCGGTCCCAACGGCGCGGGGAAGACGACGACGCTGAAGATGCTGGCCGGGCTGATCGAGCCCACCGCCGGCACCGCCGTCGTCGCCGGTCACACGCCCGGCGAGCCGGCGATGCAGCGCCGGCTTGGCTTCCTCCCCGAGGAGTCACCGCTGTACGAGGAGATGACCGCGATCGACTACCTCGAGTTCTTCGCCGACCTCTACGACGTGCCCGCGGACGTGGCCCGCGAGCGGATTCACGACTCGCTGGATCGACTGGATCTCGAGCACCGCGACCGGCGGATCGGCAACATGTCGAAGGGGATGCAGCGCAAGGTCGCGATCGCGCGGGCCCTGGTCAACGACCCCGACGTGCTGATCTTCGACGAGCCGGCGTCGGGGCTGGACCCGCTGACGACCAACTACATCATCGAGTTCACCCGCGAACTGAGCGAGGAGGGCAAGACGATCGTCTTCAGCGCGCACAACCTCTTTCACGTCGAGAGCATCTGCGACCGGATCGTCATCATGAACGACGGCCGGATCGTCGCCCGCGGTACGTTAGAGGCGATCCGAGACGCCCACGGCGGCACGGAGTACCACGTCTACGCGACCGACGACGGCAGCGCCGGTCTCGACGCGACGGTGGGGCCGCTCGAGGTCACCCGCGAGAACGGGCAGGTCCGCCACGTCGTCGGCGACATGGCCGCCGTCGATGCGGTCCGGGACGCTGTCGAAGCGGCCGGCGGCCGTGTGACCGACATCCAGACGGAGACGCCGAGCCTCGAGGAGATCTTCCTCGAGGTCGCGAGCGAGCCAGCGGAGGAATCCGAGGCGTGAGCGACGGTCGCCTCCGCGGAATTGTCGCGCGACTTCGGCTGTTCGTCCGTCACCTCCGCGGGGTTCTCGCACGCACGGCCAGAATCGCCCGCTGGGAGGTCTCCCGGAGCGTCGGCACCGTCGACCGGAAGACGGTGCTGGTCCTCCTCGTGATGGCGCTCGCGATCGGCACCGCCGGGTTCACGGCCGCCGGCGACGGCCTCGGGCTCGAGCGGGAGATCTACGTCGTCGGCGTCGACGAGGACAGCCGTTATCACGACGTCGCAGTCCACAGCGAGCAGTTCCGGCCGGTGTCGCTTTCGGAGATCGAGTCCGAGGGCGGCGGCGATGCGAACGCCGATACCGTCTCGATCCGCGGCGACGCGACCGTCGACGTCGTGGTGACTCGAGACGGGCGGATCGGCCACACCGGCGACAACGGCGAGGCCGCCTACGACGCCTTTCGCGACGCCGTCGGTGAGTACAACGCGAAGCTGATGGACGAGGAGGACGATCAGGCGGCCGCGTATCCGGTGCTCGTCTCGCTGGAGTACCAGCAACGAGATCTCGGCGGCTCGAGCGATTCCGGAACGACCGACGGGAGCGGGAGCAGCGGCGGTGGGACCGGGGACGAAACCAGCGGCGGAGACGGAGCCGGCGAGAGTGCGGACGGCAGCGGTGGAGGCGACCCCGCGACCGGCGGGGGAGCGGACGGTACCGACGGCGGCGGGGACGGCCCCCTGCAGGTTCCGAACGTCGGCGACGGGTCGACGGCGTCGACCGCGCCGGGAACGCCGGGTTCGATCGCGCCGCCGTTCCCCTTCCAGTCGCTCGTGCTCGCGTTCCTGTTCGTCGTCCCGATGAACTTCGTCATTCAGGCCTACGGGAGCACGATCATGGACGAACGGGTCAAGCGGCGGGGCGAACTGCTGCTTGTCTCGCCGGTCTCTCGCTACGAGATCGTCGCGGGGAAGACGCTGCCGTACCTGCTCGGGCTGATCGGCATCGTCGTCGCCATCGCGCTCGCGATCGGCGGCGGGCCGATCGCCGTCGCCGCGGCGCTGCCCATCGCGTTGCTGTTCTTGGCGGCGACGTTCGCCGGCGCGATGCTCGCCCGCTCGTTCAAGGAACTGACCTTCGTCACGGTCACAATCAGCGTCGTGCTGACGACGTACACGTTCATTCCGGCGATCTTCACCGACGTCCACTCGATCGCGCTGATCTCGCCGCTGACGCTGGTCGTGACCGACCTCCAAGACGGCTCGATCCGACTGGGGGAGTACCTCTTCTCGACCGGGCCGTTCTACCTGTGTGCGGCCGTGCTCTTCCTGCTGGGGATCGGCGTCTACCGCGAGGAGGACATGTTCGCCCAGAAGCCGATCCCGACGAAGGTCGTCGACGCGATCGCGAGTCGCATCCGCGGCCGGCGAAGCGTCTTCGTCCTCTCGATCCTCTTCATCCCGTTCGTCTTCGCGGGCCAACTCCTCGCCGTCGCCCTGCTGTTCGCCCTGCCGGAGTCGTTCGCGGTGCCGGTCATCGTCGTCGTCGCCGCCGCGATCGAGGAAGTCGCGAAGAGCGTCCACGTCTACGCCGGCTTCGCCCGCTCGCGGTTCGACGCGACGCTCCGGACCGCCGCCGTCCTGGGCGTGCTCTCCGGAGCCGGCTTCTTCGTCGGCGAGAAGCTCACCCACGTCGTCCAGTTCGTCGGCCTGCCCGACCTGTCGGTCGGCCTCGCCGCCTTCGGGCCGGCCGTCTCGAGCGACCCGCTGATACTCGTCGCGGTCTTTCTCGCGCCGCTTGCCTTGCACGTCGCGACCGCCGTCTGTTCGGCGGTCGGCGCGAGCCGCGGTCGGACCGGCTACGCGGCCGGCTTCCTCGCCGCGACGCTCGTTCACGCGGCCTACAATCTGGGGGTGATCCTCCTTGTCTCGTGATCGCGACCGCGGTCGTGATCCCGAGCGGCAGTCGGACTCGAGTTCGAGCCGACGAGGCCCGAATCCGCCGGCTCGAGCCGACGGCGGCACCGAGTCGGGATCGACGTGGGGTGCCCGCTGGGCGGTCGCTCGCCGGGAGCTGCGCTCGCTGCGCTCCGAGAAGACGATCGTGCTGGCGCTGGCGATTCAGCTGTTCATCGCGGCCTTTTCGTCGTTTCTGGTCGTCGGGCTCGTCTCGCTGTACGATCCGGGCTCGGTCGACGGCTACCAGACGGAGGTCGCCGTCACCGGCGACGACACCGAGGCCCTCCTTTCGGTCTCGAACCAGCGCGACGGCGTCACCGCCCAGCGGTACGACGACCGCACGGCCGCCTACGAGGCGTTCGAAGCCGGCGCGGTGTCGGCCGTCCTCGACGCGAACCGGAACGACGAGGGCCGGCTTAGCGTCATCGTCACCGCCCCCGAAGAAGGGTTACAGACCACCCTGCTCGTCGTTCAGCTTCGAGACACCTTAGAGAACGTCGAGCGCGTCGAGCGCCAGCAAAACGCCGAGTCCGGGCGACTCGAGCAGTCGCCGGTCCCAGTCCCGTCTCAGGTTCAGGCGAGTCCCTACGCCGGCTTCACCTACACCATCCTGCTGCCGCTGCTGTGTTTCCTGCCGGTGTTCATCAGCGGCTCGATCGTCGTCGATTCGCTGATCGAGGAGCGCCAGCGGGGGACCCTCGAGTTGCTCCGGGTCGCGCCGCTCTCGCTCGCGGACGTGATCGACGCGAAACTGTTGGCGATCGCGGCGCTGGCACCGCTGCAGGCGATCGCGTGGCTCTTCCTGCTGACGGCGAACGGCACGTCGATCGCGGGTCCCGCGGCCCTGGTCGTGTTGGTGGCCGCGCTCTCCCTGCTCGTCGTCACGGTCGGGGTCGCGATCGCACTGTGGGCACCGGACCGCCGGCAGGCCCAGTTGCTCTACTCCGTGGCCACCGTCGGCGCGCTGGTCGTCGCGACGATCCTGCCCGAACACCCCGCGAACACCGTCGCGAAGTTCTCGATCGGGAATCCGACGGCGACGACGTGGGCGTTACTCGCCGGCTACTGCCTGCTCGCGGTCGGCGCGTTCGTCGCGCTCAGGCGGTGGATCGACCGGCTCGAGCCGGATTCGCTGTAGGTGCTCGAGGCGGATTCGACCCGCCCGGATTTCGGAACCGCTGCAATGGCAGATCCTAAACGCTTTGTCCGTCTACGAGTGCGTGTCTGCTAATGAGTAATCCAGATCAGGAGCGGACGGACCGCGATCCGCCCGACCAGGAGCGGCGAGCGCAAGCGCCGCCCGAGCAGGAACAGGTTCGAGAGGCCGTCGAACGGTCCAGAAGCGGTGCGCCAGCGGTCGGCGCGGTCGTCCGCGATCGATTCTCCGCCGACGAGGTCTTCCAGCGGATCGTCGCCGCGGCCGACGAGGAGGTCACCTCGGGGAGCCGCGAACTGTTCTTCAGCGGTATCGCCGCCGGCTTCGCGATTACGATCACGGTCTTGCTGTACGCCTCGCTGTACGCCTCGACCGGCGGCCATCCGATACTGAGCGCGCTGCTCTATCCGCTCGGCTTCATCTACATCATCATCGGCGGCTACCAGCTCTACACCGAGAACACGCTGCCGCCGGTCGCGCTCTCCCTCGAGCGAATCGCGAGCATCCCCGCCCTCCTGCGCCACTGGACGATCGTGCTCGCCGGCAACTTCACCGGCAGCGCGCTCGGTGCGGCGGCGCTCGCGTGGGGCGGCGTGTTCTCGCCCGAAGCGGCCGACGCGGCGATGTATCTCGGAACCCACGGCATGGAGACGGCGTGGCTCGATCTCTTCTTCAAGGCGACCTTCGCCGGCCTGATCGTCGCCGGCGTCGTCTGGGTGGAGTACGCCGCCCGCGAGACGATCGCCAGGATCGTCATCGTCTACATGGCCTTCCTCGCGATCCCGATCGGGAACCTGTTCCACGTCGTCACCTCCTTTACCGAGATGGCCTACGTCGTCTTCCTCGGCGAATTCGACCTCTTCGTCGGCCTCTCGCAGTTCGTCCTGCCGGTCCTCCTCGGGAACACCATCGGCGGCATCTTACTGGTGACCGTCGTCAACTACTTCCAGACGAGCGAACGCCGCCTCGAGTCGGCCCGGTTCGAGGGCAACGAGCGCCAGCTCTCGATGCGGGAGTGGCTGTTCGGAGGGTACGCCGGTCGGTCGTACGTTCCCCTGATCGACACCGCGGAGTCGTCGGTGACCGACAACGGGGAGACCTACCGCGTGCTCGTCCCGATATCGAATCCCCGAACCGAGTCGCGGATCGTGGACCTGGCCTGTACGCTGGCAAACAACCACGAGAACGCGGTCGTCCACGCCGTCCACATCGTCCAAGTACCGGACCGGCGATCGATGCGGTACGGCTCCGGGCGCAACCAACGGATCGTCTCCGAGTCCGAAAACCAGATGGAGGAGATCCGCGAGACGGTCTCGTCGTACGATATCGGCTGCGAGACCTCGACGGTCGTCTCCCACCGCTCGTTCGAGGACGTCTTCGACACCGCAGAGCGCGAGCGGGCGGACCTCGTCGTGCTCGGCTGGGGCGACGATCGGCCGTGGGGCGCGGGGCGCTCCGAGGGCCGAATCAGCAATCTGACCAGCAACCTCCCCTGTGACTTCCTCGTCCTGAAGGATCGGGATCTGGACACCTCGAAAATCCTCCTCCCGACCGCGGGCGGTCCGGACTCGGACCTGAGCGCCGAAGTCGCGCGAACGCTCGAGCAGGCGGACGGGTCGTCTGTCTCGCTCCTGCACGTCGTCGACGACGCCGAGGAGCGCGCCGGTGGCCGGACGTTCCTCGCGAACTGGGCCGCCGAACACGACCTCGAGAATGCCGATCTCACGATCGACGACACCGGCGACATCGAAGGAGCGATCTGTCGGGAAGCGGCCGATCACTCGCTCGTGATCATCGGCGCGACGGAAGCGGGGCTGCTGTCGCGGCTCGTAAGCGACTCCCTCCACATGGACGTCGTCAACGAGGTCGACAGCTCGGTACTGCTGGCCGAACGACCCAGCAAGCGGAACGTCCTCCGGAGACTGTTCGGACGGTAACCGGAATTTCGCCCGACCGCCGGCGACGCCGTCTCCTCGTCGCCCGTCGTCGCACGAACCGAAGCGTGACGAGCCCGTGATCGATTGCCGCCCCACGTACTGTTTTCCCGCAGTTTCGCGTAGAACCGGTATGGAGTACACGACCCTCGGTTCGACCGGGATGGAAGTCAGCCGGCTCTGTCTGGGCTGTATGAGCTTCGGCTCGAGCGACTGGCGCGAGTGGGTCTTAGAGGACGAGGAGAGTACAGCGATCATCGACCGCGCGATCGACCTCGGAATCAACTTCTTCGATACCGCGAACCTGTACTCAAAGGGCGAGTCCGAACGGATTCTGGGAGAGGCGCTCGAGGGCCACCGCGAGGAGTCGGTCGTCGCGACGAAGGGCTACTTCCGGATGCGCGAGGACGACCCGAACTCGGGCGGGCTCTCCCGCAAGGCGATCGAACAGGAACTCGCCGCGAGCCGCGAGCGACTGGGGATGGACACCATCGACCTCTACCAGATCCACCGCTGGGACGACGACACGCCAATCGAGACGACGCTGCGCGCGCTCGACGACGCCGTTCGACGGGGTCACATCCGATACATCGGCGGCTCCTCGATGTGGGCCCACCAGTTCGCCGAGTCGCTGCACGCGAGCGACCGGCTCGACCTCGAGCGGTTCGTCACGATGCAGAACCACTACAACCTCGTCTACCGCGAGGAGGAACGCGAGATGCTACCACTCTGTGAGAAGGCGGACGTGGGCGTCCTCCCGTGGTCGCCGCTGGCTCGGGGCTATCTCACGCGTCCCCACGAGGAGATCGACGCCACGACCCGCGGCGAGAGTGAAGAGCACATGTACGACCATCCCTACCGCGAGGGCGGCGGCCGCGAGATCAACGACCGTGTCGCCGAAATCGCCGCCGAGAAGGGCGCGACGATGGCCCAGATCTCGCTCGCGTGGTTGCTCCACAAGGACTGGGTCGACGCGCCCATCGTCGGCACAACCAGCGTCGAACACCTAGAGCAGGCCGTCGAAGCCCTCGAGATCGAGTTATCGGAGTCAGACATGGCGTACCTCGAGGAGCCCTACGAGCCGGTTCCGGTGTCCGGTCACCAGTGAGCCGTCGCGGCAATCGGTCGCGTTCCGGTCTCACTCCCGGGAACAGGACGCGGCGTCGGTCGTGTCGATACCCAGCAGGTAGTTCCCGCCGCAGAACCGCGTCGCGACGTTGAACAGCAGACCGGACGCTGCGATCCCGGCCGTCACCGCGATGAGGCGTCGATCGGCGATCGCCGCCGCGACGGCGACTGCGAGCAACCAAATTCCGAGCGCTCCCCTGACGATTCGGTCCAATCCGCCGACGTTTCGCTGCATACCCGACCGAACGGGCTCCCGGCAGTAATCGATACGGCCGAAGATTTCGTCCACGTTTATACCGTTCCCCGAGCGTCCGTTTGCACTCGGCTCACCCCCGGGAAAATCGTTTTCGATCGAACAGTCGTACGGTGAACTATGAAGCGCGTCCGCATCACTCTGGATCCGCAGGGGAGCTACGCACCGCCGATATACGACCGCCTCGCGGGCGGGGCGACCTATCTCGAGCGAGCGTTGATCGTCAACTGGAACGTCGCGACCCCGCCGACGGCGTTCCTGTTCCGACTCGAGGGCGAGTACCGCCGCTTCGAACGCGTGCTGGCGGAGAGCGAGACGGTTACCGAGTACGAGGTGCTCCCGGTCACCGATCGGGAGTGTTACTGTTTCTTCGAGGGCGAGGTCTCGCGGGCCGCGCGCTCGCTGTTCGAGACCTTCACTCGCGGGGGCCTCGTGACGGTGCCACCGATCGAATGCAACGCGGACGGGACGAACACGTTTACCATCGTCGGGACGGCGGCCGACGTTCAGGCCGCGGTCGAGGGGGCTCCCGACGCGGTCGACGTCACCATCGAGACGGTCGGTGGGGAACGGGTCGCCGCCGACAGCGTCGTCAGCCGACTGCCCGCCCGCCAGCGAGAAGCGGTCGAAATCGCCCTCGAACTCGGCTATTACGACGTTCCGCGCGATGCGACCAGCGAGGATGTCGCCCGCGAGTTAGGGTGTGCGACCGCGACCGCAGCGGAGCACCTCCAGAAGGCCGAGTCGACGGTGATGGGATCCCTGCTTGATCGGTGACCGGTTGCTCCGGCGGTTTCGCGAACCCGGGTCACGGGAGCCGCTCCGCGGCCTCGCGGAGGTCCGACTCGGTCTCCCACCGGTAGAGCCGATCGTTCGCCTCGAGCAGATCGAACACCCCGTCCTCCATCCAGCCGTAGGGGTGGTCCGCCTCGGCGTCGGGGTAGGTCCGCTTGAGCACGTGGGTCTTCTCGAAGTACTCCTCGGTGCCCGCGAGCAGCCCCTGTTCGACGAGGAAGCCGCTGGGTTCCCGCTCGGCGACGCCGACGACGTGGCTCACGAGGTCCGCGAGCAGACAGAACTTCTGGATCCCGTTGTCCCACTCGCCGCGGACGTCGACCATCCGGACGGCGTAGGCGTCCCGACGGCGGTTCAGCCGGTCGACGACGAGGTTCAGCCGGCGGATCGGCTCGCTGTCGTAGTTCCCGAGGACGAAGTACGACCGCTCGCTCTCGTAAATCGGTCGGAGATCGCTCAACGCGTGGAGGACCTCCTCGTTGTCCGCGAGCGAGAGCTCCTCGGCCTCGAGTCGCTCCGTCGCGCTCGCGAGAACCTCCTCGGGAACCGGCGGATCGTCGCCTGTCATACCCACTGATTCTCGTGAATTACTGATAGTGGTTTCCGTGTCGTTTCCGTTTCCGATACTGTCGAGAGGGAGAGGGGTTTACCGCAGAGTAATTTACTGCAGGGTAAACTACTTGGTGCCGCGATCCGTATCCGGCCGTATGAGCACCGACGTGGGGACTCCCGAGGGGCAGACCGCCCGGGAACTCGTCCGCTTCGTGACCCAAGAAACGCGCTTTGCGCTGCTTTCCAATATCCTCCAGCATCCCGAGAGGCTGCCGTCGATGTACGAACTCGAGCAGCTGAACCCGAGCGTGAGCGACGCGACGGTCTACAAGCACGTCCAGAAACTGATCGACGCCGGAATGGTCGAGGCGGTCGCGCTGCCCGAGGACGAACGCCAGCAGGGCTATCCGTGGAAGTTCTACCGCCTGACCGACGAGGGCCGCGAGTTCCTCGCAAACCACAACCTGCTCGCGGCCGAGGAAACGCTGCGACGGATCTACGAGACGATTTCCGATAAGCCCGAGAAGATGATCCGATACGAGAACGCCCCCCGTCCCGACCTCGAGTGAGTCCCGGCGCGCACCGCTTTCAGCGAGCGGTGACCGCCGACCGGTGATCAATCGCCGCGCCTCGAGATAGGTCCGGTTCAGTCCTGGCTCGAGTCGCCGTCGCTCGCCCCGATGGTGAGCACCGGCACGTCCGCGTGCCTGACGGTTCGTTCGGTCGTACTTCCGAGGAGATAGCGCTCGAGGCCGGTTCGCCCGTGGGTCCCCATCGCGATCAATTCGATGTCGTTCTCGTCGGCATACTCGAGGAGGCCGGTGGACGGAATCCCCTCTCGGACGGCGGTAACGGCGTCCACGTCGGCGTCTTGCGCTCGCGTTGCGACCGCTTCAGTCGCCGCTTCGCCCTCGGATTCGAACGCGTCGAGGAGGTCGCTCGGCGCGGCAACGTGCGGACTGGCTGCGAGGGTGCTGACATCGACGATGTTGACCGCATGCACGCGTGCGTCCGCCCGCTTTGCGATCGCGAGCCCGTGCTCGACCGCGGCGGCCGCGGCGTCGCTCCCGTCGGTGGGCAGGAGGATTTCGTCGTAGTTCTCGATCGGCTCGTCACCGTCGGTCGCCCGCGCGGTCAGCACCGGAACGGGTGACTGGCGGACGACGCGTTCGGTGACGCTGCCCGCGACGTAGCGGTTCACTCCCGTTCGGCCATGGGTCCCCATCGCGATCAATTCGATCCCGTGCTCGTCGGCGTACTCGAGGATTTCCTCGGGCGGGTATCCTCTGCGGATCGCCGAGCGAATGTCGTCCCCCTCAGTCGCTATCGCTTCGATTCGCTCGATTGCCGCCGCGCCGTCTTCCTCGAGTCGGGCGACGAACTCCTCGTCGACGCCGCCGGCGTTGAAGAGCCCGCCCGCGGCGGCCACGTCGACGACGGTGAGGAGGTGAACCGGCGCGTCGAACCAGCGGGCGATGGCCAGCGCGTGTTCGGCGGCCCGGACCGCGTGCTCGCTGCCGTCCGTCGGGACGAGAATAGCGTTGTACATCGTCGACACCGTGTTTCCGTTGGGTCGCGCGCTCCTTAAGCCACCCCGCAATTCCTGCGCATCGGGAACACGTCGCTCGGCGAGCAGTGGGGCGTGTCCGAATAACCCGGCACACCGCCGTGACTACCAGCACTCGAGTGCAAGGGAGACGAGGAGCCCGCCGTGCCAGACGACGACCGCGGCCGCGTACCGCGGATCGGTCGCCGGGACCGGCGGGTGGCGGACGACCGCCTCCCACAGGAACAGCGTCGCCAGCAGTGCGCCACCGAGGAGCCCGTATCGAGGAGTGATCCCGGTGTAGAGCCCAACAGCGGCACCGAGAAGCAGCGACGCGAGCATCCCGGCGAGCAGTCGATCGTAGTAATCCATCCCTATCGGAGGCTAGTATCTCTTGCAGGAAAAATCGGCAGTCGGTTCCAACGCGGTCGGAGTCGGGACGGGAATCTACGGTCCGTCAATTCGGACGTGACACGGCTCCTCGAGGCGCCCATCGAAACCCAACTCGCTGCGGCCAGTGCCCCCTCTCGAGAACTCAGCCACCGGTCGGGAGGGATCTACTGCTCGTCCCCCGGAATTCCCCACCCCTCCTGTCGGTAGGCCATCTCCCAGAACCGGTACTCGAGCCGGGCGCTCGTGAGGAAGGCGTCTTCCATCGCCTCGTACTGGTCGGGGTGGCGCTCGCCGCAGCGATCGACGAAGGTCCGCATCCAGTCGACGACCTCACGGAACTCGTCGCTCGTGTACGTCTCGATGAAGGGCGTGTACCGGTGGTCTTCGTCGGGTGCCAGTTCGGCCATGTGCTCGGCGATGTCGAGGTAGCCCTGTCCGCAGGGGTAGATCGCGGCCGCGATTTCCGGAAGCGTTCCCTCGTGGGCGGTTCGCAACAGGAAGTTCGTGTAGGCGACACAGGTCGGCGCCTTCCGGACTGACTCGAGATCCGCCGGAGAGAGCCCGTAGTCGGCGGCGAACTCGCGGTGGAGGTCCATCTCCTCGTCGAGTGTGGTGTGTGCGACCCCGAACAGGTGGGTCATCGTGTCCTCCTCGCGCGCCTTCGTTCCCGCGATCGCGAATACGCGCGCGTAGTCGAGCAGGTACCGGTAGTCCTGTCGCACCCACGTTCGAAACGCGTCGTCGGCGAGCGTGCCGTCCGCGAGTTCCGTCACGAAGGGATGGCTCGTCTGTGCGTCCCAGACGTCTGCGCCCGCCTCGAGGAGTCGATCACTGGTTGCCATGATCGGGAAGACGGTCGCCACGCTAATATTAGTGGCTGATATGAGCTGGTTGTCGACGAGCGGCGATCGAGACCAGTTCGGAACCGAATCGGGTCGAACAGCGGCAAATCGCGGAGTCGCCTAGGACAGTCGTGCGGCGATGTCGGCTTCGGTGATGATCCCGACGGTTTCGCCGGCCTCGGTGATCATCACGGCCTTGTAGTGCTCGAGGAGGTTGCTGATTTCGTCTAACGTGGCGTCCTTCGAGACGGTCGGGAAGCTCTCGCTCATGTGTTCCTCGATGGGTTCGTCGCGGTCCTCGGAGTCGAGGTGGACGAGGTCGCTCTGGCTGATCGATCCGACTGGAATGCCGTCCTGAATGACCGCGAGTTGGGAGTAGGCCTCTTCCTCCATTTTCTGGGCGGCGTCGCTGACGGGGTCGCCGGGACCGACGCTGACGACGGCCTCATTCATCAGGTCCTCGGCACGGATGACGTCGCTTTCGGCCTTTTCCAAGGCGTTGACGATCCGGCGGAGCGTCGAGAGACGCGGGTCCACGTCGCCGCCCTCGATCCGGGCGATCAGCGGCTGCGAGACGTCGGCCGTGTCCGCGAGTTCGCTCTGCGTGAGTCCGAGTTCGGTGCGGCGTTGTCGGAGGTCGGCAGGCGTTGGGAGTTCCATATCGAACAATAACCACGGGTTATAGAAAGGGTTTTGGGTCGGCTATCGATTTTGGCGGGACGGCGGGGCTACTCGAGGCCGCGAGTCACTCGAGCGATCGCTCCGCCGACGCTGCCCCACACGAGGCCCCACAGTGCACCGACCAAGAGGACGAATCCGGCCCATAGAAGAAAACCAATGACCGCCGGCGGAAACGCCACGGTGAGGAGCACCGCTCCGACGCCGCCCGCCGAGTGCGCTCCGAGTCCCGCGGCCACAGCGAACAGACAAACGACGACGATCGAACCGACGAGGCCGAGTGCGGTTCCGTAGATCCCACCGCGAACGACGCTTCCCAACCGGTAGCCCGCGTAGCCGAGGACGGCGGTCGTCGCCAGCGCGAGCGCGTCGATCACATCGCTGGCGGCGACGGCGATCGCCCCCGCGACACACAGCGTCCCGACCGCGAACTTCGCTCCGGGCCCCAGCGACCGGCGAATCGATTCCCCGCCGTCGGCCGATGCCACCCCCGCTTGGAACGCGTATCCGACCGCGCAGAGGGCCACCAGAGCGACGGCCGTCTCGAGGTCGGCGGAAACGAGGGCGATAGCGCCCAGAATCACCAGTACGCTCCCGCCCAGTCTGACCCGCGACCGGAGCGACGTTCTCGCAGTCATGAGGGATGTCTGACCGTACGCTTCCCTTTGACAAGTCACATTCGGTGACTAGAGGGCTCTCCGGCCGGAGTCCCGCATCGGTCGGTCCTCGGAGCCGGCGTTCGAAACAGCTGCTAGAATAGCCGACGCTCACTATAGTAGCCACTGAAACGATTTACATACTGATCGCCACGCTGTCGTGCGATCAGATGTACAATGACTTTCAGTGGCTACTATAAGTATTTGCAACACCGATCGAACGGCTCGAGCACCGAATCGGTGGATTCGGTCTTAGTCCTCGTCGTCTTCTTCGGTCTCTATGAGATCGACGACCGACAACGGTACGTCGCGCAGCGCCCCGCCGACCTCGCTCTTCGCGATTCGCGAGGCGTGTTCTTCGCCGTCGGCATTGAAGACTTCCATCTCGAGTGCGAGTCCGACGAGCGCGGTATCGGCCGCGATAAAGGCGGAGTCGAACGGTTCGCCGCAGGCGGGACAGCCCGTCGCGCCGACCTCGACTTCGACGTAGTCCATGTCTTCGCTGTTGAGTCGCTTCCCGGCTTCGCTGACGGCGACTCCGATCGCGTCGTCGATCGCATCGACGTCACGAACGAGCCATGCCGCTTCCATCGCGACGAGATAGTTTCCCATACGGGGTGGTTGGTCCGAGGGGTTTCCTGCTTTGCGGTTCGTCCGCGCCGTCGCGCTCCCGGCCGCCGAGCGTGCGCACGTGAACGGGATAATTCTCATACGTTACGAGACACCCCCGCATCGATTGCCACCGACATACCTGTACATCGGCTCGAGTGAATATCCAGTTGTTCCTCCAACAACTACAGTTTAATCGCGAGCGGGCGTCGACCCAATTGTGTGTTAACTACCGTTATAAATTCAGTTTTTCAAGAAGACTTATATACACCCTCCGTCTGGGCATCGATGAACGCTGATGATATCCCGCGCGTACCACGCGACCCTGTTCGCACTGTACCAACTCTGTATCGTGGTCGGCATCGTCGCGATGCCGGTCGCGATGGCCGCCCGTCAGGCCGGTCTCACCCTCCCGATCCACCGGGTCCTCGCAAACGTCGAAGAAGCCTACGAAGACACGCAGCGATAAGGACGGCACTGATCGACGGCGATTGATCGCCGACTGATTTTCCCGCCCACCGACCGCCGACCCGCAGGACTCGAAGCCGCGGCCGGCTCGCCGCTCGAGCCGCGATCGGGGGCCAAGGGAAGCGGAAACCGCAGTGGTGACCGCCGGTGTTTTATACCGTCCCGGTCGTACGGTACGATCAATGCGTACGCCCACACACGACTCCGATTTCTCTCGGACGGTCGACCAGTTGGCCGACGATCCGAACCCCTACGAGCCGGAGGTCGGATCGATGCCCCAGAACGACCTGACGCAGGCCGATCTGGACAACGTCAACAAGACCGGGACGACGACGATCGGCATCTCCACCGCCGACGGCGTCATCATCGCGACGGACATGCGCGCCAGCCTCGGTGGCCGCTTCGTCTCGAACAAGAACGTTCAGAAGGTCGAGCAGATCCACCCGACCGCCGCGCTCACGCTGGTCGGATCGGTCGGCGGTGCCCAGTCGTTCATCTCGACGCTCCGCGCCGAGGTCAACCTCTACGAGGCCCGACGCGGCGAGGGAATGAGCATCGACGCGCTGGCGACGCTGGCCGGTAACTTCGCCCGCGGCGGCCCGTTCTTCGCCATCCACCCGATTCTGGGCGGCGTCGACGAGGAGGGAAGCCACGTCTACAGCATCGACCCCGCAGGCGGCGTCATGGAAGACGACTACACCGTCACCGGGAGCGGGATGCAACTCGCCTACGGGCACTTAGAACAGGCCTACGAACCGGACATGTCCAACGAGGAAGCGAAGACGGTCGCCGCCCGCGGCATCAAGTCCGCCGTCGAGCGCGACACCGGCTCGGGCAACGGCGTCTTCCTCGCGGAGATCACCGACGAGGGCGTCGACATCCACGGCCACCACGACTTCGACGAGGTCCTCTAACGGGTCGAAACGGGCAGCTTCTCTGTTTTCTCCGCCGCCCAGCGGTCAGCCTGTCGAGTCAGCGGCGTTTCGAGTTCGACGAGTAGTGGACACGAGGACCGTGCGAGCGAAGGGGCCGCGAATAAACGACGGGAGAAAACTGCCGACTAGTCGAGTCGCGTCGTCTGCTCGAGTTGCGCCTCCGAGATCCGGGACTCCTCGAGCCGGGTCGCCCGTCCGGACTCGCTCGAGCGGTAGATCGCGTCGATGACCCGTTGGACGGTCAGGGCCTCTTCGACCGTGTTCGACTCCGGCGTCGCACCCACGGCAATCGTCTCGAGGAACTGCTCGTCTTGCTTCCCGTAGCCGGTCAGCGTCTCGTCGCCGGTCATATTGACATCGGCGTAGTGATCGCAGCCGGCCGTGCCGGCCTCGAGAAGCCGCAGGTTCGTGTCGCCGATATCGAACTGGGCACCCGCCTGCGTGCCGCGGACTTTGAAGTCCATGCTCTCCTCGCGGTTGGTCGCCCACGCGGCCTCGAGGGAAATCGTCTGGCCCTCCGCCGTGCGGATGAAGGCGCTGACGGAGTCGTCGACCTCGTAGGTCTCCGCTTCGGCGTCCCAGTTGTCGCCGAAGCCGTCGGGATCGGCGTACTCCGCGTCGGTACCGAACGTCGTCCGGGCGACGCCCGACACTTCGGTGATCTCGGGGAAGTCGAGCGCGTAGAGCGCGAGGTCGAGCGCGTGGACGCCGATGTCGAGTAAGGCACCGCCGCCGGCGAGTTCGGGGTCGGTGAACCACGAGCCGGGACCGGGGACGCCGCGCCGGCGGACGTAGTCGGCCTCGACGTGGGTCAGGTCGCCGAAGCGGCCGCGGGCGTGTTGTTCGTCGAACATGGCCATCGACGCGGCGTGGCGGTTGTGAAAGCCGACCATACAGATGCCGTCCGATCGGGCCGCCGCCTCGGCGATCCGTTCCGCGCTCTCTACGGTGTGTGCGAGCGGCTTCTCGACGAGGACGTCGAGTCCCTGCTCGAGGGCAGCGACGGCGATCGGTTCGTGGAACCGGTTGGGCGTGGTAACGATGACGGCGTCGACTGCGTCGTCGACGACGAGTTCGTCGTGGGTCTCGTAGGTCTGCGCGCCGAACTCCTCGGCGAAGCGGTCGCGTTGCTCCGGGACGAGGTCGACGCCCGCAACGACATCAGCGCCGAGGTCGCGAATGCTTCGTGCGTGGAGATTGCCCATGCCACCGAGGCCGACGATGCCGACACCGATTCCGTCGCCGATCATGTGTCGGCCCTCGGTTCCGTCCCAGCAGAGAGAAAGGTGCAGTGAGAAACCATTTGTTTCGATGTCAGTTGTGTCCGATCCCGTTCCATAGAGGATGGGAGTCGGCGATCGAAATAAGGGTTGTGACCGATTAATCTGTGCAACCATTCCGTATTTCACGTATTACTATACAATTACGGCAGCAGACTTCAGATGTATTGACTGAATCTAGTATTCCAATTCGACGTTTACGTCGCGCGGATCGACCGAGCGATACCGGCGGTGTGACAGCGACGCGTTGCCGCGATCGCTCGTCGGAATCACACGGGTAACAGCCGATAGTATAAGCATCCGTCGCGCGGACCGGTCCGCCATGGTCGCAGTCACGATCTGGAACGAGTTCCGCCACGAACGCGAGGACGACGCCGTCGCGGCCGTCTATCCCGACGGCATCCACGAGACCCTCGCCGAAATCCTCGTCGACGACCACGAGGTTCGGACCGCGACGCTCGACGAACCCGAGCACGGACTCACCGACGACGCCCTCGAGTCGACGGACGTCCTGCTGTGGTGGGGTCACGAGGCTCACGACGAGGTCGCGGACGAAATCGCCGACCGCGTCCAGGAACGCGTCCTCGAGGGGATGGGCTTTCTCCCCCTGCACTCGAGTCACTACGCGAAGCCCTTCAAGCGGCTCATGGGAACCTCCTGTAACCTGCAGTACCGCGAGGACGGCGGCACCGAGCGGCTCTGGGTCGTCGATCCCGGACATCCGATCGCCGACGGACTCGAGGAATCGATCGAACTCCCGAAAACCGAGATGTACGGCGAGCCGTTCGACGTTCCGGAACCCGACCGGCAGGTGTTCGCCAGCTGGTTCGAGGGCGGCGAGGTGTTCCGGTCGGGTATCTGTTATCGGCGCGGCAACGGCCGGATCTTCTACTTCCGACCGGGCCACGAGACGTATCCGATCTACGAGAACGAGGTCGTTCGACGGGTGCTACGCAACGCCGTCGACTGGGCCGCTCCGACGGAGGGCTCGCCACGGACGTTCGGCGAGCGCGCGTGAGCGCGCTTACAGTTCCTGCCGGCCTTCGTCGGTGACGACGCTCTCGAGCAGTTCGACCGGCGTCGCGTCGTAGGCGGGGTTCTCGACGTCGAACCCGTCGGCGGGCTCGGGCATGACCTCGCTGCCCGGCCGGAACTCGTTCTCGAAGACGAACCCCTCGCTGACGATCTTCGAGGCCGAGCCGAGGACGGTGACCGGTACGTCGAGTTGGGCGGCCGTCGCCGCGATCGGGAACGTCCCGACGCGGTTGTACAGCGTGTCGTCGACGATACAGTCCATGCCGACGATGACCCGGTCACACTCCTCGAGGTAGAGCCCGTGGGCGCTGTCGGTGATCAGTGTCGTCTCGACGCCCTCGAGGTCGGCGAGCGTCCGGGCGGTCTTGCGTCCGATGTACCGCGGCCGGGCCTCGGTGACGTAGACCTCGAACGTCTTGCCGGCCGCAGTCGCCTGCTCGAGGGCCTGGATTACCGTCGAAGAGTAGTCATGAGTCAAGATCGTCGCGCCGTCCTCGAGGGCCTCGGCGGCGTTTTCGGCCGCCAGCCGCTTGCCGGACTCGATTCGCGAGACGACCTCGTCGATCTTCTCGCTGGTGAGCCGCCGGGCCGCCTCGACGGTGTCGGGATCGGCGTCGGTCACGTCGCCGACGACCTCCCGCACGGCGTTTTGCAGCGAGGCGTGAGAGGGGTTCGCCCGCCGGAGCACGGAGCCGTTGCGCTCGAGTGCACGGGTGTACTCCTCGACGGTGGCAAAGTCCCGCTCGACTAACTCCTCGAGGGCCTGGGCCGCGTGGACCGCAACCACCGAGGAGCTGTGCGTCTGCATCTCCCGAATTTCCTCGGCCGTCTCGTCGATCATACTCTGATGGTTTCCGGTCAGCGCAAAAGGTGTTCCGGGTGCTCTCAGCGGTCCCGTCGCGCGGTCGCCGGCCTCCGCCGCCGTCGTTACGCGTCGCCGTCGAATTCGAATAGCCGCTGCAACTCGCTCTCGATTCGGTCGACGAGTTCCGCGAGGACGGCATCGAACTGCTCGTGGTCGGCCACCGCACCGACTCGCTCCTGCGGGTTCTCGGGGAGTTCGACGCGGAACTCGCCGTTCCCCTCGTAGAACGGCTCGCTCTCGCTCAGCACCTGCCGGTCGATCGCCTTGAGAACCGTCGAGTCGTATTGGCCGTGGAGTTGCTGGTAGGCCGACGAGTAGGCCTCCTCGAGTTCCTCGAAGTAGTAGACGTATTTCTCCTCGAACTTCTCGGGGTCGAACTCGGTCATAGACCGTCCGTCGGCGCGCGGCCGGGTAAACGGTTCGGGACGCCGCCGTCTCCCCACAGTCTCGCCGCCGCCCGCACGCTTACGTTCTCGAGGCCCCTAGGACCGCCGATGACAGTCACCGTCCGGTACACCTGTCCCCACTGCGGAGCCGTCGTGAGCCTCGAGCGCCCGCCGGATCTGGCGGACCGGTCGGTGACGACGGTCAGCCAGCCGGGCTGGGAGTACGCCGCCCCGGACGATCCGGACCGCGAGTCGGCCGACGGGATCGAGTTCATCTGCGGCGAGGACGGCACCGTCACCGACCTCGAGGGCGAGCCGCTCGAGGGCTGTGGCCGGCCGTTCTACCTCAATTTCGTGCGCTACGAACAGGGGGTCGAACTCGATCCCGATCCCCCGACCTACGGCGGGCCGCGGTTCGATTTCAACGCGTAGCTCTGCTTTCGGTCCGTGCCAGATCACTGAAGTTGACTGGACCGCGAGCACCGAGGAGTAGAAACAGGCATTAGGATACCACTTCAGGTCGGCGTATGGGAGGGAGCTACTCGACGAGGACGCTCTTTTTCGCCGACGAGATGCCGGATGGCGAGCCGTTCGTCCGCCGGACCGTCGAGCGACTTCGCGAGAACGGTCTTGATACAGACACCGCGCTCGACGACGCTGCCGCCGACATCGCGACAGGGAACGGCGGGAGTATCGAAGTTCGACTCGACGACTATCCCATCGAGGTTCGGTTCGATTTCGAGGCATCAGCCGAGGCGCCGGACACGGTACTGTGGCTTGACGGGCCGGATGAATCCGCATTCGAAGAGTATGATGTCCCGCTTGATACGGCCCGCGACCGCGCAGATCGGCTCGCCGATGCGATTGCGGACCTTGCCGTCGAGATCGACCCGTGGCTCGCCGTCGGATGGATCCCCTATCCCCATCAGGACGTCCATCCGTATCCGGAGGGGTATCCGCCGAAGACCCGCCTTGAGCGGCTGGGGTGGGTAACGGTGTTCGGTGAGCCGTTTCACGAGCAGTTTGGGGGTCGTGAGCGGCTACTCGAGGCACCGGCGCGGAACGTCTGCGACCTCGAAAACGGTGCCGTACTCGTCCGCGAGTCGACGATACCGGGGACTGATCGCAGTGACACGGACTCTGGACCCGCTCCGTCGACGGACGACTACCTCTTCGGGGGCGAATCACTCGCGGAGCTACGCGCCGAAATCGAACGTCAACGGCGCACGTACGTGGACCCGTTTCGCGACCTCGAGGAGGGCGAATTGGCCAGCGACATCGTGATGTGCGAAGACCACGCACCCTTCGAGTTCGAGGGGATGGACGATCCGTCGTTCCCCGACGATCTCGACAGGGGCGATCGATGTCACGTACTCTGTGTTCGTCGCGACGGCGACACGCTCTGGGAAGGGAACAACGGCGAGTTCGTTCGTCGGTTGGTCGATGTGGACGGCCGTCCCATCGGGGAAATGCCCGACGGCGTTCCGGACCACCGAGAGATGATCTCGCTCGTGATTTCGACCGAGTACGATGGCGCTTCGTCGCTAGATCTGTACCGCATGGACAGTCCCGAAGATCCGAGCGTCGTCGGTGGTCTCCTCGGCCTCGAACGCGCTTCCGACGGCGAGAGCATCTGGCAGGACAGGAACGAGCCCGTCACGCGGGACTGATCGTCGGTTCGCCATTGAAGCGGACAGCTGCGTCGGCCGAACGGGTTCGAACACAACCCTTTTCGACGCTGGCAAGTAGCTAGTGACATGGACGAAGACGCCGTTCGCGACCATCTCCGTGCGGTCGAGGATCCGGAACTCGGCGACGATATCGTGTCGCTCGGGCTCGTCAACGACATCACCGTCGACGGCGAGCAGGTCGACATCGACCTCGCGCTGGGGGCTCCCTACTCGCCGACCGAGAGCGACATCGCCGCGGAGGTCCGCGAGGTCCTGACCGCCGAGGGCCTCGAGCCGGACCTGACCGCGAGCGTCCCCGATCGCGACGATCTGACCAGCGAGGAACAGGTGCTGCCGAACGTCAAGAACGTCATCGCCGTCGCCTCCGGGAAGGGCGGCGTCGGCAAGTCGACCGTTGCGGTCAACCTCGCGGCCGGCCTCTCGCAGCTCGGCGCGCGCGTCGGCCTCTTCGATGCCGACGTCTACGGGCCGAACGTCCCGCGGATGGTCGACGCCGACGAGCCGCCGATGGCGACGGAGGACGAAACCCTCGTTCCCCCCGAGAAGTACGGCGTGAAGCTGATGAGCATGGCCTTCCTCACCGGCGAGGACGACCCCGTCATCTGGCGCGGTCCGATGGTCCACAAAGTCATCACCCAGTTGACCGAGGACGTCGAGTGGGGCCATCTGGACTACCTCGTCGTCGACCTTCCGCCGGGGACCGGCGACACCCAGCTGACGATGCTCCAGACGATGCCCGTCACCGGCGCGGTCATCGTCACGACGCCACAGGACGTCGCGCTCGACGACGCCCGCAAGGGCCTCGAGATGTTCGCCAAACACGATACCGTCGTGCTCGGCATCGCCGAGAACATGTCGACGTTCGCCTGCCCCGACTGCGGCGGCGAACACGACATCTTCGGCTCCGGCGGCGGCGAGGAGTTCGCCGACGAACACGAACTGCCCTTCCTCGGCTCGATCCCGCTCGATCCGGCCGTCCGCGAGGGCGGCGACGGCGGCAAGCCGACGGTCCTCAAGGACGCGGACGGGACCAGCGACGCCCTGCGCACGATCACCGAGAACGTCGCCAACAACACCGGGATCGTCCACCGGCAAGGGATCTCCCAGACCCGGCGCAGCGAGGCCGCCTCGCCCGACCGATGAGTTCCGGCCGCGACGACGGCGGGGAGGGAACCGCCGCCGACAACGACGACGGGTTCGACCCCGATCCCGAGCGCGTCAAGCGCCTCCGCGAGATCGCCGATGACGTTCGCGGCGACACCAGCGAGAGCAAACAGCTCGCCAACATCCTGTACCGAACGAGCGACCTCTACGACGAGACCGAGGAGACCTCGCCCGAGGAGATCGTCCGCAACGTGAAGTTCATTCTCGAGGTCAACGAGCGCGGCGGTCTCGGCCGCTGAGCTCGCCATCGAGTCGTCCCCCACCTTTTCGGGCGGCGGACCGAGAGCCAGCGGGAGCGCGTCGCTTTTGGGGCTGCCACGCGAGAAACGAGTGTGGACGCGAATCAACGGTCTCGAGCGAACCCCTACGGCATGGACGAGGAGTGTACGAACTGTCCGGCGCTCTGTGAGACGCGCACGCAGGTCGTCCACGGCTACGGCGACGTCGGCGCTGACTTCCTGTTCGTCGGCGAGCGCCCGACGGCGCGGGCGGACGAGACCGGCATCCCCTTCGCCGGCG